>NZ_CP191981.1:4800000-8764029 GCF_050943845.1 Kribbella sp. CA-294648
GCCTCAGATGATCGAGGTGGTCGTCGCCACCGAAGACGAAGCCGATGTTGAGTCCGAGTCGCATGACAGGCGAGCCTAACGAGCCGTTGCCGGTGACCCGCAATAGGCTCGGTCCATGCAGCAGCGCTATCTCGGTCACAGTGGCCTCACGGTGAGCAGGCTCGGCCTGGGCACCATGTCTTGGGGACGCGACACCGACGAGCACGAGGCGCGTGAACAGCTCGCCGCCTTCGTGGCCGCCGGTGGCACCCTGGTGGACACCGCGGCGGCGTACGGCGACGGTGACAGCGAGCGACTGATCGGGTCGCTGCTGGGCGACGTGGTGGACCGCGACGACCTGGTGATCGCGACCAAGGCCGGCTTCAGCGTCCGCCGCGGCGAGCGGATCACCGACACGTCCCGTGGCGCCCTGCTGCGTGACCTGGAGGGATCGCTGCGGCGGCTGAACGTCGACTACATCGACCTGTGGCAGTTGCACACCTGGTCCGACGACGTGCCACTGGAAGAGACGCTGTCGGCGCTCGACCACGCGGTCAACTCCGGCAAGGTCCGCTATGTCGGTGTGTCGAACTACGCAGGGTGGAAGTCGGCCCGTGCGGTCACCTGGCAGCAGGCGTGGCCGGGGCGCGCAGTACCGGTGTCGAACCAGGTGGAGTACTCGTTGCTCGCCCGGGACGCCGAGGCGGACGCCATCCGGGCTGCTGGTGGCCTCGGGATCGGAGTACTGGCCTGGTCGCCGCTTGGGCGGGGTGTGTTGACTGGGAAGTACCGGACCGGGATTCCGGCCGACTCGCGCGCGGCGTCTCAGCATCTGTCCAGATTCGTCGACCCCTATCTCGACGGGCGAGGTTCGGGCATCGTGGAAGCGGTCGCCCGTGCCGCTGACGGACTGGGCTGGACCCCGCTCGAGGTGGCGCTCACCTGGGTCAGGGACCGGCCCGGGGTGACCGCGGCGATCGTCGGGGCCCGGACGGCGATGCAGCTGAAGTCGGTCCTGGGTGTGGAGGAACTCACTCTGCCGCCGGCCATCGTGGCCGCGCTGGAGGATGTTTCGTGAGTTAGCAGGTGTTCCGTGAGGTGCGGAGGTGCGGATGGCCGAATACGAGCTGCAGCAGTTCGAGGTGCCCAGGACGGAGTCGCGCGGGGCGGTGCGGCGGCTGCTCACCGAGCACGCCGAGTACGGCGGCTGGGAACTCGCCCGCCTGAGGCGCTACCCCGACGGCACCCGCCGCGTCTGGCTCCGCCGCCGCATCATCCGGGTCATGCGGACCCTCTAACGAGTTTGGGTCAGCCTTCGCCGAGGAGGGCCGCGATCATCTCCCGGCGGCTGCCGACGCCCACCTTGTCGTACGCCGCTCTGACGTGTTCCTGCACCGTGTGCGGTGACAGATGCAGTTCGTCGACGATCTGACGGGTCGACCGACCCCGTAGTACGAGCGCCGCGACCCGCTGCTGCGCCGGCGTCAGCCCGTGCACATCCAGCAACATGGAGCCCAGCTGCACCGGCGTGGCCGGCCCGATCACCACCGCGGTCTGCTCGTCCGCGCCGCGTAGTACCGACGCATGGATCGCCAGCCAGTGCCCGGCCTTGGTCCGCAGCTTCAGTACCGGCGCCTCCGCGGGAAGCTCGGACAGCCGCCGCAGCTGGCTCGCCGCCAGCCGTACCGCGATCGGCAGGTCGCCGTGCACGGCCCACTCCTGATCCGCCAGCTCAGTCAGCCAGTACTCCGCCTCCGGGCTCATCGAGTCGACCCTGAGCCCGGCATCGAGAACGATGACCCCCGGACCGGCCGACCCCTCCCGTCGCTCACCGACAAGCAGGCTTCGCCGCAGACCCTCCGCCAGATGAGGCGCCAGTCGTCTGACCAGGGTCAGGTCGGCGTCGCTGAACCCGGCTGCGGCGTCTTCACGGTGAAGACAGATCACACCCCAGCACCGACCGCCGGACATGAGCGCCGCCCGCAGCTCGTCGCCCAGACCGAGCGGCGTCATCACCTCGGCCGAGCGCGCACTCGCCGCGCGCTCACCCTTGGTCGCGTGGTCCAGCGAGGCGACCGGGTCGGCCGCATCGGCGAGTACGGCGAACCTGTTGACGTCCGCGCGCCCGAACTCACCGGCCAGGAACTCAGCAGTTGCCGAGCGCAACGGCTCGTCCGCCACCGCCGAGGTGAACAGCAGCGTCGCCGGATCAACGGTGGCGAAGAAGGCCGCGTCCACGGTCAGCACCCCGCGGAGCCGCTGAAGCACCTCGGACCGCAACTCATCGGTCCCCAGCCCTGCATAGCAGCGACGGATCAGCACCTCCAGGCGATCAGCCCCGGCCGCCATGATCCTGATGCTACGCCGGAGCCAGCCCGAGCTGCTTGAGAAAGCCAAGATCGTCCAGGCGTCCCCAGCGTTCGACGATCCGTCCGTCCCTGAGCCGGAAGATGTTGATCCCGGGCAGGCTGACCGTCCGGCCGGTCGGCGGCACTCTCATCACCTCGCCCCGGTGCGTACCGCTCGCGGTGAACCGCTCGACGACCAGGTCGCCCTCCGCGATCAGCTGGTGCACCTCGCTGTGCCAGTCCGGGAAGCTCGCCCGCATCATCTGCCCAGCGGCCCGCATCCCCTCCCGATCGGCCGACACCCCGAACGGCGGATCGTGGTTGACGAAGTCCTCGGCCAGATAGGTATCGATCGCCCCCAGGTCGCCCTTGGTGAACAACCCGTCGATGAACTCCCGAACGGTGTCCTTGTTCTGCGCTGTAGTCCTGCCCTGCTCTGTCGTGGTCATGAGCCGATCGTGCGTCGCGTGCTCGTGCCGGAGTACCCCGATTAGTTGGGGTACGTCAGAGCTCGTGCCGGACCCAGACGTTCGGTTCGACGTACACGGCATAGTCGTGCTCGACATCACACCGCACCGGAACGAGCGCCTTCGGCACGATCACCTCACCCGTCCGGTCGAACGCCAACCCAGTCCACTCCCGCCACTCGTCCAGCGACCCAGCCATCACCATCGAGGTCTGCGCGACCTTCACAAGCTCCGCCCCCGCCTTCACATGCACCCGCAACCACGGATCCACCGGCAGCCCGTCCTCCCGGACCTGCCGGATGTACTCCGTCATCGGCTGCCTCGCGTCCTGCTTACCATTCGGCCGCACCGGCGCGTACAGCGTCTTGAGCCCCATCGCCTGCACGTTTTGCCGCATCGCCGCCAGCATGTCGTGCGAGAGCCCGCGGCCCAGATGAGCGGCCGTGATCGAGATCTCCAGCGCGCTCGCGACCGTCGGCGTACGGCCGTTGCGATGGTCCGCCACACCCCACATCAGCGCTTGGTTCCACCCGCCGGCCGGCAATTCGGCGCGTTCCTCGTCCGGAAACACGAACGGGATGCTGCGACCGTGCGCCACCAGGTCGTCGCCCTCCAACGCCAACAGCACGTGCTCGGGAAAGAGCTCCGGCACCCGCCCCATCAACGCCGTACCGATCGGGTCCTGCTGCATGAACTTCGGCCAGCTACCGGAGAACTCCCGCAGCTTCTGGTTCAGTTCAGGCCGCTCGGCCAGCGTGGTGATCGTGATCTTGTCCGACATGGCCCGAAGTTTGGCAGGGCGCCGTGTCCCGCGCAGCCCGATTTCGCCGTACCAGGAGAACTCCGAGCGCCACCGCCGCGGTCAGCGCGCCCGCCCCGACCAGCGTGTTCTCGGCACCGGCGACCGCGATCACCGGCCCGCCGATCAGGAGCCCGGCCGAGCTGCTGGCGTTGACCACGACCGATTGCCCGGACAGCAGCGTCCGCCGCTCGGCACCCGCCGACGACCGGGTGATCAGCATCGAGATCGCGGCGATCCCCAGTACGACGGTGACGCCCGACAGCGCTCCCAGCGCGGCGACCGCCGGTGGGGTCGTCCAGACGCCCATTCCGACCCAGCACAACCCCATCAAGGCCCACGAGAGGGCTGCGAGCGGTACCGGGGAGACCCGCCGGATCACGGCCAACGATGCCAGCGTGCCGAGCACCGACCCGATCCCGTAGCCGGACATCCCGGCCGCCAGGTACACGCCGGGCTGGCCGCGTTGAGCTCCGATCACCGAGAGCCCGAGCGTGAACGCGAACCAGGTCAGGCAACCCGTCCCGCGGGCGATCCATCCATAGAGCACGTCCTGCCGCCCGACCAGACTCTCCCGGATCGACGGCATCGCCGGGGCTTCGGCTGGTGACCGCTCCCCCACAACCCCAACTGCCAGCAGCCCGGCCGCCAGTACTGCGGCTGCCTCCACCCACAGCAACCCGTTGGTGAAGCCGGTCGCCACCGCCAACGCCCCGATCGGCGGGCCAACCATCATCCCGAGCCGCCGGATCCCGTCCTGCCAGGTCAGCAGCACCACCGCACGATCCCTGCTGTTATTGGCCTGGTCCCATCGATCTCCGGTGTCGGCAAGCAGCGCGCTGCGGCCCGGAGTGCTCAGCGCGTCACCACAGCCGAGCATCAACCCGCTCGCGATCAGCAAGCCCGCGTGCAGCTGGTTGAAGGCAGCCGCCGCCGGGACCATCGCCAAAGCGATGGCCTGAACAAGAGCGACCACGGCCAGCCGACTCCCCGAATCGACCCACTGCCTGGCCCGCCGCGCCCACCACGGCGACAGCAGAACCGGTACGCCGGCAGCACCACCGGCCAGCCCCGTCGCCGCCACGGACCCCGTTTCCTGCAACACCACCAGCGGCAGCGCGACCTGCGCGATCCGGAACGCCAGATCCGCGGACCCACCACCTGCCAGCAAGAACAACGCATCCCGACGAGCTGTCACCCATCGATCGTCGCGCTGTGGGACGGTACCTGGTAGCCATCAGCAAATTGTCATCGCTCATAGGCTGTCCCTATGCCCTCATCACCATCGGTCGAGGATCTCCAGCTCGTGCTGGCGATCAGCAGGACAGGCTCGGTCGGTACCGCTGCCCGGGAACTGCGGATCTCCCAGCCCTCGGCCTCCCAGCGGCTGGCTCGGCTGGAACGTAGCTGCGACACCCAGCTCTTCTTCCGTGACACCCGAGGCGCGAGACCGACTCCGGCCGGCACCGAACTCGCCCGCCGGGCCGAGCACATCCTCAGCCACCTCGACGAGCTGTACGAGGCCACCCGCGCGGCCGCCGTCGGAGAGCGACTCGCCGTCGGCACCTTCGTCAGCCTGGCACCGATCCTGTTCCCCGTTCTCGACGCCGCACTGCCCGACCTGGTCATCGAGCAGCAGGTCGACCACGGCCAGCAGCTCGCCACCATGGTTGCCGAAGGCACCATGGATGCAGCATTCATCGCCATCGCCGACCAGATGGTGCTCCCCCGCGGCACGATCGCCCGACCGGTCGGCCGGGACGAGCTCGTCCTCTTCGTACCGCGCGGCGTCGAGCTCCCCGGCACCGGCCGCCAGCCGCTCAGAGGACGCGATCTGCCCTTCTCGACCTACGACCGCGGCGGAGACCAGATCCGCACCCGCCTGATCGCCCTCGGCGCCACACCCCGCCGCGGAGTCACCCTCGCCACCACGGTCGCGATGGCCAGACACCGCTCCCAACTGGCCCTGATCCCCAAGAGCGCGCTCTCCCACGAACTGGCCGACGGCGAACAACTCGTCCCGGCCCCGTTCCGCTACCGCCTGACCCTCACCCTCCTCACCGGAACCACCCCACCACCCCGGCTACTGGCCGTACTGCCCCGGCTCCGAACCGCTCTGCACCTCTCGCCGACCCGGCGCTCGACCTGACTTTTCACTGTTGTTGAGGGTTCAGCCATGGCGGTGGGTGGCTCCACGACGTAGAACTGCGATGTAGTCACTTCACCGGGAGGGATCATGTTCAGTCGTTCCAGTGCCATCGCGGTCAGCGTCATCCTGGGGATCTCAGCCTTCGCCGTACCGGCCGCCACCGCGGCGCCGGCCATCCCGTTGAGCGGCGGCCAGGAGACCGCTGCCGCCGACGAAGACGGCCACGGTTTCTTCACCTACTCCATCGAGGGAACGACGTTCTGCTGGACCCTCAGCTGGCAGGACATCGTCACCCCCACCGCCGCGCACATCCACCTCGGCGCCCGGCACGTGGCCGGCCCGGTCGTCATCCCACTGGACACCGACGGCCTGCCCGGACCCGAGATGACCGGCTGCCGGACGATCACCCCCGAACTGGCCGCCGCGATCAGCGCGGACCCCCGCGCGTACTACGTCAACGTCCACAACACGCCGTTCCCCGCCGGCGCCATCCGCGGCCAACTGAAGTAACGGCGCGCATCGCTCCTCCTGAGCCCCGGCCGTGCCACCAGCTGCAGGCGCCGGCCTTCGCCCCTTCCAGATCCCCGCATCGCGCAGCGCTGCGGGGATGTGTTTTCAGCGCAGCAAGGCGGCAGCGCGGACCGTAGTACCGGCTGTCAGGCTTCGTCGAAGAAGCGGTCCAGCACCCGCGAGCCGAACTCCAGCGAGGCGGTCGGCACCCGCTCGTCGATGCCGTGGAACATGCCCATGAAGTCCAGATCCGGCGGCAGCTGCAGCGGCACGAATCCGAAGCACCGAACGCCGAGCCGCGACCACGACTTCGCGTCCGTGCCACCCGACATCAGCAGCGGCGCGGTCCGGCTCAGCGGGTCCTCGGCGGCCAGGCAGGCCTTCATCGTCTCGACCAGACGACCGTCGAATCCGGTCTCCAGCGCGATGTCCTCGATCACCGTCTCGCGCTGCACCTTGTCACCCAGCAACTCGTCGATGGTGGCGAAGAACTCCTCCTCGTACCCCGGCAGGAACCGCCCGTCGACATGCGCCTCCGCGTCGCCCGGGATCACGTTGACCTTGTAGCCGGCGTTCAGCATCGTCGGGTTCGCGGTGTTACGCAGCGTCGCCCCGAACATCCGGCTGAAGCTGCCCAACTTGGCCAGCGTCTCGGTCATGTCCTCCGGATCCAGCTCGGTCCCGAGCACGTCCTCGAGCGTCTTGAGAAACTCCTTGACCGTCGGGGTCAGCCGCAACGGCCACTCGTGGTTACCGATCCGGGTGACCGCCTCGACCAGGTTCGTCACCGCGTTGTCGTTGTTCACCATCGACCCGTGCCCCGCGGTCCCCCGGGCCTTCAGGCGCATCCAGTTCATGCCCTTCTCGGCCGTCTCGATCAGGTACAGACGCTGGTCGTCCTTCAGCGTCACCGAGAATCCGCCGACCTCACCGATCCCCTCGGTGCAGTCCGCGATCGTCTCCGGATGGTTCTTGATCAGCCACTGCGCGCCGTACAGGCCGCCGGCCTCCTCGTCCGCGGTGAACACCAGCCGCACCGGCCGCCGCGGCTTCTTCCCCACCCGCTGCCGCGCCCGGACCACCGACAGCACCATCGCGTCGAAGTCCTTCATGTCGACCGCGCCCCGCCCCCAGACACACCCGTCGAAGATCTCGCCCGCGAACGGGTCCACCTTCCAGTCCTTCGGATCAGCCGGCACGACATCCAGATGCCCGTGCACCAGCAGCGGGTCGGCGCTCTGGTCCTCCCCCTCCCAGTGCGCCACCAGACTGGCCCGCCCAGGCTCCGACTCGTAGATCGTCGAGTCGATCCCGACCTCGTCCAACTTCGCCGCCACGTACTCCGCGGCGCCCCGCTCCCCGTTGCTCTTCCCGTTGCCGTAGTTGGTGGTGTCGAACCGGATCAACTCACTACACAGCTCCACCACCTCGCCATCCGGCGCGTACGACGGCTGGTCCCCAGAGCTAGAAAAAGTCATACCCCCCATCCTGCCCGGGCCCGATGTGAAATTCACCCGTGGGGTTTGCTAAGGTTCTCCAGTCGGCGCCGCACAGAGCACCACCGAGCGGCAGACCACTCGTCCGGGTGGCGGAATGGCAGACGCGCTAGCTTGAGGTGCTAGTGTCCTTTACGGGACGTGGGGGTTCAAGTCCCCCCTCGGACACGCAGGCTAACCACACGCGGGGTACTGATGGAGACATCAGCCACCCGCGTTTTGTGGTTATAGGACACTTCCAGTCCCAAGGCGCCGTACAGGTCAGCCAGATCCCCGCGATCGGCCCGATCCAACACCGCCTTCATGGCGCCAAGCTCCTTCACCATCGCGCGAATATCGGACGCACCCAGCCGCTCAGCCGGCTCCAACGCCTCCAGCCCGGCAAGAGCAGCCTTCTTCTCCGCCACAGCAGCGTTGTACTGCCCCGTGAGCGCCTCCGGATCCCACCCAGCCTCCAACGCCCGCTGCAGGCGCCCTATCGTCGCCTCCGCCGCAGCGATCCGACCCCGGAAGCCCTGCTCAGCCGCGTCAACGGCATCTTCCTTGCCCTGAGCCCCTACAAGAATTGCAACAGTCTCATCAAGATTCTTCGGGCTGAACAGTCGCGCAATCCAGGCGTTCACCCCATCCGAGAGATGGTCCTCGCGAAGATAGACAGTCGGCGGATGCCCGAGCTCCTCCTTAGCTCCCGGAACGAGCGTCCGAGCGGCACACCGATAGAACATCGCGTGCTTCCGCGGAGCCCCCTCCATCTTCCGCCCGCAGCTCTCACACCGAATCGCCCCACGGAACAGGTACGTCGCCCTAGGTGCCACCCGAGTCCGCGGCTGCGACGCCCGACTCGCCATGTCCGACCCACGCCGAGCCCGCATCTCCAACTGCACCCGAGTGAAGGTCTCGACCGAGACAATCGCCGGATGAGCGGGCTCGCGCGACCGCACGATCTTCGACTGCGCCGACCGCCGAAACCGCACGACGTGGCCGGCTGCCACATCATCCGGATCCAGCAGCTCTTCAACCTTCTCCCACCGGCCGTAGATTGCGTAGCCGGTGTACCGAGGGTTCTCCAGGATCGCTTTCACCACCGAGTGCTGCCACCCGTCGCCCCTCCGATGCCGATTCTGCCGAGGGGTATGAGCAGACGGACACAACACACCATCCCTGTTCAGAATCTCGGCGATCCCCTTCAGCCCGATCCCGTCGAGGTACATCTCAAAGATCCGCTCAACAACGGGCGCAGCAACGTCATCAATCTCCAACACCCGAAGCCGATATCCCTCCTGCGCCTTCCGCGGATTCGGATGCAACCCCGCATCAACCACCACATACCCGTACGGCGCCCGCCCACCCTGATGCTTCCCGTCAATCAACACCTGAGCCGCCATCGCAGCCCGAACCCTGCGCTGCACATGCTGCCGCTCACTCTTCGACAACCCGCCCGTGATCGTCATAGCCATGTCATGCACCGTGTTGTCGGGCTCGAACCGACCTCCCAGGCTAGGGATCCACAACGACACGCCATACCGGTCGAACTTGGGCCACGTCAGGCTGAACTGATTCCCGAACCAGCACCGAGTGGCCTCCCCCACCACGAGCCCATCCCAGCCTCGCGCAGGATTCTTGAGTTCCCGCAGGAGTTCCCCCGCCTTCTCGCGCCGCTCCCAAGGCAACGACCGCGACTGCCCGATGTCGAAGTACTCCGCGACCACCACCCCACCCAGCGGCTCAACGAACCGCTGCGCCTCCCCGAGCTGCCACGCCAGAGAAGTCCGCGGATCCTGGTTGTCCTCGGTCGAGCACCGCCCATAGAACGCCAGCCGCCCGACGCCGCCGCTGCCGGAGGTGGCCTCATCCGCCAGCGCTTCCAACCCCAACAACTCATCCAGGGTTGCCCAGGAACCATCCACATCGCCGCTCAAGACGCCTCCTCCGTCGCACGCTTAGCCTTCGCCAGTCGTACAACAATGCGGCAGAGCACGCGAGCCGCCTGTGGACAAACCACCGGCGGCCGGCCCGGAACACGTACCTGTACCGGTGCCTCAACGGCCGCCTGCCTCGACCTCCGCTCGCCTTCCATATCCCATCAACGGCTGGCCACACAGGCTCTCGAAGCCCTCCGGGCCAACACGATCACCACGAAGTCGCCGGCAAACCGCGTTCGTTGCCATCGCAACCCATCAGCGCTCAACCTTTGCCACGCTTAGCGGCGCAATCCACAGATTCCGTACTACGACGTTCGACAGCGTTCAAACTCGATACCGTTGGCCGGTGACCCAACCCGACAGCAACCGCCCTGCATTCGGCTTCTCTAGATTCGACGGCCGCCCACTCAACACCGAGCGCGACCAGCAAGCCGACAGCATCCGCGCAACACTCCACGCCGCCGGCCTCCGCGACTTCCACGTGAATCCGAACGACGACAGGTTCTCGATCGCGACTACGAGCGAAGACACAAGAGCGACCCTCGACGACCCGGCCCGCTTCGCCGTGCTCATGACCGCCGCCGGTTACTTCGTCACCGGCGACCGAGACGACGACCAGGCTCTACTCGCATCGCCAACCGACGACGCGGCGCTGCCCGGATCGAAGTTCGGTGACTGGGGTGGCTGGCGACTCGACTCGTCTGCCGCAACGCTCGAGCACCCCGACTCGGAATATTGGATCGAACTCGGTACCTGCACGACGCCGGCAGAGGTTCTGAGCTGGATCGCGCAAGCCTCCTACAAACGACTCGGCGACGACGATCGAGCCTTGGCCGGCCTCGTCCGCGCCCTGGACGACATCCTCCACCTCCAAGCAACCCTCTGCCCCGGCGGCGAGGCACGAACATTGCCCCCCGAACAGATCGAGACTCGCATCGCCGCCGTCGCACAAGCAGCGCCAGCGTCGTACCTGGTCTGACGCTCGCGGTCGACTGAACTCCGCCTCAGCCGCTCAAACCACCCGACCAACACCGTCACACTTCTTGCATTCAAGGCGTTTCTAGCGCCGAAACGGCTGGATGCGATCTGGCGACGGTGTGGGATGTGCCGGGTTTTGCGCTCCACCGCTGGTCAGCGGGAGGCCGGTTGTCGCGATCCGGAAGTGACGTTAGCCGAGAGTTTGCCGTTCGGGTATCTGGATAGTTGGCTGACCTGCGCTCTTCCCAGCGGCTCGCATCTGATGCGATGATCCCGCATCTGATGCGGGTGAGTGGAGAGTGGTTTCGGTGCAGGATCGCGGTCAGGTTCCGGGCGCGGCCGGCCTGGTTCTGGTTGATGGAGTGTCGCTGCTTCACCCCGAGGAGCAGGTGTTCGAGGCGATGCTCCTGGGCTTTGCGAATCAGCAGTTGGCCAGGAATTTGGCGTTCCCGACGGTGCAGAATCGCGAGCATCACCTGCGGGCCTTCGCCCGTCACGCGGATGCTTTCCCGTGGGCGTGGTCGTCGCATCTGGCCGATGACTGGTTCAGTGATCTGCGCGCGGTGCGGCACGTGTCGCGGTCGACCATACGTAGCTACCAGGTCGCGATCCGCGGCTTCTGCGCCTACCTGATCGACCCGGCCTATGGCTGGGCCGGTGAGTGCGAAGTGCGGTTCGGGACGCACCCGATCCAGGTCATTCACGATGTCAACGCGGCCGCGCATGTGGCTGATTGCGAGGCTGGGGCGGCGCGGCGGGCGTTCACCCGGGCCGAACTGCAGGCGCTGTTTGACCACGCCGATGACGAGGTCGCACGCAAACGCGCGCTCGGTCGCAAGGGCTGGCTGTCGGCGTTTCCCGACGCGACGATCTTCAAGATCGCCTACGGCTACGGGACACGCCGCAACGAAACCCGGATGCTCGATGCCGCCGACTTCGGCCGCAACCCCGACGGGCCCGAGTTCGGCGAGTACGGCGTCTGCTACGTCCGGCACGGCAAAGCACAACGCGGATCCCCACCCAAACGACGCTCCGTCCTGGCCGTCTGGGCGTGGACCAGCGAGGTTCTCGAGCAATGGTTCACCGAGATCAAGCCCTGCTTCGGCACACCGAACAACCCAGCCGCCTGGCCGTCAGAACGCGGCCCGCGCGTCGGGGTGCAGCAACTGAACAAGCGGCTCGCGGCCTACCGCGACGCACTCGGAATGGAACCTGGCCTGGACTTCCACTCGCTGCGCCGCTCCTATGTGACGCACCTGATCGAGGACGGCTGGGACCCACGGTTCGTGCAAGAACAGGTCGGCCACGACCACGCCTCGACCACCTCGATCTACACCTGCGTGTCCTCCGACTACCGCACCCGCACACTCCGCAAAGCCCTGGACAACATCGTGTCCGAGGCCCTCAACCCGCCAGCAGGAGGCACCCGATGAAAGGCCAGAAACGCGTAGTCAGCTATCAGTGGCGGCTGCGGGAAGTGATGGCCGAACACCAGATCTACGCCACCACCGAACTCGTGCCGCTGCTACGAGAACGCGGCATCGACTTGTCTGCCTCGCAGGTCCACCGGCTCGTCACCGGCACACCCGAACGCCTGTCAATGGCCGTGCTCGCGGCACTCTGCGACATCTTCGCCATCGAACCCAGCGAACTGATCACCACCGACGCAGTCAACATCGGCGTCCGCAAAACAGCCGGCGGCGACGCCCCAACGAGGGCAGCTGCTGCCGGGCTACGACCCAAACGCGCCCGCATCACCGATCTGTAGTGACCCCGAAACAGCCGCAGGATCAGGCTCAGAAGACCTGCGCTCGCTGTCACCGGCCGCTGCGAACCAGCGGCTCATCCCAGCCGGGTGATGCCTCTGGCGCAGGCCGGGTGGTCGTGGCCAACAAGCACTGGCCGGAGGGACCGATCTGCTCGGGATGCTTCGCGCGGGCTTGCGAAACCTACGGCCACTGCACCGGCTGCGGCGTCGACCGGATGCTGCCCGGCCTCAGCGCGACCGGCGAAGGGTTGTGCACCGACTGCGCCGGCGGGCTCGGTGACTACACCTGCACCCGGTGCGGACAAGAAGGCTGGCGCCACTACGTCGGCATCTGCGGCCGCTGCGTCCTCACCGACCGGCTCACCACCATCCTCGACAACGGCACCGGCACCATCCGGCCCGAACTCACACCACTGTTCGAGTCAATCTGCGCAATGGCCAGACCACGCTCCGGGATCCTCTGGCTATCCAGACCCCACGTCCCACCGATCCTTCAAGCCCTTGCCCACGGCAATGTTCCGCTCACCCACGACGGGCTCAGCCAGCTCACGCCCTGGCGCTCGGTCGCCTACATCCGCGACCTCCTCGTCGCCTGCGGAACCCTGCCGCCGATCGACCGTTTCCTGTTCCTATTCGAGCAATGGCTACCGACATGGCTCGACGACATCGACAATCCCGAGCACCGCAAACTGCTGCACCGGTTCGGCACCTGGCACCTGCTCCGACGCCTCAGGGCAGCTGCACAAACAGGTCCGATCGGGCACTGCCGCAATCAAAACGCCCGATCCCACCTCCGCCAAGCCGCGGCCTTTCTCGCCGATCTATCCGCTTACGGACGCTCCCCGCAGCAGTGCACCCAGGCAGACCTGAACCGCTGGTTCGCCACCGCGCCGCGCAGCGCCGGACAGGGCGCCAGGGCCTTCCTGCGCTGGGCCATCGACCACCACCACATCCCACGCCTCACGCTGCCCGCCACCGTCAGCGGCCACTCCCCGCCGATCAGCAACCGCCAACGCACGGACCTCATCCGGCGGATCCACACCGACCACACCATCGCCGCGATCGACCGGGTGATCGCGCTGCTCATCCTGCTCTACGCCCAGCCACTCACCCGGATCGTCCGCCTCACCCTGGCCGACATCACCCACGACGGCGACCAACTCCTGATCCGCCTCGGCGACCCACCCATCCCGGTCCCCGAACCCTTCGCCGACATCATCACCACCTACTTGAGCGGCCGCCCCAACCTCGCTACCGCCACCAACCCCGACAGCCAACTGCTGTTTCCCGGCCGACGCGCAGGCCAACCCATCCACCCGACCAGCATCCGGCTTCGCCTGCAAAAACTCGGCATCCCGAACCTCAACGCCAGAACCAGAGCAATCCGTGAACTGTTGCTCCAGGCACCAGCACCCGTCGTGGCAACAATGCTCAACTACAACAACCAACGCGCAACAAGGATCGCCGCCGAAGCCGGCACCACCACAAGACCTACGCCGCCAGCCGGAGCTCCAGCACCACAACAACCACCAGCCAGCCCTGACGACCGCAAACATGCCCCACGCCAACCGTTGAACCAGCATGAGCTCTGGCGACAGTCGAACACGACACACCACCAGTATTCAGATCGGGACTGCCCCGGGTTTAGTTGACTCGCGGGGTTGGGTGGTTCAGGCCGCGTGTGCGGCAGGTTGAATCATCTCAAACTCGATAGGTGTGAGCTTGTTGAGGCGGCGTTGCCGGCGCCTGCGGTGGTAGCTGGTTTCGATCCAGGACACGATCGCGAGTCTGAGTTCTTGGCGGCTGGTCCAGCGTTGCCGGTCGAGGACGTTCTTCTGGAGGAGGGCGAAGAAGGATTCCATCGCGGCGTTGTCGCCGCAGGCTCCGACTCTGCCCATCGACCCGCGCAGTGAGTGGGCTTTGAGGACCCGGACGTATTTCGTGGACCGAAACTGGCTGCCGCGGTCGCTGTGGACGATGAGCCCGGCTGCAGGTGTGCGCAGAGCGATCGCGTTGCGCAGGGCCGTAACGGCCAGGGACGCTTTCATGCGCGAGCCGATGGAGTAGCCGACGATCCGGTTGGAGTAGACGTCCTTGACCGCGCACAGATACAGCTTGCCCTCGGCGGTGGCGTGTTCGGTGATGTCGGTCAGCCAGACCAGGTTCGGTGAGGGCGCGGTGAATACCTTCTTCACGTGGTCGTCGTGGACCGGCGGGCCGGCCTTGCGGTTCAGTCCGCGTTTCTTGGCGTGGATCGACCAGATCCGTTCCTGGCTGCATAACCTCGCGACCCGGTTCTCGCTTACCTTGTGGCCTTGGTCGGTGAGTTCGTCGGCGATGAACCGGTACCCGAACGCAGGGTCGTCGGCGTGGATGTCGCGGGCCGCGTTGATCAGAAAGGCGTTGTCGAAATCTCTTTGTGTGACAGGATTCTTGCGCCACTTATAGAAGGCTTGCTTGGAGAAGCCGAGCACCCGGCAGGTCACCGTGACGGGGATACCGTCGACGGCCAGATCGAGGACCAGCGGGTACATCATTTTGGGTTGATGTCGCGGGCGAAGTAGGCCGCGGCTCGGCGCAGGATCTCGTTCTCCTGTTCCAGCTGCCGGACCCGCTTCCTGGCCTCCCGCAGTTCGTCGGACTCGTTCTGGGACGCTCCGGACCGGTTCCCGTCTTCGATATCGGCCAGCTTCAGCCAGCGCCGCAGGCACGACGGTGAGATCCCGAAGTCCTTCGCGATCTGGCTGACCGGCGCCTCACCTTTCCGGGCCAGAGCGACCACATCGCGACGGAACTCCTCAGGCAACGCTTTCGGCATGACAGACATCCTTCCAGCAAGGACCGAAGTCCTCACAGATCAGGAGTCAACCGAACCGGGGGCAGACCCCAACGCCTACCTCATCGCGCAGCGCTGACTTCTAGCGCCCAGCACACCAGGTGTTCGATCGCGATCATCGGCGCCGCCGAGCTGACCATTCGCGCCGCTCGCATTCGGGGCACACAGTAAGTCTCGAGGTTCGGATCATGGAGTCGGCGGTTCGTAGCTACTTTCGATCTCGGCCAGTGCTCTGAGGCCGGTGATACGGCTGTAGGGCGCCCGATCGATCCGAGTCTCGGTGCGTACACTCACCGGCCTCCGATTGGTGCGAATCACCTGGCGCCACTGACCACGTATGCGGACGTAGTCACCCGCACTGATGGTCTCAGCCGAATAGGAAGCTCTCGCATCTCACATGTCGTGCAGACGCTGACAGCGATCACGCTCAGCTTCGGCTATCCAGCGTATCCGCTACAAACGCCCAGACAGAACGCGGTGAGGCGGCACCTGATCCATGATCCTGAGCAGAACCTCATGCGCGGCAACGATCTGTTGGATCCTTAAGGCGGCCACCCGCAGCTCGCCCCGCACAGACACCTCGTTTCCGCGCCTTCTGAGTACTTGCACCGTGATGTCGATGATCACCGTCCAGGAAGGGTGCGACGAACCGGCGTATTTTCTCATCCTCGCCCATCAGACACAGGAGCCCGATCAGCTGGAGCAGGATCCGCTCTACGATGCGGCCGGAGAGCTGCGCGACCTCAAGTGACCGACCGAGGAGACCCGCCTGCGGCAGCCAGTCGAGCGTCCTCGCCCACGACGCGATCCGAGGTGCGGGCGTAGGCGACGACATCGCTCAGCGGCCCGACCTTCTCGAAGTGACGTCGCCGGTACGCCGAAACCGCGACCTTACGTGTCATCCATCGCCTGCCGTGATCGGTAACGCTCGCAGAACGCCGGGGGTGACGTGTGGGGCATCGGCCTGATGCTCGTACAGGTAGGAGTCGTGGGTGAGCGCGGCGCAGAACGCGCCGTCGAGATGGCGAGCCCTCAGCTCGGATGGCTCCAAACCGAGACGTGTTGCGGCCAACGCGGCGTCGCAGGCAGCACAACGCCCCGGAACGCGACTGCAGATCGGCTCTCCAGCTTCACCGGCTGCGTCCGTTCAGCGTGCCTTCGACCATTTTCTTGTAGGTGGGCCATCCTCGGTCCAGGTCTCCTGCCCATTCCCACTCGAAGCGGTTGGCTCCGAATTCGGTCGGCTCGGGCGGTCTGCCAAGAGCCTCCATGAGTTGCAGGTATCTCACGCTGGCGGTCGCAAGACGAGATCTTTGCCGATAGCCGTCAGCCTTTGGGAAATCGGTGATCCTGAGGTTCTCCTCGTACGGCTCGCCGCCCAGCGCGGCGTAGACCGTCTCAATGAGTTCGCGGGTCGGCATCGAGAAAAGGCAGACGCGCGGCAGGGGCGGAGGCGCTTTCTCGCCGATGGCGGTTGAGAGCGCAGTGAGATCCCCGCCGAACCAGTGCGTGGCGGCTGTCGCAGCCAAGCGCGCGAACTGCTTGAAGGTCGGCGGCTTCCCCTTGACGGCGATGGTCCGATGAACCTCTTGGAAGACCTGGGAGAGTTCGGTGGTCCAGCGTTGCTGCAGATATTCGGCCAGGTAGCGCTCAGCCCAGCCTCTGCGGTGCCGGGTGATGATGTCGCGGAGGATCTCGAAGCCGTCGCGGCGTTCTCCTCCACCGCTCATTCGGAATCCAAGCGTTCCGTTCGCCAGCTGCAGCTCGTGGGTGTACGTCTCGAGGCTCTGGGGCTTGCCCAGGTGTTGTTCGGCGGCGACGAGTTCGTCGAAGAGGCTTGGATGGACCGGGACGCCTGCCTCTGCGAGCGCAGCAAGATCTCGTTGGTGATAACTGCGGAGGCCCTCAAGGGACGTCCGCGAGGACGGACCCTCGCAGATGTACCAGGCGGTGAGAGCGATCCCGTGCCAGAGTGAGACGGCCGGTCCAAACGCCTCGGCCATGATCTTGTGTGGATAGGGCTCGGTGACGATCGTGTTCGGCCATCGCGGGAGTATGGCGCCTTCCCAGTGCTGCGCGATGTCTTCGAGGAGGCCCGGAGACAGCAGGCGCCGATAGAGCTCGGACGATGGGCCTTGCTGATATCCGATCGCGTAGTCGGTGTCCTCGACAAGGCCCCACAGTGCGTCCATCTGTGGTGTCTGCCTTGCGTGCGCGCTGTCGAATTCCACCCACCACCGCCGGAGAACCTCGACTCTGCGGTCTACGGGAGAGACAGAGTCGGTCTGCCCCAGGAATGCCGCGAGCATGGCGTGCGCGTCGCTCACGTCGAGTCCGTGCTCGGCCGCTGCCGCCGTCGCCTTTGCGGCACCCCCTACGAACAGCTTCGGAGTGGGGAGAGCGGTCATGACCTCCTCGTTGGGGTTCGGAGGCAGCCCGAGATGGTCGAGGAACGCCATCCAGTCGCCACCGAAATAGGCAGCCAGCGTCAGTTGGAGAGGCTTCGTCATGGCTTGGCGGGCGAGTGGCGTGGAGTGACGCGCCTTCTGCATGGTTCTGGCCGCCAGCGCTTGGACCCGTTGGGCCCGGAACCGTGAGGCAATTCCAACCAGGTCCAGCGCGGCGAGTGCGTCGAGGAACGCGAGACGGGCTTGTACCTGACCGCCGCGGTCGAGACGGCTCCACCCTCCGCCGTACTGAAAGACAGCGAAGGCCGGGGCCGTCCTGATGCCGAGGAGGTCGAGGTCGGCCCAGGTAGCTTGCAGAGCCGCGGCCGGGTCCGGAGAGCCTGCCGCACGGAGGAAGACTGGCGCGAAAATCGTGTCGAAGAGCGGGATGAGTAGTGCGAGGGTTGCTAGTGCGTCTGGGCCGGCGGCCAGCGGCATGCTGGCGCGGTCCTCGGAGGCGACGGTCAGGGCGTGCCAGGGATTGTGCCGGAGATGGGCAGCGATATTGATGGACCTGCACTTCAGGGAGGCCTGCTCCGGCAGGAACCACGCACCGCGGGATTGCTGCTCCGCCAGGCCGAAACTTTTGTCGATGAAGGCCCGTTCTTCGGGCCCGACCGCCACGATCGCCACGTGGTTTCTCCGGTTCGGGTCCGCATGCTCACGAGCGATGTCGATGATCTTGGTGCCGTTCAACGCTCTTTCGAGGAGGACGGCTGCCAACTGGTCGACGGCGGCGAAGGCGGACTCACCCATGCATGCTCCGGATCACCGCAACGAAGTCTTCGAATGATCGGGGAGTGGCCGTGGTAGCCGCATAGGCGGCGTACCGCTGGGCGAGGGCGTGCAACTCTCGTTCTTCTCTGCGGGCTTCGACCTGGTCAGGGGTATGGAGGAACTGCTGCCGGAACTCCCCCTGTTCTTCGAGGACGACTGCCTGAGCGATCTCCGCAGTCGGGCCCACGTCGGCCGCTGCACGATCTGGCACCGGCGCGTCACCGAAGGCGTCGTCGGTCTCCGGGTTCGGGTCCATGTCGTTCTCGATACGGAGACTTTCCAGATGGGTGTCCAGGCCGAGTTCGCCGTGGTAGACGACGTCCAGATGTTGTTCCTGCTCGCGAGCGGCCAGGTCAGGGTCATGAATCATCCTGATGCCGCGCCCAATGAACTGGTAGAACTCCCCGAAGCTGCCGTACGGCCGCATCGGGACAACCACACTGATGGCAGGCAGGTCATACCCTTGACCGAGCATCTTGAGCTGTACGACGGCCTGCAGCGTCCCGGACTCCGCTTCGTAGCGACTCCTTGTGGCGGCGATCTCGGTGTCGCTCATCGAGTGGTGCAACGTTCGTGCAGCGATGCCGTGAGCGTTCGCGATCCGTGCGATCTGCTCGGCATGGTTCTGCCCGAGCGCGGCGAACAGGACTCGCGGCCGCACCGGGGCGAGCGCAACCTTCTGGGAGTCCAGAGATTCGCTGACGATCTGCATGATCCGGTGAATGGGCTGCTCGGAGGTCGCCGTGATCCGAGCGAGTTTGCGCTCGTCGTCCATGATCTCGAGAAGCGCCTGCCTGCCGACGATCTCCTCGCGGGTGCCGTCGGGCCAGGTGATCTCGTACTCGGTCTGCTCGACCTCAGGACTGAATCGATGGGCCCGAAGATGCTTGGCGTGACCGTCGGCGATCGAGTCGATCAGCCGGTAGCGGTAGACCACATCTGCCGTGATGCTCTTGCCGTCGGCCCGGCTGAAACAGGCCGACATCAGAAGCCGACGCGCATTCGGGAAGTAGTCGAACAGTCTCTGGTACGACGTCGCTGCGGCGATGTGGGCTTCGTCAACGACGATGAAGTCGATGTCGTCCGGCCCGAGGACACCCAGCAGTCCTTCGCCGTCCCGCGTGCCGCTGAGCGAGTGGAAGTTCGTGACGATGATCTCGGACGATAGCAGCGTCTCGCGGCTCACGTCGCGGATCGGTCCGTCCTGGCGATCCAGAACCGTCGTCGTCGGAGGCCGGCACCCGGGGATGAGCGGACCGTCTCTCAGCGTGTAGATCACATTCGCGGCCGACGATTCATCCAGTGCGGTGGCAAAGGTACCTCGTATCACCCGCCCAGGGGTCACGATCAACGCCCTGCGTCTGCTGAAGGCCAGCGCCGCCGCCACACCCAGAGCTGTCTTGCCTGCGCCGACCGACATTACGCATGCCGCGTTCGCGCCGCCTCGCCGGTAGTAGTTGGTCAATGCGGTCAGCGCCTCCCGCTGGCAACCGCGAAGCGGGGTCATCGCAAAGCGCTGCCTGACCTCATCGAAATATGACAGGTTCGACGGAGCCGGCGCGGGCGGCGGTGTGGCCAGCCAGAGCGGGTTGGCGTCCATGTCGTCGGGGACCGGCACGATCGGGTCCGCGATCAGATGCACCGCGAGCAGGGGGTCTGCTGCCAGAACCGACTGCAACTGTGAGACGCAGCGAGCCGTGTCATCCCGGATCGCATCGTAGGAGAATCGCAGCACGATATAGGCAAGGGCCACCAGGTCGTTCTGCCTGCTGCGGTCGTGCACGAATGCTTTGCGGCTACTGTGAAACTCGAAGCCGTCGAGCTCGACCACGATCGGTCGGCCTGACCCGGCGATCACAAAGTCCAGCACATAATTGCGATCGTCGATCGCAACCGGCTGCTGACCGACGATGTGCGGAAGGATCCCCTCGGTGACAGCCGGCGTCAGGACCCATCGGACGAACGCGTCCTCGAGGAAGGACGCTCCAGAGATCGCCTGGACGAGCCGGGTGCCGCTCACCGGTCTTCTCCCTCGAGCGCAGCAACCTTGGCCTCCAGATCATCACGTACAAAGGCCTCGCCGCCGATCCGTTGCGCCCTCCGGCTCAATGCGAGCGCTTCACGCACAGCGCCCTCCTGCTCCAACAGTGTCAGCAGAACGGTCAACGAACTAATGCGCAGGAAGCCTTCGGCCGGGCGGGCTCGGTCCCTCAGAGCGATCTGGGGGACGGCCTCGAGGAGCGCCAGATCCGCGGTGGCGAAGATCTCGACGTGCTGCAAGCCGACCGGATAGGACGCCCGGGCAGCCCACAACCGGTCGACCGCTCCCTGGAGGAGGAAGTGGTAGTCGAGCGGCTGCCCAGGCAACTCAAGGCCCTCCCACACCCACCGCACTAGATCATCGAGAGCCACCGTACGCGTGTCCCCGGTCCACCGTCGCTGTGCGGGAGAAACAGATGTCGTCCCGTCCGACGTTGGCCAGTGGAGATAGCCGTACTCCGTGGTCGGCCTCACGTTTGCCTCAGGCAGGCGAGATCTATCAACCCCCGGACTGCCCTGAAACTGAATCCCCGGAATATCAGCCATCCGGCCGAACCAGGTATCCATCAGCACCCCAACTTCCCCCGGCAGTCCGTTCGGCCCATAATTCCACGGTCCCGCGACAGTTGGCCAGCCTCAGCGAGTCGGGGCTGGCCGCCGCTACGGCAAAGGTCGACGGTACCTCGATAGGCCGCGTCGGGGTCGTGCGAGGACAGGCGGATGGGCCGTTGCGGCTGGGCCTGGGGTGTTAGGGCAGTTCTGGTGGGAGAAGACTGCGCGGGCCGCCGCTCGTTGCTCGGGGCGAGCGTCGCGTTCATCTTCCAGTGAATGTGGAGGAACGCCGTACCGGTGAGGAAGCTGTAGATCTTCTTCAGCCTGGCAGCCATCGCGATCGGGAAGCACGTATCTGACCTCTGAGCTGTGGTTTCGTCCTTCGCTGATAATCAACGGCGACCAGGACCTATCAACGTCTCACGGAGCTATGACGGAGCAAGGGCTTGCCCAGAGCAACATTTCAAGCCTGCCATAGGCTCGCAGTCAGGAGCGAGTCCGGCCAGCAGCCGGACCAGGCACACTGCTACTGAAGCCGCGACGACGGCCTGGCTGCCTAGTCAGTCTTCATCCTTCTGACCGATCGCTTTGAGATCAATTGCGGCGTGAGATCGCATCAGAGATAGACGAACGTCGTGGCCACAGTTCTTTTGAAGCCTTACCTTGACGCCTAGAGGGGCTGCTTGCTCCCTTCGATCCGCTGGTGGCTGGCTTGAGGCCGTGCGGATCACGGCGACTGTCAGCCTCGATCATTCGATGGTCAGGTACCGCTCGATGCGTTGACTCCATCCTGGCCCGAGCGTCTCTCCGAGCAGGGTGATGAACGCGTCCCCGTCGACCAGATGCAGTTGGGGGTTCGCCCAGCGAATGCTGCGGCCTCGGGACTGAACGCGCCGGTCGTGACTAGGATGCCCGAGGTCGCGCGGTCATCCCCCACGACCCCCGCCAACCCTCGAACCTGCTCCACGCCGACGGTTCCGGTCCATTGCTCGCATTCGATGAGGACTCGCTGGACCATGCCATCCCTCACGATGGTCGTTTCAACATCACGCCCACCGTCACGGGTCTGTTTGGTCAACTGTGTTGCATATCCGGCGGCTTGGTAGGCCGCTGCAGTCAACTGGTGACGGTGGTCGTTCCGGGGTGAACTCCACAGCCAGCTCATGGAGCGGGAAGCGTCCAGCCTCTTCCCATCTAGCACGGACCCGCTCCAAGTCATCCCACAGGCGAAGCGCGCCGCTCTGGTGAACCCTCCCGCTCGCTTCCTCAGCCCGCGCCCAAGATCCATCGCCGGCCAGGAGCCAGACAGTCGTCTTGCCTCATCGTCTGTTGCTGACCGGTTCTCGATGTTTGCGCTGTCCAGCTCGTACAGCGCTCGCAGTTCCCAATCAGTCCAGAGGTTCGGCACGGGCCATCGAAGGTCTCGCACCTCGTCGCCATCGGCGGTCGAACGCAGCCGAGTCCAGAGTCGCTTGCCGCTGGCGCTAGGCCTGCCGTGGCTCGAGGCCGAGCATCGTGCGCCGCGTCCTGTTCAATCTACCAACGCTGACGAACTTCATCCCATAGCCCTCGCTCGTCGCGCTCAGGTGGCCGCGGGACTTCGAGGACGGCGAGCGATCGCACGTCTGGCCCCTCGGCGTCAGGGAACGACCCCTGATCAACACCAACACCCAGCAGCCGGCTGACATAGGGCGCCGGTCTCCGGCCGGGTGCGGCCATCGCCACCTCATTGAGGATCTCCCAGGGCTGCGCGTCATCGGTGGGCTCAATCGTTGCCCACTGCAGCGACTCTAGCCAGAGCCACCGAGTCTGCTTCAACACACCTTCAGCTACATGCTGCTGCTTGAAGGTTGCCTCAGTCTTGGCCGCGATCGCCGCGACTTCCTGATCTTCGGCGATCAGCTGGTCGGATGCCTTGAACAGATGAGACCAAGGGAGTGAGACGCGGAGATAGTGCTCGAGGCGGTAGGGCCTCTTGTCGTTGAGCATGATCCGGCGGACCGTGTATGCCGACGTCACTGTGCACCCATGTATCCGAAGTGATGTGTGAATACAACTATGCGGCGCGCTCCGTTCCGGGCATGCCAGACACCTCACACCTGTCGGCCAGTCGGCATCTCGTTGGTTCGGCGTGAGGTGTGGGTGATCCACCCATCCGTTGTAGAAGCAGTACAGGGGAACAACTGGTACTTGCCATCGACGAGCATCACGAATGCAGGAATCCAGCAGCAGCTGGATCTGTAGATCCTCACTCTCGCCAACCCGGTGCTCCAGCTCCAAGTACTTACGATCTTCACTGAGCCGCTTGGCCTGGACACGCAAGCAGATCCACCCCTGCGCATCGTTACCCATCCACCACTCCCAGTCGGCACCATTGGCGGACTCCTGCTTCGGAGTGAAAGCCCAGACCCGCAGCCACGAGTGACGCTGGTCAAGCTCGAACAGGTTGTGGCTCGTGATCGCGTCCTCACGGAATCGCACGTTACGACCCGGGCCGTAGGCAACTTTTCGCCATGTATCTTCTGCAAGAGCGTCCATCTGGACTACCAGTTGACCGACCTTTGATCCCACAGCCGTCCCCCATTCCGTCGAGCTGCCTGTCCGCAAGACAGGCAGCTGTTCTTGCCCCACATACCCCTGTGGCCGGCGACATACGCGTCCGGCACCAGAACGGATCTCCAGCCTCAATAATCCGATGGATGTCCTTCACGATGTCGGCGTCGTGACATGGCAGCGAGGCGACCGTGGCGGGGCTGGCGGCTCGCCGACGAGTCCGCGTGTAACGGCTTGCGAGGAAGGTAGACGGACCGATATGCATCCGCTCGATGTCTATGGCTTGTTCGCGTATCCGTTCATCCGGCTACGCCAGTCCTTGAGCTGCTTCAGCGCCTTCTCGAGCGCATCCGTCATCGGCGGGACGTAGATGAACCCTGGGTTGTTATCGTGGCGACGCGCCCACTTCGACGCCTGTCCATAGCAGTCCTGAAACTCCTTGTTGTCTTCTGCAGTCACCCTCGCCAGGAGACGGAACAGTTTCGGCCTCAACTCGCCTGACCCCGTGTCGACCACTCTCGAGACGACATCGACGTGTACGGTTCGCTCCCAGGTCTCGGAGAGCTCGCCGGCGAACTCGGCCGCCCGCGCCTCGTACTCAGGATCTGTCAGGGTCGAGCGCTCCTTCTTGAGGGCGACGAGCTTCGTCTCCAGGGTAGACACCCTCGTCTTCACGTCCTGCGCCGTCCACGGGTGCGTGTCCGAACAGAATCCAGGCTGCTCGCCGCGACGCGCGATCGTCTGGTCGAAGGTTGGCACGCTCTCAGCCTCAGCGATCCTCTTCAGGTCGATCACGAAGAAGATGTCGTGCGTGAAGACGATCACCTGCCGGCCCGCCGCCAACTCCACCAGCCTTGCGGCGACCGACTCACGGATCCGGTGGTCGAGCGACGTCACGGGATCGTCGAAGACGACCGCGGACCTGGTGGGCTCGAACGCGACCTCGGTCAGGAAGCCCGCGAGACCCAACGCGGTCAGCTCGCCCTCGCTGAGCACTTTCTGCACCGGGGCGGGCGTGGTAGCTCCGACGAACCCGGGCTTGTGGATCAGCATTCCCTTCCGACCGCCCGAGGGAGCAAAGGTCACTCTTCGCAGATCGAGGCGATCGGCCTCCTTGGCGAACTGGTCCGACACGACCTGCGTGACATACGCCTTCGTGAGCAGGGTGGCCTCGCGGGTGATTGCGGCCGTCTCGATGCCATTCCGAAGCGCCTGCAGCTGATTTCGCGCCTTCAGCCTGCCCACCTCCACCCGGATCTCCGCGACCGAGTCCACCAGCGCCCTGGTGGACCGTACCTCGGTTACCAGCGCACGACTCCGTTCCACTGCAACCGTGTACGAAGCTTGGTCGATCAAGGTCGCCTGCTCTTTGGCAGCGGCGGCTGCGTTGTCCATCTCGGCTGCGGGCGCAGTCGGAATCGCTTCGAACAAGCCTGTCTCGGGATTGTCCATCCACACCAGCAGGCGTCGAGCCTGCCCGGCGGTGTTCTCCAACCACTGAGTGGCCCTGGCGGCCAACGCACTGTCGGCTGGGTCGATTTGCTGCAGCGCGATCCGAACCACAGCAGGCATTTCGGCCGCGGGCTCCAACCTGCTCCTCAGTGCAGCAACCTCCCGCTCAGCGACGGCAGCCTGCTGCTCTGTGGTATCGACCATGAACTGGTCGAATCTCCGCAGCCGTTCGGCCCCATCTACCTCGAGCGTCTGCTGACAGAGGACGCAGTGCTCGTCCTCGACCGCCACCGGAAACGGCCGATCTGAATACGCCTCGACCTCGGAATACTGCCGCGCCGCCAGCCACAGTTCCCGCCATGTCTGCGACCCGACACCGGCCAAAGGCTCGGACTCGAAGCTTCGCGAAGACGCAATGTCTGCGGCCTCTCGCAAATTCCTTGCCGTCTCCGTGGCGCTGATAGCCGCATCGAGCCCAGCTGCTCCGAGCAGCCCACTCAGTTCCCGACACCTGGCGGACACCGTTGCGTATGCTCCGGCGATAGCAGCAAGACGCTGCTTCTCCCCAGCCGGATCGCTGGCTTGAAGTCGGGCGAACTCGCTCACGAGCCTCGCAGCCTGTTCGCTGAAATCCGCGGGCAGGCTGGTAGCAGCAACGATCTGTTCATCGGTCGTCTGCGCGTTGAGCGACCCCAGGAAGGTGGCCGCGCTCGTGCCCGCCGGCAACAACGGCAAGGTCGGTCGTTCTGCCGCGTTTGCCGTCAACCTCGAGTCGAGCTCCGCAGCAACCCTGTCACAGGCTGCGACAAGCCACTCGAGAAGAACCAACGCAGACGGCCGATAGCTGATCTCGGACGCAACCGTCACATAGGCCTGACCGCATTCCCGGTCATAGAAGCGCACCTGGCCCAATGCCGCACTGGGCGGGGAGTTCCACGCCCAACTCCCCTGCCCACCGGTCAACTCGGCGTAGTCGATGCGGGCACCCTGCGGAGGTTGAGTTCCGGCGCCGAAGACGTTGCCCAACACATCGACGGCGACTCGCGCGCTGACTCCACGTCGCAACAAGCGCGCGTAGCCGGACTTGCCGCTTCCGTTGAATCCGAACACGACGGTCAAGCCGATTTCTGCGAACGTCAGAGTCTCACCTTCGGCGAGGTCGTTCACACCGCGCAGGTCCCGGACCCGAAGCAGACGCACACCGGCCGCCGCAACAGGGTTTCCCGGGATGTCGGTCACCGCGACCGGCGTCACCACCGCCGGTGTCCCGGCGATGAGATCGTCGACGATCTTTGTAATGTCGGCGTCGTCGATTGTCTCGTTCCGGCACATCCGGCCGACGACATCCTGCTGCCACGCCGGCCGCGTGATCAGCCACTTCGACAGCTCCTCCTCGATTGTCATCCCCGTCGCCGCCCCGGGTCAGGAACCACCTGAGACGTCGAAACCCGCATGCTGAAGCAGACCATGGTCCCCCCACGATCGAATCGATGTCGAGAATCGATCGCCCGGATCTGAAGCCGGCGGATCGGACCCTCCCCCGCCACGGACTATGCCGCGATTACGCTCCGTTGCCAAGACCTCGGCCACAGATTGTGACGATCGATCCGCAGTCCGCCTGCTGGTGGCCCGAGCCACGGAGCTCGCGGTCGGCCACCAGGCGGGCCGTTGGGTTCAGTTGGCGGCGGTGAACCGGCGGCGCCGGTGCTCGGGGTCTCGATCTCGTCGAGCAACGCGATCGCGTAGTCCTCGGTCGAGATGGAGTCGCCGACCGGCGAGTCCAGACCGAGCTTGAATTTACATGCGCTCGCCCAGCTTGATCAGCGGAGCCGGCGAGAGCTGCGTTCAATCGAACTCGTCGTCGAGGTCCTTCAGAAAGTCCAGCGTCTTGGAGATGGTCAGCCCCTCCGGCTGGTAGACCTCAGGGAAGTACGGTGAGTCGACGAGCCGTTTGCCGTCAACCTCCAGAGGATGCCCGCGCCGACAGGGACCAGAAGCCGCCTGCCGCTGACGGTCCCGACCAGGTTCTTCAGCGCGTCGAGGTAGTCTTGGTGCTTGCAGCCCGTACGACTTGGGACCGATCGGCGAAATCACGACTTCGGCGATCTGCCCCACCTCCTTCGCGAACGACAAGTCGTTCACACTCCCCCGCCGCGACTGACGCCGTCGCGCACGTCTCCACCGGACCGGGTCAGCCCGATGACCTCGCAGCCACGCTGGACCGCCTCTTTAGCGACCCGGCTGCGGATCATTCCACTGGCTCCGTAGACCGCGGTCTTCACTTCGTTCTCCTCGTTGCGGCCGGCTGCTAATCCTCCACGCTCGCGCTTCTCAGCCGCCGATTTCGTCGTACCGAGAACGTTCGCCTGCCTACAGCCGATAGAGCCTCACAGGGAGGAATTGTGGTGAGGGCCAGCACAACACCGAGCGGCTGGGATGAGTCTCGAGGCGATCGCGCATGCCCTCGGAGAGAAACCCGACCTGCAAACTGCTCGCCGCCCGCAGCCGACTATGGGTCCTGCCCCTGTCCGCGGAACACTTCACACCTGCCGACGAGTGGGTGTTGGCCGTGTGGTTTCTGGACCCGTAGCGGAAGCGCTGGAGCAGCGGCCGGAGCTTGCGGGCGAGCGCACACCGGAACACCATGCAACAAGTGGATCGATGCGAAGTGGCTGCATAGCGACAACAAGGCGCCGCCAACGTACGCGTCAAATTCTTCTCGACGAGGGTTTTGTGAAATCCGACGGTGACTACACAGAGCCGGGCGCTGTCCGCACTGAACGCCCCGGGATTCCGGCTCATCGTTGGCGCACCTCGCAAGAAGACCACCGATTTCGAGGACCATGTCGAAACAGTTGCCTACATTCCCGCTCTGCGCACCCAGCGCAACGACCGCTGCTCGTGAGACCGAGGCGATCGCGAGATGGCTCCGGATGTGACGGCGATGGGCAGCGCAACACGCCACCGCCGGGAAGAAGTAGCCAAGACCCTCAACTGGCCCAAGAACAGAATCGAACTCATCGAACCGGCCGCATCAAGGTCGACCGCACCATCGCCACCCCCTCCTCCGGATCTACAGCCCCACCACAGAGACAGCCGATGCCCCTCCTCGCCCAGGTCGACGAACCGCCACCCCCGTCCCCACCGACCCCCTCGTTTGGATCACCTCCCACGCCTTATGCGGAACCGTAGCCACCGCCTAGACAACGCGGCCCCCCGCTCTATGGCCGAAGCGACTGCCAACTGTGTACCGCTAGGCAACTCAGCGATCTGACGCGTGGGCCCTATCGCCTTTGCGGCCAATACGAGATATTGGGCGGATGACTGCTCGGCGCGCCGTACTGATACTGACCTGCCTGCTGCTTGCTGGACTCGGGGTCTACTTCGCTGTCGCCCGTTGGGACGATGCCAACCGGATTGCAACGATCGCCGCCTCGCTTGCCGCCGTGGCAGCAGTTGGTATCGGCATCTGGGCTGCGCTGCCTGCCAACCGGCAACGGTCGGCCGTGAGCAGATCTGGTAAGGCCCTCGCGCGGGGTCGAGGAAGCACAGCAAACACTGGTATCTCAGGCGCTGGAAGCTCGCCATCAGCTGTCACAGGCAGTGGAGATGCCCATGCCACCGACGGCGGCCAGGCGAACACCGGAGTGGACCAGCCTTGATGGCAGCGATGTCACCAACGGGACATTCGACGTGAGTTGGCTTAAGCCCGACAAATTGTCTGTCCGGCAGAGCGGGGACGCTATAGCCCAACACGGCGGAGTTGCCAGCACGGGCATCATCGGTCAAGTCTCAATCGAAGGCCGTCCCACTGCTCGCTCTAGCTATCCCCAACAGATCGCCAGAATCGCTCCGGCTCAGCTCATCGACCGAGAGCAGGAACTTTCCGAACTGGCTGACTACTGCAGAGCCTCAAGTGGCCCGAGCTACATTTGGTGGCGAGCGCCTGCATGGGCCGGCAAGTCGGCGCTGATGTCCAGCTTCGCTCTCAATCCACCAGAGAACGTCCGACTCGTGTCGTTCTTCATCACCGCACGATGGGCTGGACAGAGCGATCGTGTTGCTTTCACCGACGTGGTGATCGAGCAGTTGGCCGAGGTACTCCAAGAGCCGATGCCTTCGCACCTAACTGACGCCACACGCGACTTGTGCTTCTTAGATCTACTTGATCGAGCCGCCCAGCATTGCCAAGCTGTCGGGCAGCGTTTAGCCCTACTCGTCGATGGTCTGGACGAGGACCGCGGCGTCACGTCCGGGCCGGATGCTTACAGCATTGCGGCGCTCCTACCCGCCAAACCACCACCGAACTTGCGGATCATCGTTGCCGGACGCCCTAACCCGCCGATTCCGACCGATGTAGATGCTACTCATCCGCTACGGAATCCCGCGATCATCCGGCCGCTCGGGACGGCGCCCCAAGCGACCGTGATCAAACGTGACATGCTCCGAGAACTAAGCGTTCTATTGCAGGGTTCTCCCGCGGACCAGCACCTTCTTGGATTGGTGACGGCGGCCGGTGGCGGCCTGAGCGCCCATGACCTGGCTGAGTTGACTCAACGGCCTCGGTGGGAGGTCATCGAGTATCTGGGCACCGTTGCCGGTCGCACCTTCGGTCTTCGGCAGAGCCGATGGCAGCCGGGAACCGGACCTGAGGTCTATGTTCTCGGTCACGAGGAACTTCAGATGACTGCAATCGAGCGGTTAGGAGAGCAACGGCTCGCAGCGTACCGATCCAAACTGCACCTTTGGGCCGACGCTTACCGCCAGGCCGGCTGGCCACCTCACACACCCGAATACCTCCTGCGCGGATACCTTCAGCTCTTACGTTCATCCAGCGAGACCGACCGGGTCGTCTCTCTTGCGCTGGACGCGGCCCGCCACGATCGGATGCTCGATCTCAGCGGCGGCGATGGCGCTGCCTTCACGGAGATTGAGGTTGCTTTTGATCTTCTGCTCCCGAATGACGAAGCCGACCTTGTGACGATGTCACAACTCGCTCGGCGTCGGGATGCGCTGAGAAGCCGCAATGAGAACATCCCTGTCGAACTACCTGCGCTATGGTTTGAGCTGGGTTTCGCTCGTCGAGCCGAGGCTTTGGCACAGGCGCTTCCCGGTCTCGATAATCGGGCCGAATCTCTGGCGTGTTTGGCGGTAGCGGTGGCAGAGAGCGGGAACTCCGAATGGGCGGTCGCCCTGGCCCAAGAGGCCACCGCTGCGTCACAGCATCGGAGTCTCATTCTGTTCCAGCGAGATCAGGCGACACAGGCCGTGGCGGAAGCCTGGATCGAGATCGGAGATTTCGCTCAGGCTGAGGCGGCCTCACACCGACTCAGCGATCTCGACGCCAGGTCTGACGCACTCGGATCTCTCAGCGAAGCCCTGGTCGCCCTGGGACGATTTGCTGAGGCCGAGCGGATCATCGCCACAATCCCCTCGCCGGACTATCGGGCTTACGCGATGGCCGACCTGATAGAGGCAGACTTCGTGGTGGGCGACATCGCGAAGGCAGTTGACCGTGTGGGCCGGGCCCTCGAAATCGCGTGTACGGCGGTGAAGCCGTTCGACCGGCTATGGCCTCTGCGACGCCTCGCGGCCGTTACCTCCGCTGGCGGTCAGCACGCGGCTGTGAATGAGATGGCCAGTCGTGCCCAGGCGATCGCGAGGACGTTCTCTGTTCCGGATCCCATTCCGCTCCTGGACGTCGTCATCAAGGTGATGATCCACGCAGGTCGCTCGGCAACAGCAGCCACGCTTGCGGAGGAGGCTGCGCGGATACCCGCCACTATCCTTGATGACGCCAAGCGGTATGAACAGATGATCTCAGCCACTGAGGCACTACTTACTGCTGGCAACGTCCAGCAAGCAACCACGATGGCGCGGTCAATCTCTGATCCAATTCATCAGGCAAGGGCCCTACGGGCGGTGGCGGAGACGCTCGACCGCGCCGGTAGACGGGCAGAATCGGCAAGGCTACTCGACGAATCCGTGTCAGTAGCCGCCGGTATCGATGATACCCACCAGCGAGGATGGTCTGTCCACGCTGCGGTAGAGGCAATGATCAAAATCGGTGAACTGCGTCGGGGCGAGTCGGCCGCTCGATCTATCAATCAACTGGAGCTAAAGGCTGAAGGGCTGACCCAAGTAGCGCGGGCGGTTCGCGCCGCGGGCGACTTGGAGACTGCGCTGGCCTTGGCATCTGAGGCAGAGGAGGTCGCCCGATCCAGCACTCCGGCAAATGACCCTACCTGGGCGGTGGTCGCTACAACAGCGCTCATCGCAATCGACGAGTGTGACCTAGCGAATACGATAGCCCAAACAATCGATGAACCAACCTCCGCGACCTACGCACTCGTCGCCGTATCGGAGAGCCTGGCTTCGATTGGCGATCTGGACGGTGCTGGACGCGCGGCGGGCCAGGCGGAGGCAGCCGCCAGATTAGTGCTCAAAGGCCCGCCCGCGGGCCACACGTGGCCGGCGGCAGTCTTGGCGCTGGCCAAGACAGGTCTCGTCGACCAGGCCGCCAGTCTGGCCGACGAGGCTGAGGCGATTGCCCGCAGCTTCGACAAACCAAAAGTTCTGGTCGATATGCTCGGCGGGCTAATTCGCTGCCGTGCGGGGATCGGAGATAGAGCCGGGGCGAAACGACTGGCCGAGGAACTTGTGAGCATCGTCCTTGCGCTAGCCGCCGATGAGGAACGAGCAGAGGCATTGGCCGCGGTCGCGCAAGAGTTGGCCGCCACGGATCTGCCCCGAGCAGAAGCGGTTGCGAAAGCTATTAACGACCCAGATCAGAGAGTTACGGCTCTGTGCGGTATCGCGACCGAAGCGGTCCTTGCGAATGACCTGGTCGCCGCGGGACGACTCATCGCAGAAGGTAGACAACAGGCCGCTGGAAACCCGACCGTAGCCGACGAGAGAAGGGAGCTTGCCATCAAGGCGATCTGCGACCTGGCCACTGCGATGGCGGCGACGGGTGCCATCGCTCAGGCACTCGCTTTGATCGACGAGGCCGAAGAACTCAGCGGAGAAGTCTCCGACAGCTACGTCCAGTCAGGTACGCTTGCTGATGTTTGCCAGGCGTTGGCAGCCGCAGGAGAACTGGACCGCGCCGAGGCGCTTCTTCCCAAGCTTTGCACACCGGAGCACGTTGCCGCTTCGCTGGCCACGCTCGCTCAGAAGCTGCCTTCTGCGCGCGCTCGAACACTAATCGCGCGAGCCTTCGCGGCCGGCAGTAAGTACCCGCCGTTGGAAGCTTTAGGTCCACCCTTCAGGGACGTGCTGACAACCGTCGGAAGGGGTCTCTGCGAGCGTCCGGGTTGAGTCCGCTGACGGTGGCTGGGCAGTCGATATCCTGTGGGGATTATCGTCGGCCGTGCGCGCTCCTGAAGTCTTCTGGCGGCATCCTGACACCAGTCCGAGCCCCTCACGCGTTGGGGTCCTCAGGCCCGTCGCAAATAGGTGGTCGTGACCTTCGAACTCAGCGACGATGGGCGTGTGCTGCGCATCTACCTCGATCAGAACAAGTGGGTTGACCTTGCCCGGGCAGCGACCGGCCACCGGCTCGGCGCTCCCTTCGCAGACGCGCTCGCAATGGCGCGCGCTGGGGTCGCAGCGGGCACCGTCTCCTTCCCATTGGACATGTACCGGTACTGGGAGACCGGGAAGCGCGGGGATGACCGGTCCCGCAACGATGTGGCCGACGTGATGCTCGAGCTCTCGCGACAGCATACGATGACCGTCCCCTTCGGCATCCTCGATCAGGAACTGGACCTCGCGCTTCAACGCAGATTAGGGCGGCCGGAGCATCCCCGTCGCCAAGCGGTGTTCGGCGTCGGAATGCAGCACATCACTCAGAGTCGGATGAAGTGGCCAGAGCTCGACCTAGCGGCGCTTCCGGATAGTGGCGCTGGTCTACCCCGCGGCCTGCGCGCCCAGCTAAAGAACGCGGTCGCCGAGGTCATCGAGGAAGAACTACTCCGAGCCGGCCCCGAAACGTTCCGGGCTCACGGGTTCGATCATGCGGACTCCGACCATAGCCAGCGGTTTGTCGACTTCGAGAACCATCTCGCCGCGGAGATCGCGAAACACGGCCTTACTGGCGACGCCATCGACGAAGTGGTTCGCGGTACCGACTTCGGTGACATCCGACCTGCCATTGTGGAGGCGCTCGACCGCATTGGAGTGGTCTATGAGGAGTTCATGCAGGACATCACGGTCGGTCAACTGCTGTCTTTTGTCGACGACTTGCCCACCCGGTATGTCACTAATGTGATGCGGTCAGCAAAGCATCGACAGACTCAGCAAGAGTGGGAGCCGAACGACTTCATTGATATCGTCGCCCTGCCTGTCGCAGCCGTCTACTGCGACGTCGTCGTCACTGAGAAGCAGTGGGTCCACATGATGCGGCAAAGCAAGGTCGACCAGCGGTACAACACGATTCTGATCAGCAACGTTGCCGACCTGGTCAATGTTCTTGTCAAGGCCTCTTTGATGTAGATACTTACTGCCGACGGGTAGTAGACCGGGCCGAACCTAGGCGCATCAGCGACAATCAATCACCATTCTGGGCTGCAAATCGGCGTCACGGGGTTCGGCCCAGCGGATCGAGGTCAAGGTCTAGGCGTGTGGTTAAGGTGCGTGTTCGGCCTCGGACACTGGAACACTTGTTCAATAGAGATGACACGACAACTCGTATCACCTCTTCTCTTGCCCACCAAACAAGTTGCCGACGACAACAGTTTGAGTTGGCGGTGGTTCATCCGCGCTGCCACGGCCCGATCGATCTCCTCGTAGGTACGTCGTGAGACAGCAGGATCCTTGTACGTGCGTAGTCAGGCGTCTGCAACAGACCCGGCACGGTGTAGAACTCGTACAGACGGATCAGCGCCGCCACTGCTCTACATCGACGTCCCCGTCCCGGACACCGTCGACCACACCGAACTCGAGCCCGGCCGCCACTTCCTCCAATCCGGCCGATGCCGCCGATGACGCCGACTAGCAAGCGCCGTCCACACCCTCAGCCAACCAAGAGAACGGTGCCGACCGCGAACGTGAGCAGTATGGCCGCTGTCACCTCAAACGTGACCGCAAACTGGAGGAAGCGCGCCTTAACACCGTTCTCCTTACGCGCCCTGGCGATGATCTTCACGAGAACCTTCGCGATCTCTGGTTCGCCCTCTCGTGCAAGCGCAGTCATCGCCTCTGCGGTCGCGACGGCCTCAAGGGACTTGACCGTGACCTCCTGATAGTTCTCCGGGCGGGCCGCGGTGATCGCCAGCACCGTGGCGATGCCGAAGGCGATGAGGGTGGCCGCGAGCGCAATCCGCGCCACTTCGGGCAGCTCATAGGTAGGTGACTTCGTCACCAACGCCGACAACGCGAACAGCAACGTCACCAAGGCACCTGATGAGGTGATCACTCCGATGGCGCGCGCCTCCAACGACGACTTGGTACTACGCTCCTCGGCCAGTTGGTCCTGCACCAGCTTCATTACCGCGCCCGCCGACGTAGCACCACCAGCTAACGCGACGACAGGAGCGCGCCGTCGGCCACGATCACCCTTCCGGGGGATCGTCCTTGTCTGAAACATGCACAACCTCCAGGGTCACTGCGGCGTCCCCGATACCGGAGACATGCGCGCCGATGTGGCTAGAGCCGCGGACCTCCGGCAGCTCATCGGACGTGAGGAGTGCCAGATCACGGTCCTCGTCCGCGCTTCGCTGGATCACCACGTACTGGCCGATGTCGACCTCGTCCAGGTCGTCGGAGTGGATCTCGAGGATGTCGCCCACCTCGAGGTCAGGGAAAACCCTCTTGAGATCCTCGGTGTCCAAGACCGGAAACTTCCTACGTGCTGTCATCCTCGACCCTCTCTCGATAGTGCAGCGATGCTTGGCCGCCTTGGGCCGCTAGGCCCTCAGGGACCGCCGGGCTCTGTCCGAGCGCGTGGCTGCAATGCCTTGGGCCACGGGAATCCGCTCGGTGTGCCGCCCCCGTAGAGCGCCCGGCGCAGGTTCTCCGCCTGGACGGACCATGCTCGCCTCGCACCGAAGTCGTACAGCGGTGCGAGCACGGTTCCTTCCTCGTCCGCTTCCTGGACGAGGTACAGCTGGTCGTCGCGCTGCTCGACGCGGAACCGAACTTGCGAACCGCCGCCACGGAAGTGGTCGGGTTCGGCCGTGAACTCGAACGATGTCTCCGAGCCTTCCGTCACCACGACGTGGTCGTCGTCGAATGGCCAGAGTGTGTCGCCGCGGAGGTTCAGCCGGGCACCCGGCCGGATGACATCCGGTCCACCGTCGGCACTCAAGACACCGAACGGGAAGATGTTGTTGGGGCGATTCGTCATGATCGCCGTCGCGGTGGCCGGCGTGGCGGACGAGGTCGCCGGACCAAGTCGCCACTCCATGACGTAGGAGTGATCGAGCCGCCCCTCAGGAGCCTGCCTCGGCGCGACGAACGTGTGACCTTCCTCGAACACCACCTCAGAGGAATTGATCGTCTCGTCGTAGCCGGTCGACGCTGCCTGAGGGGCCGCCTCGAGTGCAGCCGCCCGCAGGGATCCGTCGTACGGCGACACCGGAGTCACCACCTGCTGCCGAGCGTCGACGAGGCCACGTGAGTCGACGTCAGCGGCGTACCCTCCGGCGCTGGAAGCAGTCAGACCCGCGTAGGGGGCGTCAGCTGCGGACGCTGGTACGACGGCGGTGAAGCCGGCCCCGTCGGCCGTGACGCCGGTGTACCCGGCGGCTGTGCGCGTCGCCGAGGTCGCGGCGACCGGTGTGGAGCCGGTGAACCCGGCTCCACTGACCGTCACTCCCGAGTAGCCTGCGACATCGGTGCTCATCGGGTGTCACCGCCACCGAGCGCGCTTAGACGTGACGATCGCGCGTTCATGCCGGATGACCGTTCGACACGGAGGCGACCGGGACGACGGAGATATCGGGCTTGTCGCCGAGCACGGTGTCCCATGCTTTGACCTGCTCGCCATTGCTTTGAGCGGCCACGAGCTCCAGAGCCTTCGTCAGGCGCAGGTTCTGCGCCTTCTGGTTCTCGACTGCCGCCTCGCGGGCCTGGAGGTCGAGCGCTTGCACTGCGGTCGCGTACGGGTCCAACGCGTCGGCTTGTCCGAGCAACGCCTCGATCACAACGTTGTCGGTGCGCAGGACGATTTTGTCGCGAGCGGTCACCACACCGGGAACCGTCGGCCCCGGCGTGTCGTCCTGACCAACCGGATCCGGGATGAGCCGCCAGGCGAGCTTGGCGTCCAGCGGGCTGTTCAGATCCTTGAGGTGCCCGGCCTCGTCGAGTGCGGCGTTCTTCCAGTCGAACACGCCACCTAGCCGCTCGCCGAACTGCAGCATCGGCTGCGGCGAACCGCGGTGATCGGTGCACTCGGCAATGGCCGTCAGCAGCGTCCGCGCGACCTCATCGCGATGCTGCGCCACGATCGTAGACTCGAGGAACGAGCGCAACTCGCTCAGGGGCACGAGCTGCGCCGATCCCTGACGGCCGTTGTAGAACGCCAACCGGACTTCCGTCAGACTCGTGACAGTCTCGTACGTCTGATTCAGCTCGCGGAAGACGAAATTGAGCACGCGCCGAAGGTTTGTGTTCACGATCTCGCGCGCCGTGCCCTCCGAGGACGCGGTCGACGTCGTGGTGCTCGTTGCTGTGTGAACCGACTGCTGACGCGAGTTGTTCACCTGGGACGCGTGCTCCGAGGACGCTCGCGAGATCGACTGCGAGAACTGCTGACGGGAGTACTGCGAGGTCGCGGCGTCGTAGGTCTGTGCGCCGGCGCTCGCGCCGAAGAGCCCGAAGAAGCTGAAGCCGCCGCCGACGTTCGCGGACAAGGACGACGCCCAGGTTCCGGAGTTCTCCGCGCTATTGCCCGCCTGGCTCTCGACCTCGTCGGTGAAGCGGGACTGCGCGTTCCGGTCCGACGAATCGAAGACCGAGGTCGAGTCTTCGCGTGACTCATCGGCACTCCGCCAGGTCTCGACCGTGATGGTCGTCCGTTCTCCTGGCAGCAGGCTGTAGGTCTGGATGGTTCGGCCCAGGCCGTAGTCGCCGAGGAACGACGACACCCGGAATACCTCGACCAGTGCGATCGTAGGGCTTGAGCCGGTGTAGCTGGTCGGCAGGATCGGTACGAGACGCACACTGCGCCCAAGGCCCGGCATCGGTACGGTCAAGGCCACCGGCTGCCGCGAGTTCTCCTGCTGGCGGACGCTGACCTCGGCCAGTTTGTCGAGAAGCTCCGACCGTTGGACTCCGTGAGGCAGACTCCTGACCTGCGCCAGCGGGGTCTCGGTTGTCGGTGCCGGCGGCCGGGCCGGCAGTTGACCCCACGGACCTTGCTGGGGGCGGATGCTCAGCGGGGTCAGCCGCTCGTACCACCCTCGCAGTCGATCAGGATCGAGTCGTGGTGCATCCTCGGGACCGGTGACCACCCCTTGTTCCTCCAACGACGTACCGGCGATTTTGGCCGCTTGCGTGAACCAGTCGGCCGGGAACTCGACTGGCTGCATGCGGCGGATGGTGTACGAGCCCGGGACCGGCACGCTGTAGTTGATTGCGGCGGCGGGATTGTTCGCCTTCCCGAATGCCGCCAGGTCGCCCGAGCCGACAGGCTTGTCCGAAATGCTAGTCACCTGATTTCGCCTCTTTTCAAATCTCCCCACCAGTCGGCGCCCCTCGCCGGACCGCCGGCGGACGCGGATCCGTCACGCCGATGTTTCGAGTCTGAGTTCCGGCCGGGCACGCGGTACATACGCACAACTGCGTAGGTCTGGTGGTTGGCAACAAACGTCGCCCACGACCCATCGATCAATACGTGGTAGCCAGATCGGCTTTCAGGAACCTGGGATGGGGGGACGGTTGTGATCACCAACGATTTTCGCGTGGCGCACTGGCTTGGGGTAATCAGTGATCTGTTGCGCGAACCGCTCACCACGATGCCTACTGTCGCGGTGATGGCGGAGTTGCGGTCGACGTTCGACATTGCCGCCGTAACCTGGCAGTGGCGCACCCCGATCAGCCAAGCCGGCTTCGAGATCGACCGGCCCGAGGTGTTCGCTCACGTCAGCAGCGATCAGCGTGCCGAGTGGTCAACGCCGGCATTCGTGAGGCGGCATCCGCTGGTGCGCTGGTACGAGGTGGTCCAGGACCCGAAGGCACAGACAACGGGCCGCGTGCCACGATCACTTGTCTCACCGCAGGACCGGCGTATCGCACTCAGCATTCTTCGACCACTCGAAGGAGACCAGCAACTATCTCTGCCGTATGTCCTCGGCCCGACCGAGCATCTCGCTTTCGTCCTGGCACGTGGCCAGAAGGACTTCTCTGACGACGACCTCGAGGTCGCGCGCCGACTACAGCCCGCGCTGGTGGCGCTGCATCGCCAGAGCCAAGCCCTGGCGAGTGCGGGGCGATCAGCGGCGCGGACGGCGAAGGAGGTTGGGCTCACCGGTCGCGAGTTCGCGGTACTCCGGCTGCTGGCCGAGGGCCACACGGCCTTGGGAATCGCTCATCGCCTCACGATGTCCCAGCGAACCGTTCATAAGCATCTCGAGCACATCTATCCCAAACTCGGCGTCCACGACCGACTGACCGCCGTACGCGTCGCATCCGCCCTCGGCGTCCTATCCCATCCGACGGCGGGGTACATCGATCTCGTGCTTCGGTAACGAGGCCACGCAGGTCTCGTCCGGACTACGCACATCTACGTATGTCCACCGGAAGGCGGAACCGCTGACGGTCAGAGCGGATGCCACCGCTCCACGAGGTCCGGCCCACGAGGACACGATGCCTAGTCAAGGATGGATCGCGATTGACCAGGAGGCTCCTCGTGAGGTGAAGGAACGGGCGAATGAGCATGCTCTCAAGCCCGTAGCCGAACCACGGGTCGGTGTTGGCATCGCACGCGAAGGCACAGCGCCGCACCGGGCTGGTTGCGATCGGCGACTCACTGACTCACGGTTTCCAGAGTGGGCCGTCTTCAATACCGACCTCTCGTTCCGACAGTGCGCCGGCCGGGTAGGCCGATAACGCCAACCCGCACCGAGTCTGACAACCTCGAGGAGCTCACCCAACCGATACGCAGACGCCGCGATCCCCGTCGCCCCACTTGAGGCGGGCACGAAGGCTCCACCGCGAACCAACCGGCCAGCAACCAGATCGCGCCGGCGGCCAGCGCCGCACGCAACTCACGGAGCCCCGCGAGCAACGAGGTCAGCGTGACACCCGCCAGTCCATGTCGGCCCTCCCCTAAGGGAGTCAGCACCCAAACCCGCACCACGTCGAGATCGTGATCTAAACGGCGATTGACACCTACTCCATGCGGCGGTCTACTGCGACAAGGGGGTAGAACTTGAGATCGAGTTCAAGCGTTTCAATTGAGTATTGGGGGGAGAATGATCGTTCAATGGTGCATCAAGGGCCTGGCGTTGAGCAGCGACACCGAGGCCAAACGGATCATCGACAGCCAGCAAGGACTGGCCTGTAATTGGTGGCGAACCGTCGGTACCATCAGTCCTGCAGCGGTCCGGGCGAAACTGTCCGTGCAGAATCTTGATTTGCACGTGAATCATTTCCAGACCATCGACCCGGCCACCGGCCAGCCGTTCTCACAGAATTCCCCCTTCATATCCCTGTCGGCGGGCACGGTCGAGCGCGACGTCATCGCAATGACCAACCATGTCCGTCGCGCCAGAAGAACTGCACTGTGGTTCGGCACGGAGTTTGGCCGGCAGACGATGGCATATCTGTACACCTGCTGGGTTGTCGTGGCACCGAGACAGGCCGTTGAAATCGAAGGCATTGCTGAGGAGGTCCGTGACCTCAACACCTATCGTCGCTACTCGGCATTTCAGACCGAGGGTGAGATCGCGGCCAAGGTCGTGGTGCCCGATAATCACATCCAGTCATGCGAGAAATGGGAGGTGCTACCGCACGTCAGGAAGCTCACTCACGCGTGGACACACACCAATCCTCGCTTCACACCCCCGGAGCGGCTCACGAATGTCCGGGAGTTGATCTAGATGGCGGCCAGGGTGTTGCAGGAGATGGGCCTTGACGACAAGCAGGTCGCTTCTGCGGCCGGCTTCCTGGAGCTGTACGCCGAGACCACCGTGGCAGAACTCGAGGCGCTTCCCTTGATCGAGCCCGATTCGACAGCGATAGATGCCGGACCTCCGCTGGCGAAGGACCCTGCCTTCACGCTGGCTGCGGACGCTGCGAGTGCATTCCGCGAAGCGGCGCAGTGGATGCTGTATCTCGATCCAGCCCATGCCGGACAGTTACTGGCGCGGTCCGGCTACCTCTTCCACAGCATGGGCCTCCCGTACGGCATGTACCTTTTGGTCGTCGCCGGAAACTGGATCGACGACCCGCCGTTCGACGCCTTCGCACAAGCAATCAAGAATGTTCGTCAGACCGTGGAGGGCAATCGGATCGGCGACGCTTCGCCCTTTCTCCAGTACCCGCAGCAGCAGGCCTACCTGCTCTTGGCCAGCGGCGGCAGCCCGCTGATCGGGGGCGAGTTCCGCCGCGACCTCACGGCGATCCTCGAGTCGTCGCCGCACCGCGATGGCACCGTCGCCGTCGGCGCGATGGGAACCCCAATACGTCGCCTGTGGGACATCGCCCTGCATCTCGTCATGGCGGGCGACGATGCCCATGGCCAGATTCGGCTCCATTTCACAGCCATGTGCGGACGCTACGCCGAAACAATGGCACTTGCTCAGAGCAATCAGTACCTCTGGGAAGGCGCGGCAGCGCCAGTAGATGTCGGCGACATGGACCTGACCGGTATCGCAGCTCTTACTGCTCGCAGGCTGGGTACCGAGACGCTTTACGAGATCATCCAGGAACTTCAGGAGTTGCCAGAGTTTGGTCCCATCGCCGTGGCACCGCTGCGAGCCGGACTGGCCTTGGTGGATCCAGCTCGTGCCAGAATCGACGGAGAGTGGTGACAGAGATGGACACGAATCTGGTCACCCTGATCATCGGCCTAGTCGTTGTGTTCGGCATCGTGACCCTTCTCTTCCGCGTCCAAAAGCTCGGTGGGCGTGGTGAAGCAACGATCTCCGTTGCCCAGCTCTTCACAGCAAGTGTCAAGCTCGAAGCAGAGAAGGCCGACCGTGCGAAGGCAACCGAAGCGCTCCGCAAGGCCGTCGAGCAGCGAGGCGAGCCCGCCGAGCAGGTAACAGTTCCGGACGACAACAGTTCGTCAGGATTCGCGAGGATCCTCTGGGTTGACGACCACCCGGACAACAACCTTTTCGAGACCGTCGCGCTTGAGAGTCTCGGCCGCTTTGTCACGCAGGCGACCTCCACCGAGGCGGGTCTCAGGTATCTTTCACAGTTGCCCTACGCACTCGCCATTACCGACCTCGGCCGTCACGGTGATGCCGGGGCCGGCGTCGACTTCATTCGCCAGGCAAAACAAACCGACCACACGCTCCCCATCATCGTCTACACACTGAACGCACAGCGTGTGCGCGAGGAGGTCATCGCAGCAGGTGCTGCCGCCGTGGTCGACCGCCCGGACGAGCTCCTTCGGCAGGTTGCCAAGCAGCTCGCCGCCAATCGGTCGGTACATTCGGGCATGTTCCTTCGTGAGGGATGAGGGTGGAGGCACTTTCAGCACGGATGCCGGGCATAGCCCGAGACGGCCCCATCACACTCGTACGTCGAGGGTTATGCGTGTGGTTAAGGTGCGTGTTGCTCCTCGGACACACCAACGCGAGCAGCTGGAGCCCCAGCAGCTCGCGTTTCGTGCTTTCTACCCCCACGCGGCCCTACGCCGCTCGCTCCTACGCCGCTCGCTCCTACGTCGCTCTCCGCTCCGGGCCGCTCCCGCCCACCCTTCTGCGACTACCGCTCCTCCGTCGCGCGGGTGCCCAAGGCGCGCGCCGCCTGTGGTGACTGTCCTCGAACCCAACAACCAGGATCTCGGCCATAGGCAGCATTCTCAACGTCGCCGCCCGGGCCAGGCACCCTTGGTCGCGTCCGCCAAATCCGGCTGGAAACCTCTGCCCCAACGCGGCGCCAGGATCTTCCTTGCCCTGAGCACATACAAGAATTGCAGTCTCATCAAGATTCCGAGGACCGAAGATCTCGTTTAGTCCTCGGCTAACCGGCCCTCGCGAAGACAGACAGTCGGCGGATGTCCGAACTCCTCCTTCGTCCTGGCACGAGCGTCCGCGCATGGTTCTCGATCTCCGGATCGACGGTCAGCCGACCGAGCGGGAACTCCTGGATATCCACGGGCTCCTAGTCATCGAGGTGGAGCAGCGGGCGGGCGTCCGCTCGGTTGGCTGTGCGCCCGCCCGCTGGTCGGTGCAGGCGCCTCGGCGTCGGGATCCGAGACTCCTGCTTGCTGAGGCGAGGCCGGCATCGCGCGACGCTCAGTCCGTGCCAGGGGTCGGATGCCGGTCCCGCCGGTATTGGGATGGAGCCGCAAAACCTCCGGCAGGTGCACAGCGCAGCCGGCGACCGGGCAGGCCCGCGATACGAAGGGGGGTGCAACGCGGCCTGGCAAGGGCAAGTCCGTTGTTCATACCGTCGAGTCATGGACAACCGACGCAACATCGGCGGACCGGCGGACTTGACGCAAACGGCTGGGCGGACGCGACAGCGTGTACGCACCTTGGTCGGCGTCGCGTATCTGACCGTCCTGCTCACCGGCTGCTTCGGGCAGCCCGACACCGGCGACCGTGCTGCTGCGGGCGCGCATGCCCCGAGTACCCAGTCATCGCACGTGGGGATGTGGGTCACGGCCGACGGCTACGTCCGCCAGGAGCTGCTCGCCGACGGCCGCTATGACGAGGCCCGCGGCGACCGGGAGAGCGCCTACACAGGCTCCTACCGGGTGTCGGGCAGCCAGATTGATTACGTCGACGACACGGGATTCACCGCAGACGGCAGGTTCGACGGGGACATCCTGCACCACGGCGGGTACGTCTTCTTTCGAGAAGGCAGCCAAGCCCATCGCCGGGCGACCGAAAGCCGATGACCTGAGTGACGTGGGACCCAGGCGTAGAGATTCGCTGCGTCCGTCCTGCGTTGGGTAATCGAGTCGCCGACGAAGAATTCGACCAGCGCGTCAATCTCGTGGTCCTCTGGCCTGCGCACTCGCTGCCGGTGTGGCCGCGTGACGTTGTTCTTGAACCATCTGGCGGCGCCGGTGTTCTTCAGTACTTGGCTGCCGCCCCTTCCGAGGCCGCCGAGGGCGAGGGTGGTGCCGGCGCCCAGGCGAATTCTTTGCCTGCGTCGGACCAGCTGTAGTCCTCGCCCCAGATGAGGGAGTTCAGATAGCCGCCGGCGGCGTTGCCTGCACCGCACCGGCGGCCATCCCCCAGATGCCGCCTGGGGCAGCCAGTCCGGCGCCCAGCCCGGCCATGCCGCCTTGGAGGCCACCTTGGGCTGCGCCCTTGAGGGTGTCGCCCCAGTCACCGCCGCTGTCCTGGCAGGCGCTGATGCCACCGGAGATTCCCCTGTAATTCCTCCAACAACAGCACCGATGCCACCGCAGACCCAGCACGCGCCGGAGGGGTCGGTGTACGTGAGGGGGTTGTTGTAGCCGTAGGAGTAGTTCTGCATGAAGCCATCGCGAGGTGACGCCACGACCGGGTCCGGGCCGGTGAAGCGGCCCTGGGCTACGTCGTAGTCGCGGAGGCGTTTGTCTTGGTGTCTTGGTACTGGTTGTGGAAGCGCAGTGGGTTGGTTGCCATGGCGCCGGTGGGCATCGTGACGCTGGCACCGAAGGGGTCCCACGTGGCGGTGCCGTCGGTGACGTCTTGGCCTTGGCCAAGTTGCCTGTGGCGTCTATCCAGAGAAGAACAACCAGCGGCACAGGCAGCTTCTCTACCGCAGCCAAACAAAGCCCGGCGGATGCACGCGATGACGGCCAACGGCGAGTGCCCGTTGGGGTGTCAGCCAGACGTGACATGCTGCCTTGGTGAGTCTGTGTCTGCACCGTGCCGAGCGAACAGACGTGCTCGCAGACGGGCTGGGAGACCTGCTCGCCTCGCCCCTTGGCGACCCATTCGCCGAAGAGCTCGTCGTAGTGCCTGCCAAGGGTGTTGAACGCTGGCTCTCTCAGCGTCTTGCGCATCGATTGGGTGCCGCGCCGGGGCGTGGTGACGGGGTGTGTGCCGGAGTGCGGTTCACCACGCCACGCTCGCTGGTCTCTACGGTCTTGGGGCTCGGCGATGACGATCCCTGGGCCGCTGACGCTATGGCTTGGCCATTGCTGGCCGTCCTCGACGACTCTGTCGACGATGCCTGGTGTGAGCCTGTTGCCCGGCACCTCGGCCATTTCGACACGGGCGCCGAGGCCGAGTTGCGTCGGGGCCGCCGGTACGCCGTTGCCGCGCGGCTGGCGCGGCTCTTCGCGTCGTACGCCGTACAGCGGCCAGCCCTCCTCGCCGACTGGAGCGAAGGTCGCGACACCGACGGCCGCGGCGAGGCGATCGACGATGATCTGGCCTGGCAGCCGGAGCTCTGGCGACGACTGGTCGATCGCATAGGCGCACCAACGCCGAACACCCGCCACTGCGACACGCTCGCCCAGCTTCGCGATCGGCCAGAGTCTCTCGACCTGCCCGCTCGACTCTCGCTGTTCGGGCACACCCGGCTCCCGGTCACCGAGGTCGAGTTGCTCTCCGCGCTGGCCGGGCACCGCGACGTACACCTCTGGCTCCCCCACCCCAGCAACGCCCTTTGGGAACGCCTGAAAACAGCTCGTCCTGCCGCAGGCGACCGCGCGTCCGACACCAGCCACCAAGAGGCCGAGCACCCGCTCCTGGCGACACTCGGGCGCGACAGTCGTGAACTGCAGTTGACCCTCGCTATCGCGCCCACCACCGATGGCCACATTTCATCTCCAACAGGACCCGACACGCTTCTCGGTTGGCTGCAGGACGACCTGCGCAGCAACACCCTCACGCCCGACGGCCGCCGCCTAGCCACCGGCGACCGCAGCGTTCAGGTCCACGCTTGCCACGGCACCGCTCGCCAGGTCGACGTACTGCGCGAGGTCCTACTTGGCATGCTGCAAGCGGACCACACGCTGGAACCCCGCGACATCCTCGTCATGTGCCCCGACATCGAAACGTACGCGCCGCTGATCAGCGCTCGATTCGGCCTCGGAGACCTCCGGAATAACGGCCACCCGGCGCATCGGTTGCGAGTACAGCTGGCCGACCGCTCGCTCACCCAGACCAATCCCCTGCTCGGGGTCGCATCCCAGCTACTCGGGATCGCTGGCAGCAGAGCGACCGCCAGTCAGCTGCTCGACCTCGCCCAGACCGAGCCGGTACGTCGTCGTTTCCGGTTCACCGATGACGACCTGGACACCATCACGGCCTGGGTCCGGGAGTCGGGCATCCGATGGGCCTTCGACCAGGACCATCGCGAACCGTACGGCCTGGCCGACTATCCGCAGAACACCTGGCGCTTCGGCCTCGACCGAATCCTCGCCGGTGTGACGATGTCAGCCGACGCACACGCGTGGATCAACACTACCTTGCCACTCGACGACGTCGGCAGTACCCGGATCGAGCTGGCGGGCCGGTTCGCGGAGTACGTCGATCGGTTGCAGGCGGCAACCAAACGACTCGAGGGCACGCGTCCGCTCGCGGACTGGCTCGACGCAGTGCGCGCAGGCATCGATCAGCTGACCCGGGTAGTCCCTGACGACAACTGGCAGATCAGCCAGGTCCACCGCGAGTTCGCCGAGGTAGCCGCCGACGCCGGCCAACTGGCGCAGACATCACTGAGGCTCCCCGATATCCGGGCCCTCTTGTCCAGTCATCTGGCCGGCCGGCCGAGCCGCGCCAGCTTCCGGACCGGCACGCTGACCGTTTGCACGATGGTGCCGATGCGGTCGGTCCCCCACCGCGTGGTCTGTCTACTGGGACTCGATGACGGCGTCTTCCCGCGGTTCGGCCTGACCGACGGGGACGACGTACTGGCAAGGACCCCGATCACAGGCGAGCGCGACATCCGCAGCGAGGACCGCCAGCTTCTGCTGGACGCGATTCTCGCCGCCACCGAGTCCTTGGTGATCACCTACACCGGCGCCAACGAGTACTCCGGACAACGGCGGCCGCCCGCAGTGCCCCTGGGCGAACTCCTCGACGTCCTTGACCGCACCACCGAATCGAGCGTCCGGGAATCCGTCCTGGTCAAGCACCCGCTACAGCCCTTCGACCGGAAGAACCTCGAACCCGGCCGGCTCGGCACTCCAGGACCTTTCACGTTCGACCCGACCGCGCTGGTCGCGGCTCGGGCCGCCGCGGGAACCCGGCCACCACGGCCGGAGTTTCTGGCCGGGCAACTGGCAGTGGCGAGCGACGAGGACATCGCGTTGGCCGACCTCCTGAGGTTCTTCCGTCATCCCGTGAAGGGCTACTTCCGGGCACTCGACCTGACCCTGCCATGGGAGGTCGACGGCGTCTCGGACGAGATGCCGGTGGAGATCGACAACCTCCAGAAGTGGTCGGTCGGCGACCGACTGCTCCGCGACATGCTCGCAGGGGTCAATCCGAACGACGCCCTGCAAGCAGAGTGGCGACGAGGAACACTGCCACCCGGGCGGCTCGGCTGGCGGACCGCAACCGATCTCCGCGACGAAGCCAAGCAGTTGGCGATCGCTGCCCATCAGCACCGACTGACGAGCCCGAGAGCCTTCGACCTGGACGTCGATCTCGGCGGCGGCCGACGGCTCACCGGCACCGTGCCGAGCGTCCACGGCCACCGCTTGGTGTCGGTCGGATTCTCCAGGCTCGACGCAAGACAGTTGGTGTCATCATGGATCCAACTGCTCGCCCTGTCCGCCCACGACGAGGATCACAACTGGACAGCTCTGGCCATAGGGCGGGGACGGAACGGCCCGGCGAGGCGGCTCCTCGGCCCGGTCGGGCCGGAAGCCCGTGCTTTGCTTGCCGACCTGGCCGCCGTCTACGACGCCGGTCGCCGGGAGCCGCTTCCACTTCCGCTCAAGACCTCGCTCGCATGGCACGAGGCACGCCGCACCGGCGACGACCCGGCGATGGCTGCCGGCCGACGCTGGCGCCCGAGCGCGTACGACGGTGAGAACGCCGACCCCGCGCACGTTCGGGTCTGGGGTCCGTACACCCGGCTCGAAGTGTTGCTGGACCCGACGCGTCCCGATGAGGAACGCCCAGGCGAACCGACCCGGCTCGGCGCCTATGCCGCCCGCCTCTGGGAACCGATGCTCCGCTTCGAGCAGGCGGCGACGTGATAGAACCCCTTCGATCTGCTTGGAGAACTGCCGACCGGAACCATCGTCCTGGAGGCGAGTGCCGGCACTGGCAAGACCTATGCGTTGGCCGGGCTCGTCACCCGCTTCGTGGCGGAGGGGCGAGCGAGGCTCGATCAGATGCTGCTGATCACCTTCGGCCGCGCGGCCAGCCAGGAACTCCGCGAACGCGTCCGCACTCAACTGCTGGACGCCGAACTCGCCCTGGCTGATCCCACCGACTTGCGGGACGACCCGGGCCTACTCGGCCACCTGGTCAACTGCAGCACCGAGGAAATCGCCTTGCGGCGCTCACGTCTTCGCGACGCGCTGGCCAACTTCGACGCGGCTACCATCGCCACCACGCACCAGTTCTGCCAGCTCGTACTGCGCTCGCTCGGTGTCGCCGGCGACACCGATGCCGGCGTCACTCTGGTCGACGACTTGAGGGAGCTCGTCACCGAGGTGGTTGACGACCTCTACCTCAATCTCTTTGGGAGTTCCCCGCACCAGCCGCCCATCACCCGCGGCACCGCACTCGAGATCGCGCTGAAAGCGGTCAGCAATCCTCACACCCGACTGGTTCCGGACGTATACGCCGAAGCGTCGGCAGAGGGAGCCCGGGTCGAGTTCGCGCGCGCCGTACTGGCCGAGATGGAACGCCGCAAACGCCGCCTGGGCATTCTCGGCTACGACGATTTGCTCACCCGCCTCGCCACCGCGCTCGAGGATCCTGACGCACCGGCCCGACGACAGATGCAGCGCCGGTGGTCGGTGGTCATGGTCGACGAGTTCCAGGACACCGATCCGGTGCAATGGAAGGTCATCGACGCCGCGTTCAACGGCCACAGCACCCTGGTCCTGATCGGCGACCCCAAACAAGCCATCTATGCGTTCCGCGGCGGGGACATCGCGACGTACCTAACGGCCGCGGCGACCGCCGGGCAACGCCGCACCCTCGACACCAACTGGCGTAGTGACCAGCCGCTGGTCGACTGTCTCCAGGTTGTCCTGGGCGGCGCCCAACTCGGCGACCCTGGCATCGTTGTTCACCCGGTCGCCGCTCACCATCAAGGCAGCCGGCTCGCCGGAGCGCCGTCCGACGCGCCGTTCCGGCTCCGCGTCGCGCGCAGGGAGCTGTTCGGTTCGGCCAAGCGCAAGAGCATTCCGATGGACGACCTGCGGGAGTACATCGCTCGCGATCTGGCCGCCGATATCGGCGGGCTGCTGGCTGCCGGCCCAACGTACGACGGCCAACCGCTCCGCGCCGGTGACGTCGCGGTGATCGTCGAAACGCACAAGGACGCGCGGGTCTGCCGGGAGGAACTGGCCCGGGTCGGCATTCCTGCCGTCTATTCCGGCGACCTCGACATCTTCGCGTCGGAGGCGGCCAAGGACTGGCTGTGCCTGCTCGAGGCGTTCGAGCAGCCGCATCGCTCCGGTCTCGTCAGGGCCGCGGCGACCACGATGTTTTTCGGGGAGACGGCGGCGAGCCTGCAGGCCGGCGGCGAGGAACTCACTGACCGCACCGGCCAGACGCTACGAGCTTGGGCGGACCGGCTGCGAACCAACGGCGTAGCGGCTGTTTTCGAGGCGGCGCAGGTCAACGGCATGACCGAGCGTGTACTCGCCTGGCGCGGCGGCGAGCGCGACATGACCGACCTCGCGCACCTGGCTGAGCTGCTCCACGAGACCGCGCACCGCGAAGGTTTCGGACTGCCCGCCCTGCTCGACTGGTTGCGCGAGGAGTGCAGCGGCAGTGGACGCACCACCGAGCGAACCCGCCGACTCGACAGCGACGCCGCAGCCGTACAGATCATGACGGTGTGGGTCAGCAAGGGCCTGCAGTACCCCGTCGTCTACCTGCCGTTCGGTTTCACACGTCACGTTGTGAAGGACGCCGAACTACTGGTCTTCCACCAGACGGCGAACGGTGCCTCGACCTCGGTGGCAAGAGGCATCGTGGCCATCGGGCCAACCAGCAACTCTGGCGGGCCGAGGAGGCCGGCGACGACATCCGTCTCACCTACGTCGCACTGACCCGGGCTCAGTCCCAGGTCGTGGCTTGGTGGGCGCCGTCCTGGGACGAGATCAACGGCGGGATCTCGCGCCTGCTGCGGGGCCGCAAGCAAGGTGAGGCAGTCGTGCCCGACACCCTGGACAGGCCCTCGTCCGACGACGAGGTACTGATCTGGCTCAGGCGTTGGCAGCAGGCCGGAGGTCCGGTGGTCGAGGACTCGGTCATCGCCGAGCAGATCGAGCCTGTTCACGAGGAGCTGCCCGGTGGGTTGTCGGTCTGCAGCTTCACCCGCGAGGTCGACCTCACCTGGCGCCGCACGTCGTACTCCGGATTGATCCGTGCGGCGGATCAGCAGGTAGGCGGTGTCTCCAGCGAACACGAAGAGAGCCAACTCGAGGACGAGTCCGTCGATCCGGCACCGATGGTGGCTGAGGCCGCGCTCGCCGATGCGCTCCCGTCGCCGATGGATGGGCTGCCGGCCGGAGCCACATTCGGGTCGTTGGTCCACGCGGTTCTCGAAGACGCCGATCCACTGGCGCCAGACCTGCACGCCGAATTGGTCGGACGAGTCCGCGAGCAGTTGCGATTCTGGCGGGTCGACGTGACAGCCGATGCATTGGCCACCGCGTTGTTGCCGTTGCACAGAACGCCACTCGGGCCGCTCGCTCCCGGGCTGACCCTCGGCGAACTGGGCCACGTCGACCGGCTCCGCGAACTCGACTTCGAGATCCCGCTGGCCGGAGGTGACCAGGCGTCGGCGACCGACGTTCGGCTGGCCCACGTAGCGCCACTTTTGCGCACTCACCTGCCGGCAGACGATCCGCTCCTCGCTTATGCCGACCGGCTCGAACAGCCCCTGCTCGGCCAGCAGAGCTTGCGGGGCTACCTCTCCGGTTCGATCGACGTCGTGCTGCGTATTCCGCACGGCGAGAGCCACCGCTTCGTGGTGGTCGATTACAAAACCAACCGGCTTGGCGACCCGGAACAGCCCGATACGTCCGCGGAGTACGGCCCGGCTGAGCTGGGCGCAGCGATGCTGCACTCCGACTATCCGTTGCAGGCGATGCTCTACGCGGTGGTGCTGCACCGATACCTCCGTTGGCGGCTGCCGGGCTACGACCCCGAGGTACATCTCGGCGGAGTGATCTACCTCTACCTCCGCGGGATGTGTGGACCGAAGACACCTCTCGTGGACGGGCACCCGGCAGGGGTGTTCAGCTGGCCCATGCCGACGGCACTCGTGCTGGCGTTGTCCGAACTGCTCGACGGGAGCGCGCCATGACCACCACCGTAGACGAGTTCGACTCGACCCTTGCCCTGGGCGCGACCGGGATCCTACGCCACTTCAACCGGGCCGGCGTAATCCTCGCCGCCGACGTCCACGTGGCCGCTCGACTCACCACTCTTCTTGCTGAAGGCAACCAATTGGTGGCGCTCGCCTGTGCGCTGACGGCGCGGGCCGTGCGTGCGGGATCCATCTGCCTCGACCTGACCGAGGTCCGCGACGAGGTCGGGGAAGACGGCGCCGAACTGACCTGGCCCGACCCGGAGGAATGGCTGGTGGCGCTCAGGGCCAGTCCCCTGCTCGAGGCCCCGCACGCCCTCCATCTGGAGGACACTCGCCTGTACTTCGATCGCTACTGGCGAGAGGAGGGGCAAGTCGAGGAGGACCTTCGCCGACGCGCGGGCCGTCCCTCGCCTGCGATCGCCGACGAAGGCGCTTTGCTCGCGGGGCTTGACCGGCTCTTCCCGGGTACGGCGTACATCGAGCAGCGGACCGCGGCTGAAACGGCCGCCCGGCAATGGACGACGGTTCTGACGGGTGGCCCTGGTACCGGCAAGACCACCACCGTCGCCGGTCTGCTGGCCCTGCTCGCGGAGCAGGCGCAACTCGCCGGAGATCGCCGCCCGTGGATCGCATTGACAGCGCCGACCGGCAAGGCGGCCGGTCGCCTCGAGGAAGCAGTACGGCGCGAGATGAAGGAGCGCCTCGATCCGGACGACAGGGACCGGCTCGGCGAATTCCACGCCGTAACCCTGCACATGCTGCTCGGCGGTCGCCCCGATTCGTCGACCCGGTTCCGCCATGACCGGGACAACCGACTGCCACATGACATCGTCGTCGTCGACGAGACCTCGATGGTCTCGCTGACGATGATGGCGCGCCTCCTTGAGGCGGTCCGGCCCGAGACGCGGCTGATCCTGGTCGGCGACCCTGACCAACTGGCCTCGATCGAAGCAGGGGCGGTACTCGCCGACCTTGTCGCGGGACTGGTCGCCGGCGGCCACATCGAAGCAGCCGAACTGCGTACTTCCCATCGCTTCGGAGGTGAGATCGGGAAGCTGGCGTTGGCGGTCCGCGACGACCAGCCGGAGGTGGTTCTCGACGTACTGCGGGACGGCGGAGACCAGGTGCATTTCGTCGAGGACGCCGATCCCCGTGAAAGCCCCCGATCCACGCTACTGCCCGATGTGTTGGCAATCCGGGAAGCCGCCGAGGCGGGTGACACCGACACCGCCTTGGCCGCGCTCGACCGCCACCGCCTTCTCTGCGCCCACCGTGAAGGCCCATGGGGCGTCAGCCAGTGGAACCGGACCGTCGAGCGCTGGATCACCGAAGAAACCGAAGACCCGCTGTGGGACACCTGGTACGTCGGCCGACCGGTCCTGGTGACCGCCAACGATTACGCCCTAGGCATCTACAACGGAGACGTCGGCGTAACCATCCGCCGCCCTGACGGCTCCCTCCGAGTCTGCATCAACAGCTCCCGCGGCCGCCTCGACTTCGCCCCCAGCCGGCTCGGCAACATCGAAACCCTGCACGCCATGACCATCCACAAAGCCCAAGGCAGCCAAGCCGCTGAAGTCACCGTCCTAATGCCAGGCGAAGAATCCCGCCTCCTGACCCGCGAACTTTTCTACACAGCGATCACCCGCGCTCAGGAGCGCGTACGCGTAGTCGGCACCGAGACCGCCGTACGCCTGGCCCTGAGCCGCAGAGCCCTCCGCGCAACAGGTCTCCGCCAACGGCTAATCGGCAGCAGTTGACGGGCGATCCTGCGCCGCCCACACTTCCAAAGTCTCGCCAAGCGCGCCTAGACTCCCGAAATGGTGAGCGGGAAGTTGGACGAAGCAGACTGGCCAACCGTCCCGGGCTGGATGTGGCTGGAGGAGTGCGGCGGGCCAGACGGAGCTACAGTCCCGTTCTTGCAGCTTTCGTATGCCCGGGGCGCAGATGCAATCGACTTGCCGTTGCCCTCCAGTCCTGCGCTACTGCTGCTCTGGTGGGAATTGGCGCAGACGTTCTCCAGCCCGGAGAAGAGCCCGGATGGGTGCCGGCCTGGGTATGGACAGAGCAAACCGCCCGCAAGCCATTCGCGTGGGCGGCTTTGGACCGAACAGACGATGTGACCCCACGACAACTGGCCCTGCCTACTTCGGTGAGAGGCCGGTCGGCGGTCCGAAAGGCCGTGGCTCGGGCTCTCCTGCAGCTTACCGGAGAGCGACTAGTGGAGGCCGCTGTCCCGGCCCTTGAGTCCAGACAGCATGACCATTCCATCGGCACCGAGCCGGAGATCAGCGAGCACACCAATGACGATCACGATCCGCCGGTTGACGCCGCGGATCTCGATTGTTCAGACGACGGCGAGGACGCCTGGCCCGCCCTGCCGGTGTGGATCTGGCTCGAGACGGACAAACATGAAACCTGGCAAGCGAACGCACGCCTGAGTCCGACTGACGGCGTCCCCGCCGCGACTGCCGAGGCCCCAGTATCCTCTGTAGGCCTCATCCGTTTGTGGCTGCCGGTGGTGAAGGCCCTAAGAGACCTCGAGAACGGAACCACTCGCACCAGAACTGTGCCGGTGTGGCTCCGTACCGAAGAGGACGAGAACGGGCTGGTTGCCTCATTCTCGTTCGAACGCATGGCCGGCATCACGGCAAAGCAACTCGACATCCCCCACGACGAACGATCGCTCACCGCCCTTCGTGACGGGCTGGGCGCTGCGATGATCTGGCTGACTGGTTGCGAGTCGCCGGATGCCGCGGCGCGGGAACTGATGAAACAGCCGTCGAGCACGCTGACGCCGCATGGAAAACCCGGCATCCGTGTGAACCGAAAGCCTAAGACCCGCACGAAGAAGCGCGCGCCAAACAGATCAAGCGAGCGCAAGATGGTCCTCCCGCGGATTCGAATCGTCAGCGGCGGCGCGCCCGGCTTGGGTAAGCGCCGTTAGCCCCTGTAATTCTCAGTAAGGTTGACCTCGGCTGGGACGACAGAACCCTACGAGTTGAGATGTCCCGCTCGCGAGTTCTCTTCTCGGGTGATGAACAGCTCTACCGGCGACCAGTCCGAACTAGCAGCGCTAGCCCAGCCCGATGTTCCCACGCTCGCAGTGCCGATGCCGCACACCTCCAGACGGGCGACCACCGCGCGCCCCTTTCACCGAGAACGCCACCGCGATCGATCAGGCCTGAGACATTGACGTCCGATCATCCGGCAGCGAGCCTTCCTCGCATGAGCGCTTGGAATGACTTCGACCTCGATACCAAAGTCCGCGATGCACTGACAACAGTCCCGATAGTGAACGAGGCTGGGCATCACTATGGGCGGGCGTGGATAACCACCTATCAACTAGCCATCAAGATCCACGAGCTCAACGAGGACCTCGCCGCCAGGCTCAACCTCAAAGTCGGCGGATTGGGCACAGGCGAGCAGTCGAGCCTGGCCCAGTACCTAGCAAGGCAGATCTCAGCGCAAATCAAGCGCCTCGGCAACGGCTACCCGATCGAGGGCGCCTTCTTGTCCGGTATCGCCTTGACCGAACTCAGCTTCAAGATGCACGACGGAAGCTCCCTCACCAGCAGCGTGACTGGATCTGGATACGATCTCTCACTGTTTCGACTGAGCGCTACCGGCACCCAGGCAGCAGCTACGCCACAGGTCACCTCCTCTTGAGAGGGCGGACATGAGCGCGTAACGCAACACGCTCGCGCATCGCAAGTACGAGCAGATCCAGTCCGACCGGGCGGCCCGTACAAGGAGATCCTGCAGAAGCTCACCGAGGGCGGCGACCATGTCGGCGCCGAACAGGTCGAACGCAATCAGTTTGAAGCCTCCGACGCGATCGCGCTCGGCGCCGACCCTGCCACCGCCCTCGTCGGTCACTGCGCCAACAGCCTGCTCGAGACACTGGACAGAATAGGCGCTGATGTATTCCGCCTCAGCATCGGCGTTGAGGTCGGCGAACGCCGCACCTCAGCCAGTAGTTGTCACGGCCCGGTTGCTGTTCGCCGGCACCGCTCCACTCCTCCGAAATCCCCGTCCGCTACGTCACCCGGCCCCGCCGCTGGAGCTGAAGGACCACCTAGTAGGGCAACGTGCTGCCTGAGGCACCTTCCCCACCCGTCGACGTCGTCGGCAGACCGACAGCGGCCTCCGGCTCAGGAGATGCTGCAGGCGGAGCTGCCTTGGACTCCGGGTGCCCTTGCCGCTTCCAGTTCGCGACGAGAGGTTTGATGTCGACACCGACAGCCGTACACATGCCCTTGAAATGCTCCTCGTCGCAGGTCCAGATAAAACGCAGGACCTGCCCCAGTTCGTCGGGGACGTTCGCCGAAAAGGACACCGAAGGGTTCGGTTCCTCCCGATGCGACGATCCATGCGCGAAGCGGACGATGCGCTGAGTGAGCTCCTCGGGAACTTTCGCCTGGTTGGCAGTGCTCTCGATTTTGCCCTGGAAGTCACCGCCCGTCGGCGATCTGAACGCGACGAACCCTTCAAGCAGCCGACGGGCGGCGTTACCGAGCAGGATCAGATCAGAGGTGTTGCTATCAGTCACTGCCTCAGCGATGCGATAGAAGATGTAGTGATAGTCCGTCGGCTGATTCAGCAGCTTCTCCGGCATTCCGCGAAGATTCACCCGCCGCTCACCCGCGGCGCGGTCGCAGGCTCGCATCTCTAGAAACTGGATCCGGGGGAACTTGATCTCGTCCTTGTCGTTCTTGCCGATCGCACCCCGCGAAGCCGCCAGAAGCTTCTTGTACCGCATCAAGAACATCCGGAACAGCTCGTAGTCATGGGTCAGCACCACGACCTGCCCAAACTCCTTGGTCCGCTGGTCCACCAAGGCGTACGCGGCGAAAAGAGCATCCTTGTCGAGACCGGTGACCGGGTCGTCGATCACGACAAGGTCGTTCTGCGGACTCACGCCGTCCGCCTCGAGGCTCCGCAAGAAGTACAAGAGCGCAAGAGAGTGGCGCTCTCCTTCGCTCAGATGCAGTGCCGGACCGTTGTTCCGCAGTACTTCGTAGCTCGTTCCATCCGCAGTCACTCGCAGCGATAGATGCACATGCCCGAAGGCGTCCGCGAGGTCGTCGTTGATCAGCTCCGCCATCTCGCCCACATCATGTTGCTGACTCCGCAATCTCTCACTCTCCAGCTGCAGTTGCTTGATGCGGTTCTCAAGGCGGTCTCCAGCACGTCTGGCGGCGGGCACCGCGCGCTGTACGTTCGCGTACTCAGCTCGGTATGGCTCGATCAGGTGCGCGATCAGACCGGCCTCTGTCTGCGCCCGCAGGCCGGCCTGACTCCCAACATCTGTGTTGTGGCCGGCCACCGATCCGGTCAACTCGTTGAGATCTATCGGGGCAGGTGCCGTAGGCAACGGTTCGAGAATCGGGCGGTAGGGGTCGGCCGCCCTTTCGCCGACCACCACCGCTAGTGCGTCAAGAAACGAGTTCCAGTCGTCGATAGGAACCTTGAGCTCATCGAGCGCACTTTGGTAGTCAGACCGCCGGCCAGGAAGAACATCATCCGGGGAAGGAAGGCTCTCGCGCCAGGCCGAGAGAGCGTGAGTCGTTCGGGCAAGGTCCTCCGCGGTCTGCTTCAGATCTGTCCGAAGTGCGCTTAGAGACTGGTCGAAATGTGCGGCGTAGGCTTCACGAGTCTCTGCCGACAGCACACCGTCTGTACAGAACCGGCATGGATCACCCCCGGCCGGGTGCAACGCGAGGCCGGCTTGCACCCAGTCGGCCAGCGCGCGATCGGCTTCCAGCGCTGGGCTGATCCGACTGGCCAGCTCTCGTCCGGCAACCTCGGCTACATGGGCCGCCAAGGCGCTGCCCGCGTCGGTCGGATCCGGTGGGACCGTCAGCGTCTCGAACTCATCGGCCGATAGGAACTCGACATCCGCGGTGACCTGGGTGTCAGCGAGAACCACCGCTGCCGGCTCGATCAGCGCCTTGTGTGCCTTGGCGACGGTGTAAATCTGAGTCGTGTACCGGTGTGGCAAGGCCGGGCCAAGAACGTCGAGCACTCGACGCTTGGCGTCCCCCTTGAGCTTGTCGACACGGCCGGCGGACTCCTTGCCTGCCGCCATCACCGCAGCGAGCCTTACCCGCTGCCGTTCAACCTCCTGCTCGAGTTCACGACGAGACGACTCCGCAGCGACGTTCGCGGCACCCAGCTTGAGAATTCCGGCAGAGGGGCCGTAGCCGTCGAGAAAGAACTCCAGGTGATCCTCGATGTAGTACCTGTTGAAGACATGGGCGCAGCCGCCGACGGCAGCAGACATGGCTCCTTTGCGCCAGCCGTTGTCCTCGAAGTACTCGGCCGTAAGCGCAACATCACCGCGGGCGGCCTGTCGAAGCAACTCCGCGAAGGTGGATTTGCCAGTTCCGTTGCGGCCGTAGACGAAGGTCTTGGCGCCCAGGCAGCAACCCGCGCCAGTTGTGAACAGGTCGCCAGCGATACCGCGAAAGGTTTGGTCCGGTACAACAACGCGCACCTTGACCTTTGCATTCGATGTCATGCTCTCCCCCACCACACGGCTCGGCCGTGCGTGTATCAGAGCTCGGCGAAATGGCAGCGCACCGCGGCAACCTGTCTGTACTGGTCGCGGGCGCGTCGAAGTTGCCGACGTGATGATCGGCCTCGACGCTAGATGCGTTCCTACCCGAGGAAAGCCAGTGCTCCCGAGTTCTGTCCCCCCAAGAGAACCGCTGTTGCAGCGGCGCCTCTACTGTCAGTAGCCACTATGCTCCGCAGAGGCCCGCTTGCCAAGCCCTGAACGCACTTTTAGTCACAGCGAGTACTGACAAGACAATTCCTAATTCTGTCTTTCATCCAGGGCGGCGTTGGCTAGCGTCAGGGTTCAACCGGCCCCCGAGCCCGAATGCCTCCGCGATAGATTCCACACCGTATCTTCCCGGCCGCTCCCCGGGGCCGACGGTGTTGACCGTAGTGGGCCTTCGTTCCAGTCGTGCCTAGGCAATGCTGCCGATGACCTCCAGGTCGGCGCTCATCCCGATGGCCGCCGCACGGGAGGCCACGAGCAGCGCCTCAAGGCGGAACAGCCGAAGCAGATCGTCGCCCGGATGCGCAATGAGCCTGTCGGCGTCCAGGCGCTGGTACGTCGGCTCGTTGACATGCGGCTGGACGATCACGATCCGCAACTCGTCAGAGGCGTCTCTGAGGTCCATCGCCTCGAGGAAGTCAGTGCGATCGCCAACACGGTTACCGTCAGTCCAGCAGGCGGGCTTCGAGACGGCAGGATTCTCGATCCGCCGCCTAAGCAGACTGAGGTCGGCGAAGACGAGATTCTTCGTTGCTTGCCCGGTCACGACCTCGTACGCGGACGCCGCGACACCTCTTTTCGGTGATTCGCTGTCCGCGCCCTTCACATGAATCAGACTCAGGACGCCCCCCGGACTGATGTGCAGGAAGTCGGCGATCTCTCCGGGGCCATCATCACATATGAGCCAGCCGGCACTGTAGGAGGCGCGCTCCCAGCCGAAGATCGATCGGTCCCCTTCTTTACCGATGACGGCATGAATCTCCTGGAACGACGGCCCGCCCGCCTTCTGCGGGTTCTCGACCATCGGCTTCTCCTGAGTGATGCGGCAGTCGCCGAAGTCCGCAAAGGTCCAGTTCGAGAAACGCGCCCTGGGGACGCGGTCCGTCCACATCTGCCCATTCCCGAGAACGTGGCCGGTCCGGTAGTAGACCTTCAGCAGCTCCGTGTACTCCAGCGCGTCACGTATCTCCTGGACGGGCGGCGGATCGCTCGGCTCGCCGGCCAGACCGACGTTGAGCACGCAGTTGGAGCCGTCAGCCCGCACGGTCACCTCCAGCGAGCCACTGACGGTGCCGAATCCGACATCGAGAAAGAACCCAGCCGAACCGTCTTTGCCTCGCACAGTCAAGGAGGCATCCTGCAGTAGGCGTGCCGCCTTCACTTTGCCAGAATGATCAAATGGCGACGTCAAAAGGTCCGGATCGGCGATCGAGAGATCGTACGCACCCCCTACACCAGATAGGTCGGTCACGGCACGCTTGAAGACTGGAAATGTGTCGGCAGACGCCGTGGCCCGCGTCTCCTCTAACAAGATCAGCAGCTCTTTCACAGCTGTAGCGAACGTACTCAAGTCCGCTGCTGCCTTGAACCACACCGACGACGTCCGCGGAGTCGTACCCACGGTCCCGTGCAGAACCTGCCTGTTCGGATCCTCGTCGAGATCGGCCTTGGCCGACCCCATCGCATAGTTCGAGTCCTCGATGGGGTTCAGGGCGTCCTGAAGCCGTTGCCCGCCGAGGTTCTTGGTTTCCGCGCGCTGACTGGTGCGCTGGTTCGTGCTCTGGAGCCAGAGGCCTTTCGCTTCCCCCTGCAACAATGCGCTCTCCAAGACATCCTGCGGAATCCGCCGGAACGGTACCGTCGGTTCGTCGTCCAGCCAGTTCTGCAGCCGGCGGTCGATGTCATCCTCTGTTCGTATGGCGACCACCCGATCCCGCCGAATGACGACTGTCAGGTCATGGACGATGTCGGTATAGCCACCGTGGATGTCCAACCAGGCCGGTGGATGGCTGTGCCTCCGGACGAACCCAGCAATCTGGTCAACGCCAAGGTCGGGCACTGCCGCAACACCGGCCACCTCGTCACCCGCGGTCGCGGCGACGATCTCGACCTCTCTCCCAGGCATCCGCTTGCCGGGCCGTGCGAGGAACTCCTCCAACCTCCGCATAGCCAACGCAGGATCATCAGTCGCGCACTCGAGCACGACGACGCTCACGTGCGGTCGTAACGCTCCCCACGGAACCGACGGCAACTCAGGCACCAGCCACCCCCACCCTCCACGCCCACCCCTGTGCATGGCCGAATACTCGCAGCGACAGGTAACAGTATGTAAGCGCCCAACCGACATGTCACCCCCTGTGATGCTCGGGCGTGTAAGCATGTGGCTTGTGCCGCCCGCAGATACCAGTCAGGAGCAGTCATGCCACGACAGGCAAACCGTCTGTCTAATGCAGTCCTTGCCTACTTGCAGTTGGAGCAGCAGGGACGTCGTACCCCTCAGCAGTACTTCGGCTTCTTGGACCAGGTTCCGGAAGTCTTCGGCGAGGACCTCGCTGGCTCAGGAATCCCACCTGAGTCGATTTTGACCGACCACGACGGTCGGATTGTGGGTGGCTACACACCGACACGCGCCTTCTCAGATGTCGTCTTACTCAATGACGACGGCATCCCCTTCGTAATGATCGAACTCAAGTTCAATCTCCGATCCGTCAGGAGCATGGCGCGAGTGGACGACGTTGTCGCCGGCGCGGCCAACCTTGCGAGGGCATTCGATGGCCCGCACCGCGCGCCGTACAGACCCTGCCTCGCCGTGGTCTACATGCTAGGAACCAAAGGAGAGGCATACTCAGAAGGTGACCCGCCAGGTAAACCGGTGCGGTACATCGCGGACGCATTCTCGAACATGCTGGCGGACGGTCTGCTCGATGCGGTCTGTTTCCTGGCTGTCGACACCGCCAAGAATCGGGTCTACGAACCTGTCGCCGAGCAGTCCTTCGAGGCCTTCATGCGTCGGATCGAGGGCTTCGAAACTACCCGTCGGGCGACGAGCCCCAATCAGTCACTCACCGCGATCAACCTAGGTCGGGCGTTTGCCCATGGTGATGTCGAGGGTGTTCTGTCAGGGTTGACCTCTACGGCGCAGGGCCTGTCAGCCGCAGAAGGTGCTGTCGTCAAGGAGCGGCGCCGCATCGTTGCCGAACTTCAGCAACTCGCCCTGGCCCCCGATGCCACCGAGACCAAGATGCACCGGTCTATCGGCTCGCGCTACTGGCTGTTCGGCGGCCAATACGTCGGTGTCGCCGAGCGACGGACTCTGGTCCCGTTCGACCAGCACGACATCCCATTGCTGTGTGCGGATGGACGCCTGGAGGTCATCGAGCTGAAAGGGCCCGAAGTCGACCTCGTGACGCGGCACCGGAACCACTTCATTGTGACCGACGAGATCCATCAGGCCGTTAGCCAATGTCTGAACTACCTGCGTGCTCTCGACGAGCTTGGCCCAGCCATTAGCGTCCAGTACAAGAGCGAGTTCGGCATCGACTTCGACTTCCGTCGCGCCACCGGTGTGGTCGTCGTCGGCCACCCCGAACGCGAGTCGCGCTCGGGTGCGACCCGCCAGCAGATCGACCAGACCATCCGCTCCTACAACGCCCACCTCAGTCGGCTTAAAGTGCTGACGTACGCCGATCTGCTCGGGAGTGCGGAACGAGCACTACGTTTCGCCGCCGAATAGTCAGCACCCGAAGCAAGCTGTGCAACGAGATACCCCATCGCGGCTCCCGGTCAGTTCCAGAAGACGACCAACCATGAGCACCGCCGGTAGCTCGCGAACACCAGGTCCCGTACCGGCAAGCGCTACTGCGCATCTGTGACAGGTGATGGATCACCGTCGGCTGCAGATGAGGATTATGGGGTTCGACCTGAGGCTCCTCATCGAGATCGAGGCGTGTGGTTAAGGTGCGTGTTGCTCCTCGGACACGCGACTTAACGGGTCGACCTCGACTAACTGGTCGACGTGGTGATAGACCAGCGAGAGCCTCAGCGCTCCGTACAGCTGGCTTCTCTCCTCTGGTTCCGCTCGATCAAGAGCCCGGGCCATATCCCCCAGCTGATCGACGTACCCCTCCAGTTCCTCCCCTGGACTCCTCGACTAACTAACCGACAAGTCAAACCAGGCGAGCTGGTCAGGCGGTGCCGGAGTTGCCGTATACGGAGACGTGGACGTGGTCCTCGTGGTTGGCGGTGGCGCCGCCGCGGTCTCCCATCGAGCGCCAGCCTTCACTACGGCGCTGGACCGTCCAGATGTTCTGCCTGTAGATCAGTTCTTTGATGCCGAGCTTCTTATAGTTGGCGCGTAGCCAGTCGGCGACTTCTTGGCCTTCGGAACCGCTGACCATTACATCCAGCCCCCGGCCACTGGAGTGCTCGCTGCCGGAGTCACCCGAGCGCAGACCACCGTAGGAGGTGATGTTGGGGAACTTGTTGCAGACCGCCCGATGGACCCGGACGGCATCGGCGGTGAGGCCGTTCTCGACCGAGGAGCCCGACTTGCAGGCTTCCTGCGAGACGCCGCCTGCGACCGGCTTTGTCGCGGACAGGTACTGCGCCTTCACCCAACGGACCACGCCATCGCGGACGATCTGAGCCCAGAGCCCATCCACTTTGCCCGTGACGGCGACCTTGCTGCCTTTCTCCAGGACAGTCAGCAGGCTGCCGGCGCCGCCTGCCGCGGACCAGACGTTCACGTCGGTGGTGGTGTACTTGCTGCCCTCAATCTTGACCGGCGGAAGGTTCTTCGCACCCTCCGCCGCCCTCGTCTTGGCCGAGGTCGTCGGGATCGGAGCTTGCTTCTTCAGGTGCTTCGCGACGGGTGAAGTCTTCGGGGCGCGTTTGGCAACGAGCGTCAGCTGGACCGCGCGGTACGTGGACTCACCGGCGTGAGTCGTCCGATGCCGGGCAGGAAGCGGCCAGTGGCAGCAGCGTAGTCGCGGTAGGTGGCGCCGTGGGTGGCGAGCAGGTAGGGCTCTTCGACGACCCGGACCTGTAACTGGAGGGCGATCAGCAAGACCACGATGCCGGCCAGAGCGATGAGGTTCGGAGTCAGCAGGGCCAGTCCGATGCCAGTGATGGCCATCGCGGTGAAGACGGGGTTGCGGACCAGGCCGAAGGGGCCGGTGATGATCAGCGTGGTGGTTTCTGTGGCGTCGACGCCGACGCGCCAACTGGCGCCCATGGCGTACTGCGTGATGACGGTGGCGATAATCCCGGCGACCGCGGCCGCCCCTCCAACGGTGGCGATCGCTGTGTGCTCGAGCGGGTCAATGGGGTCGAGACCTGCCAGAGCAGCGACGGGGCCCAGCAGTCCAGCTAGCAGCGCGAGGGCGAACAGGATCCCGGCCCACCAGCGTGTGCTGCCGGGCCGGCCAGACAGGCCGCGGAAACCTGAGTCACCGGTGCGGCGGAGTTGCAGCACCGTGCGGATCACGAACGCGATACCGAAGTAGATGCCAAACAGGATCAACGCGAGAACAGCCATGACGACGGCTCGCCTTAGTCGCAGCAGCCGTCGGTGCAGGCGCCGTCGCTGCACCCGCAACTGGCGGAGCCTTCGGCAGTGGCGCCGGCTGCGATGGGTGAGCAGCAGCCTTCGCCGCGCCAGGCTTCGAGTCCTTCGCGGACCGCGACACCGGCGATGATGAGGCCCGCGATCGGGTCGGCCCAGCCCCAGCCGAGCGTGGCGTTGAGCACGAGGCCGATCAGCAGTACGGCGGACAGGTAGGTGCAGAGCAGGGTCTGGGTGGAGTCGGCGACGACGGCGTTGGAGCCGAGGGCTTTGCCGGTACGGCGCTGGGCCCAGGACAGGAACGGCATGATGATCAGCGAGGCGATCGCCAGGCCGATGCCGACCGGTGAGGTTTCGGGGTCGGCGCCGGTGATCAGGGTCCGGACCGACTCGAACCCGACGTACGCCGCCAGCGCGAAGAAGGAGAACGCGAGCAGCCGCAGGGCCTGCTTCTCGCGGGTCTCGGGCAGCCGGTGACGGAACTGCCACAAGATGATCAGGCCGCTGGAGACCTCGACGACCGAGTCCAGGCCGAACCCGACCAGCGCGACCGACCCGGCGACAAGTCCGGCGGTGATGGCGATGACGGCTTCGATCAGGTTGTAGGTGACCGAGGCACCGGCCAGCAGTTGCGCGCGACGGCCGAGCTTGCGGCGAAGCTCCGGGTCGGCAGTCCAGGTACTGCTTGTCGGGCCGGGCTGTACCGGCTCCAGTGACAGCTCCAGCCGGGAACCAGGCCCAGGCGGGGTGGTGGCGTGGTCGTGGTTACTCATGCCGTCACCTCCGTCTGCTGGCTGGTCTGGCCGTAGTTCGGGCAGAGCGCGACCGCGTCACCCGTCAGACCGAGCAGCCGCTCGGCCGCCGACAACAGATCCAGCGTCGCCTCGGGATGAGTCAGGCTGAACATCGACGCACGCCCAACTGGACGCGACTCCACCAGGCCGCAATCACGCAGGCAGGCCAGGTGTTTGGAGACCGTGGACTGTGCCAGGCCGAGGTGTTCGGTCAGGTCGACCACGCGGTGCTCCCCCAGCGCCAGGTGCCGCACGATGGCCAGCCGGGAGGCGTCGCTGAACCCATTGAACAAACAGGCCGCGACCGACAGCGCGGCTGTCTCGTCGACCACCGCGGGCCTCGCCTGCAACTGAACGTCAACCGGTGTCTTCATCGCCATACAGCGATGTTATCGGCTGAAGGTCTTGTTGTGAAGTCAGCCGCCTGCGGCCGCCGTGGCGGCTGACGGGGAAGGGTCAGGCCGCGACGAACAGGCCGGTGAGGTACATGATGAGGAGGCCTGCGGACAGACCGCCGGCGGTGGCCGGGTCGAGGATCCGGCCGGTGTGGGTGCGCAGGCTGGGTGCGAGCTGCGTGACGACCTGGATGATGGCTCCGACTCCGAGGCCGAGGAGGAGCGACGAGAGCGCGGCGTTGGTGACGGTCGCGCCGGCTACCGCCCCGATGATCGCGGGTGCGCCGGCCAGCAGGCCGAGGTAGAGCAGCCGGCCCGGGGCGGGGCGATGCCGCGTGAGGGGTGTGACAATCGCCAGGCCTTCGGTCGTGTTGTGCAGGGCGAACCCCACCACGAGCGAGGTTCCCAGGGCCAGCTCGCCGACCGCGTACGCCGAGCCGATCGCGAGCCCTTCGCCGAGGTTGTGCAACCCGATTCCGATGGCGATCATCAGCGCCAGCCGGTGACCCGGTACCGCGGGATCGGTCTGCTGCGCTGCCCGATGGCGGAGGAATCGATCCACGGCCGACAGGGCGAGAAATGCCAGCCCGGCGCCGAGGAAGACCAGTACTGGACCGCCGAACGCGCCGGCGGGCTCAGCCAGTTCCAGGCCCTCGAGGGTGGCATCGACGGCAAGGAAGGCGAGCAGCCCGACCGTCAGTGCCAGCAGCGTCCGGACCGCGGTCGGACCCGCACGACGCAGTACCGGCAGGAGCGCCATGCCCAGGACGACCGGGATGATGCCGACGTAGGTTCCGAGCAGAGCCATCAAGCCCAGCAGGCTGCCTCCGGTCTCCGGTGTCGCGACCGCGGCCGGGATCTCATGCTCGATCACCGCGCCGGTGGAGGTCAGGATCGCCACCCGGTAGGGCTGACCGTCCTGCCAGGGGAAGTCCAGCCGGACGGTGTCCGCGCCCAGCCTGCCGAGCGGCTGGACGGCGCCGGCGAACGAGACGAAGACGTCGTTCACCGTGACCTGGGCGACCTGCACCGGATCCGGTCCGGTGTTCCGTAGGTTGAGTTCGATGGCGCCGGGAGACAGCACGGTCCGTTCGACTGTCAGTTGTTCGACCGGCGGCCCGGCGCGGTCGGGCAGGCTACGGCCGCCGACGAGCAGTACGACGGCGAGAACCGCGGCGACGGCTGCGATGGTCGCGGTGGCGAGGAGCCAGAGCGGCAGGCGTTGCCGTGAGCTGGGCCTGGTCATGGCGTCACCTCGAAGAACCCCATCCAGCCGAGGTCGGCGAACTCGCTCTTGTGGGCGTGGAACATGTACTTGCCCGGATGCGGGAACCGCAGTTCGCAGATGCCGCGCTGCCCTTGGGCCTGGACCACGGTGTCGGTGTACTCGCTCGGTTCTAGCCGGGTGCCGGTCGGGTAGTAGTCGAAGAAGTTCCCGTGCAGGTGGAAGCTGTTGATCGGGTCGTACTCCAAGACGTTGACCAGGTAGATCCGGACCAGCTCACCGCGCTTCACCCGAATCGGCTCGTGCATGTAGTGGAACGGGATTCCGTTGACGGCGTACAGCTGGTTGCCCTCGGCATCGAACGTGGTGTTGTAGCCGTGCATCACCATCACCAGCTCGTCGGCCGGCGGCCGGGGCTGCGGTGGGTCGATGATGAACGTCCCGTACAGACCGCGCGCGATGTGCTCGGCCAGTGGTCCGACGTGGCAGTGATACAGGTGCAGGCCGAACGGCTCCGCGTCGAACTCGTAGACGAAGTCGGCACCGGGCTCGATGACACCGCGGCCGATGCCGGGCACACCGTCCATCTCGGCGGGGTGGATGCCGTGGAAGTGCATCGTGTGCGGATGAGCGGAGGCGTTCACGAACCGCACCCGCAACCGGTCGCCGGCCTGGCAACGCAACGTCGGTCCCGGGACCCGCCCGTTGAACGTCCAGGCCGGGAACCGCACACCGGGCGCGACCTCGATCTCGCGGTCGGACGCGAAGATCTCCCACTCCCGCAGGACCCGCCCGTTCGGCAGGCGCGACACCTTGCCGTAGTCGAAGTCGCGCAGCACCTTGCTCGGATTGAACCCGTTCCCGACATGATCGACCCTGTTGCCGCGGAACGCCGGGCCGTTCACGCCGGCGCCGTGGGCTGATGAGGAGTGGCCGTGGTGGTCGGCCGGCGGGGTGGGATCTTCTCCCCCGGTCAATAGACGGGCAGGTACGGCGCCGAGCGCAACGCCCGCGCCACCCAGCAGAACCCGACGGCGAGATGTGGAGGCCATCAGATGCGCTCCCCGTGCACAGTCTCGGTAAGCAGCGGTCCGAGCGCGTGGCGCTGCTTCCCGACCCGCACCCAGAGCGGGCCGCCGAAGGGCTCACGGCGCACCACCTCCAGCACCGCGCCCGGCCGGATGCCCCGATCGGCGAGATAGCGGAGTACTTCGCTGTCGTCGTCGGCGACACGATCGACGCGGAACCGGCGGCCGACTGCCGCATCGGCCAGCGGGGTCGCCCACGTCTCGCTGTGCTCACCCGTCCGAGACGGGATCGGATCACCGTGCGGGTCATGCGTCGGGTGTCCGAGCAAGGCGTCGATCCGCGCCTCGAGCCGGTCGCTGAGCGCGTGCTCGAGCACGTCGGCCTCCTCGTGGACCTCGTCCCAGTCCAGCCCGAGAACCTCCACCAGGAACGTTTCGACCAGCCGGTGCCGACGGGTCACCTCCGTGGCGTGCCGCTCCCCATGCGCGGTCAGGCGGACGTGCCGGTTCGACGAGCGCGTCACCAGACCGCTCGCCTCCAGCCGCTTCAGCATCACCGAGACCGTCGGCGGCGTCACCCGCAACTGCTCGGCGAGCACCGAGGTGGTCACCACCGAGTTCCGCCCGGCCAGTTTGAAGATCGTCCGCAGGCAGTCCTCGACCGCCTCCGTCTGCGCAATCTCACAGCAATCGGCCGACTTCGTATGAGCAATCACACTGGCAGATTAGATCACCCTAATAGCCTCGCCAAGTGGCGGGCCTGCCGGGCGGTGGTCTCATGACCGCTTGTCCGCGGTGCGGAACAGGGGCGCCAAACGGGTGGCTAGACTGATGGCAGTGTGACCGGCGGTGGGGCTCGCCGGACCCGAACTGTCGCCGTTCGCGGTGGCCAACAGTCCCTACCTGTCCTTTCCGCGCGGCTGTCCGCCGCCCGGAAGCCGCGTTCAGGTAGGAGGCTCCGGCCAGTGCAACGAATCGATCCATCCTCGCTCGAACCCGTCGACCCCGACGTCGACCTACGCGCCGCACGTCGGACGCGATCGGGCAGTGATCTGGCCGTGGTCGGCGCTGTCGCCCTGGGCGGCATGATCGGCGCGGCCGCCCGCTACCTCATCGGCCAGGCCTGGCCCACGCCGTCGAGCGGGTTCCCGTGGGCGACGTTCACGATCAATGTCACCGGCTGTGCCCTGATCGGCGTACTCATGGTGCTGGTCACGGATGTGTGGCAGCGGCAGCGACTGCTGCGGCCGTTCCTCGGCACCGGTGTGCTCGGCGGCTACACCACGTTCTCCACCTACACCGTCGACATCCAGCACCTCCTGACCGGCGGCCACCCCGGCATCGCGCTGAGCTACCTGGCCGCGACCCCCGTCGCGGCACTCGTCGCGGTCTGGCTCACCGCGCACACCACCCGCAGGCTCGTCACCCGGAGGTTCGCCGAAGGACTCGCCGTACTCGACAACTGCGAGGCCATCCGCTGCGTCGGCCGCGACCTCGATCACACCACCTCGGTCGAAACCGCCCAGGCCGAGGCGCGGGAGAACCGATGACGCTGCTGTTCGTCGTCGCCGGCGCCGCCATCGGCGCCCCGCTGCGATACCTCACCGACCGCGCCGTCCAGGCCCGCCACGACACCGTGTTCCCCTGGGGAACCTTCACCGTCAACATCGTCGGCTGCCTGATCCTCGGCGCCGTCGCCGGAGGCACCACCGCCGGCGACGTGCCGCATCAACTGCAGTACCTGATCGGTACCGGGTTCTGCGGCGCACTCACCACCTACTCCACGTTCTCCTACGAGACCCTGCGGCTGCTCGAGCACAACGCGAAGTTCTTCGCCGCAGCCAACCTCGCCGCCTCCATCGTCGCCGGCCTCGGAGGCGCCTTCATCGGCGCCGCCATCACCCAGGCGCTCTGACCATGACCACCCAAACGCACCAGCACCCATGCCGGGTGGTGAACACGTCGCGGTGACCTTGCGCGACCGCGGCCGCCACACGCGCGGGTGCCTGATGGAGCTCGTCAGCGCCGCCGCGGGAGGACTCTCATCGCGAACTGCCCGCCAGACCCCGGCGCCAGCGACAGGGGCTCTTGTCCATCACCGCCGCCGTGATCCGCGCCACCAATTACCCTCTCGACCGCGACGACCTGCTGGCAGCAGCCCTGGTCGGCTCCGGCCCCGACTGGTACGAAGTCGAAGCCCGCCTCGATCCCGACTGCAACGCCGGCCTGCAAGGCGGTGTCGGCGGTGACTTCGACGACCACTTTCGGCTGGACCTTGAGCTTGACCGTCCGGCCGATCACCTCGAGCTCCCTGCCGCGGTACCGGCCGCAAACGAGGATCTCGGGGTGCTGCAGAGACCCAGTGACGGCGCCGACGACCGCCTCGACGGTGTCGCGGTGTTTCACCTCTTTGAGGGTCGGATTGTGTGGCGCATTGTCGTGCTGAGGGTGTTGATCAGTCGGTGCGCGACACCCATGTCGAGCCGTGGAGCTGCCGGGGTCGACGGAAAGCAGACTTCTGAATGGGGCCTCGGGGCTTGCGGTTCGCGGCATGAGAGCGCACCCCGCTCCTCTGCCACAGGGCTCGTCCTGTACGGCGACAGTTGCGCCAGCGCGCGCTCGTCAGCCGGGCCGTCCGAGGTCACCTGGAGCGCAGGGATACTGCCGACGACCGCCCATCTGGGCGGCCGTCGGGTTGTTGTGGCTGCGGCTCGAACGGGCTCAGGAGTCGTCGCTGAAGGTTCCGCCGAAGATGTCGGAGTTGCCGAAGGTCGCCGGGCAGTCGTTGTTGGGTCCCGGGCGCAGTTCCGTGGAGTGTGTGGACGGCAGTTCGGCTGCCGCGTTCGGGTTCTTCTTGCTGTCTCCCACAATGGGTTCGGTGGTGCCGGCCAGGACGTCCTCGACGAACGCCTGCCGGTAGGTGTTGATGGCCGGGCAGACGGCTCCGTCGCGCATGTCGTTCCAGACCGCGGAACCGTAGTCCCGCGTGGCGACGGCGTAGTTGTAGTCGCCGAGGAACTCCGAGGTCAGGCTGTTGGCGCTGGATGCGCGCCCGTCTCCTACTGCGCCGCGCAACAGTGTCGTGAACGCGAGGACGGTGTGAGCCGTGCCTGCGATGTCGGCGTGCCGGACAACTCCCAGCACCCGGCGCGCGGAGGTTGTGTCGCTGCGCCACGGGTCGAGCCAGGCGTTGTAGACCAGCCACGCGTCGGTGCCGTCGGGCGAGATCGCCACCGCCGGGAAGTTGGCTCGGTCGCTACCCTCGCTCACTGCCACCTTGCCCGTGTAGGTCTCGCCCCCGTTGGTCGAGTTCACCAGGAAAGCCTTCTCGAGGTTGGTTCCCTGACTGTCGTCGGACCAGGTGAGCAGGATCTGGTCGGTCGCGTCCGCACCGGTCGGAGCACCGTTGGCGATGTCGAACGACGGGAAGGTGTTGGTCCGGGCGCCCGCGATGCCGTCAATGGTGAACCGGCCCTGCGCCGGGTCGAACTGCCCGATTCCGCCGAGCCCCGAAACCACGACCCTGGGACGCTCGAAGTTCCGGCCCCCGTTGAACGACCGGGCCTGGAAGAACACGCCCTGGCGCGTGCGGATGTCGGTGCCGACCCACACCACGTAAACCACGCCTTGGCTGTCGGTCCGGATGGCACAGCCCTGCCGGCCACCGGTCTGGTTGTTGTTGGTCGCCGCGGTCAGCTGGCGCGTGGTCCACGTGTCGCCGCCGTCGGTGGACCGAGCGAACAGCACCGGTTCGGCTCCGGCGGCCCCACGGAATCCGACGTTGCAGACGTAGGCGTTGCCGAAGTGAGGGCTGGTCTCGGCGTTGTCGGCCCAGATCTGCTCCTTGTCGCTGAACAGGGCCTGGTTCTGCCTGGTCACAACCACCGGGTCCATCCAGGCGTCGTTGTCACCGGCGATGGCGCCCGCCACGTCATCGGTGCGGGACACCGCGATGGCTGCAGCGCCGGGAAAGCCGGGATTGCCCGGGAAAGGAGTGGCGATGTTCGCGTAGTACAGCCGCTGCCCGTTGGCCCAGGAGAAGTTCCCCGAAGCGTCGGGAACGGGGCCGAAGACCAGTTCCGGGTCGCCGTTGGAAACCATGCCGTTGACGTCATAGTGGGGCAGCGTGCCGATCGGGCCGTTGGGATCGGGCACGCAGCCGGTGTCGCCGGCCGGGGGTTGGCCCGGCGCGACGTCCGGTGCGCCGAGGCAGGACGGTGTGACGCGCGCCGAGAAGCCGGTGTACGTCGGTTGCGTCCACGTGCGGCCGGAGTCGGTCGAGAACTGAACGCCGGACACCCCCACGCCCGGAGTGAACGGACACGTGCGGTCATCGCCGGCGTTACACGCCTCCATGTCGATGTTGTCATTGGCTCCCGCCGCGAGTATCGCGGGATTGACCGGGTTAACCGCCAGACCCGGCTCGTTCTGCTTGTTCTGCGAGAACAGCTGGTCATTACTGCCAACGGTGACTTCCGTCGACCCGCCGGGTGTGATCGGCGCGGCCTGCGCCGGCACCGGCACCAGTAGTGCTCCGACTGCCGCGGCGACCGTCGCGGCGACGTTGATCCTGCGCATGACGCTCCTCAGATAGACGGGATCGTTCTGCGCGGCGCGCCTGGCTGCCCCGAGCACCGGCCAGGTGGTCGCAACCTCTCACTCTCGTCCGCTCCCGGCACCGCGACAAGATGCAGACCCCATCCAGAAGACGCGGAGCAGCAGAAGACGCCAGGCAAGGCCAGCCAGCGTTCCGCGCGGTCACTTCCTGTTATCGGCTGATCCCGTTGAGGGAGCGGCGTGCGTCAGCGCACCACGACCCGGTGTGTCGCGGTGATCCAGCTCTGTCAGGGGACAGTTGCAGGGGCGACCAACCGGCCGCGAGAGACTCCAGCCGGGTGCGGCGGGCGGTCCAGCGCATCGGGCGCACGTCGACACTGTCGACCCCCAACGTCGAAGGCGACGAACGACGCTGGCGGAGCGGGTGCGAGGCGGCGCCGCACGGTCGCAGCGGTGTTAGCCATCCGCTGTTGCAGCGCGTCGAAATCGAGCCGGTCACCGGTCCACACGACCAGTTCGCCGTCGAGCACGCAGTCGGCATCGACCTGCGCGGCGAGTGCGGCCTGGACCTCGGGGAGCTTCACGGTGAAGTCGTTGCCGTTACGAGACCACAACCGGACCTAACCGCCGCGGCACACCGCGACGGCGCGGCTGGTTGACTGAACTCTTCAGCGCCGGTTGGCGCTCCGGCGGGTGGTGCGGAGAGAGTGTGCGGATGGCCGTCGCGGAGCCGGGCCGTGTCGTGGAGTTGGAGTGGGGTAGTCCAGGGCGCGACATCTAGTGCGTGCCGGCGGAGGCGACGCACGCTGCGAGGTCCTGGCGTAGCCGAAGCTGCTGTTGCGGGGACAAGGGTGCGAACAGCTGCTTCTCGACCGCGCGGACCGCGATGCTGGCCCGGCGCAAGACCCTCTGTCCGTCCGGGGTGAGTTTGCTCGGGAGCGCGCGTCCGTGGGGTGCCTGGTCGGGCCGGGTGAGCAGCCCACGCTCTTGTAGCCGGCGGAGCACCAGGTTCATTGACTGTCGGGTCACGAAGGCGCGGCGGGCCAGTTCGGAGTTGGAAAGCCCCGGGTCTTGCCCGAGCAGTTCGAGGCAGGCGTACTGGGGGACGGTCAGGTCCAGAGGGCGCAGTGCCTCGTCCATCGCGCTGCGAAGTGAGGCATGCAGTTGCTTGAGGACGTACCCCACCGAGAGCCCGAGTTCACCGACTGCCTCTTGTTGCATGTCAGCATTTTGACATAAGGTTCATGTCAGCACACTGACATAGGAGGCAACGGTCATGGCCGGCAACATCACGTACTTCGAGGTGCCCAGCAGCGATATCGAAGCGACCCAGCGGTTCTGGGGCTCGCTGTTCGGCTGGAAGTTCCGCGAGGGCAACTTCCCGGGCTACTCGATGATCGACGGACCCACGCCCATGGGCGGTGCACCCCACGAGGAGCCGTCGCGGCACCCACGGATCTTCTTCGCCGTCGAAGACCTCCGCGCAGCGATAGCGAAGGTGCGGGAACTGGGTGGCACCGCTGAGGACCCCGTGACTATTCCGTCCGGCGCGTTCGCCCACTGTGTCGACGATCAGGGCGTGGAGTTCAGCCTTTCCCAGGAGCCGGGAGAACAGGCTTGAGTGAGACCGCCACTCGGCTGAGCGCCAGGTCGTCAGGCCTGGTCAAACCGCTGCTGCCGCTGGCGGTGGCGACGTTCGCGGTCGGAACCGACGCGTTCGTGATCGCGGGACTCCTACCAGCCATCGCCGCGGACCTCGACGTGGGTCTCGCCGCGGCCGGCCAACTGGTGACCGTGTTCGCGTTGACGCTTGCGATCGGGGCGCCGGTTCTGAGTTGGCTGCTGAGCTCACTGGATCGCCGCAGCGCACTCCAACTCGCGCTGGCCGTGTTCGTTGCCGGGAACGTCGCGACCGCGCTGAGCCCGAACTATCCGACCATGATGTCGGCTCGGGTTCTCACCGCCCTGGGTGCGGCAACGATCACCGCCACGGCATCAAGTGCGGCTGTCGCGATCGCGCCTGAGGAACGACGCGGCCGCGCGATGGCCCTGGTCATCGGGGGTCTGACACTGTCGACCGCGCTGGGCATGCCGTTGGGCAACTTGATCGGCAGCGTCGATTGGCGATTCACACTGTGGGCCGTTGCTGGACTGGGGGTCCTCGCCTCCATCGGAGTCTCGGTGTCGCTACCGAGGGTTTCGCTCCCAGCCGTCAGCCTGACCGCCCGTCTCGCGCCGCTGCGCCAGGTCAAGGTACTCACGATCTTGGTGACGACGGCGTTGGTCATGGCCGGGCACTACACCGTCTACACGTACATCGGCGCGATCACCGCCGATGCCACCTCCGACTCCTTCGCCCAGGCGCTCACCCTGATCCTCTTCGCCTGGGGCTTCGGCGTCCTGGCCGGCAACTTCCTTGCCGGATTCTGGGCGGACAAGCGCTCCGGGCTGGGAGTCGCGGTAGCCGCACTCGGCGGCGGTACTGTGCTGCTCGCGGTCAGCCCACTCACGGTCGGCCATCTGGTGATCGTGATCGTCTGGGCTGTCATCTGGGGAGCGACCGACGGGATGGCCTCGGTGGTGCAGCAACACCGACTGGTGACGATCGCGCCCGCCTCAGCACCATTGCTGTTCGGGCTCAACTCCTCAGCGATCTATCTCGGCGTCGCGGCAGGAGGCATCCTCGGCGGTGTGTCTCAGGAGTGGTTTGTCATCACCCTGCTGGGCGTTCCCGCGGCCGCCATGGCCCTGCTCGCCACCCTGATGACCGTCGCCGAAGGCCACGAAACCCGCAGAAGCACCCACGACCGTCACTGAACCGCACCAAGCCACGACCTGCGCACGCCGGCTCACCACCCTCATGCCGAGACCGAACTGCCGCATTGACTGGTTCAGTGAAGATAGCCGTCCCACTTCAACTCATACCGCGACCCGCCGGGCATTGCGCCCCGCCCGGGCAGCGCTTCCTCGGCCCGGGCCAGCTCCAACCCGACCGGCCCGAGCAGCTCGGGCGCCAGCTTGCTCACTGGACAGTGCTGGCCTCGGGCAAGCGGCTGGCACCACACCACGCGAGCCGCGGATCCGTTGCCGGACCATCTCATCGATACCGTTGCACCCACGCAGCAGCCTTTGCCAAGATCGGGGTTGCATCCGGTACTGGGGTACAGGTTTACCGTCTGACTATGTGCACCTCAGACGCCAACGCTTCCCCTGCCGGCCTGGACTGGGTTCCGGAATCCTGCACGCTACCGACAGCCGAGCAACCGATCCGGGTTGCCGAGTTCGACGACCTGTTCACCGCCTCCGTCCGGGGCGCGCAGCGTGTCGATCGGACCACGCTGCGGCTGACCGTTGCCGCCGACGCCGAGGCCCAGGCGCGGGACCTGGCCGGCCGGGAGAGCAGCTGCTGCTCGTTCTTCGGGTTCGACTTCGCCCCCGCTGGCGAAGCGGTGACCATGACGGTGACGGTCCCGGCCGCGCACGTCGCGGTGCTGGACGCGTTCGCCGCCCGCGCCGCCGCCGCCGCCGCTGCCGGACTGAGCGCACCGGTAGCCGGCTGACATGGGCACCACCACCGAGGGAGGTTTGCGGTCGGGGCAGGTCGCTGACGCGGCCGGTGTGAACCTGCAGACGCTGCGGTACTACGAACGCCGTGGCCTGCTGTCCGAACCCGACCGCAGCCCTGGCGGTCACCGCCTCTACCCACCGGAGGCGGTGACGGTCTTGCGGGTGATCAAGGCCGCGCAGCGACTCGGCTTCACCCTGGAGGAGATATCCGACCTGCTCGAGGCCGGCCGCCACCGCCACGGCAAGAAACCAGACGAAGGCCTCCAAGCCCGCGTCCGGGACAAGTTGGTCGATGTCGAGGCCAAGATCGCCGACCTGACCGTTATCGCCGCGTCGCTGCGGACCGCGCTCGACGCCGGATGCGACGACCTGATCGACTGCGCCCACAGCCCAACCTGTCCCCTGCCGTTCGCAGACCTCGCCAGCACCACGCCCACTGGCAAGCATCTGCAGCTGGTCGAAGAATCCGAGGACAACCGTGGCTGTTGCTGACCCGACTCCAGCAGGCAAGACCCGTCGACCGTGGCGAGTGCTCGGCGCCGGAGCGATGGCGGTCGGTGCCTGCGCGGTGTGCTGCGCGGGACCGGTGCTGGCCGTCCTCGGTGGATTGTCGATCGCCTCGTTCGCCGGCGCCGTGTGGGTCCCGGGCCTGGCCCTTGTGGCGGTCCTGGCGCTGATCGGCGTGGTCTGGGTGCTGCGCAAGCGCCGCCGCACCAGCTGTGCTGCGGACAGCGGACCGGTCGACCTCGGTATGCCCGCGCCGTCGGCACGGGCGAGCGAGAGCGACCACCTACCGGTGGATACGTTCTGATCCATGACGATCGCCAAATCCATCGCACTGTTCGGGCTGGCCGCTATCGCCGAGATCGGCGGCGCCTGGCTGGTTTGACTGGGTTTGTTCAGGGACCGCCGGTCACCTGACGTCGCGGCGCAGCCTTATCGCGGCTGATCGCCTCCCGCCGGCGATGAAGCAATCGCGGTGACGGCACTGGCGATGATGCTGCTGATGGTGTCGGGCGCGGTTTCGGGTGACGGGCAGCCTGCGTCGAGCCAGGCGATGACGGCTTCGACGGCGATCGTGGGGATCAGGTCGGCGGCCCACTGCAGTCGCGCCGGGTCGTGGATGACTTGCTCGAGGTACGGGTGGGCAGTGGCTTTCATCGCGGCGCGCAGTTCGTCGGCGTGCCTGCGAAACTCCGGTTCCTGTCCGGACTGCCGGAAGAACAGCCGGAATCCGTCGGGGTTGTCCTGGGCCGCTGCGACCAATCCTTGGAGGCTGTTCGAAGTCGCATGGTCGGGATGACCCGTCGCAGTTCGGAGTTGATCGCTGACATCGGCCAGGACTGCCTGGTACAGCTGAGTTTTGGACTCGAAATGCCGGTAGATGAGGACCCGGCTGACACCTGCTTCGGTGGCGACGTCGTCGAGATTGGTGGCCGCGTAACCGCCGCGGGCGAAGGCACGCGCCGCGGCCTGGATCAAGGCGCGCCGCCGTTCGGGCCTCTTCAGCAACTTGCCCTCAGACGCTTTGGTCACCGGCTCACTCCTCAACTGTTTACAGCAGTGTTGACACTTTCCTGTTAACAGCTCATCGTAGTCGCTATGAGCAGACAGATGTCGCACCTGGGGGCGATCGAGGTTCGAGGATTGTCGAAATCGTTCGGCCAGGTCCGGGCCGTCGACGACCTGACGTTCCGTGTCGAGCCGGGTGCGGTGACCGGCTTCCTGGGCCCGAACGGCGCCGGCAAAACCACGACGCTGCGGATGCTGCTGGGCTTGATTCGCCCCGATCGGGGCAGCGCGACGATCGCCGGCACTGCCTATCCCGATCTCGCCGCGCCCACGACGATGGTCGGAGCCGCGCTCGACGCATCAGGGTTCCATCCGGCACGGACGGGCCGCGGACATCTGCACGTGTACTGCGCGGTCAACGGCTTCGCGCCGGACCGAGCCGACGAAGTACTCGAACTGGTAGGGCTGACCGCTGCCGGTGCGCGGCGCATCGGCGGTTACTCGCTGGGGATGCGGCAGCGGCTGGCACTGGCGGTGGCGATGCTCGGCGACCCGCAAGTTCTGGTGCTCGACGAGCCCGCCAACGGCTTGGACCCTGAAGGGATTGTGTGGATGCGGCGACTGCTGCGCGAATTCGCCAGCGATGGCAAAACGGTGCTGGTGTCCAGCCACGTCCTGACCGAGATGCAGCAACTGGTCGATCACGTCGTGATCATCGACAAGGGTCGCCTGCGCTTCCAGGGACCCGTGACGGAGCTGGCCGGTTCGCAGGGCACTGCAGTCGAGGTCCGCACCGGCCAGCCAGAAGACCTGCGTGCTGCATTGGCTCCATACGACGGCGTCAATGTCACCGCCGACGGAGCCGAGCGGCTGCTGGTCAGTGGACTGGACGCCGCGACGGTGGGGCATGCCGCGTTCGCTGCCGGCGTCGAACTGCGGTGGCTGTCCGAACAGCCCGGCGATCTGGAACGGCTCTTCTTCACCCTGACCTCCGGCGCGGACAGCCACGGACAGCTCACTGGCAACGCTTCGGAGGTAGGTGTCTGATGGTCCGGCTGATTCGTGGCGAGTTCGCCAAGCTGCTGTCCACCCGGCTGTGGCTCTGGTTGCTGCTGGCAACCATGGCGCTGACGGCACTGTTCGCGAGCTTGAACATCGCCTTCAACGACGACCCCGACACTCTAGCGCCGCCGCTGGCCAGCGCGGCCGGCCAGCGCCTGCTGTTCGGTACTGCGGCCGGAGGGGCGCAGACTCTGGTCGCGGTCCTGGCGGCGATCGGCATGACCGGCGAGTACCGGCATCGCACCGCGACGACCACCTTCCTCACCACGCCCCACCGATCACAGGTGGTCGCCGCCAAGCTCATCACCTACGCACTGACCGGCGGCGCCTACGGGATCGCGTGTGTCGCTGTGGTGACCGCGATCGCCTGGCCCTGGCTCACTGCTCTCGGCATCGATCCGACATTGACCGGCAACGGGATACCCGCCACCGTGGCCGGCGTCATCGCCGCAGTCACCGCTTTCGCCGTCCTCGGCGTGGGCCTGGGCGCTCTGCTGCGCGACCAGGTCGCCGCCGTGGTGGGGCTGCTGGTCTATCTGTTCGTCGCCGAACCGATCGTCACCCGGATCTCCGCCTTGCAGGACTGGGCGGTGTACCTGCCGGGCCCGTCCGCCAGCGCGCTGACCCAGATCACACTGACCGATCAGGACTTCCTGGCGCCCTGGCAAGGCGGCGCGGTGCTGGTCGCCTACGGTCTGGTCGTGGCGGCGGCCGGGCTGTGGCGCACCGTCCGGGTCGATCTCACCTGACGAGTTAGCTGGCGGTGTTCTCGTCGCCTTGTGTTGGCAGGGAGTCAGCGGCCAGGCACGACGAATAACCGCCTTCGCAGACCACGATTCAGCGGATGTCCGCATGGACGGCCTCGGGGATCCGGGCCAAACCTGCCCGGACCTGGCTCAATGTCTGCTCGATCCCCATCTCTTCTCCTCGCCGGCAGCCTTGATGGTCAACTCGCGACCGGAAGGTCGGCCAGGCGCCACTCGAGCATGCCGTCACTCAGACGGGCCGCGGACAGCCCTTCGCCGGTCAGCATCCGCACGGCTTCGTGGGCCATCACGCAGTAGGAACCGCGGCAGTAGGCGACGATCGCCGTACCGGTCGGCAGCTCGGCCAGCCGGTCGGCCAGTTCGTCGACCGGGATCGACACGGCGCCGGGGATGTGTCCCGCGGCGTACTCCTCGCCGGGGCGGACGTCGACGACGGTGACGTCACCGGCCTCCAGCCGGCGCAACAGCTCGTCCCGGGTCACCTCGGCGATCTCGTCGTCGCCGAGATAGGCGCGGCGAGCCCGATCGACCTCGGCAACATGCGTCGAAGCGACGTCGCGCAAGTGCGCCCACAGCGCAGCGACATCGCGTCCGGCAAGGCTGTAGTAGACCTTTGTGCCTTCCTTGCGCGCTGCCACCAGCCCGGCCTGCCGCAGCAGCTGCAGGTGATTGGACGCGGTCGTCAGCCCCAGCCCGGCCCGTCCCGCAAGCACTTCGACCGATCGCTCCCCCTGAGCCAGCAGGTCCAGGAGTTCAAGCCGCTTGGCGCTACCGAGCGCCTTGCCGACCTGTGCGAACTGTTCGAACAGTGCTGCCTTGGCCGCTGGATCACCCATTGACATTCCTCCAAAGATTCATGGAATAGTGTAGGAGTGAACGGTGAGCCGAGCAAGATGATCGTCCCGGTGGTCGACGAAGGCCTGGGCAACTCCTCATATCTGGTCGACCTGGGTGACGGGCGGGCGCTGGCGGTTGACCCGTGCCTAGATCTGCGGGCGCTGCGGACGCACGCCGAGCGGCGCGGCCTGACGGTGGCGTTCGCTGCCGACACGCATCTGCATGCCGACTTCCTGTCCGGTGCGGTGCAGCTCGCTGCGGTCGACGGATCGCGTCTGCTCGCTTCGGCCGCGGGTGGGCGGGAGTTCACTCATGACCGGCTGTCCGACGGGGACGAGGTCGATCTCGGTGGCCTGACGTTGCGCGCCTTGGCGACTCCGGGCCACACCGGTGAGCATCTGTCGTTCGAGCTTCTCGATGGCACCGAGCGGCTCGGGGTGTTCACCGGCGGGTCGCTGATCGTCGGCGGCGCCGCCCGCACCGACTTGGCCGGCGCCGACCAGACCGAGCAGCTGTCCCGGTTGCAGTACCGGTCGCTGCGCCGGCTGTTCGCGTTGCCTGAGGCAACGACCGTCTGGCCGACCCACGGCACAGGATCGTTTTGTTCAGCGCCGGGAAGCGGTGAGCGAGTCACCACAATCGGGCGAGAAATGCAGACGAACCTTCTGCTGCAGGCACCGGACGAGGACGCGTTCGTCGAGCAGCTGCTCGCCGGATTGGGCAGCTTCCCGCCGTACTTCCTGCGACTGCCAGAAGCCAACCGGCGCGGTCCCGCGCTGCTCGAACCGCCATTGAGCGTGCCTGCACTGTCCGCCGACCGGTTCACCGCCGCCGTCGATGCCGGCGCCGTGGTGGTCGACGTGCGGCCGATCCACGACTTCGCCACCGGGCACGTCCCGGGCGCGATTTCGATTGCCCTGCGCGCACAGTTCACGTCCTGGCTGGGATGGCTGCTCGAGCCGGACGCGGAATACGTGGTGGTGCGCAACCCCGATCAGGACCTGGACGACTTGGCCTGGCAGGCCGCGAAGATCGGCTTCAATCTCCCGCAAGGCGAATTGGCCGGCGGCATGGCCGGCTGGAACAGGCAGACGGAGACGACACCGTTGCTGGCGCCCGAGCAGGCCGCCGGTGAGCGGGTGCTCGACGTACGTCAGGCCAGCGAGTACCACTCCGGACACGTCCCAGGCGCGCAGCACCTCGAACTCGGAGCACTGCGCGACCGCGCCGAGGCCATCGACACCGGGCCGATGGTGGTCATGTGCGGGCACGGTGAGCGGGCGATGACCGGCGCCAGCCTGCTGCAGCGCGCGGGACACCGCGCCGTACGGGTCCTCGACGGCGGACCGGACCAGCTCGCCGCCGCCACCGGCCGGGCATTGGTGTGACGACCTCGGCGAAAAGCCCGCAGCTGGGGTTGCGCGCCAACCTCGCCCAGTTCGTCCTGCTCGTCGCGGTCAACGCGCTGGTCGGCGGCATGCTCGGCCAGGAACGCATCGTGCTGCCGCTCCTGGCCGACCAGACCTTCGGCCTCACCAAGTACACCGGCGCCTTGACCTTCATCCTCGCGTTCGGTGCCGTGAAGGCCGCGACGAACTTCTTCGCCGGTACCTGGTCGGACCGCTACGGCCGCAAACCGGTCCTGGTCGCCGGTTGGCTGATCGGGCTGCCCGTTCCCCTGATGCTGATCTGGGCACCGAACTGGGGCTGGGTGATCGCCGCCAACGTCCTGCTCGGCATCAACCAAGGCCTGACCTGGTCAACCACCGTCATCATGAAGATCGACCTGGTCGGACCCGCCAGACGTGGCCTGGCGATGGGGCTGAACGAAGCCGCCGGCTACCTCGCCGTCGCCGCCACCGCCATGGCCACCGGCTACCTGGCCGACGCCTATGGCCTGCGCCCGGCACCGTTCCTGCTCGGCGCCGCGTTCGCCGCCCTCGGCCTCGGATTGTCCACGCTGGCCGTGCGAGAAACGCGGGGCCACGCTCACCACGAAGCAGGCCACGCCGCCGCGGCGTCGACCGGCCAGGTCTTCAAACGCACCAGCTTCAGCGAACCCGCCCTGTCCTCGGCCTCGCAAGCCGGGCTGGTCAACAACCTCAACGACGGCATGGCCTGGGGCTTGTTCCCGATCCTGTTCGCCGCCCACGGCCTGTCCATCGCACGCATCGGCCTGCTCGGCGCGCTCTACCCGGCGGTCTGGGGATTCGCACAACTCGCCACCGGCGCCCTGTCCGACCGATGGGGACGCAAATGGCTGATCGCGACCGGCATGCTGCTGCAAGCCGTCGCCCTGGCCTTGGTGGCCGCCGGCGACACGTTCGGCCAATGGATCGTCGCCGTGACGCTGCTCGGTCTCGGCACCGCGATGGTCTACCCGACGCTGCTCGCCACCATCGGCGACGTCGCACACCCCGCCTGGCGCGCCCGCGCGGTCGGTGTCTACCGGCTGTGGCGCGACGGAGGCTTCGCCGCCGGCGCCCTGCTCGCCGGCGTCGTCGCCGACCTGTGGGGCATCCCGACTGCCGTCTGGACCGTCGCTGCCCTCACCGCACTATCCGGCCTGGTCGTGGCCGCCCGCATGTACGAGACCCACCCAAGGAGGAACCGGTGACCCATCCCGGCCTGACCGGCGGACCGATCTACCTGGACTACAACGCCACCACCCCGGTGGACCCGCGCGTGGCCGACGCGATGCTGCCCCACCTGACCACCTACTTCGGCAACCCCTCCAGCAGCTACTCCTACGGCATCGATGCGAAAGCCGCCCTGGCAACCGCCCGGACCCAAGTCGCCGGCCTCATCGGCGCCCGGCCGGACGAAATTGTGTTCACCGGCTCAGGATCCGAGGCGAACCTCCTGGCGCTGCGCGGCGCGGTCCTCGCCGCCCGGAAGCCTCGAAATCACGTGATCACCCAGGCCACCGAACACCCCGCAGTCCTCGAGACCTGCCGCGCGCTGCACCGGCTGCACGGCGTACGGGTCACCGTCCTCCCGGTCGACTCCGAAGGCATCGTCGATCCGGCGACACTGGCCGCAGTACTGGACGAGCAGACCGTCCTCGTCTCGATCGCCGCGGCCAACAACGAAACCGGAACCCTGCAGCCGGTCGGCGAGCTCGCCGAGCTGGCTCACCGCGCCGGTGCGCTGTTCCACACCGACGCGGCCCAGGCCGCCGGGAAGATCCCGCTATCGGTCGGCGAGCTCGGCGTCGACCTGCTCACCGTTGTCGGCCACAAGATGTACGCACCCAAGGGCGTCGCCGCGCTGTACATACGCGACGGCGTACAGCTGGAACCGGTCGTCTACGGCGGCGGCCAGGAACGCGGCCTGCGCTCCGGCACCGAGAACGTCGCACTCGCCGTCGCGCTCGGCACCGCGGCGCAGCTCGCGATCGACGAACTCGCCAGTGGCCGCGGCGCCCAGCTCGCTGACCTGCGCGACCTTCTCCACCAGCGCCTGCGAAACGCCCTGCCCGGCCAGGTCCACCTCAACGGCGCCGAGGGCGCCCGGCTGCCCAACACCCTGAACGTCAGCATCGACAAGATCCTGGGCCACGAACTCCTCGCTGCCGTCACCGGTCTCGCTGCCTCCACCGGCTCGGCCTGCCACAGCGGAACCCACACCCCCTCCCCTGTGCTCACCGCCATGGGCCTCGACCGCAAACGCGCGCTCTCAGCCGTCCGGATCTCGCTCGGCCGCTGGACCACTCCTGGCGACATCGAAACCGCCGCAGCCGAACTGACCAATTTGGCTGCCGCCCAGTGACAACCATTCGACCGGAACCCGATCTGGTCCCGCGGTTGTCGTATCCGGCGCCGCGCCGATCGTCTTCCTGGTGAACCTGCCATTCGAACGGGAGACACACCATGCAACCCACCGTCAACGCACTGGACATCGCCGTCAACGACCTGGGCGCCGCGATCGACTTCTACCGGCTGCTCGGCCTCGAGTTCGTCCGTGACCAGCACATGCCCGACGACCACGCCGGCTGCGACCTGCCCAACGGGCTGCACCTGATGCTGGACACCGACGACCTGCGCACCAAGACCACCGCGCACTGGACACCGCCGGCCACCGGCCGGACGTTCCTCGCCTTCGAGTTCGGCAGCCCGGCCGAAGTCGACGCCAAGTACGCCGAACTGACCGCTGCCGGGATCACCGCGTTGCAAGAGCCCTTCGACGCGCCCTGGGGTATGCGCTACGCCAGCGTCGCCGACCCTTCCGGCAACGGCATCGACCTGTACGCCGCCCTGTCCACTGCCGATCCGACACACTGACATTCAGGAGGTCGCGTTCATGAAGTACGTGCTGATGTTCGTCGAGACCGAGCAGTTCGCCAAGGAGTTCGCGGCGATGAGTGCCGATGAGCGCGAGCGGGCCTATCAGCGGGTCTATCAGTGGTTCGACGACCACGCGGACAAGATCCGGGGCGGTCACAAGCTCCAGGAACCGCACACCGCAACCACCGTGCGCCTCGACGGCCCGACACCGGTCACCACCGACGGGCCGTTCATCGAAGGCAAAGAAGTAATCAGCGGCTACACCGAGATCGACGTCGCCGACCTCGACGAGGCCCTGCGCATGACCAGGGACTGGCCGGGCTGCCCGGTGGTGGAGATCCGTCCTGTGCAGTCATGACCTCGACTCCGGCCGCCGACGAGCTGGCTCGGGTGGTCCGGGACCACGCGGGCCGGCTGGCGGCCTCCCTGGTGTCGAAGTACTGAAAGGAAGGCTCGCAGGCGCCGGTCTGATGTGACGAGTTCGGTGACGGTAGCTACGCTGGGCCGCGACATGGACGGTTCCCGATCGTTGCGGCGACTGGTGGCGCGTGGCCTGATGCTGGTCGCGGCGCTGGTAGCTGTGTGCGCCTTTCACAGCGCTGCGGACCAACCGGGCCACGACGCCGTCAGTGCGTCTTCGATCTCGCTGATGCCGGCGGTCGAAGTGGGCGACCCGTTGCAGGTCCGTCTGGTCGACGTACCGTGGACCTACCCGTCGGCTGACAGTCATGCGCATCTGGCTGTGGTCTCGCTGATGGGGCTGTCTTTGTCGTTGCTCTTGCTCGGGCTGGTGGCCCGCGCGTGCCGCACCGTTGTGGTGCGCCCTCGGGACCCCTCGCACAACGGGTGGGGATTCGGCCCGCCTGATCCACCCTGGCCGGCGACCCCGTCGCTGACTCAGCTGCGCGTCTCGCGCACCTAGGCCGCTAACCCCTCGGGGTCAGCGGGCACTGTCTGCTGCCCGCGCCTCGGGCGATCAGCTCTTTCGCAGCTCTTCGCTGCCGTACGCCGAACCACAGCGGCTGCTCGCTGAGGCGAGGCCACCCCGCACCGGCGTACCTCCCGCGACGGGCACGTCCGTGTCTGTCCGTCCTCTCTTCGCGTCTCAACCCACGCAAGGATCGTCATGCGTACTTCCCGTCCGCAACCCACCGCTGCGGCCTGCTGGCTCGTCTTCCGTCTGCAGGTGTCGTGAGTACCCACACCACGATCGCCGTCCTGGTTCCGATGCACGGCATCGGCGGCCGCCAGGATCTGCCGGTCCCCTACGAACTGGCCGTCACCGGCGCCGCGGTCGCGATCGCGCTGTCGTTCGTCATCCTCGCGCTGGCCTGGCGCAGCCCGAAGTACCACCGCGCGTCAGCCGGCCGCGCGCTGCCGGCCGCAGTGACCGCCACGGTCGACGCGGCGTGGTTCCGATGGGCCGTGCGAGCGGCCGGGCTCGCTGCTTTCGGGTACGCCGCGGTCGCGTTGCTGTTCGGCGTCGACCGGCTGACCAATCCGATCTTCGGGTTTGTCTACATCGTCGTCTGGGTCGGGCTAGTGCCGCTGTCCCTGGTCCTCGGCCCGGTCTGGCGAACCCTCAACCCGCTCCGCACGCTGCATCTACTCGCCTGCCGGGCTCTGCGCCACGACCCGGACAAGGGCGTGCTCGAGTTGTCACCGCGAATCGGGGTGTGGCCGGCCGCCATTGGGATCGTCGCGTTCGCCTGGCTTGAGCTGGTTGCCCCCGACCGGGCCACGATCCTGGTCCTGCAGTCATGGCTGACGCTCTACCTGGTGATCATGGGCCTCGGCGCGGTCCTGTTCGGGCAGTCGTGGTTCGCTGCCGCGGACCCGTTCGAGGCCTACGCGACCCTCATGTCCAAGCTGTCGCCGTGGGGCCGGCGCCGCAGCGACGGCGCGATCGTGGCCCGTCGTCCGCTGGAGAACGTCGACAGCCTCACCCCGCGGCCAGGGCTGGTAGCGCTGGTCGCAGCATTGCTCGGCTCGACCGCGTACGACGGGTTCTCGGGCTCCACCTTCTGGATCGGTTGGGCGCAGAACTCCGGGTACTCCATGGCTCTGCTAGGCACGCTGGCCCTGCTCGGCTTCGTGCTGTTCGTGCTCGTCACGTACGCCGCAGCGACGGTACTGGCGGGGCGGATCTCCGACAGCTCCCGTACTGCGCTGCCCGGGCTGTTCGCCCATTCGGTCGTACCGATCGTGCTCGGCTATGTGATCGCGCACTACTTCACCCTGCTGTGGCTGGAAGGCCAGCGAACCCTCATCCTGCTCAGCGACCCGCTCAGCAACGGCGCCAATGTCTTCGGCACCGGCCTGCTGGGTGTCAACGACGACATCGTCAACCAGACCGGCGTCATCGCGACCGTCCAGGTCGGCGCCGTGGTCGTCGGCCACCTGCTCGGCGTCGTGTCCGCCCACGACCGCGCCGTCGCACTGTTCCCACGCGCCAAGGCTCTCGCAGGGCAGCTCCCACTCCTGATCGTCATGGTCGCCTACACCACCGGCGGCCTCCTGCTCCTGTTCTCCGAATAGACCACCTCCAGTACCTGAATCGAGGACCAGAATGAACACCAACGCACGGATATCGATCGGCATCGCCGCCGCGTTCGTCGTGGTGGCCGGCGCCTTGCTCGCCATCAACGCCACCAACAACTCCGACTCCACCGCGCCCACCACCTCCGGAACAACCCCGGACGTGGACCGGCACGAACGCCTGGTGCGGCCCGACAGCCACAAACTCGGCACCGCGCCCGACGGCAAGGCAACCTTCGTCGAGTTTCTCGACTTCGAGTGCGAGTCCTGCCGTGCGGCGTTCCCGGCCGTCGAACAACTGCGCAAGGAGTACGCCGGCAAGGTGACGTTCGTGGTCCGGTACTTCCCACTGCCGGGCCACTTCAACGCCGAACGCGCCGCCCGCGCGGTCGAGGCCGCTTCGCAACAAGGCAAGTTCGAGCAGATGTACCAGAAGATGTACGAGACCCAAGGTGAGTGGGGCGAGCAGCGAGTCCCCGCCGACGACCGGTTCCGCGGCTTCGCCAAGGACCTCGGACTCGATCTGGTCGCCTGGGAGAAAGCCTACAACGACCCGGCCACGCTGGAGCGGATCAAGCGCGACATCGCCGACGGTGAAGCCCTCGGCGTCACCGGCACGCCGACGTTCTTCCTCAACGGCCAGAAGCTCCAGCCCGAATCGGCCCAGGACCTCACCGCGAGCATCGATGCCGCCCTCAAGTAGCCGCCACGTCACGACGGCGCCGGTACCGGCCGGCGCCGCCCGCACCCCGTTTCCCAAGCTGCTGCCCTGGCTGCTGCTGGTCGGCGGCGCCATCGGCCTGATCGCCGCCGGCGTGCTGACCGTCGAAAAGATCGCCCTGCTGCGCGACCCGGCCTACATCCCGTCGTGCAGCATCAACCCGATCCTGTCGTGCGGGTCAGTGATGACCAAACCCCAAGCCGAAGCCTTCGGATTCCCCAACCCCCTGCTCGGCATCGCCGGGTTCGCCATCGTCACCACAATCGGCGCCGCCCTCCTGGCCGGCGCCACCTTCCACCGCTGGTTCTGGCTCGGCCTCCAGGCGGGCGTGACGTTCGGGGTCGTGTTCGTGCACTGGCTGATCTTCCAAAGCCTGTACCGGATCCAGGCGCTGTGCCCCTACTGCATGGCGGTCTGGGCAGTGACCATCCCCATCTTCTGGTACGTCACCCTCCACAACCTCAACCGCGGCCACCTGCCCACCACCGGTAGCTCGAGGCGGGTCGTTGCCCTGGGCACCCGCTTGCACGCCGTGCCCCTGACGATCTGGACCGTCGCACTGCTCACACTGATCGGCGAGCAGTTCTGGTCCTACTGGCGAACCCTCACCTAGGGCGTGACGTTGAACCACGCGCGCAGCCTGGGTACGCGTCGCAGTACGAGTAGGTCGAGCAGCAGGACGGCCGCCAGGGTGATTCCGAACAGTGGCAGGAACACGGCGAGCGCGACGACCAGCACAGCCAGTACGGGGGTGGCGCGCAGCGGGAGCCGGCCGCGGGGAGCGCCGACCGCGGGACCGCTCGGACGGCGGCGCCACCACATCAACGGCCCACTGACGGCCATGAAGACAACGCCGGCGCAGAACACGGCGGTCGCCCAGAAGTTGACCAGGCCAAGGCGCCGTCCTTCGTGCAGGGCGATGCCTTGGGCAACGACCTTGGCCAGCTTCGGGTAGTCGCCATAGCCGTAGGTCGACACCACGCGGCCGCCGTACCGGTCGACGTGCACCGTGCGTTCCTTGCCCGGGTCCTGGAAGGCGTAGCCGATGGCGGAGTAGACGCCCGCGTCGCCGTCGGGAAGGGCGATCGTCATCGGGTGGCGCAGACCGTTGCGTTGCCCGACCTCGATCGCGGTGTCGACGGTGGCCACCGACCGGCCCTTGCCGGACGGATCGGACCTGGGCACCTGGTTCTCCCCCAGACCCCACGGGACGTTGTGGCTGTGTGGCAGGGATTCGTCCAGGGTCGACGTCGGGTCCGACAGGGCACCATGGTCCTCGCTCCACAGCGAACTTCCCTGGCTGGTGGCAATCTGTTGGGTCTTCTCGCCCCAGAACCCGGTCCAGGGCAGCCCGGACACGATCAGGAACAACAGCCCGACACCCAGGATCGCGCCGGTACGGCCGTGCCGCGACCTCAGTACTGCGCCCGCGGCGCCGGCCGCCCGTCGCCGTGCCCTCGCGACCCGTCCCTTGAAGAACAGGTAGTAGCCGGTCAGTGCCATCACGATCGCCCAGCACGCGGCGACCTCGATCACGAAGTCGCCCACCCGGCCCATCATCAGTTCGCCGTGCAACAGGATCGCGGCACCGGACAAGGTGGTGTCAGGATTCAGCGATCCGAGCACCACGGCTTCGTACGGATCAACGAACACATCCCGCGGCCCAGCCGCCGTGTCGACCGAGAACACCGTCGACCGATCCGGCCCGGACGGCTCAGTCATCGAGACAATCGTCGCCTCCCGAAACGACTGCGCCACCGCGTCGACCTGCGCCGCGTACGGCTGAGCCCGCAGCCCAGCCGGCTGCTCCACCTTCATCACGTCGGCATGCAACGCAGGCTCAATCTGAAACCGGAAGAGGTAGATCAGCCCGGTCGTCGCCAGCAGCACCACCACCGGAATCACCAGGAAGCTGGCGTAGAAATGCCAACGCCAGAACGCACGGAACAAGCCCGTACCCCGATTCTGATGCCGCTCACGCGACTGCCGCCCGGCCTCGGTCTGCTCCACAGATGTCACGACCCCCCAAACGTCCGACCCGCCGCCACAGTTCCTGACCTCCGGGCGGCGGCCGAAGTCAACCGACGTCGAGATCTCGGTGCTGGAACAGGGCCCGACCGATGGTGAGTAGGGCTGCGGCGATGATGGCCAGTGCGGCCAGTGGGACTGCTTCCAGGTTTGCCAGGGGCATGACGGTGAGGTGGTTGAACGGGGAGATGTCGGCGATGAGGTCCGGCAGGTCGAGGAGTGCGCCGAACATGCCGAAGAAGAAGGCGTAGCCGACCAGGAGCCAGCTCCAGACGGACCATCCTGGGCGGATTCCGAAGAGCGCTGCCGCGACGCCGATGATGACGAGTACGGCGGGCAGGAAGGCGATCGTGGCGACGGTCACCTCGCCGATGACGGCGGCGCCGGCGGCACCGCCGACTGCGCCGAGTCCGACGCCGAGGCCACTCACCGCGAGCAAGAAGGCCGACGCGAGGACGGTGAAGATCAGCCAGGCCGAGATCCACCGGCCGCGGCTGACGGCCGTTGCGAGGACGGCTTCGGTGTGACCGTTGCGCTCCTCGGACCGCAGCCGCAGTACCGAAGTCACCGCGAATGCTGCGATCAGAAGGGCGAAGAACAACGCCATCGTGGCGTAGAAGCCGTCGGTGGGGTCTTGTCCGTTGGCGGCGAAGACCTCGCCCATTTGGGGATTTTCGGCGACCGCTTCGCTGACCGAGTCGCTCAGCGACCCACTGGCGACGGCGAAGATGAACAGCCCTGTCCCCCACCCGATGACCGAAGCACGCTGCTGGCGGAAAGCCAGCCCGAACGGCGTCGACAGCGATGCCGACGCCCCCGCCCGGCCAAGCCTCGCAGGGAGCAGTCCCGCAGCGACGTCGCGTCGGCCCGACAGCGCATACGCCGCGGCGATGGTTGCCAGCAGCACCAGACCTGACAGGAGCAGCGGCCACCAGCGCACGTCCACGAACGGGCGCATCTGCTGGGTCCACGCCAGCGGCGAGAACCACGACACCGGGCTGCCACCGGGTTCGGCGGCGTCACCGATCGCGCGCAGGAGGAACGCAGTACCGACGACTGCCATTGCCAGGCTTGATGCTGACCGGGCGTGCTCGGTGAGCTGGGCTGTCACGGTCGCGACTCCGGCGAAGGCGAGCCCGGTCATTCCCAGACCGGCACCGACCGCGAACGAGTCCGCAACCGCGAGATCCCCCGACATCATCGCCAACGCGGTCAGGATCGCGACACCGACGTTCGCGATGACCGCGACGATGAGGGCGGCCAGCGGTGCGGCGTACCGGCCGACCACAGCCGACCGGATCAGCTCGGCACGACCTGTCTCTTCCTCGGCGCGGGTGTGACGGGTGACCAGGAAGATGCTCATCATGGCGGCCGGGACGGCGAGCCACAGCACCATTTCGTTGGTGATCATGGCGCCGAGCGTGTAGTTGTCGAGACCGTAGCCAGGGCCGGACATCATCGTCGCGGCGGGCGAGTCCATCAGCTCGGCCCGCACCTGCCGCTCCTCCGGAGTCTTGTACGCCGCCGGGAGCGCGGACACGGCGTACAGCATGCCGAGCCCGATCCCGCCGACCCAGATCGGCAGCTTGAGCCGGTCCCTGCGAAGCGCGAACCGGACCAACTCGCGTGTCGCGGTGAGGCTTTCCCGGCTCATGCCGACACCTCCTGCGCGACCAGGTCGTCGCCGTACTGACGCAGGAACAGCTGCTCGAGCGAGGGCGGCGCGCTGTTCAGGGTGCGTACCCCGAGGGCGCCGAGGGCCTGGACGACGGCGGCCATCTGGTGGTGGTCGACATCGAACGTGACGATTCCCTGGTCGGCCACGAAGTCGTGGACGCCTGGCAACTGGGCGAGCCGGTCGGGCGAGCCGTCGATCGAGGCAGTGATGGTGGTTCGGGTCAAGTGGCGCAGTTCGGTGAGCGTCCCCGACTGGACGGCCCGTCCGGACCGGATGATCGTCACGCTGTCGCAGAGTTTCTCGACCTCGGCCAGGATGTGGCTGGACAGCAGCACGGATCGCCCGGCCGCTTTGGCCTCGGCGATGCAGTCCTGGAAGACCGTCTCCATCAGCGGGTCGAGACCGGACGTCGGCTCGTCGAGAACGAGCAACTCGACGTCGGCGGCCAGCGCCGCGACCAGGGCCACCTTCTGCCGGTTGCCCTTGCTGTAGGTCCGGCCCTTCTTGGTCGGATCCAGCTCGAACCGGCCCAGCAGTTCGGCCTTGCGCGTCTTGTCCGCACCGCCCCGGAGGCGGCAGAGCAGATCGATCGCCTCGCCGCCGGTCAGGTTGGGCCACAGACTGACGTCGCCCGGCACGTAGGCCAGCCGGCGGTGGAGCTCGACGGCGTCGTTCCAGGGGTGCTTACCGAGTACCTCGACCGAGCCCGAGTCGGGCCGCAACAAGCCGAGCAGGACCCGGATGGCGGTCGATTTCCCGGCACCGTTGGGGCCGAGGAAGCCGGTCACCTGACCGGTCTGCACGGACAGGTCAAGCCCGTCGAGAGCCTTCACCTGACCGAAGGACTTGTGGAGTTGCTGGATTTCCAGGGCAGCGCTCATCGCTGATCCTCATTCTGCTGATTCCGGGCAACCTGAGGGCCCGGCGTGATGTCGTCTGATCAGGGCACTCCCCTGCTGACAGGTGAGCGCGTCTCCGCTACGGAACGGCCGGGCCGCCGGGCGGATCAGGGACGTACATCAGATAGCTGTCCAGCATCGTGCGGTCGACGAACAGCCCTTCGGTGAACAGTTCCAGCGCCGGCAAGGTGATCTGGTCGGAGATCTCCCGCAACGCCGAACGGAAGTCGTCGACCGACACCATCTCCGGATGCAGCGAGATCCACAGCATCAGCGAACCCATGCCCTGGAACGTCAGGTACCGCGCCCGGCCGGCCGGGTCGCGGCTCGGGCGGATCGTGCCCGCCTCCACTCCGGCGGCCAGATACTCCTCGGCGTCGTGGACCATGTGCTCGACGAAACTGGTCGCAAGTTCGCCGCCGGCCTGCATGCTCCGTACGGCGTACAGCGCCAGCGGCCCGTACTGCTCGATCTCAGCCAGCTGCGCGAGCATCCCGGTCGCGTTCCCGGACGTGGTGGCGCGCATCTTCTCAGATCGGATGACGCCCAGCACGTAGTCGTCGCAGGCCTGCCGCAGTCCTTCCTTGGAACCGAAGTGATGGACCACCAGCCCAGCGGTCACCCCCGCGTCCGCGGCGATCGTGCGCAGCCCGGCAGAAAATCCGTCTCGACCGAACCGCGCGACGGCGGCATCCCGGATTCGCTCGGACGTTGAACGCATGTTCAAAGATTAAACGCCTGTTCAATGCGAGCGCAAGTCCGCGGATGCCGCACGCTTGCCAAGCAGAATGTTGGTGGCTAACATTTTGCTGTGGCGTCGAAAACCGAACGGACCCGCGAGCGGCTGCTCGCGGTGGCTTTGGAGTTGTTCGTCGAGCAGGGCTATGACGGCACCAGCGCCGGCCAGATCGCCGCCCGGGCCGGAGTCACGGAGATGACCTTCTTCCGGCACTTCCCGACCAAGGCCAGCCTGCTCATCGGCGATCCCTACGATCCGGTGATCGGTACGGCGATCCGCGACCAGTCCTCGAGTCTGGATCCGATCAGCCGCGCCGCCCAGGGCATCCGCTCCGCGTGGCAGCAGCTTCCCACACCGGCGAGCATCGAAGTACGAAGCCGGCTCCGGATTGTCGCCCAGACCCCCTCGCTGCGGGCAGCCATGACCAGCGGCACGGCCGCGACCGAGGCAGTGATCACCGAGGCGCTCGTCGACGGCGGAACAGCACAACGCGAAGCCGCCATCGCGGCCAGCGCAGTGATGGCCGCACTCAATACCGCCTTGCTCGAGTGGAGCCTGGCCGAGGACGAGGAACTGGGGCAGGCGATCAACACCGCCCTGGACGTCCTGGTGAATCGCCATGGCTGAATACGCACTCGAGGCCTCCGGCTTGGCCCGTACCTTCGACGACGGCACCGGCGTACGGGGCGCTGATCTGCGAATCGCCCCTGGCGAGATCCACGCGCTGGTCGGACTGAACGGCGCCGGCAAATCCACCTTGATGCGCCTCCTGCTGGGAATGCTGAAACCTTCCGCCGGCACCGTCACGATCGCCGGACAGCCACTGAACCGCGCCAACTGGGCGAAGGTCGGCCACCTGGTCGAGTACCCGCTGGCCTATCGAGAACTCACCTGCCGGCAGAACCTCACCCTCAACGCAAGGCTGCATCGCATCCCCGCGGCCCGGATCGGCGGAATGGTCGAGTCGATCATCACCGAGCTCCGGCTCACCCAGTACGCCGACCGAAGGGCCGGGAAACTCTCCCTGGGCAACCGGCAACGACTCGGCCTCGCATCGGCGCTGCAACACGACTCGGAGCTGATCGTCCTCGACGAGCCGACCAACTCCCTCGATCCGTCGGGCGTGATCCTGTTGCGCGAGGCAATCGCGCGGCGGGCAGCGGCCGGAGCCGGCGTCCTGGTCAGCAGCCACCATCTCGACGAGGTCGCGCGGATCGCCGATCACATCCCGGTCCTGAACGCCGGCCGGATCATCGGCACCCTCGACCCTCACGGCGTGGACATCGAGCGCTCCTTCTTCGCCTTGGTCCACGCTGACCACGAGGCCAGGTCTTGACGCCCGCGCTGGTGACGGAACTGGTCAAGCTCAGCCGGGCAACGGTGGCGCGAGCGACCACGGTCATCCTGGTGCTCGGCATCAGCCTGATCTGCTCATCGATGCTGCTGGCAACCAACACCGCCGATCCACAGATCGCCGCGAAGCTCGGCCCACTGATCGACCCGGGTGGCTGGGCCGGCTACCTGACCGTCGCCGCGCAGGTGACCTCAGCCGGCGGTCTGCTCGGCTGCGGAGTGGTGCTGAGCTGGATCTTCGGCCGCGAGTTCGCCGACGGCACCATCACCGGACTGTTCGCCATCCCGATCTCCCGTCCGACCATCGCCGCTGCCAAACTGCTGATCTACCTTACCTGGTTGACGATCTGCAGTATCGCGTTGCTTACTGCCCTGCTCGTGTTCGGCCTGGCGTTCGGACTCGGCCCGATCCCCGCGGCGGCAGTACCAGCGCTGGGCCGCCAGTTCGTCCTCCTCGTCCTCACCGGTATCATCGCCCTCCCCGTCGCCTGGGCCGCCACCATCGGCAGATCGATCCTGGCCGGCATCGCCGTCGCCGTCGGCCTCCTCGTCCTGTCCCAGATCGCCGTAGTAGCCGGAGCAGGCCGATGGCTACCGTTCTCGATCCCAGCCCTCTGGGCGATCAGCGGTGGCACCGACGTCACCGCCGCCCGACTCGCCTTGGTGATTCCGATCGCGGCCGGCAGCGCAGTACTGGCGATGCTCTCCTGGCAGAAGCTCCAACTCGACCGCTGAGAGGTCTCGCTCAGTTCAGGTACCGGGCACTGACCAGACCTAGCGCCATGCCGGTCGCGATGAGGAGAGCGCCGAGAACGATGCGGAAACGCAGGACTGAGATCAAGCCCGCGATGGTGGCGGCCACGGCCACGATCCAGAGCAACAGTCCTGTGGGCACCGACAGATTTTATCCCCGGTTTACAGGGGTTTGAGACTTTCTCACAGGGTTCTAACACCGATTCGACGAAGACCCTGAGGCGGATGCATTCTGGCACGCGTGATCTCTCCAGACGAGTACGTCGTGCCTGCCACCGTCAAGGGGCCGCAGGAGGAATCGGCCGGTGGCCGTGGGCTGACGGGCTGGCTTCTGCAGCACCAGGTGCAGCCGGTCGGACCCGAGGCGAGCGAGGGACACGCGCCGCCGCAGGCCTGGTGGAAGGTGATGTGCCTGACCGGGGTCGACTACTTCTCCACGCTGTCCTACCTGCCCGGGATCGCAGCCCTCGCCGCCGGCGCGCTGTCCCCACTGGCCACCTTGCTCATTGTTGCCCTGACGCTGCTCGGCATGTTGCCGATGTACCGGCGGGTGGCCAAGGAGAGCCCGCACGGTCAGGGCTCGATCGCCATGCTCGAGAACCTGCTGCCGTTCTGGCGCGGCAAGATCTTCGTCCTGGTCCTGCTGGGCTTCGTGGCGACGTCCTGGATCATCACCATCACGCTGTCCTCGGCCGATGCGACCGTCCACCTGCTCGAAAACCCCTACACCCCGGACTTCCTGCACGGGCAAGAGGTCGCAGTCACGGTCGTACTGCTGCTGATCCTCGGCGGCGTCTTCCTGCTCGGCTTCAGCGAAGCCGTCGGCGTCGCCATCCCGTTGGTGGCGATCTTCCTGGCACTCAACGCGGCCGTCGTCGGTGTCGGCCTGTACGACGTCGCAACGGGCGCCGGCGCCTTCTCCCAGTGGATCGACGCGCTCACCGAGGGCGGCGGCGGGTTCGGCGGCATCGTCGGCCCGGCCATCGTCGCGTTCCCCCTCCTCGTTCTGGGGATGTCCGGGTTCGAGACCGGCGTCAGCATGATGCCGCTGGTCGCCTCCGACGGCGAGGACGCGAAGCAACGCCTGGCCAACCGGATCCGCAACACCAAGAAGCTACTCACCGCCGCCGCCCTCATCATGAGCGTCTACCTGCTCGCCACCAGCTTCATCACCACCGTGCTCATCCCGGCCGACGAGTTCAAACCAGGCGGCGAAGCGAACGGCCGCGCGATGGCCTACCTCGCCCACGAACACCTCGGCGAACTCTTCGGCACCGCCTACGACATCAGCAGCATCCTGATCCTGTGGTTCGCCGGCGCCTCGGCCATGGCCGGACTGATCAACATCGTCCCGCGCTACCTCCCCACCTACGGCATGGCGCCGGAATGGGGCCGCGCAGTACGCCCGGTCGTGCTCGTCTACACCGCCATCAGCATCGCGATCACCATCGCCTTCGGCGCCGACGTCGACGCCCAGGCCGGCGCCTACGCAACCGGAATCCTCGCCATGATGGTCTCCGGAGCCGTCGCCGTCGCCATCTCCGCCGGACACCGCCGGCAGCGCAAGGCAACCATCGCGTTCACCGTGCTCACCCTGATCCTGCTCTACGCCCTGGCCGAGAACATCCGCGAGAAACCCGACGGCATCGCCATCTCCGGCCTGTTCATCGCCGGCATCATCACCGTCTCACTGATCTCCCGGATCTCCCGCACCACCGAACTGCGCGCCGACCGGATCGAGTTCGACGACACCGCCCGCCAATTCATCACCGACTCCATCCGCAACGACGGCGCCCTCAACCTGATCGCCAACCGCCGCCAAGCCGGCGACGCCGCCGAATACACCGCCAAGGAAGCCGAGGTCCGCGCCATGGACCCCGTCCCCGGCCACGCCGACGTGATGTTCCTCGAAATCGACGTCGTCGACCCCTCCACCTTCAGCGACGTACTCCGCGTCGAAGGCATCGACATCGACAGCCACCGCATCCTCCGAGCCCAAAGCCCCGCCGCCCCCAACGCCATCGCCGCAATCCTGCTCACCCTCCGCGACACCACCGGCATACGGCCCCACTGCCACTTCGAATGGTCCGAAGGCAACCCACTGACCCACCTCCTGCGCTACCTCATCCTCGGCCGCGGCGACACCGCCCCCGTCGTCCGCGAGATCATCCGGCAACACGAACCAGACCCGGCCCAGCGCCCCGGCATCCACGTCGGCTGACGGTCGAACAACGTGATGCAGTACTCCGGCAGGCGCGCCAACGTCCGGGCCGACCAGTAGTGGATCGAACTGAATCACGTGGACTCCGACCTGCGCGAGCAACTCGCGCAGGTCATCCTCGTGGATCCGCAGCCAGCCCTGCCGCAGCGGTAGGGGTTCTGCGTTTGGTCAGCCAGGCCCACAGGACTCGTTGCAGGACCAAGGTTGCGACGCCCGCGCAGGTCATGCCCGCGAGGTTGATACCGAGCTGGGCGGCTGAGCCGCCGATCTGCTGCGGCGCCCACACCGCCAGCGAAAGCGCCAGGTCACCCGCGGCCGGAACGGTGGTGACCGAGATGAAGACACCCACCAGCGCGTTGGAGCGACCCGCGGTCTGCGACAGTACTCCGGCACATCCGGCCAGCACGGCCACCACTGCAGACCACTTGTCAGGGCGCCAGATGAAGCCGGTCAGCGGACGAGCCGCAGTCACGTCACTCGCATCGATCCAGCCCACTGCCCTGGCCACCAGGGCGGCCACCACGGTGAGGGCGATCGCCAGCAGGAAGCCCTTGGCAAGCAGCGTCAGCGCCCGCCAGGTCAAACCGCCCTTACGCAAGGCGATGCCAAGAGCGAGCGCCGCGACTACTCCGAACTCCGGCCCCACCACCATCGCACCCACGACCAGAATCGCGGAGTCGGTGATGACGGCGACCGCCGCGATCACCGTTGCCAAGGTCAAGAATGCGTAGAACGCCCATGAGCCCCGCGCCTCGGAGTACCCCTGGTCCACGACCGCGTCCCACACCACGGCGTCGTCTGGTGCCCCCGGCGCGGCTTGTTCGGTCTCCCAGGCGTTGCGTGATGGCGACGCATCGACCGCGGAGAGCGCAACGGCTCCGTCCTCGTAGATCCCGTCCGCTTTCAGCTGGGCGAGGATGTCGGAGGTTGCCTCCCGAGTGACATCGCAATGCACGACGTCCCCGGCAGGCCGCTTGGCAGCCCCAGGCAGTACGACGATGTTGGTGGCCCTGTCGTCACCGACCAGCGCCTTCACGATCAGGTCGGTACGGTCGCAAGGCACGATGAGCCGCAGATGCATCACCTGCCTATCATCGCCGACGCTGACAGGTGCGTGGTGAGGGCCCCGAACCTCAGTGTGGCTTGCGGGGACGGAATCGCGAGCGGAACTTCGAGTCGTACTCAAGGTGGACGTAGCCGGACGAGTGCACTCCGACCGCGACGCATCCCGCGACCAGGAATGTGATACCCGCGATGGGCGAGATGTGCCAGAAGCCTGCCGCGATGCCGGTGAACGCCGAACCTTCCGCGATCGCCTTGGCCGCCGAGACGGCTAGTGACCTGCTCGGCCGGCGACGAAACTCCTCCTGCCGATTCAGCACCAGAAGCGCGGCGAGCAACGGGATCGAGACAGCGAACGCGACGACGCAGATCGTCGCCGACAGATCGAGAGAGCTCTCGGTAAGGAACGGCTGCACCATGACCAGGCCGGCCGCCGCCAGCCCGCTGTAGATCAGGTTGGACTGCCGGATCCATTCCCCCTGGGTCGCGGGATCGGCGGCGGCATCCGCGGCCTCTTGCTTGATGCGCTCCGCCGCCTCGACCTCAGCAAGATGCGCCGGGTCCATCACATACTCCTCGTCCTCTTTCATCCGCTCATCCTCCCGTACCCAGGTGGCTCATGGTTCGAAGCGGTAGCCCATGCCTGGTTCGGTCAGGAGGTGTTGGGGGCGGGCGGGGTCGGCTTCGAGCTTGCGGCGGAGTTGTGCCATGTAGAAGCGAAGGTTGCCGCTGGCCGTCTCGTATCCCAGTCCCCAGACTTCGGTCAGCAACTGGTTCTGGGACAGGAGCTTTCCCGGGTGCCGGGCGAAGACCTCGAGTAGGTGCCACTCGGTCGGGGTCAGGTGGACGTCACCGCCGGCAGCCTCGCGCACCTTCTTGGCGGCCAGGTCGATCTGGAGGCCTCCGATCGAGAAGACCGGCTCGTCGGGGACCGCGTTGCTGCGCCGCAGTACTGCGCGGAGCCGGGCCAGCAGCTCGTCGATGCCGAACGGCTTGGTCATGTAGTCGTCCGCGCCCGCGTCGAGCGCGTCGACCTTGTCGGTGCTGTCGGTGCGTCCGGACAGCACCAGGATCGGCGCCATGGTCCAGCCGCGGAGTCCACGGATCACGTCGACACCGTCGAAGTCGGGCAGGCCGAGATCGAGGATGACCAGATCCGGCGGGTACTGACCGGCTGTCGACAACGCGGCCGAGCCCCGATCCGCCGTGTGCACCTCGTACCCCCGCGCCTTCAGATTGATCTCCAGGGCACGAACGATCTGTGGCTCGTCATCGACCACCAGAACCCGGGTCACGCGCCTTCCTCCGTCCGTGAGGTCCGCTCCCGGCTACCAGGCACAGGATCGTCATCGGTCCGGCCCGACGCTTTCGGGATCGAGACGACCATCGTGAGGCCTCCGCCCGGTGTGTCCTCCGGCTGTACCGTCCCCCGCATCGCCTCGGTCAGCCCGCGCGCCAACGCCAGCCCGAGTCCAACTCCCGTCGTGTTGTCCGTGTCCCCCAGCCGCTGGAACGGCGCGAACACCCGATCGCGATCGGGCTGCGGGATGCCCGGTCCCCGATCCACGACTCTGATCTCCACGAAGTCTCCCAAGGCGCTCGCCGTCACGAGCGGTGGCTGTCCGGGCGGCGAGTACCGCAGAGCGTTGGCGAGCAGATTCACCAGCACCCGGTCGAGCAACGCCGGATCGGCCTGTACCAGCGGCAACGTCGGTGGAATGTCCACCGTGACCTCACCGGCCGCATCCCCCAGCTCGGCCAGGGCACCCGGCATGATCTCGTCGAGCGCCAACGGGCGTGTGAAGACCGCCAGTACCCCGGCCTGCAGGCGACTCAGGTCGAGCAGGTTCTCCACCAGCCGAGTGAGCCGGTCCAGCGACTCGTCCGCAGTCTCCAGGAGTTCATCCCGTTCCTCGTCGGTCCACTCGACATCCGTACTGCGCAGGCTGGTCACCGACGCCTTGGCCGATGCCAGGGGTGAGCGCAAGTCGTGTCCGACGGCTCGGAGCAACGCAGTACGGAGTTTGTCGGCCTCGGCCAACGGCTTGGCCTCCGCCGCGGCCTCACTCAACCGGGCACGGTCGACCAGCGCCGCGGCGTGGGCCGCGAAGGCGCCGACCAGCCGTCGCTCATCCGCGGCGAGCTGTCGCCCCTGCAGCACCAGCACGAGATCGTCACGGGCCGGGATCTCCGCGTCACCGTCCTCCGGTCGCCGGCAGGTCGGCGTACCGGCTCCAGCGAGCGGTCGCCAGAGCTCGGTCATCTCGTCGTCGACCCGCTCCATCAGGCACGCGCCCGTCATCCCGAACGCCTCCCGCACTCGCTCCAGCAACGCGGGCAGGGCGGTCTCGCCTCGCAGTACAGTGCCTGCCAGCGTGGCCAGGGTCTCCGACTCCGCCGTCGACCGGGCCGCCTGCCTGGTACGCCGGGCCGCCCGGTCGACCACCGAGCTCACCAGGGTTGCCACCAGGATGAAGATCGCCAGCGCGAGTGCGTTGTTCGGCTCGGCGATGGTGAAGGTCCGGACCGGCGGGGTGAAGAAATAGTTCAGCACCACGGTGCCGGCGACCGCCGTCAGCAGCGCCGGCCACATCCCGCCGACGAGGGCGACCACCACGACGGCGAAGAGGAACGCGAGCACGTTGCTGGTCAGGTTGAGCGTGTCGCCACCCAGGTCCAGAATCACAGCCAGCAAAGGCGGAAGCAGCACAGCGAGCGCGAAGCCGTACATCAGCCGCCGGCGCGACAGACTCCCCTGCCGCCGCGGCAGCCGACCGCGGCCGATCTCCGAGTGAGTGACGATGTGGACGTCGATGTCGCCTGAGTCCCGGATGGTGGTCGCGCCGATCCCGGGCCCGGTGAGCAACGCGAGAAGTCGGGACCTTCTGCTGCCGCCGAGCACGAGCTGGGTGGCGTTCTCCGCGCGGGCGAAGGACAGGAGCGCGTCCGGGACGTCGTCACCGACAACCTGGTGATAGCTGCCACCGAGACTCTCCACGAGCCTGCGCTGTTGGGCCAGAGCGGTTGGGTTCGCCCCGGTGAGTCCGTCCGAGCGAGTGATGTGGACGGCGAGCAGGTCCCCGCCGGACGAGCGAGCCGCGATCCGGGCGGCGCGACGGATCAGAGTCTCGCCTTCCGGTCCGCCGGTGAGCGCCACGACGACCCGCTCTCGCGCCTCCCAAGTCGAGTCGATCTCATGCTCCGCGCGGTACTGCTGCAGACCCGCATCGACCCGGTCGGCAAGCCAAAGCAACGCGAGCTCACGCAGAGCCGACAGGTTGCCGACCCGGAAGTAGTTGCCTAGGGCAGCATCGATCTTGTCCGCCGCGTAGACGTTGCCGTGGGCCATCCTGCGACGCAGCGCCTCCGGCGTCATGTCCACCAGTTCGATCTGGTCCGCCGCCCGGACCACCCGATCCGGCACGGTCTCGCGCTGCGGTACGCCGGTGATCTTCTCGACGACGTCGTTGATCGACTCCAGGTGCTGGATGTTCACCGTGGAGATGACGTCGATCCCGGCGCTGAGCAGCTCGTCGATGTCCTGCCAGCGCTTCTCGTTGCGGCTGCCCGGGACGTTCGTGTGCGCCAACTCGTCGACCAAGGCAACCTCGGGACGGCGCGCCAGCAGCCCATCCAGGTCCATCTCGGTGAAACTCGCACCGCGATGGTCGAGGATGCGCCGTGGCATCACCTCGAGACCGTCGAGCATGGCGTCGGTGTGGGCCCGGCCATGCGTCTCCACAAACCCGACCACGACATCCGTACCACGGACAACTCTTCGTTGCCCTTCACCGAGCATCTTGTACGTCTTGCCGACCCCCGGTGCCGCACCGAGGTAGATCCGCAGATGCCCGCGACCACTCCTGCTCATGCTCTCGATCGTTTCTGTCAGGCTCAGTTCAGCGCGGCCAGCGCGCTGTTGAGCTTCACCACGTTGACGTGCGGTTCACCGAGGAACCCCAGCGTCCGGCCCTGGGTGTTCTCCTTGACCAACTGTCGCACCTTCGCCACATCGAGGCCGCGCTCCCGGGCGACCCGGTTGACCTGCAGCGCGGCGTACGCCGGGCTGATGTGTGGGTCGAGTCCGCTGCCGCTGGCCGTGATGGCATCCGCCGGCACCTGGGACGGGTCGACACCTTCGAGCGCGGCCACCGTCTTCCGGCGTTCCTCGATCAGCGCCAGCAGGTCGGCGTTGTTCGGCCCGTACTGCGATGCCGCGCTGCCCATGGCGTCGTAGCCGACCGCGGACGGCCTGCTCTGGAACCACAGCGGGTCGGCCACCATCACCGGTTCGCCGTCGGCGTCGACCTCGGGCTTGCCGTCCTTGACCGCCTGCCTCGTGTAGGCCTGGCCGATCAGGTCGGATCCGACGTCCTTGCCGTTGACCTGGACGATGGAGCCGTTCGCGTTGTCGTGGAACAGCGCCTGCGCCGTACCGGTCATCGCCAGCGGGTAGACGATTCCCAGCGCGATGGTCAGCACCGCCATGGCCCGGATCGCCACCCCGAACTGCCGAACGGAGCCGGGGAGATTGCTAGCCATTGTTGTGAGCCTTTCTGGTCGTCATGGCGGTCAGCGGATTCCGGGGATGAGGGAGATCAGCAGATCGAGGAGTTTGATCCCGACGAACGGCGTGATCAGCCCGCCGACGCCGTAGATCAGCAGGTTGCGCCGCAGCATCGCCGACGCCGAGGACGGCTTGTACTGCACTCCGCGCAGCGCCAGCGGTACCAGCGCCACGATCACCAGCGCGTTGAACACGATGGCCGACACGATCGCCGATTCCGGTGAGTGCAGCTGCATGATGTTGAGCTTGTCCAGGCCCGGGTACGCCGTCGCGAACAGGGCCGGCAGGATCGCGAAGTACTTGGCCACGTCGTTCGCGATCGAGAACGTGGTCAGCGATCCGCGGGTGATCAGCAACTGCTTGCCGATTTCAACGATTTCGATCAGCTTGGTCGGGTTGGAGTCGAGGTCGACCATGTTGCCGGCCTCCTTCGCTGCCGACGTCCCACTGTTCATCGCGACCCCGACGTCGGCCTGCGCGAGCGCCGGCGCGTCGTTGGTCCCGTCGCCGGTCATCGCGACCAGCCGGCCACCCTCCTGCTCCTTCTTGATCAACGCCATCTTGTCCTCGGGCGTCGCCTCGGCCAGGAAGTCGTCGACCCCGGCCTCCTCGGCAATCGCCTTCGCGGTGAGCTGGTTGTCGCCGGTGATCATCACGGTCCGGATGCCCATGGCCCGCATCTGGTCGAACCGTTCCCGCATGCCGGGCTTGACCACGTCCTTCAGGTGGATGACACCCAGTGCCCGCGCCATCCCGTCGTTGCTGTCAGCAACCACTAGCGGCGTACCACCGGAAGCCGAGATGCCATCGACGACCTCGCCCAGCGCAACATCGCTCCGACCGCCCTGCGCGGTGATCCAGTTGTTCACCGCACCGGCCGCGCCCTTGCGCACCTGCCGGCCATCCACGTCGACACCGCTCATCCGCGTCTGCGCGGTGAACTCCACGAACGTTGCCTGCGGCAACTCGCCGGTGTGCCGCTCCCGCAGCCCGTACTTCGACTTCGCCAGCACCACGATCGACCGGCCCTCGGGCGTCTCGTCGGCCAGACTGGACAACTGGGCCGCATCGGCCAGCTCTGTCTCGGTCACGCCGGCCAAAGGGATGAACTCGGCCGCCTGCCGGTTGCCCAAGGTGATCGTGCCGGTCTTGTCGAGCAGCAGCGTGTTCACGTCACCGGCCGCCTCGACCGCCCGGCCGGACATCGCCAAGACGTTGCGCTGCACCAGCCGGTCCATGCCCGCGATACCAATTGCCGACAGCAACGCACCGATCGTGGTCGGGATCAGGCAGACCAGCAACGCGACCAGAACGACAATGCTCAAGTCCGCCTTGGCATAGGCCGCGAAAGTCGGCAAGGTCACCGTCGCCATCAGGAAGACAATGGTCAGGCTCGCGAGCAGGATGTTCAGGGCGATCTCGTTCGGCGTCTTCTGCCGCGAAGCACCCTCGACCAGCGCGATCATCCGATCGATGAAGCTCTCCCCCGGTCGGGTGGTGATCTTCACGACGATCCGGTCCGACAGCACCTTCGTACCGCCGGTCACAGCACTCCGGTCACCGCCGGACTCCCGGATCACCGGCGCCGACTCGCCCGTGATCGCCGACTCGTCCACACTGGCGACACCTTCGACGACGTCACCATCACCGGGAATGATCTGCCCAGCCTCGACGACCACCAGATCCCCGAGTTGCAGCGAGGCAGCCGGCACTTCCTCTTCGCTGAGCCGATCCGGGGACAGCTTCCGAGCGGTGGTCTCGGTCTTCGCCCGCCGCAGCGTCGCGGCCTGGGCCTTGCCCCTGCCTTCGGCAACCGCCTCGGCCAGGTTCGCGAAGATCACGGTCAGCCACAGCCAGACCACGATCCACCAGACGAAGACGCTGGAGTCGGTGACGGCGAGGATCGTCGACGCGACCGCGCCGACCTCGACCACGAACATCACCGGGTTCTTCACCATCACCCGCGGATCGAGCTTGCGCAAAGCGTCCGGCAGAGAGGTCAACAGCATCTTCGGATCGAACAGCCCCGAGGCCGCCTTCTTGGGAGTTACCGCCGCCTGGGGTACGGGCGGCTTGGTCAAAGTGGTCACAGTCCCTCCGCGAGGGGTCCGAGAGTGAGGGCGGGGAAGTAAGTCAGGCCGGTGACGATCAAGACGACGCCGACGAGCAGCGCCACGAACAAGGCCTTGTGAGTGGGCAATGTGCCTTCGTTGACGGGGACAGGTTGCTGCCGGGCAAACGATCCGGCCAGTGCCAGGACCAGCACCATGGGCAAGAACCGGCCGAGCAGCATCACGATGCCCAGAATCGTGTTGTAGAAGGGCGTGTTGGCACTCAGCCCACCGAAGGCACTGCCGTTGTTGTTGCCGGCCGAGGTGAACGCGTACAGCACTTCGGAGAAGCCGTGCGGGCTGCCGGTGTTGAAGATCGACGCCCGGGCCGTCTCGAGACCCATCGCCAGCGAGGTCCCGACCAGCACGAGCGTCGGCGTCGCCAGGATGTACAGCGAGACGAGCTTCATCTCCCGTGCGGTGATCTTCTTCCGCAGGTACTCCGGGGTGCGGCCGACCATCAGACCAGCCACGAACACAGCCAGTACTGCGAGCACGAGCATCCCGTAAAGACCTGATCCCGTGCCTCCGGGACTGACCTCGCCCAGCATCATGTGGAAGAGCGCAGTACCGCCACCCAACGGGGTGAACGAGTCGTGCGCGGCGTTGACCGCTCCGGTCGAAGTACCGGTGGTGGAGGAAGCGAAGAGGGCTGACGCCCACTCGCCGAAGCGGGTCTCCTTGCCCTCCATCGCGGCCCCCGCTGCCTGGGTCGCAGTACCGGCGCCCTGGTTCTCGAAGAACGTGGCGGCGAAGGTGAACGCGGCCCACAAGGTCGTCATCACGCCGAGGATCGCGTAGCCCTGCCGCTTGTCCTTGACCATCAGGCCGAACGTGCGGGTGAGACAGACCGGGATGAGCAGCAGGATGAAGATCTCGAACAGGTTCGAGAGGCCGTTGGGGTTCTCGAACGGATGGGCGGAGTTGGCGTTGTAGTAGCCGCCGCCGTTGGTACCGAGCTCCTTGATGACCTCCTGGCTCGCCACCGCGCCACCCGGGATCGTCTGCGTCTGGCCGACGACCGAGGTGACCTCATGACCGCCGGACAGGTTCTGGACGACACCCATCGCGACCAGCGCCAGGCCGCCGATGATTGCTATCGGCACCAAGATCCGGAGCAGGGTCCGGATCAGATCGACCCAGAAGTTGCCGAGCCGGTCCGTCTTCGACCGGGCGAAACCGCGGATCAGCGCGATCGCGACGGTGATCCCGACGGCCGCCGAGACGAAGTTCTGGACCGCGAGGCCGGCGAACTGGACCAGGTGGCCCATCGTCACCTCGGGCGAGTAGGACTGCCAGTTGGTGTTCGCGACGAACGAGGCGGCGGTGTTGAAGGCCAGCCCCTGCTCCACGTTCGGCAGGCCGTTGGAGAACGGCAGATGACTCTGCAGCCGCTGCACCAGGTACAAGAAGACGATGCCGACAGAGGAGAACGCGAGCACCGAGCGCGCGTACACCGACCAGGTCTGGTCTGCCTTGGAGTCGACGCCCAGCAGTTTGTAGGTGCCGCGCTCGATCCGGGAGTCCTTGTCCGTGGTGAAGACGTGGGCCAGGTACCCGCCCAGCGGCCGGTAGACGGCCGCCAGGAGCGCGACGAGAAGGCCGACCTGGAGCAGGCCGGCTGCGGTGTCGGACATCAGAACCTCTCGGGGAAGATCAGCGCGGCGACGAGATAGAGCACCAGCGCCGCGGCCACCACGAGTCCGGCGATGTTCTCGGCGCTCACAGCTTCTCCACCCCTCGCAGCGCGAACCAGACAACCGCGAACGTGACTACACACAGGGCGAGGTACACGACATCCTTCATGACCGGCCCCACCCCTCGACTAGAGAACTCATGGGACCACTCGACACCCTCCGCTGACCTGTCAGCAGCCTTCTCGCAGACCTCTCACGTCCACTCGCGCACTTCTCACACAACTCTCACAGCCACGCCCGATTCCCGGTGATTGAATGCAATGGTGAACCTGACCGAAGGCGTTGCGAGGCACCGCACGGCCGTCATCACGGCGGCAGTCGCCACACCCCTGGCGACCTGCGCGCTCCTGGCTGCCTTCCACGACGAGCTCAGCATCGCCACCGAGGTACTCGTCGTCGTGCTGGTGGTGGTCGCAGCCGCCAGCACGGGGATCCGGGTAGCCGGACTCGCCGCAGCGGTCTCAGGTGGGGTCTGGTTCGACTTCTTCCTGACTCAGCCTTACCATCCTCGGGATGCCTGCTGAAGCTGCTGATTTGTTACCGGAGCTGGCACGGCGACTGGTTCGCACGGTGTTCGGTGCGCGTGCGACCGAACCGCGGCCGCTGGCGGCAGGTGCCTGGTCTCAGGCGTTCGAGCTGACTGCCGACGGTGCAGAGGTGGTACTGCGAATCGGCTCGCACGGCGCAGACTTCGCCAAGGACGAGATCGCCGCCCGCTTCACCGGCCCCGACTAGCCCGTGCCAGCAGTGCTGACCAGAGGCATGATCGAGGTTGGCACTATGCGATCACCGCCCGCACGTACGGGATCGGCTTTGACGACCTGTCCGCCGCTGATCCCGTGACTGCGACCAGCGGCGCCCAACCGACCACGGCCTTCGCAAGCGCACGTGGAGAGCCGAGTTGGCCGAAGGCACCGTCTTCTCGTCCGTGGACAAGCCCTGGGTGCCGGTGCACTCTGGAGTTTCAGGGGAATGTCATCGCGTTGACGGGGAGATGATCGAGCGATGAGTACGGACAGTTCCGGCCGGTCGTTTGCCGAGTACCTGAAGGACGCGCCGCTTGCACCGGACAGGTCGGCACAGATCATCCTGACCGGCGAGGTGCGACGGTCAGCGGACGACAGCAAGTTCGTCTTCAGTTCCCCGGAATCCGGGACACTCGAGCTCGATGTCGCCGCCGTCGTGGAATTCGAGCCGCTGGACGGCGGACAGACCAGAATCACGCTGAACGCGGCCTCCGTCCGCGACGCCGCGGCCCGCCGGGGGTCCGGCGAGGGTGGACGGGTGCCGTTTGTGATGGCCACCCCGCATCGTGCGTCGGCTGCTTCCATCCGGGCGCAACTCCGGCGGGCCGAGATGAGCGCCGCGATCCTCGATGTCGAGACGGCCTTCATCAAGGATGTGTGGGGAGACGGCGAGACGACGGATGCGTTCTTCGATGTCCCCGTCGACCAGACGCTCCCGTTCTGAGCTGCCGAACCGGCGCCGCCGCGGGCAAGATTCACCAGATCGATGATTCTCGTCAGCTCGGCGCCGGGAGACGGCCATGCCGAAGTGGTCCTGAAAGCGCTCAGCGACCAGGGCGCGCGGTGCCGTCTCCTCGATCTGTCGCTGTTCCCTTCCCGCATCACCTTGACCGCTCGATACCCCAGGGACGCCGGCGGGAACGGCGACCCGCGTTTCGAACTGCGCTTTTCCGACGGCGCGATCCTTGACCTGGCAGAGGTCAGCGCAATCTGGTGGCGACGCCCACAGTCGTACCGGATTTCTGCCGAGATCACCGACGCCGCGATACGCCACTTCGCGTTGAGTGAAACCCGCACGGCGGCGGCCGGTATCTGGCAGGCAACGACCTGCCTGTGGGTCAATCATCCGGTCAACGACACTGCCGCCGCCCACAAACCCTGGCAACTGGCGACCGCGCGGGAAGCGGGACTGACCCTGCCGGACACGTTGATCACCAACGATCCCGAAGCAGCCACGTCGTTCTGGGAGACCCATGCCGGAAACGTCGTCTCGAAACCGTTTCGCCAAACCCGTGGCGCCTGGCGGGAAACCCGGGTGGTACTCCCCGAGGACATCTCGGCGATCGACGCCGTTCAGCTCACCCCGGTCCTCTTTCAGGAGTTGGTCAAAGGGATCGCAGACCTTCGGGTCACCGTGATCGGCGACCAACTCTTCGCGGCAGCCGCGGCGCTGGACGATGCGAGCTACTCCGTCGACATTCGCTTCAACCCGGGAATCGCCTACAAACCACACGTTCTTCCCGACGACGTGACCGCGGCGATCTTCCGGCTCATGCACACGCTGGGCCTGGAGTACGGCGCCATCGACCTGAGACTCACCCCCGACGGCCGCTACGTGTTCTTCGAGGTCAATCCCGCCGGCCAGTTCCTGTACGTCGAGCACTCATCTGGCCAACCGATCACCTCAGCCCTCACCGCCCACCTCCTCCGAGCCGAACCAACCCGGCAGCCCCACAAGTAGCAGCGCTGCCCCTGCGCCGTTGCCACACTCCGTCCGGTGAGTAGCAGTAGTGGATCTCCTGCGCTGACCCAAGACGGTATAGCTACATCGCCGCTCTGGGCCGCCTTCCGATGCTCCAGCGCCATCCTGGTTGGCGACCGGCCCGGCGGGACCTGGACCTTCGATCGGGGAGTGCGATGGGACCGAGCCGCGGCAACGTCAGCAGCGCGTCGGCCGATTCGTCGTCCGGGTTGCTCCGGATGTACCGGTCCGGACTCACGCCGGCGACCTGGATCCGCGGCCCACGACTCCCATCCGGCTCGCCGACGTAGGCGATGCCGGCACCCTGGTCGAGCCATCGGATGAGATCTTCGATCGAGCTGTCTTCCAACCCACCGTGAGGATCCGCCCACTCAACGCGAGCGATACCACGCAGGTCATCGCGCTCCTGCAGCATAGCGACCGCAGTAACCGTCACCGCCGAGTAACTAGCAAGGCTCATCGACTGACACGCGCCTCCTGGTATACCAACCCTCGCATCGTGGCACTCTCCTCGCCGACCCGGAAGGGCCAGACCACCCAGCGGACACTCCCGCCGCCCGGCTGGAGTGTCATAGTGACCCCGGGTCGGGATCAGCGATCACCAAAGTCTGGATGCGTTGCAGGACCGTCCGCGCAGAGTTGCCCGATGCGCGCCGAGTCCTCGCCGGGCCTTTCGTTGCCCTGAGCCCCCACGACTAGCCCGGGCCTCTTGGCGCCACCGGAAGCTCCTTCTCGACGCGGGGTCTTGGCACCACAAGCGCTACAACTTCGTCGCCTGCGGCAACAGGAGCGACCATCCGTTGCCGTTCGCAAGCAGCCGGTCACCGTTCAGCCTGCCGGCCCGGGCCGGGAGTGCGTGGCACTGTTCGAAGGTCATCGCCGTGGCTACCCTGACCCTTGGGGGGAAGCCCAGATGAGCAAACCGACGATCCTGACCGTCGACGACGATCCCATGGTGTCCGCCGCGATCGCCCGCGATCTGCGAAACCGTTACGGCGACGACTACCTCGTCGTGCGCGCGAACTCGGGCGCACAAGCCCTTGCGGTACTGACGAAACTCGCGCTGCGGAACCAGCCGGTCGCGCTGATCGCCGCCGACCAGCGCATGCCGGAGATGACCGGTATCGAGATGCTCGAGCAGGCCGGCGCCCATGCACCCGGCGCGAAGTACCTGCTACTCACGGCGTACGCCGACACCGATGTCGCGATCAAGGCGATCAACGACATCGGCCTCGACTACTACCTGCTCAAGCCGTGGGACCCGCCCGAGGAGCGGCTGTATCCGGTCATCGAGGACCTGCTCGACGACTGGCGGCAGGCCAACCCCGACCACACATCCGACGTACGGGTGGTCGGCAACCGGTGGTCCGACCGTAGCCACGAGATCAAGACTTTCCTCGCACGCAACTACGTGCCCTATCGCTGGTACGACGTCGAGCGCGATCCCGAGGCTCAACGGCTGGCGCAACTCGCCGAAGCGGGAAGGACGGACCTGCCGCTGGTGCTGATCCCCGATGGCGACACCCTCCGCTCACCGTCGACTCTCGATCTCGCGGGAGCACTCGGCCTCCGTACCACTGCGCAGCAGCCCCTGTACGACGTGTGCATCGTCGGGGGTGGTCCCGCGGGCCTGGCGGCTGCGGTGTACGCGGCATCCGAAGGGTTGAGCACGGTCATCGTCGAGCGCGAGGCGCCGGGTGGACAGGCCGGGCAGAGCGCGGCGATCGAGAACTACCTCGGGTTCCCCAAGGGACTGACCGGCTCGGATCTCGCCCAGCGGGCGGTCGCCCAGGTATCGCGGTTCGGCGCGGAGATGGTGCTTGCTCGCGCGGTGGTCGGCTTCGAAACCAGAGGCCCGGTGCATGCCGTACTGGTCGAGGGCGGGGGCGAGATCGAGGCCCGCGCGGTGATCGTGGCCACCGGGGTTTCGTACCGCCGGTTGGAAGCGCCCGGGCTCGAGGAGCTCACCGGCTGCGGCGTGTACTACGGCGTGAGTGCCACTGACGCGAGACAGTGCGAGGGCGACGACGTCTATCTCGTCGGCGGAGCCAACTCGGCGGGCCAGGCCGCGCTCAACCTGGCGCGCTACGCCAAGAAGGTGGTCCTGATCGTCCGGGGTCCCTCGCTCGAGGCCACGATGTCGCGGTACCTGATCGACAAGATCGCGTCCACTCCCAACGTCCAGGTGCGACGCCGTAGTGAGGTGGCGGCCTGCCGTGGCGACGGGCACCTCGAGACCATCACCGTCGCCGACCGGGACACCGGCCACTCCGAAGAGCTGCCGACGAGCTGGTTGTTCGTCTTCGTCGGCGCCTCGCCACGGACCGAGTGGCTCGGCCCGGATGTCGTGCGCGACGCCAAGGGGTTCGTGGTGACAGGCCAAGAGCTGCTCAGCCACGACAAGGCCTGGCGGTTGCCGCGGGCCCCCTTCGCGCTCGAGTCGAGTGTGCCCGGCGTCTTCGCGGCCGGCGACGTACGACTCGACTCGATGAAGCGAGTCGCCTCCGCGGTCGGGGAGGGCGCTATGTCGGTCTATCTCGTGCACCGCTATCTGGCGACGGTATGAGCCATGCGTGTCGACGATCTCCGCGGACTCGGCCTTTTCGCCGGGCTGAGCGACGCGCAGTTGGGGGAATTGCTCGAGGGCGGCGACGAAGTACGGATCGAGCCCGGGATCAAGCTGTTCACCGAGGGTGAGCACGCGGACCACTGGTGGGTGCTGGTCGAGGGCGCGATCGAACTGTCGAGGCACGTCGGCAGGGAGGACACAGTGGTCGGCCGGATGGACGTGCCGGGCCGCTGGGCTGGTGGGTTCAGGGCCTGGGACGAGCGAGGGGTCTATCTCGCGTCGGGGCGGGGAGTGCAGGAGGGCCGCGTACTGCGGGTGCCGGCGCCGGTACTGCGTACGCTCACCGACGCCTGGTTCCCCTTGGGCGGTCACCTGATCAACGGGGTCTACGGGACCGCACGATCCATCGAGGCGACCGCGCGGCAACGCCAGTCCCTGGTGACGCTCGGAACCCTTGCCGCGGGCCTCGCCCACGAGATCAACAATCCCGCTGCGGCCGCGACGCGAGCCGCGGACGCGCTCGAGGCTGTCTGCCAGACGCTGATCTCCTCCCTGAACCGGCTGGCCCAAGGGGAGATCTCGGCCCCGCAGCTGACCGCGCTCGACAAACTCCGCCGCGAGATCCAGCCGGCCGCGGCCGGGCTCGACCCACTGGACATCGCGGATCAGGAGAACGCCATGGCCACCTGGCTCGGGCGTCATGGGGTGGAACGTGATTGGGTGATCGCCCAGCCGCTGGCCGCGGCCGGGGTCGACGTCGCCTGGTGCGAGCGGGCGGCCGCAGTACTGGATGCAGACAACCTCGAACCAGGCCTGGACTGGGTAGCGAGCACGTTCGCCGCGACCACGTTGCTGTCCGAGGTAAAGGAGTCGACCCGGCGCATTTCGGACCTGGTCGCGGCCGTCAGGTCGTACTCCCAGATGGACCGCGCGTCCCTGCAGCCAACCGACGTGACCCAAGGACTCGAGAACACCCTGACGATGCTCGGCCACAAGCTCCGCGACGGGATCTCGGTGGTCCGCGAGTACGGCGACCTCCCGCGGATCGAGGCGTACACCGGTGAGCTCAACCAGGTCTGGACCAATCTCATCGACAACGCCGTCGACGCGATGAAAGGCTCCGGCACTCTGCGCATCCACACCTTTGCCGAAGGCAACAAGGTCGTCGTCGAGCTCACCGACACCGGCGAGGGAATGCCACCAGAAGTCGCCGCCCGGGCCTTCGAACCCTTCTACACCACCAAGGACGTCGGCAAAGGCACCGGCCTCGGCCTGGACATCGCCCAACGCATCATCGTCGAACGCCACAACGGCTCCATCACCATCACCTCAACCCCCGGCGAAACCACCCTCCACGTCCAAATCCCCATCCACCAGAAGACCACTTCCTGATCACCAGAGGTCATGAAGCGCCTCCTGCAGCAGCAGCCGCGACAGACACCTGCCTAGCGGCACGCCGACCGACAGCAGTGCGGGTGTCGACCCGACCCCGGCCCGCCACCATGCTGTCGGCGCACCGGAGACGGTGCAGGCGACGCTCTGCACTCAGACGTCGAGCCGTATCCATGTGGTTACGGTGCGTTGCTCCTCGGACACACCAACACGAGCACCGTACTGCCAGCGCCGATCTGGGGCCGGGACCCGTCGCGGTGACCAGCTAGTGGCGCAGAGCGCGCTCGAGTTCGTCGCGGCCCATCTTCGAACGGCCGGGCAAGCCGCGCTTCTGCGCTTCGCGATAGAGCTCTTGCCGTGTCTTCGGCTCGGATCCGCCGGTCCGTTTGCGCTGGGCAACCGCCGCACCCTGCTTTCCCAGCGCGGTCCGCGTCTTCTTCGGCATCCCGGAAATCGTCTTCTCCGACTTGGCGGCCTTCACAGCCTTACGCACGTTCTTACGCGCCGCCGCCGCTGCTTGTCAGTAGCCATACCCGCGCCGGTTCCCACCGACCAGGCCGGCCAATCACGGGCAGACCTCAGGTTCTGCTCCTCCTACGGAAGGGGTTAGCACAGAAAAACCCGTCGGGATGCCACTCATCCCCCGGCATGTCGATCGAGATCCGCACTGACCGCCGAAGTCTGTCAGCTCTTCTTGGCAGCTGCCTTGCCGCCCTTGCGGCCGGCCTCCTTTTTCTGTGCGGTCGTGCCCCCCTGCTTGCTGCTGCCACCCTTACCGCTCTGCTGACCGCCGCGCTCGCTCGACTTCGACGAATTGGCGATCTTCGCGGCACGCTGTTTGGACATCCCCTTGTCCTTGAGAGCTTCGTACTGCTTCTCGTTCTTGACGTTCGCGGACTTACCAGGCATCACTACCTCCAAAGCTCGTCGGCCCGCCGGTACCCAGTCCCATTCACGGTCGAACTTGGCGAACCAGCCGCACGGAATCTGTCAGGCTGCGGAAGTGTCAGTGAGTTGCTTGGGGGCGGGGTGTAAGCGAATCTTTGGTGCGGGGATATGAGGGTGTGAAGCAGACAACGCCAGGCGGGCAGTTCGAGCAGCTGTACCGGGCGCACTACGTGGCTGTGTTGGCCTACGTCGTCCGTCGGTCGGCGGATGTGGAGGCGGCTCGGGACGTGGTTTCGGAGGTGTTCGAGATTGCGTGGCGACGTCGCGAGGAGATTCCGGCGCAGCATGTGAGGCCGTGGCTGTATCGGGTTGCGGCTAATCGGCTCGGGCATCGGTATCGCAGTGATCAGCGTGAACTGCAGGCGTTGCGTCGGCTTGCCACTGAGGCCGCCACGGATAGTGCCATGCGAGGCACCGCGGAGCAGGTGGAGGCGGCGCATGCGCTGGCCGAGGTGGTCACGGCGCTTGGTCGGCTTGGTGTCAAGGATCAGCAGGTGCTGCTGCTCAATGCCTGGGAAGGTCTCTCCGGCCACGAGTTGGCGGTTGCGCTCGGATGCTCCACCACGGCGGCCGGAGTTCGGCTGCACCGGGCCCGGCGGCGGCTCAAGTCCGTCGTTGGTGCTGATCGTGAATCTTCCACCCCGCCGGCGCCGGCCGTCGACGGATCCGTTCAGAGAACAGGACACAGCTCATGACGCGTACTTCGAGGATGGACATACTCCGCACCAACGATCCCGCCGCCAACGCGGCACTCTCGCTCGACGCCCGCGCCGAGGCCGACCTCCAGCGAATCGTCGGCATCCCAGCCGAGGCCGGCTCAGTCGGCGGCGTCCGGCACCCCAGCCCGGTACTGCGTTCGCGGCGGCTGGCCGTCGCCGTCGCGGCGGGCGGTGCCCTGGTGGCCGGCGTCGCGGTCGCCGCACCCCTGGTAGGTGGCGGAGAGACCGCCTCACCGGCGTACGCGGTGACCGACGCCGGGAACGGCAAGATCACCGTCACCATCTACCGGGCCGAGGATGCCGACGGACTCGAACGCCGGCTCGCCCAGGCCGGGCTGCGAGCCGAGGTCGTCTACTTCCCGCGCGGCATGCATTGCGAACGCTCGCCGCACGGTGTCGGGTTCGACGGCCAGTGGAGCAGCACCGACAACTGGGACGGACAGCGGTCGCACGGCACCTCGTACACGCTCAAGCCGGCCGACTTCAAGGGCGCCACCTTGGTGATCGAGCAATCCGACTCGAACGCAACGGTGCCAGGGAAGCCCGCCAGGGCCTTCAGCAACAAGATGGGCTTCCTGAAAGACGGCACCTTCGGCCCCTGCGTCCTGACACCGGTCCGCTGACCGTTGCTGCAGTCCGGCCCCCGCAGATCGGCTATGCGCTATCCAGTGCTGTCAGTTCATCCTCGGTGAGGGTGGTGGACGCGCCCTCCACGGCCTGCTCGAGTTGTCCGACGCTGCTGACTCCGACGATCGGGGTCAGCGCCGGGCTTCCGGAGGCCAGCCATGCGAGCACTACCTGGCCCGGTTGGAGTCCGCGCGCGGTGGCGACACGGGTCAGGGCCGCTATCCGTCGGTCGGTACCGGGGTGGCGGTACTCGGTCTCGAGTGGGCGGTCGGTGCGGTCGTACCGGCCCTGGAGGGTGGCGGTGTAGACCCAGCCGTCGAAGGACGGGTTGCGTCGCAGGAAGTCGAGGCCGTCCGGTGACAGCATGCCCAATGGGATCGGCTGGCCCTCCACGGCCATGCCGCCGGCGGGCTGAAGGTACGAGTAGCGCTCCTGGTACGCGGTTGGCTGCGGCAGGCCGGCGTGTTCGGCGGTGGCCCGGATCCGTTCGAGCAGCCAGGACGGGTGGTTCGACACGCCCCAGCGAGCAGTCAGGCCGTCACGGACCAGGCCGCCGAACGTCTCGACCAGGTCCTCCACCGGAACGGTTGGGTCTTCGACGTGCGCCCAGTACAGGTCCACACCGTCCACGCCGAGCCGCTCCAAACTCTTCGCCAGAGCAGCCCGTACGACGTCCTCGCCCAGTCCTTCGAGGTGATCGGGGAACCCGCCGACCCGTGTGGGCTGGGCGCCTACTTTGGTACTGAGGCGGACGCGGACCCCGGGGTTGGACGCCAGCCAGCGGCCCAGCAACGCCTCGCTCTGGCCGCCGAACCCCGTCTCGGAGGTCCAGAAGCTGTAGTTGTTGGAGGTGTCGATGAAGGCCCCGCCCAGTTCGGCGTACCGGTCGAGGATCGAGAAAGCGGTCCGTTCGTCCACCCTGGTACCGAAGTACATCGTCCCGAGGGCCATCGTGGGAGTGTTCATGGCTCCAGCCTCGTTGCTGGAGCGCACTCCAGGTCAAGCCGCGAGCTGCGGGGGTGGTAGAAGGCGGTTCTCCTGCATCAGGATCACCACATGCTTGGCTGGCGCTACCCATGGCTGCACGTCGTTGGCAGAAGGCGGTGAGTGGCTAGCTGATCGACCATTGCCGGAGGGCGGAGCCGGTGTTGGGTTGCTGCGTGGCCTTGGCGCCGTCCGTGGTGGAGGCGGTGGTCAGTAGCAGGCCGCTGCTGACGGCAGTGAGGGTGTAGGTGCCGTTGGCAAGTTTGGTGGCGGTCCAGCGCTGGTTGGGGCCGTTGGTGCAGGTCCACTGGATGATCGCCGTACCGGCGGTGGTCGCGCCGCCGCTGACGTCGGCGCAGAGGCCGGACGAGTTGTTCTTGAGCGTGTACGAGCCGTCGGCCTGCTGAGCGAATGTCCACTTCTGGTTGAGGTCGCCGTGGTTGGTCCAGGTGATCAGCTGAGTGCCGTTCACGGTACTGCGATCAGGGTTGTCCAGCGCCTTACCGCCCGTCGAGACAGTCCGTACGCCGCTGAGGTTCTGCGGCACCGTTCCGACCTGGGTGACTTGCTGGCGCTGGGGGTGCTCGAGGCGGTGAAAGAGTCCGGCCGCTCGGTGCTCGGCGACGTGTCGGTGATCGGCTTCGACGACACCGCCCCTGTCGCCCTGACCCATCCGGCACTGACCGCCGTGGCGATCCCCAGCCGGGAGATGGCTCAACAAGCGACCAACCTCCTCCTCCGAGCCATCGCCGAAGGCGCACCCCCGATCAACTCGGCCCAACTCCTCCGCACCACCCTCGTAATCCGCGACAGCACCGGCCCTGCCCGCCGGTAGCGAGCCCCAGCGACCACCAGGGTTGCCGGGGCTCGTGCTATTTGGGGCTATTCGCCGAACAGGTCGTCGGTCTCGCCGGCGACAGCGTGGTGCGTGACGCCTGGGAAGGGGGTGGGGATCTTGCCCAGGTTCTGGATGGGGGTTGTGAGGCCGGTGGCGTGGCCTACGGCGTACAGGTAGGCGGCGTCGGTGTCGTGGTCCACGGCGGTGAGCAGCGTGCTCTGCCTGCCGCACTTGACGGCGACCAGCGAGTCGAAGCTCCCCCAGCCCTGGGCCCGGACCTGCTTCACGATGGGCTTCATCGGTGACGTCGTCGGAATCCGGATGGTGTAGAGCGCGCCGCCGCGGGTCGTGGCGAGGAGCGTGTCGTAGGTGCCCGTCCCGCTGATCATCGTCATCGTCTTGACCGCGCCGAAGCCCGGGTACGAGCCGAGCGCCTTGAAACCGTCGAGGTTCCAGCGGAACAGCACGCCGTCGTCACGCAGGCCGTAGAAATAGCGGGTCCGCTGGAGATACCCGGTTTGGGACTCCTCGATCTGCGTGAACCGGTCCCAGCCGCCACCGAGCCGTCGCGACGTGACCTCCGGCTCCGGCTCGACACCGTCCCAGCTGATCTGCGCGGCGTACAGGCCGGTTCCGCTGATCACCTTGCCGTACGACCAGGACGAGCCGGTGAGCGCGCTGACGTACCAGACCGCGCTCTCCTTAACCGGGAAAACCTTGACCTTGGAGCCCGGCTTCCCCGTCGGCGGCTTGGTCGCCACCACCTCCACCCCACCGCTGTTTCCGGCCGCATCGAACGCCCCGACGTACATAGCGCACGGGTCGGCCGACGCCCAGGCCGCGACCGTCGGGGCAGCACTCGCCGGAGTCGCGACCGCACCGGCAACCAAGGCCGCCGCGATCAGCGCGGAGACTCGTTTCAAGCTCATCTGAGTTGTCCTCTTCTCTCCTGAAGTTTCCTCATGAGCTCGATGCGGTCTACACCACAAAAGTTGTGATTCGTCAGGTGAGCTGTGACAGGTGGGTGAGCTTGTCGGGGTTCGCCATGCCGTAGATGGCGCGTACTCGGCCGCCCGAGGAGTCCGCTTCGACGGTGAGGACCGCTACCACCTGATCACCGGTGAAGATCAGGGCTGTTGGGGTGCCGCCGGGGAGGGACCAGCGGATCTCGCAGCCCGCGTACTGGGGGCCGACCGCGGCCAGTAGGCGGGCGACTTTGGTGGCGCCGTGGATCGGTCGCAGGGCGGCGCGGGCGCGGCCGCCTCCGTCGTTCCACAGGGTGACGTCGGGGGCCAGTACGTCGAGCAGGTCGGTCAGGCTGCCTCCGACGGCCGCGTTCACGAACCGCTCCGCAGCCACCAGGGCGTCGCGACGGTCGGCAGTGAAGCGGGGGCGTCTCGCGTGGACGTGCCCCCGCGCCCGGTGGACGAGTTGGCGTACCGCGGCGGGCGTCCGGTCGAGAATCCCGGCGATCTCGTCGTACTCGAAGTCGAAGGCCTCCTTGAGGACGAAGGCGGCCCGTTCGAGGGGCGACAGCGTCTCCAGGACGACGAGCAGGCCGAGCGCGACGCCGCCGCGGCGTTCCTCCAGGGTGTCGGCGGTGTCTTCGCTCCACAGCGGCTCCGGCAACCACGGGCCGACGTACTCCTCCCGCAGCCTGCGCACCTTGCGGAGCTCGTCGACCGCCCGGTGCACGACGATGCGCATCAGGTACGCGCGTGGGTGGTCGATCGCCGCGAGGTCGACTTTCTCCCAGCGCAACCACGCCTCCTGTACGACGTCCTCGGCGTCCGTGACGCTACCGAGGATGTCGTACGCCGCCGCGAACAGCAGGTTGTGGTTCGCGGCGAAGACGGCCGCCCGCTCGTCCGTCATGCCGCCCTCACCGGCTCCGCCTCACCTTCGTGGAGTCCGAACCTCGCGTGCAGACGCCGTAGCGGCCGCGGAGCCCACCAGGTGGCGCGGCCGCCGAGTCGCATCGCTGCCGGCAGCAGTGCGCCCCGGATCAACGTCGCGTCGACCAGTACCGCCAGTGGCAGGCCGACCCCGAACGCCTTCATGAAGGTGATGTCGGAGACGAGGAAGCCGAGGAACACCAGCGAGATGAGCACGGCGGCGGCCGTCACGATCCGGCCCACTTTCTCGAGGCCTACGGCGACTGCGGTGATCCCGTCACTGCCGCGATCGCGTTCCTCCTTGATCCGTGCGAGTAAGAAGACCTGGTAGTCCATCGCCAGGCCGAAGGCCACGCAGAAGAGCATGACGGGCACGGTCGACGCCAGCGAGCCGGTCACGACGAACCCGCCGAGCAGGTCGACCAGGTGCCCCTGCTGGAAGATCCAGACGAGCGCGCCGAACGTGGCAGACAGGCTCAGCACACTGAGCACCACCGCCAGCAGCGGCACGAAAACGCTGCCAGTGAGCAGGAAGAGCAGCACAATGATGGCCACCGCGAGTACTGCGGCGGCAACCGGCAACCGGTCGCGCAGCGTCGCTGTCGTGTCATGACCGAGGGCGGCGATTCCGCCGACGTACGCCGTCGCCGGAGCCGGCACAGCTCGCGTGTCCTCGACCAGCGCGTCGAGTGCCCGCTCGTCGTCGGTCGACGGCACCACGGACAGGTACGCGGCGTTGTCCGCGCGGAATCCGGCGTGGGTCGGGCCGGCCGAAGCGACCTGCGTGCCGGAGCTGTAGCTGCCGGTGGGGCCGTCGACCCGGTCGACATTCGGTTGTTTCGACAGCTCCGCGGCGTACCGGCTCAGGTCGCCGGTTGCGGCGGGCATCACGACGGTCAGCGCGTTCTGCTCGCCGGAACCGAAGCTCTCTCGCAGTACGTCGGCCACCTGCCGCGAGCTCGCGGACTCCGGCATCGACCGCTCGTCCGGAGTGCTCAGCTTGAGGTCGAGGAACGGGGTGCCGAGCAGCAGCAGTACGGCGGTGATCACGGTGGCGACGGGAAGCGGGCGACGCATCACCAGTACCGCGGTCCGGTGCCAGAATCCGGCCGCCACCGGCCGGGCCTGCCTAGCACTTCCACCGGCACCGGCCCCGCGTCGACCGAGAACGCGCCGGCCCGAGATCGCCAGCAGCGCAGGCAACACGGTGAGCGAGGTGATGGCCGAGAGCAGCGCGACCACGATCCCGGCGTACGCCATCGAGCGAAGCGCGAGCAGCGGGAACCAGAGCATCGTCGACACCGCGATCGCCACTGTCACCGCGGAGAACGCCACCGTACGTCCGGCCGACCGCAGGGTGTTTCGCAGTGCTTCGGCGACCTCATGGCCGGCCAGCAGTTCTTCCCTGAACCGGTTGACGATCAGCAGGCTGTAGTCGATCGCCAGCCCCAGTCCGAGCAGCGTGACGACGTTGACGGCGAGCACCGAGAGGTCGATCACCGTCGTCAACGCCCACATCACGCCGAGCGTGGTCAGCAGCGTGATCAGCGCGACGACGAGTGGCAGCGCCGCGGCGACGAGACTGCCGAACACCAGGACCAGCGCCACCAGCGCGACCGGAAAGGCCAGCGCCTCGCCGATCGTGGCGTCGTGCGCGCTCTGGTCCACCATCTCGTGGTTGAGCATGGCGTACCCGCCGACCCGTACCTCGAGACCGTCGCGCTCTCCCTCGAAGTCCGGTACCAGCGTGTCCAGCCGCCGGTCGACCGCAGTGTCGTCACCGGTGACGGTGGCCAGGACCAGCGCCTTGTTCCCCTCGGTACTCCGCAGCTGCGCCGACCGCCCCGAGGTCCAGTACGACGTGACCGCCTTGACCTGATCCTCGTTGGCCAGTCGATCGGTCAATGCCTTGCCGGCCGCCGCGACCGCCGGGTCGTCCACCGACCCGGGAGCCTCGACCAGCAGGACCAGGTTCGACTGCCCTTGACCGAAGTGGTCCCGCAAGGTGGCGGCCGCGACACCGGAGTCCGCGTCCGGGTTGTCGAAACCGCCACCCTTCATCCGGTCGAACAGGGTTCCGCTCATCGCACCACCGAGCAGTGCCACAGCGACCGCTAGCAGAATCACCCGGCGCCGGCGGCGCAACAGCAGACCCGCCATTCTCTCCAGCACTTCAGTCGTCCTCACGTCCGTCCGACGGCGCCCGAGTGCGCTCGCCCGTTGCCCATAGGACTTGCGGGTCGTCGCCGGATGTGACATCGCGGAGGGAGGCGAGCGTCACACTCGATCAGCGGCGGTACTACGAACGGCCGGTTCTCAGCGAGCCGTCAACCCGTCGGTCACGCTCGCGTGCACCGGCGCCCAGCCCAGGTTGCGGGTGGCCTTGGCGTGCGAGATCCGCAGCGTGGTGTCGATCAGCAAGCAGCCCAGGTACGGGACGGCCAGTCTGATCAGCCATCTCGGCGTCACGACCGGGCGCGGCGTACCGTGTACGCGCGCGACCGTCGTGATGAAGTCACGCCAGCTCATCGGCTGGTCGTCCACGATGTTGTACGCCTCTCCCCCGCGACCGTGTTCCATCGCCGCGACCGCGGCCGCCGCGGCGTCGTCCACGTGGATGAAGGAGGTGGTGCCGGTCTTGCCGCGCGGCAGGATCGGCGCCCGCTTGCGCATCGCATCGGCGAACAGATCGCTGAACGCGTTCGGGCCGTAGAACATGCCGTAGCGCAAGGCGATGCCCTCGATGCCGTCGGCGGCGAACACCTGCCTCTCGGTCGCCAGGCTGGAGTCGGTGACCAGATCGGCGACGGTACCGGCGTGCACGCCGAACTCGTCGTCCTCGGTCAGGATCCGGTCGCCGTGGTCGAGGTACCCGTATCCGGTGATCAGCGACTGGGTGACGAAGCGGCGCGCGCCGACGGCCCGCGCGGCATCGAGAAGATGCGCGGTCCCCCGTTCGCGCAAGGCGATGGTCGGGTCGTCGGGGCCCAGCTTGCGCGAAGGCTTGCGCAGCGCCGTGGCCTGGTGCATGACCACGTCGGCGGCCTGCCCGTCGACCGCGCGCAGCAGCGCATCGCGATCGAGTACGTCGGCGATGACGGCGGTCGCCCCACGATCGGTGACGAGCCGCCGCTTGGCAGGGTCGCGGATGACGGCAACCACCTCGTGCCCCGACGCGGCCAGCGCCGACAGCAACGGAAGCCCGATCGCGCCGGTCGCCCCGGCCAGCAGTACCTTCATCGCCCATGCCCTTTCGCCGTAGGTATTGGTGTCATCTTGCGGGCTTCGGCGAGTGCGGTCACCACCGCCTCGATGTCGGCGGGGCTGGTTCGATGGCTGGTGATGCACAGGCGGAGGGCGGGACGCCCTGCGAGCAGAACCGTGCTGAGCCACGCTGCGCCGCTGCTGACCACGTGATCGGCGACGGCGGCGTGCCAGCCGGCGCTGCTCTCATGGCCTCCCGTCTCGGCCTCGGGAGCCGCCACGCAAATGACGGGTAGAGGGGTGTCATTGATCCGCGACCAGCCGTCCTCGGAGAGACGGCGCGCGAGCAGCTCGCCGAGGTGGACGTCCCGCTCGAGCTGTTCGGCGTAGGCCGGCCTGCCCGCTATCGCCAATGCCAGGAAGACCTTGAGGCCGGCGAAGCGCCGTGACCACTGCACGCTGGTGGCGTAGGGGTCGGGCGCATCTTCGGTCTCGGCGGGCATGTACGAGGTCGTTGCGTGAAAGCTCTGCAAGAGTGCGGCCGGATGCTGGGTGAGGAACATCCCCGCGCCCATCGGCGCCGACAGCCATTTGTGCGCGTCGATCGTGACGCTGTCGGCCGCCTCGATCCCTGTCAGCAGCGGTCGCAGCGTGTCGGACAGGGCGACCGCGCCTGCCCACGCCGCGTCTACATGGAAATGCAGTTCCCACTCCCGCGCCCTCGCCGCCAGCTCGGGCAGAGGGTCGAGCGCACCTCCGGCCGTAGTACCCGCCGTACCGACCAGCAGGAAGGGGCGAAGGCCGGCCGCCACGTCTGCCGCGTGCATCTCGTGCAACCTGGCCAGGTCCATGCGGTGTGCACTGTCGGAGGGCACCAGCCGTACGGCGTCGCGGCCCAGTCCTGTCATGTGCGCGATCTTGAGCCAGGCCAGGTGACTCTCGGCGGAGGCATACAGCACAGGTCGTCCGGGCAGGCCGGACAGTCCCTGCTCCGGGTAGGTGGCGAACGCGCGGGTCAGGGCAACGACGACTGCCGTCAGGTTGGCCTCGGCGCCACCAACTGTGAAGGCGCCCTCCGTAGTGGCGGGCAGGCCGAGGCGGCCGGCCATGAAGCGCAGTACGTGCCGTTCCATCTCGACCGCGGCGGGCGCGTGGCTGTAGGCGGCCAGCTGCGGATTGACTGCGGCAGCGATGAGTTCGCCCGCTACGCCCCACCAGGTGGGAGTGGGGTTGAACAGGCCGAAGTAGCGGGGATGCGTCGTGTGCACTCCCCAGCGGCCCAATGCCTCCATCACCTCGGGCATCGCTTCACCAGGTGCTCTCGCCACCTCGAAGTCCTGACCTGCAAGCCATTCACGCAGCCACGCGGTGCCGGGCTCGTGCGGTGCCACCGGCCCGTCGGCCACCTCCTTCGCGTGCTGCACCACCAAGTCCACGGCGGCCGTCAGCAGCCTGGCTCCTTCTTCTTCGCCCACGTCGAGCGGTCCCTGTCGATTCATGCCGCCACTGTCGTCGGACGCGTTGTTGGCTACCAGTGGCGAAAAAGTCGTGTTCCACAAGATTTGGGCCACTAGACTTCACGGCATGGCGAGGATCCGCGTGGTCGTTCCTGTGCTGGACGAGTGTCCACTGTTCGAGCTGGCCGTCCCCTGTGAGGTCTTCGGCCGGGATCGCCGCGACCTGACCCCGGACTGGTACGACCTCGCACTCTGCCAGAGCACCGACCAGGAGCAGACGTCCCTCAACGGGCTGTCGCTGCGCGCGCCGTACGGGCTGGAGGAGATGTGCTCGGCCGATCTGGTCGTGGTGCCCGCTTGCGCGGACGGCTCCTACCGCCCGCCTGAGGCGCTGCTGGAGGCCCTGGTCGATGCGCACGAGAGGGGAGCACGGGTGGCCGCAGTGTGCTCGGGCGCCTTCGTCCTGGCCGCCGCCGGGCTGCTCGAAGGCCGCACGGCTGCCACACATTGGATGCATGCGAGTGAGCTGCAGCGGCGCTACCCGAGGGTCGACGTCAATCCTCGGGCGCTGTTCATCGACGAGGGTGACATCCTCACCAGCGCCGGTACTGCGGCGGGCATCGACCTGTGCCTGCACATAGTCCGCCGTGACTTCGGCGCAGCCGTGGCGGCGGAGGTCGGTCGCAGGATGGTCGTCGCACCGCAGCGGGAGGGCGACCAGGCGCAGTACGCGTCGCCGGACCTGCCTGTACCGGCCCAGGACAGGGGCCTGAGCCCGGTGCTGGAGTGGGCGCTTGAGCGGCTGCATGAGCCGGTCACTATTCCGCAACTGGCCGAGCAGGCCCGGATGAGCACCAGGACCTTCACCCGCCGCTTCCGCCATGAGACGGGCCTCACCCCCATCGGCTGGCTCACCCGGCGCCGCCTGGACAGGGCGCGCGAGCTGTTGGAGACCACCCGCCTGCCGGTCGACGCTGTGGCGGAGCGCTCGGGCTTCAGTACGGGCAACGGCCTGCGTCAGCACTTCACCAAGGTCCTCGGCACCACACCCTCCGCCTACCGCCGCGCCTTCTGGAGTTCCGGCGACTTGGTGACTGGTGACAGCGGGCGGCGTTGACGGCGTACCCGGCGGCTGTCGAAGACCAGTACCAGCGGCACCGCCAGCAGCAGTGCGATCACGCCGTCGAGCCAGTAATGGTTGGCTGTCACCACGACCACGGCGAACGTGATCACTGGATGAGCGATCCACAACCAGCGCCAGCGGGACCGGGTGGCTCGGATCAGGTAGACCGCGACCATAAAGGCCCAGCCGACGTGCAGACTCGGCATCGCCGCGAACTGGTTCGCCAGACCGCTCTCCGCGTCGGGTCCGTAGACCGACTGCCCGAGCAGTACGCCGGTGTCGACCCAACCGAGTTCGGGCAGCATCCGTGGTGGCGCCAGCGGGAACATCAGATGCCCGATCAAGGCGAATCCGGTCAGTAGCGCCAGCGACCAGCGGGCTTTCGTGTACTCCGCCGGGCGTTTGACCAGTAGCCAGATCAGCACCAGCGCGGTCAGCGGGAAGTGCACGGCGGCGTAGTACCGGTTGGCGATCGAGATGAGATCGGGGATCCGTAAGGCGAGCGACTGGACATCGGCTTCACTCGGCAATCCCAGGCCGGCCTGGAAGTGGATGAGGGCGTCGGCGTTGAGGAACGCAGCTCCGGCGTGCTGCGCGGAGATGAGCCGGCCGAGGTTGTAGATGCCGAAGAGCGCCGCCATCAGCGCGACCTCACGCAGGATCCGTCGGGGTTGCGGATGGTCAGCCAGCATGGCCGCGTCGAGGTGGTCAGGCACGGTGCCTCCTCTGTCGAAGGGTTCGGCCATAGGACTCCGGCCGACCCCATCGCTGTGACGCTCCGTGAGGCGAATCACCTCAGCTAGGGTGCCGACCCAGCAGGTCGATCCGCTGCGCGGGCTTGGCGGCGTCGGGCGGCCTGGCGATGGCTCTTGCCGACGTTGCCGCAGTACCGCATCTGGCACCAACGACGGGACGCGTTCTTGCTGGTGTCGATGAACAGAACCCAGCAGTTCTCGCCGTCACACTGCTTGACCCGCGTGAGTCGGGGGCTGGTGGCGAGTTCTGCAGCAGAAGCGGCGATCAGATGGAGAGGTGCCATCAGGTCGGCTGAACGGTCCCATGACCACTGCAGCCCGCCACTCGCCGGCTCGAGCGTGGCTGCGCTGATCGCTCGGGCGTAGGCATCCCGTAGGCGATGGGCCGCAGGTGGCAGCGGGGCATGAGCGGCAACAGCGCTGAAGACTGCGAGGACCGCCGCGCGAAGGTCGACGGCGGCCGCGACGGCGTGCGCCGAGCTCTCACGTGCAAGAGCCGCGAGTTGCTGCTGCTCTGCGTCGTCGATGACTTGGGCGTACTCGAGCCAGGCCAGCAGGCCGGCGTAGTCAGCTTGGCGCCGGTCAGTACCGAGATGATCCCGGTCCTGGCCCTGGTCGGCTTTCGGCTCGAGCGTGTTGGCGAAGTCGAGGCAGAGCGCGCCGCCGTTCAGCGCCGGGTAGCGGTCAGCCAGCTCGTCCATGACTACCTTCTATAGCCATTTTGATGGTAGTCAGGTAGGGAGGGATTGTCGATCCGCCATCCCCGCGGAGGCACCGATGAATGGTCACAGCGATCCGCCCGAACCCCGACGACGACGTCACGATTCCCAGACTGGCACATCGCCGGGGCGTTCGCCGGTACTGCCAGCGGACCGGCTCAGACGCGCTCGAGCCGGTACTGCGGCACTGTTCCTGCTGACCGGAGTGGTCTTTGCCACCTGGGCCGCACGGATCCCGGCGCGTAAGGCAGAACTGGGTTTGTCGGACGCGCAACTGGCGGTCGCCTTCGTCGGCCTGAACGCCGGCGCGATCATGGGCCTGCAGCTTGGTGCCGCGGTCGTCACGCGGGTCGGTAGTCGCCGAGCGCTCACGGTGTCGCTACCGGTGTTCGCCGGCATGCTGGTTCCCATCGCCCATGCGCCGGGGCTGGTGACGCTGACCATCGCACTGGCCGTGTCGGCGATCGCCAACAGCGTTGTGGACGTGGCGATCAACGACCAGGGCGTTGGCTTGCAACACGCGTACGGCCGTCCTGTGCTGTCCGGGCTACACGCCATGCATAGCCTCGGCGGGGTCGCCGGTGGTGCCCTCGCGGCTGGCGCTGCCTTCCTGGATACGGGCGTTGGCGTCCACTTCACAGCAGTTGCGATCGTCGCCGCGGTTCTGGGGATCCTCGCGAGCAGGAGGCTTCTTCCTCCGGGCAAGTTGCATGCGCCTGCGTCCGCCGGTGAGCTGCGCCCTGGTCTGCTGTCCGGGTGGTCTCGCCGGCTGGTCTTGCTGGGGGCATTGGCATTCGTCTTCACGCTCGCCGAGAGCAGCGCCCTGGATTGGAGCGCTGTCCTGCTCCGCGACACCCACCACACCACGGCCGCCGTCGCGGCTATCGGACTCGCCGTCTTCCAGGCCACGGTCACCCTCGGACGAGCGCTCGGCGATCGGATCATCGATCGCGCCGGACCGGTCCGGGTGTTTCGTCTCAGCGCACTCCTTGCCGGTGGAGGTCTCGGCGCCGGCCTCTTGGTCGGTACGCCGTGGAGCGCCGTGGCGGGGCTCGCCCTTCTCGGACTCGGCCTCGCGAACCTCCTGCCGATCAGCATCGCCGCCGCCGGGTCCGGTGGGCGTATCCCCGTGCCCGTGGCCGTTGCCCGCGTTTCCGCGCTCGGCTATCTCGGCTCGTTCACCGGCCCTGCCCTGATCGGCCTCCTCACCCACGCCACCAGCCTGCCGACGGCCCTCCTGCTCCCCGCTATCGCCATCGCCGCAACCACAGTCGCCGCAGCAGCGGTCCGCGATGAGCCAGGGCGACCCCACTCGGCGACCGCATCGGGTAGTTAGGGCGTCCGGTCGCGGGGTACCGGCGGGCCATGCCTACAGCGATTGTGACCGGATCGGACAGTGGAATCGGCAAGGCGACGGCGGTTGCTCTGGCCCAGGACGGGTTCGACGTCGGCGTGACGTGGCACAGCGATGCCGAGGGTGCCGAGCAGACGGCCAAGGAGGTTCGTGGCCATGGCCGGAGGGCGGAGGTCCGGCAGCTCGACCTTCTCGATCTGCCGGCCGCGGCGGACGTCATCGATGACCTGGCGGAGACCCTCGGCGGCGTCGAGGTTCTCGTCGCGAACAGCGGCACTGGTACCAGCGAACTCGCCGTCGACCTGAGCTTCGACGACTGGCGCAAGGTGATCTCCGTCGACCTCGACGGCGCCTTCCTGTGCCTGCAACGAGCCGCTCGCAGAATGATCCAGCAAGGCCGAGGTGGCCGGCTGATCGCGGTGACCAGCGTGCACGAGCACCAGCCGCGCGTCGGCGCCGCGCCGTACGACGCGGCCAAGGGTGGCCTGGGCCTGCTGATCAAGACGTTGGCCCTCGAACTCGGCGAACACGGCATCACCGCCAACGCGGTAGCCCCCGGCGAGATCGCCACCCCGATGACCGGCCAGGAGGACGAGGACCCGCACGGCAAGGACCGCCCCGGCGTACCGCTCGGCAGGCCCGGCGACGCCCGCGAGATCGCCGCCGTGATCGCCTTCCTCGCCTCCCCCGCCGCCTCGTACGTCACCGGCGCCAGCATCGTCGCCGACGGCGGCATGCTCAACATGGGCCCCATGGCCGGCAGCCACCTCCCCACCAACGACTGGCGCCGCCCCTAACAACCGCGGCCACCGGAGCCAACGCGCTCTACTTGTGGGAGTGGCCGGGCTATCCGGCGTACTACATTCCGGTCGAGGACGTCGCCGAGGGGCTGTTGCGAGACACCGGGCAGGTGGCGCAACAGCCGCGTGGCCTGGCCCGGATCCACGAGCCCGGCCACAGACAGGCACGCCGGTACGACGATGGCTAGCGGTCGAGGCGGCTGGGGGCTGTGGATCCGGTGCGGCGTACGAGCCAGGCCTCGGTGATGTGGGCGGACATGGCCTCTGCGGCGCCGGTCGGGTCGTGGGCCGCGATCCGCTCCTGGACGCGGCGGTGTCCCTTGTTCGAGGCTACGCAGAGGGCGCGTTCGTTCTTGCCCACGTAGCGGGCCGTGTTGCCGACCTGACTCTCCAGCGCGCGCACGACCCCACGGGCGATGCGGTTGCCGGACGCCTGCATGATCGTGTCGTGGAAGGCCTGGTCCAGTTCGCGATACGCGACAGCGTCGTCCACTTGCTCGTCCATCAGGTCCACGAGCTCCCGTAGCCGGTCGACCGTGTCTTGGTCGGCAGTCTTTGCGGCGACCAGAGCCATGTCCGATTCGAGCAGCCTGCGGGTGACCACCAGGTCGTCGAGAACGGTCAGGCTGTCGTCCTCGGCGATGACCGACCCAAGGACGAGTTCGTCGAGGATGTTCCACATCGCCGGCGGGGTGACCACCGTGCCCGCGCCCTGGCGTACCTGAACCAGACCCTTTTCCTGCAGGACCTTCACAGCCTCGCGGATGACGGTTCGGCTGACTGCGAAGGCCTCGCACAGCGCGGGCTCGGGCGGCAGCGACGTCCCGGAGGGGTGAACCCCGCCCACGATGCGTTGCACGAGTTCGGCGGTGACCGCACTCGCGAGGCTCGCCGGCCGGCGAACCCATGCCGGGGCGACGGACCCGCTCGCGGTCCGTTGCTGGCCTGAAGCCGTCATCTCTCCTCCGGTGGCACTCACGTCGGCATGGGTGAGCGTCGGAACGAGTGTACTGCAACGACCCGTTGACGTCATACGTCATACGAATTATGTTTGCGCCACTTCGCCGGGCTTTCCGTCGCCCGTCACTCGTCTGAAGAAGTGAGCACGCAATGAAGCAGCGCAGACTCTGGTCCGCCGCCCTGGTCGTGGGCCTGGTGTTGACCGCCGGTTGCGGTACCGCCGCCGGACCGGGCTCGTCCACCGGTACCGGCGACAAGCTCGTCGTGTGGGACTGGAAGTCCGGCGACGCGAAGGCCGCCGGCTATGTGGCGAAGGCCAAGGCCGACTTCGCCAAGAACCACCCCGGCGTCACCGTTGAGTTCGTGGCCCAGCCGTTCGACCAGTACTACACATTGCTCGGGGCGGCGATCCAGTCCGGCAAAGGGCCTGACGTCATCCTCTTCAACGGAGGCGGTCAGCTCCGCGACCGATCTGACGCGCTGGCCCCACTCGATTCCTACCTCGCCGAGGACAAGCAGCGACTGGCCGGCTGGGACGCGTTCACCAAGGCCGGGAAGGTCTACGCGGCACCGGTCACGCTGCAAGGGCATCCCGTCTACTACAACAAGGCGCTCTACGAGAAGGCCGGGCTGAACCCGGACGCTCCCGCCAGAACCTGGGACGAGTTCGTCAAGAACTGTGGCGTCATCACCGCGAAGACCGGCGCGAAATGCTTCGCACTGGGCAACAAGGAAGGCATCGGCATCCAGTTCTTCCTGTCGGCGCTGGGATCGGCAACCCTGACACCGCAGGAGTACGACGACTGGATCGCCGGCAAGCGGAACTGGTCCGCACCGAATGTGAAACGGATCTTCGAGCTGTGGAAGCAGGCCGACGACGCCGGTCTGAACAACAGCGGCGCCAACTCCACCGCGATGTTCAACGACGCGTTCGCGCTCTTCCAGTCCGGCAAGGCGGCCCATGTCATCGGCCTGATGTCCGACATCGGGCACTGGAAGGACTTCGCCGAGTTCATCGGTGCGGACAAGGTCGGCGTCATGGGCGCGCCCCTGGTCGATCCCGCGGCGACTCCGAGCCTCCCGTACGACGGTGGCATCGGGTACGGCGTCGCGAAATGGACCAAGGACCCGAAGCTGGCCGCGGACCTGGTGCGATCGCTGACCTCGACCGACGCACTGAAGGCCTTTTACCAGGACGGCGGCGCGATCGCCTCCGACACCACGATCGACGTCACCCAGGGCGGCCCGGCCGTCGAGAAGATCGTCTCCGGGGTCAAGACCGGCAAGCCCGCACTGCACGTCGCGCTGTCGTCCAAGACGATCGAGCTGATGGGGCGCCTCTCCCAGCAGTTGCTCAGCGGCTCGATCACCGTGGACCAAGTGGTGCAGCAGTTGGCCGCCTCCGACAAGACGGGCTGATCGGAGTGGCTGGACACCGCGGCGGGTCGCGGGCCGAGCGCCTCGCGCCGTTCGTCCTGCTGGCACCGGCTCTGCTGATCATCGTCGTACTACGGCTGTGGCCGCTGCTGCTCGGAATCAACTTCTCCTTCACCGGTGACGGCAACCGCAACGGCACCGCGGTCGGCTTCGACAACTACCTGACTCTGTTCGGCGATCCACTCTTCCGTACCGCGCTCCGCAACGTCGGCCTGCTCGTGCTGCTGCTCCCGTTGGCGGTGGCGATCCCTGGCCTGATCGCCACCTTCATCTATCTGCGGGTGCCAGGACACCGGCTCTATCGCGGTGTCTATTTCTTCCCCGCGGTGCTGTCCCCGGTGATCGTCGGAGCGATCTTCAACCTGTTGCTCGCCTACGACGGTCCGCTCAACACGCTCCTCGGTGAGTTGGGTCTCGGACCGGTGGACTGGCTCGGCGATCCCGGCGTGGCGATCTTCGCGGTCGTCGGGGTGCACGTCTGGGCGACCTTCGGGATGGCGATGGTCGTCTTCCTGGCCGGCTTCTCCACCCTCGACGCGTCCCTGCTGGACGCCGCCAGGATGGACGGCGCCGCCCTCCCGCAGACCATCCTGCACGTGATCGTTCCCAGCCTGTCCCGCACGATCCAGTTCGTCTTCGTCACCACGATGATCGGCATGCTCACCTCGATGTTCGGCCTGCTGTACGTGATGACCAGCGGCGGGCCGGCGGGCTCCACCTACCTGCCCGAGTACTACATCTGGATCCAGCAGGGACAGATGAACCAGCCCGCGCTCGCCTCCGCGGCGTCCACCGCGCTGTTCCTGATCATGCTGGTGGTCGGACTGGCCCAGATCGGCCTGCTGCGACGCGCCACCAAGGAGGCCTGATGTCCGGCACCCGGTTGACGAAATGGGTGGTCGCGATCCCGCTGGCCGCCCTCGCGCTGGCCACGGTCTACCCGCTGGTGTTCACCGCCAACGTCGCGATGAAGACCCGCCGGGAGTACGTCCTCGACCGGTTCGCCCCGGCCGACTCGTTGCACTGGGCAAACATCGTCAAGGCCTGGACCAGCGTCGGGATGTCCCGGTACTTCCTGAACTCGGTGATCGTCGTGGCCTGCTCGGTCGCGCTGCTCCTGCTGCTCGGGTCGATGGCGGGCTTCGCGCTCGGCCGGCTGCGCTTCCGCGGCTCGTCCTGGCTCTTCGTGGGGATTCTCGCGGCACTGTTCATCCCCTTCCAGGTGATCATGGTTCCGCTGGCGCGGATCATGGCCGGCACCGGCCTGATCGACACGTACCCCGGGCTGGTCCTCGTGTACGTGGCGCAGTTCCTGCCGTTCACGATCTTCCTCCTGGCCAGCTACTACTCGACTGTGCCGCAGGAGATCATCGACGCCGCACGCATCGACGGGAACTCCGTGTACGGGGTCTACCGGCGGATCATGCTCCCGCTGGGCGCTCCGGCGCTGCTGTCGGTCGGCGTACTCAACGCTCTGTTCTGCTGGAACGACGTCCTCATCTCGCTGCTGATGATGCCGTCCGCGGAGCACCGCACGCTGATGGTCGGAGTCACTTCGTTGCGCGGGCAGTACTCCGACGACATCCCGACGTTCGCGTCCGGCGTACTGATCGCCGCGGTGCCCGTTCTCGTCGTCTATCTCTTCCTGCAACGCCAGATCGCCGACGGTGTCACCGCCGGGTCGACGAAGGGCTGACATGCGCATCACTGGATACCGGACCCTCACCACGGTCCAGCACTGGGGCCGGCCGATCGGCGACGCCAACGGCGTGTACACCGATGGCCTCGGCCGGGTTCCGATCGTCGTCGTCGACACCGACGAAGGCATCTCCGGCGTCGGGCTCGGATCGCACGTGATGATCGAGAACATCTTCGCCGCCCTCGAGGGCGAGGACCCGCGCAGCGTCACCGCACTCTACGACCGGATGCTGCGCCGGACGTTCAAGGCGGGCCACACCGGAGCGGTGTTCGGCACCATCGGTGCGCTCGACACCGCGCTGTGGGACATCAAGGCACAGGCAGCCGGGGAACCACTGTGGCGCCTGCTCGGTGGACGCGACCGCCGCGTGCCCGCCTACGCCTCGGGGCTGGACATCGCCCTCGACGACGACGAACTCGTCGCGCTGTACCAGACCTACGCCGACCACGGACTGCGCGCGGCGAAACTCAAAGGCGGCCTCGACATCGAGCGCGACCGGCATCGCCTCGGCCTGGTCCATGGCGTCCTCACCGACGCCGGCCACGGGCGCCGGCCGGGTCTCATGCTGGATGTCAACGAGAGCTGGACGCGCAAGCAGGCCGTCCGGCACGTCGGCGAAATCGAGCGAACCCTCGACCTCACCTGGATCGAGGAGCCGGTCCGGCGCTGGGACGCCGAAGGGCACGCCACCGTCGGCCGCGGAGTCCGCGCCTCGGTCGCCAGCGGCGAGAACCTCAGCGGGCTCGAACAGTTCCGTCCGCTGATCGCGGCCGGGGCGCTCGACATCGTCCAGACGGCCGCGGGCTGGGGCATCACGCATTTCCTGCGGGTCTCCGCCCTCGCGCACGCTCACGACCTGCCCATCAGTCCGATCGGCACCACACCCGTCGGCCTGCTGCACGCCGCGACCTCAGTGCCCAACCATCTCCTCAGCGAACTCCAGGACCTCCAGCCACCGGTGGGCGTCTCAGTCGACCTCCAGGTCGAGGACGGCGCGTTCGTCCTCGGCGACCGCCATGGTCTCGGCATCCGCCTCGACGAGGAAGCGATCCACGCATCCGGCCACCGGTTCCCCGATCAGCTGTCCGCCGGTTCCCACATCCGGCCCGAACGCGCCGGACTCCGCCTGCTCCCGGTCGACGCAGGCGAGGAACAGCACCTGACCGAACACCCCGCCCCGTGAGTTCGAGAATCAGAATGGAGACCAGTGGGATGAGACGCACACCCATCAGCGCGGCCCTGCAGGTGTTGATCCTTGCCGTGGTTGCCGTTGCGGTCCTGCCGGCGCAGCCGGCCCTCGCAGCCGTGACCAAGTTCTATGTCGACCCGGACCGCGGCAGCGACAGCTTCTCGGGGAAGACCAAAACGGCCGCCTTCAAGACGATCCAGCGGGCCCAGACCGCGGTCCGGGCAGTGAGCTCCACCATGTCCCGCGACATCGTGGTGAACCTCCGCGGGGGCACGTACCCGTTGGCGAGTCCGGTCGATTTCACGACCGCGGATTCGGGCCGCAACGGCCACTCGGTGATCTACCAGGCTTACGGCAACGAGACACCGGTCGTGACCAGTGGCAAGACCATCACCGGCTGGACCGCGGTCGGCAACGGTCAGTACAAGGCGCCGGTCGGAGCCTTGAACTTCCGGCAGATGTACATCAACGGCAGCCGCGGTACTCGGGCTCGCTATCCCGACCTCGGATCCAACTTCCAGCTCCAGTCCGCCGACAAGGCGAACCAGGTGCTGCGGGTACTCAGCCCGCAGGTCGCCGACTGGTCGAACTTCACCCAGGTCGAGATGGTGCTGCAGCTGCAGTGGGCGGAAAGCTTCCTGCGGCTGAAGTCCTACACCACCGCGGACGGCATGGCGAGCCTGTCCCTCCAGGACCGCGAGGCGGGCATCCTGTTCAAACGCCCCTACCCGCTGCTGTCGAACGGGTCGATGCTGCACTTCGAGAACGCCCGCGAGTTCCTCACCGAACCCGGCGAGTACTTCGTGGACACCGCCGAGCAGACCGTGTACTACCTGCCCCGCGACGGGGAGGACATGTCGACGGCGATCGTACAGGTGCCGACCCTGGAAACCCTGTTCACCATCAAGGGGACCAGCCTCGACGATCCGGTCCACAACCTGAGGTTCTCCGGTATCACCTTCGCCCAGACCACCTGGATGGAGGCGACCAAGAACGGCCTTCTCAACGCCCAGGGCGGTCACTACAACCTCTCGGCCGACACCAGCAACAACCAGTACGTCGACCGCCCACCGGCCGGCGTCTATGTCGCACTCGCCGACGCCGTGTCCTTCACCGGTAACACCTTCACTCAGATGGGCGCCACCGCTCTGGACCTGCACCACGGTGTCCACGACAGTGCCGTCACCGGCAATGTGGTTCACGACATCGCGGGCAACGGGATCATGGTGGGCAAGTTCTCCGATCCAGCCGTGGAGTACCACACGGTGTACAACCCGCCGGCCTCGCCCGCGGGTGAAGATCCACGCGAGGTCGTCACCAGGACCGCGGTCACCAACAACCTGATCAACCGGGTCGCGCAGGACTATCTCGGCACAGCGGGGATCAACGCCGGCTTCGTCAACTCCGTGACGATCGATCACAACGACATCTCCGACGCGGCCTGGACCGGCATCGCGCTCGGCTGGGGGTGGCAAGCCGCGGCCAACGCGTCGGGAAACAACTCGGTGAGCCACAACCGGATCGCCAACGTGGTCAACCAGCTCTGTGACGGCGCCGGCATCTACCACCTGTCCAACAGCCCGGGCACGGTGTTCGAGGCGAACTACATCCACGACGTCATCCGGACGCCGACGGCCTGCGGCTCACCCGTCGGCGGGGTCTACCTCGACGAGGGCACGAGCAACCTGACGCTGCGGAACAACGTGCTGTCGAACACCGACAACTTCATCAACCACAACGCCAACGGTCCCAACGTCGTCAAGGTCGGCAACGCGACGACCGGGACGGCGATCATGCAGGCGTCGGGCCTGGAGCCGGGCTACCAGGGTCTGCCGGCAAAGATCAACCTGGCCTACGCCAGGAGGACCACCGCCTCCTCGAACTACAGCGCGGGCTTCGCGAGCGCCAAGGCGAACGACAACAACGCAGCAACAGGCTGGTCGCCGGCAGGAACCGACACCTCGCCGTGGTGGCAGGTCGACCTCGGTACGCCGTCCGCGCTGAGCCAGTTCTCGCTCACCACCCGCCAGGACATCGACCAGCCACAGACCCGCAGCGGCTTCGAGGTCAGAGGCTCCAACGACCCCACCTTTGCCCGCTACACCGTGCTCGCGCGGCAGGACTCCGCGACCCTGCCGTACGGCGCCATCCTGACCGGCAAGGTCGACGTACGGCAGAAGTTCCGGTACGTGCGGGTCGCCAAGACCGATGGCGCATATTTTTACCTCACGGAACTCAGCCTGCAGCGGGCCGGCGGCGCACTGCGGGATTCGGTCACGCCGAGCTTCGACCCGTCGGCCTACCACACGCTGAGGAATGTGAACAGCGGGCTGGTGGCCGACGTGTACGGCAACTCCACCAGCGACGGCGCGGACGTGGTCCAGTGGGCCGGCAACAACGGGCTGAACCAGCAGTGGTCGATCGTGCGGGTCAGCGGCAACCTGCACAAGGTCGTCAACCGCAACAGCGGCAAGGTCATCGAGGTCGACAACGGCTCCCACTGGAAGGGAACGAAGCTGGTCCAGCGGACCTCCAACGGCCGCAACAACCAACTGTGGTACTTCGAACTGACCAGCGGCGGATACCTCATCCGCAATTTCGAGACCAAACAGGTCATGGAGATCTACGGCGCCGCGACCGGCAACGGAGCGTCAGTCGCCCAGTGGGCCGCACTCAACCAACTCAACCAGGTCTGGACGGTCCAGTGATGAGCACCAAGATCGTGGCGGCCGTTGCCGCAGCGGCGGCCGTACTGACCGGCTTCGTGCCGGTCGACGATGCGCAAGCAGCCGTCCAGCACACGTTTTACGTATCGCCGACGGGAAGCAACGGCAACGCCGGCACCACCGCCGCCTCGCCGTGGGCCACGCTGGAGAAAGTACGGGGTCACATCCGGGAGAAGCAGCTGAACAAAGGCATGACCGGCGATATCGTCGTTCACCTCCGCGGCGGGCGGCATGTCCGAACCGCGCCGTTCAACCTGACCGACGCGGACTCCGGCTCGAACGGCTTCAAGGTCATCTACCGGGCCTATCCCGGCGAGACTCCCATCATCGACGGCGGCAAGGCCGTCACCGGGTGGACGCGGGTCAGCGGCGCCCCGTACTACGTCGCCAGCGTCCCCGAGTCCGCCGGCTACGCCGACTACTTCCGGCAGCTGTACGTCGGCGGTAGGCGCGCCCAGTTGGCGATGAGCGAGGGGGTCGCCGGCAGCGCGTTCTGGGACGATCCCGCGATCCCCAATCCCCCGGCGCACCCGGACCGCCCCAGCCGCTCGTACGACGGCATCGAGTTTCCCGCGGGCAGTGTGCCGGCGTACACCAATGTCACCGACGTTCGGCTGTTCCACGTCGCGCTCGGCTTCAAGGTCGACTATTTCCCGATCGCCGGTATCACCACCAGCGGTGCCAACAAGCGCGTCCAGCTCGCGCAGCCGCACTTCCAGGTCCGGCTGAACCGCGACTCCGGCGTCTCGCTCAGCCACAACCACACCTACTTCTTCCTGAACGCGTTCGAGGAGCTGGATTCGCCGGGCGAGTGGTACCTCAACCGGGCGACCAACAAGATCTACTACTACCCCAGGCCCGGGGAGGATGTGAACGCCGCCGGCGCGTACGTCCCGGTGGTCGAGTCGCTCGTGAACGTCACCGGCCGCAGCGCGACCGCGAAGGCGCGCGCCATCATGTTTGACGGCGTCACCTTCGAGCACGGCAACTGGCTGCTGCCGCGCGACCGGTTCATCGGCGGCACGCAGGCCGAGGCGCTCTACGCGGCCGACCCGTTCAAGGATCCGCAGTACGACGGCTACGGGGGCGAGGTGCCCGGCCAGATCAAACTGACCAACACCGACGGCATCACCTTCACGAACAACACCGTTCGCAAGATGGGCAACGGCGGTCTGCAACTCCTGACCGGTGCCGAGAACACCACCATCACCGGCAACGTCTTCCACAACCTCACCGCGGCCGGCATCATCGCGGGCCGGTGGATGGACGTGCGGGCGGGCAGCGCGGCACGCACCAAGAACATTGTCATCAGCAACAACATCGTGGCCGACATCGGCGACGACTACTTCTCGGCGACCGGTATCAGCCTGATGAACACCTACAACGCGAACATCACGCACAACCTGGTCTACGACACCGCCTACACGGGGTTCCACCAACGCAAGTCGGACGAGTTCGGCCTGGTCGACGGAGTGGACGGCGTCGGGAAGACGACGTTCAGCCACAACGAGGTGCACCTGGCCACCGCCAAGCAGTCCTGGAACATCTACGACAACGCCGCCGTGTACACCTTCGGCGCCTGGCCGGGCACCGTCATCAGCCACAACTACGTGCACAACCACACGTCGACGACGAACTACTACAGCGACAACCAGAGCTACCAGACGCGCTGGGACTACAACGTCTCAGAAAGCAGCAGCTTCCACTGGTCGAACCGACACCGCACTCCCCTGTCGGTCTTCGCATCGCACAACTACACCGACAAGTCGAACAACGACACCCGCGGCGTCATCTTCGACGGCGACGGTGGGCCGCACGTGATCAGCAATGGTGCGTGGCCGGCGGAGGCGCGCGCGATCATGGACGGCGCCGGCCTGCAACCCGCCTACGAGCACCTGCGGTCGAAGGTGCCGGCAACCAACCTGGCCAACGCCTCCAGCCTGTCCGTCAACCGCAGCGCCTGGGATGTCGGGCTGAACAAGCTGTACGACGACACCACGCTCACCGGCGAGGCCAGCGCCCCGCAGAGCGAGGCGTGGGCGCAGTTCGACCTCGGGGCCGACCACCATGCCTTCACCTTCACCATCCAGCAGGACAACCGCGACACCACGATGGTCACGCGCTGGAAGGTGCAGCGCTGGAGCGCCAGCCAGAACGCCTGGATCGACATCATGCCCTACCAGCCCATCCGCACGACCGCCCCGGTCGTCTACCAGCCGCCCACGCAGCTCGCCACCACCAACCTTCGGCTGTACCTGCAGAACACCAACGCCGGCGGACGGGTCGGCGTCCAGGAGTTCAACGTCACCGGCATCCCCAAATAGCAGCTACCGCGCCCCGGGCTGAACGGCTCTAGTTTCCGTTCGGCAGTGGGCCGGTGGAGTCGCGGACTACGAGGCGGCATGGCTGGCGGATGATTCCGCTGGCTGTGCCGCCGTCGAGGGCGGCGAACAGGTGCGTGACAGCGGTCGCGCCCAGTTGCTCGAGGTTGAGGTCCACCGTGGTCAGCGGCGGGCGGCAGTCAGCCGCGAGAGCCTCCCAGTTGTCGTACCCGACGATGGCGACGTCATCCGGGATCCGCCGGCCCTGCTCCCGCAGGAGTTGGGCGGCACCGACCGCGATCTGGTCGTTGCCGCAGAAGATCGCATCGATCTCCGGATGGGCGGTGATGAGCATGCTGGTGGCGTGCCATCCCCAGCGCTGGGACCACTCGCCGTACTGCGGTTCACCGACGAGCCGCAGCCCGGCTTCGGCCAGCACTGCCTCCAGTCCGACAACCCGATCACGGGCCGCTCGATACGTGTGTGGGCCGGTGATGTGGGCGATGTGCCGGCGACGTAAGGCGACCAGATGCTCCATCGCGAGCCGTCCACCGCCCTCGTCGTCAGCGAGGACGGACAAGTCCTCCGGGGCGGTCGACTGGCCGTAGACGTAGACAACAGGCACGGGGATGTCCCGGGTGAGGGACGGCCGGAGGTCGTTGCTGTCGCCAACGATGATGAATCCGTCGACCTGCCGGGACAGCAGGGTGCGGATGTAGTGCTGGCGACGGATCGCGTCTCCGCGCGCGTCGCAGAGCAGCACCGACAGCTGCTCGCTGGCAAGCGCGTTCTCGGCGCCCAGCAGGATCGGCATGGAGAAGCGGCCGGCGAGTTCGTCGGTGAGCAGGCCGATGGTGCCGGTGCGCCCGGAGATCAGGCTGCGAGCCAGCACGTTGGGCAGGAACGACAGTTGGTTGGCGGCCTGCATGACCCGCAGACGGGTGCCGGGGGCAACCTCCTTCTTGCCGTTGAGTGCTTTGGACGCAGTTGCTACCGAAACCCCCGCCAGGCGAGCGACATGGGTCAGTGTCACCGCCTGCGATCGGTGTCTCCCCACAGGCTTCCTTTCAGTTTCCCTTTCGGCAGAGTCGACGCATCAGGCGCATCTGTCAAGACGTTGCGCCACCAGGCGCTGTTTTCGTCATTCACCACCGCGCACCTCTTGCCGAAAACGTTTTCGGTCATCACCGTTGCTTTCACCAGTCCGCCAGGAGGTGTTGGATGACCGCGACGACGCAGACGCCGGACTCGACGGCCGGTGCGCCGGTCGTTCCCTCGAACGGCGTCCTCCGGCCGCTCGGGTCGGGGGAAGTGCGCCTCACCGAAGGCTTCTGGGCGCGGCGCCAGCAGGTCAACCGCACCGCGACTCTTCCGCACGCGCTGCGCTGGATGCGCAAACTGGGCTGGATCGACAACTTCAGCCAGGCTGCCGAGGACCGCCGCGGAGTGGACCGGCGGGGTCGCGAGTTCTCCGACTCCGAGGTGTACAAGCTGATCGAGGCGATGAGCTGGGAAGCCGGCCGGACCCGAGGCGAAGACCTGGCCCGAGAGATCGACCTCCTGGCGAAGACCGTCGCGGGAGCACAGGACCGCGACGGCTACCTGCACACGGCCTTCGGTGGTCCTCGGCAGCGTCCCCGCTACAGCGATCTGGCGTGGGGACATGAGCTCTACTGCATGGGTTTCCTGATCCAGGCAGCCGTTGCCGGCGCTCGGACCGGGCAGGCCGCCGCGCTGTTGCCGGCCGCCCGGTCCGCGGCCGACCACATCTGCGAGGCTTTCGGTCCGCGGGGAAACCCCGGGATCTGCGGCCACCCCGAGATCGAGCTCGCGCTGGTGGAGCTGGCGCGCGTCACTGGCTCCCAACGCTATCTGGATCAGGCGGCGCTCTTCCTCGAGCGGCGTGGACGGCGTTCGCTGCCACTGGACCACTTCGGCTCGGCCTACTTCAGCGACGACATCCCGGTACGGGAGGCGACCGTCTTCCGCGGCCACGCGGTACGCGCTCTGTACTTGGCCTGTGGAGCCGTGGACGTCGCGGTCGAGACCGGTGACGCGGAACTGTTGCAGACCGTGGCCGGCCAGTTCGACCGAACGCTCGCCAGCCGCACCTACCTCACCGGTGGAATGGGCTCGCATCATGCCGACGAGTCGTTCGGCGACGACTTCGTACTGCCTGCCGATCGAGCCTATTCGGAGACGTGCGCCGGCGTGGCAGCGGCGATGCTGGCTTGGCGATTGCTGTTGGCCACCGGCGAGGACCGCTACGCCGAGGTGATCGAGCGGGTCCTCTTCAACGTCGTGGCCACGGCGATCTCCGACGACGGTCAGTCGTTCTTCTACGCCAACACGTTGCATCAGCGCACGCTGCCCCGGACGGCGCCGACCGAGTCCGAGGAGCTGACCGTCGGAGGCGGACAACGGGCGGCATGGCGAGAGGTGTCCTGCTGCCTGCCCAACATTGCGCGCCTGCTGGCCGGCCTGAACAGCTGGGTTGCCACCGTCGACGACGCCGGCCTACGTATCCATCAGTACGCCGGCGCCGATATCGACACCCGGCTTGCGGACGGGCGCCGCGTGGCTGTCCGGATGAGCACCAACTATCCCGATGACGGCGTGGTCCAGATCCGGGTCACCAAGACGGCGCCCGGGCCCTGGCGGCTGAAGTTGCGCCGGCCTAGCTGGGCACCGCTGGTCAACGTCACCGTCAACGGCGAGCCCTCTCCGTCCGCCAGTCTGTATCGCGAGTTCGCCACCGGCGATCTGATCACCCTCGAGCTGCCGATGAAACCGCGCTTCACCTATCCCGACCCGCGGATCGACGCGATCCGGGGGTGTGTCGCGGTGGAGCTCGGCCCCTTGGTGCTCTGCGCGGAGTCGCCGGGTGGCGAGCTGGACCTGAACACCGTCACGGTCGATCCGGCGACCGAACCAGGGGTGGCGGGCGGCTTGAGCGTCTCCGGCTCCGCGATGAACCCGACGGACGAGCCATGGCCTTACCCCGTTGCCACCCCGGCACCAGCGAGGGCACCGATCCGCATCCCGCTGACGCCATACCACCGTTGGGCCCGAAGCGGGCCTTCGATCATGCGGGTCTGGCTGCCTGCACAGGAAACCCGACCGCCGATGGATCAAGGAGTCGAGCAGTGATACCCAAAGCATGGGCAGTCGCGGCGGCAGGCTGGCTGTTGGTGGCCTCCACCGCCGGCTGCGGCGGGTCGGACGACCCTTCCGAAGTAGCGGGCACCGCGGGTGTCGACGACGGGACCACGCTGACGTTGTGGACCCGAGCGGCGACCGAGTCGGTGTCCAAGGCGTTCGCCGACGCGTACAACGCGACCCACCAGAACAAGGTCCAGGTCACCGCCTACCCGAACGAGGAGTACCCGGCGAAGCTCGCCTCGGCCGCCGGCGCGAAGGCACTGCCGGACCTGTTCGCTGCCGACGTCGTGTTCGCACCGCAGTACGCCTCACAAGGTCTGTGGGCCGACGTCACCGACCGGTTCAAGTCCAGCGGATACCAGGAGAAGGTCTCCCCCGGCCATGTCCGCGCGGGCACTTGGGAAGACAAGAGCTACGCCGTCCCCCACACCGTCGACCTGTCGGTGATGCTCTACAACATCGACCTGTACAAGAAGGCGGGACTGGATCCTGACAAGCCGCCCAAGACCCTGTCCGAGTTTGCCGAGCACGCCCGCAAGATCGACGCGCTGGGTGGCGGTGTCAACGGGACGTACTTCGGCGGCAACTGCGGCGGCTGCGTCGAGTTCACCTTCTGGCCGTCGGTCTGGGCCGCCGGTGGCGACGTACTGGATGCCGAAGGCACCAAGGCGACGGTCGACTCCCAGCAGATGACGGACGTCTTCGCCCTGTACCGGAAACTGTACGAGGAGGGCGTGGCCGCGCCGGCGTCCAGGGACGAAGCCGGCCCGACCTGGCTCGGCGCTCTGCAGAGCGGGAAGGTCGGCATCGCGCCCGGTCCGTCCGTCTGGCTCGGACTGATCGAGGAGAAGGGCGTCAAGATGGGCGTCGCCCCGATTCCCGGTATCGACGGCGGCGAGTCCACCTTCATCGGAGGCGACTCGATCGGCATCGGCGCGACCAGCGGCAAGCAGGCACAGGCCTGGGACTTCCTGGCCTGGACCCTCTCGGACGACGCGCAGGGCGAGGTCGTCGCCAAGAACAAGGGCGTGCCGGTCCGCACCGATCTGGCTGCCAACAAGTACTCGAAGGAAGCACCGCGCCTGGTAACCATCAACAGCCTGGTGGCCAAGGGCAGAACGCCCTATGCCAAGAACTTCAACGCCTCCTTCAACGACCCCCAGAGCCCCTGGCTGCAAACGGTGCGCGGCGCGCTGTTCGGCGACGCCGGCACCAGCTTGCGCAGCGGCAACAGCGCCATCACCAAGTCGCTTCAGCAGGGCTGACAGCCACCCCAGAACCGGCAAGGAGGCAGTGAGGATGTCGGTAACGAGCCCGCCCCGGCGCGTCCTGACCCCACCGCATCACCTCAACTCGCAGCGCCAGACAAATCGATCGCCCGGCCGAGCAAGGCGGCGCCGGAGTTGGGCCGGCGCCGCCTATGCCAGTCCGACCGCGGTCATCGTCGTACTGCTCTTCCTCACCCCGCTGGTGCTGATCGGCTGGATGTCCCTGCACCGCTGGCCGCTGCTCGGTACGCCGACGTTCAACGCGCCGGACAACTATGCGCGGATCAGCGACAACGCCCTGGTCAGCCAGGCGGCGTGGTTCACCCTGAAGTACACCCTCGTCCTGACGGTGCTCTTGTTCACCGTCTCGTTCGGACTCGCTCTGCTCGTGCAGCGCCGGCGGCGCGGAGTCGGTCTCCTGCGTACGGCGATCATGCTGCCGATGGCAGTCGGCTTCGCCAGTGCCTCCCTGCTGTTTCTCGGCCTGCTCAGCGACGAGATCGGCCTGGTGAATCAGCTGCTGCGCTGGCTCGGCGTCGTCGACGGCTACATCTCCTGGACCTCAGGTAGCCCAACCTCGGCGCTGACGTCTGCCGTTGTGCTGGTGTTGTGGCGGTTCGCCGGATTCAACATGCTGATCCTGCTGACCGGACTGCAGGCGATCCCGCTCGAGCTGTACGAAGCCGCTCGCATCGATGGCGCCAACAGGTGGCAGACCTTCAGCCTCATCACGCTGCCGCTGATGCGTCCCACCATCGCACTGGTGCTGACCGTGATGACCACCGGTTCCCTACTGGCGTTCGACCAGTTCTGGATTCTCACCCGGGGCGGGCCGGACAACAGCACCACCTCGCTGGTGATGGCCATCTATCGGGAGGCGTTCATCCGGCTGGATCTCGGCTCCGCGGCCGCCATCTCGGTGGCGCTCCTCGTGGTCCTGGTCGCGGTCAACGTCATCCAGCTCGGCGTCCTGCGCCGCCGTACCCACTGAGGAGGCAGGCCGATGAGCATGAAGCGGGAATGGGGCTTCGGTATCACGGCCGCCGCGCTGGCGATCCTGTTCCTGTCGCCGCTGGTGTGGAGCGGCTGGGCCTCGCTCCGCACCGGCAGCGGCTTCGGGTTGGTGAACTACACGCGGCTGTTCACCTCCGACAACGGGGTCCGTCCGCAGCACGTACTCAACAGCGTGACAGTCAGTGCGCTCACGGTCGGCGGCACACTGTTCGTCTCCACCCTGGGTGGCTATGCGTTCGGCCGGTTCCGGTTCCCGGGACGCGATCTGCTGTTCCTGCTGACCTTGGCGATCCTGATGGTGCCCTACGCAACCATCTTGATCGGTCTCTACGTGTTGCTCGGCTGGCTGGGCCTGGAGAACTCCTTGCTGGGTCTGAGCCTGGTGCTGATCATGTTCCAGTTGCCGTTCAGCGTGTTCATGATGCGCAACTCGTTCGAGGCGGTACCACGGGAGCTGGAGGAGTCCGCGCAGATCGACGGCTGCGGGACCATCCGGACCCTGATCTGGATCATGCTGCCCGCGGTGCGCCCAGGCGTGGTCACCGTCGGGCTGTTCGCCTTCCTGGTCTCGTGGGGCGAGTTCTTCGCCCCGCTGATCCTGCTCAACTCGACCGACAAGTTCACCACGGTCCTGGCCGTGGTGAACCTGCGAACCGCCAGTCACGGTTCCATCGACTACGCCGCGCTGGAAGCCGGCGTCGTCTTCATGGCCGTCCCCTGCCTCGTGCTGTTCGCCGTCATGCAACGCAACTATGTCCGGGGTTTCAGCTCCGGAGCACTGAAGGGGTGAGGCACCACATGAGACACTCAACAGGCCGTCTCCGCTGCGCGGTGGCGCTCGGTCTCTCGGCTGTCCTGGTCACCGGCGCTGCTGTCTCCGGTACTGCCGCCGCCAAAACGTCAGCCGACCTGCAGGCCGCCGCCGAGCACATCGGCTACCCGAGTTTCGGCGGACCGGCGATTCCGCAGCCACCGGTCGGCTACAGCACCGGCAACATGATGCGGTCCATCTACGACGCCGAGAGCTCCGGCACCGACTTCTGGATGGACCGGCTCCTCGCGCGGCCGGGCAACGACCCGGCGGGCACGTGGCTGATGACCCGCGGCCGCGCGCTGTTCATGAAGACGCACACGCCGTCGGTGATCGGCTTCGGCGGCCACGTGGCGTACTGGGAGAGCATCAACGACCAGAACGCGTATGCCATCTCGATCTCCGGTGGCACCTGGACCGAGCAGCCGAGCCAACGCTGGCAGGCCCCCAGCCACTGGAAGAGCGTGCACACCAACGGATCGCTGCGGGCGAACGTCTCGAAGTTCATCACCCACAACAACGTCGCGGTCACCAACGTGACCCTGACCAACGGCGGCAGCGGCTCGGCCACGCTCGACCTGCGGGCGACCTCCCCCTACGCCACCTCGGGCAGCGGAAGCGAGCTCACCGGCCAGGTCAACGCCTACAACGGCCTGACCACGCTCTCTCCGCGACTGTCCGGCGACGGCTTCGCCGTGTCGAGCGGAGGACTGAACCGCTCGGTCACGCTGGCTGCCGGCCAGTCGGTGACGGTCAAGGTGCAACTGGGCTTCATCACCAAGGAGATCCCCGAGTCGCAAAGCGAGTACACCGCGTACCGCGGCCAGACGCCGTCCGCCGCGTTCAGCACCCACGTCCGCGAGTACAACAAGTGGTGGGCCGACAACGTGCCTTACATGGATGTCCCGGTGGCGGCGATCAAGAAGAACATCTACTACCGCTGGTGGTTGATGCGCTACAACCACCTGGACGCCGACATCCCGGGACAGACCTTCCAGTTCCCGACGTCGATGGAAGGTGTGCTGGGCTACAACAACGCCATCGTGCTGACCCAGCCGATGCACATCGACGACCTCAAGTACCTGCGCAACCCGACCTGGTCCTACGGCCCGTGGCTGTCGGTGGGCCAGGTGTCGCGCAACGGCCGGTTCATGGACAACCCCGGAGATCCGGAGAACTGGTCCAACAGCTACACGCAGTACGTCGCCGAGGCGGCCTGGAAGAGCTACCAGATCCATGGTGGGCAACCTGGCATCGCCGGCAACCTGGCGCACTACGCCGAGCGGGACATCAAGGGTCAGTTGTCGTCCTTCGACAGCAACAACAACAAGATTCTCGAGTACGACTGGGGCGCGATGACCGGCAACGACGCCGACGCCGTCTCCTTCCACTGGCGTCCGGGCCGGATGGACCGGGCCGAGGGTGCGTACCAGTACAGCGGTGCCCGGGCGGCAGCCCAGGCGTACTCGGCGCTCGGCAACACGGCCAAGGCCGGCGAGATGAACACCCTGGCCGATCAGATCGGCACCTCGCTGACCAACGTGCTGTGGAACCCGAGCCGGCGGCTGCTCGAGCATCGCTACCCCGACGGAGCCTTCAACCCCTGGAAGGAGATCAACAACTACTACCCGTTCGCGGTCGGCGCCATCCCGAACACGGCGCAGTACAAGGAGGCGCTCCGGCTGTACGCCGACGCCGCGGAGTACCCGATCTTCCCGTTCTACACCGCCAACCAGCGTGACAAGGCCGCCTCCGGTACGGGGAGCAACAACTTCTCGACCATCAACTCCACGGTCCAGTTCCGGCTCCTGTCGTCGGTACTGCGCAACTATCCGAACCAGTGGATCAACACCGAGTGGTACAAGAAGTTGTTGTACTGGAACGCCTGGGCGCAGTACATCGACGGCAACGCGCAATGGCCGGACGCGAACGAGTTCTGGGCCGACTGGAACGGCTCGTCGATCACCTACCGGTCCTGGATCCACCACAACATTCTCGGCTCGTCCAACTTCACCATCGTGGAGGATGTGGCCGGCCTGCGACCGCGCAACGACGCCCAGGTCGAGCTGTCCCCGATCAACATCGGCTGGTCGCACTTCGCCGTCAACAACCTGCGGTACCGCAACAGCGACCTGAGCATCGTCTGGGACGACCCCGCTGACGGCGTCGTTCGCTATCCCGGTGTCCCCGAGGGGTACTCGATCTTCGTTAACGGCGTACGCCGGGCGACCATCAACCAACTGGCGCCGCTGACCTACAACCCGGCCACCGGCGCGGTGAGTACCAGCGCCCAGGTGCTCTACAACAGTGCCGCGCCGACGATGCAGGCACCACTGCAGGTACGGCACACCGAGCCGCGGATGGTGGACATGCTGGCCAAAGCCGGCGTCGACCTGACGGCGGAGCTGACCAACCTCGCGCCGACGGGCACCGCCTCGGCGTCGCACACTGGCTCGGGCACCAGCATCGCGGCCGCGCGCGACGGCTTCCCCATCAACGAGCCGTTCTGGGGTGCCGGTGGATCGCCGAACAGCCAGGACTGGTACGAGATCAACTTCGGTACGGCGAGAACGTTCAACGAGGTGTGGCTGCACTTCCGGGACAGCAGGCCGCAGAACGGTACCTATCGAGCACCGTCGTCGTACCAGATCCAGTACTGGGACGGCTCGGCCTGGGTGACGGTCACCAACCAGGTCAAGTCGCCTGCCGAGCCACAGGGCAACCTCAACAAGGTGCAGTTCACCGCGGTGACGGCGCAACGGGTGCGGATGCTGGCAACCAACGCCGGCGGAGCCAAGGTCGGCCTCACCGAGCTGAAGGTGTTCAACCGCGGCGGCGTACAGCCGCCGTCCAACGTTGCCTTGTCGGCGACGGCGTCCTGCTCGTACACGTCGGCGTGGGAAAGCTGCGCCGCGATCAACAACGGCGACGAGCCGGCAAGCTCCAACATCGGCGCCCCCAACCAAGGCAACCGCTGGGGCACCTGGCCGGAGACCGGTCAGCAATGGGCCGAACTCACCTGGCCCGCGGCCCAGGACATCAGCCGCGCACAGGTGTACTTCTTCGACGACGGTCAAGGCATCGACCTGCCTTCGACCTGGAAGCTCCAGTACTGGAACGGCACGACCTACGCCGACGTCCCCGGAGCAAGCGGCTATCCGGTAACGCCCAACCAGTACAACACCGTCACCTTCACCGGCGTCAACACCACGCGACTCAGAGCAGTCCTGCAAAGCAACGGCACGAACTCCGTCGGCCTCCTCGAAATCAAAGCCTTCAAGTCATGAGAAGACGCCAGTTCCTCGCTCTCGGTGGTCTTGCTGCGCTGGCCGCCTGCGACAGCGAATCACCGGGCAGCGAGGCCCACCTCGAGTTCATGTACTGGGGCTCGACCTTCGAGCAGAAGGCCGTCGAGAAGATGCTGACGGCCTTCGAGCAGAAGAACCCGGGCGTCAAGGTCGAGCCCCGCTTCACCGCCGACGAGTACGACGTCAAACTCCAGACGCTGGTCGCGAGCGGCGCCGTACCCGATGTCGGTTACGTACCGATGGCGATGTCGTTCCGCCTGGCCGGGCAGGGAAAGCTGGTCAATCTCTACCCGTACCTGGAGAAGTACCCGCAACTCAAGGGCTATCTGCCGGACGCCTATCTGTGGCACGGTCGGGACAAGCTGCACGGCGTAGCGACGGCCAACGAGATCGAGCTGTTGTGGTACAGCAAGTCCGCAATCGCGGAGGCCGGTATCGAGCCGCCGCCGGCCGAGGCCGCCAAGGCCTGGAGCTGGGACGACCTGGTGAGCAACGCGTACAAGCTCACCGTCGACCAGAACGGCAAGCATCCGGACGAGTCCGGCTTTGATCCCAAGCGGGTCAGGCAGTTCGGCATCTCCACCAGCATCACCTACGCCGCAGCCTGGTACGGATTCCTGCGCAGCAACGGCGCGGACTTCGCCGACGCGAAAGGCACGAGGTGCCTGCTGGACACACCGGAAGCGGTCGAGGTCTTCCAGAACTTGCAGGACCTCATCTACAAGCACCGGGTGGCGCCCGGGCCGGGCCAGTTGGCGGCGACCGGCGACGACGTGCCCGGGACGAATGTGCTGATCAAGACCAAACGCGTGGCGATGGTCGTCGATGGTCACTGGAGCCTGCTCGACATGCACCAGGCCAAGGTGGACTACGGCATCGGCGTGCTGCCCAAGTACGACAAGCCCTACACGACCAGCCAGGTCGCGGGCGCCTCGGCGGTCTTCGCGGGCAGCAAACACGTGGAGGAAGCGATCGAGCTGTTCGCCTTCCACATCGATCCGCAGTACGTGGACCTCTATCAGCAGGGCCTCTGGATGCCGCAGGAGCGCAAGTACTACGAGGACCAGGCGGCGATCGACTCCTGGACCAAGAACGACGTCCACCAGCCAGAGTTCCGCACCGCCGTCGTCGACTATGCCCGCGACCACAGCGTTCCGGACCTGCGGGTGCGGCTGAAGAACCTGTCGGCGATCGCCAGTGACGCACTGACCCCGGCACTCCAGGAGATCGAGACCGGGAAGCGGCGCGCCGGCGAGGTTCTCAAGGCGGTCACCCCGAAGATCACCCGGCTGATGCAGGGCTGGCACCACAACCAGGAGTTGTGACGCCATGCGCCGCGGGTCGGGTCAGCAGCGGGTGGAGCAGCGATGGGGCGTGCTCCTGGCTGTGCCGGCGGTCCTCGGCTTCCTGATCTTCACGGCCGGCCCGATGATCGCTTCGCTCGGCTTCAGCCTGACCGACTGGCAGATCGGCGGCACGCCGTCCTTCGCCGGCGCGGGCAACTACCGGGCACTGCTGGACGACGAGCTGTTCTGGAAGTCGTTGAGCGTGACGACCTACTACACGCTCGGCGCGGTCCCGCTGATGCTGATCGTCGCCCTCGCGGTGGCGATGCTGCTCAATCAGCGGGTCCGCGGGCTGCCGGTCTGGCGGACGATCTTCTACCTGCCGACGCTGGTACCGGCGATCGCCAACGTGGTGCTGTGGATCTGGATCTTCAACCCCGACTTCGGGCTGCTCAACTCGCTGCTGCGCCAGGGCGGGCTGCCGACCGGGATGTGGATCTACGCGGAGAACACCGCCATTCCCTCGCTGATCGTGATGAGCACCTGGGGCTTCGGCAACACGATGGTCATCTTCCTGGCCGGGTTGCAGGGCGTTCCGCGACATCTGTACGAAGCGGTGTCCGTGGACGGAGCCGGTCCGTTGCGGCGGTTCTGGCACATCACCCTGCCGATGCTCACACCGACGATCTTCTACAACCTCGTGGTCGGCGTCATCGGCACGTTCCAGGTCTTCAACCAGGCCTATGTGATGACGGAGGGAGGCCCCAACAACGCAACGCTGTTCTACGTCTACTACCTGTTCCGCAAGGCCTTCTCCGAGGGCGAGATGGGATACGCGAGTGCCCTTGCCTGGGTGCTGTTCATGATCATCGTGTTCGTCACCTTCCTGCTGTTCCGCAACGCTCGCCGCTGGGTGTACTACGAGATGGCGGACGCCCGATGAAGGGCCGGCCACTGCTCTATCTGGCGCTGGCCGCCGGCGCGGTGCCGACCCTGCTGCCTTTCGTGTGGCTGGTCCGCAGCGCGTTGATGCAGGACAGCCAGATGTTCATCGCGCCGCCGGAATGGATCCCCGATCCGTTCCAGTGGTCCAACTTCACCGAGGCACTCACGGCCCAGCCCTTCGGACGCTACTTCGTCAACACCGTCGTCATCGCCGTGATCAGTGTCCTCGGCACCGTGCTCACCTGTTCGATCGCCGCGTTCAGCTTCTCCCGGCTGCGCTGGCGCGGTCGCAACGTCGTCTTCGCGGTCCTGCTCAGCAGCGTCATGCTGCCCTACGCGGTCACCCTGATCCCGACCTTCGTGATGTGGCAGGAACTCGGCGCGCTGAACACCATCGCGCCGCTGACCGTGCCCAGCTGGTTCGCCGGCGCGGGCGGCGGAGTGTTCAACGTCTTCCTGTTACGGCAGTTCTTCCTGACCATTCCGTTCGAACTCGACGAGGCGGCCTACACCGACGGCGCCTCCCCCTGGCGGGTGTTCTGGACGATCATCCTGCCGCTGTCCAAACCCGCCCTCATCGTCGTCACCATCTTCACCTTCATCGGCACCTGGAACGACTTCCTCGGGCCGCTGCTGTATCTCAACGACGAGGAGAAGTACACGCTTTCCCTCGGTCTCGCCTCCTTCCAGAGCATCTACATCACGCAGTGGGGATACCTGATGGCCGCGTCGGCCGCTGTCATCACCCCGATCGTCGCGCTGTTCTTCTTCCTGCAGCGCTACTTCATCGAAGGAGTCACACTCACCGGCATCAAGAACTGAGGTCGCACCATGAAACGAGTCATCACCGCCCTGGTCCTCGTCATCCTGGCTCCCTTTCTCTCCGTCAGCGCGCACGCCGCACCCACCGTGCAGGTCATCGACCGGTTCGGCCGGGTCATCAACGACTACGGCGTCAAGCTGGTCGACTGGGAGGGCTACCTGGCCAACCCGTACATCCAGCTGACCGTGGCCCCGCCGCCCGACGTCGCGTATCCCGTCACCATCGACCTCAAGGCGGAGGGCACCTCTCGCCTGATGATGGATCTGCCCAGCGAGCTGACGGCCAGCGGCGCCACCAAACGCCTGACCTTCGCCAACTCGTCGGAACGCAAGACCTTCAAACTGGCGATCCACTCCAAGCGCGGCGCCGGTACCGACGAACTGCACACCCTGCGGTTGACCACCCGGGCCGACAACGGCGCCACCCACACGCAGAGCATGCCCATCCGCGTGCAGCAGGACCAGAAGGCCGCGCTCGAGCCGAGCATCCCGATCGCCTTCGACTACCGCCACGACAACATCACCGGATACTTCGGCAACGCGGGAGTGCGGCAGGCCTCCGAGGAGGCGGTCAAGGACTGGTTCCGCTTCTTCGACCTCCAGCCGTTCGACACCGTGCCGGCCGGCGCCGACCCGATCCACCTACCGGGCAACGACTGGCAGAACGGCGTCACCGCCACCAACAACGCGGCGTACAACGGCATGTACGTGCACTTCCGGGGAATCCAGCGACCGTACTCCACCGGCTTCCCGTCCACCAACGGCCGCTACCACACCCGCAACGGGGTCCGAGTGCCCGGACCGATCCACCGGTCCATCGCGACCATCCTAGAGTACGACGAGGCCAGCAAAACTCTCTTCACCTCACTGGCGGACGAGGACTGGTACAAGACCGACATCGGCGGTTCCGTCCTGGACGTCCACGGCCTGATGATGCACGAGTTCGGTCACGGCGTCGCCTTCAGCAGCCAGTGGGACGGAATGCGCAACTACGTCGGCAACGGCGGAGCCAACGACCCCGAGGTGACCAACTACCAGGGCCGCGTGGTGCCGCTGGACAGCAGCTATCACGTTCCGGGCACGGAACCGTACTGGGACCGGCTCAGCGGGCAGAGCGGCGGATGGAGCCACTACTTCCCGACCCGCCGGTGGATGCTGACCAAGCTCGCCCTGCTGATCGCGGAGAACGCCGGCTGGACGCTGAACCGCAACCTGACCCCTTTCCTGAAGCCCGAGATCATCACCACGAACCTGCCGGCGGCCACCCCGGGCCAGGCCTACCAGCAGACCTTGAAGGCCAAGGGCGGCGTTCCGTTCTACGACTGGCGCGTCACCAACGGCTCGCTGCCGCCAGGACTGAGCCTCGACCGGTTCACCGGCGCGATCAGCGGTACGCCGAACACAGCCGGCAGCTACTCGTTCACCGTCGAGTTGCGCGACTACGACCCGCAGACCGCGCCGGTGACGCGGACCTTCCAACTCACCGTCGGCAGTGGAGGTGGCGGCAGCAACCTTGCCTTGACGGCAACGGCATCGTGTTCGTACACCTCGTCCTGGGAAAGCTGCGCTGCAATCAACAACGGCGACGAGCCGGCAAGCTCCAACATCGGCTCGCCCAACCAAGGCAACCGCTGGGGCACCTGGCCGGAGACCGGTCAGCAATGGGCCGAACTTACCTGGCCTGCCGCCCAGGACGTCAGCCGCGCACAGGTCTACTTCTTCGACGACGGTCAAGGTGTCGACCTGCCATCGTCGTGGAAACTCCAGTACTGGAACGGCACCGCGTACGTCGACGTACCCGGCGCGAGCGGCTATCCAGCAACAGCCAATCAGTACAACACCGTCACCTTCACCAGCGTGAACACCACCCGGCTCAGAGCAGTACTGCAGAGCACCGGAACCAGCTCGGTCGGCCTGCTCGAAGTCAAGGTGTGGCGCTTATGAGGCGACGTGAACTCAAACCCGGCCAGGCCCGCCGAAGAGGAGCTACGACCATGACAAAAGGTGTGTTGCGTCGAACCAAGCGGATGCTCGCCGTGGTATTCGCGGCCGCGATGATGCCCGTGCTCCACGGTGGATCGTCGTCGGCCCAGGCGACTGCGGCTACTTTCACCAGCACCGCCGTGAACGTTGCTGGCAGCAACTGTGCTGACATCCCGAACAGCAACCCGGACAACGGCACCCGGCTGATCCTCTGGTCCTGCAGCGGCGCGGCCAACCAGAGCTTCACTTTCACACCGGTCGCCGGCGCGGCCGGCCAGTACCAGATCCGTACCTTGACCGGCGGTAGCTGCCTCGACGTGCAAGGCGCAGCCACCACGGACGACGCGAGAATTCTCCAATGGACCTGCCACAACGGCAGCAACCAGAACTTCCGCCTGCAACCGGTGACCATCAGCGGAACCGACAAGACGTTCAACATCGTGGCGGTCCACTCCGGAAAGTGCGTCGCCCCACTCAGTGGCGCTACCGCCAACAGCACCGAGTTGGTGCAGGCGCCGTGCAGTACGGCAGGCGTCCGCGTGTGGCGGCTCCCCGGCCACATCGCCGACGGCGGCAGCGCGAACACCTACACCAACCCCATCAGGCCAAGGGGTCCCGACCCGCACCTGACCTTCCACAACGGGTACTACTACCTCGTCACGACCACGTGGAACTCGACCATCACGATGCGCCGCTCGCGCACGCTGGCGGGAATCGCCACCGCGCCGGACACGGTCGTGTACAACCTGAGCGGTCATCCCACCGCGTGCTGCAACATGTGGGCGCCCGAGCTCCATCTGCTCAATGGACCCAACGGCCCGCGGTGGTACCTCTACTTCACCGCCGGCCAGAACGTGCAGGACTTCCTGCCAACCCAGCGGATTCACGTCCTGGAGAGCGCGGGCACCGATCCGATGGGCCCGTACACCTTCAAGGCCTCCCTGCTGGATCCGGTCGCCAACAACACCTGGGAACTCGACGGCACCATCCTCGAGCTCAACGGTCGGCTCTACCTGCTGGGGACGTTCTACAACGGCTCACAGCCGAACTTCATCCGGCCGTTGAGCAACCCGTGGACGGCCAGCGGTACCCGTCGCATCCTGTCCACGCCGACACACAGTTGGGAGACCGTGGGCGGCGCGGTCAACGAAGGGGCCGTGGTGCTGAAGCGCAACGGGCAAACCTTCGTCGTCTTCTCGGCCAGCCACTGCTCGACCCCGGAGTACAAGCTCGGCCTGCTCACCTACAACGGCGGCGATCCGCTCAACTCCTCGTCGTGGGTCAAGAAGTCCACCCCGATCTTCTCCCGCAACGATGCCGCGGGTGTCTACGGCCCTGGTCATGGCAATTTCTTCAAGTCGCCCGACGGTACCGAGGACTGGATGACCTATCACGCCAATACCTCCACCGGCGGAGGCTGCGATATCAACCGCAGCACCCGGGCACAGAAGTTCACCTGGAACGCGGACGGCACACCGAACCTCGGCAGACCGGTCGCGGCCGGCACGGTACTCCCGGCACCTTCGGGCGAGCCTGCCTCCTGACATTTTCCGCAGCACTGACTCTTCTCTGGTAGCACGAACGCCCTCCATCGCCCCATGAAGGAGTAATCATGCAAAGGTTCCCAAGGCGTCGCCGGACCACCGGCCGAATCCTCGTTCTCCTCGGCCTACTGGCTTCACTGCTGGTACCGTTCCAGGCCGCCGCGGCGGTCGAGGCTGCCCATTCGCCGACGGCTGCTCCGCCCACTTGGAGTCCGCCTGCTCACCTGGTGCGGCCGCTCGACGAGGTGTGGCGGCATCAGGAGGCCACCTACGGCAACCTCTACGGCTTTCGCAACTACGGCTGGGATCAGATCATGGCCAACCGTGGCTACATCAACTACTGCGTCCGCTGGGACTCCAACGCACCGGTGACCGCCGCACTGCGGGACCGCGTGCACGCCACCTTGGCGAGGCAGTTCACGAAGTGGATGGATCTGATGGCCGGGCACAACAAGTGGCCCTACCAGCAAGTGCCGGTCAAGGTGGTCGGCTGGGCTGTCCGCAACCGGTCGACGTTGCAGTGGAACGACAACTCGGTCGACATCTACGTGAACGACATCCGCGAGGGCGCGCCGCAATGCGCACCCGCCTGCGGCCGCTTCTTCAACCAGAACGGCCAGTATCCCCAATGTCCGGGTGGGGTCGCCCGCCACTACGACATGTCCTTGTGGCTCACCGCGGGAATGAACGGCGGCGCCGGCGGCGACTGGGGCCAACGCATCGGCAGTGAGTACTACGTCAACAACCTCAACTCGGACAACATCCACATTCTCCTGCACGAAATGGGACACAGTTTCGGACTCGACGACTTCTATGACTGGACTCCCACCGGCCAATGCTGCTTCCTGATGAAGGCCGGGAGCGCCGCACACATCACCGAATTCGACGCCTGGATGTTCCGAGACTGGTGGCGCCACCTCAAGAACCGCTACGGCTACTGAGAACTAAGGGACTGGAGAATTCATGGACCCCAAAGACTCGAACTCGCCTTTGTTGCGTCGCCGGTCGCTGCTGGCCGCCGGCGCCTCGTTACCGGTGCTGGCGGTGACAGCACCTCCTGCTGCCGCGGCGACCCGGGTGGTCGTCGAACCGTCGATCGTGCAGCAGAAGATCCAGGGCTTCGGCGGGATGAACCACCCCGGCTGGATCCCTGACCTCACCGCCGAGCAGCGGGAGACGGCCTTCGGCAACGGCGCGGGGCAGCTGGGCTTCACCGTACTGCGCATCCCTGTCCCCGAGAACCGCGATGACTGGAGTCGCCAGGTCGCCACCGCCCGGCGTGCCAGCGAACTCGGAGCCAAGGTTTTCGCCTCGCCGTGGAACCCGCCGGCATCGATGACCGAGACCTTCTCCGGCGGAAAGCGGCTCCGCTACAACGCGTACGGCGCGTATGCCCAGCACCTGAACGACTTCGCCACCTTCATGCGCACCAACGGAACGACCCTGTACGGGATCTCGGTGCAGAACGAGCCGGACTACGCGCACGACTGGACGGCGTGGACGCCGGCCGAAATGGTCAGGTTCCTCCGGGAGAACGCCGGTGCGATCAACACCAGGGTGATCGCGCCCGAGTCGTTCCAGTACCGCAAGAACGCCTCCGACCCCATCCTGCAGGATCCCGCGGCGCTGGCGAACGTGGACATCCTCGGCGCTCACCTCTACGGCACCAGGTCCGCTGACCTCCCCTACCCACTCTTCCGCGAGAAGGGCGCCGGCAAGGAGCTGTGGATGACGGAGGTCTATCACCCGAACAGCAGTGACTCGGGCGACCTCTGGCCGCAGGCACTCGACGTGGGTGAACACATGCACCGCGCGTTGGTGGACGGCCGGTTCCAGACGTACGTGTGGTGGTACATCCGCCGCTCGTACGGCCCGATGCGCGAGGACGGGCGGATCAGCAAACGCGGTGCCAACATGGCCCACTTCTCGAAGTGGGTCCGGCCTGGATATTTCCGGATCACCGCGACCGCGAAGCCGGCGGCGAACGTCTTCATCACCGCGTTCAAGAACGGATCCCGGATCGTCATCGTCGCCGTCAACAAGAACTCGTCGGCGGTGACCCAGCCCTTCACCATCCGGGCCACCACGGCCGCGACGGTCTCGACCTGGGTGACGACCGCGAACCGGACGCTGGCCGCGGACTCGACCGTCACCATGGCGAACGGCTCCTTCGACACCCAGCTACCGGCGTACAGCATCAAAACCTTCGTCGCGGGTTGATCAGCAGCTCGCGGTGAGAGCGCCCGCCGTACCGCTCGGCTAGCGCTCTCACCGCACGCCGTTCGCGTACTACGCATCAGCGGTCAGGCGGTGTTGGTGCGGCCTACGTAGATGTTGCGGGCGCGGTAGTAGGTGTCTCCGGTCGGCCCTGAACTGCCGGAGGCACCTTCCATCTGGAGGTTGATGATGATGTTCATGGGCTTGCCGACGAAGTTCGAGCCGCGGTGCCGGCCGACCCACTGGCCGTCCAGGTAGTAGTGGATGTCGACGTCGGCCGCGTTCACCTTGGTGATCCACGCGCGGTACGTGTGCCAGCCGCCGGGATTCGACACCGGGACGATGGTGTTGTCCCAGCCGCCGTCGTACGTGTTGAACCAGTTGCGGCATCGCCCTTGTACTCCAGGATGTCGCTCTCGGGCGGCCAGCTGTTAGCGCCGGTCAGCCAGAACGCGGGCCAGGTACCGCGGGCGGACGGCGCCTGGAAGTCTCCCTTGACCTCCCACTCCGGAAACTGGTCGTTGACCGTCACCCGCAGCTTCGAGTGGATCGCGCCGGAGTGGTAGCGGATCGGCAGGTACGGGTCCTTGCTGCTGTTGCCTTCGTTCCAGTTGATCCGCGACGCCTTGAGCACCAGGACGCCACCCGACTGAAGGTAGACGTGGTTGTGATCGCTCGCGCTCGCGTACATCCGCGCGGTGCCGTTGTGGTCGGATCCCCACGGATACCGGTAGTTCCAGGTGGACTCGAGGGCCGAATAACCGGCGAACGTGTTCGTGCCGATCACCGTTTCCCACGCCTGGGCACGGGCGTGCGCGGGCCTGGTGCCAACAACTCCGGCACCAGCAATCGCAGCACCGGTGGCGAGCAGAAACCTCCGTCGATCGAACGTCATGGCATTCTCCAAGGGGGCGGGGGAAACGCTTTCCGTCCCGCAGAGTCTGACCTCGACCCTCCACCGAAGTCAACGGTAAGTAGCCACTCGACTGCACACCGTATGACCGATAACGGACACCTGACCGTGGGCGGGCACTAGATTGCGGTGCATGCGTACCGATGGACTGGTGTGGAGCGAGTTTGTGCTGGGGGCGCGGATCATTGACGCCTCCGAGCTCTCGGGAGGTCTGACCTCCACCATGCTCGCTCTGACCGACGCGACAGGGCGACGGTCTGTACTCCGGCTGATGACCAACGAACCCTGGAAAGCACACGGGTCAGCTCTCACCGAACGAGAAGCATCCGCCCTGCAGGAACTCGAAGACACGCCTGTACCGGCACCCGTGAGCCTGGGGTTGGACGCGGAAGGGCGGCATACCGGGGTCGCTGCCCACCTGATGTCGCGCCTGCCAGGCAACCCCGCGGCTGAGGTCGGCGAGGTCGATATGACTGCGATGGCAACGCTCCTGGCCGCCATCCACGAGGTCAAGCCGGCGAAACCCTTCCGCGCATACCAATCGTGGGCGTGGGAAGCAAAGTGGATCTTGCCCGCCTGGACGAAACACGCTGGTTCCTGGCAGCGCGCATTCGACGTACTCGCAGAAGAGCGGCCGTCGTACCAACCGACGTTCCTGCACCGCGACTACAGCCACCGAAACCTCCTGTGGAACGGTAGCGAAATCACCGGCGTTGTCGACTGGGTAGAAACCTCAACAGGCCCCGCCTGGCTGGACGCCGGCCACGCCGCAACGAACCTCGCCCTGGCATTCGGCCCCGACCCCGCCCGAACTTTCCTGCAACGCTACGCCGCACTGACCGGACGGACGATCGAGAAGTACTGGCTGGTGATGGACGCCGTCGGCTTCCTCCCACCACCGGGAAAGAAGCCCATGTTCGGATCACCCACAGAGCTGGACCGCCTCGACCACTGGCTACACGACCTAATGCGAGTCCCCTCCCCCACCTGATCGCAAAAGAACACCGGCCCCCACGCGTTCGCCGCACTCGCTCCTACGTCGCTCCTGCTCTGGGCCGCTCTGGTGCCGGATGGGCCAGTTCACATCTCGGCCGGCTCAGCGCAGCCTTGGGCGACGTCATGCGCACCCGCTGGCCCACCCTCCAGCCCCTCCCCTACCAACGCCCATAGGCCCTACACAATTGGGAGGCGAGCAACATGCGACCGGAGGATGAGGTGCAGGGAGCTGTGGGTGGCGAGGCCTCCTAGGGCGCTGAGGGCGCGGAAGGTCAGGGTGACATCCACGATCGTCGGTACGTCGAAGCGGACCCGGACGGCACCCTCCTGGCGTGGTTCGCCGGTCAGCTCGTGTGCCGGAAGGTCCAGGTCGACATCGGACACCGGGTCGGCCTCGATCACCAGCTGGCCTGTCACGTAGCCGGTGTTGACGATCGGGAAGTCGATCGTGTGCCACTCGCCGATGGCCAAGCTCCGCACGCGGCTCCCGGTCCGGGCGACGTTCACCCTTGCCTCCGGGTTGATCGTGACCGAGAGCGGTGCGGTGGTGTCGACCGGCGCGCAACAGCCCGCTGGTTCGCCGTGAACCATCAGTCCACCTCGCATTCGTCGCGCCGGACCAGATAGGTGGCTTGTGCAGCGTCGTACGCTTCCCGCGCCGCCGGTCGTTCGGTCTCGCGGATGAAGCCGGCCTTCGCCTTCCACAGCGCGTCGACCGAGTCGTGCAACCATTGCGCGCTGCGCCGCGACGCCCGGATCGGGCGGCCGGCGATCTCGACGAAGATCGGCTGGGTGTGGACGCTGCGCAGGATCCGCAGCGCGATCCAGGACGAACGCTCCAGGTCCACGTCGAACTCGATCGCGTGCTCGTTGCCGTCAGCAAGCAACTCCTGCGCACCGACCGGTACGCCGTTGACCAGGACCTCGACAAGCACCTTGCGGGACTGGCCGACACGCGACCGTTCGAGATGCCAGCCGACAGGTGCGGAGTACACCGGCCGGCCTGCCGCTGGCGGCGCTGGTGGCTGTTCGGGTAACCAGGCCGCGACCGTCGCGGTCACCCGGACCGGTCCCGGAGCGTCGGCTGCGTGCTCCCGGGCCGTGTCGGCGTCGACGGCGAAGTCGTAGACGTGGCTGCGACCGTCGCCGAAGTACGACGGGCCCTCCTTCAGCCCACCGAGCCACGCCTCCAAGGCCTGCTCACCTTGCGGTGCCTCAGGCAGCCGGACGTAGGTGCGCCCGACTCCCGGACCGTCGTCGTAGATGCAGGGATAGTCGGTCTCGCCGAGCATCAGAGTGCGGTAGCCCACGTTCAGCAGGTGGTACCAGATGTTGAGCTCGGCCGCGGGAGCGAACTCGGCACCGCACTGGAAGTCGGCGGCGCCGAGCGGAACATCGACGATGATCTCGTTGGAACCGATCGACTGGAATCCCGGGATGACGTAGTTCGGCAGCTCCTCGGTTCCGACCGCCAGGCGGCACCGCAGTGCGCGTACCCGACCAGGGCGTTCTGCGCGTGGCCCCAGCGCATGACCGGCAGGTTCCACGACGGCCAGTCCTCGATCAGCTGGGTGCCGGGGTAGTCCTGGTCGGTGAGGCCGAGCAGGATGACGTGACCGGAGTGGCTGGACGGGAAACCCGACACCTCGAGGTCGTACCGCAGCAGGCTCTGGCTGTCGCGGTCGGTGTCCTGCGGATCCCACGTCATGCCTTGGGCCTGCTGCATGGCGGGGTACTCCAGCTCGGCGCGTGGGCTGATGGACACGCCACTGAAGAACTGCTTCTGGTGGTAGTAACACGGTCCCCAGGTGAGCACGCTGCCCAGCCAGAGCCCTTCGCCGCGAACGTGCCGGATCATCGTCTCGGGCGTCACACCCTCCGACGGCACGCTGTAGTGCGAGCAGCCGCCGGCGTGGATGTGCGGGTCGCCCGAGTAGTAGCCACGCGCGGCCGGATCGGCCCAGCGATCCAGCTCGATCGTGACCGCATCGCTGCCGGCCGACAGCTCGACCTCGAGGCGGACCTCCCGGTACTCCGGTCCGCGACGGGCCGAGATCTCGTACTGACCGGCCGGGAGCGTGATGAACTCGCCGGTCGCCCGGTAGACGTGTTCGTGGAAGAACATGTCCGGCGCCAGCCGCATCGCCTTCGACGGGTACGCCCGCCGCTGGGAGTCCCGGACGGTCAGCGCAGCTACGGTACTGCTGCCGTCCGGCTCCCGTACGTCGAACCGGATGTCGCGAGCGGGCAGGCAATCGAAGTCGTACGTCGCGGCGTACTGACGGCTCGCGAATCCCATCCGCTGGCCGGCCTTCGCGACCGGGGGCCGGGTCAGGCTCTCCGTCTCCTCCTCCACCGCCAGCACGAACGTCAGCTCACCGCTGCGGCTGCCGCCATCGCGGCTGTACAGGCTGATGACCTTGTACTCGACGTCCAGGCCGGACACGTCGGTCGGGCCGGCGAGCTTCACCTGCAGCCAACTGCGCTCGATCCGCGGTACTACGGTCAACGTGTCGTGCAGCGTGATTCGCGCCGCGTGGCTGTGGTGGTCGATCAGCCCGAGCACATGATTCGACGGCGCCGACAAATCACCTAGCAGCCGATGCGGGTTCGCCACCCGGACCAGGAAGCTCCGCCACCCGTGCTGAACGAGTCGTGGCTCCGCAGCACCCGGCGTACCCGCAGTCAGCCCCTGCTCATCGATCTGCACATCGGCGAGGACATAGGGGCGTAGAAGTTCCTCAACCTTGGCGACCCTGACCGCGTCGGTCTGACTGTCATCGGCCAGCTTTGCCAGCTGGCTGGTCAGATCGTCGGGCAGCGGCTCACCGATGTCACGAAGTTTCTCAACGGCTCTCGTCGCGGACGCCAGCAGTGGCTGAAACACGAGACCTCCTCATCGTGGACCACCCCCGAGCCTAATAGCCCCAGCCACACCCGGCCCACGATTTTCGCCGCCGACCCCAGAGGTACGCGGCCCTGCCCGGCTCAGGTGAGGGCTTTGTCGCCGTGGGCGGCGATTGCTCCGGAGTTGAGGCGGTAGAACGTCGGGAAGCCTCCGACCTTGAAGGCGGCCGACACCGGGCCATTGCGCGGCTCGATGACGACCTGGGCCACCTCGCTCAGCTTCGCGAGGTGGGCCTTCGCGGAATCCTCGGGCTGAGCGGCCGAGGCATCGCCGACGACGACGGCGAGGACCCGGGTCCGGCCGCCGGGTGAGGTCTGCGCAGCCTTCAGAAACTTCGGCATTGCCTGCTGGCACTGACGGCAGCCCTGCGACAGAAAGCCGACGAGCACCAACTCCTGGCCGGAGACCTCGGCGCCGTCGAGCGTGGTCGCCCGGAAGTCCGGCGGCCGATGCCCAGCGGGAAGCATCGGCGCCTCCACCGAAGCCGGAGCCGAGGCGAGGGCCGAGCCCGGCGCCAGGGCCGAGCCCGGCGCCGGGGCGCTCGGCCGGCGGGCCAGGTCGTTGACGCGGCGGATGACGCCGAGCAGCAAGAGCAGGTTGACGAGGGAAACGGCAGTCAGGACGACAGTCATCGGTTGGCTCCCAGTGGTTGGTACAGCTCCACCAGGTCGTCGAATCTGATCACCAGCAGCGCGGCGGCGATCGCGATGGTTGCGGCGGGCAACAATTCGGCAATTGGCGGGGACGTGGCGGGGAACGCGAGCCCGAGGGCCGCGATCGAGAGCAGGACGGCGTTGCGGCCGAGGTGCCGGCGGCCGAGCGGCGTACCTCCTGGTCCGAAGCAGTGGCAGGGTGCGGTCTCGCCACGCCGGAGCGCGGCGGCGAGCGCGACGGTGAAGGCCGCGAGGAGGCCGAAAGCGAGCACGAAGCTGGCCGTGGGCTGGAACACGAGCAGTGCGATGACCGCGAGCTCCACCGCGGCAACCGCAGCGGACAGTGGGCGATCCCAGCGGGCGAAGCGGACAGGGACGAGACGGCGGGTGGCCTCGACGAAGTCGCCGGTTCCGCGGAGCTTGCCGGCCAGCGAGACGGCGAACACCACGCCGAGCAGGATGCGGAAGGTCAGGCCGGTGGATTCCATCAGGTCACCTCGGTTCGGGGGCGTCCCAGTAGCCGACGAGTTCGGCGTACGGGCGGGATCGGGTGATCAGCTCTTGGTGCGTGCCGAGCATCGGGGTCGTGCCGTCCAGCAGGAGGACGCGGTCGGCTCTCAGCGCGGAGCTCAGGCGGTGGGCGATGACCACCACGGTGCCGGGGCGGTGCCGGAACGCGTTCTCGGCTTGGGCTTCCCCGGCCGGGTGGAGGTGGCAGGTCGCTTCGTCGAGGACGACGACCTCGGCCGGCGAGAGCCAGCACCGGGCCAGCGCGATCTGCTGACGTTCGCCGGTACTGAGGTCACGTCCGGCGATGCCGTCGTACCCGCCGAGGCGGTCGACGACGGAGCGCAGGCCGATGGCGTCGACCGCCTTGTCGAGGTCGGCGTCTGTGGCGTGCCGGTGGAGGTAGGTGAGGTTCTCGCGCAGGGTGCCGGTGAAGACATACGACTCCTGGGGGACGAACGCGAAGGTACGCCGTACCTGTGCCGGCGGGATCGCGGCGAGCGGGGTGGCGCCGAGGTGAATGGTGCCGCGCTGCGGTTGGGTCAGGCCGACGAGCAGACCGGCCAGGGTCGACTTTCCGATGCCGCTCGGGCCGACGATGGCGAGATGGTCACCGTAGTTGAGATCGAGCTCGAAGCCGTCGACGACGGGGGCAGCGTGAGGCCCGTAGGCGAAGGTAAGACCGCGCACCCTGAGATCGAGAGCCATGCTGCTAGTCACCAGTTGCTCAGATGAGAGTTGGCTGGCGTTGGTCTCGGGTGGGAGCTGGCTGGCTGAGGTGAGGCGGTGGAGGGTGACGGCCAGGAGGATTCCGGAGCCTCCGAACGACTGGACGGCGGCGCGGAGCGCGGGCTGGAGGCCGGTGGTGATGTAGGTGACGGCGCCGAGCAGCTCGCCCATCGACAACCGGCCGGAGCGGATCAACCAGGGGCCTAGGGCAACTAACACGACGAGCGGGAGGTATCCACCGATCGCGGCCACCGCGGATCGCAAGGCGCTCGCCCGGGCAAGCGCTCGGGATGCCGCCGCCTGCGCTTCGATGACGTCGCCGATCTCGCCAAGCGCCCGCTCCTCAGCACCACAGGCCACCACGTCGCGCACCGCCCCCGCAGTCTCACTGACCGACGCCGCCAGCCGCTCCTCCGCAACCAACACGTCCTGCTGCCGCCCGACCAAGCCGACCAGCAACCGCCCCAGCACGAGGAACGCCAACAACACCGGCGTCACCACGATCACCGCAGCAACCGGAGCCAACCAGAACAACCCACCCACAGCCGCCAGTACTCCGAACCCCACCTGCTGCACCCCAAGCAGCAACCCAGCCGCACTGTCCCGCACCACCTCCACCTGCTTGGCCAATCGAGCAACGGTCCCCGCGTCCGCCCCGCGTCCACCGGCTGCGGCCTGCGCCAGCGTTCCTCGCACAACCTTGGTCACCAGCTCGTCTCGCAGGGGTTCGACGATCGCGCCCAAGCGCACCGGCACCCGGCGCGCGCCGAACGACCCCAGCATCACCGCGACGGCCCACGCCCCCAACCAAGCCAAGCCGATCGCCACACCGCCGCCCAGAAAGCCCCGATCCACGGCCAGCGCCACCAGACGTCCCGAGACCACCCCCGGCACCGCCGCCACCAGCGCAACCACCCCAAGCCGCGCCAACCGCCGAGGCTCCCGAGCAACACTCCGCGCAAACTCCGCCCACCCGTCAACAACAACCCGAGCTCGTGGCATCACTGCGGCCCCGGGGTGAAGACGGCCCGATAGGCATCGTCCGCCCACAACTCGTCGTGGTGACCGACAGCGCGGACGCGGCCGGCGTACAGCCAGACCACCAGGTCGGCGCGACGAGCGGTGATGGCCCGATGGGCAATCATCAAGCGGGTCCGGGAGTTCGGCCGCAACAAGGCCTGATTGACCTGGGCTTCAGTGACCGAGTCCAGGCTGGAGGTCGCATCGTCCAGGATCAGCAACCGGGCATCTCGCACGAAGGCTCGCGCCAATCCCAACCGCTGCGCTTCCCCACCCGACAGCGGCACCTCGCTCATCGGGGTCGCATAGCCCTCGGGCAACCGTCGTACGAACGCGTCCGCCTGCGCCGCGACCGCCGCATCCGCGACCTGCTCCGGACCCGCGGTTCCGCCGTACGCGATCACGTCGCCGACCGTGCGCCCGAGCAGCGCCGGCCGCTCGAACGCGTAAGCAACCTCCCGCCGCAACACCTCCGGCGTCAACTCGTCCAGCGGAACCCCATCCAGCAGTACGACGCCCTCATCCGGAGCGATCAGCCCACCGGCAACCTCCGCCAGCACTGTCTTCCCCGCACCGGCTGCACCGACGACCGCAACGACCGACGCACCTGGCACCACCAGATCAACACGATCCAGTACGCCGTCAACCACAACGCCGCGCAGCTCCAACCGGCCACTACCAGCCGGGAGGTCGCGAAAACCATCGGCCCGTACTGGCACAGCGAGCACCTCCACCAGCCTCCGTGCACTCACCCGCGCCCGGACAAGACTCATCAGCAAAGGGATCTGGCTCAGTAACCCCAACGCCATCGGCGTATACCCGGCAGCCGCAAGGAACTCACCAGATGACAGCCGCCCGGCATGCAGCCCAAGGCCTGCGACCGCTAGCACCACGACGGTGGTCAGCGGCGCCAGAAGCGTCGTACGCCCAGCCAAACCGCCGTACCGAGACCACAGCGCCTGCCCAGCAGCCGCCAACGCCGGCAGCGGCGCCAGCACCCGCTCTGTCTCCAGCGCCACCGTCCCAGCCGCCCGGATCGTCCGCACCCCACCAAGCGCATCGGCAAGCCGCGTAGCGATCTCGCTCTGCTGCTCCTGATACCGCTGCACCGACACCGCAGCCTGCCCGGCGAACATGCGCAGCAGCACAACGCCGAGAGGAGCCGCGGCAGCCAGCGTCAGCACCAGGCGCCAGTCGATTCGCCAGAGCAAGACCAGACCGCCGACAGACAGAACCAGATTGGTGACCACCTGCACAGCCAGCGGCGCGATTCGCCCAACCTGTGGAGCGACGCCGACAGTCCGCCCCGCTAGGTCACCGGCCGAGAAGCGCCGCTGACCCGAGAGTCCCGAACGCACAACCGCATCCGCAACCCTGCTTCGGAGGTCAGCTGTTCCAGCGGAAACGCAGTACCCCTCAGCAATCTCACCCAAGGTCGCCGAGGCAACAGCCACGGCCAACAGCCCTACCAACACAAGGATTCCGGAGCCGAGCTCATCGATTGTCGCCGCGAGCATCTGTGGGACGAGCAGCGCAGCAGCAGTACCGGTTGCTGCCGTCACCACCAGTACTGCGAACCAGCCGGGCGCCTGCCGAGCCGTTCGCACCAGCAACGCACCAACAGTCACCAACGCTCCTCCCCACGATCGGCGGCCGTCCGGGGCGGTTGCGGGCAACCACCCCGGACGGCTTCAGATGCACACCGATCAGCTTCAGCAGCAGTCGAAGAAGCTACCGGTGCTGCAGCACTCCCACCAGCTCCAGTTGCTCTCTACGACCGCACCAGGTGCGCGGTCGATCTCCATCTTCTGAAGGTCGAGAATCTGGGACATGTTCATTCACCTCCCCTGTGATCGTCGGATTGCGGACGTTCCCCTTTGGGATCCGGCAAAGGGAAGAACGGGACGGCGATCGGCGAGCGCGGACGCGAGGACCACCAGCACACCGGCCGAGCCGGTGCCGAGGTCCATCGACATGCGCATCAACTGATCCCCGATGAAGGCGACCCGACCGTCCAGCGGCGCGGCGTGCCAGCCGAGGGCGCGCAGGTGCCGTTCGATCGTCGCCGCGACGGCCGGCGAGCCGTCGTCGGTGTGCAGCAGGTACGACACCAGTCCGGCGCGACCGTTCAGCAACCCTGCCTGTACGACGAACTCCGGCTCGGCCGCCCGCCGGATACCAGTCGCGTACTCGCGCAGATCTTCGGCCGGACGATGGCGCAGGAACTCGTGCAGGACCAGCCCCACCCCGGTGCTCCCGGTCGCCAGATAGGGCACGATCCGCCAACCCTCGTTGGCCTGCACGGTTCGATCCTCGGTCCAGACGCAACCGTCGAGATCACGACGCAGGGCCTTCTCGGCCTGGTCGAGCAGCTCCTGGTCGCCGGTCGCCTCGGCCAAGCGGATCATGAACAGCGCCGAGCCGGACGCACCCTTCAGCAAACCGGGCCGGATCGCGCCGTCCGGAGTGTCCCGCAGCTCACCGACGATCCGCGCGGCGAGGTCACCGGCTTCGGCCAGCAGTGCCCGATCTCCGGTCTGCTGGGCGAAGTGCAGGACTGCGAGTCCCAGCCCGGGAAGGCCTTCCGCCAGACTGGTACCGACGCCGTCGAGCGGAAGCGCGCGAGCCCGGTCGAGCACCTCGCGGGCCTCGTCCGGCCGGCCGAGCCGGTCCAGGGCGAACGCGATGCCACCGAGCCCCTGGTAGAAACCCGGCGGGGTGCGATCGGCCTTCCGGGTCGCTTCGACTAGCCAGTCGACGTGTTCGGCCGGCGGCGTCGTACCGGTTTCGGCGAGCGCCCACAGTACGCCGGCCGCGCCGTACGCGAGGTTGACTCCCCCGCCGGGCCCGAACTGGTTGATGTCACCCGGGAACAACCGGTCGGAGCGTTGCGGCGTCGCGGTGGCGAGAATCGCCGCTGTCATCGATTCCCGCAGGGAGGCCCACTCCGGGACCGCATTGCTCGGCCAGATCGGCTTGTTCAGACCGGGGCCGAGCTTTTCCGGAACCGTCGCTCCGGGTCGTACCCGGAGCGGACGCGGGCCGAGGTCGCGCCAGACCTTCGCGCGATGGTCGTCCGGCAGCGGGAAGCGATCGGTGGCGACGTCGACGAACTGGTCGATCTTGCCCGGGTCCCACGGGATCACTGGCGCGAGCGACGTGAACAGCGCAATCCGCAGACAGCCCAGCGCGTAGCGGTCGATCGCGAAGCCGGTGTAGTCGGGCGGTGCCGTGTAGCCCGCCGCGCCGAGTGTCGTACGGGTCGCCTGCTCGACCGGCGCGGCGACCTCGAAGTCGATGAACCGGACCTCGCCGTCGATGCCGACGATGATGTTGCCCGGGTGCAGATCACGGAACACCACCCCCCGCTCGTGCATCGCGTCCACACCGGCCTCCACCCGGCGCAGCACCCCGAGCGCCCAGTCGGCGTACGTCGCCACCGCCTCATCGGTCGCGTCCGGCCGCAACAGCGGATGCCGGCGCACCATGTGGCGGTTGAGGATCTCGCCCTCGGCGTGCTCACGGACGAGGAACTCGTGCTCCCAGCAGGTGAAGTAGTCCAGCAACTGCGGAACCACCTCGACACCCGCCAACTGACGCAGGATGTCGCGCTCCCGCCGCAACCGGCTGACGGAGTCCGCGCCCTCACGATCGAGGCCGGCCATCGGGCGAGCTTCCTTCACCAGCACGGTCCTGCCGGTGCGCGGGTCCTCGGCGCGGTAGACGCCACCGCCGTTCGAGAAGTGCAGCGCCTCGACGATCTTGTAGGGGAACTCCTCGGAGCCGTCGCCGGCCCGAGCAGCAAGGGCTTCCTCGAGGATCGGTGGTGTCGGCACCCAGGGCGGCGTCGCGTACGACGGACCCCGTACGTCGGGCACGAGCACACCGTCAGGCGTCTCGATCCCGGGGACCAGATCGCCGTTCTCGGCTTTGCACATCCGCTGGCGGAATCCGCCGTACCGGACGTAGAGAGGGCCGTTGCGCCAACGCAGATCGCTCAGGATGTACGGGCCTGGCTGGCCGTCCAGCAGCTCGCCGAGTTCTCGCAGGATCTCGTCCAGGCTGACGTCCTCGGTCGGGTAGATCGTGATGAACTTGCCGCTGCCGCCGCGGTCGGCGTACTTGCTGTTGCGGGACATCAGGACCCGGCGACTGGCCAGGAACTTGAACGGTACGGCGTGTTCCGAGCAGTAGCGGGTGACCACGTCGAGCACGTCCTGCGCGTTGCCGGCCGTCGCGGAGACGTGCACCTTCCAGCCCTGGGTGGGTAGGTCGGAGATCGGTGGGCGGAGGAAGATCCACTCGCCCAGCTCGCCGCGTTCCCAGCCCTGCGGGACAGTGCCGGTGGTCTGGTCGAACTCGCCGTGACTGGTCGGGTTCACCACGGTGGAGGCGGCGGCCGGTGAGTCGTAGAAGACCGGATCGGCCATGCAGTAGGCCTCGTAGCGTGAGTCCACGGCTGCTCCCCAGATCGCTGACGTGTGCTTTCTGGTGACTACTGAACCAGCCGTGGCCTTCGGGTGGCTTTCAGCTGACTGTCACCCAGCGGAGTGGACCAATACACTTCGGCCAGGACGGAAAAGGCCTTGTGGTGACCGGATGTGCACGTATCGTGATGGAAGAACACAGCTGATCTCACCTGGGGGGAGACACCGTGCGTTGTGTGCAGTTCGGGATTCTGGGGCCGCTGACGATTGTTCGGGAGGGACGGCCGGTCCGGCTGGAAACTCCCAAACTGCGCGTCCTGCTCGCCAGCCTGCTGGTCAGGCCGAACAAGGCAGCCTCGTTCAGCGACCTCGGTCGCCGGCTCTGGGTCGACCAGCCACCACGCAACCCACGGCACGTCATCCACACCTACGTGACCCGGCTCCGCCGGACCATCGGCGACCAGCAGATCCGCACCTGTCCGGGCGGCTACCTGATCGAGGCCGGTCCGGATCAGCTGGACCTGCTGCATTTCGAGCAACTCGTCCGCGAAGCCGACACCTCGACCGAGCTGTGCCAGCGGGCCAAACTGTTGCACTCGGCAACAGACTTGTGGCGTGGTGAACCGTTCGCCGACATCGACTCGCCGGTGCTGCACAACGAAGACGTCACTCCGCTGGTGGAACGCCGCCTGCTCGCCGAGGAACGCCGCATCGACGCCGACCTCGAGCTCGGCCGCCACGCCGAACTCGTACCGGACCTCCGCGCCCTGGTCGCCCGCCACCCGCTCCGCGAAAAGCTCTGGACCCAACTAGCCGTAGCCCTCTTCCGCTCCGGCCGCCGCGCCGACGCCCTCGCGACGTACCGCGAAGTCGACCACATCCTCGCCACCGAGGTAGGAATCAACCCAGGCCCCGAACTCCGCGACCTCCACCAAGCCATGCTCACCAACGACGCCCTCTGACCAGCTGGCCAGCCAGCCCCCACGCGCCCGCCGCACTCGCTCCTCCGCCGCTCTATCGGATGGCTGCGTGGTGCTACTCAGCGGTCTCTCAGGTGGGGGCGGGCATCATGGGAGGCGACTGCTCGTTGCCTCCCCGAGCCGAGGTTGTGACCGATGAATTTGCTGCGGTGGATCCTCGCTGTGGATGTTCTTGTGCTGGTCGCCGTCAGCGTCGCCGGCGGGATCGCGGAGGCTGGTGCCGCTCGCGCTCGCCGGCGGGCTGAGGAAGCCGACTGGGCCGTGCTCTACTCGTGGCTCAGGCAGCCGTCGCCTCCAGGCGCTCGCGGCACCTCTTCGCAAACCTGAGGTAGAACCCCGGGACGACCAGCAGGTTGAGCAGCGTGGCCGTGATCAGGCCGCCGATGATGACCACCGCCATCGGGTGCTCGATCTCCTGGCCCGGGATCGACCCGGTCACCAGCAGCGGGATCAGCGCGAGCCCGGTGGTCAGTACCGTCATCATGATCGGCACCAGCCGTTCCTTGGCGCCCTGGATCACCAGCTCGGGCCCGAACGGCACGCCCTCTTCCTCCTCCAGATGCTTGCAGTGACTGATCAGCATGATCCCGTTCCGCGCCACGATCCCGAACACGGTCAGGAAACCGACCAGGGAACCGAGCGTGATCACCTTCGACCCCAGGTACGCCGCGATCAGCCCGCCGACCAACGCGATCGGCAACGTCACGAACGTCAGGATCGCCAGCCGCCAGCTCCGGTACGACGCCTGCAACAGCAGCAGGATCCCGACGGCGGCCGCGATCGCGAAGATCAGCAGGCGTTGCTGAGCCGCCTGACGCTCGGTGTACTCGCCGAGCATCTCGGTGCGGAACTCCAGCGGCATCTCCACCTGTTCGAGCCGGTTCTCGATGTCGCGGACCACGGATCCCAGGTCACGGGTCCCGTCGAGTTCGGCGCCGACGTCGATGTTGCGGAACAGATCCTCGTGCTGGACCACGTTCGGCACCGACACGATGCTGATGTCGGCGACCTCCCTCAGCCGCACGTGGCCGCCGCCGGGCTTGTCGATCAGCAGGTTCTGCAGGTCGGTGACACTGCGCCGCTTCTCCGGTGGGGTCCAGATCTGGACGTCGTACGCCTTGCCGCCGGCGTAGAGGTCGCCGGCCTCCTCGCCGGCCATCAACCAGGCCGCCGCGCGCCGGACGTCACCGGGTTTGAGGCCGTACTTCTTCGCGGACTCGAGATCGACCTCGACCCGGATCTGCGGAATGGCGTCCTGGAAGTCGGCACTGTGATCGCCGACCCCCGGGACCGTGCCGACGATCTTGTTGATCTCCTCGGCCTTCGCCCGGAGCTGCTCCAGATCCGGCCCGAAGATCCGGATCGTGATCGGGTCGCTGGTCCCGGTCAGCACCTCGCGGATCCGTTCCTTCAGATAGGTCAGCACGTCGCGGAACACCCCGGGATAGCCGTCGACGGTCTGCCGGACACTGTTCACCGTCTCGTCGTAGTCGACCGACTTGTCGACGCTGATCCAGTTCTCCCCGAAGTACACGCCGTGCGGTTCGTCGCCGAAGAACGCGTTCCCGATGTGCGATCCCGCGTTGCGCACGCCAGGGATCGTCAGCAGTTCGGCGTTCACCTGTTTCGTCGTCCGGACCTGTTCCTGCAGGGAGATGTCGGGCTTGCCGAGCCAGTGCATCAGGAAGTCGCGTTCCTTGAAGTTCGGCAGCAGCGACTGACCGAGCAGCGGCACCACCACGAGCCCGAGGGCCGTGGCGAGCGCGACCGCGACGTACCCGCGGCGCGGGCGCTTCACCATCCGGGTGAGAACCCATTCGTAGCCACGCTTCATCGGCGGGACGAGTGGCGACTCGCGGTGGGCCAGCGACTTCGGGCTGCGGAAGAAGATCAGCGCCAGCGCGGGCGTGACCGTCAGCGCGACCAGCATCGACGCGCCCAGGGCGAGGGCGTACGCCACCGCCAGCGGGCGGAAGAAGGCCCCGGACAGCCCCGCGAGCAGGAAGATCGGCGCGATCGCGACGATCTCGATCAGGGTCGCGTAGACGATCGCGCCCCGGACCTCCATCGACGCCTCCAGGATGATCTTGGCGGTCGACTTGGTGCTGCCGTCCGCGCGATGCTGACGTAACCGGCGGACGATGTTCTCGATCCCGATGATGGCGTCGTCGACGATGTCGCCGAGGGCTATCACGAAGCCGGCCAGCACCATCGTGTTGATCGTCGCACCGTGCAGGGTGAGCACCAGCAACGCGGCGAGCAGCGACAACGGGATCGCCACGACGCTGATGACCGCCGTTCGCCAGGAGTACAGGAACAGGGCGAGCATCGCGATCATCAGCAGCGCGCCGAGGATCAGCGACCGGGTCAGGTTGTCGATCGCGTCCTCGATGAAGGTCGCCGGCCGGAAGATCGCGGAGTCGACGGCGATCCCCTGCAGGCCGGGACGCATCTCCGCGAGTGCCTGCTCGACTCCCCTGGTGACGTCCAGGGTGTTGGCCCACGGCAACTTCTCGACGATCATCATCAGGCCGTCGCCCTCGTTGATCACCGCGTCACCGATCAGCGGCTGGTGATCCCGGACCAGGTTCGCCACGTCGCTGAGCTTGATCTGCCGGCCGTCGAGGGTCTGGATCGGCAGGTTGGCCAGGTCCGGGTGGGACACGATCGGCGTCTGGTGGCGGATCCCGATCCGTCCGGTCGCGGTGTCGACGAAACCCCCGCGCCCGATGAAGTTGCCGTCGGAGTACTGCTGCAGGCCGGCGTCCAGCGCGTTCGCGGTCGTCGTCATCACCCGGTCCAGAGTGACCTTCTGCTTGGCCATCCGGTCGGGGTCGGCCTGCACCTGGAGCATCTCCAGCCGTTCGCCCCAGATCGGCACGTTGGCGACGCCGGGCACCTGGAGCAGCCGGGCCCGGATCTTCCAGTAGGCCGTCATCGACAGATCCATCATGTCCAGTTTCGGATCCGTCGTGGACAGGCCGATCTTCAGCACCCGGCTGGTCGCCGACAGCGGCTGGAGCATGACCGGCGGCGCCGCCCAGGTCGGCAGCTTCGGCGTGATCGCCGCGATCCGCTCCGCGACGTTCTGGCGCGCGGTCAGCAGATCCGTACCTTCGTCGAAGAGCAGCACGACCTGCGACAGCTGTTCGACCGACCGGGACCGGACGGTCTTGACGCCGGGAATCGCGGTCAGCGACTGCTCCATCGGAACCGTGATGAGCTCTTCCACCTCGGTCGGTCCCAGCCCGATCGCGATGGTGTGCACCTCGACCTTCGGTGGCGCGAACTCGGGGAAGACGTCGACGGCCGACTTACCGAGCTGCTGGACCCCGAAGAACATCAGGAACGCGGTCAGGGCGACCACGAGGAACCGGAACTTCAAACTCGACGCAACGATCAAACGCATCACTGCACCGCCCCCCTTTCTCTGTCGCCTGGTCGGCGGTCAGTGACCGATCTCTTCTTCGACGCCGTACAGCGAAGGCACGCCGACGGTGGCCACCTTGGTACCGGCGGGCGGACCGCTCAGCAGGTAGGCGAGGTCGCCGGCCTGCCGCTGGATCTTGATCTCGTGGCGGATGAAGACACCTGTCTCGGGGTTCGTGTAGACCCACCACTTCCCCTTCGGGTCCACGAACACCGCGGCGGACGGGACAACCAGCAGGCCGGACGACTTCGTGACCGGTGCGGTCTGGAGGGCGATCCGCTTCAGCGCCTCCGGCTCCAGGATGATCCGCGGATGGTCGCTGCCTGCCACTTCCTCGATATGGGCGGGCTCGTGGCTGACGGTGTACTTGTCCGTGACCGTCCCGCCGCAGGAGGAGGAGACGAGCAGGACGGTCATCAGTCCCGCGGCCGCGCGGCGCTTCCTACGCATCGTCCGGCCCCCGTCCCGCCCCTGCTCCTGCTTTTTGCGGGGCCGGGACCGGAGTCTCCTCGGGGACCGGTGGCACCGGTTCGTCGGCCCACATGTCCTGCTCGGCGATCGACCCGAACCGCAGATAGGCGACCGGTACGACGTACAGGGTGACCGCCGCTGTCGTCAGCAGGCCGCCGACCAGCACGACCGCCATCGCGTGCAGGATCTCGAAGCCCGGTCCACCGCCGATGACGACGATCGGCGCGAGCAGGATCATTGCCGCCAGCATCGACATCAGGGCCGGCGCCATCGCCTGGCGGGTGCCGGCCACGACGAGGCCGGCTCCGAACCGCATCCCCTCGTCCCGCTGCAGCCGCTGGTACCGCCGGATCAGCAGGATGACCGTCCGGGCGGCGATTCCGAGCACGCCGACCAGTCCGGCCACCGAGCCGAGGCTGAGCGTCCGGCCGGTCACGATGACCGCGACGACGCCACCAACCAGGGCCAGCGGCAGTGCCACGAACGCGATCAGCGCGAGCCGCCAACTCCCGACTGCCGCCTGCAGCAGCAGGAACACGGCGATGGCCGCGGCGATCGCCAACGCGACCATCTGCGCCCGGTCGGCCCGCTGTTCCTCATACCCGCCGAGCAGTTCGGCGTGGTACTCCAGCGGGAACTGTACCTGCGCGAGCCGGCTGCTGACGTCGCCGGCGACGTCAGCGACGTCGCGCCCGGCCACGTCGGCGATCACGTCGAGGTACGGCGCGACGGATGCATGCTTGATCACCGTCGGGTTCGGCACGATCTCGACGTTCGCCACGTCACCGAGCCGGACGTGAGTGCCGAACGGCGTGTCGATCAGCAGCTTCTCGATGTCGTCCACGTTCCGCCGGATCTCCGGCTTGCCCCAGACCACGACGTCGAACACCTTCTGCTGCTCGAAGAGGTTGCCGACCGTCAGGCCGCCCATCAACGCGGTCGCCGCCCGGCGTACGTCACCGGGTTTGATGCCGGCTGTCTGGGCCTTGGCGAGGTCGACCTGGATCTGTGCGGTGGGCTCTTCGAGCGCACGGTCGACATTGACCGTGGCTACCCCGTCGATGCCGGTCATCAGCTTGCTGATCTCGTCGGCCTTGCTGCTCAGCTGGGCGGGATCGTCGCCGTAGAGCCGGACCACCAGGTCCTCGCTGGACTGGCCGAGGACGTCGGTGACGCGTTCGTCGGAGTAGGTGAGGACGTCGGTCGTCACCCCGGTCAGGCCGCGGACCGAGCTGCGGATCGAGCTCAGGGTCTCGTCGTAGTCGGCATCCGGGCCGACCTTGACCCAGATCTCGCCCGAGTTGACGTTGACGATCTGGTCCGAGGCGATCGCCCGGCCGACCTGGCCTCCGACGTTGACGACACCTGGCACGGCGCCGAGTTGCTGGACCGCCTGTCGGGTGATCTCGGTCATCTTCGGCAGCGATGTACCGGGCGGTGCCTCGACATGGACCAGGACGTCGCGCTCCTTGAGCGACGGCCGCAGCGACGCGTTCAGGAAGGGCAACGCGATCAGGCCGACCAAGGCGAGGACGCCGGCAACGATCAGGCCGGTCCGGGTGCGGGTGACCAGGCCGGGAGCCCTGCGGTCGTAGCCGCTGCCCAGCTGACGGGAAATCCGCGGCTGCCGGTGCTTGCTGCCGGGCATGACCATCAGGGCGATCACAGGTGTGAGGGTCAGCGCGACCAGCATCGACGCCCCGACGGCGAGCAGGTACGAGAGCACCATCGGCGGCAGGAACGCGCCGCCTTCGCCGGTCAGGAAGAAGAACGGCACCGTCGCCGCGACGACGATGAGGACCGCGTAGAGGACCCCGCCGCGCGCCGCGGCCGACTCACTCACGACCGCGAGCGTCCTTGCTGCGCCGTCCTGATCGCGGCGCGCACGAAGCCGGGCACCGAGGCCGTGCGCGTCGGTGATCGCGTCGTGGACGATCGCGGTGAGGCCGAGCACGAGCCCGGCGACGACCATGAAGTTGATCGGGACGTCCCGCAGATACAGCACCACGGCCGCCACGGCCAGCGGTACCGGGATCGCCACGAGGGCGAGCAGCGCACGGCGCCAGTCCCAGAAGAGCAGGACGATCAGCAGCAGGAGAAGGACTCCGCCGACCAGCAACGTCCACTGGAGATCATTGAAGGACGACTCGATGAAGGACGCCGGCCGGTACAGCGACGAGTCGATCCGCAGGCCGCCGAGTCCGGGCCGCATCGCTTCCAGCGCGGCCTCGACGTCCTTGGTCACCCGCACGGTGTCGGCGCCGGGGAACTTCTCCACCACGAGCAGCTGGCACGCCTCGCCGCCCGGGCAGATGGCGTCGCCGATCAGTGGCTGGTGGTTCTCGACCACCTGGGCCACGTCGCCCAGGGTCTTCGAGGTCGGCCGGCCGGCGGAATTCTCGAGCGGGACCTGGGCCAGCTCGCCGGCGGTCGTGATCGTCTGCTGGTGGAAGATGTCGAGCCGCTGGTTCACCGTGTCGATGAACCCACCGGTGCCGGGCGTGGACGCCTCCAGGAAGGACAGCGGTGACACCTCGAGCGCGTTACCGCTGGTCTCGATCACGTCGGCCAGCGTCGTCTTGTTCTGCTGCAGCTGCTGGGGATCCACGAGGACCTGCAGCTGCCGGTCACGGTAACCCCAGACGGTGACGTTCGCGACGCCGGGCACCGACATCAGCCGTGGCGTGATCACCCAGCGGGCGAGCACGGACTGGTCGATCGGGGTCAGCGAGTCCGAGGAGATCTTGATCATCGACAGCCGGCTGGTGGACGAGAGTGGCTGGATCATCTGCGGCAGCTTCGACACCTGCGGCAACCCTGCCACGGCAGTTGCCTGGGACAACCGTTCCTGCACGACCTGGCGCGCGTCCAGCAGGTCCGTGCACGGCTCGAACGTCATCACGACCGAGGACAGACCGGGCATCGACACCGACTCGATCTTGTCCAGGAACGCGACGCCGGCCAGCAGGTCCTGCTCCAGCGGGACGGTGACCATCTGCTCGATCTCTTCGGCCGAGAGCCCGAGCGCCTCGGTCTGGACCTCGACCGTCGTCGGCTTGAACTCGGGCAACGCGTCCACGCTGGACCGGCCGATCTGGACGATGCCGAGGATCATCACCCCGACCGCTACGGCGACCACCAGCCGCCGGAATTTCAGGCTTGACGATACGATCCAATGCATGATGGCCGCGCCCCTCCCCCGTGGGGAGGCAGCACCGAGAGACGTGCACAGCGCACTCTGCGGTGCACCGGAATCCCCCGGACCGCGCCCCCTACCTCAATCTACGTAGCGGTGATACCGCCTAGTTGAGCCCCTTCTTCGGAGAGTAGGTCCGAGATGTACGCGCGTCAACGCGCCGGTTCTCAGGACTTGCTCAGCGAGCCTCGGTCATAATGCGCACCGGCTACCGGAAGCCGGACCTGGAACCGGGCGCCACCGAGGGGTGAGTAGACGGCCTCGACCGCCCCGGCGTGTGCCTTGACGATGTCGGCGACGATGGCCAGGCCGAGACCGGCGCCGCCGTGATCGCGGTCCCGGGCGCCGTCGAGCCTGGTGAAGCGTTCGAAGATCTCCTGCCGCCGCCCGGCCGGTACGCCGGACCCGTCGTCGTCGACGGTCAGCACCGCCTGGTCGCCCTCGACCGCGAGGCCGACGCGAACCTCCCGGGTGGCATGCGCGACCGCATTGTCGACGAGGTTGCGGACGAGTTGTTCCAGCAGGAGTCCGTCGCCGGTCACCTGGACCGGCTCAACCGCATGGTCGTCGACCCGCATCGGACCGCCCGCGGGTGACCGCTCTGCGCCGACGGCGGCGATTCGCCCGCGAGCACCCGCGACGACGGTGTCGACGACGTCGTCCAGGTCGACCGCCGTCCGCGTCCGGCCCAGGGTGCCGGCGTCGGCACGGGCCAGCAGCAACAACTGCTCCACGAGTTGCTGCATCCGGACGGTTTCGTCGAGCAGGTCGGCGCTGACGTCTTCCCACTCGACCGGAAGATGGCTGGCCCGGGCGGTCTCGAGTTGCGTCCTCAGGCTGGCGATCGGGCTGCGCAACTCGTGCGCGGTGTCGGCGATGAACCGGCGCTGGCGTTCCGCGCTGTCCTGCAGGCGGGCGAGCATCGCGTTGACCGTCCGCGCGAGCCGGCCGATCTCGTCGTACTGCGGTGGCTCGGAGACCCGTCGGTCCAGCCGCCGGCCGGTGATCTCGTCGGCCTCCCGGCGGATCGTCTCGACCGGTGCCAGAGTCCGGCCGAGTACCGTCCACATCGCCACCGACAGCAGCAGGACGAAGACCGGGATCGCGGCCAGGCCGACCTGGCCGACCAGCACGACGACCTCCTCGATCTCCTCGATCGAGACCGCTACGTAGACGGTGGCCGGACCGGACGGAGTCTCGATGCCGTGGGCAACGATGCGGTACGGGCCCGACTCGGCCGCCGGCAGGTTGTCGACGCTGATCACCCCGGTGGAGCCGGGTGGCCGGCGGGGCAGGTCGAGGGCGGGCCGGCCGGCGATGTTCGCGCTGGAGACGAGGATCTGGCCGCCGGCACCGACCACCTGTACCAGGTCGCCATCGTGGCCGATGGGGGCGACCCGCGGCAGTGCATTTCCCGCGGCGAGCGCGCCGAGGTCGCGGGCCCGGAGCCGGCTGGCGTCCATCGCTTCGTCGATCATCACCGCCCGGAGCGTGAAGGCGAGCGCCAGGCCGCCGACCACCAGGACGACGGCCGTCGCCGCGGCCGCGATCAGCACCATCCGGGTCCGCAACGACGGATGCGGCCGCCACCAGGACACCGATCGCCGTACCGGCTTGGTCCGCCGTAGTGGCTCAGCCATCGCCCACCGGGCCCAGCAGGTAACCGTGGCCGCGGATCGTCTCGATGGTGGCCGTGCCGAACGGCTGGTCGATCTTGCGGCGCAGATAGCCGACGTACACCTCGACGACATTCGGCTCCCGGTCGAAGTCGGCGCCCCAGACGTGATCGAGGATCTCGGCCTTCGACCGGGTTTGGCCGGCGTTGCGCATCAGGTACTCGAGCAGCGAGAACTCCCGGCGGGTCAGCTCGATCTCGACCGCGCCGCGACGCACCGTGCGCCGCGCGGGATCAAGCTCCAGATCCCCGGCCATCAGCTTGGCCGGCCGAGCCGGTGCGCCACGGCGCAGCAGGGCGTTCAGCCGGGCGATCAGGACGAGATACGAGAACGGCTTGCGCAGGAAGTCGTCGGCACCGAGATCAAGCCCGCGGGCTTCGGCGTCGTCGCTGTCCTTGGCGGTGAGAATCAGGATCGGCGTCCAGTTGCCGTCGGCCCGCAATCGCCGGCACACCTCGTACCCGGACAGCCCGGGCAGCATCAGGTCGAGCACGATCGCGTCGAACTCCTGCTCCCGGGCCAGCCACAGACCGGTGTCGCCGTCGTGCGCCAGCTCGACGGCGAACCCGTGATCCGCCAGCCCGTGGCCGATCGCGCGCGCCAGCCGGCGCTCGTCCTCGACCACCAGAATCCGCACAGCTCCTGCCCTCTCAGTTCATCGGCGCGTCACTTCATCGGCGCGGTCCGGCCGTAGACGTCCTTGCTGTACTGGTAGGCACGCTTCTCCAGCTTCAGCACCTCGGCCCTCACCTGGGCGAGAGCGGCCTTGTTCAGGCGCTGCACGCTGACCAGTTCCAGCGTTTCCTTGGTCGGATCGTTGCCGTAGTACCCGACCCGAACGTTGCCGACGCCGGCCGCGTAGTACTTCAGCTGGTGCGCGCCGGGTTCGTCCGCACTGAACTCGTCGGTGATCAGCACGCCCTGGAAGCAGCCGGCCTTGACGCAGGTCTTCTGGTTCGTCTTGAACACCCGGGCCCGGTCCGACCAGCCGACACCGGGACCCCAGCCCTGCGCGTAGCTGCGGCCGCCGAGCTGTGGCTGCGCCTTGATGGTGAGACCGGCCCGGGCGCCGTCGATCCCGTGGATCCAGGCCGGCACCTCGGTCAGCTGGCCTTCCTCGTACACCTCCGGGTACTGGCCGAAGTGCCAGACGTCGCCGTTGTCGGCCTGGGCGAAGAACGCCAGCTCGGCCTCGTCCAGCACGCCGGCGGTGTAGTCCCGCTCCCACAGCACCACATTGCGCACGCCGTCGATGACCTTGGTGAGGTCCGTGACGATGGACGTGACCGTGTGCGGGATGGCTTCGCCGTCCTCGATCGTCTGCCCGCGGTAGTTCAGCCGCATGCCCGGCCGCAGCGGGAACCACTTGTTGGTGACTGTTGTGGAGCGCCCGAACGCGGTCTGGTCGTACCCCGGCTCCGGGCCGGTCTCCGGTTGCTTGGCCGGCGTGCTGGTCCTGCCGGTCGGCGTGCTTGCCGGCGGTGTAGTTGCCGACGGCATGGTGGTCGGCGTTGCGCTCGGGCTAGCGTCCGGCCTGCTGGTCGCTGTAGCCGTCGTCTGGGCCGGTGCCTGGCCCCCGGACGTGTCGCCGGACGAACAAGCCACCAAGGCCAGCGGACCGGCGAGCCCCGCGGTCAGTGCGAACGCATATGCGATGCGGAGTCTGCACATCTTCCCTCCCCCTCGGCGCCCGATCGCAGGCCGGCGGCCTGTGCCCCCGACCGGGCGCCCGTGAGCCGAGTGTCGCGCGCCAGGCCCGTCCTGAGAAGTGGCCCGAAGGTTTCGCTCGGTGATCGATCTCGGCCCGTCCTCTTGCCGAACCGGAATTCACGGCGCACGCTGACCGAAGAAGCGCACGGGGATCGCGGTGCGTAGTCGCGCTGCCTCCGACGGCCCCCGGCGCGTCTGGGCGAGGGGGCGTCATGGGGGCGTTACGCGGTTTCAGCACCGGAGCGATGCGATGAGCATGCCCGGTGAGATGGCACTCGAAGCGAGTGGTTTGCGGAAGTCGTACGGGCGGCTGGTGGCCGTGGAGTCGCTGGAACTGCACGTCGCGGCCGGTACGGTGCTGGGCTTTCTCGGGCCCAACGGTGCCGGCAAGACGACCGCGATCCGGATGCTGACCACGATCCTGCTGCCCGACAGTGGAGTCTTCACCGTTGCGGGGGTACCGCACACCAGGCCGGCCGAGATCCGCCGGCGGGTCGGGGTGCTGCCGGAGAGCGCCGGGTATCCAGCGGGGCAGTCGGGCGAGGAATGGTTGTGTTACCACGCCGAGCTGTTCGGGCGGACCCGTGCCGACGCCCGGGCGACGGCACGCCGGTTGCTCGCGGATGTGGGCCTGGCGGACCGCGGACCCGCGCTGATCTCCAGCTACAGCAGAGGCATGCGGCAACGACTCGGCATCGCCCGTGCCCTGGTCAACGATCCTGCCGTGGTGTTCCTCGACGAGCCGACGCTGGGCCTTGATCCGATGGGCCAGGTCCAGGTGCTCGACCTGATCGGGCGGATCGCCGGGGATCGTGGCGCCACGGTCATCCTCAGCACGCACGTGCTGGCCGACGTCGAACAGGTCTGTGACCGGGTGGTCATCCTGAACCGCGGCAAGATTGTTGCCCAAGGCACCGTCGCCGACGTCGTCCGGCAGGCAGCCGCGCCCCGCCATGGGCAGGTGAAGATCCCACCGGAGCTGGTGGATCAGGCGCTCGCGGCGCTGGCCCGCACGGAGGTCCACGCGGTGGCGAACGGCGGCGCGCGGCGCGGCGAACTCGAACTGAGTATCCCGGCCGAGCTCGAACTGGAGGCCGTCGCCACCCAAGCGATCGCGAGCCTGCTCGAGGCCGGAGTACCGGTGCTCGGGTTCACCCTGGAAGGCGGGCGGCTCAGCGATGCCTTCCTGGCCGTCACGGAGAAGAACTGATGACCACCATGGCCAAGTCACCGGCGCGCGCCGGGCGCAGGCCCTGGCTGATCGTTGCCGACCGCGAGATCCGCGACCTCTGGCTCGGTGGGCGGGGCCTTGCGCTGCTGCTGGCCTACGCGGTCGTGCTGAGCGTGACGACGTATCTCACGGCCACCAACGAGGCGCTCAACTTTCTGGAGCAGCGCGAGGCCGTCAGTCTGACGCTGCAGGTGGCGGTCGCGATCGGCGCGCTGCTCGCGTTGCTCGCCGCCGCGGACGCGATCAGCGGTGAGCGCGAACGGGGCACCCTCGAAGCCCTTCTGCTCGCACCGATCCCGCGCCCGGCAGTGGTCATCGGCAAAGGGCTTGCCGCGGTCACGCTGTGGCTGGCCGCCTTCGTCGTGGCGGTGCCGTACGTCTGGTACCTCGGCCGTGGCGTCGGCGTGGTGCGGACCGCGCTGCTGAACGGATTCCTGGTCGGATCGCTGCTCTCGCTGGCGATGATCGGGCTCGGCCTGCTGATCAGCACGTTCGCGGAGTCCAACCGGGTCAGCCTGTCGGTCAGCGTCTTCGCCCTGCTGGCGCTGTTCGCACCGACCCAGCTGCCCAGCTCGGCGCAGCGAGGCTGGTTCGGGGACCTGTTGCTGCGCGGGGACCCCTTCACCGCCGGCCTGCGGTATCTCGGCCGGACGATCATCAACACCCGGACCTTCGCGCAGGAAGGCCACTGGCTCGTCGGTCCGGCCATCGCCGCCGCCCTCACGCTGGCGCTCGCGCTGGTGGTTTCGAGGCGGCTCAGGCTGGACGTCAGGAGCCGAGGATGAGGAGATACTTCGCCGTCGTCGCAACCGGCGTGTTGGTCGCCGTCACCGGACTGGCGCCGGCCGGCGCCGCAGCGTCGTACCCGGCAACTGCCGGAGCAGGCACACTGACCGTCGAGCTGGACAAGACCCAGGCCGCAGTCGGACTGGGCCAGACCCTCAAGTTCACCTCCACGGTGGGCAACTCCGGTGCGGACGAGGTGACCGGCGCGATCGCGCATCTCAACGTCCTCGCTGTCGATCCCGGCGTCTACGTCGATCCCGAGGACTGGTCCGGCGAACGCACGCAGTACCTCGACCCGATCGGTGCCGGCGAGGCGGAACCGCTGGAGTGGGAGATGCAGGCCGTCAACAGCGGGCGGTTCGTCGTCTACGTGGCGATCACCTTCGCCCAGACCGCCGGCGAAGTCGTCGCCAGCAAGTCACTGCGGCTGGACGTCGCGGCGCAGGACACCATGAACTCCAGCGGCCTGCTGCCGATCGCGGCCGGCGCCCCCGGTCTGATCGCGGTGCTGATGGCCCTGGTGCTGCTCCGCCGCCGCCGCTACCACCCGTTGTCCACCACAACGAACCCGAAAGGTGAAGAACCCAACGACTCTTGACAGGCTGGCGATCAGAACCAGATCGAGAGTTGTCCGGAGCGGAATCCAGGCACCGAGGAAGGCGCCTGCTGGACAGGGGGTCAGGCAGGTTCGATCGCTGGGTTGAGGCGGAGCAGTCCTGCGGGCAGCGTGTCGGCCCATTCGGCCAGGTCGGGGGTGACGCGGAATGGTTGGGCCATGGCGAATGGTTGAGCTTGCGGGTCGACGCCGTTGCCGCAGGATTCCAGGCGCCACTCTCGCCAGTGCGCCAGCAAGACGTCGCGGACCTCGTCAAGTTGAGCCCTCGTGAACCGGCTGGGCACCACGCAGAACTGGTTCGGCAGTTGTGGGGACATTTGCTGGGTCACCGCGTCGATGTCGGTGGCGGCGATGACGAGGACTTCCTGGTCTGCGGAGGGACGGAAGATCGTCCGGGTGACCACTACGCCGGACGAATCCAGGCCGCCGTAGTCCAGGTCAAAGGCCAGCGCTTTGTGCCGCCAGCCGCCGGGTGGCGACGGGCACGGTGGGTCCGTCCAATCCGCCCTCCGCTCCCGAACAGGGATGTTCGTTGACTGTTCCTCGACCTCGATGCTCCCGTCGCGCCATGGGCCGACCACCCAGACGTAGGGCGGAACCAGGCTCGGTGCGTCAGCGTTGGGAATTGCCCCGACGTCGGCCCCGATCAGCCGGATCGACCGATCTGACTTCCAGCCCGGCGGCTTGGCGATCAGATCATGCACACGCGCCAGGTCGAGCCAATCACCGTCCGGACCGGCGATGTACTGACCGCCGGCCCGAACTCGATCCCCTACCTCGAACACCAGATCCCTGGCCGCCATGAATCCATGGTCCCTCTTCGCGCGCCAGCCGCCTTCGAACAACCCGAAGACCGGCCGCAGGTGAAACTGTCTCAGGGTGGGAATTCGAGCAGGAGTTCGTCTGCTTTGGCGAAGAGTCGTACGACGCCCTCGTCCGCGTAGGCGATCTGGTTCGCGGCGACGTATCGACTGTGCTCCGGCTGGCCGACTCTGGTGACCGTGAGGAATCCGGGTGCTGACGGGTGGTCCTGCCGCACAGACTCCACCGATCCGATCAGTGCGCCATCGCGGTCGATGACCAGCATGCCTCTCCAGATTCGTTGCAGGACTGATGGGCCGGGAGTGGAGTGATGGTCGGTCATGGCGACTGCCTCCCTTCGCCACGCTCGCCGCGGCCGAAGTACACAGCTGCGTCTTTTGCTGCCTTCGGTCCAGCGTTCAACCATTCGGCAAACGCTTCCGGTCGACGGCGCTCGAACTCGTCCAGGTATCTGCTTCGCAGCTCGGCGACAGCCTGCCGGTCTTCCGGCGTCCGGCAAGCCTCCAGTACTACGAAACTACGCCGCCAGGCCCCGCAAAGCTCCTCATCGCTGAGACTGGCCGGTTCTGGCAGCATCCCCGGCTCCCCCGCCGAAGCCTGCGAACCTGCTTCGCCCATCCAGCCGGGGAAGACGAACCAAGCGCTGACAGCGACGACACCCAGCAAGGGCAAGGTGGCCCAGCCGATAGATGCCACGAAGCCGCAGATCACCAGTACGACAGCGGCAGCCCGAAGGGACCAACGGAGAACCATCCGCAGCAAGCCGTAACTGAGGTCCTCGGTCACCGCCGCGATGCTGAGATGAATGGGCGCAATCACACCGACCGTCACCACGAAGGCGATGAGCAGCGTCGCCCAGTCGACGAACACCAGCGCAGCCACGAGTCCGATGCCCGCCAGGCACCACACCCCAGCGCACCACAACCTCCGGCCGTACAGACCGGCGGTCCTCGAGTCAGACGCAGACATCCACCTCGACCTCCTCGCCGCCCACTACCAGTGCCCAGCTACGAACTACTTCAGTAGTCGGTCGGCGGTTGCGTCGGCGGCTGCTGCTACGGAGAGCAGGCTGGGTACGACGAACGAGGTGCCTGCCGAGATGCCGCCGAGCAGGTGGATGTGGGCGGACCGTGGCGACAAGCCGCCTGTGCGCGGCAGGCTGACCGTGTCCGTCGCCACCAGCGACCCGACGAGCTTCTCCGTTTCGGTTGGGATCGCGTGCACCGGCGGATTGACCGCGTTGACGACGACATCGGCTCGTAGTACCTCCGAACCGGCGATCCGGAATCCGCCAGCGGCCGGTTCGATACTGCGCAGTCCGCCCGCGAGCCGGACCTGCCCGGCGTCGATCCCCCGCAGCAGGATCAGCGCGTTCAGGGGAACCATCGGCGACGCCAGGCTGTTGATCGTGCGGAAGTGCTCGGCGTACAGGAACTCCCGATCCCCCGGCAACAGCCGCTGCCACGCAGTCGAGCCGAGCATGTGGATCGCCGCCGTCAGCATCCGCCGGCCAAGATGCGGCCCGTCGACCTGGTCCAACTGCCGGCGCAACCGCTCGACCGGATCCTCCCGCGCCAGTACTTCGTCCGCCAGCGGCGTCAGCTTCTGCCCGCACTCCGCAAGCTCCGCCTCCAGCAGCGACACCAGCTCCCGGAAGGTGGAAGGCAACGTCTCCCGCCGGAGGTGCCGAAAATCGAGCTTGACCGGCCGTTGCTGAACCTCCGGCAGTACGCCGCGGCGCGACAGCAACGTGATCGGCCCGGTGTGGCCAGCAGCGGTGAGCCCGGCAACGATGTCAATCGCGGTCAGCCCACTGCCGATCACCGCGACATGACTGTCGGTCCTGATCCCGGCCAGGGTGGTCTCCAGCGGATAGGGATCCTGGACGAATCCCGGGCTGCCCGCCAGCCCGTAGTGATCGGTCGGCCGCCCGCCACCCACAGACAGCACAACCTGGTCAGCCTGGTAGGTCGCTCCACCGGCGGCGCGCAATGGAGAGACGCCCGTGGCCCAGTCCCTGACCACCTCGACCCGCCAGCCGTGCTCCCGCAACTGCTCGATCGCCGCCGTAGCCGTGGCTTCGAGGTAGTCGCCGTAGACCGCCCGCGGCACGATAGGGGCTCCGAGCAACGGGTCCAGGTACTCGTCCCGCCCGGCGACCCACCGTTGGTAGTGCTGAGGATCCTGGTGCCTGACCGACATCAACACCGGCGGCGCGTTCACCCGCACGGCGTCGAGATCCGGCTGGTAGGCGCGCCCCCGCCACAACGACGGCGCTCCCTCGAACACGGCAATGCTGCCGGCCTTCGTCCGATCGACCTGCTGGGCCAGGGCGTCGAGCAGGCTGACGCCCGCCGCACCCGCTCCAATGATTCCGATGTCCATGCCACTGAGCCTGCGTGGACGTGGCGAGCGGTCCCATCCCCCGTTCGCGGGATTGTCCGGCGGCGTTCCGCGAGCAAGGATCGTGACATGACGACTGCGCGCCGGCTCGAGACGACCGCGATGGCCAAGGCATCCGACGCGCTGACACTGTTCCGCGAGACTTCGGCCGCGCTGCGCCGTACGGTGCCCTTCGATGCAGCCGTCTGGCAGTCGACCGATCCGGCGACCGGGATGGCGACGGCGCCGATGCGGGCGGAGAACCTCGGCGAGGACGGCTGCGCGACGTACTGGAACGCGGAATTGCTCTCGGAGAAGGTCAACCTGTTCCGCGACCTCGCGCGCGCTGCCGTACCGGTGGCGGCCCTCCGAGACGGCGCGGCCGACTCCCCCGAGCACAGTGCGGTCTATCGCGAGTTCCTGCAGCCTCGCGGCCTGGACGACGAGCTGCGCGCCGTACTGCGTGCCGACGGCCAGTGGTGGGGTCAGGTCAGCCTGTTCCGATCCAAGGGCCGGCCACCCTTCAGCAAGTGGGAGTTGGCGGCGGTCAGCGGGCTGACCACCTTCCTCGGCCGACGCCTCCGCTCGTACGCCGAACCCGCGCCTGAGCCGGTTGTCGACGGTGGCCGTGGTCCCGGGTTGCTGTTGTTCGACCGCGGCGGAGCGTTGCTGTCCATCAACGACGAGGCGCGAGACTTCCTGGCCGGGATGCCCGCGGGACCGTCGGCGCCGTCGCGGTTCGGCGTATCCGTGCCTGCCTGGATCCACAGCACAGCAGCCAGTGCGACTCAGGCTGAAGAGGCGCGAATCCGAGCCAAGGACCGCTCGGGCCGATGGCTCGTCTTCCACGCCTCCTGCCTCCGCGACGCGGACGGATCCCCGCACCAGACAGCCGTCGTCATCGAGCCCGCCAAGGCCTCCGAGGTCGCGTCGCTCATTACCGCGGCCTACGGCCTGACGGAGCGCGAGCTGGAGATCACCCAGCTGATCGGCCGCGGCCTGTCCACCGCCCAACTCGCCACCAAGCTGTACCTGTCCCAGCACACCGTCCGTGACCACGTGAAATCGATCTTCACCAAGACCGGCGTCACCAGCCGGGGCGAACTCGTCGCCAAGCTGTACGCCGAGCACTACCAGCCGCTGAACCCGACCACCCGCATCCGGGTCTGGGACTGACGCGACGGCGACGTCACCCTTCGGTCGCTCTCTTGCCGGCGGGCTCGGTGCGGCCGGGAAGCAGTGGCACGAACCTGACCTGTTCGAGGCTCTCCTCTTCATAGTCGTCGGCGCCGGTACGGCGAATCCGCAACAGCTCATGGATGGCGTCACGGGCACCAACCGGTATGACCAAGCGGCCACCGATCGTCAGCTGCACCCGCAGACTCGCCGGCACGGCTTCGGCCGCAGCGGTCACCACGATCGCGTCGTACGGCGCATACTCGGGCCAGCCGTGGCGCCCGTCGCCGTGCTTCACCATCACGTTGCGGATGCCGTGCGACGCGAGCCGCTCACGTGCGGTGGCGGCCAGCTGGCCGTGCCGCTCGATGGTGAACACTTCGCTCACGATCTGGGACAGAATCGCCGCCGCGTAGCCGGACCCGGTGCCGACTTCCAGGACGCGATCCGGCGGGTTCAGCTCCAGAGCCTGCGTCATCAGCGCAACGACGTACGGCTGGGAGATGGATTGTCCCGCCTCGATCGGCAGGGCGGCATCGCGGTAGGCGGACTTGGCCAGGCGGGCCGGGACGAACGCCTCGCGCCGGATCTGGTTCATCGCGGCCAGCACCCGGCGATCGGTCACCCCGCGCGCCGCCATCAACCGGACCAGCCGATCACGCTCAGCACTTCGATCGGTCACCACAGATTTCATCATCCACCTCCAGAGCGTGAACAAGCGATGGCCTCGCCCGCCCGTTACCCGACCACGCGGCTACCAAAGCGCCGAGGAACGCCCCGCCGTCAGCGCAGGTCCGGTTGCGTCGCACGGCGTTGTGGGTACCGGTCAGAAGCCGACTGACCCGACGAAGTGACGTTCGATCGGAGGTCGAAATGTTGTTACCTCTCGGAGATCCACAGGCGCCGCGCAGTGCGCTGAAGTTGCGGCTGGTCCTGGCAGTCTTCGGATTCGTCGTGTGCGCAAGCGCAGCTGCTAGTTTCGCGGTCCTGGATGTTCCGCTTGTCCTGGTGCTGATCGCCGCCCTGTTCGCAGTCATCGCACTGGTCGACATCGCGATCATCATCAACCGAATGCGGGGTGGCAACTGGTTCAGCAAGCTCATCGGGCGCTGACAGCCGGTTGCTAGCCGAGGCTCTCCAGGATGGTCGTGTTCTTGCTGATGACGCCTCCGACGCCGAGGCGGCGCGCGTGGGTCAGGCATTCCGTGGTGTCGACTGGCCAGGTCATGACTACTTCGGTGGCTTCGCGTAGGCGGGTCACCGTTGTTGAGGTGAGTAGTCGTCGGTGGACTGAGACGCCGTACGCCGATGACGTCCCCAGCCGCCGGAGGAGGCGGCGTAGGCCGCGGGTGCTGCCTGCGGAGTAGACGACTCGGATGTGTGGATACGGCTCGAAGGAGCGCAGCATCCACCAGTGTTGGGTGCAGATGGTGAAGGGGGTTTCGGGGGCCAGGTCGTGCAGGGTCCGGGCCACGCGGCGTGCTAGCCAGGGGTGGATACCTTTGAGGTCCAGCATCAGGCGGTGGTCGCCGTCCAGGGCGTCGATCAATTGAGCTAGCTCCGGTACTGCGGTGTCGGATCGCCGGCTCAGTTGGCCGGCGTCCCACAGCAGCCAGCGGCCGATCGCCTTGTGGTGGCGAATCTCCAAGCGGCCGCGAAAGAGGTGGATGTCCGCCTCGACCAGGTCCACGCCATCGTCCAGCGCTGAACGGAGCAGCTCCAGGTCGTTGCCTGCTCGGTGGGCGATCGAGATCATGCCGCGGCGCTGACCGCGTCGGGAGAACCTCGGCCACCTCGCCAGCGCAGTACCAAGCACGTCCCGCCGCCAAGCAGGGCGGGAACCCACGTGAGCAGTGCGGTCAGGGCGACCGCACCCAGGGCCGCGGTCCAGGAGACGCCGATCGCGGCGAGACCTGCCACCAGCGCACCCTCCCGAGGGCTCGCGCCGTGGATCCCTGGCAGAGCGCCGGCGATCTGACTCGCGCCGAAGACCGCGAGCAACTGCAGCGTGGACACAGAGTCACCGACAGCGTGGATCGCGCCGACCAGGAAGCCGACGATGGTGATCTGGTAGCCGACTGACAGCAGTACGCCGAGTGCGAACACCTTCGGTGTCGGCCGCGGCCAACGGTCCAGCAGTTCGGGCCTGCGCCGGCCGACCACCACCGCCGCCGCAACCACAACGGCCGCCCCGCCCAGCGCCACCGCGGCCACCATCGGCGGCAGTGCCACACCGGTCAGCAGGACGGCGACGACCAGGCCGACCGCTCCGACGAACCGGTCGAGCGCGACCTCCGCGACAGCCGGCGTCCGGCGTACCCCGACCGTCTCGAGGCGGTGGATCCGCCAGAGGTCGGCGCCCGCGTGCCAGGGTGACATGAGGCCGAGGATCTCGCTCTCGGCGTACGCGCGAAGGTGCCACCGCCGGGTCCGGCCGCTGGCGGAAAGCGCATGCCAGCGCAACGGGCAAGCGACGTACTTGCCGATCACGAACGGCAGCAGACCGACTACGGCGGGCAGCAGGCTGAGGTCCGGAATCCGGTCGACGTTCCACACCGAGATGCCGACGGCGCCGAGCAGAGCACCGATTCGGACCGCCGGGCGGGCCACGAACGCGCGCACCGCGCGGAGGCGGGCAGAGCGCGGCCGGGCGGCCTGGGAGGCAGGAAAGTGAGGGGTTTGGGGCATAGCAGATCTCCGTCGGGCCTCTCCAGTGAAGAGGCTGCGTTCCACAGTGGGGGTCGCTGTGGACTCGGCAAGTCTAAATGCGTTGTCCCGACCGCGCGGCTGCCCTCCGCGTGGCGAGACAGATCCGCTCGCATCACCGATGGGTACCCAGGTGGGAAGAGCTTGATCGGGAGGGCAAGCAGCTATGGCGGAACAAACGAGCTCCAGAGCGGCGGGAGGCATCGCCCGCCGGGAGGCGACCCGCACTCGCCGCATCGTCATCGCGCGAGAGGCCGGGCTGATCACCAGTGGCGTGATCCTGTACTTCGTGGTCCGCGGCCTGATCGACGGCCGGGTCGCGATCGCCTTCCGCAACGCGGACCACGTGATCGGCTTCGAGCGCTGGGCCGGCATCTTCGTCGAGCCACAGCTCCAGGCCGCCACCACCGATCACGCCTGGCTGGTCGAGGCACTGAACGTCATCTACATCTACGGCCACTGGCCGGTGGTGGTCATCACGCTCGGCTGGTTACTGCTGCGGCACCGCGACGAGTACGCGAGATTCCGCAACGCGATCCTCATCTCCGGAGCGATCGGCCTGGTCATCTTCGCCGCCTTCCCGGTCGCGCCGCCGCGATTCCTGCCGGAGTTCGGCTTCGTCGACACGGTCACCGAGAACAGTTCGGCGTACCGGGTGCTCCAGCCGCCCGCCTTCGTGAACCAGTACGCCGCTGTGCCCAGCCTCCACTTCGGCTGGAACCTCCTACTCGGCATCGCCTGGGCGTCCCTGGCCGGCAGCGCCGCGGCACGCCTCTTCGGCCTCGTCATGCCGGTCCTGATGCTCGCCGCCATCGTGCTGACCGCCAACCACTACCTCGTCGACGGCATCGCGGGCGGAACGATCGCCCTGATCGGCCTGGCCATCGCCAACCGCATCGCCAACGGACACAGGTCTCCTGACCAACTCAACCGAGCGGGAGCCACCGCTCGCCGAAGGCCTTGGCAAGGTCCTTGAGGTAGGCGTCGATCGTGCCCAGCCCGACTGCTGCTCGGCGGACGTCGACCATTGCCTCGTCCTCGATCGGTGTGCGCACCGTCGCTCCCCACCCGGTCCCACCCCGGCAACACAATTCCCACCGGACACGTCCTTTCGCGACCAGGCATCAGCCGCCATCTTCATTCTTCCTCGTTGGAAGTCCACTCAAGGAGAGCTCGGGCCTGCACCTTGGTCGCCGGCCGGCGAGATCAGGTCGGCACTGGATTACGCTGGCGCATCACTGAGCTCGACAACTGAGCCTCCAGGAGGACGAACGCCGATGTACGAACTGTCAGCCAACATCGAGCTGCTCTTCACCGAGTACGGCGAGGGCGACGCGAATGTCGCTGCCCGGCTGAGGGCCGCCGCCGCGCTGGGACTGCCGGCCGTCGAGATCTGGAGCTGGCGCGGGAAGGACGTTGCTGCCCTCGGCCAAGCTCTCGAAGAGACCGGCGTCAGGTTGCAGACGATGTGCGTCGACCCGATGGGAGTTCTGGTCGACCCGGCGACGCACAGCACCTTTCTCGCCGCCGTCACCGAATCGGCGGCCACGGCGCAACTCCTGAACTGCCCCTTTCTCGTCATCACCGCCGGAGACCATCGAGCCGAGGTTCCCCGATCGGAACAGCGCTCGGCCATCGTCGCGGCCCTCCGCGAAGCCGCGCGCCTGCTCGAGGGGTCCGAGGTCGTGCTTCTGCTGGAGAACCTCAACTCCCGCGTCGACCACGTCGGCACCTTCCTCGACTCCACGGTCGAATGCCTCGACATCGTCGAAGAGGTGGACTCCCCCAACGTCCGCGTGCTCTACGACCACTACCACTCCTTCGTCATGGACGAGCGGCCCGAGTCCGTGCTCGCCGCCCGGATCGACCTCGTCGGCCATGTCCAGACCGCCGACGTACCAGGCCGGCACGAACCGGGTACCGGAACAGTTGATTGGGGCAACGAACTCCGCGTCCTGCACGACCTCGGCTATCGAGGACGCATCGGCCTCGAATGCTCGGCCTCAACCGGCACGGCGAGCTCTCTCGACCACATCCGGCACGTCATCGACAAGCTCGCGTAAAGCCACGGTGGCTCCATAGGCGGGCGGGCCTATGGAGCCACTTTCGAGCTACCGGGACGGGGCAGCGCTTGGTGCTGGGACGTACCCGGTGGTGCGGCTGGTGAAGGTCCCCCGGCCCTGTGTACGGCTCCGCAACTGCGTGGCATAACCGAACAACTCGGCCAGTGGCACGGTGGCGACGATCACCATCGTGCCCGGCCGTGCCGTCGTACCCGAGATCTGGCCGCGCCGAGCCGCCAGGTCACCCAGTACGCCGCCGACGGCATCCTCAGGCACCGTCGCCGTGACCTCGGCGACCGGTTCCAGCAACACCATCGCACTGGCACGCAGCGCATCCCGGAGTCCCAGTCGGCCCGCAGTACGGAACGCCATCTCGGAGGAGTCCTTCGGATGCGTTGCTCCATCCGTGAGCGTTACCCGTACTCCGGTCACCGGGTGCCCGCCTAGCGGCCCATCGGCCAGAGCATCCCGGCAGCCGGCCTCGACTGCGCGGACATACTCCTGCGGCACCCGCCCACCAACGACGACCGACCGGAACGCGAAGTCGTCATCAGCTGCCTCCAGCGGTTCCACGTCGAGGGTGATGTGGGCGAACTGACCGGCCCCGCCGTCCTGCTTGACATGCCGGTAAACGAACCCGGAAACGCCGCGCGCGACCGTCTCGCGGTAGGTCACCTGTGGGCGACCCACCCCGACTTCCAGCCCGTGCGTACGGCGTATCTTCTCCACCGCGACCTCGAGGTGCAGCTCACCCATCCCCGACAACAGCGTCTGACCGGTCTCCGAATCGGTCCGAACCGTCAGCGAGGGATCCTCCTCGACCAGCCGTGTCAGTGCCGACGCGAGCCGGTCGGTGTCGGTGCTCCTGCGAGCCTCGACCGCCACGGCAACGACCGGGTCAGCCACGACCGGCGGTTCGAGAACCAACGGCGCGGCCGGCGTACAGAGGGTGGCGCCGCTGCGTGCGGACTTCGGCCCGATGACCGCGACGATGTCGCCGGCGACAGCCTGCTGGACCTCGGCGTGCTCATCGGCCTGCACCCGCAGGATCCGGCTGATCCGCTCAGTGCGGCCGATGCCTGCGTCCATCACCGTTTCTCCTTTCCGAATCGTTCCCGAATACACCCGCAGGTATGTCAGCCGCCCGGTGGCGGTCGAGTTGACCTTGAACACGAGCGCCGCGAACGGCGCCGCCGGGTCGGCTTCCCGCTCCTGTACGACGCCGTCCGACAGACCGCGCACCGCCGGTACCTCCTGGGGCGACGGCAGATAGGCGACGACGGCGTCCAGCAGCGGCTCGATCCCGCGGTTCCGGTACGCCGACCCGCACAACACCACCACGCCGGCACCGGACCGGGTCAGGTCTCGCAGTGCAGCAGCCAGCGTTTCCGCAGAGACCGTTGACCGCGCGTAGAACTCGTCCAGCGCGACCGGGTGGAGCTCGGCGACCGTCTCCTCGAGCAAGCGGCGCCTTCGTTTCGCCTGTTCCAGCAGGGCATCGGGCACCGGGCCCTCCGCAAAGGTGTCGCCGCTCCAGAGGTACGACCGCATCCTGACGAGATCGATCACTCCGCTGAACTCGGCCTCCTTCCCGATCGGCAACTGGACGACCAGCGGGGTCACGTGCAACCGTTCGCGGATCGACGCCACCGCAGCGTCGAGGTCGGCGCCGGGACGGTCCAGCTTGTTGACGAACGCGATCCGCGGTACGCCGTGCCGGTCGGCCTGACGCCAGACCGACTCGCTCTGCGGTTCCACTCCCGCCACGGCGTCGAACAGTGCGACGGCACCGTCGAGCACCCGCAGCGACCGCTCCACCTCGTCGGAGAAGTCGACGTGGCCCGGGGTGTCGATCAGGTTGATCGAGTGCCCGTCCCAGTCGCAACTGACGGCCGCGGCGAAGATGGTGATGCCACGATCGCGTTCCTGCGAGTCGAAGTCGGTGACGGTCGTGCCGTCGTGGACCTCACCGCGCTTGTGCGTGGTACCGGTGAGATACAAGATCCGTTCGGTGACGGTGGTCTTGCCCGCATCGACGTGGGCGAGGATGCCGACATTGCGCAGGACGGACAGCGGTCGGTTCTGTTGACGGGGATCGAAGTTGGTACGCATGGCCGATGGCCTTTCGGAGTGATCCGGATCGGGACAGCGCGATTCGCGGACGGAGCGGCCTGTGAGGCCGTACACCTGTGGCGGCGGCTGCTCAGAATGCAGCCGCCCGCAGGACAGGGCGGGTCAGTTCGTCACGGACAGGGGACGGCCGCGCAGCCGGCACCTGACGCACGAAGACACCAGGATCACGTCGTACCGTGACCGGGGAACGCACACAGCGCTGCGGTGACGCACGGCCGGGCTCCCCTCACTCGTCGATGCGCCGGCCGCGATCTGGACGGCGACGCTCCGTTCGATCCCAGCGTAAGGCGACCGGCGGCGCCGGACCACCGGATTTCAGCCGCTCGACGCACCGAAGATGCCGATGGCAACGACGGCGGTGGGTCGGGAACACCGAAGGCCGCGGCTCTCCTGGTGGAGGGTCGCGGCCTTCGGGTTGCGGTTGCGTTCAGCTTTGGCTGATGACTCTGACGAGCTTTCCGTTCCTGTCGTAGGCCTTCAGGACGCCGAAGTCGCCGCCCGCCTCGGCCGGCTTCGCCCAGGCGATGGCGAACCAGCCGTCCTTGACCTTGACCTCGTGGGCCGGGCCGGAGCCCAGTTGCAGCCGGACCAGGGTGGCGTTCGACGCCACGCGGCCCCACCCGGTGAGGGTCGACTTGCTACCGGTCGCGGCGAACAAGTCGGCGCGCTCGGAACCCTTGACCGGCGGGAGGATCGGGTCGTTCTTGTCCAGCGAGTCCAGGGTGAAGAAGCGCGAGTTGGCTCCCTCGAGTCCCGGCTCTGACTGTCCCGCCGGAGGAGGCGACATGGTGCAGGCCACCGCCTTCCGCCCGGACGGCGAGACCGCAACCAGGGCCACGCTCGCCAAACGCTTGGACTGGTGGCGCTCGGACGCCATCACCCGCCACCCGGTCAGATCGACCCACAGCTGCACCGAACAGTTGCGCAGCTGACCGGCCGTTGTGTCGGGCAACGGATCCTTGGCCGCGACAGCGACCAGCGCCGCCGACGGCTTGTCACCGCCGGGGACCTTGCAGAAGTGCTTGTTCCTGTCCTTGGCGTCGTAGAGCAGCGTTCGCCCGGACCTGGTGTCCGAGCCGACGAGCAACTGCTTGCCCTCTGGGTACCGCAGCGCGCAGCGCCGGATGGCTTCCGCTTTGGTCAGCGGCTGGTCAGCGCCTTCCTCGCCCCGGGGAACACCCGGCACCGGTTCGAACAGCGACTCCTGAGACTCGCCACCGGCCACCTGCGCCTGGTTCCCGGCCGGCCCGAGGTTGGGCAGCAAGGTGGCAGCGAGCGCGACCGCGGCCACACCGGCCACCGCACCGCCCGCGCTGAGAATCTTGCGGCGCCGTTTCCTGCGCCGGCCCTTCTGGAGCAGCTCCACCGGGTCGAACGGATCCTGCGCCTCGGCCTCCGCCAGCCGGTGCAGTTCCGCGCCCACATCGCGTACGTCTTCCATCCCGTCCTCCTTCACAACGCCCGGCTGGTTCGCCGCGCCCTATCGATGGCCTGCCGGAGAGTGTCGAGGCCGCGTGACGCCTGGCTCTTCACCGTGCCTTCGCTGCAGCCGAGGATTTCCGCGGTCTGCTCGACGGTCAGATCCTCGTAGTACCGGAGCACCACGCAGGCCCGTTGGCGCGGCCCCAGACTGCGTAGTGCCGCCAGTACTTCGTCGCGATCGGCATGCCCGTTCGCGAAGTCGTGCCGGTACGCCGAATCCGGCACCTCCGCGACGGTGACTTCCCGCCGCGAGCGCAACCGGCCCCGGTCATAGGCCGCGTTGACGACCATCCGGCGAACGTACGAGAACGGATTCTCGACCCGGCGCACCTTCGGCCAGGACACGTACAACTTGCACAGCGTGTCCTGGACGATGTCGTCCGCCTTGTGCCGATCCCCGCAAACCAGGAAGGCCGTCCGCCGCAGCGACGCACTCGCCGCCCCGACGAACTCCACATATTCCCGGTCCAGATCCGCCATATTTCCGCCTCCAGCTCTCCAAGTCCCCCTCAAGACGGAAACCGGCCCACCCAGGTTGCATCCCAATTCCCCACCGTCGTGCACTCCCCACGCGCCGCCTGTGGCGAGCATCCTCGACGGCGAGGGCCACCAACCCACCCCAAGCGCCCTTCTTCCCGGCCCCAGCAGCGTCGTACACATGCCAAAGGGTGGCTCCGCCACCTGAGGTGGAGCCACCCTTTGGGGGATTGGTTAGGCGGTTTGGGCGGTGTTGTAGAGGGTTTGGGCGTCGGCGCCGAAGTACGGGCCGAACATCCAGGTGGGGATGAAGTTGATCTTGTAGCTGTTGACCGAGTTGACGATGCCGGCGCCGGTGGTCTCGCTGAACTGCTGGAACCAGCCGCCGCCGCTCGAGCCGCCGGTCATGTTGCAGGTCATGCCGATGCCGTTGGAGAGGAAGGCGTTGAAGGTGTTGCCGCTGCAGTAGATCAGCTTCGAGCCGTCGTACGGCGCGGCCGCGGGGTAGCCGAAGGCGTACATGCGCTGGGCCCGTGGCTGGTTGAACGCGATGCCTTGGCCACCGACCACGTCGGTGAGGCTGGCGCCGTTGAGCGGGTTGACGACCGCTGCGCCGATGTCGTAGTTGATGTCCTCGCTGGCCACCCACTGCGGCGTCGCGAGCAGCCTCCGCGCCGTCCACGTACCGTGCGGCGTACTGCCACTGTTGTACGCCGGGACGAACGCCCAGTTGGTGTGGAACGCGCCGTCGAGCTTCACGCAGTGCCCGGCGGTGATCACCGTGCTCTTGTTCGTACTGGTGACGGCGGTACCGCTGCAGGATGCGGTCCGGCCCTGGTAGGTGAAGAACACCCGGCCCTCGGTCGGCACGATCTTGCCGCCGCCGGTCCAGACGGACCCACCGTTCGGGAAGGCCATCGGGCCGATGACCGAGTCCGGTCCGGTGGGCTGGAGCGTGGTCGGTTTGCCGGCCGCGACCTCACCGGCGGAGCGTTGTTTCGGCTTCAGCAACTGCTCCATCGGGACCGCCGAGCGCATCCGCTCGGGAGTCCAGAAGCCGGTGACGGCGGCTTGTTCGGCGGCCGTCACCGCAGCGCGATGGGTGGGGCCGGGCGCCGGCGCGGCGGTGGCCGCTCCGGCAAGGGGTACGGCGAGCCCTACGGCACAGGTGGATGCGAGCAGGGCGGTACGAAGGCGGAATCGCTTCATGATGCAGCCACTCTTTCCCGGCCGGTGGCGGACCGGCCGTCCTCACGGAAACAGGTTCGAACAACCGGTGCGTACTGTCACCAGTCAACTACTGCTGGTGCAGAACCCTAGACGCCGAACCGCCGAAGTGGAAGCAGTTGGAGCTACCGAGGAACGATTCCGCTCCGCCCTTGCCAGGAGCCGTGTTCCGACAGCGGACGAAACCGCAGGGTGGCGAACTCGTGGTGGAAGTCCCTGCGCCGGCGCTCCGTCATGGCGACGGCATGACGGTCGGGTTCGGGGACAGTACTGCGGCCGTGCACCATCTCTTCCATCTCCCGGACGGACCGCCAGACCGAGAAGGTGGAGATCGTCCGGGGCGGACGCATCGCGGCCAGTGCCAGCGTGGTCCCCGGATGGTCGCGCACCAGCCGTTCCACGGGCTTGCCCCACTTGAGGAACCTCGGCACCTCCAGGAGGCGCATCCGGGCCAGCGTGACCGCCACGACGGGTTCGTCAGCGTCCCACTCGCCTGCTCGCGCCGGGAGGTCGGGTAACGCCGCAAGCCGCGACCAGCGGCGCAGGAACTGCATGCGCACGTGCCAGCCACCCGCCAACTCCCTGCCCAGGGTGTGCTCTGCCAAGAACGTCTCGAGCGCCGCCTCGTCCTCCCACCGCGCGAACATCGCCATCCGACGCAGCTGCATCCGGGACGGCGAGACGGTCGGCGCACCAAGACGCATCAGCGCCAGACACTCGGCGTACCGCAACCCAGGCATGGCAGGCGCCGTCCACAACGCCCTCGCTGTCGTCGCCGGCCGGAGTTCCGCGAGGTGAAACGTGAAGATCGTCATCGTCCGGCAACTCTCCCACGAGCGACCCCGCGGACAAGTCGCCACACCCGACGCCACGGGCGAGTCGCCACACCCGTGTACGCCGAGATCGGCTCCGTTCCGCCATGCTGGATCTCCAACGAATCCGGGAGAACGCATGACGGAAGATCTCGCCATCAACTTGCTGGCGGCCGTGATCGCCTTCGTGGCGGGTTGGACCTTACGTGCCCTGTACAAGTACGTGCGGGACATCCGCCCGGCGGTGCGGATGTGGCGGGCGGCGGCCGGCAGTGACTTCTCGATCGTGGTCGCGGACGGACCGCTGAGCGAGAAGAACCGGCCCACCATCCATCCTGCCGAGTTCGCCGCGGCCACCGAGCTGTCCGGCTATCTCGCGCACTCACTGCGCATCAACGTCACCCGGGTCCGGGCCTCGATCAACTTCCCGCTCGACGAGGCGCTCGAGGGGAACCTGATCCTGATCGGCGGACCGATCCACAACCAGGTGCACCGGCTGATGCTCGAACGGCTGGAACTCCCCTACGAGTTCCAGGACCGCGACCTGGTCAGAGTGAAGGACGGCAAGGTCTTCGCGCCGGTCAGTTCGGCCGACGGCGTCGCCAAGATCGACTACGGGCTCATCGTCATCACGGCGAATCCGTACAACCCGGATGCCCGGCTGGTCCTGCTCGCCGGCTGCCGGACCTTCGGCTGTCTCGGCGCGACTCGCGCCATCATCGGGCCCACCATCACCCAGTTCACGTCCCGCGCTCAGGCCGGCCGCAGCTATTGCCTCGTCGTACAGATGGATGTGGTCGACAACTACGTCGGCCGGGTGCAGGTCGTCGATCATGCGTATTTCACCGCGACCGATCGAGTGGGCTGAATCGGTCTGAATACGACCAACAGATAGGGGCGGTGAGGTGACGCACAGTCGCCGCACCATCCCGAATTCGGGAATTCGCCAGGCGAACTGACGCGATTTCCAGCGAATCCCGCACCGGATGCAACTTTTTACCCCCTCTGGACACATCTCTTACCGGGGACTCTTTCCCCAGCCGGCTGCCGGCCGGTTGCAGGAGACGTGCGCGAGGAGTGCAATGCGGTTGACGCTGGTGGTTCCCTGTTTCAACGAAATCGACGTGATCGGCCGGTTCCACGCAGCGGTCAGTCACGAGCTGGCGGCCACCGGCGAGTCGTACGAGATCATCTACGTCGACGACGGGAGCACGGACGGCACCCTGGAGGTGCTGGTCGAGATCGCCGGCGGGGATCCGTCGGTGCGGTACCTGTCGTTCAGCCGCAACTTCGGCAAGGAGTCGGCGATGCTCGCCGGGCTGCGGCATGCCGCCGGCGACGCGGTGATCCTGATGGACGCCGATCTGCAGCATCCGCCGGAGTTGATCGGGCGAATGCTGGCCTTGCGGGCGCGCGGATTCGATCAGGTGATCGCGCGGCGAACCCGGGTGGGCGATCCGGCGACCCGGACATTGTCCGCGCGGGCCTACTACTGGTTGATCAACAAGTGGTCCGACGTGGAACTGGTGGACGGGGTCGGCGACTTCCGGCTGATCTCGCGCCGGGCGTTGGAGGCATTGCTGGAGTTGCAGGAGTACAACCGGTTCTCCAAGGGGTTGTTCGCCTGGATCGGGTTCGAGTCGATCGTCTTCGAGTACGAGAACGTGCAGCGCGAAGGCGGCCGGAGCAGCTGGTCGTTCCGCAAACTGTTCGAATACGGGCTGGACGGCTTGCTGTCGTTCAACAACAAGCCACTGCGCGCGGCGATCTACATCGGCCTGTTGCTCAGCCTGGTCGCGATTGCCTATGCGATCTGGGTGGTCGTGGTGGCTGCCACTCAGGGCGTGCAGATGCCGGGCTATGCCACCTTGATCGCCGCGATCGCCGGTCTGGGCGGGTTACAGCTGGTGATGCTCGGGGTCATCGGTGAGTACATCGGCCGGATCTATTTCGAGAGCAAGCACCGCCCGCACTACCTGATCAAGGAGACCAACCTCAGCCAGACCCACGTCGTACCGGGTAGTGCTGCCGGTCGTTCGCTGTGAAGGGGCGTCGCGGGCTGGAGCTCTGGTTGGCCGGCGTGTTGGCGGCAGCGGCGTTCTCGGTGGCGGGGATGGTGCGGGGCACGTTCCCGTTCGGATCGGCCTCGCGGAACACCAATGACCTGGGCACGCAGTACCTGCCGTTCTTCGCCCATCTCTGGGACGTGCTGCACGGCCAGGCGCAAGGCGACATGTTCTTCAACTGGCAAAGCGCCTTCGGTGTCGGCTTCTGGGCCGACTACGGCGTTGACCTGGGCAGTCCACTCTCCCTGCTCGTCGCGGTCTTCCCCCGCGAGCGCATCGACCTGGCGGTATTCGTCATCACGATCCTCAAACTGGCCCTCGCCGCAGCCGCGATGGCCGCCTACCTGATCCGGATCCGCCCCGGCCCCCGCTGGCTGGCCGCCCTGCTCGGCGCGTCGTACGCCCTGTGTGGCTGGGCTATAGACGACGGCGCGTACGTGCCGATGTGGCTCGACGGCCTCATCGCACTGCCCATGTTCTGCCTGGTCGCGGAATGGTCGCTACGCCGCCAGCACCGCATCCTCAGTGTCGCCGTCATCGCCGTCTTCTGGATCTCGAACTTCTACACCGCCTACATGGCCACCCTGGCCGGCGGACTCATCCTGCTCGCCCGCGTCCTCACCAGCGACCTGCCGTGGCTGGATCGCTTCCGCGCCATCGTGCGCCACGTCCTGTCCGTGATCCTGGGCGTCGCAGCTTCGGCGCCGGTTCTGCTGCCGATCCTCAAAGCCAACGGCCTGGCCGCACCGTCACCACCGGGCGTCTTCACCCCCGTTCCGGTCGAGAACCTCCTCGCCCGCCTCCTCCCCCTCTCGGAAGGCGTCGGTCGCTCGCCCAGCCTGTACGTCGGTACCGCCGCCCTGCTACTCGCCCTGTCGCTTCCGTTCAACGGATCGGTCACCACCCGCACCCGCGCAGTCTGGACGGTGCTGGCCGTCGCGGTCGGCGCGTCGTTCCTCTGGGAACCTACCCACGTCCTCTGGCACGGTTTCGACAGCCCCAACGGCTCGCAGTACCGCCAAGCCTTCACCCTGTGCGCCATCCTCGTCATCTGCGCTTGGCTGTCCGCCGCTGAGCGTGCTCCCAGTTGGATCGCCCTCTCCGCTGCCAGCGCCCTGCTCGTCGCACTCGCTCTCTCCACCCGAGACAGCCCGCTGCTCAATCAGTACTCCGTACTGGTGCTGGCCCTGTGCGCCGCGGCCGTCATTGCCACCATGCTCACCATCCGCCATCTCCCTCGCCACCGGGCAGCCACCTTGCTGGCCGGAATCGGTCTGATCGCGGTCATCGGTGCCGAACTCACCTACAGCGCCGTGGTGGTCGATGCCCAACGCAACAAAGTGCTGATCGCCTCAACCTCCCCTTGGGGCACCCGGCAACAAGCCTTTCGCGACACCATCACCTCCACGGACAACTGGCCCAAGTCCCGCATCGATCCCGCCACCCCCACCACTCCCAACGATCCGCTCCTGCTCGGCGGTCAAGGGTCTGGCTACTACAGCAGCCTGCTCCCCCAAACCCTCAGCCAGACGCTCACCGAGCTCGGCTTCGGCTGGTCGAGCTACGGCCGCGCCTCTTACAGCATGAGCAATCCGGTCACCGATGCCATCTTCTCGATCGCGAGCAGACTGGACGCCGACAACAACACCGCCACCCACGCCGAGGTACCGCCCCTGGTCACGGTCCGACCCAAGGTCCTCCCGGACGCCCCCGAGGACAGCTCGGCTTTCACCAATCAGGAGCGGCTCCTCGGCGCAGCGGTGTACGACGTACCGAAGTACAAGGCAACCAAGACCGACGACGACAATGTGCTGCGCTTGACCGCAACCTGTCAGCCGGGGTCCATCGTGTACCTGCACCTGCCGAAGGTCTGGGGTGAAGCACGGTTGGAGGGCGGAGACGAATGGTTCCCGCTCACGGCAGCACGTCGGCCGGGGATCAACACCAGCAGCGCAATGATCAAGCTCGGCCAGGTCCCGGCGTCCGGTGTGGTCGCGGCCGACCTCAAACTCAAGGCCACGCCTGGCTCCAACTTCAGCAAGCGCGCACTGGGCTGCCTCGACCCAGCACGGCTCGCCAAGGCCATCGCCACACTCAACGCCACCGGAGCGACCAAAGTACAAGCCGGCGGGCATTCCGTTTACGCCACGCTCCGCCCCGGCACTACCGGGATTGTTGTCATCGGCACCCTTCAGCAACCTGGCTGGCGCTGCTCCACCGATGACGGACCGTGGAAGGAATCGGCGAACTACGGCGGACTCCTCGCGGTGGAGCTCCCCGGCCCCACCCGGAAAGTCAGCTGCTCCTATCGCCCACCAGGCCTCGACCTCGGCCTGTCAGTCGGCGGCGGCGCCGTACTGGTCACACTTGCCCTGGCCCTCGTCGGAGCTTTCTGGAGACGCCGCCGGCTCACTCCTGCCTGAGGAAGCGCAGGACCGCGAGGACTCGTCTGTGGTGATCACGTTCGCCAGGAGCGAGGTCGAGCTTGGTGAAGATGCTGCTGACGTGTCCCTCGATGGTCTTCAGCCTGAGGTGCATCTTGTCGGCCAGCGCGGTGTTGGACAGGCCCTGCGCCATCAGGTCCAGCACCTGACGCTCGCGGTCGGTGAGGTCAGCCAGCGGATCACGTTGCCGGCGGCGTCCGACCAGCCTGCCGACCAGTTCGGCGTCGATCACCACCTCGCCCCGGGCGACCCGCTGTACGTCGATGCTGAACGTCGTGAGGTCCGAGACCCGGTCCTTGAGCAGGTAGCCGACTCCTCCGTCGAAGTCGGTCATCAACCGCAACGCGTGATGGACTTCGACGTACTGCGACAGCAGCATCAACCCGACGGTGGGCACAGTCCTCCGGATCTCCGCGGCTGCGTCGATCCCCTCTGCGCTGTAGCCGGGTGGCATCCGCAGGTCGATCACCGCCACGTCGGGTGGGTCGCGCCGGACCAGCTCGACAAGCTCCGCGCCCCCACCCACCTGACCTACGACCTCGAATCCGGCCTCGGCCAGGATTCGCGCCATGCCCTCCCGGAAGAGGACAGCGTCGTCGGCGAGCACCACTCTCACGGACCCTCCCAGGACGGCGCCGGCCGCTCGACCGGGATGAGTGCCCGCAGGCGGGTTCCTGCCCCAGACGGGCTGTCGATCTCCAGCCGCGCGCCGAGCGCACCGAGCCTGTCCGCGAGGCCCTGCAGTCCGCTGCCGGCCGCGACATCGGCGCCACCGGCGCCGTCGTCGGACACCTGGATCCACAGCCCCTCTCCGTCGTCCCGTGCGACAACCTCCACGACAGCGGCGCCGGAATGCCTGCAGGCGTTGGTGATCGCCTCGCTGACGAAGAAGTACGCCGTCGCCTCCACCTCGACCGGTTGCCGCCCGGTGACGTCGACGCGGAGCTGCACGGGGATCGCAGAGCTGTCGGCGAGATCGGCCAGCGCCGGCCCCAGCCCATCGTGGGTGAGTACCGACGGGTGCAGCCCGCGGGCCAGCTCGCGCAGTGCTGCCGTGGCGTCGAGAAGCTGCTGACGTGCGTACTCCGCTCGCTCCGCGAGATCGGGGTGGCCGGACTCGGCGGCCCGTCCCGCGAGCGCACCGAGCTCGAGACCAAGCGTCACGAGCCGCTGCTGGGCACCGTCGTGGAGATTGCGCTCGATCCGGCGCCGAGCGGCGTCCTGTGCGGTGACGATCCGGCGTGCCGCGGCCTGCAGCTCGGCGGCCTGGTCGGCGACCTGCTGCACCTTCGCCTGATGGTCGATCACCAGACCGGCCTGGGCGACCAGATCGATGAGCAGCCGCTCCTCTGACTCGGTCAACGGCTCCCCCGCACGCTTGCGAACCGTCACCGCGCCCCGGAGTACCCGATCGTGCACGACCTGGCGGACGATCTGGCGCTCCTCACCCAGCTGGGCCAGCGACGTCGGTGGGCGATCGCACGGATCAGGCCAGGCCGCGACTGCGCGCAGTACCCGGTCGTCCCCTACCCACACGACGACCTCGGTGGCGCCGACCGCGTTCGCGACGGTCGCCGCGAGGCCGTCCAGCAGCTCGCCTCGGGGAGTGAGCAGCTGTGCCGAGAGACTGGACAAGGCCTCGTACGGCGTCGCCCGGTGACCGTAGACCAGTTGGTCCGCGAGCCGCTGGACGCGTCGCCGCGCCGGCTCGAACACACATGCCACCAGGGCGGTCGCTACCAGCGTCATCACGCCCTCCGGGAAGGGGACGAGGGCACCGATGCCGACCACAACGACCAGGTAGCCGGCGGTGATGACTGCGGCCATCAAGCCGACAACGAGGGTTTTGTTGATGACGGGGTCGATGTCGTAGAGGCGGTACTTCAGGATCGCCGCCCCCGCGGCGATGGCGACGAGCGGCGTACCGAGCAGGCCGGGGACAGGAGAGCTGAAGACCAGGACGCCGCCCAGTAGAACCAGGAGATCCAATCCGACAGCGAACACGAACCACCGCAGCTGCCGCGCCTCGTCGCCCTTGGCATGCAGCATCCGGGCCACCACAGCGACTGTGAACAACAACTGGAACAGCGCGTAGGACACCGAGCGGGCCGGCGTCAGCAGGCTCTCGGCGACGTCCCCGCCAGGAATGTCGAAAGGGTGAGGCGCGACCATGCCCACTCGGTCGTACTCCACCGGCCACAGGGCTGACGGCACGGCGAGCGCCCCTGCGACCACGAGCATCGCGAGCGCCGCAATGCGCCACCGGCGGGAGAGAAACCGGCCGTCGGGAAAGGCCATCACCGTGACGCCGGTCAACGCGATCACCAACGGCAGCGGCCAGACGCCGATCCAGCCGAGCCACGCCGCACCGGGAAGCGGCTCATCGTGGAGACCGTACTGGCGACCGAAGAACATGATCGCGGACGCGATCCCGGTGGCCACGAACAACCGGGCCTCGCGATGGCCCGGGCGGACTCGCAGTACGTAGAGCCCAACGGCCGTGAACGCCGCCGCGAGGAGGCCGTTGTGCAGGTTGTCGAGATGGAACCCCAGCGTCAGGCCGTACCCGACGAGCAGCGCCGTGCCGAGCCCCACGAGACCTACCAGCGCCTCACGTGCGGGGGCCGGATTCTCGTCATACTGCTCGACAGCACGGGCCGAGCGCAGCCCAGACATGCAGCCATCGTCGCAGATCGCCCGCGGCGGCGTACCAGGGTTAACCCTTGGATGAGCGAAGGGGCTGCACTCCTGCGGACAGCCCTTGGATGGCGGGACCGTGAGGATGTTCAACCGGCCCGACCCAGGAGCTTCCGATGTCCAAAACCACCGCGCTCGCCAGTACTCCTCACCGCTCCCACCGCCTCGACCGCACCGCGGCCGTCTTCCTTCTCCTCGGCGGCCTCGCGTTCTTCGCCGGCGGCGCCCTTCATCCCAAGGACAGCAGCACGGGCGGCACCAAGCTCGAGCAACTCCACGACATGCTCGTCGATCCGCTGTGGTACCCGTCCCATCTGTTCTCCCTGGCCGCAATCGCGCTCATCACGGCCGGGCTGATCGTGATCCGCCGACGCGGTGACCTACCCGGCCGGATGGCCCGGCTGATGAGCGTGGTGGCGGCGATCTCGGTGCTCGCCACCGTGGCGATGCTGGTCCACCTCTTCGCCGCAACCGAAGCAGAGGCGATCGAACACGGACACTCGACCACGCTGATCGACTTCCACACCTGGAACGAAACAATCGTGAACCCCCTCTGGGCCCTGGCAATCGCCACCCTCGCCGTAGCCGGCGGCCTGACCCACACCCTCGGCAACCGGATCACCCTCGTCCTAGGCCTAGTCGGCGGCCTCGCCTTCGCCATCGCCACAGCAACCATCGCCTTCACCGACCTCTTCGACCCCCTGTTCCCCATCAGCTCCCTGATCGGCGCCTGGGCCGCCGCAGTAGGCGCAATCGCACTACTACGGCGATCCTGACCTACGGGCGAGCCTTCGCATGCTTCATCACCGTGGGTCGAACACCTGCCAGTCGGCTCCGCGGTTGTTGCTGATGGCAACTTCGTGGACCGGCTGCTTGGGTGGCGGCAGGGGGGTTGGGGTGGTGGTTGGGACCGGGCTCGGTGAGGTGATCGCGGGGCCTTCGACCAAGCCGATGACCTGGTCTCCGAGGGCTTCGATCGAGCTCAGGGAGTACGGGGTCTGGAGTTCGGTACCGATGGTTCCGTCCGGGGCGATCCGTAGCAGCGAGGTCATCACCGTGGCTCGGAGGGTCTTGTCGGTGACCAGCCCGGTCCCGTCGTCGAACACTGCTTCAATCCCGAGGACCCGCTTGTCAGGATCCGGGATCGTTGTCCAGGTCCGCCCACCGTCCCGGGACCGCAGGTACTCCCCCGGCCCTTCGGCCTCGCTCACCTGCTCCTGAAGCATGATCGTCCGGCCGTCCGGGCTGATACCGACCTCCACATACTTCCCCGACGTCGGCTGGCGGGTCCAGGTCCGGCCACCGTCCGCAGTCCACGCCAGCAGGCCGCTCTTGGCCAACCACCAGCGTCCGCTCTGATCCCGGAAGAAGCGGTGCGGGTTCCGCAGATCAGCGGGCAACTGCAGAACCCGGCCCTGCCCAGTGCGCTGGTCGACCACGAGTAGGGGTCCGCTCGTTCTGAGGAGGAGACCGTTCCCGATCGTGCTGGTGGTTCCCGAAACGGTCAGCGGACGCTCTACCGGCCGGCCGTTCTCGATCGTGGTCAGGCGAGGTTTCGCCGGGTCATACTGGACATTCCGGGAGCCGTAGACCAGGTCGCCGTACAGCTCCAGGTAGGGGTAGTCGTCGACCGGCTCGGTGAACTCGATCCCTGCCGCGGACTTCGAGGCCAGGGTGGACCAGCAAACCGTCGGCTGGTCCGGCGCCGGTTGCCGACACCGGATCCAGCTGGCCACCCAGTTCCCGCCGGGAAGCGGGTAGAACTTGGTCAGCTCCGCGTCCGCGGAGTGCGCGAGCTCCCGCCCGGTCCGCGGCCGGACTTCCGTGGCGGCAGGGTCGGGGGCGGCATCGGTAGCTTGATTGATCACCACCACGGCCGGTACGGCGATCGCTACCAGGCTCGCCGCGATCGCCAGGGCGCGGCGGCGCCGGAGGCGGGTACGGCTGCGCTTGACCAGGGTTTCGAGTTCTGGCGCCGGCGACTGGCTTTGGGCCTGCCAGGCGAGATCCTTCAGTTCAGACACGGTGCTCCTCCGTCTGCGGCTCGTCGGCGAACTCGTGGACGAGGGGAGCCAGCCGCTGCCGGCCCCGGCTCAGCCTGGCCTTCACGGTCCCCTCCGCGACGCCGAGGGTTTCGGCGATCTCCCGGATCGACAGGTCCGCGACGTACCGAAGCGCGATCGTCTCCCGCTGCTCCAGCGGCAACTCCCGCAGAGCGTCGACCAGCGCGATCCGGTCCGGCGACAGGTCGGGCAGGCTCACCGGTTGCGGCTGCAGCCGCAGCAACTGCCGGAACCGTACCGACCGGCGGAACCTGTTCCGGGCGATGTTCAGCGCGATCGTGCGCAACCAAGCCTCCGGGTTGTCCACCTGCCCGAGCTGCCGCCGTCTCGTCAGCGCCACCACGAAGGCCTCCTGGACAACGTCCTCCGCCTCGGCCAGATCACCGCAGACGGCGAACATCTGCCCGATCAGGCGCCCGTAACAGCCCTCGTACAGCTCCCGCAGCCGCTCGTCGTCCATCAGCCCTCCGAGTTCGTCTTGTCACCCTCACGACAATCGGCGGACGGAATCGGTTGCATCAGATCTCCGCCCATGCCCAGGGCAACAAGTCCGCCGGCTGGAGGTTCTATTCATCCTGCGCAGATTTTGCGGTGACCAGTACGCCGAACCCCTGTTGCGTGACACGCCTCATCCGAGTCACGCCGCCAGTATCGACCGGGGGTGGTCCACTCAGGTGTCGCGCTTCGCGTGCTGATCGAGGGCGGCCTGCTTCGATCGGGCGCGGACGTGGATTCGCTCGCCCTGCTTGCCGAACAGGCTGAGTACCTCGACAGGGCCACGTCCGCTGGAACCGAACCAATGCGAGTGCTGGGTATCGAATTCGGCGACCTCGCCCGGACCGAGAATGACGTCGTAGTCGCCCAGGATCAGCCGAAGGCTGCCGCTCAAGACGTAGAGCCACTCGTACCCGGCGTGGGTCCGTGGGACAGGTTCAGTCTCGGTGGCAGGGATGATCAACTTGAACGCCTTCGGCTCACCCTGGCTTCGGGAGAGCGGGACGATGACGCGGCCGTTGGAACGCGACGGCTCCTGCGGCATCCGGGGATCGATGATCTGGGGCGCGGCGACGATCTCGTCCAGCGGTACGGCGAGTGCGGCCGCGATCGGCAGGAGCAGCTCCAGGCTCGGCTTGCGTTGGCCGGACTCGAGTCGCGACAGGGTGCTCTTGGAGATACCGGTCGTTGCGCTCAGCTCCGCCAGCGAGATGTTCTTCTTCTCGCGGAGTCGGCGCAGGCGCGGTGAGATCTGCTCGAGGGTGGCAGCGATCGCGGGAAATGACTCCATGCAAAACATCAGACCAAACGGTTCCAGTTTCGGCAACGAAAGTTGCCGGACCTGGATGCCGCGAGCCATCTTCGGGATCGGAGGTGGTAATCGATGAAAGACCATCGTGACGTAGTGATCATCGGCGCCGGGGCGGCCGGCCTGACGGCGGGAATCGTCCTCACCAGAGCTCAGGCAGACGTCTTGGTGATCGACGACGGCAAACCGAGGAACGCGGCCGCGGCGCACCTGCACGGGTTCGTCTCCCGCGACGGTGCCGTGCCCTCGGAGCTCCTGGCAACTGGGCGGCAGGAGGTCGACCGCTATGGAGGCGAGTTCACGCAAGCCCGCGTCATCGAAGCGACACGAGACCCGGAGGGCAGCTTTGCCTTCACTCTGGTCGACGGGAACTTGGTGCGCTCTCGGGCCGTGTTGGTCGCGACAGGGCTGACCGATGAACTGCCGGAGATTCCCGGTGTCCGCGAGCTGTGGGGATCACGGTCCACCATTGCCCGCACTGTCATGGGTACGAGGTGCGCGGCGATGACATCCTCGTGATCGGCGGGGCGATGCCCGCTGTCTCCTTGCACCATGCGGCCTTGCTGCGCCGCTACAGCGACCGGGTGACACTGTGCCCCAACGGGATGCCGATCACGGACATCGAGGCCGCTCGGCTGACTGCATTCGGCGTCCGCGTTGTCGAGGGCACCGTTGCTCGCCTCGTCCACGACAAAGGGTCGCTGACCGGCGCGGAGCTTGCCGACGGCAACGTCATCGCCTGTGAGACTGTATTCATCGCGCCAAGGCCCTCGCCGAACGACGCAGTACTGCGGGCCCTCGGCTGCGAGACCGATGTGACCACGGGATTGGTGTCGACCACGGGCAGCGGAGCGACCGGCGTACCGGGAGTCTGGGCGGCCGGCAACGTGGTGAATCCGCGTGCCCAGGTCATCACCGCCGCGGGCGAAGGATCTGCGCCTGCTATCGCCATCACGGCCTGGCTGCTCGAGAACGACCTGACCGCAGCACTTGCCCAGAGCAAAGATTCGGAGGCCGCCCAATGACCTCCCAAGTCACATCCCAGACCCCGGTCGCCAGTCGCCGACTCCCCCTCGGGGTGTATCTGCTGGCGTTCAGCTTGTTCTCGATGGGCAGCGCCGAGTTCCTCCTCGCCGGGGTTCTGCCCGCGGTCGCCGCCGATCTCGACGTCAGTCTGGCGACGGCGGGCGGACTCATCTCGGCGTTTGCGGTCGGGGTCGTCATCGGCGGCCCACCCCTCGCTGTCATCGGCCTGCGCTGGCCGCGCCGTACGGCGTTGGCGCTGACCCAGGTCGCGTTCGCCGCATCCATCGCAGTCGGCCTGATCCTCGACAGCTACGGCCCCTTGCTCATCACCCGATTCGTCGCAGGTGTCGCGTACGCCGGATTCTGGGCAGTCGCGGCCGTCACCGCGGTCAGCCTGGTCACGCCCGACCGGAAGGCGCGCGCCTCGGGCGTCGTGGTCAGCGGACTCAGCCTGGCCATGATCTTCGGCGGACCCGCCGGAACGCTGATCGGCTACCTCACCGCCTGGGAAGGCGGATTCTGGCTGGTCGTCGCTCTCACCCTCGCCGGGGCCGCCGCCGTGGTCGTCGCGATGCCCAAGACGGCAACGACGGAAGACCCCAGCGTCAGGCGTGAGCTCGGCGCGATGCGGCGGCCGCAACTATGGCTGGTCTACGCGGCGACGTTGCTCAGCACAGCGGCGTACATGATCACCTTCAATTACCTCGCCGCATTGCTGACCGGCGTCACTGGGATCGCAGACGTTTGGGTCGGCCCGATCCTGGTCCTCTTCGGTGTCGGCGCCTTCGCCGGCCTGGCGATGGGTGGGCGCATCTCTGACCAACGCCCGTACTACGCACTCGTGGTCGGCGCGGTGGGAATCGTCATCTGCTCCGTCCTGATCGCCACCGCGGCCGAGCACGCACTGGCCGTTGTTCCGCTCGTGCTGCTCCTGGGGGTGGCAGGGTTTGTTCTGAACCCAGCAATCTACGGTCGCGTGTTCACTATCGCCTCCGACGCACCCACGCTGGCGGGAGCCACGACCGTCTCGGCTTTCCAACTGGGCATCAGTCTTGTACCGGTTCTGGCCGGCGTCGCTCTCAACTCCGGTACACCACTCACCGCCGTGTCCTGGATCGGCGCTGGGTTGGCCGCACTGACCATCCCCGTCGTGCTCGCCGAGCGCACCCTGAACCAGCGACGGCGTTAACCCGCCGTTCCTCCCCAGCATCGAGTGAGCGGCGGGGCCGGCTCATATCAACTGGAGGCTGCGAGCCTTCTGGCAACTCCGGAGAGGGCTACGAGCACAACGGTGCCTAAGGCAACGGGCAGCATCATGGTGAGGGCGGGCGCACTGCTTGCACCGATCAGCACTGGCATCGCGGTCGCGGGCAGATGAACGGCCTTGGACAAACGCATCACTCGCAGAGCCAGCACAGTTGCCGCAGTCGCGGCCAGCCAATGCCCTTCGACCGCGTCCCATTTCGGCACCAGGACGACTACGCCGGACGCCGCGGCAATCAGGTACGCCAGCAACACGGTCCGCGGCGCTGCGCCCGCCGCCAGCGGCGTCATGGCTATCGATACGGCACTCGCGGCAAAAGGAGCCAGCAGGACTGGTTGATTCGTCGCCAGGCCGATCGCGGCCAGCGCCAGCAGGATGGCGGCAGTGGCCAGGTCCTGCCGCCATCCACCTCGGGCGTCCTGCGCAGTACCGGGGTCACTCATTCCCGGGTCAAAGGCTCGGCCGCTGGGAAGTCCAGGTCGGGCTCGGCCAGGTGGTTGACCATGTTCGAGTACGTGTTCAGGGCTACATGGGCGACGGTCTCGGCGATCTGTTCATCGGTGACGCCGGCCGCGCGGGCCGCCTGCAGGTCCGCGTCATCGACTGCGCCGCGCCGGTCGACGAGGTGCGCGGCAAGGGTCAGCAGCGCCGCCGTGTGAGGGTCGGCATCGTCGGCACGCCGTACTCGCTGTAGCTCCTCGGCAGTCAGGCCGAGCGCCTTCCCGCGAGCGTTGTGAGCCGCGATGCAATAGTCGCAGTTGTTGCGTTGGGCAACCAGCAGGGCGAGCTTCTCGCGGGTGGCGGGCTGAAGAACACCCGCAGTCAGTGCCTCGCGGAAGTCGAGGTAGCCGCGCAAGGCGGCGGGCGAGTTGACCAGGGTCCGGTACAGGTTCGGCGTCCGGCCGAGCTGGCGGCGGGTGTCGGCGAGCAACTCGGCCGCCCGGGGCGTCGCGGTCTCGTCGGTCACCTGGGTGATTCTGGGCATGTTCGAAACCTTCGGTAGTCGGTTGAACCGGCTGCTGTTCAGCCGGCCCGCAGCAAGGTGGAAGCGATCGCGCGAGCCTCGTCGGCGGCATCCGCGGAACCATCGCGTACGGCGGTCGTGACGGCTCCGTCGATCAGCAGCAGGAACCGGCCGGCCAGTTGCTCCGGCTCCCGTACTCCGGCCTGCGTCAGCAGCTCAGCCAGATAGGCACGGATCGCCTCTTTGTGCTCACGCGCGGCCTGATGGGCCGGATGGTCGGGATCCGCCAGCTCCGCGACGGTATTGCCGAACGCGCAACCGCGAAAGTCACCAGCTTGGCAGCGCTCCTTGATAGCCCCGAAGACAGCCAGGATACGACTCTCAGGATCACTCCCCAATGCGTCGACGCGCTCCCTCAACCAGACGCGGTACCGCGCGTCCCGCAGTCGCACGAACTCGACGATCAGACCATCCTTGGTCGCGAAGTGCCGATACAGCGTCGCCTTCGACACCCCGGCCTCGGCCAGCACCCGGTCAATGCCCACCGCATTGATCCCGTGCTCATAAAACAACCGAAAAGCCGTCTCCACCAACCGCTGCCGCGGCGACAACTGATCCCCAGGCACTCCCACAAGCTCGCTCACACCCATCACCTTACAGACAGACCTGTCCCCCCACAAGACAGATCTGTCTCGGACCCTCCAACCTGGTGGTGCTTTGCGAGTGCCGTGCGGTAGGGAGCGAGGCGACTGGTTCGATTGATAGTGATTGCTCCGACCAATTCGGAGTCTTGCCAGTAGGTGACGACGAGGCGCATTGCGGTGGGGTCGTGTTCCTCAACGACGGGTGAGCCGAGGTGGGGTAACCCGATGGCTCGCAGGCGGGCGTCGTACAGGTCGGACCAGTACGACGGTACTGCGGTGAACGGGAGCGGCCGGTCCGGGAACAACAGGTTTCGGGCGGCGATTTCTGCTTGGTCCACTGCGTTGCTCCAGTGGCCTACGGTGATGGGGCTGCCTCCAGCCAGACTGTGGGGCCAGCGGACTACGTCGCCTGCGGCAACGATGTTCGAGACCGGCTCCCCGTCCTGGGTGATAGGGCGCAAGCACCGATCGCACAGCAGGCCGTTGTCCAGTTGGAGTCCCGCGCCGGACAGCCATTCGACGTTCGGCTTTGCGCCGATGGCCGCGATGGTGACATCCGCGGGGCTTTGCGGATTCTTCATGTGCAGGGTGACGCCGGCGCGGCGGTGTAGCTCGGCGACCAAGGTCGCGACCGGCTCACCGGCTGCTGCGAGCAGGGGCAGCTTTCCTCGCGTCACCAGTTCGACTTCGCAACCGCGCTGGCGGGCGGCGGCCGCGATCTCGTTGCCTAGAAAGCCGCCGCCGACAACTCTGATCCGCTGCCGCGGCACGAGGCGGTCCCGCAGAGCCACCGCATCAGCGAGCGAGCGGAGGGTCCACGGCCGCGGCTCGGTTCCCGCCCGGGCGCCATTGACGGCGGCCCGTGCACCGGTGGCGATCACGAGACCGTCGTACGGGATCTTCCGTCCGTTCGCGAGTCCGATCTCGCGCCCGTCGCGGTCAAGGCTCACAGCCCGGACACCCAGGACGAAGTCAGCTTCCAGTTCCGTTGCTCGTGGCAACTGGAGGCGATCGGCGGTGGTTCGGCCGGTGAGCAGGGCCTTGGACAGCGGCGGACGATCGTACGGCAGTTGCGGTTCGGCGCCGACGATGGTGATCCGGCCCCGATGCCCGTGCCGGCGGAGCGCCTCGGAGGTTCGAAGACCCGCCAGAGAAGCACCGACGACGACAACATGACGCATCAGTGCTCGACAAGGGCGATGGCACGAACCGGGCAGGCCGCGGCGGCGGCGCGCACCGCTTCGGCAAGCCCGGTCGCGGGATGGGTTTCGTACATCAGCTGTTCGTCGTCGTCGAAGGCGAAGACTTCTGGCGCCGCGAACACACACTGACCATGGTTTTCACAGGTAACCAGGTCGACCTCGATGCGCATCAGTTCTGAGTTCCTTCGACCAGCGGTGGATTGAAGCGGGACAGCACGGGCTCGGACCAGGCCAGCGGACTTCCACGATCGAGCTGGACCACTCGGTCGATGGCGAAGGTCACCTGACGTTGCGCTCCAGGCATCGCCGGGTCGGCGTGCCACTCGACCTTCGCCCGGCCGGACACCTGGAGCGTCGTACCGTTCTGCCAGTCGATGAACAGCAGACCGGCCGACGGGTCCTCCTGCAGATTGCCGAGCGTCATCATCATCGCGTTGCCGAGATAGTCCGGCCAGCGCAACAAACGGTCATCCAGCACCTCGACGAAACCGCTGTTCCCACCGCGATGCGACGCGTCCGCCTCGCCGCTCGCTGATCTGGTCGCGACGAAGAACGTGTCCGCCGACGTGATCAACCGTTGCTGCGCGCCGTCCAACGCTTCCGAGACCCGCACCGATCCGGATCCAACCGGCTCGGTGCGTTCGATTCGGCGTTGCTGAATGTACTTCGGGCAATTGGCATAAACCTGCCGTACTGCGACGCGCTGGCCGGTCGAGGTCGGCTCGGCGTCCCCATTGACCCGCATCCGACGGCGAGTCGCGGGGTCGATCAGGATCATCCCCACGGAAGCGGATTGCGCCAGCACCGATCGGAGCGGATCCCCCGCGGCCGGGACAGCCGCGATCGCCAGCGTGTACTCATCGGGAGCCACCGCGAAACCAGGCTCGCCGACCAGCAGTGAGGCCCACATAAGCCCCTCGGCGTCGGCCGCTCCGAGGACGAGGAACGGCTGTTCGGCAACGAATCGTGCAGCGACGGCCGGGATGCTCGTGCCGATCGCGGGACGTGCGTGCTCGGCCCGGTCGCGGAGACCGGCGAGCTCCTGCGCCCGCCGCTCCCCTGCGTGGTACTGAATGGTCATTTCGTCGTCCGGCTCAGAAGAAGCCGCAGGTCGGTGCCGCACCGGAGGGCGCCGGGGCGGAGTCCGCACCGCTCGGCGCGTACACCTCGAGCCGAATCCCATCGGGATCGGTGAAGAAGATGCCGCCCGAGGACACTCCTTCACCGTGCGGCACCACACCGTCGTACAGGAAACCGGCCCCGAGCTCTTCGAGAACGGCCTGCACGCCCTGCACCTCCTCGATCGTCTCCACCTGGAACGACAGGTGATGCAGGCCGGCTTGCCCAGTGGCGAACTCGCCGTCGGCCTGCTGCCACAAGGTCACCAGCAACTTGCCGTCCCGGCCCAGAAACGCCCAACGGCGGTCCGCCTCGGTCCCCTGAGCCTGAACATCGAAGCCCAGCACCCGCTGGTAGAACGCGAGCGACCGGTCCAGATCTGTCACGTTCAGACCGATGTGCCCGGTCTTCAGCGCGGTCGGTACGGCGGTCGGTACGGCGGTGGTCGTAGTCATGCGAAGTTCCTCCAAGTTCTAACCGATATTGAGCTCAATACTGGATAGAACATCTCTAACTTGTCAACCCCAGTCCATGGGTTAGAATCTGGGCCATGGACCCGCGCCCCCTGACCGGTGAACCGGTGAGCATGGATCTGCTCAACACCGTCTGGGTGGAAGGCGGGGAGCGCCACGACCTACTGGGGACCATCGACGGCTTCAAGACCTGGCTGACGAGCCCTGCCCTCGGCGACGGTCAGCACTACCCGACGACGGAGGCCGCGCGCCGCCGGCTCGTTGAAGCACGGGAGGCCTTGCGAGCCGTCGTCGAAGCTCACGTCGCTGGGCAACCGGATGCTGCGGCCGAAGCACAGCTGAACCTGCTGCTCGACCGAGGACGTCTCGTACGGCGACTCGGCCCGAGCGGTCCTGAAGTCAGACCCGAGGTCGACGACCCGGCGGATCTACTCGCCTGGATCGCCGCCGACAACTACCTGAGTCTCCTCGAGCAGGACCCGACCCGCATTCGCGCCTGTGCGCATCCGGACTGCGTCCTGCACTTCTACGACTCGAGCCGCAAGGCCAATCGACGGTGGTGCTCGATGGCCGGCTGCGGCAACCGCGCCAAGGCCGCGCGCCACTACGCCCGATCGAAGGACGCCGACTGACCGAGTCCGCTCTCGACCTGTCATCTCTGGCCAACGCTGCGCAACATTCGTCGAGTCAGGCGCATCAAGCTGGATGACGATCTGCTGCTGGCATGGTGCCCGCAACCTGGGGGGAAGGTCACGAGAGGTTGCGACATGCGCGGTAAGCAAAAGCACGTCCGGAGAGGCTCGGTAGCACTGAGCGCGGCCGCACTGCTGGCCGTCGGCTTGGTTCCCGGCGCCGCGGACGCGGTAACGACAACCACCGGCGACGCAAGCGCCGGCTGGTGCACGATGGAGCTGGGATCCGTCACGGCTGGAGGTGCTCACCGGTCGCAACGCATCACCGCCGGCGCGCCACCGACGAGAACGAACGACCATGTGGTGGCGCCCGGCCTGTACCCCGATCCGGTACGACTCAGCACTTCGACTTTCAGCTCCCCGGATCCGAGAGGGGTTTACGTTGCCGGCATTGCGATCAGTGGCGCCACCATGGGCTACACCGGCTACACGCTTGTCGGGGGCAACAAATTCGACCCGGGCTCGATCCGCCGGGAGACCTACACCGGCGACTACAGCGACATCGTCGCGTTCGACAGGTCCTACTACCGAGAGGGACTCTCCGCCCCGGTCGGATCGCTCTACGGGCTGCGCAGCGACGGCGTGCTGCTCAGATGGATGTCCGTCCCCGAGACCTGGCAGGTCACCGGCGCTTCCCCGGGCTTCGCGCCGGTGAAGGCGATGACGTTGATCAGCAAGGCCCCGTTCTACGACACGTTCCTCGCGAACACCCAGCGCGGCGCGCTCTACACCATTCACATCCCGAGGACGTCACCGATGAATCCGGTGGTCAAGCGCGTCCGTGACCGCACCTGGCAGAACTTCGAGTTCCTGAAGGCCAGCAAGTGCGGCAACCACGGCACGCTGCTCCTCGGCATCGACAAAGACACCCAGACGGCCCACCTGTACGCCGTCGGCCACGCCAACGGCACCGCCACCGTCATCCAAGGCCTCGGCAAGGTCCCCGGCATCTTCAACGACCCCACCTACTTCCGCTTCGCCCCACTCAACGACCCCCACGTCGGGGAGTAGGCACCCACCCCACCACCGGCGCACTTCACCGGTGGTGGGGGCACGGGTCGGTTCGGGGGGCCACGGAGCCCCCACCTGCACACCGCCCGCGGTCAGTACGCCGTACCGATCCTGGGCTACTCGTGGTCGGTTTCGTCCGGATTGGATTTGGCCAGCTCTACCAGGGCTTGCAGGGCCTGATCGAGAATCTCGATCGGGGGCGAGGCGAGCGCCAGCCGGATCGCGTTCGGCGCTTGGCCCGGGCCTACGGTGAAGGCTGCCGCCGGTGTGACGGCGATGCCGCGCCTCGCGGCGGCGCTGACGAAGGTCTCGGCGCGCCACGGTGCCGGAAGCGACCACCACAGATGGTAGGCGCGCGGGTTGGCCGTCACAGTCAGGCCGGCAAGCCGGTCGGCGGCGAGCCGCTGTCGCACCTGCGCGTCGTTCACCTTCGCCTGCACGATGGTTGCCACTGCGCCGCCGTTGATCCACCGCGTGGCGGCCGCCAGCGCGAAGGCGGGAGCTGTCCAGCCGCCGGAGCGCAACGCTGACGACAAGCCACTCGCGAGCCGACGGGGCGCCACCAGGAAGCCGGCGGTCAGGCCGGGGGCCAGTCGTTTGGTCAAGCTGTCCATCAGGACCGTGTGGTCCGGCGCCATGGCGGCGATCGGAGTCACGGTGGGATCGAGGAATCCGTTGACCATGTCCTCGATCGCCACGATGTCCAGCTCAGTGAGTAGGGCGGCCAGCTCGGCGCGACGGCCTTGGGGCATGGTGATGCCCAGTGGATTGTGCAGGGTGGGCTGCAGGTAGACGGCGCGAACACCCGCGGACCGTACGGCGGCGGGCTCGACCCCGTGGGCATCCATCGCCAGCGGCACCAGCGTGACGCCAAGCCGGCCGGCGATGCCCTTCATGACCGGGTAGGTCAGGGCCTCGACGCCGAGCCGCTCCCCCGGCCCTGCCAGCGCCGCGATGGCCGCTGCGAGCGCTTGGCGCCCATTCCCCGCGAAGAGGATGTCCTCTGAGGCCGGCACCCAGTGCGGCCGGGCCAGCAGCGCCGCTGTCGCCTCTCGCGCTTCACTCGTTCCCCTCACTGTTGCCGGACGCAACGAGGTTGCGAGGGCGTCCGGCCGGAGCAGTGCTTCGATTCCTGGCGCCAGCAGCTCCGCCTGGCCGGGCAGGGTCGGGAAGTTGAGCTCCAGGTCGACGTTGGCTCGCGCCGGCTCCGCAAGCGCATCGGTCGCCGGTTCGGCGGTGCGCACGAAGGTCCCTCGGCCGACCTCGCCGACCACCAGGCCTCGGCGTACGAGCTCGCTGTACACCCGGCTGGCCGTGGAGACCGCGATCCCGTGGTCCCGTGCGAAGCGGCGCTGGGTCGGCAGCTGTTGCCCCGGCCGCAGCCGCCCGGCGGTGATGTCCGCGGCGACCGAGTCCGCGATGTCCCCATACGCCTGTGTCATGCCAGCTCCTTGCACCAGATTGTACCGAGGTCAAAGTTATCATTGATCCGACGCTTCTCGGTGCATATTGTGGGTGGCCGGTCCCCTCAGAAGCAAGGAGCAAACGATGCCGACAGCATCGATCGGCGACATCACCGTGGCCTACGAGGACGCGGGTGATGGCGACCAGGCGCTTGTCCTGGTGCACGGACACCCCTTCGACCGGAGCATGTGGCAGCCCCAGCTCGAGCGATTCGGCCGGCCGGGCCGTCGCGTGGTCGCCGCCGACCTCCGCGGCTACGGGGCCAGCTCGGTGGTTCCGGGGACGACGACATTCGAGACGTTCGCCCGCGACGTGATCGGCCTCGCCGATCACCTGAACCTCGGTACCTTCGCGCTCGGCGGCCTGTCGATGGGCGGCCAGATCGTGATGGAGACGTACCGGCTCTTTCCCGAGCGCATCACCGGCCTGATCCTGGCCGACACCTCAGCGCAGGCCGAGACGCCGGCCGGCCGCACGATCCGGCGCCAGCTGGCCGACCGGCTGCTGGCCGAGGGCATGGGCCCGTACGCCGAGGAGGTGCTGACCAAAATGGTTGCGCCTAGCAACATTGCGCGGTTGCCCGAGGTGGCTCAGAAGGTCATGCTGATGATGCAGCAGACGTCGCCCGCCGGAGCGGCCGCCGCGATGCGCGGTCGGGCCGATCGGCCGGACTACCTCGAGACGCTGAAACGCTGCACCGTTCCCGCGCTGGTCGTCGTCGGCAGCGACGACGCCTTCACCCCGATCGCGGACGCCGAGCTGATGCACAGAACGCTCCCGGACTCGACGCTGGCCATCATCAAGGATGCTGCGCACATGCCGAACCTCGAGCGCGAAGACGAGTTCAACGAGGCGCTGGACGCCTTTCTGATTTCTCTGGAGCAGCGATGAGCAGCACGGATCCGCGCAAGACCGTCTTCGTCACCGGTGCCAGCAGCGGATTCGGAGCCGCCATCGCTCGCCGGTTCGCCGCCGATGGGCACCGCGTCATCGCCGCCGCGCGCCGGATCGAGAAGCTGGACGACCTCGCCGCCCAGCTCGGACCGGCCGTACTACCGGTCGCCCTCGACGTGCGCGACGACGCGGCCGTGGTGGAAACCATGGCGAATCTGCCGTCCGACTTCGCCGCCGTCGACGTACTGGTGAACAACGCCGGCCTTGCTCTCGGACTGGGACCGGCCCAGGAAGCCGACCTCGACCAGTGGGAGCAGATGATCGCGACCAACTGCACCGGACTCGTACGCTGCACGCGCGCCCTGCTGCCCGGGATGGTGGAGCGAGGAACCGGACATGTGGTGAACCTCGGCTCCGTCGCCGGCACCTACCCGTACCCGGGCGGCAACGTGTACGGCGCGACGAAGGCATTCGTGCACCAGTTCAGCCTCAACCTGCGCAGCGATCTGCACGGCACCGGCGTCCGGGTGACCTCGGTCGAGCCTGGTCTGTGTGGTGGCACCGAGTTCTCGGTGGTTCGCTTCGGAGGTGACCAGGAGAAGGCCGCGAACGTCTACGACGGCGTGCAGCCACTCACTCCCGAAGACATCGCCGAAACCGTTCACTGGGCCACCTCGCAGCCCCGGCACGTCAACGTGAACGCCATCGAACTGATGCCGGTCGCGCAGAGCTTCGCGCCGTTCCAGATCCACCGCGAGTGAGCAGCTCGGTCAGGGCGGCGGCCGGGTGCACCAGGTTGGCGCACCCGGCCGGTCGAGAGGGCTAACTCGGCAGAGTTGCGGGGTTAGCTCGGGAGGGTTGGGGGCTTGGGGGCGGGTGGGGGTGCTGGGCAGGCTGTTCCGGTGCAGTTGAGGTTCAGCGGTGCCGGGGCTGTCGGCGCCGACGGTTCGGCCGGCAGCGTAGTACCGGTTGGAAGGTTTGACGTGCACTTGCGTGCTGCTGCCTCCTCCAACCCTTCCGCCGCCTCGACACCACCCGGATGCAGAACCAGCACGGCCTGGGCCTCGGCCTGGCCATCGTTGCCGCGATCACCACCGCCCACGACGCAACCCTCACCACCACCCCCAACCCCGACGGAGGCCTCATCGTCCTCGTCGAATTCGCCCGCCCGAGGGGTCGGGTAACAGGACTGGAGTGAAAAGACTTCCGAAAACTGTCACAGGGGGCGCGGCTGTCCTGTCTTTGCTGGTGACCGGGTGGCGGTGGGCCGCTGGGTGGGATTGGAGGCTGGGATGAAGATCGTGGTTGTTGGTGGGACCGGGCTGATCGGGTCCAAGTTGATTCGGCGGTTCACGGCGCACGGGCATGAGGCGGTTGCGGCGGCTCCGAATACCGGGGTGAACACGTTGACCGGCGAAGGGCTGGCTGAGGTGCTGGTCGGGGCTGAGGTGGTGGTTGACGTGTCGAACTCGCCGTCGTTCGAGCCCGCGGCGGTGATGGAGTTCTTCACCACCTCGACCGGGAACGTGCTCGCCCGATCGTCGGTACCGAGCGGCTGCCCGACAACGGGTACTTCGCGGCCAAGATCGCCCAGGAGCAGCTGATCGAGAAGTCGGGAGTGCCGTACTCGCTGGTGCACGCGACTCAGTTCTTCGAGTTCGCGATCGGGATCGCGGACGCGGCGACCACCGGCTCCGAGGTCCGGATCGCGCCGGTCAGGTTCCAGCCGATGGCCGGCGACGACGTGGCCGACGCGGTGGCCAAGGTGGCGGTCGGTACGCCGCTGAACGGCCGGCTCGAGATCGCCGGGCCGGAGCAGTACCAGATGGACGAGTTCATCCGCGAGGCGCTCGCGCTGCACGGCGACCCCCGCGAGGTGGTTGCCGACCCGCACGCCACGTACTTCGGCTCGGAGTTGCTCGACGGTAGTTTGGTCCCCGAGGGCGAGGCCCAGCTCGGGCACATCCGGTACGCCGATTGGGCCAAGGGAGACGAACGCCGATGAGTACACCGGGCGACGTGCCCCACCCTGGGAGCATGCACGGGCCGGAGATGCTGCACGAGTTGCACCACGAGGTCGAGGTCGACCTGGCGATGATTGCTGCGAGCGAGCCGGACCACGTCTTGCCGGTCAGCGAGTGGCTGGTCGACCCGGCCGAGGTGGAGCGCGACCAGGTGGCACTGCGAAGCCTGCTCGGCGCCGTCGAGGCGTTGGAAGGCGAAACGCCTCACTCGGAGGATTTCTAAGGGATGGAGACGGCGATGCCCGAACAGGCGGACGGCGCCGAGGTGGACCAGTCAGGGGCCACCCCGGATCTCGATGAGGCTGCGCGGGTCTTTGGTGAGGTGCGGCCGCGCTTGTTCGGGATTGCCTATCGGATGCTGTCCAGTGCCACCGAGGCCGAGGATCTGGTGCAGGAGGTGTGGCTGCGCTGGCAGGCTTGCGACCGGAGTGCCGTGACGAACCCAGCGGCGTACCTGGCGACCACCACGACCCGGCTGGCCATCAACGCGGTCCAGTCGGCACGGGTCCGGCGGGAGACGTACGTCGGGCCCTGGTTGCCCGAGCCGGTCGACACCAGCGCCGACCCGTACCTCGGAGCGGAACGCGGCGAGGCGCTGGAGTTCGCAGTACTGATCCTGCTGGAACGGCTGAAGCCGAACGAGCGGGCGGCGTACGTACTGCGAGAGGCCTTCGACTACCCGTACCCGCAGATCGCCGAGATCCTCCAACTCAACGAACCCGCTGTCCGGCAACTCGTCAGCCGCGCCCGCAAACGGGTCACCGGCGATCGTCGTACGCCGGTCAGCGGGGCCGAGCAACGCGAGCTGCTCACCGCCTTCATCAGCGCGGCCCGGTCTGGCGATCTGACCGCACTGGAGAACCTGTTCGCGGCGGACGTGTCGAGCTACTCCGACGGCGGCGGGATCGTCCGGGCATCCAGGATTCCCGTGCATGGTGTGGAGCGGGTCGCGAAGTACTACCGGGCCTTCGCCAGCCGCTTCTGGGCTGGTGTCGAGGTGGAGATCACCACCGTCAACGGTGAGGCGATGGGCCTGCTCAGCATGGACGGAGCGGTCTTCGCCGCGGTCACCGTGGTCGGATCACCCGAGGGCATCAACCGGATCTACTGGCAGATGAACCCGACCAAGCTCGCCGGTGTGAGCTGATGATCGACCAGCTCCTCACCGCCCTGCGGTCCGGACAGGTGGAACCTCTGCTCGCTCCGGACGCAGTACTGGTCTGCGACGGCGGTGGGCACGTAGCCGCTCCCCTCCATCCGGTCCGCGACGCCGCGGAGATCGCCCGGCTGCTGACCCTGCATTGCACCGCCCCCTGGGCCGACCTGTCCGTGGAAGATGCCAACAGCAACCAAGCGATCGTCGTACGCCGTGCCGGCCTGACCCAGGCCGTGCTCTGCGCCGACGGCACCGACCTCCGAGTCACCCATCTCTGGCTGATCCTCAACCCAGCCAAACTCGCCACCTGGAACCAACAACTGCAGGGCTAGCGGTTGGCGTCGGTGCGGTGGAGGCGTAGGAAGCCGACGAGGAGGAGAGTAGTCGCCCAGGTCAGCATGGTGATGACGGAGGACGTGGTGGTGAATCCTCGGTCGTTGGGTTCGCCGGTCAGAAGGAAGATGGAGCGAGAGCCTGGGAGGAGGTCGGCGACGGTCGTCAACCAGTCGTAGCCGAACTGGGGCAGGATCAGCGGGAGCAACAGGATCAGCAGGAAGACCGCCACCAGGCCGCCGGCCGTGTTGCGCAGTACGAAGCCCAGGCCTGCTGCCAGACCCGTTCCGGCTGCGAAGACGAAGGCCACGGTTGCGAGGGTGTCGACGCCGTCGTCCACTGGCAGAGTGAGCACGTGGCCTGCGGCGATGAAAGCCGCCAGAGCGGACGCCACCGCCAGCAGCACGCCGGCCAGCGTGACGGTTCCTACTGTGACGACGGTGCGAGCGAAGAAGAGGACCGTACGGCGTGGCGTCCACTGCAGCGTGGGGATGATTCCACCGGTCGCGTAGTCCGCGGTCACCGCGATGAGGACCAGGGCGAGGAACGCGAATTGGGCTGGGAAGCCGGTGAAGTGCGCGGCTTGCCAGGCTGACGCATCCGGGGTGGGGGTGGGATCGCCGCCCGCTTCGAAACCGGCGATGGCCCCGAAGCCGATCATGATCGCGGCCGCCGCGGCCAGGAACCACCAGGTGGCCTTCACCGTCCACAGGCGGGTCCACTCGGCTCTGCAGGTGCGGAGAAAGATCTGCCCGGCCGACACGCGGTTGGTCGAAGCTTCCAAGGTTGTCATGACGCTACCTCCGTGGCCTCGGCGTGGCGACCGTGGTACTCCACGCTGTCGTCCGTGAGTTCGAGGAATGCCTGCTCGAGCGACTGCTCGGCATCGGACAGGTGGTGGAGCGGAATGCCTTCCAGACAAGCGAATTCGCCCAGTTCTTCGGCGGCCAGATTTTCGACCTCCAACTCCTGGTCACCGCGACGCTCAACCTGGACACCGCGCTCCTGCAGTCGTTCGAGCAACTTGCCGGACTGCGGGCTGCGTACCCGTACCAGCCGCCGTCCCAGTCCGCGCAGGATCTCCTCAGTGGTCGCGTCGGCGATCAACCGACCGCGTCCGATGACGACCAGCCGGTCCGCCGTCTGCTGCATCTCGCTCATCAGGTGGCTCGACACCAGCACCGTGCGGCCCTCGTCGGCGAGGCGGCGGAGCAGTTCGCGGATCCAGCGGACACCGTCGAGATCCAGCCCGTTGATCGGTTCGTCGAAGAGCAGCACCCGGGGATCACCCAGCAGCGCCGCCGCGATGCCGAGACGCTGCCGCATGCCCAGCGAGTACCCCTTGATCCGCCGGCGCGCCGCCCCTTCGATACCGACCTGCTCGATCACCTCCTCGACCCGGCTCATCGGCAGACCGATCGTCTGCGCCGCGACCCGGAGATGACTGCGCCCGGTACGGCCGGGATGGACCGAGCCCGGGTCGAGGAGCGCCCCCACCTCACGGAGCGGTTCGGCGTACGCCGAGAACGGCCGCCCGTTGACCAGCACCTCCCCCGCGGTCGGCCGGTCGAGTCCGAGCATCATCCGCATCGTCGTCGACTTCCCGGCCCCGTTCGGTCCGAGGAACCCGGTCACCTTGCCCGGCTCCACCTCGAAGCTCAACTCGTCGACGGCCAGTACTTCGCCGTACCGCTTGGTCAGCCCGCGTACCTGGATCATGCGGCGACCCTAAGAGCCCGGCTGGTCAGATTGTGCGGACGATTTGCGAAGGTTCTGTGCAGATCGCAAGCCACCTGGTCGAGGCTTGGTGGTTGCCCCCCGCCCGGCACGGGAGCATGCTGAAGGGAATCTTCCGGGGGGTGGACGCTGTGGCGGGGCGAGACGCATTCGACGAGGCGTACGGGCGTGGGGTGCCACGCGCCGTGCGAGGACCTGTCCGGCCAACGACCCGGCAGCGGATCCGGGATCCCTTGGATGCCGCGCTGCCCGGCGCCATCGAGGGGGCCGAACTCAGACCGAACGAACAAACGGCTCTCGGCGGTTCGGTCCTGAAGAGCGACGGATCGCTGGCCCGTGGCTGGGTGGTGGTGGAGAACGGGAAGATCGTTTCCGTTCGCTCGACCAAACCGCGCGACGTCCAGCACGCGATCAACACCGGCGGCGTGATCCTGCCGGGGCTGATCGATCTGCACGGACACCCGGAGTACAACGTGTTCGCGGCCTGGGAGCCACCGAACGTCTACATCAACCGCGGCAGCTGGCGGGACAGCGACGAGTACGACCAGCTCATCAAGAAGCCCTGGGCCGCGCTGACCGCCGGCGGGAAGTCGATGTCGGTCAAGACCGCGATGACCCGCTATGCGGAGGTCCGGGCGGTGGTCGGTGGGGTGACCGCCATCCAGGGTGCTTCGCAGGACTACCCGAACAAGGCCGAGGCGCTGGTGCGCAACGTCGACCTGCGGGTCTTCGGCACCCAGATCGCTCGCAGTACGGTGGATTTCGACCGTCTCGACGAGGCTGACATCGAAAGCATCCGCAAGGGCATCTTCGACACCGGCACGGTCAAGGCGCACTACGTCCACCTTGCCGAAGGGCAGAAGACCAACCAGACCTCGGTGAACGAGTTCCTCAAGTTCACCGCCGCCCCGTTGTTCGGGCCCGCGACGGTGGTCATTCACGGGACCGCCCTGACCCGGGTGCATTTCGAGCAGCTCGCCGCCGCTGGTGGGAAGCTGGTGTGGTCGCCGCAGTCCAATCTGCGCCTGTACAACGAGACGACCGACCTCGGCGCGGTACTGGCGGCCGGCGTACCGGTCGCGTTGGGCGCGGACTGGATGCCCTCCGGCAGCCCGAGTCTGCTGCACGAGATGAAGGTGGCCTGGCAGGTCCTCCAGCAGTCCCCCGGGGTCACGGTGAAACCTGACGACCTGGTGCGGATGGTCACCAGCGACGCCGCCAGGATCGCCGGGCTCGCGGACAAACTCGGAACCCTCGAGGCAGGACGCTCGGCCGACCTGACGATCATTCAGAAGCGCCTCGACGACCCGTACGACAGCGTGGTCGCGGCGTACCCGTCCTGGGTGGACCTGGTGATGATCGGCGGGGACATCATCTACGGGCGGCCGGACTGGATCGCCGAGATCTCCACCCCGGTCCCCTACGAGCCGGTCACCGCCTGGGGACGCCCGATGCTGCTCGACACCCGCTTCGGCTCCCCGGAGGACGCCGGTACCGACGGACCGCCACGCCGGCTCAAGGAGATGCGCGCCAAGCTGATCGCGCGCTACCCCGCCGTCGGCCCGATCTTCGCCTGACCACCCGAACCACCCACCTGCTCGACCGCCCCCCTTGGTGGGTCACCCAGCTCGACATCCACCGCAGTGACCGAGGGGGCCACGATGCTCGACTTCGACCCAGGCGCTCCACCGAGTACCGAGTTCGACAAAGGTCCGCCCACCGCGATCGCCCGGCACTTCGCCGCGCTGCCACCGATCGCCCCCGAGGACCGGGACATCTTCTGGTACGACTGGGGTCCGGTCTTCTACCGCGGCCGCCTCAACGGCGCCGCCAAGGTGCTCGGGATCGCCTCCGACCCAGGACCCACCGAGCGTCTCGTCGGCCGCACCCTGGTCGGCGACGCCGGCCAGCGGGTGCAGGGATTCCTGGCCAAGCTGGGATTGACCACCAGCTACGCGCTGGTCAACGCGTTCCCCTTCGCCGTCCATCCCAGTAAGGGCGGCCGAGCCCGTCCGCTGTTGTCCGATCCGGACCAACTTGCCTGGCGCAACCGCTTCTACGACCTCGTCACCGACTCGAGGCTGGAAGCGATCGTTGCCTTCGGCGTCAACGCCCAGGCCGCTCTCAAGCTGTGGGACACCGCACCCGACGTTCCGACCTTCAGGATTCCTCACCCGTCCGCCCATGACGCCGCTGATCTCGCCGCCCGGTGGGCCGCCGCGATCCCCGCCGTCCGCGCCGCTGTCACCCCGGATCCAGGCGGTGACCAGACCGGTCCCAACTACGGCCCCAAGATTACCGAAAGCGACTACGCCCGGATCCCCCACGCCGACCTCCCCTACGGCCAGCCGATCTGGATCGGCGACGACCGCTGGGGACGCACTGCCACGCCCCGGCACAACAACACCATCGAGCGCTCCCCCGCCGACCGCGACCACACGATGATCTGGCAAGCACCCAAGTCCTAGAGCCCGCGGGCCACTCACGAAAGGGTCACCCATGTCCCACCCCGATACCGTCGTCCTGACAGCGGACCATGACCTTGGCACCGTCCGCACCATGCCGCAGTTCCGTCGTCACATCGCGCAGGGTCCGCTCACCGACGCGCAGCGCCGCGTCGTACTGGGCCAGGCCGAGATCCTGATCGGCGAGGTCTACGCGCACCTGCCGCTGAAGCGCGCCATGCACGCGATCGACCCGCTGCAGGCGCTCCGCCTCCTGCGGCACCGGCTCGCCGACCTCACCGAAACCGAGTTCCACGGGCAGTTGCAGCGGATCTTCCTCGGCCTGCACGACCTGCACACCAACTACATCCTGCCCTCGCGGTACGCCGGATTCGCGTTCCTCGGCATCTTCCTCGAGCGCTGTGTCGACAACGGCCGCACGGCCTACCTGGTGACCAAGACCTTCGACCACATCACCGGTGACCCACAGCTCAAGCCAGGAGTCGAAGTCACCCACTGGAACGGTACGCCGATCCACCTTGCCGTCGAGGCGAACGCCGCCCGTGAGGCCGGCAGCAACAAGGCGGCCCAGCTCGCGCAAGGCCTGCAGAACATGACGTTGCGCTCGATCAACATGTCGCTGCCTCCCGACGAGGACTGGGTCGACGTCACCTACAAGGTCGACGGAACCACCCACGAGACCCGGACGCCGTGGCGGGTCTTCGAGTCCGCCGGCGAGGTGACCACCCCTGGAAGCCTGCCGTCACTGCCGACCGGCGTCGCGACCGCGGCGAATCACCTGGTCGGCATGGATCTTCGCACCGAACTGACCCGGCGGATGAAACGCCGGCTGTTCGCGCCGGCCACCCTGACCGAAACGCCCATCGCCACCAGCCCCAAGGGCCGCGCCGCCAGATCCCGTACTGCGCAACCGCTCGCGGCCGGGCCGGTCCCGAGCAGCCGGCCCGACGAGCTCAAGGCCCGGATCGTCGAAACCCCGAGCGGCACCTTCGGACATCTCCGGATCTTCACCTTCCACATGCAGGACCAGGACATCAACGCCTTCCTCAACGAGGTCGCGCGGCTGCTGTCCGTCCTCCCCTCCGAAGGCCTGGTACTCGATGTCCGCGGCAACGGTGGCGGCTACGTGATCGCGGCGGAGTTCCTGCTCCAGTTCTTCAGCCCGCACCGGGTCACGCCGGAGCCCTTCCAGTTCGTGAGCACCCCCGGTACTACGGGTCTCGCCACGACCGTCGCCGACTACCAGGAATGGAAGGCCTCCCTGCAGGAAGCGGTCACCACCGGATCGGCGTACTCGACGGCCTTTCCGCTCTATCCGATCGACGTGGTCAACAGTGTCGGGCAGCTCTACCAAGGTCCGGTCGTGCTGGTGACCGATGCGCAGTGCTACAGCGCCTGCGACATCTTCGCCGCGGGCTTCCAGGACCACCAGATCGGCCCGGTACTGGGCGTCGAGGCCAACACCGGCGCGGGCGGAGCGAACGTTGTCACGCACGAGGAGCTGCGCACGGAGTGGACCGACGGCGAACTCAAGCCGCTCCCCAAAGGCGTGCAGATGCGCGTCGCGCTGCGCCGCTGCCTGCGGGTCGGCACCCGGATGGGCCAGCCGGTGGAAGACCTCGGCGTAGTACCGGACGCACGGCACGATCTGACCAAGCGCGATCTCCTGGAGGAGAACGCGGATCTCATGGCTGCCGCCGGCGCCCTGCTCGCCCAAGGACAGCCGCGAGTACTGCGCTTCACCGCGGCCGCGGCCGGCACCAAGAAACGCAAGCTCACCATCACCACGGCAGCGGTCGCCGGCATCGACGTCTACGTCAACGGCCGGCCGGTCGCGACCACCGCCACCGACGACGGCACCACCCAGCTCACCGTCCCCGCCGCCGGCGGCAACCTCATCCGGATCGAAGGCTACGACCCGGCCGGCACCCTGGTCGCGGCCACCCAGCAACGCCTGTAACTCAGCGTCTGTCACAACGGGGCCATTGCCAGAAGACATCTTCGTGCAACACAATGTTAGCGCTAACTTTACTGCCCCGCTTTACGTGCCGCCCCAACGTAAGGATCCCGTCCCATGCACCCGTCCCTACCCCGTCATGCCCGGTTCGCGCTGACCGCGGTCGCGACCGTCCTGGCCGCCGTGGCGAGCATCCTCGTCTTTCCCCCGGTCGCTGCGGCCGCCGGCCCCGCGCCGCACTACCTGATGACGGCGTTCACCAACAGCAGCGAGTCGAACATGTACGTCTACGACTCGGCGAACGCGACCAACTTCACCCGGGTCCGGGCGAACGCGTACACCCCGCCGTCGGGTCTGATCCGCGATCCCAGCGTGATCAGGCATACCGACGGCTACTACTACATCGTCTACACGACCAACTGGACCGGCGACACGATCGGCTTCGCCCGCAGCGCCGACTACGTCAGCTGGACGTTCCTTCGCAACGTCCGGGTCGGCCTCAACGGAGCCACCGGCAGCACCTGGGCGCCGGAATGGTTCAAGGACTCCGACGGCAGCGTGCACGTGATCTTCTCCGCGTCCACGGCAGGAACGGCGGGCCAGTTCCGGCCGTACCGGATCACCGCGACCAACTCCGACCTGTCCGCGTGGGCCAGCCCCGTTGCCCTCGGCATCCAGGCCAACTTCATCGACAGCTTCGTGGTCAAGATCGGCAGTACCTACCACAACTTCCTCAAGAACGAGACGACGAAGTACATCGAGCACGCCACTGCCACGTCGTTGAACGGTCCCTGGACGTTTGTTGGCACCGGCAACTGGGCGGGCTGGGGTGCGGGGCTGGAAGGACCCGCGGTCGTGCGGCTGCCCGACGGCCGCTGGCGGCTCTACTTCGACCAGTACGGCCAGAAGCGCTACTTCTACGCCGACAGCTCGAACCTGAACTCCTTCGGCGGCAAGGTCGAGATGCCCGGCCTGTCCGGCGTCGCCCGGCATTTCACCGTACTGCGAGAGGACTCCGGCGACAGCACCGTAGTACCGACGGGCAACCGGTCCCTGCGCGCGGTCAGCGATTCCACCCGCTACGTCCGGCACCGCGACAACCTGGCCTACGTCGAGCCGGTCAGTGCGTCCAGCAGCCTCACCACTCGCCAGGACGCGACGTTCACCATCGTGCCCGGACTGGCGAACAGCAACTGCTACTCGTTCCGCTCGGTGAACTTCCCGGGCCGCTACCTGCGGCACTACGCCTTCCGCGTCCGGCTGGACACCAACCCTGGTGATTCGGTGTTCGCCCGCGACGCCACGTTCTGCGGCCGGGCCGGTCTGGCCGGTGGTACGTCGTTCGAGTCGTATGCCCATCCCGGCCGGTACCTGCGCCACTACAACTACGAGGTGCGGGTCGACTGGCGCACCTCCGACGCGGCGTTCGCCCGGGACGCGTCGTTCACCCTTTCCACGCCGCTAGCTTGAGAGGACAGTCGATGATCCGTCGTTTGCTGGTACTGCTGATGATCACCTGTGCTGCCGTGCTGCCCGCCCCACCGGCGAGCGCGACACCGGCGGTGCGGAACACCAACCCGATCGCGGAGCGACGGGCCGACCCGCACATCTTCAAACACACCGACGGCTTCTACTACTTCACGGCCACCGTCCCGGAGTACGACCGGATCGTCCTGCGCCGCGCGACCACGATCCAAGGTCTGGCCACGGCGGCGGAGACGGTGATCTGGCGCAAGCACTCCAGCGGTGAGATGGGCGCCCACATCTGGGCGCCGGAGATCCACTTCATCAACGGCAAGTGGTACGTGTACTTCGCGGCCGGTCGCGCCGACGACGTCTGGCGGATCCGGATGTACGTGCTGGAGAGTTCGAGCGCCAACCCGGTGACCGGAGCCTGGACCGAACGCGGCCGCATCACCACACCGTGGGACACGTTCTCGCTGGACGCCTCCACGTTCGTCACCAACGGCGTGCGCTACCTGACCTGGGCTCAGCAGGAACCGGGGATCTCCACCGGCTCCAACCTGTACGTCGCCCGGATTGGCGCGAACCCGTGGACGATCACCGGCTCGGTGACCCGGCTGACGGTGCCGACGCTCGCCTGGGAGACGCGTGGGCACAAGGTCGCCGAAGGGCCCACAGTCCTGCAGCGCAACGGAAAACTCTTCCTGACGTACTCCGCGAGTGCCACCGACGCGAACTACTGCCTCGGCATGCTGACCGCGTCGGCCACGGCGGACCCGCTCAACGCGGCATCCTGGACCAAGAGCCCGAACCCCGTGTTCGCCAGCAACGCCGCGACAAGTCAGTACGGGCCGGGCCACAACTCGTTCACGGTGTCCGAGGACGGCCAGAGCGACATCATGGTCTACCACGACCGCAACTACCGCGACATCGTCGGCGACCCGCTCAACGACCCGAACCGGCGTACGCGGGTGCAGAAGGTCTACTACAAGGCCGACGGCTCACCGGACTTCGGCATCCCGGTAGCGGATGGCCCGACGCCGGTCCGGCTCAAGTCGTACAACTCTGACCGCTTCGTACGGCACTGGGAGTACCGCGCGAAGCTCGAAGCCAACGTGGCTCCGCTGGCCGATTCGCAGTTCAAGCCGGTGACAGGTCTGGCCGGGCCGGGGACAGTGTCGTTCGAGTCGACCAACTTCCCCGGCTACTACCTGCGGCACCGCAACAACGAAGGCTGGGTCGAGCGCAGCGACGGCAGCACCCTGTTCGGCAACGACGCCAGCTTCACCCAACGCGCCGGCCTCGCCGCGAGCTCGGCCGCGTCGTACGAGTCCCTGAACTTCCCCGGCCGCTACCTCCGGCACAGCAACGGATTGCTTTACCTGCAAGCGATAGCCGATGCCCAGGGCCGCTCCGACGCCACGTTCGTACTGGAATGAGAGTCACTATGAAGCGTATAACCGCCTTGTTCACCACCGCTGTGGTGCTCGTCGCCGCAGCGGTGGCCGCTCCACAGACCGCGGTTGCGGCCACTGTGGACACCAACGCCTCCTATGTCCTGGTCAACCAGAACAGCGGCAAGGCCTTGGACGTGTACAACCTGGCCACGAACGACGGCGCTCCGATCGTGCAGTGGTCGCGCAACGACGGCGCCTGGCAACAGTGGCAGTTCGTTGACTCGGGTGGCGGCTACTACCGCCTGAAGTCCCGGCACAGTGGCAAAGTGCTGGACTTCCAGTCCACCGCAGACCGGGCCGGGCTCGTCCAAACGACCGATGCCAACCGCACCGGCCAGCAGTTCCGGCTGGCCGATTCCGACGGCGGCCGGGTCCGCCTTGTCAACCGAGCCAGCGGCAAGGCCGTCGACGTACTGGACTTCTCCACCGCCGACGGCGCGCAGCTCATCCAGTGGCCCGACACCGGCGCGACCAACCAGCAGTGGCAGCTGGTCAAGGTGAGCTCGCCTGGCATGTTCACCAACCCGATCAAGCGCAACGGGCCCGACCCGTGGCTTCAGTACTACAACGGCTACTACTACCTGGCCACGACCACCTGGAACTCCACGATCACCATGCGCCGGTCCCGCACGCTGGCGGGCCTGTCGAGCGCGGCGGACACCGTGGTGTTCAACCTGTCCGGCCGGCCCAACGGCTGCTGCAACATGTGGGCACCGGAGTTCCATCTGCTCAACGGCCGCTGGTACCTGTACTACGTGGCCGGGCAGAACGTGTCGGACTACAACCCGACTCAGCGCCTGCACGTGCTGGAAAGCGCCGGCACCGACCCATTGGGCCCGTACACGTTCAAGGCCGATCTGGGTAGCACCTGGGAGCTGGACCCGAGCATCCTGCAACACAACGGCAAGCTGTACCTGATGGGCAGTGCGATCGACGGGACCCAGAGTCTGACCATCACCCCGCTGTCCAACCCGTACACGATCAGCGGCGCACGACGTACCATCTCGCAACCCACACTGGCGTGGGAACGGCAGACCGCGCCGGTCAACGAGGGCGCGGAACCGCTGTACCGCAACGGCCGCGTGATGATCGTGTACTCCGCCAGCGCCTGCTGGGGCCCGGACTACAAGCTCGGCCTGCTCACCCTGACCGGGTCCGACCCGCTCAACCGGTCGCACTGGACCAAGTCGCCGAACCCGGTGTTCCAGCGCAGCGACGGCAACGGAGTCTTTGCCCCCGGCCACAACGGCTTCTTCAAGTCGCCTGACGGCACCGAGGACTGGATCGTCTACCACGCCAACGACAGTGCCTCGGGCGGTTGCGACATGAACCGCTCCACCCGCGCGCAGAAGTTCACCTGGAACGCCGACGGAACCCCCAACTTCGGTACGCCGGTCCGCCTGGGCACCCAACTCGCTGCCCCCTCCGGCGAGCCGATCGGCTGATGCCTGACTGGAATGACGGGAGGTATTGGACGGTGGATCGTGCCGCTGATTTCGTTGAGGCGATCGAGCATCTTGCTCGCCCGTCTCAGCCGAGAGGTACATCATCGTGTCTTCACAAGCCCCCCGTCGTTCCCGGCGGCAAGCGCTGGCGATCGGAGCGTCAGGAATAGCAGCCGGTCTTCTCCCCACTGCACCCCAGACCGCCTCGGCCGCCCGGAACCCCCAATCAAAGGAGTTCGCAGGTAAGACCGTCCTCATCACCGGAGCGACCTCGGGGATCGGTGAAGCGACCGCCCGGGCGATGGCAGCAGCCGGCGCCCGGGTGTTCTTCTGCGGCCGCCGGGTTCAGCTGGGGCGCAAGGTCGAAGCGAGCATTCGTTCCACCGGCGGCGAGGCGACCTACCGGCGAGCCGACGTCCGCAACGAGAACGAAGTACGGGACCTGGTCAACGCCTGCCTGAAACGCTACGGACGCATCGATGTGGCGGTGAACAACGCGGGGATCGAGAGCCCACGGGCTGCCCGGCTGCACGAGCAGTCGATGGCCGACATGGAGTCGGTCTGGCGCACCAACGCCGGCGGTGTCTTCCTCGGGATGAAGTACGAGCTCGCCCAGATGCTCAAGCAGGGTGGTGGTGTCATCGTCAACACCGCGTCGATCTCGTCCGAGGTCGGCTTCGCCACCATCGCGCCGTACAACTCGAGCAAGCACGCGGTCGCATCACTGACCAAGGTCGCCGCGCTCGAGTACGCCGCCGACAACATCCGGATCAACGCCTTCGCGCCCGGTGCCGTCGACACCCCGATGCTGCGCAGAGCCGCCGAAGCCTTCGGTGTGACGTACGAGCAGATCGCCCAGGACTACCCGATCAAGCGGATCGTTCGCCCGGAGGAGATGGCGACCGTGGTCATGTGGCTCAGCTCCGACCGGTCCAGCGCAGTCACCGGTACCGACGTCGACGCGTCGGGTGGCTACCTGACCGGCTGAGCCTCCTCACCATCCGCCGCCATCCCCTCGGCCAACTGGCGGACGACTTCGACGTAGGCAGCCACCAGTGGGCTGCTGGACGTCTCCGGCCAGGCCAGTGCGATGCGGAGTGGCTCGATGTCGGGGATCGGCCGCCAGACGAGGTCGGGCCGTCCGTAGTACACGGCCATCGACTGTGGGGCGATGCAGATGCCGAGGCCGGAGGCGACGTCTTCCAGCATCTCCTCGACGTTCGCGTTCTGCGGTCCCCAGACAGGTTCGGAACCGTCCGGCCGTGGATTGACCGCCCACCAGTCGACCCAGGGGCGCGGGGCGAGCGACGTCCACATGATCGGTTCGGGGGCGAGATCCATGATGGAGACCGTGCTCTGGGCGGCGAGGCGGTGGGCCGCGGCCATCCCACCATGCGCTGTTCGACTCGCACCACCTCGAGATCCAGCCCGCTGGTGTCGGCCGGCAACCAGACGAACGCGACGTCGGCAAGGCCCTCCCGGAGGGCAGCTGCCTCGCCACCCCAGTCGAACCGCTTGGGTTCCACCACGACGTCAGGGTGGAGGCGTGCGAACTCCGTCCGCGCGACGGTGGTCAGTGGTCCAGCCGCCGTCGCCTGGAAGCCGACCCGCACCACCTTGGCCGCGGTGGACGCCGCCGTCCGGGTGTCCCGCAGTCCTGCCTGCCAGACCTCGAGCATTTCGCGGGCCACCGGCAACAACGCACGACCGGCCGGCGTCAGCGACACCTCGCGCTTGGTCCGGACGAAGACCGGCGTCCGCAACTCGTTCTCCAGTTGACGAATCTGCTTGCTCAGCGTCGGCTGGGAGACGAACAACCGCTCGGCCGCACGAGTGAAGCTGAGCTCCTCGGCGACAGCAACGAAGTACCGCAACAGCCGGGTGTCCACATCCATCACCCCATCATGCCCTGACGGCATGACCACAGGTATTGGACGCCCTCCGCGGTGCCGCGGTCTGCTGATGAGCAAGAAGTTGTCCATCCCCTGTGATACAAGGAGCCTTCCCGATGCCTGAGATCTCCCGCAACGCCCTCCTGCGCGGAGCGGCCGTCACCACGGTCGCCGCCCTGGCTGTCCCCGGTACGGCGTCCGCGAGCTCCCAAGGTCGCGAACATCCCAACGTCCGGTTGATCCGCGGCTACTACGAGGCCTACGCCGCCAACGATCTCGCAGCCATGCGCACCAAGTACTTCGCTCCCGACATCCGCTGGACGATCCCCGGCCATCACCCCCTGGCCGGCACCAAGCGCGGCGCGGACGAAGTACTGGCGTTCTTCGCCCAACTGGCCAAGGCAGGCTTCCGCGCCGACCCCATCTTCCTGGCTGCCGACGGAGACTGGGTGGTCGACCTGCACCGCGGCTGGAGCACCACCCCGGCCGGCCTCGACCTCACCTGGGCACTGGCGTTCCGGATCAAGTCAGGCCGCATCGCCGAGGCAATCAACTACCCCGGCGACCAACACGCCGCCGACGCCTACTTCTGGAACACCTATCCCCTGGCGCCCATCCCCACCCGCCTCGCCCAGTAGTTCCGAGCCGCCCGTGGGTGGTCTCTCGCCGGAGGCCACCCACGTTGCCGTGAAGCTCAGCGGTCGTTCGGGCCGAGCCAGAGGCCGCCGTTGACTTCCAGGACCTGGCCGGTGATCCAGCGGGCGTCGTCCGAGGCGAAGAAGGCGATGACGTCGCCGATGTCCGGTGCCCGACCGTGGCGTCCGAGGGCCGCGATCGCGGCGACCTTTGCGGCCGAGTCGGGGTCCTGCAGCCAGCCGTTCATGTCGGTCTCGGTGATGCCCGGCGACACCGTGTTGACCGTGATCTGTCGCGGGCCGAGCGTCTTGGCCAGCGAGCGGGTGAACACGTTCAAGGCGCCCTTCGTCATGGCGTACACGATCTCCGGCTGCGCGAACCAGGTCACGCCGGAGGACACGTTCACGATCCGTCCGCCGTCGGGCATCAGCGGCAATGCCCGCTGGGTGATGAACAACGGCGCGCGCACGTTGATCGCCATGACCCGGTCATAGGACTCCCGGGTCACGTCGTGGATGTTGTCGGCGTAGTCGATGACGGCGGCGTTGTTGACCAGGATGTCCAGGTCGGCGCCACCTAGGCCCGCTCTCAGTCCCTCGAAGAGGGTGTCGACGTCGCCGTCCACACCGAGCTCGGCGCCAACCGCGAACGCCTCTCCGCCGGCGGCCACGATGGTTTCGACGGTCTCCTTCGCTGCCGCTTCGTTCGTGCCGTAGTGGACTGCGACCCGCGCACCCTCGGCCGCCAGTCGCACAGCCGCCGCCCTGCCGATCCCGCGGGAGCCGCCCGTCACCAGTGCCGTCTTGCCGTTCAAGCTCATATCTGGTCCTTCTCGAAGATGGAACGATCCCTAACAAACTCGATGATAGGGAACGATTCCTAACATCGCTAGACTGGTCTCATGGCAGGCTCACACCGGCGCAGTTCCGCTGAGACGCGCGAGCACGTGCTCGAGGTCGCGCACGAACTCTTCTACTGGCAGGGCATCCGCGCGGTCGGCGTCGACAAGATCGCCGCGGAAGCCGGCATCGCCCCGACCACCCTGTACCGGCTCTTCGCCTCGAAGGACGACCTGATCGCCGCGTACGTCGAACGCGCCCACGTCGCCTACCGCGACTGGTTCCGGACCGCACTCGAGAGCGCCGGCGACGACCCGCAAGCCCGGATCCTCGCGCTCTTCGAAGCCCAGACCGTCATGCTCCAGCCGGACATCTGCCGCGGCTGCCCCTTCCTGATGGTCCTCACGGAGTTCCCCGACGAAACCCTCCCCAGCCACCAGGAAGCCGTCACCATGAAGCGCTGGGTCCGCACCCAGTTCGCCAACCTGACCGCAGCCCTGGACGTGGCGGACCCATCCGCCCTGGCCGACCACCTGACCCTGATCTTCGAAGGCGCCTACGCCTCGGTCCAAGCCCTGGGCCCGGATGGCCCAGCAGCCCACAACTACACCCTCGCCAAAGCAATCCTCGCCGCCGCCAGGTGAGGGAGCTTGTCGCCGGAACACAGGAGCCCTAGTTCGGCCGCTGCGACCCCGGCGCTACAGCAGCCTCGCCATCACTGCCTGAAGAACATCACTCCTGCCAGCAGCGTGACGATGTAGAAGGCGAGCGGAACCATGTCCCGAAAAATCAGGGTCAGGACTACCAGCACGACCATGCTGCCGATGACGACCAATCCGACCCAGGTCGGGACCGGAGCGGACAAGAGCGCCACGCCGAGGACCGCCAAGCCCACCTCGGTCACGAGGAAGTAGAAGAGATAGGGCCACATCGGGAACGAATCCTGCGCAAACCACTCGGGATCCGCAGCGCGCGCGTACACCTGCCACAACCAGGGCACAACGCCAACCGTCAGCAACGCCACGCTGGACCAGATGAGACCTGCAAAGGGTGCCCGGCGAGCGTAGTACGCATACAGACCGATCCCGATCACGGTGACGACCGCGCCCAGACCGAAAAGGACCTGCGCGACCAGCCACTCAGTCCGGGCAGCGTTGATGCTCTCCAGCTTCTTCCCGGCCGAAGGCTGTGGAAACACCCGGTAGGAGATCGGGAGAAAGGCTGCGACGAGGAACAGGATCGAACCCACGATCGTCACTGTCGCGCCGACCTGGTTCAGTCTGCCCTGCATGGCCGCTCCTTCATTGGTCCGCACGAGCACGCCGCGGCGGTACCTCGTCCATGATCCATGGGAGCACAGTCGCAGACCACTCACTCACTACAGCAGTCCGATTGGGAGGGACATGGCGAGGAACAGGGTCAGTTGGTAGCTGGTGTTGATGAGGGTGAGCCTCGCGGGCTTCAGCTCGAAGGCGTTGTGCTGGAGGAGCGTGGTTGCCCCGCGCAGTCAGAGCGCGTTGAGGAAAGCGGTGACTAGCGGGCTGGCCACGGATTGGAATTCGTGGAAGTAGGCGTGGCGGGCGCCTTGGATCAGTTCGGCGTGGGCGTGGGGGATGCGGTCGGCCAGTAGTTGGGCGTTGGCGGCCGGGCTGAAGATGTCATCGGTTCCGTGCAGGATCAGTGTTGGTGCTTTGATCGATGGCAGTTCCGCCCACGCCTCGTGGCTGTTGCTCGCCACCAGGTGGCGGCCTTTGGCGTACGCCGGCATGGACGCGTCGCCCAGGACCGGATAAGGGCCTGGGTGCTCCCGCCGCCACTGTGGTGTGTACATCAGGTCGGCCAGCACCTCGTCCCGTCCGGCCTGATCGGATCGGGCGAGAGCGCGGCGGATCTCCCGGCTGCGTTCGTGCCCGTGGGTCTTTCCTGGTGAGGTGCAGCCGAGGACGAGGCCGCGGAGGCGGTCGGGGTGCAGGACGGCGAACCACTGGGCGACTCGGCCGCCCATCGACGTCCCGTACAGGTCGACCTGGTCGAAGCCGAGATGGTCGAGCACCGCCAGCACGTCCGCCGCGAAGCCAGGTGTCGAGTACGGCTCGTCCGGCTTGTCGCTCGACCCGGTACCGCGGTAGTCGATCGTCACCGTACGGCGACCGAAGTCGTCACGCACCGGATCCCACCAATGGTGGTTGTTCGACTGCCCGGCCAGCAGGACCAACGGCGGATCGTTGCCCTCGGCACCCTCGACTTGGCAGCCGATCCTGACCCCGTCCGAAGCGACGGCAAACGTCTCTGGCATACCCCGAGTCTGCAGCACTCAGCCGGCCAACTTGGCGCTACGCCTCAGAAGCAGCGCCAAGAGCAGGGTGATGAGCAGGAGGGTGCCTGCCTCTGCGACGACTCCGGGCCACGCGGCGTGCGTCCACGCAGTACCGGCCAGGCCGCCGAAGACTGAGGAGCCCAGGTAGAAGGCGAAGAGGTAGAAGCTTGCTGCTTGGCCGGTACCGCCACCACCCGCGTGAGCCCGTACTGCGACCCACCCGCTGGCCACGCCGTGGACCGCGAAGAACCCTGCTGTCATCACCGCCAGTCCAGCAACAACCAAAGGCAGCGGCCCCGCGAGCGTAAACCCCACGCCTGCCAATGTGACCAGACAGCCAACCGGCACCACCGCACGTCGGCCATACGTATCAGCCAACCTCCCCGCCAGAGCAGACGCTGCGGAGCCGACCAGATAGACACCAAACACCAGACCGGCCAACCCAGGCCCCAACCCGTACGGCGCTTCGGCCAACCTGAAGCCGGTCGCGTTGTAGACGGCAACGAACGCGCCCATCGCTGTGGCCGCAACGCCATACAACGCTAGCAGTGCAGGGTCCCTCAGCACCCGCAGGGTCTGGCGGTTACCTGTCGAACGCACGAAGTTCCGCGAGTCCGGCAACAACCTGGCGACCAGTACTGCGCACACGACGCCGAGCACGGCGATGCCACTCATGGCAACGCGCCAACCGCCGAGGTCGGCCAGCCCCCCGGCGACCAGTCGACCGGTCATGCCACCGACGGCCGTGCCTGCGATGTACAGCCCGCTCGCTCTCGCGTGACTGTCGGGATGGACCTCCTCACGCAAGTAGGCCATGGCGACAGCAGGCAGACCTGCCATCGCGATCCCCTGCAGTCCTCTGAGCGCAAGCAGTGTCTGCCAAGTCGGCGCGATCGCACAGAGGACAGCGATCCCGGCCGCGGCTGCAACTGACCAGCGCATGAGCCGGGTGCGGCCGAGGACCTCGGAGGCCGGACCCGCGATCAGCAGTGCGACACCAAGGCCCATCGTGGCGAAGGACACGCTGAAGGCACTCTGGCTGGACGACACCCTGAACACGCGAGCCAGCTCGGGCAGTAGCGCCTGGGTGCTGTAGAGCATGGCAAAAGTCGCCATCCCCGCCGCGAACAACGCGACCGACAGCCGGCGATAGCCGGCTTCGCCAGGGAGGTAGCCGCGGGCAACGATCGTCTGCACCCTCATGACGGTGCCAGAGCTGCACGCATACGTAAAATGTCACAACTGAACCCAATCGATACGCTATCCGCATGCATGTCGAGGATCTCCGCTGGTTCGTCGTGCTCGCGGACACCGAGCACCTGACCGACGCGGCCGCCATCCTGGGGACCAGCCAGCCGACGCTGTCCCGATCGCTCGCCCGGGTCGAGACCGCCTTCGGAGCGCGCCTGTTCGAGCGCGAGCACCGCGGCCTGCAGCTCAACCCCAACGGCAGGCTGGTCCTCGAAGCGGCACGGGTGAGCATCGCCGCGGTCGACGCGGCCAGCTCGCGGATCGAGGCTCTGCAGGATCCGGACGCGGGCACGGTCCGGCTCGCCTTCCTCCACTCGGTGGCCACCGGACTGGTCCCCGACCTGCTGAAATCCTTCCGGACCACGGCTCCGCGAATCCGCTTCGCCTTGCGAGAGGAACCGTCGCACGACATCGTCCGCGACCTCGAATCCGGTGAAGCCGAGCTCGGCATCACCGGTTCCCGCCCGGACGCGGCCACCTTCGGCTGGCACCTGCTCGAACGTCAACGGCTCTGTCTCTACGTCCCACCGGACCATCCGCTGGCCGGCCGGAAGCGAGTCAGGTTGGCCGAGGCAGCCGCTGAACCGTTCATCGGACTTCGTCCCGGCTTCGGCTTCCGCGGCGTCTCCGACGAGCTGTGCCGCGCGGCCGGCTTCGCTCCGGCGATCGCCTTCGAGTCCACCGACCTGTCGACCATCGACCGACTCGTCGGCGCCGGCCTCGGCGTCGCAGTACTGCCGGCTGGAGCTGTTCGCGGTTCCGACAGTGGCGCAACGCCGGTTCCGCTGGCCGGCGTCAGAGCGCGTCGAGACATCGGGCTGACCTGGCGGCTCGGCAGGGAGCTGTCACCGGCCGCCGCACGATTCCGCGATTTCGTTGCTCAGCAGACATGACTGACCTCCTGGCGCTCGAGGTGCGCCAGGAGGCCAGCCGCCCTAGTTCACTGTGTCGACGACCAGGCTGCCTGCGCCGACCGTGACGCCGGTGTCGGTTTGGACGGTCAGCGTGCCGGTGAGCTTCCGGCCCACACCTGGCTGGCCGGTGGCGGTCAGGGTGGCGGTCGGGTTCCAGGAGGAACCGGAGGGGTGGTTGGCATTGGCGTCGCTACTGGTGAGGCTGCCCAGCGCCGGTGACACGTAGGAGTCGACCAGGTCGTACGCCGTACTGCCGTCCGGTACCGAGAAGCCGTCGATCCTCAGCCGGTAGAGGCCGGCCGGCGGGTTGGTGAGCGTCACCAGTTCGACAGACGTTGCGCCGGTGCTGGATCCGACGGTCACGCAGGTGGGCGCACAGCGAGAGACGACCAGGTCGATGTCCGAACGGATGTCGGATGCGTTCCCGGTCCGGACCGTGTACGACGTGACGCCGGCCGGCAGCGTGACGTCGAAGCTCTGCGACGCCTGATGCGCAACCGTCGGCCGCTGCGTTTGCGTACTGCCCAACGCTCCCCCGCCGACGAGCCGTCCGGTGAAGGCGGCCAACTGGTTGGTGACGGTGTAGTTGCGGACCTGCGGCACACCGAGGGTCGCGGACGCCACCACGTCCGGGTTCGGCGCGATCGTCGTACTGAGAACTGTTGCCGAGAGCCCGAACGGCGCCGACGCTGCGTCGGAGGTACGGCGTGACTCGACCACGAGCTCCCAGACGCCCGGCACCGGGTTGACCACCGTGCGGCTGTGGGCTGTGCCGTTCGCGCAACCCCCGCCCGCGTCCGGGTCGTAGCAACTCAGGCTCGAGGTGCTGTCCACCGGCAGGCCCAGCGGGCTGTACCGCAGGAATCGGATCTGGCCGGCGCCCGCGGTGTCCCCGCCACCGGTCAGGTCGACCTTGAGCGCACTGGCGCCGACGGGAACCCGGACGAAGTAGTGCCGAGTGCCGTTGCGGCCGACCGTACCGCTGGTCTCGAACTTGTACGCGTTGGCGGCGGTCAGGTCGTTCGGCACGAACACCGCGTTCATCGTGTTCAGGTCGATGCCAGGCGTGGTCGGGTCGTCGAGCTGCAGTACGGCGGAGTGCGCGCCGGGACTGGACGGATTGACCTGTACTGCGAAGTCGACCGGCTCGTTCAGCGGCAGGTTCACCTTCGTCCGCGAGTTGAAGGTGCCGTCGTTCCCGACCCAGCGCACGTCGTGCGGTACCGGCTTGGCCGCGCCGCTCGTCCGGGTCAGGGTGTACGTGCGGTTGTACTTCACCCCGAGCGTGACGCCCTCACGATCGTGGATGCCGACACCGACGTTCGGCGTCGCCAGCTGACCGCTGAGCACCGTGCTCACCGGCACGGACGCCGTGATCGCGTTCGGCCGCTGTCCGGCGCGAAGCTGATCCCAGGCCGCCGTCACCGCGAACAGGCCGCTCCCCTGCTCGTAGGCGCCGAGCTGCGGCTGATGGACAGCGCTCGAACGGATCGCACTGCGCAGCGCGGCAGCAGTCGGCCGCGTGCCGAAGGTCGCCTTGTAAGCGCTGACCAGCAACGCACCGGCACCAGCAGCTTGCGGAGCTGCCATCGAGGTGCCGTTGAGCATCGCGTAGCCGGGCGGCAGGGAGTAGGTGCCGGGCACCGGACCACCCGGTTGCCAGCGCGGCGTAGTGGAGATCGCCGCCCCCGGCGCGATGAGGTCGGGCTTGAAGCCGCCGTCCTCCCGCGGGCCGCGGGACGAGAACGGGTGCAGGCCCTTGTCGCTCAACGGGTCGGAGCCGTAGTTCGCCAGCCAGGTCGCACGGGTGATGTACGAGCCCACGCTGAGCGAGTTGGTCGCCACCGACGGGTCGCCGACGGTGTTCGCGCCCGCGCCGCTGTTGCCGGCTGAATTGAAGATCTGCATGTTGAACTCGTCGATCGTGCGGTTGTACAGCGTCGCCCGGGCGTTGTTGCCGTCGTTCAGGCCAGGCAGGCCGCCGATCGAGATGTTGACCACGTCAGCGCCGTTGTGGGCGGCGTACAGGACGCCGTCGATGAGGCCGCTGCTGGTGCAGGACGTGGTGGTCAGGCAGACCTTGACGGCCATCAGCTGCGCACCTGGAGCCGCACCGCTCATCGCTCCGCCGAACATGCCGTTGGCGGCGGTGATGCCGGCGACGTGGGTGCCGTGCTGCGCGCCGGCGATGCCCAGGTTGACGACCGAGCCGGCGTCCGAACTGGGGTTGTAGACCGACCGGTCGGTCACCACGACGAACGGGACGCGCTCGGTGACCGCGGTCGCGGGATTGTCGGTGCCCAGGAACTGGGTGTCCCGGTTGACCTTGAAGTCGATCATCGGGGTCTGGTCGGTGAAGTCGCCGTCCTGGTCGAGGTCGACGTACACGTGCTTGCTGGTGCGGTCCTGCAGGACGCCGATCGACTCGGCGGTCACGCCGTCGCGGTCGATGTCGCCACCGAGCTCGCCCGCGGCGAGTTCACCGGCTGCCTCACGCAGCAGACCGTGAGCGTACGGCCCACCGGTCGCGGGCGCGGTCCAGGCACGCCCGCCGGAGGTGAAGGTGCCGGTGAATCGTCCGGTGGTGCTGATCCAGGTCGCGTCACCTGACGTCGGAGAGTTCGCGTTGTACCAGTCGACGATCTTCAGCGCCCCGGTCGTCGTGGTCTGCAGCGCCGGGGCGTCGAGGTCGATCCCCGAGTCCAGGATCGCGATCGTGGTGCCGCGACCGTCCCACTGCGGGTTGGCCAGCGCGAACTGCGCCGCCTGGGTGTCGCCGGTCGGCATATACGGGTTGATCCGCGGCGTGCTCGCGCTGGGTGGTGTCTGCGGGGTCGGCAGCTGGGCACCCTCCGGCTGCGGGTCGTCGATCGGGACCAGCCCGTCGACGTCCACGGCCTCGACCGAGCTCAGCTGCCCGGCCTGCTCGGCCTTGCCGGTCGGCATCTCGACCTTGAGGTAGTCGACATCCCCGTCGGACTTCAGTACGACGCCCCCGAGCGCGCGCAACTGGCTGGCGGCACTCGCCAGTTGGCCGGGCTCCGCGGCGACCAGTAGCGTCACCGTCTTCTTCCCGGCGGACTGTGCCGCGGCGATCCTGGCCCGGTCCGCCTCGCCGATGCCCTTGTCGGACTTCGGATCCGGCCGGCTCGCGGCGTCGATTCCCCCTGGCTTCGCGGACGCGCCTGGCAGCCCGACGAGCGTTGCGGCTGCCAGCCCGAGTACGGCGGCGAACACGGCAACGGGCCTGCGGCGATACCTGGTGTGGCGCGCAGGCGTATCCGACAAAGTCATGATCCGGTCCTCTCCCCTGGCCGATTGGCCTTGGGGGCAGTGCACTCCGTTCCTGCCCGGCAACGCAAGGGGTTGGATTTTCGAAGACTCACACCTCAATGTGTGGATTACCCTGTGTTTGCCAGTCGTCACGGAACGCCGAGAAATCTCGCGCGTTCCGAAGGGTTTCCTCCGCCGCCGGGAACTGCTGTCCTGGAGCAGGGCTTTCTTGGGGGGAAGTGCGGATGAGTCTTTGGGATGACACGCCTGCGTCGGTGAAGAACGGCGGGGCGCTCGACGCGCTCGAGCCGGTCCTCGACAGCGTCGACACACCGACCCAGGAGGACCGCGTCGAGGACGACGGGTTCACCTGGCGGATGTGGAAGACCACCGCCGGCGGCGATCTGCCGCTCAGTCTCGATCCGGCGACGGGCTCCTTCAGCCGCAGTCCTGCCGCGGTGAACAGCACCGGTACGCCGATCACCTTCCCCGATCCGCGGGTCGGCATCGAGTTCGCCTTGCGCCTGGACGCGCCGGGTGGCGATCCGGACGGGACCGTGCGGCTGGTCGTCGAGACGCCGCGGGCGATCGCGCGGTTGCCGTTCCTGCGCGGCGCGAAACTCGACGCGCAGGGCCAGTTGCGGGCGGATCCGGCGAACCCGGATGTCCGGTTTCACCTCCCTGCGTTGAAGATCCGGCTGTTGCGGCCGGCCGGGCAAGGACTCGAGGTGAAGCTGCTCAGCAGCACGGTCGGTGGGCGGCCGCCGCAGGACCAGATCTTCGACTTCATCCGGATGGAGCCCGCGCATGCGTTGATCGGTCCGGGCGAGGTGGTCGGTTTCGCCTTCCGCAGCGCCACCCTCGACCTGACCGGCGACGCCGGCCCGGCCGGCGTACCGGCGAATGCGCGGACTCAACCGACCGACTGGCAAGGCCTGTATCTGCCCGAGGTCAGGCTTTTCGTCGCACCGACCGGGCTTGAAGGCCTCGCGGTCAGTGCCGGCGTCCGCGACCTCTGGATCGGGCTCGGTCAGCATGCCGGCGTGACCGGACTTTTCGAGGCCGAGGTGGTGAATCGCGGCCAGTCGCCGACGGTCCGGCTGGCGTTCCAGGGTCCGGCCGGCGAGTGGTACCCGGTATCGGACACCGACCCGATACCCAGCCCGGTCGAACTGCCCGACAGCGCCACCCTGTACGTCTCGGCCGGCGGCGGACTCGCGCCGTACACGTATCGGATCACCGTCGACGGAGGCGACCCGACCACGCTCGACCGGCGGACGATCCTGCTCCCCGCCAGCGGGACCATGACGCTCGACGTCAAGGTCACCGACGCCGGTCTGCACGAGCTGATCAGGACCCTCACGGTTCGGAAAGCGACTGCCGCGCCGACCATTCCGCCTCCCCCGCCAGGTGGCGAAGTCCTACCGCGAACCGTGACCACGACCGGTCACCGGGTGATCGTGACCGCGCAGACGGCCAGCCACGCGACGGTCAGGTTGAGTCCGGACGACGGCGGCGACATCGCCTGGTCGTGGCCCGGCGGTTCCGCGAACGGCGACACCGCCGAGCTCCCGGTGGCCGCCGGCGCGACCGTGACGGTGACGGCCACCAGGACGGTCACGCCGGCCGCGATCGAAGCCTTCAGCGCCTACATGTTGTTCGACCATCCGAAGACGACCGAGTTCCCCACTACTGCCAGCACCAACTGGACAACCGTCGAGGGCAACCTCCGCACCTCCCCCGCGTCGTCCAGTCAGAACTGGGGGAACGCGCAACCGTTTCTCGGCCCGGACTCGCGGGCCCGGCTGGCGCAGATCCCGAAGTCGACACCCCTGGTCGTCGAGGGTTTCGCATCGTTCGAGGGTGCGACCGATCCCGGCAAGGTCGAGCACAACCTCGAGCTCAGCCGGCGGCGACGGGATGCCTTGGTCCAATTGCTGAAAACGGAGTTGGGGTTCACCGCCGTGACTCCCGGTACTGCGCATGGCCAAGGCGCCGCTGCTGCCGATGCCACACCCCGCTCCCCGTCTTGGTGGCGAGCGACAGCAGAGCCGGCGCTGACAGATCCGATCACCGAAACCGTCACCGCGGAGCTGACTCGCCCGGCGGCCGCGACCACCACCGAGGTCGACCCCGAACCGTCCCGCCCGCTGGTCCCCGACTGTTTCCGCAAGATCGGCGTCCGGGTCGAGCTGATCCGCGGCACCTTCGTGCGGGCCGAGATCTACGGCGAGTTCGACGTCCGTACCGCGGCCGAGGCGCGACTGGACGAGCACACGGACGAGGAACTCCCGGCCAGAACCAACCCGAGCGACGGAATCTGCACGTTCCTGGTCCGGCTGAAGGTCGCCGAGGATCGCTCGTCGTGGGAGACGAGCGCCGAGTTCCGCGCCATCGAAGGCGATCTCGACGGCCTCGCCAAGGTCGAGCGAGCAGCGACCGGATCGAACACCGCACTCAACATCCTCGGCGCCGTCTCGGCCCTGTCGCCGCTGCTGGCTGCGGTCACGCCGCCCAGCCCGACAGCGGGCGAACTCGTGCCGCTCGTCGTTCTCGGCAGCGCCGCGGTCGGCCTCGGTGCCGGCGGCCAGATCCAGACCCAGTACGTCGTACTGCGCGGCGGTCAGCTCGTGGTCACCGACGGACTCGTCGACCCGGCCACCGGCAGCGGCCCGACCACCACCCAGGTGAGCGTCCTGCTCGATCTCGAAACGGCCTTCTCGTTCGACCTCGGGTTCATCAAAGTCGATCCGCAGAAGCCGATCGTGACCCGCTACCAAGCGGTCGGCCTCCGCAGCACCTGGGACACCGAGGACAACGGCGATGGGACGGTCGAGTACGTACCGCTGCCCGTCTTCGACCCGAGTCGCGGCTACACACTCGACGTACCGGCCGGGTCGCTGATGGCCGCGCCTCCGCTGGACTCCCTGCTCCGGGTGCTCGGCGTCCGGGTGAGCCGGCTCAATCCGACGTACCTCGAAGTGGAAGTAGGACTCGGAGTCGATCTCGGCATCGTGACCGTGGACACCGTCCGGGTCCGGCTCCGGCTGGACGCATTCGAGACACCACAACTCACCAAGCTCGGCGCCACCCTGGACATCCCGGGCGCGATCCACGGCACCGGGTATCTGGAGATCACCGACCTCGGGTTCAAGGGCGCATTCGATCTCACCTTCCCGTCCATCGGGCTGCGAGCGAGCGCGACGCTGGCTTTGGAGAGCCGGGCCGGGACGACCGGAGTACTGGTCGGTGCGGAAGTCGAGTTCCCGGTGCCGCTGCCGTTGGGCAACTCGGGTCTGGGGATCTTCGGGTTCCTGGGCGGTGTCGGGGTCAACTACCGGCGGCTCGAGCAGACCGGCGTACAGGCACCGGCCTTGAAGTGGCTGGAGAGCCAGCTCACGCCGGCTCGCGGGTTCAGCGTGATGCACCCGGCGGGCTGGGAGCTCAACCCCGGCAGCTTCGCGATCGCCGCGGGCATGATGCTCGGCACCGCCGAGGGTGGTTTCCTCATCCACCTCAAGGGGATCGTGCTTGTCGAGGTCCCCGGGCCGCGGCTGATGCTGGTGATGAAGGCCGACGTGCTCAAGCTGCCGCCGGTGCTGAAAGCGCAGACCACCGCGACCTTCCTGGCCGTGCTGGATCTCGACTTCGGCCGCGGCACGATCACGATCGGCATCGTGGCGGAGTACAGCATCCTGAAGCTGCTGAAGATCCGGGTGCCGGTGACCGCGTTCTTCCACCTGTCGCAGGCGCAGAACTGGTTCATCGACCTGGGCACCTACACCGACCCGGTGACGGTCTCGATCCTCGACGTCTTCCGCGGCACCGGCTACCTGATGATCCACGGCGACGGCACCACCCTGGCCAATCCGAAGCTGCCGATCAGCACCAACGGCCTGGCGATCGCGGTCGGCTTCCACCTGCAGTGCGTGCTGATGGGCAGCAAGTCGATCGGCCTGTACTTCGAGGTCGCGGCGGGATTCGACGCGCTGATCTCGTTCGAGCCGTTCGGCCTGGGCGGCATGATCTACGCCCGCGGTGAACTGCGGCTGTGGATCGTCGGCATCTCGGCGCGGGCCGAGCTCACCGTGCTGGTCGGCCGCCGCGGTGACACCGACACCACCAGCATCATCGGCCGGGTCTGCGGCAAGGTCGAGTTCTTCTTCTTCGACGTAGAAGGCTGCGTCAAGCTGGAGATCGGCGGCGGTCCCCCGGATCCACCCACACCGCCGGAGCTGGTGGCCGGGGTGAAACTCGTCAGCCGGTCCCCTGCCCTGGTCGAGGGCAGCGCCACCGATCGAGCGGTCGACGGCGCCTTGGGTGACGCGGCCGCGAAGGCCGACGACCCGGTGCCGACGGTGCCCCTCGACGCGGTTCCCGTGGTGCTGTTCAAGTCGGCGCCGATGGTTGCTCCCGGCAACATCATCCTCGGTGGCGAGGCCCGCGGTACGTCCGGAGCCGGTGCCGACCCCTGGGTCCGGCACGGCGACAACTGGTGGCGCTTCCAGATCACCGGCGTCGAACTGACCGGCGACCTGCAACCCGATCCGCCCGCGGGCAAGACTCCGGCGACCTGGTGGGCCCGCAACCCGGCCGGGCAGTCCCAGCTCGACCCCGCCCTTGCGCTGCTCAGCTGGTTGCCGACCCCCGCACCACGGGCCGTCCCGTACGGCGAAAGCCTCACCACCACGGTCAAGGACCGGTGGGGACACATCTGCAGCGATGCCGCCCGACCCGCGCCCGTGCTGTGGACCTTCGACAACAAGCCGACCGGCCCGAGTCCGGCCGGCTGGCGTCTGACGGGCGTCCCGTGGCCGGACCAGCCGGGCGACTTCCGCAGTACGCCGGTCGACGCCAAGCTCGAGGTCACCGAGACCTGGCGGACGCACCACCCCGTCGCGGATCTCTTGCAGGGCACGGAGCCCGCGGTCGTCGTCGGGGACTCGGTGCCCTGCCCGACCGGCCGGATCGATCACGTCGACTCGATCCAGGTTTGGCAGAGCGGCAACCCGCTGACCTTCAGCAACGCCGCGCTACCGATGAACGGCGAGGCTCTGCAAGAGGTTGTCGACCTGTTGGCGACCGGTACTTCGCTGGCCGACGTCGGCGCGGCCTGGGTCGAAACCGCTTGGGACAAAGGCCTTTCCGACCAGCCGCTGGGATGCCAGGGGCGGATCCTGCGCTCACCCTCGGGTGACCAACCCGAGCCCGCGCCGTACGGCACCGAGGATGACCGCGAGGTGATCAGGAAGGTCTGGGAGGAGACCGGGTTCCGGCCGTCGGACTTCGGCAACACCTTGCGGCTCACCGTCGACGGCGGTCTGGAGGCGCTCGAGCTGCTGCTTCTGGTGTCCGAGCGGATGCTCAACGAAGGGTTGTTCGTCACCTGCCGCGACAGCGACGGCTCGGTGGTCGCGCAGCAGCCGGTGACTCCGGACAGCATGGTGACCTCGAGCAACCCGTTGCCGGGCGAGTGGACCGATTCGGCCGGTCCCTGGGCGAACCCGATCGAGCGCGCCGGCCGGATCGCGGCCCGGGTCGTCGCCGGGGAACGCGACCTGCTGCTGTGTCGCGTCGTCGTCGACCTACCAAGCACCGTCGCCGCAGTGGAACTCGGTGCCGACCGCCGCGAGAAGTCCCTGACCGGTACGCCGTACTGGCTGCTGGCCGCCGCCGGGATCACAACCGTCGAGCGATGGCGCTTCGACTACGACAGCCAGGTCATCACCACTGATCGCGATCTACTCGAGTCGACCATCACGCAGGACCCGACCGACGTCGCGCTCCTGGTGCCGTCGGAGTCCTACACGGTCACGGTGAAGTACCGCGCGCAGTCGGTGGCCGGCGAGAACAAGCCGCCGGCTACCGAACCGGAGAACTGGGGAACGGAGGCCCAACGGACCTACCGGTTCGCGGCGGACGGTCCGGACGAGGTACCGACTGATCTCGGGCCATGGTTGCTGGCCACCGCTCCCGCGATGAACGAGACCGGCATCTTCTGCGCCGAACCGATCCGGATCGCGCTCGCCACCCAGAACGTCACCGCCTTGTTCGACGCGTACGGCGAGGAGCTGCGCGTCAGCGTGCAGGCGTCGTCGGGATTCCATCCCGAACCGCCTGGTGGCGGTCTGCCAGGTGCCTCACTCACGTTGCCCTACCAGCTGACAGGCCAAGGTGGAGTGATGGGCGCCCTGACCCCAGCCCTGGGTGCAGTGATGACCCCATGGCAGCAGGCAGTGACCGAGCTGCTCGACGAGCTGCCCTGCACCGATGGCAGCGGCAGCAGCACGCACGGCACGATCCTGGAGCTGCCCTACGACCTGCAGCCGCTCACCGACTACCTGGTCGACATAGAAGCCGTCCCGAAGGGGGCAGCGGCCAACGCTCACGGCAGACGCGTATTCCGCGTCGGCTTCACCACCTCCCGCTTCAACACGGTGTCGGACCTGGCCAGACTCGTACTGCTCGCAACCCGCGCCCACCGCCACGTGCCCACACCTGCCGCTCTGGCCACCCTGCCGGTCGCACCGGCTGGTGCCGTACTCGATACGACGTACCAGGCCGCAGGACTCGCGGTACCGCAAGTGCCCCGCTATCCCGCGGTGGAAGTGCTGTGGTCCGGGGAGGCCGTGCCGCAGCCGGTTGCGGTCGTGGTGGAGTGCAGCGAGTCGATGTGGCGCTCGCGGCCGATGCCTACTGTCGTTGCCGGCCCACCAGATCCATCCGCCGGCCCTGGTCACAAGTGGTGGGCCGCAGTCGAAGCTGACTGGCTGTCGCTCCAGCCGAGCACAGCCGCACCTGCCGTCGGCGATCTACCGAGGGCCGGCATCACCCGGCTGGTCAAAGGCGCCGGCGGCACCCGGGCCGTTGTCCTGCTGACTCCAGGCTCCCGCGGCACCGAGCTGCGGCTGGACCTCGTACTCGCCGGTGACGCACTCGCCGGTACTCCGGAACAGCGGGCCGAGGCCTTGCGGATCGCCCTGGACCGAGCGCCTTGGGAGGTGGAGGACTGATGGCTCGTCGAATCGCGTGGCCCTACTGGTTCCGGGCCGAGGCCGCCAAGGTTCCCTGGCCGGTCATCGCCCAGCAGCACCTGCAGCAGATTCGTCAGCACCATGTGGTGGTCGACGATTGGCTGCTGGAACACCTGAAGTCCATCCGGGAGAAGCGGCCCACCGAGATCCAGCTGCGGTGGAGCTGCGCCAAGGAACTCGGCGTACCGGCTGAGCCGTTCATCGTCTGGCAGCGGCCGGGGCGGGACGACGAGCCGGAGCGAGCCGACTTCGACCAGTTCCCGGTCAAGGGCGGCCTCGGGCTGTCCTGGGGCAGAGTCGCGTCGTACGTCGAAGTGGAGTGCGATCCGATCGACCCGGCTCGCCCGGTCGGGCTGCTGGTCACCCGGGGTGGTCTGGGGCTCGACTCCACTGTGGGAGCGGCCGCTGTCAGCAGCGTCAACGGTGCTCGGGTCCGGCTCGTTGTCCGCTGCCCGGGTGGCACGAGAGCGCTCCTGGTCAACGGACACAGTCCTGACCTCCGGATCGAGCTACTCCAGCAGGTGCTCGACAGCGACGAGTGGAAGCCACTCGAACGAGTAGGTCTGCCGGTGGACGAGCCCTGGCTCGGTACGTCGTACGAGACCGGGCCGCAGGGGCTGTTCGACAACCTGGTCGACCCGGTCGAGGCAGCCCTGCAGCGACTCGAGCGAGGCGGTCCCCCGGTCGGCTGGTACCCAGTCACCGCCACCGGTCGTACTGCGCCCCTGTGGTCTCCACCGGACTACAAGATGTTGCTCAAGGAGATCCGGAACGAGACGCTGCCCCGGATCGAGCGGATCTACCGCCCGGCCCTTCCGCCGTACGAGCAGCAGAACGTCCTCGACAGTGGACCCGTCGACGGCCCGAGTGGCTCGTCCCTGACGGCGACTGCCGAGTTGCCGTCGCTCTCACTGCTGACCCTCCCGGCCAGTGCTGACCCGTTCCTGGCGCTCGGTCTTGGCTTCGGCACGAGCTACCTGGAGGAACGCACCCACGACCTGCCGGGGGTGGGTGGTGACGACCTGATGGTCACCGCCGAGTACTCGGACACGCCCAACCGGATCGGTCCGGTCACGATGGCGGCCTACCTCCCGTCCTTCCCGCAGCACGCCAACACCCGTACGCCGGTCAACGTCGCGGCCGTTCGTGACGGGCTGGTCGCGCCCGCAGTACCGGATCAGGCGTGGCGCGAGACGGTCCGCATCTCGTGGTTCCGGCCACCCGCGACGGCAGCGCTGGGCCAGGGAACAGGCGGGTCGCTGGCTCGCTTCGAGTCGCCGGCCGACACCACTGCCGAGTGCTTGCTGCCGCTACGGCCAGCGGGCGACTTCCGGCCGCTGCTACCGGTTCCCGACGGCCCGGAGGATCACCAGGACTTCCGCCGGACGAGCATCGTCGATGCCGCTGCCGAGATCCCGATCGGCAGCGGCGGCCGCAATCCCGGCTATCCGGTCGCGGTGCAGGACGTCTTCGGAGTCTGGTCGAAATGGGAGGACGCGCTCTACGCCGGCGACGAACCAGCACCTCCCCGGCCGCGCATCATCGCGCTGGCGCTGAGGTCCACCTTCACCGGCTCGACCTCTTGTCCCGCCACGCTCGAAGTCGAGCTCGCGGTGAGTTGGGAAGACCGTACGCCGGTCGCGGTCGACCTGCGCTTGGTCCTGTTCCCGATGGCGTCGCCGACCAGCGGCCCACCGGTCGGAGTCACGCCCTTTGGTGCTGCGCCGGCTGGTTGCTTCCGGCGGGACGTGTCTTTGAGCTTCGCGGGTCAGGAGTTGCAGGGTGGTGCCGGAGTACAGGTTGAACACCTGGATTCGGCGGGCGAGAACGTCGTACCGGCTGGGTCGGCGCAGGGGGAAGAAGGGCGTCGGTACAGGTTGCAGATCTCGGTACCTGTGCTGGACTTCGGGGTGACGGCGCGCTGGGGTGCGGCGCTGTGGACGCGGTCTCACCTTCTGATCGGAGTCACGTCCGCCCTGACACCAGCCCCGGCGAGTCCGGCGCTGACGAGCGCCGCGTCACCGGTACCGATCGCGCCGATTCCGCCGCCTCTGCCGCCCGGTGTTCCGATGGGAAGCGCGCCCGACGCGCAGGGCTGCTCGCATGCCCGCGTGCACTGGTCCGTACCGGCCGGCGCGCAACTCCAAGCGGAGAAGGGAATCATCGTCTGGGAGATCGCGGAGACGGCGCTTCGCCAGTCCGTCGGTCTGCCGCCCAGAGCAGCCGAAGGCACGCTGCCAGGCGTCCGCCTGCAGCAACTCTGGGACTCGTACGACGCTCTGTCGGCCGACCGCCGCAGGTCGATCTTCCGCCGGCTGCTGGTGCTACCCGGGTCGGCTCGCGAGGCGGACGTTGCCCTGCCCAAGGGATCGACGGACATCCACCTGTTCACCGTCACGACGCTCTCGACTTCGGGGATCGAGTCGGCCTGGCCGGGCGGAGCGCCTCCGCACGAACACCTGCAGGCGGTTGCTGCCCCGAGACTGCGGCGACCGGCGGCGCCCGTCGTCAATTCGGTCATCGGTGCCGCCGGCAGCGTCGCACTCACGCTGACCTCGGCGAGCCGGGTACCGGTCCATGAGTTCCGGCTGTTCCGGACTCGCTCCGAGGTGGCCGCGCGATCGTTCGAGTCGATGGGACCGGCGTTCGCCGTCGTACCGGCACTCCCACCGGGTGCTGGGCAACCGCCTGACCCGGTCACGGGCGAGCTGACCTACACAGCCAGCTGGACGGGCGGCTTTGCTCCGTCCTGGGACGACTGGTTCGTGCGCGCCGTCGCAGTACCGGTTGAGGCTGTTCCGGTCGAAGCGGTGCGCGGCCTGCCGTCGACGGCCTGCGAACCGGTTGTCGTGACAGTCCTCCCCGGAACCGCGCCGGACCTGGCCCCGCTTCTGGCCACACCCCTCGGGACGGGCGAGCTGATCCGGTTGACGACCTCCACCTCCGCCCCGGCCCGTGCGGTTGCTCTGGGCAACCATCGGGTGTCGGTCGCAGTACAGGGCGCTGCCGGTGTGCTGGACGTTGCTCCTTTGCCGCTTCAAGAGGTAGCGGAAGGACCGGTTGCCGGGCCGCCGCCGGCCAACGCCGATCCGGGGGTGGCACTCTTCCGCGGACCGCGCGCGGCCGGCCGGACACCACTCGGCCTCTGGCTCACGCGCCCCGACAGCGGACAGCCGGTCGACGTCTCGGTGCGGCTGGTCGACCCGCTCGGCCGGCTCACCGAACAGCGGATCACCGTCGCGGCCTTCGTCGCCGAACCGCCGAGCCTGGACGTGCTCGACGTCTTCACGATCAGCAATCGCGGCGTGGTGGTGCGACTGCGCTCGGACGCGGACGTCGAGGCCCAACCGCCTTATATCCTGGCGGTTCAGGCTCAGCGAACCCGCCGCCCGTTCCCCATCGGTCCACTGCCGCCGCCGGTCAGGGCCCGCTTCGAACTGGACGACCTGCCGACCCGCCCGGGCCCGTTCCCGAGCGCGGACATCATCCAGGCGGTCCGGACCACCCAGAACCCACCGCACGAGTACCAGCTCCTGATCCGGCTGGTACCCCCGATGGTCATCACCTTCGTCCTCCGCGCCCCCGACGGCGCCCAAACCCAGGAAGTCGTCGAGGTGCCCTAGACGGAGTCGGAGACGGTGAGGCGGGCCTTCAGGTTGTTCAGTGTCAGGTGGCCGGCGAGGACGCCGCCGAGGGCGATGACGACCACCAGCCAGGTGGGAGCGCCGAGGTCGATGGCCGCCACGATGGCGAAACCCTCGAACAGCGCGATCAGGGTGAAGCCGAGGTGGTCCAGGTAGCCGGCCGACGGCGGGTGGCCGGCCGAGGGACGGGTTCGCGACGCCTGGATCGCGCGCCACATCATGTAGCCGCCCAGCACGATGAGGCCGGAGAACACCACCCGCTCGGTCGTGCTCATGTCTACCCAGCCGACCGACACCGAGATGACCATGAAGACGTCGAGTGCCGCGATCCCCCAGAAGTAATACGGAAACACGGCCTGCCGCCGTACTGCGAAGCAGCCAGTGACGAACGCCACCACCCCGGAGGCGGCGTGCAGCACGATGAACACGGTATGCCACATGGTGGTGGCCTCCTATCAGGAAGAGTGTTGTCTGAGTCGGTGCCGGGTGGCCCATTGGGCGACGTGAACCCGGGACGGTACACCCAGCTTCCGCATCGCGTGCCGGACGTGGTTGATGGCCGTCCACTCCGAGATCTGCAAGGTGCTGGCGATCTGGCGGTTGGTCATCCCCTCGGCGACCAGGACGACCACTTCGCGCTCCCGGGCGGTGAGAGCGGCCTCGAGCAGCGCATCGGACTGTTGTTCGTGGCCGGCGCCCGCCGCATCCTCGACCGGGGTTTCGACGACCCCGACCTGTTCGTCGAGCAACGTGGCGAGTGGCAGCGCCTTGCCGGCGATACAGGCATTGTCGAATGCGACATCGCCGAGCCGGCCGCGCAGGTTCTGCAGGGCGCGATCGACAAATGGGAGCACTTCCGCGCAGGCGAAGCTGTGGGTCTCGGCGCGCATGGAACTCGCCGCCGCCAGCAGACGTACCGCGGCCAGATCGGTGGCCGGCTGTTTGCGACCGGCCAGGACCAGGCCCAGGGCCTCCAACGCGAACGGCGTGTCAGGGTCTGTGCCCATGTCCACGACACCGGCCGCCGCGGCGCGGCAGGTCCGTTCCGCCTCCTCCTGATCGCCACGCCGGAAAGCGATCAGGCCCGCCAGCGCGCGGATGTTCCGGGTGTTCCGATCGTCGCCGTGCGCCTCCACCAACGGCAGGGCGAAGTTCACCGCTTCGTCGGCCGCCGCCACATCGCCGCGACTCAGCGAGATCATCGCCAGGTCGACCAGGACGACCGCCGCCCCGCGCCGGTCCTCGGCCCCCCGCCACAGGGTGAGGCTCTGCTCGCACAGTTTGCGGGCCTCGGCGAACTCGCCGCGGATCCGGGCCAGGTTGCCGAGGTGATTGACGGCCGCCGCCAGCCCGGTCAACTCGCCGAGCTGGCGATAGGCCTCCGCGGCCCGGCCTTGGTAGTCCTCCGCGGCCTGGTAGTCACCGACGGCCGCCGCGAGCGTCCCGGCGGCGTGCAGCGCATCGGCGTACCGGCGGCCCTGCTTGGGGACGGACTCGTCGGCGAGCGCCTCCTCCAGGAGTTGCAGGCCCTCGCGCAGGCGGCCGTGTCCGAACATGAACCGCCAGAGCCCGGTGGCGAAGATCAGCGCGCCGTTCGCGTCACCACGGGCCCGCAGCTGCCGGTACGCCGCGCGCAGGTTGGACAACTCGCTGACCAGCCGCGCGGCACACGCCGCATGCCGGGCTCCGGTCAGCTCCTTCTCCGCCGCGGCCACCACACCGAGGAAGTAGTCGGCGTGCCTGCTCCGCACGACCTCCTCGTCGTCGGTGTCTCGCAACCGTTCGACGCAGAACGCCTGGATCATGTGCAGCGGATGGAACCTCGGCTCGCCGTCGACGCCGACCGACGTCGTCAGCATGCCCTTGTCCAGCAGGGATTCCAGCAGGTTCTCGACCTCGTCCTGGGAGAACCCGGCGACGGCCGTCGCGGCGGCGACACTGAAGCCGTCGGCGAAGACGCCCAGACTGGTGAGGAGTTTGCGTTCCTCGTCGGTCAGCAGCTCGTAACTCCACAGGATGGTCGCCCGCATCGTCTGCTGACGCGGCGGCACGTCCGCCAGCCCGCGGCGCAGGATGTCGATGCCGTCCCGCAACCGGGCCAGCAGGGCGCGAGGGCTGAACAGCCGGAGCCTCGACGCGGCCAGCTCGATCGCCAGCGGCAGGCCGTCGACCAGCCGGCAGATCTCGGCGACGTCAGCGACGTTCTTCGCGGTCAGGGCGAAGTCGGGCACGACGGCCCGGGCACGCTGGACGAACAGCGCGATGGACGGAATCTCCGCGATCTCGGTCAGCGGCACCTGGAGCGAGCTGACCAGGGGCAGTGGCAAGACGGGGTAGAGCCGCTCGCCGTAGATCTGCAGCGGTTGCCGGCTGGTCGCCAGCACGGTCAGGCCGGGGCATTCCGGGAGCAGGAAGCTCAGCAGGTCGGCCACCCCATCGGCGACATGTTCACAGTTGTCCAGGACCAGCAGGACGTCGCGGTCGCGCAAGCAGTCGCGCAGATCGTTCGCGGGCTGGGTGTCACTGCCCGAGGCGGCCCGGCAGGCCGCGGCGACCGCGCCGGGGACCTGGGCGGGCTCCGACAGCGAGGCCAGCTCCACCGGCCAGACGCCGTCCCTGAAGGCCGGCCGCACGTCCCCGACGACGGCCAGCGCGAGCCGGGTCTTGCCGGTACCGCCTGATCCGGTCAGGGTGACGAGCCGGGCGGGGCCCAGGACGATCCGCTGCAGCGCGGCCCGTTCGCTGTCACGACCGACCAGCGGTGTCGGCGGCGGCAGACCCACGGCCCAGTGCGCCGTGGACCCCGAATCGATTGCCGGTGAATGTATCAAACCTTTGACCTGACGGTCTCCACCGATGCTATTCGTGCTGCCTGTACCGCGCCCCCCGGACATGCTCCCCCATATTGTTTTCCAGATATGGCGTCTATATGCACGTTAACAGTAACCGGGGCCGCCAAGACTAAACGGTCGGCAAACGTTCAGGCCGAATTCACAATAGTTGATCACTGAATAAGAAATTACCGCTCAGTTTAAACTGTGGAAGAAAGGGTGTACCGCGGACGGATGAGCGCCATCGCCTCCCGCCAGACCGCGGCGGCAGCGTTCGGGGTCGGCACGGTGGCCAGGATTGCGGCGATGAGGGTGTCTCGGTGTGCGTCCGTTCGTCCTGGTCCGACCGACAGGGGAATGACCGCGCGGACGGCCGGCAGCGCGGCGATCTCGTCGAGGCCTTCGACCTTCTCGATCTCCACTCCGACCGGATGGTGCGGGCTCACGAACACCGCGTGCCCGGTAAACGACGGCAGCTCGCCGCTGTCGAGGCCCAGCGCCGCCTGACCCGCCCGGGCGATCAGGTTCACGCCCGACACCATCGGGAAGAGGTACGGCAGCGCTCCGCCGGCCCGGCCGTTCACCTCGATGATGCGCGGTCCGTCGGCGGTGAGCATCAGCTCGGTATGCGCGAGGCCGCAGGACAAACCCAGCGCGCTGAGCGCCTGATCAGCCATCGCGAGCACCTCGGTCTTCTCGCCGGCACCCAGTCCGGACGGCAGCATCATGCCGGTCTCCAGCACCGGCGGCGCGGTCGGGAACCGGTCGGTGACCGCCAGATGGGTCACCACGCCGTTGACCGCGACCGACTCGACGCTGACGTACGGCGCGAAGGCCGGGGTGGCCCTGGCCGGATCGCCCACCAGTACTTCCTCCAGGATGAACTCGGTCCCGGGGTCCACCGCTCCGCCGGCCCTGGCCGCGTCGTCGAACGCAACCGCAACTCGGTCGGCCAACTGGTCCGGCGCGGTGACGATGGAGGCAAGGGCGCCGCCACTCCCCCGGGTCGGCTTGAGGATCGCCGCCAGCGGGACCTCAGCCAGGGCTGCCGGTACGTCGTCGGCGCTTGCGAGCCGGGCGAAACGCGGCGTCGGAACCCCGGCGGCGGCCAACGTACTGCGTTGAACGTACTTGTCGCGGAAGGCCGCCATGGTCGCGGGCGGCTGTCCCGGCAGGCCGAGCCGATCGGCGACCGCAGCCGTCGCCTCGACCAGGTCGTCGGAGAAGGTCAGTACTCCGTCCACTCGGTGCTCGGCCGCGTATGCCACCGCGCGGTCGATCAGGCCGTCGCTGTGTTCGGCGATCACCACAGTGGCCGGCAGGTCGTCGTCGAGCCGATCGGCACGCGCGTCGAGGATGTCGGCGCTGGTGGCCACCACGACATCGCCGACCGGCCGCAACTGCTGCACGGTTTCGGTGACCCGGATCCCCCGGGTGCCCAGCAGGAGCATCACAACAGGTCGCACGGGAACCTCCTGGTTTTCCAGCTCATTCGGCCGGTTCGGGGACGAGTTGCCGGCCGGAGCCGGCGTCGGCGACGACGATCGCCGCCATCGGGCAGCACTCCGCCGCACTCGCGATCGCAGTCGCCGCAGCGTCGTCCGAGTCGACCAGGGCGGCCCGCGGCCGCGATCGACGGTCGGGCCCGAACTCGAAGTGGCCGGGTGCCACCCCGAGGCACATTCCACTGCCGGTGCACGCGTTCTGGTCGACGGTCACCTTCCACCTGGCCATCACACCGACACCATGAGTTTCACCTCGTACTGCCGCAGCCACAGCTCGATCTGGGTGAGGTAGGCCAGCGCCATCCGTTGCATCCATGCGGGTCGCCGGCTGTCGCCGTCGATCAGGGCGATGACGCGTTCGGCGTCCAGCAGCGGCCCGATGGTCGACTCGCTGCCGAGCAGCGATCGCGCTGCCGCACGCACGGCCGCGTCGTACTTCGGATCGGGTGCGGTCGGGTACATCGTCTTGGGCCGACTGACGAGTTCGGGCGGCAGCAGTCCGGCGGCGACCCGCCGGAGCAGGCCTTTCGGCGTACCGTCGATCGCTTTGGTTGCCCAGGGCACGTTCCAGAGGTACTCCACCAGCCGGGTGTCGCAGAACGGCACCCGGACCTCCAGACCGACCGCCATGCTCATCCGGTCCTTGCGGTCGAGCAGCACCGGAAGGAAACGGGTCAGCGCGAGGTACGACACCTCGCGCATTCGCCGGTCGGAGCCCTGCTCGCCAGGCAGCCGGGGCACCTCGGCGAGCGCTTCGGCGTACCGGTCCGCCGCGTACTCCCGCGGCCGCAACCGTTCCTTCAGCCCCGGCGCGAGGACGTTGGCGAAGCCGGTGTCGTCGAGGTTCCAGGGGAAGCCGTTCCGGGCCACCGCCTGCTCGTCGTGGAACCACGCGTAGCCGCCGAACACCTCGTCCGCGGACTCACCGGACAGCGCCACCGTCGAGCGGCCGGCGATCGCGTCGAACAACAGATAGAGCGAAGCGTCGAGCTCGCCCAGACACGGCAGATCACGCGCGCGGGTCGCCCGCTCGAAGGTGCCCAGCAGATTCGGTACGTCGAGCACCACGTCGGTGTGCTCCGACTTGATCTGCTCGACCAAGGTCCGGACGTACGGCGCGTCGAGGGCCGGCCGGTTCGCGTCCGCCCGGAAGTCGTCGGCACTGCCCGCGAAGTCGACGGCGAACGTGGACAGCGCCCCGGCCGCTCGACTGGCCAGCACCCCGATGAGGCTGGAGTCGAGACCGCCGGACACCAACGCACACAGGGGTACGTCGGAGACGAGTTGGCGGGTCACCGCATCCGAGAGCAGGGCGCGAACCGTCTCGACCGTGGTGTCGAGGTCGTCGGTGTGTCGGGCGCTGGCAAGACGCCAGTACGCGCGAGACTCGACGCCGTTGCGGTCGAACTCCAGCACTGTGCCGGGCCGTACCTCGCGCAAGTCGCGCAGTACTCCGCTGCCCGGCGTGTGCGTGCCGAACATCGCGAACAACTCGAGCACGCCCTGGTCGTCCAGCGCGGCTTCGAACACCGGACTCGCCAGCAGTGCTTTGGGCTCGGAGCCGAAGACGATGCCCTCGGCGTAGAGGTAGTAGTACAGCGGTTTGATGCCGAGCCGGTCGCGGGCGAGCAGCAGCCGCTGTGTCTCGTCGTCGAAGATCGCGAACGCGAACATCCCCTCCAGGCGCTCGACACAGTCCGCGCCCCACTCGAGATACGCCCGCAGGACGACCTCGGTGTCCGATCGGGTGGTGAAGTGATGGCCACGGGTCCGGAGCTCGCTGCGCAGCTCGGCGAAGTTGTACACCTCGCCGCTGAAGGTGAGGACGACCGGCCGGCCCCCCGGTTGCCGGTGCGCGACCATCGGCTGCGCGCCGCCTTCCACGTCGATGACGGCCAACCGGCGGTGACCGATCGCAGCCTGTTCGCTGAGCCAGGTCCCGCCCGCGTCCGGGCCACGGCAGGCAAGTGTGTCGGTCATGGCTTGCAGGACGGCCGGCTCGCTGGCGAGGCGCCGCTCCCAGTCGACCCATCCGGTGATGCCGCACATGGCTAGGACCTCCCAGGTTCTGTCACGGGTCTCATCGGGCCGCGTATCCGCCGTCGACCAGCAGGTCGGTACCGGTGATGAAGGACGCGTCGTCGGACAGCAGGAACAGCACTGCAGCAGCAACCTCGTGCGGTGTCGCCATCCGCTTCATCGGTGTGGCGGCGACAAAATCGCTGACGAACTGCGCCGGTAAGCCGGTGGTCATTGGCGTCTCGACCATGCCGGGAGAGACCGCGTTGACGCGGATACGGGCATGCGCGAGTTCGACGGCCGCCGCCCGCGTCATCGCGGCGACCGCGCCCTTGGCGCCGTGGTACGCGAACGCTGCACCGGAACCGATCTGCCCGAACACCGAGCACACGTTGACGATTGCGCCGCGTCCGGCCAGGTGCATGGACGGCACGGCGGCTTGCAGGCCGAGCCAGGTGCCGCGCTGGCAGACGTCGACGACCTGATTCCACTCGGCCTCGGTGACGCCTTCCAGGCCGTGGATCCCGAGCACGCCGGCGTTGTTCACCAGCAGGTCGGGGTAGCCGAAGGACCGGCGTGCGGTTCGGGCGAAACGAGACCAGGCCGCGGCGTCGGTGACGTCCAGCTCGGTCGCGACGACCCGACCCGGAAAGTTGCCCGCGGCAAGCTCCTTGGCTACCGCTTCACACCGCCCACGGTCGATATCCCCCAGTACAACGCCGGCGCCGGCGCCCACCAGGAGCTCGGCCACGGCCCGGCCGATGCCACTAGCCGCGCCGGAAACCAGAGCCACCCGCCCCGCCAGACCGTTTGTGGTCACCAGGAGTCCTCCGGGTCGTTGCGTCGGGCGGGTAGCCAGGCGAGCGCTGCGGCGTACCCGGCGGCGTGGCTGAGAGAGACCCGCGGCACCGGCAACCCGAGCTGGCGACGCCACTGCTCGACCTCGCCGCTCAACCGGACCGCGGGTCGGCCAGGTGGCGTCCGCAGGATCTCGATGCTCGACCACGGCACCGGTCCGGGCCAGCGCAGCGCCTCGGCGATCGCGCGTTTCGCGGCCACCCGAGCCGCCACGTGCTCACCGACCAACTCGAGGTCGAGGCAGTACGCCAGCTCGGCCGGACTGACCAGCTGCGACCAGCTCGGCTCCGCCGGCGCCTGCATCGCGGATACCTGAAAGATTCCTTTCACTGTGACGGCCAGGGGGTCAGCAGAACCGAGGCGTATGTACCGCCCCAGTTGGCCGCCGTCACGAGTGCGGCGCGGCCGGCGGGATCGTGGTCGGACCCGACGTACGGTTCGAGCCCGGGCAACGGGTCACGCAGCCCGTTGATCGGTGGAACCCAACCGGTCCGCATGCTTTCCACCGCACTGAGCACCGACATCAGCGCTGTCGTGGAGTGGATGTGACCGACCTGCCCACTGAGGTTGGCCAGCCGGGTCGAGCCGGCCGGGAACACCGCCGCGACCGCATTCGCCTCGGCCCGATCGATGGCCGCCGTGCCACGGGCGTCGCCGTACACGACACCGACATCCGCGGCGGTCAGCCCCGAGTGGGCCAGCGCGTTGCGGTGGCTCTGCGCCCATGCCTCGCCGGACGGGTCGTTGCCGGCCACCCGGTAGGCGTCACCGGTACCGCCGTGCCCGCGGATCTCCGCGAGGATCGTCGCTCCCCGCGCCTGCGCGTGTTCCAGCGACTCCACCACGAGCGCTGCCGCGCCCGCGCCGATCACGCATCCGCTGGAGTCGCGGTCGTACGGGCGCACCGCGTCCGACGAGAGCAGTCCGAGGTGGTCGTAGCCGAGATGGAGCAGCGGGGTGAGTTCGTCCGCGCTCACCGCGGCCATCACTTCGGCTTCGCCGCGACGTACCAGGTCGGCGGCGTAGCCGAGGCCGGCGACCCCCGACGCGCAGCCGATCGCGAGCGTCGACAGCGGACCTTTGATCTGTAGTGACAGACAGGCGTGCCCGGGCGCCGCGTTCATCACCGAGTTGGGGAACAGGCGCGGGCTGACCCGGTGCGGACCTTCGCTGCCGATCGTTTCGGTCAGCTGCGCCACAGTTTCCAGCGGGCCGGTGAAGGTACCGAAGACCATGCCGACCTGCGTGGCGTTCTGCCGGGTGATCTGGTAGCCGGCGTCGGAGAAGGCACTCCGGGTCGCCGCCAGGACCAGCAGCCCGAGCTGGTCGAGCCGGCGCGCGTACGCCGGATTGATCCAGCGCCGGTAGTCGTGATCGGTGATCTCGGCCGTGAGCCGGCTCGCGGACTGGCTGGTGTCGATGCTCGCCGCCTGGCCGATCCCGACCTTGCCGTCCTTCAGTGCGGTGATGAACCCTTCGCGCCCGAGGCCGATGGGCGAGACGATCCCGGCACCGGTCAGCACCACCCGGCGGTCGGGCCGGACCGGCGCTTTGCCCGGCGTACGACCCAGCACCAGCGCGCAGTTGTTACCGCCGAAGGCGAACGAGTTCGACACCACGACGTCGAGCTCGGCGGGTCGTGACCGGTTCGGCACGATGTCGTGGCCCTGCTTGGCGGTGGCGCTGTCGTGGATCGCTGCCTCATCGACGTTCACCGTCGGCGGCAGCACCTGGTCGCGCAACGCCATCGCGCAGACGGCGGCCTCCAGCGCTCCGGCCGCACCCAGCATGTGCCCGACCTGCGACTTGGTGCTGCTCATCGGCGGAATGCCGGTCGCACCGAAGAGCGCGCTGACGGCCTTGGGTTCGGCGCTGTCGTTGGCCGGCGTACCGGTGCCGTGACCGTTGACGTAGTCGACGTCGCCGGCCTCGAAGCCCGCCTGCTCCAGCGCCCGCCGCATCGCGCGCAAGGCACCGCTACCCACCGGATCCGGTGCTGTTGCGTGGTGCGCGTCGCTGCTGAGTGCGTAGCCGAGGATGTACGCGAGCACCTGCGCGCCACGTGTCCGGGCAGCTTGCTCGGACTCGAGGACCAGCATGGCCGCGCCCTCACCGATGTTGAGACCGCTGCTGCGGGAGTACGGCGCGCAGGGCTGGTCGTCCAGCGCTTTGAGGCTGTCGAATCCCGCCAGCGAGAGGATGTCGAGTACGTCCACGCCACCGGCCAGCATCACGTCGGCCCGGCCGTCGCGGATCGCGTCGATCGCCCAGCCGATCGAGTTCGCACCGGCCGCGCACGCGTTGGAGATCACCACCTTGGGCCCCTTGAGCCCGAAGGCTGCGCTCACCGCATCGGTCGAGGTGTACAGCGGATAGGTGAGCAGATGATGCCGCGAGGCCGCTTCAACCCGGCCCTCGCCACGCAGCAACTCCCAGTGGTACTGCTCCCCCGCGTCCAGGCCGCCGACCGACGTACCCATCGCAATGCCGACCCGGTACGGATCGAGTGAGGCGATGTCCAGCTTGGAGTGCTCAATGGCCTCGGCCGCCGCGCCCAGCGCCATGCCGATCGCGCGGTCGACCCGGCCCCGGCCGCGCTGCGGTGGTACGGGTATCTCGGCCACCTCACCGGAGTACTGGCAACTCAACGGCGACGTGTCCAGCCGGCGGGTCCGCCCGATCCCGGTCGCACCATCGCGTACTCCGGTCCAGACGGCCTCGGTGCCCGTTCCGAGCGCACACGTCATCGCGACGCCCGTGATGGCGACGGCTGTCGGCGGTGCCGGCTCACCGGCTGGGCTGACCCCCGTAGTGTTCATGGGTTACTCCTCCTGCGGCTGCCGCCGCTATTCGAGCGGTACGCCGAAGCTGGTCGCGACGAGGAACGGCGCGGCGACGGTCTGGACCGGGTGGTTGAGCTCGTCGAGGGTGAAGTCGATCCCGGCCGCCGCGACCTCGGAATCGACACGGGCGGTGCCGATCACCCGGGACAGGCGCGGCGAGTAGACCGCGTGCGTGACGGCTCCTACCTGTTCACCGTCGATCGTGAGCGGCGTACCGCGCTCGGGGGCCGCCTCGAGCCCGTCGGCGGCGAGCCAGCAGACCGGGCGCCGGTCGAGTCTGGCCTTCCACTGCGTGGCCAGGGCTTCCTGGCCGGTGAACTCGTGGCCGAAATCGACCATCCACTGCAGGCCGACCTCGAACGGCGTCACGCCGTCGGCTTCCCGCTCCAGGTTCGCGAACCGCATCTCCATCCGGCAGATGTCCACCGCGTCGAGTCCGGCCTCGGCGGCACCGAGGCTGAGCAAATGCTCGCGCAGTTCACCGCCGGCGGCGGCCGGCACGTGCAGCTTGTAGCCGTACTCACCGGTGACGCCGGAGCGGCTCACCAGCAACTCCAGGTCGTCGCGCCACGGCGTCGTGACGAAGCTGGCGTAGGACATGGAAGAGATCGGGAACGGCAGGAACTTTTGCGCGATGGCCGGCGACTGCGGACCCTCGATACCGAAGACCCGGAACTCCTGGGACACGTCCTGGACAGTTACGTCGTGCGTCCCGGCTGCTCCGGCGGTGGTCAGGTGCTCCACCGCTGCGGACGCCTGCGCGGGCCACACCTCGACGAGGTAGTCGGCGTCGCGGCAATGGATCAGTGCCTCCGCAAGCACGGTGCCGTCCTGCTTCAGCAGCAGGGCGGCCGAGATCTGGCCTTCGAGCAGGAAGTCGACGCTGCGGGTCGAGACCTGGCCGAGGAACGCGGCTGCCTCAGGGCCGCCGACCCGGATCAGGCCGACGCCGGTGTAGTCGACGAGGCCGCACGCGCCGCGCAGCTGCTCGTACTCTGCGTCGGTGCCGGAATAGACGTTCTGCATCGTGCTCTCCTTCATTCGCTTTCGTTCCGTTCGGTGACGACGAGCCGGGTCGTCATCACGACGTCACGGCCGACCGATGCCTGTCCGGTCACCGACATCAGGCTGCCCATCCGGGGACCGGTGTGCGCGCGGATGACCACCTGGTCGCCGGGCAGCACCGTGCGCAGGAACTTCGCCTGCTTGATCTCGGCCAGGTAGCCGACCCGGTCCGCGACGTCGGCGACCAGCTCTCCGGTGGCCCGCGAGGCCGCCGCGCTGCCGTAGATCACCGCGGCGAGCTGGGCCACGCACTCGACCAGCAGCACGCCGGGATAGAGCATCCGGCCCGGGAAGTGCCCGGCGAGCACGGGATCGGACGAGGTGATGTTCTTGATCGCCTCCGCGCGGACGCCCGGCTCGACCGAGATCACCTTGTCCAGCAGGAAGAACGGGTACCGATGCGGCAGCAACCGGGCGATGTCGTCGGCGGTCAGGCCGTCGCCGGCCGGTGGCCGGTCTGCGGTCTGTTGCCCGAGGGCTGGGGAGCTCATGATCGGTTGGCCACCACGTGGTCGACGAGACGGTTCAGCGAGAGCAGGCTCTCGGTGTCGTCGTCGGTGATCACCACGCCGAACTTCTCCTCGACCGCCATCGCCAGCTCGAGGGTGTCGATCGAGTCGAGCTCCAGTCCGCGCCCGAACAGCGGCTGGTCGTCACCGATCATCTCGGCATCGACCGTGAGGGCGAGCCTGTCCACCAGCAGGTGTTTCATCTCACCGCACAGCTCCTGGCGGGCCTTGACCGCCTGCTTGGTCTCTTCCAGCGTTGCCACCATCTGGCTTCTCCTGTCGTCGTTGTCCAGTCGTCGGGATGTCGGTCGTCAGTGGCTGAGTGGCTCAGCAGGTCAGGCCGCCGTCGATCACGACGGAGGCTCCGGTCACGTACGCCGCCTCGGCACTGAGCAGGAACCGGACCACCGGCGCGACGTCCCCGGGTGCGCCGATCCGGCCCAGCGGTACGCGGTCGACGAAGGCCCTGAGCTGGCTCTGCGGCATCGAGCGTGTCATCGCGGTGTCGACGAAACCGGGCAGCACCGCGTTCACCCGTACGCCGTAGCTGCCGAGCTCCTTGGCCAGCACCCGGACCAACGCGAGCAGGCCGGCCTTGGACGCGGCGTAGTTCGCCTGCCCCTCCGGGGCGTTCACGCCACTGGTCGAGGCGACCGCGACGATCGCGCCGGACCGTTGCGAGGCCATCACCCGCGCGGCCGCGCGGCAGACCAGGAACGAGCCGGTGAGGTTGGTGTCGACGACGGTGCGCCACTTCTGCTCGCCCATCATCAGGGCATAGCCGTCGTTGGCGATCCCGGCGTTGCTCACCAAGCCGTCCAGCCGGCCGTGCTCGGCGCGGATCTGACGGAACATCTTGTCGACCTCGGCCGCCTGCGCGACGTCGGCCTGCACCAGCTCGGCGTCAGGCTGATGCTGCCGCACCTGGCTGAGCGCCTCCTTGGCCTGCTCGGCGTCGCGGCGGTAGTTGAGCAACACCTTGGCGCCGGCTTCGGCCAGGCCGGTCGCGACGCCGAGCCCGATCCCCTTCGTCGCACCGGTCACCAGCACGACCTGTCCGTCCATGCTCATCGTTGTTGCCCTGCCGCGAGGAGGGTTCCAAGGGCCTCGGTACCGGCGAGATGTTCGGCTGTTCGCAGCATGTTCCGGCCGAGCCCGCTGAGCACCCGCCCGGGCCCTACCTCGACGAAGGTGGTCGCGCCGAGCCGGCCGAGCCTCTCCACCGTGTCCGCCCAGTGCACCGGGCGAGTGATCTGGGTGGCGAGCACCCGCCGGTACCGCTCGATGTCGTCGACGAGGCAGCCGGTCACGCTCGACACGAACGGCACCTGCGGCGGGCGCAGGTCAGCTGCCGCTATCAGCGGAGCCAGCTCTCGTTCGGCTTCGGCCATCAGCGGCGAGTGGTACGCGCCGCCGACCGGAAGCCGCTTCACCCGGAACGCTCCCGCGGACCTCGCTGCTTCGGCTGCCTCGTCCACCTGCTCGCTGGTGCCGGAGATGACCGCTTGGCGGGGCGCGTTCAAATTCGCCACCACGAGGACTGCGCCGTGCCGGTTCGAGAACTGCCGGCACAGGTTGGTGACCTGCTCCAGCGACAGGCCGACGATGGCGGCCATCGCGCCAGGCCGCCGGCGCGCGGCCTCTGCCATCGCCCGGCCCCGGCGCGCCACCAGGGCAAGCGCCGACTCCCAACTCAGGCAGCCGGCCGCAACCAGTGCCGGGTATTCGCCGAGACTGTGCCCGGCCACCGCGTCCGGCCGTACCCCAGCAGTGGCGAGCTCCGCGGCCAGCACACTCGACCACACGAAGATGGTGAGCTGTGCGATCTCGGGATCGGCCAGGGTGGCCGCGTCGGCCCGCATCATCAGTTCACCGACCGGTACGCCGGACAACTCCTCGGCCCGGCCGATCAGCGCGCGGGCCTCGTCGCCGCATCTGGTCAGCTCCCGGCCCATGGCGGGCTGCTGACTTCCCTGTCCAGGAAAGACGAACGCCAGGTCGCGCATGCTGTCCCGCGTGCTCACCATGCTTGCTCCGTTCCGCTCTCACCACACGTCGCGGCGGCCCAGCACAGATCGAGGTGCGGCCCGGACGGGCCGGACGGCAGCATCCGGCCGGCGGGCAGAACGCCGCCGACCAGCTTCACCTGCTCGCCAACGGCCCAGCGGGCCAGCGCACCGCGCAGCTCGATCGGACGGACGCCGTCGTCGCCGGCCTCCCCGACCACGATGGAGCGATAGCCGGCCCCGGTCGGCAGACCGCCCGCGATCTTGACGACGCTCTCCTTGATGCCGAACAGGCGACCCAGCCGGGCCAGCTCGTCGCCGTCGCGGGACCAGTCCGTCCCGGACCGCTCACTGTCGTCGAACACCCGGCGCAACAACCCGGGACCGGTCCGCCGGATCGCCAGCGCGAAGCGGTCGTGATCGATGACGTCGACGCCGGCACCCCACAACCGCCCGGCCGGTATCCGGGTCACCGTCAGCACCTCACCCACCGCTGCGACGGCGGTCGATCGACTCATGACGAAGCACCCCACAAACAGCTGTTGCACTGCACGGACGGTAAGCAAAGAATGCTGCCCGGACATATTCCAGCCGGACGGCGCCGACGCTACGAATGCGGAACCTGAGCTGTCAAGAACTTCTCCGGCATTAGCTGGACCCAGCCATCGTGAATTGCGAAACTCCGCATTCTCGTCGAAACCGGAATGGCAATTGAAATATCTACCACCAGCGGCGTAGCAGTAATCAGCCACTCCGCCGCGAACACCTTGACACCGCAACTGCGTCGCCAGCAGCCTGAGTGACGCCGCGAACACCGAACGGAAGGAATGACGGTCTATGCCCCGCTGGGTTGAGACGGCGCCCCGGGTGATGCGCTGGGGGTACGTCGAGACGGCCGCCCGGGTGCGCTGGTCGGAGTGCGACGGCCAGCGCCACGCCTACTACGGCAACTACATGGCCTGGTGCGACCTCGGCCGGGAAGCCTTCGCGCTGGCGGCCGGCGTCGACTACTGGAACTACCAGATCACCACCACCGAGTTCCACATCCGCTTCCACAGCCCCGCGGTCTACCTCGACGACCTGCTCATCCGCACCTGGGCGACGACACCCACGGCGCGGCTGGACTGTTTCTACGAGATCTACCGCAAAAAAGGCGGCCAGCTGATTGCCGAGGCGAAGTCCGGGCATGCGCTGGTCGACCTGAAGAAAGGTCTCCGGATGCGCGCCCCGGATTCCTTCCACGAGAAGTTCGAGGCATTTCTGGACAGCCAACGTGTACGGCAGGGAAACCCCGCGCGACCACTGGCTGTCACCAGTGAGACCGCCGGCTGACAGGGACGATGATGAGCGGCCAGATCAAATACCTGCTGGACGAGAAAGATATTCCCACCCACTGGTACAACCTCGTCGCGGACCTGCCCGAGCGGCCGCCGCGGCCGCTGCACCCGCGCACTCACGAGCCCATGTCGGCGGCCGAGATGGGTTCGCTGTCGGCAGCCGCACTCCTGCGCCAGGACGGCTCGACCGAGCGGTTCATCGCCATCCCCGACGAGGTGCGCGATGTCTACCGGATGTTCCGGCCGAGCCCGCTGTACCGGGCCCGCAACCTGGAACGCGATCTGGGGACGCCGGCGCGCATCTACTACAAGTACGAAGGGCTCGGCCCGACCGGCTCGCACAAGGTCAACACCGCCGTACCGCAGGTCTACTACAACGCCGCTCAGGGCATCAGGAAGCTCACCACCGAGACCGGCGCCGGCCAGTGGGGTTCCGCGCTCGCCTTCGCCTGCGCCCAGTTCGGGGTCGACTGCGAGGTCTTCTGGGTCGGTGCGTCGTACGACCAGAAGCCCTACCGCAAGACGATGATGGAGGCGTTCGGCGCGACCGTGCACCGCAGCCCCACCCCGCGCACCGAGGTCGGCCGCAAGGCGCTGGCCGCCGAGCCGGCCGGCAGCAAGCCGCTCGGCAGCATCGGGCTGGCGGTCAGCGAGGCGGTCGAGATCGCCCTCGCCGACGAGAGTGTCGGCTACGCGCTCGGTAGTACCGCCGGCCACACTCTGCTGCATCAGACCGTCATCGGCGAAGAGGCGCTCAAGCAGTTCGAGCTCGCCGAGGACTATCCCGACGTACTGATCAGCTGTGTCGGCGGCGGCTCGTCGATGGGCGGCCTGGCCTTTCCCTTCCTGCGCGAGAAGCTGACCGGCAACCGAGACCTCCGGGTCGTCGCCGTCGAGCCCACTGCCTGCCCGGCCATGACGCGTGGCCGCTATGCCTGGGACTACGGCGACATGGAAGGCCTCACGCCGTTGATGAAGATGTACACGGTCGGCCACGCGTTCGTCCCGGCTGCGATCCACGCCGGCGGCCTGCGCTACCACGGTGTCTCGACGCTCGTCTCGTACGCCGTCAACAAGGGCCTGATCGAGCCGGTGGCCAAGCCGCAGACCGAGTGCTTCGCGGCCGGCCTGAGGTTCGCCCGGACCGAAGGGATCATGCCCGCGCCCGAGGCCACCCATGGAATCGCGGCCTGCATCGACGAGGCCGTCCGCTGCCGGGAAACCGGTACGGAGCAGGCGATCCTGGTGCTCGTCACCGGCCACGCGCACTTCGACCTCGGCGCGTACACGGCCTTCCAGGCCGGAGAGATCACCGACGACGAACTGTCCGACGAACAGCTGGAAGTCTTCCTGAACCAGCTCCCCGTCGTCTCACCCCGCTGACATCACCACCGCTCTGGGAGGCTCCCGCATGAATCAGCTACCGACCGACCAGCTGGAGATGGCCCTCCGCGGTGAGCTGGTCCTACCCGACCATCCCGGCTATGACAGCGCCCGGCGGGTCTACAACGGCATGATCGACCGCCGTCCGGCGCTGATCGCCCGCTGCCAGGGCGTCGCCGACGTGGTGAAGACCGTGCAGTTCGCGCGCGACAACGGCTTGCCCGTCGCGATCCGGGGTGGCGGCCACAGCGTCGCGGGACACGGCACCTGCGACGGCGGCGCGCTCGTCGACCTGTCGCTGATGCGTGGCGTCCACGTCAACCCGGCCGGCCCCGATGGCCCGACCGTTCGGGTCGCCGGCGGCGCCACCCTCGCCGACCTCGACGGCGACACCCAGCTGTTCGGTCTGGCCACCCCCAGTGGTCAGGTCTCGATGACCGGGATCGCGGGCCTCACGCTCAACGGCGGCATGGGGATGCTGCAGCGCAAGTACGGACTGACCTGCGACAACCTGCTGTCGGCCGACGTGGTGACCGCCGACGGCAACCTCGTCACCGCCAGCGCGGACAGCCACCCGGAACTGTTCTGGGCATTGCGCGGTGGCGGCGGCAACTTCGGCGTCGTGACCTCGCTCGAATTCCGCTGCCACCCGGTCGGGCCGATCATCCTGGCGGGTCTGGTCGCGTACCCCGTCGAGCAGGCGCCCGAGGTGCTCGCGTTCCTGCGGGACTTCATCGCCGACGCGCCGGAAGAGCTCAGCGCGGACGCGATCTTCCAGTTCGCCCCACCGCTGGACGTGATCCCCGAGGAGCACCGCGGCAGCCGGCTGATCGGCATCTTCCTCCGGTACGCCGGATCGCCCGAAGAGGGTCAGCGCGTCGTCAAGCCGGTGCAGGAGTTCGGATCGCCGGTCCTCAACTTCGTCTATCCGATGCCGTACGTCATGGTGCAGCAGATGCTCGACCCGCTGAACCCGAACGGCAACCTGCACTACTGGACCGGCGAGTACCTCCCCGAGCTGGGCAGCAAGCAGATCGAGACGCTGGCGACGTACGGCAGCACGCTGCCCGACCGGCACTCCATCATCGAGGTCATCCCGTTCAACGCCGCGGTCACCCGGGTGCCGCCGGACGCGACCGCCTTCAGCCACCGGCAGGAGAGCTGGCTGATCCACGTCCTCGGCCAGTGGACCGATCCGGCCGACACCGACCGCTGCCGGTCCTGGGCCAAGCAGGCCGGTGCCGACCTGCGCGCCGTCGGATCGGGCGACACCTATCTCAACCTGGTGACCGACGACGAAGACGTCGACCGGGTGAGCACCTTCTGGAACGACGCGCGGATGCGCCGGCTGGCCGCGGTGAAGGCGGAGTACGACCCCGGCAACACGTTCCGCTTCAACCACAACATCAAGCCCGCCAGCGGAGACCGCTCATGAACGCGCCGACGAAAACCGGGGGCACCGAGGCCCTGTTCCACCCTGATACCTACGTCACCGGCGTACCGCACGAGCTGATGGGGCAACTGCGACGCGAGCACGGTGTCGTGTGGGTGCCCGAGCCTGCCGTCGACAACTGGCCGGCCGGTCCCGGCTTCTGGGCCGTACTGCGCTACGCCGACGTCGAGACCGTACTGCGGTCCCCGCAGGTCTTCTCGTCCAGCCTCGGCCTCACCCAGATCTACGACGCTCCCCCGCCCCTGCTGCCGCCGCTGCGGAAGATGATGATCAACATGGACCCGCCGGACCACTCCCGGTTGCGCGGGCTCCTCACCAAAGCGTTCGCACCCCGCGCGGTCGCGAAACTGGAGGACCGGATCGCCGGCCATGCCCGCGAATTGGTCGCCGCCGTCGTCGATCGCGGCAGCTGCAACTTCGCCCGCGACATCGCGGCCGACCTCCCGTTGCTGACGCTGTCCGACATCCTCGGCGTACCGGAGAGCGACCGGTGGCTGATGTTCGACTGGAGCAACCGGGTCATCGGCGTCCAGGACGCGGAGTACCAGGCGAGCAGCGAGTTCGACACCAGCGGCGCGACCGAGATGGCGATCCGCGCCTTGCAGGTACGGCCCGACCCGGACGAGAACGGGCGGATGCCGGACTCGCGGGTGCCGTCCGGCATGGCGGACCTGTACGCCTACGCCCGCGAGCTGGCGCAGTACCGGCGCAAGGAACCCGCCGACGACATCATGTCGCTGCTCATGCAGCAGGTCGACAGCGAGGGCGGCCGGGTCAGCAACGACGAGTGGGAGAAGCTGTTCTGGTTGTTCTCGGTGGCCGGCAACGAGACCGTCCGCAACGCGCTGCCGGGCGGCATGTATGCATTGCTCACCCACCCCGACCAGTACGCGAAGTTGCGCGCCGACCGCTCGCTCCTCAACTCCGCGGTGGAGGAGATGCTGCGCTGGTGGAGCCCGGTGACGCAGTTCCGGCGAACCGCGGCGCGGGACACCAGCCTGGCCGGCGTGGAGATCCGCGAGGGCGACAAGGTGGTCGTGTATTTCGCGTCCGCGAACCGGGACGAGACCGTGTTCGCCGATCCGGACGCCTTCGACATCACCCGCAATCCCAACCCACACATCGCGTTCGGGCACGGGCCGCACTTCTGCATCGCGGCTCAACTGGCCCGGGTGCAGATGCGGGCGCTGTTCGGCGCGGTACTGGAACTGCTCGGCGAGGTGGCGGCCGACGGGCCGCCGGAGCGGTTGCGGTCCAACTTCCAGAACGGCATCAAGCACCTACCGATCCGCTGGACGACACCGGAGACCTGACAGATGTGGACGTATGAGCACAGCGCGGAAGCCGCCGCGCCACCCCAGGCGATCTGGAGCTGTTACCAGGACGTTGCCAGCTGGCCCGACTGGAACGTTGCCGTCAGCAACGTCGAACTCGACGGGCCGTTCGGCGCCGGTACGACGGGCCGGCTGACCCCGCCGGGGGCCGGACCGCTCCCGTTCACGATCGTCGAAGCGACCGAGAACTCCGGCTACGTCTCCGAGACCGAGATCGCCGAGACCGTCACCTTGCGGTCCACCAACCGGCTGACCCCGCTGCCGGACGGCCGCACCCGGATCGACCTGCGGGTCGACCTGGTCGGTCCCGCGGCCGAGCACTTCGGCAAGAGCTTCGGCCCGCAGGTGAAGGCGGGGGTACCGAAGACCGTCGAGACGCTCGCCCGGCGGGCCGAAGAGCTGGCCGGCCGGCAGTGACCGGCAGAGTGCCCGGTCGTCCGGCAGGTTCACGAACCGCGCTGCTGGTCCTGACCAGCAACGGCGTCCTCGGGGACACCGGCCGGTCGACCGGCGCCTACGCGTCCGAGGTGGCCGAGTCGTGGCGGACCTTCGCGTCGGCCGGCTACCGGGTCGAGGTGGCCTCGATCCAGGGCGGCCGGCCACCGCTCGAGGCGGTCGACACCGGGGATCCGGCGCAACAGGCGCTCTTCGCCGACGAAGCCATGACTGCTGCGCTCGCCTCGACCCTGCCGGTTCGGGAGGTCGACCCCACGGCGTACCAGATCGTCTTCACCGCGGGCGGGCACGGCGCGATCTGGGACCTGCCGTACGACGAAGCTCTGGCCGCCCTGCTGCGCGACGCGTACGAGAACGACGCCGTGATCGCCGCGGTCTGTCACGGTCCGGCCGCGTTCCTCGGCACCCGGCTGTCGAACGGCGAGTATCTGGTTGCCGGACGCAACGTCGCCTGCTTCACCAACGACGAGGAACGCGCCGTCGGGATGACCTCGGTGGTGCCGTTCCTGCTGGCCGACGAGCTGGTCGAGCGCGGCGCCAAGCACGACGCGGCGGGACCGTTCCTGCCGCATGTCGTGGTCGACGGCCGGCTGGTGACCGGCCAGAACCCGGCGTCGACCGAACTCGTGGCCGAGCAGGCGATCGCGGTCGCCACGGCATCACCTGCGTAGTCGCTCGGGACACGTTCTACTGGGGAGGGATGTGTCGGTGAAATTGCGCGAAGGAGAGTTCGGATGCTGACCAGACGTTCGCAGGTGATTGCCGGAATCCTGCTGCTGATGATCGTCACCGTCGAGATCGGCGGTGTCTTCATGACACAGGTCGTCACCGGAAACGTGGAGAGGACGGATTTCCAGGCCTCGTTCTGGCGTGCCGGCCATGCGCACGCCGGTGTGCTGACCATCCTCAGCCTGACCGCGGTCCTGCTCGCCGACGCAGCCCGCGTCGCCTGGGGGGCCGTAGGCTGGCTGGCCCGGCTCGCCATTCCGGTGGCCGGCGTGCTGATGTCCACGGGCTTCTTCGTGTCCGCGCTGGGCGACGGCGCGACCGGACCGAACGGCTTCGTGGTCGTGCTCGTCCTGGGCGGCATCAGTCTCGCGGTGGGAGTCGTGTCGCTCGGCCTGAGCTTGCTCCTCCCGAAGCTGCAACTGCCCGCGACCTGACACAATGGGACGTATGACCCGCACCCTCAACGCCACCGCCGCGTCGCTGCTCGGCTTCCTGCACGAGGGCCCGATGACCGGATGGGACCTGGTTGCCACCGCCCAGCAGCGGATCGGCGACTTCTGGTCGCTGACGCAGAGCCAGGTCTACCGGGAACTGACCGCGATGGCCGAGGCCGGGCTGGTCGAGGCGGGCGATCCCGGACCTCGCGCCCGGCGGCCGTACGCACTGACGGACGCTGGACGGGAGGCCTTCGGCGAGTGGCTGCAGGGCGACGTGACCGAGGAGCTGATCCGCTTCCCGCTCCTGCTCGTGGTGATGTTCGGCGAGCACGTACCGCCCGAGCGGCTCGCCGAAGTGATCACCACGCATCGGCACCTTCATGCGCAACGCCTGGCCATGTACGAGAAGGAACTCGCCGAGGCGCCGGCGGGTGAGCCTGATCCCTACGCGGCCGCGACCCTCGACTTCGGCGTACGGTACGAGCGCGCAGTACTGGAATGGTTCGACGCGCTGCCCACCAAGCTCCGGGGAGCCAACGACTAGCGCTGCAGCCGTCCGGCGATCGTGTCGAGGTGCGGCCGGAAGGCCTGGAACCAGATCCGGTATCCGACACTGTTGACGTGGGTGAAGTCCGGGGCCCACACGTCGAGGCGGCGAGCCGCCCGGAAGGCGCCGGCGAAGTCGGCGTGCGGAACCCCGCGGGCATCGGCCTCCTCCGCCAGGATCCGCTGGTAGTTGTCCCGCCCGCCCTGCAGCGGTACGTCGGACAGCACGGTCCGATCGGCGGGAAGCGCCTCGAGCACCTTGGTGACATTGGCCCGGTACGTGTCCAGCGGCACCTTCCCGCCGGTGTCGTTGGAGCCCGCGACCACCACCACCACGTCCGCGCTCGCCACGTCGGCCCGGTGCAGCTGGTCGGTGAGGATACTGCCGAAGGTGCCACCACGGAGCGACGAGTAATTGGCCACATGGACCGGCCGCCCGGTGCGCTCGTGCAAATGCTCGGCGATCCGGCCGACCAGACTGTCCTCGGGCTTCCAGGCGCCGACGCCGACACCGGCGGAGTCGCCGAACGCAACCAGGCGCAAGGCCTCCGGAGCCGCGGGCTGCGATGCCTGGTCAGCCCAGTACTTCGGATAGTTCCGGGTCTGCCGGAAGACCAGCAGCAGCCCGATGACCTCGGCCACCAGGAGCAGCCCGAAGCCGACCGCCAGGACCCGCAGCACGATCCGGCGTCGCCGCTTGCGTCGGACCTTGGTGTCGACCGTCACGAGTCAGCCCCGCTGTGTTCCAGCACCGCCGGCTCGGCAGCCTTCGCAGCGGGCTGCTGTGGCGCCCGGCTGAGCCGGCTTGGCCACCACATCCATCGGCCGACGTCGAGAGCGAGCGCCGGCACCAGCAAGGAACGCACGATGAACGTGTCCAGCAGTACGCCGAACGCGACCGTGAACGCCAGCTGGACCAGGAGCACCAGCGGGATGACCGCCAGCGCCGCGAAGGTCGCGGCCAGCACCACACCTGCCGACGTGATGACTCCTCCGGTGACGGTCAGGCCGAGGATCATGCCCCGCCGGGTGCCCGCTCGCACGGACTCCTCCCGGACCCGCGTCATCAGGAAGATGTTGTAGTCGATGCCCAGGGCAACGAGGAACACGAAGGCGTGCAACGGGAAGGTCGCATCGACCGCGGAGAAGCCGAACACGTCGCGGAACACCAACGCGGACAGGCCGAGCGCGGCGAGGTAGGACAGCACGACGGTGGCGAGCAACAGCAGGGTGGCCACGATCGAGCGCAGCAGCAAACCGACGACGAGCCCCACCACGAGCAGCAGCAACGGCATGACCTTGCGGTCGGCGGCCGCCGCATCGTTGAAGTCCATCAGGACGGCCGTGTAGCCACCGGTCTTGGCGTCCGCCTGCGGTACGGCGCCTACCGCGTCGCGGAGCCGCTCGAGCGTGCCCAGTGCTGCCTTGCTGTCCGGGGGGTCGGTGAGGGTGACGTCGAGCCGGGCCAACCCGTCCACGACGACGGGCTGAGCACCCGGCGCCGGCGCGCCCGCCCTCGGGCCGACGTACGGGGCGACGGAGGCAATCCCCTCGACCCGGCGTGCCGCGGTGGCCACGTCGGTGATCCGGTCGGCGTTGGCGATCACGATCGCCGGGCTGCCGCTGCCGCCCGGGAAGTGCTCGGTCATTTTCTGCTGACCGTCCACCGACTCCACGTCGTTGGAAAGGATCATTTCGTTCTGCGGAAGGCCGGTCGCGTCCAGGCGGACCACGCCCAGGGCCATCACGACGAGACCCAGCGCAGTACCGATCCACAGGATCCGCGGCCGCCGATCCACGAAGCGGGCGACCCGCGACCACACCCCGGCCAGCTCAGCGGGTTCGGATCCGTACTCCGGGCGGCGCGGCCAGAACGCGGCCCGTCCGAGCAGCATCAGCACGGCCGGCATCAGGGTCAGCATCGCCAGCAAGGCGCAGGCGATACCGATCGCGCCGGCGGGACCGAGGTCGCGGTTGAGGCTCAGATCGCTGATCAGCAAGCACAGCAGGCCGAGCGCGACGGTCCCACCGCTGGCCGCGATGGGGCCGAGCGAGTTGCGCCACGCGACGCGCATGGCGTCGAAGCGGCTCTGGTGCCGGCGCAACTCCTCCCGGTACCGCGAGACGAGCAGCAGCGCGTAGTCGGTACCGGCACCAAGCACCAAGACGTTGAGGATGCCCTGCACTTCGGCACCCAAGGACAGGACGTCCTGCTTGGCGAGCAGGTAGATGACGCCCTGGGTCGTGCCCAGAGCCAGACCGGCGACGAGCAGAACCAGGAACGGCAGCAACGGACTGCGGTAGACAACGACCAGGATGACGAGGATGACGGCCATCGTCACCGCGACCAGCATCAGGTCGATGGCACCCAGCGCCTCCTTGAGGTCCGCTTGGATGCCGGCCGGGCCGGTGACGTGCACGGCGAGGCCCTCGCCACCGCTGACCAACCCACGCACGGTTGGCACGTGCTCGGCGATCTTGGCCGAGTCGGTCCCGGCGAACGGTACGACGACCATTGCAGCGCGGCCGTCCGGAGCTACCAGTGGTCCGGTCGCCGGACCCGCCAGCTTGCTGCCCAGGTCGCGGTTGATCGCCGCGGTCTGGTCGGCGATCGCGCGGCGGTCGGCAGCGGTCAGGGCGATGTCACGGCTGTAGACGACGATCGCGGGCAATGTCTCCGCTTCGCCGAAGCGCTGGTTGATCGCGGCGACCTCGGTGGCCTCGGCGTTGCGGGGCAGATAGGTCGCGGCACCGCTGGAGACCTCTTCGGCGAGCTTGCTGCCGACCGCGCCGAGCCAGCCACCGGCTCCGAGCCAGACGAGGATCAGTAGGGAGGGAACCAGCCAGCGCACGACACGGACACGAGGCGAGCCGGTGGCAGCCATGGTCATCTCTTCCTTCCGGTCCGGGGACGCAGCCGGTAGACCTTCCAATGTGGAATGTTAGATCTCCCACATTGGAGTGTCAATCAGTCGCGACCCGCTCCGCCAAGGCGTGCAGGGTCCGGCGCATTCCGTCGTTCAGCGCGGGGCTGAACTCGTGCCCCAGCAGGTCGAGCGCCGCCCGGGGCACGTTCACCCGATGGGTGATCCGGGTGCCGCCATCGGGCAGCTCCGTCAGGACGTGCTCGATCCGCAGCACGATTCCTTCGCCCAGCTCCGTCTCCGAGACGTATCCCCGACCGGGGGTGGCCGACACGATCCGGTACGGCATCGGCGGCCGGCCCTCGATGACGATGCGGCCGGTGATGCCTGTCGCGAGCGGTCCGTCCAGCTCGACGCGCTCGACCTGGTGCTTCCACTCGGGCCAGCTCGCCACGTCGGCGTACTGGCTCCAGATCGCGTCCGGCGAGGCGGTGGTCTCCACGCTCGGCGCGTAGTCCCACTCCTGGATGACGGCTCGCACCTCGATCCTGCCGAGGTCCGCGGGCATCGGGTAGCCGCGAGCGAGCTCGACCGCCTCGGCCTGGTCCGCGCAGTCGATCAGGTAGAAGCCGGTCAGTGGCGGGTCACTGACGACGGCCGGTCCAGGCGTCACGCTGTCCGGCCACACGGTCGTTGCTGTTGCCGTCGGCATCAAGGCCCGGCTGGCCAGGACTGTGCAGCGTTTGCTCAGGAACTCGAAGTTGTACGCGACGTGGGCCTCGACCAGGCGATTGCGTTCGGTTTGCGACATCGCGGCGATCGCCTTCTCGTCGCTGTAGAACAGCAGCGTGAAAATCACTGCGGGTCCTCCTCCAGACCGTGTTTGCGGGCCACCGCCTCCAGCTCTGCCACCCCGCCGCTCATGATGTCGGCGATATGCCTGGAGACCACGTCGATCGGCCAGTTCCACCAGGCCAGCCGGACCAGCCTGTCGATCTCGTCCGGCTCGAACCGGTACCGGATGATCCGGGCCGGGTTACCCCCGGCCACCGCGTACGCCGGTACGTCCGACGTCACCACCGACTTGGCCGCGACGATCGCGCCGTCACCGATCCGAACACCCGGCATCACCGTCGCGTCGTAGCCCAGCCAGACGTCGTTGCCCACCACGGTGTCGCCGGGAAAGTCCCGCTCGGCGAACAACGGCATGTACTCCAGCCAGTCGCCACCGAACATCGGGAACGGAAAGGTCGACACCCCGGCCCGCCGGTGATTGGCCGCGCCCATGATGAACCGCACCCCCCGGGCCAGCGCGCAGAACTTACCGATCACCAGGCGATCCGGCCCGTAGTGGAACAGCACGTTGTGCCGCTCGAACCCGGTCGGGTCGACCGGATCGGCGTAATAGGTGTAGTCGCCGACCGAGGTGAGCGGCGACTGCACCAGCGCCTTGAGAAACACGACCTGCGGATCACCCCTGATCAAACCGGCATTCGGGCCATAGGCGTCCGGATACAGCCGAGCCGGGTCCGGTGCGGACACACCAACCTCCTCCAGGGGCGAAACCAGGAAGGCCTAGCGATTCCCTCTCACCTTCCAGCACCCAAGCCCCGCTGCAAATGACAAGGACTTGCCAGCGGTCCTATTGAGGGACCGGGCTGCCGTTCGCGTCGAGAGGGCTTTGCCGGGCTATCGCGGGGAGGTAGGTCTCGTGGAAGATCTGGGCGCGCAGTTGGCGGCGGCTGTGGGTGCCGGTCTTGTCGAAGATTGACTTCAGGTGGTCCTGGACGGTCCACGGTGAAAGGAACAGGCGCTCGGCCAGCGCCTCGGTCGTCAGGCCGTGCGCTGCCAGAGCGGCCACTTCTTGCTCCCGGCTGGTCAGGCCGTGGGCTTCGAGCCGCAGCGCTGATGCCGTCTCACCTTTGGTCAGCTGAATGACGATGGCCACTCGCCCGGACCGCACACCCTGCGGGTACGACGCGTACAGGGTGAGCCATCCGATACCGCTGGGCACGTGCAGCGTGACGCCCTCGACCGCGTCCGCCGGCCGACGCCGTGCGCTGGCCGCGGCGGCCAGGATCGGGGGTGGCAGCGTTGAGGACGAGCTGCTCTCTTCGCGCAGCAGCTCCACGAAACGCTCGGCCGGTGGGGTGATGAGCTCGAGCTCGTCCCGCGGCCCGAGCAAGATCATGCCCGGCGCTCCCTCGTCCTCGGAGCGCAACGCCGCATCTCGTAGCAGGGAAGCGCGCACGCCGTTGGCGATCGGCCGGGACAGCCGCGCCATCAGTCTTGCCTCGGCCGGCTGGAAGTCACCGGTCGCCGCGGTCCGATGGAGTACTACGCACGCCCACGCCCGGCCGCGGGTCACCATCGCAGCGCGCAGCTCGAACGGCGTCCCGCTCGGTGCGAGGAACTCCCGGTACCGCGCACTCCGTTCCGGACGCCCGCGACACGCCTCGCTGAGAATGCCCACCGGGGCTCGGCGTCTCGCGAGGCCAGCAAAGGTGTTGTAGTCTTCGCGCTGGTATTCGCTGGCAATCACCGAGCGCGCGGCGACCGGCTCGGTCTGCTCGGACAGGAAGCCTCGCTCGACGAGCTCGACCGGATTGGCCGTCGTCAGGAGCAGGGTGCGAGGGTCGAGCCCGTGCCAGCAGGCGGCGTCGATGGGCAAGGTCCGCCGAAGCCGCGCACCGAGCTCCTCGAAGTACCGGTCGCGCGGCAGGCTCCTGATCCCGAGACGCTGCACCTCCGCCACGAGCCGATCGGCATCCCACCCGGCCATATCTGGAGTGTCCGGCGCTGGGTCGTGGACCGCAAGCCGGGTGCAGGAAAGATCCCAGATTCGGGTGGGTGGTTCGCCCGGCCGGCCGGCCGCATGCTCGGAGCAACCCGCCGGACCGCGGCGGACCGACCGAGGAGACCAAGATGTCCACAGCCGTTGCCTTCGCCATCCCGCTGCTGCCCGGAAAGACCGAACAGGACAAGGCCGCCATGCACTCCTGTTGGCACGGCGACCGCCGCGCCGACTACGAGGCGTCCCGAAAGAAGCTCGGCATCACCAGCGAATCCGTGTGGCTCCAGACCACACCCACCGGCACAGTCGCTGTAGTCCACCTCGTGGCAGACGATCTCCAAGCAGCCTTCACCGGCCTGGCCACCAGCGACGACCCCTTCGACCACTGGTTCCGCAACCACTGCATCGACGTCCACGGCATCGACCTCCGCGAAGGCTTCCCCCCACCCGAACAAATCCTCGGTTACACCGCCTAGTGGTCAGCCGCCGTACGGGCGGGTGATGATTTCCAGGATGTGGCCGTTGGGGTCGAGCCAGTACACGCCGCGGCCGCCGTCGTTGGTGTTGATCTCGCCCGGTCGTCGCCGGAAGGGATCGGCCCAGTAGTCCAAGCCGCGTTCCCGGATGCGCCCGAAGATCGCGTCGAACTCCGGTTCGTCGACCAGGAACGCGTAGTGCTGCGGGGTGACCGGACCGTCCGCGTCGGCGAAGTCGAGGGACACCTCCGCCACCTGCACGACCAGGAACGGCCCGTACGGCGTGGGGTCGGCGACGCCGAGAAGTTCTGCCAGGAATCGGGCGGACTCTTCCTTGTCCTGGGAATTCACGATGGTGTGATTGAGCTGAACCATGGTCCTATCTCATCTCGTCGGGGACCTCTTCACCATAGGGTGGTGGTATGCGTCGCTTGGTGTGTGTTGGGGATCTGGTTGAGGACGTTGTGGTGTGGGCGGGTGGCGTGACGTGGGTTGGGACGGACAATCCGGCGCGGATTCAGCGGGTGCGTGGGGGTGCGGCCGCCAGCGTGGCTGTTTTCGCCAGCAGTCTTGGTACTTCGGTGCGGTTCGTCGGGCGGGTTGGGGACGATCTGGCCGGTGAGGCGTTGGTGCTGGAACTGGTCCGGGCGGGTGTTGAGCCCAAGGTCCAGCGAGAAGGACGGACCGGGGCCATCGTCATCGTGGTGGATGGGTCCGGGGAGCGCACGATGTTCCCGGACCGAGCCGCGGCGGCCGAGCTCGCCGAGGTCCCGGACTCGTGGATCGCCGGCGCCGATGCGTGCCACCTCTCGGCGTACTCGTTGACCGGCCGTTCCTGGCCTGTACTTCGACGAGCCTCCGAGATCGCTCACGCCGAGCGGGCGATCCTCACCATCGACGCGGCAAGTGTCGCGCTCATCGACTCCGTCGGTCCGCCGGCCTTCCGTGCCTTGCTCAGCACCCTGCGGCCGACGTACATCTTCGCCAACGGAGCCGAAGCCCAGCTTGGTTCCCTGCGCGAACTCGTCGGTCCCGGTACGACGCTGGTGGTCAAGAACGGCAGTGATCCGACCGAGATCCATGCCGATGGCAACAAGACTGTGACTGTCCGGCCCGACCCGGTCGACGACGTGCGGGACACGACCGGTGCCGGTGATGCGTTTGCGGCCGGCTTTCTGGCCGCAGTACTGGACAATGCCGAGCCGATCGAAGCGGTTGCCGCCGGCCACAAACTTGCCAGGAAGGTTCTCAGTCAACCTGGCGCCGTTCTGACCACCGAGGAGCAGGGAGCTGTTCGTGACTGACAACGCCGAGTTCGTCCTTTCCGATAGCGCCGAGTTCGTCCTTTCCGATGACGTAGCGCGGGCCCTGGGCGAAGGGCGCGCCGTCGTCGCGCTGGAGTCGACCATCTTCTCGACGCTCGGCCTGCCCGCCCCCGCGAACGCCGACGCACTTGCGGTCTGCAAGCAAGCAGTTCTCGATCAGGGCGCCACCCCGGCGGTGGCCGCGATCCTCGACGGCCGGCCTCATCTCGGGCTCACGCCGGACGAAGAAAAGCGAGTGCTGCAGGGCACGCGAAAGGTCGCCGAGCGCGATCTGCCAGTCGCCCGCGCACAGAAGTGGGATGTCGGCGTCACCACAGTCTCGGCCACAGTTGCGCTCGCCCACGCGGCCGGTATCTCGGTATTCGCCACCGGCGGTATCGGTGGCGTCCACCGCGGATCCGAAATCACCGGAGACATTTCGGCCGACCTCGACGCGATCGCCAACCACCCGGTCATCACCGTCTCCGCCGGCGCCAAGGCCTTCCTCGACCTGCCACGGACCCTCGAATACCTCGAGACCGCGGGCGTCCCGGTCCTGGGCTGGCTGCACGACTGGTTCCCGGCCTTCTACACGCGATCGAGCGGCTTGCCGGTCCCCCACCGAGTCGAGGACGAACAAACGGTCTGCGACGTACTGCGGTATCGCGCGCGACCCAACACCGGCGTACTGCTCACTGTCCCGATCCCCGAAGCCGACGAGATCCCGGAGTCGCGCATCACCGCCGTACTCGCCGCCGCCCTGAAGGCGAGCGCCGGCGTCACCGGCCCGGCCGTCACGCCGTACGTGCTCGGAAGAATCGAGAAGGAAACCGACGGCGAGAGCATCCCGGCCAACCTTGCACTGGCCCGGAACAACGCCGCCATCGCGGCCCGAATCGCCGTCGCGATGACCAAGTGATCAGCCGGTAGTCACAGCAGGGCCGGCAACAGGTCGAGGATCGGCGCACCGAGAGCTCCCAGCCAGTGCGCGAGCATGCCGAGGGGCCCGACGAGCGCCGATCCGGCCGAGGCCAGTGATCCGGCGGCGAGGAGGACGCGGGTCAGCCGCTCGACCTTCGGCGCGATCCGGGTCCGATCCGGCTCCGGCCGGCTCATATCTGCCTCGATGTCGCGAAGCTCCTTCTCTGCCGCGATCGAGGCCACCGGGTCGAGCCGCGTGGCCTTGACGCCCGCGCGTAGTTCGGCGAGCGCCTGCAAAGCCTGCTCCGAGGTCACCACGATGCCGGTCTGCCCACCCGTGATGTGCTGGTCGCGGCCGACGTTGTTGATGTTGGCGGCGTTCTGGTTGCCGATGTTGAAAGTCATCGCGATTCAGCTCCCGAGCTGGGGTGGCGGTAGTTCCCGGTCGACGCGCCGCCGACGAGCGGTGGCGACGATGTGCATGACGATCCCGGCGATGATCAGCAGTACGCCGACCACGTTGACCAGCCCGCCGAGCGCGAACACCAGGAACCCGCTGACGTCCTCCCGCGTGGGCATGCCCGAGGCGGATGAGAGGTCCATGATCTGGCCGAAGTACTGGTACCAGCCGACGGCCGCGATCGTGAGTCCGACCAGGAAGACCACCACACCGGTCCAGATCAGCCCGCGGGCCTTCGTCCTCGTCGCGGCGATCTCGCGGAAGAAGTTCTCCCGTTGCTGGATCACCTGCTGGACGTACTGATCCCGGCCGACGTTGTTGATCGTGCGAGCGCGCTGATCGCCGATGTCATAGCGCAGTGCAGCCTGAGTTTGGGAGGCCGGCGCGCCCTCGCCCGCGCCGTACCGGAGCTGCAGGTCCGCGAATGCGACCCGGTCCCCCGGGTACAACCGCCGCGGCGCCGTGACCGCCTGACCGTTCACGAAGGTGCCGCCGGCCGAGCCCAGATCTTCGATGTAGTCCGCACCGTCTTGCTGCCACAGCGCCGCATGCTGCCGGCTGAGGTACGGGGTGTCGAAACGGACCTCGCAACTCGGCAACCGGCCGACCGTCAAGCGGGCGCCGGTGAGATTGATCCGCTGCCCCTCGTGCGCTCCGGTTTCCACCACGAGGTACGGCGTACTCGATCCATTGCTCATGGTCTGCTGCGGCGATCGCGGGCACCTCACCCGTCCTCACCGCACCCCCACGACCAGGAAAGCACTCGCGACGGACGGTCACAAGACGCCACCGTCGGCGTCTTCGACCCAGCTCAGTGCTCGGGGAAGCAGGCGGCGACGGCCAGGCCGTCGACGAAGTCGTTCATCTGGTGACCGGAATGGCCCTTCACCCACTGGAAGGCGACGTCTCCGCGGTCGATCACCAACTCCACCAGGGGTTCCCAGAGGTCGCGGTTGGCGACCGGCTTCTTGGCGGAGGTGAGCCAGCCGCGCTCGAGCCAGCCGCGGTGCCAGCCGTCGCGGAAGCAGTTCACGACGTACGTCGAGTCCGAGACGACCAGCAGCGGACCCTCGTTCGCCCGCACCGCCTCGAGGGCGGCTCGGATCTCCATCCGCTGATTCGTGGAGACCGCCTCGTGGCCGGCGGCGTACTCGGTCGTCGACAGCGCCCAGGCCCAGCCGCCGGGTCCAGGGTTGCGCGAGCAGGCGCCGTCGGTGAAGACGGAGCGGGCTCCGACGGGGACAGTCATGTCGGCCGGCCGAGGACGACGAGTGCGTACTGAAGGTGTCACGGCGAAACCCTACTCCGCCGACGCCGGGTCAGCGGGTCAGCGGGTCAGCAACCCGGCGACCAACGCGTGCAGTGCTCCGCGGACTTCCTTGACCGCAAGCTCGCGGTCGTCCGCCCGAGCTGCATAGAGGGCAGCCTCGTCAAGTGCGCCGGCCACGACGTGGGCCAGCGGCCGGACCGGTTGCACGGCGACGAGTCCGGCGTCCATGAGCGACTGGAGCACCCGCTCGACGCTGCCAACGCCGTACTTGAAACAGATGGACCGCCAGCGTTCCCAGCCGAGCGCCGCCGGTGCTTCGAGGAGCGCGATGCGGTGCACCTCGGGTTCGGCGCAGGCCGCGAGGAAGGCGTCGATGTTGGCGCCGATCATCGCGTCGACGTCGGTCGGTGCCGCGACGTCGATGGCGGCGGCGATGTCCGCGGCGATCTCAGCCTCGATCTGTTCGACCACCTCGGCGAACAACTCCTCCTTGCCGGCGAACTGGTGGTAGAGCGCGCCGCGGGTCACTCCGGCGGCCTTGGCGATCTGGTCGGTCGACATCGCGGCGTACCCGTGCTCGGCGAAGAGCGGGCGGGCAGCCGCGACCAGCGCGGCCCGGGTGGCCGCGGTGCGTTGTGCTTGGGTGCGCTTGACTTCCATACAACCTGTCCGTAAGTTCGATACAACCTGTTCGTAACCTTACCTCGGAGGAGCCATGGCGGCCCGTACGACGTACCGCGAACTCACCCTTCCAGCCGGTCCGATCCCCTACCGGCAGGCCGGGCCCGACGACGGCCGGCCGGTCGTTTTCGTGCACGGATTCCTCGTCGACGAGACCGTGTGGGGCGACGTACCGGAGCGGTTGGGAGACCAGGGATTCCGCGCGATCGCGCCGACCTGGCCTCTGGGCGCGCACCGTACGGCGATGAACTCCGATGCCGATCTCTCCCCCAAGGGCGTCGCGCAGGTCGTGTTGTCGTTCCTCGAGGAGCTCGACCTCCGGAACGTCGTACTGGTCGGCAACGACACGGGCGGCGCGGTGTGCCAGTTCCTCCTCGACACGGATGCCGGCCGTATCGGTGCTGTCGTGCTCTCCAACTGCGACGCCTTCACCACCTTCCCCCCGGCTCAGTTCAAAGCGGTCTTCAACGCGGGAAAGCACCCCGGGCTGGCAGGCCTGATTCTCAAGGCGATGCGGTGGCGCGCCCTGCGGCACTCACCGCTCGGGATCGGACCGCTCGCCCACACGCTCGAGCCCGAGCGGACCGCCGGGTGGTTCGCGCCGAGCATCGACAGCCCGGCGATCCGGCAGGACATCGCGCGCTTCCTCCGGCGGGTCAGCCCTGCCGAACTGAACGAGGTCTCCACCCGCCTCGACCGGTTCGAAGGGCCGGTGGCGGTCGTCTGGGGCGAGGACGACCGGGCCTTCACGCCGAAGCTCGGTCAGCGGCTCGCCGCGGCCTTCCGCGACGCGCAGTTCGTGTCCGTTCCCCAGGCCAAGACGTTGGTGGCGCTCGACGCACCGGACCGCTTCGCCACCGAAATCGCCAAGCTCAGCACGCGAACGGCCTGACCCCAGCGCCCCGGCTACGGGCAGATGTGGGTGATGGCCTTCGCCGAGTCGCGGTCGGCCGCGGTGATCGGAAGCGACCACTTGCGGGCGACCTGCAGGTAGCGCAGGACGTACGTGCAACGGTAGGCGCGATTGATCGGCATCCACTCCCCCGGCCCGGAGTCGCCCTTCGACGCGTTGGCCGGGCCGTCGGCGGCGATCAGATTCATCGCCTCGTCATTGGCGAAGTCGACCCGGCGCTGCTTCGACCACTTCGCGGCACCCATGTCCCAGGCTCGCGACAGCGGGTAGATGTGGTCGATCTGAATCTCGGACGCGGCTTCCTTGCGGAACTCGATCCGCTTCCCGGTGTACGGCTCGACGGGCAGAACACCGGCGATCACCACACAACGGGACTTCCCGCGATACTTGCGCGCCTGCAACTGCGCTGCCAGGACGTCGTTGCGGGTGTCACAACCGTTGTGACCACCCAGCCCGGAGTGATTGTCCGACCAGGCCTGCCCGAACTGATCCCGCTTGTACCCCGGCACCTCGGGCCGCGCCGCCACCACCCGCACCCGACCCAACTCACCGACAATCGCCTTCGCCGTACCGGAAACCACCCCACCCGACGGCCCCATAGTCGGCGGCTTGACCGAAGTCCCCACCGATCCCGGATCGGCCCCAGCTTGGGGAAACGAACAACCACTGAGCATCAAAGGGACAAGTACGACAACAGCAAAGAGGCGGGATTTCACCGCCCGGACAGTACCGCCGCCACCGCCTCAAACCCGGCTGCCCGCGCCGACCCGATGTGTGAGGTCTGGTCGTGGTGGCGGTTTGGGCTTAGCCTCGGCTCAGGCAGGCACCGTGGGGGTGCCGGCCGGTACGCCGATACCCGGGGGGGATCGGTCGGTCACAGGGCTGAAGGGTTGCTGCGCCACCCTGGGGGAATGAGCTCTGAGGTTCTACGGCTGACTTCTCGCGGTGACGGCGTCATCTGCCTTCACGGGAGGCCAACACATGAGGTCACCGACTCACCGACGAACCATGGGTATCACCACGGCCGGGCTGTCCGCCGGTCTGCTGCTGACCGCCACTCTCACCCCGACGGGCGCGGTTGCCGCCGACCCGTCGCCGGTCGGCCCGAGCGGCCGGGAGTGGACGGCTACACCGCTCAAAGTCGCCAGTACCGTCAACGGCGCCAAATCGCCCAGTGGTCAGCTCGCCAAGAGCGACCCGGCTCTGATCAACAGCACGTCGGCCAAGCAGGTTCGCGTCGTCGTCAAGCTCGACTACGACTCGCTGGCCGCGTACCGCGGTGGCATCAAGGGTCTCCCCGGTACCAGCCCCTCGGTCACCGGCAAGCGGCTCGATCCCAAGGGTGCCAACGCCACCAAGTACCTCAAGCACGTGACCGCGCTGGAGAACCGCTTCCTCTCCGCGATGCAGACCAAGGTCCCGAGCGCCAGAGCGGGCCAGAAGCTGCGCACCGTGTACGGCGGTCTCGCGCTCAGCGTGCCGGCGAACCAGGCTCGCGACCTGCTCAAACTCCCCGGCGTCGCCGCGGTCCAGCAGGACAACCCGCAGAAGTTGCTGACCGACTCGAGCGGCGACTTCATCGGCGCCCCGACGATCTACAGCAAACTCGGCGGCTCGGCCTCTTCGGGCAAGGGCGTCATCGTCGGCATCCTCGACACCGGCGCGTGGCCGGAGCACCCGTCGTACACCGATCCCGGCACCCTCCCGGCGCCACCGCCGACCGCTGACGCCACCCCACGGGTGTGCGACTTCGGCGACAACCCGCTGACCCCGGCGAGCGACATCTACACCTGCAACAACAAGCTGATCGGCGGACGGCCGTTCCTCGACACCTACAACGCGGTGATCGGCGGCGACGTCTACCCCGACTCCGCGCGTGACTCGAACGGGCACGGCACGCACACCGCGACCACCTCGGCCGGCGGCCCGGTCGCCAACGCGAACACGCTGGGCATCAGCCGCGGACCGATCCGCGGTATCGCCCCGGCAGCGGCCGTCTCGGTCTACAAGGTCTGCGGCGCGGAAGGCTGCTTCCCGTCCGACTCGGCGGCGGCAGTCGCGCGCGCCATCCTCGACGGCGTCCGGGTGATCAACTTCTCGATCTCCGGCGGCAGCGACCCGTACAGCGACCCGGTCGAGCTCGCCTTCCTGGACGCGTACGCCGCGGGTGTCTTCGTGGCCGCCTCGGCCGGCAACTCCGGTCCGGGCCCCAACACCACCGATCACCGCAGCCCGTGGGTCACCACGGTCGCGGCTTCCACCCAGAGCCGGACCTTCCGCTCGACCATCACGCTGTCGGGTGACGGCGCAACCGCCACCGTCACCGGTGCGTCGGTCACCCCGGGCATCAGTACGCCGACGTCCGTCGTACGGCCCGGTGCCGCCACCCCCGGCTACACCGACACGACCTGCAACACGGCGGCTCCCGCCGGCACGCTGGCCGGCAAGATCGTCGCCTGTCAGTTCACGCCGGGCCGGGTGATGAAGGGCTTCAACGTCAAGCAGGGTGGCGCCGTCGGGATGCTGATGTACAACACCACCTTCCCGTCCGACGTCTTCACCGACAACCACTGGTTGCCGGCGGCGCAGCTCGAGAAGCCCGACGCCGACGCGCTGCTCGCGTTCCTCGCAGCGCACCCGACCACGACCGCAACGATGACGCAAGGCAACAAGACCACCTGGCAGGGCGACGTGATGACGTCGTTCTCGTCGCGCGGTCCCGGTGGCGACTTCCTCAAGCCGGACGTCACCGCACCTGGTCTGCACATCCTCGCCGGTACGACGCCGACCCCCGAGTCGCCGTCCGAAGGCCCACCCGGAAACCTGTACCAGGCAATCGCCGGTACTTCGATGTCGTCACCGCACGTCGCCGGCGCGGCCGCACTGCTCTTCGCCCTGAATCCTTCGTGGACGCCGGGCCAGGTGAAGTCCGCACTGGAGACCACCGCCAAGACCACCGTCAAGAAGCCCGACCGGGTCACGCAGGCCGACCCGTTCGACTACGGCGGCGGCCGCATCGACCTGACGAAGGCCGGCGACCCGGGACTGACCCTGGACGAGACGGCGGCGAACTACGCCGCTTCGGCCGCGAGCGCGCTGAACCGGATCGACCTCAACCTGCCGTCGGTGAACGCGCCGACCATGCCGGGCGCGATCACGGCCAAGCGGGTGGTCAAGAACGTCACCAACACCAAGCTCCGCTTCTCCGCGAGCGGTAGCACCGTCAACGGCGCCAAGATCACGGTCTGGCCGCCCGCCTTCGAGGTCGGCCCAGGCAGGTCGCAGAAGCTGACCATCGCGATCACCGCACCGGACCTGCCCGACGGCCAGTACTTCGGCCAGGTCAACCTCAAGCAGATCGGTGGCAGCCGGGCCCTGCACCTGCCGGTGGCGTTCTTCCGGCAGGAAGGCATCGTGCCGATCGACCAGACCTGCGTTCCGAGCACGATCGCACGGAACACCGGCGCGTCGACCTGCACGGTCACCGTGCAGAACAACAGCCTGCAGACCACGGACGTGACCGCGGTCAGCACGCTGAGCTCGCAGCTGCGGCTGAACAGCGTGACGGGTGCGACCAAGATCGGCAGCCAGATCGCCACCAAGACGCAGACACTGGAAGGGCGCGAACCCGACCGGCCTGTCATCGCACCGGGAACGAGTCCCGCGGGTTACCTGCCGCTGGACGCCTTCGGCATCACGCCGGTGCCGATCGGTGACGAAGAGGCCGTGAACTTCAACGTCCCGTCGTATGTCTTCGCCGGGCAGTCGTACACCCAGATCGGCGTGGTCTCCAACGGCTACGCGGTGGCCGGCGGTACGTCGGGGTCGGACGACATCCAGTTCACCCCGCAGAACCTGCCCGATCCCGCGCGCCCGAACAATGTGCTCGCGTCCTACTGGACCGATCTCGACGGCACCGGCGCTCCGGGCATCCTGGCCGGCACGCTGACCGACGGGGTGAGTACCTGGCTCGTCATCGAGTGGCGGGCGAACCTGTTCGGCACCAACGCCCTGAAGGTGCACCAGCAATGGATCGGCGTCAACGGGGTCGAGGACATCTCGTTCACCTACAACTCGGCCAACCTGCCGGGCGACCCAGGCCCGGCGTACGGGCTGACGGTCGGGGCCGAGAACTTCGAGGGGTCAGCCGGTAGCCAGATCACCGGTCCGCCGGTCCAGGACTACCGGATCACCAGTACGCCGGGTGCGCCCGGCGGCACGATGACGTACTCGATGAACATCAGGGGTGTGCAGAACGGCACCGGAACGGTCACCACCGGGACGTCGACGCCACTCGTCAAGGGCCTCACCATCGAGGTCGACAAGATCATCGTCAACTAGCAGGAGTCACCGAGTGCCGGCCGGGTTTCCACCACCTCCGGCCGGCACTCGGCTTTTTCACCAAGCAGCTAAGGGCTCGACAACCGCGCCGAAATCAACGGATGGCAAGTACAAGCGCACGGTGGAGTCGCTGGAGGACGAGGGACGGCCGGCCGGAGGAAGAACTGATCCAGCGCCCCGAGGGCAGCGTGCGCCGAGCTCTACATCTCCCCCGCCACGGTCGGCGTCCACCTCTCCCGCATCCTCACCAAACTCAACGCCACCATCCGCACCGAAGCCACCGCTCACGCCCACACCCTCAACCTCCTCAGTTGAGGACAGGATCTGGCCTGTACTCCCTCTAGCGTTCTTCCCGTGATTCGCCTACTTTCCCGACGCACCCTCAACCGGACGCTGCTGGCGCGGCAGTTCCTGACCGACCGCACCTCGCTGCCGGTGGTCGACGTCATCGAGCGACTCGTCGCGATGCAGGCTCAGGAGCCGAACTGGCCCTACGTGGGGCTGTGGACCAGGGTCGACGGTTTCCGGCACGACGAGCTGACCTCGCTGCTGCACGATCGGTCCGTGGTCCGCTCGACGTTGCTGCGCCGTACCCAGCACCTTGCCAGCAGCAACGACTTCCGCTGGTTGCGGCCGACCATCCAGCCGGCCGTGGACAGTGCGCTGCGGAGTCCGTACTTCACCGAGAAGATCACCGGGATCGATCTCGACCAACTCGTCGAGGCGGGCCGCGAGCTCCTGGCCGACAGCACGCTCACCCGCCGTCAGCTCGGTCGTCTGTTCGTCGAGCGCTACCCCGGCCGCCACGGCGGCAGGCTGGCCTCCGCGGTGGAACTCAAGGTACCGATGGTGCACCCGCCACCCGACAGCGCCTGGGGTCGCTGGGGCAGCCCGGCCTCGGTTTCGGTAGCGTTCGCCGACTCCTGGATCGGACGACCGCTGGCGACGGAAAGACAGCTCGAACTGATGATCCACCGGTACCTGGCCGCGTTCGGTCCCGCCAGCGTCCGGGACCTGCAGGCTTGGTCCGGACTCACCCGGCTGCGCGAAGTCGTCGACGGCCTCCGCCCGGCGCTGCAGGTGTTTCAGACCGAGCAGGGCACGGAACTGTTCGACCTGCCCGAGGCGTCGCTCGCCGACGACGACACCCCGGCACCCGTACGCTTCCTGCCCGCGTTCGACAACGCAGTACTGGGCCATGCCGACCGCAGCCGCATCATCAGCGATGAGGATCGCAAGCGGGTCTGCCCCGGCCAGGCCTGGGTCGAACCGACCTTCCTCGTCGACGGCCTCGTCCGAGGCTCGTGGTCGCTGAAGAACTCGGCCCTGACCCTCACCCCGTTCCGCCCACTGTCGCGGGCCGACGCCTCCGCAGTACTGGCAGAGGCCGAGCTGCTTCTTCCTTTCGTCACCGGCAACGCGGCCGAGGCAACGATCAGCCTCGACTAGCTCGGTAGTGGTCTGCGATCTCGTCGCTGGTGGTCAGCCAGACGTCGGGTTGGGAGGTGATGTACTCCAGCGCGAGGTCCAGGTACTTCGCGCGGAAGGGCTGGCCGATGACGAAGGGGGGCAGGCCAGGGCCATCACCCGGCCGGTGTGCTCGGCGTCGGCGCGCAGTACGTCGTACTGGTCCTTGACCATCTGGAGGAAGTCCGGGCCGGTGAGACCGCGAAGGAAGATGCCGAGGTCGTTGAGCTCGACGGTGTACGGGACGCTGAGCATGCCGGGACGTTGAGGTGATAGGGCGGGTCGTCGTTCGTCCAGTCGAGCACGTAGCTGAGGCCGAGTTCGGCCGGCAACGCGGGTGTGTTCGCCGTCTCGGTCAACGCCGGTCCCATCCAGCCCTTTGGACGGCGGCCGGTCGCGGACTCGATCGTGCCGACGATCTCGGCCAGGACCTCGCGCTCCTCGGCCGGCTCCAGGCCGGTGTGCAGGATGGAGTTGGTGCTGCCATGGGCGAGCCAGGCCCAGTCGCGTTCCACTCCGGCCTTGATGATCTGCGGGTTCTTCTCGGCGACCAGCGAGTTGAGCAACGTGCTGGCCCGTACGCCGTACTTGTCCAGGCTGTCGATCGTGCGCCAGATCCCCACCCGCGCCCCGTAGAGCGCGCCGTCGACCGGGTGATCCTGATCCAGGAGCTCCTCTCGGCCGGCCTGCACAGCAAGAAGATCGCCCGCATCCTTCCCTGCCTGCGCGACCCGGACGGCACCCATCTACGCCCGTGACACGTTCTCCACGAGCCATCGGGACAGCGGCCGCAACTGGGTGAAGGCGGCAACGACTCGGTCGGCCGCGGCAGGTGTGTGGATCCAGTCCTCGCAGCCGAGGGGCCGGGTCGCGATGAGCGAGCGGTGCCTCAGCAACTGGGCCCGCGGATGGTCGGCCGGATGGCCCCGCAGCGGCCGCTTCAGCAGGTCGCCCGAGATCTCGAATCCCTCCCTCTCGAGTTTCCGGATGATGGCAGTCAGCCGCCGCCCAGTGCCGTCATCGGCCACCGCGGCCCGGTACCGCTCGATCTGCTCCGCCGGCGCATACCACCACGCCGCGGAGACCTGCAGGCCGTCGAGATCGAACCGGACACTGAGTTCGACGTTTCGCCCCATCCGAACGATCGCACCCTGCCGCTGCCAGGCCTCCAGCAGAACTTCGCCGTACCGCCAGACAGCGAAGTCCTCGTACGCCGGATCCGCGTCCGCCGCCGCATTGAGCAGCTCGATCATCGGCCGGCGTACCAGCTCCTCCCGGTCCCGCCTGCACTGCCGTCTGACCTCGACGGAGGGCTCACCCTCGAGCTGCAGCAGCACGTCGATGGCGCCCCGCGGCCATCCCACGAAATCGTCGGTCACGCAGACAGCCTAACCACGGCATCCGACACGAAATGGGCACCCGGCGTTCTTGCGGAAGACATCAAAACAGTGGAAGTTAACGTGAACATGCTCTGTGTCGTCTCCGCCCCGAGCGCAAGGGATACCGCCCCATGTACAGATCGATCCTGGCCGGCCTGTCCGCCGTCGCCCTGACCGCCGTTGTGTTGACCGCCGGTACGCCGGCCGCCGCGGCTCCAGCAACTGAGGCCGCCGCGAGCTCCTTCTCGGTCCTGACCTACAACGTGGCCGGCCTGCCCGACGGTCTGTCGTCGGGTGACCCGGAGAAGAACACCCCGCTGATCAGTCCCCGGCTGGCCGGCTACGACGTAGTCACCGTCCAAGAGGACTTCAACTATCACGCCGCCCTGTACGCGGGCGACAACCATCCCTATCGCACCGCGACGAGTGGCGGCGTCCCGTTCGGCGACGGCCTCAACACCTTGTCCCGGTTTCCCTTCGACGACTTCGACCGCACCAAGTGGTCGAACTGCAACGGCACCGACTGCCTGACCCCCAAGGGATTCAGCCTCAACCGGATCCGGCTGGCCGAGGGCGTGTACGTCGATCTCTACAACCTGCATCCGAACGCAGGCGTCGCGACTGCGGACCTGGCAGCGCGACGGGCGAACATCACCCAACTCACGCAGTACATCGCGGCCAAGTCGGCCGGTAACGCCGTGATCGTGATGGGCGACACCAACACTCGCTACACCAGGGCCGAGGACAACATCCGCGAACTCACCACGGGTGCGGGGCTGACCGACGCATGGGTCCAGCTGATTCGTGGCGGCCAGGCCCCGGCCAGCGGCAGCCCTGCCCTGGTCTGCGATCCCGCGGCGGTGACGAACTCCTGCGAGGTGGTCGACAAGGTGCTGTACCGCGGCAACAGGTTCATCAACCTCACCGCGACGCAGTACAACAACGAGAACCAGAAGTTCCTCGACAGCGCCGGGAAGCCACTGTCGGACCACTATCCCCACCTGGTCCGCTTCAACTGGTCGCTCAACGACGGCATCCGGATGACTGACCAGTTCGGCGGCCCGCACGGCGACCCGTTCACCGACGTGCACCGACTTGCCGCCGGGACCGCGGTCCGTTCCGTGCGACTGCGCGGCGGTGCCCGCCTTGACCGGATCGGACTGACGCTTGCCAACGGCACCATTCTCGCCCACGGCGGAAACACCGGTATCGAGACAGAGCTGATCCTCGAGCCGAACGAGCGCATCGTCCGGATCACGTTGACCAGGGGCAAGTACAACGGCCGCACGAGACTCTTCTCGGCCGCAGTCACCACCGACCGCGGCCGGACGCTGGCGGCCGGAGTACCGACTGCTGACGCGGTCACCTACACCGCACCGACCGGGTGGCAGATCACGGGTTTCACCGGGCGTTCCGGTGACGGCGTGGACAAGCTCGGCGTGATTTACCAACCCTGACGGCGAAAAGGATCCACGACCTATGAATGACCAGATCGACCCGCACGGCGCGACCTCGACAGCTGTCTCCTCGGGCAGCACACGCCGACGGTTCCTGCGCGGTGCGGGACTGACGAGCGCCGGCGTCGCGGCGGCAGGCATGCTCACCACACCGGCGGCAGCATCGCCGGAGCCCGCGCGATGGCCCGGTCGGCGGAGGCGAGGCGGCTATCTGTGGCTGGCCGGCGATCATCACCTGCACAGCCAGTACAGCAACGACGCGATGTTCCGGGTCGACGACCAGGTCCAGCGAGCGATCGACCACGGACTCGACTGGATGGTGATCACCGACCACGGCAACACGGCCTTCTCGTCGTACGGCGTACCGATGCTCGCCGCCGATGTCCGGGCCGCGCGGCAGGCCAAGGCCGACGACATCCTGGTGTTCCTGGGGATGGAGTGGAACGTGCCCGGCGCCGAGCACGCCACCCTGATGCTTGCCCCAGGCAACCGTGAAGGTGCTTTCCTGAACCAGTTCGTCACCCGCTACGACGCGCGCGTCACCAACACGCGGGACGGGACGCCGGCGAACGAGGCCCTGGCGATCGAGGCGATCCGGGCCCTTCGGCGCGGCGTACGGGCAGGAGAGATTCCTGATGCGTTGGTGCTGGCGAATCATCCGTCCCGGGTGGGGCTCGACTCGCCCCACGAGCTCCGCGCCTGGCGCGACGCCGCGCCCGAGATCGTCCTCGGCATGGAGGGCGCGCCCGGCCACCAGGCCGCCGGGCTCCCCGCCCCCGGGATGGCGAGAGGCCGCGGCCTGTACGACGGCAAGCCGGGCCGCTACTCGTTCCCGGGCCTCCCCGCCGAGGCCTACCGCACCCACGGCGGGTTCGACTGGATGGCCGCGACCGTCGGCGGGGTGTGGGACAGCATGCTCGCGGAAGGCAAGCCGTTCTGGATCACGGTCAGCTCCGACGGCCATCAAGCCTGCGGCGACTGGGTGAAGAACCCGGTGGACGCGCTCGACCAGAAGTCCTACGACAACCTGCCCTACGACGAGACCGGCCGGACCTTCATGACCACCGGCCGGTTCCCCGATCCGGTCAACGCGGGCAAGCCGATCCTCACCTACAGCGGCCTCCCGCCCGGCGCCTATTCCAAAACCTGGCTCGGTACTACGGGCCGCGGTCACCGCCAGGTGATGGACGCGATTCGGGCCGGCCGGATGTGGGTCTGCCATGGCGATCTCATCTCCGGTCTCGACTTCCGCTTGCGCACCTCGGGCGGCGACAGCGCGCCGATGGGTGGGCGAGTTAACGCTCGGCGGGGCTCGTCTGTCCGGGTGTCCGCCGAGATCGAACTCGCTGAAGGTGGAAACTACGCGCAACTGCATCCGCGGCTCGGTCGGGTCGATCTCATCATGGGCAAGGTGACCGGCCCGGCCGACCCCGACACGATGACCGCTCCGGACACCCGGGTCATCAAGTCCTGGGACATCACACAGACGACCGGAACGCTGACGCTCTCCCACACCGTCGACATCGACGGACCGTGCTACTTCCGCCTCCGCGGCACCGACGGCAAACGCACCGCCCCTGGCCCGTTCGGCGCCCACGTCGACCCGCACGGCCCAGTCATCGACACCCTCGCCAACGCAGACCCCTGGGAAGACCTCTGGTTCTACGCCAACCCAATCTTCGTCGACATCCGGCGTTGAGGTTGCCCCCACGCGACCTCCGACGCCCGCTCCTACGTCGCGCGCTCGTTCGACCGCTCCCACCCACCCGTGGTGTTTGACGCTCCTACGTCGCGCGGATTGACCACAGCGGTGGTTGGCCCGATCGGCGGTCGGGTGGGTGGGCGGCTCGGCGGACTCCGACGTTCGTCGACATCCGTCGTTGAGTTGCCCCACGCGACCTCCGACGCCCGCTCCTACGTCGCGCGCTCGTTCGACCGCTCCCACCCACCCGTCATGCGCTCCTACGTCGCGCGGTTCGACCGCGGCGGTGGTTGGCCCGATCGCTGGTCGAGTGGGGTGGGCGGTTGCATGGACTCCGATCTCCAGCATCGGTGTCGCTCCCGCCAACCCACTGTTCGGCGTTCCCGCGTCGCGCGGTTCGACCACAGCGGTGGTTGGCCCGATCGCGGTCGAGTGGGTGGGCGGTTCGGCGGACTCCGATCTCCAGCCACAGCGGTGTCGCGCGCACCAACCCGGTGTTCGGCGTTCCCGCGTCGCGCACTGGCCGATCCGGCGTTAGGTCAGGAACTTGGTGATGCGGTTGCTCCAAGTCTTCACGTCGGCGGCGGTGCGGGAGACGTGGAGGTCGGCGTTGGGCAGCAACTCCTGCAGGTTTTGCGCAGTGGATACAGGGTGCAATGGATCGGCGTCCCAGGCGAGGATGAGGGTCGGCTGGGTGATGGTGGCGATCTGGTCCTGCGCGGGCAGGTCGCTTCGGCTGATGCCTGCGAAGACGGCGCCGAGTAGGTTGTCGGGCACCGCCGGGGTGAGATCGAACGCGGGGTAGTCGGCGAAGATCGGCAGTGGGTCGGTGGTGGCCCACTGTTCTCGCCACGCGTCAGGCCCCTCCGTCTCGATGACCGAGGCGATCTCGGCGTACAGGTTCTGCGCGAACGGCGCATCGTCCCAGGCGGCCGGCGGGATCATCAGTACGAGGCGCCGGAACCGTTCCGGTGCGGCGATGGCGGCGCGCAGTGCGGTGTCTGCTCCCAGCGACGAGCCGGTGAAGTCGATCGGCTGATCGATGCCCAGGGCATCAATCAGCGCCAGCGCGTCGCGGCCGAGGTTGTCGAACGTGTAGTCATCGGCAGCCGGCCGGCCGGTGGACTCGCCATGACCGCGCGCGTCGTAGGTCAGCATGCGTCTGCCCTCACCCAGCGCGTCAAGATCCAGGAGCCCAAGGCGCCGCACGGCCGCCCGGCTCAACGGCACACCGTGCGCGTAGACCAAAGGCTCCCCCGCACCGGAGTACTGGTAGGCGATCGTGGCGCCGTCCCGCTCGAAGTAGCTGCCTGCCGACATCCCTGCCTCCTTCACAAGCCGTTTCCTATATACCCTAGGGGGGTATCAAGGTGAAACGCAAGGGGGAATTGCCGGTTGCGCGATTTGTTCAAGCCGCCCAGGCTCGTGCCGACTACTTTTCGAAAGCATCGAACTGGAAGGAACAACAGGATGTCTCGAGTGACCTTGTACATGGCGATGTCGTTGGACGGTTTCATCACCGGACCGGACGACGACGCGCAGAACCCGGCCGGTGTCAACGGCATGCGTCTGATGGACTGGCTTGGCAACGTCGACAGCGGTGGCGACAACACCGGCGACAACGACCGGGTGGACGCGTATCGGCCCGGTGCCCCGAACAGCCAGATCGTGTACGACGAGGCGATGGCTACCGGAGCGGTCATCACCGGCAAACGAACCGGGGACTTCGCCGGCTACTGGGGCGGCGACCACCACGACGGCGTACCGATCTTCGTTCCGACGCATCAAGCGTCGGCAGAGAACCCGTACGAGCGGGTCCATTACGTCACCGACGGCATCGAGTCGTGTGTCAAGCAGGCCAAGGCAGCAGCTGGTGACCGCGACATCCTGCTGCACGGCGCCTACACCGCTCAGGAATGCCTCAAGGCCGGCGTGCTCGACGTCATCGAGATCCAGCTCAGACCAGTCCTGCTCGGCCAGGGCCGCCTGCTGTTCGACGGCCTGCCGCCCAAACACGTCGAGCTCGAACTGGTCCGCACACTCGAAGCCCCAGGCGTCCTGCACCTGCGCTACGAGGTTCAGCACCCGTGACGGCCTCGCCGATTCGGCTCTACATGTCGATGAGCCTGGACGGCTTCATCGCCGGCCCCGACGACCAGGCCGGACAAGAACTCGGGCGCGACGGTGGACGGCTGTTCAACTGGCTGGACGACCGGATGTCGCCAGGCATCAACGGCCAGGTGTACGCCGAGGCGCTCAGCACCGGCGCCATCATCTCGGGGCGACGCACCTTCGACCTCGCCCACGGCTGGCAGGGCGACCACCACGACGGCGTACCGATCCTCGTCCTGACCTCACAGCCAGACCGCGCACCAGTCACCAACACCACGTTCTTCTCCGACGTCGTCGCCTGCGCCGCCCAGGCTCGTGCCGAGTCGAAGGACCGGGCCGTCATGGTCCACGGTGCCGGTGCCGCGCAGGCCCTCCTCCAAGCCGGCGAGCTGGACGAACTCGAGATCCACCTCGTCCCGGTGCTGCTCGGCGCCGGGCGGCCGTTGTTCGCGCCGCGGGACAGTGAGCACCTCGAACTCGAGCTCGTCCGGCGGCTGGAGGGCCGCGACGCGACTCATCTGCGGTACCGGGTTCTGACCACCTGACGTGGGTCGCGGCGCCGGGAATCGGGGTGGGGATCGTACGGTTGGGGGCGTGGGTACCTTGGGGCGGCTGGATGCTGCGCAGCGGCGGCGGCGTCGGCTCGGGTTTCCGCTCGCCGTGGTGTACAAGTTCTTCGACGACCAAGGCAGCTATCTCGCGGTCATCGTCACGTACTACGCCTTCGCCGCGATCTTCCCGATGCTGCTGATCTCCTCGTCCGTGCTCGGGTTCTTTCTGCAGGGCAACGAGGACCTGCAGAAGGCTGTCCTGCAGTCGGCGCTCAAGGAGTTCCCGATCGTCGGCACTCAGCTGGCGACGCCGCAGGGTCTGCAAGGCAGCACCGCGGCCGTCATCGTCGGTTCGCTCGCCGCCGTGTACGGCGTGATCGGGCTCGGGCAGGCGGTCCAGAACGCGGTCAACGTGACCTGGGGAGTCCCCCGGAACCGGCGCCCGAACCCGTTCCACGGCCGGCTGCGGTCGGGCGCGTTGCTGTCGCTGGCCGGGCTCACCGTCCTCACCTTCGCCACCCTGACGCTCCTGGTCGGCAGCCGGGCCGGCGAGTTCGCGACGGGCTGGCTGGTCGACATCGGCTCGGTCCTGGTCCTGACCGCCATGTTGACTCTGTGCCTGCGGCCGGGCACGAGTCCCCGGCCGGCCTTCCGCAAGATCATCCCGGGAGCCTTCCTCACCGCTCTCGGCTGGCACCTGCTCGAGCGTCTCGGCGGGATCTACGTCAACGACGTACTGGCCAAGACCAGTGAGGTGAACGGTGTCTTCGCGCTGACCCTGGGCCTGATCGGCCTCATCTACGCCGCGTCGGTGATCGCCGTCATCGGCGCCGAGCTCAACTCGGTGATCGCGCACCGGCTGTACCCGCGCTCGCTGCTGGCCCTGTTCACCGACTCCGCCACCGATCTGACACCGGCCGACCACCGCGCCTACGCGATGTACGCCCAGGCGCAGCGGCACAAGGCTGCTGAGAAGATCGAAGTCACCTTCGAACCCCACCAGCCGACCGATCCCGCCACACCGGCTGATCCCGACCCGGACGCCGATCCCGACTCACCCACTGATCCCGGCAGGGCGGCACGGCCGGTCGAGGGCCGGCGCGACAAGCAACCACGGGGCGGGCCGGGAGCCTCCTCCTGAGGCGCGGTTTTCGCTGATTGCCGGTGGCCCGGTTAGGGTCTCCCGGTGTCCTCCTTCGATGTCGCCGCACCTGACCACGAACTCCCGGACGTAGCGGAACGCGCCTGGCGCGACGTCGCCGATGTCGGTGTCGCCGCCGCGCGGGTCGAGTGGGCGGGCGCGGCGCGCGAGATGCTGCTCGTCGCCGCCAAGAAGTACCAGGCGGTGGTCCAGCACAAGGACATCGCCGCCGGTGTCCAGGAACTGACCGGCATCCGGACCAAGCAGCCGACCCGGTACTGGATCGGCGGCGTGCTCGCCGAGGTGTCCGCGGAGAGCCTGCGGCGCGGTGAGCCGATGCTGTCGGCACTGTGCGTCAACCCCGACGAGAGCGTCTTCGACGGGTACGCCGCGATCGTCGGCGCGGCCACCGGCACGACTCCCCCGGACCCGGATGTCCATGCCTCCCACGCCCGCCTCGCGGCGTACCGGCACTTCGAGGCCACCGGCCTGCCGGCGGACGGCGGCAACGCGATGATCCCGCCGAAGCTCGGCGCCGCCCGTGCCCGCGCCCGCAAGGCCGCGATCGCCGAGCGCCCGATCAACAAGTGCCCGCACTGCAACCTGCAGACCCCGGCCAACGGAATCTGCGACACCTGCGACTGACCGCTCCCCGCCGGAGCCGCTCGCCGTCGGAACCGCCTCACGCCACACTGGATCGATGCAGCCGGCGGCGGAGCTCGCGCAGGATCGACCGTTTGGTTCGGATCAGCGCAGTCAGCCGATCGAGATCGGCGGTACAGCGAGCCGCTCGCAGTTCCGCCTCGGCGGCCAGCAGAGCGGCGATCAGTTCGCGAGCTGTCCTGGTGTCGTGATCGCGCATAGAGGCCCCGGCAGGTCGAAAGATCGAAGCCCGGCTGTCTGAGGCTGCACCACTATGACCTGCCGGAGGTGGGTCGATCAACCCTGTTCCCGAACTCGCCCGGGCTGGACTGGACGGCCGGGTGGTGCTAAGCCGGAAGGAACAGGGAAGGGTCGTGGCCGATCACCGCAGGTTGTGGAGTGTCCGGCCGGTACCGCGAGACGTCGAGTCCGGGCCGGACCGGCTGGCCCACGCGCTGAGCGCACTGGCCCAGGACCTGCACCGCGTCGACGACCCCGACGACGTACTGCGGGAGGCCGTGCAGGCCGCGATGGAACTGGTCCCCGGAACCGAGGCCGGGTCCGTGACGAGTCTCGACGGCGGGAAGCGGGTAGTCCACAAGGCGGAGTCGGGCGGGTTGCCGGCCAGTGTCGACGCCGTGATGTCGGAGGTCGGCGAAGGGCCGTGTCTGGACGCGCTGCTGCAGCACCGGATCATCCGGGTCGACGACATGCGCGGCGAAGCTCGCTGGCCGCTGTTCGCGCCGCGCGCCGCCGCGCTGGGAGCTCTGAGCATGCTGGCGTTCCCCCTGTTCGTGAAGGACGACAGCCTGTGTGCGCTCAACTTGTACGCCGGCGAGGCTGACGCGTTCACCGACGAGTCCGAACACGTCGGCAGGTTGCTCGCCGCCCACGCCGCGGTCGCCTACTCGGGCGCCCAGCGGGAGGAGAACCTGCTCGCCGCCCTCGAGACCCGCGACCTGATCGGCCAGGCGGTCGGCCTGCTGATGGAGCGCTACTCGATCACGTCCAGCCGTGCCTTCGAGACGCTGGTCCGCTTCAGCCGCCAGACCAACCGCAAACTCCGCGACGTCGCCGCCGAACTGATCCGCGACGCGGAGGCCGGCGCCCACAGGTAGCGACCCCAGGGGTGGTCGCGAGGCCGGCCGCGAAACTGGCTGGCCGGAGCAGTGGCCGGGTTGGTACCGTGCCGTGGTCCGTGACATCACATCTGGAGTTGAGGCCCCATGAACGCTGTAGCGCAGTGGGTGCTCCCCCTCGTGGTCACGGGCGGGCGATTGACATAGGTGTCGCCGGGAGTGCCCCCGAGAAATTCGGCACTCCCGAAGGGAACACCTATGAACTCTTTGCTTTTCAGTCCAGCTCTCGGCGATCACGCGGTCACGGTCGTCCGGGTCGCGGACAACCAGTGGCACGCGGTCGAGAACGACCTCGTCGTCGGGCGCGGTCACGCATCGCGCCGGCTCGACGGCCGGACCTTCCTCAGCATCGACACGTGGCGCGGAGCCGTCTTCGACCGGCTCGCGGACGCGATGCTGACCGACCACCCAGCGCCGCTGTACACGATGGTCGACGAGACCGACCGTGACGTCACGGCCGGCTGGGAACGGGCCGGCTTCACCAACTGGCGGCGCGAGCGCGAATTCGTCGTACCGACCGATCCGCGGATCACCGGCCTCACCGCGCCGCCGCCGCCGGGGGTAGTCATCGAGAAGGCTGCCGAGGGTCCGCTTCGCGAACTGGACCGAGCAATCCGCAGCGAGGTCCGGTCCACCGTCGGCTGGCAGACGATGCCGGCCGAGGTGCTGCCCTGGCAAGGGGGGACGACGCCGATCGACCCCTCGAAGTACACGGTCGCTGTTCGAGAGGGCCGGTACGTCGGTCTGGTGCGGCTGGCCACGATGACCCGCCAGCCGCGCATCGGGCTGATCGCGGTCCTTGCCGGCGAACGACGTCGCGGGGTCGCGCGGGCTCTCTTGGGCCAGGTGCTCGCTGACCTGCATCGCTCCGGGGTCGAAACGGTCTCGGCCGAGGTCGACGAATCCAACGAGGCGGCGATGGGACTGTTCCAGCGGATCGGCGCTCGCCGGACCGGCGGCAACCTGGAGCTGGTTCACCAGCAGGGAAAGGTCTGACCATGCCCAGAACCGCAGGCGGTATCGAGGTCGAGGGCACCGTCGTCGAGTGCCTCCGGAACGCCAACTTCCGGGTCGAACTCAGCAACGGCCATCTGGTCCTCGCCCACATCAGCGGCAAGATCCGGAAGAACTACATCAAGATCCTCCAGGAGGATCGCGTGCTGGTCGAGCTGAGCCCGTACGACCTGAACCGCGGCCGGATCATCTTCCGCTACCGCAACTGACCCACGCGAAACCGTGCTCGGCAGCAGAAGTGCTGCCGGGCACGGTCACCGCATGCTGCGATTCCTTCTGCGCTCGGACCACGTCTGTACCTGGTAACCGCGACCAGACGACGCAGGAGTGCTCCATGAAATTCAACCTCTTCCTTCCCACCGGATTCGGCGGGGAATTCTCAGCCTTCAGCGACCCTGCGGAGGCTGCCGAGCGGGTGATCCAGTTGGCGCAGACCGCCGAAGCCGCCGGGTTCTCCGAGGTGTGGCTGCCTGACCACCTGCAGACCATCCCGCCGTCGGACGGCTACGTCTTCGAGGCTTGGACGCTGCTGACTGCGGTCGCCCGGGAGACCAGCACGATCCGGGTCGGCCAGCTTGTCACCGGCAACGGCTACCGGAATCCGGCCCTCCAGGCCAAGATGGCGTCGACTCTGGACGCCTTGTCCGCCGGACGCCTGACCTTCGGGATCGGCGCGGGCTGGTACCAGGCCGATTACGACGCCTTCGGGTACGAGTTCCCGGGCGCGGGTCAGCGGCTGCGGGAGTTGCGCGAGGCGGTCCAGGTGATCCAGTCGCTGTGGACCGAGCACGTCACCAACTTCAGCGGTGAGTTCTACACGCTCAAGAACGCGTACGCCGAACCCAAGGGCGTCCAGCAACCGCGGATCCCGATGATGATCGCCGGTGGCGGCGAAAAGGTGACGCTGCGGATCGTCGCGGAGTACGCCGATGCCTGCAACCTGATGACCTCGCCGGCCGAGATCGACCGCAAGCTGCAGATCCTCCGCCGGCACGCCGAGGAAGTCGGCCGCGATGTCGAGACGATCCGGGTGACCGCCACGACCGCTGCTCTGGTGTCCGGAACCGACGAGGAGGCACAGGCGCTGCTGCACCCGAGCATGGGCGCGTTCTACGCCGACGACTTCGCGTCGTACCTGCTCTACGGAACGCCCGAGACGATCCAGACGCGGGTGAAAGCCTACGAGAAGGCCGGCGTCGACGAACTGGTCGTCGGCTTCCACCACGCCACCGAGCCGGACGCGATCCGGGAGTTCGCCGAGGTGGTGGGCATCTAGCCGCCTTCGAGGACCAGCGGCAGACCGCACTTCGCCACCAGTCCGGGATCGCCGAACGAGGTGATGGCCGCGATCCCGGTCTTGGTCAGCTCCAGGACGACCAGCCCGTACGCGGCGTACGAGCCGTCTGGCTGGAGCTGGTAGCCGGCTGCGGCCAGCTGTCCGTTGGCCGCGGTCGGGAGCATCCGCCAGCTGCCCGGGTCGCCGATGACATGGTTGACCAGGAACGGGAGGCAGTGCTCGCTCCCGGAGAACCAGGTCCGCGACCCGGCCGACTGCAGGGTGGCATCGTCGCGGAGTACCTCCGCCAGCGCCGAGGCGTCACTCGTCTCGATCGCGGAGATGTACCGGTTGAGCAGCGCGTTGAGCTCCGGGTCCGCCGGTTCCGCGATCTCCTCGAGTTGCGGCGTCACCTCGGCCATCTTGCCGCGGGCACGCTGCAGGCTGCTCTTCACGGCGGTGGAGGTCGTGTTCAGCACCTTCGCCGTGTCGGCCGCCGAGAAGGAGAGCACGTCCCGCAGCAGCAGGACCGCCCGTTGGCTGACCGGTAGATGCTGCAGGCTCGCGATCACCCCTAGTCGCAGCGTCTCGCGGGAGCCGACGATCGTCGCCGGGTCGAGGAGCGCGTGCGGAATCGGCTGCACCATGGCGACGTCGCCGCTGAGTTCTCGCACCGGCGCGTCAGGGTCGTCCGACGGAGCGCCGAGCCCGGACGGAAGGACCCGCCTGCTGCGGTGCCTGAGCGCGGTCAGACAGGCGTTGGTCGCGATCCGGTAGAGCCACACGCGGACCGAGGCGCGGCCGTCGAAGTTCGGGTAGCCCTTCCAGGCGTTCAGGTAGGTCTCCTGGACCAGATCCTCCGCCTCGTCGACGGAGCCCATCATGCGATAGCAGTGGGCGACCAGCTCATGACGGAAGCGCTCCAGCTCGCGCAGCAGGACATCCTCGTCGGCCACGGCCACTCCTTCACTTCAGACGATCCCGCTCAGGTGGACCAGATACAGACGCCGCGCCACCTCCAAAGGAATCGCTCCGCACTGTTTCCGTAATTGTGGCCCACCTTTTCCTGCCCCGTGGTTCGTCCACGCCATGCTCCAACCTGTTTCAGCGGGACCGCCAGTGGAAAGGTTCATCCCCATGTCGCAGTCGCCACGCCCTCTGCCTCGCCGTCACTTCCTCGCCCTCGGGGGTATCGCCGCCGGCTCGGCGATCCTCGCCGCGGAGCCGGCCGCGGCACGGTCGGTCGAGCCGGCCGGCCGGGTCGTGCTGCCCGGCTACCTGTTCACGCTGGGGGTCGCGTCCGGTGATCCGAAGCCCGACGGGGTCGTGCTCTGGACCCGGCTGGCGCCGGAGCCGCTGGCTCTCGACGGGCTCGGCGGGATGCCCGATCGCGCGGTGAACGTCTGGTGGGAGGTGGCCGAGGACGAGAACTTCCGCCGGATCGTCCGCCGCGGTATCGAGCGGGCCACCGTCAGATGGGGCCACTCGGTGCACGCCGAAGTACACGGTCTGCGGCCGGATCGCGGGTACTGGTACAGGTTCCGGATCGCTGACCAGGTCAGCCCGGTCGGCCGCACCCGTACTGCGCCGCGTCCCTCGAGCGCCCTTCGATCGATGAGCTTCGCGTTCGTGAGTTGCCAGGCCTATCCCGACGGCTACTTCACCGCCTACGAGCACCTGGCCCGGGAGGACCTGGATCTCGTCGTCCATCTCGGCGACTACATCTACGAGGGTGCCGGAGCCGGTTCGATCGGGCGCGCGCATCTGCCGGCGGCCGAGACCTTCTCGTTGACGGATTACCGGATCCGGTACGCGCAGTACAAGCTCGATCCGGCGCTGCAGGCGGCGCACGCGGCGGCGCCATGGGTGGTCGCACCGGACGACCATGACGTGGAGAACAACTGGGCCGGTGACCACTCTCAGCCCGACACCGAACCGGACCAGGACCCCGCGGTCTTCCGGCTCCGGCGGGCCGCCGCCTACCAGGCGTACTACGAGAACCTGCCGCTGCGGGCCTCGTCGATCCCGCGGGGTCCGGAGATGCAGGTGTACCGGCGGCTCCAGTTCGGCGACCTGATGCAGCTCAACGTGCTCGACACCCGTCGCTTCCGCGACCGGCAGCTGACCGATCCGTCCCTGCGTTGGGACCCGAACCGGCAGATGCTCGGTGCCGAGCAGGAGGCCTGGCTGCTCAACGGGCTCGGTGCGTCCACCGCGCGCTGGAACGTGCTGGGCAACCAGACCTTCGCAATGGAAGCCGACCACACCGCCGGCCCGGGTGAGCGATTCGGAATGGACCCCTGGGACGGGTACGCCGCAGCGCGCCAGCGGCTCTTCGACGGGGTGGCGGCGCGAGGCCTCGACAACTTCCTCATCGTCACCGGCGACGCCCACCGGAGCGTCGCCGCCGACCTCAAACTGAACTTCGCCGACCCGTCCTCCCGCACCGTCGGCACCGAGTTCCTAGGTACGTCGGTCAGCTCCGGCGGCAACGGCACCGCGATGGACCCCCTCGGCGTCACCTGGCTCGCCGAGAACCCGCACATGAAGTTCCACAACGCCCAACGCGGCTACCAGGTCTGCCACCTAGGCCGCCACGAAATGCACACCGCCTACCGCGTAGTCCCCTACGTCAACACCCCCGGCGCCCCGATAAAAACCCAAGCCACCATCCACGTCGAAAACGGCCGTCCCGGCGTAGCCCACGTAACAACCGGCTAGTCGTCGGGCTCGGACTCAGGCTGTGGAGCGTGGGAAGAGGTCGGCCAGTTGGTGCATCGCTTCTACGCCGTAGTTGACGCCGCCTACCGGGACCTTGCCTTCGGTGGCCGCGATGACCTCGGCGACGACCGTCGGTCCGAATCCGCCACAGAGCTCGATCGACTGAGCCCCGGCCGCCACCAGCTCGCGGGCGACCTGAGCCGCCTGGGCGCGCTCCGGTACGGCGACGATCGTCGTCGTCAGACCGCCCACGCTGATGACCGCCCGGTCGCGCGCCGGATCCTCGTCACCCAGACCAAGATAGATGAAAGCCCAATTATTGAACGACATCTCCGCCTCCTCCACAGTTAGCTTGCCATCAAGCCACTTAGCTTGACACCAAGCTAAACCATCGGAGCCGCGGGAACATTCCCTACAGGTTCTCCTCGGTATGGACCAGGAGTTGGCGTAGGGCGGAGGCGGTTTGGTGGCGTTGGGTGGCGGTCAGGGGGGTGAGGAAGTCTTCGTCGGCGGCCAGGACCTTGGTCAGGGCTCGTTGGGCGATCGTGCGGCCGCGGGGCGTCAAGCTGACTCGGACCGCGCGGCCGTCGTCGGGGTCGGCGACCTTCTTGATGAATCCCGCCGCTTCCAGCCGGTGCAAGCGGGTGGTCATCGCGCCGGTGGTGATCAGCGCCGACTCGGCCAGGTCGCTCGGATTCGTACCGGCCGGCTCGGCGCGTCGCCGCAGGGTGTTGAGTACGTCGAAGTCCGCGAAGGTCAGCCCCAGCGGCTGAAGTGCTTCCACCAACCGGCGCTCGAGGTGATGGGCGCAGAGCAGGAGTCTTCCGGCGACGTCGAGTGGGCCGACATCCAATTCCGGATGGGTTTCCGCCCAGGTCTCGATCATCCGGTCAACGGAATCCTTCTGCATTCGGCAGAGCTTAGTCGGCGTACGCCAGGGTCAGGTGGTGGTTGGTCCAGCGCACCTGGACGGCCGTCAGTACGCCGAGCAGAACGATGACCACGCCGGTCATCTCGGCAGCCTCCTCGATGGCCATCGCCACCAGCCGGGACGCGTACGGCGCACCGGCCGAGCTCAGCGCGACGTTGACCAGCTCCATTCCCAGCGCGGCCGCGATCGACGTGCCGAGACCGATCAGGACGAGGGTCCGAGCACGGGCCGGAAGGGCTCGGAAGGCGGGAATCAGGATCGCCAGCGAGGCCAGCAGGATCGCGCCCGCCGGGATCGTCCAGCCCAGGCGCGCGAGTGGTGAACTGCTGTCGACGACGGCCGCGGTCCATCTGGCTCCGCGTTCGTGCAGAGAGACGATCTCGTCGAGGGACAGCAGCGCGAACACCACGGCCAGGACCAGCCAAGGCCACGCGACCCGGCGGGAATTGGCCGCAGTACTTGGACCGCCGGCCAATCGGAAAGCCGTGAGAGCGGCAAGAGAACAGGTCATCAACAATGCGGCGGTCCACCAACCGGCCAGCGAACGCTCCTGCGCTGCGTTGAGCAATGCCAGCACGTCGTCGAAGGCCCCCTCGCCCGGCTCGACGACGCTGCGCGTCACCACGGAAACAATGTGCAGCGCCATGATTCCCGCGCAGATCGAGAACAGGATCCGCCCGGTCGCAAGCCTGACCTCGCCCTCTCCGGCGGCGGATTCGACAGGCCGGTGGCCGGCGGACTGGTCCATCATGAACGCAAGGTAACAGCCAAGGGTTCCATTCATGACCGGTTGGCAACCACCATCGAAATGATTATCCGGAGCCGGAGTTCCGCTTCCGGAAATGCCACATCGGAGTGCTCACTTCGAATAATTCCGAAAGGTAAGTCATCGGCGAAAGTCGAGGGGGCGAGCCGACGCCGGGGCACCGAGTTGAAAGAAAGTGCTCGTGTCTGGCGGGGGCGGGCGCGTAACGTCGGCAGGGTCGAAAATCGTGCCGAGGGGAGAATCGTGAGCCAGTCAGCTGCCGAGCCGGACTACCCTGACCACATCGATGCGGCCGTGCTGAAGATCGCCGGGGTCGTGGTGCTCGGGGCCATCATGTCGATCCTCGACATCACCGTGGTCAACGTCGCCCTGCCGACCTTCCAGGACGAGTTCGGCTCGCCCGACAGCCCGGTCGCCTACTCGCACGTCGCGTGGACGGTGACGGCGTACACACTGGCGCTCGCCACCGTCATTCCGCTGACCGGCTGGGCGGCCGACCGGTTCGGGACGAAGCGGCTCTACATGGCCGCGATCTTCCTCTTCACCGCCGGATCGGCCCTGTGCGCGACCGCGTCGAGTATCGACATGCTGATCGCCTTCCGGGTCCTGCAGGGGCTGGGCGGTGGCATGCTGATGCCGCTGGGCATGACGATCATGACCCGGGCCGCGGGTCCGCACCGGATGGGCCGGCTGATGGCCATTCTCGGCGTACCGATGTTGCTCGGCCCGATTCTCGGTCCGATCCTGGGTGGCTGGCTGATCGAGGTGGCGAGCTGGCACTGGATCTTCCTGATCAACGTGCCGCTCGGCGCGATCGCGCTGGTCTACGCCTGGTTCGCGCTGGCCCCGGACCACGCGGAGCGGTCGGAGTCGTTCGACTTCCTCGGTGTGGCCTTGATGTCCCCCGGGCTCGCGCTGTTCCTCTTCGGCGTCTCCTCGCTCCCCGCCGAGGGTGGTGACTTCGGTGCCCCACGGGTGTGGATCTCGATGCTGGTCGGAGTGGTGTTGATGGCGGCCTTCGTCTGGCACTCCTTCCGGCCGGAGCACCCGCTGCTCGACCTGAGGCTGTTCCGCGACCGGAACCTGACCATCTCGATCATCACGATGTTCCTGTTCGCGGCCGCGTTCTTCGGCGGGTTGCTCCTGGTACCGACCTACTTCCAGCAGATCCGTGGCGAGTCCACCCTGAACGCGGGCCTCCTGGTGGCACCGCAGGGCCTCGGCGCCATGGTGACCATGCCGATCGCCGGCCGGCTGGTCGACAAGATTCCGGTCGGCCGGATCGTGCCGGTCGGGCTCGCGCTGATCGTGGTGGGCATGTTCGGCCTGACCCAGATCACCGCCACGACGTCGTACCCGCTGATCATCGCGATGCTGGTCGTGATGGGTTTCGGGATGGGCGCCACCATGATGCCGCTGTTCACCACCGCACTCCGGACCCTCTCCGGAGCCCAGGTCGCGCGCGGTTCGACGTTGCTCAACATCACCCAGCAGATCGCCTCCTCCGTCGGTGTGGCGACGATGTCCGTGATCCTCACCAACCGGCTCAACGACTCGCCGATCATTCCCGGCACGCAGAACATCCCGGGGCTGGGCGGGGGCCTCCGCGAGACCCAGGCGGCCATCCTGTCCAGCACCAGACCCGAGAGCCTCGGCCCGCTCAACATCGACCCCGCCGCCATCGGCCGCGGCCTGACTGACGCCGCCTCCGCTTTCTCCCACACGTACTGGGTCGCCTGGGCCTTGGTCGGCCTGACCTTGGTGCCCGCCTTGCTCCTCCCCCGCAAACACGAGAGGAAGTCCAGCTCAGTACCGACCGAAGACCCATTGGGACGGTGACTTCGGGTCGTCGCCTCGCCAGAAGTCTGCCCAGAGGTCGCGGAACTCGGTCCGCGACAGCTGGCCGTCACCGTCGAGGTCGAGCTTCTCGAAGGCGTCCTCGATACCGTCAGCGGAGCCCTTCCAGGCGTAGACGACCTGCTTGTGCTCCGCCAGCGCGATGCGGTCGTCGCCGTTCTGATCGATCGCATCGAACATCGCGTCCGCTGTCGCGTACACCGCGTCGTCCATGGCCGGCAACTGGTCGACGACCGTCATCAGCTCGTCGAGCGACACCTTGCCGTCCTGACCGGCGTCCGACAGCGTCGTGACCGCGGACCACCAGCCCATCATGATCGCCCGCATCCGCTCGTACTCCGCGCTGCCCGGCTGCCACTCGCGGATGCCGACCCAGCGCTCGGTCAGCGTCTCGAAGTCGGACTCCTCCAGATACCCGCTACCGTCCGCATCCATCGCCTCGAACACCGCGGCCACCTTGCGCCGCTGAAACTCACTGGCCATACGCCCTCCCCAGAGCAGATCGCTCGTGCCCGGGCGATCCCGGACACTGACAGTGACCGGCTTCAGTATGTAACCGATGTCGCTCTTTGTCACCGCTTGACTTCAGAGTGTTCCGCCTTTTAGGCAGAGTCGAATGGTGTGGGCTGGGGTTGTTCGGCGGTTCACGCTCGGAGCCGTGATCTCTTTTGTCGTTCGCAGGGTGCTGCAGATGGTGCTGACCGCTTGGCTGATCAGCGTCATCACCTTCGCCTTGTTCTGGACGTCGAACGCACGGCCGGCCAGGGAGATCTGCAACTACAACTGCACCACCGCGCGGTTCGCCGAGATCGACCGGACCTACGGCTTCGACAAACCGCTGATCGTCCAGTACGGCACCTACATGAGCGGGCTGGTCAACCCCAACGGCCGACAGCTGGGCAGTGAAGGAACGAAGGAGCAGTGCGACTGGCCGTGCTTCGACCGTTCCATCCACACCGGTGTCCAGGTCTGGGGCTCGATCACCGAAGCTTTCTGGCCGACCTTCTGGCTCGCGGCGGGCGGTGCCGTCCTCTGGTTGACCAGTGGCGTGCTGCTCGGCGTCACGGCCGCACTCCGCAGAGGCGAATGGATCGACAAAGCAGCAGTCGGCCTGGCCTTGATCGGTGCGTCGATGCCGACACTGGTGATCGGCAACCTGCTGTACCTGACCTTCGTGGTCAAGCTCCAGCTCTTTCCCCACCCCGACACCGCAAACTTCGCTTTGTCCGCAGGGCTGGGAGCCTGGCTCAAGTCGTACACCCTGCCGTGGATCACGCTGGCCATGGTCTACGCCGCCCTGTACACCCGGATGACGCGCGCCACCATGATCGACGTAATGAACGAGGACTTCATCGTCACCGCACGGGCCAAAGGTCTGAGCGAGACCAGGGTCATCTACCGGCATGGGCTCCGCGCAGTACTGGCACCGATCGTCACCCTCTTCGGCCTCGACCTCGGCAGCCTGCTCGGTGGGGCCATCATCACCGAGCAGATCTTCAGCATCTACGGCATGGGCCGGCTGACGATCGACGCGGTGCTGGGCGTCGACCTGGCCGTCATCATGGCCGTCGTCCTGGTGGTGACGGTCTTCGTCATCGTCGCCAATGCCCTCGTCGACATCGCCTACGCCTTCATCGATCCGCGCGTCCGGCCGTCGTGAACCCCGCGACTCAGCAGGTCGCTCCCGAGCGGCGTGACCAGGTGACGAACCGAAGAGCCGGTCCGGTGGGTGGTGATCAAACCCGCCGAACGCAGTACGGAGGCATGCTGGCTGGCAGACCCGGCCGAGATCCCGACGACCGCGGCCACCTCACTGGTACTGCGCCCGCCGACCACCGCCGCGAGTACTGCCGCCCTGGTCCGTCCGAGCAGGTCGCCGAGCGGTTCGGTGAAGCTCAACTCGTCCGGCTGGTGGCTGATCGGATACGTGAGGATCACCGGCGACGTACCGACATCCATGAAGTTCGGAGTCGGCACCAGGTACGACGGAACGAGGGTGACGCCGCGTCCGCCCGGCGTGATCACCAGGTCGGCGCCGCCCGGGCATTCGTACGACAGAGTCGAGGCCTGCCACCGAAGCTGAGGGCTGAGGGTGTGCAGCACCCGGTCGATGCCCTGGTCGACGAGGGTGACGCCACGCGCTGCCCGATCCGCGTGCACCGAGGCGACGATGTCCGTCCAGTAGGGCGCGACCGCCACCGCGTGAAAGGCTTCGGCGGCCGCGCGGAGCCGCCTGAGCGCCGCTGGATCACCTAGCCGAGCGGTCCGGTCCGGTAGGTCTCCACTCTCGATCCGCGGCCGAAGCTCGGCGAGCATCGTCTCAGCCGGAGTGGCAAGCACCTGCTCGAGCGCGGTCGCGAAGTCGCTGTCACTCGAGACCGGGGTCAGGAAGTCCGGCATCCAGCGCGGCACCCGGCACAGCTCCAGGTACGGCGCCATCACCGGCCGGACAGCCGCCCGTGTACGAGCCGACCAAGCGGCCAGATGCGGCGGCACCGGCAAGGACTGCATGATCCGCTTGCCGGCGGCGGAAAGCTCGGACATCGCTGACGGCGCCGACCGCACCACCGTCCGGCTCAGATCCACCCCGTTCAACCGCAAGGTGAGCATTCGACCTCCCCGGGTGCCTGACGAACGCCTCGTGCAGATCATCCAGTGAACTCGACGCACAGGGTCATCGCCGGCCGCACCGCGTCAGGGGCCTGTCGGCGTACCGAGATGGCGAATGACCCTCGCCGGTACGCCGACGGCCAGCGTCGCGCGCGGGACGTCGTGCGTGACGATCGCGCCGGCGCCGATCACCGCGTCGTCTCCGACCGTCACGCCTTGCAGGATCATCGCCCGCGCGCCGATCCAGACGTTGCGCCCGATCCGGATCGGGTCCGCGGTGATGCCCGAGCGACGCGTCGCCGGGTCGAGCGGATGGCCTGAGGTGATCAGGCTGACATCCGGGCCGATCATCACCTCGTCGCCGATCTCGATCCCGCCGATGTCGTTGAACCGGCAGCCCTGGTTGACGAACACGTTGCGCCCGAGCCGGAGGTTGATCCCGTGGTCGGAGTACACCGGCGGGATCAGGACGAACGTGTCGTCGACGGGCTGCCCGGTCAGGTCGGCCCAGGTCGCGCGGATCGCCGCCAGTTCGTCGTACCGGAGGGTGTTGAGGTGCTCGGTCACGCGGATCGCCCGCTCGACGCGTTGCCGGAAATCCTTCGGGATGTCGTAGTCCGCCACTGCTGCTCCTCCTGATCGCCGAAGGCGCCGATGTAACCAGGGCCGGTCGGCGCGCACAAACAACCGAGGCGGCGGCGCGCCACAACTGTTGGTTGTGTTTGGTCGACTGTGATCGTTCATGTTCGGAACGTTGACGGCAGACCAGACCAGCCACTCGGATGGTCTTCCACCTGTCAGTGAGGAGACCGCCCCCATGAACTCACCAGCAAGGATCAACCGCCGAACTCTGCTCGCCGCGGCCGGCGTCACGGCCGCAACCGGAGTACTCAGCACCGGTACTGCGCACGCCGACGCGACCGTCCGCGTCGACCCGGCCAGCGACCAGGGTGGGTGGGAAGGCTGGGGCACCTCACTCGCGTGGTGGGCGAACGTGTTCGGCGACCGGGACGACTTCGCCGACCTGTTCTTCACCACCAAGACGGTCAGCTACAACGGTGCCTCGCTGCCCGGCCTGGGGATGAACATCGCCCGCTACAACCTCGGTGCGTGCAGCTGGAACGCCGTCGGCAGCGCGCGCATGGTTGCCTCACCCAACATTCCGCGGTTCAAGCAGATCGAGGGATTCTGGCAGGACTGGGGCAACGAGGACCCGGCGTCCTCGGCCTGGAACTGGAACGCCGACGCCAAGCAGCGCGCGATGCTGGTCAAGGCGACCCAGCGCGGCGCGATCAGCGAACTCTTCGCGAACTCGCCGATGTGGTGGATGTGCTCGAACCACAACCCGTCCGGCGCCGCGGACGGCGGCAACAATCTCCAGTCGTGGAACCATCGCCAGCACGCTCTGCACCTGGCCGTCACCGCTCGCCGCGCCCGTGACCAGTGGGGTGTGAACTTCCGGACGGTCGACCCGTTCAACGAGCCGTCGTCGAACTGGTGGAAGGCCGACGGCGGGCAGGAAGGCTGCCACATCGACGCCACCACCCAGCGCAGCGTCATCACCAACATGCGCACCGAGCTGGACCGGCTGGGCCTGACCGGCATAGGGATCTCGGCCTCCGACGAGACCAACTACGACCTCGCCCGGACGACGTGGAACGGCTTCGACTCGGCCACCAAGGGCCGGGTGCGACAGGTCAATGTGCATGGCTATCAAGGTCTGAGCGGCCGGCGGGATCTGCTCGGCAACGATGTGCGTGCCTCGGGCAAGATTCTGTGGAACTCCGAGCACGGCGACAGCGACGGCAGCGGGATGATGACGGCCCGTTGCCTGCTGATGGACTTCCGCTGGCTCAAGCCGACGGCCTGGTGCTACTGGCAGATCATGGACCCGACGGCCGGCTGGGGCGCGATCCGGTACGACGGCAACGCGGGCCAGGCCGGCGCCGTGGAGACGAAGCTCTACGTACTGGCCCAGTTCACCCGGCACATCCGGCCGGGCATGCGGATCATCAACACCGGCGTCGATTACGCGATAGCGGCCCACGACCCGGCCGCGCGCCGCCTGGTGATCGTTGCCGCGAACAACGGTGCCGCACAGAACCTGACCTTCGACCTGACCCCCTTCGCCACGGTCCCCAACAGCACAGCCACCCGCTGGTCCACCCTGACCTCCGGCTCCGGGGACCGCTACACCAGACGCCAGGACCTCACGGTGACCAGCAAGTCGGTCCGGGTCCCCTTCGCGGCAGGCGCAGTACAGACAATCCAGATCGACGGGGTCGCCCGGTGAAGAGAGCGGTGGCGGCCATCGCGCTCGCCACCTGCCTGATCCAGCCGATCGCCCAGCCCACCGTCGCGCACGCGGGCCCGGGCGTCACCGTCCTGGCCGACACCCTCCTGGACCAGTCCGCCCTGTACTTCGTGTCGTACGACGGCCTGGTCAACAACAACGCATTCCAGGACGCCCTGGTCACCTACAACGGCTACCAGTACGCCGCGTGGTACACCTCCACCCGCAACGCCGTCATCGCCAGGCGTGCCCTGGGCAGTAGCACCTGGCAGAAGGCGGTCCTCCCCCATCGTCTGAGCATCAACGACTCCCACAACGTCATCTCACTCGGCATCTCCCCACGCGACGGCACCCTGCACGTCGGCATGGACACCCACAACACCCGCCTGTACTACGTGAAGTCGGTGGCGGGACTCACCACCCAACCCGGCTCACACCAATGGTCCGCAGCGGTCTTCGGTACGGTGCAACGGACTCTGGGCGGGGTCGAGCTGGGCAACCTGACCTATCCGCAGTTCGTCGTGACGCCGGAAGGCGCCCTGCAGTTCAGTTACCGGACCGGCGGGTCGGGCAACGGCGTCAACGAGTTGGCCGAGTACTCCAACGGAGCCTGGCGGAAGCTCGGCGTGTGGTCGTCCGCCACCGGCAACTACACCGGGCCGAACGGTGTCGTGTCCACGACGCGGAACATGTATCTCCACGGCCTCACCTACGACCGCCGCGGTCGGCTGCACGCGGCATTCACCTGGCGTGAGGGCAATTCGCGCGTGCTGTGCAACTCCGGCGGCCTGACCAACCACGACACCGGCTATGTCTACAGCGACGACCGCGGCCGGACCTGGCGCAATGGCGCCGGCACGGTCGTCGGGAGCACCGGTGGTACGAGGGTCTCGATCAACTCGCCGGGCCTGGTCGCGGACCCGTTGGACCCCAACCACGGTCTGATGAACCAAGAAGGGCAGGGCGCGGACTCCACCGGTACGCCGCATGTCGTGATCAGCTACGTGCCGGGGCGGTTCACGCAGTGTGTCTCCAACTATGCGCAGCAGCGCACGCAGTACGGGCGCACTTTCCACGTCGTACGGAACGCGAACGGCAGCTGGACCAAACGCGAGGTTCCGGTCGCGCCGGGGAGCACGCAGCGGACCAAGCTGGTCCTCGATCGCAACGACAACGCGTATCTGGTGATGCCGCGTGGGCGGATCGTCTCGGCGAGCAAGGCGACCGGCTGGACCGACTGGACTCTGGTCTTCGACCGGTCGCTGAACGCGTTCGGTGAGGTCAACGTCGACGCGTCCAGAGTGGCGGTCGACGGCGTTCTGTCGTTCCAGTACCAGCAACGCTCCACCGGTACTACGCCGTCGCCGATCCGCGTGCTCGACGTCCGCCTCGGCTGACGACGCGGACGAAGTACGGTCGAACCCCGTCCAACCCGCTCAGGTGGGTTGGACGGGGCCAGACCTATCCGGGGGTTACCGCGGCCGTGGCGTTCGAGTGGGCGATCGCGGGCGCGGCACCTGGGTACAGAGCTGTCACTCGCACGGCCAGCCGATGACCGACATCCGCCTGGGTGAGGCGGTACTGCTTGGTCGTCACGCCTGGCAGCCACACTCCGTCGCGCATCCACTGGTACTCGAACCGCAGACCGGTCTTGCCCCACGCGCCAGGCGTGGCCGTCAGGGTGTACCCCGCGACCGTCTTGCCTTCCGCTCTAGGTACCTTCACCAGCTTCGGTGCCGGCGTCAACGGGACTACGGGTTTGATGCTGGTCAGGGTCGGGATCACCTTCGCGATCCTCCCGTCCGCGCCGAAGGTCAGCCGGTCGATCGTGGTCTCGCGATGTGTGCCGTCGCCACCCGGCATCCCGAAGCGGTGGTAGGCGATGTACCACTCGTCCGTGCCGGGCACCTGGACGATCGAGTGGTGGCCGGTCCCGAGAATGCCCTGGGCCGGGTCCTTCTCGAGGATGACGCCACGGTAGGTCCACGGCCCGTCGACACTCGTCGCGGTCGCGTAGCCCACCCGGTAGTTGGGTGAACCGGTGTCGTCGATCGAGTACGTCAGGTGGTACGTCCCCCTGCGGTAGTCGACGAAGGTCCCCTCGCGGAAGTCCGTCAGACCGCTGATCTTCTTGAGGGTCTCCGGCTTGATGGCCAGCATGTCGTCGCTCAGCTCGGCGTACACCGGTGAACCGTTGCCCCAGAACAGGTAGTACCGCCCGGTGACGGGATCCTGGAATGCGGCCGGGTCGATCGCCTGTCCGGAGGTGACCGCCTCGTTGTTGAGGATCATCGCGGCCGGCTGTGCGGTGAACGGGCCCTCCGGGCTGTCGGCCACCGCGACGCCGATCGTCTTGCGGTTGTACGTCGGGTTGTGGCCGGAGAAGTAGAAGTAGTACTTGCCGCCCCGCTCGATGATCGTCGGCGCCCACGCGTTGCCGCCGGCCCACGGAACGTTGCCATTGGCACCATCAAGGGTCAGGAACGGCTGCGCCGATCGCTGCCAGTCCAGCAGGTTCTTCGACTTCCAGACGTAGAAGTCCTTGCCACCCCAGCCGGCGACTCCGTCGGTCGTCACGTAGAGGTAGTAGGTGTCGCCGAAGCGCGCGATGTTCGGATCCGCGTTGAACCCAGCCAGCACGGGCGAGCGCATCACGAGGGCCTTCACCGTCCAGGTGCGCGTGGTTCCGTCCTTGGCCGTGACCGTGAAGGTCTTCGGCGTCGAGAGGTCGACCGTGCCGGTCGGCGAGATCGTCGAGCTGGAAACCACCTTCAGAACCGGCGACAGCTTGGTCAGGTCCGTGCCGGGGACGACCGGCAGCGTGACGGTCGACGACGCGTCGTCGATGATCGCCGGCACCTTGAGACTGGCCAGCTCGGCGCCGATGATCGCTCGCGGATCGGCGTCCAGGTCGCTGACCTCGGCGGCCGACAGGGCCCGGTTGTACAGCCGGAAATCGCGCACTTTGCCCTTGAGGTGTTTGTCGGAGGTGTAGACGGAACGCCCGATGTAGTTGGCCGTCGTCCGGCCGCCGCCGATGTCGCCCGGCGCGATGGTGACGCCGGTCTTCCGGCCGACCTGCACTCCGTCGAGGTAGATGGTGGCGATGCCGTCCGGCGTGAGGGTGTAGGTCAGCGCCTTCCAGACACCCCGCGGTACGGCCCCGGACGCGGTCGCGGTCTGCTCGGTCGACCAGTTGCCCGAGGCAATGGACGTCCGGTAGTTGTTGCCGGTCGTGAACAGATAGCCGTTGCCGATGTCGCCGGCGGTGTTGCCGAGACCCCAGATGAAGTACGGCGTCGCCTGGCCGCTGTCGATCCAGACCTTGGTCGAGACGGTGATCGCGTCCAGCCCGGTCATCATGTTGTCGGGCAGCTTCACATGGCCGTTGACGCCGCCGAGGTTGAGCGCGCCGTCGGCCCAGGTCGCATCACCCGAGACAACGCCGTCGTACCCATGGCCGGTCACGTCGTTCGCATTCTGGTCCAGCGGGTAGTGCGCAACCATCCCGTTCGCATCGGCCTTCACCGGCTCCGGCAGCACCAGGCCGTCGCGCAGCCGATCGAGCTCGGCCTGGGTCACGGGCAGGACCGTGCCGTGGCGTGGGCTGGCCGGCAGCGAGTACGTCGACGGGACCTTCCAGTCCGGCGCCTCGAGGTCGTTCGTCCCGAGTGGGATGTACCCACGGCCGCCGTACTCGTCGACGAACAGGTAGTAGTTCGAGCCGGAAGTGTCACCGGGGTTGGCCTTGAACACGGTCGGTCCCTCGACGGCCGACGTACCGGCGTCGCGACCGATGCACGAGTCCTGCATCGCCCAGGCGGCCTTGCCGGGCAGGTCGACCGCGGTCAGCGACGAGGACTTCTCCTGGATGATGTCCGAACAGCCGGTACCGCCACCGCCCTCGTCCTTGGTGAAGCGGTAGTACGTGCCGCTCTCCCTGATCACCGTCGAGTCGATCCGGGACTCGCCCCGGTCCTGCCAGATCTCCGGCTTGCTGAAGGTACGGAAGTCACGAGTCGTTGCATAGAGCATCCGGTTGTACGTCGAACCGGTGTGGCCGGGGTCGTCGGCGGCGTACAGCTTCGAGGCCCAGAAGACGACGTACGACTGGAGTTCGGTGTCCCAGTACGCCTCGGGCGCCCAGGTGTTCCCGGCGGTCTCGGGCGAGACCAGGACGTGCCGCTGCTCGGACCAGGTGACCAGGTCGGTGGACTCCCAGACCTCCAGATAGCGGCTCCCCTGGCGCTGCGCGGCATCCCAGTCGCCATTGCGACCGATCGACAGGTCGGTCGCGATCAGGAAGAACCGATCGCCTTCGGGCGAACGGATCAGGAACGGATCGCGCAGTCCGAGCGTGCCCTTGGTCGACTCGAGCACCGGCCGGCCGTTGTTGAGCTCGTCCCACTTGAGCGCGGTGTTGCCCCGGCTGGCGGCGAAGTAGATCTTCTCCCCCGCGATCGAGTTGCCGGTGAAGTAGCTGAACGCATAGCCGGTGTACGGCGCGGCCGCCTTGAGCTCGCGCACCGTCAGAGCGATCTGCCGGGTGGCAGTGGCCGCACCGACCTTGGTGGTCGCGGTCAGCGTGACCTGGGCGTCACCAGCGCCGTTCACGGGCCGGTGGACGATACCTGCGCTGCTGACCACGTCCGGAGCGGATGAGGCCCACGTGACCGAGGCGCCGTACTCGCCCGTCGCCGGCAGGGTCAGATTGCCACGGACGTCGTCGGCGTGGACGACGGAGAGCGCCGCGGCGGCACCGTCGGCCTTGGCCTGGTCGGTCAGTGCGATCAACGCGACCTCCTCCGCGCTGAGTGCGCGGTTGTAGACACGGAAGTTCCGGACCTTGCCCTTCAGCGTGCGGTCGGTGCCGTAGTTCGACTTGCCCAGCAGGTTGTTCGTGGTCACGCCGCCGCCGACCTGGCTCGGCAGGACGCTGACCGCGGTGTTCTGACCGACCTGCACCCCGTCCTCGTAGAGAGTGCCGGTGGTGCCGGTCTGGGTGTAGGTGACGGTCTTCCAGACACCCCGCGCGAGGTTGCCGGCCGGGGTCTTCGCGGTGACCTTCTCACCGGACCAGTTGGTCGTGGTGATACCGGCCCGGAAGCTGTTGCCGCTGGCAAACAGATAGCCGGTGCCGGCACTCGACGACGCGGTGTTGCCGAGACCCCAGAGGAAGAACGGCGTGGCCTGGTCGGTCGCGATGAGCACATCGCTGGACACGGTGATGGAGTCCAGCCCGGCCATCACGTTGTCGGGCAGCTTCACGTAGTCGTCGGTGCCGTCGAGAGTGAGGTCCGAGCCGCTCCAGGTCCCACCGCCGACCAGCGTCCCGTTGCGGCCGTTGCCGGAGCTGTCGGCCACCGTCGTACCGGACGTCTGCGCGAGGTCGTAGCGCAGTACCAGCCCCGCGGTCACATCCTCGGCCGCGGCGCCGGCAGTGGTCGGGGGCAGAAGGAGCTGGCCGCCGAGGAGGGCGAGGACAGCGGTTGCTGCCCACCGGGAAGAGCGCGTGCCGATCTGCATGGAGACCTCACTGATGATGTGTTAGCGCTAACAGTCCGAGGTACTCTCGCTGAGCCCGCACCACTACGTCAAGACCTCACGCCATCGACCCAGGCCGGCTACCGGCCGTCCATTCGCCACTCGTTAACGCTGAACCCACTCATCTGCGGTGAAAACCGTCGCTGGCCGAGTTGTTGAGGAGGCATCAACTCTTAGGTTAGCCTCACCTCCGTGTTCCAGCCCCAAGCCCGGCTGACGGCCGGCGCTGTCTTGTGGTCCGGCACTGCCGACATCAACCGTCCCGTCCTCGTCGACGCAGGCGGCACGCTGACCTATGGAACGCTGATCGAGCGAGTGGAAGCGCTTGCCGCCGAGCTGCCGGGGGTTCAGGCCGGACGCCGGCTCGTGCACGTCCCGCTGATGGCCACGCGGGAACTGGTGGTCGGCTACCTCGCCGTTCTCAAGGCCGGGCATGTCGCGCTGATCACACCTCCCGAGCACGCCTCGATCACGACCGCCTACCCACCGGATTTATGGCTCCACGACGACGGCACGTTCACTGGCTCGCTGGACGAGGCTATTGATCCGCAGTACGAGCTCCACCCGGAGCTCGCGGTCCTGATGAGTACTTCGGGGAGCACCGGTTCACCCAAGCTCGTTCGGCTGAGCCGCGCGAACCTCGTCAGCAACGCGGATGGGATTGCGGCGGCGCTGTCGATCAGCCCTGACGACCGGGCCATCACCTCACTGCCGTTGCACTACTGCTTCGGCCTGTCGGTGCTGCACGCCCAGCTCCGGGCCGGCGCAACCGCCGTGCTGTGGCATGGGTCGGTGACCGACCCCACCTTCGCCGATGAACTGCGCCGGAACACGGTCAGTTTGTTGCCTGCGACACCCCATGTGGTCGATTTGCTCGACGTACAAGGGGTTCTGGACGATCTCCCCTCGCTGCGGCTGCTGGCCCAAGCGGGCGGCGCGCTGCCCGCAGTACGGGTGAAGGAACTGGATGCGCGCGGTCGCGTTGGCGGCTGGGGGCTGGCGGTCATGTACGGGCAGACCGAGGCGACCGCCCGGATGGCGGTGCTGCCACCAGAGCTGGCCGGTCAGTACCCGGACGCGGTGGGCTGGCCGATCGCGGGCTCCGCGTTCCGGCTGGACCCGGAAGGCATCGAGCAGCCCGATTCTCTGGACGGTCCGGTCGGCGAGCTGGTCTTCACCGGTCCCGGCGTGATGCTCGGGTACGCCGAACACCCTGTCGACCTTGCGCTGGGCCGGGTTCAGACCGAGCTGCGGACCGGCGATCTCGCCAGGATCGATACCGACGGGCTGGTCCGGATCGTCGGCCGGCGATCCGATCACGTGAAGATCATGGGCATCCGGATCGACCTCGGCCAGGTCGAGCGTGCACTGCGCGCCAACGGGGTTCCGTGCTGCGTCACCGGTACCGACGACCAGCTTCAAGTCACCTATCGATCGGGTGGACACGAGCCGGCAGCCGTCCGCGATCAGGCGGCGTCGGCGGCCGGTCTCGGGGTGTCCGTGGTCTCGACCCACGAGGTCGCCGAGCTGCCGATCCTGCCCAACGGCAAGCCGGATCGCCGTGCCTGCGCCGCGTTGCACACCACGGCTGCGCTGCCATCGGATGACGTGGCGACGGAGACCGCGATCGGCGCCGACGGATCGCTCACGGCAGTCGTTGCCCTCCTCGCACCGCTGCTCCGCGGTGGCGTGACGGACCCGGACCGGTCCTTCGCGGAGCTCGGAGGCGACTCGTTCAACCACGTCATGGCCTCCCTCCGCCTGACCCGGCTGATCGGCGAACTGCCGCCCGACTGGCATCACCGGCCGATCCGCGACCTCGCCGTTCTGGCCGACCAGCGCCGCCAGAGCCGACCGGTACGCCGTGCCATGACGCAGCGGGTCGAGACCACCGTGCTCCTGCGTGGAGTGGCCGTGATCACGATCTGCGCCAGCCACGTCGACCTGTTCCAGCTGACGGGTGGGGCGCACATCCTGCTCGCGGTCGCCGGATTCCTGTTCGCCAGGTACGTCCTCACCGCCCGGGGAACGGCCGATCGGGTCCGGCGGACAACTCGGGCGGTCATCGGCATCGCAGTACCGGCTCTCGTCGTGGCTGCCGTGATGGTGTTCGTCTCCCGATCGATCCACTGGTCGAATCTGGCGCTGGTCCACTGGCTGGTCCGGCCGCGGGACATCAACATCTTCTGGTTCGTCGAAGCCCTGCTGATGCTGTCGGTGCTGACGACGGCGGTGCTCGCCCTGCCGCTCGTGCGGGCGGCGTACGCCGCGAACCCCTGGCGCACCGCGATGGTCGCCCTGGCTGTCCTGCTGGTACCGCGCTATCTGGTGCTCGCGTTGGTCGAAGGGCCGGTGCGGGGCCTTCCGGGTACGGTGGCTTGGCTCTTTGTCGCCGGTATCGCGATGGCACTCGCGGACACCGGGCGGCGCCGGGTGATCACGGCTGTCGTCGCGGCGGCCGCGACCATCGGGTTCTTCCCGGTCTGGGAGCGGAACCTGACCATCATGGCCGGGCTCCTGTTGCTGGCGTTGCTGCCGACCGTGCCGGTCCCTGGCTTGCTGGTCCGGCCGCTCGGCGTACTGGCCGCTGCGTCGCTGCACATCTACCTGATCCAGTTCCAGATGTTCGCGTTCTTCGGCACCCCTATCGTCCAGTTTTTCGCCTCGCTCGCCGCCGGCCTCGCCTTCTGCGCGGTCAGCACCTTCGTGCTCCGCCGGTTGCCCTTGCCGTTGCCCTTGCCATTGCCGGGGCCGCGGCCGGCGCGTGGGACCCTGATCCGCCGTCTCCAGACGGCGCTGAATTCTGTGAGAGAGGATCGACCATGCGTCGACGCACGTTCCTGACCGGCCTGGGGGCCATCGGCACGGTGGGCCTGGTGGGCTGCGGGTCGGAGGACAAGGCCAAGGACGAGTACAAGGCCGACCCGGGCTCGCTCCAGGTCTACTCCTCGCAGCACGAGAACGTCACCAAGGCGTGGGTCGAGGCGTTCACCGCATCGACCGGGATCAAGGTGCAGATCCGCAAGGGCTCCGACTCCTCGATGGGCCACCAGATCGTTGCCGAGGGCTCCTCGTCACCCGCGGACGTGTTCCTCACCGAGAACAGCCCGGCGATGACGCTGGTCGAGCGGAGCAACCTGCTCGCCCCGCTCGAGGAGGCGACCCGTCGCCAGGTGCCGGCCAACCTGACCCCATCGTCGAAGGCCTGGACCTCGATCGCCGCCCGGTCCACGGTCATGGTCTACAACCCGGAGAAGCTGCCGAAGGCCGAGCTGCCGAAGTCCCTGATGGACCTCGCAGGGCCGGAGTGGAAGGACCGCTGGGGTTGCGCGCCCGGCGGCGCGGACTTCCAGGCCATCGTCGCCGGCATGCTCGCCGGGCAGGGTGAGCAGAAGACGACCGAGTGGCTGAAAGGCCTGAAGGAGAACGCCCGGGCGCTGCAGAACAACATCGCCACGATGAAGTCGGTGAACGCCGGCGAGATCCCGTGCGGCGTGATCTACCACTACTACTGGTACCGCGACCAGGCCGGCAGCAAGGAAGGCAGCGGCAACACCGCGCTGCACTACTTCCGCAACCGGGACCCGGGCGCGTTCGTGTCGCTGTCGGGTGGTGCGGTGCTGGCCGGCTCGAAGAAGCCCGCAGAGGCGCGCAAGTTCCTGGCCTACGTCACCAGCCCGGCCGGCCAGAAGGTGCTCGTCGACTCCAACTCGATGGAGTACGCGGTCGGCGTCGGGGTGGCCTCCGCACCGGCACTGCCGCCGCTCAGCACCTTGCAGGCGCCGCCGGTCGACCCGTTCGCGCTGAACTCCGACAAGGTCAGCGCGCTGATGACAGATGCCGGCATTCTCTGACCCGACCGGAGCCGTCCTCCCGTACGACGGCCCGGCGACTCCGGGTTCTGGGGCTCCGGTGGCTCAGGCCGTCCCGGTTCACCGGTCCGCGCTGACGCCGTGGCTCGTCGTGCTCGCCGCGGCGCTGGTCGCCGTACTGATGCTGGCCCCGGTGCTGGTGGTTTTCGGGCAGGCCTGGGCGGCCGGCACTGCCGAGGCGTCTCGGCTGTTGTTCCGGCCGAGGACCGCTGAGCTGCTGCGCAACACGATGCTGCTGGTCGTGCTCACGGTCCCCATCACCGTGGTGCTCGGCTGCGCCGCAGCCTGGCTGGTGGAACGCACGACACTGCCCGCCGCCGGGGTCTGGCGCACCTTGCTACTGGCCCCACTCGCCATCCCCGCGTTCGTGAGCAGCTATGCCTGGACCTCAGTGCTGCCATCGGTCCAGGGCCTCGGCGGCGCGGTGTTGGTCACATCCCTGGCCTACTACCCGTTCGTCTTCCTCCCGGCGGCCGCTCTGATGCGTGCACTTGACCAGGGCCACGTCGACGCCGCCCGCTCCCTCGGAGCCTCAGGCCTCGGCGCCGTACTCCGGGTGGTCGCGCCGCAGCTGCGACCCGCTGTCGCCGGCGGGGCGTTGCTGGTGGCGCTGCACCTCCTGGCCGAGTTCGGCGTGCTGCAGATGATGCGGTTCCCCACGTTCACGACTGCGATCCTGCAGCAGTTCGCGGTTGGGTTCAGCAACACCGCCGGCAGCCTGCTCGCCGCGGCGCTCGTGGTGCTGTGCCTCGGCATTCTGGCGATCGAGGTGCTGCTACGCGGCCGCGCCCGGATCGCCAGACTCGGCACGGGAACCCGGCAGCCACCTGTCGCCCACCGCCTCGGTCTCTGGACGGTACCCGCTCTCGGCGCGCTGACCATCCTGGTCGGACTGGCAGTGATGGTGCCTGGAGGAATCGTGCTGCGCTGGCTGGTGCGGGCGATCGGCGCCGGTAGCGTGGAAGCCGGACCGTTGCTCTCAGCAACTGCTTCGACGGTCGGTCTGGCGGTCCTGGCGGGACTGGCCGCGACCCTCGCCGCGCTGCCCGGAGCCTGGCTGCTGCACCGGTACCCGTCCCGGCTGGCGGTCGGCCTCGAGCGAGTCACCTATGTCGCGAGCGCCTTGCCCGGCGTGGTGATCGGGCTGGCGCTCGTCACCCTGGCCGTGCAGTGGGCCCGCCCGGTCTACCAGACCGCGGCGCTCGCCGTGGCGGCGTACACGATCCTGTTCTTGCCTCGGGCAATGGTGGCCTGGCGGTCCGGTCTGGCCGCGGCGCCGACCGAGCTGATCGAGGCATCGCGTTCGCTCGGGGTGTCCGGGCCGGGTACCTTTGCCCGCGTGGTGCTCCCGCTCGTCCTCCCCTCCGCGCTGACCGGGTTCGTCCTGGTCTTCCTCGCGACGGTGACCGAGCTGACCGCGACCCTGCTGCTCGCCCCGACCGGGACCGAGACGCTGGCGACCGCGTTCTGGTCGGCGAGTGACGAGCTCGACTACCAGGCGAGCGCGCCGTACGCCGCGGCGATGATCGCGCTGTCCGCACCGCTCACCGTGCTGCTCCGCCGGCAGATCCTAGACCGGCGATGACGAGCGCCGGGATCAAGATCAGCGACCTGACCGTCGGGTACGGCGGTCCGGCGGTGCTCGACCACGTCAGCCTGGAGGTGCGCCCGGGCGGAACCACCGCCGTGCTCGGTCCGTCCGGCAGCGGCAAGACCACGCTCCTGCGAGCGCTCGCTGGGTTCGTCCGGCCGTCGAGCGGCCAGATCGAGATCGGCGGGAAGGTCCTCACCGACGGCAAGGTGCTGGTCGCGCCGGAGCGCCGTGGGATCGGCTACGTCCGGCAGGACGGCGCGCTGTTCCCGCATCTCGATGTCACCGGCAACATTCTCTTCGGACTCCCCCGGGCCGAACGCCGCCGCGCCACCCAGGTCGGCGCGCTGCTCGAACTCGTCGGGTTGTCCCCCGACCTCGCTCGGCGCCGGCCGGACCAGCTGTCCGGCGGCCAGCAGCAACGGGTCGCACTGGCCCGGGCGCTGGCTCGTGAGCCTGCCGTCGTACTGCTCGACGAGCCGTTCTCGTCCCTCGACACCGCCTTGCGCGCTTCGACCCGCGAGGCGACCTTGACCGCCTTGCGCGAACGCGGCGCCACCACCGTGCTCGTCACCCACGACCAGACCGAGGCGCTCTCGTTCGCCGACCAGGTCGCGGTGATGCTCGACGGCCGGTTCGCCCAGATCGGCAGCCCCGCTCAGGTGTACGACGCGCCCGCAACGCCTGAGGTCGGGAGGTTCCTCGGCGACACGATGTTGCTGCCGGGACTGGCCGATGGGCGGGTCGTCGACTGTGTTCTGGGCACTCTCGAGCTCGCCGAACCGGTTACCGGCGAGGTGATGGTCATGGTTCGCCCCGAGCAGGTCGTCCTCGGGACGGTCGGCCTTGGCTTGGCTGCCCGCGTGGTCTCGATCGCGTACCACGGACCAGATGCGATGGTCCGGCTCGACCTCGCCGACACGAACACCCGGTTGGTGGCGCGGGTGCCGGGTCAAGGCGCACCTCGACCCGGCGACCTGGTCAGCGTCGTCGTACCAGGTCCCACCCACGCGTTCCCGCTAGCCGGTCGTGTAGCGGATCACGTCGTTTCGTAGTACCTCGCCGGAGAGCTTCACGATCCGCAAGGTGTGCTGCCCAGCCTTCAGGCCAGGAAGGGTGAACACCTGCCGGGCCGTGACGCGCGACTCGTTGAAGAGGCTCACCCGGCCGACGACCTTACCGTCGACGGAAATTTCGGCCTCGCCTTGATCCGGGCCCAGTGCTGTCACCCAGCTGACGCCGGTCCCGCGGAACGTGAAGTCGATCGCCGCGCCGTTCGCCGTCGTGGCGTGGACGTCGTCGCGGTGATCACCACGGAACCGGAATTCCAGTTTCGTCGTTCCGGCCGGCTGTGCCGCCAGGTACTCCTTCCTGATGGTGACGATCTTGCCGTCGACTGTGTAGTCGGTGCCCTTGGCAAGGACCGTGCTGCCGTTCGCGATCCCGGCCAGCTCGGCGGGGTCACGGGCGATCTCGGTGGTCAGATCGGCGGGGGTCGCCTTGTCGAAGGACGCAGTACCGGGGTTCAGCAGGCTCTCCTGGCGGACCACCAGCTTGTCGACCAGCATGAACTGGCCGGACTTCTTCACGCCGCGGATCGTGTGGCTCCCGTTCGGCAGATCCGAGATGCTGAACACCACCTGCTGGGCGGAGCGGCTGTCCGCGTGGGTGTCCACGGTCGCCTTCAGGGCACCGTCGACGTAGATCTCGACCTCGCCCTGGGACGGGTCCTTCTCCGTCACGTAGTCGACGCCGTTGCCGACGAAGCTGTAGGAGAAGGCGTCGCCGTTGGCCTCGGTGTAGTGCACGTCGTCCTGATAGTCACCCAACCCACGGCCCGTACTGCGACTCCACGAACCCGTGTAGACAATGCCTGGGTCGTCGTTGTTCAACTCGACGGTCCGTACGCCGGAGGTGGTGGCCGGCTGGCCGGTGGTGGATCCCCCCGAATCGGTGACCGTGACGGTCAGCGGCTCCGACACGGCCGGGACTTCGCGGTTGCCGTTGCGCTGCCAGGCGCCGTCGTACCCGACCCGCAGATCGTCGTCGTTGACGCGGATCACCGAGCCCTTCTGCGGCGTGACCTTGAACAGCCGGGCTCCGTGCGGGGGCACGGTCGCGGCGGTGTAGCCGGTCGCGAACTGGCCGAGATTCTTCTTCGCCCACAGGTCGCGGACCGTCGCCGCACCGGTCAGACCGAGGTCCGCCCAGTTCGCCGTCATGTTCGCCTCGGTGGTGCCGAGGTTGAACAGCGCGACCGTGTAGGAGTTGTCCGCGTTGAGCGAGTACCAGACCTGCCGATTGCTCTTGGTGGACACCGGCTGGGCGGGGCGCCCGGCCTGGTTGACCGCGATCACCTCGGGGTTCGTGAGCAGTTCCAACCCGTAGGAGTCGAGCTTGGTCAGGTCGTTGCCGACGTAGAACGGAGCCGCCGAGACCGCCCACAGCGTCGCCGCCGTACGGCGCTCGTCCTTGGTCAGCCCGTCCATCGTGCCGTTGCCGACATTCAGCGAGTCGAGGTCGTTCCAGCCACCCGGCCCGCCGTGGCGCCACCAGTCGGCGACCTTCGGGAAGAGCCGCGAGATGTTCGGCCAGGCGGTGAGTGCCTCACCAGGGCAGTAGCACTCGACGTCCCAGTCGACCCGCCAGCCGTTCGACCACTGCTTCCAGTACTCCGCGTAGTTGATGTCGAGAGCCCAGGACAGCTCGAGCCAGATCTTGTGCCGAGCCAGCGCCTGCGACCAGCCCTTGACCTCGTCGCGCGCGTCGAGGGACAGGTCGTTCTTGCCCGAACCCGGCGTCACGCTGTCGAACTTGAGGAAGTCGACGCCCCAGGAGGCGAGCTGGTCCACGATCGAGTCGATGTACGCCTGGGCGCACGGGTTCGTCATGTCGACGCGATAGCCGAAACCCCAGTAGTCCCCCTGCTGCAGAGGCTGCTTGGCCAGATTGCCCGTCGTACATCCCGGCTTGCCGTAGACAGGCAGGTTGGCGTCCAGCACCGCCTTCGAGATGCCCGGAATGGCGTAGAGCCCGACCTTCTGGCCGTTCCCGTGGATGTGGTCGATCACGGCCTGCAGACCGTTCGGGTACAACTTCTTGCTCGGAACGGGCCGGCCGTACCCGTCAATACCGCCGTTCCAGGCGGCGTCGATGTTGATGTACTTGTACCCGTACGGCTGGAGCTTCTTCCGCATCGCATCCGACTGGGCGATGATCTGCGCGGCCGAGATCCAGTTGCCGCCGTCGTTGGAGTAGACCTGCATGCTGTAGCTGCTCCAGCCCATGTAGGGCTTCAGCGCCGCATCGCCGGCCGGGCCCTGCGGCGTACCGGCTGCTGTGGTGACGGTCGCAGGGCTGCTGATGCTGGCCGCGCTGGGAGCTTTCTTGGTGGTGGCGCCTTGAGGGCCCGGTTGCGGACCTCTGGCGCCCGGTACGGCGGACGTCGCCGCGGCGCTCGCGGGGAGCAAGGCGGCGACAGCGACGAGCGCGACCACGCCGCGCATCGCCTGGTGTCGAAGGGATCTGGTCATGAGCGGCGACCTCTCTGATCATCTGACAGCCGCGATCCCTGGTGTTCGCACTCATCCACACGTCTCCCAGGAACACGGATCCGATAGGATATTGGAACACTTACTTCACGCTGTCAAGATATAGAGGTCAGTCCGGACAGATCCGTTTACCTGCTGCAGCCGGCGTAGCAGCGGAGCAGGCGCAGCGAGCCAGACTTCACTGAACGTCGACGCACTGCTGCCGCCCGCCCGGCCAGCGGGCTTGACCCCAACGTCGTCGGTGCCTTGACGGTTGCCGAGGCGGCCCGCTGCCATCGGGAAGTGCAACGCCACCGCCCGACACCCTTCGTTGTGGGCATGTCCACAACACGCGAGCCGCCTCTACACGATGGCTCCAACGACATCACTCGAGATCAACGGCAAATTGGTCATCTCGGCACGGACGGCCGGCTCGGTTTCGACGCGCTCCAGCAGCGTCTGGTCACCAGCCCGTCGAAGACCTGCGCCAAGGCCGCTGCCGTCCCAGCCGCCTACGCAGCCTTCGAGCTGCTGGCGATCGGTGGCGACTGCGGGCCTTGGACCCCCACTTGTCAGGCGCCTGGGAGCGGGGTTTGGAAGGCGGTCGCTGCGGAGGCGGGGAGGCGCGATGCGAACGACTGCAGCACCGGCAACCCCGGTGCTGCAGTCGTTTCACAATTTTGCGTCGGGCGCCTGCCACCGCAGCCTCGCCTGAGCGGTGAGTGGCCCGGTAGCTACCTTCCCAGCGCGTCGAGCTGGTCAGTCAGGTGGGAGAATCCGCCGCCGGCGGCAGACTTGCCGGAGGGAACCCAACCCCACTCTTTCTCCTCGTCGGCAAGACCGCTGACAAAGTTCCCCTGCTCGTCCTCGAAGATCAGCCCTTGCACATGAGCTCTCAACAGCCCGGTTCCCTGCGGATGTCCGGCCGCAACGTTGTGAACTGTGCTGCCCGGCGTCTGCTTTTCCAGCTCAGTAGCTGTCGGCGCAGCTCGGCCGACAACGATGACGCGGGTGCCTCTCGGTACAGCCGAGTTCAGTTCATCGATCGTCGCGAGGACGGGTTTCGTGCCCTCGGGCAGTTTTCCGTCGACCCGGACTTCTCCTCCCCTCGGGACCTCGACGTAGACGCGATCTCCGCCGCGGCCGTCCAGAGCACGGTAGGACTTCAGAACTTTGATCTCCAGGACCGCGAAGAGAGAGGTGTCCACATAGCCGCTGCCATTCTTTTCGACCCGAGACCGGCCGTCGGTCCAGCCGACCACCGTTCCGAGGGTGACAGAAGGAGCCCTTCGGGCCAGGGCCGCCAGCGAGGTCACTCGCTCGTAGTCGTAGTCGGTCATCCCGCGGACGACTGCTGCATCGACACGTGGTCGCTTCTTGGTCTCGGTCGACTGTGACGAAGACTGCTCCGCCGAGGGTTGTTCCACCCGCTGCGACGACTGGGGATCGCCCACCCCGCCACACGCGGCAGCACAAACCAGCACGAACCCCGCCAGGCCGGCCGCGACCGGCAACTTACGAATCGTCATAGCTCGTCCCTTCGTCAGCTGAACCACGGGTTAATGTGCTGGGTGCGGTGGTGATGGCCATAGACTCTGAGGTTGGTCCACGACGCCTGGACCTCTCCGGACCGAAGACAACTGTGAGCGGTGTCGCCCCCGGGGAGATCGTTGTCGAAGTAATGGCGCACCCCGACGGTGTGACCCAACTCGTGGCAGGCGGTCTTCGAGAGCTGTTCGTTGGGGCGAGCCGCATTGTTGATCGCCCCCATGTCGAGCGTCACGTTGTAGGTGTCGCACCGTCCGTTGTCCCACCGGGTCCGGCACCTGGCTTCACCGTACGCGCCACTGAGATTGCCTTGTCCCCAGCGAACATCTGTGTGTGCGTCGCAAGCTCCGGGATACAGCGTCTGCACCACAGTCTGATCGCGCAGCCACGTCATCGCGGCATCAGCGGTCGTCCTCTGATTGAATCCGGACAGGTAACACCACGAGTGGCTTCCCGTGTCCGGTGGACCGTCCGGCTGGGGCGTATCGCCCTGTGCCTCGACGGGTCGGGCAATCAAAAGCGCAGCCACGAAAAATGTGGCCACGACTGCCCGAATTATTCTTGAGTTCCGACCCGCTGATGAGGTCGCTGTCCAATTCCCCACGTTTGTCGCCTCCTCACGAAACGAAGCAGGCGCTAGAAACGACATGCACGCTCGCCGGGGCGGCTCTCGGTATCGGAGACGATGATGAATGTCTCGATCCCGAGCGTGAGTCGAGATAGCGGCCTGCCTCGGAGATCGTCACTTCTGGCCCGGCGACTGTCAAGAACTCAGGTGTCAGATCAGCGTTGGAACGATATCCGGAGCCTGATGCGACGCTGTGATTCGAACAGGTGAGATACCGAGTCTTCGAATCTGCCCGAGACAGCAGTCCCGTGCAGCACCTATGCGCTCGCGTCAAACATCGATCCTTCCAATCGGCGCCAAAGGAGTTCGGTCAGGTGGAGTTGAACACGGCGATCGACATCTTCGCTGGCCGATTCAAAGCGGTTCGGTCCATGGGCAAGATTAGAAACAACGCCACTATCGGGGAAACCGCGTACGCCGGTGGTACAACCGCGAATACAGTTACTTCAGCGTCAGGCGCGCATCCAAGCGCAGACCGTACCGATCGCCGGCCCGTCCCGTTCGCCAGCTATGGCTTCTATCGATCGCTGTCAGGACGCAACACGCCTAGCTTCTAAGTTTGGAGACTCCACTTGACTGGCGAACTGGCCTTCCTCTGCGGCCTGGCTCTACTTCTCGCGCTTCGACCACGTGGCTGTCAGTTCGCAAACACCGCCACTTGGCCTGGATCAGCGCTGCAGCGGGCCCTCTCATCGTGGCCGGAGCGTTGCTGGACCAAGATTTGCTGTTCTTGCCGGGGATCGCCGTGATGGTGATCGGCGAGTTCGTGCACCAGACCAACGACGATGAGCCGGACTCAACCGAACGGCTGGAAGGAGAGTAATCGTTGGTTGATCGTCCTCGCGGCGTACGTCGTACCGAGCGTCGCCTTGCCCGTGACAGGGTTCGCCGAACCCGACGCCGGAGCATCAGGACGTCGGTTCGACCGCTGACGGACCGGTGCCTCGCGCAACAACTCCATGAACTCGCGCACGTCGGGACGCTCAGCTCGTTCCCACGCCGTCCACCGGCTATGCAGGAACCGGAACCACCGCAGCCGGTCGTAGGCGTAGCTGCGCAACGTCGCAGGAGAGCAGTCCGACTGCTACCAGCTCACGAGAAACCCCGACACTGCCTCGTGCTGGAGGTCTGGGAACACCACCCGCCACGGCAGGCCCTGCTTGAATGCAGCCACTCGACCCAGCTCAGTACCTTGCATCGTCACACCCTCTCCACCAACGCCAGATCACGCGAATCGGCGCCTGAAGAGTTCACGAGGGGAACCTTGACGCTGTCCATGTGCCGGGATGGTGACCATGCCGGTCGCCGCGGTGAAGGTCGGGCACGCAGCCCCGGGCCAGTTCGCCATCGCAGGGTTGTGCGTGTCGGCTTCAGCTCTTACCGGCGATGCAGCCGGCGGAGCGCAGCGGAGCGGGCGTCGCCCACACGCCGGTCTCATGCAGCCTCACGCACTTGGTCCGCCACCACGAGGTCCCGCGCGTCAGCGCCAGCACTCACAAGCGATGCAGCCGGCGCAGCGCAGCGGAGCAGGCGTCGCGAGCCGTCCAACCACCGCAGCCGCGGGCCAGTTCGCCATCGCAGGGTTGTGCATGTCGGCTTCAGCTTTTACCGGCGACGCAGCCGGCGTAGCGCAGCGGAGCGGGCGTCGCGAGCCCGCCGCCGAGACCGCACCGCCCGTGGCCCGTTCAGCCCCAAGCGGTTCGCCCGTCGGCCAGACGGCACCCCGTTCACGCTAGCCTCACCCGCCGCGCGGTGATGCGCGTCAGCGCCAGCACTAACCGGCGATGCAGCTGGCGTAGCGCAGCGGAGCAGGCGCCGCGAGCCCACCCCACACGCCGGCCTCACGCACCTGGCCCGCCACCGCGCAGCGGAGCAGGCGTCGCGAGCCCGGCGTCGCGGTCACGCCGACACTGGTCTCCGTGCTCTGGTGAGCGCCCAGTCGAGCTCACCGATGGTCGGCTGGACGAGCACCTCGCCACCGACCGACACCACCGGGCTGTGCACCCGACCTCCGGTAACCCACGCGAGCCGGGCCGCGTCCTGAGGGTTCGAGTCCAGGTCGACCCAGTGGTACGGCGTCTCGGCGCGCTCCAGATAGCGGCGTACGCCCTCGCTCAACTCACACCTTGCCCGGCCGTAGACAACAACCGGCACGATCGCCAGACGGTCGTTCGGAGAAACCCCAGACACATCCATCGCCCCCTTCAACCGTAGGAGCCGTCCGAGTCAACGACTCGTGACAACATTTTACCGTCCTGCGCAGCGGATTTCGCGCCTTCCGCTGGTTGGCCGTTCGGTCCGTTAGGTTGCGGGGGTGATTGGTCTCGAGGTGCCCCGCTGGCTGGACGCTCTGGTCGGGATGCAGATCGGAGCGGGGATCTTCCTCGGTGGTTTCGCGCTCCTCGGGTGGTTCATTCTCCACGTCGGCGGACCGTCGGTGGACCGGGCCAAGGCTCAGCTGGCCCGGGAGCAGGCCGACGCCGGGCGGCACGGCTGGTTGCCGGGTGCTGACCCCGACGGGACGCTCGCGACCGCCGGGTACCGGTGCTTCGGCCATCACGGTGACCTGCGCCGGATCATGGTCAGCGAGCACCTCGGCCGCCGGATCCGGATGGCTGACTTCCTCTACGTCAAAAGGGAGAAACTGCCCTCGACGAGCACCAACCACCTGATCGCGATCGAGCTACCCGTTCGGCTACCCGACCTCGTGGTCAGTCTGGACGACCTGTTCGACCCGATGTACCGGTTCGACGCCGAGAGCGCGGCCTTCAACGACAAGTACTTCGTGGCCTGCGACGATCAGCGCTTCTGCTCGGCGATGGTGCATCCGCGGATGATGGAGTGGCTGCTCGCTCACGAGCTGAGCTTCCGGATCTCCGGCAATCTGCTGGTCACCTACTCCCCCACCCCCTGGACCCTGCGGCAGGCCTTCGCCACGCTCCCGGTCCTCAGCGGTATCGCCGACCTGATCCCCCGTTTCGTCCTGGAGGATTTCGGTCAGGCGATCCGCTGAGCCGGTAGGTCCTGAAGTCCAGCCCCGAGCCACTCGCTCAGGAGCCGTCCGCGCCGACTGCCTGCTTCACCAGGGAGGCGATCCGGGTTTCGACCTCGGGCGTCACCTCGGTCAGGGCGAAGGCAGCCGGCCACATCGCGCCGTCGTCCAGCGCCGCCGCATCACTGAAACCGAGCGTCGCGTAGCGCGACTTGAACTTGTCCGCGCTCTGGAAGTGGCAGACCAACTTGCCGTTCAGCGAGTAGGCGGGCATCCCGTACCAGAGCTTCGGCTCCAGCTCCGGCACGCCGGCGGTGATGACAGCGTGGACCCGCTCGGCCATCACCCGGTCCGAGTCCTTCATCTCGGCGATCTTCGCGATCACGTCCCGCACCGCCTCGGCGGCCTTGTCCGCCTTGCTCGCCCGACGCGCTGCCTTCTTCTGGTCCTGGGCGTGCTCCTTCATCGCGGCCCGCTCTTCGGCGCTGAATCCCTCGTACGTGGTGCTCATGTCAGTTTCTCCTTCGAACGCTGCAGTGGTTGGGTGTCGGTACTGCGGAGTCAGGCGGCCGCGGACTCCCAGACGAACCCGTCGGGGTCGGTCAGCGAACCGGTGTCGCTGCCGATCACGATCCGGCGGGGCCTGGTCCCGTCGTCGGAGACAGCGACGTCCTTGGCCAGGGCGCGGCGCGGGTAGAGCGCCAGCGTGACGGCCGAGGCGGACGTCTCGAACTCGACGTACTTGCCACCGAAGCTCTTCGCCACGGTCAGCCCCTGCTGGACGTAGAACCGCTTGCTCGCCTTGACGTCCGCGACACCCAGCAGGAGCGCGACCTGGTCAATGGTCTTGCTAACGGCGTCAGTGTCCTTCTTCTTCGAGCTCGCGACCTTGAGGATCGTTCCGTCCGGGGCGAGGATGATGCCGCCGTAGCCCCAGAAGCTCTTCTCGGCCGGCTTCAGGGTGGTGCCACCGGCGGCGAGGCCGGCCTCGATGATCGCGTCGACGTTGCCCGGTTGGGACACCACCAGGGAGAGGGCGAAACCGCGGAAGCCGGTGGTCGCCTCGTCGGTGGCGCGGAGGTTCAGGTAGGGGCTCAGGCCGACCGCCTGGTAGAAGGTGCCGGCGGTCTCGAGGTCGGAAACTTCCAGCGTGAGGGATTCGAAGGAGGTCATGATGGATCCTTTGCAAAGAAGTGGCTGGTGGGGTTCTTGCGGGTGTTTCAGCGGTCCTGGATGAGCCCGAGGACGTTGCCGTCGGGATCGATGACGGTGGCCACCCGGCGGCCGCCGCCGACTTCGTGCGCGGCTTCCTTCACGGTGGCGCCGGCGGCGGTCAGCTCGGCGAGCTTGGCCTCGATGTCCGGCACGTGCCAGTAGGCGACCGGCGACGTCATGCCCTGCGGGCCTCCGTCCGGTACCAGGCCGATGTGCTGACCCTCGGCCTCGAAGCCGACGTAGTACGGCGAATCGGTCTGTGGCGGGACACCGAGCAGGGCCGCGTAGACCGCCTTGGCCTTCGCCAGGTCGGACACCGGGTGCAGGACGGTCTTGATTCCCTCGGTGACGGTGGTGGTTCCCTGTGGGCTGGTCACGGTCGCTCCTGTGGTCTTGGCTTTCGGCGTTGCGCTGTTTGCGTAGTCACAGCTTGTCGCCGGAGCCGTCCCCCACACATCCGTGCAAACCACGGAACTTCAGTACGTAGCCGCTCCACGGAATGCGGGCACGGAGCCCGGCACCGAGGCCGCTCAGTGGCGATTGCGGCGCCGGCACGGAGGCATGAGGGAAGATGGTCCGGTGATAGCAGCAGTCGAGATCTCGCCGCGGGAACGCGACGTACTGGAGCTGGTCGGTGCCCGGTTCAGCAACGCCGAGATCGCGGCCCGGCTGCACATCTCCGTGCGGACCGTGGAGAGCCACGTCTCCTCGCTGCTGCGCAAGCTCGAGGTACCGGATCGGCGGGCGCTGGCCCAGCGCGCACCGGAACCGGCCGGAGCCGATCCGTCTCACCCCGTCACAGTTCTACCCGCTCCGCTGACCTCGTTCGTCGGCCGGGCGACCGAGCAGTCCGAGCTGACCGAGTTGATCAAGTCGCACCGCGAGGTGACGGCCGTCGGTCCCGGTGGCGTGGGCAAGACTCGGCTCGCGCTGGCAGTGGCCGCCGAGGCAGTCAGTGAGTACTCCGACGGCGTGTGGTTCGTCGACCTCGTACCGGTGACCGACCCGGGCATGATCGCGACCGCCGTCGCGGGGACTCTCGGCCTCGGTGAGCAGCCTGGTCGCGACATGACCGAGTCCGTGGTCGCCGCACTGGCCGACCGGCACGCCCTGCTCGTCCTGGACAACTGCGAGCAAGTGCTGGACGCGGTTGCACTGTTCATTGAGCGGCTGCTGGCCGCCTGCCCCCGGGTGGCCGTGCTGGCGACCAGTCGAGCGCGACTGATGGTGCCGTTCGAGCAGGTGTACCCGGTGCCGCCGCTGTCGCTGCCCGCCGGTGGTGAGTCTGACGCGGTCGCGTTGTTCCTGGAGCGGGCAGCCGCGGTAGGGCGGCCGCTGGATTCGCCACTGCGCGACCAGATCGCCGCCATCTGTGAACGGCTGGACGGCATGGCACTGGCGATCGAGTTGGCCGCCGCCAGGTATCACACGCTTGGCCTGGACGGCATCACAGCAGCTCTGTCTCATCCGCTGCGGATGCTCACCGGTGGCTTCCGTGCCGATGAGCGCCACCGCTCGGTGCGGGCAGCGCTCGACTGGAGTCATGCACTGCTGGAGCCAGCCGATCGGGAGTTGCTGCGCCGGGTGTCGGTGTTCGTGGCGCCGTTCACGGCAGCTGCGGCGGCGGAGATCGCCGAGTCCGAGGAGTACCTGGTCGCCGACGGGCTGTCCCGGCTGGCCGACCAAAGCCTGCTCGTGGTCACCTCGGCGCCAGGCGGAACGGAGTACCGGGCTCTGGAGACCATTCGCCAGTACGGGACCGAGCAGCTGACCGAGGCTGGTGAGCTGGCCGCAGTACGAGCCCTGCACCTGCAGTGGTGCCTGGACAAGGCCGGGAGTCTTGCAGCAGTACGCCGGGACTGGCGGGCCGGCTTTGACGCAGTAGCCGACGACCTGCGAGCTGCACTGGCGTGGGCGGCGCAGGAGCCGGAGCAGCGCGAGGGGGCGTACCGGCTGGCCCACTACCTGGCCGAACTGACCTTCACTCGCAACCTGATCGGCGAATCCCAGCAGCGGTATGAGCAGGCGGCCCAGCTGGCCCCAGCTCCGGAAGCGGCAGCCTCTGCACTGCGGCAGGCCGCAGCTGTAGCCGGCTGCCGGATGCACGGGGACGACATGTACCGCCTGTACCGCGCTTCGGCCGAAGCAGCCCTCAGCGCTGGGGAGACTGCTGGCGCCGCCCGCGACCTGGCGGCGATCGCGACCACGTCGTACCGGTTCTCGAGCAAGTTCGTGCGGCCGCTGCCACCGGAGGAGTCGGCCGGGTTGATCGCCGAGGCTCGTGAGTTGGCTGGCGATGATCCAGTGGCGCAGGCTCATGTGGCTCTGGCCGAGGCCGGCCAGGCGCTCTTTGTTGCGATTACTACCGCCCAGGGGCAGCCCGGCACGTCCGTGGCCGAGACGATTGCGCGGGCGGAACGTGCGGTCGAAATGACCCGTAGTACAGGCGATCCGCTGGCCGAATCGGCTGCGCTCGACGTACTGACCGGTGCTTTCAGCTGGGCCGGTGACACGTTCGGCGCAGCGACTACGGCCAAGCGGCGGATCGCGCTGTTGTCGTCTGCTCCAAGTACGCCGGCCGCAACGCACGAGTTGATCGAGGCGCTTGGTGAGGCCGCCGAGGCCAGCCTTGGTACCGGCGACTTGGTGGGCGCTCGGCGATGGGCGGGGCAGCTCGCCGACCATCCGTTGCTGGCCGAGGTCGGTCATCGCGCGGTGAGCTGGTTGCTGGTCGCCGACGCGTTGGCGGGCAATACCGAGCAGGTGCTCACCGGCGGCATCCGCTTCCTCGACGCGTGGCGGCGGGCGGGCGAACCTGCCCGGTCGTTCCTCGGCCCGGCTGTGGCCGCCGTGGCGATGGTCCACGGTCTCCGCGACGACGCGGAAGCCAGGCGCGAATGGCTGGAGGTGCTGGACCAGCTCGGGAACTCACCGGAGCGGGCCTACGGCTACGGAGCGGTCTTCGACGCGATGCTCCTGCTCCACCACGGACAGTTGCCAGAGGCAATGGAGCGGACGGAGGTCGAGCCCGCCCAGGTGTGGAAATGGGTCACCTGGATCTGGCACCACTGGTACGTCGCCCTGCGCGCCGAGGCCGCCGTACTGGCCGGGAGCCCTTCTGCGCATGACCGCGTGACCGAGGCCCAGCGCATCGTCGCCGGCAACCCGGTCGCCGGTGCGATGGTCGAGCGGGCCGCGGCGCTGCTCGACGGCGATCAGGAGGCGGTGCTGGCCACCGCGGCGGCGTTCGAAGCCGCCGGCTGTCCCTATCAGTCCGCGCGCACGACGCTGCTGGCCGGCGGCCCTGAATTCGCCCGGATTGTCGGTGGGCGCGGGTAGGGTCTGGGCCGTGGACGTTGGGGAGCGTATTCAGGAACTTGCCGACCAGATCGTCGTGATGCGCGACGCCTACTACCAGGGCTCACCGGTGGTGGCGGACGCGGAGTACGACGCGATCGAGGACGAGCTGCGGTCGCTGATCGAGGCCAATCCGGAGCTGGCGCCCGATCCGAACCCGCTGGACCAGGTGGGCGCGCCCGCGATCCTGCACGCGCCGATCCGGCACTCGCGACCGATGCTGTCTCTGGAGAAGGCGACTCGTCCGGAGCAGGTCGAGGCGTTCTTCAACCGCTTTCCCGGCCAGTCGGTGGTGGTCATGCCGAAGCTGGACGGCCTGTCCCTGGCACTGGTCTACGAGAAAGGCCGGCTGGCCCGCGCGGTCACCCGCGGCGACGGGACGACCGGCGACGACGTGACCCCGTTGGTGCGGGCCCTCGCCGACGGGGTGCCGGACCGGCTCGGCGTACCGGGGCGGGTCGAGGTCCGCGGTGAAGCCGTCATGTTGCGCTCCACCTTCGCCGCCTACAACGCCGCCCACCCGGATAAGCCGCTGATCAACCCGCGGAACGCCGCCGCCGGCACGCTGCGTGCCAAGGACCCGGCCACTGTGGCCGAGCGGCGACTGCAGTTCCTGGCCTTCGACCTGCTCAGCGAGTCCGACAACACCGACTCCGATCTCGAGCAGGCGCTGCGGGAGCTCGGGTTCACCGTCGCCGAGATGCGGCACTGCGACGACGCGGCCGCCGCGCAGGCGGTGATCACCACGATCGAGCAGCAACGCAACGACCTCGACTACGACCTGGACGGCGCCGTACTGCGGCTCGCCGATCGCGACGCCTTCGCCGCCGCGGGCACCCGATCGAGTTCGCCGCGGGGCGCGCTGGCGTTCAAGTTCGCGGCCGAGGAGAAGACGACTGTGCTGGCCGACGTGGTCTGGGATGTCGGCAAAACCGGCAAGATCGCGCCGGTCGCCTGGCTGGAGCCGGTCTTCGTCGGCGGTACGACGGTCACCCGCGCGACGCTGGCCAACCAGGAGGTGATCCGGGCCCGCGGCATCAAGATCGGCGACACCGTGCTGGTACGCCGCGCCGGCGACGTGATCCCCTTTGTGGCCGGCGTCCTGGATGCGTCCAAGCGCACCGGCGCGGAGCGCGACATCGTGCCACCGACCGTGTGCCCGTCGTGTGAGCAGCCGCTGACCGAGCAGGGCAACAGCCGCGAACTCTTCTGTACCAACGTTGCTTGCCCCGCCCAGACTGTCCGGCGCCTGATCCACTGGGCGTCCCGGGCCGCCGCCGACATCGACGCGATCGGCGGGGTCTGGATCGAGCGGCTCGCCGAGGCGGGCATCCTCGAACACCCGTCGGACTTCTACCGGCTGACCAAGGAGAAGCTGCTGGAGTTCGACCGTATCGGTGAGATCTCGGCCGCCCGGATGATCGACTCGATCGACGCCAGCCGGCAGGTCGGCCTCCGCCGCGCACTGATCGGCCTCGCGATCCCGATGGCGTCCGAGGGCACCGCGACGAGGGTGTGCCGCGCGGGATTCGGATCCCTGGAAGAGGTCGCCGACGCGGGTGTCGAAGGACTCGTCGCCGTCGAGGACATCGGCCCGAAGGTCGCCGCCTCCCTCATCGAGCACCTCAACCGGCTGCGGCCCGAGCTCGAGCGTCTCCGCGCGGCCGGCGTCTCACTCGACGTCCGCGAAGAAGACCTCCCACCAGTCGTCGTCGCCGGCGCCCCACTAGCCGGCAAGACGGTAGTCGTCACCGGCTCGATCAGCGACCCCCGCTCCGGCGAAAAAGTCACCCGCCCAGCCTTCCAACGCCTGTGCGAGAAGGCAGGCGCCACCATCGCCTCCTCAGTCTCAGCCAGCACCGACCTGTTGATCACCGGAGCCGACGTAGGCGCCAGCAAACTAACCAAAGCCGAAAAACAAGGCGTCCCCGTAGTAGACCAATCCGAAATCTGGCAACAACTCCAAACTGCGGACCTCCTCTAGGCTTTTGGCCTCGCCTTCGGCTCGGCGGGTCATCGGGCTTAACTCCCGATCTTCCCTCGTCGCTGCGGTCGCTTCGCTCCCTCCGCTCCTCAGTCCAGATCGGGAGGCCCGATGACCACGTGGGCGCCTTATCCGCAAAGTGCTCCGTTGGTGCGGAAGGTCTATTCGCCTGCGGTGATGGAGGTTTCCGCGGCTACGGCTTGGCGGAGATCAGCGCACCCACGTGCCGGACCTGGCAGGAGTCGCCGCCGACGACGGGGCGGATGCACTCGTACCAGCGCCAGCCTGGCTGGAAGGTCAGTCTGGCGACATTTGCTCCCGGCAACTTCACCACGTCGACCGTGGTCTTGTCTGGTGTCCGTTGCTGCCCAGAGACCAGCAGTTATCGCGCCCTTACGTCGGCCGGCTCGCAGCGGCCCCTTCGCTGCGAGCCGGCAATCGGGTGGTCAGCTTCGGCGGAGGGCCTTCTCCAGTTCTGCCTTGGTCATCTTGGAACGGCCTTTGATGTTGAGGCGGGCCGCTTCGGCGTACAGCTCGTCCTTGGTCCGGTCCGTCGCGGCGCGGGAGCGGGCACGGACACCAGTCATGCCGACTGTCCGTGTGTCATTCCCGCGGCCGGACGACGACGAGTGGCTCCCGGATCCCACCCCGGCCTTCGCCGCGAGGTCCTTGACGTTGTCGGTCACCTGCCCGAGGCCTTCCTCGAGCTTGTTGCCTACCTTCTCGCCCAACCGTTCTTCCGGCATGATCGTTCCTTCAATCGGTTTCGAGTTTGTCCGGCAGCAGGACGTTCATCAGCCAGCTGACGACCGTGATGATCAGCGCGCCGAGCAGCGCGGTGCCGAAGCCTTCGACCTCGAACGGGATGTCGAGCCCGTCGCTGATCCACGAGGTGAGCAACAGCATCAGGGCGTTGATCACGAAGATCAGCAGGCCCAGCGTCAGCACGATGAACGGCAGCGACAGCAGCGTGGCCAGTGGTTTGACCACCGCGTTGACGAGACCGAAGATCGCGGCCACGACGACCAGCGTGATGACCTTGTTGGTGGTGGTCGATCCGGTGATGGAGATGTCGTTCAGCAGCCAGGCGGCAGCGGCGACTGCGATCGCGTTGACGACCAGTCGCATCAAGAGCTTCATGAACCTGTCTCCAGTCAGCTGTGGAGGAGGCCGGCCAGCCTCTTCCGTCCGCGGCCGGCCTTCTTGCCCGCCTTGTCAGCCACCCCGCCGGCCTTCTTCCCTGCCTTGTCGGCCACTCCGCCGGCTTTCTTGCCCACGTGGTCCGCGACGCCGCCCGCCTTCTTACCGGCCTTGTCGGCGTTCTTCCGCAGTTTGCGGCCGGACTTCTTGCCGCGCTTGCCGGCCCGCTTCACATCACCGGCGACCGAGCCGCGCGCCCGCAGGCCGAGGCGTTTGCGCACACCGCGCTTCACCTCCGGCGCGCGCGGAACGAGCAGCTGTACGCCGTACGCGTATAACCGCATCCCGAGAGCCATCAAAGGCAGTCCCAGGGGAAGCAGAATCAGCGTGATGCACAGAACGCCCGCCACGATCATCACGACCGTGGCCAGCAGCCACACCAGCGCCGCACCGATCCCGCGAAGTACTTTCATTCTCACCACGTCCAGCCAAATGCAAGGATGAATTGAGTGAGGAATAACCCTCTAATACCAAGTGCCCTGCACCGGTAATTTCAATCCGCCGCGGTGCAGCAATTACCGTCCGCTGACGTCGTCACCGGGCAGGAGGGAGCCGAGCGGGCCGAGATCGATATTCAGATCCTCCGGTTGCAGACCGAACTGCTCACGCAGGGTGGTCATCGCTTCTTCGAGCCGCATCAGCCCGAGCCCGAGTTCCTCGACCTGTTGCGGGCGCAGGTCGCCTTCGTCCATCCGGCGGATCGCCTGCCGCTCCATCAACTGGCGGACGAGTTCGACGATCGTCAGCACCAGCTTCAGCAGTTCCCGTTCCACCGTGTCCGCGTTCGCCTCGATCTTCTCGGCCAACGGCAGTACCGGCTCGGTCATAGCGGTTTCATCTCCTTGCGCACCGACTGGATCACGGCCGACAACTGGATCCGCACCAGTTCGACGTCGGCGAGCGAGATGACCACGTCGCCGGTGATCACCACTCCCTTGCCCAGCAACCGGTCCAGCAGATCGACCAGCGACGGTTCCTCGGTGATCGTTGCCCGCTGCTCGATCGGCCCGGCCGTCACGGCTTGTCCAGAACGGCGAACGAGTACGGCGGCCAGGGCCCGTTCACCTCGATGTCGAACGTCGAGTACCGCGCCCGCAGCGCGTCGATCAGCTCGAAGAACTCGGTACTCCGCTCGTCGTCCACCAGGAAGGTTGCGTTGAGCACCATTGGCTGACGCCGGCCACTGAGCCGTTGGTCCTGCGGCGCGAGCCGCCGAGTCGCGGCGGCAGCCGGCACCAGATCCCAGAACAGCTGATCGGCCAGCGCCTGCTGATCGGCAGCCGCTGCTTGCCTTCCGCGGATCTCGGCGCGGCGTCGTTCGAGGTAGGCGACGCCCGTCCCCATACCTTCTGTCATCACAGGTGCAGTCGGCATCGCCTGACCGCGGCCGTAGATCTTCACGCTCCACTCGCTGCGTCCGTCGATCCGGTCGAGGGCAGCGGACAGATCGTCGTACAGCTCCTCGATCCGGTCCCGGGCGGCGTCGTCCGATCGGTAGATGGTGACCAGGCGGAACGGGGCCAGCGCGGTCGTGATCGCCGCTGCCCGCCGGACCACCTCGTCGTGCCGGCGGGCCGTCCTTTCCACCCAGCCGAGATCCTCGAGGTTCTGGCGGAGCGCGGTCTCACCGAACTCGGCCAGGTCGACCGTGCTGACCACCGCCATCAGATCGCGATGCGCCAGCGTCCGGACAGCAGCGTCGCCGACCCCCGCGAGGCCGGACAGCACCTCGCCGTCCAGCTCGCGCCCGACCGCGTAGACGTAGGTTCCGGTCTCAGCCACGCTCGCGCTCCAGCTCCTCCAGCCGCTGCCGGAGTTCGCGGTTCTCGTCAGCCAGTTCCTGCGCGTCGCCGGACAGCATCGGATCGCGGGTCCACCAGTCGATGCCCATCTCCATCGCCTTGTCGACCGAGACGACCAGCAGGCGGATCTTGACCGTCAGCAGCTCGATGTCCAGCAGGTTCACCCGGATGTCGCCGGCGATGATGATGCCCTTGTCGAGCACCCGCTCGAGAATGTCGGCCAGGCCCTCGGGCCGTGGAGCCGCCGAAGCGACGCCGTACCGGTCCATCGCGGGCCGGCGCGGCGAGATCGTCGGTTCTGTCATCGCCTGTCCCTCACTCCTCGGTCCGGCCCCGGACATACCGGTGCAGTCGCCGGTAGCCGGTCACCGAACCGTCGGTGTCGACGTCGACCTCGTAGATGGCGAGGATGTCGGTCGTCTCCGGGATCCGGCGCGACTCGACCACCTCCAGCTGGACCTGCCAGCCGTCGTCGGTCTTCTCGACCCCCACGATCCCCTCCGGCATCTGACCGATCAGTTCGGCCAGTTCGGCGGCGGCGCCGACCGCGATCGCGCGCAGCGACTTCCGCGGCGCCGCCGCGCGTTTGCGCGGCGTACCGGCGGACTCGCTCTGCCCGTTGCTCGACGCCCGCGCGGAGGTCTTCTTCGCGGGACTTCGCCTGGCCGGAGTGCTCCGCTCGGCGGACTTCCGGGGTGTCGGCATTGACGATCAGCTCTCCCTCTGCGGTCGATCGTTGGCGACCAGCAATCGTGCGATCAGGTCGTTCTCCAACGCGTCGGCGTCCTGCGGATCGATCTCTCCGCTGTCCCTGAGTGCCCCGATCTCGTCCAGTTGCCGGCGGATCCGGGCCGGATCGTAGTACTCGCGCTCAGCCTGCTTGCGGATCTGCTCCGCCACGGCGACCGTCATCCGCACGGGCGCCAGCGGCAGGGTCAGGAGTTGGGTGAACAGGCCCATGTCACTCCTCCGCGGACACGAAGTCGTACGGCGCTGTCGGGCCGACCAGCTTCAGGATCGCCCGGCCGGCGTAGGCGCGCGCCATCTCCTCCACGCCCTCCTCGAACTCGGTACGCCGGCTGTCCTCGATCAGCAACGCGACATCGAGCAGGCGATCCAGTCCGGCACTCTCCCGGACGTTGACCGCCGCCGCGTACTGTTCCAGCTCGGCCAGCAGCGTCTCGCCGTCCTGCGCGCTCTTGGCCTCAACGGCTCGCGCGACCAACTCCCCCAGCCGAACCCGATCGCCGTACGACGATTCCTCCGGCTGGTCACGAGTCGCAGCCCGGAGTCTTGCGATCTCGGGATCCTCGGCCACGACCTCGCTCAACACCTGCTGCTCGTCGTACCGGGCTCTGACCGTGAACTGCGAATGCCCGGCCAGATCCGCCAGCATCGACCGGAAGTCGTCATGACCCGGTTCGAGCAGGTCAGCCTCGACGGCTTCGCGATCCTGCAGCAGCGAGCCGAACCGGACCGGGATGACGGACCCCTGGGCCGCAACCGTGTCGAGGACACGGCTGTGGGCCAAGAGGTCCTCCCGGCCGGCCAGCGCGCGGTCGGCGTCCAGCGGACTCGTGACCGCGGCGACCTCGCCGAACGGCACCAGCTCGACGGGCTGCCCGTCGACGCCGCGGAGATCCGCCGGTACGACGAAATCCGCGGCGACGATGCCGTACAGGTACAGCGCCAGGCCGACGTCACTCGGCGTCGTCACCGTCACTCCTCAGTCCTCCGGCGACGAGCCGCGGCCTTCTTCGCCGGCCGCCGGCGCGGACGGGCTTCCTCGAGCTCGTTCTGGTCCTCGTCCTCGTCGCGCCGGCGCCCGTCTCTGTCGTCCTCGTCCTCTCGACCGAGCAGGGCCTCCTTGGCGCCCGAGAGCAAACCCTTCGACTTGCCCGAAGCGCCCTTCTCGGAGAGCTCACCGATCATCTCGGGGAGGTCCTTGCCGCCCTTCTCGTACAGGTCGAGGCGGTTCGTGGCCTCGGCGAAGCGCAGATAGGTGTCTACGCTCGCCACCACGATGCGGGCGTCGATGGTCAGCAGCTCGATGCCGACCAGGGACACCCGGATGTAGGCATCGATCACGAGGCCCTTGTCCAGGATGCTGTCGATGACATCCCCGAGGCTGCTCGGGGCCGGCCTTTCCAGGTAGCCACCGGAGCGGCGTTGACCTGTGGTGGCGACGGTCATGGGTCTACCTTCCAATCGGTCTCGAGGGCTCAGCTGGCTCGGCGCCGAGGCCGCTCGTCGGGTTCCTCTTCGTACTCTTCGTCCTCGTAGTCGTCCTCGTACTCGTCGGCCGGCTCTTCGTCGTCGTACTCGTCCTCGAGGTCGTCCTCGTCGGCTTCGTCCTCGTCGGCCAGGTCTTCGTCCTCGTCGGCTTCGTCCTCGCCGGCCAGGTCCTCGTCCTCATCGGCCAGGTCCTCGTCCTCATCGGCGAGATCCTCGTCCTCGTCAGCGAGGTCTTCGTCCTCGTCGGCCAGGTCCTCGTCGCCGGCCTCGTCCTCAGCTAGCTCGTCGTCCTCGTCGTACTCGTCCTCGACCTCGTCGTCGCCGGCCTCGTCCTCATCGGCGAGATCCTCGTCCTCGTCCGCCAGGTCCTCGTCCTCGTCGGCGAGATCCTCGTCCTCGTCAGCGAGGTCCTCGTCCTCGTCGGCCAGGTCCTCGTCCTCGTCGGCGACGTCGTCGTCTTCCTCGTCGTCCTCGTACTCGTCGGCCGGCTCTTCGTCGTCGTACTCGTCCTCGAGGTCGTCCTCGTCAGCGACGTCCTCGTCGGCGTCCTCGTCTTCGTCTTCGTCCGACTCGTCGTCGTACTCGTCCTCGGGCTGACCCTCGCCGTCCTCGTCCTCGCCGGCTTCGTCCTCGTCGCCCTCGTCGCCCTCGTCCTCGTCGTCGTACTCATCGGCGTACTCGTCGTCGTACTCGCCCTCGTCGCCCTCGACGTCCTCGCCCTGGCCGTTGCTCTGCACCCGGCCGCGGTGGATCTCGCCGCGCCAGCCCTCGACCTTGTCCGGGTCGAGGATGACGCGCGTCATCACGTGCCGCTGGAAGTGCTTCAGCTCGACCCGGGTCCGGCGCCCCTGCGCGCGCCAGAGGTTGCCGACCCGCTCGAACATGCCCTGCGGGTAGTACTCGAGCACGACGATCACGCGGGTGAGGTTCGGCGCGAGTTCGTGGAACGTGACGCTGCCGTCGACATGGCCCTTCTCGCCCTTGGACCGCCAGACGATCTTGTCCTCCGGCACCTGCTCGAGGATGGTCGCCTCCCAACTGCGGTGCGACCACAGGATCTTGGCCTTGAAGTCGAGCTTCTCGTCCGACTTCTGCTCGACCCGCTCGACCTTCTTCATGAAGCCCGAGAAGTCCTGGAACTGGGTCCACTGGTTGTAGGCGACCTCGATCGGTACGCCGACGTCGATCGACTCGATGATCGTGGTGGCCTTGGTCGGGTGCTTGCCCCCGGAGCCGCTGGAGCCGCCGGAATCACCACTCATCGCGTCCATGACCTTGTCCTTCACCCCTGTCAGCCCACCCTTCAACGCGCCCATCACCGGCGATCCACCGCTCGTCGCGGCCTTGCCTCCGCCGGCCAGCGCACTGCCCGCGACACCGCTGTTCGAGGCGACATCGGTCAGCTTGTCGGTCAGGTCGGAGATCTTGTCGGCGGCCATCACGGCCGTGCGCTCGGCGGCCGCGGAGAGGGCTCCCTGCAGTTCGCTCTTCAGCCGGTCGACCGGGAGTTCGTCGAGGATCGACTTGAAACCGTTCTGGTCCTCGGCGGGCGATTCGTCGTTGCTGCGCGCGTCGTCCTTGGTGCGCGGTTCGTCCTTGGTGCGCGATCGTTCGGCCATCTCGGTCACCCGCGCTTCCGCGCCGAGGATCCACTCGTCGACTTGCTCGCGGTCTTCTTCGCCGTGGTCTTCTTCGCGGCGGTCTTCTTGGCGGCCGCCTTACGCGGCGGCGCCGACTTCTTGGCGGCGGCGGCCTTCTTGGCCGGAGCCTTCTTCGCCGGCGCGGAGGCCTTCTTGGCCGGCGAACTCGACGTCTTCTTGGCGGTCGTCTTGCGCGGGCTGGACGACGCGGCGGTGGTCTTGCGCGCACTCGAGCCGGACGAGGAGGAACCCGAGCTGCTGCTCGCCCTCTTCGCCGCCGTCTTCTTCGTCGCCGAGCCGCCGCTGTCGCTACTGCCGCTGCTGCTACGCCGGCCGCCGGTACTACGACCGCTGCTACTCCCGCTGTCGCTACTGCCGCTGCTGCTACGCCGGCCGCCGGTGCTACGACCACTGCTGCTGTCGCTGTCACCGCTGCTGCTACGCCGGCCGCCGGTACTACGACCGCTGCTACTCCCGCTGTCGCTACCGCCGCTGCTGCTACGCCGGCCGCCGCTCCCGCTGTCGCTACTGTCGCTGCTGCCACGCCGACTGCCGGCACTACGGCCGCTGCTGCTGCGGTTGCCACCACTGCGGCTGCTGCTACTCGTACGCCGGGAGCCTCGCCCGGACCGCTCACGCGACCCGCCGCCGCTACCACCGTCGTCATCCGACGATCCACGGCTGGACCGCTCGCCACGGCTGGACCGCTCGTCGCCGTCATCTGAGTCGTCGCTACCGTCGCTGTCGTCACCGCGGCTTCTGCGGCCACCGACGCTGCTCAGCCGCGGCCGCTTGCGACGCCGCGGGCGCTCCTCCCGCTCCTCCTGCTCCTCGGACTCCCCGGACTCCTCGGAATCGTCCGATCCCGAGCCGGAGGACAGCATCCGGTCCGTGCGGTCCTTGATGGAGTCGCTGACGCGGTTGAGGCGGTTGCTGGCCGCCGCGACCGCGGCCTCCCGGCCCGCCGCGACCAGCCGGCCACGAACCTGGTCGGACAGCTTCGACAGCTCGGGGTTCTGCTCGATGACGGTGGTGAGTTGCTGGGCGATAGCGCGCGGATCAGTAGCGATCCGCTTGCCGGCCAGCAGGCCGCCGACAGTGATCGCCAGCCTCAGCTTCTTGGTGCGGCCGAGCAGATACCCGCTCGCGACGGCAGCCGCCACCTTGGCGCTGGTATTCATGGACTCTCCCTACACAGTGGTGGTGCCAGCTCGGAGCGGTCCCCAAGTGGCTTTCGGCAACAAACAGTTACGGTGCGCAGTGATCCGGGATCACTGCACCAAGGCGGCGACCCGCCGGATCATCGGGATGCTGGGGTAGGTGTCCGAACGGATCTTCTTCACCAGCAGCCGGGCGTAGATCTGGACCTCGTCCGGTTCCAGCAACGCTTCGATCTGATCGAGCATCGTGGCGGACGGATACGGCTCGTCGGCCACCTTGTCGAGTAACGCGTCGAGCAGTACTTCGCGAGCATCGCGCGGCCTGTTTGCGTCAGCCATGGTCACCACCCCAGGCCCCACGGCGGGCAGAAACGCCGATCACCGATTCCCATTGAGGAATACCTCCCTACGACCCTCCCCCGTTCCGGAATGCGTTATGCAGCCGGGTACCCATGGCCTTCTCGGGCAAAACGGCTATTCGGTCCGCATACTTTCCGCAAGCGAACGGACACATTACGCACCGGTTCAACTAAACGATCATTTGACGGTTGCCAACGGCATTTGAATTTCAATTGCCCGAGGCATCAAAAACCGTCGGCGCAGGCCTTTGTTCGCGGCCTTTAGTCGATAGCCGCGGTGGTCGCGGGGGAACCGGTGACTGCCGGCGTTCCGCCCGTCAACGGCGTAACGGTTGCTGGAGTGCCTGTTGCCGGGGTGGTTGGTCCAGGGCTCTGGGATGACGGCGGACTGGAGGGCGGGCTTGCCGTCGAGGACGGTGCCGACGTCGGGCCGCTAGGTGTACTGCTGCTTTGTGTGGGGCGGCTCGAAGGTGTCGTCGGCGTAGAGCTGGGAGATGTGGCGCTAGGCGAGCTGGGGCTGGGAGAGGTGCTCGCCGTGGTCGGCTGCGATGAGGCGGTCTGTGACGGTGGAGCCGAGGTGGTTGGGTCAGACCGACCCTCAGTCGGCTGAGTTGGGTCGGTGCTGGGTGCAGAAGTCGTCGCGCCGCGGTTCGGCGGGCTGGACGTGACGCCTGTCGGAGGGTCTATTTCGGTTGTCGGGGGCAGGGTTGGCTCCCTGCCGTTGAGCAGGACGACGGCGAGCACGGCTGCTGCCGTCGCGATCATCGCAACCACACCGGCAGCGAGCGCCTTGTTCCGTGCGCGGTCGGCTTCCGCCCGGCTGGCCTCCGCCCGGCTGACCGGCGCAGCGTCGGCGGGCTCCAGCGCGCTGGTGTCCTCCCCACCGACCGGCACCGCAGCAGCGCCGGCCGCAGCGCCAGCACGACCGCCAGCAGGACCGACGGCAGAAGCGACGCCCGGAGGGACGACCGGTACGGCGCCGGGCGACTCGGCGCGCAGCGAGCCGGCCGCGATCTCGGCGGCGGACGGCCGGTCGGCCGGGTCCTTGGCGAGCATCCGCATCAGCACGCTCTCGAAGGGCCCGGCAAGTTCGGGTCGCTCGAGACTCGGAAGGACCGCGGGTGCGTCCACGTGCTGGTAGAGAATCGCCGCCGGGTGCTCCCCCGTGAAAGGCGGCTGGCCGGTCACCAACTGGTACAGCACACATCCCAGCGAGTACACGTCCGAGGGCATACCGGCCGGTCCGCCGCTGGCTCGTTCAGGTGCGAGGTAGAGCGCGCTGCCGATGATCTGGCCGGTCGCCGTCAGCGTGTTCGCCCCGTCCGCCGGCAGATGAGCAATGCCGAAGTCCGCGACCTTGACCGTCCCGTCCGTCGCCAGCAGCAGATTGCCCGGCTTCACATCACGGTGGACGACGTCTTCTCGATGCGCCGCGGCCAGCCCGGCGGCGGCTTGCTCGACGATGCGGATCGCCCGATCCTTCGGCAACGCCCCGTACCGCGCGAGCTCCGTGGCGACCGTCCCGCCCTCGACCAGCTCCATCACCAGGAAGAAGCCGTCGCCGTGCGGGCCGAAGTCGTACACGGACACCACATGCGGATCGCTCAGCCTCGCGGCGGCCTGCGCTTCCCGGTGAAACCGCTCGTTGGCGTGCTCGTCGGCCGACGGCAACAGCAGTTTGACCGCGACCTCCCGGCCCAACTGCTCGTCGGTGGCACGGAACACCTCCCCCATACCGCCTCGCGCGATGGACGGACCCAGCCTGTAGCGATTCGCAACCAGCACCAGACATGGGTACCCCACCGACCCGGCTCCAACCAACCCGCAGTACCCGCAGGTCGTGGATCAGAGGGTCGGGTCGCTCGACGCCGTCATCACCCGGTTCCGCCCGGCGTCCTTGGCCTTGTACATGGCCAGGTCGGCGGACATCTGCAACTGGTCCAGCGTGGAACCGGACTCCGGGTAGGTCGCGACCCCGATCGAGCAGGTGATCGTGTCGCACAGCACCGGACCGTCGGCGGTCGTGACGGTGACAGCCAGGGCCGCGACCCGCCGCCTGATCCGTTCGGCGGCCAGCACGGTGTCGGCCGCGGACGTCTGCGGCAGCAGAACCGCGAACTCCTCCCCGCCGAGCCGTCCGACCAGGTCGTCGCCGCGGATCTCGTGGCGCAACTCGTCGGCGATCGCCTGGAGGGCCTGGTCACCGGCGAGATGGCCGTAGGTGTCGTTGACCGACTTGAAGTGGTCGAGATCGAGGTAGAGCACGCCGAGCGGTGAGCCGGTGCGCTCGGCGGCGGCGAACTCGCGGCGGGCGATCTCGTGCCAGAACGCGCCGTTCACCAGGCCGGTCTTGGGATCGGTCCGCGACTCGGTCTGGAACTGGTCGACCAGGAGGGCCCGATGCAGGCCGAGGATCGTCAGCAGCAGCACCGCGACCGCCCACGGCTGACTGAGCAGCAGAGCCGCGGTGGCAACACCCAGTCCGAGAGAGCCGGCCACGATCAACTGGTCCGACAGCCGCCCGAGGGCGTTCCGGCCCGGAGACTCGGGGCTGGACAGCACGATCGCGCCCGCGACGAGGGCGTAGTTGACGAACCAGTACGCGAGGCCGGCCCCGACGATCGCCACCAGCCCTAGCGGACCCGCCGGATAACCGGGATAGACACCCGGCCGGATCGCCGCCAGCACGACAACTCCCGCGGCCCCGGCCAGCACGAGGGTCGAAGCCGTGAAGATCGACCGGTACGGCGGGACGCGCCGTACCCGGAGCCACGAGTGGACGTACGTGGTCACGATCAGCAGCACCGCCAGGGGTGGCGGCAGGATGAGAACGGCCGCGAAGGTCCACATCCCCTTGAGATTGACGTACGGAATGCCGTCGGAGCCGACCTTGCGCAGCCGCTCGATGTCGCGGGCGGCCTCGAGGTGGATCGCCGACCCGGCGGCCAGCACCAGCAGCCTGATCCAGTCGTCCGACCCGACTGCCATCAGGTCGAACGTGGTCGCGACCACTGCCACGGTGAGGACGTCAACGATCAGGACATACCCGAGAACGCTCTTCGGCAGGGTCCACAAGGTCCACCGGGCCGGTCTCCACGCCGCGTCGTCACGCCGTCGAAGGCGACGTTGCGTCAGCCGATGCCGGATACTCATGCTAAGACCCCCGCCTCACAGTCGGTCTCTGTCACAGAGTAGCCGTTGGGTTCACGCAATGTCATTGCCTCGCCGCGCTCAGATCGTCCGGGCGCAAGATCCGCGAGAGGAGGCCACTGCCATGGCCAACAACGACTGGTAGTCGCTCAGGCGTGTCGTCGGGTGGCCCCGGCGTACCCGGAGGCCGCCCCTGTTGCGACGACCACGCCCAGGATGCCCGCCGCCGACACCACCAGGGCCGGCGACCAACGGTCCGCCGCCGCCCCGGCGGCCAGCACCCCGATTCCCTGCGAAACGATCAGCGCAGTGCGGGCCAGGCCGAACGCTTGACCGCGCTGCGCGTCAGGAACGCTCAGCACGAACGCGGCACTGGCCGCCAGCTGGTACGACGCACAGAGTCCCGACAGCATCCACAACGCGACCGTCACCCACAGCCCGGGCTGGAGCGCGCAGCCGATCAACGGCGCGCACGATCCGATCGCCAGCGGGCCCATCAGCCTGAGCCGCCGGGCCGGCGCGACCCGGGTGAGGAGCAGCATCCCGATCATCTGGCCGGCCGGATTGGCCGCCAGCAGGATCCCCACCGCGGCCGGTCCGCCACCGACGGACGCGGCGTACGGGGCGGCCAGTCCCTCGATGCTCACGTAGAAGCCGGCGACGCAGGCCAGCGCGATCAGGTAACGCAGTTGCCGGTCGCTCCAGACCAGCCCGGCGCCCGCTGACAGCGAGTCCCACCAGCCCGGGCGAGCATCGATAGTCTCGGGCAACGGCCGTTCGCGTACGCCGTACTTGAGGAAGACCGCGGACAACGCGAAGGTGGCCGCGTCGGCCAGTAGCGCGTTGCCGGTGCCGAAGGCCGCCACCAGAGTGCCGCCGGCGACGAACCCGGCCAGTTGCGCGGCCTGTGCGGTGATGTTCGATACGGAGCTGGCGAGGACGTACTTGTCGCCGGTCAGGATGGCCGGAAGCAGAGCCGCCCGGGCAGCCTGGAAGGGCGAAGCGAGCAGCTGCACAGCGATGAGCAGGACGCACAGGATCCAGAACGGAGCCCCGGGAATCGCCATCAACGCGACCAGGATCGCGCGGCCGATGTCGCAGATGACCATGATCCGCCGCCGCGGGAAGCGGTCGGCCAACCCGGACAGCAGCGGGCCACCGACGACGTCGGGCAGGAACGTCAGGGCATACGTCAGCGCGGCCAGGCCGGCCGACCCGGTGCGATCGAACACCAGTACGGCGAGGGCGACCCTGGCGAGCTGGTCGCCGATCACCGAGGTGAGCTGCGCCGACCACAGCCACCGGAACTCGGGCACCGCGAAGACCTCGCCGTACGTGGCTGACCGGTCGGCAGGATCGGTCGACGCAGGGTCAACGGGGCGGGCCATCCCCTCAAGCTACCGAGGTACGCCGCCCGCCCGCCCACTGGCTCGGTGCGCCGTTACCGCATCGCTGCCGGCGGCCGCTGGCAGACTGGGGGGCTATGCGCCATGCCGTGATCGTCGGAGCGGGGATCGGTGGGCTGGCGGCCGCGATCGGGTTGCGGCGGCGGGGGTGGGAGGTCACCGTGCTCGAGCGGGCGGAGGCTGTGCGGGAGGTGGGCGCGGGTATCTCGCTGTGGCCGAACGCGATCCGCGCTCTCGACCTTCTCGGCGTCGGCGACCAGGTTCGTGAGTTCAGCACGGTTGACGGGGCGGGTGGTTTTCGCGATCAGCGCGGACGCTGGCTGTTCCGGTCAGACCTGCGAACCCGGTACGGCGGAACGTTAATGCTCCGCCGGTCGATACTGCTCGACATCCTGCGATCCGCGCTGCCTGCCGAGGCGATCACTCTCAACACGGCAGTGACCGATGTCGAGCGCTCAGGCGACCAGTTGACGATCGCGTACGACGGAGTACGGCGGCCTGTCGAACTGCTGGTCGGCGCCGACGGACTGCGCAGTACCGTCCGGGCGTCGTTGTGGCCGCACGCTAGGCCACCCGTGTACGCCGGCTACACCACCTGGCGGCTGATCGCGCCACCGCTCGACCTCGACTCGGACGTGAGCGAGAGCTGGGGCCGCGGCGAACGTGTCGGCCTGTTCCGCCTCGCCGACGGCGCCATCTACGCGTATCTCATCGCCAACGCCCCGCAAAACACCCGGTACGCCGACGAGCGCGCCGAACTCCAGCGTCGCTTCGGCCAGTGGCACGACCCGATCCCGCAACTGCTCGACAGCCTCGACGGCACCGAGATCCTGCGCCACGACATCTACCGGCTCCCCGCACTGCGCAGCTACGTCAACGGCCGGGCAGTCCTGATCGGAGACGCCGCCCACGCGATGACCCCCGACCTCGGCCAAGGCGGCGCGACCGCCCTGGAAGACGCCGTAGAACTGGCCGACGCCCTCAACGGCGACATCGCCGGTGGCCTCCGGACCTACGACCGCCGCCGTCGCGGCCGAACCCAATCCATCGCCCGCCGATCAGCCACCTTCGGCACCTACGCCCAAGCCTCCGGCCCCCTGGCGGTGCCCCTCCGCAACCTCACCACCCGCCTACTCCCCCAACGCCTCTTCCGCCGCACAACCGCCCCACTACTAACGTGGCAACCACGCTCTGCGGAGTAGATGCCGACAGCAACCAGCATCTCCGGGGCGCGATGTGTGCGGGTGTCGCCGAAGGCTTGGCCGGGGCGCTGGGGGCGGGCTCGGCCAAGTCGTTCGGCGGGCTGATCAGTGGATCAGAGTGTGTGCAGCTTGTCGAACGGTGACAGGACCCGCAGCAGCTTGCCGCCGCCCAGGTCGACCACCACGGCGTGCGGGCCCTCGACGGCGTGGATACGACCCATGCCCTCTTTGTCGTGGGACACGCGGTCGCCCTCTTCGAACGTCTTGATCGGGTTGGGCACCCGGGGCTTGAAGGGACTCGTGGACAGGTGACGACGCGTCGTCGCGCGGGAAGGCTCCATCACACCCAAGTATGCGCCCAACTCCGCCCCAGCGCACCCCACCCCCTGCGGAACCCTCGACTTCAGGCGTAAACCGCCCGCCGCGCGTCCGCTGAGCGGATACTCGCCGGTACGCCGCAGCGCCCAGCAACCCACCCGGCAATTTGTGAAGGTTGTGTTGCAAGGCGTGGGTGGGGATCAACTTCTGGGGGTGGTGGGGGCGTCTCAGCAGGCATCACCGGGTTGATGGGGGCTCGGGGAACACTGGAAATTCTGGGGGAATTTTCATGGGTCTGTTGCGGGTGTCCACAGGTGTGCCCGGCGGGGTCGATGTGCTGCCGGAGGTGGTGTTGCCGGGGGTTCTGCCTTGGTGGCGGCGGGGGTTGAAGCATCCGCGGCTGATGCAGAGCAATCGGCTGGTAGTGCTGGTATTGCTGGCCAATGTGGCGGTGTTCGGATGGGGACTGCCGCGGCATTGGTGGAGCGAAGTCGAGACGGTTGCGTTGGTGGCTCAGGTCAACTTCGCACTGGGGATCCTGGTTCGCCAGCAGTTCTTCGTGAATGTGCTTTCCCGCTCGGTGATGAAGGTGCCCAAGTCGTTGCCACTGCGACTGCGGTGGGCGCTTGCCAAGGGCTACCATCTCGGCGGACTGCATGTGGGCGGCGCGATCTGCGGGACGCTCTGGTTCTTCGGCCTGACCGTCGTCGCCACCGGGCAGGTGAGCGGAGGACTTCTGCTCGTGTACTACGTCCAGGCGCTGCTCCTGCTCGCGATCGTCATGACAGCTCGGCCAAAGGTGCGAGCCACACGGCATGACCTGTTCGAGCGGGTGCACCGCTTCGGCGGATGGGGCCTGTCGACCCTGTTCTGGATCGGAGCAGTGCTCCTGGTGGACGAACGCCGCGGAGCAGATTCGTTGCCAGCAGCAATCGCCGGTACGCCGACCGTCTGGATACTCGTCGTGACGACGGTGAGCTCCTTGGTGCCGTGGATGTTGTTGCGCCGGATCCCCATCGAGGTCAGCAGGCCCTCATCGCATGTCGCGCTGGTACGAGCAGCGCGTGGTACTCCGATGGCCGGCTCGACGCGGTCCATCGCGCGGCATCCGTTGCGCCAGTGGCACAGCTTCGCGGTGATCCCGACGCCCGGCGTACCGGGGTTCCGGATGGCCGTGTCGCGGGCCGGTGACTGGACCGGGGAGTTCATCGACAATCCGCCGACCCACATCTGGGTGCGAGGTGTGGCGACCGCCGGCATGGCGAACTACGGCACGGTCTTTCGCCGGGTGGTCTATGTGGTCACCGGAAGCGGGATCGGGCCGGTGCTCGCCCACGTGCTGGCGGGCCGGGTGCCGCACAAGCTGGTCTGGGTGACCCGCGATCCGGTGAAGACCTACGGGCAGGAGCTCGTCGACGAAATCCTGACCGCGCAACCTGACACCCTGATCTGGGACACGGATGCGCACGGCAAGCCGGACATGGTGAGGCTGGCCTATTCGGCGTACGAGTCCTCCCGGGCGGAGGCCGTGATCTGCGTGTCGAACAAGAAGGTGACGTGGTCGGTGGTGCACGGCCTGGAACGCCTCGGCATCCCCGCTCTCGGCCCGATCTGGGACTCCTGACGGCCGACGGTAAATGGGTTCGGGCTCGGCCTCGCGCGCGCTACCCTGCGGAAATGGCACAGGGGGAGATCGACAAGGTTGCTGAGGAGACCGGGTTCTCCGGCGTGGTCTGGATCGACCACGCCGGCGAGGTCGAGTTCGCGAGGGCCTACGGGGCGGCCAACCGCACCTACGGCGTACCCAACTCCGTGGACACGCGGTTCGGGATCGCCAGTGGCAGCAAGGGGTTCACCGCGCTGTCGGTGATCTCGCTGGTGCGCGACGGCGTACTGGAGCTGGGCACCACCGCGCGATCCCTGCTCGGCAAGGACCTCCCGCTGATCGCGGACGACGTGACGGTCGAACATCTCCTCACCCACACCTCCGGCATCGGTGACTATCTCGACGAGGACGCCGACACCGAGATCACCGACTACTTCGTCGGCGCGGCCCACGAGTTGACCACCACCGAGGCTTTCCTGCCGCTGCTGGACGGACACCCGACGAAGTTCCCGGCCGGTGAGCGTTTCGCCTACTGCAACGGCGGTTTCGTGGTTCTCGCCTTGCTGGCGGAGCGGGCTAGCGGTGTCGGCTATCACGATCTCGTCCGAGAGCGCGTACTACGCCCGGCCGGCATGACCCGAACCGACTTCTTCCGCTCCGACGAGCTCCCCGCCGACGTGGCCGTGGGCTACCTGCCTCTGGACGGAGTGGACCGCTCGAACGTCTTCCACCTGCCGGTCCTGGCCACCGGCGACGGCGGCATCCACACGACGGCCGCCGACATCTCCACCTTCTGGCGCGCGCTGTTCGCCGGCGACATCGTCGATTCCGTCGACGAGGTCCTCCGGCCGCGCCGCGACGTACCGGAGGAATCCATGCGTTACGGCCTCGGCTTCTGGCTGCACGAGACCTCAGACACCGCGATCCTGATCGGGTACGACGCCGGCGCGTCGTTCAAGTCCACCCACGACCCGCGCACCGGCACCACCCGCACCGTCCTCTCCAACACCTCCCCCGGCGCCTGGCCCGTCGCCCGAGCCCTCACTCGTTGAGGAGGACAGCCACTGGTTGTCGTGTCCGCTGCCGCGCTGATCGTCTTCTTGGTGAGACCGCCGGCCGCCCACGGTCCGGCACACTGACATTCAGGAGGTCACGTTCATGAAGTACGTGCTGATGTTCGTCGAGACCGAGCAGTTCGCCAAGGAGTTCGCGGCGATGAGTGCCGATGAGCGCGAGCGGGCCTATCAGCGGGTCTATCAGTGGTTCGACGACCACGCGGACAAGATCCGGGGCGGTCATAAGCTCCAGGAACCGCATACCGCCACCACCGTGCGCCTCGACGGGCCGGCGCCGGTCACCACCGACGGGCCGTTCATCGAAGGCAAAGAGGTGATCAGCGGCTACACCGAGATCGACGTCGCCGACCTCGACGAGGCCCTGCGGATGACCAGGAGCTGGCCGGGCTGCCCGGTGGTGGAGATCCGTCCTGTGCAGTCATGACCTCGACTCCGGCCGCCGATGAGCTGGCTCGGGTGGTCCGGGACCACGCGGGCCGGCTCGCGGCATCGCTCGTGTCGCTGCTCGGCGATTTCTCCACCGCCGAAGACCTCGTCCAGGACGCCGTCGAGATCGCCCTGCGACGCTGGCCCGTCGAAGGCATTCCCGACCGGCCCGACGCCTGGCTGTTCACCGTCGCCCGGCGGCGCGGCCTCGACGTGTTGCGGCGCCAGCAGAACTACCGCTCCAAACTCGCCCAGGTGCAGTGGCCCGTCCAGCCCGCACCCGACGACCGGCTGCGCCTGCTCTTCACCTGCTGCCACCCGGCCTTGGCCCGCGAGGCGCAGGTCGCACTCACCCTCCGAGTGGTCTGCGGCCTGACCACCGCCCAGATCGCCGCCGCGTTCCTCATCCCCGAAACCACCCTCGCCCAACGCATCACCCGCGCCAAACGCAAGATCGCCCAAGCAGGTATCCCCTACCAGGTCCCCCGCGACGACGAACTCCCCGACCGCCTGACCGAAGTGCTGACCGTCATCTACCTGCTCTTCAACGAGGGCTACCTGTCGAGCAGCGGCGACCGAGCCCACTCCCGTGACCTGGTGGACGACGCCGAATGGCTGACCGCGCTGCTGGCCGGCCTCCTCCCCGCCGAACCCGAAGTCACCGGCCTCCTCGTGCTGATCCGGCTCCATCGCGCCCGCACCGCCGCAAGATTCGACTCCGACGGCCGACTGGTCCTCCTCCAGGACCAAGACCGCAGCACCTGGGACCACACCGCGATCGCCGCCGCGACCGAGCTGCTCACCCGTACCGCGCACCGCCACCGCTCCCCCGGCCCGTACCAACTCCAGGCCGCCATCGCCGCCTGCCACAGCGAAGCAGCCAGCTGGGAAGACACTGACTGGGAACAGATCCTCGTCCTCTACGACCTGCTGCTCCAACTACAACCCAGCCCCGTCACACGTCTGCACCGCACTGTGGCCGTCCGGTACGTCGTCAGCGCCCAAGCAGCTTTCGCCGAACTCCAAGACCTGCACCAGGAGCTCGACAGCTACCCGCTCTACCACGCAACCCGAGCGGAACTCCTCCGAGCGGTTGGCGACCCTGAAGAGGCCATCACGGCTGACCAACGTGCTCTCGAACTCACCACCAACCCCGCACAAGCCGAAGTACTGAAAGAGCGACTGGCCGGTGCCGATCCGAAGTAACGTCAGCGACCCGTGGCGCCGTCGATCTGTTCGCGGAGGATGTCGGCGTGGCCTGCGTGGCGGCCGGTTTCCTCGATCATGTGGACGAGCAGCCAGCGCATCGACGATGGCTGCTTTCCGGGTGGAGCCGGCGCGGGGAGGGTCAGGTCGCTGTACGACTCGATGACCTGGTTCGCGCGGCTGACAGTCTCGCGGTAGGCAGCGACCAGGTCTTCGACGGTCTCCTCCGGGCCGGGGCGCATGGTGGCCGCCCAGTTCTTGACCGGCTCCCCCAGAAAGTAGAAGCCCTCCACGCACGTCAGGTGCTTGATCAGCCCCAGCACACTGGTCCCCGACGGAACCCCCGCGGTACGGACCTGTGGCTCGGGTGCGCCCTCTGCCTTGGCCGCGATCGAGTCCCGCAAGTAGTCGAGAAACCCCACCAGCGTGGCCTTCTCGTCCGCTCCGGTCTGCGGAGGTTTCACGTCCTTCTTGGTTCTCGCTGTCATGCCGCCAACGGTACGGAGTCCGTCGGACAATTCGGGGTCAGGCTCAGCCGTCGTGCCAGGTGCGCCAGAGGTCGGCGTACGTGCCACCGGCCGCGACCAGTTCGTCGTGGGAGCCGAGTTCGACGATCCGGCCGTCCTCGAGGACCGCGACGCGGTCGGCATCGTGGGCCGTGTTCAGCCGGTGAGCGATCGCGATGACCGTGCGTCCGCTCAGTACCGACGCCAGCGCGCGCTCGGCATGCCGTGCAGTGGTGGGGTCGAGCATCGCGGTCGCCTCGTCGAGGATGAGCACCTGCGGATCGGCCAGCACGATCCGGGCGAGCGCGAGTTGTTGCGCTTGGCCCGGATCGAGCTCCAGCGCGCCGTCACCCAGCTCGGTGTCCAGGCCGTCGGCCAACGTGTCCAGCCACCCGGCATCCACGGTCTGCAAGGCGGACAGCACCTCGGCGTCGGTCGCGTTCGGTGCGGCGATGATGAGGTTCTCCCGGAGAGTGCCCACGAACACGTGGTGTTCCTGGGTCACCAGAGCCACCCGCTTGTGCCGCTCGATCGGTTCCAGCTCGCTCACCGGTACGCCGCCGACAGTCACCCGCCCGGAGCGCGGCGGATCGATCCCCGCGATGAGCCGGCCCAACGTCGACTTGCCCGCGCCGGACGGACCGACCAGGGCCAGCCGCTCCCCCGGTCGGACGGTCAGATCGATGTCGTGCAGGACATCCCGATCCCGGTACGCGTACCGGACGCGCTCCACGCGAATCGTCTCCCCTTGCGGGGTTTGGCTGGTGATCTCGGACGCGGGCCGGACCTCCGCGACACCGGTCAGCCGGGCCAGGGACGCCCAACCGCTCTGCAGCTGCTCGGCCCACTGCAGCACCCTGTCCAGCGGATCGACCATCTGCCACAGGTAGAGCGTCGCCGCGATGACCGTGCCCAGGGTGATCCATCCCTTGCCCAGGAGCAGACCGCCGACCAGCAACACCAAGACGACCGGAAGGGTGTGCGAGAAGTCGACCACAGGGAAGAAGACGGTGCGCAGCCGCAAGGAAGCGCGTCGCCGCGCAAAAGCCGTGCCGACGCTGGCGTCCGCCGCCGCGACGCGCTGCTCGGCCAGGTTCAGCGCCTCGACAGTCCGCGCCCCCTGCGTGGTGGAGGCCAGCTCCTGTGTCATCACCGACATCGCCTCGCCCTCGGCCAGGTACGCCGACCGCGCCCGCCGCAGGTACCAACGGGTGACCCCGACGAGAATCGGTACGCCGACCAGGCCGCACGCGCCGAGAATCGGATCGAGGAAGAAGATGGCGCCGAGAATCACCAGGACCTGCAAGCCGGAGATAAAGATCTCGGGTACTGCGTCGCGAGCGGCGGCGCCGATGTTGGGGACATCCACCGCACTGCGGGTCATCAGCTCGCCGGTACCCGCCCGCTCGACCAAGGAGACCGGAAGGCGCAAGGTGGACTCGACGAAGTCCTCCCGCAACCTGGCCAGAACACGTTCACCGAAACGGTGCCCGGCGTACCGGGCCAGGGTGGTCAGCAGCATCTGCAGCAGCACGAAGCCGCCGATGATCAGCGCGTACTTGTCGATGGTCGAGACCGAGATGCCGGTGCGGACGCCGTCGACGATGCGACCCATCAGATAGGGCCCAGCCAGGCCTGCGAGGGTGGCCAGCAGGTAGAGCGCAACGACGAGGACCAGCGCCCGCTTGTCCTGACGCAACAGGCCGAGCGTCACCCGGCGGACTTGTGCCGATGACGCGATCGGCAGCTTGCCAACATTGCTCATCAGCTCTCCACCCGGTCGAGTTCGTCTTCGTCCGCGAGGGAGCGGGAGACCATCGCGCGGTAGTCGGGGTGGGTGGTCAGCAGATCATGGTGGGTGCCGAAGGCAACTACTTTGCCGGCGGCGACGAAGGCGACGGTGTCCACGTGGTGCAGCACGATCGGCGAGGTGCTGGCGATGACGGTGGTCCGGCCGGCTCGCTGCCGCGCCACCCGGCGTACGATCCGGGTTTCGGTGTCGGCGTCGACCGCGGAGGTCGGCTCGACCAGGATCAGGATGTCCGGGTCGACCGCGATCGCACGAGCCAGCCGTAGTCGTTGGCGCTGGCCTCCGGACAGGTTGCGGCCCTGGGCATCCACGACCGCGTCCAGCTCTCCCTCACCGAGGCTCATCACCACGTCGTCCGCCGAAGCGACCTCCAGCGCCGACCAGAGCTTGGCGTCCGTCCGCGGCCTCCCGGCCTGCAGGACCTCGCGGACCGTGCCGGCGAACAAGTACGAGTCGTTCGTGGACAACAGGAGTCGCTGAGAGCCGGCCAACCTCTCGGTGATGGCGATGGCATCGGAGGGATCGGCTGCGGCAAGGCCGAGCAGGCGACCACCGGGTGCCCGCAGCCCGGAGACTTCATCGGTCAGATCGGCAGTCGCGGCCGGACCCTGCGGACTCGGATCTTCCGGGCTCAGGTTGAGCACGTCGATGATCCGGCGGGCGGCGACCCGGCCGCGGGTCAGGTCGTAGGCACCTTCCACGAAGAACGACACCGGTACGACGAGCATCGCGACGTACCCGTAGACCGCGACCATCTCGCCGACCGTGATGTCGCCGGACGCCGCCATCCGGGCCGACAACCAGATCACCACGGCCAGGAACACGGCCGGCAGACCGACCGCCAGGGCCTGGATCCGGCTCGTCACGGCCCCCACCCGATAGCCCTCGGTCACCAAAGCGCGGGAGCGCTCCTGATAGCGCCGGGCGAAGATCTCCCGGCCGCCGACACCGGCCAGGATGCGCAATCCCGCCGCGATGTCGTTCGAGCGGGTGGTGAGCATCCCCTGCTGCGTGCGATAGGACGACTCGGCCCGCTCCAGGCGCGTCAGCAGAGGCCCGATCAACAAGGTGATGGCCGGTACGCCGAGCAGAACGACCGCCGCCAGCAAGGGCGAGGTCGTCCACAACAGAACCGCCACCACGACGTACGCGATGACCGCGCCGACCCCCGGTCCGGTGATGGTGAGCACCATCGCGACCTGCCCGATGTCGGTGGTCCCGGCGCTGACCACCTCACCGGAGGCGAACTTCCGGGCCAAGGTCGCACCCAGGCGGGCGACGTGCCGGCTGAGCACCTCCACCGTGCGGAAGGAAGCGTCCGCGCGGATGAACGTCATGGTGCGATGGCGCAGAATCGCCAGCGTCGCGTTGAGCGCGCCCGCCGCGGCGATCGCCAGCGCCCAGACGGTCAGCGCACCGAAATCGTTGCGCCGCAGGCCGTCGTCGATGGCCCGCGAGATCAGGTACGGCGGCAGGATCAGCCCGACCGTCCAGGCCGTCCCGAGCAGTGCGCCCAGCGACACCCGCCCTGGTTGACACTTGACCAGCCAAAGCAAATACCGCACAGGACTTCGCGTATCGGGAACTCCGACGGTCTGGTGCGGAATCGTCAGCGGCACACGCCAAAACCTACCCGGAGGCCTCCTCCTGCACCGCAGGCCGCCCTAGCTGCCCGTAGCGACTGCCTGTCCGGTCGGGGTTTGCCAGTAGAGGACCTGGCGGCCGGAGCGACGGCGCTGGAGCAGGCCGGCGTCGGACAGCACCCGGAGATGATCGGCGACCGTTGCCAGGGACAACCCCGTGGCGGCCACCAGCGCCGTCGTACTGATCGGCGCTGCGGCCTCGACCAGGATGCGCGCGCGGTTCCGTCCGAGCAGCCGGACCAGTGGTTCAGCCAACGGCTTCACGGCGGCGAAGACGCCCGCGACCGGATAGCTGAGCGCAAAGCGGTCCGGCAGGCGCCAGCTGACGTTGACACCACGGCTGTGGGTCGCGATGAACATCAGGTCCCGGCCGCGGATGTCGGTCGGCGGGAAGTCGGAGCGGTTCACCTGAAGCCGGCCGTCACCGAGCCAGCGCACGTCCGGCCCGAGCCCTCGGAGTACGCCGGACCAGCCTTGTTCGCTGAGCCGTGAGGTCCGGGAGACGATGTCCGCCTGGAGCACCCGGTGCCGTCGCGGCCAGTCCGCCTCGACCGTCTCCGACCAAATCCAGCGCAGCAACTCCGCGGCCTGCCGGGCAAGTCCGGTGCCTTCGGCAAGTACTGCGGGAAGCGGTGACCGGACAACGGCCAGATCCGCGCGGATCTGCTCGTCCGGCAGCTCACTGAACGGGCGCAACTCGTCTTCCAGCTGGAGATTCGGCGCCAGCGGCGGGACGGTCAGGAAGTCGGCGGTCCATCGCTTGCCGAAGGCCCCTTCCACCAGCGCGTGCCAGACCGGGTGCGCGGCCAGTTGCGCCTCGTACGCCGGCCGGTGGGTGTCCCGCCAGGCCCGGTACCACGGCTTCGACGGCTCGCGCAGCATCTTCAGCGCCGAGACCGTCTCGGTCAGCTGGGACGTGCCGAACCGGGCGTTCGCCAGGACGTCGGCATCGACGATGAACTCGGACAATGTTTCGCCTCCATCCGAAACTGTAGGCGTCCGGCCCGGCGCGGGCGAGCCTGTTGTGCCATGAGTACCTATCGCGAGATCTTCCGCGGCCGCGAGTTCCGCGGCCTGTGGATCAGCAGTGCCCTGGGCAACGCTTCGGCCACGATGACGAGCCTCACGCTGGCCATCGTGGTGAACGCCGAGACCGGTTCGGCCCTGCTGTCGGCGCTGATCATGTTCGGCCCGTCGCTGGCCCATGTGCTCGGCGCGTCCACCCTGATGTCGGCCGCCGACACCGCCCGGCCGCGGCGGATCCTGATCGTGCTGGCCACCGTCTCCACCGCTGCCGTGGTCGCCCAGGCAGCCTTCGACCTCCGCTCGGCGGCCCGGCTGCTGCTCACCTTGGGCGTCGCGTACGGCCTCTCGATCGCCTCCGGCGTCAGGTGGGGACTGCTGAACGAGGTGGTGGATCGCGACCAGTTCGTGCTGGGCCGCTCGGCGATGAACCTGTCGGTCGGCGCGATGCAGATCGCGGGTTTCGGTGCGGCCGGGCTGTTGCTGCAGACGTTCGAGCCGGCCGAGGTCTTCTGGCTGGCGGCCGCCTGCTCCGCCCTGACCATCCCCGTACTGCGCTTCGGTCTCGCCGATCGCGCACCACGCAGACTGACCGCGACGAGCCCGCGCGAGACCTGGCGTGGCAACCGGATCCTGCTTGCCCAGCCGACCACCCGGCCGCTCCTGCTCGCCCTGTGTATCCCGAACGGCCTGATCGTCGGCTGCGAAGCACTCTTCGTGCCGTACGCCGGTTCGGCCGCCGGACTCCTGCTGGCGGCCGGCGCGGCCGGGATGATGTCGGGCGACCTGGTGATCGGCCGCTTCCTCACCCCGGTCCAGCGGCTGAAGGTCAGCATCTACCTCAGGATCCTGCTCGCCGTCCCGTTCCTTGCCTTCGCCATCGACCTCCCGATCGGCGTGCTGGCCGCGCTGGTTGCCCTCGGCAGCATCGGGTACTCCGCTTCGCTGTCGCAGCAGGAGCTCCTCGTCGAGGCCACGCCCTTCGAGTTGCGCGGACAGGTGCTGGGGCTGGAATCGGCACTCCGGATGACCACGTTCGGAGTGTGCGCAGTACTGGCTGGTGCTGCCGCTGATCTGGCGGGGTCTGCCGCCATCATCACCGTCTTCGCCGCACTGTCACTGCTGGTCTCGCTGACCCTCACCCGCCCACTGAGGCGCGTCGCAGCAGGAGCCGGACAGCGATTGGTTTCGCAGCCGGGAGGGTAACGGGGGACCAAGGTTCAGCAGGGAGCCTCGATTCGGCGCCATAGCGAAGCGCCAGGCAAGAACGAGAGGCTCCCTTTGACTGACACCAAACCCACCGAGCTCCCACCGGACCGCCCGCCGCTACTCCGCTCGCGCGAGCCCGCCTCCGGCGTACGGGGTGGGCCGCCGGCTCTTGATGCTGAGCGGCTTCGGGAGTTGTTTTCGGGGGCTGGGGCGGGGACCGTCGGGTTTGAGGAAGAGCTGCTGTTGGTGGAGCGGGCGACTTGGTTGCCCGCGGATGCCGGGGCCTTGGTGGCTGATCTCGACGATTCGCGGGTGAAGCGGGAGCTGCCGGCTTGTCAGCTTGAGATCGCGACCTCCGTCCACAAGGACGTGGCGGCCGCCGTCGGGGAGCTGCGGGCATGCCGGGCACTCATAGCCGCCGCCTGCGGCCCGGACCTGGCCGCCATCGCCGCGCCCGTCCATCCTCTCCTCGACGGGCCCGTCCCCCTCTCGCCGAGCGAGCGGACCGAAGCGCTCGCGACTCGCTACGGCGAGGTGATCCATCGGCAGCTCGTCTCGTCGCTACAACTCCACCTGGCCTTCGGCGACGCCGGCTGCACGCTGAGCGTCTACCACGCGCTGCGTGACCTGCTCCCAGAGTTGGCCGCGCTCGCCGGGGCCTCTCCCTACATCGGCGGTCGAGACACCGGCCTCTGCTCGGTTCGGCCGGTGGTCGCCTCCGGACTCCCCCGCCAAGGCGTGCCTCCCATCATCGACTCGTGGGAGCAGTTCGCCGACGATCTCGCCTGGCTGGCCCGAGGCGGCGCCGATGCTTCGGAATGGTGGTGGGAGCTCCGGCCACACCTCCGCTACGGCACGCTGGAACTACGCGTCCTCGACGTCCAGGCGACCACGGAGCGCACCAGCGCGATCGCCCGCTTCGTGTACGCACTCGCCGCCAGACTCGCCGAGCACCATCACCTCGGCCGGCTTCAACCACCCGCCCCGACATGGAGAATCGCCGAGAACCGGTGGGTCGCGCTGCGCGACGGAGTACGGGGTGAACTTCTGGACCTCCGTACCGGCGAAGCGCGACCGGCCCGTCGCTGTCTCCACGACCTGATCGACGCCGCCGAGCCCTACGCGGACGGCAGCCTCGACGACGTACGGGCGTTGGTCGATCACCCGCCGGTGGAGCACCTTCGAGCGCTCGGCCTTGACTCTGTTGTCCCCTGGCTCGCGGAGGTGTTCACCGCATGAAACTGCTCACCCTGCCGGGCGTCTTCGCGCCCATCTCCGACTCCTGGATGCTCGCCGACGCGATCCGCGAGGAGAACCTCGGCCCGGGTTCGCGCGCTCTCGACGTCTGCACCGGCAGCGGGCTGCTCGCGATCACCGCGGCAACCTGCGGCGCGGCCAGTACGGCGATCGACGTCTCGCGACGGGCCTTGCTCACCGTGCGGCTCAACGCGGCCCGGCACGGTGTCCGGGTCCGGACCCGCCGGGGGCGGACGTTTGAACCCGTGGCCGGTGAGCGGTTCGACCTGATCGTGAGCAATCCGCCGTACGTGCCGTCGCCGAGGCCGGATCTCCCTCGCCGTGGACCCAGCCGGGCATGGGAAGCCGGCCACGACGGCCGACTCATCCTCGACTCACTCTGCGATGAGGCTCCCGCCCATCTCCGTCCTGGTGGCGCGATCCTGCTCGTCCACTCGTCCCTCATCGGCACGGACGCCACCCTGGACCGGTTGCGTCGCGCCGGCCTGGTCGACGTCGAAGTACGAACGTCTGTACGGGGACCGCTGGGCCCGCTGATGCGAGCTCAACAAGCGGCCGGGATGATCCCTTCCGACATCGACGAGGAGGACGTGGTCATCATCCGGGCGTGTGCTCCACGGGTGTGAGTCGTTCGCGCGTTCCGTCGAGGTCGAAGCGCAGCGACTGACCCCGGCTCTCCGATTCCCACCCGGCGGCCAGGCCGAGCCGAACCAGGCGCGCGACCAGTGCCGAGGTGACGGGAGTCAGGTCGAACACCTCGGCTCGACGGTCCTGCGGGGTGGTGATGATGGGTCCGTAGTTGAGCCAGGGATCGTCGAAGGCGACCCGGACTTCCAGCTGCCGATGGCGCACCGGACCTCGCCGCCAGACCCGCACCACCACGTGGCCGGGATCGAGAGGACGGACCACCCACTGGTAGTCGATGTCGTCGACGGTCAACTTCCGCACACGCGCACGAGCCACGGACGCACAGTACAACCCGTTCAGTAGCTGGGGAGTTCGAGGCGGAGTCTGATGAGCTGGGCGTCGCTGGCGCCGCAGGTCGGGGGCAGGCGGACGTCGCTGGGTTGCTTGATGCGCGTGCTCACTTCGTACCAGAGAATGCTGGTGGCGATGCAGTTCGCCAGACTCTCCACATTCTCCAGGATCGACGCCGGCCAGGCAGTCCGGTCCAGGACTGCCAGGAACCGCCGTTCGGCCGCGAGGAGCTCGATCGCATCCTGACGCAGTACGTCGACCGACGCCGAGGCCTTCAGATCCGCGTCGAACTTGGCCAGCGCCACGTTGCGCGGCCGGACCGCGGTGACGAACACCTTGGCGGCCTGCTTGGCGGTCAACGCGGCCGAGGTCGGGCGCGGCCGCGGGGTGGTCGGTACGGGCGAGAAGGTGGCGGTAGCAGTGGCGGTGGAAGTGGTGGTGGAAGTGGTGGTAGCCGTGGCGGTTGGCGCCGGACTTGGGCGCACGGTCGGCGGGTTGAGATCATCCGTGGGGCCGTCGGTGCAGCCGGTGGAAAGCAGCACGATCGCGACGACCACTGCGGTCTTCACATTCATCGCGGCCCCTGTTCGCCTACTTCCCCACGATAGTTGGTGAAGTCAAGCCTTTCGCCTTGATTCGAAGAGCTGTCGCCACCCGCCGCAAGCTGCAACCCTTTCTGGGTTCGTTGTCATTTGTCTGGGGGAAATCGCATGATGCGGAAATTGGCTGCGCTCGCGGCCGGCACGACTCTTCTTGTCAGCACTGTCCCGGCGGCTGCCCAAGCAGTGAGCACGGCGGGCAATTCGACCTGCACCAGGTCGGTTCTCGACCTTCCGGCCGACTCCCTGCCCGGCTCGAGCGCGGCCCGTACTGCGGATCCGTCCGGCCGCTACCTGCTCGGCGAGGCGAACCGGGAGGGGCATCAGCACAGCCAGGCCGTGCTGTGGGTGGACGGTGTCCCGCGCTGGCTGTCGCCGGGGACGGAAGGCGGCGAGTCGTTCGCGTCCTCCGTGATCGAAGGTGGGCTCGTCGTCGGCAGCACCTACGGTCTGGATGGCACGGTCCACTGGATCTACTCCGCGCCGACCGACTCGTATCGACTGCTCGCGCCGCCGCCGGGCATTCAGATCTCCCATCTCACCGGGATGAACAAGCGTCAGGACATCGCCGGACTGGCCTGGGACGAAGAGCTCGGACGCCAGGTGCCCTTCGTCTGGCCCGCAGGCGGGCAGCCGCGCCTGCTCGCAGTACCGGCTGGTGGCGAGGTCGTGTATCTCGATGACATCTCCGACGAGGGGCTGATCGTCGGGAGGTTCACGCTGCCCGACGGTGGCACGACGAGCTACCTGTGGAAGTCCTACGGCGCGCAGCCGGTCCGGCTGCGCGGCGTTCACACGAAGACGGTGTGGGCCCGCGACATCGAGGGCCAGTGGATCGCCGGCCAGGAAAACGGCGGGGAGAATGCGACTGGGCTGATCTGGAGCACGCGGAGTCCGCGGATCGTCCAGATCGAGCAGGGCGTCGTCGACCTGAACAGTTCCCGCGATGCCGTGACTGCGGGGATCCTGGGTGTGCCGAACACCTATACCTCGTTGGTGATCCGCAGCGACGGAGCGAGGATTCAGTTCCCGGACGGCACGCTGCTCTCGCACATCTTCGAGCGCACCAACAAACTGACCGCCGCCGGCTACCACATCGCCGACTCGGGCATGCCTGAACCAGTCGTCTACGCCTGCACCGACTGACTGACCCCGACCTCCGGCAGCCGCACCGCGACGCACGGGTGCGGCTGCTGCCGTCCGAGGCTGGCCTGCGCTCTCGCGCTGCCGGGTCGAGGTGCTTCGGCGGCGGGTGGGACGATAGGTGGTGTGCAGGTGTTCTCGGGGCCGGTGGGTGAGCCCGCGATGGAGTTGGCGGTGGCGAACGCGCTGGTACGACGCGCTTCCGCCGGTGAGTTGACCGAGGCGGTGCGGATCTACCGGCCGGCCGAGCCGGTGCTCGTCTTCGGTCGGCGCGACACGCGTCACCGAGGCTTCGAGGCCGCAGTACGGGCTGGTCGTGAGGCCGGGTTCGTGCCACTCGTCCGGGCGGTGGGTGGGCGGCCGGTCGCCTACACGTCGGAGGCGCTCGTCATCGACCACGTTCGGCATGACCCGCGTGCGGCGGAGGAGCAGGAGCGGCGGTTCAAGGCGTTCGGGCAGATGATCGCCGACGAACTCCATTCACTCGGCATCGACGCCAGAGTCGGCGAAGTACCGGGTGAGTACTGTCCCGGCGCGCAAAGCATCAACGCCCGCGGCGCGGTCAAACTGGTCGGCACCGGCCAGCGGGTAGTCCGCGACGCCTGGCTGTTCAGCTCCCTAACGGTAATCGGCGACGACGCGCGGATCAGTTCACTCCTGACCCAGGTCTACGCCCACCTAGAACTCCCCTTCGCCCCAACCACAGTCGGCTCCCTCTCAACCGAACGCCCCACCCTGACCGCCTCCGCAGTCGAAGAACACTTCCACACCGCATACGCCCCCGGAGTCCCAGCCTCCGCCCTCGACCAACCAACCCTCGCCCTCGCCGCATCCTTCGCCCCCGACCACCGAGTCTGACCCCACGTACACTTCGATGCTTGGGCTTCGCGAGGTGAGGGTGGGTTGGGATGCGGCTGGAGCTGGCGAGGGTGTTGGGGGCTCGGGGGCAGATCAGTCGGGAGTTTGTGGAGACGCCGCAGTACGAGTGTGAGGCGTTGGGGGAAGTGCTCGGGTGCCGGGTCGTGTTGAAGGTGGAGACGCTCAATCCTGTTCGCTCGTTCAAAGGGCGCGGTACCGACACTGTTCTTGCTCGGTTGCAGGAGCGCGGTACTGCGAATGCTGTTGTGTGCGCTAGTGCGGGGAATCTTGGGCAGGCGCTGGCGTTCGGCGGGCGGGCGCGTGGGATCGGGGTGACGGTGGTTGCCTCGGCGGCGGCCAATCCGCTGAAGATCGAGCGGATGAAGGCGTTCGGGGCCGACGTGGTGCTGGTTGAGGGTGAGATCGAGGCTGCCTTGGAAACGGCGGCGCGGATCGCTGACGAGACCGGCGCGTTCTTGGTTGAGGACAGCAAGGACATCGGTACCTGCGAGGGCGCGGCAACGATCGGGGTCGAGCTCACGGAGTTGCCTGGTGCGCTTGACGCAGTACTGGTTTCGCTTGGTGCCGGCGCGATGGCGTCCGGCGTCGGCTTTGCGGTGAAGAGTTTGCGCGAGGGCACCGAGATCATCTGCGTTCAGCCTGAGCAGGCTCCGGCGATGACGCTGGCGCTGCGCGCAGGTCGGCCGGTCGAGGTCGGGGCGCCCGACACCATCGCCGACGGGGTCGCGGGACGGTACGTCATTCCCGAAGTACTCGACGATCTTTCAGCAGTCGCGGACGACGCTGTGCTGGTCACCGAAGCCGGGATCGTCGAGGCGATGCGGCTGCTCTACCGGCACGCCGGTCTGGTCGTCGAACCGGCTGCGGCGCTGGGCGTGGCTTCGATCCTGGAGAGCAACGGCCGCTTCAGCGGCAAGACCGTCGCAACCATCCTCTGCGGCAGCAACGTGACGCCAACGGACTTCGCCCACTGGATCCACGGCACCCCACCGTCAACCTGACCTGCAGGGTTAGGCCTGGCGGGGTTGGGCGGCTGAGATTTCGGCCGCGATCTCGGTGGCGATCTCGATCGCTCGGTCGGCCAGCGGAGAACGGGTGGTTCTGGCCGGCCAGTGCAGGTAGATCCCGCGGGCGGGGGCGGGACGGAGTTCGTGGATCGCGAGCCGGCCGTCGGAGCTGACCTCCGAGCCGTGCAGGGCGAGCCACGGCAGCACCGCCCAGCCGAGCCCGGCTCGGACCATCGCCAGGATCGCCTCGTTGCCCGGCGAGCGGAAGACGATGCGCGGTCGTGCCCCGCCGTCGGCGAGTGCCCGATCCATCCACGGCTTGTCGCAGCTCTCATGGCAGCCCACCATCGGCTTGCCGTCGAGCAGCTCCAGTGCCACCGGGCCGTCCGGAAGGTCGCGCGGCCGGGTCACCAGCAGGTAGGGGTCGTCGACCAGCTTGAGGTGCTCGACCTCGCCCTCGAGTGGCCGGTCGTGGAACAGCAGGTCCAGCTTGCCGATCTCCGGATCAGGAGGCGTTTCGCACAGCCGGATCTCGCACCCGGGGTGCTCGTCGCGGAGCCGGCTGACGAGCGACGGCAGGATCACGTTGGAGACGCTCTGGAAGGTGCCGATGTCGATCCTGCCGTCACCGGCCTTGAACCGGTCGACGGCCTCGACCAGCGCCTGGGCCTTCTCCAGCAGCTCGCGTCCGTGTTCCAGTACTACGGCGCCGAGCGGGGTGATCCGCACCGGCCGGGGACCGCCCGGGCGCTCGAACACCGGACCGCCGACCGCCTTCTCCAACGCCGCGACCTGCTGGCTGATCGTCGATTGGGTGTAGCCGAGCCGTCCGGCCGCTCGCCCGAAGGTGCCCTCTTCGACGATGGCCTCCATCGTCGCCAGATGCCGTAGCTCAACCTCGCCCATGCAGGTAAGCATAGCCGCTGCCGATCGCTTTCATCGGAAACAATCGCTTTTCACGATGCGTGCACGCCCATAACGTCTTAGACATGACAACCCACGGCACCGAGGCACCTGTCCGGCCGGCGACCGAGTCCCGGCCCGCAATCGACTCCCGCCCGCCGATCGCCGCCCAGTCGGCGACGCGATCGAAGCGTCAAGGCGGTCAAGGCCCGCAGGTACACCGGCGGACGCGGTCGCGGCATTCGAGCCTCGTCTGGGCCCTCACCGCCACGCACTTCGTGAGCCGGGCCGGCGGGGTGGCGCGGGCATTCCTCGTGCTCTACCTGACCCAGGAACGTGGCCTCTCGGCGAGCACGGCCGGTGCGGTGATCGCGGCGGTGGGCGTCGGGGACATCGGCTCGCAACTGCTGGGCGGCTGGCTCGGCGACCGGATCGGCCGGCGCAACACGATGCTGCTCGGGTTCCTGGGCACGGCCGTCGCGCTGATCGCGCTCGGCTCGGCGGAGTCGCTGGTGGCGATCTCGGCCGCGGCTGTCGGCGTCGGACTGATGGCCGAACTGTTCCGCCCGGTGGGGTCGGCCGCCGTGGCGGATCTGCCGGAGAAGGAGCGGCTCCGAGCCTTCGGTTTGATGTTCTGGGCGGCCAATCTCGGCTTCACGATCTCGACGGTGGCTGCTGGAGTTCTGGTCCGGCAGGGGTACGGCATCTTGTTCTGGTTCAACGCCGGGGCCGCACTCCTCGCGGCGCTGATCGTGTGGCGGCGTGTCCCCGAGACCCGTTCGCCGATGCAGAAGGCGACCCGACGGGCGTTGCTGCCGGCCCTCCTGCGTGATCCCGTGATGCTCGTGATGGCGGCGATTCACATCGTCTACTTCACGATGTTCCTGCAGGCGTTCTCGACGCTTCCGCTGATTATGACCGGCGACGGGCACGGTCCCGGAACCTTCGGTGCGGTGCTCGCCCTGAACGGGATCGTGATCGTCCTCTTCCAGCCGGTCGCCGTACGGCTGCTCGACGGCCGCGACACCGCGCGCATCCTGGCGGTTTCCATGTTGCTGGCCGGGGTCGGCGGTGGATTCGGTGCTGTTGTCCACAGCAACGTCGGCTATGTCGTTTCCGTACTTGTGTGGACGCTTGGCCAGATCGGCGTCTCGGTGATGTTCGGCGCCACCTTCGCCGGGATCGCGCCGGCCGACCTGCGTGGCCGGTACATGGGCATCGCGTCCACCACCTGGAGTCTGGGCGCAGTACTGGGCCCACTGCTCGGTACTGCGCTGCTCGACCACGCCGGCCGGACCGCGCTCTGGGCGGCCTGCTTGGCGATCGGGGTCGGACTGTTCGCCGCGCAACTCGCTGTCGCGCCGGCGCTGCGCCGTCGTACCGCAGAGCTAACCGCCACACGCTGAAACCAACTGGAGGAATGCGATGTCAACCACTGAGCAGATCATCAAGGCCAACGGCGTCGGGCTGTGCATCGAGTCGTTCGGCGACCCGAGCGACCCAGCCATCCTGCTGATCCACGGAGCCGGGCACTCCCTGCAAGCGTGGGACGAGGAGTTCGTACGCCGCCTGGCCGACGGCGGCCGGCACGTAATCCGCTATGACAGCAGAGATGCAGGGCAGTCGACTTCTTCGCCAGCTGGATCACCGGCGCACGGACTCGACGACCTCGTCGCCGACGCAGCCGCGTTGCTCGACGAACTCGGCATCGCCACCGCACACGTCGTGGGCATGTCGCAAGGCGCGGCGATCGGCCAACTCCTGGCACTGAATCACCCCGACCGCGTCGCGTCGCTGACCCTCGTGTCGGGAACGCCCGGCGGTCCCGGCCATCAGTACTCCGATCTGCCCGCGATGTCGCTCGAGCTCCAGGAGTTCTTCGGCAACGAGCCTTCGCAGCCGGACTGGTCAGATCGCGACGCCGTCGTCGACTATCTCGTCGAGGTCGAGCGCCCCTTCGCCGCGCACTCCCGCCCGTTCGACCTCGACGGCATGCGCGCAACGGCCGCTCGCATCGTCGACCACGCCGCGAACATCGCCGCGCAACTGACCAACCCCTTCCTGATCGACGCAGGCACCCCCTGGCGCGACCGCCTCAGCACCATCACCGTTCCAACCCTGGTGATGCACGGCACCGAAGACCCCATGTTCCCCATCGGCCACGGCCAAGCCCTGGCCGCCGAAATCCCCAACACCCACTTCATCCCCCTCCCCCAAACCGGCCACGAACTCTTCCCCCACCACACCTGGCCCACCACCATCCCGGCGCTTCTCAGCCACACGACCCCCTGACCCAGCCCATCGACGAGCATCGCCGGGTACGCCGTACCTGGCCGGCCCTGTCTCCTCAGAGCCCGGCGATGCTTGCCTACTTGGCGTCCCGACGCAGATTGGTCAGAGTTTGCTTCAGCTTGTCCGGCCCGACCAGGACCTCGCGGGCCTTCGAATCCACGCGAGGGCCGACCACACCGCGACTCTCAAGGATGTCCAACAGCCGCCCAGCCTTGGCTGATCCGACCTCCAACTTGCGCTGCACCATCGCCGTCGAGGCGAACTGCCGCGAGATCACCAACTCAGCCGCCTGCACCACGAGTTCGAGATCCTCGCCGATCTCCTGCTCGAGCCGCTTCGCACTCACCTCCGCGGCGCCATCGAGCGCATCGGCAATCCCCCGCAGCGTCTCCGCCAGCCCGGCGAACTGAATCTCGTAGAACACGTTGCGGCCACTCTTGGTCGCCCGCAGCACCCCAGCCGCCCGCAACAACGCAAGATGCCGCGAGACAACCGACGGGTCGACGTCGAGACGGTCGGAGAGCTCGGACACCGAACACGGCCTACCTCGCTCCGCGATCAGCCCCAGCAGCCGAACCCGCGATGGATCCCCCAACGCCCGGAACAGCTGGTGGGACAGGACGCCGTCCAGCTCCGCGGCCGAATCATCATCCTTGCTCATCTGTGCAAGTATGCACGCATCTCACGCACTCGTCGAGCGGGCCGGCCGCTGCGCTTGGGCGGATCGCGGCAGCGGCCGGGGGGTGGTTCGGCGGGGGGTTCCGCCAGTGGAATGGTTAGTTCCACCAGTAGAAGTGGTAGCCGCCGCCTCGGTAGTAGATCTTGCTGACGATGTAGTTCTTGACGAAGCCGTACTCGTACCATTGCAGGTGGCACTTGTCGAAGTCGTAGCCGCACGAGACCTGGCCTTCTGCCTGGGTGCCCGTGCCGGTGGTGGTTTGCGCGTTCGCCGTCGTCGCACCGCCGGCGACCACCGCTGCCACCATGGCCAGTGCCGCAACCGTTCGCGTAATGGGTTTCATGAGGTGATTCCGCCCTTTCACTCTCAACTTTGCCCTGCGCAACCTTGTTACGCCTTGTGGTTCGCCCAGTACCCTCTGCTACCAGAGCTAATCGTCCCGAAAGAGTTGAAAGAAGTCGCCGCGGTGGTGTCGGATCGGGGCAGCGGTGTTCGTAGCAGGAGTGAGCAACCGGAGCACAGGAGTTGATTCGTATCGACGCGGAGCAGACGCTCGTCCGGGTCCACCACGAGGAGTGGGCCCGCGTGGTCGCTTCCCTGACCAGGCGTTTCGGCGACCTCGACATCGCCGAGGAGGCCGCCGCCGAGGCGTTCGCGACGGCCGTCGAGCGGTGGCCGGCCGACGGTGTACCGCCCAATCCCGGCGCCTGGCTGACCACTACCGCCAACCACAAGGCCATCGACCGGATCCGGCGCGAGAGCAAACGCGACGACAAGCACAGGGAGGCTCAGATGGTGTACGACGACGATCCGCCCGAGCCGCTCGGTGCCATCGACGACGATCGGCTCCGGCTGGTCTTCACCTGCTGCCACCCGGCGCTGGCGCTGGAGACCCGCGTCGCGCTGACCCTGCGGATGGTCGGTGGCCTGACCGTGCCCGAGATCGCCCGCGCCTTCCTGGTGCAGGAGACGGCGATGGGCCAGCGGATCACCCGCGCAAAGGCGAAGATCAAGGCGGCTCGCATTCCCTATCGAGTTCCGTCGACAGAGGATCTCCCGGCCCGCGTCTCCGGCGTCCTCGCCGTGCTCTTCCTCGTCTTCAACGAGGGCTACCTGGCCACCGGTCCGGACTCCGATCCCGTCCGTCACGAACTGACGGCCGAGGCGATCCGGCTCACTCGCCTGATCCGCGGGCTGATGCCGCAGGACGGTGAGGTCGCCGGGCTCCTGGCGCTGATGCTGCTCACCGAGGCCCGCCGTACGGCGCGCATCTCGGCCGGCGGCGAACTGGTCCCCCTCGGCGAGCAGGACCGCGGCGCCTGGGACACCGCGTTGATTGCCGAGGGCCATCAGCTGGTCCGCGAGCGGCTGGCAACCGGGATGCGTCCGGGGCGCTACCAGATCCTCGCGGCGATCAACGCCGTCCACACCTCTGTCCGCGACGTTCGCGACACCGACTGGTCGCAGATCGTTGCCCTGTACGACCAACTCGTCCGCCTGGACCCGTCGGCGATCGTTGCCCTCAACCGCGCGATCGCGGTAGCCGAGCTCGACGGCCCCGACGTGGCGCTGGCGGCTGTCGACCAGCTGAAGGACAAGCTCGACGGCTACCACGCCTACCACGCGACCCGCGCCGACTTCCTCAGAAGGCTGGGCCGCAGCCAGGAGTCACGCGCGGCATACGACCAAGCCATCGAACTGGCCGGCAACACCGCCGAAACCGCCTACCTGACCCACCGCCGCGACCAACTGGCCAACTAACTGCGCCGACCCATCAAGCGGTGAGGGCGATCGCCTGCCGGGCAATCTCCCATTCTTCGTTGGTGGGGATCACCAGTACTGCGACCGGGCTGCCGTCGGCTGACACGGCGCGGGCCTGGTCGGAGGAAGCGTTGTTGCGCTCGGCATCGATTCTGATGCCGAGCGCATCCAGTCCAGTCAGCGAGGCCGTCCGAACAGCCGGCGAATGCTGGCCAACCCCTGCGGTGAAGACGATCGCGTCCACAGTGCCCAGTACGGCGTAATAGGCGCCGACGTACTTCTTGATCCGGTAGCAGTAGACGTCGAAGGCGAGTTGCGCGCGCTCGTCGCCGGCCTCCTGCCGACGGGTGAGTTCGCGGAAGTCATTCTGCCCGGCCAGACCCTTCAGCCCCGACTCGAAGTTCAGCTGATGGTCGATCTCGTCCAAGGACCGGCCGGCCTCGCGAGCCAGGTACGCGTGGACGGCCGGATCGAGGTCGCCCGATCGCGTGCCCATCACTAGGCCTTCGAGTGGGGTCAGCCCCATCGAGGTGTCCACCGACTGACCACCCCGTACGGCGGTCGCGGAGCAGCCGTTGCCCAGATGCAACACGATGAGGTTCACCTCGGCCGGCCCCCGACCGAGCAGCCGCGCGGCCTCAGCCGACACGAAGGCGTGCGAGGTGCCGTGGAACCCGTACCGGCGGACCCCGTACTCATCCAGCCATTCCCGCGGAACCGCATACGTATAAGCCTCTTCAGGCAAGGTCTGGTGGAACGCCGTGTCGAAAACCGCCACCTGCGGCAGCTCCGGGAACAGCCGGCGAGCCACCTGCATGCCCTCGACATTGGCCGGGTTGTGCAACGGAGCCAGCGGTACGAGCTCGGTGACCGCGGCGATCAGGTCGTCGTCGATCAGGACGGGATCGGAGAACCGCGCGCCGCCGTGCACGACCCGATGGCCGACGGCCGCGATCTCGAGGTCGTCGAGCGACGGGCCGTGCTTGCCGAAGGCATCGATCGCCGCGCGCAACGCGTCCTCGTGCGAGGCGATCGGCTGCGTCGTACGGGCTTCGCCTTCCGGTCCGTGATGGCGGTGGACACTTTCCTGTTCGCCGATCCGCTCGACCACGCCGGACGCGGCCGCCTCGCCGGAGGACGCGTCGATCAGGCTGTACTTCAGTGAGGACGATCCCGCGTTGATGACCAGGACATGATCGTTCATCGGCCCCTCCCCTGCTGGGCCTGGATGGCGGTGATCGCGACGGTGTTGACGATGTCTCGCACGGTCGCGCCGCGGGACAGGTCGTTGACCGGCTTCTTCAGTCCCTGCAGAACGGGGCCGACGGCAACGGCGTTCGCCGAGCGCTGCACCGCCTTGTAGGTGTTGTTACCCGTGTTGAGGTCCGGGAAGATGAACACGGTCGCCCGGCCGGCCACCGGCGAGTCGGGCAACTTCGTCTTGGCCACGGCCGCGTCGATCGCGGCGTCGTACTGGATCGGTCCCTCCACCAGCAGCTCGGGCGCGCGCTCGCGGACGATCGTCGTTGCCTTCGACACCTTTTCCACGTCCGAGCCGGTGCCTGAGGTCCCGGTCGAGTACGACAGCATCGCGACCCGCGGCTCGACGCCGAACGCCGCCGCGGTCGCCGCCGAGGAGATCGCGATGTCCGCGAGCTGCTCGGCGGTCGGATCGGGGTTCACCGCGCAATCGCCGTACACGAGCACCTGGTTCTCCAGGCACATGAAGAACACCGAGGAGACGACCGATACGCCGGGCAGCGTCTTGACCACTTCGAGCGCCGGCCGGATCGTGTGCGCGGTGGTGTGGACCGCGCCGGACACCATCCCGTCGGCCAGGCCGAGCTGCACCATCATCGTTCCGAAGTACGAGACGTCCTTGACCATCTCGCGGGCCCGCTCGAGGTCGACGCCGCGGTGGCTGCGCAGCCGGTGGTACTCCGCCGCGAAGCGCTCACCCAACTCCTCGTCGTCGGTACTGAGCACCCGCGCGGCCGAGATGTCCACGCCGAGGCTGGCCGCCTTCGCGCTGATCGTGACCGGATCGCCGAGCAGCGTCAGTTGCGCCACGCCCCGCCGGAGCAGCACGTCGGCCGCCCGCAGGATCCGCTCCTCGTCACCCTCGGGCAGCACGATGTGCTTGCGATGGGCAACCGCCTCGTCGATCAGCTGGTGCTCGAACATCAGCGGTGTCACCGCCGTACTGCGGGCGACGGCCAGCCGGTCCAGCAGCGCCGGCCCGTCGACGTACTGGTCGAAGAGCGCCAGCGCGGTGTCGACCTTGCGGGGAGTGTTCTTGGTCAGCCGGCCGCGGACGGCCGTCAGCGCGGTTGATGCGGCGTACGTGCCGAGACCGGTCTCGATGATCGGTGTGGTGCTGCCGATCCCCTCGATCAGCCGCAGGATCTGGTCCGGCAGCGCGAACCCGCCGTTGAGGACGATCGCCGAGATCTGCGGGAAGTTCTGCGACGCGTGCGCCATCAGGACGCCGACGACCACCTCCGGGCGATCGGCCGCGGTGACGACGAGGGCACCCTCGAACAGCCGGTCCAGCACGTTGGGCATCGTCATACCGGCGATCACGAGCCCGCTGACCTCGCGAGCCAGCAACCCGGGGTCGCCACTCAGCAACTGCCCGTCGACGGCCGTCATCAGGTCCGCCACTGACGGCGCACTGAGCAACGGCTCCTCCGGGATCGCGTACGCCGGTACGCCGACCCCGGCGAGCGCGGTGACCGTCTGGGCGAGCTGGTCCTTCTGGACCCGGTTGGCGATGACGGCGAACAGCGAGCCGTGATTGGCGGCCAGCTCGGTGCCGGCCAGGTCGGCCAGCGTGCGCAGGTTGACCGGGTCCTGGCCGGAGCCGTTGAGGACGAGCAGGACGGGCGCACCCAGGTTCGCCGCGATCCGGGCGTTGTAGGAGAACTCGGTCGGGGTGCCCACGTCGGTGTAGTCGCTGCCGAGGATCAGGACCGGGTCTCCCCGCTCGGCGATGTCGCGGTACCGCTGCACGATCCGGTCGAGCGCCGCGTCGGGGTCCTTGTGCACCTCGTCGTAGGTGACGCCGACGCAGTCGTCGTACGAGAGCGTCACGGCGTCGTGCGAGGTGAGGAGGTCGAGGACGTAGTCACGCCCACCGTGCAGCGCGGCGTCGGGGCGCACGATCGGGCGGAACACCGAGACCCGCTCGACCCGCCTGGACAGCTGCTGGAGCACTCCCAGCGCCACGGTGGACTTGCCGGTGAAACCCTCCACCGACGCGATGTACACGCTGCTTCCCATGCGATGAACCCTAGTCGGCGGGCAGTGCGGGCAGGTTTACCGGCTGGGCACCGGGCCGGCAATCTGGAGGTGGTGTGCGATGAGCTTCGAACGGCCCGACCCGGACACGCACAAGACCGTCACTGACACCGAGCTGAACGAAGCGCTCGAGAACGACCAGGTCGACGAAGCCCTGCTCGACGCCGACCGGATCGAGCACGACGACGGCCAACGCTCCCCCGGCCCCGTCCCGAACGAGGGCCGCCGCCCACCCCGCGAGCAGGACGTCACCACCGGCGCCGAGGGCAAACCGATAGAACCCCCGGACTGACCGGTACGCCGTACGCCGGGTTAGCACTCGTATCGGCGTACCGGCGGGGCTGGTTAGTTGAGTACGGGAATGTCGGTCACGACCGCGTAGTGGTCGGAGGGTGGGGGGTCGGGTTCGGTGCCGACGATTCTGGCGCGGCAGCGCGGTTGGCGGCCGGCGTCGAGGGTGGCCAGGACGTAGTCGATGCGTTCGTCCTCGATCCATTCGCCCTTGCCCAGGTACGGGTTTTTCGAGCTGTAGGTGATGCCGGGATCGGGCCGGCAGTCGTGCAGCACCGAGAGCAGTCTCTTGATCTCCGGCCGGTCCGGCGGAGCGTTCAGGTCACCCGCCAGGACCACCGGGTCGCCTGATGCAGACAGCTCGGCCACGAGCTCGACCAACGCTTCCGCCTCGTTCAGGCGTTCACGCTCTCGGTCTTCCTCCCAGTCCAGGCACGTGTTCAGGAAGTGCAGGCCGCGCTCACCGAGCCGGATCTCCGCCCGCAACGCGATCGTCTCGTCGGTCAGGTGATGCCGCTCGTACGCCACGAACGGATACCGGCTGAGGATCGCCAGACCGAGCTGGACCGAGGGGTCGGGATCCTGCGGCATCCGGGACGGCGCGAAGATCGACGACATGCCCAGCTCGGCACCGAGCACCTCGGACTGGCGCAAACCACCCGCGACCCAGCTCTCCTGCAGCGCGACGAGGTCCGGGCGGTTCGCCCGGATGGTCCTGGCGATCCTCCGTTGCCGCCACTGCCAGTTTCCGCCGAACCGTCCCCAGACGTTCCACGTCATGAATCGCATGAGAATCCTGTACCCACGACGCGCCGATCAATCTCTGGCTTGCTGCCGTTCGAGCTGCTGGTTCAGCTTGTCCACCTTGGCCTCCAGCCGCTCCATGTCCTCGGCGTCGACCCGGAAGATCAGGTGCTTGGCGCCGAGCAGCAGGATCGCCTGGAAGACCAGCTGCAGCCACTCGCTCTGCCAGTTCTCGAACGTGCTGGCGAAGAAGTTGGTCAGGTAGCCGGCCCACTCGAAGGCCTGCTGGTGCTCTTCCTGGTCGCTGCGGTACTCGCTGAGCTGGGTGAAGAACTGCCCGAGCCAGGAGCCGAGGAACAAGACAGCCAGCACGTAGACGGCGCCCCAGCGGCGGACATGGCTTTCAGGTTTTTTGTTCGGCCGGGGATCCGGCTCCAACTGGTCATTTGGGTTCATGCCGAACCGGTACCCATTTGCGTTGCCGCAATCAACAACAAAATGCCCGCAATCACTGCTGCCGGTCACAGAGGGTGTTTCAGCCCGGGGTACCGGTGGCGTGCCTTCGTCTTGCAGCAGGCGAAGGGCAGCTCGCGGTGAAAGGCGAGGTCGGCAGATGACCTTCGGTGGCGTCGACACCTACTACGACTACAACGAGAGACAGTGGCGCAGCCGGCGACTCGGCGGCGGCCCGGTCCGCAAGGGCCCGGCCTGTCCTCTCCCGACCAAGCCCCAGTCCGAAACCCGCGGCAACCACAAAGCGACCGACCAGGACCGCGAAGACTCCGAACCCGAGCCGGCCGAGGCCGACTCCTGACCCAGGCCACGTGACCCAGGCCCATGCCCCTGGCCGTCTGACCCTGGCCGAGCTGAGTCATCGGCAGCTTGGCAGGTTGCCGAAGAGGCCGGTGCGCAGCGCCCGGGTCCGCTCGAAGGCGCCACCGCGGTCGATCCGGTGCCCGTCGTCCGCGAAGCTGCTCAGCACGATCTGGGTGAGCGCCTCGTCGAGATCGCCGGGTGACAACTGGGAGCTCGCCAGGTCGTCCCCGGCGAGGTACGCGAGCCAGGCACCGGTGAAGCAGTCCCGCTGCATCCCGGCTTGCCGACCAGCCGTCGGCAGCTCCGCTGCCGTCTGTGCCGCCTCCGCCCACGCCTCGCTCAGAATCGCTCCGGTCGCGAGGTCACCGATCTGCTCGTGCACGCCCTGCAACCGGTCGCCCTCACCAGGTCGCACGGCAGGCGGGTCGAAGGTGGTCCCCGGCTTGAGTTGCGGAAGGGCGGAGGTCCAGAAGTCGTTCAGGCTGTCAGTCAGTACTGCGACAGCTTCGGGATACGGCAAGTTGCCACCGGTCTGGCTCTCAGCCACCGTGCGGAACGGCAACTCGGTGGTCACCACCCCACGCTCCGGGAAGCCGGCACACGCCTCGGCACCTTGCTCATAGCCGGTCTGGAAGGCGTTCACCCGATCGAACCCGAGTCCATGGGCCTGTTGAGCACCGGCCGGCGTACCGGGCTGGTCTCGCAGGGTCAGGATCGTGGCGACCGCGCTGTCCAACGCGCCGTCGGTGAAGCTGACCGCGTCGGTCGCGGAGCCCTCGGACCATCGGGTCCACGATCCGGCGAAGCAGTCGGCCTGCAGTTCCCGCACAACGGAAGGCGCGTCCACACCGGCCCGGGCCTGAACCGCGTGCCCGGTCTCGTGAGCGAGCACGATCGCCGGCGCGACGCTGCCGAACCGCTCGACCAGCCGCGGAAACAGCCCGGCCGCATCCCACGCGATGTAGTCGTCCTCCGGGGCGCCGCAGTACACCGCGTTGCCTTGGAGGTCCTGGTAGGTCAACCGCTCGCCACCGCAGGAGAACGGCGGACTCTCCGGCGTCTTCGGCTGGAAGCCACCCGCGGGCGGCACGAATTGACGGTCATAGACCTTCGGCAGCTCGCCCTCCCAGTAGTCGACCAAGCTGCGTTGCGCCGCATCACTGACCCCCTGCGCCGGACCGGACGTGCGTCCGAGCGACATGTCACCGGAGTCGTCCGCCTGGCGTTGCCTGGAGGCGAAGGCGATGGCGACGACGAGTGCCGCGACGACGATCAGCAGCCCGAAGCGCAGGGCGCCGCGTTCCGTCTTCCGGCGCGGCCCACGGGCGATCATGCAGCGTCGGTACCCCACGATTCGCGCTGTAGTCGTGTGGGGTTGAAGACGAAGCCGCTGGCGAGGCGGGCGGGGAAGCGGCGGAGGGAGATCGAGAGGTCCTGCTCCGGTACTTCGTAGTCGAGGCGGGCCAGGCGGTGGCAGAGGGCTTCGAGCAGGGTGATGGTGATCATCTCGCCGGGGCACCGGTGGCCTGTGCTCGGATCGCCGCCGCCTTGCGGGACCAGTTCGTCGCGTTCCACTGGATGCTCGAGGAAGCGTTCCGGCCGGAAGGTGTCGGGATCGCCCCACAGTGCGGGGTCGTGGTTCTGGCCGTACAGGTCGAGGAGGACCAGTGAGTCCGCGCGGATCGCTTCGCCGCGCCAGGTCAGGTCGGTAACCGCGACGCCGCCGACGAACGGCGCGAACGGGTAGTACCGGCGTACTTCGTGGACAAAGGCCGCCAGGTACTGCGAGTCCTCCCCCGCCAGCCGGTCGCGATGCTCGGGCCAACTGTGCAGCGCGTGAGCCGCGTAGGCCGTGAACCACGCGATGGCCACCGTCGGCCTGATGATGTTCAGCAGCTCGACGGCCGCGACGTGCGGCGACAGCAATTCGCCGCCCGCGTCCCGATGCGATGCCACTACCTCGATCGGCGAACCCGCTGCGGGCAGGTGTTCCCCGGCGCGCACCTGCTCGACGAGTCCGACCAGCCAGTCCTCACACCGTCCCCGGGCCCGCCGAGCCTGCCAGTGGCGTCGTCCGAGCGAGCCGAACCCGTCCACCAGCGAAACCAGGTCCGAGGCCAGCGGAGCCACCATGTCGTCAGTCACCGGAACCCCTGCCCACCGGCAGACTCCGCGGGTCAGAATCCGGCTCGTCTCGTCGAAGAGCACCGTGTCGCCCGTCCAGTGCGGAACGGCCTCGTCCCAGGCTTCGGCGACCTGTTCGACCAACGCGGCAACGGCCTTCTCGTCGGTCAGCAGGGTCACGAACAGGGACTTGCGGACCCGATGCATCTCGCCGTCCAGACCATGTACGCCGCCCTTGCCGAACAACGTCCCGCGCACCGGCTCGGGCAGCGCCCCGCCACGACGGACGTGCCGTTCGTCGTAGAAGAATCGCACCGCCTCCGGTCCCCGCAACCCGACCGCCGGCTGACCCATGATCCGTGCCCGCGCGAGACCTCCCGTACTGCGGCGCAGGCGGCCCGGCAACCAGCGGTAACCCTCCGCGAGCAGCCGCGCGGTGTCGTCCAAACGGAGCAGGTGAGGTGTCTTCACCGCCCTCAGGTACCCACGCGGCCGAAAGCTATGGCCGCAGCTCGATCGTTGCCAACAGCATCGAGAGCGCGGCCGCGGTGGACTGCTCCAGCACCGAGGCGGGATCACCATCGAAGTGGTACTCCGCGACGTCCTCCCCACGAGCCGTCGCCACCGAGATGAACACCGTCCCGGCCGGCTTGCCCTCATCGGGATCCGGACCACCCACCCCGGTCACCGCGAGCCCGAAGTCCGAGCGCATCAGGCGGATGACCCCACGAGCCATCTGCCGGGCACACTGCTCGGTGACCACGGGCCCGGGCTCGACCCCCAGTACTTCGAACTTGACGTGCGCGGCGTACGCCACGACTCCCCCGGCGAACCAGCTGCTGGCCTCAGGTGCGGCGCCAAGCCTGCTGGCCAACTTGCCACTGGTCAGCGACTCGGCCACCGCGACCGTCTGCTTGTTCTCCCGAAGGAGCCGGGCGACGGCCTCGGCGAGCTCTGCCGCGTCCTGCGTCGGTCCACCCATCGATCTGCCTGTGCCTTTCCATCCGGTGAAGAGACCGCCCGGTACCCGGTCACCAGCCGGTCATTCGACGCGGCGCGGGGAGCAGGCCGACGATTGGTCTGTAGATGCTGACATAATGACAAAGCGAGGACGGTTGCGCTGGATCGAGGCGGTGAGGAGTGCTCGGCGTGGAGGAACGGATGGGAAGTCTGGACGGGCTGGTCGAGATCGACAGGTCGAGTCCGGTGCCGCTGTACTTCCAGGTGGCGCAGCGGCTGCAGGAGCTGATCGAGTCCGGTGAGATCCCCTCGGGGACCAAATTGGACAACGAGATCGTGGTCGCCGAGCAGCTCGGGCTGTCCCGGCCCACGGTCCGCCAGGCCCTGCAGTACCTGGTCGAGAAGGGCCTGCTGAGCCGCAAGCGGGGCGTCGGTACGTCGGTGGTCAACAACCGGGTACGCCGCAAGGTCGAGCGGACGAGCCTGTTCGAGGATCTTCTCCGGGCCTGTCGCCGCCCACGCACCGAAGTACTGTCCTGCCAGCTCGTCGAGGCCCCGGAGAACGTCGCCACCGGTTTGGGACTCCCGGTCGGAGCTGAAGTGCTCGCCCTCGAGCGTCTCCGCTTCGCCGATGACGAACCACTCGCCATCCTGCGCAACCACGTGCTCCCCGACCTCGGCGTGACCGCCGAAGGGCTGGCCGATCGCGGGCTCTACCAACTGCTCCGCGCCAACGGCCACGAGGTGAAGTCGGCCGAGCAGTCGGTCAGCGCACGGAAGGCGACCGCCGCGGAGGCTGGTCTGCTCAACGAGCCGCGCGGAGCGACGCTGCTCAAGGTGCATCGGGTCGCGTACGACGCCAACGCCCGGCCGATCGAGTTCGGCCGCGACCTGTACCGCGCATCGCTCTACTCGATCGACATCTCTTTCGGTTTCGACTGACGGTCTTAGTGGCTGCGTTTCAGCATCGCGTCGGACAACGCATCGGCGCACTCCCCGAGCCGCAGCCCGACGACATCGAGCCGGCGCAACAACTCCCGCCGCTTCAGCAGGTCGGTCGACACGTCCTGCTCGAACAGGCTCGCCACCGCCGACTGATAAAGCTGACGCACCCGCCCAGCACACTTGCGCACGGCAAGGGTCGTCACGGTCACCTCAGCCGGCCGGCGCGGAAGACTCGCGACCGCCGTCTGCAGCAACGCCAACCCTTCGGCCACCGCCGCGAGAATCTCCAGATCCTCAACTTCCGGGTCAGCGCGATAAAGGTCGGTCTCCCGCACGAGATCGCGCAGGTTGTCCAGTACGTCGTCCACCGACCGCGACAACCGATAGAGATCCTCCCGATCGATCGGGGTGGTCAGCGCCGTCGACAACTCCCCCACCAGCACGGCCCGCAGGGAGTCGCCTGCGTGCTCGACGTCGACCATCTCCGCCCGCGCGTCCGCGGGACTCAGCTCTCCCCTGGTCATCCGCGCGGTCAGGCTCACCCCGTCGATCGCCATCCCGAGCTGGCTGTGCAGCGCATCCAAAGCCCGATGATGTGTGCGGCCGGTCAGATCGTCGTACAGTCTGCGAATCCTCATGGCGTCACTCCGTTGACAACAAGTCCGATCAAGAGGCCGCCGACCAAGCCGGCCGGGAGCGTCACCGCCCAGGCGATCGCCAGCGGAGCGGTGTACTGCCAGCGGATCGAGCGCGGCCCGTCGTTCAGCGCCGCACCCACCAGGCCACCCGTGGTTGCCTGAGTCATGCTGACCGGTACGCCGAGACCCGCGGTACCGAACACCGCGACCGATGCAGCTACTTCCGCAGAGATGACATGGCCAGGTCGCATCCGCAACAAGGTCGCCGTCGCGCCCTGACCGACTCGCCGCAAACTGACGGCCGCCCCGAGCGTGAAGACCCCAGCGATCGCAAGCACGAGCAGGACCTCACCACCGAGCGCCACCGGATGCCCCGCAACAGCGGCGGTGGTCGCCACCACGGCAAACATCTTCTGACCATCGTTGGCCGCGTAGGCGAGACTCTGACCTGCAAACGCGAGCAGCTGCGTTGCGCTCGTCCACCGAGCCACGCGGTTGATCGGCATGCGCCGTACGACCTGGCCGAACAAGAACGCCAGCGCCATGCCCACGAAGGGAGCGGCCGCACCGAGGGCGAGTACGAATCCGAGCCGGGCCCAGTCAGGTGACGAGCCCAATCCGACCGCGGCGCCGGCGATCGCGCCGAGCAGGGCCAACGTGATGCTGGTCGGTATCCCACGCCAGGTGAACGCGAGCACCAGACCGATCGCCACCACGGTTCCGACCAGAAAACTCAGCTGGCCCTCGACGAGCTTGCTGGTGAACGTCTCGGCAACCCCCAACCCGAAGACTGCCGGACCAACCGCAACGGCGAGAGCCAGCACCACCAGCACCAGTACGCCGGACGCGCCGCGATGCCGGATTCCCAACGACAGCAGGGCTCCCCCATCGTTCGCCCCACAAACGAACACAAACACCACAGCAACCCCAACAACCACGGCCGACACGACGCCCTCTCCCTCTCTTCCAGCGACTTTGTGCACGACCTGAGCGCCCGGAGGGGAGCCAGGCGCTCCGCCGGTGCACAAAGTGGGGGGTGGGGTGGCGTGGCGTGTGGGTTCGGGCACACACCACGCCACGTCAGGGGGTCAGTCGTCGAGACCTGTTTCGTCGGCCACGTCGTCCCAGCTGACGAACTTGAAGTTGGTGTTCGCCCGCGGTTCGCCGTCGTCACCGATCACGTCCGGCGCGTTGAAGCCGTCCTGCACGACCAGCAACCCGTCCGGATAGTTGCTCCCGAACGACGCGCTCGAGACCATCGCCCCGTCGCACTCCTCGGAGCCGTCGACCGAACTGCCGGCCGCGATCCGGAAGTTGGTCAGGTACGGGTTCGATCCCTCACGGTCGTAGGCGACGAAGGTGTTGTCGCCCTGGCTCGAAGCGAGCAGGTAGCCCTCCCCGTCACCGTCGTCGAAGATGGTCAGCCCTTCGACGTCGGCGGACACGTGCTTCCCGCCGTACCCCGGGTCCGCGCCGGCCGTGCACTCGTCCTCCTCGGCGTCATAGGTCCCGGGGATGCCGAACTCGCGCACCTTGTCGACCAGCGTGGGTGAGCCGATCAGGTTGGCGTTCAGCTTCCAGATGCCGACATCCTCCTGCCCGGCGTACAGCTTGCCGGTGCTGGTGTCGACGACCATGCCCTCGATCTGCGGTGTCGTACCGGGCTCGTCGCAGGGTGACCACTTGGTGCCGTTGGGCAGGGTGAAGCTGGTGGGCAGGGTGTAGCTGCGCACTGCCGTGTAGTTGATCGAGGCACCGACCACCTTCAGCTCGACGAGCTTGATCGTGCTGTTGTTGCGCCGGCTGGCGATCGCGTAGTGCTTACCGGTCGCGCGATCGGTGTAGGCCGCCAGCCCGTACGCCGTGTTCTGGTCCTCCACCTCTTCCTCGGTGGCCGAGAAGAGGCGGGGTACCGTGGTCGCCGTGATGTCGGTCAACGGTGCGGTCGGGTTGTTCGGGTTGATCCGGTAGGTCCGGATCCGGTCCCGGCCGCGGTCGGAGACCACCGCGACATCGGCCTTGCCATCGGCGAACCGCACACCGGTGAGCACGTCGACGTTGTTGAAACGGCCGGTCTCCAAGCCGGGCGCGGGCGCGTCAGGCACCGGCAGCGCCTGGACCTGGGCGCCGGACAGGCTGTAGACCTTCAGGCCACCTTCCTTGGCGGTCGTGATGACCAGGCTCTTGGCCGGGTTGGCGTTGTTCCGCCAGATCGCCGGGTCGTCGGCGTCGGCGTTGCCACCGGCGTCGTCGTCGAACTGCGCCGGTGTCTCGGTGACGGCTTCGATCGAGGCGATCGTCGTCGTGGCACCGGCCGGGAGTCCGATCGCCGGGGTGGCGAGCAGGGCCAGACCGGCGCCGAGCGCCACCGGTAGTCGGAGAGAGCGTCGGGGGATGAGCACCGTTACCTCCAGAGTCGGGCGGTACAGCTGAATGGTGCTGGAACGTATACCACTATGTCCTTACTTACAATGGTTGATCCTTATGTCTTGACATATTGACATAATCGCGTGAGCCTTTCAGCACGCCGTGGCCTTCCGCCCGGTCAGATCCAGGAGGTAGCTCATGACCAGCCGTACCCACTGCCTGCTCGCGACCGGGGTTCTCGCCACCCTGGCAGCCGTCGGTTGCGCTCCGTCGACGTCCACCACCGGCGCGAACGGACCGGGCGGCACCAGTACCGAGAACGCGGCCGGCGAGCCCGTGATCGACAAGGACTTCAACCTGGCCGCCCTGACCGCGGCGGCGAAGGCCGAAGGCACCGTCACCGTCTACGACAGCACGGGTGACATCAAGAAGGTGGCCGAGGCCTTCCAGGCGAAGTACGGGATCAAGACCACCGGGGTGAAGTCGGACGTCAGCGACACGCTGGAGAAGATGACGCGGGAGGCGCAGGCCAAGAACGTGACGATCGACCTCACCCTGTACGAGAACGGCCCGACGCTGGTCGGCCAGCTGCTGCCGCAGAAGACCGTGTACACGTGGATCCCGGCCGACCTGGCCGACCAGATCCCCGCGGAGAACCGCAATCCGCTGCTGGTGCTGTCCAAGGCGAACGTCTGGATCTACAACCCGACCGTGTTCCCGAAGGGCTGCCCGGTCGACAACCTGTGGGACCTGACCTCGGCGGAGTGGAAGGGCAAGGTCACCCTGCAGGACCCGCTCGGCAAACCCAACATCGTCGAGTGGTTCAACCAGATGGGTTCGACCTACGACGCGGACCTGCGGGCGGCATACCAGGCGAACAGTGGGCAGGACCTGACCACGACGGAGTCCTCGGCGGCCCGGGAGTGGGTCAAGCAGCTCGCGAAGAACAAGCCGATCCTGACCTCGGCCGACGACGACGTCTCGGCAGCGGTCGCCGCGCCCAACCAGACCGAGCCCCGGATCGGTCTGGTGTCGATCGCGAAGTTCCGCGACGTGGCCGGCAAGGGCTACAAGATGAAGGTCTGCGACACCCTGAAGCCGTACGTCGGTTACCAGTACCCGAAGTTCGGCGCGATCGCGACCGGCAGCAAGCACCCCAACGCGGCGAAGCTCCTCATGCACTTCGTCCTCACGGCCGAGGGCATCACCCCCGAGATGGGTTCGGGCGGGATCTCCGGCAACACCGCGGTTCCGCCGAGCAGCAACAACCCGCCCGGGCTGACCGACTGGAGCAAGCAGTTGATGAAGTTCGACTCCAGCAAGCTGCTCTCGGACTTCCGCGAAGCGCAGTCGATGCAGGACCACTGGCGTCTCAACCACCGCTGAACCGCCCAGCCCGCTGCTGCCTGATCCCGGAGGACTTCGCGCATGGCCATCACCGAAACCCGGCCCCCGACCGCTCCACCACCTGAACCCGCTCCCCGCCGCAACCGGCGCTGGCGCTACCGCCTGAGCGTCGCGCTGCACGAGCCGACCTTGCTGATCGGCATCGTGCTCACGCTCATCCTGCTCTACCTGGTGATCGCCCCGCTGGTCGCAGTACTGTCCGATGCGTTCCGGGTCCAGTTCGGCGACGAACCCAAAACGGGTCAGAGCGCGGGCGAGCTCAGCGGCTACTACCTGTGGCGGGTGTTCCGGTCGCAGGTCAGCTCGATCGTGTTCTGGCATCCCCTGGTGAACACGCTGATCGTCGCGGTCGGCGTGACCGTGCTGGCGCTGCTGCTGGGTGGAATCAGCGCCTTCCTCCTCACCCGGACGAACATCGCCGGCCGCAAGTGGCTGGCGACCGCCCTGGTCGTCCCTTACATGCTGCCGTCCTGGACCTTCGCGCTGGCGTGGCTCGCCTTGTTCAAGAACGAGCGCTCCGGCGGCCAGGTCGGCATCCTGGAAGCCCGCGGGATCAGTACGCCGGACTGGCTGGCGTACGGTGCCGTACCGATCATCATCTGTCTGGGCCTGCACTACTTCCCGTTCGTCCTCCTCCTGTTCGGCAACGCGTTGCGGCGGCTCGACTCGCAACTGGAGGACTCGGCGCGCATCCTCGGCGCCGGCCGCCGAACCGTGCTCGGCCGCATCACCCTCCCCTTGATGTTGCCCTCACTGTCGTCGTCCACCCTGCTGGTGTTCGGGCGCATCCTCGGCACCTTCGGTACGCCGTACATCCTCGGCCTGCCGGTCGACTTCACCCTGCTCTCGACCTCGCTGTTCGCCTCGGTGCGCAACCACGAGCCGGGCATCACCGCGGTCATCGCGACCGTCATCGTCGTGATCGGTGTTGCCGTCGTCGTGGCCGACGCGCGGCTGCTCCGCGAACAGCGCCGCTTCGTCACCGTCGGCGGCAAGGGTGCGATGGACCGGCTCATCGAGCTGGGACGCTGGCGCTGGGCGGCCTTCACTGTTGCCCTGAGCATCTTCTTCTTCAGCGTCGTGGTTCCGGTCCTCACCCTGGCACTGTCCACGGTGACGGTGACGCCCGGCGTCTTCAAGGCCGACAACTTCACGCTGAAGTACTGGCTGGCCGAGGATCTGCCGGACGCGCCCGGCTTCCCGCACGGTCTGCTGCGCGGCACGGAACTACTCGACGCGGCCTGGAACAGCTTGCGCATCGTCGGCCTGGCCTCGCTGATCTGCGGCCTGGTCGGGCTGCTGATCGGGTACGTCGTGGTCCGCTCCGACGGCTCGCGGATCGCGTCCATGCTGCGGCAGGTGAGCTTCCTCCCCTACCTGGTGCCGGGCATCGCGTTCGCTGCCGCCTACCTGTCGCTGTTCGCCGTCCAACGGGGTCCGATCCCGGCCCTGTACGGATCGGTCACGCTCCTGGTGATCGTGATGGCCGTGACCCATCTGCCCTACGCGTCCAGGTCCGGGATCAGCGCGATGACCCAGCTCGGCCGGGAACCCGAGGAGGCCGCGCAGATCACCGGCGCCGGCTGGCTCACCCGGGTCCGGACCGTGGTCGTCCCGATCCAGCGCGGCTCGCTCGTCACCGGCATCGTGCTGCCGTTCATCTCCGGCATCAAGGAGCTGAGCATCGTGATCATGCTGACCACCACCGGGACCCAGCTGCTCACCACGCTGTCCATCAACCTGATCGACTTCGCCTACGACCAGATGGCCAACGCGGTCGTGCTGGTGATCGCGCTGGTCGCCTTCCTGGCCACCTATCTCACCCAACGACTGACGCGGACGAGTCTCGCGTCCGGACTCGGAGGCTAGCCCGTGCCCACCATCACCCTGCAAGCAGTGAGCAAGTCGTACGGCGTCGGGCCGCTGGCCGTCGACAACCTCGACCTCACCATTCCGGACGGCTCCTTCACCTGCCTGCTCGGCCCGTCGGGCTGCGGCAAGACCACCACACTGCGGATGATCGCCGGGCTGGAGCACCCGACCGAGGGCTCCATCACGGTCGGCGACCGGGTCCTGGATTCGGTTGCCCAGGGCACCTTCGTACCGACCGAGCGGCGCGGGATGGGACTGGTGTTCCAGAACTACGCGCTCTGGCCGCACCTGACCATCCGCCGCAACGTCGAGTTCGGGCTCCGGGTCCAGAAGGTGCCGGCCGCCGAGCGCAGAACCAGGGTCGACGCCGCGCTCGAGATGATGCAGATCAGCCAGGCCGCCGAACGCTACCCCTCCCAGCTGTCCGGCGGTCAGCAGCAGCGGGTCTCGCTGGCCCGGATGCTCGCGGTCAATCCGTCGGTGCTGCTGCTCGACGAGCCGTTGTCGAACCTCGACGCCACCCTCAGGCTGGAGATGCGGGCCGAGCTCAAGAAACTGCACGAGGAGACCGGGCACACGATCGTCTTCGTCACCCACGACCAGCTCGAGGCGATGACGATGGCGACCCAGGTCGCGGTGATGAAGGACGGCGTACTCCAGCAGCTCGCCCCACCGATGGACGTCTATCACCGGCCCGCGAACACCTTCGTCGCCGCCTTCGTCGGCAGCCCGCCGATGAACCTCGCGCCGTGCGACGCCGACGACGGCTCACTGGGCGGCCTGGCCCGCCGGTATCTGATGCTGACCCAGACCCGCGCGCTCGACGCCGTCACCACGATCGGCGTTCGCCCCGAGGCTGTCCGGGTGGTCGAGCCCGGTCACCTCGGCAGCGAGAAGGAGTGGGTGTTCGAGGCGCGAGTCCGCGCGGTCCTCCCGACCGGAGCCGCCTGGACCGTCTCGGTCACCGTCGGCTCGACCGACCTCTACCTGGTCTCCACCGACGAGGTGGCCGCCACCACCGGCGACGTACTGCGCTGTGCGGTGAAGCGGACGGCGATCCACCTGTTCGATGCCGAGGGCAACCGTCTCGAACTGGGCACGGACCGGGAATCGGTACGGAACGAGGCCGCTCAATGGATCAGCTGACCCGACCCGCGGCCCTGCTGCTCGACTTCGGTGGCGTGCTGGTCTCGACCACCAGACGAGCGGACTGGTCGAGCGAGCTCGCCGCCGAGCTGCACGAACAGCTGCGGACCTACGAGCTGAGCGTCGACGAGATCCGCAGCGACCTCGAGGCGGGTGCGGCTGCGGACTCGGCGTGGAAGAACGCGATGTCTCGGCCGGCCGCTCCGCGCGAGCTGACCCATCGCGAATACTGGGCCGACTTCGTCGCCGCCGACTGGCCGGCCGCACCGCGGGCCTGGGTGATCGCGCACGCGACCGCACTGTGCAAGCGACTGGGCGAAGTACGCCAGGACCGCGCCCATCGTGACGGCATCCCCGAACTGCTCGACACCGCCGCGGATGCCGGTATTCCGGTCGCGGTGGTGAGCAACGCACTGAGTGGTGCCGTCCACCGCGACTACCTCGATCGCACCGGGCTGGTGAAGCACCTCGCTCTGCAGGTCTACAGCGACGAGGTCGGCCTGCGGAAGCCGAACCCGGAGCTGATCCTGCTCGCCACCCGCGCTCTCGGCGTACCGGTCGAACAGACCTGGTACGTCGGCGACAACTTCGACCGGGACGTCGTCTGCGGCCGCCGCGCCGGCGCCGGCAGCGTGATCCTGATGGAGGCGCCGGGGACCTACGACCGCCCGTACGTCGTCCGCGCCGTCCCCGACGCGGTCGTGCCGGGTGCCGGCGAACTCCGGTCCCTGCTGCTCGCCACCCTCTGACCGAACCCCACAAGGGAGACTCATGACCGCCACACCAGGCACTGCCGCACGTCCCGGACCGGATCGCGCAGCCTCCCAACGGCTCCGGTCGGTCGCCACCGAGGCCGTCCAGCTCGTCGCGCCCGGCCTCGCCCGAGCCTTCCGCGGCTTGATGGACATCGACTACAAACGCGACCAGCACGACCCGGTGACGGAGTACGACCGGCAGGCGGAGAAGACGATCGCGGAGTTCCTCACCGGCGAGGTCCCCGGCAGCAGTGTCGTCGGCGAGGAGGACGGTGTCCGGACCGGCAGCGGCGGGGTCACCTGGTACGTCGACCCGATCGACGGTACGGCGAACTTCGCGCACGGCCTGGCCTTCTTCTGTATCTCGATCGGGGTGGTCGTCGACGACGAGATCGTGGCCGGCGCGATCCTCGACCCGATCGCCGGACACCTCTTCACTGCCGACCTCACCGGCGCCTGGCTCAACGGTGAGCCGCTGAACTCCCGCGGTGTCTCCGCCGAGGCCCGGGCATTGCTCATCACCAGCTATCCCAACGCCCGGGCGGTTGCCGAGGACGGCACCGAAGGGCTCGGGTTGTACGGCGAACTCGTCGCCGGGTACGGAACAGTCCGCCGTACCGGCAGTGCCGCTCTCAGTCTTTGCCATGTCGCCGCGGGCTGGGCCGATGCGGCCATGGGCACCTCGGTGAGCGCCTGGGACATCTGCGCGGCGCAACTCATCGTCACGCGGGCCGGTGGAGAGTATGTCGGGTTCGGCGGCACCGGGTGGGACCAGCCCCGGTACGCCGCGCACACTGCCGATCTCGATCCCACGGTGCTCCGGCAGTTCGTCACCACCTATCGAGCCGGTCAGGCGGACGGGTGAGCACGCGACTGACGTATTCGTGGCTGGTCACCGATCTCGACGGCACCTTGGTGGATCGCGATCTCGAGATCCCGGTGCGCAATGTCGAGGCGATCGAACGCTACCGGGCGGCCGGCGGAACGGTGGTCATCGCCACCGGGCGGAACGAGCACTCCGCCGCGCGGTACCACGCGCAACTCGGCCTCGACACTCCGCTCATCCTCTACAACGGCGCGCGCATCACGAACCTTGCCACCGGCAACCGACTGCTCGACCTGACCCTGGGCGACGCCTGGCCGGTGATCCGCGACCGCAGTTTGCCGCTGCTCCCGGCGACCGTGGGTGCCGTCGCCTTCCAGGACCTCGACGCGTACGTCGTCAAGCCGGCACCGGCCCTGACCGAGTACGCCGGCCGCGACCAGATCGAGTTGAAGACGTCGAGCCCAGCCGGCTCACCGACCAAGCTGATGCTGATCGCCGACTCCCCCGGTGATCTCGTGGAAGTCGCCGACCTGATCACCGCCGTCACCGGTGACGTCCGGCTGGTCAGGTCGGAGAAGACCTATCTCGAGGTCCTGCCGGCGAACGCCGACAAGGGCAGCGCGCTGCGGACTCTCGCCGGCCTCGAAGGCGTCCACCTCGACCAGGTCGCCTCGATCGGCGACAACCCGAACGACCTAGAACTGATCCAGACCGCCGGCCTCGGCGCCGCGGTCGCCGACGCCCACCCCGACCTCCTCCGCATCGCCGACCTGGTGGTCGCCAACTGCACCGACGCCGCCGTAGCCGACCTCATCAACCACCACCTCCTCCTCCCCCACCGCTGACCCGCACCCCGCGCCCGAGCGCCCCAAGTCCCAGCCATTTCGGCGGTCCACCGCCGAAATGGTGGGTTGCCACCCCTGGTTACCGGGTGGCAACCCACAAGCCCGGGGGTTGACCGCCGAAATGGTGACGGAGGAGGTGGGTGGTGTGTGCGTGGCGGTCCGGGAATTTCGACTCTTGACGGTCTTCGTCCGGTGCCCTAGCTTTTGTCGAAACGCTTCGTCGAAGCGTTTCGACAGGAGGTGGGCGTGGCGACCATGACGGACGTCGCCCGGCGCGCCGGGGTGTCGGTCAGCACCGTCTCGTACGTGCTCACCGGGGCCCGGCCCATCTCCGAGGCGACCCGGGACCGGGTGCTCGCGGCGATGGCCGAGCTCGACTACCAGCCGAACGCGATGGCGCGCGGGCTGGCCAGCCGGCGGAGCAACATCGTCGGCCTGCTGCTCCCGCTCAGCGGCCGCGGACTGGGCGCCACCGAGACCGCTTTCGTCACCGGCGCGACCGAAGCCGCCAGAGAAGCCGGCTACCACCTGATGCTGTGCCCGGTCGGCACCGGCGACGCCGACGAACTACAGACCCTCGCGACCCAGCGCCTCCTGGACGGCTTCCTGGTGATGGAGGTCAAACTGACCGATCGCCGGGTCGAGCTGCTCCGCCGGCTGGAGTCGCCGTTCGTCCTGATCGGCCGGACCGAGGACACCACCGGACTGGCCTGTGTGGACATCGACTTCGAGCAGACGGTCGACGGCGCGGTCGCCCATCTGGTCGGGCTCGGCCACCGGGCGATCGCCTACGTCAACCACTCCGAAGCCAGCCTGGCCAGCGGTTACGGCCCGGCGCAACGCACCGCCGAGGCCTTCGCCAGCGCACTCGAGCGGCACGGGATCACCGGCGTAATGGTGCCCAGCGAGGACACGGCCAGCGGAGGCCGGCTGGCGATCCGGCAGGCGCAGGAGCTGTGCCCGGAGCTGACCGGCGTCCTGGTGATGAACGAGAACGCGGCGCTGGGCATCCTCACCGAGCTGCGCGAGACCGGTCGCGACGTCCCCCGGGACGTCTCGGTGGTGTCGATGGTGACGTCGGAGATCGTCGCCGACCTGGCCAGTCCCCCGCTCACCGCGATGACCTCGCCGGGTGCCGCCCTCGGTGCCGCCGCCACCCGGGTCCTGCTCGGCCGGCTCGGCGAGAGCGTCAGTACGACGTACCAGGAGTTGTTGCCCTGCCTGCTGGAAGTCCGCGGCACCAGCGCCAGAGCCCGCACGAAGTAAACCCGCCCGAAAACAGGGTCCGCCGCCGCGTTGCAGCGCGGCGGCGGACGAGAACCCACTGGACATCCACCCGTTCGAAGGAGCACACCCATGCGGATTCCCCGCACCATGATCTCAGCGGGGGCGGCGATCGCATCGCTCGCCCTCGTGCTGGCCGGCTGCAGCGGCGGCGAGGGCAGCGATACTGAGGCCGGTGGCGACACCGGGACCGGCACGCTGAAGCTGTGGCACTACGAAAGCGCCAACGGGGCGATGGGCAAGGCCTGGGACAAGGCCATCGAGGTGTTCAAGACCGAGCACCCCGGCGTCACCGTGCAGTTCGAGCGCAAGGCGTTCGAGCAGATCCAGCAGAACGCGTCGATGATCCTCGCCTCCGACCAGGCGCCGGACCTGATGGAGTACAACAAGGGCAACGCCACCGCCGGCCTGCTCAGCTCCAAGGGCCTGCTCACCGACCTGAGCGACGAGGCCGCAAGCCGCGGCTGGGACAAGGCCCTCAGCCCGAGCCTGCAGACCACCGCCCGGTACGACGAGAAGGGCGTGATGGGCTCCGGTAAGTGGTTCGGGATCCCGAACTACGGCGAGTACGTGACGGTCTACTACAACAAGGCCCTCTTCAAGCAGTACGGCGTGGCCGTGCCGAAGACGCTGGACGAGATGACCGCCGCGATGGACACCTTCGTGGCCAAGAAGGTCACCCCGCTGGGCATGGCCGGCGCGGAGTACCCGGCCGGTCAGCTCTACTACCAGCTCGCGCTGTCGAAGGCCGACCGGACCTTCGTCGACAACTACCAGCTCTACAAGGGCGCCGTCGACTTCAAGGCGGACCCGCTCAAGTACGGCGCGGACACCTTCCGCCAGTGGGTCGACAAGGGCTACATCTCCAAGCAGTCGGCCAGCCTGAAGGCCGAGGACATGGGCACCGCGTTCATCGCCGGCAAGACGCCGATGATCGTCAGCGGCTCGTGGTGGTACGGCCGGTTCGCCACCGAGATCAAGAAGTTCGAGTGGGGCACCTTCCTGTTCCCCGGCAACAAGCTGAATGCGGGCTCGTCCGGCAACCTGTGGGTCGTTCCGGAGCAGTCGAAGAACAAGAAGCTCGCCTACGACTTCATCGACATCACCATGCGGCCCGAGATCCAGACCATCATGGCCAACAACGGCGGCGTCCCGGTCAAGGCCGATCTGACCAAGGTGACGGACCCGAAGAACAAGGAACTGATCGCCAACTTCGACGCGATCACCAAGGACGACGGCCTGGCCTTCTACCCCGACTGGCCGGTGCCCGGGTACTACGACGTCCTGGTGGCCGGCGGTCAGTCGCTGATCAACGGCTCGAAGAGCCCTGACCAGGTGCTCGCCGACCTCGGCAAGGCCTACGACCAGGGTGTCCAAGAAATCAAGAACGGATGACCCGGGGCAAGGCAGGCTACTGGTGGTACCTGCTGCCCGGAGCCGTCGCCTTCACCGCCGTCATCGCGATCCCGTTCGGCACCAACCTCTACCTGTCGCTGACCAAGTGGTCGGGCATCGGGGAACCGCGCTGGATCGGCCTGGACAACTACACCCGGCTGCTGCAGGACGACGTCTTCTGGACGTCGTTCCGCAACACGGCGGCGATGGTGATCGCGATGGTGGTGGTGCCGACCCTGATCGGGCTGGTGCTGTCGGCAACGTTGTTCGACGTCATCGGCCGCCGGTTCGGGCCGAAGACCGCCTCCTTCCTGCGGGCCACCTTCTACCTGCCGCAGGTGCTGCCGGTCGTCGTGGCCGGCATCCTGTGGGGCTGGCTGTTGCGGCCGGACGGCGCGGTCAACGCGATCGGCACGGCGATCGGGTTCGGCGAGCACGACTGGCTCGGTGATCCGTCGACCGCGCTGCCGATGGTGATGCTGGTGATGATCTGGGTCCAGATCGGCTACCCGGTCGTCATCTTCATGGCCGCCCTGCAGCGGGTCGATCCCGACCTGTACGAGGCCGCGGAGATCGACGGCGCCGGCTGGTTCCGCCGGTTCCAGGCGATCACCCTGCCGCAGATCCGGCCGGAGACGTTCGTGGTCACGCTGACCTGCACGATCGCCGCGCTGAAGGTGTTCGGGCCGATCTGGGCCCTCACCCGCGGCGGCCCGAACAACGCCACCACCGTGCCGTCGTACTTCGCCTACAACGCGTTCTTCAACAAGCTCCAGGTCGGGTACGGCGCGGCCGTGGCGACCGCGCTGACGCTCGTCATCGTTGTCGTCAGCATCGGCTTCCTCAAGGTGCAAGGCAGGTCGGAATCATGACCACACTGACCCTCACGCGGAGCCGGGTGACCCGCAGGGATCCAGACCGCTACAAGCAAGGCGCGGCGCGCTGGATCGTCCTGCTACTCGTCGGCGTGACCGCGCTGCTGGTCCTGGTGCCGTTCGCGATCATGCTGATGAACGCGTTCAAGTCCCCCACCGACTACTCGAGCAACGGGCCGCTGGCGTGGCCCGAGTCGTTCCAGCTGGACGGGCTGAAGACCTACTGGCAGCAGGTCCGCTTCGAGGGCAAGCTGCTCAACTCGATCATCATCTCCGGGTCCGTCGCGGTGCTCGGCGTCGTCCTGTCGCTGCTGAACGCGTACGCGCTCGGCATCGGCCGGGTCCGCGGCCGGATGTGGCTCGTCGCGCTGTTCCTGATGGCCAACATGATCCCGCAGGAAGCCCTGGTCTACCCGCTGTACTCGATGGCGAAGGAGCTCGGCCTCTACAACAGCAGGCTCAGCGTGATCATCATCTTCACCGTCATCCAGAGCGCGTTCGGGACGTACCTGCTCGCCTCCGTGCTCGGCACCTTCCCGAAGGCGCTGCTCGAGGCGGCGGCGCTGGACGGCGCGAGCCGCTGGACGACGCTGTGGCGGGTGGTCGTACCGACGGTCCGGCCGACCCTGTCGGTGCTGCTGATCTTCTTCTTCATCTGGACCTGGAACGAGTTCTTCATCCCGCTGGTGATGCTGATCGACAACAGCACCCAGACCGTGCCGCTCGCCCTCGCCTCGTTGCAGGGCGACCGGCTGATGGACGCCACCACCACGAACGCCGGGGCGCTGATCAGCCTGCTCCCGACGGTCGTGTTCTTCCTGATCTTCCAGCGCACCTTGACTCGCGGCGTCACCGTCGGCGCGGTCAAGTAGAGAGGCAGTCGATGAAGTTCACAGACGGCTACTGGCAGTTGCGTCCGGGCCTGACCCGGTTGCGCCCGGCCGCGGTCGAGAGCGTCGAGAGCACCGAGCGCTCGCTGGTCGTGTTCGCGCCGGCCAAGCTGATCGTCGGTCGCGGCGACACCCTCAACCAACCGCTGTTCACGGTCACGTTGACCTCACCGGCGGCGGGCGTGATCGGCGTCCGGATCCAGCACCACAGCGGTGGGGTGCCACCGCGGCCGGCGTTCGCGCTGACCGGCGAGGACGACCATCCGGTGAAGGTCGAGATCGACGACGAGACGGCCCGGCTGACCAGTGGCGACCTCACCGCGGTGGTCAAGCTCGACGGGCCGTGGGATCTGCGCTTCGAGCGGGACGGGCGGGTGCTGACCGACTCCTCCGCCCGCAGTATCGGCCTGATCACCGACACCGACGGCCGGCAGTACGTGCACGAACAGCTCGCCCTCGGCGTCGGTGAGACCGTCTACGGTCTCGGTGAGCGGTTCGGTCCGCTGGTGAAGAACGGCCAGGTGGTCGACATCTGGAACGCCGACGGCGGCACCTCCAGCGAGCAGGCCTACAAGAACGTCCCGTTCTACCTGACCAGCGCCGGCTACGGCGTACTGGTGGACACCCCGTCGAAGGTCTCGTTCGAGGTCGGCTCCGAAGTTGTCTCCCGCAACCAGTTCAGCGTGGAGGGACAGGAGCTCTCGTACTACGTCATCAGCGGCCCGACGCCGAAGGACGTGCTGCGCCGGTACACCGCCCTCACCGGCCGGCCCGCCCGGGTGCCGGCCTGGTCGATGGGGCTGTGGCTGTCCACGTCGTTCACCACCGACTACAACGAACCGACCGTGACCGGCTTCGTCGACGGGATGGCCAGCCGCAACCTGCCGCTCAGCGTCTTCCACTTCGACTGCTTCTGGATGCGGCAGTTCCACTGGTGCGACTTCCTCTGGGACCCGGAGGCGTTCCCGGACCCGGCCGGGATGCTGAGCCGGCTGAAGGAGCGCGGCCTGCGGATCAGTCTGTGGATCAACCCCTACATCGCCCAGCGGTCCGCGCTGTTCGAGGAGGGCCGCGAACTCGGCTACCTGCTGAAGCGGACCGACGGCTCGGTCTGGCAATGGGACCTGTGGCAGGCCGGGATGGCGATCGTCGACTTCACCAACCCCGACGCGACGGCCTGGTTCCGGGCCAAGCTGCAGGCGCTGCTCGACCTGGGCGTGGACTGCTTCAAGACCGACTTCGGCGAGCGGATCCCGACCGAGGACGTGGTCTGGTTCGACGGGTCCGACCCGCAACGCATGCACAACTACTACCCGCACCTCTACAACAAGGCCGTCTTCGACCTGCTGCGGGAGAACCGCGGCGACGGCGACGCAGTACTGTTCGCGCGGTCCGCGACGGTCGGCGGCCAGCAGTTCCCCGTGCACTGGGGTGGCGACTGCGAGTCGACCTTCGAGGCGATGGCCGAGTCGCTGCGGGGCGGGCTGTCGCTGGCGTCGTCCGGCTTCGGTTACTGGAGCCACGACATCGGCGGCTTCGAGGGAACTCCTGACGCCGCGGTCTTCAAGCGCTGGGTCCCGTTCGGCCTGCTGTCGTCGCACTCCAGGCTGCACGGATCGGGCTCCTACCGGGTGCCGTGGGCCTTCGACGAGGAGGCTGTCGACGTACTGCGCAGCTTCACCCAGCTCAAGATGTCGTTGATGCCCTACCTGGCTGTCGTGGCCGAGGAAGCGCACACCGACGGTACGCCGATGATGCGGCCGATGATCCTGGAGTTCCCGAACGATCCGGGCGTCGCGTACCTGGACCGTCAGTACATGCTCGGCCCGGACCTGCTGGTCGCGCCGGTGATGAGCAAGGACGGCGAGGTCCGGTACTACCTGCCCGAAGGGACCTGGACGCACGTGCTCACCGGCGAGCAGGTCGCCGGCAGTCGCTGGATCACCCGCAGCTACGGTTTCGACGGGCTGCCCTTGCTGGCCCGGCAGGGCGCGGTCATCCCGTTCGGCGCGGTGAACGACCGGCCGGAGTACGACTGGACCGACGGTGTCGACCTGCGCTGGTACGCGCCGGCCGAGGGTGCAACGGCCCGCGTCCGTCTCCCCGGGCCGAACGGGGAGACGGCCGCCGTCATCGAGCTGACCTACTCCGGCGGCCAGGCCGAATCACGTGTGGTGGAAGGCACTTGCGGTCAGTACACGGTCTCGGTGGTGCCCGATGCCTGAGCTGTACTACGGCGGCGACTACAACCCGGAGCAGTGGTCACCCGAGGTCTGGGCCGAGGACATGGCCTTGATGCGGCGCGCCGGGGTCAACCTGGCGACGGTCGGAGTGTTCTCCTGGTCGAGCCTCGAGCCCGAGCCCGGTCGGTACGAGTTCGATTGGCTCGACCAGGTACTGGATCTCCTGCACGGCAACGGGATCCGGGTCAACCTGGCGACGCCGACGGCTTCGCCACCACCGTGGTTCAGTCTGGCTCACCCCGACGCACTGCCCGTCACGGCGGACGGCGTACGGCTGCTGCATGGGAGTCGGGACACGTACTGCGTGTGCGCACCAGCGTACCGGGAGGCGGCTCTCGGGATCGCGAGGACGCTGGGTGAGCGCTACGGCGACCACCCGGCGCTGGCGATGTGGCATGTGCACAACGAGTACGGGTCGACCTGCTACTGCGACCATGTCGCTGGTTCCTTCCGGACCTGGCTGCAGCGCAAGTACGGCGATCTGGCCGCACTGAACACGGCCTGGCTGACCGCCTTCTGGAGTCAGGGGTACTCCGCGTGGGAGCAGGTGTTCCCGCCGCGCCGGACGCAGTACCTGCCGAATCCCTCGCAAACGCTGGACTTCCGGCGCTTCCTCTCGGACGAGCTGCTCGACGCGTTCCGGGAGCAACGCGACGTACTGCGGGAGCTGAGCCCGGGCATCCCGATCACGACGAACTTCGTCTTCGGGGGCTGGGTTCCGGTCGATCACTGGCGCTGGTCGGATGAGGTCGACTTGGTTGCCATCGACCACTATCCGGACAGCGCCGGGATCGAGGCAGAACAGCAGACTGCCTTCGGTGCGGACCTGGCACGAGCCTGGGGCAAGGGCCGGTGGCTGCTGATGGAGCAGGCGGCGAGTGGGCTCCACGACCACGGGCGGGTCCAGGCCAAGGAACCTGGGCGGATGACCCGCAACAGCCTTTCTCACGTGGCCCGCGGATCCAGTGGCGCGCTGTTCTTCCAGTGGCGGGCCTCCCGCGGTGGCGCCGAGCGCTTCCACAGCGGAATGGTTCCGCACGCCGGTGCGGACAGCAGGGCGTTCGAGGAGATCGTCGAGTTCGGCGAGCTGCTGCCGAAGCTGGCCGAGGCGGATGCGGCCAAGGTCGACGCCGAGGTGGCGATCCTGTGGGACGCCGAGTCCTGGTGGGCCACCGACGGACCCGGCCTGCCGTCGTCCGAGATCGACTACCTGGCAGCGGTTCGGGCCGCCCACCGGCAGCTGTGGAACCTCGGCGTCGGCACCGACTTCGCGCATCCGACCTCCGACCTGTCGGCGTACAAGGTCGTGATCGTCCCGTCCCTGTACCTGGTCAGCGACGAGGCGGCCGAGGCCGTCAACCGGTACGCCGAGGGTGGCGGCCAGTTGCTCGTCACCTCGCTGAGCGGGATCGCCGATGCGAACGCGCAGATCCGGCTGGGCGGCTATCCGGGCGCGTTCCGCGAGCTGCTCGGGATCCGGGTGGAGGAGTTTCTCCCGGTGGGCGGAACGATCGAGTTGAACAACGGCGCGGTCGGCGAGGGATGGAGCGAACGGGTCCGGCTCGATGGGGCCGAGGCCGTCGCGCGGTACCAGGGTGGGACTCTCGACGGGCTACCGGCGATCACCCGCTACCGGAACGCCTGGTACCTGTCCACCTGGCTCCGCGACCCGGCGTACGAGTCGCTGGTCGAACAGGTCGTCCGGGCCGCGGGGGTCGAACCCTCCGGACTGCCGCGCGGTGTCGAGGTGATCACCCGGACGGCGGGCGATTCGCAGTACCGGTTCGTCCTGAACCACACGACCGACGAGGTGAGCCTTCCGTACGGCGGGCTGGACCTGGTCCGCGGCGAGACCGCTGACAAGGTCAGCGTCGCGCCGGGCGGCTGGGTGGTCCTGCGGGAAAGCGTCCGGTAACGGACAGTCAACCGTTGACTCAATATTAAAGCGCCTGTAATAGTTCTCCCAAGAGTTTTCGAAGCGCTTCGACAAAAGCTCCGCAGATTTCCCCTGCCACCGGCGGGCAACCGCCCGCCGCCGCCCCGTGGTACCGCCTCAAAGGGAGAAAGAAGCATGTCGAGATCCTGGAAACTGGTCACCGCCGTGATGACCGCGCTGGTGAGCAGCGTCGCGCTGGTGCTACCGGCGAACGCCGCCACCTGGTCGTCGTCGGACAAGTGGGGAACCTGGTCCAACGGTGGCTACACCGTCCGGAACAACATCTGGGGCGGCGGAGCCGGCCCGCAGACCGTCTGGGCCAACTCCTACAGCAACTGGGGAGTCTGGGCCAACCACCCGAACACCGGTGGCGTGAAGTCCTACCCGCACTCGGCCAAGTACATCGGCAAGCGGATCAGTGCCCTCGGGACGCTGAGGAGCAGCTTCAACGTCAACCGGCCCGGCAGTGGCTCGTACGCCACCGCCTACGACATCTGGGCCGACGGCCACGCCTACGAGATCATGCTGTGGATGAACAAGCAGGGCGCGGTCGGACCGATCGGCTCCTGGCAGGCCAGCGCTACCGTCGGCGGGCACAGCTGGAACGTCTACAAGGGCAGCAACGGCTCCAACCAGGTGTTCTCGTTCCTCCGGACCTCGAACACCAACTCCGGCACGGTCGACATCAAGGCCGTGATGAACTGGATCCGGTCCCGCGGCTGGATCGGTGACGCCACCATGAACGAGGTCCAGTTCGGCTTCGAGATCACCTCCTCGAACGGCGGGATGAACTTCACCAGCAACAGCTATTCGGTCACCTCTTCCTGACTCCTCCCCCACGTGCGGCTGTGGATCCTGGTGAACCCCACAGCCGCACCAGGGAAAGCATTCTTCGGCACCGGATGAATTACCCCTCAATTCACCGCGGATCGGGGAATTCGACCCCTGCGAACCGCGGCGGGGCGGCCGGCCCGCCCCGCCGCGGCCACACCCGCTGGGTGTGGGCCCTTGACAGGCGGGGCCGCTCACTCGACGCTGTTCTCTGACCTACCGGTCGAAGCGCTTCGACCCAGTGAGGAGACACCGATGGTGACCATCGCCGATGTGGCCCGCCATGCGGGCGTGGCGGCCAGCACGGTGTCCTACGTCCTCAGCGGCAAGCGGTCCATCTCCCCGGACACGCGGGACCGGGTGCAGGAAAGCGTACGCGTTCTCGGCTACCGGCCCAATGCCAGCGCGCGAGCCCTGGCCAGCCAGCGATCGAACGTGCTCGCCCTGGTGATCCCGTTGCGCACCGGGATGCACGTCCCGGTGATCATGCAGTTCGCGACGGCCGTCGTCACCACCGCCCGGCGGTTCGACCACGACGTCCTGCTGCTCACCGCCGACGAGGGCCGCGACGGGCTCGAACGGGTCGCGCAGAGCTCGCTGGTCGACGCGCTGGTGGTGATGGACGTCGAGCTGCACGACGAACGCGTCCCGGTCCTGCGCGAACTCTCGATGCCCTCGATCCTGATCGGCGTGCCGGCCGATACCGACGAACTGACCTGTATCGACCTGGACTTCGTCGGGGCCGGCGAGCGCTGCGTGGACCACCTCGCCGACCTCGGCCACCGCTGCATCGCTCTGCTCGGTACGCCGTCGGCCGTCTACGAGCGGCAGACCTCCTTCGCCCAACGCACCCTGGCCGGCTTCTCCGCCGCCGCCGAACGCCGCGGCATCGTCGGCGTCGAGACCCCCTGCGAGCACAGCTTCGACGCCGTCCTCGAAACCGTCGAGGAACTGCTCCGGGAGCATCCCGGCATCACCGGCCTGGTGGTCCAGAACGAGCCGATCATCGGCCCGCTCCTCGACGTACTGCGCCGGCTCGGCCGCCGGGTGCCGGAGGACATGTCGCTGATGGCCATCTGCGCCGACGACGTCGCCGAACGCCACGTGCCCCAGCTCTCGTCGGTCGCGATCCCGGCCGAGGAGATCGGCCATCAGGCGGTGGAGTCGCTGATCACCAAGCTCGAAGGCGGGCAGGTGCCGGCGATCACGTTGCTGCCACCGGAGCTGACGCCCCGCGCGAGCACCTGCCAGGCGCCTAACCAGAGCTGAGTTTCGCCAGTCTGAGCTCCGGGTTGGGCGCCGCCGCCAGCAGCAGCTTGGTGTAGTCGTGCTGGGGGTCGAGGATGACCTGGTCCGACGGGCCGCGCTCGACGATCTCGCCGCGGTACATCACCAGGATCTCGTCGGAGAAATGCCGGGCGGTGGCCAGGTCGTGGGTGATGTACAGAACCCCGAGGTTCTCCTCGCGCTGCAACTCGGCCAGCAGGTTCAGCACACCGAGCCGGATCGAGACGTCCAGCATCGACACCGGCTCGTCGGCGATCAGGATGCCGGGGCCGGGGGCCAGCGCCCGGGCGATCGCCACTCGTTGCCGTTGGCCACCAGACAGCTCGTGCGGCCGCCGCTGCGCGACCACGTCGGCCGGCGTGAGCCGGACCCGCTCGAGCAACCGGTGGACGCCCTCCTCGAGCTCGGCCGCGGTCTTGCCGTGCCCGTGCAACCGCAACGGTCGGGCCAGGTGGTGGGCGATCGTGTGATGCGGGTTGAGCGACGCGAACGGATCCTGGAAGACCATCTGCACAGTCCGCCGGTACTGCGCCAGGCCGCGGCCGCGACGCTCGATCGGCTCGCCGTCGAGCAGGATCTGTCCGGCGCTCGGTCGTTCCAGTTGCAGCAGCAACTTAGCCACCGTGGACTTGCCGCTACCGCTCTGACCGACGAGCGCGACCGTCCGGCTGGGCTCCAGCGAGAAGCTGACCTCGTTCACAGCCGTGAGTTGCCGGCCGCGCCAGCCGTCTCGCAACCGGTAGTTCTTGACCAATCCCTTGACCTCGAGTGTGCTCATCGGCTCGCTCCCCCGTCGACATCGGTGACCTGGACGGCGTCCAGGTCCAGCAACCGCTCGTCCAGCCCGGCCCGGATGAAGTCGCCGCGCTGCCCGGTCAGGCTCGGGAAGGACGCGAGCAGCTGTTCGGTGTAGGAGTGCTGGGGATTGCTGTAGACCTGCGCGGCCGGCCCGAGCTCCACGATCTCGCCGGCCCGCATCACCGCGATCCGGTCGCTGATCTCCAACAGCAGCGGCAGGTCGTGGGTGATGAAGACGACTGCGAAGCCGAGCTCGTCCCGCAACCGGGTGAGTTCCAGCAGGATCTCGCGCTGGACCACCACGTCGAGCGCGGTGGTCGGCTCGTCCATGATCATCACCTGCGGTTCGAGCGCCATCGCCATCGCGATCATCACCCGCTGCCGCATGCCACCGGACAGCTCGTGCGGATAGGACCGCAGCCGGTCGCGGTCGACGCCGACCCGTTCCAGCAGGTCCCCGCAGCGCTGCCGCCGCTCGGCCCGGCTCAGCTCCGGCCGATGGGTGGTGAAGATGTCCTCCAGTTGTGCCCGGATCGAGATGACCGGGTTCAGCGAGTTCATCGCGCCCTGGAACACCATCGAGATCTTGTCCCAGCGGAAGGCTCGCAGGTCCTCGCCGTGCAGGGCGCGCAGGTCGACGTCGTACCCCTCCCGAGAGTGGAACAGGGCACGGCCCGAGGTGATGACGGCCGGCGGCTTGAGCAGCCGGGTGATGCCGTAGGCGAGCGTGCTCTTGCCGCAGCCGCTCTCCCCCGCCAGGCCGAGGATCTCTCCCCGGCCGAGGGTGAGGTCGACGTGCCGGACGGCGTGCACGACCGTCTCGCCGAGGTAGTCGACGCTGAAGTCCTCCAGCGTCAGCACGGTGCCCACAGAGACAGGGCCCTTGGCACCCGGCCCGTTGGCCACCGGGTTCTCCGCGACGGGGCCTTCGGCAACGGCGCCGGCGCTCATCGGGCCGCCTCCTCGGTGGTCGCGATCTGGTCCTTCGACGCCGCCCAGCGCCGCCGGACCGCCCGGGTCTGGTCGCGCAGTTTCGGATTGACCAGCTCGTCGATCGCGAAGTTGATCATCGCCAATCCCGCCCCGAACAGGGTGATCATCAGGCCCGGCGGAACGAACCACCACAGGGCGCCCAGCCGGAGCGCCAAGCCGTTGCCGGCCCAGAACAGCATCGTTCCCCAGGTCCAGGAGCCACCGGCGCCCAGCCCGATGAAGGCCAGCCCGGCTTCGCCCAGGATCGCGCCGATGACCGCGAAGATGAACATTGCCGCCAGCAACGGGATCAGGTTCGGCAGCAACTCGACGAGCAGGATCCGCCAGGTCTTCTCCCCCGCGACCCGCGAGGCCGAGATGTAGTCCCGGCTGCGCAGGCTGAGGGTCACCGCCCGCAGTACGCGCGCGCCGCCGGCCCAGCTCGTCAGCGCCAGTACTCCCGCCACCAGCCAGATCCCCTTGTTCTCGACGTAGCTGGAGATGACGATCATCAGTGGCAGACCAGGCAGGACGAGCATCACGTTGCTGAACAGCGAGAACCCTTCGTCCACCCAGCCACCGATGTAGGCGCCCAGGATGCCGAAGCCGGCCGCCAGGGCCACGGCCAGCAGTCCGACCACCAGCCCGATCACCAGCGAACCGCGGGTCGCGTGGGCCAGTTGGGCGAAGACGTCCTGGCCGGTCTGGGTGGTGCCGAGCAGGTGCCCGTTGCCGGGCGGCTGCAGACCGACGTTGTCGACCCGGTGCGGATCACCGACCAGGAACGGGCCGATGATCCCGAACAACGCGATGCTTCCGCACAGGATCAGGCCCACCAGCAGCTTGGGGCCCGGCCGGCGTCGTCGGCGGCGGGTGGTCGCGGGCCGGACCGCCACCACGGGATCCGTGAGTGTGGTCATCCGGACTCCTTCCGGTCAGGCCCGCGCACGGGTGCGCGGGTCGATGAGGGCGTACAGCAGGTCGACGAGCAGGTTGGCGCCGAGCACCGAGAGCGTGATCACCAGGAAGACGCCCTGCATCAGCGCGTAGTCGTTGTTCTGGACCGCCGACATCAGCGTCATGCCGATGCCGGGGTACGAGAACACCTGCTCGGTGATGATCGAGCCGGACACCACGAAGCCGAGCGTGGTGGCGAACCCGGCCAGCGACGGGAGCACCGCGTTCCGGGCGGCGTACGTGGTCATGATCCGGCGGGGTTTGAGCCCCTTGGCCTCGGCGGTGACGATGTAGTCCTCCGACAGGGTCGAGACCATCATGTTGCGCATGCCGAGCATCCAGCCGGCGATGGACGAGATGACGATGGTGAGGGCCGGCAACGTCCCGTAGTACGCGGCACTGCGCAGGAACGGCAGGTTGAATCCCGGGGTCACGTTGTAGACGTCGTAGCCGCCGCTGGCCGGGAACACCTCGGTGACGCTGGACAACAGGTACAGCAGCACCAGTGCGAGCCAGAAGTACGGCACCGCCTGGAACATGGTGGTCACCGGGATCAGGTTGTCCAGCCACGAACCGCGCTTCCAGCCGGCTAACTGACCGAGCAGGATGCCGACCGCGAAGGAGATGACGGTCGCGATCCCCATCAGCGCGATCGTCCACGGCAGGGTCTGCCCGATCGTGGTCGAGACGGTCTGCGGGAAGTACGTCACGGAGATGCCGAAGTCACCGTGCGAGAGGTTGCGCAGATAGTCGAGGTACTGCGTGACGAGGGGCTGGTCGGAATTCGTGCCCAGCAGCAGTTCGAGGCTGCGCCGGGTCTCGGCGGAGACCGGCCCCTTCGCGGCGAGTTTGGCGATCATCAGGTCGACCGGATTGCCGGGCATCATCCTGGGCAGCGCGAAGTTCAGGGTGAGCGCTGCCCACAACGCGACCAGGTAGAAGCCGGCCTTGCGGAGGTAGTACTGCATCCACTCGCCCGATCTACTTGACCGGCGTCAGGTTCTGCAGCACGATCCCGTTGTCCCACGCCTTCCAGGTGGCCGGGAACGCATACATGTTGTCCTTGGTCGGCCAGCCGGTGACGCGGGAGTTGTTGAACTCGGTGAGGGTGGAGTTGAGCACGACCGGGATGTAGGGCAGGTCCCGGGCGATGTGCTCCTGGATCACCTCGTACTGCTTCTTCTTGGCCGCCTCGTCGTTGGTCTTGGAGGCGGCCAGGATGGCCGCGTCGACGGCGGGGTTCGCGTACCGGGCCTGGTTGGCGCTGGCGGACTTGCCGACCTCGGCGGTGTTCCTGGACCAGTACTTGCCCTCATAGGTGAAGTACGGGTCGGTGGACGGGCCGAGACCGAGCGAGTTCAGCGACAGCTGGTAGGTGCCCTTGGACTCGCGGTTGTTCCACTCGTTGGACGAGATCTGGGTGGACTTGATCTCCATCCCGGCCTTGCGCAGCTGCTGGGTCATCGCGTCGATCGCGGAGATGTAGTCGCTCCAGCCGGACACCACCTGAATCGTCATGGTCAGCCGCTGGCCGTTCTTGGCGTAGATGCCGTCGGCACCCTTCGCCCAGCCGGCCGCGGTCAGGATGGACTCGGACTTGGCCGTGTCGGGCTGCTGCGGGACCACCTTGTCGACCTTCGGCGACATCCACTTCTCGTCGCGGTCCGGCACCAGCAGGGTCGGCGAGGCCACCCCCGCAACGTTGCTGAAGGCAAGCTTGTTCAGCTGTTCGCGGTCGAGGGCGTGGTAGATCGCCTGCCGGACGGCGACGTCGGTCTGCGGGCCCTTGCAGCCGAGCGCGGCGTTCGAGCAGGCGAACAGGCTGGTGGTCAGGGCGGGGGTGTTCACCCAGGACAGCTCCTTCTTGCCCTTCAGCAGCTGGTCGATCCCGGGCAGGAAGGAACTCATCCAGTCCACGTCGCCCTTCAGCAGCGCGCCACTCGCGGCATCGGCCGAGGCGAGGGTGATGAACCGGACCTTCTCGATCTGCGGCTTACCCTGCTGCCAGTAGGTGGCGTTCCGCTTCATCTCGAAGCTCTGCGGAGTGAAGCTCGCGACGGTGTACGGACCGGTGCCGACCGGGTTGCGGTTGATGTCGGTGGCCGGGTCCTTGGACTTCCACAGGTGTTCGGGGACGATCGCGGTGTTGCCCAGCACGTTCGGCCCGGAGACGAAACTCGTCTGCTGGAAGGTGAGGACCACGGTGTTCGGGCCGGTGGCCTTGGCTGTTGCGGCCAGGCCGTTCGTGTTGATACTCGGCGTCTTCGCGATCAGGTTGAAGGTGAAGGCGACATCCGCCGCGCTGAACGGCGTACCGTCCGACCACTTCACCCCCTCCCGGGTGGTGACGGTCAGCTCGGTACCGGTCGCGTTCCACTTGTAGGCGGTCGCGAGCATCGGCTTGGGCTCGGCCGAGGACATCAGGTTGTAGTAGAAGAGCGTCTCGTAGATGATCCCGCGGGACGGCTGCAGCGCCGTCGGCGAGAAGGGGTTGAAGTTCTCGGCGGCGTCACCGGTCGCGCCGTTGAAGACGGTCACCCGGCTCTCGCCGGCGCCTCCCTGCGGCTTCGCCGCGCCGCCGCCGTCACCGCAGGCGGCCAGGGTGCCGGCACCGGCCACCACAGCGGTCAGCAGGGCAAGTGCCCTGCGTCCGAAGTTGTTTGAGTGATTGCGGTGTCCAGGTGCGTGCATCGCGGTGGCGGAGGAGCGGCCTCGATGCTTTTCCATCGTTGCCGTTTCTCCGCTGCCGCGAGGTGCGTGCCTGGGCGCCGCAAGCGCCAAAGAACTTCGGACGCAGGGCACTAGGGTCCGGGATCTCCGCAGCACATTGTGCAGGTACATTTCGCAATCCTTCGATCGGCAAACATCTGGCGGGGGGCCGAAGGCGGAAATCCGAGCAGCGCGGAAGATGCGTCCGCTGCGCCTGCCACGTCGGTAATTCCGACCGACTAACTGGACCGGTTCAGTACGTGTGAGTGGACGGTACTGGACCGGTTCAGTACTGTAAAGACCACGACGCCCGGAGAATTCCGTGCAGAATTCAACCGGTTGGGAAGGGGGCCCTCGTGGGCCGAGTCACCATCAAGGAGATCGCCCAGCGGGCCGGCGTCTCCAAAGGCGCCGTCTCGTACGCGCTGAACGGGCAGCCCGGCGTCTCGGAGGCCACCCGGGCCAGGGTCCTGAAGGTCGCGGAGGAGCTGCACTGGGTGCCCAACCGGGCCGCCCGGATGCTGTCGGTCGCCCGGTCGGAGACCTTCGGCCTGGTACTGGCGCGCTCGGCCCGGACGCTCAGCGAGGAACCCTTCTACATGGGATTCATCGGCGGGCTCGAGACGGTGCTGAGCCGGCGCTCGTACGCGCTGGCGCTGAAGGTCGTCCCCACCGTCGACGACGAATTGGCGACCTACCGCAAATGGGCCGCGGAAAAGCGCGTCGACGGCGTCATCCTGGTCGACCTGCGGGTGGACGACCCGCGGATCCCGTTGCTGCGGGCCCTCGAAATGCCCGCCATCGTGGTCGGCGACCCGAGTCTGGCCGACGGGCTGGCCTGTGTCTGGACCAACAGCACGGCGGCGATGTCCGTCGCCGTCGACCACCTGGCCTCACTCGGGCACACCAGGATCGCGCGGGTGGCCGGCCCACCCGAGCACGGCCATGTCTGGATCCGCGACCAGGCCTTCCTGCGGGACACCGAACGACTCGGCCTGGCCGCCGAGATCGTGCACACCGACTTCTCCGGCGACGAAGGGGCCGCGGCCACGCGACGCGTGCTCACCGCCGGCGACCGGCCGACCGCCATCGTGTACGACAACGACCTGATGGCGGTGGCCGGCCTCTCGGCCGTCAACGGCCTCGGGCTGCGCTCACCCGACGACGTCACCCTGCTCGCCTGGGACGACTCGGCATTGTGCCGGATCACGCAGCCCCGCCTGACGGCGATGAGCCACGACATCGTCGGGTACGGCGAACGGGTGGCCGAGCGGCTCTTCGCCCTCCTGGAAGGCGCCGAGCCGACGGCCCACCTCTACTCCACGCCGGAGCTCCAGATCCGCGAGAGCTCCGGCCCACCTCACTCGGCTGCCCAGACTCAGACTGGCTCGCCGTAGGGGATTCCGAGCCCGTTGGTGGAGATGTAGACCCGGCCGAACACCCGCGGATCACCGGCGATCGCATCGCCGGTGGACGCGAACTGGTGCAAGGCGTCGTTGATCCTGACCCAGCTCCGGCCACTGTCGACGGACCGGTAGATGCCCCGGACCCCGGCGACCTTGCCCGAGCTGTAGACCGCCATCTCGGTCCGGCCGCGAGCTGCCTTGCCGAACCCGACCGTGAACGCCTCCTCGATCGTGGTCACCTGCTGGTAGCTCACGCCACCATCGGTCGACCGGAAGAGTCCGCCGGCTCCGGCCGCGAGCCAGCAGTGCCCGGCCCGATCGAGCACGGTCTCCACCTTGCCGTACCCCGTCGGCAATCCTGTTGCCGAAGGCAAGAAATCCGCTCCGCCGTTCGTGCTGGTGTACGCCGTCCCGGTGGCCTGGTCGAACGCGTAGAAGACCTTCGGGTCAACCCTGTCACCGACTACTGCGACCTGCTGGGGCAGCCCGGTCACCAGCGTCCACGTAGTACCGCGATCGCGTGAGTAGTGCGGCAGTACGTCGCCTGGCACCCACACGACGGTCCGCCCGTCGGTGCCGGCCACGATCCTGCCCGGCTGCGTCGATCCGGCCGGCTCGCCCGCGAACGGCTGCCAACTCACACCCGCATCCGTCGAGTAGGCACCGCGTTCCTTGGATCCGCCATAAGCGACCCGTACGACGAACCCTTCGGCCTTGGCCGCGTAGTCCAGGCTCGGCGACGTGCCCGAGACCGGGTTGGCCGCCTGCCCGTCCGGCGGTACGACGTCCAGCCGGTCGTGCCGGTAGACGCCGATGTCACCCAGTGCGCTGATCAGCGGCGGACCCCACGGCGGACTGATCAGGTCCATCACGGCCGTCTCTTCCAGCCCTTGGGCCCGGACCGACCAGTGCGTACTCCGGCCGGCTTCGGCTTCCGTCGCGTCGTCCGTGCCGAAGATCGTTGCCCCGGTCACGTACATGACCTTGTCGGAGTTGAACGGATCGATCGAGATGTCGCCGATCATCCAGCCCAGCTTGGGCCCCTCGGTGTGGAAGTTGAGGTACGGCGCACCCGAGACGTCGATCTCGGCCCGTTGCGCGATCGAGTGCCAGGTCCGGCCACCGTCGACAGACCGGAAGATGTCGTCGACCGGTCCCCACCGGCTCATCGTGGAGACCATCACCGTGCCGGGCTTGCGCGGATCGGTGGCCAGACCGGCGTACCCGAAACCGGCCTCGCCGCCGGTGTTCGGGCGCAGAGGAGTGATGTCGGTCCACACCCCGGTGGCCGTGTCGACCTTGTGGACGGCGCCGTCGTACATCTCGTACGGTCCGGGCCGGTCGCCGTAGGTCAGGTAGATGCTGCCGTCGGCACCGAGTTCGCCGTGGTGCGGCAACAACCCGGTCGGCTGCCCCGGCACGGCGGCCCAGGTCCGGCCACCATCGGTACTGCGGAACAACGGGCTCGCCGAGTCGGTCACGCCCGCATAGATGGTCTGGGTCGGACGCCCCTTGCGCCCGCCACGCGGATCGAAGAAGACGAACCCGATCCCGATCCCCGCCATCCCGACCGACGGGAAGCTGTCCACCCGGCTCCAGCTCTCGCCCCGGTCGGTACTGCGCCACAGCCCTTGGTTGCGGGTGCCGAAGAACAGCACCCGGCCGTCGAGTGGGTCGACGACCAGCCGCTCCCCCATCGACCGCCCCGGCTCGTTGCCACCGAGCTTGAAGGGCAGGTCGGTCCGGCGGAACGTCCGGCCCTGGTCGGTCGAGCGCAGGATCGCGCCGTTGATCGGCGACCAATCGTTGGTGTAGGTGCCGACGGCGAGGTAGAGCCGGGCGGGATCGCAGGGATCGAGCGCAAGGCTCTCCACGCCCGTCCAGTTCCACTCGTCCCAGCCGACCCACTCCAGCAACTGAACCCAGCGCTGGGTCCGGAGGTCCAGCCGCGCGGCGCCGCCGATGTCCGTACGGACATAGACCAGGCCACGCTTCTTCGGGTGATGAATGATGCCGGTGACAAAGCCGCCACCGACGATCTCGACATTGCGCCACCGATAACGGCCGGCAGCCAACTGGTCGACGGCCTGCCCGGTGGCGGCCGCCGGAGCCGTCATGGTGCCGGCGGCAACCACCGCTCCGGTGCCCAGGGCAAGGAAATGCCTACGCGGAAGGGACACAGCTACTCCTCAGAACGGGACGGTTCAGCCCTTGACCGCGCCGATGATGACGCCCTTGGTGAAGTGCTTCTGGATGAACGGGTAGAGCACGAGCACCGGCACGATCGCGATCACGACGATCGCCATCTTGATCGCCAGGCTCGGCGCGGGATCCAGGCCCATCCCGACGCTGGAGATGCCGCCGGCTCCGCCCGGCAACGGCGCGGACTCCACGATGTAGGTCCGCAGAACCAGCTGGAGGGGCCACTTGTTGTTGTCGTTGATGTACAGCAAGGCGTTGAAGAAGGCATTCCAGTAGCCGACCGCGTAGAACAGGCCGACCACTGCCACCACCGCCTTGGACAGCGGCATCACGATCCGGACCAGCACCGAGAACTCACCGGCGCCGTCGATCCGGGCGCTGTCGATCAGTTCACTCGGGATGCCCATGAAGAACGAGCGCATCACGATCAGGTTGAAGGCGGAGACCGCGGTGGGCAGGATCAGCGAACTGTAACTGTCGATCATCCCCAGCGAGTTGACCAGCAGGTAGCTCGGGATGATGCCCGGGCCGAAGAGGAAGGTCAGCAGGACGACGAACAGCAGCGGCCGATGGAACAACGACCCGGGCCGGGACAGCCCGTACGCCGCGAGCACGGTGATGGCGAGACTGAGGAACGTCCCGACGATCGTGATCACGGTGCTGATCACCAGGGCGCGGGTGACGACCCCACCGGACAGCAACTGCACATAGGCGGCGATCGTGAGCTCGCGCGGTACGACCACCAGGCCACCCGCTCTCGTCACCGCCTCGGTGCTCGACAGGCTGGTCACCACAACGACGTACAGGGGGAAGGACACGATGAGGACGACCAGGCCCAGGACGACCGGCTTGCTCAGCCTGCCCAGGAAGGACGGCTCCTCCTCCCAGACCGGGCGGCCGGCCTCCTCCTCGGACCGCCGCGGCGCGGGGCGGCGCCGGGCCGGCACGGGTGCCTGCGGTTTCTGGCGGACAGGCGCTTGTTGTGTGGTCATGAGCGCGAATACACCCCCTGCTCGCCGATGAGGTGAGCGAATCGGTTGGCCAGCAGGACCAGCACGAGTCCCACCACCCCTTTGAACAGGCCGGCGGCGGCGCCGTAGCCGAAGTCGCCGACCAGCAGGCCCTGGTAGTACACGTAGGTGTCCAGTACTTCGGCAGCACCGCCGCCGACCGCACTGCGTTGCAGGATGAACTGCTCGAACCCGACGGTCAGCGCGTCACCGAGGCGCAGGATGAGCAGCAGCACGATCACCGGGCGAAGCCCCGGCAGGGTGATGTGCCACATCCTGCGCCAGCGGTTGGCGCCGTCGGCGGCCGCTGCCTCGTACAGGGCCGGATTGATCGTGCTCAGTGCGGCGAGGAACACGATCATTCCCCAGCCGGCGTCCTTCCAGATCGCCTGCGCCGTCACCAGCACGATGAAGCTGTCCGGGTTCGTCATCAGGTCGACGGCCGCGAAACCGTGCGACCGCAGGGTCTGGGCCAGCAGGCCGGCCCCACCGATCATCTGCTGGAACAGCGAGACGACCAGCACCCAGGAGAAGAAGTGCGGCAGGTAGACGACGCCCTGCACCAGCGTGCGCAGCCGGACCGAGAGAACGCTGTTGAGCAGCAGGGCCAGGAAGATCGGGATCGGGAAGTAGAACACCAGCTGGAAGGCGGTGATCCCGAGCGTGTTCCACAACGCCGACCAGAAGGCCGGCTCGGAGAACATCCGCTGGAAGTTGGCCAGGCCGACGAACTCGCTGCCGCGGATCCCGACGTACGGGGAGTAGTCCTGGAACGCGATCACGTTGCCCAGCGTCGGCAGGTAGTGGAACAGGCCGAGCAGCACGATCACCGGCAGCGTCATCAGCAGCAGCGGCCAGTCCCGCCGCCACCGGTGCCGCCAGCCCGCCCCGCCCGGCTTCTTCTTCCGCACCCGGCCGGACTTCGGGCGGACCGCGTTACCGACCGTTGTCACTGAGAACCTTGGCGTAGAAGTCCCGGCCCTCGTTGCCGCCGTTGGTCTGCCACTCCTTCACGGCCACCTTGAGCTCGCTGACCGGCCGCCGGCCGCGGAAGATGTCCTGCAGCTTGTCGTCGAACGGCTGCGCCAGCGCCGCCATCTTGGCCGGCTGCTCGACCCGGATGCCCTCGAACAGGCTCTTCTCCCGGACCTTGGCGGCCGCGTTCTGCCAGGCGCTCATCGACTCCACATAACCGGGGTACTCGCTCTGGGTGATGGCCGTCGGCCGTCCACCGAGGAAGATGTAGGTCTGGGACACCTCCTTCTGGCCCAGCGGGGTGAGCTTCGGCGCACCGGACGGCTGGCGGGTGTAGTGCTTGCCCTCGGCCCCGTAGTTGTACAGCTGGTACTCCTCGGTCCCGAACGGCGCGGCGGTGTAGTTCAGGACGCCGAGCAGCTCCTTCACCCGCTCCTCACCCAGACCCTTCTTCACGAAGGTGAAGATGCCGGCCGGGTCGCCACCCCAGGTGATCGGCGTACCGCCGTCATGGGCGAAGGGCATGATCGGCTGCGGGTTGAACGTGGGGTTGATCTGCGCCTGGCGCTGCAGGGCCTCCTGCCAGCCGCCGAGCCCGTTCTGCCGGACCACGATCTTGCCGCCCTCGAAGAGCGGGTTCTGGTCGGCGCCCGAGTTGCCGACCACCTCCGGGTGAACGTAGCCGGCCTGGAACACCTTGCGGACGAAGGCGACCGCTTCCTCGAACTCCGGGGTCTCGATCTTGTTCACCAGCTTGCCGGTGGAGTCCTTGCGCCAGTCCGCCGGCGCCCCGAACATCCGGATGACCTCGTCGGAGATGCCGCCGAAGGCCCAGCGGTTCGCCTTCGCGTCGGTGAGTTGCTTGCCGAGGGCCAGCAACTCGTCGGCCGTCTTCGGCGCCGCGGCGCCGACCTGGTCGAAGATGTCCTTGCGGTAGAACAGCGCCCAGGGGAAGCCGTCGGAGGGGAACGGAACCGCCTTCAGCTGGGAGTTCCACACCCCGTAGGCCCAGGCCTTGGTCGGCAGGTTCGCGAGCATCGGGTACGCGGCGGCCTTGTCACCAGCAAGGAACGGCGTCAGGTCCTCGAACAGCTTGTCCACCGCCTGCGCGAAGCGGGTCAGGCCGCTGATGTTCCAGCCCGGCACGCAGAGCAGCTCCGGCACGTTGCCGGCCGCCAGCAGCGGGCCGAGCTTGTCGCCGTAGTCGTTGCCGCTCAGGATGTTGAACCGGACCGGCGCGCCGATCCGCTCGTTGTTGACGTCGAAGTACGAGTTGTGACCCAGCCCGGGCGGCGGCGGGCTCCACAGCGGAGTCATCGCGGACACCTCTTTGCCGCTCTTCACCGCCGTGTCCGGGACGGCGCGCTTCAGTTCCGCGGGGTACTTCGTGAACGCGGGCGAGGCGCCGTTCTCACCCGGCAGGTCGGGCTTGACCGAGTCGTAGCCGATGTACTTCGGCAGCAGGCCGGCCAGCTTGTCCACGGTCTCGGCCTGACCCCCGGTCGAGGCCTTTCCCTTCCCGTCGGAGCAACCGGCGAGCGTCGCGCCGCCGGCCGTCACCGCCGCGCCGGCACCGAGCAAAGAGATGAAGGTCCGGCGGCTGGTGGAGCCGCCCACTGGTCCGGTCACGATGAGATCCCTCTCGCACTGGGAACGGAGGCCCGTTCCGGGGTAGTATTAGTTGGGCTAGTAGCCAAACAAATTAGCTCACGCCGGATTGCTCCACAAGGTGTAGAACTGAAGCAGCCACATCGCGACGGCGAACGAGTCGACAGGACGGACCTTGATCACACAGACCGCGGACCATACCGACGTCCGCGCCACCAACCTGGCTGCCGTGCTGGGCTACCTCCGGCGCGAGGCGCCCTGCTCGCGCGCCGCGATCGCGGCCGGGACCGGCTTGAACAAGGCCACTGTCACGAGCATCGTCGCCGATCTGATCGATCGGCAGCTGGTCCGCGAGACGCAGCAGACCCAGAACCATGTCGGCCGGCCGGCCACCTTGCTGGTCCTGGACGGCTCGGCGTACGCCGCGATCGGGCTGGAGGTCAGCGCCCGCGGTTTGAGCGCCTTCGCCTACGACTCAGCCGGTGGTCAACTGCTGCGCTGGCACCGGGCGGGTCCAGGCGCCGACGCCAGTCCGGCCAAGACGGTTGCCGCCCTGGCCGCGTTGGCCCGGCGCGCGCTGGCGACCGTCGAATCCTCAGGCCGGCAGGCTCTCGGGCTGACCGTGGGTGTGCCCGGTCTGGTGAACCGGGAAGGCGCGGTCGTGCTGGCCGCCGGTCTCGGGTGGCGTGACGTTCCCCTGCGCGCCGACCTGATCCAGGCGCTCGGCCGGCCTGATCTCCCCGTGATGGTCGACAACGACGCCAACCTCGGCGTCCTGGCCGAGCATCGCTACGGGCCGCACGCCGGCAGTTCCAACCTCATCCACCTCAGCGGCGACTCCGGCATCGGCGCCGGGATCATCTGCGACGGACGCCTGCTCCGCGGCAACCTCGGGTACGTCGGCGAGGTCGGCCATCTCCAGGTCGTGCCGGACGGGCCGCTGTGCGGGTGTGGCCGGCGTGGCTGTCTCGAGGCGCTGGCCGGTATTCCGGCGATCCTGGCCAGGGTCGACCCGGACGGCCCCGGTGACCCCGATCCACAGGTCCGGCTGGAGCAGGTGATCCGCCGTGCCCAGGCGAACGACACCGAGGTGATCAAGATCCTCACCGACGTCGGCTTCCACCTCGGGCAGGGCATCTCGGTGCTGGCGAACGTGCTGAACCCGAGCGCGGTCCTGCTGGGCGGCTCGTACGCGCTGCTCGCCGAGTGGCTGATCCCCTCGGCCCAGAACGAGCTGCGCGAGCGCGCGCTGGCCCCGGATGCGGGCGGTTGCGCCATCCTGGCCTCCACCTTCGGTCACGACGGGACCCCGATCGGAGCGGTCGCCCGCTCCCTCGATCGGCTCGACGCCGGGCGGCTGCCCTCCGCCCGGTGATCGCGGTCAGGTCTTGACCAGTCGCACAGAGGATGCGAACCTCTGAGTCACTCCGTCGTAACACGGTCGTCATGAGCCGAGACGGTTTTTTCTGCCCCTGTCGTCGAAGCGCTTCGATTGATGATCGTCCGGCCCCTTTCCCGGTCTTTGGTCGAAGCGCTTCGAGCCTCCTCCCCGAGCCAGCAGCGGAGTCCGATTCGATGAACACCCCCGCCACTCCCCCGTTCCGCGATCCGGCCCGCGTCCTCGACGAACGGATCGACGACCTGCTGGCCCGGCTCACCTTGCCGGAGAAGCTCGGTCTCCTGCACCAGCACCAGGCAGCGGTTCCGCGGCTCGGACTCGCCTCCTTCCGGACCGGCACCGAGGCACTGCACGGCCTCGCTTGGCTCGGGCCCGCCACGGTCTTCCCGCAGGCAGTCGGTCTGGCCACGACGTGGAATCCCGAGCTGGTCCAGGCCGTCGGCGACGCGGTCAGCGACGAGGTCCGGGTGTTCCACCAGAAGGATCCGGCCGGCGCCGGCCTGAACGTCTGGGCGCCGGTGGTCAACCCGCTCCGCGACCCGCGCTGGGGCCGGAACGAGGAGGGTTACTCCGAGGACCCGTGGCTGACCGGCGTGATCGCCATCGCCTACGGCCGCGGCCTGATCGGCGACCAGGCGGGCTATCTGAAGACCGCGCCGACCCTCAAGCACTTCCTCGCCTACAACAACGAGACCGACCGCTGCGAGACGTCGAGCAACATGCCGCCGCGGGTCCTGCACGAGTACGAGCTGCCCGCGTTCCGCGCGCCCTTCCAGGCCGGTGCCGCGGTCGCGATGATGCCGTCGTACAACCTGGTGAACGGCCGCCCGGCGCACCTCAGCCCACTCATCAACGAGGTGGTGCGCGGCTGGACGACGGACGAGATCCTGGTGGTCAGCGACGCGGGCGCCCCGGCGAACCTGGTGGAGCCGCAGCGCTACTACCCGGACGGCCCGTCCTCGTACGCCGCCGCGGTGCTGGCCGGGGTCGACAGCTTCACCCAGGACGACGCTGACGCCGGTCCGTCGACCCGTCATCTCGAAGCGGCGCTCGAGCAAGGTCTGCTCACCGAGGCCGACATCGACACGGCCGCGCGGCGGGCGATCGCGATCCGCTGCCGGCTGGGCGAACTCGATCCGGCGGAAGTCGACCCCTACCGCTCCCTTCCTCCCGATCTGGTGAACTGCCCCGCGCATCGCGAGCTCGCCCTCGAGGCCGCCCGGCAGTCCGTAGTACTGCTGAAGAACGAGTGCCAGGTGCTGCCGCTGGATGCCGGGTCGACCGGCCTGGTCGCCGTGATCGGACCGCTCGCGAACACCTTGTTCGAGGACTGGTACTCCGGGACGCTGCCCTACCGCGTGACCGCGCTCGACGGCATCGTCGAGCGGCTCGGCGCGGAGCGGGTGGAGTACTGCGAAGGTGTGGATCGCATCGCTGTGCGGGTGGCCGGAACCGGTGTGCGGCTGACCGTCGGCGTTGATGGTCAGCTGCATGCCTCGGCGGACGGGGCCGACGAGGACGCCTGGTTCGACCTCTTCGACTGGGGCGGCGACGCCTGGGCCCTGCGTTCGGTGACCAACGGCCGTCACCTGACTGTCATGGACGACGGCACGCTCGTCGCCGACCAGCCCGGTCCGAACGGCTGGGAGGTCAAGCAGACCTTCCAGCTGATCCGGACGCCCGAGGGAACCACCCTGATCCGGCAGCTCAGCACCGGGCTCTTCCTCCAAGTGGTGGACGGTGCCGTGATGCTGGCTGATCGTGCCCAGGCAGCACCCTTCGACGTGGAGACCGTCGTCGACGGAGCCGCCAGCAGCGCGGCGGCAGCGGCCCGCGCCGACGTCGCGATCGTTGTAGTCGGCAACCATCCGCTCGTCAACGGCCGGGAGACCGAGGACCGTGCCGAGCTCGACCTGCCGGCGGCGCAGGAGCGGCTCGTTCGCGCGGTCCACGGCGCCAACTCCCGCACCGTGCTCGTGATGAGCAGCAGCTACCCCTTCTCGGTCTGCTGGGAACACCAGAACCTCCCGGCACTGCTGTGGTCCGCTCACGGCGGCCAGGAGTACGGACACGCGCTGGCGGACGTCCTGTTCGGCGACTGCGATCCTGCCGGGCGGCTGCCGCAGACCTGGTACCGCTCGGCTGCGGATCTGCCCGATCTCCTCGACTACGACATCGTCGCTACCGACGCGACCTACCTCTACTACCGCGGCACTCCCCTGTATCCGTTTGGCCACGGCCTCAGCTACACGAACTTCACCTACTCCGACCTCAGCCTGAGCGCCACATCGATGCCGGCCGACGGTGAGCTGCACATCAGTTGCACCGTCACCAACACAGGCAGCCGCGCGGGCCAGGAGATCGTGCAGCTCTACACGCATCAGCAGCGGTCGCGAGTGAAGCAGCCGCTCCGGCAGCTGCGCGGCTTCCAGCGACTCTCGCTGGAACCGGGCGAGAGCAAGCAGGTCGAGCTGACCCTGGCCGCGGCCGACCTGGCCTTCTGGGACGTCACCCGGGATCGCCCGTGCGTCGAAACCGCGCGGCACAGCATCCTGATCGGCCGCTCCTGCACCGATGCGCGCCTGACGGCGACCGTCGACGTGACAGGCGAACGGATCCCCGCCCGCCAACTCGCCAGCACTCCCCTGCGGGCCATCAACTTCGACCAGTACTGCGCGATCACCCTGATGCCGGTGACCGCCGACCAGGGCGAAGCCGCTCGCTCTCTCGACCCCGGTGCCTGGCTTGCCTTCGACGATGTCGAGCTCGAAGCCGGGCAGTTCGCCTGCACGGCCCGGGTTTCGAACGACGGCGCCGCGGCCGGCTCCATCGAGTTGCGGCTCGACGATCCGCTGCACGGCGAGTTGCTCACCCGCTTCGACGTAGTACCGACCGGAGCGCGGCACAGCTGGCTCGACGTTCGCTCCGAGCTCAAGGCTCCGCGGGCCTCGGGCACCTTGTACGTGGTCTTCTCGGCCGGCGGTCTCGGCCTGGAAGCCCTCACCTTCGATCCGATCTCCTCAGACCTGGAGTTGCCTGAATGACGTCCTATACGCCGGCCAAGAGTGACAAGTTCTCCTTCGGGCTGTGGACCGTGGGGTGGGAAGGTGTCGACGTTTTCGGTACTGCGGTTCGCGCGCCGCTCGATCCGGTGCACACGGTGGAGAAGCTGGCCGAGTTGGGTGCGGCGGCGGTGTCGTTCCACGACGATGACCTGGTGCCTGATGACGCGACCCGCCAGCAGACGCTGACCCGTTTCTCCAAGGCGCTCGCCGACCACGACATGGTGGTCGAGATGGCCACCACGAACCTGTTCAGCCACCCGGTCTTCAAGGACGGTGGCTTGACGGCCAACGACCGCGACGTACGTCGGTACGCGCTGGCCAAGATCCTGCGCAATGTCGATCTCGCCGCCGAGCTGGGCGCGAAGACGTATGTGTTGTGGGGTGGCCGCGAGGGTGCTGAGTCGGGTGGCTCGAAGGACGTGCACGCCGCACTCGATCGGTACAAGGAGTCGATGGACCTGCTCTGCAACTATGTGCGTGAGCAGGGCTATGACATCCGGTTCGCGTTGGAGCCGAAGCCGAACGAGCCGCGCGGTGACATCTTGTTGCCGACGATCGGGCACGCGATCGCGTTCATCAACGATCTCGAGCACCCCGAGCTGGTCGGGATCAACCCCGAGATCGGGCATGAGCAGATGGCAGGACTGAACTATGCGCACGGGATCGCGCAGGCGATCTGGCACGGCAAGCTGTTCCACATCGACCTGAACGGTCAGCACGGGCCTCGGTTCGACCAGGACCTGCGCTTCGGCGCGGGGAACCTTCGGGAGGCGTTCTGGACCGTCGATGTGCTGCAGGGCAATCCTGGTTATGACGGGTACGTGCACTTCGACTACAAGCCGCCGCGCACCGAAGACGTCGAGGGTGTCTGGGAGACCGCGCGGGCTTGTATGCGCAACTACCTGATCCTTCGCGAGAAGGTCCAGGCGTTCCGCGCCGACCCCGAGGTCGCCGAAGCAGTGGCCGAGGCCCGGGTGGCCGAGCTTGCCCAGCCGACCCTGGGTGAAGGCGAAACGCTGGAGGAGCTGCGCAAGGCGACGTACGACGCGGATGCTCTGGCGCAGCGTGGGCTCGGGTTCGAGCGGCTCGACCAGTTGGCGATGGAGCACCTGCTGGGTGTCCGATAGCGGTCAGCTGACCCGCGAGGTTGTGCACGTTCACAGCCTCGCGGCTGACCTACACTTGCCGCACGAGTTGGGATCGTGCACAGAGCAAGGGAGCAAGTGTGGGTTCGACAGGGTGGCTTCCCGGGGTGTCCGCGATCAGCTACGGCGGTGACTACAACCCCGAGCAGTGGCCGGAGGAGACCTGGGCCGAGGACATCGAGCTGATGCGTCAGGCCGGGGTGAACCTGGTGAGTATCGGGATCTTCTCCTGGGCGCTGATCGAGCCGCGCCGGGGCGAGTACGACTTCGGCTGGATGGACCGCCTGTTCGAGCTGCTGCACTCCGCGGGGATCCGAATCAGCCTCGGTACGCCGACCGCGTCCCCGCCGGCCTGGTTCTTCCACGAGCACCCCGAGGCCCGGGTCGTATCGCGGGACGGCGCCACGCTGGGCTTCGGCTCGCGCGGCATGGCCAGCCCGAGCTCAGCGGCGTACCGGGAAGCCAGTACGTCGATCGCGCGGGTGCTGGCGAAGCGCTACGGCAGTCACCCGGCGCTGGCCGTCTGGCATGTGCACAACGAGTACGGCGCGCCCGTGGCCGAGTGCTACTCCCCCGCCAGCGCTGCGGCGTTTCGCGGCTGGCTGCGGGAGCGGTATGAATCGCTTGATGAGCTGAACAGTGCCTGGGGCACGGCCTTCTGGGGGCAGCGCTACCACGAGTGGGAGCACGTCTCGGTTCCGGCGGTCTCGGCCAGTGTCGTGAACCCTGCACAGCGGCTGGACTTCGCTCGCTACAGCTCGGACGCCTTGCTGCAGTGCTTCGTCGCCGAGCGGGACGCGATCCGGGCCGAGTGCCCGAACGTCCCGATCACCACGAACTTCATGGCCGGCACCTGCCCGTCGGTCGACCTGTGGAAGTGGGTCGACGAGGTCGATATCGTTGCCAACGACCACTATCTGATCGCCGAGGACCCGCGCAACCAGGTCGGCCTGGCGCTGTCCGCGGACCTGACCCGATCCATTGCCCAGGGCAAGCCCTGGATGCTGATGGAGCACTCGACCTCCGGCGTCAACTGGCAGCCCCGCAACGTGGCCAAGCGATCGGGTGAACTGGCCCGCAACTCCTTCAGCCACCTCGGCCGGGGCGCGGATGCGGTGATGTTCTTCCAATGGCGGGCGTCCCGGTCGGGCGCGGAGAAGTTCCACTCGGCGATGCTGCCGCACGCCGGGACTTCCAGCCGGGTCTGGTCGGAGGTCCGCTCGCTCGGGCAGGGGCTGCGCGGCCTCGACGAGGTTCTCGGCTCCGAAGTACGGGCCGAGGTGGCGATCCTGTGGGACTGGGAGTCGTTCTGGGCTCAGGATCTCGAGTGGCGGCCGAGTGAGGACCTGTCGCACCGGGAGCGGATCAACGCGTACTACGACCGGCTCTGGCGTGATCAGCTGACGGTCGACTTCGCCCATCCCGAGGCGGACCTGTCGGCGTACAAGCTGGTCGTTGCCCCGGCCTCCTATCTCCTCACGCAAAAAGCCGCCGACAATCTGCGGCGGTTCGTGGAGGGCGGCGGGACGCTCGTCGTCTCCTACTTCTCGGCGATCGTCGACGAACACGACGCCGTCCATGCCGGTGGGTTCGTCGCGCCGCTGCGCGACGTGCTCGGGCTGACCGTCGAGGAGTTCCTGCCGCTGCGCGCCGGCGAGAAGGTCGCGCTGACGCTGGACGGCATCGTCGGGGACGTGTGGACCGACGACATCGCGCTCGCGGGCGCGGAGGTGGTGGCCGCGTTCGAGGACGGGCCTGCCGCCGGGAAACCCGCGATCACCCGCAACCAGTTGGGTGACGGGTCGGCTTGGTACGTCTCCACGCGACTGGATGCCGACCAACTGTCCGTAGTACTGGACGGCGCCTATGCCGATGCGGGGTTGAAGCGCGGCGACGGGCCGGAGGATCTGGAGCTGGTACGACGGCACGGTGCGGGCGCCGACTATTTGATCGCGATCAACCACGGCACGAAGCCGGCCGATCTGGCGGCCGGCGGCACGGACCTGCTCTCCGGCGAGCAGGGCGAATCGCTCAAGGTAGAAGCGGGCGGCGTGCGCCTCGTGCGGCTGAACGGACCTGCGGTTTAGCAGGCGGCTACTCGGCTTTGGCGGCGGCCTCGGCAATCAGGCCGGTGGCGACGTCGTGCAGCTTGATGTTGCCCGTCTGCGAGACCCGGACCAGGAACGCGAACGCCCGGTCCGGGTCCAGCTTGTAGCGTTCCATCACGATGCCCACCGCCTGGCCGATCCGCTCGCGGGTGACCAGGGCGTGGGTGAGGGACTCGTCCTGCCGGCCCCAGCCCAGCGCGACCGCGGCCAGCCGGGCGAACAGCGCACCCAGCATCCGGGTGTCGGGCGTGATCTCGTGGGGCTTGTTCGCGTACAGGTTCAGCGCCCCGCGGGCGTGCGGTTCGGCGCAGAACTGGAACGCCAGCTGCGACCTCAGCCCGAACGAGGCGGCCGCCTTCGGTCCGTAGTCCGGCCAGCGCGGATCACAGGACAGGTCGTCGACCTGCACCACCGGCTCGCTGAGCGCGGCCTGGTAACAAGGTCCTTCCCGCAACTCGTACTGCAGTTCGTCGGCCCGGATCGCGATCTCGTCGGTCGGGGCCAGCGTCTCGATCCGGCCGCCCCGGGTGGTCACCGAGATGCTGGCATGGTCGATCCCGGGCAGCGCGTCAACGGCGGCGTGGGTGATTCGCTCCAGCGTCGGTTCGAGATCCATCGGCAGTTGCAGCGCGGACGCGACCTCGCTGACCACCTCGATCAGCTCCTGCACGTCCACTGCTCGGCCCTCCACCGGGGCCGGCGGGGTCCGACCAGGTACAGCCAGTATGCGCCCGCATCCTGGCTCCGGAGAGCATCGGTTGGCCGGCAATTGCGACAACGTTGTCGCCATCAGGCCTGTGGGGTGTCGCCGGTGTTGGGGCGTTGCTCGAGGGTGGTCTTGATGCCTTCGAGGGAGTGGCGCAGTTCTTCGTCGACGGCCGGGTCGGCATCGTGGCCGGTGTGCAGCCGGACGGTGAGCTTCGACGTCCCGTCCGAGACGAAGTCGACGTCCAGCTCGCCGTGGTACTCGGATTCGCCCGGCGCTGCCCAGCGGAGCTTGCGGTTCTCCTCGATGACATCGATCGTCGCCGAGCTGTGCTGCTCCTGCTCTCCCGAGCCACCGGTCGGTACGACGGCAGTCACCTCGACCTCCTCGTGCACCGGCTCGCCGGGCTGCCTTGCTTCCATCCCTTGCGCTTCGTCGGGTCGCGGGCCGGTCCGGTGGACGTCGGTCAGCCGGGGCAGGTACTCGGGGAGATGCTCGATGTCCGCGAGGTAGTCGAAGAGGATGTTCGGGGCAACATCCACCGTCGTCGACGCTTCGTGATCAGCCATGCGAACTCCCTGGACTCTGCGGCTTCTTCTGCTCTCGGTGCCCCCGGTCCGCGGCGGAGAAACCGCGCGTTCGGCCCTGGCTCAGGAGTCCGGTAGGGACCGTCGGCGCTAAGGCTGGCCGGCCAGGGCTTCGGTCACCGCGAGTTGGGTGGGATCGAGAGGGTGAGGAGCCTCGTCGATGTGGGTCTCGGGGGTGGTCTCGTAGGTGTCTCGGCACCAGGCGGCGACCTCTTCCGCGTCGGGCCGGTCGGCTGGGCTCTTGGCGAGCATCCGCATGAGGTAGTGCCGGAAGCCGCTGTCCACGCAGGCCGGCCGGACCGGAACGGCGACCAGGTGCTGGCGTAGTACGCCGGTGGGGGTGTCGGCGACGAAGGGTGGGTCGCCGGTCAGCAACTGGTACAGGACGCAGCCGAGGGAGTAGATGTCGGATGCGGGCCCGACCGGTTCGGCCCGGGCCACCTCGGGGGCCACGTAGAAGCTGGTGCCGAGGACACATCCGTCCGGGGTGTCGTCGCTGGAGCGGTCGCTCACGAAGCAGGCGATGCCGAAGTCGGCGATCTTGAGCGTGCCGTCGCCGGCCACCAGCAGGTTGCTGGGCTTGATGTCGCGGTGGATCACGCCTTCGCGGTGCGCCGCCGACAGGCCTTCCGCCGCTTGCGCGATGACCAGCGCGGCCGCCCGCGGCGTCATCGGGCCGTCCTGCTGGAGCGTCGCCGCCAGGGTCTGGCCGACGACCAGTTCCATCACCAGGTAGAAGCTCTGCTCGTGCGGCCCGAAGTCGTGCACGTCGACGACATGAGGATTGTTCACCACCGCGGCCGCCTGCGCCTCGCGATGGAACCGTTCGGCGGCTTCGGGGTCCGTACTGCCGTGCTTGAGCAGTTTGACCGCGACCCGCCGGGTGAGCACCTCGTCGGTGGCGCGCCAGACTTCGCCCATCCCGCCCTGCCCGATGACAGCCTCGAGTTGGTACCGGTCCGCTACCCGCATGGCGCACCTCCTGACGGCTCAGTGTTCTTCAGGTACCCGTGTTGGGGGCTGGGCAACAACACGGACGAAGCTGTCATCCGGACGTAGGCGAATCGCAATGGTTTCAGCAGGTTTAAACCTGGGAACAGGTGGTTCGGCTTGCTCCCTGGTGGCGCGCGTCGGCGAAGTGCGGCGAGGACCATGGGCCGGGTCTTCCCCCGCGCCACCAGTGTGAGCGGATCTCCGTTTCGGGCCGGGTACCGGCCGCGCGAAACCGCCCTGGACAAGGGCGAACCGGAGAGAAAGGGATAGTGGCATGGCTGCCGATGTCGTCGATCTGATCATGCAGGACCACCGGGAGGTCGAGCGGCTGTTCGACGAGCTGAAGGACAACCCCGAGAAGCGCGAAGGCCTGGTGCCGGTGCTGACCACCTTGTTGTCGGCGCACAGCCGCGCCGAGGAGTCCGAGGTGTACCCGGTCGCCGCTTCCGAGGCCGACGAGGCGGACGAGGTCGCGCACAGCCAGGAGGAACACGTCGAGGCCGACCAACTGCTCGCGAAGCTCGCCGCCACCGACCCCACCTCGGCGCAGTTCGAGAAGGTGCTGCAGAACCTCATCGACGCGGTCAGCCACCACGTCGAGGAGGAGGAGACCAAGGTCCTGCCGGGGATGCGCGCCAACCTGAGCGAGGAACGCCGGCAGCAGCTCGGCGAGGCGTTCGCGGCCAGCCGCAAGCAGCACCTCGGCGACCAGCCCGAGGACATCACCCGCCAGGAGCTGCTCCAGCAGGCCCGCAACGCCGACCTGTCCGGCACCTCCTCGCTCAGCAAGGACGAGCTGCAGCAGAAGCTCCAGGAGAAGGCCGGAAAGTAGTCGCCATGTCCATTGTGGAACGCCTTCGGCGCTGGCGGATGTCGCACCGGCTGAACGAGTCGGACGCGCCGGCGGACACGTCCACCGCGATGACGAGGGCCGAAGGCGGTGACCCGGCCGGCGACACGCCGGCCACCACCGGTACCGGTGCGAACGACGAGTTCGTCGGCCGGGTCGCCGGTGACGAGGCGGACACCGGAACGACCGGTGCCGAGGCTCGCTCCGGCCGGGAGGACCGGCCGGACGAGCGGCCCTGACCCCCAGACCGCGAGGAGTTCGAGCACGATGACCGTGAAGTTGAACCGGACCGCTTTCGACCACGCGAAGAGCCTCGCGCGGAAGAAGAAGGTGGTGATGGACGACCGGGACGACTGGAGCGAGCACGCACCGAGCGCGGACGACGAGAACTCCTACCTGGACCAGCACGGCTGGAAGGAATACAGCCGGTGGTATCTCGGCATCGACACCGAGATGGGTGAAGAGACCAAGGGCCACTACAAGTTCCCGTACGGCGACTTCCGCAAGGTGCACCGCTGCGGGGTGATCAGCGCCGAGTCCCGGGCCGCCCAGAACGACTATGACGACATCGCCAAGGCCGTCGCGGAACTCCACGAGCTCCTCGACGGCGAGCACGCCTGACCGCCGGCTGATGTTCGAAGGTTTCGAGCTCGACCGGATCGAGGCCGGAGACGCAGTACTGCGCGTGCGGCACGGCGGCTCGGGACCGCCACTGGTTCTCCTGCACGGCCATCCGCGGACCCACACCACCTGGTACCAGGTGGCACCCGCGTTGGCGGACACGTTCACGGTCGTCTGCCCGGATCTCCGCGGCTACGGCCAGTCGAGCAAACCGGTGACGGACGAGGAGCACACGCCGTACTCGAAGCACGCGATGGCGGCCGACATCGCCCAGCTGATGACGGCGCTCGGCCACGACGAGTTCGCGGTCGCCGGGCACGACCGCGGCTCGCTGGTCGCCTACCGGACCGCGATGGAGCACCCGGACCGGGTCAGCAAGCTCGTGGTCCTGGACGGCATCCCGATCGTCGAGCACCTCGAACGGTGCGACACCCGGTTCGCGACCGAGTGGTGGCACTGGTTCTTCTTCGCCCAGGACGAGAACCCGGCCGAGCGGATCATCTGCGCGGATCCGGAGACCTGGTACCGCGCCTGGACCGAGAACTCACCCGAGCAGCTCGGCCCCGAGAACCACGCCGACTTCCTGGCCGCGATCCGCGACCCGGCCACCGTGCACGCGATGCTCGAGGACTATCGCGCCGGGCTCGGGCCGGACCGGCGGGCCGATGAAGAGGACCGCGCGGCGGGGCGGCAGATCACTTGCCCGACGCTGGTGCTGTGGTCGACCAAAGACGACATCGAGCAGCTGTACGGCGATCCGTGCGAGGTCTGGCATCCGTGGGCGCCGTCGGTGACCGGGCACGGGATCGACTCGACCCACCACGTCGCCGAGCGCAACCCGGCCGACCTCGTCCGCAGCCTCCGCGCGTTCCTCTGAAGCCGTCCCTGATTCGGTTCAGCCGGCTCTCAGCCCGGGGCGGGCTGGAGTTCGGCGCTGATCCGGGCGCCGCGGAGGAGTCTGAGCACGGCCGGGTCAGGTGTGGCGACCAGGAAGCGCGGGCGGGCGGAGAGTAGCCGGGCCTGGGTCTCGCGGACGATTCGCGCGACCAGTTCGGCGCCGTCCACCGAGATGAGCAGATGCAGACGCAGGGTGGCCGGCGCCAGATTGCCGGCCTCCAGCAACACCTTGCGCAGAGCGACCACCAACCGCACGTCGATGGTCCCCGCAACGGTCACCGTCACGGTCTCCCCCGCGGTGGACAGCACAATCTCCCCCGGCGGCAACGCAGGCACCCTGCGGCCAGGCCGCTCCCCGGTCGTCGCCTCGTCTCCGCCACGCGATTGCGCAGCCGTCGGCTCGCTCGTGTCGCGGTGCTCGACGGCTTCGCTCGCTTTCCGTGGTTCGGAGGTCTCGTTGTCGATCTCGTTCACCCGCCCCCTCCGACGTCGGTCCCAAGAGCTCCACCATGCCAGGTGCCGGCAACCCTGCACCACGCTGCGCCGATGCTGAGACCCGGACGACGGCCGGGGCCCCGGTTCCGCGGTCACTCGTCCTTGGCGCCCTTCGTCGTCGCCTGCTGCGCTGCCTTGTCGAACAGCCGGTCGGGCACCAGCCGGCGCACCTTCGGGACGACCATCGCCGCCACCCCGACCGGATAACGGGTCCGGGGCTTCTCGGCGACGACCGCGTGCTGGATCGCCGCCGCGGTCTTGTCCGCGTTCGGGCTGTTCTTCGAGGCCTTCCGCAGCGTCTCCCGGACGGCATCGATCCGTTCGGCGTACCGCTTGCTGGCCGGCAACCGGTCCAGCGTCTCGACGGCCTTCGCCCACAACGGCGTCGCGACCGGACCCGGCTCGACGATCGACACAAAGATCCCGTCCGGGGCCAACTCCTGGCGCCACGCGTCACCGATCGCCTCGATCGCGTACTTCGAGGCGTGGTACGCGCCGGCGAACTGCACCGCGACCAGCCCACCCATCGAGCCGACGAAGACGACCCGGCCGCCCCGGCCACGCCGGAGCAGCGGCAACACACACTGGGTGACCGAGACCGGCCCGACCACGTTGACCTCCAGCTGATGCCGGAGGCTCTCGATCGGCAGCAGCTCGAGTGGTCCCGCGATCCCCTCCCCCGCCACGTTGACCACGGCGGTCAACGGCTCCGCGCCGAGCTGCGACGACACCGCCTCGGCCAGCGCCTCGACCGAAGCGCGATCCGTCACGTCCACGGTGTGCACCGACAGAGCGGGCGAGGCGCCGCGGGCCAGGATCTCGCCGTCCGCCGCGTCATGGACCGCGGCGAACACGCGGATCCCGGCCCGGTCCAGCCGCAGGGCCGTGGCGGCCCCGATGCCACTGCCGGCGCCGGTGAGCAGGACAGCGGTCATCGGCTTGCGTCCGGACGCTCGACGTCACCACGCCAGGCGCCGGTCGACGTACCGCGCTCTTCGATGAACTCCTTGAAGCGCTTGAGGTCGCCCTTGACCCGGCGGCTGACCACACCGGCCTTGTCCCCGACCTGCTCGGCCAGACCCTCCGGCTCGAAGTCCATCTGAGCGGTCACCCGCGTCTTGGTGTCGTCCAGCCGGTGGAAGGTGACCACACCGGCGTGCCGCGGCTCCGTGTCCGACTTCCAGGCCACTCGCTCTTCGGGGTGCTGCTCGGTGATGGTGGCGTCGAACTCCCGCTTCACCCCGGCGATGTTGGTCTTCCAGTGCGTGTGCGTCGGGTCGAGCTGCCTGACCTCCTCGACCCCTTCCATGAACTGCGGGAAGGTCTCGAACTGGGTCCACTGGTTGTAGACGGCGGTGATCGGCGCCTCGACGTCGACCGACTCGATGGTGTCGCTCATCGCTTGCTCCTCTCGCGCCTCCCGACCGGGGAGGCGAGTCGCTGCTGGACTGTCGGCACCCCTGTACCCGCCTGCGGCCCGCGAAACCCGAACTTGTGCGTGTCAGGCCCACGTCCTGGCGGCGGCCTCGAACTCGTCGCGGCTGCTGTGGAGCGGGATGACGCAGAGCAGGTGGCCGCCAGGCGCGCGCAACGTGTGGCAGCCTTGCCAGCTGGACACCTCCACGGCGCCGAGACCGACCAGGCGCGCGACCTCGGCGGGGACGTCGTCGGTCTCGATGTCGAGGTGATACCGCGGCTCGTCGTCCACCGCCTGGATCGCCGTCACGAACCCGGGCAGTGCGTCCTTCAGTACGACGTACTGCGGCTCCCCCGGCTCCGGCTCGGTGCTCACCCCCAGCGCCTCCGCCCAGAACGCCTCGGACTCCCCGGCGCGATCCTTCGGCACATCGATCAAGAACGTACTGACCCGGCTCCTGTGCATTCCCCAAAACCTGTCTACTCGCCGTTGGTGAGGAGGTCTCGTACTGCGGAGCCGAGGTCTCCCCAGCCCTCGGCGATGCGTCCATTCTCCAGCCGGTAGATCGCCAGCTCCTGGACCGTGATCACCCTTCCGGTCGCGGGCACACCGCGGAAGGTCCCGGAGTGGGTGCCGGTGTCGACCAGGCGAGCGGCGAGCCAGTCGCCGTCGACCAGCACCTGCTGCAGATCCCAGTGGTAGTCCGGAAACGCGTCGACCACCGCCTGGCAGCCCGCGATGTAGCTTTCCAGCCCTTCCTTGCCATCGCCACCCCGGACGTCCTCCGCGACGAACTCTCCGAGTTCCTCGAACCGATGCTGGTTGCAGCAGTCGATGTACCGGCGGTAGAAGTCGATCCGCTCGGCGCGCTCGGACATCCGGCTCAGGTCCCGTACGGCGGCCGGTAGTCGGGCTGCAGCGTGATGCCGGCCTCGGCCGCCTTCGCGCGGACAGCTGCCTCAGGTCGTCCGAGTCGCAGGCCGATCACGCACGGCGGGATGTTGCCGACCGCCAGCTCCGCGAGTTCGGCGAGGTCATCCTCCGTCCACGGTTCGCTCGCGTTGCGGATGGACTGGGCCATGACCATCGATCTCACATCTCCTCATCGTGTCCTCGTTCCCCCGGTTCCCGCCCGCGCGGATTCGAAAAGCCGCCTTCGGAAGTCGGGCCTGTCGAAGCCGGGGCCGGGTCCCCCAGCCGACGCCGGCCATCACGATCAGCGCAGTACCGGCGACAGTCAGCCAGCCGGCCGTGTAGTCCAGCCCGTACTCCCGGCCGGCCACCGCGATGGTGATCGCGACCATCGTCGCGGTACCGAGCTGGGCCGCTGTGTTGAGCAGTCCCGCCGCGCTGCCTTGCTGGTCGGCCGGCACCGCAGTACCGAGCCCGTACGCCGCTACGGCTCCCATCCCGTTGCCCAACCCGGCCAGAGCGAGCCCGATCAGCAGTGTCGTGGTGGCGGACCAGAACACCATGGCAGCCGCGCCCGCGAGGATCAGCAGCAGCCCGACAGTCAGCATGAGCCGGGCACCCACACGAGGCAGCAGCCGTCCTGCCAGCGCTGCCGCGAGGACAACGGCCACGCTGAACGGCAGGATCATCAAGCCGGCCGCTGCTGGGCTGAAGCCCTTGGTCTCCTGCAGGTAGAGGGTGCCGACGACCACGAGCGCGCTGGTCGTGGCCGTGATGCCGAACGACCCCGCCAGCCCAGCCACGAAGGTCCGCCGCCACAGACTCGGCGGCACCAGCGGTGACGTCGTACTGCGCTCGCGAACCACTAGCAGGATCACCGCCAGTACGCCGGCCAGCCCGAGCGCGAACGGGACAGGCCAGGGCTTCGCGGCGGCATTGGCAGCGGCAACAACCGCCGCGACCGCTACCACCTGCAGCAGCACCGAGCGCGGGTCGAAGCCAGGCGACGGCTGCCGCGGCGACCGGTCCCGCTCGATCACTCGCAGCAGCACTGCGATGAGGCCTGCGGTGACCACCAGATTCCCCCAGAAGATCGCCCGCCAACTCACAGCCGAGGTGGTCAGGCCACCGACCAGCAACCCGGCCGCACCGGCCAGACCGCCGCAGGCATTCCAAGCGCCGAGAGCACGATCGCGGGCGGTCTGGGTCTCGGTAGCTCTTGTCAGCAATACCAGCGCGTTCGGTACCGACATCGCCGCGGCTGCGCCCTGGATCGCCCGCCCAGCCACCAGTACTGCCATCGTCGGAGCGACAGCAGCGACTACGGACCCGGCAGCGAAGACCACCAGCCCCACAATCAGCAGGCGGCGATGTCCGTAGCGATCACCGAGCCGGGCGGCCAGGAGCAGCAGACTGCTGAAGCCGACCGCGTAGACGGGCACCAGCAGACCCGCCTGAGCCGCGGACCCGTCCAGCTCGGCCAGCATCCGCGGCAGGGCGGACACGACCACCGTCACGCCCATCACGTCGACGAACTGAACTGTGCACAGAGCCACCAGCCGGCCACGAGAGTTGTCCATCCTCCGACGCTAAAGTAATGCTTTCACACCTTCAAACCGTTAGCGTGTTGCCTTAAGCTGGCGAGTATGGGCATCGAGCTGACCTGGGAGTGGCTGGACGGCAACCCCGCGCTCGACTTCGCGAACACCGTCCTGCGGCGCGGCTGGACCGAGCACGAACTGGTGACATCGCCCGACGCTCTGAACTCCTGGCTGGACGCGGCGGCGCTTCCGGCCCCTCGCCCGTCGACTGTCACCGACGACGACGTCCAGGCGTTCCTGCACCTTCGCGACGCGTCCCTCCGGCTGTTGCGAGCCGCCGCGGGTCATGGCAAGCGGCAAGCCGGCGATGTACGGACTCTCAACGAGGCACTGCTCAGTTGCCCGGAGGTAGTGGTGCTGGACGAGGCGACCGGCTCACCCGTCGCCCGGCCTGTCGGTTCACCGGCACCCTTCACGCTGCTGCTGGCGAAACTGGCCGGCGAAGTACGCGACGTACTGGCCGCTCAACGGACGGACCTCGCCCTCTGTGACGCGCCTGGCTGTGGTGGGCTCTTCTTCCGGCGCCGGACGAACCAGGCATGGTGCGGCCCGCCCTGCGGCAACCGGGCCCGCGTGGCCCGGCACCACAGCGGCGGCGCCCACTAGAGCGGTCAGTCCGTGGCGACGGCGTTGTCGATGACGCGGGCGGCGACCTCGCCGAGGGGTTCGCCGCTGTCACCGGCCAGCGCGAGCAGCAGCTCGAAGGCTTCGTCGAGCGGCACGTCCTCGACGTACGCGAGCACACCCTTGGCGCGTTCGATCACGATCCGCTGGTCCAGGGCCGCGCGGAACCGCTCCGCCAGATCCAGGGCCGTCAGCCGGCCGGAGTGGACGATGGCGATCGTCACCATGTCGGCGAAGGTCTGGGCGATCTCCCCGATCTCGCCGGAGGACTCCTGGTCGGGGAAGAAGAGGTTCAGCGCGCCGAGCGCCTCACCTCGCCACAGCATCGGCGCCGCGTGCACGGCGTCGAAACCGGCCTGCCGCATCGCCTCGGTCACCGACGGCCAGCGGTCCGCGATCTCGTCGCTGCCGGCGGCGGTCACCGCCGCACCCGTCCGCACGGCGTCGACACACGGACCTTCGTCGACCTGGAGCTGGTAGAGCTCCAGTTCGTGGGCGCGGTGGCTGGTCGAAGCAAGCAGCTCGAGTCGCCCGTCGTCCGGCCTGACGACCACCAGACCGGCCGCCGATGCTCCGGTCGCGCGGGCGCAACCGGCCAGCAGCGAGGTGGTCATGCCGATGACGTCCCCCGTACCGAGCAGGCCCGCGCTGGCCAGCGCCAGTTCGTGCAGCGCGCCGGCCGTACGGCGGGCGGCGGAGTCGTCGTGTGTGGACATCAGTCTCCCTGCGAGAAGTCGAGCCGACGAGTGACTACCAGGTCGGCGATCTCGGCCAGCGTGGTGTCGTGCGCGTAGGCGTGCGCCCGCAGGATCGCCAGCGCGTCCTCCGGGCCGAGCCGCAACTGCGCGATGACCATCCCGGTCGCCTGGTGGATCGCCGCCCGCGAGGACCAGGCCCCGCTCTCGGTCAGGCCTGCCTCGATCGACGGATCGCGCAGCAACGCGGCGCCGATCGCGTCGGCCAGGAACTGGGCCGTCTCCTCCGACTCGGCGACCCGCGAACTGCCCGCGAGGTACAGGCTCAGGGTGCCGAACACCTCCTCGCCGGGCCGCATCGCGAAGCAGCGGATCTGGAGCGACTCGACCGAGGCGCGGGCCGCGCGGGTGAACTCGGGCCAGCGCCGGACGGCCTCCTCGTCCAGTCTGGTGGCCACCGCCTGGCCGGTCCGGAACGCGTCGTGACACGGCCCTTCGCCGAGCACGTCCTGCAGATCCTCCAGCCGGGCCGCGATCTCGTTCGTCGCGGCCAGCGTGATCCGGCTCGAGGTGTCGTTGCTGACCGTGATCGAGGCGGCGTCGACGCTCAGGATGAGCCGGCAGGCCTCGCACAGCCGCTCGGCCAGATGACGGTCCCGCGCGTTCGCCGCGGCCAGCCGCGCCAGCCGGGCCAGGATCACCGCATGGTCTGTCATGACCTTCTCCGCCTCGTGGCGGGCAACCGCCTCGCCATTACGACTCTCACAGTACGCGCCCGGATTAACTTCGGCCGGTATTGGCATGATGTCCACCATGGATCACTCCGACCACGCGGGCGCCCCGGACGCACCCTTGGGACGGCCCGAGCCGGCCAACACCCAGGAGACGGCTGACGCGTTCGCGCGGCTGGCAGTCGAACTGCACGACGCCGACGGCGTCGTCGAGACCGTGGAGGCGGTCGCGCAGTTCGCCCTGCAGGCCCTGAACTGCTCGTACGCCGGGATCGCCCTCAACTCCCGTGGCGCGCGGCCCGAGATCGCCGCCGTGACCGACCCGGTGGTCGCCGAGGTCTTCGAGATGCAGCTGGCCAGTGAGACCGGACCACTCGTCACCGCGCTGCGCGACCGGGCCTCGGTGCAGATCCGCGACACCTCTACCGAGGAGCGATGGCCTGAGTGGGCGGCCAAGGTCGCGGCACTGGGCGTTCGCAGCGTCCTCGACGTACCGCTGGTGGCGGGCAGTCAGCGGACCCGGACGGTCGGCGTGCTCGGGCTCTACAGCCCGAATCCGGACGCGTTCGGCGCCGACGACGAGGCGATCGCGTACATCCTCGCCCGGCACGCCTCGGTCGCGGTGGCCACCGCCCGGCACGAAGCGTCGATGGCGCAGGCGGTCGACGCCCGGAAGCTGGTCGGGCAGGCGATGGGCATCCTGATGGAGCGGTTCGCCATCGACGGCGATCGCGCGTTCGCGATCCTGAAACGCTACTCCCAGGACACGAACACCAAGTTGCGCGACGTCGCCCAGCAACTGATCGACACCCGCCGCCTGCCGTCTGGGTAGGGTCAGATTTGGCGCAGCGCCGGTCCGAGTTCCTTCTCGAAGAAGTCGAAGAAGCCGTCGGGGTCCGGCCCAGCGTTGATCAGCGCCAGGTTGTCGTAGTCAGCGTCCACGAACTGCTTGGCCACCTCGACATGGCGCTCGACGTCCGGTCCACAACCGAACTGCTCGGCCAGGTGGTCGGCCGTTACGAGCTTGGTGGCAGCGTCGAAGTTCACCGGGTTGGGCAGCTCGGCCTGCACCTTCCATCCGGTGACGCCGAACCGGAACAGCCGCCGCGCGGACTCCGCGGCTTCTTCGGCCGAGGGTGCCCACGCCAGTGGCACTTCGGCGTACCGGGGACCTTGACCGCCTGCTTTCCGGTACTCCGTGACGAGGTCGGCGCGTGGTTCGGTGGTGAAGAGTGCGTCACCGACCTCTCCGGCCAGGCGCGCGGCCGCCGGTCCACCGGCCGCGACGGCGATGCGTGGCAACGGGTCCGGCAGGTCGAAGACGCGGGCATCCTCCAGCCGCAGGTGCTTGCCCTCGTACGACTGGTAGCCGCCACTCCACAGCAACCGGATGATCTCGATCGCCTCGCGCAGCATTTCGTGGCGCTGGGCAACGGCCGGCCAACCCTGGCCGACGACGTGTTCGTTGAGCCGTTCACCGGCCCCGAGGCCGAGCATGAACCGACCGCCGGCCAGGAGCGCCGTGGTGGCGGCAGCCTGGGCGACGATCGCCGGGTGGTAACGGATGAACGGGCACGTCACCCCGGTCGCGAGCTCGATCCGCGACGTCCGGGCGGCCGCCGCGGCGAGCATCGAGAAGGCGAACCCGGAGTGCTCGTGCTCCGGCACCCAGGGGTGGAAGTGGTCGCTGACCTCGACGAAGTCGAAGCCGGCTTGTTCGGCCCGGACGGCCTGGTCGACGATCTCGGTCGGCGAGTACGCCTCCGCGATCAACTTGTAGCCGAGCCGCATTCAGAACCTTTCCGTCGTCACCAGCGCGGCAGCTGGTCGTTCGGGTCCTCGTCGGGGGTGTCGGGGTCGTCGGGGACCGGTTCGGTCAGCGGGCTGTCGTCGTCCGGCCGGATGCCGATGTCAGGGTGCCTGCTGTCGGGGTCCGGATTGTCGGGGTCCCCGCCGCCTTCCGGCGGCACAGGGTTGATCGGGCTGGTGCTCATCGCAGTACCTCCTGACGGATGATTCTGGACAGCGATCCGGTACCCGATGGGCGCTGCGGCAATCAACTGGCCGCTTTCTGGGTAATGGCCCGGTGCCTGATCCCCGAGAGGAGCGACATGCCAACGGTGCCGGCCCTGGACGAGCTGCAGCGACGACGGAGCGAGAAGTGGTACGGCCACGGCGAGGGCGTGATCGCCGCGACCGTGGCGGAGATGGACTTCGAGCTGGCCGAGCCGATCGCGGCGGCCCTGCACGACGCGGTGTCTCGCAGCGACCTCGGTTACGTCTCCTCCCTGCCGTCCTCCCTCGGTACTGCGTTCGCCGGTTTCGCCCAGCGCAGGCTGGACTGGAAGGTCGATCCCGACCGAGTGACGCTCGTGCCGGACGTGATGGTCGGCCTGATCGAGCTGTGCCGGGTGATCGCGCCTGGCGGGTCGATCGGTTTCGCGACCGCCGGCTATCCCCCGTTCTTCGAGCAACTGCCGGCGGCGGGCTTCTCGCTGGTCCCCATGCCACTGCTCACCGACGGTTCCTTCGACCTCGACCGCCTCACCGCACACCTGCGGGACGGACTCGACATCCTGATCCTGGCCAACCCGCACAACCCGACCGGCCGCACCCTCCCGTACGACGAACTGACGCGGATCGCGGACCTCTGTGCGCAGTACGGCGCGTGGGTGCTGGCCGACGAGATCCATGCGCCCCTCGTGCTGCCGGGTGCGAAACACGTGCCCTGGCTCGAAGTGTCCGATGCGGCCCGGTCGTGCGGGATTTCGTTGACCTCGGCATCAAAGGCCTTCAACCTGGCCGGGCTCAAGGCCGCGCTGCTGGTGACCGCGTCCGACCGCGCCCAGGACGTCCTCCGGCGGCTCCCGATCACCAACGACCAGGTCGGCCTGCTCGGACTCGTCGCCTCCGAGGCCGCCTTCTCGGCCGGTGACGAGTGGCTGGACGACGTACTGCGCCAACTCGACCGGAACCGCGCCGTCATCGCCGCGAATCTCCCCGAGGGCATCACGTGGACTCCCCCGCAGGCCACGTACGTCGCCTGGCTCGACTGCGCCGGAGCGAGCCTCGGCCAGGACCCGGCGGAGTTCTTCCTGGAGCGAGCTCGCGTCGCCCTCAGTCCAGGCCGCAACTACGACCCGGCGGCAAACACCTTCACCCGGCTGAACTTCGGTACCAGCGAGGAGCTCCTCACCGAAATGCTGCACCGGATGGCCTCCGCCGTCAGCTGAGACAGCGCGTGTATCGCCTCGGGGGTTGGGCACCGGGGCGATACCGACGAGACTTGGAGGCACAGTGAAGATCGGCTACTTCCTGTCCAGCGAGGAGTACACCCCGGCACAGCTGATCGAGCAGGCCCGGCTGGCCGAGGAGTCCGGCTTCGACAGTCTGTGGATCAGCGACCACTTCCACCCCTGGAACGACGAGCAGGGACAGAGCGCGTTCGTGTGGTCGACCATCGGGGCGATCGCGCAGGTCTGCGAGCTGCCGGTGACGACGGCGGTGACGTGCCCGACGGTGCGGATCCACCCGGCCGTCATCGCCCAGGCGGCGGCGACCAGCGCAGTACTGCTGAACGGCCGCTTCACGCTGGGGATCGGCACCGGTGAGGCGCTCAACGAGCATGTTCTCGGCGACGTCTGGCCGACGGTCGACGTCCGGCTGGAGATGCTCGAGGAGGCCGTGGAGATCATGCGCCGGTTGTGGACCGAGGACGGTTTCGTGAACCATCGCGGCAAGCACTACACGGTCGACACCGCCCGGATCTACACCCGGCCCGACTCGCCGTTGCCCATCTACATGTCCGGATTCGGCCCGGAGGCGACCGATGTCGCGGCCCGGATCGCCGACGGTTACATCACGACCTCGCCGGACGAGGAGCTGCTGCAGCGGTTCCGTGAGCACGGTGGCGGGGACAAGCCGGCCCAGGTGGGCTTCAAGGTGAGCTACGCGCCGACCGTGGAGGAGGGCGTCGAGCAGGCGCACCGGATCTGGGGCAACTCCGGGCTGCCGGGTGAGCTCGCCCAGGTGCTGCCGTCACCCCGGCACTTCGAGCAGGCGAGCCAGTTGGTCACCAAGGAGCAGACCGCCAAGTCGGTGGCCGCGGGACCGAAGGCCGACGACCATCTGGAGGCGTTCAAGCCGTACGTCGAGGCCGGCTTCGACGAGATCTACGTGGCGAACATGGGCCCGCACTCGGTGGACATGATGTCGCTCTACCGCGACGAGGTACTGCCCGAACTGCGCCGGTCACTCAAGTAGCGCGGCGGCGGCGCGGAGGTCGTCGACGAAGAGGCCGAAGTCGCGGCGGTACTCCTCGGAGCGCACGACCGACGACGGATGGACTGTCGCCACGGCGGCAGTCCCGTCCGGCAGCTCAACGGGCTCGCCGCGATGCTGGGTCACCCGGAATGTGGTGCCCAGCAAGGACCGCGCGGCGACCGAGCCGAGCACGACCACCAGGCTGGGCTTCACAATCTGCAGCTCGCGGGTCAACCAGGGGCCGCAGGCAATGATGTGACTGACCGCCGGGGTCTTGTGGATCCGTCGCTTCCCTCGCCGCTCGAACCGGAAGTGCTTCACCGCGTTGGTGACATAGACATCGTCACGCGCGATGCCGGCCTCGGCCAGCGCCTTGTCGAGCAGCCGTCCGGCCGGCCCCACGAACACCCGGCCTTCCTTGTCCTCGACATCACCCGGCTGCTCCCCGACCAGCATCATCCGCGCTTTCGCCGGCCCGTCCCCCGGTACGACCTGCTCGGCTTCCTCCCACAGATCGCAGCCGCGGCAGGCGGGCAGGGCGGTCTCGAGGCTGGGCAGTCCGCCCCTGGACGGCACCCATTCCTGCGCTCCGACGAACTTCATGCCGCTCCCTCCCGGGGCGGCCGCTTCTTCGTGAGCGCGTGGCTGCCGTCACACAGCGGCTTCAATCCGGACTTGCCACAGCGACACAACGCGATCGTCGCCCGGCCGGGGTCGATCACCGCGCCGGTCTCGTCGCGCAGCTCGAACGAGCCCCGGACCAGCAGCGGCCCGTCCTCATAGGCACGGATGACGGCGACGTCTTCTCCAGGCGAATCACTCATGCCGGACCGGTACCCCTGCCGATCTTGTGCGAAAAGTGCTTGTGGCATCGATTTGGCGGGTACCTGCGGCTGGTCGAAGGAGGAACCACATGCACCTACCCCCATCCCGCGGGCCGCTCACCCACTGGTTGACGAACCACCTGCGGGGCGGCCGGACCGTTCCGCCGCCCGCGGTCGAGACCCAGGACACCCCGCCGTGGGCCGACGAGGACCTGCAACTCGCCCTGTGGTGCTGTTACGAGCTGCACTACCGCGGATTCGACGATGTCGACGAGTCGGCGGAGTGGGACCTCGACGTCCTGGCCTTCCGCGCTGAACTCGAGCGTCCCTGGACCGAGTGGCTGACCGCCACCTATCGCCCGGCTGTCGTCAGCGGCAGGCCCTCGCGGTTGTTGCGGGAGCTGATCGAGGCCGACGACGGGCCGCCCCTGGCGGCGTACCTGCATCGTCATGCCGATCTGGAGAAGTTCCGCGAGTTCGTGCTGAACCGCTCGGTCTACCAGCTCAAGGAGGCCGACCCGCACAGCTTCGGCATCCCCCGGCTGGACGGCGCGACCAAGGCTGCGCTGGTGGAGATCCAGGCCGACGAGTACGGCGGCGGCCGGCCGGAGCGGATGCATGCCGAGCTCTTCCGTACGACGATGCGCTGGCTGGGCCTCGACGACACCTACGGCCGGTACGTCGCCGAAGTACCGGCCGTCACGCTGGCGATCTCCAACGTCATGTCCCTCTTCGCCATGCACCGACGCTGGACCGGCTCCCTGCTCGGCCACCTGGCTGCCCTGGAGATGACCTCAACCCTGCCCAACCGCCGGTACGCCGCCGGCGCGACCCGTCTCGGCGCCGACCCGGCCGCGGCGCGCTACTTCACCGAGCATGTCGAGGCGGACGCGGTTCACGAGCAGATCGCGGCTCACGACCTGTGCGACTCCTATGCCCAGGAGCACCCCGAGGCCACCGCCGACATCCTGTTCGGAGCTGCCTGCTGTCTGGGCCTGGACAACCTGTTCGCCCAGCAACTGCTGGACAGCTGGGAGGCGGGCTCCCGGCCTCGGAGTGAGGCCGGTTAGCGGCTCCAGCGCCAGTCGCGGACCTCGGGCAGGTCCTCCCCGTAGGTGGTGACGTGGGCGCGATGGCGGGTCCGCTGATCGGCGAACCACTGCCGTTGCGAGCTCGCCCGGCTGCGCAACGACGGCACCCGGTCGATCACGTCCATCGCCAGGTGGAACCGATCGAGGTTGTTCAGCACGACCATGTCGAACGGTGTGGTCGTCGTGCCTTCCTCGATGTAGCCGCGCACATGCAGATCGGCATGGTTGTTGCGCCGGTAGGTGAGCCGATGGATCAGCCACGGGTAACCGTGGTACGCGAACATCACCGGCGTACCGGGTGGGAAGAGCGCGTCGTAGTCCGGATCGCTCAGGCCGTGCGGGTGCTCGGTGGCGTCCTGCAGCCGCATCAGGTCGACCACGTTGACGACGCGGATCTTCAACTGGGGCAGGTGTTCGCGCAACAGGTCGACGGCGCCCATCGTCTCCAGCGTCGGGACGTCGCCGGCGCAGGCCATCACGACGTCCGGTTCGCCGTTGTCGTTGCTGGCGAAGTCCCAGACGCCGATCCCGCGGGCGCAGTGCAGGGCCGCCTCGTCCCAGTCCAGCCAGTTCGGCTGCGGTTGCTTGCCGGCGACAACGACATTGACGTAGTTCCGGGTCCGCAGGCAGTGGTCCATCGTGGACAGCAAGGTGTTCGCGTCCGGCGGCAGATAGACCCGGACGACCTCGGCCTTCTTGTTCACCACGTGGTCGATGAAACCGGGATCCTGGTGCGAGAACCCGTTGTGGTCCTGCCGCCAGACGTGCGAGGTCAGCAGGTAGTTCAGCGACGGGACCGGCCGCCGCCAGTCCAGCCGGTTCACCGTCTTCAGCCACTTGGCGTGCTGGTTCACCATCGAGTCGACGATGTGCACGAAGGCCTCGTACGACGAGAACAGGCCGTGCCGCCCGGTGAGCAGGTACCCCTCCAACCAGCCCTGACAGGTGTGCTCGCTGAGCATCTCCAGCACGCGCCCGTCCTGCGCCAGATGAACGTCGGTCGGCAACCGGCCGGCGTTCCAGGCCTTGGCCGTCACGTCGTAGACCGCCGACAACCGGTTCGACTCGGTCTCGTCCGGCCCGACCATCCGGAAGTTCCGGTGTGTCTCGTTGGCCGTGAAGACATCACGCAGATAGCTCCCCAGCACCTTGGTCGGCTCGCCGTCCTCAGCCCCGGGCGCCTTCACCGGTACTGCGTACTCCGCGACCGGCGGCAGCTCCAGATCGCGAGTGAGCAGGCCACCGTTGGCGTGCGGGCTCGACCCCATCCGCAACTCCGCAGGCGGAGCCAGCTCCAGTACGCCGGTGACCGGCCGGCCGGACGGCTCGAACAGTTCTTCCGGCCGGTAGCTCCGCATCCACTCCTCGAGCTGGCGAAGGTGTTCCTCGTTCGTCCGTACGCCGGACAGCGGGACCTGATGCGACCGCCAGGTGTCCTCGACGGGTTCGCCGTCGACCAGTTTCGGCCCGGTCCAGCCCTTGGGCGTCCGGAGGACGATCATCGGCCAAGCGGCTCGCGGGGTGCCTTCGGCCGTAGTACGGGCCTCCAGTTGGATTTCGTCGATGCGGTCCAGGCATCGGTCCATCGTGGCGGCCAGGGCCTGGTGGACGACGGCCGGATCCGAGCCTTCGACCAGGTAGGGCTCGTGTCCGTAGCCGCGCAGCAGGGCCGTGAGCTCCTCGTCGCCGATTCGGGCGAGCAAGGACGGGTTGGCGATCTTGTAGCCGTTCAGATGCAGAATCGGCAGCACCGCACCGTCGCGCCGCGGGTCGATGAACTTGTTGGAGTGCCACGACGTTGCCAGCGGCCCCGTTTCCGCCTCACCGTCGCCGACCACGCAGGCGACCACGAGCCGCGGGTTGTCGAACGCGGCGCCGTAAGCGTGGCTGAGCGAATAGCCGAGCTCACCGCCCTCGTTGATCGACCCCGGTACTTCGGGCGCCACGTGGCTGGGAATGCCACCGGGAAAGGAGAACTGCTTGAACAGTCTGGTCAGGCCCGCGACGTCCTGCCCGGTGTTCGGGTACGTCGCCGTCCAGCTGCCCTCGAGCCAGGTGTTCGCGACGATGGCCGGACCACCGTGGCCCGGCCCGATCACATACATGAACTCGCGCTGGCGCTGCCGGATCACCCGGTTGAGGTGCGTGTAGACCAGGTTCAGCCCGGGCGTCGTACCCCAGTGCCCGAGCAGCCGCGGCTTGATGTGCTCAGGCCGCAGCGGCTCCTCGAGCAACGGGTTGGCCAGCAGATAGATCTGCCCGACGGAGAGGTAGTTGGCTGCCCGCCAGTACGCGTCGAGGCCGTGGACTTCCTCTTCGCTCAGCGGGCTCGTGTCGATGACTTGCCAGCTCGGCTCCGACACTAGCGACCGACTGCCTTCTCGAGCTCCGCCTTGCTCATCTTCGACCGGCCCTTGATGTTCTTCTGCTTGGCCTCGTTGTAGAGCTGGTCCTTGGTCCGGCCCTGCGAACCCTGGTGCGAGCGCAGGCCGCCGCGGCGGCTCGACGACATGTCGTTGGTGGAGGACTTGCTCTTCTGCTTCGACTCGCCGGCCCGTGCCCGCTCCTTGTTCACGGTGCGTGCCGCGATCTCCTCGGCTTTGTCCTCGCTGCGGCCGCGCTTCTTCAGGCCGTCCTTGATGTGCTCGTACTGCCGTTCGCGCTTCTTGTTCGATCCAGCGGGCATGGCTGTCTCCTTTCGCTCTAGCGGCCGGTACCCCTCTGGATGAGCGTCAATCAGGACTGGTCAGATGATGTAGCGGTCGTACGGGCGCAGTACGCGCAGCCAGCAGGAGCCGTAGCCGGCCAGTGAGTGCTGCAGGCTGCCGTCGGCTTCGATGTCGCTGATCTCCCCGCTGAGCAGGTCAGCGACGCGGACGCCGGGCCCGGCACCAGCGATGGGAAGGGTGAGCTTGACCGGCGTGTCGGCGAAGTTGTGCACGGCGATCACGGCGCCGCCCTCGCACTCCGACCGATGCGCGAAGACCGACGGGGCGTCGACCTGCAGGACGGTGCACTCGCCCCACGACAGCTCCGGAGACTCCCGGTAGCGCCGGATCAGGAGGGTGATCCAGTTCAGCAGCGAGTCCGGGTCACGTCGCTGGGCCGCGACGTTGACGTGCTCGGGCGACAGGTCGCCTTCGACCACCAGACCGGCCAGCTGATCGGGGTCGGCGGTCGAGAAGCCGCCGTTGACGTCGCTGGTCCACTGCATCGGGCTGCGGACCGCGTTCCGCCCCTCCGCCTTGAGGTTCTCCCCCATCCCGATCTCCTCGCCGTAGAACAGGACCGGCGTACCGGGCAGGGAGAACAGCAGGCTGTAGACCATCTTGATCCGCGCCATGTCGCCACCGAGCATCGTCGGCAGCCGGCGGCGCAGACCGCGGCCGTAGAGCTGCATGTCCTTGTCGGGCCCGAAGGCGGCGAAGACCTCCTGCTTCTCGTCCTCGGTCAGCTTGTCGAGGGTCAGCTCGTCGTGGTTGCGGACGAGCAGGCCCCACTGGCCCTCCTCCGGCGGCACGGGCCGCTCCCGCAGCGCCTTGACCAGCTCCGCCGGGTCCGATCGGGCCAGCGACAGGTACAGCTTCTGCATCCCGATGAAGTCGAAGCACATCGTCAGCTCGTCGCCGTCCTCGTCACCGAAGAACTCGCGAGTCTGCTCGTACGGCAGGTTGACCTCGCCCAGCAGCACCGCCTGGCCGCTGCGCCGGCTGAGGAACGCCCGCAGGTCGCGCAGATAGTCGTGCGGCATGGGCAGGTTCTGCGCCTTCTGCGAACCCTTCGTCTCCAGCAGGAACGGCACCGCGTCCACCCGGAAACCGGACAGCCCGAGCTGCAACCAGAACCCGATGATCCGGATGATCTCGTCGCGCACCTCCGGGTTGGCGATGTCCAGGTCGGGCTGGTGCTTGTAGAACTGGTGCAGGTAGTACTGGCCGGCCTGCTCGTCGTACTGCCACAGGCTGTCCTCCTGGTCCGGGAAGACGATGCCCTCACTGGCGTCCGCCGGCGGCTCGTCCCGCCAGACGTACCAGTCCCGGTACTTCGAACTGCGCGACGCCCGCGCGCTCTGGAACCACGGGTGCTGGTCGGAGGTGTGGTTCACCACCAGGTCCGCGATCACCCGCATGCCGCGGTCCTTCGCGAGCGTGATCAGCTCGACCAGGTCGCCGTGGGTGCCGAGTCGCTTGTCGACCCCGTAGAAGTCGGTGATGTCGTACCCGTCGTCGCGATCGGGCGTCGGATAGAACGGCATCAGCCAGATACACGTCACGCCCAGCTCGGCCAGGTGGTCGATCCGCTGGGACAGGCCGCGGATGTCTCCGCGGCCGTCGCCGTCGGTGTCGAAGAAGGTCTCGATGTCCAGGCAGTAGACGACGGCGTTCTTCCACCAGACGTCCGCGGTCTCGGTCAGTCTCACGGGCGGGTCACCTCCAGCTGGGGCAGGACTTTCTCTCCGAACACATCGATGAACTCGGACTGCTCGCGGCCGACGTGATGCAGGTAGATCGCGTCGAAGCCGAGTTCGGCGTACGCGTTGAGCCACTCGGCGTGCCGGGCGGGGTCGGACGAGATCCGGACGGCGTCGTGCATCGCCTCGGGACGGACGTGCTCGGCGGCCAGGTCGAGCACCTCGGCCGAGTCGACGTCCCAGCTCAGCGGCGGGGAGAACACGTTGGTCCGCCACTGCTCGTGCGCGATCCGGAGGGCTTCGTCCTCGTCCGGGTGGTAGCTCAGGTGGACCTGCAGGCAGACCTTGCCCTTGCCGCCGTTGTCCTTGTACGTCGAGATCATCTCGCGCAGGTGCTCGGGAGCGGCGGCCACCGTGATCAGGCCGTCCGCCCAGTGGGCACACCGCTCGGCGGTCGCTGTCGAGACCGCGGCGCCGATCAGAGCGGGCGGCTCGTTCGGGAGCGTCCAGAGCCGGGCCCGGTCGACGGTCACCAGACCGTCGTGGCTCACCTCCTCGCCACGGAGGAGTCTCCGGATCACGTCGGCGCATTCCTCCAGCCGCTGCTGACGGAGCTCCTTGCGCGGCCAGACGGCACCGGTGATGTGCTCGTTGCTCGCCTCACCCGAGCCGAGCGCCGCCCAGAACCGGCCGGGGTACATCGAACCCAGGGTGCCGATCGCCTGCGCGATGACGGCCGGGTGGTACCGCTGGCCCGGCGCGTTCACCACCCCGAAGGACAGGCCGGTCGCCTGCAGGGCGGCGCCGAGCCAGGACCAGGCGAAGGCGGACTCGCCCTGCCGTTCGCTCCAGGGGCTGAAGTGGTCCGAGCACATCGCCGCCGTGAACCCGGCCTGCTCGGCCCGGACCACGGCGGCGAGCAGGTCGGTGGGCGGCACCTGCTCATGTGAGGCGTGAAAACCGTAAACAGTCATCTCCCCACCGTGCCCACCGACCGCTCGACTATGCGGTGCTTCAGGTCATGGGTAGCTCACCACGTTCACCGGGACCGTCCCGGGCGGGGTGACGGCACCTGTGTCGTTGATGACGTGGGTGATCGTGCCCTGGTAGTTGAGTGAGACCGTGCAGAGGCTGTGGAACCGCACGTTTGGGTTGTTCGGCGCCTCGAATGCGTTGTAGGCGTTCACGGACGGGTTGACGTTGAAGAAGTTGTAGCTGCCCAGGCCCCACGCCTCGTGCGAGGTGACCTGATCAGCCACCTTGTACGCGGCGTACCCGTTGCGGCCGCTCGGGCGGTTCCAGCTCGCCTGGTTCGGTACGTCGTACGGCATCTCGTTCTGGAAGAAGATCGTCTTGCCGCGCTGACCGTTCCAGATCACCTGGGTCTTCTGGTAGTGCTCGACGAACAGACCGGTGGCCAGCACGTCGTTCCCGTTGACGATCACCCCGGTGTCGCCGGTGGCCTGCGTCCAGCCCCAGGTGCCGGCGTTGCCGTGGTCGGCGCGCCAGGCCCAGATGTGGTCGATGATCGTGTGGTGGCTGTTGACCACGAGACTCGTCGTGGCGTGACCGGCGATCGAGCCACCGATCCGGAAGAAGACGTCCTGCAACGTGATCGGGTTCGCCGCGTGGTTCGCGGTTGAACCCGACGGGCCCACGGTCAGCAGCGCCGCGGACTTCGTCGTACCGGCGTCGAACAGCAGGCCCTTGACGCGGACGCCGTCCACATCGGCGATCTGCATCGCGTTGACGCCGTTGTCCGGGATCAGCGTCGGGTAGCCGATGCCGAGGACGACGGTGTTGGGCTTGGTCACGCTGAGCGTCTGGTTGAGGTGGTAGATGCCGGGGGTGAAGAACAGGTGGCAGCCCGACGCGAGTGCGGTGTTGATGGTCGACGCGGTGTCGCCCGCCTTCACCACGTAGAACTGGCTCATCGGGATCGAGGTCCCCGGGGTCGAGCCATTTGCCCAGCTCGCGCCGGACGCGTTGGTGCGCAGCGACGGGGTGAAGACCCGGTACTTGCCGGCGCTGTCGAGGTACAGGTAGGGCACGTCCCGGGAGACCGGGGTGGTGGCGAGGGTGGTCTCGGGCGGATTCGGGAACGTGGTCGGCGGAGCGCCCGGCGTACCGGAGAAGACCATGTTCCAGACGCCACCGGCCCAGCTGCCGAGGTTGCTGTCCCGGGTGTACCACTGCTGCTGCGAGATGGAGGCGGTCTGGCCGGACACCTTCGAGTCGGCGATGTAGCCACCGCTGGCGAAGCCGTAGCTGGCCGGGTAGAGCTGCAGGTTGCCGCGAATGTCCATCCGGCGGAACGGCGCCGCCTGCGCGACCGCCCAGCGGTTGGAGCCGCCGATCGGGTTCACGGCCATGTTCTCGGCGGACCGCCAGAAGTTCTGCAGTGCCACGCCCTTGTCGGACTCGTTGAACGCGTCGACCGTGATGGCGCCGTTGATGACCACGTCACCGGGGTTCTGGCCGAGCCCGGCGACGGAGGTGTAGTAGCCGACGTCGTCGTGCACGCTGTAACTGCCCGGCTTGAACAGGTGCGCGATCCGCCCGGTCCCCATCTGGTGCGCGATGGTGTCCTTCTGCGCGTTGAAGTCGGCATCGAGCCGCGCCTGAATGGTCGCGGCCGGCATACTCGGGTCGAAGATCCGCGTGTTCGGCCCGAAGTTCGGCACATCGGGCTGCGTCGGGCAACTGGTCGGCGTACCACCGATCGTGTACGCCGCACTCGCCAGCACGGAATCCGCCAGCCCAGCCTTGAACTCGACCGCCTTGACCGTCCGGCTCGAAGCCACGCTGATCGGGCCGCTGTAGAGGTTCGAGGCGCTGGTCGGCGTAGACCCGTCAACGGTGTACCGAATCGTCGCCCCAGCGGTAGCGGTCGAGATCGTCACGGTCTGCGCGGTCGGGTAACTGCCGCCTTGAGGTGAGAAGGCCGGTGTTGCAACAGCCGGCGCGGTGGTGTCGCCATGCGTGTAACTGAAATGCGGAGTGTCGTACTGCGGCCCACCCTTCTCGTACGTGAACCAGTAGTCGACAACGCTGCCTTGAACCAGCCCACCGACCGTCTTACGCCAGGTGCCGGCGCTCAGCTCCATCCTGAAGTTCTGCTGCCCTTGCCCAGCAACGATGTAATGCACATCCACGTAAACCGCCGCAGTAACCGGCGTAAACGAAATCTGAGCCTGCGTCGCATTCACCGACACAACCCCCTGGCTGTAGTCATCAGCCGCCTTGGCCACGCCACCCACCAGGAGCGTCGAGACCAGAGCCATCACCACCGCAGCACCAACCACACGCCAACGCCGTCTTTGCAAACTAGCGAACACAGGAACCTCCGGGGCGGTAGAGGAATGAGTGAGAGCGCTCTCACGTCCCGTGAACATAGACCGAATCCCCCACCCACGGAAGAGCTCACCCCCATCTCTCCGCAAGCTGACCCGAAGCGTCACAAGCCGCAGCCGGCACGACCCGGCCTCCTGCCGCCCACCGCTTCCACCCGCAAGCCGTGTTTGTCCCGAACGACAGGTAGTGCACCGCGGGACGCCGTACACGATGCCGCCCCACACGCTCAGGTGCACTGATCTACGGCAACTACCTCCTGTCACTCGGCACAACCGCCGCCTCGATCGCGCTCCATTTCGCACCCTGCACCCTGCACCCTGCTGTCGGGTGGTCTCCGGGCAATCGGTCGTCGGATTCGCCGGTCGCTCCCCAGGCGCCAGCCGAATTCGTCCACCCCTCCCGCGAAGCGAAGCCGCAGCAACTGAAGGTGCCAGCCAACCCGCAGTACGTACCTACGCGGCGAGGTTACGCTCAGCGTCACGAGTCGTGAGCATTGCCACTCTGCGCGGGGTGGGGGCGGGTGGCCTACTAAGGTGGGGTTGCCTCCATGGGGTGGCCCGGGAGAGACAACGACGGAGCAGAGGACAGACGCGAGTGACTGAGTCGACCATCATCTACACCCACACGGACGAGGCCCCGGCGCTGGCGACGTACTCGTTGCTGCCGGTGATCCAGGCGTACGCCGCGCAGGCCGGGGTGGGCGTCGAGACCCGGGACATCTCGCTGGCCGGGCGGATCATCGCCGTCTTCGGCGACCACCTGACCGAGGACCAGCGGATCTCCGACGATCTCGCCGAGCTCGGTGAGCTGGCCAAGACGCCGGCGGCGAACATCATCAAGCTGCCGAACGTGTCCGCCTCGATCCCGCAGCTCAAGGCCGCGATCGCGGAGCTGCAGAGCCAGGGTTACGCGCTGCCGGAGTACCCGGACGAGCCGAAGACCGACGAGGAGCGCGACATCCGCGCCCGCTACGACAGCACCAAGGGTTCGGCGGTGAACCCGGTACTGCGCGAGGGCAACTCCGACCGCCGCGCGCCCGCCTCGGTGAAGAACTACGCCAGGACGCACCCGCACCGGATGGGCGCCTGGTCCGCCGACTCGAAGACCAACGTCGCGACGATGGGCCACGACGACTTCCGCTCGACCGAGAAGTCGGTCGTGCTGGACGCCGACAACACGCTGCGGATCGAGTTCACCTCAGCCGACGGCGAGACGACCGTACTGCGGGAGTCGATTCCCGTGCTGGCCGGTGAGGTGGTCGACTCCTCCGTCATGCACGTCGCCGCGCTGCGCGAGTTCCTGACCGCCCAGCTGGCCCGGGCGAAGGCCGAGGACGTGCTGTTCTCGGTGCACCTGAAGGCCACCATGATGAAGGTGTCCGACCCGATCGTGTTCGGGCACGTGGTGCGCGCGTTCTTCCCGAAGACCTTCGCCCAGTACGGCGAGACGCTGGCCGAGGCCGGTCTCAGCCCGAACGACGGTCTCGGCGGGATCTTCGCCGGGCTGGCCGCGTTGCCGGACGGTGACGCGATCAAGGCCTCCTTCGACACCGAGCTGGCCGACGGTCCGGCGCTGGCGATGGTGGACTCCGACAAGGGCATCAGCAACCTGCACGTGCCGTCCGACGTGATCGTGGACGCTTCGATGCCGGCGATGATCCGTACCTCGGGCCACATGTGGGGCCCGGACGGCGCCGAGAAGGACACGCTGGCGGTGCTGCCGGACAGCAGCTACGCCGGGATCTACCAGGTCGTCCTCGACGACTGCCGCGCGAACGGCGCCTTCGACCCGGCCACGATGGGCTCGGTCCCGAACGTCGGCTTGATGGCGCAGAAGGCCGAGGAGTACGGCAGCCACGACAAGACGTTCGAGCTGCCCGCGGCCGGCACGGTCCGGCTGGTCGATGCCGACGGCAACGTCGTACTGGAGCAGGAAGTTGCCGCCGGCGACATCTTCCGGGCCTGCCAGACCAAGGACGCGCCGATCCGCGACTGGGTCAAGCTGGCCGTCACCCGGGCCCGGGCCACCGGTGACCCGGCGGTGTTCTGGCTGGACGAGACGCGGGCGCACGACGCGAAGCTGATCGCGAAGGTCACGCAGTACCTGACCGAGCACGACACCGAGGGCCTGGACCTGAAGATCCTGGCGCCGGTGGAGGCGATCAAGTACTCGCTGGACCGGATCCGCCGCGGTGAGAACACCATCTCGGTCACCGGCAACGTGCTGCGTGACTACCTGACCGACCTGTTCCCGATCCTCGAGCTGGGCACCAGCGCGAAGATGCTGTCGGTCGTCCCGCTGATGGCCGGTGGCGGTCTGTTCGAGACCGGCGCGGGCGGTTCGGCGCCGAAGCACGTCCAGCAGCTGGTGAAGGAGAACTACCTGCGCTGGGACAGCCTCGGCGAGTTCTTCGCCCTGGCCGCGAGCTTCGAGCACCTGGCGCAGACCACCGGCAACGCGCGCGCTCAGGTGCTCGCGGACACCCTGGACCGTGCGACCGCGACGTTCCTCAACGAGGACAAGTCGCCGACCCGTCGCGTCGGCGGCATCGACAACCGCGGCAGCCACTTCTACCTGTCCCTGTACTGGGCGCAGGAGCTGGCCAAGCAGACCGACGACGCCGAGCTGGCCAAGGCCTTCACCGAACTGGCCGAGACGCTGGCCACGAACGAGCAGACCATCGTCTCCGAGCTGCTGGCCGTCCAGGGCAGCCCGGTCGATCTCGGCGGCTACTACCACCCGGACTCCGCCAAGGCCGCGGCCGTCATGCGTCCCTCCAAGACCTGGAACGACGCCCTGGCGACCCTGAGCTGACGCAGCACCTTCCCTGAACGGCGCCCGGGAGACCGGGCGCCGTTTGTGGTTTCAGCAGCAGGTCGTGGTTCAGCGCAGGTCGAGGCGCATCAGGACCCGGGGATGGCCGGCCAGCACCGAACTGGTGTCGGCGACCTTGACGAACCCCGCGCGCTCGAAGTTCTTCCTGATCCCCGCGTACGCCATCGTCAGATCCACCTTGGCGTCGCCGTTGTCGAGCGGATAGGCCTCCACCACCGGCGCCCCGTGGGAGCGGGCAAACTCCACCGCACCTTCGATCAACACATGCGACAGACCGGACTTCCGGTGCCCGGGCCGGACCCGAACGCACCACAGCGACCACACCGGCAACTCGTCGACGTGCGGGATCTTCCGGTTCCGCGCGAACGTAGTCTCCGCCCGCGGCGCCACCGCCGCCCACCCCACCGGCTCATCACCGTCATAGGCGAGCACCCCCGGCGCGGGCTCCTGACCACACAGCCCAGCGACGTACTCCGCGCGCTCCGGCCCGCGCAGCGCGTTGTTCAGCTTCGACGGAATCCGGTAGCTCAGACACCAGCAGACGTTGGCGTCAGGCGACTTCGGCCCCAACACAGCCCGCACATCCTCGAAAACCGCCGCCGGCCGAACCTCAATACTCACCACCCCACGATGCCACACCGAGGTGTTAGGCCGAAGAGCCCTCGGTCGACGACGATGGACCCCATGGACAGCTTGGTAATTCAGACGGTTGTCGGGCTGGTGCTGGTGTTCGCGGCGCTTTCTGCTGTGGTGTCGGTGTGCACGGAGACCGCCGCGCGGTTCATGGGGTTGCGGGGTGAGTACCTGCTGCGCGGGATCCGGTCGCTGGTCGATGGTGGTGGCGAGTTCCGGCTGGGGCTGCGTGACCTGGTACGCCGTACGTCGCTGGGCCCTTCGCCCCAACCTGGCGAGACGGCCGATCCGATCGTCAGCCAGTTGATGGCGCAGCCGATCGTCGCTCGGATGGCTGACAAGGGAACACTGCCTGCGCATGCGGGTAACGCCAAGCTGAGCGGACCGGCCCGGAGGCAGCTGCCCTCCTACCTGCCTAGCCGGTCCTTCGCCCGCGCACTGCTCGACCTTCTCGTGCCCACGAGCTCCGGCGACACCACCTTCGATCAGGTCAAGGCGGCGATCGTCGGCTGGCCGGACAGCAACCCGTTGAAGAAGCCGCTCCTCGGTCTGCTGGCTGAAGCCGAGGGTGACCTCGCGAAGTTCCGGCAGGGTGTGGAGGAGTGGTACGACGACCAGATGGACCGCGTGTCCGGCTGGTACAAGCGCCATGTCCGCTGGATCTCGCTCGGGGTCGCCGCCGTCCTGGTGGTCCTTTTCAACGTCAACGCGATCGGCATCACCCGCTCGCTCTACACCGACGAGGCCCTCCGGGAAACGGTCGTCAGCCAGGCCGCGAGCTCGGCCAACTGCTCCGACAAGGACGCGGGCGACTGCCTGTCCGATCTGCGGGAGGAGATCCAGAAGGTTCGCGCGTCCGGCCTTCCCATCGGCTGGGGCGCAGTCTCGGCCTGCTCACTGCCCGATGCGAACTGCAGTTGGCTCGAGCAGCGCGGCCTCGCCGACCCGGACGACGGAGCGGGCCAGGACATCCAGACCCTCCTGCTCGTCCTGGCCGGCTGGGCGATGATGGTGCTGGCCACGGTCCCCGGGGCGCGCTTCTGGTTCGACGCCTTGTCCCGACTCGGGAGTCTCCGATCGAGCGGACCGAAACCGCGCAAGTAGCTAACTCAAGAGCGCCGGCAGCGGCTCAGCGTGGATGACCTGCAGTGAGCTGACGGCCCGGGTCAGTACGACGTACAGGCGTTGCAGGCCTTGGGGTTCGGCGGTGGCGATCTGCGTCGGCTCGGCCACGATGACCGAGTCGAACTCGAGTCCCTTGGCCAGGGTGGCCGGGACGCAGACCAGCCGGGTCGTGTCCATCTCGTCCTCGGTCGTCCCGAGCAGAGCCGGTTGCAGACCGGCGGCGGTGAGGGCGTCGTACAGCTGGGTGATTTGGTTGTCGGCGGCAATGAGTGCGACCGAGCCCTGACCGGTGAGGGCGCTCTGGCAGGCGCTGACCAACGCGTCCGTGAAGCTCGCCTCAGAAGTCTCGACGATGCTCAGCGCGTCCGCGACGGTCCGGACGCCTCGCGGTACGCCGAGCGTGGGCGCGATCCGGGGCAGCAGTCTCGCCGCGAAGTTGATGATCTGGTCGGGGACCCGGAAGCCCCGGTCGAGCTCGACCACCAGCGCGTCGGTCTTGTCGAGGTGACCCAGCACCCGCTCCCAGGGACCGGCCGCCCACGGGCTGGTCGCCTGGGCGAGGTCGCCGAGCACCGTCACCGAGCCGGTCCGGCAGCGACGACCCAGCGCGCGCAACTGCATGGCCGAGAGATCCTGCGCCTCGTCCAGGACGAGATGGCCGAGCGAACCGGAGCTGCGTTCGATCAGATCGGTGAGTTCGTCGAGCAGCAGGATGTCCGCGGCCGACCACTTCGCCGACTTCCAGGAACGGGCCGGTTTACGCCACAGCAGCGCGGCGCGTTCCTCCTCGCTAAAGTCACCCGCAGCCTGGGCCAGGAACTCCGCATCGGACAGCAACCGGTGCAGCACCTGCTCAGGCGTCACCCGTGGCCACACCGCATCGAGCAGCGCCTTCACCGGCTTCGACCGAGCGACCGCGTTCTGCACCCGATCGTCCGGCGACTCCCCACGCTGCTCCATCAGCACCAGTACTGCGTGGGCGATCCGCTGCGCGAGCGCGTCGCGGCCGGGGGCGTACCGGGTCGACTCACGCAGAGCCGCGACGATGTCCGCGACCTGGTAGTCGTGCACCCGGAATCGCTGGGAGCCCTTGCTGTAAAGGATTCCCTCAGTCGGCGCGACGACGTGCGACCACAGCGCGCGTCGCAGTACAGCTGCCATCCGGGCGTCACTCTTGAGCCGCGCGGCCGTCGGCTCATCCACTGCCGTCGCGGGCTGGCTGATCAGTTCCTCGATGGTGATCTGCCGTACGTCGACCTCGCCGAGCGCCGGCAGGACCTTGCGGATGTAGGACAGGAAGGAACGGTTCGGTCCGACGATCACGACGCCGCCGCGACTCAGCCGCTCCCGTTCGGTGTACAGCAGGTACGCCACGCGGTGCAGCCCGACGGCCGTCTTACCGGTACCGGGCGCGCCCTGCACGCAGACGCTCGGATGCAGCGGCGCGCGGACCAGGTCGTCCTGCTCCGGCTGGATGGTGGCCACGATGTCGCGCATCGGTCCGGTGCGCGGCCGCTCGATCTCGGCGCGCAGGAACGCGTCGGCCTGGTCGGTCTCCCCCGCGCCGATCAGCGGCTCGTCCTCGAAACCCGTCAGCTCGGCGACATCGGAGAATCCGTAGCGGCGGCGCAGCAGCACGCGCTGCCGATCGCTGCGGGTGGCCCGGTAGAACGGCACGGACACCGGCGCCCGCCAGTCGATGACGAGTGGTGAGCCGCTGCCGTCGTGCACGTGCCGGCGGCCGATGTAGATCCGGTCGATCTCCTCGATGGTGCCGGCCTCGTAGTCGAGCCGCCCGAAGAACAGCGGCACGTCGGGCAGGTCCCGCAGCGCCAGGGTCCGCTGCCGCTTGGCGCGTTCGTTCGCCTCGTTGGTGAAGCGCTCGTCGTTGTCCTCGCCGCCGATCAGCGGGACGTCGCGCTCCTCCACCTCCAGATGCATCCGGGCCAGCGCGGCGCGGGCCTCGGTGAGAAAGGCCTGCTCGGCCTCGAGCTCACCGGAATCGGAACCGGAACCAGAACCGGCAGGGAGCAGTACGGATTCGACCATCTGAGCCTCGACTCGTGGAGAGTGAACGAACGGTGGACCGGCGGCGATCTCAAAGATCCCGCCCCGGAGCCCGGTTCGATTCGATCCTTCACGCAGTGCTGCGAAGCCACCCGAAAAGACAGACCGGGGACGCTAGCAGCGCCCGCGGCCGGCCCGCAACCGGATTTTCACCCGTCGGCTTCCTCCAGCCGCATCCGCAGCAGTTGCTCCAGCGGCAGCGATTCCCCGTCCCGCGCCCCCAGCCCGACCACCAACGGCGGATCGGACGGCAGCACCTGTACTCCGAACAGCCGCGCCTTCAGACTCGCCGGCGTGCCCAGCACATAGAAGTTGCCCTCGGCATCAACCCCGAGGGATCGATTACGGCGCAAATACCAGCCGGTAATTGAAGTGCGATACGTCGTCCCGGAGCCCACCACCGGAGCCCGCAACTGTTGCGGTGCGATCCCCCGGGCGCGCATTTCCTGGATGAACGCGTCCAGTAATACCCGCGCCTTGGCGGTCTCTTCCGCCTTGCGCCGCTCCAGCGCGGCGCCCTGCGCTGCCGCCGCTTCCCGCCGCTGCTCCCGCCAACTCGCTGCGCTGTCCACTCGCCAACTCTAGAACGACTCTGCAATTCCAGAAGGGCTGGCGGTCATTGCTCCGTCCAACAATCACGCACTGCGGTCGCACTGGTCCGCTCCGCAACGTCCGGACAAATACCGGTAATTCTGGAAATGGACCATGCCTGGACAAGGTGGGCGATGACCTGTGTACTCAGGGTCTTGCGGCCTTTAGGAGGTGGTGATGGCGGGGATTCGGCTGGATGCTGTCTCGAAGGTGTACGACGGGAAATACCTTGCCGTCGACGGCGTATCACTGGACGTCGCCGACGGCGAGTTCATGGTGCTGCTGGGACCTTCCGGCTGCGGGAAGACCACGCTGCTGCGGATGATCGCCGGCCTGGAGGAGGTCACCGGGGGCGAGCTGTGGTTCGGCCGCACGCTGGCCACCGGCCTGGCACCCAAGGATCGCGGGGTCGCGCTGGTCTTCCAGAACGGCGCGCTCTACCCGAACCGGACCGCGCGGGAGAACATCATGTTCCCGTTGCGGATGGCGGGCGAGGACCCGGCCGCGGCGAGTGAGAAGGCCGCCGGGCTGGCCCGGATCCTCAGGATCGACGCGGCCCTGGACCGGTTGCCGAGAACTCTTTCGGGCGGACAGCGTCAGCGCGTCGCGATCGGCCGCGCGATCGTCCGCCGGCCGAAGATCTTCCTGATGGACGAGCCACTGTCGAACCTCGACGCGACGATGCGGACCGAGCTGCGCCAGGAGATCGGCGCGATGGCCCGCGATCTCAAGGTGACCACGGTCTACGTGACCCACGACCAGGTCGAGGCGCTCACCCTCGCCGACCGGATCACCGTGATGCGCGACGGCCGGATCGAGGACGTCGGGACGCCGGACCAGGTCTTCAACGACCCGGCCACCGCCTTCGCCGCCGGCTTCCTCGGGACGCCGCGGATCAACCTGATGTCGGCGACCGTCCGGGTGACCGCCCACCACCGGGTCAGTCTGGACTTCGGCGCGCAGGCCATCCAGTTGCCGCCGATCGACCGCCGGTCGCTGATCCTCAGCAGCCACGACGGGGCGAAGGTGATCGTCGGCGCGCGGTCCGACGCGTTCGCCCTGGCCGCCGACAGCGGCGGCCCGGGCCAGTTGTCCGGCCGGCTGCGGGCGATCGAGTTCCACGGTCACCAGTGGGTCGCCTTCGTCGAGTGCGGTATCGAGATGGTCAACCCCGACCTGGTCGGCCTGCAGACGGTGTCGCAGACGGCGCGCCGCCGCATCTCTCTCGACGGCACCACCCGCACCCGCCACGCGGCACCGCACGCGTCCGGCCTGACCACTCGTCTTTCGTCGATCAGCACGAAGGCCAAGGCCCGCCTCGGCTTGGCCGGCTTGCCACCCGACGCCGAGGCGCCTTCGACCCCGACGCACCGCCGAGCCGACCTGGTGCTCGAGATCGGCGCCGGCACCGGCCTCGAGCCAGGCGGCAAGGTTCACCTCGCGGTCGACCCGTCCCGGCTGCACATCTTCGACGAGTCCGGCCACCGGGTAGACCGTGTCACCCGCTCACAGCCGGCCGAGCGGAGCGGGACCCGACGGTAGACAGCTGCCAGTACGTCGCATAGCGGCCGCCCTGGGCGACGAGCGTGTCATGCGTGCCCTGCTCCACGATCCGGCCCCGGTCGAGAAAGACGACCTGATCGGCGCGGTGAACGGTGCGCAGCCGGTGCGCGACCATCACGACCGTGCGGCCTGCCATCAGCCGTTCGATCCCTTCGTGGACAGCCGCCTCGTTCACCGGGTCCAGCGCCGACGTCACCTCGTCGAGCAGCACGATCGGCGCATCCTTCAACAATGCGCGGGCGATCGAGACGCGCTGACGCTCGCCGCCGGACAGCCTCGTGCCGCCCTCCCCTACCGGCGTTGCCCACCCCTCGGGAAGCCGGGCGATCACCTCATCCAGCTGAGCAGCCGCAGCCGCTTCCCGTACTTCGGCATCGGTGGCATCGACACGACCAAGGCGCACGTTCTCTTCAAGCGTCCCGTCAAAGAGATAGACATCCTGGAAGACAATGGCGAACCGCGCCATCAACGCCTCGGTGCTGATCGACCGCACATCCACCCCACCGACCCGTACTGCGCCGGCGTCCACGTCGTAGAACCGCGCGAGCAGCTGCAGCAACGTGCTCTTACCCGCACCTGACGGCCCGACCACCGCCAGCCGCTGGCCGGCCGGTACGGACAACGTCAGGCCGTCGATCACAACGCGGTCGCCATGCCGGAACCTGACCGAGTCGAACTCCACCCCGTGTCCGCTCGGCTCGACCGGCGAGTCCGGCTCCGGCAGCGGCTCGGTGCGCAGTACGGCGTCGAGTCTGCCGAGGACGGCGTGGGCGCTCCGGAGCTGGCCGCCGAGTTCTGCCAGCGACAGCAGCGGATCCGCGCACCGCGCCGCCAGCACCAGGATGGTCAGCACCTCCGCCGTGCCGATGTCGCCGCCGATCGCGAGATAGGCGCCTAGGGCAAGTACTACGGTGAAGATCGCCTGCACCGAAAGGGTGAGCCCCAGCATGCCCGGCAACACCGACAGGGTCGACCGACGCGAGGCGCGCTGCAGCTCTTGGAGCGAGTCATCGAGCGATGTGAGGTCCGCGCGGCCGCCGGCGCGCAGTACCGGCTGGGCTTGGAGGTACTCGATGACGCGGCTCGTAGCCTCCTGCTCCCGGTCGGAGCGGTGGGCGTCGGCGCTCACCGTCGACCGGCCCGCCCACAGCTGGACCAGGACGACGATCGGTACTGCGACCAGGGCGGCCAGACCCAGTTGCCAGTTGAACGCGAGCATGACGAGCACGATCGTCAAGGGAGTCACCGCGGCGGAGATGAAGGGCGCCAGCAGATGGGCGATCACCCCCATCGCCTGCAGAACGCCTTGGCCCGCCAGCCCGGACACTTGCCCAATGCGGCCACTGTTGTACCAACCGATGGGCAAGCGAGCCAGGTGATCGCCCAGCCGGTGATACATCCCGCGCAGCAAGGTGGTCCCGACACGAAAGCCCGACACATCGCTGCGATAACGCAGGCCGGCATAAAGAACCACCGCGGCAGCGAAAGCAACAAGCCAAGGCCAGACATCTGCTGGCCTAGGTCCCAACAGCTCCCTGAGCACAGGGACCAACAACGCGTAGGAGAGGCCTTCGGCGACAGCGGTCACCGTCATCAAGGCCAGGGTGCGACGAACAGGCTGGGCATACTCCCGGCCCAGTACGCCGAGCAGCAGTCGGATCATCTCGAGTCTCCTTGCGGTACGCCGTGCCAGAACGCGGCGAACCGTCCGTTCTGGGACAGTAGGTCAGCCGGTTTGCCCTGCTCGACGATCGATCCGTTCTCCAGCATCACGACGGCGTCGGCGTCGATGACCGTTTCGAGCCGGTGCGCGATGAGCAGGATGGTCCGATCGCCGGCCAGCCTCGCCAGGGTCCGGCGTACAGCGTGGTCGGTCTGGGGATCGGCGAAGGCGGTCGCCTCGTCGAGGACGAGAACCGGTGTGGCCGTCAGCAGAGCGCGGGCGATCGCGATCCGCTGCGCTTCGCCGCCGGACAACGAGGCCTCCTCGCCGAGGATGGTGTCGTAGCCGCGCGGCAGTTCGAGGATCCGGTCGTGGACGTTCGCGAGCCGCGCCGCGTCGACCACGTCGGCGAGTGACGCCTGCGGCACCGCCAGCGCGATGTTGTCCGCGACCGACGCACGCAGGAGCCGCACGTCCTGGAAGACGAACGAGACCGCCCGGTACAACTCCCGGCTGCCGATGTCGCGCAGATCGACTCCACCCAGCCGGACCGAACCTTGGGTCGGGTCGAAGAACCGCGGCAACAACTGAACCAGCGTGGACTTCCCGCTACCCGAAGGCCCCACGATCGCGGTGACCGTTCCGGGTTCGAGGGTCAGGTCGATGCCACGCAGTACTTCGTGATCGTCGTCGTAGCCGAAGTGGACGTCCCGCAACTCCACCTTGTACCCCTGTGGCGCAACGGGTTGCGCAGGCTCCGGTAGCGGCGGCAGCTCGACCACTTCGCCGATCCGGCCGATCGCACGCCGGGCCGCCAGCAGGTCGTCGAACCCATGACCAAGCGCCGCCACCGGAGCGGTCAAACCCAACCCCAGCAGGAGAAACGGCAGCAGATCGGCGGGCGGCAGCGAACCGTCGGTGATCAGCACCGCGCCACCCACAAGCACCACCAGCAAGACGAACGGCGGTGACAACACCAGTTGCATGCCGGCCGCGATTCCCGCCAGGCCGCGCACCCACCGGTAGAAGCTCGCGACGAACTCGTCCGCGGCCTGCAGGAAACGGTGATGCGCCCGCCCGGACGCGCCGAACGCCTTGACCACCGCGATCCCCTGCACGAACTCGACGACCGAGTTGGAGATCCGCCCCATCGCCGCGTCGAACTCCCGCTGCTCCCGCTGCCGCGCCTCGGTCATCATCAGCGGTACGAACGCCAGAGCCAGCACGACGGGCACCAAGGCGATCAGCGTCAATCGCCAGTCGATCGTGAACAGGTAGATCAAAGACACCACCGGTACGACGAAAGCCGAGACGAGCTCGCCGGGTGTGTGCGCGATGACCGGGTGAACTGCACTCACGTCCTCCCCGACCACCTTCGCCAGCTCACCAGTCCGGCGGCGCGAGAACCAGCCGAGCGGCACCCGTCCCAGCCGATGGGCCAACTCCCGCCGCAACGACAGCTGCATCTGATCGTCGAGCAGGTGGCCGACGGCGGAAGACGCCGCCATGAAGACCAGCCGCACCAGCAACCCCACCGCACCCACGACCACGGCGTACCAGACCTGGTCCCGATCGATCGGTCCTGGCGCCAGCAAGGTGCGCCCCAACTCGGCAACCGCCAGCAGCGGAGCCAGACCGGCGAGCGCTCCGATCAACTGCAGGACCGCAACAGCCGTGAAGGCCGGTAGATAAGGGCGAAGCAACCTCATCGCTTCTCCCCCACCAAGCTCGGCGCAGCCAGTACGACGCGCGGCAGGACAGTGAGCGCGACGACAACAGCACCCGCCAGCAGGACAGCACCCAACGTCAAGCCCAGCGCGTAGCCATCGTTGAGCGTTCCCGCCGCCCCCGTACGCCGATGCGCAGCGGTCCCGAGAGCCGCCAACCCGAGCGAGGCGCCGATCTGGCGAGAACTTGCCAGCAGACCGGAAGCCGTCCCCGTCTCATGCTCCGCGACTCCCCGAGTGGCGATGGACACGACCGGCCCGAGACACAGCCCGAAACCCACACTGGTGACGATCGACGGGCCTAGAACATCGACGAGAAAGGACCCGTGCGCACTGATGAACCCGAACCAGGCGAACCCGGTCGCGGTCAACAGCCCGCCGACGGCCAGCAAGGTCCTGGGCGCGGCCCGATAGCCGAACTTGACGGCGAGCACCGCACCGAGCACCACCCCGAGAGCAAACGGCAGGAACTGGAGTCCAGTCGTGGCAGGGCCGGTGCCGAGCACTCGCTGGATATAGAGGGAGACGAAGTAGAAGCACGAGGCCATCGCGGCACCGAGCAGCAGGTTGAACGCGTTGGCGCCGACGACGAAGCGATTGGCGAACAGGCCGAGCCGGATCAGCGGATCGCGGGTCGTGGTCTTCTCGACGTACACGAAGGCGGCCAGCAGGACCACGGCGATCAGCAAGGTGGTGAGAGTCGTCGAGGAGGTCCAGGCATGCCGGTCGGTGCGGACGACGCCGAACACGAGCAGGACCATGCCCGCGGTGGCCAGCACCGCACCCAGGACATCCGGCCGCCCGCGACACTCGGCAGGCGGGTCGGCGGCCACGCTGCGAGCGGCCAGGATCAGAGCGCCCGCGGCCATCGGCACGTTGACGAACATCAGCCAGCGCCAGCTTGCGTACTCGGTGAGCAGGCCGCCGATCAGCACGCCGAGCGCGCCACCGGCGGCGTTGACCGCGCTCCAGACGCCGAACGCCCGGACTCGGGCCTTGCCACCCGGGAAAGTGGAGGTCAGGAGAGACAACGCGGCGGGAGCCAGAGCGGCCGCGCCGATGCCCTGGACGGCGCGGGCAGCGACCAGGTGACCGGCCAGCGACGCGAAACCGCCGGCCAACGACGCGAGGCCGAACACGGCCAGCCCGAGGAGAAGGATCCGCCTGCGGCCGTACCGGTCGGCGAGCTTGCCACCGAGTAAGAGGAAGCCACCGAAGGTCAGGGCGTAGGCGTGAATGACCCAGGTCAGGCCGACTTCGCTGAAACCGAGGGCGGCGCCGATCCGCGGAAGACCGAGGTTCACCACCGACAGATCCAGCGACACCATGAACTGCACGACAGCCACCGCGGCCAGCACCAGGCCGGGTCGGGTGGCTCGGTGAGAAGCGTTTTCGAACGCGTTCCGGAACATGTTCCGAAAGTAGCATGCGCCGATCCGGCCGTCGAGTGCACGATGATGGGACGATGCCTCGACCACCCGCTTCGCAGACCCGCACCGGCCGGCCGCCGGTGACGTCGCGCGCGCAGATCCTGGCCGGTGCCCGCCGGCTCATCGACCGCGACGGCTGGGAGAGGCTGACGATCCGCCAGCTGGCTGCCGAGCTCGGCATCGGGCCGACGACGCTCTACCACCACGTCCGGGACAAGGAGGACCTGCTTCTCCTGCTGATCACCGAGTACGCCGACCAGATCCCGCACCCGGAGCTGCCCGCCGAGCCGCGGGACCGCATCCTCCTGGCCGCGACGGCGATCCACGACGCGCTCGTGGCCTGGCCCTGGGCCGCGGAGGTGCTCGCCGTCGACGGGTTCATCGCCCGGATCGGCGAGTCGGCCCTCTGGTTCGTCGAGGTGATCCTGGCCGGTGCCGTCGACGCCGGCTGCACTCGCGAGGAGGCCATCCGGCTCTTCCGCGGGCTCTGGTACTACACCGTCGGCGAGATCCTGGTCCGCGCCCGCTCCCGCCGCGAACAGGTCGACTACACCAGCAGCGATGACCTGTTCGAAGACCGCGACATGTCCGGCCTCCCGCACCTGGCAGCGGTTGCGGACCTGTGGGGTCCCGTGGTGGGCAGCGACGCCTTCCGGCAAGGTCTCGAAGCTTTCGTCGACGGCCTGCTGGCCCAGGCCACCCAGCGGTCCTGACGGTCCCGTTACCGAATATCGCCTGGCGGCTCGGCGCCCGCGAGCGCATCATCGGCTGTATGGGCCGGTACAACGTGGTCGTACGGGTGCACTGCGGTTTTCCACCGTCTGCCGCTGAGCTGCACAAGCTGCGCCGCGCCGCGCGCCACCTCCCCCGCCCCCTCCGCTTGCGCTCGGTCCTCTTCTTCGTCGAGGGCGACGAGGAGGTCGTACTCCGAACTCACGGCCTCCCGAGCGCGATGGCGATCCAGCAGGTCCGGCTCGCTCTCCCGATGCTCGGCCTCCGCAGAGACGAAGTACGCCGAATCGACGTCGTCCAGATCCACGTGCTCCCTTCCCACCGAACCACCGTGGCAACCTGGCTCCCCCGCGACCGGGCAAACCGATCACGAATCGAGAAGCGGCGGTCGCTGGGAAGCACCTGACGCGGGGTGTTCAGGTTCCGTTCGCCACGCTGTCGTCGAGCCGGTGGACGATCTGGCCGAACCCCTGTCTGAAGGAGCTCCGCCATGTCTCTCGATCGTCGTTCCGTACTCCGTGGTGCCGCCGTCGGCGCCACGGGTGTGGGTTTCGCCGCCGTCGGTGCCGTCCCCTCGCTCGCCGAGGCGACCCCGAACCCCCAGCGCGGCCCGTACCCGACCCACCGCCCGTTCCCGCCGCTGATGGACGACCCCAAAGGCGTCCTCGCGTTGCCGCCGGGCTTCAAGTACACCATCGTCACCCGCGCGGGCGAGACCAAGCTGAAGACCGGCGAGCCGACACCTGGCAAGCACGACGGGATGGCGGTCTTCGGCACCGGCAAGCACTACACGCTGATCCAGAACCACGAGATCGGCAGCAACAACGCGCTGGGTGTGCCGCAGGTGCCGGGCACCGTCTACGACCCGGGTGTCGGCGCGGCCGGCGGCTGCACCGTCATCTCCGTCGACCGTGACGGCACCAACCACGGCGAGTGGGTCGCCATCTCCGGCACGCTCACCAACTGCGCCGGCGGCCACACTCCGTGGGGCACCTGGCTGACCTGCGAAGAGACCGAGGGCAAGGCCAACGGCACCACCCGCCTCAAGGACCACGGCTACGTCTTCGAGGTCTGGGGCGACGGCGAGACCGCCCACCCGGTACCGCTCAAAGCCCTCGGCCGGTACGCGCACGAAGCCCTCGCGATCGACCGCGACAAGGCCCACATCTACCTGTCCGAGGACGCCTCCGGCCCCAACGGCCTGTTCTACCGCTGGCGCGCACCGGCCGGCTACCGGCTCGACAAGCGGAGCTGGCAGGACCTCACCGATGTCGACTTCGGCACCCTCGAGGCGATGGCCATCCTCGGTGACGACGGCAAGCCGATCCCGGACGTCGCCTACCTGACCTCCGCCCAACTGCTCCGCCCGTTCCGGGTCGCCTGGGTGCCGGTGCCCGACCGGGACGCGGTTTCGGTCTCCTGCCGCAAGCAGTTCACCGACGACCAGGTGACCCGCGGCAAGAAGTTCGAAGGCGTCTACGGCACCGACGACGGCGCGTACGTCGTCAACTCGTTCGCCAACCTGGGGACGAAGGACCTGCCGGCCGACGCGGTCCCGCACGACGGCATGGTCTGGTTCTACAACTACAAGACCCAGACCATCCAGCTCGTCACGTACTTCCCGTCGAGCGCCGCCGCCGACCAGGGCGCCGGCGCGAAGTACCAGGACTTCAACTTCGACGGCCCGGACAACGTCACCGTCACGCCCTGGGGTTCGCTCATCCTCGCCGAGGACGGCAACGCCAGCAGCCACATCCTGAGCTCAACCCCCGGCGGTCCGACCTACGCGATCGCGCGCAACATGATCAGCGACTCCGAGTTCTGTGGCCCGGCCTTCTCCGCGGACGGCAAGGTCCTGTTCGTCAACATCCAGTCACCGGGCCTGACGCTGGCCATCACCGGCCCCTGGCGCGACTACCTCGGCTGACCTCAGGGTTTGCGCGAGACCACGAACAGGTGCGGGAGCGTCTCCGGCACCTCGTCGAGCGGCGTCAGCAGGTCGTCCTGGGCGGCCACGTAGCTGTCGACCCAACCGGCTTCGGCCAGCTCCTTCAGGAGCTGGTCGACCGGTACGACGATGTTCGTCATCGTGGTCTCGAACCGGTCGTAGCGACCGTCGTCGGCCTGGACAACACCGGAGATGCGGTAGAAGCCGACACCCAGCGGCTCGTTCAGCGCGCCGCGGAACAGCAGCATCGCCTCGTCGGTCTCGCGGATCTGCACTGTGTTCATCCCACGCAACCCGGCGACCGTGGCGATGTCGAACACGAACAGCCCGCCCGGCGAGACCGCCCGGTACACACAGCCGAGGTACGCCGCGATGTGCTCCATATCGGGCAGGTGATTCGGGATGTCGTACGTCGACACCGCGACGGGATACTGCTCGTCGACGGTGAAGTCGGCCGCATCTCCTTCGATCAGTACTGCGCCGTCGCCAAGACGCGCCCTTGCCCGGGCGAGCATGGCCGCTGACTTGTCCAGGCCGGTCACGGCGTACCCGGCCCGTTGAAGGTGATCGGCCACGATGCCGGTGCCGCAGCCGATGTCCAGCACGGCGCGGCCGTCGGGTGCGGCCTCTTGCATCAGCTTCAGCAGCGACGCCGCGGACTTGGTCGGATACGGCTGCCAGAACAGGTCGTAGGCCTGGGCGAATCCTTCGACGTATCCCTCGTTCATGGGCGGGCTCCAAGGTCTTGTCGGGGTTGGTGATACCTGACTGCCGGCTGGGCGAGCGCGCCGGCCGCGGCGAGGACAATCAGTCCGCCGAAGAGCAGCAGCCCGGCGGCGGGACCGAACTCGGCGGCGACCAAGCCCGCGACGACCGCGCCGACGGGCTTCAGGGACAGGGAAACCAGGTACTCGTACGAGCTGACCCGCGACAACGCGCTCGCCGGTACTTCGGTCTGCATGGTGGTGTCCCACAGAACCCCGAAGATGTCCGTCGCGATGCCGGCGCAGACGGCCGCGAGGACGATGATCGGCAAAGGTGCGCGGAAGCCCAGAGCCAGCAACGGCAACGCGAGCAACGGCGCGAACAGGACGGCTGTCGGCAGCGGCCGCCGCGGTTTGAACCTGATCGCCACCACGACTCCGGCCAGCATGCCGACCGAGTAACCGGCCAGCACCAACGACCAGGCCAACGCGCCGCCGAGTCGATCCTTGGCCAGTGCGGGACCGAGAACACCAAACGCGGCGGTGGAAGCCGCATTGATCACCGCGGCCGCAGCAACGGTCGACCACAACCAGGACCTGCTCGAGAACTCCCGCCAGCCCGTGCGCAGATCGCCCAGCAGATCACGACGGCCGGTACTGGCTGAGCCGGGCAGTCGGAGCACGCTCAGGAGGCCGGCGGCAACGAAGTACGTCGCTGCATCGACCACCAGCGCCACTCCCGGACCAACCAAGGCGACGACCGCGCCGGCGGCCACCACTCCGGCGATGCGCGCCGAGTTGGTGCCGAGTCTGAGTTGACCGTTGGCGCGCTGCAGCGAATCGGCTGGCACGAGGTCGGCGACAGTGCCAGTGAGCGACGGCAGCAGCAGCGCCGAGGCCGCACCCGCGACGAAGGCGGCCGTGCACAGCAGGACGATCGGCGCGTGTCCGGTGAGCAACATCGTCGCCAGCGCCGCATAGGCCAAACCCGAGACCAACTCGGCGACCACCAGCACCCGGTTCCGGGGGAACCTGTCCCCGATGACGCCACCCAGAAGCAGCAGGGCGAGCTGCGGAACGCCTTGCGCAGCGAGGACCACGCCGAGGGTGGCGGCCGTTGTGCCAGGCAGTGAGAGAACTCCGAAGGCGAGGGCGATCGGGCCGAAGGCGCTGCCGAGCACCGACACCGTCCGGGCAATGAGAAAGATCCAGAACCGCCGCGGCATCCGCCTACTCGCTGGACGATCCGGCCGGCCGCTCAGCACCCGCCTACTCGCGATCCGGCCGGCCACTCGGCACCCATCTACTCGCGATCCGGTCGGCCGCTCGGCAGCCACTGGTCGACCACCGCGCCATCGTCGATCACGGTGAGCTCGACCTTGCCGCGCATGAGATTCACGGCCAACGGGCAGACGTGCCCGGGCAGCAGCCGGCCATCGAAGGGCACCGACACCGCGCCGGGATCCCACGGCTGGTCGCAGTCAACCAGCAGATCGGTGCGATCGCCGTCCACACTGATCGCGACCTCCGCGAGCTCGCAGGCACCGGCGGCGGCGAGCCCAGCATCCAGGGTCGCGTACGCACCCGCGACGATCTCGGTGATGCCGTCGACCTCCAGGGCTCCCGCAGCAGTCGGCGTACCACCGACACTCACCACCGGACAGGCGATCCCCTCCGCCCGGATCGACTCCGCAACCGCGACCACGTGTTCGGCCTGACGCCTTCCCAGCAACGAGAAGTCCTTGATGTCCTCAATGGTTTCGGGCCCGCGATAGCCGCTCACCCCATCCAGCCACACCCCGGCCGTGGTCTCGGCCAACCGGGCCAGCTTCAGTACGTCGTCCGCCGGCGTATGCCGCAGATCGATCCGTACGCCGATCCGGGTCCCGTCCGCATGAGCGGCACGCCCGAGACCAGTGATCACATCCGTATCGTCAACGTGCACAGCGAAACGCTCGAGCTCATGAGCGGCGCCGACGTACAACGGCCAACGCCACGACTCGCGCCACGGCCACGCCAGCACGACGTCGGTGACACCAGCAGCTGCGAGGTCGCGCGCTGCCTGTGCACTGTGGACCGCAACTCCCACCGCGCCCGCCGCAACCTGCCGGGCCGCCAACTCCGTGGTGCGATGCGCCTTCAGATGCGCTCTGGTGACACCGCCGGCATCGGCCACCTGCTGGTGAAAACGCTTGATGTTCCGATCGAGTTGCTGGGCATCGAGGAGCACAGGTACGGCGGTCATCGGTCCTCACACGATCGAGCTTGTCGACGTGCGCCCGGGCCGGAGCGCCGGGCGCGCGCCTCACATCGGTGGTCAGCTCTCCACTGGCGGATCGATACAGCGCATGACGCCCCACCTCCCTGTGATCCTGTCGGAGCACCGGAGTCTAGGTCAGCCATCAATCAGCCGGAACCCCAAGATCGAGGCAAAAACTGAGCAATTCAAGAGCAGGTCAGCGCGGACTCTCGGCGGGACAGACGGCCGTGGCGCGCTCCGGGCGCGAGGTCAGGATCGGCTCGGCACGGTGCCGGCCGAGGTTGAACTCCAGCCAGTCGTCGTCCTTGATGTCGTACCGCTTCAGCGCGCAGTTGGCAGCCTCAGCCGGTAGCTTGGCCAGCACCGGCACGGCGTCGTCCGACAGAGTCTGCAGGAAGTACCAGTCGACCTTCTGAGTTTCGGTGTAGCGGTCGATGTTGTGCTGGGCGATCCAGGCGTCCGGGTTGATCGCTGCCAAGCCGAGCAGGAGGCCGGCCCCGCTGAGCAGTGCGGCGCGCGGAAGCCAGGCAGCCTTGAGCGTTACGCCCGCCACCATCACACCGATCACCAGCAGTCCCAGCCAGCCTTCGAAAACGTCCACCAGCAAGCGAAGCTGGGTGAAGCCGTAGGCCTCTTGGTAGAGGTGCATCCGGTAGAGAGCGGACGCGACCACCACCAGGGTCAGCAGGCAGAGCAGGCCGAGTGAACCGCGCAACCAGAGAACGTCGGCGGGCGTAGTACGGGGAGCCTTGCGTGCTGCTGCCCAGACAACCAGCAGGGTCAGTGCGGTGGCGACAGTGAGTTGGCCGAAGCCTTGGTGGACGTACTCCGCGTAGGTCAGCCCGGTGACGCGTTCGAGGTACTCGTGCCCGCCGAAGCTGGCGGTGGCCTGGGCAGCCAGGAAAACCAGGAAGACGGCGTCCACGATGAGGACCGGCGCAAGCCATTCGTAGCGGCGCGCGACCGGGCGCACCACGCCGTTCCCGGTCTCGACCTTCGGCGGGTTCAGCGCGAGGTACGTCGCGGCCAGCACCACTCCCCCGACCGCGATGGTGATGAAAGCCCTGAGGACAAAGGAATCCAGTTCCAGGTCCGGCACGATCGCGCCCGCCCACTTGGCGAACAATGCGTCAGCGGAAGCAAACAAGAGTCCGAAGACGAGGAGACCGAGTAGTGACCAGATGACTGTTCGCAGCGCGGCCGCGCTCGTCCTCAGGCTGCTGACTGCTTGCACCGAACGCCCCAGCCACGGAAGCCCGCGCAAGCCGGCCAGCGGCAGCGAGATGGCGGCCAGCACGAAGGCGGGCATGGTCCGGCCGTTCACGAGCCCGGCGACGCAGACCGCGCCACCGGCCAGCAGGCAGAGGATCACGATCCATTCCGCGTCCCGGACGAAGGCCGTCACCGACAGCAGGGCGCACAAGGCGGCACAGGCCTGGGTGAAGCGGGACTTCCGGTTGGCGCTGAAGTACAGGATCACGCCGCCCGCGGCCAGCAGTACGACGGACGTCCCGACGCCGAGGTCGCGGAAGGGCAGGATAATGCTAGCCAGCAGACCGACCGCCAGGCTGCAGAGGACGGCGCGGACGTTCCCGGGGATCCGGGCATCGGGCCAGAACCTGCCGAACAGGATGTCCATCCCCGACTCGGGGACGGGACGCGCCGGGGGTGCCGGCGCTGCGGGAGGTACGGGACGGTTGACCGGTTGGGTCATCACGGGCTCCTTGGTCTTGCTGGGCAGAAGATTCGGGCGCTGGCCTGGTTCGCGGGGAAGGTCCACGCGCACCCGCGCGCCGGTACTGCGGGGTTCTGGCTCGACGAAGTGGATGGTGCCGCCGTGCAGGTCGGTGACCCAGCGGGCGATGGCCAGGCCGAGGCCGGTACCGCCACCGCCGTCGGTCTCCGACAGCGTTCCGAAGCGCTCGAAGACGCGGTCCCGATCCGCGGCCGGGATGCCCGGCCCTTCGTCGGTGACCTCCAGCCGCCAGCCGTCCGGCGTCTCCAGCGCAATCAGCCGGACGACGCCACCGGCCGGGCTGTGCCGCGACGCGTTGTCCAGCAGGTTGGCGACCAACTGGTGCAGCCGCGAGCGGTCGGCCGGGACCGTCAACGTCGGTGGCGTGACGCGGACGTCGTACCGGACCTCCCGGCGGGACACCTTCGCCTCTGCCACCGCGCGCTGCAGCAACTCCTCGACGGGCACTTGAGTGGTGGACAACTCGGCCTTACCGGCATCCACCCGGGCGAGGTCGAGCAGGTCGGACGCGAGCGCGGCAAGTCGTTCGGCCTGGTCGAGCGCCGTCCGCAGGGAAACAGGATCCGGCTCAGCGACCCCGTCCACCAGGTTCTCCAGTACTGCGCACAGCGCGGCCAGCGGTGTCCGCAGTTCGTGGCTGACGTTCGCCACCAGCTCGCGTCGCTGGCGATCGACGGCCGCGAGGTCCTCGGCCATCCGGTTGAAGGCGCGGGCGAGCTCACCGACCTCGTCGCTCGAGGTCGCGGTGACGCGGACCGAGTAATTGCCCCGAGCCATCCCGCGCGCGGCGGCGGTCATCTCGCGCAGGGGTGATGTCATCCCGGCGGCCAGCAGTTGGGTGACACCGAGTGCGAGACCAACCGTGACCGGGACGGTGAGCCAGAACGGCACACTGCCCACCGCGCCGGTCGCCGCGAGGATCGAGGCGAGCGTGACGCTGACCGCGACCAGCAGGCCGAGCTTGACCTTGACCGACCTGACGGTGTTGAGCACCGGGCTGCTCACGCGGCACCACCGGTCTCCAGCGCATAGCCGACGCCGTGCACCGTGCGCACTCGCTCCGCACCGATCTTGGCGCGCAACGCCTTCACATGGCTGTCGACCGTGCGGGTCCCGGAGGCACCCGGCCAGCCCCAGACTTCGGCGTACAGGTTTTCTCTGGTCAGGACGACGCCGGGGCTGGCCGCGAGGCAGGCGAGCAGGTCGAACTCGGTCGGTGTCAGGTGAACCTCGGCGTCCGCGACCCACACCCGCCTCGACGCCGAGTCGACCCGCAGGTCGCCCAGATCGGCCGTCGTCGTCCGGGTGGCGAGTTCTGCTGCCCGCTCGACCCGGCGCAGCAGGGCGCCGACGCGAGCCACCAGCTCCCGCATCCGGAACGGCTTGGTCAGATAGTCGTCGGCCCCGACTCCGAGGCCGACCAGGATGTCCGCCTCGTCGTCGCGAGCGGTCAGCATCAGCACCGGGACGGGCCGGGCCGCCTGGATCCGGCGGCACACCTCGTGACCGTCGAACCCGGGCAGCATCACGTCCAGCACGACCAGATCGGGTGCGGTGTCGGTGAACTGCTCGACCGCCTCCGGTCCGTCCCAGGCCTGGACCACCTCGTACCCCGAACCGCGCAACCGGTCGGTCACCGCCTGGTTGATCACCGGCTCGTCCTCGACCACGAGAATCCGCGCGCCCGCTGCATTGACTGGCATAGTGCGAGCCTAGGAGTCAGCTCGGTCAGGATTAGCGGACGACTCGTGAAGGTTCTGTGCAGGTCCGCACTCGATCGCGCTGAAAACCTGCTCCCGAGGCCACGGTATGACCCAACTGAGATGTGCCCGGCGAGGCTGTTCGCTAGTTACGGTCCGATTCAACAATCCGTAGCTGGACCGCCCCCTGGCAGGAGTGCCGATGTCCCGAAAGATCGCCGCCTTAGCGGCCGCCGTATCCGCAGCAGGTTTGGTGGCTGCCGTCACCCTTACCCCACTCATCCCCAGCAACGCGGCGCAGTACCAAGAAGCAGCCGCCGCCGAGGACCCGATGCTGAGCGCGCTCGCCCGAGACCTGCGGATCAGCCCCGACGAAGCCAAAGCCCGGCTGGCCAGGGAACACAAGGCCGCCGAGGTCGAAGGGTTCCTGCGCACCAGCCTCGGTACTGCGTTCGCCGGCGCCTGGCTCGACCGCGACGCGAGCACACTCACCGTCGGCATCACCGACCCGTCCCGAGCCGGACTGGTCCGAGCCGCCGGCGCCGTACCCAAGGCTGTACCGCGCAGCCTGACCCAACTCGAAGCACTCAAGAACCGCTTGGACAGCAAGGCCTCACGAGCTCCCAAGACGGTGCCCGGCTGGTACGTCGACGTCACCACGAACCAGCTCGTCATGCTGACCAAGCCCGGCAAATCCCAACAGGCCAAGGCGTTCGCCAAGGCCAGCGGGGTCGACGCGGCAACAGTCCGCTTCGTCACCTCCACCGAGAGCCCGAAGCCGATGATCGACATCATCGGCGGCAACGCCTACTACATCGGCAGCGGCAGCCGGTGCTCGGTCGGCTTTGCGGTCACCGGCGGCTTCGTGACGGCCGGCCACTGTGGCCGGGTCGGCGCGACCACCACGCAACCGAGCGGTACCTTCGCCGGATCGAGTTTCCCGGGCAACGACTACGCCTGGGTGAGAGTTGCCGCCGGCAACACTCCGCGGCCGCTGGTCAACCGGTACCCCGGCACCGTGCCGGTCGCCGGCTCGACCGAAGCCGCGGTGGGTTCGTCCGTCTGCCGCTCGGGTTCGACCACCGGCTGGCGTTGCGGCACCATCCAGCAGAAGAACGCGTCGGTGACCTACCCCGAAGGCACCATCACCGGCCTGACCCGGACCAACGCCTGCGCCGAACCAGGTGACTCCGGCGGTTCCTGGCTGACCGGTGACCAGGCACAAGGCGTGACCTCGGGTGGCTCCGGCAACTGCCGAACCGGCGGCGTCATCTACTTCCAGCCGGTGAACGAGATCCTCAGCGTCTACAACCTGACGCTGACCGTCAGTGGCGGAAACCCGCCCACCACGCCTCCCCCGACCACTCCCCCGCCGGGCGGCACCACCTGGCAGGCCGGTACGACGTACGCGACCGGCTCCACCGTCACCTACAGCGGCCAGCGATACCGCTGCCTGCAAGGCCACACGGCGCAGACCGGTTGGGAACCCCCGAACGTCCCGGCCCTGTGGACCACGGCCTGATGGCAACCAAGAAGACCGTCCTGATCAGTTCCGCCACCGCGATCGTCGTCGGCGCCTCCTGCTTGTTCGCCGCCTCGGCGCTCGGGCACGGCTCGATGCAGAGCCCGGCGAGTCGCACGTACACCTGCTTCCTCGAAGGCGCGGAGTCCCCCGACTCCGCGGCGTGCAAGGCGGCGGTCGCGCTCGGTGGCACCCAGGCGGTCTACGACTGGAACGAGGTCAACATCGCCAACGCGGGTGGCCGGCATCGCGAACTGATCCCGGACGGCAAGCTGTGCAGTGCCAACCGGGCGAAGTACCAGGGCTTCGATCTGGCCCGGGCGGACTGGCCGGCCACCCCGCTGCCCTCGGGTGGTAGCCACACCTTCAGCTATCGGGCGACGGCGGCGCATCGTGGGTCGTTCGAGCTGTATGTCACGCGGCCCGGGTACAACCCGTCCCAGCCGTTGCGCTGGGCGGACCTGGAGTTGTTCCACCGGGCCACCGATCCGCCGCTGACCAGCGGCGCTTACAAGATGACCGCAGTACTGCCGGTGCGCAGTGGACGGCATCTCGTCTACTCGATCTGGCAGCGCTCCGACAGTCAGGAGGCCTTCTACACCTGCTCCGACGTGACCTTCGGAACCACACCCACACCCACTCCGACACCCACTCCGACGGTCACCCCGACTCCGACCCCGACCCCGACCTCCACTCCGACCAACCCCACGCCGGCCTGGGCAGCCGGCACCGCCTATCCGGCCGCCACTCTCGCCTCCTTCAACGGCCGGACCTACCGCTGCTTGCAGGGCCACACGGCTCAACCAGGCTGGGAACCACCGAACGTCCCAGCGCTGTGGCAAGTCCTGTGAAGTAGCACTGACGCGCCGGAGGCCGACCAGACTCTTCCTGATCGGCCTCCGGTTGCCTACCTTGCTGCCATGGAGCTGGAACTAAGACATCTGCGGATCGTCTGTGCTGTGGCCGATGCGGGCTCCATCACCAAAGCCGCCGGAAACCTGGGCCTGGCCCAGCCGGCCCTCACCGCGCAACTGCAGCGCATCGAGCGGGTGCTCGGTGGGGTGATGTTCGAACGCGACCGGACCGGCATCCGGCCCACCCCGCTTGGCGAGCTCGTCCTCGCCAGAGCCAGGCTGCTCCTTCCCGCCGTCTCCGGGCTGCAGGAAGAAGCAGCTCGGTTCAGCAACAGCAACGGGCGGATCGGCGAGGACCCGGCAAGTCTGACCATTGGCTCGGCGACCGGCCATCTGCTCGGCCGCCTTCTGCACCACCTGACCGCGGTCTATCCCGGGATGCGGGTGACCACGCAGGTCTCCTGGTCTGCCGACGAACTCGCCGCGATGGTTGCCGACGGACGGATCGACTACACCATCGTCGGTGTTTGTGGCGACGCGCCGCCGCCGGCCCAGCCAGGTCTGACCTGGCGGGTGCTCGGCACCGATCCAGTCTTCGTCCTGCTTGCTGCTGACCATCCACTGGCCGACTCTCCGGCCGTCGACCTCGCACAGCTCGCCACCGAACAGTGGGGTGCGACCCCCGGCGACGGCTGCTTCGCTGACTGCTTCGCCGCCGCCTGTGGCCGAGCGGGCTTCACACCCAGCACCCTGTACGAAACCGATGTGGTGAGCTGCATCGACATGGTCGAGTCCGGCGACGCGGTCGTGCTCTGCCAGCCGGTGTTCCGCGAGATGCCCGGCGTGGTCGCCGTACCGATCGAAGGAGTGCCGTTGAAGTGGCGGCACCTGATCGGGTGGCATCCCGACGGGCCGGCCGCCGGACTGGCGAACCAGGTGATCGAACTCGCCGGGCTGGCCTACCTCGACTCCATCGCCCGCAGCCCGCGCTACACCGACTGGCTGGCCGGAAATCCGCAGTACGGGGCGGAAGGTGCCACCACGGTTCGGAGCTGATTGTCAACGACTGGTCACCCTCTGCTCTCAGTTGTGAGACCGGGAGTGCCGAAGGCTTCCCCTTGCTGTGTGTCCCGCGACCCAACCAAGGGTGACTACTGCTTGCCGTGATTCCGGCAAGTTCGTCACCGTACTTCTCACACCGCCCCGTGAGGAGTCCCCCCGTGAGAGTCCCGAAACCCCGCACCGCCCGTCGCAACCGCCGCGCCGTCCAGTTGACCGCGGCCACCGGCCTGACCGCCGCCCTGATCGCCGGAACCCTGGCCAGTAGCGGCGTCGCTGCCGGCGCCACCGCACCGGCCGACCCGCCCGATGCCACCGCCGTCGCGGTCGCCGCCGCCGACCGGGCCGTCAACGCCGGCCTCGGTACGTTGCGCAAGGGCGCCCAGGAGACGTACACCCGCCTCGGCGTCTTCGAAGGTGGTGACGCCGACACGCAGGACCTGTTCTACGTCTCGTACAACAAGACCTACCAGGGTCTGCACGTCGTCGGTGGCGACGCCGTCGTCTCGACCGACGCCGCAGGCAACGTGCTCACCACGCTCGCCGCTTCGCAGGCCAGCATTTCGGTCGGTACGACGCCGAAACTCACCCCCGCGCAGGCGACCGCCTCGGCGCGCAAGGCGTTCACCACCGTGACCGGCACCGGTACGCCGAAGCTCGTCGTCCTGGTCGTCGGCCAGCCCAAGCCCGTCCTGGCCTGGGAGGTCCCGGTCGCGGGCAAGGCGAAGCACTCCGCCCACGACCACGGCGACAACGCGACCCAGGAGCTCGTGTACGTCGACGCGGCCACCGCCAAGGTCGCCCACAGCGCCGAGCAGACCGCCTCCGGCACCGGCCGCGGCATCTGGAACGGCGCCGGCCTGACCTTCGGTACGACGCAGTCCGGCAGCTCCTACCGGATGACCGACCCGGCTCGCCCCGGCTTGTCCTGCATCGACTACAGCACCAACCGGATCATGACGGATGCCGACAACGTCTGGGGCAGCGCGAGCAAGACCGACAAGGTCTCCGGGTGCGTCGACGTCATGTACGTCGCCGCCGGCGAGTGGGACCTGCTCAAGACCTGGTACGGCCGCAACGGACTCGATGGCCGGGGCAACTGGGCCGACGCCGAGGTCGGGCTGCCGGCCGTCAACGCCTACTGGAACCACTCCAGCAACATCGGGGGCGTCATCTTCGGCCGCAACAACCTGAACTACTGGATCACCGGGACCGACGTGGTGGCCCACGAGTACGGGCACGGCCTGGACGCCAAGACGCCGAGCGGCATCTCGGGCTACCCGAGCCAGGAGGCCGTCGCCGACATCTGGGGCGCGCTGACCGAGCACTACCTGAACAACCCGAACGACAAGCCGGACTACGAGGTCGGCGAGCTGATCAACCTCTCGGGCAACGGCCCGATCCGCTACATGTACAACCCGTCGCGGGTGTCCGGCCACCCGAACTGCTACTCGACCAGCCTGCCGTCGTCGGTGCACGCTGCGGCCGGACCGATGAACCACTGGTTCTACTTGCTTGCCGAAGGCACCAATCCCACCAACGGCCAGCCGGTGAGCCCGACCTGCAACAGCAGCACGCTGACCGGGATCGGCATCAAGGAAGCCGGCCGGATCTTCTACAACGCGATGATGCTCAAGACGTCCGGGATGAGCTACCCCAAGTGGCGCATCGCCACCCTGAACGCGGCCAAGAACCTGGACGCGACCTGTGTGAAGTACAACAAGGTGAAGGCCGCCTGGAACGCCGTCAGCCTCGGCGCCCAGCCCGGTGAACCCACCTGCAGCTGAACCAGACTGAGCTGGGCCCACCTGAGCCGGGCCCAGCTCGAGCTGAACACAGCAGCCTCCTCGCGCCGCCCTGCGAGGAGGCTGCTGTGCTGTCAGCTGTCCGGGTGGTGAACGCTGGTGGTGTTGCCGATCGCCGACATCGGTTCGCGCCCGGTCGGCTGCGTCGGGCGGTCCAGCAGCGGCTGACGTTTGACCAGCGGCCGCGTCACCGGCTTGTCGGCAGTCACTTCGATCGGCTCACCGACATGGGCGACGGTCAGGGACGCGTCCGGCCCGTCATGGACGGAGTACGTCGCCTCGTCCTGGGTGATCTCCACCCGCAGCCGGACACCGCGCCAGCGGACCGAGAACGCCAGCCGGGACAGCCCGGCCGGGAGCGCCGGGTTGAAACAGAGCCCGGAGTCACGCTCGCGCAGCCCGCCGAAACCACCGACGAGGGCGCTCCAGGCACCGGCCAGCGAAGCCATGTGCAATCCGTCGCCGGTGTTGTGGTGGAGATCCAGCAGGTCGATCAGCGCGGCCTCGTAGGCGTAGTCGTAGGCGAGGTCGAGATGCCCGACCTCCGCCGCCGTCACCGCCTGCACGCAGGCCGACAAGGACGAGTCGCGGACCGTGATCCGCTCGTAGTAGTCGACGTTGCGGGCCTTCTGCTCCGGCGTGAACTCGTCACCGCACCAGTACATCGCCAGCATCAGGTCCGCCTGCTTGACGACCTGCTTGCGGTACAGCTCGAAGTACGGCGCGTGCATCATCAGGGGGTACTTGCCCCGGTATTCCTCGAAGTCCCACTCCGCATAGTCGGTGAAGCCCTCCGACTGCGGATGCACGCCGAGCTCCTCGTCGTACGGGATGTGGACGGCGGCGGCAGCGTCCCGCCAGCGGGCCTCCTCCTCGGTGTTGACGCCCAGCTTGCGGGCCTGATCGGGAAAGCGGGTGGCGAAGCTGGCCGCCAGCTTGAGGTTTCGCGCGGCCATCAGGTTGGTGAAAACGTTGTCGTCGGCAACAGCGCTGTACTCGTCGGGGCCGGTCACGCCGGGCAGATGCCACTTCCCGTGCCGGTCGTGATGCCCGAGGGACATCCACAACCGAGCCGTCTCGACCAGCAGCTCCAGGCCGCAGTCCTTGATGAAGGCGTCGTCACCGGTGGCTAGGTGGTACCGCCCGACCGCCGCCGCGATGTCGGCGTTGATGTGGAAGGCGGCTGTCCCGGCCGGCCAGTACCCCGAACACTCCTGCCCGCGGATCGTCCGCCACGGGAAGGCGGCACCGTTCAAGCCGAGCACCGCCGCGCGTTCCTTCGCCAGGCCGAGGATGGAGTGCCGCCAGCGCAACGCGTCGGCGGCAGCCTGAGGCATGGTGAAGGTCAACGTCGGCAGCACGAATCCCTCGGTGTCCCAGAAGGTGTGCCCGTCGTACCCCGCGCCGGTCAGCCCCTTGGACGGGATGGCTCGCCGTTCGGCGCGCGCACCCGCCTGCAGGACATGGAACAACGCGAACCGGACCGCCTGCTGCAGCTCCGGATTGCCTTCGACCTCCACGTCGGCCGCATCCCAGAAGTCGTCCAGGTACGCGCGCTGCTGCTCGACCAGACCGTCCCAGCCGGAGAACTGCGCCCCGGCCAGCGCGGCCGAGACCTGGTCGCTGATCGCCGTCTCCGAGCGCAGACTGGACCAGCCGTACGCCAGGAACTTCACCACCCGCAGGGTCTGCCCCGGCTCCAGCTCGGTGATGATCGTGTTCCGCGCCCAGTCCTCCCGGACGTCGACGTCCTGCTCGGTCCGGGCGGGGCACTCGACCTGGTGCGTCATCCCCGCGGCCATCAGCTGCTCACTCGAGCAGGTGCGGTGAACGAGCACGACCTCCTCGGCATCGCTGTCCTGCGACACCGCCTTCAGCGGGTTCTCCAGTACTGCGGCCACCCGCGGATCGTCCGACAGCGACGGCTGAGTCTCGTTGGCGACCAGCTCGGACTGGATCACCAGGCGGACCGGCTGGTCCACCTCGACGAAGTACTCGATCGCGGCCACCGCGCGCTGGGTCAGCGAGACGAGTCGCCGGGACCGCACCCTGACCCGCTTGCCCGCGGGTGAGGTCCAGTCGACCTTCCGCTGCAGGATCCCGGAGCGGAAGTCCAGGCAGCGCTCGTGCGAGTGCAGTTCGCCGTACCGGACGTCGAACGGCGAGTCGTCCACGAGCAGCCGGATCAGCTTGCCGTTGGTGACGTCGACGAGGGTCTGGCCCTCTTCGGGGTAGCCGTAGCCGGCTTCGGCGTACGGGAGTGGGCGCTCCTCGTAGAAGGAGTTCAGGTAGGTGCCGGGGATCGCGTACGGCTCGCCCTCGTCGAGGTTGCCGCGCAGGCCGATGTGCCCGTTGGAGAGGGCGAACAAGGACTCGGCCTGGGCCAGTTTGTTCAGCGGCAGCTCGGTCTCGCGCAACTGCCAGGGCTCGATCGGATGCGGCCCACGATCGATCATGCCTGCTGCCCTTCGTCGTCGGGTCTGTCGCTCATCGCTGCGGTCCTTCGAGGCTGGGGTTGTCGATCAGCTCGGCCAGGTCGGTGACGACGATGTCGGCTCCGTGCGCCTTCAGTTGCACGGCCTGGCCGACGCGGTCGACGCCGACCACGAACCCGAAGGCGCCAGCCCGGCCCGCTGCCACCCCTGCCAGTGCGTCCTCGAAGACGACCGCCTCGGACGGCTGTACGCCGCACCATGCCGCCCCCTGCAGGAACGTGTCCGGCGCCGGCTTACCCCGCAGACCCTGCTCCCGGATCGTCAGCCCGTCGATCCGGTGCTCCACCAGCTCGGCCAGACCGGTCACCTGGAGCACCTCGCCGGTGTTCGCGCTCGACGACACCACGACCCGCCGCAGCCCCGCGTCCCGGGCCGCCTGGAGATAGCGCCTCGACCCTTCGAACACCCGGACACCGTCGTCGCGGATGCGGCGCAGTACGGCGACGTTCTTCTGGTTGCCGAGCCCGTTGATCGTCTGGGTGCCCGGCGGATCGTCGGGATGCCCCTCCGGCAGCGTGATCCCCCGCGACAGGAGCAGGTCACGAACACCGTCGGGCCGCGGCTTGCCGTCGACATGGGCGTCGTACTCCGCGTGCGCGTCGAACGGCACGAAGGGCGTGCCCGTCCGGACGGCCAGGTCGCGCAGGAAGTCGTCGAACATCTCTTTCCACGCGGCCGCGTGCACCGCCGCGGTGTCGGTCAGCACGCCGTCGAGGTCGAACAGACAGGCGCGTATCTGACCAGGCAGTCCCAACATCACTCGCCCTCCGATCGGCGACATGGCTCACTGTCACCGTAGCGGGTGTCCGGTGAGGGCCAGGTCAAAACATGCAGAGGAAGGGAGCGCGGCCGCCGCCGGAGTGGTAGTTGTACCGGTTGCCGTTCGCCTCCAGCACCGTGCGGGTGCCGTTGACCAGTGCCTGGGTGTAGAACATTCCGGGCTCAGGGCAACCGAGGCTGCCGTCGGGCCAGGTGACCTCGGTGGAGCTGACCACGGTCACCTCGGCGGGCTCGATACCGAGCCGGGCGGCGAGATCCGCGGTGGCCTGCGCGATCGGGTCCAGGTCCGGCGTACCGGGCGTTGTCACTGGGGCTTCGGCTCCTTCGGCTTGGTCGGTTTGCCGACCATCGTCGGGCTCGGCGCGACGAAGCGCTCCATCGGCAGGCCCTTGAGCGCACCCATCATCGCGGTCTGCCACAACGGGCCGGCGGTGCCGGAGCCGGTCGGGTCGGAGATGTCCTTGCCGTCGAGGGTGTGGCGGTACATCAGGTTCGTGTACGGCAGGCTCGCGTCGGCCACCACCGCGGCGGCGGCCAGGTTCGGCGCGTAACCGGCGTACCAGACGGCCTTGTTCTCCTGGATCGTGCCGGTCTTGCCGGCTAGGTCGTACCGGCCGAAGTTCAGCCGCCCGCCAGTGCCGCCCGGTTCCATCACCGCGCCGAGCACCCGGTTGACGCCGTCGGCCACAGCCGGCGGGATCGCCTGCTCGCAGCTGACCTTGGGAGTCTCGATCAGCCGCCGCGAGTTGTCGTGGACCGAGACGAACAGCAGCGGCTTGCAGTACTTGCCGCGGGCGGCGAAGGTGGCGTACGCGTTCGAGAGCATCAGCGGCGTCGTGTAGCCGACGCCCAGGGTGAACGACACCACCTGGTCGAGCGGTTTGAGCGACTGCGCGTTGTACATGCCGAGCTTGCCGGCGATGGTGGCCGGTGCGCACAGCCCGGTCTGCTGGGACAGCTGCAGGAAGTAGGTGTTGGTCGAGTACCGCGCGGCCTCGACCATGGTGAGGTCGCCGCTCCTGGTGGAGTTCTTCGGCTTGTAGTCCGGGTCGCGGGTCCACCCCTTGCAGGTCCGGAACGGCTTGTTGCTCAGGTCGATCTGCTGCGGCGAGTTGATCCGGTGGCTCATCGGCAGACCCCGCTGCAGGGCCGCCGCGAGCACGAACGCCTTCATCGTGGAGCCGTTCTGGAACCCGCCGTAGCCGCCGGCGTACGACTTCTCCACGTTGTAGTTGTACGCCGTCTCGTACCGGCCGTTCCCGTACCGCCGGCTCTGCACCATCGCCTTCACCACCCCGGTGCCCGGTTCGACCACGGTGATGGCCGCGATCGCGGTGTCCGTGCGCTTGGTGTGCGCATTGATCGACGCCTGCGCGGCGGCCTGGATCCGCGGGTCGAGCGTGGTCCGGATGGTCAGCCCGCCGGTCTTCAGGTAGTGCTCCCGCTCCTTGGCGGTCCGGCCGAGCGCGGGGTTGTCGAGCAACTTGGCGACGACGTACTCGCAGTAGAACGGGTACTTCGAGCTGGCGCAGCCGTTCGGGACCTTGCGCATCCGGCTCAGGTCGATCGGGCTCTTGATCGCCGCGTTGGCCTGCGCGGGAGTGATCACGCTCAGCTCCTGCAGGCGCCGCAGTACGAGGTCACGCCGCTCTTTCGACCGCTGCAGGTTGTTGGTCGGGTCGTAACCGGTCGGGTTCTTCACCAGCCCGGCCAGCAGCGCGGCCTGCGGGAGGTTGAGGTCCTTGGCGGAGATCCGGAAGTAGTGCTGAGCCGCAGCCTGTACGCCGTACGCCCCGTCGCCGAAGTTCACCAGGTTGAGATACCGCTCCAGGATCTGGTCCTTGGACAGCTGGGACTCGACGGCGATCGCGTAGCGCAGCTCGGTCAGCTTGCGCTGGTAGGAGACCACGGTGGCCCGGTGCCGCTCCTCGTCGGTCTTCGCCTTCTCGACCAGACTCAGCTTGACGTACTGCTGGGTGATACTCGAGCCGCCCTGCTGGACCTCACCCTCGCTCTGGTTGCGCAGCATCGCGCGCAGCGTGCCCTTGGCATCCATCGCGCCGTGGTCGTAGAAGCGCGAGTCCTCGATCCCGATCATCGCCTTCCGCATGATCGGGCTGATCTGGTCGAGTCGCACCGGGACGCGGTTCTGCTCGTACAGCGTGGTGATCAGGCTGCCGTCGGCCGCGAGCACCCGGCTGCGGACCGCCAGCGGCTCCGTCTGGAGCTCCTTCGGCAGGCTCGCCACCGTTGAGGCGAGGTCCTCCGTAGCGCTGCCGGCGAACCCGGCGAACGGGATCGCCAGCCCAGCGGCGAGCGCACCGGCGAGGACACTGACGCCGACAAACGTGATCATCGACCGGATCGCAGTGCGTAAGCCTGCTCTGGCTGGACGCATACTTCAAGGCTAAGGGCGACCGTGGTCACGAGCACCCACCAGGAGTGTCACAGTTCCTGAACTCCTGGAAACCCGGATCCCGGAGCTACTTGCCGAGGGCCCCTACAGGATCCGGGTCGCCGTCACCGCCGCGCGCTGACCAGCCGACCGTCAGCCGGCGGTGAGCGGACGCTGCTGCGCGCCGGTCAGCGCACCCCGGACCTTCGAGCCGAAGTCGTTCGGCAGGGACAGCCGGAAGACCTTCGCCCACGCCGACGCGACCTGCTTCGGCAGCGGCCCGGTCGTGTACTGCAGCCCGAACTCGTCGAACAGCGCCTGGACCTTCGGCGCGATCTCCTGGTACCGGTTGCTCGGCAGGTCTGGGAACAGGTGGTGCTCGATCTGGTACGAGAGGTTGCCGGTCATGATGTGCATCGCGCGGCCGCCGCTGATGTTGGCCGACCCGAGCATCTGCCGCAGGTACCACTCGCCGCGCGTCTCGCCCTCGATCGACTTCTTCTCGAAGGTCTGCACGCCCTCGGGGAAGTGACCGCACATGATCACCGAGTGCGCCCAGACGTTGCGCACGATGTTGGCGGTGAAGTTGGCGGCCAGCGTGTGCACCGCCGACGGACCCGACAGCAGCGGGTGCACGACGTAGTCCTTCGTCATCTGCCCACGGATCTTCTTGAACACCTGCTTGGCCCGCGCCTTGAACTCCGGGTCCTTGCGCCGCTTCTTGGTGGCCAGGTTCTTGCCCAGCTCCAGGTCGTACGCCGCGATGCCGTACTCGAAGAACATCGCGTTGACGAAGTTCCACAGCGGCTGGGCCAGATAGGCCGGGTACCACTTCTGGTCCTCGTCGACCCGCATGATGCCGTAGCCGAGGTCGTTGTCCTTGCCGACCACGTTCGTGTAGGTGTGGTGCAGCTCGTTGTGCGAGTGCTTCCACTGCTCCGACGGCGAGGCGTGGTCCCACTCCCATTTGGTCGAGTGGATCTTCGGGTCCCGCATCCAGTCCCACTGGCCGTGCATGACGTTGTGGCCGATCTCCATGTTCTCCAGGATCTTGGCCACCGACAGTCCCGCCGTACCGACGATCCAGGCCGGCGGGAACAGCGACAGCAGCAGCACCGCCCGGCTGGACAGCTCCAGCTTGCGCTGCACGCTGATCACCTTGCGGATGTACGCCGCGTCCGACGCGCCGCGGGCGGCGATGACCTCGGCCCGGATCGCGTCCAGCCGCCGGCCGATCTCCTCGATGTCCTCGGTGCTCAGGTGCGCGATCGGGTTGTCGGACTTCTTCTGCAGAACGGTCATCTGAGTCTCTTCCTCAACAGTCGATGTCGCACGCGCCGGCCGCGGCCGAGATGCAGGTTTGAATGAGTACCCCGTCGCCCGGTGCGGCAGTCGTCACGTCGCCGGAGCGCAGGTCTCGCACGGAGCCCGAGCGCAGTGGCAGCACGCACGAGAAGCAGATCCCCATCCGGCAGCCGGACGGCATCAGGACGCCGTTCTGCTCGCCCGCGTCGAGGATCGGGGTGGTGCCGTCGAGCTCTATCTCGGTTCCGGTGCCGGTGAAGCGGACGGTGCCGCCCTCCCCCGGCTCGGCCAGCGCGGTCCGGAAGCGCTCGGTGTGCAGGCCGGCCAGCTCCAGCGCCGTCCACTGCTCTTCGAGCGCGTCCAGGAGACCGGCCGGACCACAGGCCCAGGTCTCCCGCTCGGCCAGATCCGGTACTACGTCCGCCAGCGCCGCGACGTCGAGCCGGCCCTGGGTGTCGGTGTGCTGTTCGACCAGGCGCAGCCGGCCGTCGTCGGCGAAGCTGCGCAGCTCGTCGCCGAAGATCACCTCGTCGGCACAGGCCGCGGAGTGGACGAGGACGACGTCGTCGAGCCGGTCGAGGCCGGACCGCAGCATGCCCATGACGGGCGTGATGCCACTGCCGCCGGTGACGAACAGGACCTTGCGCGGCGCCGGGTTCGGCAGCACGAAGTCTCCGACCGCCTGGTCCAGATGGACCAATTGGCCCGGCCGCAGCTCCTGCGCGAGGTGTGCGCTGACCAGGCCGTCCGGCACGGCCTTGGCCGTGATGGTGAGCAGTTCGCTGCCCGGCGCGGAGGTCAACGAGTAGGAACGCCACAGCCGGATGCCGTCGACCTCGAGCCCGATCCGGACGTACTGTCCCGGCTCGTGCCCGCGCCAGGCGGCGCCGGGCCGCAGTACGACGGTCACTGCGTCGGCGGTCTCGGGGCGGACCTCGACGACCCGGGCGCGCAGGTCGGCGCCGGCCCGCAAAGGGCGGAACATGTCGAGGTATTCGGCGGGGTCGAGCGGATGGGTGGCAGCCGCCGCGACTCGCCAGAGCCGGTCACGCAGCCGCCCCCGCAGGGTGTCGGGGGCTCCCGGGTCGGACGCAAACGTGGTCATAGGTACCAGCATCCTCGGCGCACGGTGTAGTTTCATGACCGCCAGCGGTGAATCTGTTCCGCGATCTTGTTCGGAGGGAACAATATGGCCGAGATCGACCCCGCCCGGCACGCCAGCCGGACCGCCCGCGGCGCCGCCGAGCTCGAGCTGGGTGAGGCCGCCGTCGACCTTTTGCGCTCGCGGCTGCGGGACATCGCCGGGCTGACCGTGACCGCGATCATCGTCGAAGTGCCCGCCTACACCAACGCGCTGGCCGGCCCGATGGGCGCCAAGATCGAGGGCGCCGTCCAGCTCGCCCTCGGCGGATTCCTCCGGCTGGCGAGCAGCGGCGATCCCGGTACGCCGCTCGCTCCCGCTCTCGAAGGCGCCTACGTGCTCGGCCGCGGCGAGGCCCGCAGCGGCCGGAGCATGGACGCCCTCCTCGCCGCCTACCGAGTCGGCGCCCGAGTGGCCTGGCGAGAACTGTCCCGTACTGCGGTCGAGGCGCGTCTCTCCGCCGACACACTGGCCAAGTTCGCCGAATTGGTCTTCGCCTACATCGACGAACTGTCCGCCGCCAGCGTGTCCGGCCACACCGACGAACTGGCGACCACGGGCCGGGTCAGGGAGCGCTATCTCCAGGAGCTCGGCCGCGGCCTCCTGCACGGCGACTCCCCCGAGCAACTGACCGGCCGGGCGGAGCTGGCCGACTGGGAGCCGCCCCGCACCCTGACCGCGGTGATCCTGCCCAGCGCGCACGTCCGCGGGATGCTCGGCGCTCTCGATCCGCGGACGTTGCGTCCCGAAGCCGGCCTCGACGACCTGACTCCAGGCGACGATGCCGAACCCGATGACCAGGATGCGTCGGAGGTGGCCGTGTTGCTGGTTCCCGATGCCGACGGCTCAGCGCGCACCGCGTTGCTGCGAAACCTGCGCGGCTACCAGGCCTATGTCGGCCCGACCCGACCCTGGACGGACGTGCGTACGTCGTACCTGCGGGCTTTGCGGGCGCGGCAGTTGCGGCTGACCGCCGAGCCCGACGCACCGGTCGATACCGAGCGGCACCTGACCACGTTCGTGGTGACATCCGACCAGGCGGCCCTCGACGACCTCCGCCGGCAGGTGCTCGCCCCGTTCGAAGCAGTCCGCCCGGGCACGGCCGAGCGGCTGGCCGAGACGCTCCGCGAATGGCTGCTCCACCTCGGCCGCCGCGACGAGGTCGCCGCGGCCCTCCACGTCCATCCCCAAACGGTCCGCTACCGCATGGGCCAGATCCGCGACCTCTACGGCGACCGCTTGGAAGACCCCGAAACCGTCCTCGCCCTCACCATCGCCCTCGCTACCCCAGCACCTCTGAGGGGTTAACCCGCCAAGCGATGGGTTGCCCCCTCAGAATCTGGCGGGGCAACCCACCCCCTGAGGGGTTGACCCCTCAGAGGGCTCGGGCCAGGCCGGCTTCGATGGCGGCGATGAGTTGCGGGCGGAGCTCCTCCGGGCTGATCACCGCGTCGACCGATCCGACGGCGACGGCTCGGTGGATGTTGTGGACGCGGTCGAACTCGGCCGCGACCTCACCCAGCTTCTCCGCCCGGACCGCCGAGCGGATCTCGGCCAGTTCGTTGGTCAGCGCGGCGCGCTCGGCCCCCTCGGCCTCGGCCAGCCGGTGCGACACCTCGGTGACGCGGGGGTCGGCCGACGTGCGGTTGTTCACCTCACCGGAGAACACCACCGCGGCCGCCGGCGCGCCACCGATCACGGACGCGAACGAACCCTCCACCGCGAGCACCGTCATCGACGGGTTGAGCGCCTTGGAGAAGACGACGAACGCGCCACCGTGGTACCGCGAGACGACGCAGAACACGATCGGGCCCTGGAAGTTCACGATCGCCCGGCCGATCTCGGCGCCGTACTCGAGCTGCAGGTTGCGCATCGACTCGGGCGAACCGTCGAAGCCGGACAGGTTCGCCAGCACCACCAGCGGACGGTTGCCGCTGGCAACATTGATCGCGCGGGCCGCCTTCTTCGACGAGCGTGGGAACAACGTGCCGCCGTTGTAGGTGTCCGGCCCGTCGGTGGGCGGGAAACCACGCCGCGGTACCGGCTTGGACTCGATCCCGAGCAGGCAGACCGACAGCCCGCCGAGCCGGGTGTCCGCGACGACCGCGGTCTCCGCGTCGGCCATGTTGGCCCAGCGCTCGACCATCGGGTGATCCTGGTCCGACACCGCCCGCATCAGCGTGCGGATGTCGAACGCCTTCTTGCGGTCCGGGTTCGTCGTGGTCCCGAAGATCTCCCCGACCGAGGTGAACCCGCCATCGACCGGATCATGCGGATACACGGTGACGTCCCGGTCGTGCGGGTCCGAGGTCGCCGCCCGCCGCGGCCCGCTCTCCCCCGGTACGACGTACGTGTGGTCGTAGTGCGCCATCAGGATGTCCCGCGCACCGGCCAGATCGGGCGCCCAGTACTGCGCTTGCCCGTTCGGCCCCATCACCCGGTCGTAGCCGCCGATGCCGAAGTTGTCCTCGGCCGACACCCCACCGGCGAAGTCCAGCGTCTGCTTGCCGGTCAGCACCATCGCGCTGTCCGGGGTCATCACCAGGATGCCCTTGGTGTGCATCAGCATGGTCGCCTCGGCGTTCCAGTACGGCTGCGCGCCGACGTTGATACCGGCCACCACCACGTTGATCTCGCCACCGGCCTGGGTGAACTCGACGATCCGCTTCAGCGCCTTCGCGACCCAGTCCATGTTCTCGGTACCGGAGTCCATCGAGATCCGGGCCCCGGCGGAGACCGCGAACCACTCGACCGGGGCGCCGAGCCTCTCGGCCAGGTCGAGCGCGCCGATGATGCGGGCGCACTCCGCCTCGGCGACCGCGCCGAGTGCCTTGGTCGGGTCGCCACTCAGCACGACCCGGGTGACGCCTTCGGGGTGCCGACGGGTCGGCGTACTGATCACGCCGACGATGAGGCCTGCCTTGTTGAGGCCGCGCGGCCGTTGGACCGGGACGAGTGCGCCCGAGTCGTCCAGGTCGTGCTCGACGAAGCTGCCGCCCGCGCCGACCACCATGCCGGCGACCTCGTACGGGTAGACGGTGTTGCGGCGACGGGCCCGCAGTACCTTCTGGGCGTAGTCGTCGAGCGGCTTGAGCGGCTCGGTGGCGGGCCGCTCGACCGCGGTGACGACGCCGGCGCCGGGCTGGTAGTAGAACCGGCCGACCACCGGGAACGGCTGGCCGTTCGAGCCGATCACGCGGCCGGTGACGACGACCTCCTCGATCCCGGCGCCCGAGGTCAGCGGCGCGATGTTGCGCTGCAGTGCAGTCAGCTCGGCGACCTGACCGTCGATGACCGGCCAGACCGTCACCCAGACGTGGTTCATCTCCAGCCGGGCGCCGGCCGCGCCGCGCGCAGTACGGGCCCGGCGGATTCCCTCCAGGCAGTTCGCGATCGCCCGCTCGACATGCGGCAGTGAAGTGACCTTGCCGGATTCGTCGCGGACCACGGCGAACTGACGAACCTGTGCCAGAGCCACCAGGCGCTCGTCAGCTTCGTTGTCGCGGGCAACACAGTGGTAGAGCAGCACGTCCTCGGGGGCTTCCAGCCGGGTGATCCGGAAGTCGCGCAGCCGCCACAGGTTGAGCCGGCGACCGACCATGGGGTGCACGCCGCGGACGTTGTCGTCCTCGACCATTCCGTCCACCGACGGGCGGTAGGTGAAGTACCAGACCTCACGGCCGCCACCCGGGACCACCGCGATGGCGACCCGGCGTACCTGCTGGATGAACGGCAGCGCGGCGACGATCCCGCACAGCTGGTCGGACGCCTCCTGCTGGTGCTCCGGCGTACCGGGCCAGGACAGGTAGAGGTCGGTGACTGCTTCGTGGCCGGCCGGACGCGCGACGATCTCCGCGGTCAGGTCGTGGACCAGCGCGCTCTCCGGATCAGCGAGCTCATCGACCGTGCCGATCGTGCTGACCAGGTGGGTCGGCCGCTCGTCCAACGTGTAGTCGGCGGTGGTCACCGCGCGGCCGTTCACGCTGGCGTTGCGCAGATCGTGCAGCTCGTGCTCAAGGTAGTGGCGGCGAACCAGCACCTCCAGCATCGGCTCGTTGCCGTTGACCCCGCGCTCCAGCCGGTCGGCCAGGAAGCGGACGATCTGCTCCGGGATCGTCGCCAGCGCCTCGACGCGTTCCGCGTAGTCGGCAGCGTCCGGGTCGAGCGCGAGCGTCGCCAGCTCGTCACCGACGATCGACAGCACCTCGGCCCGCGCCTGGTCGACCAGCGGCTGGTCGAACCAGCGGAACCGCACACTGCGGGCCAGGTCACCGATCACCGGGAACCGCAGCTGGGTGGCCAGCACCAAGTGGTCGAGCAGCGCGTTCGCCTCGGCATCCGACGGCGGTGCGGGCAGCGGCTCGGCGAGCCACTGCTGCAGCAACGCGGTCACCAGCAGTACGTCGGGAGACGTGCGCTGCTGGGCCAGGAAGATCCGGAACACCGCGTCGACCAGTTCGTCGCTGCGGTCCAGATCCTTGACGCCGTAGTGGCCGAGCACCCGGGCCAGCCGCTCACAGAACTCGGCGGGCAGCCCGGCGCGCTCGGTGTCGAGCGTCTGCAGGTAGGTGTGGAAGTGCTCCTTGGGGCTGTGGACCCGCAGCTCCGTGCTGAGGTCCTCACCGACGGGCCGGTTGCGGCTCAACTCGGCCAGGTCGGCGAACAGCCGCAGTACCTCGATCTCGTCGGCGACCGGCGGCTCGGCGAGCTCCGCCCGGGCCTCCAGGTACTCCGCCAACGTCCGGCCCTCGTCGCGCGGGTCGATGTCGAACCCGAGCAGCATGCTGCGCAGATCGTCCAGGCCGCGGGCGGCGCGGTCGGCGGCCGTCGGGCGGGGCGGCTCAGGCAGCTCGAGGTCGGCGCTCTCCGCCGTCTCGACCTTGACCTCGGCACCACTGACCAGCTCCAGCCGGACCAGCGGTGCGCCCGTCTCGACCTGACTGCCGGCGGACACGGGCAGCTCCCGCACGATCGCCTTGAACGGCGCGTAGAGCACCGTCTCCATCTTCATGCTCTCCAGCACGAGCACCGGTGCGCCCGCCTCGACCTCGTCGCCGGCCGCGACCGGAGTCGCGACCACCAGAGCCGGAGCGGGTGCGCGCATCACGCCACCCTCGTCGCGGCTGACCCGGTGCGTGACGCCGTCGACCTCGACCAGATGGACGGGCCCGTGCGTCGCGGTGATCAGCCGGAACCGCCGGCCGGCCACCAGGATGCGCGCGTCGTACGCGTCGAGCCGTTCGATCTCGACGTCGAGGTACTGCTGCTCCTCGCCCGAACCCACGCCCGCGCGGTACCGGTGCGGACCGATCCGGGCCACCGACACCTTGTACGCCGCGCCGCGCAGCTTCAGCGCGATCGCGCGGCCGACCTCGTGCTGGATCTGTGGCCGGCCACCGCGAGCGGTCTCCAGCAGCCGTTGCCGCTCGACCCGCTCGGCCTCTTCGTACGCCTCGATCGCGGCGGCGATCAGCGCGACGCCGGAGTGCCGGCTCGACACCAGCCGGCCCTCGGCCCGGACCCGATCGATCCAGCCGGTGTCCGCGCTGCCGTCGATCACCTCGGGCTGGTCGAGCAGATCGAGCACGAAGCTCTTGTTGGTCGCTCCGCCCTCGAGCACGACCGTCGTGTCGGCGACCGCGCGGCGCAGCCGGCCGAGCGCCTCCTCGCGGGTCCGGCCGAAGGCGATGATCTTGGCGATCATCGAGTCGAAGTCGGCCGGGATCTCGTCACCCTCGCTGACGCCGGTGTCGACCCGGATGCCCGGGCCGGACGGCAACCGCAGCCGGGCGATCCGGCCGGGCGACGGCGCGAAGTCGCGATCCGGGTCCTCGGCGTTCAGCCGGGCCTCGACGGCGTGACCGTGTTCGGCAGGCTGCTGCCCTTCGAGCCGTCCACCCGCCGCGACGTGGAGCTGCGCCTTGACCAGGTCGAACTCGGTGGTCAGCTCGGTGATCGGGTGCTCGACCTGCAGCCGCGTGTTGACCTCAAGGAAGGCGAACAGCTTGTCGCCGGGGTGATAGAGGAACTCGACCGTGCCCGCGCCGCGATAGCCGACGGCGAGTGCGAGCCGCTCGGCGGACTCCTTCAGCTCGGCGTTCTGGTCCGATGAGAGGACCGGCGACGCCGACTCCTCGATCACCTTCTGGTTGCGCCGCTGCACCGAGCAGTCCCGCACACCCAGCGCCCAGGCGGTGCCCTGGCCATCCGCGATGACCTGTACTTCGACGTGCCGGGCGCCGGTGACCAGGCGCTCCAGGAACACCACACCACTACCGAAGGCGCGAGCGGCCTCGTCGCTGGTCCGCTGGTAGGCCTCGCGGAGCTCGTCCTCGTCGCGGATCACCCGGATGCCGCGGCCACCACCACCGGCCGTTGCCTTCAGCATCAACGGGTAGCCGACCTCGGCCGCCGACGCGATCGCCGCCTCCAGCGAGTCGACCGCGCCCCGGCTCCATGGAGCGACCGGTACGCCGACCTCCTCGGCGATCAGCTTCGAGCCGATCTTGTCACCGAGCTTGCGCATCGCCTCCGCGCTCGGGCCGATGAACGTGACACCGATCCGCGCGCACAGCTCGGCGAACCCGGGGTCCTCGGCCACGAAGCCCCAGCCGACCCAGGCGGCGTCCGCGCCGGTCTCGACCAGCGCCCGCTCGAGCTTGGCGTGGTCCAGATACGGCCGACTGGCCGCCGGCCCCAGCGGGTAGCTCAGATCGGCCGCCCGGACGAAGGTCGCGGAGCGCTCGGCGTCGGTGTACAACGCCACCGTCTCGACCCGGCTCCCGGTCTCGGCGTTGAGCTCGCGGACCGCGTTGATCAGCCGCATGGCGGCTTCTCCCCGGTTGACGATGGCGATACGGCTGAACACCGGGCAGTACTCCTGTCGTCGGGAAACCTGTCACCGCACACATTCCCAGGCGGAAACCCCTACCGTCGAGTCGGGGTCCCAACTCATAGGAACAGCCCGGGCCAACCGGCCCGGGCTGTCCTGTGACACTGGATCAGCGGATGTCGAAGCGGTCCAGGTTCATCACCTTGTCGAACGCGGCGACGAAGTCGCGGACGAACTTCTCCTGCGCGTCGTCACTGGCGTAGACCTCCGCCAGTGCCCGCAGCTCGGAGTTCGAGCCGAAGACCAGGTCCGCCCGGGTGCCGGTCCACTTGACCGCACCATCGGCGCCGATGGCCTGGTAGGTCCCGTCGTCGGCGGTCGAGGGCTTCCACGTCGTACCCAGCTCCAGCAGGTTGACGAAGAAGTCGTTGGTCAGCAGACCCGGCCGCTCGGTCAGTACGCCGTGCTGCGACTGCCCATGGGTGGCACCCAGGACGCGCAGGCCACCGACCAGGACGGTCATCTCCGGCGCGGTCAGGGTGAGCAGGTTCGCCCGGTCGATCAGCAGGTACTCCGCCGGCAGCCGGTTGCCCTTGCCGAGGTAGTTGCGGAACCCGTCGGCGGTCGGCTCCATCGCGGCGAAGGAGTCGACGTCGGTCTGCTCCTGCGACGCGTCGGTGCGGCCCGGCGTGAAGGGCACCTCCACGTCGTACCCGGCGGCCTTGGCAGCCGTCTCGAGGGCGGCGACGCCACCGAGCACGATCAGGTCGGCCAGCGAGACCTTCTTGCCGCTCGTGTTGAAGGTCTCCTGGACGCCTTCCAGCGTCCGCAGGACCTGCGCGAGCGCGTCGGGCTCGTTGACCTCCCAGCCACGCTGCGGCTCGAGCCGGATGCGGGCGCCGTTCGCGCCGCCACGCTTGTCACTGCCGCGGAACGACGCTGCCGATGCCCAGGCGGTGCTGACCAGCTGCGCGACCGAGAGGCCGGTGCCGAGGATCTGCGCCTTGAGTGCGGCGATGTCGTCGGCGCCGATCAGCTCATGGTCGACGGCCGGTACCGGGTCCTGCCAGACCAGCTCTTCCTGCGGCACCAGCGGGCCGAGGTAGCGCTGGATCGGGCCCATGTCGCGGTGGGTCAGCTTGAACCAGGCGCGGGAGAAGGCGTCCGCGAACTGGTCCGGGTTCTCCAGGAAGCGGCGCGAGATCTGCTCGTAGATCGGGTCGAAGCGCAGCGCCAGGTCGGCGGTCAGCATCGTCGGCGGCCGGTTCAGCGTGCCGTCCTCCGGGTCCGGGATGGTGTTCGCCCCGGCGCCGTCCTTGGCCACCCACTGGTGCCCGCCGGCCGGGCTCTTGGACAGCTCCCACTCGTAGCCGAACAGGTTCTCGAAGTACCCGTTGCTCCACTGGGTCGGAGTCGAGGTCCAGGTGACCTCCAGACCGCTGGTGATCGTGTCGCGGCCCTTGCCCTTGCCGAAGCCCTGCTTCCAGCCCAGGCCCTGCTCCTCCAGCGGAGCGCCCTCGGGCTCGACCCCGACGTACTTCTCCGGGTCGGCCGCGCCGTGCGTCTTGCCGAAGGTGTGGCCGCCGGCGATCAGCGCGACGGTCTCCTCGTCGTTCATGCCCATCCGGCCGAACGTCTCGCGGATGTCGCGGGCCGAGCCGAGCGGGTCCGGGTTGCCGTTCGGGCCTTCCGGGTTCACGTAGATGAGGCCCATCTGGACCGCTGCCAGCGGCGTCTCGAGCTCCCGGTCACCGGTGTAGCGCTCGTCGCCCAGCCAGGTGGTCTCGGGACCCCAGTAGACGTCCTCGTCCGGCTCCCAGACGTCGGCGCGGCCACCGCCGAAGCCGAAGGTCTTGAAGCCCATCGTCTCCAGCGCGCGGTTGCCGGTGAAGATCATCAGGTCGGCCCAGGAGACCTTGGCGCCCCACTTCTTCTTCACCGGCCAGAGCAGCCGGCGGGCCTTGTCCAGGTTGCCGTTGTCCGGCCAGCTGTTCAGCGGCGCGAACCGCTGCATACCGGCGCCCGCGCCACCGCGGCCGTCGTGGATCCGGTAGGTGCCGGCGCTGTGCCAGGCCATCCGGATCATGAACGGGCCGTAGTGCCCGAAGTCGGCCGGCCACCAGTCCTGCGACGTGGTCAGCACCTCGTCGATGTCGCGGGCCAGCTCGTCCAGGTCGACGGTGGCGAACGCCTCGGCGTAGTCGAACTCGCCGCCCATCGGGTTCGCCTCGACCGGGTGCTTGCGCAGGATCTTCAGGTTGAGCTGGTTCGGCCACCACTCACTGTTGGTGCCACCCTCGGTCGGGTGCTTGAGCTGCCCATGTGCGACGGGACACTGGGCGCCGCTCTCATCGTTCATCTCGCCGACTTCGGCGTTCGGACCTTCAGACACGGCAAACCTTCCGGATCAAGGATTTCTGGACGTGGTGGAGCAGGTGGGGCACAGACCCCAGTAGACGACCTCGGCCTCGTCGATCACGTACCCGTGATCGTCCGATGCCGTCAGGCAAGGAGCGGAGCCGTGGGCGCAGTCGACGTCCTCGATGGCTCCGCAGGACCGGCAGACGACGTGATGGTGGTTGTCACCGACCCGCGACTCGTAGCGGGCCACCGAACCGGTGGGCTGGATCCGCCGGAGCAGACCGGCCGTGGTCAGCGCGCGCAGGACGTCGTACACGGCCTGGTGGGAGACGTCGAGCTCGGTCCGCACGGTCTGGATGATCGAGTCCGTGTCGGCGTGGGGATGCTCGTGCACTGCGGCCAGCACGGCCAGCCGCGGTCGCGTCACCCGCAACGCGGCCCCGCGCAGCCTGTGCTCGAGATCCGCCGCTGTGGTCACGCTCTGCAGTCTGGCCCCTTTTCTGGAATGAGTCAAGATTACGCGCCCAGCGGCTGCTGATCAGCGTCGCGGCTTGCCGCGCCCCTTGCCTCGCGCGGGCTGTGCTGCCCGCTTCTTCGCCTCGGCCTTCGCCTTCTCGGTCTTCTTCCGGGCCGGCTCGGCCGGACGCTCCCGCGAACTGTTGACCGTCCGCCCGCGGACGATGCCGATGAACTGCTCCATCAAGTCGCTGTTCTCGCCCTCCGGCCAGCTCAGCACCACCCGCGACTCGGGCGCGTCCGTGATCGGCCGGTAGGTGAGGTCCTTGCGGTGATGCAGCCGCGCCAGCGACTGCGGTACGACGAGCAGCCCGACTCCCGCCGCGACCAGCTCGATGGCCTGCGCGGTCGTCTCCGGCCGCTCGGCGAACGGCTCGCCCGGCAACTCGTCCCACTCGAGCGTGTCGTCCAGCGGACGCAGTACGACATCGTCGGCGAGATCGGCGGCGGTCACCTCTTCCGCCGCCGTGACCAGATGGTCCAACGGTGCGACGACCACTGTCGTCTCGGTGTACAGCGGGATCGCGTTCAGCCCGGTCCGGTCGATCGGCAGCCGGACCAGCCCCGCGTCGGCACCGCCGTCCCGGATCAGGCCGGCCGCCTCGGCCGCCGGTACGCCGATCAGCTCGAGCGCGACCCTGGGCAGCCGCTCGTTCCAGATCCGCACCCACTTGGTCGGCGTGACGCCGGGAACGTACGCGAGCCGGAACGAGGGTGCAGTCACCCGGTCAGGCTATCCGGCGTGGTCGGGACGGGTCTGCATCCTCGATACCCTGGGGACATGAGTTCGCAGAAAACAGCCCAGACGATGAAGCCCGCGACGGCGGCCAAGAAGCTGGGCGTGTACCTGGAAGCCACCCCCGAGGAGTTCCAGCAGGGTGTGGTGTCCCGCGACGAGCTCAACGCACTGCAGGCCGACCCGCCGGAGTGGCTGCGCGAGCTGCGCCGGACCGGCCCGCACCCCCGTCCGGTCATCGCCGCCCGGCTGGCCATCTCCATCTCCGGTCTCGCCCGGGGTGGCGTCACCGAGCCGCTGACCACCGAGCAGATCGAGGAACTGCGGGAGGAGAACCCGGAGTGGCTGCAGCGCGAGCGCGCCATCCAGGCCGACGTACAGGCTGAGGCGGAGCGGGTGCGCGAGGCGAAGGCCGCCAAGCGCCACTGAGGCTGCCCTTCCCAAAGTTGAGTCCTCAACTACCATGGGGGCATGGCGATCTTCCGGCTGAACCACGCTGTCCTGTACGTCCGCGACGTCACCGCGAGTGTCGCCTTCTACCGTGACGTTCTCGGCTTCGGCTACATCGAGGGCGGCGACTCCTTCCAGGGCGCCGCGTTCCTGCGTGCGCCCGGATCGACCAACGACCACGACCTCGGCCTGTTCCAGCTCGGCGCCGAGGCCGGCCCGTCGGGGGCCGGCCGGACGACCGTCGGCCTCTACCACCTGGCCTGGGAGGTCGACACGCTCGGCGACCTCGAGGACCTGGCGAAGGGCCTCACCGGCGCCGGCGCGCTGGTCGGTGCCTCCGACCACGGCACCACCAAGTCCCTCTACGGCCGGGACCCGGACGGTCTGGAGTTCGAGATCGTCTGGATCATTCCGGCCGCGCTGCTCACCGACGAGGACCGCGCCAAGGGCGGGGTCTCCCGGCTCGACCTCGCCGCGGAGATCGCGAAGTACGGTCGCGATGCCCGCAGCGGTCTCGGGATCTCCCGCCCCGCCGAGTAGGACTCCTTACTCGACCAGCTTGCCGGCGCTGGACACCTCCTGCATCAGGCTTGCGAGGTCCGCGGGGATCGCCGGGATCTCCTCCTGCTCGACCTTGCCCGGCCCGGACCAGACCAGGTTCACCTGGAGCGACTCGTCCAGCTCGGGATAGTCCGACCGGTTGTGGCAGCCGCGCGTCTCCCGGCGTACCAGGGCCGCGTCGAGCGTCGCGCGAGCAGCCAGCGCCGAGGACTTCAGGTCGAACGCGTGCGCCAGATCCTGGAACCCGGCGATGTCCGGGTGGACGCCGACGTTCTGCATCCGCTCTTCCAACGCGGCCAGCTCCGACAAGCCGGTCAGCAGGCCTTCCTCGTCACGGACCACACCGGCGTGCGTGGTCATCGTGTCGCGCAGGACTCGTTGCAGGGCACGCACATTCTCCGGCCCGTCGCTCGCGAGCAACCCGTCGACCTCCGCCCGGGCCTCACCCAGTACGTCGGCCGACCGCACCTGCGACTCTTTGTCCTTCGAGTACTTCGCAGCCTCCACCCCCACGATCCGCCCGAACACGAGCAGCTCGATCAGCGAGTTCCCGCCGAGCCGGTTGGCGCCATGCAACCCACTGGCCGCTTCGCCGATCGCGTACAGGCCGTCGACGCCGGTCCCGTGGTCGTCGGGCCGCACCCACACGCCACCCATCGAGTAGTGCGCGGTCGGTGCGATCTCGATCGGCTGCTGGGTGATGTCGAGCATCTGGAGTTCGAGCAGCGTCTGGTAGACCCGTGGGAGCCGGCGCATGATCGTCTCGCGCGGCAGGTGCGAGACGTCGAGCCAGACGCCGCCCTTCGGCGTACCGCGGCCTTCCTTGATCTCCGTGTACGCCGCCAGCGCGACCCGGTCCCGCGTCGACAACTCCATCCGCTCAGGGTCGTACCGGGCCATGAACCGCTCGCCCAGGTTGTTGCGGAGTTGACCGCCTTCGCCACGAGCCGCCTCCGACACCAGCGTGCCGGCCGCGTTCTCCGGCTCGATCAGGCCGGACGGGTGGAACTGGACGAGCTCGGGATCGCGGATCCGTCCACCGGCCTCGACCGCGAGCCGGAAGGAGTCACCGGTGTTCTCGTCCCGGCGCGAGGAGGTCCGTCGCCAGATCCGGGTGTGCCCACCGGCGGCCAGGATGACGGCGTCCGCGTGGATCACGTACCGCGTGCCGTCGTTGAGGTCGAAACCGTAGGCACCGAAGACGACGTTGTCCTTGACCAGGATGTGGCTGATGTAGACGGTGTCGAGGATCGGCACCTTCAGTTGCAGCGCGCGGTTGATCAGCGTGCGCTGGATCTCCAGCCCGGTGTAGTCACCGGCGAAGGCCGTCCGCCGGTAGGTGTGCGCACCGAAGAACCGCTGCGAGATCCGCCCGTCACCCTCCCGCGCGAACGGCATCCCGTACCGCTCGAGATCCTCGATCCCGCGCGCGGCCCCTTCGGCCACGATCTGCACGGTGACCGGGTTGGCCAGCAGATAGCTCTCCTTCAGAGTGTCGGCCGCGTGCTGCTGCCAACTGTCCTCCGGATCCATCGCGGCCAGCGCCGCATTGATCCCACCCGCCGCCAGCGAGGTGTGCGCGTCCGCCCGCGGACGCTTGCCCACAGCAAGTACTTCGACCCCGCGCTCCGCCAGCTCGATCGAAGCCCGCAACCCCGCTCCCCCGGTCCCGATCACCAGCACAGAGGTCGCAATCTGATGCTCCACGAAACCACTACCGACTACCATCCAGATCTCCTTTGACCTGTCGTGTGTCACATCATCATGTCCACCACGAGGCTCAGCCGTCCGTCACCGAGATCACTTCCCCGCTGTGACATAAGACCCGGCACCCTGCCCGTTTGTGACAGAATTCGCCGGTGACCTACGACGCACTTGATCCCTTTGAGCAATTGAATGCCGCGAGTCTTCCGGAACGGCAGCAGAAGATTCTGGTGGCTATTCGGGACTGGGTGGTCAGGCACGGGTACTCGCCGAGTACGCGGCAGATCGGTGAGGCGGTGGGGTTGCGGTCTTCGTCGTCGGTGTCGAAGCATCTGGCGGCGCTGGAGGAGAAAGGGTTTCTCAGCCGGAGTCAGTCGATGTCGCGGCCGATCGACGTGCGGATGTTCCTGCAGGACAGCCGGCCGCAGGCGGTTGCCGACGACTCGGTGGCGGTGCCGGTGGTCGGTGACATCGCGGCCGGTACGCCGATCTCCGCGATCGAGCACCTCGACGACACCCTCACGTTGCCGCGCGAGCTGACCGGCCGGGGCACCATCTTCGCGCTCCGGGTGCGCGGCGACTCGATGGTCGACGCGGCCATCTGCGACGGCGACATGGTGGTGATCCGGCAGCAGACCGAGGCGCACTCGGGCCAGATCGTCGCCGCGATGATCGACGAGGAAGCCACCGTCAAGGTCTACCGCCGCCGCAACGGCCACGTGTACCTCGAACCGCGCAACGACGCCTACGAGGTGATCGACGGCGACAACGCCGTCATCCTCGGCATCGTCGTCTCGGTCCTGCGCAGCGTCTGACAACTGTCCTGCTGATCTCCGGGTGAGATCAGCAGGACAGTTTGGTCAGGCCAGTACCGGCAGCAGCGAAGGCCGGTAGACCGTCTCGCCGTTCTCGTCGTCGACGATCGCGACTCGAATCTCTTCCGGCGCATACCGCAGCCGCGGTACTGCGAAGACCGCCGTCGCCGGACGTTCGCCGTACGACGCGGTGTAGCTGACGAAACGCCAGTCCCCTTCCTCCCACTGGTCACGGATGTCCGATCGCAGCAACGAGTTCACCGCGCGATAGGCACCGCTCCGCAACAACTGATGCTGCGTCGTGGCCAGCGGTACGTCGTACGACGCGGTGGCCGCCATCGGGTGGGTCAGCCTCACCTTCAATCGGCGCAGCGGCAACAACCAATGGCGGTCCAGTTCGGGCGACAAGGCAACGAACAGCATCACCTCGACGATCACGACCGCAACGGCGGCGACTCCCGGCATCGACCACCAGCCGACGTCAGCCGTCGACGCCAGTACCGCAGCAACCAGCAGCAACCCAGCTCGGCCGAACGACCGCCACGTCACGGGCGCGGTCGCCGAACCCGCGCAACCGCACGACGAGTCCGGAGCGGCCACCCGCGCGTAGGTCAGATACGCCAGAAAGCCCACAGCCAAAGCGATCGCGGCCGGACTCTCCACTGCCCAGAGCGGTGGCAGCAACAGCAGCGCGCCGAGCAACAGTTCGACCACACCCACCGCACGAAACGCCGGCTCAGCCTTCTCCTCGCCGACGATCTTCTTCAGCGCCGTCCGTCGGGCTCTCGCCCCGACCATCGCCCCGACCAGCTTCCCGTACGACGACCAGACCAGCAACGCGCTGATCACCAGCGCCTGCAGAGCCGCCACTTGTCCCATCATCGGCGGGCCTCCCTAGGCCGTCGCGTAGATGGTGGCGACGTCGATCTCGTTGGTGTCCGGCCGCCAGGCACCGATCACCTGGGCGCGCTTGCCGACCTTCACCATCGACATGTCGGCCACCGCCGGCTTGCCGTTGTAGACCGCGGCGCTGGTCCCCGGTACGACGTGGCCGACGATCTTGGCGCCGTGATGGTCCAGGTGCAGGACGTTCCGGCCGATCGCGGTGACGTGCACGATCAGGTTGACGATGTTCACCCAGACCGCCTCGGCCGCCAGCGTGCCGTCGGGCAGCAGGACGCCGCGCGCGTACAGGCCGTCACCGATCTTGACTTGGTCGAGTGTGGTCGGCCGGAGCTTCCAGACGCTGGTCCCACCGGTCAGACGGAGCCGGTGGAACCTGCCGTCGGAACCGGAGACGACGAGCATGCTGCCGTCGCGGGCGGTCACCCGTCCTTCGGCGAAGTTCGGGTCGGGGCTGCCCGGTTCCGGGTCCTGCGAGCGGGCCGCGAAGGCCGTCTCGGGAGCAAGCGAGCCCATCGCGGTCGCGCCGACGAGGGTCGCTGTGGTGCCGACTACCGCACTGGTGAGCAGGGTGCGGCGATCCATGGTGTTCTTCATCGGTCAGTCCCCCTCAGCCCGCGTCCACCCGGCACGGGACGAGTCCCGCGCTCAGGCTCGCGATCGCGCTGAACGCGGCCGGGGTCAGGTCGATGACCCGGTTGGACGCGCAGGTACCGCCACAGCAGGCCCGCTCACCACAGAACAGGTCCGTCTGCGGCCCGCAGTCGGCGATGCTGGTGACGACCCGCTTGCCGTTGCACAAGTTGGTCGTGGCGTGCCGGAACCCGCAGGTACGCCGGGAGACGCCGGTGATCCCACAGCGGTCGGGACGCGTGATCGCGTAACAGGCGTCCGAGGTGTTGGTCCAGGCGTGCTGGTAGCTCCCCGAGTTGCAGGTCCCGCAGGCACCGTGACCGACCGATCCACACGGTCCCCATGCGTTCCCGCAACAGAACCATGACACTTCTCCTTGCAATGCAGCCATTACTCCTCCTAGGTCCAAGGGGCGGTTCGACCCATCTGCCCCTTATACCTCGCGGAGCGTCAGAGATATACAACTCAGCGTGAGATCCGGTAACTTTTCACCCTGCGTATCGGAATTGGGGTGTCACCGGGTAACCGGCCGGTCCCGTTGCGTTTGGCAACCGGACGGAGGGGCACATGGCCGGAGTACAGAGCGTCCGGCCCCGCCCTGCGGAGGGGGCGAGGAGCCGCCGGATGCTCGACTCCGACGAAAGGAAGAGCGACATGGGTGCCTTCGACAGCTTCAAGGACAAGGCGACCGACGCGGTCGACCAGCACGGCGACAAGGTCAGCGAAGGCCTCGACAAGGCCGGCGGCATGGCCGACGAGAAAACCGGCGGCCAGCACGGCGACAAGATCGACCAGGGCGTAGACCAGGCGAAGGACCGCCTCGACTCCCTAGACGGCCAGGACGACGACATCAACAGCTAACCCCACCCCTCCCCGAACGGGCCGCGAGCGCTCAGCTCTCGGCCCGTTCGCGCTCCCGGAGCTGTGGGTAGGTTGGGTTCCGTGCTTGAACTTCCCTCGGACGCGGACGCAGCGCGGTTACTGGAGCAACTGGGCGCATCGCCTGGGGACCGAGAGGAGGCACTGGCCGCCCGGCCTGATCCCCGGAAGCATCCAGAGCTGTGGCGTCAGCTCGAACTGTGCTATCGCGACTTGACGTCGAACATGGGCTGCGGACTGCCGGCCAAGGGGTACGACGGCTTCCCGGCGATGACGGCCGAAACCGATCCGGTAGCGCTCCATTTGTACGTCTGGCTCTATCTCGCGGTCCTGCCCGAGACACTTCAGTACCACGCCGCGCGCGGTATCGACCGCGGACGATCGTGGGAGACGCTGTCGCAGCTGGGGTCCGCGATGGCCCAGCACCGATCCCTTCACGGGCTCGGCGGAATCGGGAGATTCGGTCAGTGGTGTCCACCGTTGAAGTTCCGCGGTGCCGAGTACCGGCTGGGCCGGCTCGAGTACGACCGAGGTCTCGGCCAACTCCCGGACGGCACGACAGGATTCCTGCTGAATCTGCACATCCCCTCCGGCACCCCGCTGTCCCCGGGCTCCTGCGACGAATCACTCGCCCTGGCCCGCGCGTTCTTCAACCGCCATTTCCCCGAAGAGCGGGTCTCGCACTTCGTCTGCCACTCCTGGTTGCTCGATCCGCAGCTCACCGAGTACCTCCCCGAGCAATCGAACCTCGTGCGTTTTCTCCAGCGCTTCGAACTGAAGCCGCCTGGATCGGATGGTCTGCACTTTTCAGACGGCGACATGCTCGAATACGTCTTCGGGCGCCCGAGTCAGAACGAGCCGGTGACCGCCGACCTCCTGGCGAAGTTGCCCCAAGACACCTCACTGCGAAAGGCGTACGTGACTCACCTTCGATCTGGACGGCACTGGCAGGCGCGGACGGGGTGGTTCGCCTTCTGAACGCCTACACCGCGGAGCGACCTCAGGCCGGTACTACGTAGCGCATGGCTTCGGGGATGGTGTTGGCTACCGGGGCGCCGGTTGATTCGAGGGCTGGGCGGGTCATGGCGCCGGTGGCTACGAGGATGCAGGGGGCGCCGACTGCGGCTGCTGCCAGGGCGTCGTCTACTACGTCGCCGATTACGACCACCGAAGCCGGGTCTAGGTTTTGGGCGTTTAGGTGGCGGATCAGGTGGTCTGTTTTGGATTCGCCGCCTAGTTCTCCGGGGAGGCCGTCGACGCGGTTGAAGAGGTCGGTGAGGCCGTGGCCGGCGATGGTGGGGACGAGTTGCGAGTGGAACCACATCGAGAGCAGGGACTGGGTTCGGCCGGCTTCTTGCCAGGTGACCAGCTGGTCCGGTACGCCGGGGGCCAAGACGCTCGTGTGCAGCAGTACGTCGTACCGGTCGTGGTAGAGGCGGTCGACGCGAGCCCAGGCCTCGTCGTCGAGGGGTTGGTCCAGCAGGCGTTCGTAGCAAGCGCGAACCGGGCGGGAGTAGAACTCCTGCCATTCCTCCCACTGCAACGGCGCGCGGCCGAAGGCGGCGCAGACTTCGTTGACTGCGGCAAGTACCACCGCGTTGTCGTGCAGCAGGGTGCCGTTCCAGTCCCAGACGATGTGCGACGCCCTCACAGTGTTCACGGCCGCAACTTTATCCAGCCAGGTCGTGTACGCCGCGGCCGACCGGGTACCGGCGCCCTATGGCAGACAAGAAGAAGATCGCATTCCTGGTCGCTGCCGAAGGCATCGAGCGGGTGGAGTTGACCGAACCCTGGAAGGCCGTCTCGGAGGCCGGTCATCAGCCGGTGTTGCTGAGCCCGGAGACCGGGGAGGTGCAGACTTTCGACCACCTCACGGCCGCTGAGAAGAAGCCGGTCGATCAGACTGTCGGGGACGTCTCGGTCGACGACTTCGCCGCCTTGGTGCTGCCCGGCGGCGTGGCCAACCCGGACGCGCTGCGGACGGACGAGACCGCGGCGAGCTTCGTCAAGGCCTTCGTCGACTCCGGCAAGCCGGTGGCCGCCATCTGTCACGCGCCGTGGACGCTGATCGAAGCGGACGTCGTCCGGGGCAAGACCGTGACGTCGTGGCCCAGCCTCCGGACCGACCTCCGCAACGCCGGCGCCAACTGGGTGGACGAGACCGTCGCCACCGACGCCAACCTGATCACCAGCCGCAACCCCGACGACCTGCCGGCCTTCACCAAAACCCTCCTGGGTGCCATCGGCTGACACCAGCTCCCTGTACTCCGGTACGGCGGTGCCCACGGAAGCCCATCCGGTTCAGAGCCGGATGGACTTCTTGTTCATGAACTCCTCGATGCCGGCCGGCCCGAGTTCGCGGCCCATGCCGGACCGCTTGATCCCGCCGAACGGCAAATCGGCCTGCGACCCGCCGGCGCTGTTCAGATAGACCATTCCCGACTCGATCTGGTCGGCCACCCGGCGATTGCGCTCCGGGTCGGTCCCGAACACGCTGGCCCCGAGTCCGAACGGCGAGTCGTTGGCGATCGCGATCGCCTCCTCGTCCGCCGCGGCCTTGAAGACGATGACGACCGGCCCGAAGATCTCCTCGTAGTACGCGTCCATCTCTGGCGTCACGTCGGTCAGCACCGTCGCTTCGAGGTACGCACCGGGCTCGATCCGCTGACCGCCGGTGCGCAGCGTCGCTCCCTGCCGTACTGCGCGGGCGACCTGCTCGGCGACCTCGTCGGCCGCGGCGATCGAGGCCAGCGGGGGAAGCTTGGTTTCCGGGTCCGCCGGGTCGCCGGGGAGGTAGAAGTCGGCCACGCGTTTGGTCAGCTTGTCGACGAACTCGTCGTACAGGTCCGCCAGCACGATCATCCGTTTCGGCGCGTTGCAGGACTGGCCGCAGTTGCGCATCCGGGCGGTCGCCGTGGCCTTCACCGTCTCGTCCAGGTCGTCGCTGTCGAGCACGATGAGCGGATCGGAGCCGCCGAGCTCGAGCACTGTCTTCTTGAGGTTCCGGCCGGCCTCGGCGGCGACCGAGATGCCGGCCTGTTCGCTGCCGGTCAACGAGACACCCTGGATGCGGGGGTCGGCGAGGATCGCCGGGATCTGCCGCGAGGAGGCGAACGTGTTGACGTAGACGTCCTCCGGTACGCCGGCGTCGCGGAGTACGGACTCGATCGCCGCGGCCGAGCGCGGGCAGATCGACGCGTGCTTGAGCAGGATCGTGTTGCCCAGGACCAGGTTCGGGGCGACGAACCGGGCGACCTGGTAGCAGGGGAAGTTCCACGGCATGATCCCGAGCAGCGGACCGATCGGGTTCTTGGTGATGACCGCCCGGCCACCCTTCAGCGTCATCGGCTCGTCGGCCAGCAGGGCCGGCCCGTGCTCGGCGTAGTACTCGAAGATGTCGACCACGATGCCGACCTCACCACGGCCCTCGTTGATCCGCTTGCCCATCTCCAGCGTCATGATCGCCGCGAGCTCGTCGGCCCGCTCAGCAAACAACTCCCCCGCCCGCCGCACGATCGCGGCCCGCTCTTCCACACTCCGCCGCCGCCACGCCTGATAGCCGCCGTGGACCCGCGCAATCGCCGCCTCCACCTCCTCAGCAGTCGAGTTCGGCACCTCTTCGACCAGTTCACCCGTCGCAGGATTCGTGACTGAGTACATACCAGCACCCTACCCACTTCTTCACATACTGTATACAGTGAGCTCGTTCTCTCGCCTCCAGGACCGGCATGGGGCATGCTGAAAGACCGCATGATTCCTTCGTCGATCGGACCCCGCCCGTGTCTGAGCAACGAAAATTCCGTCTTGCCCTGCGCGCGACCGCTCTGGTGGCCGCTGTCTCGCTTCCAGGGCTTGCCTTTGCCGCGCCAGGTGCCGGACTGCGCAGTGCCGGACCAAGCGCTGAGGCCGGCCCCGCTGCCGCGTCCGTAGTACCGGCGGCCCCAGGCGATCCAGCGCAGGCTGATCCAGTCCATCCGTGGCAGTTCGATCATTGGCCGCAGCAGCAGCCGTGGCAGGAGCAGAAGCCTGCTGCCAAGCGGATCGCAGCGCAGCCTGGCTTCGGCGCTCCCCTCGACCCGCAGAACTGGGTCAACCCGGACCACATGACGTGGGCCGACTACAAGAAGCCGCCTGGGACCAACTGGGCCGATCCGAGCAAGAAAGGGTCGGTCCGGACGTTCAAGGGCGCGCTCGTGCTCGTCGACTATCCGAACCAGCCGTTCGTGGTGACTCAGCCGAAGGGCTCGTCGGTGTTCGGCAATCCGAGTGCCGAGGCGAGCGGCGTACCGCGGGAGCAGGTCGCGGACTTCTACCGCGACTTCCTCAACACGCCCAACGCGCTGAACCGCGGCCACACCATCCACGAGTACTGGATGGAGGACTCCGGCGGCCGGTACGGCGTCGAGCTGACCTCGTTCGGTGCCTATCAGCTGCCGGGGAAGTCGCACGAGTACGCGATGGAGTTCCAGGGCGGCACGGCCTGTCCCGCCGGTGACACCTGCACCAAGAACCTGCGGACCGACGCCCGCGCGGCCTGGGTCGCCGATGTCGGCGCCGAAGTACCGGCCGGGTTCGACTTCATCTTCTACATGAGCGCCGGCCAGGACGAGTCGTCCACCTGGCAGGAGTTCGGGCCGATGAAGTTCCCGACCAAGGAGGACGTCACCGACGCCTTCGGCCCGCCCGACCCGGCCCTGCCGAACTGGTCGCTGACCCGCTACGTCCCCTGGACGTCGTGGGCGTCCGGCTCAACCCTCTGGCCCAACGCCGGCGGCGGCTCGACCACGCAGGCCGAAAGCTCCGGCATGTCGGTCTTCGCCCACGAGCTCAGCCACGTGCTCGGCATCGGCGACAACTACAACAACCCGTTCGGCGTCCCGCCACGGCGCGCGTACAGCGGCATCTGGGAGATGCTCAGCCGCGGCACCTTCAACGGCCCCGGCGGCCCACACAGCCGGTGGATGATCCCGGCGACGGGTGGCGCGTCGATGGGCGCGCAACACATGCTGCGCAACAAGATCAAACTGCAGATGGTCGACGAGCAGAACGTACTGCGGCTGTCGCGCGAAGCACTGGCCCAGTCCGGGGTGGTCGTCGCCGACGTCACCGCCAGGGCGATCCAGCCGGGAGCCACCGGACTGTCAGGCGTCAACATCGCGCTCGGCACCGGCGACCTCTCCCCCACCTGCAACGTCACCACCGACCCGCTGTGCGACGGCGGCAACTACAACAACTACACCGTCGAGGTCGTCGACCGGGTCGGCACCGACTCGTTCACACCCGACTCCGGGGTCCTGCTGGCGAAGACGAAGAACCAGGACACGGCGCCCTTCGAGTGGGTGATCGACGCGAACCCGCAGGACATCAACATGACCGACTACGTGCTGCCCGACGGCACCAAGGTCCCGATCACGATCGGCGACTACCGCCAGCTGTCCGACGCGCTGTTCCACGCCGGGACCAACTCGGGCAGCGAGTACGAGTACGTCGACCAGGCCAACCGGCTGCACCTCTACATCACCAACGTGCACCGCAACAGCTCGGGCGAGCTCTCGTACACCGTGGCGATCCGCTCGCTCGACGGTTCCGGCCCGCAGAAGCGCGGCGTCCGGCTGCTGCCGACCGTCGGCCTCACCGGCGTTGACGGCGCCACCACTTGCGCCTTCCCCTTGACCAACACGGGCAAGACGGCGCCGCCGCAAGGTGAGCACCCTGAGGATGTCGCGCAGTACCTGAACAGCGACGTCTATCGCTTGTCCGCCAAGGTCAGCGGCAAGGGCTGGGCCATCGCACTGCCCAACGCGCTGGCCACGGCCAAGACCGGCACCACCATCAAGGTCCCTGTTCAGGCCAAGCCGAGTGGCAACGCCAGTCGCCTGGCTCAGGTGACCCTGACCGCCACCTCGGAGTCCGACCCGACCAGGAAGGCCACCACCACCTGCGTGGCCATCGCCCGCTAGTTCACCCCGTTAGTTCATCCGGCGCCGGTCAGGCCTCGGCGAGTTCGCTCGTCGCGGTCTGGCCGGCCGCCGTGGTGCGCTGCAGGAAGTCGACCAGGAGCTCCAGGTCCGCGGCCGAGTACTCGGCCAGGACGGCGTCCATGGTGGTGTTCATACCGGAATAAGCCTGGAAGACCTCGGCGCTCCGGTCGCGGAGCGCGCGGATCATCACCGCCCGGCGGTCGGTGGCCTCGGGATCGCGTTCGCGGGTGATCCAGCCGCCGCGCTGGAGCCGGTCGAGGATGCCGGTCATGGTCGCCGGGTGCAGGCCGGTCCGGCGAGCCAGCATGCTCGGCGTCAGCGGACCTTCCCGGCTGATCAGGTCCAGGCAGTCCAGGTCGACGTCCTTGAGGGCGAGTTGCGCGCCGACCTGGTGGTTGAGCAGGGAGAGCTGGTTGCTCAGCACGCGCAGCGAGTCCTTGATCTCGGTCGCCAGCCGCCGTCGCCGCCGAGCCTCCTCAGAAGCTACCGGACTCATATGATGCGCTCCTCGTGTTGTCCGTACCCCGAACAACACCCTACTCAGCGGGCTGCCAACGCACCCCGGCCAGCAGACCGAACGCGACCATCGCCGCAACCGTCCGGACCAGATGCGAGACCTGCCACCGATCCCGTACGTCGGCCCAGTCGGCCGGCGGGCTCTCGACCACCCAATGGGTCTGATCGGAGTTGATCGGCAGGTTCACCGCAAGGGTCAGCACGAACACGCCGATCAGGAGCACCAGCGCGGCCAGGGCCGGCCCGCGCCTGGCCCGGAGTACCAGGATCGCCGTGGTGATGATTGCCGGAAGCAACGTCACGATGGCGAGCGTGTCCAGCCGCACCAGCTCCACCTGGCGCACCTGGGTGTAGACCTGCGCGTCGAAGCGGCGGAGCGAGTGTTCGAGAACGAGCACCGTCAGCAGGAAACCCGCGAACACACCGGCCGTCCACAGATTGATGAACCGGATGAGTCTCATCAGTACGCGATCCCGATCGTGTGGCCGGTCGTGGTCGGGTCGGCCAGAGTGGCGAGCATGAGGTGGGCGGTGTCTTCACGGGAGATCGCCATGCCGCGGGGCAGGTTGGCATCGAGGGCGGTGCGGTAGACGCCGGTCACCGGCTTGCTGACCAGTCGGGGCGGGCGGACGACGGTCCAGTCGAGGCCGGACTGGGCGAGTTCGTCCTCCATCAGCGCGAGGTCCGCGTACGTGTCTTTCAGGAACCACCCGAAGAACGGGTGGATGAGCGCCCGGTTGACCAGACTGTCTCCCGGTGGCACCGGTCCGACGGGTGCGGCGCTGACCCCGACGTACCGGCGTACTCCGGTTTGCTGCATCGCCTGGATGATCGAGCGGGTCGACGTGGACGTGACCGGCCCGTCCTTGCGCCCGCGCGGCCCGACCCCCGACAGCACCGCCTCCGCACCATCCACCGCCCGGACCAGCTCCGACGCATCGGTCAGCCCTGTCACCTTCACCACCTCGAGCGCCGGATGCCGCACCTCGTACTGCGCCGAAGCGCGCACGACCGCAACAACCTTGTGGCCCGCCTCCAACGCCTGCTCAACCGCCGCAGCCCCGATCCGCCCAGTCGCTCCGAACACCGTGATCCGCATCGTCCTCGCCTCTCCTTTGGTTATATCGAAACCATATCATATGGATTCCATATGATGAGAAGAGCTGTTCAAACGTTAAGCCCGTCCGTTACGGTTTGGAACCGACGATTTACGCGCAGCTTTCTTCACAGTTCTGCTACCTGTTGTTCTCGTTCCCGTTCCGCCCGACGAGGAGAATCCGCCCATGCCAGAACTCAACCGCCGCCGGTTCCTGCAACTCGCCGGGGGCAGTGCCGCCCTCGCGGCGATGTCGAGCACGATCGAGCAGGCCGCCGCGATCCCGGCCAGCCGCCGCAGCGGCAGCATCGAGGATGTCGAGCACATCGTCGTGCTCATGCAGGAGAACCGTTCCTTCGACCACTACTTCGGCGCGTTGCGGGGAGTCCGCGGCTTCGGTGATCCGCGGCCGGTGACGCTGCCGAGCGGCAAGTCGGTCTTCCACCAGTCGGACGGGACGAAGGACGTGCTGCCGTTCCATCCCGACGCCGACGATCTCGGCATGCAGTTCCTGCAGGGTCTCGCGCACAGCTGGCCCGACGGTCAGGCAGCCATCAACGGCGGCAAGTACGACCGCTGGGTGCCGGCCAAGACGCCGCCGACGATGGCGTACCTGACCCGCGAGGACATCCCGTTCCACTACGCCCTCGCCGACAAGTTCACCGTCTGCGATGCCTACCACTGCTCGTTCATCGGCGCGACCGACCCGAACCGCTACTACATGTGGACCGGCTACACCGGTAACGACGGAACCGGCGGCGGCCCTGTGCTCGGCAACGACGAGCTCGGCTACGGCTGGACGACGTACCCGGAACGGCTGGAGAAGGCCGGTGTCTCCTGGAAGATCTACCAGGACATCGGCGACGGCCTGGACGCCGCCGGCCACTGGGGCTGGATCGAGGACGCGTACCGCGGCAACTACGGTGACAACTCGCTGCTGTACTTCAACAACTACCGCAACGCCTCCCCCGGCAACCCGCTCTACGACAAGGCACGGACCGGGACGAACGCGAAGGCCGGCGAAGGCTTCTTCGACCACCTCCGGGCGGACGTCACGAGTGGCAACCTCCCCCAGATCTCCTGGATCGCCGCCCCGGAGGCGTTCACCGAGCACTCGAACTTCCCGTCGAACTACGGCGCCTGGTACATCTCCCAGGTCATCGACGCATTGACCTCCGACCCCGAGGTCTGGAGCAAGACGGCGCTGTTCATCACCTACGACGAGAACGACGGGTTCTTCGACCACATCGTGCCGCCGCTCCCACCCGCCTCGGCATCGCAGGGGTTGTCCACCGTCGACGTCACCCCCGACCTGTACGCCGGCGGCTCCCGCTACAAGGCCGGCCCGTACGGTCTCGGCCCGCGCGTCCCGATGATCGTGGTGTCGCCCTGGAGCACGGGCGGCTACAACTGCTCCGAGGTGTTCGACCACACCTCGATCATCCAGTTCATGGAGCGCCGGTTCGGCGTCCACGAGCCCAACATCTCGCCGTGGCGCCGCGCCATCTGTGGTGACCTCACCTCGGCCTTCGACTTCAGCGCCGACGCCGCGCAACCGGGCCAGCTGCCCGACACCTCGGCGTACGAGCCGCCGGACCACGAGCGGCACCCGGACTACCGGCCGACACCTCCCGCAGTCGGCGCCATGCCGGTCCAGGAGCGCGGAACCAGACGGACCCGGCCGTTGCCCTATGCACCGTACGTCGACGGCGCCACCCAAGCCGGCAAGTACCAGCTGACGTTTGCCTCTGGCAACCAAGCGGGAGCGCAGTTCTGGGTCACCTCCGGGAATCGCACCGACGGCCCGTGGACCTACACGACCGAAGCCGGCGAGACGATCGCGGACACCTGGAACACCGTGTACTCCGGCGGCGTGACCGACCTGATCGTGCACGGCCCGAACGGTTTCGTCCGCGGCTTCAAGGGCAAGCCCGGTACCGGCCTGGAAGTCACCGCCCGGCACAACAGCAGCACGCACGACCTCGACTTCACGCTGACCAACAGCAGCACGAAGGATGTCGTCTTCACCCTGACGAACTCCTACGACGGCCGGCCCAAGCGGATCAGGGTGCTCAAGGGCCGCAGCGCGCAGTACATGCTGAACGTGCATCACAGCAAGCAGTGGTACGACGTCACGGTGGTCGCCGACACCGACAGCGCCTTCTCCCGGCGCTTCGCCGGCCACGTCGAAACAGGTGAAGCCGGCGTCAGCGATCCGGCCATCTTCACCGACTGACGACGATCGCGTCCTGGTCCCGGCTCCGCAGCCGGGATCAGGGCTTGATCAGCGGCGCCAAGTCGTGGCGCGACCGCACCTTCAGCTTGCGCATAGCGTGCGACAAGTGATCCTCCACAGTGCTGACCGACAAGGTCAGCGTGGCCGCGATCCGGCTGTTGGTCAGCCCTTCGGCGGCCAGTCGCGCGACCTCCAACTCACGCGGAGACAGCGCGTTCCCGTAGCCGCGCCGGCCGCGTTTCGGCGAGACGGCGATCCCAGCTCCCCGCAGTGCCTCCCGGCATCGGCGAGCGTCGCCGCGCGCGCCCATCGCTTCGTAGGTGTTGGCTACCGACAGGAGCTCGTCGGGAAGACCATCTGCGAGCAACCGCAGGCCGCGACCTTCCCGCGCGACGTACTCGACGTAGCGTCGGCCGATCACCCGGAACTGCTCAGCGGCATCACCAAACAACTCCACCGAATCCTCCGTCAAGGCACGAACCAATGATGCCGCTGCCGCGGCGGCCGGCGCGTCCCGCTTCGCAACAGCCGCAGCAAATTCACTCGCCAACCGATCCGCCGCGTCATCACGTCGCCCGACAGCCACTGCGATCAGCTCCCCCGCCCACGCCCAGCCGTCCTTGCGCATCACCATCGCAAGACATTCCTCCACCGACGCCAACGCCGACGCAGTCCCGGTAGGATCGGCATACCGGGCGAGCGCAGCTGTGGCCGCCACCCGGATCGGCCAAGGCCCATCCACGGTTGCCACAAGCACCGACTCCAGAAGTTCCTTGCCGCCAGCAACATCTCCCTGCGCCAACCGCAGCCGACCGTTGACCAGATCGAGTTCGGCTCGCAACAGTGGAAGATCCGCGGCCTCACGCCAGGCCCGCGCGACCCGATCGGCGAGTCCCTCCCAGTTGCCGGCGGCAAAGTCCAGCCGGGCTCGGGTCGCCGCGATCTCCGTTCTGGTGAGGGGATTCTCGGTCTCCGCGGCGCGGTCCAGCAACGCCGTACTCCGCCGGTCGTGCCCCAGCCACGCCAGCCCGCTCGCGATCTCGACACCCTCAGCCTCGTCGACCTCCCCCAGTGCGAGCCGGAAGCGCGCCTGATTCCGTCGTACTGCAGCCTGCGCCTCCCCCTCCGTGTCGTCGCCGACCAGCAGCAGCGCGCGTTCCAGCCAGTCGCGTTGCTCGGCGATCGGTTCCGTCCCCGCGGTCGGCACAGCGAGCGCCGACAACGCCCACGCGGCTGACTCCGGATCCTCGCCCAGCTCGCCGACCGCAGCGAGCAGTTCGCGGCGGCCCGCACTGATCTCCCCGGCCCGCTCCTGGAGCAGCAGCCCGAGCGCCAGTCGCAGCCGCCCGCGAACCGGGCTCGCAACGGTCGACTCCGCCAGCACAGCCTTCATCGTCGCGACCGCGTCCATCCCCACCCCACCAGCCGCAGTGGCTGGCCCGAGTTTGGCGGCCAGTCGGGCGCGATCACTCCAAGGCAGAGCCTCGATCCGCAACATCTCGGTCAACTGCGCGGCGGCCGCGGCATGGTCACCACGGGTGTAGCACTGATCCGCGGCGAGTTCGGCATGGATCATCCAGTCCCGCAACGATCCACCGAGCCGCGAATGCTCCGCGATCTGCGCATGATCCGGAGGTTCGACGGCCGCCAGCGCAGTTGCCGACCGCCGATGCAACCGCCGTACTTCGTCCGGCGGGATCGTCTCGTAGATCGCCCGGCGGGCCAGCGTGTGCCGCAGGTCGTACAGTCCCGGCTTCGGTTCACCGAGCAGACCACGGGCGATTCCGGTGTCCAGCGCGGTCAGCCGCTGACTGCCCGACATGTCCGCGACAGCGCCGAGCAGCGCCTCCGACGCGGGCGCGTCGAGGACGGCGGCCGCACGAATCATTTCGCGGCAGTGGTCCGGGATCTGCTGAAGCCGGATCGTGAGCGACGCCCGGACGGCGACCGGCGCAGGCTTGTCCGCCAATGCCCTGACGATGGCCGAGGTATCGATCGTGCCCTTCCCGATCGACACCCCACGCAGAAGTTCCTCGATCACGAACGGAAGCCCGCCGGTGCGCTCGATCAACGCAGCAGTCAGCGAAGGCGGCAACGATTTCACTCCGAGCAACCCAGCCGCCAGATCCTGTACGCCGGTTCGCTTGAGCGGCCGCAGCCGGACCTCGGTGGCTCTCGCCCCGGCCGGGACGCAGCCGGCCAGCGCGGTGATCTCCCCCGCGAGTTGGGTGTCCTCCTCGCGATAGGTACCGATCAGCACCAGGTCACGCGGAAGACGGCCGGCGACGAATCGCAACAGCTGCAGGGTTGCCGGATCCGCCCAGTGCAGATCCTCGATCAGCAAGACGGCCGGTCCGGTGCCGGCGAGTTGATCGAGCACTGAGGTAAAGACCGCGTGGCGGCTGCCGGAACGGAGTACGGGCTCGGACAGGGCTTCGATCACGGGGGACAGCGGCAACTGGTCCTCGACCGGGCGGCATTGGCCGGTCAGCCACCGCACCGAGTGGGACTCCTGGACCTCGCTGACCAACCGGGACTTCCCTACCCCGGCTTCCCCGACCACGAGTACCACGCCAGGAGCGGCGCGCACCGCGGTTCGCAGTACGCGCAACTCCTGGTCTCTGCCCACCAGCTTCGCGAACGTCATCGGCGCATTCGGCGTTGGGCAGCCATCGCGGCGCCTCCGGCGAGGACCATCAGGAGGGTGGCGAGGGACCAGCGACGGAGGACCTGGACCGTCTGGTCCGGGGGCTCCGGACTGGTTGCCGTCTGCCGGGCAATGGTGATCTCGGCAGGTGTCGACGCAGGTGGGTTCGGTGTCGGCCGCGGAGTCGGCGTGGGGGTTGGGGTCGGGGGTGGGGGTGGCGGGAGCTCGGGCGCCGGGGTGGGTGCGGGAGTCGGGCGTGCCGACGGGCGTCGGGTCGGGGTGGGAGTCGGCGTGGGTTTGGGCGTGACCACGGGGGTTCGCCTGGGTGGTCTGAGGGTCGGCAGTGGCGAGGACGGCGCAGACGTGGGCCTCGGCGTCGATGGCGGCGGCTGCGTCGGCGGCGGAGGCGGAGGAGGAGGAGGCGGAGGAGGAGGCGGCGGGGGCTGCGGTGGCGGGGGCTGCGGTGGCAGGGGCGGTGGGGCTTGGTGGAGGCAGCCGGCGGCGTCGGAGGAGGTGAGGGCGGGCAGGGTCGCCAACTGGGTGGCCGAGCCGTCCAGGCGGATCCGGTAGAGGCGGCTGCGGGAGCCGCCCGTACGGACGGCGTACAGGCTGCTGCCCGACATCACCACCGAGCTGTACGAGTCGTGGCCGGGCGCACCCCCGACCTCGGCGACGAGTTTCACCGTGCCCCGGTGCGGATCCAGGCTGACGATCCGGGCCTTGTGACCCAGCGTCGAGATGCCGTAGAGCAACCCGCTGCGGGAGTCCATCGCGAAGTCGTCCATCGACAGCGTCAGCAGCACCGGCGACAAGCGGACCACCTTCACGACGCGTTTGTACGTCGTACTGCGCGGGTCGATGTCCATCGTGTACAGCCGATGGTGGTCGCGCAGGTACAACCGCGACCCCGCCACCGTCCCGGCCGTCGGGTCGGCGACCCCACCGACACCGACCCTCACCGGACCGAGCTCGGTGACTGTGCCGCGGCGATCGACGGTCACCAGGATCGGCCGCCGACGCAACCACCCCGACTTGTCCCGGGCGGCGATCCCGTAGACGAGGTCCTGATCCTTCGAGTACCCGGCCGCGTTGATCTGGTAGTCGAGCCGCCCGAGGTCAGTACTCCGGCCCGACGGCAGGTCGATCCGCGCCAGCCGCGACAACGAGTGATGGCCCGCCGTCTGGAACTGCAGCATCGAACACTCGGTGACTGCCTCCGACGAGTCGGCGGCCAGCACGGTGCTGACGCCGGCCAGGACGAAGGCAGCCGCGCCGGCCGCGTCACGCAGTACCGGATGAGGGTTTGAGCGTCTCACCGTCAACCGCCGCTGCCGAGCCTGGCCAGGGCTGACACGAACGCATCCGGTCCCACGCTCGCGCCGCCGCTGAACGGGTTCTGCAGCTGGTAGATCGCGAACAGCAGCAGGCCGATCGCGCCGGACAGCATCGACACGATGATCGCGTACGAGTACACGCCCGGCCCGCCGAACAGGAACATCAGCGCCACCGACATCACACTGCCGACCAGGATCGCGAACCAGACGACGCCGCTGACCCCGCTACCACTGGAGTTCAGCCGGACCTGCCTGGCCTGGTAGACGTTCCAGACCTGCGCGGCCGCGTCGACCCGGCTGTTCTCCTGGCGCTCAGTGGTCGTCTTCGCCTGCTCGACCGTCGACTGCAAACTGGTCAGCAGCTCCCACCCCTCGGGATGGACCGGCCGGCCCGCCCGCATGTCCGGCCACTCCTGCTCGGACACCACAGTCGCGTACGACCTGGTGAGCTGCTGCACCTTCGACCGCTCCGGCTCGGCCAGCGACTCGCTCGCCCACTGCACCGCGACCAGCGCGTTCGCCTCGTCGTACGTCGTGTCCTGCGCCTTGTCCATCGCGTCGAACAGCGAGATCAGCACGAAGGCGGCGATCACCACGTTCACACCACCGACCACCGTGAAGACCTGACCGGCGACCTCGTTGTTCGCCTCCCGGCCGACCCGCTGCCGCGCCCGCCGCAGGATGAACGCAAGCACCGCGGTCACCACCATCACGCCGACGACCCAGAAGAGCCCACTCACCACCAGATTCATACATCCCCCTCACTTGCCCCCGGCCACTCGTGGCTCATCGCCTCTTCGAGCAGCGCCTCGACGATCTGGCTCTCCGGTACGGTCCGGACGATCTCGCCCTTCACGAAGATCTGGCCCTTGCCGTTGCCCGACGACACGCCGAGATCGGCCTCGCGTGCCTCGCCGGGACCGTTGACCACGCAGCCCATGACGGCCACCCGCAACGGCACCGGGAACCCTTCGAACGCGGCGGTCACCTGCTCGGCGAGCTTGTACACGTCCACCTGCGCCCGGCCGCACGACGGGCAGGAGACGATCTCCAGCCGGCGCGGCCGCAGTCCGAGCGACTCCAGGATTCCGATTCCGACCTTGACCTCCTCGACCGGAGGGGCCGACAGCGAGACGCGGATGGTGTCGCCGATCCCCTCGGCCAGCAGGACGCCGAACGCGACGGCCGACTTGATCGTGCCCTGCATCAACGGTCCGGCCTCGGTCACGCCCAGGTGCAACGGGTAGTCGCAGCGCTTCGCCAGTTCGCGATAGGCGGCCATCATCACCAGCGGGTCGTGATGTTTCACCGAGATCTTCAGGTCGGTGAACCCGTGCTCCTCGAACAGCGAGCACTCCCACAGCGCCGACTCCACGAGCGCCGCCGGTGTGGCCTTCCCGTACTTCGCCAACAGCCGCTGGTCGAGCGAGCCCGCGTTCACCCCGATCCGGATCGGCACCCCCGCGTCACCGGCCGTCCGCGCGATCTCCTTGACCTGGTCGTCGAACTTGCGGATGTTGCCCGGGTTCACCCGGACCGCGGCGCACCCCGCCTCGATCGCGGCGAACACGTACTTCGGCTGGAAGTGGATGTCGGCGATCACCGGGATCCCCGACTTCGAGGCGATCGCCGGCAGCGCGTCCGCATCGTCCTGCGACGGCACCGCCACCCGCACGATCTGACACCCGGCCGCGGTCAACTCAGCAATCTGCCGCAGAGTCGCCTCCACATCAGCAGTCGGCGTCGTCGTCATCGACTGCACGGACACGGCGGCTCCGCCACCGACCTCGACGCTGCCAACCATCAGGGAGCGCGACCTGCGTCGCGGAGCGGGCGCGGCAGGCATGCCGAGCTGGATCGGTAGAGCGGAACGCGGCGGAGCCTGGCCGGCGGCCGTCATGGCTGTCTCACTGTGGACGGCAGGGTGAAGTGGATCGTTTCCCGGGTGAGCTCTCGTTCGACCACCTCGACCGGGCCGAAGCCGCGCACCCAGTCGACTACTTCGTCGACCAAGCGCGGTGGCGCCGACGCACCGGCGGTTAGGCCGATCACCCGTACGCCGTCGAGCCAATGGGCATCGATGTCCGTCGCGTCGTCGATCAGGTGGGCCGGTGTGCCACGCTTCAGTGCCAGCTCGACCAGCCGGCGCGAGTTCGAGGAGTTGGTCGAACCGACCACCAGAACCAGATCCGACTCGTCCGCGATCGCGGCCAGCGCCTCTTGGCGGTTGGTCGTCGCGTAACAGATGTCGGCCGCCTCGGGTCCTCGCAACGCACCGAACTTGTTGCGCAAGGCATCGAGTATGGCGGTCGTCTCGTCCACCGCCAAGGTGGTCTGGGTCAGGTAGGAGACCCGGGATGGATCCTCGACCTCGAGCCGGGCGACGTCCTCGACGGTCTCCACCAGCACAGTCCGGTCCAGCGCCTCCCCCATCGTTCCCTCGACCTCTTCATGTCCGGCGTGCCCGATGAGGACCACCGTGTCGCCCCGCCCGGCGTACCGGCGGGCCTCGGCGTGGACCTTGGTGACGAGCGGGCAGGTCGCGTCGATCACGTCCAGGCCTCGCCGATCCGCCTCGTCCCGGACCGCCGGCGAGACGCCATGGGCCGAGAAGACGACCGTCGCGCCCTCCGGTACGGCGTCCAGTTCGTCCACGAAGACGGCGCCGCGGCTCTCCAGTTCCGCGACGACGTGGGCGTTGTGCACGATCTGTTTGCGGACGTAGACCGGACGGCCGCGCCGTTCGAGCAGCTGCTCGACCACTTCGATGGCCCGCTCGACACCGGCGCAGAACGAGCGCGGCGAAGCCAGCAGGATGGTGCGTGTCGTCATCGATTCCCCCTTCAGTGATCGCGGCGCGTGGCCAATCCGGCCAGTCGTTCCAGCTCGCCCGCGGCCGGCTGGACCGTGCGGGCCGAGGCCAGCTCCCCCAAGGCCGCGGACAGCAGAGCGTCTGCCTGCAACTGGCTCTGCTCCTTCGCTCCGGTCGTCTCGATCAGGTCCGCCACCTGCGCCAGCTCGGCATCCGACAGGTCGTCCTTGCGGCGGTACATGGCTGCCAGCTCGCGGCCGGCCTCCGTCCCCGACATCAGCGCAGCGACCGCGGGTAGCGACTTCTTGCGCCGGCGCAGGTCCGAGTGCACTGGCTTGCCGGTGACCTTCGGATCTCCCCAGATCCCCAACAGGTCGTCGACGTACTGGTAGGCGAGCCCGAGATCCTCGCCGTACAGGCGGAGGCGGTCGATCTGCTCGGCCCGGCCGCCGCCGAAGAGCGCGCCGAGGGCCGTGGAGCAGCCGAGCAGCGCGCCGGTCTTGAGCTGTGCCATCCGGACGCACTCCGATAGGACGACGTCGTCGCGGGTCTCGAACGACGAGTCGGACAACTGCCCGTCCACCAGCTCCTGAACCGCCGAGCCGAGCATCCGGGCCGCGTCCCCCGCGCGTTCGTTGCCGCTGTCAACCAGTACGTCGAACGCCAGGCTGAGCAACGCGTCACCGGCCAGGATCGCCGGGCCCAGACCGAACACCGACCACGCGGTCGCCCGGTGCCGCCGGGTCAGGTCGCAGTCCATCACGTCGTCGTGCAGCAGGGAGAAGTTGTGCACCAGCTCCACCGCTACGGCGGCGGGAACCGCAGCTTCCGCAGTACCGCCAACGGCTTCCGAAGCCAGCAGAACCAGCGCCGGGCGGAGGGCCTTGCCGCCGTCGGCACGGGTTGGAGCTCCCTCCTCGTCCTCCCAGCCGAAGTGGTAGTTGGTGATCCGCTGCGTGGCCAGCGGCATGCCGGCGACGGCCGCGCGGAGTGCGGGTTCGACCTGGTCGCGACTCCAGGCCAGGAGTTGCTGAGCAGACCGGCCGGCACCGGCGGCTTGACTCGCCTCTTGGAGAGTGGACATGACATTGCTCCTCATCCACCGAGTTCGACGTTTTCCAGAACGCCGAGCGCGTCCGGGACGAGCACGGCCACCGAGTAGTAGGTGCTCACCAGATAGGAGGTGACGGCGCGGTCGTTGATACCCATGAACCGGGCGTTCAGACCGGGCTCGACCTCGTCCGGCAGGCCGGTCTGCCGCAGGCCGATGACGCCTTCGTCCTCGAGTCCGGTCCGCAGTACCAGCACCGAGGTGGTGTTGGTGTCGGTGATCGGGATCTTGTTGCAGGGCAGCAGCGGTACGCCGCGCCAGGCGTGCACCCGGCGGCCCTCGACCTCGACCGTCTCGGGCATCACGTGCCGGCGGGTGCACTCCCGGCCGAACGCCGCGATGGCGCGCGGATGCGCGAGCAGGAGCCGTGGTTTGCGGCGCCGGGTCAGCAGCTCGTCGAAGTCGTCCGGGGTGGGCGGGCCGGTCCGGGTATAGATGCACTGGCTGAAGTCCGCGTTGTGCAGCAGCCCGAAGTCGCGGTTGTTGATCAGCTCGGACTCCTGCCGCTCCCGCAACGCCTCGATGGTCAGCCGCAACTGCTGCTCGGTCTGGTTCATCGGCTGGTTGTAGAGATCTGCTACCCGGGTCTGGACCCGGAGGATCGTCTGCGCCACGCTCAGCTCGTACTCGCGCGGCGCCGGGTCGTAGTCCACGTACGTCCCCGGCAGCTCGTCCTCACCAGCGTGGCCGGAAGCGACCTCGATGGCCGCCTCACCATTCTTGTTCTGCGGCCGTTGCGGGCGCCGGCGTACCTCGTCCAGATGATTCCGCAGCGCTTCGGACTGCCCCACCAAGTTGTTGAAGTCGTTGCGGTGCAGCTTCAGCACCGTGCACTGGGTCAACGCCTTGGCTGTGTACTCCCAGAGGTTCTCCGGCGGCTCGGTGAGCAGCCCTTCGCCGAGATAGTCGCCGTCGGCAACAGTCCCCAGATCGGTGTCGTCGCCGTACGGACCGGTGCCGACCTTGCTGACCTTGCCGTGGGCAATCAGTACGACGTCGTCGACCCGGCTGCCGAACTCCGCGATCACGTCCCCCGGCTGGTACTCCTGCTGGTAGAACCGATCCGCCATCGCAGTCAGTACGTCGTCGTCGGCGAAGTCCCGCAACGGCGGCAACTCAGTGAGCTCGGCCGGGATCACCCGGACGTCGGCACCTGTCGCCGAGAAGCTCAGCCGGCCGTCGCCGACCGCGAAACTGGTCCGGCGGTTGACCCGGTACGCGCCGCCCTGGGTCTCCACCCAGGGCAGCATCCTGAGCAACCACCGTGGCGAGATGCCCTGCATCTGCGGCACCGACTTGGTGGTGGTCGCCAGTTGCCTGGCGGCGTCGGTCCCGAGACTGAGCTGCGGCTTTTCCTGATCGATCGCGGTCACGATGCACCGTCCATTCGTTGCGCCCCGACGAGCTGCCGTGGTCTGGGAAGACGAGCCGCGGAGGTGCCCAGCCCGGTGGCACCACGGAGGACTCGCAGCGGTTTGGCCGGTTCGGCTGCCCGGCTCAGCAATGCGGCTTCCTTGTAGCGATCGACGCCGGCGTGCCAGACGAGGATTCCGGACATCCAGTTCTGCAGTTCCCCGGCGTACCCGGTGAGGGTGCGCCGGACCTCGTCGTCGAGACCGAAATCGGTGAACAGGGCCGGCAGGTCGACCGCGATCAGGTGCTCGAACTGCTGCATCCGCGCCGTCATCAGGTCGTTCACCAGGCCGAGGGCCCGGTCGCGGTCGCAGCCGAGGAAGTTCTGCACCACCAGAACCATGTTGTGGAACTCGCCCTCGAACTGGAGCTCCTTCTGGTACGAGAAGACGTCGTTCAGCAGGCAGGCGTAGTCGGCGGCAGCGTTCTCCATCGCCCGGATCGGCCGGGACCGGTAGATCTCCGGCGGCACCGTGCGACCGTGCCCGATCCGGCACAGACTCATGGTGAGATCCGAGCCGAACGTCCGCCGGCGCATCTCGAGGTAGTCGACCGGGTCGGGGATCCGGTTCTGGAACATGTTGGCCAGCTCCCACAGCCAGCTGTCGGTCATGATGTCGACCGCTGCTTTGAAGTCCTGCCGGTGCTCGACACTCATCGGCCCGGCCGTCCTGACCCACAGGTCAGCCAGCGAACGCTCCAACGGGGTGACCGGCAGCGTGGCCGCCGGCCCTTCGATCGGCATCAGGTCCGACAACCTCTTCGTCGTCGCCTTCGCCCCGGTCATGTCCCGGTTCCGGCCGAACACGACCGGGTAGTAGTCGTCGGCGTACGTGCCCCAGGCCAGCCAGTCCGACGAAAGGTTCAGCCCTTCCGGCGATGCGTCGGGGTGAATTCCGGCCGCGCACAAGGGCAGATCGTTGGCCTCCAGGTAGTCGGCATCCCAGACCACCCCGTCGAGCATGCCCATCTCCGCACACCACTCCCGCACATGCTCGCGTGCTGCGTCGAGATGCGCGCTGCGCTTAGGTGCATAAGGCAAGTAGAAGTCCGGTAACGGCGTCTCCCCCACCACCCGGTGCGGGACAAAACTGTGGCTCCTGATCCGGTACGGCGCTGTCGCGACCAGCGACGACAGGATGCGCGAGGCGGACGTCCCCAGCCCGGTTGGTCCGCCCAACGCGGCCTTACCGCCGTTGTTCATGTAGCGGCTGGACCGCAGGTGCCACTCATGACCGCCGGACTGCCAGTCCTGCAGGCCTTTCACGTAGTTCAGGACATCGAGCTGGCCCTCCGGACCGACCAGATTCTCCGCCAGCAACGGCGGGATCTCGGTCAGCGCTGTGTTCTCGAACTGGTGCAGCCGCGAGGTGAGGATGTCGTTCACGAGCTCGGCCGCCTCCTGCGGACTGCACCCGAGAAAGCGCTCCACGACCAGGACGCCGTTGTTCACCTCGCCCTCGGTCTCCACCTCACGCTGGTACGAGAACAGGTCGTTTCGCAGGTGGACCCCGTCGGAGAACGTGTCGCTGAGCACCTGCATCGGCCGGGTGCCCGCGATCGCGACCGGGACCTCCGCGTTCACGGCGTACTCGACCAGGTTGGCCGACCAGGGTGCACCACCGACCTTGCGGCGCATCTCGACGTACTCGATCGGGTTCGCGATCCGGCCGGCGCTGATGTTGGTGAGCTCCCACAGCGACTCGGCCAGCAGCGCTTCCGTCGTACCGACGAAGCGTTTGCGCCAGCCGGGTGACATCGACGGGATGGTGCGGTTCCACAGGTCGACCAGGCCGCGCTCCACCGGGTTCTCCGGGATCGCGGTGATCGGGCCCTCCACGGGCATGAAGGCCGGCAGCCGATCGAGATAGGCCTTCGCGCCGGCCAGGTCCCGGGTCTTCTTGTAGAGCTCGAGGAAGTGGTCGTCGAAGTAGAACACCCAGACGTACCAGTCCGTCACCAGGTCGAGCGCCGGCCCGGTCGCGTCGGGATGGGTGTAGGCGCACAGCAGCGCGTAGTCGTGGGAGTCGAAGTCGTGCTCGTCCCAGATCGCCTTACCCTGCTGGGGAACGTCGATCATGTCGAACTCGTACGCCCAGGCCTTGCTGTGTGCCCGGGCTCCTTCCAGGTTCGGGTTGATCCTGGCCGGATAGGGCACGTAGAAGTCGGGCAGCTGGTAGGGCTGCGCCATGGTCTAGCCTTCCCGGCCGATCTCTACGCCCTCGAGGATGGCGAGTGCGTCCGGGACCAGGACGGCGGTCGAGTAGTAGGCGCTGACCAGGTAGTTGATGATCGCCTTCTCGCTGATGTTCATGAAGCGCACGGACAGCCCGGGCTCGTACTCGTCGGGCAGGCCGGTCTGGTGCAGACCGATCACGCCCTGGCTGTCCTCCCCCGTGCGCATCAGCATGATCGAGCTGGTCCGGGTGTCGCTGATCCCGAGCTTGTTGCACGGGAAGATCGGTACGCCGCGCCAGGCCGGCAGCCGGTGCCCGCCGACGTCGATGCTGTCGGGGTAGACCCCGGCCTTCGTGCACTCCCGGCCGAACGCGGCGATCGAGCGCGGATGGGCCAGGAAGAAGGCCGGCTCCTTCCAGACCAGGCTGAGCAGCTCGTCCAGGTCGCCGGGCGTGGGCGGGCCGGTGCGAGTCGGGATCCGCATGCTCAGATCGGCGTTGTGCAGCAGGCCGAAGTCGCGGTTGTTGACCAGCTCGTGCTCTTGCCGCTCGCGCAGCGCCTCGATGGTCAGCCGCAACTGCTGCTCGGTCTGGTCCATCGGGTGGTTGTAGAGATCCGCTACCCGGGTGTGCACCCGCAGGACGGTCTGGGCGACGCTCAGCTCGTACTCGCGCGGAGTCGTCTCGTAGTCGACGTACGTGCCGGGCAGCTCGGCCTCGCCCTGGTGACCGGCCGCCATCTCGATGGCCGCCTCGCCGAACTCGTTCTCGCTGCGCTCGGGGCTGCGGCGGAACTGCTCGATGTGCTGGCGCAGGCTGTCGGACCGGCCGACGAGCTCCTCGAACGCGTCCTGCGACAGGGTGAGCAGCGTGCACGGCGTGATCGCCTTGACGGTGAACTCCCAGAAGTCGTCGGACTCCAGGATCGCCCGGTAGGTGAAGTGGTCGCCGTCGATCAGCGTCTCCAGCACCGACTCGTCGCCGTACTTGCCGACGCCGATCTTGTCCACCTTGCCGTGCGCGATCAGGCAGATCTGGTCGGCCGGGCGGCCGCGCTCGACGATCACGTCACCGGGCTGGAACTCCTGCTGGACGAACCGGTCGGCCAGCGCGGTCAGCACCTCGACGTCGTCGTAGCTGCGCAGCAGCGCCAGCTCGCACAGCTCCTGCGGAATCACCCGTACTTCGGAACCCGTGGTGGTGAAGGTGACCCGCCCGTCGCCGACGGCGTAGCTGAGCCGCCGGTTCACCCGGTAGGCGCCACCCTTGGCCTCCACCCAGGGCAGCAGCTTCAGCAGCCAGCGCGAGGTGATGCCCTGCATCTGCGGCTCGGACTTGGTCGTCGTCGCCAGGTTGCGTGCGGCCGCGGTTCCCAGGCTCAACTGAGGCCGTTGTTCGTCGGCGTTGACATCCTGCGAGGCCGGCTCGGTCAAGGTCACACTACCCACCACCATTCGTTCGCGGTTCACGTTGTCGGGCCCGAGTCACGGGCGGTCGTCGCGGCCCCCGCCAGGCACGGGTGTCCGGGCAGGGGTGTCCGGCCGGCGGGTGGACCGGCACGGGTTCGGGCACAGGTGCACGCGGCACCTGCTCGATGGATTGGCTGACCCAGCTCCGCTTGATCCGATTGGCCGACCGCCCCCCAGGGCTCCGGCCGGATCACAGACTGCCTGGCGCCCAGTTCGCCCTGTGTCCCACCGTGTCGACCGCTACATCACAAACCGTAACCGAGCACTCACCCCACGCGTCAAGATGAGCACACCTGCAAGTTTTTCCAAACCTTCCAAACCCCCGAAACAATCCACCGAACACCGCGAGGAAACGCCGTTCCGCCCCGATCCGATTGCGTGAGGCAACCGCTCCGATGCCATCGGCAACCTCTCGGGCCGAACGGTTATGGAATCGATACCACGCTGGGACCGGGGTCCGGGCGGCTGGCAGACTCGGGTCATGAGGTACATGTTGCTGATCTGTGACGACGAGAACGGGTCGCCCAGCCAGGAGGAACTGGCCGCCGATCCCGTGCACACGGCCTGGAAGGCCGCGCTGGACGAGCGCCGGGCGGAACTCTTCGGGGCGCGGCTGCGGCCGGTCGCCGACGCCACCACGGTCCGGGTCCGGAACGGCGAGACGCTGGCCACCGACGGGCCGTTCGCCGAGACCAAGGACTTCGTCGGCGGGGTGTCGGTGATCGAGGCCGCCGATCTCGACGAGGCGATCGAGATCGCCGCCGGCCACCCCTACGCGGCGCGCGGGTGCATCGAGATCCGCCCGGTCTGGGAGTGACCGCCTCCCCCGACGCCGTCCGGGAGGCCGTCGGCGCGGCGTACCGGGAGGAGTGGGGTCAGGTCTTCGCGACCCTGGTCGGGCAGACCCAGGACTGGGATCTGGCCGAGGACTGCACTCAGGAGGCGTTCGAGGCGGCGCTCGCGACGTGGCCGCGAGACGGTATTCCGCGTCGTCCCGGTGCCTGGCTGACCACCACCGCGCGGCACCGGGCGACCGACCGGTTGCGCCGGGACGCGGTCGGGCGCGCCAAGCTGCGGCAGCTCGCAGTACTGGCGCGGGAGCCGGACGAACCGGCCGTGGACGAGATTCCCGACGATCGGCTGCGGCTGATCTTCACCTGTTGCCATCCGGCGCTGCCGTTCGAGGCCAGGGTCGCGCTGACCCTGCGGACGCTGGCCGGACTCAGCACGGCCGAGATCGCCAAGGCCTTCCTGACCGCTGAGACCACGATGGCGCAGCGTCTGGTCCGTGCGAAGCGCAAGATCGCCGAGGCGGGCATCCCGTACCGCGTCCCGCCCGCCAACCTGCTGCCGCAACGGCTGGCCGCGGTGCTCGGAGTGCTGTATCTGATCTTCAACGAGGGCTATGACGAACAGGAAGGACGCCGGGCGCTGACGGCCGAGGCGATCCACCTCACGCGAGTACTGGTTCGGCTGATGCCGCAGGAGCCCGAGCCCGCCGGTCTGCTCGCGCTGATGCTGTTGCACGAAGCTCGGCGAACATCGCGGATCGAAGGCGACGTCCTGGTCCCGCTGGAGCACCAGGACCGGTCGAAGTGGGATCGCGACCTGATCGACGAAGGTGTCGCGGTACTCGGTGGGGCGATGGCCATGCTGCGGTCCGGCCCGTACCAGGTGCAGGCCGCGATCGCCGCCTGTCATGCCACCGCCCCGGACAGCGAGAGCACCGAGTGGGGACAGATCGCCGGCCTGTACGCCGAACTCGCGTGGCTGGCGCCGTCACCGGTGGTGGACCTGAACCGTGCCGTGGCGATCGCGATGTCGGAAGGTATCCCGGCCGGGCTGGCGCTGGTCGACGAGCTGACCGCGTCCGGCCGGCTCGCCGGCTACTACCTGTTGCCTGCGACCAAGGCCGACCTGCTCAGGCGAGCCGGGCGGGTGACCGAGGCGAAGGCGGCGTACTCGGAGGCCCTGGAGTTGGCTCCGACCGAGGCGGAACGCCGGTACCTGGCGGGGCGGCTCGACAAACTCTGAGGTTTTTTCGGGCGGATGTCGATCTGGCGCCGTCCCCTTCGTCGGTCGGGCACAACCGACCACAACGGAGGTAACGATCCATGTCTCGCTGCGACCTCGAGCCCGGAGCAGTCGACCAGAGACCGCCCGCGCGGCCCGCCCGACGCGGGCTGGTGCTCGCACTGGCCTGTACCGCGCAGGGGGTGGTGGGCCTCGACACTGCCATCGTGAACGTGGCGGTGCCCTCGATCCAGCACGAACTAGGGGTCAGCCATGCGACGGTGCAGTGGGTGGTCGTCGCGTACGGCCTGCTGCTCGGCGGCTTCCTGCTCTTCGGCGGCAGGATGACCGACTACCTGGGACGCCGGCGGGTGTTCCTGGCCGGGTTCGTCATCTTCTCGCTCGCCTCGCTCCTCGCGGGTGCCACCTCGGACGCGGGTCTGCTGATCGCCGCCCGCGGGATTCAGGGGTTCGGTGCCGCGCTGGTTGCACCGGCGGCGCTGTCCTTACTGGCCGTCACCTTCACCGAAGGCGCGGAACGCAACCGCGCGCTGGGGCTGTTCGGTGCGGTCGGTGGCGCCGCCGGCTCGATCGGTGTGGTCGCCAGCGGCCTGCTGACAGCCGGTCCGGGCTGGCGATGGGCCTTCTTCATCAACGTCCCGATCGGTTTGGTGGTCATCGCTCTCGCCACCGCGTTCCTGCCGAAGGATCGTGCGGTCGACCGCACCACCCGACTCGACACCGCCGGTGCCACCACGGTGACGGCCGGTCTCCTGGCGTTCGTCTACGCACTGCAGCACGCCGCCGGTCACGGCTGGCTATCCGGCTCGGCTCTGGCGTTGTTCGCGGTGTCCGGCGTGCTACTCGGTGGCTTCGTTCTGATCGAGGCACGGTCCGCCGCCCCGCTCATTCCGCCGTCGACGCTGAAGAACCGGACTCTCGTCGCTGCCAACCTCACCGCGTTCCTCGCGTTCGCCACGCTTCTGTCCTACATCTTCATCGGTTCCCTGCTGATGCAGCAGGTGCTGGGCTTTTCGCCGACCCGAACCGGACTGTCCTGGCTTGCCACGACGGTCACTGTCGTCGTCGTAGCGATGAACGGCGCCCGGCTCATTCCGCTGCTCGGGATCCGCTGGGTACTGGTGACCGGCATGGCACTGGTATCCGTCGGAGCGGCCTGGCTGGCCCGAGTGCCGGCGGAGGCCGACTACGTCACCGAACTCCTGCCTGCCTTCCTCCTGGCCGGAGTCGGCTTCGGGCTCTGCGGACCCGCACTGCAGATCGGCGCATTGTCAGGCGTGGATGAGTCGGCCTCCGGTCTGGCCTCTGGCTTGGTGGAGACGATGCGCGAGATCGGCGGCGCCGCCGGAGTCGCCGTCGTCGCGACGGTCCTGGTCGCCGGCTCCGGCCTGGCCGGCTTCCACACCGCGTTCGTTCTCATCACCGTCCTCGGTCTGCTCGGCATACTCACCGCCATGGCAGGTTTCGGTTGGCGCCGAACCGTCAAATGATCGGAGTAGCTTCTTCCGCGGTGTCGGTGGGTGGGGTGGCGCCGGTTTCGTGGATGGTGATGCGGTTGGTCCAGCGCGCGTCGGGGTCCGGTTGCGGGATGGAGTCGAGCAGCAGTTGGGTGTAGGGGTGGCTCGGGGTGTGCATCACCTCGGTCACCGGGCCGCGTTCGACGATCTCGCCCTGGTTGATCACCATGACCTGGCCACCGAGGTAGTAGACGGTGGACAGGTCATGGGTGATGAACAGCGTCGTCATGCCGTGGTCGCGCTGGAAGTCCAGCAGGATGTCGAGGAACAGCTTGCGGATCTGCGCGTCGAGCATCGAGACGGGTTCGTCGGCGATCACGAAGGCCGGGCGGAGCATGTGGATCCGGGCCAGCATGATCCGTTGCCGCTGGCCACCGGACAGCTGGTGCGGATACCGGCCCAGGACCCGGCCGGGGTCGAGGCTGACCGCTTGCAGCGACTCCTCGATCAGGCTCTGGCCGGCCTCCCGCGTGGTGGCCAGCGAGAACTTCTTGACCGCCTTCCAGAGCACCCGGTCGACGCGGTAGAACGGGTTGAAGATCGAGTACGGGTCCTGGAAGACCGGCTGCACGTTGCGACGGTACTCGTCGTACTCGGCGCGGTTGAGTTTGAAGATGTCCTTGCCGCCATAGGTGATCGTGCCGGCGGTCGGCTTCTGCAGGCCGAGGACGTTGCGCGCGATCGTGCTCTTGCCACTGCCACTCTGGCCGACCAGGCTGACCACCTGCGGCGGCTCCGCGTCGAGCCGGAAGGTGGCGTCGGCAACGGCGGTCAGGTAGCCGTCCGCCGTACCGCGGGCATGGAAGCGCTGCTGGACGCCGCGCAGTTCGATCACCTTGCCATCCGTCATGACGCCCTCCTTCCGAGTCGTGGGATCGAGTCGATCAACTGGCGGGTGTAGTCGTGCCGCGGATCCTTGAAGACCTGGTGCACATCGCCGACCTCGACCAGCCGGCCCTCGTACATCACCGCGACCCGGTCGACCAGCTGCGCATGCACGCCCATGTCGTGCGAGATCACCATCAAGGTGACGCCGAAGTCGCGGCGCAGGTCGGCCAGACTCTGCAGGATGACGCGCTGGATCGTCACGTCCAGCGCGGTGGTCGGTTCGTCGGCGATGACCAGGTCGGGTTCGAGGGCGACACAGATCGCCATCAGCACGCGCTGTTTCATCCCGCCCGACAGTTCGTGCGGGTACATCCGGGCCACCCGCGGTTCCAGGCCGACCTGGTCGAGGAGCCGGATGATCAGCTCGGAGAGAGCTTCCTTGCGTTCCGGTGCGTGCTCCAGGATGACGTCCTTGAACTGGTCCTCGACCCGCATCACCGGGTTGAGCGAGTTCATCGAGCCCTGTGGAAGGTAGGAGAGCGCGCTCCAGCGCAGTACGCGGAGCTCCTCGCCCTGGACCTTCAGCAGGTCGACCGGCGAACCGCCCTTGCGGTGGAAGATCGCCGAGCCCGCCGTCACCTTGCCGGGTGGCTTGAGCAACCGCAACAAGGCCACGGCGAGAGTGGACTTGCCGCTGCCCGACTCCCCCGCGATGCCGAGGATCTCGCCCCGGCGAACCGAGAGGTCCAGCCCTTCCACGGCCTTCACGTCGCCACGGCTGGTCGAGTAGACGACCTCGAGGCCGGACACCTCCAGTACGGTCTCGTCACTCACCGGCCACTCCTCTCAGCCGTGGGTTGTAGACCTCTTCGAGGCCGATGTTGATCATGTTCAGCGCCGCGAACAGCAGGGTCAGCAAGACGATCGGTACGACGAACATCGGCCAGGCGCCGAGCGTCAGCGCACCGGTGTTGATCGCGTTGAAGATGATCTGGCCCAGGTCGATCACGCCACCTGGCCCGAGCCCGATCACCTCCAGGCCGACCAGCCCGAAGATCGCGCCGAGCGCCGACGAGGCGAACCCGACGCCGATGAACGGGAGCAGGTTCGGCAGCAGCTCGGTGGTGATGATCTCCAGGTCGCGCGCCTTGCTGACCCGGGCCAGATCGACGTACGGGCGGGAGCGCAGGCTGAGCACCTGGGAGCGGATCGTCTTGGCCGCGAACGGCCAGGAGAAGATCGAGATCATCACCCCGACCTGGAACAGACTCACGTTCTTCGCGTACGCCGACAACGCGATCAGCAACGGGAAGGTCGGGATCACCAGCAGGATGCCGGTGAACGTGGAGAGCACGTTGTCGATCCAGCCGCCCTTGTAGCCGGCCACGAACGCGACGACCACGCCGACCACGGTCGAGATCAGCCCGGCGATCGCACCGATCTGCAGCGACACCGAGAGCGCGCTCAGCACCATCGCGAGCACGTCCCGGCCGAACTGGTCGGTGCCGAGAACATGGTCGCCCGACGGCACCAGCCACTTCTCGTACGCCGCGACCTCGATCGGGTCCGTCCCACCGCCGATCCACCCGACGATCAACGGACTGAGCACGGCCAGCAGGACCATGACCGCGATGATCACCAGGCCGGTGGCGAGACGGCCACTGTTGCGGACGGTTCGGAGTACCGCGGTGAGGATTCTCATCGGCCCTACTTCCAGTACTTGACCCGAGGGTCAAGCAACGGGAGAAGGAGGTCCAGCAACAGGACCGCGGTCAGGACGGAGAAGATCGCCATGTTGGTGACCCCGAGGATGGTGTTGAAGTCGAGTTGCTGGATCGCGGTCACCAGGGTCGTGCCGAGGCCGGGATAGTTGAACAACTGCTCCACCAGCACGTTGCCGTTGAAGATGAAGCCGAGCGAGATGCCGAACGCGGTGACCTGGGGCAGGTAGCAGTTGCGCAACGCGTAGCGGGTCAGGATCCGCCAGGGCTTGAGCCCCTTCGCCTCGGCGTACACGAGGTAGTCCTCGCCGAGCACCGGGACCATCAGCATCCGGGTCGACAGGATCCAGCCCATCGCGCCGATCCCGACGATCGACAGGCCGGGCAGCAGACCGTACTTCAGCACGCTGCCGATGAAGTCGGCGTTGAACCCCGGACTGATGTTGGAGTCGTACGCCGCCCGGGCCGGCAGCCAGCCGAGGGTGTAGGCGAACACGTAGACCAGGATCAGCGCGACGAAGAAGAACGGCACGTGGGCCAGCGCGATCGACAGGTTGGTGATGATCGCCGAACCCCGCTTGCCGCGCCGCCAGCCGGCGATCGCACCGACCGCGATGCCGAGCACCCAGGACAGCACCGCCGAGATACCGAGCAGACCGATCGTCCACGGCAACGCCCGCAGGATCACGTCCTGCGCCGGGGTCGGGTAGTTGATCAGCGACGGCCCGAGATCGCCGTGCAGCACGAGCTTCTCCATGTATTTCAGGTACTGCGAGAACAGGTTGCCCTCGAGTCCGAACTCGTGCTGGTACCGGGCGATGATCTCGGCACTGGCCTGCTGGTTGTAGATGTAGTTCTGCTGCAGGCTCTGGATCAGCGTGTTGATCGGGTCGCCGGGCATCAGCCGGAAGAAGAAGAACGCGATGGTGAGCGCTCCCCACAGCTCCACCACGTACAGCCCGAGCCGGCGGATCGCGTACGCCGCGAGCGGATGCCGGGACAGCCAGGCCCGCACCCCGGGCCGGGGTGCGGAGATCTGCTCCTTGTCCACAGCAACGACCGGCGGCGCCTCAGCGGTCACGCCGGCCCTTTCTGCCCGGTGGGCTTGATCCTGGCGAGCACGAAGGTGAAGTGCGGCCACCAGTTCAGCGGCACCTCGTACAGATCCTCATCGGTCGGCCAGCCGGTCCAGAAGGCGGTGTTGAAGAACTGCGGGTAGCCGGTCTGGATCACCGGCAGCAGCGGGAGCTTCTGGAAGTAGATCTCCAGCGCCTGGTCGAGCAGCGGTTTGGCTTCCTCACTGTTCGGGTCCATCCCGGCCAGCTTCTGCGAGATCTCGTCGAACTTCGGGTCCCGGAACCGCATCTTGTTCTTGCCCGCCGCGTTCTTGCCGATCGGCCGCGCCCGGCTGCTCTCCCAGTCCGTGTACAGCTGCTCCGGGTCGATCGCGAACCCGGCCCAGCTGGAGTCGATGTCGTACTCACCGCGCTCGAACTTCTCGCTGTGCACGCTGCCGGACAGGCTCCGCAAGGTGGCCGGCACCCCGACCTTGGCCAGGTCGGTCACCAGCACATTGGCGATCGCGTACTCGTCCTTGTCCTTCTGCGCCGGGGTGATGATCTCGAGGTTGACCTCCTTGCCCTTGTACATCCGCTTGCCGGCGGCGTTCTTCGGGCAGATCTCGTCCAGCAGCGCGGTCGCCTTCTCCAGGCTGTACTCGAACTTGTACTTGTTCGCGAGCTCGTCGTTCTTCCACTTCTCGTTGGTCGGGTAGTCGGCCCACGGGTAGATCGCGGGCGGTACCTCGACCTGCCACACCGACTTGCCGATCTTCTCCCGGTCCAGGCAGTAGTTGATCGCCCAGTGCATCTTGGGTTCGGCCATCACGCCGCGGGCCGGGTCGCAGTTCAGCCACATCACCCGCGGGTTCGGATCGTGGAACTGGGTGGTCTGCAGATTCGGGTAGCCGGCGTTGGCCAGCTGCTTGGCGTGCTGCGCGTCGATCGAGCCGACGTCGAACTCGGCCCGCTCGAACGCCAGCGAGGCCTGGTCGCCCTGCTTCGACATGCTCTGGAAGATCACGTACTGCGCCTTGACGTCGAGCTTGTCCTTGTTCCAGTAGTTCGGGTCCTTCTCCCAGACGAACATCTTCTGGTTCCGGATCGCCTGCTTCAGCTTGTACGGGCCGGACCGGACCGGCGGGTTGTCCTTGTACTTCGTGGGGTCCTGCGACTTCCAGACGTGTTCGGCCATCACGTTGATGGGCGCGCCCGAGATCGCGGCGATGAAGTTGTAGTGCAGGCGCGGCGTCGGCTTGAGCAGCTTGACCACCGCGGTGTGGTCGTCGGGGACCTCGACGCTCTTCACGAACTCCTTGAGCTCACCGCCGCCGCCGAACAGGTCGGGCCGGTCCTTCAGCAGCATGACGGTGAACCGGAAGTCCTTCGCACCCAACGGTTTGCCGTCGTTCCAGTGGGCCTTCGGGTCGAACTTCAGGGTCAGCTCGGTGTGGTCGCTGTTGTAGCTGTACTCCGTGGCCAGCCACGGGGTGAGCTTGCCGGTGGCGAAGCTCAGGAAGAACAGCGGCTCGGTGGCCAGCTCCACGCCGGCACCACCGGGCGAGCCGTTCGGGATCATCCCGTTGAAGCTGTCGAACACCGTGTACTCGACCTGGCCGACGATCACCGTCTGGTCGCGCGGTGTCGGAATGTTCGCCTTGCCGATCTGGATCGACTTGGTGGCGGCGGGTTTGTCGTTCGCGGGCTTGTCGGAGTACGAGCCGCCGTTGCCGGAACACGCGGCCAGGAAGCCGGCCAGCGTGGCCGCGCCTCCGCCCACCACGAGGCGTCGGGTCAGAGGGCTGTTCAACTGATGACGGACGACGTCAGCGACGTCTTCGAACTGGGGGCGCGGCGCATCGTTCACGATGGTTTCCCTTCGATCCGAGTCCTGACCGGGCGGGTACGTCACTCATGGAAACGTTTCTCGGACTATAAGTAGCGATGACAACGTTGTAAAGACTTTGCAGCAAAACTGAAGGGATCGGACCGAACGCGCTGATCAATGGATATACCAACCTCTGACAACGAAGGCGTTGTGTTGAGACCGGGAGCTGTCACACGCCTCGTCACACGGCGCGGCGGTCTGATCGGGGTGACACCGCGAAGGGTGGTGGCGTTGCTGGGGGGCGCGGTTCGTTCGAGGGGGAAAGACATGAGTACGGAACTGACGGGTGCGGCGATCGACTTCGAGGCGATCAAGGCCAAGCAGCGGGCCGGGTGGGAGACCGGGGACTATCCCCGGGTCGGCAACACGTTGCAGATCATCGCCGAGCTGCTCGTCGAAGCGGCCGACGTCCGGGCGGGTCAGACCGTCCTGGATGTGGCTTGTGGACAAGGGAATGTGGCGATGGCGGCGGCGCGGCGGTTCGCCGACGCGACCGGGGTGGACTACGCGGTCAACCTGCTGGAGCAGGGCCGGGAGCGGGCGGCTGCCGAGCACCTGCCGGTCACCTTCCTGGAGGGCGACGCGGAGAAGCTGCCGGTACCGGACGCCGCGTTCGATCTGGTCACGAGCACGGTCGGCGTGATGTTCGCACCGAACCATCAACGGGCCGCGGACGAACTCGTCCGGGTGACGAAGCCCGGCGGCAAGATCGCGCTGGCCAGCTGGACGCCGACCGGCATGATCGGCGACCTGTTCCGCACAGTCGGCAAGTGGGCCCCGCCGCCGCCCGGAGTGCAGCCGGCCACGCTGTGGGGCGATGAGGAGCACCTGTCCGGGCTCTTCGGGGACAGGGTCGAGTGGGTCAGCCTGACCAAGCGCCACTACGTGTTCCGGTACCTGTCCGCAGAGCACTTCTCCGACTGGTTCCAGCAGTACTACGGCCCGATCACCCGCCTCGCGGGGACCCTGTCCGGCGACGACCTCGCCTCGTTCGCAGCCGACCTCGCGGAGGTGCCCCGCGGCCACAACCGGGCGGACGACGGCACGGTGGCCGCACCGGCCGAGTACCTGGAGGCAGTCGGCATCAGACGCTGACGCTCGCGGTGGGGCGGTTGGTGAGCCACACTGGGGATCGGGGAGGGGACAGCTATGGGGGCGATCCGGCTGTTGGGGGCGCCGGCGGTCGGCCAGGGAGACGGGTCTCGGGCGCCGCGGGGCCGTAAGGCTTGGGCCTTGTTCGCCTATGTCCTGCTGGCCGACCGCCCACCCACCCGCAAGCGGCTGGCCGAGATGCTGTTCGCAGACGCCGACGACCCGCTAGGAGCGCTGCGGTGGTCGCTGGCTGAGCTACGACGAGCACTGCAAGGCGTTGACCTCAGTGGCGATCCCGTGGTGATGACGCTCGGCCCGGGGACCTCCGTGGACGCTCTGGTCACCACCGGGGACTCGACAGAGCCATTGCTGGAGCTCAGTGGTGAGCTGCTCGAAGGGATCGACCTCGAGTCCTGCCCTGAGTTCGAGTCGTGGTTGCTCGTTGAGCGCTATCGCCTCTCTGCCGCGATCGAAGGCCGGCTGCGGGAGACGGCCGCATCGCTGGTGGCGAGTGGCCGAGCGGCGGACGCCGTTGCCTACGCCTCCAAGGCTGTCGCGATGAATCCCCTGGAACAGGGCAACCACGAGCTCCTCGTCCGCAGCCTCGCGATCTCGGGGAACCGGCCGGCCGCACTCCGGCAGGTCGCGGTATGCGCCGACCTGCTGCGCCGTGAGCTCGGCATAGAGGCGTCTGCTGCTTTGCGGGAAGCAGCAGACCTCGGGCCCGGCTCAACTGCCGGTCCCGCCTTGGGCGGTCACGCTGCGGCGGCCAGTCAGCTGGAAGCCGGTCGTGCGGCGATCGTGGCCGGCGCGGTGGACGCCGGCCTGCAGTGCCTCCGGCGAGCGGTGTCCGAGGCGGAGCACTGCAAAGACCCCGTACTGCGAGGTCGCGCGCTCGCGGCTCTCGGCGGCGCACTCGTCCACGCCGTCCGGGGCCGGGACGAGGAGGGCGCGATCGTGCTGCACGAGGCGATCCTGGTCGCCGAGCAGGCCGGTGACCGGAGTACGTCGGTGCTGGCTCATCGCGAGCTCGGCTTCGTGGAGGTGCAGGCCGGTCGCCGCCAGACCGCCGGCAACTGGCTCACGAAGGCTCAGGAACTGGCCGAGACCGACGAGGAGTACGCGGCGATCCTCGGCGTACGGGGGATGAACTCGTCGGACCAGGGTGACTATCCGGCGGCCTTCGAGCAGTTGGGTGAGTCGGCGGAATCGGCCGCGCGCTGCGGGGACCGCCGCCAGAAAGCCTGGTCGCTGTCGCTCACGGGTCGCGCGCATCTGCTGCGGGAGGAGTACAGCCAGGCGGCCACGGCCCTCCGCGAGTCGCTCGAACTGGTCAGGCAGGAGCGCTGGATCGCTTTCATGCCGTGGCCGCAGGCACTCAATGCCGAGCTCGAGCTGTACGCCGGACATGTGGACGCCGCCGCCGACGGTTTCGAACAAGCCTGGGTGCTCGGCTGCCAGCTCAACGATCCTTGCTGGGAAGGGATGGCGGGTCGCGGCCTCGGACTACTCAGCGCGGGACGTGGCGACCATGCCGGAGCAACCGAGTGGCTTGCGCAAGCTGCCAGCCGGGCAAGTCGCGAGCCGGACCGCTACCAATGGGTGCACGCACATGTCCTCGACGCAGCCAGTACTGCCGCCTTGGCGCGCGACGACGAGGAACGCGCCCGGCCACTGGTGAACCAACTGGCCGAAGTGGCCGCCCGCTGCGAGATGCGCGAACTCATGGTCCGAGCCAAACTCCATCACGCCCACCTGGGCGACACCACTGCAGCCGACTCGGCCCGACTGCTCGCCACCGCGATCGACAACCCTGCTCTGGACACCCTGATCCACAACAGTAGTTAGTCGAAGGTGGCGTCCAGGCGGAGTTCGGAGGAGCGGTCGGGTTCGCTGAGGACGGCGCGGATGACGTGGCGTTGGTCCCAGCGGCCGGCTGACCAGGCGAGGGCCTTCGCCAGGCCGTCGAAGGTCGCGGCGTGCGGCCGGCGTTCCTCGTCGACCCACCAGGAGACCTCGACGCCGTCGACCAGCAGCTCCTCGTGCTCCCACCAGGTGTCCGGCGCCTCGGGAACCAGCTCACGCACCAGGTCCGGTACGTCGGCCGCCGTCCCCTCGCCATCAATCTTGCCTGCGGCAACTTCTTCCGCCATCGGCACGTCGAGCAGATCGCTCAACCCGTCGGCAGCTGCTCCGGAGGCGACCACGAAACCGCCGAGATCGCTGCGCTGCAACCACATCGGCGCATCGGCGACCACCGCCTCCCCCGCACTCACCACCCGGGTGAGACCGCTTCCGTCCAGCACCCGAACGTCGTCGGGCGTCTCCCCCGGGTACGCCGAATGCGTCCCGAGCTGACTCCAGAGCCGCAGGATCGCACTCTCCTCGACGCCCCGGTCAGGGTCCGCGAGCCGGTCCAGCAACAGCTCGACACCGGCAGCATCCAAATCGCTCACCACCCGCACCAGCCCGACCGCCGTCCGCACCTCGGGGTCGAGCCGCGCCGTCCATTCGGGCGCGTCGTCCAAGAAGCTCGCCAGGACCGGATCCGCCGCGGGATCGGCCCGTCCCGCCAGCAGCTCTCCGTCCTCGAGAACAACGCGATCCCTGATCCACCAGGCTGCGTAGGACAAGCCGCCATGCGGTCGATCGTCCGGCCCGACCACCCGCACCGGCTCGACCAGCGCGCGGCGCAGCTCGGGCGAGGTCCCGAAGAGTTCGAGCACCCGCGGCCAGGCCTCGTCCATCACCCAGTCGAGATCGCGGACGGCGGTCAACTCGCCGACGGTCGCCCCGAATCGCGAGCCGTCCGGCGCCACGTCGTACGCCCAGTCGCTGATTCCGTCCAGATCGGCCAGTGACTCGGGCAACTCGTCGAGGGCGACGTCGGCGGCCGAGATCGTGCCCAGCGAGCTGAGTACGCCGATCGCCTCGACGGCCGGGAGTCCGTAACGCTCCACGATCGCGGTGTCGATCGGTGCGACCTCTTCGGGGTCCAGTACGGCGGCAGCGTCCGACCCGGGGATCACGAGTGCGTTGGCCGGGACGAGTTCGCCGTCGGCGTCTCGGAGTACGAGGTCGGACAACCACCACAGGCCTTCCGCCTGGGAGACGTCCGCCGCGACCACGCTGAGCACCGCGTCGGCGATGACGTCGGGATCATCGGCGTCGGCGGAATGCTCGACCGCCACCCGTACTGCGCTGTCCTCCAGCAATGCGCGCGGGGACATCGGAGTTGCGCCGAGCCGTTCCAGCGAAGGGTGAACCGCCTCCGGATGCACGACCCGTACGCCGTACTCGCCGAAGCTGGCCAGTACGCCGGCCGGCACCTCGTCGCCCGGAAGCAGCAAGCCGCGGACTCCGCGGACCAATCGCCCATCCGCCAACGGGACGGGAAGTGTGCCGAGGGACTCGCGGAGCAAGGCGTCGGTGACCATCTCGGAGAGGGCTGCGTAGATCTCACGCCACCAAGCCGGTGGCTCCGCCGCGGCCACGGACCCGAGCTGGTCGACGACGTCGGCGAGCTCCAGCCGACGGATGCCGAGGGCATCGAGTGCGGTCCGGTGGTGGCGCGGCGAGCCGATCAGCCCGCGGACGATCGGGGCGAGGGCGCGGTTGAACGCGTCGTCCGAGCCCTCGACGACGACGGCGTCACGCGGCGGCAGCAGCGAGCCGTCCTCGACGGCGCGCACGATCGGCGTACCGGGCAGTGCGGAGAGGCTCGCATCTCGGAGCGCACGATCCAGTGCACCCGCGGCGAGGCCGGTCGGAACCAGCGACAGCACGTCGGCGCCGTCCTCGGCGCGGTCATGGAGCAACTCCGCGTACGCCGTCGCTGCCGCCTCGACGAGGTAGTCGGTCAACGGCCCGGTGGCGACGTGGCGGCGCGACGGATCGAGCGGAAAGGTTGCCAACAGCAACGCCGGCAGGGAGAGCGGTTCATCGGTGGGAGTCGGCGCATGGACGACTCCAGGCAGCTCATCGGCGGCCGCAGTCCGCGGGAGTGCCCAGAGGATGGACCAGTACGGCCGTGAGCGTTCCTCGGTGGGCCGGTCGGCGAGGAGGCGCTCTCTGTCGTTCTCGTCGAGCATGCCGGCCGCACGCTGCACGTACCACCGTGACTCGGCGTCGGCGAGAACGCGAACCGACCCCTCGACGTCGACCTCGATCCACTCAAGACCCGGCAACGCGAGCAGCAACGCATCGCCGGCTTCGTCGAGCAACCGGCGTACCAGTTCGGCCGCCGCCTCGTCGCGGAGCGGCAGGATCACGGCTGTGTCGTAGCCTTCCGGCGGCTCGCCCTCGGCCTCGAACGGCAGGCGCAGTACCGGGACCTGACCATCGCGTCGACGTACTTCGGTCGCCAGTCCCGCCGACTGCAGACCGGCGACAGCCGCCGCGCTGTCCTGGCGGGAGAAGCGCACGCCACCGGTGCGCGACAGGATCACCGGCTCGTCGGTCACCGCCAGCACGGCCGAGAAGCCGACACCGAACCGCCCGACCGCGCTCTCCGAGTCGTCCCGCTTCGCCGACGCACGCAGGGTCGCGAGCGACTCGACGCCCTCGGCCGTCAGCGGCGCGCCGGTGTTCGAGACGACCAGCGTCCCGCTCCGGAGCGAGAACTGGACCCGCCCCGGCACCCCCGCGCGGACAGCCGCGTCGGCCGCGTTCTGGGCCAGCTCGACCACGACTCGATCGAGGTAGCCGCCCAGCGCCAGGTCCTCCTCCGCGTTGGCGTCCTCCCTGAACCGAACCGGCGCCGCGGCCCAGCCGGCCAGCACCCGCTCACGAATCCCACCAGTCCCGAACACGTCACTCACCCGGGTGAGTATGCCGTCAAGAAATCCCCTCCCCACAGCGGGCCGGTATCGTCGGGGCGTGATCACCCCTGGCAGTCGCTACGTCGCGTTGGGCAGCTCGTTTGCCGCCGGACCCGGTATCAAGCCGATCGTGGACAAGGCGGCCGGCCGGTCCAGCCGGAACTATCCGCATCTGGTCGCCGAGGCCCTCGCGCTGGAACTGACCGACGTGACGTACTCGGGCGCCACCACGGCCACCATCCTGCGGGACCGTCAGGACGGTGCTCCCCCACAGATCGATGCCGTCGGTCCCGATACGGCGCTCGTCACGATCACTGCCGGCGGCAACGATCTCGAGTACATCGGCACCTTCCTGCGGGGCAGCCTGATGAACACGCTCGCCAAGCCCGCCACCCTGCTCGGCAGGCGCGTCGCCAACCGGATCCGCGCGCGGGTGAGCTACCTCAAGGACCAGTCCGAGTACGACGCCGTCGCGGCTTCCCTTGCCGAGATCGTGACCGAGGTTCGCGATCGCGCTCCGGGCAGCCGGATCATGCTCGTCGACTACCTGACCGTGGCGGGCCCGGCGACTCGGCCGCGGCTCGACGTACCGCTGAACGAGGAGCAACTGCCGAGTGTGGTGATGATGGCCGACGGCCTCGCCAAGGCCTTCGCGACGGCGGCCGAGAAGACTGGTGCCGACCTGATCGCGGCCTCGGCCGCAAGTCTTGACCACGCGGTGGGATCGGCGACTCCCTGGACCACGGGCTTCCGGCTCGGCCGGGGCGTCCCGTACCACCCGAACGAAGCCGGTATGGCCGCCGTCGCCGACTTGATCGTCGCGAAGCTGCGCTGAGGCGACCCGACATGGTGGAGATCCGGTTGGCTGAGGCCGGCGATCTGGAGCCGGCCGTGGACACGTTGGTGCGGGCGTTCGAGGACTACCCGCTGACCCGGCTGGGGCTCGACCCGGACGGCTACCTCGACCGACTTGCGCAGTACCACCGGTTGTTCCTCCGCGAAGTCGGTCTGGCGCACGGCCGGGTCTGGGTCGCTAACGACCACTCCGCGGTCGCCAGTTGGACGACGCCGCGGACACCGCCCGGTGTGTTTGCCCCGCTGGCCGAGGAGTTCCAGGAGATCGCGGGTAGTCGAGCCGAACTGGCGGCGCAGTACGAGCAGGCGATGGTGTTGTTCCGGCCGTCGGAGCCGATCTGGTTTCTCAGCGTCGTCGGCGTGGATCCCGAGCGGCAGGGCCGCGGGCTCGGCCGGGCGGTGATCGCTCCCGGCCTCGCCGCGGCCGACGAGGAACGCTCCCCCGCGTTCCTGGAGACGCAGGATCCTGCCAACGTCGCCTTCTACGAGTCGCTCGGCTTCGAAGTCCTCGCCGAGCTCGACCTACCATCCCAAGGCCCAAAACACTGGGCCATGCGCCGCCCACCCAGGAGTTAGGCGGGCGCGACACCCTCCGGGTGGACCTCGACCGCCTGGTTGAGCGGGCGGCCGCCGGGGCCCGGCGTACGGGAGATGCGCACTGCGAGCTCGATGGCGCGTTCCTCGGAGGCGACGTCGACGACCCAGTAGCCGGCCAGTACTTCCTTGGTCTCGCTGAACGGACCGTCAGTGATGATCGGCTCGCCGTCGTCCTGTGCGCGGACCGTCTTCATGGCGTCCGGACCGGTCAGGCCGCGTGCCTCGACCAGCTCCCCGGCGTCCTGCAGCTCCTTGTTGAGGTCGTGCATGCACTGGACCATCACCTGGAGGTCCTCCTGCGACCAGGTGTTCGGCATGTCGTCCCAGTCCTGCTTGTTGGAATGCATCAACAGCATGTACTTCATCGGTCCCACTCCTTGTCCGTCCGTCCCCGTACCGGGGTCGCTCAGCAGCAACGTCGGAGCCGATCTCCCGTTCTCGACAGGGTCAGCGCGGTGATGCTCCGTTTCACAGCGTTCCACAGCCGGCGCTCGCGGCGCTGGAACCGCAATGCCTCGTCAGCGGTACGCCGTACTTCGTGGTCACCACCGACCGAATGCCGCACGTCATCGGCGACCAGCTTGCTGTTGACGACCACGCTCAACGCTTCCATCACTCGACGCTCCCTGCCCGGACTCCCCTGGTGGGTGCCTTCACAACGAACGTCGAAGCCGTCTCCCGGCTCTCTACATTTGGTTTTCGGTCGAGTGCAGGAGCGTGCGGAGGAGCTCGGTCAGGCGATCCTGATCGATGGCGGGCAGCTGGTTCACCAGGTCGACCTCGACCTGGGTGATGTCGCCGATTGCCTGCTGCCAGATCAGCAGCCCCGCGTCGGTGAGCGTCGCGACCACCTTGCGCCGGTCGTCGCGATCGTGATGCCGCGCGACGTACCCCGCCCGCTCCATCGCGTCCAGCCGATTCGTCATCGCGGCCGGCGACAGCCCGAGCTGAGTGGCCAGCCGCCCCGGCGTCGACTGGTACGGCGCACCACCCCGGCGCAGCATGTGCAGCGTCTTGAATCCCCACCACTGCAAACCATGCCGAGCCAGTACTGCGTCCCGCTGGCGGTCCAGGTAGCGCCCGAGAGCCTGCAGCCGGGTCGCGATGCCCTCGACCCGCAGGTCCATCTCCGGCAGTTCCCGGCTCCACAGCTCCACGTGCGCGTCGATCGAGTCCTTCACCCGCTGAATGATTCACCGCCTGAAGCTTTGTTGTCAAAACTTTCGATGTCGAAATACTGTCCCGCCATGACACAGATCGCACTCGCTCCCCTGCTCGCCGCCGTGACCGCGTTGATGCGCGCGGGCCGCTGGACCACAGCCACCGAACTCTTGCGGGCTGCCACCGCCTCGACCCCGTCCGACAGCCTCGCCCTCGCGGCTGCGATGGCTGAAGTCACGGTCGACCAGGACTTCAGCCAGCAGACCGACAACGCCGGCCCCGCGCTCGTAGTACTGGAGAAGGCGCTCGCTGAGACTCCGGACGCGACGACGAGCTGGGACCTCGCCTTCCTCCACCTCAAGAAGGACTACGGCACAGCGCTCTCCACGGGTGACCGCACCGCTGGTGAGGCTTACGCGAAGCGGGCCGCCGAACTCCACGCGACAGCGCCCGACGAGGCCCGATCTGGTTACGCGGCCTTCTACGAAGGCGTCATCGCCGACAACCTGCAGGAACTCCCCGCAGCTGCCTTCACCGCCTACAACACCGCGCTCGAACTCGGCGAGCGCTCGGCCGACGACCTCCTCATCTCGCTCGCCCTGCGTCACCTCGGCGACCACGCCCACACGGCTGGTGACCTCGTCCTCGCCCGCGCGCAGTGGGAACGGTCGACCGAACTACGCCAGAAGGCCGGTCACCTCCTGGGCGCGTTGGCCCAGCAGGCTCTCCTCGCAGTACTGGCTCGCGACGAAGGCAATCCCGAGGCGTCCCGCGCGCTCGCCACCGAAGTCAACCGCTGGTCCCACCAGGTCCACATCCCCTTCCTCCAAACCCAAACCGCCGCCCTCCTGACCTGACCGCAGGGCACGCGGGGATGCCCGAAAGGGCAGATTGGTTGCCTTGGGTCCCTATCGTCGTTGCCTCAGGCCTTGACACCCACGGCGAGTGCGAGCACCGTCGAAATCATTCTGCGCCTGGGGGGCGGGGGGACAGGTGCTTGGGGAAGCACAGGGGCGAGAGACACAGGGGGCACCACCGATGAGTTACTACAGTCATGCCCGGAAGCGCCGAGCAGCGGCCTCGGCCGGGCTCGTCGCCTTCCTGATCATGGGATCAGGTATCGCGCAAGCTCAACCCGCGGCCGTCACCGCGGCCACCGGTCCTGCAGCCAGTACGGCGGCCGCTCCCGCGGCCAAGATCCCGTCACTGGTCAGCCAGCGCATCGCCGCGGTCGGCAAGGCGGCCGGCGCGACTCATCGGCTCGACGCCGGCCAGCGCGCCAAGCTCAGCGATCCGCTGCTGACCGTGGACACGGCGGCGAACCTCGACCTCGAAGTCCACGCCCTCGGCCGGGTGGCCGGCAAGGAGCGGGCCGAGCTGCAACGGCTGGGAGCGCAGGTTCTCAAAGGCTCCGACCAATGGGTCAAACCCCAACGAGTCAAGGCACTTCTCAACGCCGGCGTCTTCCGCGCGCTCGTGCCCTACGACCGGGTGGACGAGGTCGCGGCCCTCAGTTGGGTCGCCGCGATCCGGCCGACGGAGACCCTGCCGCCCGACGCGGGCAGCTTCCTCAGTGAAGGCGTCGCGCTGCACCGCGCCGACGCCGCCCAGAACATCGGCTTCGACGGCGGCGGCATCTCCGTCGGCGTCATCTCGGACGGCGTCAGCAACCTCGCCGCGGCCGAGGACCTCGGGGATCTCCCCGCCGGCGTCACCGTGCTGGAGACGGGGTCCGGCGACGAGGGCACCTCGATGCTGGAGATCGTGCACGACATGGCGCCCGGCGCCGATCTGTTCTTCCACGCCACCGGTAACGGTGTGGCCGACCATGTTGCGGCCCAGAACGACCTCGCCACGGCCGGCGTCGACGTCCTGACCGAGGACATCCCGTTCGACAGCGAGCCGGCCTTCCAGAAGGGCATCGCCGCGGTGAACGGCGAGATCCTCGCCGCGTCGGGCGTCTGGGTCAGCTCGTCGGCCGGAAACCTGAACGGCACGCACGCTCCGCGGGTCGCCGCCACCGGAACCGGCAACGGCCCCGACGGCGGAGCACCCACCGGCTGCGGTGTGGCTCCCACGAACACCGTCGCCTTCAACGGCGCCGACACCACCTTCGACGTCACCGTCGCGGCAGGCGGCACGCTCCGTTCGACCCTGCAGTGGAGCGAGCCGCGGGCGATCTTCCCCACGGCAGGCGCGGGTGGGTTCACCAACCTCGATCTCTACATCCTCAACGCGGCCGGCACGGCCTGCCTGGCGAACAGCACCGGCGCCCAAGGTGGCGGTACCGGCGACACGATCGAGCAGGCAGCCTGGACCAACCCCAGCGCGACCACCGCGGCCACCGTCAAGATGGTGGTCAACGTGACCGGCTCGACCGGCGCGACGGGCACGCCGACGCTCGACCTCCGCTGGCGTGGTGCCGGCGCCATCGACGCAGCCGGCAGCGCCGGATCACTCAACCCTGACAGCAACTACACCGACCTCGCGACCTCGGCCGGCGCCGTCAACGCCGGTGTGGACCAGAATCCCGCCACAGTCCCGCTGGAGAACTTCAGCGGCCAGGGCCCGGTCTCGCTGGTCAGCACGACAGTGTGCTCGACTTCGTACCCGTGTCCCGCGGTCGCTCCCCCGGGCACCACGAACCAGAGTGTGGCCGGCGGTGGTGGCCGAACGGCGATCGCCCCGACCTACACGGCCGGTGACGGTGTGTCGGTCAGCGGCGTCGGAGACTTCGGTGCGGGCAGCTGCCCAGCCACGACTCAAGGCGACTGCAGGTTCTTCGGTACTTCGGCGGCAACACCGAGCGCGGCAGGCGTCGCGGCTCTGGTGCTGGACGCGGCCGGTGGTCCGGATTCGCTGACACCCTCGGCGTTGACCGCAGTACTGAATGCCAATGCCACCGACCGGGCCGCCGCGGGTCCTGACAACGCCTTCGGTTCGGGTGTTCTGGACGCCTTCTCCTCGGCGACCGGACGCGCTGATCTGGCAGTCGCGAAGAACTGTCTGCCGGACGGTCCGGCAGCAGCCGGTACGTCGTACCCGTGCACCATTACCGTGACGAACAACGGCCCGGCCATCGCGCGGGCGGTCCAGGTGACCGACACGGTGACCTCGAGCGGGACGTTCCAGCTGTCCACCACCTCGGCCGGGTGCACCGCACCCGCGGGCGACCAGGCCGGCAGCGCGCAGGCAACGTGTCTGCTCGGTGACGTCCCGTCGGGTCAGCAGCGCAGCGTTGTGATCCGGGAGAGCGCGAACGAAGCGCAGGACATCGCGGACACCGCGACCGTCAGCAGCGGTTCGGTCGATCCCAACACGGCGAACAACTCCGCGTCCGACACCTTGCACTTCGTTTCCTCGGCGGACGTGAGCATCGACAAGACAGCACCGGCGACCGCGACCGCGGGCGGCCAGATCACCTGGTCGACCACGATCTCCAACGCCGGGCCGTCGACCGCGACCAACGTGGTCGTGCGGGACATCCTGCCCGCACAGGTCACCGTCGTCTCGGTCAGCTCCACCGCCGGCACCTGTACAGCGGGTGTGCCGGGGAGCGCGTCGCAACCGACCACGTGCTCGATCGGCAACGTGGTGGCCGGTGACTCGGAGACGATGACGGTCGTCGCGACGATCAACTCATCCTTCACCGGCTCGATGCACAACGACGCGACGGTGTCCTCGACGACGGCCGATCCGAACCTGGGCAACAACAACGACACGGTCACCACCCAGGTCGGAAGCCAGGCCGATCTCTCGGTCACCTCCACCGACAGTCCCGACCCGGTGTTCGCCGGACGGCCGCTGACCTACACGGTCAAGGTCAGTAACGCGGGACCGTCGACGGCGACCGGGGTCAAACTGGTCGACGTCCTGCCCGGAGCGGTCGACTTCACGTCCGCGACGGTGACGACGGGATCCGGAAGCTGTGTGCTGGTGACGATTCCGGAGGATCCGCCGTCCAAGCAGGTCGAGTGTGAACTCGGCACGATGGCCCCGGCCAGCGGTCCGACCACGGTGGTCATCGCCACCCGCGTCCAGTCCGGTACTCCGGCCGGTCCCATCTCGGACAGCGCGACCGTGACCTCGAACGCGACCGACCCGGTACCGGGCAACAACACCGCGTCGGCCACCACGACGGTCGGCACGTCGGCCGATCTGCGGATGGCGCTCGTCGCCGACAAGGACGTCTACAAGCCGTCGTCGACGATCGTCTACACCGCCACGGTGGCGAACCTCGGTCCGTCCGATGCCCAGTCCCCGACGGTGACCGTCGGGTTGCCGGATATCAAGGCAGCGGTCTACGTGTTCGACACCGCCAACTGCACCCAGGCCGGCCAGGTCCTGACCTGTGCCCGGCCGACCGCACTGACCGCCGGTGCGAGCTGGTCGTTCAACGTCCACCTGCTCGTCAAGGGCCGCAAGGGCGTGGTGACGACCACGGCGGCGGTCGCATCGCCAACAGGTGATCCGGTGGCAGCCAACAACAGCACCACCTTGTCGGTGAAGATCGGCAGGTAGCAGACCGTACTGCGCGCCGTGGCCCGGGAGACCGGCCACGGCGCGCAGTACGTGCTGTCAGGAGTCTGAGGAGGAGAAGGCCGCGTCGAAGGAGGCGGTCGGCGGGTCGAAGGCCAGCGACTTCACGAACTGGAGGGCTTCGGCGGCGCCGACCAGGCGGTCCATCCCGGCGTCCTCCCACTCGACCGAGATCGGGCCGTCGTACCCGATCGAGTTGAGCATCCGGAAGCAGGCCTCCCACGGGACGTCGCCGTGACCGGTCGAGACGAAGTCCCAGCCGCGCCGCGGGTCGCCCCAGGCCAGGTGGGACCCCATCCGGCCGTTGCGGCCGTTGCCGACCTGGCGCTTCGCGTCCTTGCAATCGACGTGGTAGATCCGGTCCTTGAAGTCCCACAGGAAGCCGACCGGGTCGAGGTCCTGCCAGACGAAGTGGCTCGGGTCCCAGTTCAGCCCGAACGCCTCGCGATGCCCGATCGCCTCCAGCGTCGCGGTCGTCGACCAGTAGTCGTAGGCGATCTCGGACGGGTGCACCTCGTGCGCGAATTTCACGCCCACCTCGTCGAAGACGTCCAGGATCGGGTTCCACCGGTCCGCGAAGTCCTGGTACCCGGCTTCGATCATCGCCGGCGGCACCGGCGGGAACATCGCGACGGTCTTCCAGATCGACGACCCGGTGAAGCCGACGACGACGTCCACACCCAGCCGGCGAGCGGCTCGCGCGGTCGTCTTCATCTCCTCGGCCGCCCGCTGCCGGACACCTTCCGGATCACCGTCGCCCCAGATGTGCGCGGGCAGGATCGCCTGGTGCCGCTGGTCGATCGGGTCGTCGCAGACCGCCTGGCCGAGCAGGTGGTTGGAGATCGTCCAGACCTTCAGGTTGTACTTCTCCAGGATGTCCAGCCGGTCGCGGACGTAGCCGTCGTCCTCGGCCGCCTTGCGGACGTCGAGATGATCACCCCAGCAGGCGATCTCGAGTCCTTCGTAGCCCCATCCGGACGCGAGCCGGGCCACCTCCTCGAACGGCAGGTCGGCCCACTGGCCGGTGAACAGGGTGATCGGTCGTGCCATCACAAACTCCTTCTCCACAAGGGATCGATAGGGGTGTCCCCGGCGCCGCGGCCGGAGCGCTGGTCGCGGCGCCGGGGACCGGGACCGGACGAACCGGTCCCCCGCCGACCGTGCGCCACCGCTCTCCCGCCGGCCCGGGGCGGGGCCGAACCACCCCGGGCCGGAGGAGCTCCTGTCCACCTCTCCGCGTCGGACAGGGTGCGGTTGCACACGGCGACGATCATGGGGTCAGATCCTCATCCTGAGGTCCTGACCGATAGCGACGAGCAGCGTCCTGGCCGGTACGTCGGCGACCTTCTGAGCCTCGGCCAGGTACTTGTCCATCGCGGTCCGGGCCGCCGCCAGGCGACCCTTGGCGTGCTCCCGTTCAGCCGCCCGCAGCCGCACCTTCATCTCGACGGTGGGCTGCAGAGCCAGTGTCCGGACGTCGCGGTAGCGCTTGACCACCTCGAGCGCCTGCGCGTACGTCGCGATGACCGTGAACGGCACCTTCGTCACCGAGACGTTGCCGGCCTTGTCCGTCGCCCGGGCGATCACTTCGTGCGCGCCCAGTCCGAGCAGCATGCCGTCGAGCTTGCCGGTCTCCGGGAACGGCTGCCCGTCGATGGTCAGCGTCACGCCGGCCATCCCGGAGAGCGCATCCGTGGCAGTCGCCGCCACCGTGGCCAGACTCGCCACACCGAGCTCGGCGCCAGCCGTCAGGCCGGTCACCGTTGCCACCGGGGCTGTCTTGTCGATCTTGACCGTCACCGACTTCGGTTCGGACACGTTGCCCGCGGTGTCACTCGCCCGCACCTGGAGGGTGTGGGTGCCGTCCGCCGTCAGGTTGACCGGAGTCGTGTACTCCGCCCAGTCGCCGTCGCCGACCTTCTGCTCGAGGTAGAGCTGGCCCGGCTGGTTGTCCGTCGCCATTGCCGTCGCGACCACGGCATCGGTCCACCAGCCGTTGTCACCTGATGGCGCGGACGGGTTGACCGACAGGTTCACCTGCGGCGCGACCGTGTCCTTGACGAGCTTGAAGTAGTCGAACTTCGCCGTCTTCGAAGCGACCTGGTCGACCCCGAAGGCGTAGATCCCGAAGCTCGCCGAGGTCAGCGCGGTGTTGGTGACGGCCGGCAGTGTGGTCCACGCCAGCCCGTCCGCGCTGTACGACCCGGTGTACGTCGTACCGGTCTTCGCCAGCCGCAGATACCAGACACCCTGGGTGGGTGCCGGTGATGCGTTCGGTGCGGGTTGGACGATCGCGTTGTTCACCTCACTGCGCAGCTCGATCCCTCGGCTCACCGTGCTGCCGGCGGCATTCGAGGTGAGGAAGTCGAGCTTCACGTAGTTCGCGTCGTCGCCGTACACCATCAGGCCGCCCTGCTGGTACGCCTCGTTGAACGCGGACCCGTCCACCTTGGTCTCGATCGTCCAGTCACCGTCGGGAGCCGGCTGCAGCAGCAGGTTCTTCGGGTTCGTGGCCGTGCCCTGGTAGATGTCGCCCTTGCTCGTGTCGATCTCGAGCGCCCCGCCGGTCACCCGGTACGCCGATGCGTCCGGCCGCACGCTCGCCGACCAGCGGCAGGCGTCCAGCGCAGTACCGTCGAACGCGTCGTCCGGGGTCGGTGCCTCGGCGGTGTCGTCCGGCGTGATGGAGAAGTAGTCGAACTGCGCCGAGATCGGCAGCGCCGCGGCCCGGTTGGCCAAACCGAACAGCCCGATCTTCGGGTTGCTGATCCCGGCCAGCAACTTCGTCTCCGGCATGTCGACGAACGTCGCACCATCAGCGCTGTACGACGCCCGCAGGTTCTGCCCGTTGCTGGTGAAGCGGACCCAGACGGTGTCCGGGTACGCCGCGCCCAGGTTGGCCGTGTTCGACGCGGCCACCTCGTTAGGAGCACCGGCTTCCTCCCGGACGAACTGGAAGATCCGGTCCGCGGCCGACGGGGAGCCCGTCGAGCGGCCTTGCAGCACCATCTTCGCGTAGTTGTCGTCGTCGCCGTAGACGATCAACCCAGCCTGCTGGTACGCGAGCCGGGCCGGCAACGTCATCTTCGCCGTCGCCTGCCATGCGCCGGCCGGGAGCGGCTGGAGCACGATGTTCGGCGTACCGGTGTTGCCGGTGCCGTAGATGTCGGTCGCGGTCAACGGCAGCATCAGGTCGCCGTTGCTCACGGCAAGTTCCTGGTTGCCTCTGACAATGGAGTTCCAGCGGCCGGTGTCGAGCGTCGTCCCCTCGAAGCCGTCCGACCGGCCGGTCAAGCAGGTCGGTGGGGCTGACGCATCCACCTTCACCTGCACGTGCGACGTACCGGTGGCGCCCTTCGCGTCCGTCACCGTGACGGTCGCCTCGTGGGTACCGGAGGTCGTGTAGGTGTGGCTGACGGTCGCGCCGGTGGCTGTGGCGCCGTCACCGAAGCTCCATGCGTAGGACAACGGAACGTCGCCTTCGGGGTCGGTCGCCGTCGCCGTGAAGTCGACCTTCAGCGGCGCCTTGCCCTGCACCGGCGTCGCACTGATCGCGACGTTGGGCCGCTGGTTCTCGGTGATGCCCTTGCCGATGAACTTCACCCAGTTGACGTTCAGCTGCCCGGTCGTCTTGACGAAGTACAGCGGCCCGCTGGTCAGCGAGGCGCCGGAGACGTCCGCGGTGAAGTTGCCGTACGTCTGCCAGGCCCCGGTCGGTGTAACGGTGATGGTGGCAACAATCGGTCCGGTCGTCGGCGACCCCTGCCGCACCTGCACGGTTGCTCCCGCCTCAGGCGAAGCGGCCCGCAACTGGAGCTGGGTGATGCCGGTCAGGTTGGTCGGCTTCCAGCCCCACCAGTCACCGTCCTCGATGAACCCGATGTTCTTGCCCCCACCGGCCACGTCACCGGTGTCCTCGACCTGTACGCCGCCCGTGTCGCCCGGCCCACCGGTCTCATTGAAGTACTCCGCCTCGCGCGTCTTCGGCTGGAGCTGCACCACCTTCTCGGTGGTCAGCCGCCCGCTGCCCGGGGCGCCCTTGTCGGTGTACTTCACCTTGACCAGGCCGAAGATGTTCGCGCCGACATGGCCGTCGTCCCCGTTGACCGGGATGACGCCCTCACACCCGGGGTACTGCTCGAAATCGTGATTGTGTTCGTCGTGGCCCAGCGCCGGCTGCGTGATCACCTCGGCACAGTTGACCGTGCCGTCCTCGGGATCGGTGACCGTGACCTTGTACCTGATCGTGTCGCCGAAGTCGAAGAACCCACCGTCGAGCGGCGCTTCCACCGTGATCGTCGGCGCGGTGTTGCCGGCCGTGATCGACTGGTTGGACACGGCCGGACGGCCATCGCTGTCGGTCACCGTCAACCGGGCCGTGAAGACCCCGGCCGTCGTGTAGGTGTGCGACGGCTTGGCCTCGGTGCTGTCCGTCGTCCCGTTGCCGTCGAAGTCCCACGCCAGCGTGATCGGCTGACCATCCGGATCGCGAGAACCGGTCGAGTCGAACGCGACCGTCAGCGGCACCGGACCGGACGTCTTGTCCGTGCTGAACTGCGCGATCGGCGCGCGATTGCCTTGCACGTAATCGATCCGGTAGATGCCCGAGTCGGCATTGTTGCCACCGAACCCGCTCCCCCACTCGATCACGTAGAGCGCGCCGTCCGGGCCGAACTGCAACGCGTGCGGCCGGACGAAGGCCAGCTTCTGCAGCATCCGCGAGACGTCCGCGACCCCGGCGCGGTCGTCCTTCAGCTGCACCGAGAACAACCGGCTGTCGTTCCAGTCGGCCCAGACGGCCTTGCCGTCGAAGTACTTCGGCCACTTGCGGTCCGAGTCGCTGTCCGGATCGAACTTGTACGCACCACTCGTCATCGGCGCACCGCTACCGCCGATCTCGGGTACGCCGGTGGTCGACTTGCCCTGCCACATCGTCGCCGGGATCGCGGCCGGCAGCTGAGTGATACCGGTGTTGTTCGGCGACTCGTTGACCGGAGCCGCGCAGTTGAAGGTGGCCCCCGCGGCGCCGGTGGCGAAGTTGAAGTCGTTGTACGGCGTGTTGTTGCCGACGCAGTACGGCCAGCCGTAGAAGCCCGGCTTGTTGACGATGTTCCACTCGACCCGGCCGTCCGGGCCGCGCGTCGGTGAGACCTGGCCGGCGTCCGGACCGTAGTCGGCGACGAAGAGGTTGTCGGTGGCCGGGTCGATACCGATCCGGAAGGGGTTGCGGAAGCCCATCGCGAAGATCTCTGGCCGCGTCTTCGCAGTACCGGCCGGGAAGAGGTTGCCGGTGGGGACGGTGTAGCTGCCGTCAGCCTCCGGGTGGATCTTCAGCACCTTGCCGTTCAGGTTGTTGCTGTTGGCCGAGCTGCGCTGCGCGTCCCAGGCCGAGCGGCCGGCCCGCTCGTCCAGCGGCGAGTAGCCGTCGGAGTCGAACGGGTTGCTGTTGTCACCGGTCGCGATGTAGAGGTTGCCCTGGCCGTCGAACTCCAGTGCGCCACCGGCGTGACAGCACTCGGCGCGCTGGGTGTCGATACGCAGTACCTGCTTCTCGGTGGCCAGGTCGAGGGTGTCCCCGGTCACCTTGAAACGCGAGACCTTGTCGTGCGAGTCGGTTCCGGCCGGCGAGTAGTACAGGTAGAGGAAGCCGTTCTGGTCGAAGGCCGGGTCGAGTGCGATCCCGAGCAGGCCGAACTCCTGGCCGGTGTACACGCTGAGGGTGCCCGCGGTGAGCACCGAGCCGTCGGTCTTGATGATCTTGATCGCGCCGTTGCGGTCGATGTAGAAGACCCGGCCGTCGTTGGCGATCGCGAGTTCCATCGGGTTCGCGGTGTTGTCGTCCAGCGTGACCTTCTCGTAGCTCTCGCTCAGCGAGGCGCCACAGTCGGCCGGCTGCACCCCCGCGGCGGTCTTGATGCCGCCGAGCAGGTGCTTGCGGAACGTCGCGTCGGCGAACGACTCGATCGTGTGGCCCATCCCGGTGTACCAGGCGCGGCCGCCGTCGTAGTCCTGGCACCACGCGATCGGGTGCTCGGCGCCCATGTTGCCGCCGGTGTACGTCGTCTCGTCGACCGAGGCCAGCACGTGTACGGCGCCCCGGGGGTTCGAGCGGTAGTTGTACCACTCGTCCGTCCGCGGCCAGCTCGTCGGCGCCTCGGAAGTCGACGGGTGCGCGTGGTCCTCCACCTTCACCGTCGCGTTCGGCGTACCGGGCGGGTGGCTGTCGAAGTAGCTGCCGACCAGCTTGCCGTACCACGGCCAATCGTACTCCGTGTCCGATGCGGCGTGCACTCCGGCATACCCGCCACCGTTGCGGATGTACCGCTCGAAGGCGGCCTGCTGGTCCGCGTTGAGCACGTCACCCGTCGTCGACAGCCAGATGACCACCTCGTACTTCGCCAGCTCGGTGTCGTTGAACATCGCCGCGTCCTCGGTCGCGGTGACAGTGAAATCGTTGGCCGCCGCCAGGTCCTTGATCGCCTGGATGCCGGCCGGGATCGAGTCGTGCCGGAAGCCGGCGGTCTTGCTGAAGATCAACGCGTTGAAGGTCTCGTCACCGTGCCCGGGATGGGCCTCGGCCGGTCTCATCGGCAGGGTGATCACCAGGGAGGCGATCAGGGCGAGCACGAGGAGGCGAATGAGCGTGCCTCGTCTGCGTAGCTGGATCATGGGGTGCTCCTCATGGGTCGGATAAGGCGCGCGCTCCATCTGGTGCCGGGGCGGGTCCCCGGCTTTTTCGGCCCTGGTACTACGAAGTTCAGCTACCGCGTTCCCCGTGCTCTGCCCTGCGCGGGATCTGTCTGCTACCTACCGGACGCCCAGCAGGTGCTCCATCGCCAACTGGTCGAGCCGCTCGAACCCGAGCCCACGGTCGGCCAGTGCATCGGCGTCGTACGTCGCCTTGCGCAGCTCCTCCAGCGACTCGCCCTCACCCAGCGTCGGCTGAGCCAACTCAGCCACCCGAGCCGCAGCGGCGGCTTCCTGTACTTCGGGGTCAGCGCGGAACGCCTGGACCTTCTCCCGCAGGATCAGGTAGTTGCGCATACAAGCCCGCGCGGTCTCCCAGACTCCTTCGACGTCTTCGGTGCGCGGCGGCTTGTAGTCGAAATGCACGTACCCGTCATAGCCGGGATTGCCCTGCAGCACATCGACGGTCCAGAACGCCTCCCGCAGGTTCCCCGCACCAAAGCGCAGGTCCTGGTCGAACCGCGGACCGTGCTGACCGTTCAGATCGATGTGGAACAACTTCCCGTGCCAGATCGCCTGCGCGATCCCGTGCGCATAGTTCAGCCCGGCCATCTGCTCATGCCCGATCTCGGGGTTGATCCCCACCAGCTCGGGGTGCTCGAGATCGTTGATGAAGGCAATCGCGTGCCCGATCGTCGGCAACAAGATGTCACCGCGCGGCTCGTTCGGCTTCGGCTCCAACGCGAACCGGATGTCATAGCCCTGCTCACGTACATAGCCGCAGAGCAGGTCCATCGACTCCTTGTACCGATCCAGCGCGGCGTGCACGTCCTTCGAGCCACCCGACTCAGCACCCTCGCGGCCACCCCACAACACATACGTCTTCGCGCCCAGCTCGGCGGCGAGATCGACGTTGCGCAGGATCTTGGCCAGCGCGTACCGGCGTACGTCGCGGTCGTTGGCCGTCAAGCCACCATCTTTGAAGACGGGATGAGCGAACAGGTTGGTGGTGGCCATCTCGACCACCATGTCGTGGTCGGCGAGCGCCTTGGAGAAACGGGTCAGCGTCTGCTGGCGGGTCGCATCATCAGGCACCAGGTCATCGTCATGGAACGACACCGCCGCGGCACCCAACTCGGCCAGCTTCTCCACCGTGTGCACCGGGTCGAGCGGCGCGCGAACCGCAGTACCGAAGACGTCGACGCCCTCCCAACCCACGGTCCACAGCCCGAAGGAGAATTTGTCGTCCTTGGCCGGTGTATATGAGCTCATTCAGGAATCTCCTGCCATTGTCGGGAGGTCGAACTGTCCTCGACCGCGGCGAGGACGCGCTGGACCTGCAGGCCGTCCGCGAACGACGGTTCCGGATCCTTGCCCTCGGCAATCGCCGTGACGAGATCGACCACTTGGTGGGTGAAGCCGTGCTCGTAGCCGAGCAGGTGCCCCGGCGGCCACCAGGCGGCGACGTACGGGTGTGATGCCTCGGTGACGAGGATGCGGCGGAAGCCGGCGGTCTCGGCCGGCTCCGTCGCGTCGTAGAAGTGCAGCTCGTTCATGTCCTCGAAGTCGAACGCGAGACTGCCTTCGCTGCCGTTGATCTCGATCCGGATCGCGTTCTTCCGGCCGGTCGCGAACCGGGTCGCCTCGAAGACGCCGAGCCCGCCGTCGCCGAACCGCGCGAGGAAGATCGCGGCGTCGTCCACCGTGACCGGTCCACGTTCGGTCCCGGCCTCACCGGACAAGCCGCTGTGCGCGGCCGCGACCGGCCGTTCCTTGACGAACGTCTCCAGCTGCCCGCTGACCTCGGTGATCCGGTCGCCGGTGATGTACTGGGTCAGGTCGACGATGTGCGCCCCGATGTCACCGAGCGCCCCCGAGCCGGCCTTCTCCTTGTCGAGCCGCCACGACAGCGGCGCCTCCGGATCGGCGATCCAATCCTGCAGGTACTGCGCCCGCACGTGCCGGATGGTGCCGATCTTGCCCTCGGCCACCAACTGGCGAGCCAGCCCGATCGCCGGCACCCGGCGGTAGGTGAACCCGACCATCGACCTGATCCCGTTGGCCGCCGCCTCGGCCGCCGCGGCAGCCATCTGCTCGGCCTCCGCGACGGTGTTGGCCAGCGGCTTCTCACAGAGCACGTGCTTGCCCGCTCGCAGCGCGGCGATCGCGATCTCGGCGTGGCTGTCGCCCGGCGTACAGATGTCGATCAGCTGCACGTCGTCGCGGTTGAGCAGTTTGCGCCAGTCGGTCTCGGTCTGGCTCCAGCCGAGCTTCCCGGCCGCCTCGCTGACCGCGTCGGCCGACCGGCCGCACAGAACGGTCATGTCCGGCTGCAGCGGCAGGTCGAAGAAGCGCGGTGCGCTGCGCCAGGCCTGTGAGTGGGCGGCCCCCATGAAGGCGTACCCGATCAGGCCGATGCCCAGGTTCGTCATCTCTTGTGAACTCCTTTGTCAGCTCTCGAAGGCGGTCGGCAGGTACTGGTCGACGTTGTCCTTGGTGACGACCGGCGCGTACAGCTGGATGGTGCGCGGGACCTCGACCTCCACCAGGTCGCCGAGGGCCTTCTTCTGCACCAGCAGCCGGGCCAGCCGGACGCCGTCCGCACCCTGCGTGGACGGGTAGATGACGGTGGCCTTCACCACCGAGGTGCCGGCCTTGATGTCGCGCATCACGTTCGCCGAACCGGCGCCGCCGACCACGAAGAACTCCTTGCGGCCGGAGTTCTTGATCGCGGCCATCACGCCGACGCCCTGGTCGTCGTCGTGGTTCCAGATCGCGTCGATCTTCGGGGCCGCCTGCAACAGGTTGGCCGCGGCCTTCTCACCGGACTCGACGGTGAACTCCGCCGCGACCCGGTTGTTGACCTTCAGCCCGCAGTCGGCCAGCGCTTCCTTGAAGCCCGCGCTGCGCGCCTGGGTCAGCGGCAGCGAGTCGATGCCGGCGATCTCGGCGATGACCGCGTCCTTCTTGCCCTTCATCTCCTTGCAGACATAGGTGCCCGCGGAGACGCCCATCCCCTTGTTGTCGCCGAGGATGGTGGTCCGGGCCGCGAAGGTGCTGCCGAACTCACGGTCGACGTTCACCACCGTGATCCCGGCCTCCATCGCCTTGATCGCCACCGGGGTGAGCGCCGCGCCGTCGAACGGCAGCAGCACGATCGCGTCGACCTTGTCGTTGATGAAGGTCTCCACCTGGCTGATCTGCAGGTTCACGTCGTTGGTGCCCTCGGCGACCACCAGCTCGACGTCGGAGTACTTCTTCGCCTCGGCCTGGGTGGCCTTGGTGATCGCGCCCATCCAGCCGTGGTCGGCGGCCGGCGCGGAGAAGCCGATCTTCACCTTCTTGCCCGGTTCGTCGTTGCCCTTGGCCGCGACCTGCTGGGTGCCGGGGTCCTTGGTCTTCTCGGCCTCGGGGGTGTTGCTGGTACAGGCGATCAGGGCCATCGAGCTGAGCCCGACCAGGCCGGCGGTGAGCAGTAATCGGGCTGAACGTACGGACATCTTGTCCTCCAAAAGGTGATGCATCTACAGGGGTTGCTGTGACTTCTTCGGGTTAGGGCGCGGTAGCTCGAGCGGCCAGGCGTTGCTGGAGGAGGACGGCGACCACGATGATCAGGCCCTTCGCCACCGACTGGGCGGAGATACTCAGGTTGTTCAGGGTGAAGACGTTGTTCAGGGTGGTGAAGATCATCACGCCGAACACGGTGCCGACGATCGTGCCGCGGCCACCCGACAGCAGCGTGCCGCCGATCACCACCGCGGCGATCGCGTCGAGCTCGTAGAGTCCACCGTGGGTGGAGCTGCCGGTCGTCGTCCGGGCCATCAGCATCACCGCGGCGATGCCACAGCACAGACCGGCCAGCACGTACAGGGCGACGGTGTGCCGCTGCACCTTGATCCCGGCCAGCCGGGCCGCCTCGGCATTGCCGCCGACGGCGAAGGTCCGCCGGCCGAAGGTGGTCCGGTTGAGCAGCACCCAGCCCGCCGCGGCGACCAGCACGAACATCCAGACCAGCACCGGTACGCCGATCAGCGAGCCGCCGAAGAAGTCGACGAACGAGTTGACGTTGATGATCTGGGTCTTGCGGTCGGACAGGATCTCGGCCAGACCGCGCGCCCCGGCCAGCATCGCCAGGGTCGCTATGAACGGAACTATCTTGCCGTAGGCAACCAGTAACCCGTTGACCAGACCACACGCCGAGCCGACCAGCAGCGCGGTGCTGACCATGAAGATCCAGTGGTAGTCGGTGGCCATCTGCTGGGTGGCCAGCGTGCTGGCCCAGACGCTGGAGAGGGCGACCATCGCCCCGACGGACAGATCGATCCCGCCGCCGGTGATCACGAACGTCATCCCGATGCTGACCACACCGATCACCGCGGCCAGCCGCAGGATGGTGAGAATGTTGGCGGTACTCGCGAACCGGTCCCCCGCCGTGGCGAATCCGACGATGCAGAGCAGGACGAGCGCGATGACCAGACCGACGTTCCGGCCGGCCCCGCTCTTCAGCAGGTTGCCGACGGCCGTCCCCGCGACCAGGCCACCCCGGCCGCTGCGCGGCGCCGTACCGGTCGGGTCGACCTCGACCATCGCCTGGCCCTGGACCGACTGATGCTCGACCGGCTGATTCTGGCCGGGCAACTTGCTGCTCGGCTGATCCTGGAGAGGCTCGTCCTGTTTGGCGGCCCCGGGTCGTGCGACTCCGTCGTTCATCAGACGGCACTTCCTTCCATCACCAGGTCGAGCACCTGGTGCTCGTCGATTTCCTGCGCGGGGCCCGTGTGCACGGCCCGCCCCTCCCGCATCACCACAACCCGGTCGGCCAGACCGAGCACTTCCTCGACCTCACTGGAGACCAGCACGATCGCGACGCCATTGGCAGCCAGCTTGCGGATCAGCGCGTAGATCTCGGACCGGGCTCCGACGTCCACCCCCCGGGTCGGCTCGTCCAGCAGCAGAACCCGGCAGTCCCGCAACAGCCAGCGGGCCAGCACGACCTTCTGCTGGTTACCGCCCGACAGGTTGCGGACAGGCTGCTCGACTCCCGGTGGGCGGACATCCAGAGCCTTGGTCAGCTCCTCCGCTGCCTGCCGTTCCGCCTGACCGTTGAGGAATCCCCCGCTGGCGAAGCGGCCCATGCTCGACACCGTGATGTTCTTGTAGACCGCCTGGTCCAGCAGCAGCGCCTGACTCTTGCGCTCCTCCGGAGCGAGGCCTATGCCCGCCTTGACGGACTCCTGCACCTGACCCGGCCGGAGCATCTTGCCGTCCACCCGGACGACACCGGTCGCCGCCTTGCGCGCGCCGTACACGGTCTCCAGTACTTCGGAACGCCCGGACCCCACCAGGCCTGCCAGCCCAAGGATCTCCCCAGCCCGTACTGCGAAGTGGATGCCGGCGAACTCCCGTGGCCGGGACAGGTTCTCCACCTCGAGCACGACGGGTGCGGTACTCGCGAGGTCGACGCGGGGCGGGAAGACGTACTCGATCGAGCGGCCGGTCATCAGCCGGATCAGTTCGGTGGTCGGCGTCTCGCGGGCGTCCAGGCCGGTGGCCACGGTGGCGCCGTCCTTGAGCACGGTGACCCGGTCACCGATCTCGCGGATCTCCTCGAGCCGGTGCGAGATGTACACGATCGCGACGCCCTGCGCGGTGAGGTCACGGATCACCCGGAACAGGTTGTCGACCTCTTCGGAGTCGAGCACCGCGGAGGGCTCGTCCATCACGATCAGCCGCGCTTTCCTGGACAGCGCTCGGGCCATGCTGACGACCTGCTGACCGGCCGCCGACAGCAGACCGACGGTCCGGCCGGGTGGGATCTCGCCATGGCCGAGGCCCTTCAACAGCTCGCGGGTCTGTGTGTTGGCCTCGTGCCGGCGGGTCAGCCCGAACCGGGACGGCTCGTGCCCGAGGAACACGTTCTCGGCGACGGTGAGGTCGGGGACGAGGTCGAGCTCCTGGTAGATGGCAGCGATTCCGAGCTGCATCGAGTCGGCCGGGGTGTTCAGCGTCACCAGGCTGCCGTTCACCCGGATGGTGCCGGCGTCGGGTTTGTGCGCGCCGGTCAGCACCCGGATCAGCGTCGACTTGCCGGCGCCGTTCTGGCCGAGAAGGCAGTGCACCTCGCCGCGCCGGATGTCCAGATCGACCCCGTCCAGGGCCCGGACACCGGGGAACTCCTTCACGATCCCGGTCATCCGGAGCAGGTCCGCGCTCTCCGCCTCGCCGGCCGCCGGGACGTCGTACTGGGTCATTGGGCCACTCCTGCCGCGTCGCGACCGACCAGTGTCGGGTCGAGGAAAACCTGGTCCAGCGAGATCTGCGCGCCGCCGCGGACCGCGGCGGTGAAGCCGAGCTCGGACTGGACCACGCGGCAGCCGCCACCGTCCGGCGCGATCACGCGATCTCGGATCGCGGTCTCCAGCGGTTCTTTCAGCCACGGCCCGAGCATGGCGAAGTAACCGCCGAGCACGAGCACGTCGGGGTTCAGGATGTTCACCAGGACCGCACCTCCGATTCCCAGCCAGTTGCCGACGTCGGCCAGCGCGTTCAGGGTCCGTTCCGAGCCGGCCTCGGCCCGCCGGGTGATCTCGGCCAGCCGCTGCTCCACGTCCAGTGACGGGTCGCGGACCGGGTCGTCGAGATCCGTTGCCTTGTTCAACAAAGCGGTCAGGCCGACCACGGTCTCCCAGCAACCGGTCCGGCCACAGCCGCAGGTGCCGCCGGCCGGGGCGACCGGCATGTGCCCGACCTCGCCGCTGAAGCCGTGCCCACCGCGGAGCAGATGCCCGCCGGTGACCATGCCGCCACCGACACCGACGGCACCGGTCAGCAAGACGATGTCCTGCACCGGATCCGGCCCCGTCTTCATCTCCGAGTACGCCGCCAGCGCGGCGAGGTTCGCCTCGTTGTCCACCCGCACCGGGTACGCCGGACTGCCGAGCCGCTCGCGCATCTCGTCGACCACCGGCACCTCCGCCCAGCCGAGGTTCGGCGCGAGCTTGAGCGACCCGGTCGCGCTCTGGACCAGACCCGGTACGGCGAGGGTGACGCCGGCGATCAGCCCGCCCCGGGCCAGCACGGCCGCCACCGATTCGCGGATCAGCTCGGCCAGCTGGTCGAGCGTCGTACCGGGGTCGAGGTGGGCGACGTCGAGGGGGACGCGGCGTTCGGTGACGGTCTCGCCGCCGAGGTCCAGAGCCGACACGGCGAGGTAGTCGACGTTGATCTCGGCGCCGACGCCGCAGATGCCGCGACCGTCGAGCTCGACGAGCTGACCGGGCCGGCCGAGCGCACCGGCTTCGGCCTGACCGTCGCGCAGCAGGCCGCGTTCGACCAGCTCGGCGACCAGGCTGCTCACGGTCGCCTTGTTGAGGCCGGTCTCGGCCGCGATCCGGGCGCGAGAGCGCGATCCCGCTTCGCGGACGTGCCGGAGGACGACGGACAGATTGTTCCGCCGGAGCGAGACATGATCGGCAGCGACGACACCGCTGCCTGGTCGGCTGCCCTTGGACAGCGTCATGAGCCCACCCCCTTCTCCCCCGAGAAACGGCATCTGTGATGCCAGTCACAGACTTTGTCTGTTGAGCCAACAAACTAAGTACCGGCGGGGTGGCCGTCAAGATGTTGCGGCCAAGTTTCTTCACGACATCATCGAAAGTTTTCGATTCGTAATTTGCAGACTTCCATCGAAGTCTTGCAGATTGAAGCACTCGTTTGTACGCTCGGCGCCACTCTCCGCAGTCCTGTCCGCCCCCATCAGGAGCCTGCACATGTCTGTAACCCGCCGTACCTTCCTGGCTGCCTCGGCAGCCGCAGCAACCACCATCGGCAGCACCTTGCCGACCTCGGCGACGACCGCGACGCCAGCCAGTCCGCTCGCCAGTCCGCCCGGCGATGTGGTCGGCAAGATCACCGTCGGATACCAGGGCTGGTTCGCCTGTACCGGCGACGGCGCACCGATCAACGGCTGGTGGCACTGGAGCCACAACTGGGGCCAGCCGCCCTCACCGAGCAACAACGCGCTCGGCAGCTGGCCCGATGTCCGCGACTACACGAGCACCTACCAGACGGCGTACGCGAATCTCGGCAACGGGCAGCCCGCGAAACTGTTCTCGTCGTACGACCAGCAGACCGTCGACACACACTTCCAGTGGATGCAGCAGCACGGCTGCGACACCGCCGCGCTGCAACGGTTCAACCCGACCGGCGGCGAAGGCCCGACCCGCGACGCGATGGCGGTGAAGGTCCGTCGGGCCGCCGAGACGTTCGGGCGGAAGTTCTACCTCATGTACGACGCGACCGACTGGACGAACATGCAGTCGGAGATGAAGGCCGACTGGATCAACAAAATGCGGTCGTACACCTCGTCGCCGGCCTACGCGAAGCAGAACGGCAAGCCGGTGGTGTGCATCTGGGGATTCGGCTTCAACGAGCCCAACAAAGCCTTCCCTGCTTCGGTGTGTCTCGATGTCGTCAACTGGTTCAAGGGCCAGGGATGCTATGTGATCGGCGGCGTGCCGACGCACTGGCGACGAGGTGTCGAGGACTCACGGGCGGGATATCTCGACGTGTACCACGCGTTCAACATGATCTCGCCGTGGATGGTCGGCCGGTTCCAGGACGTCGCCGGCGCGGATCACTACTACAACAACGTGAACCAGCAGGACCAGGCCGACTGCAACGCGCACGGGATCGACTATCAGCCGTGCGTGATTCCGGGTGACCTGCAGTCGGGGCACCGTCGGCACGGCGACCTGATGTGGCGGCAGTTCTACAACCTCACCCGGGTCGGCGTGCAGGGCATGTACATCTCGATGTTCGACGAGTACAACGAGGGCAACCAGATCGCCAAGACGGCCGAGAGTCCGGCCTGGATCCCTGGTGGGTCAGGGATTCGCGCGCTCGACGAGGACGGTACGGCGTGCTCCTCGGACTACTATCTGCGGCTCACGAACGACGGTGGGCGGATGTTCAAGGGGCAGCTTCCGCTGACCGCTCAGCGGCCGACCCAGCCGATGCCGAGCCAGGGCGCGGGTGGGGTGATCTTCTACCAGCACGTGGATTACGGCGGCGCGGCCGGGCAGGCGCTTGCCAAGGGCAACTACACTCGCGCGCAGCTGGCGGCGGCCGGCGTACCGGACAACTGGGCGTCGTCGGTCCGGGTCCCGGCGGGGTGGTCGGTGACGATCTTTGCCGAGGACAACTTCACTGGGCAGAGTTGGACGCGGACGGCGGACACGGCGAACTTCGTTGCTCTGTCGCCCAATGCGAACGACCAGCTGACGTCGTGCCGGATTCAGTGAGGCGCTTGTTCTAGAAGCCGTTCGGGGTCTGGTCCAGTTCGGGGTCTGGGCTAGAGGAGTTCGAGGCTGTCGGTGGCGAGGGTGATGACGGCGCCGTCGAGGTGCACCCGGCAGGCGATGGCGTGGCCGGCGCAGGTGAGGAGGGCGGGGCCGGCCACGTCGACGACCCGGTAGGCGACTGGTTGGGTGCAGCGTTCCACGACGGCCTGCTGTTCGCGATGGCAGCCGAGGACATGGCAGGTGACGACTTCGCCGACGCTCATCAGGGTGAGGCCGTGGTCCTCACAGATGCCCCAGCTGACGCCACAGGGCTGGCCCTCGGTCGCGGCCAGGCGAACCAGGCTGCCTGCGGTGGCTTCGAGTTCGCCTGCCACTGCGCGGAAGGTGTCGGCCGCCTCGTCCAGGTCGCGGCGCAACTTGCGGCCCGCGACGGACTCGGACAGACCGCGGGTCGCCGCCAACAGGTTCTCCGAGAGGGCCATCGCGGCTACTGCGATCTCGTCGACCTTCACCGGAGTACCGAAGCCTGAAGTGGTGCCCTGCGGCTCCCCGCCGGGGACTGGGCCTTGGCCGGGGACTGCTGCTGCCGGGTGCACTCCGTTGGTGGGTGCTGCCCCGCCGTGTCCGTTGGGCGCGGCTCCGGTGGCTGCTGCTCCGTTAGGGGCGGCGCCGTTGGGTGCGGTGTCGTCGGATGCGGTTCCGTTGGGTGAGCGGCCGTTGCGGACCGTGAGTGGCGCGGGGCCGTTCTGGTGGCGGCGGTTCTCAGCCCTGTCGGCACCCATGTCGTTCGCACTCCGGTCGTTGACTCGCTTGGCCTTCGCCATTCGTCCGCCCCCTGATGACTTGACTCCCCGGTGGCCGATCGTGCCACGTCGCAAGGGGGTGCGGCCAGGGCAAATCGACCAGCGTCACCCACGGCTGAACGCGCCTTGCGCAGAGCAACGAATTCAGCCGTCCGGGCACCCGAAACACCCCCGCCCAGCTCACAACGTCCAGTATCAGTGCAACGGTCCCCGCCCTCTAAACCGGTAATCACAGCGGCCGAATTCCACACACTCCCTTAACACTTCCGGTACGGCGAGTGACCATTCGCCTGCACGCAGTCCGTGGTTCCGGCGATCGTCTCCATCGATGGAAGATCGCGCTCCAGATGAAACAATCGTTTGCCTTCCGTGGCTGCAGGACGCGGGGCACCGGGTGGTAGGGCGTGGGGTGCCGGGTGGTAGGGCGTGGGGTGCCGGGTGGTCAGGGCGCGGGGTGCCGGTGGCTATGGCGTCGGGTCGAGGTGTTGGCGGAGGAACGTGACGGTGCGGGTGCGAGCCTCCAGGGCGGGGTGGCCTGGGGTGTCGCGGAGGTCGCGGGTGAGGACGCTGTGCGCGGTTTTGGCGAAGCCGCCGGAGTTGCAGGACCCGGAGTCGAGCTCGATCACTTCGAACGCGTCGCCGAGGTGCTCGCGGAGAGTGGCGAAGCGCTCCTTGGGAGCGAGACGGTCGCCGCTGAACCGCAGGCCGAGTACGCAGAGGCCGTCGGTCCGCGTCCGCTCGACAACTTGCGCCAGCTCGTCCCGCGACAGACCGGGGTCGCGCCGGCGGCTCGCGGACAGCGGCAACGGGGTGGACGGCTGACTCATGACCGGCGCAAGCACGCTCGGCTCGATGGCGGTGGCCAGCGCGAATCCGCCGGTGAAACACATCCCGATCACGCCCACCCCGCGGCCCGGCGTACGGGTGGCGAGATCAGCGGCGACGGCTCGCAGGTACGCCGTGATCGGTCGCTTGGCGTCGACGGCGAACGCACGGAACTCGGCCGACACACAAACCCGGGCGACGACGCCCAGGGTGTAGGCGTTCGACTCCGCTTTGCCCGTCGTACCGAACGGCGAGGGGATGACGACCGTGAATCCCTCGCCCACAAGGTGATCTGCCAGGCCCAGCACCTCTGGCGTGATGCCCGGAATCTCGGGAATCAGCACGACGCCGGGGCCGGCGCCTTTCTCGTAGCAGTCGTACGTGAGACCTGCGCCGCTGAAAGGTGATTTGACCCAGCCGTCCAGACTCGAACTCGGCGCATTGTCCGGCATCCAACTCTCCTCACGGTCTGCGAGGTGTCACCCTAATCGCCCCCCGGGCATCAGGGTGCGTAGTGCTGGACCGCTCCACCGCGGGACAGGTCGACCAGTGTGTGCGCCACACGTCTCGCGTCTTGCAGGATCTCGTTAAGGTCCGCGGTGAGCAGGCGGCGGTCCCGGACGACAATGTTGCCGTCGACAACAACTGTGACGACGTCCGAGGCCCGCACGGAGTAGACGAGCGCGGCGCGCGGATCGTGGAGCGGCTGGCAGTGCGGCCCGGACAGGTCGACCAGCGCGATGTCCGCGCGGCGTCCCGGCTCGATCGCGCCAACCGTGTCGGCCAGTCCGGCTGCTGCCGCGCCACCTCTCGTTGCGAGGCGAAGAGTGTCCGAGACGGTCATCCACTCCGCATCCTCCTCGCGCTGCTTCTGCGTCAACGCCAGTAGTCGCAGGGATTCCCAGACATCGAGGGTGTTGTGTACGGCGGCTCCGTCCGTCCCGACCCCGACGGCGATCCCGGCCGACTGCAGTTGCTTGATGGGAGTGGTCGAGCCCATCGCGAGCTTCAGATAGACCTTCGGGCACGCGGCGACCGTCGTACGGCGGGCGTGGTTCGCGAGGATGCCGAGGTCTGAGTCGAGGATGCCGCAGCCGTGGGCGATCAACGCGCCCGCATCCAGTACGCCGGTGCGCTCGAGCGCCTCGATCGGCGTCACCCCGAGACGATCCTTGGACGACTGCGTCTGGTCGAGGGTCTCGGCGGCGTGCAGGTGAATGCGGAAATGCTCGGCGCGCGCGACTTCCGCAGTACGGGTAAGGTCTTCCTCTGTCACCGTGTACGGCGCGTGCGGCCCTAGGCTCGTGGTGATTCGTGGCGGTCCGTCTCCGGCTGCGCTCTTCCCCAAGGTTTGGATGGCGCGTGCCGCCTCGTATGCGGCTTCGCGCCCGTCCGGGCCGGTCGACGAGAAGAAGGTCGGCGCGAGATCGGCGCGGATCCCGGTCTCCAGCGCGGCCGCGGCAATCTGCTCGGCATGGAAGTAGTGATCCACGAACGTGGTGACGCCGGCCAGCAACATCTCCGCACACGCCAGCCGGGCGCCGACCTGCACCCGCTCGGGCGTCAGGTTCATCTCCATCGGCCAGATCTTGCGGTTGAACCAGTCGTCGATCGACACGTCCTCGGCGGCACCCCGCATCATCACCATCGGACTGTGGGTGTGCGCGTTCACCAGCCCCGGTACGGCGATCAGCCCGGTCGCGTCGAGCTCCTCCAGACCAGGCTCGGCGTCGACCGCACCGGCCGGCATCACCTCGGTGATCGCGCCGTCCTCGATCAGGATGTCCTGGTACTCGTCGACCCGGCACTCCCCCTCGACCGGCACCACCAGCACCGAGCAGTTCCGGATCACCAACCGCGCCATCGTTCCTCCACAGCTTCAGCCGAACGTCGCTGCTCGAAGTCTGCTCCACCAACCGGTCACCCGGCAGCCAGACTCATCGCCGCCAACCTCTGCTCGTACGCCGCGGCGCAACGGCAGTCCGGATCGTCGTCGCAGAGCAGTGCACGTGGATCCTGGCTTATCAGGTCTCGCGCAGCAGCGACGACGGACCGAACCGGAATCGCCCGAGCCCGGCAGTCCCCGATGAGTGTCTCGCGCGTAGCGGATCGCAGCACAGGCTCAATGGCATCAAACCGATGGCTCTCACCAGGAATGCCAGGCAACTCCAGCCAGGCACCGTCGTCTGCTTTGGCATACCGATAGAACGACGACCGACCAAGTTGCTGCTCAGCCAGGTGGATCGCCGTGTTCGACGTGTGATCGACGCCCAGCAACAAAACCGTCCCGTCCATCTCCGCAAGCTCCCTGATCGGCCCAAGCGGCAAGCCCAGCCGCTGCGCACCAATCAGCCGCTCGGCTTCCGCTCCCGCCGCAACGTAAGAGAAAAGCGGATGCCCACTCCGAAGATGCGACTGCGTCAGCCTGAACGTCTCGGGAATGACACCGAGCTCACGATCGACAGGCAGATCCGTACTGAACCCCTGAGCCCTAGCCAGTCCCTCATCGAACTCAGCCCAAGTGCCGCACGGCTCAAACGCATTCATTGGCCGCTGCAGTCCGGGAGGCGGACTAATCCCGGTCAGATCCCCTGCAGCCGCAGGCATCAACACCGTCCCACAAACCTCAACCAACGCCTGACAAACCGCCTCGGCCCCACCATCCACCCGCCCAAACGACCGCAACGACGAATGCACAACAACCGCGCTACCCTCCCCCAGCCCCAACCCCCGAAGCCCACCAACAACATCAGCCACCCGCACCAAACCCGTCATCCAAAGATCCTCCCGCACCCACCCCCAACCCAGCCCCCCAATTTCCACCCCGCCCACCACGAGCGCGCTCAACTCAGTGGCTGGTGGTGCCGTCGGCGAGTTCGCGGAGGGCGTCGAGGTGGCCTAGGTGGCGGGCTGTCTCTTCGAGGAGGTGGCCGAGGATCCAGCGCAGGGATACAAGTTCGAGTCCTTCGGGTGCCCATGCCTCGAGCTCATCGAGGTGATGGGCCGCGACGATCTCGCGGGATCTGGCGCATTGAGTGTCGTAGTCGTCCAGCAGTTGGCTGAGCGGCGTACTGGGTGGGCATGACAACTCGAAGGGATCCTTAGCCGTCAACCCCCGGAGGCCGAGGAAGCTGACCTCGAACCAGGACTGCTCGACCCAGGCCAGATGCGCAACCAGCGTCGCCACAGTCATCCGCGGCGACGACGGCAACGGAGCCAACCGCGCTGTTCCTCCGACAACCCATCACACTTCAACCGCACCGTCGCACGCTGAAAATCCAACCAACCGGTAAGCATCGCCCGCTCATCCGCCCCGCCACCCGGTCGCCGCCGCATCATCCGCCGACCCTAATCGACTGATCCACCACCGAACGCCACGCGCGCTGTGGGTGCCCGCGCGACGGCGGAGCGGTAGTCGCAGAGGGTGGGCGGGAGCGTCCAGAGCAGGAGCGACGAAGGAGCGAGTGCGGCGGACGAGCGAGTGCGGCGGGCGCGTGGGGATCCGCACGTCGGCAACCGGGTACCGGCCGATGATCTGGTGGCTGGCACGGCGGAGGCGGATCGCTCGGTGGATGCCGGATGCCGTGTGGCGAACCTAGGGGAACATCTGTTCGAGTTTCGGGTATGGTGGGGTTATGGGTGCTGATCTTCAGGCCTCCTTGCTGGATGCGTTCGAGGATCCTGCGTTGGGTTCGCTGGACGGGATTCAGCGCACGGAGCTGAGCCAGGGTGCGTGGATCGATGTTCTGCCGCGGTGGCTGACCGGGGCGGATCAGGTGTACGAGCGGCTGGCTGCCGATGTGCCGTGGCACGAGGAGCGGCGGCAGATGTACGACCGGATGGTCGACGTCCCGAGGCTGCTGTGTTTCTACGGTGAGAACCAAGATCTTCCCCTGCCGATTCTCGACGAGGCCCGGGAGCTGCTGAGCGAGCATTACGCGGACGAGTTGGGTGAACCGTTCCGGACAGCCGGCTTGTGCTTCTACCGGAACGGGCGCGACAGCGTCGCCTGGCACGGCGACAGGATCGGCCGTGGCAGCCGTGAGGACACGATGGTGGCGATCCTTTCCGTGGGTGAACCACGCGTCCTCGCCCTGCGACCGAAGCCCGGCGGGGCCAGCGGTCCGGTGAGCTCGACCCTTCGCTATCCGCTCGGCCACGGCGATCTGATCGTCATGGGCGGCAGTTGCCAGCGCACCTGGGAGCACGCCATCCCCAAGTCGGCCGGCCACATCGGCCCGCGCATCAGCATCCAGTTCCGTCCTCGCGGCGTCCGCTGACAGCGCCCCGGACAGTCAACCCACAGCGGCCACCGGGTCGGTGTGAGGCGCCGGCAGTGGTGCGCGTTGGAGGCGGCCTGGGGTCGCCAGATAGAAGGCGAGCAGGCGAATCGATGCCGCTCGACAGGTTTGCAGGGCCGCCTGGGTCCAGTCGTGGTCCGAGGCTGGGTCCGGTCTGGGACGGCCGAGGGCGAGCAGCAGGGCGCCGCCGGGGCGGAGCTGTAGCGCGGGGATCAGCGGTGCCAACGCTTTGGCGCAGGACTTGGGTGAGGTGAGTGGGCCCTCCTCTGGAAGGTCTAGATGGATGGCGGCCAGGAAGCGGGTGTCGGCGTCGCACAGCAGCGCCGACAGCACGCCTCGGCGGCGGTCGCCCTGTGAGACGTACAGGTCGACCACGTTGGCGGCCAGGTCGGGATCGGTCAGGGGCAACGTGAGCCAGTTCGCCGGCAGATCAGTGAAGGTCATACCTAGAACATGCCGTCGTCTCCCCCTCGGATCCGCGGTTATCCACAACCCAAATTGGCCCATAAGATCCGACAGGAAGTGGATCTGAGACATGGGCCGATAGCGGCTTAGGTTCGTAGTACCGAGCCTAGGGAGAAGCTGATGAGTGCAACCGTTCGCCGTTTCGGAACTGGGTCGTTGTTGCCGCCCGCCGGGGTTGCCCGCCATCTGGCCTTTGCGCAACTGGCCAACTCGGTCGGCGATGGCGCGTTCATCGTCACCTCCGCGCTCTTCTTCACCCGGGTCGTCGGGCTGTCCACCGCGCAGGTCGGGCTCGGGCTGACGATCGCCTGGCTGGTCGGGTTCCTGACCGGGGTCCCGCTCGGCAATCTCGCCGACCGCAAAGGCGCTCGCGGCGTCGCCATCCTGTTGGCGCTGTCCACCGCGGTCTCGGTCGGCTCGTTCCTCTTCGTCCGCAGCTTCCCGCTTTTCCTGATCGCGGCCATTGCCTACGCCACCAGCCAGACCGGGCTGACCGCAGCCAGGCAAGCTCTGCTGGCGGGCCTCGTCCAGCCGGCCGAGCGAACCCGCATCCGCGCCTTCCTGCAGGCGACGGTCAACGCAGGCCTCGCGGTCGGCGCCGCACTCGGTGGTGTCGCGCTGCGGTTCGACACGGCACCGGCGTACCTGACTGTGTTCGCCGTCGACGCCGCCAGCTTCCTGGTCGCCGCCGCGCTCATCCACCGGGTGCCCGCGGTGAAGGCAGTGAAGCTCCGGGTCGCGGGCGAGCCTCGCCTGGCGGTGCTGCACGATCGCCCCTACGCCCTGCTGGCTCTCCTGAACGCAGTGATGCTGATGTTCATGCCACTGCTGAGTCTCGTCGTACCGCTGTGGATCGTCGAGCGCACCAACGCACCCGGCTGGGTCGTTGCCTCGCTGCTGATCATCAACACGCTCGGCGTCATGCTCTTCCAGGTACGGATCGCCCGGAGCGTCACCGGCCTACGTACTGCGACCCGCTCGATCCGGTTCGCCGGAGTCGCAATGCTGGCCGCCTGTGGGGTCTTCGCCCTGTCAGCCATCGGGATGGCTCCTGCCGTCGCGGCCGGAGTACTGGCTGCTGCTGCCGCTCTGCTGACGTTCGGCGAGATGAAGCTGGCCTCTGGAGCTTGGGAGATCAGCTTCGGGTTGGCGCCTGCCGACAAGCAGGGGCAGTACCAGGGGTTCTTCGGTACCGGCCCTGCAGTGGCTCGCATGCTCGGCCCAGCGCTCCTCACGACACTGGTCCTGGGATGGGGTGCGGTGGGCTGGATGGTGGTCGGTGCACTGTTCCTGGGGACCAGTGCGGCAACTGGTCCCGCCGTACGATGGGCGGCACGGACACGGTCCGCCAGCCAGGTGACCGAACCGTCGCTCAATGAGGAGTGCGCCGCCTGATGGACATCCCCGGACTGGTCGAGATCACCTCGTACGACGAGCTGCGCGCGGTGGTCCCGCCCCCGCTGCAGACCACTGCCGACAAGGTGCGCAAGGAGCTCCATGAGCTCGACAAGCAGTGGCTGGCCGAGTCGCCGTTCTGCTTGGTCGCCACGTCAGCCGCCGACGGCAGCTGCGACGTCTCACCCAAGGGCGATCCGGCCGGGTTCACCAAGGTTCTCGACGACTGCACGATCGCGATCCCGGAGCGGACCGGCAACCGCCGCGTCGACGGCTTCCTCAACATCCTCAGCAACCCGCACGTCGGGCTCATCTTCTTCATCCCCGGCCGCGGCGAGACCCTGCGGATCAACGGCCGCGCCCGGATCGTGAAGGATGCACCCTTCTTCGACGACATGGTTGTCAAGGGCCACCGTCCGCAACTGGTGCTGCTGGTCGAGATCGACGAGATCTTCCACCACTGCTCGAAGGCGTTCCTTCGCTCGAAGGTCTGGAAGCCCGAGACCTGGAACCCGGACGCGGTACCGAGCCGGGCCGAGATCGCGAAGGCGCTCGACCGCAAGGACGCCGAGTTGGCCGAGCTGCGGGAGTACTACGGGGCGCAGTACGAAAAGGGCATCTACAACGGTAGGTACTGAGCGCCGTACCGCAGGCGAAGCAGTGCGACGTACTCCGTGGCGACGATGACACCGGGCGACCCAGACCTCTACGGTTCGAGTGTGAGCACCGCTGAGCCGACGGTCGGCGCCCGCGTGAGACGGGTGGCGCTGCCTGCCGTCCTCATGCTGGTGACCATCGGCGGCTCGTTCGCCGCGTCCCGCAACGCGCACGACCGGAGACCGGCCGACTGGATCATGGTGGTGCTCCTCGTGATCGGCGCGGGGTCGCTCTACTGGCTCAGGAGCCGGCCGGTGGCGGTGCTGTGGGTGACGGTCGTCTCGACTCTCGTCTACATGCTCCGGGAGTACCCGTACGGCCCGGTGATCTTCAGCTTCGTCATCGCTGTCTTCACCGTGATCAGGTCCGGTCACCGGCTGGCCGGGTGGCTCGGCATCGTCGCCCTGTACGCCGGACATGTGCTCGGGCGGCTGGTACTCAACATCAACCAGCAAGGCGTCTACCAGGTGCTCCTGGTCGGCACGTGTTTCGTAGTACTGGGGTTCTTGGCGGAGCTGTTCCGTGGGCATCGGGAGCGGGTGGCGGCGGCCAACAAGACCAAGCGCGAGGCAGAGCTTCGCCGGGCCGGGGAGGAGCGGCTGCGGATCGCGCAGGAGCTCCATGACGTTGTGGCGCACCACATCTCGCTGATCAACGTGCAGGCGTCTACTGCTCTGCACCTGGTCGACAGGCAGCCGGAGCAGGCCGCGCCGGCGTTGGCGGCGATCAAGGACGCCAGCAAGGAAGCACTTGTCGAGCTGCGCTCGATTGTCGGCGTACTACGTCAGTCGGACGAGGCGGCGCCACGCCAGCCGGTCGCCGGGTTGGACGGACTCGACCAGCTGATCAACCGGACGTCGATGGCCGGGTTGGAGGTGCACGCGATCATCCGCGGCGAGCCGCGCCCGTTGCCGACCGGGCTGGATCGCGCGGCGTTCCGGATCATCCAGGAGTCGCTCACCAACGTCGTCCGGCACGCGAAGGCCAAGGCGGCGACTGTGCGCATCCAGTACGGCGAGGAGTCGCTGGTGGTGCAGGTGGACGACGACGGGACGGCACTCACCGGTCCACCCAAGGACGGCAACGGCATCGTAGGCATGCGAGAACGAGCCACCGCCCTGGGCGGCACCCTAACCACCACCCGAACCCCCACCGGCAGCCTCAGAATCACCGCAACCCTTCCCCTCTGAAACTGTTACGGGAGGCGGACGTGGGTGGGGTTTAGGTCTGTGGTGGTGGCTACTCCTAGGAGGGCCATGGTTCGGTGGATTTCTGTGGTCAGGATTTCGGCGGCTCGGGCTACTCCGCGTTGGCCGCCGGCCATGAGGCCGTAGAGGTAGGCGCGGCCTACTAGGCAGGCGTCTGCGCCTAGGGCTAGGGCAGCGACTATGTCGGCGCCGGTCATGATGCCGGTGTCCAGGTAGATTTCGGCGTCGGTGCCGATGGCTTTGCGGACGTCGGGGAGGATGCGGAGGGGCGTGGGGGCTCGGTCCAGTTGGCGGCCGCCGTGGTTGGACAGGACGATGGCGTCGGCGCCGGCGTCGACTACGCGGCGGGCGTCCTCGACTGTTTGGATGCCCTTGATGATCAGTGGGCCGTCCCAGATCGAGCGCAGCCAGTTGAGGTCGTCGATGGTCATCGTGGGGTCGAACAGCTGGTTCAGCAGGTCGGCGACCGTGCCGTCCCAGCTGGAGAGTGACGCGAACGCCAGCGGGCGGGTGGTGAGCAGGTTGGCCCACCAAGCCGGGTGTAGCGACGCGTCCAGAACCGTCTTGGCCGTCAGGGACGGCGGGATGGTGAAGCCGTTGCGTACGTCGCGCAGGCGGGCACCCGCGACCGGTACGTCGACCGTCAGCATCAACGCCTCGTACCCCGCTGCGGCCGACCGCTTGACCAGGTCCTCCCCCGCCGCGCGGTCCTTCCACACGTAGAGCTGGAACCACTTGCGCGCGTCCGGCCCGGCCTTGGCGACGTCCTCGATCGAGGTGGTTCCCATCGTCGACAGCGCATACGGAATGCCGAGCTCCTGCGCGACCTTCACCACCGCGCTCTCGCCCTCATGGTTCATCATCCGGGTGAAGCCCGTCGGCGCGAACGCGAACGGCAGCTCCGAGCGCCGGCCGAGGATCGTCGTCCCGAGGTCGATCTCGGACACGTTGCGCAGGATGGACGGCTGCAGCTCCATCTCGGCGAACAGCCGGCGCGCGCGGCCCAGGCTGATCTCCGCCTCGGCGGCGCCGTCGGTGTAGTCGAAGACCGAGCGCGGCGTACGGCGTTTGGCGACCGCGCGCAGGTCCGCGATCGTGAGCGCCTTCGCCAGCCGGCGGTCGGTCGCGTTCAGCGTGACCGGCTTGGGACGCAGCAGCGGCTTGAGCTCGGACCAGCGGGGCATCTGGCGATCGGTCATCGGACTTCCCTCGGGCAGGACGGTGTGGTCGGACCACAGCATAGTCTGTGGTCCGACCACACGGCTACACTCGCGTCTGTGAAGAACTACGAGCTGGTCCTGAACCGGGTCGAGGCCGATCTCGCGGCGGGCCGGCTCCGGCTGGGTGGCCGGCTGCCGGGCGAGCGCTCCCTGGCCGAGCAGCTCGGGATCAGCAGACCGTCGGTGCGGGAGGCGGTCCGGGTGCTCGAGGCGATGGGCATCGTCCGTACTGCGACTGGCTCCGGCCCCGAAGCGGGTGCAGTGATCGTTGCGGAGCCGGCGGCGCCGCTGACCGCGTTGCTGCGCCTGCACCTCGCCACCAACCACCTGCCGATGGGGGACATCGTCCAGACCAGGGTTCTGCTGGAGTCCTGGACGGCCCGCGAAGCCGCCCAGAACAAGGCCGGCGATGAGCAACTCAAGACGGCCGAGGAGTTGCTGGACCGGATGGATGCTCCAGGGCTGGCGCCGGAGGAGTTCCACCTACTGGATGCGGAGTTCCACGTCGCGCTGTCGGCGCTCGCGGGCAATGTGCTGATCGCGGCGGTGATGTCGTCGTTGCGCACCGCGATTCACGGGTACGTGCTGGCCGCAGTACCGAACCTGGCCGACTGGGACGCCACCGCGGGCGGGCTGCGCACCGAGCACCGGGCGATCGTGGCGGCCATCCGGGCCGGCCAGGGCGACCAGGCCGCGGCCCTCATCACTGCTCACATCGAAGGCTTCTACCGGGCCGCCCAAATGCGGTAGGGCCCCTCAAGGCTTGCAGCGCTCGGCTGTGGAGAGGGCAGTGCGACGCAGGCCGAGGATCACCACCGCACCCACGACAAGGTGCAGTGAAGCCAGGCCGAGCTTGGCGCCGGTACCGATGCCACCCACGAGCGGGCTGCCCAAGGAGAGCACGCAGGCGATCACCGCGACGATGGTCCACACCTTGCGAGCAGCGATCGTCTTGCGTTCGAGGATGGCGAGCAGAGCCCAGCCTGCGAAGGCCATCGCGACGGCCGCGAACAGAACGGCCACCAAGCCGACCTGGATCGTCGTCGAGCGCTGCTCTGCTTGGAGTTCGATTCCGAAGGCCTTGGCCAGCACAGCCCACCAGGCGATGGCGGCGAGGGCGGTGACGCCGACCACTGCCAATCGGCTGCGGCCGGCGACACGGACGGGATTGGTGGTGGTGCTCGAGGTAGTGGTCATGAAGGAAGACTCGGCGAGAGGGCTGTCCACCGGCATCGGCTGAGCGGCTCAACCACCCTGACCGCAAGTCGGCGCGGTACCGACTTTGGTCGGTGGTGGGGAGCGGTCGAGCAGCCTAGTCTCGGCGGAATGGAGCGGAGCTGCAGCGGACCGCGCCGGAGCCGCCGAGCCGACATCCTCGCCGTCTGCGCGGTGGGAACCCTGTCGGCCATGACCATCTTCGGCCGGCAGTCGAACGGTCTGCAGACCGGCTGGCTGACCCTCGACATCGTGGTCGGGATCGTTGCCTGCGGCCTCATCCTCGTGCTCCCCCGGCACCCGATCGCCGGCGCGCTGACGCTGGCCGCCCTCGCAGCGCTCTCCCCCGGCGCGACCCCGCCCTCGACCGTCGGCACACTGACGGTCGCCCAGCGCCGTCCGCTCAAAACCGCCGCACTCGTCGCCGCGGCGGGAGTCGCCGGACATCTCCTCCAGTACCTGTGGCGCCCGATCGAAGGCCACGACCTCATCTGGTACGCCGTCCTGGACGTCGCCGTGCACGCTGCCCTGCTCGGCTGGGGCCAGTGGACTCAGGCCCGCCGTGCACTCCTCGACTCGCTGCGAGAACGCGCTGTCCGGGCCGAGAAGGAGCAAGGCCGCCGGGTCGCCGAAGCACGCACGCTGGAGCGGACCCGGATGGCGCGCGAGATGCACGACGTACTGGCTCATCGGTTGTCGTTGCTCGCGACGTACGCCGGTGCACTGGAGTACCGGCCGGACTCGCCGCCGGAGAAACTCGCGCAGGCGGCGGGCGTGATCCGGGCCGGCGTCCATCAGGCGCTCGACGAGTTGCGCGAGGTGATCAGCGTCCTGCGCGACAGCGAGATCGACGAACTCCCCGGCGGACGGCCCCAACCGACCTTCGCCGATCTGGCCGCACTCGTGGCCGAATCACGGGACGCCGGCACCGAGATCCGGTACGACGAATCCGTCCACTCCGCCGAATTGTTGCCACCGGCAACCGGGCGGACGGCGTACCGGGTGGTCCAGGAAGGCCTCACGAATGCGCGCAAGCACGCGGCCGGGCAGCCCGTCACGCTGGTCGTCGACGGGCGACCGGGTGAGTCCCTGCGGATCGAGGTGACCAACCCGAGCGGGAACGGCGTACCGCTGACGCCAGGGAGCGGGACCGGACTCGTCGGGCTGACCGAGCGGGTGCACCTGGCCGGCGGCACGCTGGACCACGGACAGGCGGCTGATGGGCGGTTCCGTCTGCAGGCCTCGCTACCCTGGCCGCCATGACGATCCGGGTCTTGGTCGTGGACGACGATGCCTTGGTGCGGGCCAGTCTGGAGATGATGCTGGACGGCGCGAACGGTATCGCGGTGGTCGCCCAGGCCGCCGACGGTGACGAGGTGCCGGCGGCGATCGACGCGCACTTCCCCGACCTGGTGCTGATGGATCTGCGGATGCCGCGGGTTGACGGGATCGTCGCGACCCGGCGCCTCAGGGCCCGGAAGAATCCGCCGGAGGTCGTGGTGCTGACCACGTTCGACACCGACGAGAACGTGCTGCACGCCTTGCGGGCCGGAGCGAGCGGGTTCCTGCTGAAGGACACCCCACCGGCGCAGATCGTCGAGGCGGTACGCCGGGTCGCGGCGGGTGACCCGATCCTGTCGCCCGCGATCACCCGGCGGCTGATGGACCAGGCGGCGACCCAGGCCGACGCCCACACGCGAGCCCGGGACGCCCTCACCCGGCTGTCGCCGCGGGAGTACGACGTGGTGCTCGCGGTCGCGCAGGGCAAGGCGAACGCGGACATCGCGGCCGAGCTGCACATGAGCGTGGCGACGGTGAAAGCGCACATCTCGCACATCCTCGGCAAACTCGGCCTCGGCAACCGCACCCAGATCGCCCTCCTCGCCCACGACGCCGGCCTCGCCTGACCGTCCCTACCGATAGCGTGGGCGCATGATTCGGGTCTTGATCGCAGACGACCAGGCGCTGGTGCGTGCCGGATTCCGTTCGCTGCTGAACGCCGAGGACGACATCACGGTGATCGGCGAGGTCGCCGACGGTGCCGCCGCGCTGGAGCTGGCACGGGCGGAGAAGCCGGACGTCGTACTGATGGACATCCGGATGCCCGGCATGGACGGGCTCGAGGCGACCAAGTTGATCGGCGCCGACGAAACGCTCTGTGACGTGCACGTGGTGATCCTGACGACCTTCGATCTCGACGAGTACGTGTTCGAGGCGCTCCGGGTCGGCGCGAGCGGGTTCCTGGTCAAAGACACCGAGCCGGTCGAACTCCTGCAGGCCGTCCGCGTCGTGGCGCGCGGTGACGCGCTGCTGTCCCCTGGCGTCACCCGCCGCCTGGTCGCCGAGTTCGCCACCCGGAGCCGCCAGCCGCACGCGAGCAAGGAACTCGATGTCCTGACCGACCGCGAGCGGGAGATCGTCGCGCTCGTCGGCGAAGGGCTGTCCAACGACGAGATCGCCGAACGTCTCGTGCTGAGCCCGGCCACCGCCAAGACCCACGTCAGCCGCGCCATGATCAAGCTGGGCGTCCGCGACCGCGCCCAACTCGTCGTCGTCGCCTACCAGACCGGCCTCGTCCGCCCCGGCTGGCTCGGCTGATACTCCCGGCGCGGTAGACAGAGTCACTCCCCGCGGGCGACGCGGTGGACGGGTGCGAACCGGCACTGTCGAGGCATGAACGCAACCACTGCCCCGCTGGTCGAGGTCTCGGGCCTGACCAAACGCTACGGCGACACCCTGGCTGTCGACGGTGTCGATCTGACCGTGCTGCCCGGTGAGGTCTACGGCTTCCTCGGACCGAACGGCGCCGGCAAGACCACCACCCTGCGCATCCTCACCGGCCTGATCGCGCCGACCAGCGGCTCGGTCCGGGTCCTCGGTGGCGCCCCGGGCCAGGCCAAGGTGCTGGCCCGCACCGGCTCGATGATCGAGTCGCCCGCCTTCTACCCGTACCTGTCCGGTCTCGACAACCTCCGCCTGCTGGCCGAGTACGCCGAAGTGCCGCGCACCCGGGTCCACGAAGTACTCGCGCTGGTGGATCTCGCCGATCGCGCCAAGGACCGCTTCTCGACGTACTCGCTGGGCATGAAGCAACGGCTCGGTGTCGCCGCGGCCCTGCTCAAGGATCCCGAACTGGTCATCCTCGACGAGCCCACCAACGGACTCGATCCGGCGGGGATGCGGGACATGCGGCGGCTCATCCGCGAGCTCGGCGCCGACGGCCGGACCGTGTTGCTGTCCAGCCATCTGCTCGGTGAGGTGCAGCAGATCTGCGACCGCGTCGGCATCATCAGCCAGGGCCGGATGGTCGCCGAGCACACCGTCGACGAACTGCGGACCGAGCAGGAGCTGGTGGTCCGCGCGACCCCACGGGACCGCGCCCACTCGTTGCTGATCGGCTTCCTCGGCGCCGCCGCCGTTCACCTGTACGACGACACGCTGCGGGTGAAGGTCGCCCCCGACCGGGCCGCCGAGGTGAACCGCGTCCTGGTCGAGGCGGGCATCGCGGTCTCCGAGCTGCACAGCACCGAACGCGCCCTCGAGGACGTGTTCTTCGAACTCACGACCGAGACTGGCAAGGAGAAGGCCAATGCTGGGTAGCTACCGCGCCGAGCTGCTCAAGCTCCGCAAACGATCCGCCGTCTGGGTGCTGTTCGGGGCCGGCCTGGTGCTGAGCCTGATCTTCGGCTACCTGTTGCCCTACATCGGCTATGTGACCGGCGACGACAATCCGCAGACCAACGGCATTCCCCGCTCCGAGGTACTGCGCGGCGTCCTGCCGGAACGCGTGCTGGACAACACGATCGGTGGCTTCCCGGTGTTCGCCGGAGCGCTCGCGCTGGTGCTCGGCGCGATCGTGGTCGGCGGCGAGTACACCTGGGGAACACTGAAGACGATCCTCACCCAGCGTCCCGGCCGGGGCACGATGCTGGCCGGCCAGTTGCTGGGACTGCTCACGATGCTGGCCGTCTGGGTGCTCGGCATCTTCGCCGCCTGTGCCTTGTGCAGCATCGCGATCGCCGCGGGCGAAGGTGCGCCGATGGACTGGCCGCGCCCGATCGCCGTGCTGGAAGCACTGGCCGGCGGCTGGTTCGTCCTCACCCTGTGGTGTCTGGCCGGCGCGGCCCTGGCCGTTGCCTTCCGCAACGTTGCGCTCCCGATCGGGTTGGGCGTGGTCTGGATCCTCGGGATCGAGGCGCTGCTGGCCGGTGTGGTCAGCAGCTTGCTCCCCGATCTCGAGTTCCTGTCCGACGCGATGCCGGGTGCCAACGCGGGCGCACTGGTGTTCAGCGTGACCGGGATGAACCCGGCCGACGCGCCACCCGGCGTACGGGATGCCGTGTCGGGGGATCGCGCGCTCCTGACGATGCTCGGCTACGCCGTCGCCTTCGTCGTACTGGCTGTCGTCACCACCCGGCGGCGCGACGTCAGCTGAGGGTGCGGCCGGCGTGGCTGAGGCAGAGCTCGCAGAACATGGCGTTGGCCCAGGAGAACCACTCGCGGGTGAACACCGTCGGGTCGTCGACGTGGAACGACTCGTGCATCTGCCCGGTACCGCCGGTGGTGTCGCGCAGCAGTTCGAGGAGCTGCTGCCGCTCCTGCGCCGACGTACTGGTGAGGCCCTGGACCGCCAGTGCGATCGGCCAGATGTGGTCCGGCGGGGTGTGCGGGCTGCCGATCCCGGCTCCGTGCGTACCGCTGTAGTAGTAGGGGTTCTCGGGGCTGAGCAGCAGCGAGCGGGTCGCCCGGTACGTCGGGTCGTCGGGTGCGGCGAAGCCGCTCATCGGCAGGGACAGCAGACTCGGCATGTTCGCGTCGTCGAGGAGCAACTGCTCGCCCAAGCCATCCACCTCGTAGGCGTAGACCCGGCCGAACGTCGGGTGGTCGACGGTCCCGTACTCCGCGATGCCCTCGTCGATGCGGGCCTTCAGCTCCTTGGCGCGGTCACCCAGCGCGGTGTCGCCGAGCACCTCGGTCGCGATCACCTGCAGGTAACCGAGCACCACCGAGGCGAACATGTTGCCGGGCACGTTGAAGCCCAGCTCGGTGGCGTCGTCGCTCGGCCGGAAAGCGCTCCAGGACATGCCCGTCGGCCGGGTCAGCCGGCCCCGGCCTTCGCGGACGAGGGTGTCACTCTCCCGATCGTCGTGCCGCTGGAACCGGTACTGCGAATTCGTCTCGTGATCCTGCTCGATCGTCCACAGCTCCAGGATCGCCTCGGCCGCGACCCGGAACCGGTCGTCGATCACGTCCGTGCGACCGGTGATCCGCCACAGTCGGTAGGCCAGCTCGATCGGGTAGCAGAGCGAATCGATCTCGTACTTGCGCTCCCACACCCACGGCGACATCTCGGTCTCGTCGCCGGTGTGGCCGGCGCCGTTCGGCTCGCGGTTGAAGGCGTTGGCGTACGGGTCGATCGCGATGTACTCGAGCTGGCGGTGCAGGACGCCGATCAGCGTGTCCTGTAGTGCCGGGTCGTCGGCGCACAGCACCAGATAGGGCCGCAACTGGGCAGCGGAGTCACGCAGCCACATCGCCGGGATGTCACCGGTCAGCACGAACGTCGTACCGTCCGGCAGCCGTTCCGCGACGGCGGGCAGGTTCTCCGCCATCGACCGGTGGAACATGTCCGCGATCACCTGGTCACCGGTCGCCCGGCGTACCTCCTCGGTGGCGCGGGCAAGAACCTGGGGATCGATACCGGTCATGGAGACATCACCTTTCAGTGGACCCGACGACGGCAGGTGGAGCGCTCTCTGCGGGTCCGAGCAAGAGCACTGAGGGGTTGGGAGAGAAGGTGTGGTCCAGCACCAGGCTGGCCGCACCGACCGCGCCGACGTCTGCGCCGAGCGCAGTACCGGTGACGGCCAAGGGGTGGACCGAGCGGACCAGGAAGCGCTCGACCAGCGCTGCCCGGACCGCGTCGTCGAAGAACGGAGCGAGCTGGTCCCAGTGCGGGCCGCCGAAGACGACGCGCTCGAGGTCGAGCAGGTTCGCGATGTCCTCGACCACCTTGACGATCCGTTCCACCAGCGAGACGACCAGTTCGCGCGCCACGCCCGGCCCGGCGGCAGCCTGGTCGCACAGCTCGGCGAACCCGAGATCGACGGCGTGCCGGTCGTCAAGATCGATGCCCTTGGCAAGTACTCCGGCCTGGACGGCCTGCTGGACCAGATAGCGCGGCTGGCTCGTCTCGCCGACGCAGCCGCGGCGTCCGCAGTAGCAGACCGGACCGTCGGGGTCGACGATCACGTGGCCGATCTCGCCGACGTTGCTGCTCGAACCGCGGACCACCTCGTCGCCGATCACCAGGCCGGCCCCGACGCCGGTACCGAGGTAGAAGAAGACGAAGCTGCCGCGGCCGTTCGGCCCGCCGGCCCACTTCTCGGCCGAGGCCGCGGCGGTGACGTCCTTGTCCAGCAGGACCGGGAGGCCGGTGCGGGCCCGCAGGGCATCGCGAAGTGGGACCAGGTGCCAGGCGGCAAGGTTCGGCGGGTCGACGACGACACCACGCTCGACGTCGATCGGTCCAGGCGCGGCGATGCCTACGCCGACCACGCGTTCCCGTGGCGCGCCGGCTTCGGCGATGACGCGTTCGACCGTGGCGGCGATGCCCGCGATCAGCACGTCCGGATCGTCCGACGCGGGCGTCTCGGCGCGGTCCCGGACCACGACCTGTCCGGTCAGGTCGAGTACGACCGTCGTGACCACCGCCGGGTCGAGGTGCACGCCGACGGCGTACTGGCCGGTGGGTTCCAGCTCGAGCAGGGTGCGGGGTTTGCCGAGACCGGCGCCCTTTTGGCGGCCGGCTTCGCGGACGAGGCCGGCGTCGAGCAGCCGGCGGGTGATGTTGGAGATGGCCTGGCCGGACAGTCCGGTGGCGGCCGCGATCTCGACCCGGCTCAGGCGTTGTTCGGCGCGCCGGATCGCGTCCAGCACGACCGTGTCGTTGAAGCCGCCCACACGATCCAGATTCGTACCCCGGCGTACCACTGCCGGCGGCCCGTCGCTGCTCACCACTCCCCCATCTTCAGCCAGCTGCGGGGTCCGCGCCCCACGGCTGCGACCACGTGTAGTCCACCGTGCTGGTGCCGGCGCGCCACCTGGCGGGCGTCGTGTTCACCAGCCAGTCGAGCGGCTCGATCCCACCGTCCGCGGCGTCGCCACCACTGAGCGCCAACCGTATACCGTGGCCAAGATCGCGATTCGTCCGCGCCGTCCGTGCGGCGGGGTCGACGGAGACGAACAGCGCGCTGTCGGATCTGGCGATCAGGTCGAGGAACTGCCGGTTCAGCTCCCACGGCGTCTGCGGCGTACAGGGCACGCAGTCGGCGTCGAGGGTGAAGAACCGGTGCTGCTGCGGCAGGCGGAAGGCGAGCGAGTTGACGCCCATCTTGCGGGTCCGCTCCCAGTCGCGACCGGAGGTGTCGTCGCCTGTGCGCTGGACGTCGACCAGGCCGGCGGCGAGGTGGCCGACTGTGTTGCAGCCGATCAGTACGAGGTCGTCGGCGGCCGCGCGGATTTCGCGGTACAGGTCGAGGATGATCTCGGCGGTAGTGCGGGTGGGATCGTGGAACTGCCAGCCGTCGTCGGTCAGGCGGGCGCCCATCGCCGGGCCGAAGCGGCCGAAGAGGTCGTAGGTGCTGAAGTCGTGCTTGACCAGCTCGAATCCCCAGTCCTTGAAGCGGTGCAGGTCCGCCCGGATCAGGTCGAGGACTTCCGGGTACGTCGGGTCGAGGGCGCGGCCGGTTCCGTCGTACTGGCCGGGGCGGGCCCAGGGGCCGGGTTCGCGGGAGAGGAGCGGGCGGAACCAGAGGCCTGGGCGGGCGCCGATGTCTTTGATGGCTGCGGCGGTATGAGCCAGGTCGTCGAAGAGGCCTGGGATGCCGCTGTCCCATGGGCCGCCGGAGCCGTTGCCGCCGGGGTTCCAGCCGTCGTCGACGACACTGAACGGCTTCACCGGATGGCCGTCGGCGAGCTCGACGATGGTCGCGGCGTCTTGGAGCACTGCTTTCTCGTCGAAGCCTTCGCCGTAGGCGTAGTACCAGTTGTTGGCGCCGACTACTGGGCCGATGTCCTTGAGGGTGAGCTGTGAGCTCATTGCCTCGATGGCGGAGTGCAGGGTGAGCCAGGGCGTGCCGGCGTCCTCGAACTGCCGTACTACGGCGGCTGTCAGTTCGCGGCCGTTGAGGTCGGTCGGGCCACCGCCGTTGCGGAGGTCGAGCCAGAGGGTGAAGCCGGTTTGGTCGACGGTCCAGGAGCAGAAAGCGCCGGGGTGGACGTCGACGCCGGCGCCGAAGGTTGCGCCGGTCTTCTCGTCGTGGCCGAGCCAGTACCACGGGAGGAGGCGGTCGGGTTGGAGGTGACGCCACTGGAGATCACCGTAGGACCGCTCCCAGGCGTCGCCGAGAACCAGCGCATCGGCAGGAACGGGCTCGTCCCATCGCAGAGCTACCCGCGAGACCTCGCCAGACGCAGTAATCAGAACCTCACTGCTGCGAGTCCACTGGATCTCCATGCCGGGGGCGGTCCAGTGCGTGGCTGTTCCGTGGGCGGGACGGAGTGGGTCTGTGGGGTTGAGTTGGAAGAAGACCTGAGTGGGTGCTCTCACGGAGGGGAGTTTAGCGGACTTACCCCATGGAATTGATTAATAGGTCCAGTGCGGTGACCAGGCGGTCGATATCGGACTGATTCGTGTACGGCGCCATGCCCGCGCGGACCGCGCCGGCGTCGCCCAGGCCGAGATGCCGGGACGCCTCGAGTGCGTAGAAGCAACCCGCCGGAGCGTTGACACCCGACTCGGCCAGCTTGGCGGCGACGGCCTTCGAGTCCCAGCCGTCGACGGAGAACAACACCGTCGACGTACGCCGCCTCGCGTGACCGTAGAGCGTGACTCCCCCGATCTCGCCCAGCCTCGTCTCCAGCTCCGACCTCAACCCGTCCTCGTAGTCCTCCAGCAACGCCAGAGAGCTCAGCAGCCGCTCCCTGCGACTGTCGCCCGCTCCCCCGAGCCCGGCCAGGAAGTCGACCGCGGCCGTCGTGCCGGCGAGCAACTCGTACGGCAGCGTTCCGAACTCGAACCGCTCCGGCACCGCATCACTTGCCGGAAGCAACTTGTCCGGCCGCAGTCCCTCGAGCCGCTCCGGAGAGGCGGAAAGCACACCGCAGTGCGGTCCGAAGAACTTGTACGGCGAGCAGACGTAGAAGTCCGCGAAGCGCGCGTCCACCGGCGAGTGCGGCGTCAGGTGCACACCGTCGACGTAGACCAAAGCGCTCGCCTCGTGGACGAGCTTCGCGATGGCTTCGACATCCGGCTTGGTACCCAGCAGGTTGGATGCCGCGGTCACGGCGACCAGGCGGGTTCGCGACGAGAGCAGTGGGGCGATGTCGTCGAGCTCGGACGTGTCCGGGTCGAACTCCAGCCAGCGAACCGTCGCGCCGACTGCCTCGGCCGCCTGCACCCAGGGCCGGATGTTGGCGTCGTGGTCGAGCCGGGTGACGATCACCTCATCGCCGGGTCCCCAGTCCTTGGCGAGCGTGCGGGCGAAGTCGTACGTCAGCTGGGTCATGCTCCGGCCGAAGACGATGCCCCGCGGGTCGGTGCCCAGCAGGTCGGCCATCGCCTGGCGAGCGTCGAGCACGATGCCGTCCGCGCGTCGCTCGGCGGCCGTCACCTGCCCGCGGTTGGCGAGTGCCGACACCATCGTCGTAGCGACCGCATCGGCCACCACCTGCGGCGTCTGCGAACCACCCGGCCCGTCGAAATGCGCCGCTCCCTCACTCAACGCAGGGAACTGCTTGCGAACTGCTTCCACGTCAAAACCCATGCCGCCATCCTGCCCCGCCCACCCCAATATCAGTCAGCGCATTTACCGCCTCGCGCTGTGTCTCGACCCGCAGATTGCGCCGGGTCGCTTGCAGCGTTGCCCGTACTTCGCCGACCGTCCGCCGCGAGACCACGGGCGCCGCGCAGGCCCCACCGGCGACCGAATTGCGGTTGCACCAGGCAACAGCACGCACTGCTGCCCAATTGCGGGCAGAAAGAGGAAATTGTCGGCGGCATGCTGCAGGATGTCAGGAGTGAGAACCCTTGCGACTCCTGACAGGCCGCCGGTGCGTGCCTGGCTTCCGGTGATGCTGTCCCTCGGCGCGATCTGGGGCTGCAGCTTCCTGTTCATCTCGATCGGCGTGCGCGAGCTGCACCCGGCGTACCTGGCGCTCGGCCGGGTGATCGCGGGCACGCTCGTCCTGCTCGCCGTCCTGCTGGTCAAGCGTGAGTCGCTACCGAGGTCGCCCCGGATCTGGGCCTTCAGCTTCGTTGCCGGCGCGATCGGCTCGGCCGTGCCCTGGACCTTGTTCGGGTACGGCGAACAGCGCATCCCCTCGTTGCTGGCCGGCATCTGGAACGGGATCACCCCGCTGGTCGTGCTGCCCATCGCCGTGCTGGCGTTCCGGACCGAGAAGTTCACCCTGCAACGCGTGCTCGGCCTGCTGATCGGCTTCCTCGGCATGATGGTCGTGCTCGGCGCCTGGCAGTTGCACGGCGGTTCCGACCTGGTCGGCCAGCTGTTCTGCATGGCGGCCGCGGTGTCGTACGGCATCGCCATCCCGTTCCAGAAGAAGTTCCTGGCCGGCAGCAAGCTGTCCGGGACCTCGTTGTCGGCGGCCTTGTTGCTCTGCTCAACCGTTCAGCTCGCGATCTTCGCCCCGATCGTGTCCGGGCAGACACCGCCGGCGCCGTGGTCGCTCTCGCTCGAGGCGATCGGCAGCGTCATCGCCCTCGGCGCGCTGGGCAGTGGGATCGCCTTCGTGCTGAACCTGCGGATGATCCGGCTGGTCGGCGCGAGCATGAGCTCGATGGTCACCTACATCATGCCGATCTTCGCGATCCTGGCCGGCGTCATCGTCCTGCAGGAGCGGCTGACCTGGTACCAGCCGGTCGGCGCGGTGATCGTGCTGCTCGGGGTCGCGGTGTCCCAGGGAGTCCTCAGGACGCTCCGCCCGGCGGCACCGCTAGCCGCGGGACCTGCGGAGGTTGGGGATCGAGGCGACCACGACGGCCACCAGGGTGAGCAGCGTGCCCGCGACGACCGGGAACGTGACGGGCTGGTCGGAGGCCGGCACGAACAGATCGAGAAACAGGCTGGCGATCAACTGGCCGGCGATGGTGCCAAGGCCTAGCAGGAAGACCCCGACCACCCGGACGACGGCGGCGGCCGCGCTGATGAACACGACGCCGCACAGGCCGCCCAGGTAGAGCCACGGTTCGGACGGCAAGCTGTTGGGAGCGCCACGCACGATCAGATCGACCCCGAAGACGACCAGCAGCGCGACGAAGCCGACCAGGAAGTTGATGACGCCGGCAGCGATGGCTCCCGACGCGTCCAGCGCCGCAGTACGGGCGACTCGGCCGTTGACGGCCTGTTGCACCGCAGTGAAGACACCTCCGAGTGCTGGGAGAATTGCGAGCAGCAGGCCGGACGGGTGGTCTAAACGATCTGACACAGCCAGTACAACGGCCACTATGGCCACCACCGCGCCCACGATCCGCAGCGGCGTGTAGGGCTGAGGTCCGGCCGGTCCGAATCCCACCCGGTCCACCACCAAGCTGCTGACCGCCTGCCCGGCCACCACCGCGACGATGAACACGGCAACACCGATCACTGACACCGTGACCGACTGGACAGCGACCAGGAACGCGCCGGCCAGGCCGCCGATGCACTGCCACCACCTGAGCAGTCCATTCCCGTCCGACGGTGTCTTGATCGTCCGCCAGACCCTGCCGACCGACCGACGGATCGGCGGGATCACCGCACAGCCGATCAGCAACACCACCAGCCCGCTGCCGAACGAGATGAGGGCGGCCGCGACGCCGTCGTCCAACTCACGGCCGAGCTGCCCGTTCAGCCGGGACTGGATCGCGAACAGCATGCCGATGCCGAAGGCGGCGGTGAGCCCGATGAGGTGGTGCTGCTGCGCGCTCCGGGCAGGACGAATTTCCGTGGTCGTCACGCCCCTATCATGACCGTTCGGCTTCACACACCGGACAGGTGGTCCACCTAGTGGCGTCTGATCAGAGCCAGGTACATCGCGTCCGTGCCATGCACATGCGGCCACAGCTGGACGTCCGGCCCTTCACCCAGCGACGGTACGCCGGGCAGGAGCTCGCGGGCATCCTCCAGCACCGCATCCGAGCGCTGAGCCAGTACTGCGTCCACCACCGCGCGAGTCTCCATCGGATGCGGAGTACACGTCACGTAGGCCACCACACCGCCCTTGCGGACAGAGGTGATCGCTGAGTCGAGCAGACGCTCCTGCAGTGGCCGCAACTCGGCCACGTCCTCCGCAGTACGACGCCAGCGCGCCTCCGGGCGTCGCCGCAACGCTCCCAGACCGCTGCAGGGCACATCTGCCAGCACCCGGTCGTAGGATCCCTCCGGCCACGTCGGCTTGGTGCCGTCGCCGACCAGCACGCGGTGATCTCCCGGTACTGCGCGCAGGTTCGCCCGGACCAGCTCGGCCCGGTGCGGCAGCGGTTCTACCGCTGTCAGCAATGCATCCCGCTGACTACCGATCGCTGCGAGCAACGCGGACTTGCCGCCGGGCCCTGCACACAGGTCGAGCCACTGCGCGTCTGGACCTTCCAGCGGCGCGTTAGCGAGCGCAGTGGCGACCAGCTGCGACCCCTCGTCCTGTACTCCGGCACGCCCGGACGAGACGGCCGAGATGCGACCAGGGTCGCCACCACCCTGCAGCACAGCCGCGTACGGCGAGTAGCGCGCCCTGGTGGCTCCCGCCTCGACCAGGTCGTCCACCTCGGCCAGGCCGGGCCGTGCCACCAGGGTGACTCGCGGCGGCTCGTTGTCGGCGTCCAGGAGGTCGTCGAGCTCATAGCCGTCGGTGTGGAGCGCGTCCGCGAACGCCTCGACGATCCAGCGGGGATGAGCCTTCGCGATCGAGAGGAAGCCGAAGAGGTCGTCGTCGGAGTGCGGCGCGATTGCCGCGATCCACTGGTCGAGGGTGCGCTGGCTGACCTTGCGCAGTACGGCGTTGACCAGGCCGCTGCGGCTCTGGCCGACCTCGGCGCGGGTCAGGGTGACCATCTCGTTGACGGCGGCGTAGGAGTCGACGCGCATCCGGAGCAGCTGGTGCGCCCCGAGGCGGAGCAGGTCGAGCAGCTCCGGGTCCAGCTCGGCCAGTGGGCGGGACACGCTGCCGGCGAGAATCGCGTCGTACGTGCCCTGCCAGCGCAGCGTGCCGTGCACGAGCTCCGTGCAGAACGCGGCATCGCGACCGCTCAACCGCTGGTCACGCAGCGCCTTGTTGAGCGCCAGGTTGGCGTAGCCGTCCTGCGACGAGACCTGCCGGATCACCTGGTAGGCGACCTGGCGAACCTTGTCGGGACGCCGCTGCGGCGCCCGGTTCCGCGGCGTACGGTCGCTCACTCTGCCGGGCCGAGCTGGTCGTCGGATGTGATCCGGACGCCGCGGGCCCAGTCGGCGGCGGCCATCGGCTTCTTGCCCTGCGGCTGGACGGTGACGAGCTTCAGCGTCTTGCTGCCGGTACCGACCTCGACGCTCGACTTGGTGGTGCGCAGTTCGCCGGGCTTCAGGTCCTCTTCCTCGGTCAGCTCGACGGCGAGCACCTTCAGCCGCTCGCCGCGAAACGTCGTCCAGGCGCCGGGGGCCGGGTTGCAGCCACGAACCAGCCGGTCGACGCGCTGCGCCGGAGCAGTGAGGTCAAGCTCGGCATCCTCGACGTTGATCTTCGGAGCGAGCGTGACCCCGTCAGCCGGCTGCTCACGAGCTTCGAGTACGCCGGCCTCGATGCCGTCGAGCGTGTCGACGAGCAGCTTGGCGCCGGACTCGGACAGCCTGGTGAGCAGGTCACCAGCCGTGTCCTTCGGGCCGATCCGCTCCGTCAGTACGCCGTACACGGGACCCGCGTCGAGTGCCTTGACGATGCGGAACGTGCTGGCACCGGTCACGTCGTCACCGGAGATGATCGAGTGCTGCACCGGCGCGGCACCACGCCAAGCGGGCAGTACGGAGAAGTGCAGGTTGATCCAGCCGTGCGGCGGGATGTCCAGCGCGGCCTGCGGCAGGAGCCCGCCGTACGCGACGACGGGACAGCAGTCCGGCGCGATCTCGGTCAGTCGCGCGAGGAACTCGGGATCGCTCGGCTTCACCGGTTTGAGCACCTCGACACCGAGCTCCTCGGCGTACTGCGCGACCGGCGAGGCGACCAGTTTGCGGCCGCGGCCCGCCGGTGCGTCCGGACGGGTGACGACGGCAACCAACTCATGGCCGCTGGCAACGATCGCGCGGAGCGCGGTGACGGCTACCTCGGGGGTGCCGGCGAAAACGACTCTCACAGTCCGAATCCGTTCATCGGGTGCGGTGAGACCTTGACCTGCGGCGGTCCGGACAGCCCGGACCACTCGGCTTCGCGGATCGCCTTCATCGCGGCCTTGCGGGTCACGGTGTCCAGCCGGTCGACGAACAGCACGCCGTCCAGGTGGTCGGTCTCGTGCTGGATGCAGCGGGCGAGCAGGTCCGAACCCTCGATCACCACCGGGTCGCCGTACATGTTGAAGCCCTTGGCGATCACGTTCAGCGCACGCCGGCAGTCGAAGGTCAGGCCGGGGATCGACAGGCAGCCCTCGGGGCCGAACTGTTCCTCCGGCGACAGCTCCAGCTCGGGGTTGACCAGGTGGCCGAGCTCGCCCTCGACGAAGTACGTGAAGACGCGCAGGCCGACTCCGATCTGCGGCGCGGCCAGACCCGAACCGGGCGCGGCCTGCATGGTGTCGGTGAGGTCCGCCACCAGCCGCCGCAACTCGGCGTCGAAGTCGACGACGGGGTCGGCCTTGGTGATCAGGACAGGGTCGCCGAACAGGCGGATGGGTTGGACCGACACGCAAACTCCACAGCACTCACCGAAGGGGGACCTGGCAAGTCTAGTGGTCGGGGCTTGCCCGGCTCGCAGGCCGCCTGGGATAGCGCACAGCAACGGCCCCACTCCACATTGTTGCCACAAGCACGTACTGTGGTCTCAGGCGTACCAACAGTCACTACCGTCACACGCCCAACGGGAGACCACAATGCCCACAGCGACACGGGGGGCAGCCGGCCTGATCCTGCTCGGTGCCCTGCTCGCCCAGGCCCCACTGGCCGCGGCCCGCGTACCTCAGGAGCCCTCGGGACCGGCCGGGTTACCGCCCACCGCCCCGGCCGCCTCAGCCGATCCGGACCCCACGATCGCGCCGGTGGCCAAGTCATGGTCCGAGCTGGCGCAGCAAGTGATCCGGACGGCGCCGCACGCGTCGATGCTGCGGGCAACCACTCTCGCGGACCAGAGCAAGCAGGTGATGCGGTGCTTCAAGCTCGAGACGGAGAACTACTGCCTCGGGCTGGGCTTCGTCGACGAGCTGCCCAGCGGTGCGGAACTCGGTGAGCTGACGTCCAAGCCCGAGACCGGCGCCACGGCTGATGCCGACGGTGGGGACGCGGACGCCGAGCAGGACAGTGCGACCGGGGCGCTGACGCCGGCCGGGTTCGTCACCGAGCGGTCTTCGCTGCCGGACGGCCGGCGGCTCAACGCGGAGCTCAACGAGATGCAGGCGGCCTGGGAAGGTCGCGACAAGGCCCGCGCGCTGCGCGAACTCGAAGTACCCGCTGGCCCTTCGGAGCAGGCGACGCCGGAGCAGTCGTCGGCAACGCCCGCTCCGACCGCCGCGCCACCCACGCCGACGCCGACGCCGACCGTGACGCCGAGTACGCCGGAGAGGAGCACGCCTGCCTCGCCGGGTGTGCCGAAGCCGTCGGCCTCCGCGCCGGTGGTGAAGCTGCCGACCTCGTCGTACATCATGAAGGGCTTCCAGACCTCGCAGGAGAAGGGGTACTGGTGCGGTCCGGCGACGTTCCAGTCGATCGACTGGGCGGACGACAGGCAGAAGGACACCCAGGCGTCCTGGGCCAAGGACCTCGGCACGACATCGTCCGGCACGGCGATCACCGCGATGGTCAAGCAGACCAACCTGAAGACGAACTGGGATCTCGCCGCCGGCAGCTACATCGTCCAGAGCGTCGGCCACTGGAACACCCAGAAGTTCCTGGCCGTGCACCGCAGCCACCTCGGCGACGGCAAGCCGGCACCGATCATCGAGCACCCGCAGCTGCTGAAGCGGTACTTCCCGTACCTCGCGTTCAACCACAGCGGGCACTTCCAGGTCGGCCGTGGGTACGACATGCAGAAGGGCACGATCGCCATCTTCGAGGTGTTCAACGAGCGGCGCTTCAACAGCCGCGGCAACGTCACCCACGGGCCGAAGAACATCCCGGCCTCGGCGTTGTTCAACGCCACCCTGGCCAACTCGTTCAAGAACATCGGTTTGTAGGCGAATGCGTTCACAGCTTCTGGTTCCGGTGGCAGCCGTCGCCGGCTTCGCCTTGCTCGCCAGCGCCTGCTCGTCCGGCGACTCCCCGGAGAGCGCGCCGCCTCGGAGTACAGCGTCCGGTACTCCGAGCCCGGGCAGCCCGACTCCGTCTACCTCGGCCACACCGTCCACGCCGGACGGTACGCCGACGTCGCCGAGCCCGAGGGTGCCGCCCGCCCCCGCTGGTCCGCCGACCTGGACCAAGATCCTGCAGCAACCGGTCGACGGGCAGCACGTCGTGACTCAGCAGCGGAAGTACCTCGTCACTCGCAGCAGCGACGAGGCGGGCACCACGACGGTGACGGATCGGTCGAGCAAGCGGGTCGTCGTGAAGCACGTCCCGCCGGCCGGGTTCATCGCGCAGTCGCCGGTGGTGATCGACGACCGCTGGGCGCTGATCGAAGACATCCGCGACAGCGGGCCGAGTCCGGAGATCCGCGCGTACCGATATGACCTGACCACCGGCAAGGCCGTCGACCTGGCGACTCAGCGAACGCTCCCCCGGATCTCCGAGCCGGAGATCGGGGCGGCCGGCGGGACGTTCGCCTACAGCAGTATCGATGCCAAGCGGCGGTCATGCCTGGTGATCGCCGAACTGGCGACGCTGAAGTCGCGCACGGTCAGCTGCGTGGCCGATCCGGGGTACGTCGCGGATCCGGTCGTCTCGGGCGACTCGGTGACCTTCAGCGAGATCACCGCGCCGGAGACCTCGCGCCGGTGCAAGCGGCTGCTGACTGTCGGGCTGGACGGTGGCGCGGTCCGGCCGGTCGCGGCGACCAAGAACTGTCTCCAGTGGAGTGGCGCATCGTTGCGTGGGGCAACCGTCTGGTCGGAGGTCGGGCCGACGGATCCCGACCAGTACCAAAGCAATGCCTACGTCCGCGAAACGGCCGGCGGCCCGGCGCGCTCACTCGGCCCGATCGTCACCGACACGATCGTGCCGTGCGGCAACTGGATCCACTGGGAGGTGCGGTTGGTGACCGAGGGCGTGGAACGCTTCCAGCTCCACCGCTGGCAACCTGGCATCGCCCGCCCACAACGCATCTACGCCACTCCCCCGGACGCCGCCCTCACCCCACCCACCTGCCAGGACGGCACCCTCATCGTCGAAGTAGCCCACCTCGGGGCGAGCCGCAAATACACCGAAGCCCTCGCCGTCACCACCAACTGACGCCGTTGAGGGGTTCGGGCGTTTAGAGCGGGAGGCCCCGGGCTTTCAGGTGGGTGTGGAGGGTGGGGGCATCGGTGAAGACCTCGGCCTGCATGCCTACCGCGCGGGCGGCGACGACGTTGGCTTCCTTGTCGTCGGTGTAGAAGGCCGCGGTCGGGTCGAGGTCGTAGCGTTCCAGCAGGATGCGATAGATCTTCTCGCCCGGCTTGACCGTCCGCTCGGTCCCGGACACCACCTCACCAGTGAACCCAGCCAAGATCGGGAACGACTCCTTCGCGATCTCCCACTTCTCCGCCGAGAAGTTCGTCAGCGCGTACGTCGGTACGCCCTGTTCCCGGAGCTCCGTGATGATCTCGGCAGTCCCCTCGATCAGCCCATTGACCATCTTGAGCCAGCCGGTGTCATACGCCTCGATCCACTCGGCATGCTCCGGGTGCAACGCAGTCAACTCAGCAACCGCCTCGGCCCAGGTCCGCCCGGCATCCTGCTGCTGGTTCCACTCGTGCGTCGCGACCGCGGTCAGAAAGTGCTCACGCTGCGCAGCGTCCGGAATCAACTCCCGATACAAGTAATCAGGGCTCCAGTCCAGCAGCACACCGCCAATATCGAACACCACAACCTCAACGCTCCGCTCACTCATACCGCCACCCTACGAAACCCACGTCGACGTGTTCGTGCTGGCGTCTCGCACCACCCCTGCACACCTCGCGGGCCGGGGCGTCGCACCCACCCGAACCGCTCGGAGTGCAACGCGCAAGCGACCCGCACCCGTGTCGCCACGTTCGAGCCGACGTCTCGCTCCCACCGGCGCCCCCTTCCGGGCAGGAGTTCGCACTCCCCCCTTCACACCTCTCGGCCTCAGGCATCGCACCCGCCCGAACCTCTCGGGGCGCAACGCGCAGGCAACCTGCACCCGAGTCGCCGCTCTCGTGCTGACGTCTCGCTCCCACCGGCGCCCACCTCCCGGGCAGGAGTTTGCACCCACCCCCTGCACACCTCCCGGGCTGGAGCGTCGCACCCCGCACGAGCCCCTCCGGGCGCAATGCCCAGGCGACCTGTACCCGCGTCGCCGGTCGTCCTGGTGATGATCAGCCCGATCCTGTAGCTGGCGTCGACGTCGCTGAAGTCGCCTTCGTGCTGACGTCTCGCTCCGACCGGCGCCAGCCTTCCGAACAGGAGTTTGCAGCCACCCCAGCACACACCTCCGGGGCTCGAGCGTCGCACCCGCCCGAACCTGTCGGGGTACAACGCGCAGGCAGCCTGTACTCGCGCCGCTGCTTTCGTGCCGGCGTCTCGCACCCACCAACGCCAGCCATTCGACCAGGTGTTTGCGGCCGCACCGACCGCTGCAAGCTTCCCGGGCTGGAGCGTCGCACCCGCCCGGCCCTCGCGGGGGGGCAACGCCGCAGGCGACCTGTACCCGCGCGGCCGACTTGGTGCCGGCGTCTTGCACCTACCCACCCGCGCGGCCTGCCTGCTCCTACTTCGCGTGCGCATCGGCCGCTCCCAGCCGCCCGGTACTGGGCGCTCCTGTGTCGCCCCGAATGAGACCGCGCTGGTAGCTGGCCCAGCGCGGTGAGTGGCATGCGGTGGGGTTGTCCCCGGCTTTGCCTGCTCGCTGGTACGTCGCGGGCCGCGTTGGCTGCCTCCACCCGCCCGGCTCTTGGTGCTCTTGCGGGCCGCGACGTGTGATTGAGGTGTTGGCCGGCCAGGCTAGGTGGGGGGAGGCGATGGTGTTGGCCTTCGCGCCTCTGCCTGCCGTTCCTGCATGCCGCGGTGGCGGGCGGGACAGCGCTGACTGGTCGGCCGCACCGTGCGGCTGTTCGACGGCACGATCCGCGGCATATGCGTCGGAACTAGTGATCGCTGCCCCATCGCCGCCGTCGCTGCCCACAGCGGTGTTACGCCGGCTCTGTCTGACATGGCTCGTGCCGTGACGTTGGACGGAGTACGGGCAGGTCCGGATCCTGCACACCCGGGTGGCTCGCCCCCGCGCGCTGCCGCCCCCGCGCGCTGCCGCGGCGGTTGCTGGCCACGCCACTGTCACTGCAGCTGCCACTGTCACTGCCACTGTCGTTGCAGTTGCCGGTGGCATCGGGGCCTCGGCTGGTCGGGGTTGCCGAGGTTGCTGGTCGGTTTCATGGGCGGTCGGCTGGGCGGGTTCCGTGGTGGTCGACGATGAATTTGAAGCCGTTGCGGGTGGTCCATTCGAGGGTGTGGTCGTTGAGGCGGTGGACCTGCCAGCCGCCGTGGGTTTTGGCCCGGTGGCTGAAGCGCCGGAGCGGGATGAGGTTGTCGGTGTTGGTTTGGCCGGGTGGGCCGTGGGGTGTGAAGGGTTGGATGTGGTCGAGGTCGGGGGTGCGGCTGGTGTCGGCGGTGCCGTAGACGAACTGTTCTGTGGGGTATTTGAGTTTGAGGTGTTCGCGGATTCGCTGGGGGATTTCGTAGGCGTCGACGCTGAGTTTGTCGTTGAGGTCGATGACGGGGCGGACGGTGATGTGGTTGTGGCCGGTGAGTTCTTCCAGCCGGGTGATGAGCAGGGGTCCGTGTCCCTCGATGCGGGCGATGCCTTCGCCGGTGCGGAGGGTTTCGTCGGTGAGGTGGACGTAGAGCATCGTGCCACCGCGCTGCCTGCGGCTGGGTTTATGGCTGGTGGGCTGCTGGGTGGCGGCTAGTTTGGCGATCAGCCGCCGAAGCTCCTCCGGCTCGAGCCTGGACGTGCCTTCGTCGCCCGCCTCGGGCTGGCTGGACTCCGGCACTGGCTCCTGGTCCGCCTCGGGCTCGTCGGCGTCGGGTGCCTCGTCCCAGGGCCATCGCACAGATTGAGGTCCCGGTCGCGGTTCCTGTGGCGCACGGTCACCGGACTCGGCGGGTGTCGCCGGCTCGGCGCTCGCGGGAGCACCGGTCTCGGTGGCGGGCTGCGGTTCAAGAGCGAGCGCGGCTGCAGGCACGGCAGGCTCGCGTGCGGGAGCGGGCGCAGGCGCGGCAGGCTCGCGTGCAGGCGCGGGGGCGGACGCGGCAGGCTGGGGTGCGGGAGCGGGCGCAGGAGCAGACGCGGCGGGTGCGGGTGCGAGCGCGGCGGGTGTGGCGGGTGCGGGTGTGGCGGGTGCGGACGCGGCAGGCTTGCCTGCGGGCGAGGGTTCGGGCGTGGGTGCAGGCACGGCAGGCTCGCGTGCGGGAGCAGGTGCGGTGGGTGCGGGTTCGGGCTCGGGCGGGTGGGCGGGAGCGGAGTTGGATGGGGCGGGATTGGGTGGGGCAGGGTTGGGTGGGGTGGTGAGGTGGTGGGCTACTTGGAGGAGGTCGGTGGTTAGGGCGGGGTCGGCGATGAGGCCGATGGCGCGGGCTCGGCGGTCGTTGAGGGGTGAGGTGTCGCCGAGGGCGGCGAGGGCGTCGGCGAGCTGGTCGAGGGTGGCCTGGAAGCGGATGATGTCGCCGGTGGCGGCTTTGACGAACAGCGTGGTGGTGCCGAGTCCGTCGGTGCGGCCGGTCCAGACGCCTCGTTCGCGGGCTCGTTGTTCTGCTTGCGCGCGGGCGGCGATCGGGTCTGCTTCCCAGATGGCGGCTTTGACGATGTTGTGCAGGCGCAGTGGGCTGAGGGTGTTGACGATGGCGGCGACTCGCCGGTCGACGATTCCGGCGGCTTGTTCGGACAGTTCGCGGCAGGCTTGGGCGACGTTGCAGGCCTTCCAGGGGGTGGCGTGGCCGGACTCGACCTGGGCCCAGAGTCTGGGCAGGCGGTGGCGCAGCGCGAGGGCCTGGCCGATGTAGCGGGCGGCCGCGTGGGTGGAGCGGCCGGTGACCGCACCGAATTCGGCGACGGCGAACTCGGCGACGGCGGGGCAGCCGGCGCCGCCGTAGACGCGGGTTTGTTCGCCGCCGGGGACGAGTTCGTGGTCGGACACGGTGGCGGGTGCGGGGTGGAGGTCGGCGAAGTGCTGGCCGAGGCGTAGCAGCTGGACGTCGAGGCGGTCGCGCAGCACGGTCAGTTCGTCGGCCGCGGACAGCGTCTCCCGGGCCGTGTACTCACTGACATCGGATGCGAACATGTGTGGCTCTCCTCACCTTTGTGTGGGTAAGGAAAGCTGGATTCCGCTGCAGCACAGGTAGATCATCGTGGCCAGTGATTGTGCTTTCGGATGTCCGTAACCGCGGCGCTGGATGACCCGGATTTTGGTGTTGACGCCTTCGCTGCGGGAGTTCGACAAGCCGAGTTCGACTGCAGCGATGATGCCGTCGGCGTGCCGGATGATTTTGTGGGCCAGGGTTCTGAACGCAGCACTGCCGCTGCCGGTGGCTCGTTGGACCCAGCTGTGGAGGTAGCTCGAGGCCTGGCTGGGATCGATGATCTGGAACAGGTCGCGGAGTTCTTCTTTGAGCAGGTAGACCTTGTGGAGTTCGGTGCGCTCAGCCCGGATGACCTTGAGAATCTTGAGGTGTTCGGTCCGGAGCTTCTCCCGTCCGGCTCGCAACGCGAACCGTGCTTTGCGCCAGGCAGCGTTGCTCCGGGCCTGTTTCATCTCGGCTCTCAAGGTGGGGATCGCGCTGTTACGGAAAGCTGAATCGAGCGCTTCATTGGCCCACTTGATGACGTGGAACGGATCAATACAGATCACCGCCTGCGGCGCCATCGCCCGGGTCACCGAAATGTAGGTTCCGCTGGCATCCATGGTGACCGCTCGCAGCTTCTTACGGCGCAGGAACCCCAGCTCCCGGTAGAACGCCGCAATCGTCTCCACGCCGTGCCCTTTGCCGACCCACACCACGCGCCCGGAGTCGTGGTCGACGACCACGGTCAGGTAGCGATGTCCCCGTAGATAAGAGATCTCGTCGACGCCGATCCGGACCAGATTGTTCAGCCGGCTGTCGTCGAGACGCTCGACCACGACCCGGCCCACGATCCGGTCGACTGCTTCCCACGAGCAGCGCATCAGCTGCGCCAGGCTGGTCTTGTCCATCCGGGCCGCCAACCACGCCACGGTGTCCTCGAAAGCCCGTGAATGCCTCGCCCCTGGCCGCGCCCACGGCACATCCTCGGTCCGGACCCGCTCACAATCAGGACACCAGATCCGCGCGACCTCAGCCTCCAGCCAGACCTTCAAACCACAGGCATCGACATGACGCCACCGGCGAACCGACCGGTCATAACGCCCCGGAACCCGGCAACCACAAGGGCACCGATGCACCTTGGCCAGGCGGCGCACAGTCACAACCGCCTCACCGCCGGCAAACACGACACCGGCCACCGAGGTGTCATCCAGCCCCAGAACCCTGTTAAATACTGTCGTGACGCGCACGTGCGTCGCCCTTTCGTTCGGTTGTCTCAGCAACTCCCGAACCTAAAGGGCGAACACGTGCGCGTCGCTCATTTCACGCCCCAACACACCGCGAAACCCCACCACACAACAAGAAACCCTCCTCAGTCACCGGCGAACCCACAGAAGCCCGAGGAGAGCCACATGTGTTCGATATTAACACTCAGTGACCGGCCGGTGCAAATCACGAGACGCGCAATCCCTTGCCTGTAAGGCGATGAGGGGCCGACCCGGCCGGTGGCTGGGGATCGCGATCCCGGAGGGTGACCGCTTGGAGGTGCATCTGCGGGGCAAGCTGGGGCGATGTACAGCCACCGGCCCTACGCAGCCCGCGACATGCTCGGGTCGGGCGACGAATGCCGTCATCCCTACGAACCGGCGGGTCTGCCCCGTGCTGGGCGTTCGAAGCACTAACGGTGCGGCGGACTTGATGGTTCGGAGTACGGGGGCGCTCTCCAGGGAGTTGATTTCGGGGAAGGCGGCCAAGCGGTGGGGGAGGTGGTGGTGCAGGGTGTCGAGGTCGGAGCTGAGGGCTTGCGCCACCAGGTTGGTTCGGCCTGTGGTGGCTGCTACGAAAGCGAGTTCGTCGTGCTGGGCGAGCGCAGTACCGACTTTGTCGAGGTGGGCCGGTGGCCGGTCGTCGCCCCGAAGAGGGTCGGATCCAGATCGACGTCGAAGTAGATCGCACCACTCGCCTGCAGCTCACTCAACCGGCGGGCCACTGTCGCGGCCGACCAACCCGTCGCGTCGGCCAGCTCGGCGAGACTCGCCCGCCCATCGCGGCCCAGTACTGCGAGCAAGTGCTCGTCCTCAGCTGACTCCGGCGGCACCCAACGATCGCGCATCACCCACGAGCGCTTGTTGCTGCCCCACGGTCAGTGCCTTCGTGTGAGCGCGCCAAGCTGTCGGATCACCGCGATACAGGTGGAGAAGGTAGTGCGCGGAGACAGCGGTGATGCCGGCGGTGCGAGGAATGTCGTCGAGAAGCAGCGAGTTGCCGTCGCCGGGTGTGGTGTGGATGACCGCGAAGATCTCCGTACCCTGACGCCAGCCTCACCCAGGACGTGTCGTCCGTCGGGCCAGTGCCCGGGCCACGTCCTGCGCCGTGTGCGGAGTGGCCGGGCCCGGTGATGGGACTGGCCGGGACGCCTCGATGTTCGCCGGCGGGTTGCGGGCGCTGCTGCTGCAGTCGTTGCTCAGTGGGCCGTTGCTCGGAGGTTTGCTGAGCCACGCGGACCTGTTCGGCAGTTCGTGGCAGGCGGTCTTCGCCGTCAACCTTCCCCTCGGGCTGGCGGTCCTGATCGCCACCCCGTTGCTGTTCGAAGGCCGCTCCAGCGCCCGACTGCGCCCTGATCTGGCCGGGAGCGCTCTCGTCGTGGTCGCCACCGTTCTGATCGTCTACCCGTTGATCCAGGGCAGCCGGTGGATCTCGCTGCCCGTCGGTATCCTCGTTGCCGCCGGATGGCTGGCTCAGCTACGCCGGCGCCACCGCAAAAGCAAGACTCCGCTCGTCGAGTTCAGCCTGGTCGAGAATCGCGGGTTCGCCGCCGCTCTGCTCACCTCGGCTCTCTTCTTCGCAGTACTGACCGGCGCGATGCCGGTCGTCGTCCTGCACCTTCAGGTGGGCCTGCACCTCGGTGTACTCCGGTCCAGCCGCTATTCGGTACTGGGCTGCTGACGGCGATCGGTGCCTACCACGCCAGCATGATCGGCTGGCCACTGTCGGCCGCGCTCGCGATCACCGGGCTGGGAGCCGGCCTGTTCACCACGCCCGTCTTCACCGCCGCGCTGCATCGCGTGCGGCCGGTCGAAGCCGGCTCGGCGGCAGGTCTGCTCAACGCCGTCCAGCAGCTCGGCGGTGCCGTCGGCGTCGCGCTGCTCGCAACGGTCCTCCTCCACCGCCTCAGCACAATCCCACCGGACGCGGCGGCAGGGAGCGCGTTCTGGGCATCCCTGGCCCTGATCGCCGCCGCGGCGGCCGCGGCCGCCTTCATGAAAACCCGCGACTGACCATGACGATGCGCCCCCAACGGCTCAGGAGTTGGCTGGTACTGCGTCTTCGAGCAACGCGTTGGCTTTGGCTCGGGCGTGGAGGGCTGGGGCCAGGGCCAGTTGGCCGACGAAGAGGACGCAGCCCAGGCCGGCGCAGGCGATCCAGACGGTCGCGCCGCCGAGGTGCTGGAGCGCATTGGTGCCGAGCAGCGGTCCGATGACGCTGCCGAGGCCGAAGGACATGCTTCCGGCCAGGCCCATGTAGCCGCCCCGGAGGTCGATGGGTGCGAGGTCGGCGAAGACCGCGCCGATCACCGCCGCGAATCCGATCTCCCCAATTGTCCAGACCACAACGGACAGCCCGTAACCCCACCAACTGTCCACAACAGCGCCCAGGCCGAAGCCCAATCCGACGATCAGCATCGAGCCGGCCAGCAGCTTCGGCCTGTCGAGCGCCGACAGCCGTCGGCTGACGAACGGCTGCAGCAGCACGATCACCACACCGTTCAGGGCGATCACCAAGCCATAGGTCGACGACGGCAGTCCGTCGCCGGCCATTGCCAGCGGCAACGTCGAGTAGCCCTGGAAGTAGATCGTCGCATAGCCGATCTGGAGCAGGATCATGAACAGGAAGGTGGAGTCCCGCAATGCGACCGGCAGCAGCGGCCGCCGTGGTCCGTCGTCGAGTACCGGCCGGGTCTCGGGCACCATCCGCCAGATCACCAGCGCCGCGACGACCGACGTACTGGCGTTGATCCAGAACAGCCAGTTGTAGCCGATGCTCGCCAGTACGCCGGCGCTGACCGTGGAGACCGAGAAGCCGAGGTTGATCGCCCAGAACAGCAGCCCGTACGCACGCACGCGCTCCCGCGGCTGGAGCAGGTCGGCCACCGTCGCCTGGACCGCCGGCCGGAACAGGTCACCCATCAGGCCGACCACGAACGCCGCCGCCCAGATCATCCACATCGAGCGCGCCGAACCCAGCAGGATCAGCGCGGCTGCAGTACCGAAGAAACCGATCAGCATCGTGCGGCGACGGCCGAACCGGTCGGAGAGCCAGCCGCCGACAAGCTGCGACACTACCGACCCGGCGCCGACCGCGGCGGCCACCGCACCCGCAGTACCGGCTGAGAGGTGACGGTCCTGGGTCAGGTAGAGGACCAGAAAGGGTTGGACGAAGCTGCCGAGCCGGTTGACCAGCTGGCAGACCCAAAGAGCCCAGAAGGCGCGTGGCAGGCGTGGAGCGTCGTTCATGTCACTACCTTCAGGCCCCAGACCCAGCCTGTCGAACATTAGGCCGTGGACTAATCCTTCGACCCGGCCGTCACCCCCGGATTAGAGTGGTCCTGTGATCACCCTGCGGCTCAGCCCTGACGATCTGAGCCGGATCAGGTTCGCGTTCTCGCCGGTCTGGGAGACCGTGACGAGTATCCGGGCGCTGAGCAACAGTACGACGGGAAGCGTGCACGGACCGTGGTTGCGCAAGGTCCGCCCGTTGCTGGCGCAGCAGGACCTTTCGTTGCTGAAGGCCCTTATCCCGCCGGTCAGCTACATCCCCGACTTCATCACCCCGGCGCCGCCGCGCCGCTCGACCAGCTTCGAGTCCGGCCTGGCCGCGATCGCCGCCACTCCCCTGCCCCTGGTCGTCGCCGAACTGACCCAGCTGCAGAAAGAGACGCCACATCCGCTGCTGCCCGAGCTGATCGCCAAGCCCGCCGAAGCACTCGACCGCATCACGACCGCCCTCGACGACTACTGGCGCCTGGCGATCGAGCCCGACTGGCGCCGGATCCGGTCGCTGCTGCAGGAGGACCTCGCGTTCCGGCTGGACGAGCTGTCCTGCGGCGGAGTGGCCGGCCTGCTCCGCAATCTCCATCCCTCGGTGACGTTTCGCGGCGACCGGATCGAGGTCGACAAGCCGTACTGCTGCGACGGCCAACCGCTGCCCGGCCAAGGCCTGCTGCTCATCCCCTGCGTGTTCACCTGGCCAACCACCCTGCAGATCACTGCCGCACCGCATCTCCCGACGATGACCTACCCGCCGCGCGGACTCGGCCGGCTCTGGGAGAGCCAGGAAGACCTCAGCGAGTCACCGCTCGCCGATCTGGTCGGCAAGACCCGGGCCTCGATCGTCAGCCACCTCGACCTGCCGATGTCGACCACTCACCTCGCCCATCAGCTCGGCGTTTCCGCACCGACCCTGAGCGTGCACCTGAGCATCCTGCGCAACGCGGGCGTCGTCGACTCCCGCCGCGACGGCCGCACGGTCCTCTACTCGCGCACCACCCTCGGCAACCACCTCCTGGCCGCCTCCCGCCCAGCAGCCCTAGCCACAGCCTGAAGACTCACCCGAAGGACGCAGGGTCGACCTGCACCCGCACAGACCCCACTAGCTTCTTCGTACTCCGAGCCGCCTGCCCCTCCTTGAGCGCCCGAGCCAGACTCGTCCCAGCCGCCCGTGGAGTCCGCACGACCGCCCGCGACGTCTCGTCGTCGATCGCCACCGGCCCGAGAACATCCAGCCCCGCTTGCGGATCCACCAACTGCCGCACCCGCGCCACCAGGTCGGACACCGCATCGGTCGGCCCGGTCAACTCGGCCAGCTTCGCCGCCGGCGCAAGCCGCGCAGTACGCCGCTCCTCCAGCTCCCGCGCCGCGAACCCCTCGGGACTCCACCGAACCACCGCCTGCAACGGAGTCGCGGACGGCTCCCCCACCATGATCACCGCCCCGCCGTCGCGAGCAGACCGGACGAGAGCGGCCGCGTTGAACCACCGACGCACCGCCTCTTCCGGCGCGCGCAGATCCGGCCGCGCCAGCAACAACCAGGTGTCCAGTAACAAGGCCGCGCTGTAGCCGCCAGCGGCGACCGGCTCCGCACCCGGGGTCGTGACGATCAAGGCCGGCTGATCAGAAACGGAGTCCAGCATGTTGTCGCCACCCGAAGTACGGACCAGTACTCCGGGGAAGGCGCGGCCGAGCTCCTCCGCAGTACGGCGCGCCCCGACAACGGCGGCGCGCATGCGGGTGTCACCGCACTCCGGGCAGCGGTGATCCGCGGCCGGCCGGCCGCACACGCTGCAACTCGGCGGCCCCGATCCGCCCGTACGACGAAGCGAACCGGCGCAGGTGGCGCAGCGAGAAGGCGCGCGGCAGGTCTGGCAGACCAGGCTCGGCAGATACCCGGCTCGCGGAACCTGGACCAGCACCGGCCCGGTCTTCAGCCCTTCGCGCGCCACCTCGAAGGCCCGGTGCGGGAGTCGCGCGGCCCGAGCGGCCGGATCGCGCGCGAGATCGGTGTCGGACTCCCCCGCGATGTGGACCGCCGGCGCGGCCGCCCGGATCACTGTGCGATCCGCGATCAGTTCGACCGCCCAACCCGACTCGATCAGCGCAGCAGTCTCTGCAGAACGCGCAAAACCACCCAGCAAAGCGGCACACTTCTGCCGATACGCTCGCAGCAGCACCACTTCACGCGCATGCGGATAGGGCGCGCGTGGCTCGGCGTACGAGTCGTCGCCGTCGTCCCACAAAGCAACCAGGCCAAGGTCCGCGACGGGCGCGAAGGCTGCGGCGCGCGTGCCGATGACCACGCGCGTGCAGCCGCGCAGGGCGGTGAGGAAGGCTCGGTAGCGCGCGGTCGGCCCGAGGTCGGCGGAGAGCATGACGAACCCGTCCGGCCCCAGCACCGCAGTACAGGCTGCAGCGAGTCGCTCCAGGTCGCGTGCGTCCGGGGCTAGCAGCAGCGCGCCACGGCCTGCCGCTGCACAGGCGGCAGCGGCCTGCGCGAAGGCCGTCGCCCAATCGGCCCCCGGTACTGCGGTCCAGATCGCGCGCGGCGCCTCGCCACGGGTCACGGCATCGAGGAACCCTCCAGCCAAGGGGTACGGCGCCCACTCGGACCGTGAGGCCGACGCTGCCGGGCGGACCGGCTGGGTGCACTTCAGCACCTCTGCTTCGGCCTTCGCATGGCGTGGTGGCACCGCGAGGCGGGTCACGTCGGCGAAGACTCCGGCGTACCGGTCGGCAACGGCTCGGCAGAGGTCGGCGACCTCGGGCGTCAGCACCTGCTCGGGCGAGACGACCTTGCGGATCCGCGCGAGTTTGCCCTCGTGCTCCGACGACTCCAGCCGCTCCAGGACGTACCCATCAAGGTCCTTGCCGGCAAACCGTACCTTCACCCGTACGCCGGGCTGCGCTGCCTCGGCGAGATCGTCGGGCACCAGGTAGTCGAACGGCCGGTCCAGGTGCGGCAGCGACACGTCGACCGCGATCCGGGCGACCGGCAACGACGAGGTGATCCCGGCCGGCTCCTTGGTCCGCGAACGCCGAACGGTCTCGCGCAGCAAGGTCAGCTGCTCCGGTGAGTCCCCGTTCGATGCCACCTGGGAACTCTAGTCGGGTCCAACGACAAACCGCCCGCGACCATCCACAGGTCACGGGCGGTTCGTGGAGTGCTACTTGCTGACGGCTGCCTTCAACTCTTCGACGCGGTCGGTGCGCTCCCAGGTGAAATCCTCACCGGTGCGGCCGAAGTGGCCGTTGCGGGCGGTCTGCGCGTAGATCGGCCGGAGCAGGTCGAGATCCCGGATGATCGCGGCGGGACGCAGGTCGAAGACCTCGAGCACCGCGTCGCTGATCTTGTCCACCGGCACCGTCTCGGTGCCGAACGTGTCGACGTAGAAGCCGACCGGCGCCGCCTTGCCGATCGCGTACGCGACCTGGCACTCGGCCCGCGCGGCCAGGCCGGCCGCGACGATGTTCTTGGCCACCCAGCGCATCGCGTACGCCGCCGAGCGGTCGACCTTCGACGGGTCCTTGCCGGAGAACGCGCCGCCACCGTGGCGGGCCATCCCGCCGTAGGTGTCGATGATGATCTTGCGGCCGGTCAGCCCGGCGTCGCCCATCGGACCGCCGATCTCGAACCGGCCGGTCGGGTTGACCAGCAGCCGGTAGTCGGCCGAGTCGATGTCGAACTGCTCCAGCACCGGGTCGACGACGTGCTTCTTCACGTCCGGCGACAGCATCGAGTCGAGGCTGATGTCGGCCGCGTGCTGGCTGGACACCACCACGGTGTGCACCCGGACCGCCTTGTCACCGTCGTACTCGATCGTCACCTGGGTCTTGCCGTCCGGGCGCAGGTACGCCATCGTGCCGTCCTTGCGGACCTCCGACAGCCGCGCGGACAACCGGTGCGCGATGGTGATCGGCAGCGGCATCAGCTCGGGCGTCTCGTTCGACGCGTAGCCGAACATCAGCCCCTGGTCGCCGGCGCCCTGCAGGTCGAGCACGTCCGAGGACGCGTCCGAACGGGTCTCGTACGCCGTGTCGACGCCCTGGGCGATGTCGGCCGACTGGCTGCCGATCGCGACCGTGACGCCACAGGAGGCACCGTCGAAGCCCTTCAACGACGAGTCGTAGCCGATCTCCAGGATCCGGTTCCGGACGATCCCCGGGATGTCCACGTACGCCGACGTGGTGACCTCGCCGGCCACCACCACCAGCCCGGTGGTGACCAGGGTCTCCACCGCGACGCGGCTCTTCGGGTCCTCGGCCAGCAAGGCGTCGAGGATCGAGTCGCTGATCTGGTCAGCGATCTTGTCCGGATGACCCTCGGTCACCGACTCGGACGTGAAAAGGCGCCGTGCCACGGATTCTCCCTTGGACTTTCTCGTCTGCCACCCGACGGGAAAGGTCGTCCCCCGTCCGCGCACCACCTCACGCGATGCTGTGGGGAAGTATGCCAGCAGATGTGCCCACCGGCCCGGACCAGCACGCATTTCGCCCACGTGCCGAGACGGTCTGCTCGCATGATGGACAGCCCCGCCTGAATCAGGCAGCTCGGCAAGGCCGATCAAGCATGGGCGCCCACCGTCACCTCGCCGATCGTGAGCACCGGATTCGCGTCGACGATCGCGCCGAGCCGCGCGGCTTCATCGTCGAGCTGCCGCAGCTGACCGGGCTTCAGATCGCGGAGTGGTTCCACCGTGAGGTTGAGCTTCCGGCCGCTACGTCGCTGGTGCCAGACGCCTGCCACGATGCCGTCGATCAGCAGCACGGGGAAGTTGCCGGCCTGGCCGCGGGCGAGCGCCCGATCCCAGGCCTTGCCCGGGAAGAGCCGTTCGCGCGGATGACTGCCGACGCCGTACGCATCGAAGTACGGGAGCAGGCGGACGCCGGATGCGCGCTCGGTGCTGAAGTCCGTGTCACCGCGAATCAGCCAGGCGGGGGTGCCGTCGAGCATGACCTCTTCGAGTTCGCCGGCCAGCGAGGTGAAGGTTTTGGCGGCGAGGGCCGGCGAGATGCTGAGCCACTTCGCGAAGTGTTGTGGGGTCGCGGGGCCGTAGGACCACAGGTACCGCCGTAGGAGCTCACCGATCGCCTGTTCGGGACTCACCGGCTCGAACGGCGCGAACCGGTGCGGGTTCGTGTAGGTCGTGTTGCGTCCCCGATTGGGGCCGTAGCAAAGGACTCCGGCGTTCGCGGCCTCGGAGATCGCCTGCCGCCACCGCGGCCAGTAGCCCTGGAAGGCCGGCATCACCAGGTCGTCGGCCCAGGGACCGGTCCGGCCGACCACCTCGTCGCCGAGTTCGTCGGCAGTCAGGTCATCGTCCGCGAGCGCGTCCCCGATCGCGGCAACGACCTGGGCGGTCTGCTCCGGAGTCATCCGCATCGTCTCCGGCACCGAAGCAGCCGACCGCTGCAAGGCGGACAACCCGGCCACCCAGCTAGCCAGCTCATCGGTCGGCAACAGGTGCACGGTCCCCCGCGGCCCGAACGTCTTCACCAGACTGCGGTCCTCCCACAGCGCCCGCTGTACGTCGACCCGCGTCGCCCCCTCCAGCCGCAGAGCGACAGAGATCTCAGCAGCCGACAACACCTGAGCATGCGCCCCAGCCATCGCCCGTACTACGTCCGCCGGGCTACTCGCCGCGGGAACGCTCAGGTTGTGTCTCGCCATCCGCCGTGCGACGACCGCCTGCCAACTCAGCTCCATATAGGCAGGCTAGGACGAGAAGCGGTCAGCTTCTGTCCTCTGCAGGGCTCAGTGCCAGTGGCTGGCGACCAGGTTCCAGATGACGCCGGCCAGGGCGTCTTTGCTGCCGGAGGGAACGGGCAGCGCGGCGCCGTCGCGGTCGAGGATGACTGCTTCGTTCTCGTCGCTGCCGAAGACCTTGCCGCCGGAGACGTCGTTGACGACCAGCAGGTCGCAGCCCTTGCGCTCGAGTTTGGCCCGGCCGAGCTCCAGCACGCTGTGCTGGGCGTCGCCGGTCTCGGCGGCGAACCCGACGATCACCTGGTCGGTCCGGCGGCGGTCGTGCGAGATGGTGGCCAGGATGTCCGGGTTCTCCACCAGGCTGACCGCCGGTACGGAGCCGTCACCGGTCTTCTTGATCTTGTGCTCGGCGACATCGGCCGGGCGGAAGTCGGCGGGGGCGGCGGCCATCACGATCGCGTCGGCGTCACCGGCCCGGCCGGTGATCTCGTCGTACAGGTCGCGGGTGCTGGTGACCGGGACGACCTGGACGCCGGCTGGGTCCGCGAGCTCGGAGTTGGCCGCGACCAGGGTCACCTTGGCGCCACGGGCCGCGGCGATCCGGGCCAGCGCGTACCCCTGCTTGCCGGACGAGGAGTTGCCCAGGTACCGCACCGGGTCGAGGTGCTCACGGGTACCGCCGGCGCTGATCAGCACGTGCTTGCCGGTCAGATCCGCGACGGACTGGCCGGCGGCGCGGGCAGCCTCGTCGGCCAGCATCAGCTGGCTGATCGCGAAGATCTCCGACGGCTCGGGCAGCCTGCCCCGGCCGGTGTCCGCGCCGGTCAACCGGCCGACGGCCGGGTCCAGCACGGTGATGCCGCGTGAGCGCAGCGTGGCCACATTGGCCTGGGTGGCGGGGTGCTCCCACATCTCGGTGTGCATCGCGGCCGCGAACAGGATCGGGCAGCGCGCCGTCAGCAGGGTGTTGGTGAGCAGATCGTCGGCCAGCCCGTGGGCGGCCTTGGCGATCAGGTTCGCCGTCGCGGGCGCGACGACGACGAGGTCCGCGCCCTTGCCGATCCGGACGTGCGGAACCTCGTGGACGTCGTCGAACGGGTCGGCCGTCACCGGCTGACCCGACAGCGCCGCCCAGGTGGCGGCGCCGACGAACTCCAGCGCGGCCGCGGTCGGCACCACCCGGACACTGTGCCCGGACTCGGTCAGCCGGCGCAGCAGATCGCAGACCTTGTACGCCGCGATCCCGCCGCCGACGCCGAGCACCACCGACTTCATGGAAGGGCGGTTACTCGGACTTCTCCGCGGCGGCAGCGGCGGCTTCCGCCTCGGCCTCGGGGTCGATGTCGGTGCAGGTCAGCACGCCGTCGTTGATCTCGCGCATGGCGATGGACAGCGGCTTCTCCTGGACGTGGGTCTCGACCAGCGGACCGACGTACTCGAGCAGGCCCTCGCCGAGCTGGGAGTAGTAGGCGTTGATCTGCCGCGCCCGCTTGGCCGAGTACAGCACCAGCTTGTACTTGGAGTCGGTGTGGGTGAGCAGGTCGTCGATCGGCGGCGAGGTGATGCCGATGGCGACGGGCTGGTTGCCAGACAAAGTGTCAGCTCTTTCCAGAGATGTTGGGTGATCGAATCAACTTTACCAACTGATCGGCCGCTTCCCGAACCGACGCGTTCACGATCGTCACGTCGAACTCCTTCTCGGCGGCCAGCTCGAGCGTCGCGGTCTCCAGCCGGCGCTCCCGTTCCTGCGGGGTTTCGGTCCCCCGGCCGACCAGCCGGCGGACCAGTTCGTCCCAGCTCGGCGGCGCCAGGAAGACGAAATGCGCCTCCGGCATCGTCTCGCGGACCTGCCGGGCGCCCTGCAGGTCGATCTCCAGCAGCGCCGGCCGGCCCTCGGCCAGCTTGTCCAGCACCGGCTGCCGGGGCGTCCCGTAGCGGGCCGCCTTGTGCACCACGGCCCACTCGAGCAGCTCGTCGTCGGCGATCATCCGGTCGAACTCGTCGTCGGAGACGAACAGGTAGTGCACGCCGTGTTCCTCGCCCGGCCGGGCCTTGCGGGTGGTGGCCGAGACCGAGATCCAGATGTCCGGGAAGCGCTCCCGGATGTCGGCCGCGACCGTGCCCTTGCCGACCGCCGTCGGGCCGGCCAGCACGGTCAGCCGGGCGCCGCCGGCACTGCGTTGTCCGCCGTCGACCGAACCGTTCCCCGTCAGATCGGACGGCTGTGGCGTCATCGTGGACGTCACTCGGCGAATTCGCGCATCAGAGCGGCGATCTGGTTGGTGCCCAGCCCGCGGACCCGGCGGGTCTCGGAGATCCCGGCCCGCTCCATGATCTGCTGGGCGCGCACCTTGCCGACACCGGGGATGCACTGCAGCAGCGCGCTGACCCGCATCTTGCCGATCACGTCGTTGGTCTGCCCCTCGTGCAGCACCTCCGTAGGAGACGCCCCCGAGTGCCTGATCCGGTTCTTGATCTCCGCACGCTCACGCCGTGCGGCAGCGGCCTTGTCCAGAGCAGCCGCGCGTTGCTCCGGGGTCAAAGAAGGAAGTGGCACCGTCTCACCTGTCCCGTTGTGTGTCTTCGCAGGTGAACCTAGCCAAACACTCCCTCCGACAGCAAACAACACACCACACGGCAACGGCTGACACACGGCCCGTCAGGGTGATGTAACGAACACCGCGCTCAGTTCAGGTTGGGGATGTCCACCTTGCAGGAGTCCTTGGCCTGGGTGGCGATCGCCTTGTACGCCGTGGTCACGCCGCCGAGCTGCTTGCTCAGCCGGGCCAGCTCGATCTCGTTCGTCCCGGCCTTCTGCGCCTTTTCGGCGAACCCGACGACGGTCGCCCAGTCGTCCTTGACCTCGGCCGGCGCGCTGTCGCGCATCTTCTTGGCGTCCTCGAGGATCTTGGCGTAGTCGGCCGGCTTCTGCGGGTCGACGTTGGTGGCGGCCGCGGCGAAGCCGGCCAGATCGACGCAGTACGCCTGCTCTTCGGTACAGCCGGTCAAAGCGGCGGCAGCGATCGCGATCGTCGCGGTCAGCACAGCGGTGCGGCGCATCTGGAACTCATCCTCCGGGGGGCTTGGGGTGGAGTCGATCACGCTACCGGCAGCAGCACCGGCAACGAAAACCGATGGCGGCGGCCCGGGGCCACCGCCATCGGTTCGAGGACTGCCGATCAGACGTTGTTGAGGTCCAGCTTGCAGGTGTCCTTGGCCTGCTTGGCGATCGCGTCGGAGGCCGGCTTGACCTTGTCGCCGTCGGACTTGGCCAGCTCGGTGAGCTTGGTCGTGTCGCCGTTGGCGTCCTTGGCCTTCTCGGCGTAGTCGAGCATGACCTTCCAGTCGTCCTTCAAGTCGTCCGGCGCCGACTTCGACACCTTCTTGGCCTCGTCGAGCATCTTCTCGACGGCCTTGGCGTCCTTGATGTCCAGGCCCTTGGCGGCCGTCGCATAGTTCTTCAGCTCGTTGCAGTAGTCGCCACCCGAGCACGCCGTCAAGAAGCCAGCGCTCATCGTCACTACCGCCGCGAGGGCCGCAACCTTACGCATCCCAGTCCTAACTGTCACCGCGGGAAGACCATCTCTCCCCGTCACCGGCAACCCTGGCGAACGGCAGGGTCATCGCAGGTCTCGGCACGCCGTGAGGAACCTCCCACCGGCCGGTTGGAACCGGTCCGTGATCTCCCGCGTCGTCAGTAACCCAGTACTGCGCGGAAAGCGTCGTTCGCCCGGTCGGCGGCATCCCGCAGCGATCCCGCGTCCGGACCGGCTCCGAGAATCTCGCGAGAGCTCGACGGTACGACGTTGCGCAGCGCCGGCCCGAAGACCGCCGCCAACCCTTCGGCCGTACCGCCTTGCGCCCCGAGCCCAGGCGCCAGCAGCGGGCCGCGGATGTCGAGGTCCTCCCCCGTCGACTTGATCGTCGCGCCGACCACGGCCCCGAACGACCCCAGATCGTCGGCATCCGCGTTGAGCTCCCGCAGACCGTCGAGCACGGCGCCTGCAACGGTCGGACCGTCGACGGTCCGGGCCGACTGGAACTGCGGGCCCTCCGGGTTCGAGGTCAGCGCCAGCACGAACAGACCGGCCCCGGCGGCGCGGGCCTCGTCGATGGCGGGTTGCAGCGAACCGAAGCCGAGGTACGGGCTGACGGTCAGCGCGTCGCAGGCCAGCGGTCCCTTCTCCGCCAGGTACGCCGACGCGTACCCGGCCATCGTCGACCCGATGTCGCCGCGCTTGGCGTCGATGATGACCAGCGCACCGGCCTCGCGCAGCCGGATCGTGGCCTGCTCCAGGACCGCGATCCCGGCCGACCCGAAACGCTCGAAGAAGGCCGACTGGGGCTTGAAGACGGCGACCCGGTCAGCCAGTGCGTCCACCACGCCGTAGGTGAAAGAGGCGAGACCGTCGGCGTCGTCCGGCAGCCCCCAGGCGTCGAGCAGGTGGGCGTGCGGGTCGATACCGACGCAGAGCGGGCCACGCTCGTTCATGGCCGCGCGCAACCGGGTTCCGAAGGGCTGGCTGCTCATGGGGCGTTCTCGCTCTCTCATCTGGGGCGCTTTCTCATCTGGGGGCCAGGCGGCGGTTGGTGCGGCGTACCAGGGACGGGCCGCGGTAGATCAGGCCGGTGTAGAGCTGGACCAGGCTGGCGCCGGCGTCGAACAGCCGGACCGCGTCGTCGGGCTCGAGGATGCCGCCGACGCCGATGATCGGTAGTGCACCGTTGGTACTTGCGTGGATCTGGGCAACCGTTTTGGCCGCGAGTTCGGTGAGGGGCCGGCCGGACAGGCCGCCGGTCTCGCCGCTGAGGCGCTCGTCGGCGAGGGCCAGGCCCGAGCGGCCGATCGTCGTGTTGGTGGCGATGATGCCCGCCACGCCGACGTCGGTGCAGACGCCGAGCAGTTCGTCGATCGCCGGCTCGGTCAGGTCCGGTGCGATCTTCACCAGGACCGGCTTCGGGTCGCGGCCGCCCGTGCTGAGGGTGCGTGCCTCGTCGTGCAGGGCGGTGAGCAGCTCGCGGAGGTGACCGGCGTCCTGGAGGGAACGCAGGCCGGGTGTGTTCGGTGAGCTGACGTTGACAGCGAAGTAGTCGCCGAAGCGATAGAGCCGGCGCAGTGAGGTGACGTAGTCCCCCACCGCGTCCTCCAGCGGCGTCACCTTGGACTTCCCGATGCTGATGCCCAGCGGGTAACCCAGGTCCCCGTACGCCGCCAGCTTGTCCGCCAGCGCGGCCGAACCGAGGTTGTTGAAGCCCATCCGGTTGATCACGGCTTCGCTCTCGACCAGCCGGAACAGCCGGGGCTTCTCGTTGCCGGGCTGCGGATGCGCGGTCACCGTGCCGACCTCGACGAAACCGAAGCCGAGCGCTCGCCAGGCCGGCAGCGCCAGACCGTTCTTGTCCATCCCGGCGGCCAGACCGACCGGGCTGGGGAACCGCACACCGAAGACAGTCCGCTCTATCCCTGCCGGCAGGGCGCCATATGTGCGGGACAGCGCAGGCACCGCCCCCGGGATGCGGCTCAACCGCCGCAACCCGTGGAGCGTCTGCTCGTGAGCGATCTCCGCATCGCCCTTACCCATTCGGTAAAGGACGGGTCTGATGAATCGTCGGTACATCAGACCCCCGCGACCGGTGGGGTGCCGCCGACCGGGTCTGCTTCGCCTCGGATGCGGTTGGCCCAGTCCTGCAGGGAGCGGACTCCGATGTCGCCGGCTTGCTGGGCTTCGATGCCTTGTACCGCGGCGCCGAGGCCCTGGACCGTCGTGATGCAGGGGATGTTCCGAGCCACCGCCGCGCTGCGGATCTCGTAGCCGTCGAGGCGGGGCGAGCCGTCCTTGGTGATGCCGATCGGGGTGTTGACGATCAGGTTCAGCTCGCCGTCCTGGACCATCTGCACGATCGTCGGCTCACCGTTCGGGCCCGGGCCCTGGCTGCTCTTGCGGACCGTCACGGCCTGCACGCCGTTGCGCCGCAGTACGTCGGCGGTGCCTTCGGTGGCGTAGATCTGGAAGCCCAGATCGGCCAGCCGCTTGACCGGGAAGATCATCGCCCGCTTGTCCCGGTTCGCCACCGAGACGAACACCTTGCCGGATCCCGGCAACGGCTGGGACGCGGCGGCCTGCGACTTGGCGAACGCCGTCCCGAAGGTGTCGTCGATACCCATCACCTCACCGGTCGAGCGCATCTCCGGCCCGAGCACGGTGTCCACCGAGGCGCCGTCGAGGGTCCGGAACCGGTTGAACGGCATCACCGCTTCCTTGACCGCGATCGGCGTCGACGCGGGCAGTGTGCCCCCGTCGCCCTCGGCCGGCAGCATGCCCTCGGCACGCAATCCGGCGATCGTTGCCCCGAGCATCACCCGGGCCGCGGCCTTGGCCAGCGGGGTCGCGGTCGCCTTCGACACGAACGGCACCGTCCGCGAGGCCCGCGGGTTCGCCTCCAGCACGTAGAGCACGTCACCGGCCAGCGCGTACTGCACGTTCAGCAGACCCCGTACGCCGACACCGCGGGCGATCGCCTCGGTGGACTCGCGGATCTTCTCGATGTCCGCGTTGCCCAGGGTGATCGGCGGCAGCGCGCAGGACGAGTCGCCCGAGTGCACCCCGGCCTCCTCGATGTGCTCCATCACGCCGCCCAGGAACAGCTCGGTGCCGTCGTACAGCGCGTCGACGTCGATCTCGACCGCGTCGTCCAGGAACCGGTCGATCAGCACCGGGTGCTCCCAGTTCGCGGTCAGCGCACCACCGCTGAGCCGCTCGAGCGCGGCGGTCAGCTCGGCATCGGAGTACACGATCTCCATGCCGCGGCCGCCGAGCACGTACGACGGCCGGACCAGGACCGGGAAGCCGATCTCGGTGGCGATCAACTGCGCCTCGCCGAACGACATCGCGGTCCCGTGCTTCGGGGCCGGCAGGTTCGCGTCGGACAGCACCTTGCCGAAGGCCCCGCGCTCCTCGGCGAGGTGGATCGCCTCGGGTGAGGTCCCGACGATCGGTACGCCGGCGTCCGCGAGCCGCTGGGCCAGGCCGAGCGGGGTCTGCCCGCCGAGCTGGACGATGACGCCGGCGATCGGGCCGGCCTGCATCTCGGCGTACACGATCTCCAGGACGTCCTCGCAGGTGAGCGGCTCGAAGTACAGCCGGTCGGAGGTGTCGTAGTCGGTGGAGACCGTCTCGGGGTTGCAGTTGACCATGATCGTGCAGTAGCCGGCGTCGCGCAGCGCCATCGACGCGTGCACACAGGAGTAGTCGAACTCGATGCCCTGGCCGATCCGGTTCGGGCCCGAGCCGAGGATCAGCACCGCCGGGGTCTCCCGCGGCGCGACCTCGGTCTCCTCGTCGTAGGAGGAGTAGTGGTACGGCGTCGCGGCGGCGAACTCGGCCGCGCAGGTGTCGACCGTCTTGTAGACCGGGCGGATCCCGAGCGCCTGCCGGACCCCGCGGACGACGTCCTCGGTCAGCCCGCGGATCTCGGCCAGCTGCAGATCGGAGAACCCGTGCCGCTTCGCCAGCCGCAGGATCTCCGGGGTCAGCCGGGGTGCGGCCGCGACCTGGCCGGCCGTCTCGTGGATCAGGTACAGCTGGTCCACGAACCACGGGTCGATCTTGGTCGCGTCGTGGATCTGCTCCGGCGTCGCGCCGGCCCGGATCGCGTCCATCACCGTCCGCAGCCGGCCGTCGTGCGGCGTCTTGATTGCCTCCAGCAACGGCTCCAGGTCGGACGACGGCGCCTCGGCCCAGGAGAACCGCGCCTCCGGCTTCTCCAGCGAGCGCAGCGCCTTCTGCAGCGCCTCGGTGTAGTTGCGGCCGATCGCCATCGCCTCGCCGACGCTCTTCATGTGCGTGGTCAGCGTGGCGTCCGCGGCCGGGAACTTCTCGAACGCGAACCGCGGCACCTTCACCACCACGTAGTCCAGCGTCGGTTCGAAGCTGGCCGGGGTCTGCTGGGTGATGTCGTTCGGGATCTCGTCCAGGGTGTAGCCGATGGCCACCTTGGCGGCGATCTTCGCGATCGGGAAGCCGGTCGCCTTCGAGGCCAGCGCCGAGGAGCGCGACACCCGCGGGTTCATCTCGATCACGATCAGCCGGCCGTCGGCCGGGTTCACCGCGAACTGGATGTTGCAGCCGCCGGTGTCCACGCCGACCTCGCGGATGATGCCGATGGCAAGGTCCCGCATGGTCTGGTACTCGCGGTCGGTCAGCGTCATCGCCGGCGCGACGGTGACCGAGTCGCCGGTGTGCACGCCCATCGGGTCGACGTTCTCGATCGAGCAGATGATCACGACGTTGTCCGCCTTGTCGCGCATCACCTCCAGCTCGTACTCCTTCCAGCCGACGATCGACTCCTCGATCAGCACCTCGGTGGTCGGGCTGGCGGTCAGGCCGGCGCCGGCGATGCGGCGCAGGTCGTTCTCGTCGTAGGCCATCCCGGAGCCGACGCCGCCCATCGTGAACGACGGCCGGATGATCAGCGGGTAGCCCAGCGCGGCGGCCGCCCCGAGCACGTCGTCCATCGTGTGGCAGACGTGCGAGCGGGCGGTCTCGGCGCCCAGCTTCTCCACGATCGCCTTGAACGACTCCCGGTTCTCGCCGCGCTGGATCGCGTCCACGGAGGCGCCGATCAGCTCGACGCCGTACTTCTCCAGCACGCCGTTCTCGTGCAGCGAGATCGCCGCGTTCAGCGCGGTCTGGCCGCCGAGGGTGGCGAGCAGGACGTTCGGGCGCTCCTTCTCGATCACCTTCTCGACGAACTCCGGGGTGATCGGCTCGACGTAGGTCGCGTCGGCGAACTCGGGGTCCGTCATGATCGTGGCCGGGTTGGAGTTCACCAGGATGACCCGGAACCCCTCTTCCTTGAGCACCCGGCAGGCCTGGGTGCCGGAGTAGTCGAACTCACAGGCCTGGCCGATCACGATCGGGCCGGAGCCGATCACCAGCACCGAGTCGATGTCTGTACGGCGGGGCATCAGCTTTTCTCCATCAGCTCTACGAAGCGGTCGAACAGGTACGCCGAGTCATGCGGGCCGGCGGCGGCCTCCGGGTGGTACTGCACCGAGAAGGCCACTGTCTTCCCGTCCCTGCCCGTCAGCTTGAGCCCTTCGACGACGTTGTCGTTGAGCGATACGTGGGTCACTTCGGCGATGCCGTACGGCGTCTCGACCTTCTCGTCGAGTGGCGCATCGACCGCGCTGTGCTGATTTTCGCTGCCCGGCCAAGCGACAGCGAAGCCATGGTTCTGCGAGGTGATCTCCACCTTGCCCGTGGCCCGGTCGAGGACCGGCTGGTTGATCCCCCGGTGCCCGTACTTCAGCTTGAAGGTGCCCAGCCCCAGCGCCCGGCCGAAGACCTGGTTGCCGAAGCAGATCCCGAAGTACGGGACCTGGCGGCCGAGCAGTTCCTTGAGCAGCGTGGTCGGGTGCTCGGTGGTCTCCGGGTCGCCCGGGCCGTTGCTCATGAAGATGCCGTCGGGGTTGACCGCCAGCACCTCCTCCAGCGTCGCGGTGGCCGGCAGGACGTGGACCTCGATCCCGCGCTCGGCCATCCGCTTGGGCGTCATCGACTTGATCCCGAGGTCGAGGGCGACCACGGTGAACCGCTTCTCCCCCTCCGCCGGTACGACGTACGCGTCGGCGGTGGTGACCTGTCCGGCCAGGTCGGCGCCGGCCATCGGCGGCTGCTCGAGCACCTTGCGCAGCAGCACCTCGGGATCCAGGATCTCGGTCGAGATGCCGGCCCGCATGGCGCCGCGCTCGCGCAGGTGCCGGGTCAGCGCGCGGGTGTCGATGCCGGAGATGCCGACGATGCCCTGGCCTCTCAGCTGGTCGTCGAGGGTGCGGGTGGAGCGCCAGTTCGACGGCACCCGGGCGGGATCGCGGACGACGTACCCGGCGACCCAGATCCGCTGCGACTCGTCGTCCTCGTCGTTGACGCCGGTGTTGCCGATGTGCGGCGCGGTCTGGGTGACGATCTGGCGGTGGTACGACGGGTCGGTCAGCGTCTCCTGGTAGCCGGTCATCCCGGTGGTGAACACCGCCTCGCCGAAGGTCTCGCCGGTCGCCCCGTACGACGTACCGGCGAACGCGCGGCCGTCCTCGAGGACCAGCAGGGCGGCTTGACTGGCGGCCTGGCTCATTGCTCGGCTCCGATCAGGGTCGAGATGGATTCGGTCAGCGGGGCGGTGTCGGCCTTGCGGCGGGGCCGGAACCCGGTGTCGAGCTCGCGGCCGTCATGGGTCCAGGTCACCACGACCAGCCCGGAGGCCTCGGCGGTGACCTTGCCCGCGATGCCGCGGTCGGTCCGGACACCGGTCAGGTGGTCCGCGGGGATGAAGACGTCCGCCGCCCCTTGCCGATGGAAGATCAGGCCGGCCTCACTGACGGCCAGGTCCGCGGTACTGCGGACTCCGAGTTCGTGCACGGCGATCCGGTCCATCCAGTCGCCGGCGGTCGTGGTGGCGACATAGACGCCTTCGACGCCTTTTACCTTGCCCTCGGGCACAACTGGCAGCGGCGCGAGATCGGCCTGCCGGGACTGGCGGTTGCGCCAGCCGCGGTACATGCCGAACCAGCCGCCGCCGATCACCAGCAGCGTGCCGAGGATTCCGAGAACAACCTTCACTTGGTGAGCTTCCCGTCCAGGACGGTCGGTTCGCCGCGCAGGAAGGTCGCCATCACCCGGCCGGGCAGCGTCATCCCGGCGAACGGAGTGTTCCGCGACAGCGACGCCGTCTCACTCGGTACTACGGTGCGCTCGGCCGCGGGGTCGACCAGGACCAGGTTGGCGGGGGCGCCGACGGTGAGGGGCTGCCCGTGGTCACTGATCTGGCCGATCGCGGCCGGGCGGTAGCTCATCCGGTCGGCCAGGTCGGCCCAGGTCAGCAGCTTGGTGTCGACCATCGTGTGCTGGACCACCGAGAGCGCTGTCTCCAGCCCGGTCATCCCGAACGCGGCCGCGCTCCACTCGCAGTCCTTGTCCTCCACCGGGTGCGGCGCGTGGTCGGTGGCGACGATGTCGATCGTGCCGTCGGCCAGCCCTTCGCGAACCGCCTCGACGTCGGCCTTCGTCCGCAGCGGCGGGTTGACCTTGTAGACCGGGTTGTACGACGCCGCCAGGTCCTCGGTCAGCAGCAGGTGGTGCGGAGTCACCTCAGCGGTGACCTCGAGCCCGCGCTTCTTGGCGGCCCGGACGATCTCGACCGAGCCCTTGGTGGACAGGTGGCAGATGTGCAGCTTCGAGCCGACGTGCGCGTTCAGCAGGATGTCGCGCGCGATGATCGACTCCTCCGCGACGCTCGGCCAGCCGGTCAGCCCGAGCACACCGGACAGCGCGCCCTCGTTCATCTGGGCGCCCTCGGTCAGCCGCGGTTCCTGCGCGTGCTGGGCGATCGTGCCGCCGAAGGCCTTCACGTACTCGAGGGCGCGGCGCATCAGGGCGGCGTCCCAGACGCAGTCGCCGTCGTCGGAGAAGACCCGCACGCGGGCCGCCGAGTCCGCCATCGCGCCCAGTTCGGCGAGCTGGGTGCCCTGCCGGCCGACGGTGACCGCTCCGATCGGGATGACATCGGCGTACCCGGCTTCGCGGCCGAGGCGCCAGACCTGCTCGACGACGCCTGCCGTGTCGGCGACCGGGTCGGTGTTGGCCATCGCGAAGACTGCCGTGAAGCCGCCGATCGCCGCGGCCCGAGTGCCGGTGAGGACGGTCTCGGCGTCCTCGCGGCCCGGCTCGCGGAGGTGGGTGTGCAGGTCGACCAGGCCGGGGAGCGCGATCAGGCCGGTCGCGTCGACTCGCTGGACGTCCTGGGGTGCGGCGAGCTCGTTGCCGACGGCCACGATCTCGCCGTTGTCGATCAGCAGGTCCGCCACCTCGCCACCAATGATGCTGGCTCCGGTGATCAGGTACGCGGTCATGCCTTGGGCTCCTCAGTCGGGTTGGTGTCGTTACTGCCTGACAGCAGCAGGTAAAGCACGGCCATCCGGATCGCCACGCCGTTCGTGACCTGTTCGACGATCACCGAGCGGGTCGAGTCGGCCACCTCGGCGCTGATCTCCATCCCCCGGTTCATCGGACCGGGGTGCAGCACGATCGCCTCGTCGCCGAGCTGGGCCATCCGGTGCACGTCCAGGCCGTAGCGCCGGGTGTACTCCCGGGCGCTGGGGAAGAACGCGTCGTTCATCCGCTCGCGCTGGACCCGCAGCATCATCACCGCGTCACTCTTGGCCAGTGCCCCGTCCAGGTCGTACGACGTGGCGCACGGCCAGTTGGTCATGTCGACCGGGAGCAGCGTCGGCGGCGCGACCACGGTGACCTCGGCGCCGAGCGTCGAGAGCAGCAGCACGTTGGATCGGGCCACCCGGCTGTGCAGGACGTCACCGACGATGGTGATCCGGCGTCCGTCGAGCGAACCGAGATGGCGGCGCATCGTGAAGGCGTCGAGCAGGGCCTGGGTGGGGTGCTCGTGGGTGCCGTCGCCGGCGTTGACCACCGAGCCGTTCAGCCAGCCGGAGGTGGCCAGCAGGTGCGGCGCCCCCGACGAGCCGTGCCGGCAGACGACGCCGTCGGCGCCCATCGCCTGCAGCGTCAGCGCGGTGTCCTTGAGGCTTTCGCCCTTGCTGACGCTCGAGCCCTTGGCGGAGAAGTTGATCACATCGGCCGACAGCCGCTTGGCGGCCGCCTCGAACGAGATCCGGGTCCGGGTGGAGTCCTCGAAGAACAGGTTCACCACCGTGCGGCCGCGCAGCGCGGGCAGCTTCTTGATCGGCCGGTCCGCCAGCGAGCGCATCTCCTCGGCGGTGTCCAGGATCAGGTTCGCCTCGTCCAGCGACAGATCGCCCGCACTCAGCAAATGCCTCATCGCGCCTGCCCCTCCCGCTCGGCCCGCGCCGGTTTGTCGGCGATCAGGACCGCGTCGTCCGCGTCGTACTCGGTCAGATGGACGGTGACCCGCTCGACCAGCGAGGTGGGCAGGTTCTTGCCGACGTAGTCCGCGCGGATCGGCAGCTCGCGGTGCCCCCGGTCGACCAGGACGGCCAGCTGGACCGCCTTGGGCCGGCCGATGTCACCGATCGCGTCCAGCGCGGCCCGGATGGTCCGGCCGGAGAACAGCACGTCGTCGACCAGGACGACCACCTTGCCGTCGATCCCGCCCGGCGGGATGTCGGTGTGCTCCAGCGCGCGGGCCGGTTTGAGCCCGATGTCGTCGCGGTACATGGTCACGTCGAGTGACCCTGTGGGCACGCTGCGCCCCTCGACGGCCGCGATCCGGTCGGAGATCCGGGTCGCCAGACCGACGCCACGGGTGGGAATGCCGAGCAGGACGACGGGGTCGGCACCCCGGTTGCGCTCGAGGATCTCGTGCGCGATCCGGGTCAGTGCCCGGGAAATGTCGGAAGCATCCAGCACTGTGCGGGGTGTGGCCTGGGTCACGCGGGCGGAATTTTCCACCTTCGTGGCCGCGGGCTCTGGCACCGAGGCAGGGCTCATCGCTACCGTTCCTCCTTTCCCGCCTCTCTGGACGGGTCTTTAAAGGACGTTCGGACCGCTTGACATGGTATCGGAAGTGACACGCCGTCTTGACGCTGGCCTCTGGCCCAGAATATTGTTACTCTGTGTAATCGTGGGGGGTTTCACCCAACGGCCCATTGGTAAGAGTCAGTGAAACAGTCACTGCCCGGGCCATCGATGTAACGACCAAAAGTCGGAGGGAAGTACCAGCGTGCCTAGCGAATACGCGAAGACACTGGGCGGCAAGTTGCGCGCCATCCGCCAGCAGCAAGGCCTGTCGCTGCACGGCGTGGAAGAGAAGTCCAAGGGTCGCTGGAAGGCGGTCGTCGTCGGCTCGTACGAGCGTGGCGATCGGGCCGTCACCGTCCAGAAGCTTGCGGAGCTCGCCGATTTCTACGGCGTGCCGATCCGTGAGCTGCTTCCTGGATCCGCCAGTGCGGCTGCTGCGGCTGCAGCTCCGCCCCGGTTGATCCTTGATCTGGAGGCTCTGCAACACCTCGACGCGAGTGAGGCCGGTCCGCTCACGCGGTACGCGGCCACCATCCAGGCTCAGCGCGGGGACTACAACGGCAAGGTGCTGTCGATCCGTCAGGACGACATGCGCACCCTGGCCGTGATCTACGACGAGTCGCCGACGACTCTGACCGAGCGTTTCATCTCCTGGGGTGTCTTGAACCCGGAGGCGAAGGGTGACGTCGAGGAGTCCGAGGCAGCCGGCGCCTGACGGCGTCCGACCCGGAACGGCGCGACAAGACGGTCGGGGCTCGTAGCAGCTTGCCCGCGGCCGCCTGCCCGCCCTCCTTCACGGGGACGGGGAGAGTTTCATCGCAGTACGGTTTTCGCAGTACCAGGCCGGGGGCCGTTCCCCCCGAGCCGACGAACGGGGACGCTGAGAGGGCCCGGCACCGCACCGTGGCGGTACCGGGCCTATTGGGCCACCTGGACGGCGACTAGACGCCGAGGGTGGGCTTCAGCTGCAGCAGCCGGGCCAGCAGCCCGTTGACGAAGGCCGGCGACTCGTCGGTGGACAGGTCGCGCGCCATCGACACCGCCTCGCTGACCGCCACCACGTCCGGGACCTGCTCGTCGAACAGCAGCTCGTAGGCGCCGATCCGCAGGATGTTGCGGTCGACGGCCGGCATCCGGTCCAGCGTCCAGCCGACCGAGTGCGCGCCGAGCAGCTCGTCGATCTGGTCGATGTGCTTGGCCACACCCTCGACCAGCGCCACGGTGAACTCGTTCACCGGCGGATCGTTGTCAGCCACCCGGTCGGCCAGGGTGCCGCCGACCGGCAGCCCCCGGACCTCCGACTCGAAGAGCACGTCGAGGGCGCGCTTGCGGGCCTTGCTACGGGCAGACATGTTCTGTTGTCAGCTCCAGGAATAGGTGCTGCTGGTCAGGAGGTGACGCGGCCGAGGTAGTCCCCTGTCCGGGTGTCCACCTTGACCTTCTCGCCGGTGGTCAGGAACAGCGGAACGTTGATCGTGTACCCGGTCTCCAGCTTCGCGGGCTTGGTGCCGCCGGTCGAGCGGTCGCCCTGCAGGCCGGGCTCGGTGTACTCCACGGTGAGCTCGACCGAGGCCGGGAGCTCGACGTACAGCGGGAGGTCCTCGTGCACCGCGACGATGGCGTCCTGGTTCTCCAGCAGGAAGTGCGAGGCGTCACCGACCACCTCGGGGGTGATGCTCACCTGCTCGTAGGTGGTCTTGTCCATGAAGACGTAGGAGCCGCCGTCGTTGTACAGGTACGTCATGTCGCGCTTGTCGACGTTGGCCACGTCGACCTTGACGTCGGCGTTGAAGGTCTTGTCGACGACCTTGCCGCTCAGCACGTTCTTGAGCTTGGTCCGCATCACGGCCCCGCCCTTACCGGGCTTGTGGTGCTGGAACCAGACGACAGACCACAGCTGCCCATCCAGGTTGAGCACCATGCCGTTCTTGAGGTCGTTCGTCGATGCCACGCGGGAGGTCCCCTTATGAGAGTGACTCAGTGAAAAGTCACAGCGGAAGTGATCAGCGGTACGCCAGATTGTAGCGGTCGGCACGCGGTTCTCCCGATTCGTGGTCTCCGGGGGCTCTACGCTTGCTTCAGGCAGCGCACTCCGCGCCGGCCGAGCCCGGGAGGCCTCCGATGACCGCATTCACCATCTTCGTGGTCCTGATGATCGTCTTCGGAGTGGTCCGCAAGATCGCCAAGGCCGCCGACCCGGCGAAGCGGCAGGAGCGGATGCAGCGACTGATGGAACGGCTGGAGGCCCAGCAGGGGGCGGGCCCGCCCCAGATGATGCAGGGCCAGTACGCCGCGCCGGTGCAAGGTCAGCATCCGATGCAGGCGCAGCATCCCGTACCGGGTCAGCACCTCGTACCGGGTCAGTACCCGCACGGTCAGTTCCCCGTGCCGGGTCAGCACCCTGTGCAGGGGCAGTTCCCCGCGCAGGTCGGGTATGTCGCGCCGGTCCAGGCGCAGTACCCACCGCCCGGACAGTGGCAGTATCCGGCGCCCCCTCCCCCGCAGCACCAGCCCCAGCAGCACCAGCGGGCGGACCGGACTCAGCACGGGCGGCAGCCGGAGCACAACTTCCCCGCACCGAACAGCCCGCTCGAACGGCGCGTCCGCGAACTGATGACCAGCGGGAACGAAGTACCGGCGATCCGGTTGCTGTGTGACGAGCAGGATCTCGGCATCATCGAAGCCCAGAAGTACGCCCGCGACCTGGTCGCACCGCCCGGCAAGGCATCGCGCGGTGGAGCGGCCGGGGACGATGCGTCCGACAGCCGGTTCGACGCCGACGAGACCGACCGGTACGTCGGTTCGGCCGCGTTCGCCGAGTCGGTCTTCGATCTCGACCGCGACGAGGACGTCTGGGCCAGCGGCTGGGTCGACAAGCCCGACCCCGAGGACCGGACCGACATGGACGAGCTCTGGCAGTCCGTCCGCAATGCCGGCCGCCCCGCCAACCCGGCCGTCTAACCCATCGGCTGCCCCGGCCAGCTGAGGGTCAGGTAGTGGTGGCGTTTGCGGAAGTGGAAGCCTGACGGCAACTGGTCGGCCGGGAACGTCGGTGGATGCACCTCGAGTTTCGGGCCGGGACCTCCGCGGAGGGTCTCGTTCCAGCGAACTGTCTGGTCGGCGAGCTGCTGAGCGAAGTTCTCACCCGCCGGGCCATGGCCGGTGGCACCCAGCTCGACGAAGTCAGGGTCGGGCGCGGGACGGCCGGTCAGATAACCGAGCGAATGGTCCGACGCCATCGCGGAGGCTCCCCACCGTGGCACGGGTGAGACCAGCGCCTTGCTCAAGGCGCGACGCTCGGCGCTGAGGACGCAGTACCCGGGCAGTGTTGTCGCGAGCCACAGGTCGAGGTCGGACAGCGGCTCCTCGCGGTGCATCAGGACACCGGACCACCTCGAGACCTTCGGCTTGTCCAGCACCCGCTCGGGCGGAAGCGGCGCCCCCGCCTGGTCCTCGTCGAAGCTCAGACTGACCAAGCCGGCGTGCAGCCTGGCGAACCGCTCGTCGTTCGCGCCCGCACCCTGCATGTTGACGAAGCCGCACACCGTCATCGACCGGCTCTCCAGACTGCGCCCCCACTTCCCGTCGTCACGCAGGTCGAACGCGATCGAGCGCGTCTGCGACCGCAACCTCAGCGGTACGACGATGCGTCCGCCCGGCGCGAGCTGCTCCAGCCAGGCGGGAGCGATGTCCCAGGCGGTGACCGTGACGATGATGCGGTCATAGGGAGCGCCTTGCGGGCAGCCGAACTCGCCGTCGGCGCGCAGTACCTGGACGTCCGGGTAGCCGGTGTCGTCCAGGCCTTGCCGGGCGCGAGCCGTCACGTCCGCGTCGATGTCGATCGTGGTGACCTCGCCGGACGGACCGGTGAGCTCGCGGAGCAGGGCCGCGTTGTAGCCGCCGGAGCCGATCTCGAGCACCCGGTGACCGGGCTGGACGTCAGCCTGCTCGAGCATCAGCGCGACCACGGTCGGCTGGGAGACGGTGCTGATCGGCACGCCCGTCTCGTCCCGCTTCATCAGTACGACGTCGTCGGTATAGGCGATCTCCAGCGGCACCGACGGGACGAAGACATGCCGCGGGACCGCCCGGAAGGCGTCCGCGACCCGTGGGTCGTGGATGGCATCCTGCCGGACCAGCAGATCGGTCAACGCCGCGCGCAACGTACCGGCGTACCGGGCTTTGTCGCTGTCGGCATCCATGAGGTCAGTCCGTCTTGTCGCCCAGGGATTCGAGCAGTTTGCGCAAGGTGCCGGCCAGCGCGTCGCGTTCGTCGGCGGACAGCGCGGCCAAGGCGCGATTCTCGGTCTCGATGTGGGTGGGCAGCACCTTATCGATCAGCTTCAGCCCGGCGGGTGTCAGCTTGACCAGGACGCCGCGGCCGTCCGTCGCGCTCGGACTGCGCTTGACCAGGCCGCGCTCCTCCAGCCGGTCGAGGCGCTGGGTGATTGCGCCCGAGGTGACCATCGACGACCGCATCAGCCCGGCCGGGGTCAGGCTGTGCTCGGCGTTGCTGCGTCTCAAGGTGGCCAGCACGTCGAATGACGCGCGGTCGAGATCGTGCTGGGCGAAGTTGCGGCGCAGCTCGCCGTCGAACAGCAGCGCGAGCCGGCTCACCCGGCCGATCACGGCCATCGGCGAGGCATCCAGATCCGGGCGCTGCTCGGCCCACTGACTGAGCACCTGGTCGACATGGTCCGCCATACCGTCAAGCCTACTGGATCGCTTAGTGGTGAGATAAACCACTGGAAAGTTGCTTAGCGCTGAGATACATTGTCTTAGTGCTAAGCAATCGAGTCACCCTGATCCTCACCACGGCGATCGCGCCGGCGCTGTGGGGAACCACTTATCTGGTCGCCACGGAACTGCTGCCACCGCAGCGTCCGCTGCTTGCCGCCTTCATCCGCGCTCTCCCGGCCGGCCTGCTGCTGGTCGCGCTGACCCGGCAGCTGCCGCAGGGGATCTGGTGGTGGCGCGCACTCGTCCTCGGCGCGCTGAACATCGGGGCGTTCAACGCACTGCTCTTCATCGGCGCCTACCGGCTGCCGGGCGGCGTCGCGGCGACCGTCGGCGCGCTGCAACCGCTGCTGGTCGCTCTGTTGTCGGCCGGTCTGCTCAGCGAACGGCTGACGGTCAAGACGATCCTGACGGCGTTCGCAGGCGTGGCCGGCGTGAGTCTGCTGGTACTGCGAGCCGACGCGCGGCTGGACACGTGGGGCGTCATCGCCGCCTTGGGTGGTGCCGTGGTCATGGCCACTGGGGTGGTGCTCAGCAAACGGTGGGCCTCGCCCGCTCCACTCCTTGCGACGACTGGTTGGCAGTTGGTCGCCGGCGGGCTGTTGCTGCTGCCGGTTGCCTGGATCGTCGAGGGGGCGCTTCCCGCGTCCTTCACCTTCGCGAACCTGGCGGGCTACAGCTACCTGACGATCTTCGGATCCGCGGTGGCGTATGCGTTGTGGTTCCGCGGTCTTCGCGGCCTCTCCCCCACGAACGTCACTTTCCTCGGGCTGCTCAGCCCGGTGGTCGCGACCACGCTCGGCTGGCTGGTCGTCGATCAGCGCCTCACGCCGCTGCAGCTCCTCGGCGGACTCATCGTCCTCGCCGCGCTGATCACCGCCCAACTGAAGAAGTCCTCACCCAGAACGCCCAGCACCGCACCCACTCCCGTCCCGGAAAGAGTCTGATATGCGCATCACCATCTTCGGAGCCACCGGTGCCGTCGGCAGCCGAACCGCCCAGGAAGCACTGTCCCGCAACCACGAAGTCACGGCGGTGGGCCGCAACCCAGAGCGCCTACAGGCGCTAGCGCGCAGCCTGACCGCGGCGGGCGGGTTGCTGCGGGTTGGGCGTGGGGATGCTTCGGATGCGGGGGACGTCGCTCGGCTGAGTCTTGGGCAGGACGTGGTGATCAGTGCTACTCGGCCGGTGCCGGGGCAGGAAGACGAGCTGGCAACTGCTGCCAAGGGGTTAGTGGGTGGGTTGAGCGGTAGTGGGGTTCGGTTGTTGGTTGTTGGGGGTGCAGCGAGTCTGACCTTGCCTGGGGAGCCGGGGACGTTGCTGGTGGACGGGCCTGGATTCCCGGTGGAGTTGCGGCCGATTGCGTTGGCCTGCAACGAGCAGCTGGACGTGATTCGTGGTGCCGACGAGGTGGACTGGACCTATCTCAGTCCGCCCGCGTTGCTCGAGCCCGGAGTACGGACCGGCTCCTATCGGGTCGGGCGCGACGAGTTGCTGGTCGGGCCGGACGGTACGTCGTACCTGTCGATGGAGGATTTTGCGATCGCGCTCCTGGACGAGGCCGAGCGTCCGCGGCATCGGCGGCTCCGGTTCACCGTCGGCAGCTGACCGTTCAGATTTCAGCTTGTTGGGCACAGGACGGCCGTGGCCTCTTACGTGAATCCTGGTGGCGAGTACAACCGCGACAGCGACTACATCAGCAAGCGGATCACGGCTGACGGCCGGGACGGGTATCCCGTCGAACCAGGCCGGTACCGGCTGGTGGCGGCGCGAGCCTGTCCGTGGGCGAACCGGGCGATCATCGTCCGTCGCCTGCTCGGGCTGGAGGACGTCATCTCCCTCGGCCTCTGCGGTCCCACGCACGACGAGCGGAGCTGGACGTTCGACCGCGACCCGGGTGGCGTGGATCCGGTGCTGAAGATCCCGCGGCTCCAGGATGCCTACCTCAAACGCGACCCGGGGTACGAGAAGGGCATCACGGTGCCGGCGATGGTCGACGTGGCGACCGGTGCGGTGGTGACCAATGACTTCCCGCGGATCACGCTCGATCTGTCGACCGAGTGGACGCCGTACCATCGCGACGGAGCGCCGGACCTGTACCCCGAACCGCTCCGGGCCGAGATCGACGAGGTGGCCGAGCGGATCTACACCGAGGTCAACAACGGCGTGTACCGCGCGGGTTTCGCCGGCTCGCAAGAGGCCTACAAAGCGGCGTACGAGCGGCTGTTCACCGCCCTCGACTGGCTGTCCGAGAGGCTGAGCAAGCAGCGGTACCTGGTAGGCGACACCATCACGGAGGCCGACGTGCGGCTGTTCACCACCTTGGCGCGCTTCGACGCGGTCTACCACGGCCACTTCAAGTGCAACCGGAACAAGCTCACCGAGCTGCCGGTGCTGTGGGCCTACGCGCGCGATCTGTTCCAGACTCCGGGCTTCGGCGACACCATCGACTTCGACCAGATCAAAGAGCACTACTACGTGGTCCACACCGACATCAACCCGACCAAGATCGTGCCGGTGGGCCCGGACCGGTCGAACTGGCTCACCCCGCACGGCCGGGAAGAGCTCGGCGGGAAGCCGTTCGGAGACGGTACGCCGCCCGGTCCGCCCCGCGACGCCGAACGCGTCCCCACCGAGCACGGCGCCACCAACCCGGCAGCGCCGCCTCGGTCGTGAAACTTCAGCTGAGCCAGGGCTTCCAGTCGTCTGTGCCGGTCAGGTAGGTCGCCGGGGTGTGTGCTTCGGCCTGCGCGTCCTGGAGGTGGGGTCGGCCGTCGACGGGGGCGGGCACGGCTCCCGGGCCGGTGTTGTTGTACTCGAAGAACTCCGCGTCGCGCCAGGAGTAGCCGCTCATGTCGGTCCAGGCCGGCGTACCGATGTGGGCGCCGAGCCAGGAGTCGCGGACCACCACGGCCGGGTCGGTCAGGGGGTCGCTGCTCGGGTGCCAGGGCCGGCCGAGGAACACCGTGCCCGGCGCCGCCTCGGAGGTGAAGCGGCAGTCGGTGAACAGGAATCCCAACCGGTTCTCGGGGGTCGAGGCGGCAGTGACGTAGCCGTTGACCCTCGAGGCGCGGTCGAGCGAGTGGATCGTCGACCGGTCGAACACCGCGGTCGCCCGGCCGTAGATGAAGTCCACGTCGCCTTCGATGTAGGACCCACGGACGTAGACCCGCGAGATGAGCTGCTTGCTCGGCGAGTCGGCGAGATAGGTGTCCTGGTTGCCGAGCAGCCGGACGTTGTCGAGCGTCGTACGGTCTCCCGTGGTCCGCAGCGCCAGCGCCTGGCTCGGACCGTTCGCCTTCTCGTCGTAGTTGTTGGCGATGGTCAGGTCCGCGAACCGCACATCAGTGGCCAGACTGCCGAGGGTTGCCGACAGGTTCGCGCCGTAGGTCCCGCCGTAGAACTTCGCTCCACCCGCCGGCAGGTTGTACTCCAGTACGACGTCCGTCGCCTTGCCCGTCTCCCCCTTGATGGTGACGTCGTTCGCGTCCGGCCAGAGCCGGACCGCCTCACGATAGTTGCCTGGGGCCACAACCACGGTGACCGGGTGGGTCGCGCGAGCGGCCGCTCCGACCGCGGCGCTGATGCTTGCCGTGTCACCCGAACCGTCCAGAGCCACCCGGATCTTGCCGCCGACCACCTCGTCGACGGTCGTCGGACCCGCCTGGGCGGTCACCAGCCCGGCCACGCCGTCCACGGGATCTACCTGGTAGGAGTAGAAGGACGTGGGATCGAAGGTCGGGCCGGTGTTGTCGCGACGCCCGTGGGTGCCGGTGAACCGGTTGCCCCGCGAGTGCAGCTTCGAGTCCGGATCCTTGGCCACGATGGGGTCCTCGGCGTTCGCGTACACGCTGTTCTCGACGACCAGCTGGGACGCTCCGCGCGACATCGTGCCGTACTGGCCGATACCGTCGAGGTAGTTGTTGTAGAGGTGACCGGCGGCCACGTTGTCGATGCTGGCGTTGCGCTGGTAGGTGTTGGTGATCCAGTTGTGGTGCAGCGTGATCGTGGTGACGACGTTGGGCGTCCAGCCCACGCCGACCGCCTTGTTGTGATCGCGGAACACGTTCCAGGACAGGGTCACCGCCGTGGAGTCCTTGCGGACGTCGACCAGGCCGTCGCCCAGCCGGGTGAACTCGTTGTGGTCGATCCAGACGTGGCTGGAGGTGTCGACCCGGATGCCGTCGTTGTCGTTGTCGGACCGCTTGCCGTCCCAGTCGCCCGGGATGTAGGAGTCGCGGAACACCAGGTTGCGGATGATGACGTTGTCCACCCGGTCGACGAACAGACCGCCACCGACCAGACCGGCCGTGCTGCCGATCCCCGCGATCGTCTTGTTGGCGGCGACCTTGATCATCGAACCCCACGGCTGTACTGCGATCTCTCCCCTGACCAGGATGGTGAGCGGCTCCGGGCGGGCGGCGGCACTGGCCAATGCGGCGGCGGTGGTGACCGTCACGATCTCGCCGCCGGTGCCTCCGGTCGTTCCGCGGGGATGTGTGGCATCGGCCGTCGAGGCGAACCCCGTCGCCACCGGCGACCACACCGGGCCGTCGGCCGAGGTCGTCGACGGTGCACGCATCAACTTGAGGAGAGCTGCGCCCGCTACGGCGGGGTCGGTCGGATCGGCTCCGGAGTACAGGCGGCCGGCTCCTGCCCAGGACTGGACCGCCTTCCGGGCGAGCTTCGCGGGCTGGATGATGCCGTGCGGCCCGGCCACTCCCGTGACGGTGCCGGCCAGTGGGGTTGTGGGGTTGGCCGCGTTGTAGGCGGCGAGCACGTCGGTCTCGACACCGTTCACCCAGGTCCCGGCGGCGTCGATGCCCTTGCCGCCCCAGTTGTAGATGATGTCGGCGGCCCCGACGCCGGGCGCGAGTTCGAAGGTGTTCTGCCGGGCGATGATGCTCGACTCGACCCCGGCACCCCACGAGTACTCGTAGTGCTGCGGATCGGTCACCCGGTACAGGTTGTTGTAGACGTGCGCCTGGCCGTACCGGACGCGGGGTGCGCGCTGGACCAGGTCCACCATCTCGTTGTGGTGCAGAGTGACGCGGAGCTTGCCGCGGTCGGCGACCACGCCGTCGCCGTTGCCCCACAGCATCGACTTGTCGTGGCCGACCAGCCGGCTCCAGGAGATCGTCACCAGATCGGCCTGCCGCACCACGTCGAGCAGGCCGTCGTGGCGCAGGAAGCGCTGCCCGAAGTACGACGGCTGTTCCGCGTCGACGGTCTTGCCGTCGTCGAGCGTCAGGTGGTCGAGCCAGACGTGGGTCGAACCGCTCACCACCAGGTTGTCGTACTCCGTCTTCCAGGTCTCGCCGTTCCAGCCCGGGAAGCAGTCGTAGGCGTCGGAGATCCGCAGGTTGCGGATGATCACGTTGCTGACCTCCTCCACGTCGATCTGGAGGCCGGTCAGGCTCGGGCTGCCGACCCCGATGAGCGTTGTGTTCGAGCCGATCCTGATCTTCACCTGCTGGCCTTGGGCGGCCGCCGAAGCCTTGCGGGCAAGCTCCAGCGGACCTGAGGCCGGGCCGGTCCAGTGCGCCGGGTCGAAGGCTTCCAGGTACTTCGGCAGGGTGTAGCCGTCGCGTTGGTAGTCGGTGCAACTGATCGCGGTGCCGTCGGATCGGCGGTTGCCGTCGATGTTGCCGACCACCCGGACGATCTTGGGCTCGTTGCCCTGGACAGCGGCTGCGAGCTCGTCGCGGTTGTCCACGTTGATGACCTTGCCGGGTACCGCGGCCGCGCCGCCCGAAGTACCGCCGTCGGCGGAGGCCCAGCCGTCTCCGGGGGCCAGCTTCTGCCGTTCGAGCTCCGGCTTCGCGGTGGAAGAGGTGGTGTCGGCCGGCTGCGCCGCTGCGGGCTGGGGTCCGGCGACCAAGAAGGCGCCGACCAGGGACGCGGCGGCGCAGGCAGCAAGGAACAGGCGGGGTTTGGAACGTGTCGGCTCAGCTGATGTGAAGTACATCCTTGGCCCTTCTGATGAGCGGAGGGCTCCCACACTGGGGAACCGGTTTCTCAGAGGCTAACGATGGATAACACCTACGGCAAGATCTCGCGAGGGACCGGTTTCTCAGCCAGCTTCAGGAGCGGGTCCGGCGAGCGGAGTCCACCCGGGCGACGGCGAGGTCGGCCAGGTCCGAGGCGTCGGCACGGCTGAGTCGCCGGTCGACGACCAGCGAGATCAGGGACGTCTCGTAGGTCTCCCCCGGCGCCAGCACGCGAGCCGAATCCCAGGCAAGTGAAGGACCGGCACCCACGTAGTCCGACAACCGCACGAACCACGGCAGCGGCTCCTGCGCATCCTGAACCAGTACTACGGAAGTCCACGCCTCGCCGTGCAAGGCGCTGACCACCAACCACGGCGACTTCGAACCGTGCGCATCCGACTCACCCGCACCATCCACGGTCAGGAGTTCGGTGCGATCGCCGAAGGGGAAGCGCCAGAAAATGCCGCCGTACCCGGCGCCCGGACGGCCGTTGACCGCCGGACTTGCGATCGTCGCACCGGACGGCGCGGTCAGGCCGCTGTGCCATCCCAGCGCCCAGGCCTCCGACTCAGAGATCAGTACTCCGGTCAGCCGGCGTTCCTCCAGCAGTTGCTGGCGATCGTTCTGGTCGGCCCAGGTGATCCGGTCCAGCAGAGTCGCCGTGCCCTCGACAGTCATCCGCGTACTGATCTGCCGGCCATGGTTCGACAGCAAAGTCGGCCCCTGCCCGGGCAGGAAGGTCCGGCCACCCCAGTACGTCGTACCGTCGACATCGGCGACTGTCAGGGAGAGCCCGTAGTGGTGACGGTGGTCGACCGGGCTGGTCACGGTCAAAGCTGTCCCGGACAGCGAGTGAACGGGATGCAGATGCGGCCGCGGACTGTGGACGCGAGGCATCGCGGCACCACTCACGTAGCGGGTCAGTGGAACGTCGAGACCTTCGAAGACCGCGCTGTCGCCTTCGAGCTTCCACTCGGCGGTGAGGCCGTCACCCAGCCTGCGATGGATCAAACCGGCAGTGCCGGACGACGGCGCACCCAAGCGGCGGGCCGGCGGTACCGGGCCGCTACTCGACCGCACCACCAGCGACGGCTCGATCACGTCGACCTCTCCCACTTCGGCATCGGCCGACTCGATGGTGGCGATCAGCCGCGCCCAGGCCCGCCGGCCGAACTCCGCCTGCGGCACCACCGCGGTCGTCAGCGACGGCGTGGCGAACCGCGCCAGCTCTATGTCGTCGAAGCCGGTCACCGAGATGTCCCCCGGTACGGCGACGCCCGTCTCGTTCAGCCGGGCGAGCAGCCCGAAAGCCACCAGATCGTTGAAGGCCAGGACTGCTGTGGCCCGAGAGTCGAGAACCTCGTCCGCGACCCGATAGCCGGCATCCACCGTCGAGCCGCCGGCAATGGTCCGCACCCGCAGGAACGGGTGCCGGACCCGCGCGTCCTCCAGAGCTCTCGCGCGGACGTGGTGCGAGGCGGCACTCGGCGGCCCGGCGACGTACGCCAGGTCGCGGTGGCCGTTCTCCACCAGGTGATCCACCAGCAGCGCGATCCCGTGCGCGTAGTCGACCGCCAGGGCAGGGACTCCCTCGACCAGTCGGTTCAGCAGTACTACCGGCTTCACGTCCGGCAGCAGCGCGAGGAGCTCCTCCTCCGGCATCCTCGGAGCAGCAAGGATCACTGCGTCGCAGCGAAGGCGTGCCTCCAGCGCCACCTCGGCCTCACGGGCAGGGTTCTCCACTGTCTCCGCGACGAGGATCCGGTAGCCGGTCTCGTCGGCGGCGGCCATGGCCCCGCGCAGCAATTGCTGGAACATCGGGTTGCCCAGGTCGGGCACCACCAGAGCAACCGTGTTGGTGCGGCCCAGCGAGAGACCACGGGCCAGCTTGCTCGGCCGGTACTGCAGCTGGTCCGCCGCTGCGTGCACCCGGGCGGCGATCTCGGGCGCGACATTGGCCTGGCCGTTCATCACCCGGGACACCGTGGAACGCGAGACCTGCGCCGCCCGGGCGACCTCGCCGATGGTGGTGCCGCTCTTGATCTGCCGTGCCATCTAGGCCCTGCCCTCCCCTGATCCGACGTCCACACCCACCGCGCGGAACGTGGCGTAGCCCTCTGCCGCAGTATCGTCCCCTGCCGCAGGCCAGTCCGCATGGTTCCCACCCGGCGTGCCGAGGGGAGCTGCGGCGAACAGGCCGATATCCGCCCCGATCCACCGTCCCGGCTGGGCCGCGAACGACGATGGAATACTCTGCCACTCCACCTCACCGGGCAGGCGCCAGGCGAAGGTCACCAGCCCTTCGACATCGCACTTCACCCGCAGCTCGACCTCATCGCGGTCAGGCGGCAGGGTCGCTCCGGCGAGGGTCTGCTCACCGGGACCGTCGAGGGATCGCCGGCAGAGCAAGTGGAGTCCGCCTGGCGTCTGGATCAGCCCGATCCACGCGTACGCCGTACCGAGGACCACCACGCCTGCCCTGGCTCCGTCAGGCGCTGGGCCGAGTCGGACGGAGGTGACCCACTCCGAAGGTTGTCCGGGGAGCGGCTGGCCGAGTACGTGACCGATCCGGCGGAGATCGCCCAGGTCATCAGGGATCAGGCGAAGGCGCAGCGTGCCGTCTCCTGGGAGAGCGTGCCAGTCGCGCCGCGGATTCGCCTGCCAGTGCCACTGGAGTCCCAGCTCGGTCGACTTGAAGTCGTCGCTGCGCTCCGGCTCGCGCTGCTCAGCCGGTACTGCGGCCTGCGCCGGGCGGGCGTAGTACGGGACTGGCTCTCCTGCTGAGCCGATGACCGGCCAGCCGTCGTCGTCCCAGGTCATCGGTTGGAGGTGGACGACCCGGCCGAACACTCCACGGTCCTGGAAGTGCAGGAACCAGTGCTCGCCCTCAGGTGTGTCGACCCAGGCGCCCTGGTGAGGCCCGTTGACCTCGGTGCTGCCTTGCGCGAGGACGACCCGGTGCTCGTACGGGCCGTAGATGTCCCGCGAGCGGAAGACGGATTGCCAGCCGGTACTGACTCCTCCCGCCGGGGCGAAGATCCAGTACCAGCCGTCGTGGCGATAGAACTTCGGGCCTTCCAGCGTCCGGCAGCCGGGGATCTCGTCTCCGTCGACGACCGTGCGCGGCTGGGTCAGGACACCATCGAGTTCTTTGGTCACCTCGACAACGCTGAGCCGGTTCATCAGGCCGCTGCGACTGTGGGCCCAGCCGAACACCAGGTACGCGCGGCCGTCGTCGTCCCACAGCGGGCAGGGGTCGATGAGGCCGGTGCCCGCGATCAGGAGGCGCGGCTCGCTCCACGGCCCGCGGGGATCCTCGGCGGTCAGGACGAAGATTCCATGGTCCGGATCCGGATAGACCAACTGGAACAGGCCGTCGTGATGACGGAGGCTCGGCGCCCAGACGCCACTGCCGTGCCGCGGAATGCGGTAGTGCTCGACCGGCGGCACCTGCGGCAGCGCCCGCGCGACGACCTCCCAGCTGACCAGATCCCGCGAGTGCAGGATCGGCAGCCCAGGAGCCCGATTGAAGCTCGAGGCCACCAGGTAGTAGTCGGCACCGACCCGGACGACGTCCGGGTCCGGCCAGTCCGCGTCGAGGACCGGGTTGCGGTACCGCTGCGGCGCAAGCTGTCGCGTCATAAACCAGATCGTAACCTATGGGAAACCGGTTCCCATGCTGTTATGGTCGCCCTTCGTAAACCGGTTTCTCACCGGACTAGTACGGAGAGAGAGAAGGCGGACCATGGAACAGCGACGTGTCAGCGGTCTCGCCGCTGTGGCGGCGGCAGTGGCCCTGACGCTCGGCGCCTGCGCCGGCCCGGGCAGCACCGGCGACTCGGAGCAGGGCGCCGGGACCGAGGGCTGGGGTGAGCCCAAGGGCACCATCGAGTTCTGGGACACCAATGCCAACCCGCGGCTCAGCGCGGAGTGGGACAAGTCGATCAAGGCGTTCGAGCAGGCCAATCCCGACATCGACGTCAAGTACGTCGGGCTGCCCAACTCGTCGTACCTGCAGAAGGTGAACAACGCGCTGGCCACCGGCCAGGTGCCCGATGTGCTGCTGATCGGCAACGACGTCGCCAACCTGATCGCCCAGAAGGCGCTGGCGCCGCTCGACGACGCGGCCAAGGAGGCCGGCCTGGACGCGAAGCTCGACCCGAAGATGGTCGAGAACGAGCGCCGGAACTCCGCCGACAAGAAGCTGTACAAGCTGCCGTTGAGCGCGCTGTCCGACGTGATCTGGTACCGGACCGACTGGTTGAAGAAGGCCGGGCTGAAGGAACCCACCAGCTACGACGAGTTCTTCGCCACCGCGAAGGCGCTCACCAAGCCCGAGGTGAACCAGTTCGGCTTCGCCTTCCGCGGCGGTCCGGGCGCGATGCCGCCGATGTTCGCGATGACGTACGGCATGTCCGGGGTCGGCGAGTTCATCACCAAGGACGGCCAGGCGACGCTGGACCAGCCGGAGAACATCGCGGCCTTCAAGAAGTACATCTCGCTTTACGGCACGGTCAGCGCGAAGGCCGACCTGTCCAACGACTACGCCAAGATCGTCGCCGCCTTCGACGGCGGCTCGGCCTGGGCCACCCACCACAACCTCGGCTCGTACCAGGACCACCTCAAGGCACTGGGCAGCAACGTGGTCGGGGTGCAGCCGTTCCCCAACGCGGACGGGGTGATCACCGCGACCGCGCCCGCGGTGTCCGGTCTCGGAGTCCTTGCCAAGAGCAAGAACAAGGCCGCGGCCTGGAAGTTCGCCGAGTTCATGTCCACCCAGGGCAACTCCAGCTGGTCCGAGACGGTCGGCCAGGTGCCGGCGTCGCTGGAGGCGCAGAAGGCCGAGTGGATCACCAAGGCCCAGCCGCTGACCGCGATCGTCGAGGCCGGCAAGAACCCGAAGACGCAGTATCTGCAGCTGCCGACGTACCTGCCGGACTGGGGTTCGATCCTGAAGACGGAGATGGAACCCGACTTCCAGTCCGTCCTGCAGACCAAGATGACCCCGGAAGCCTTCCTGGGCAAGTACGCCGAGCGGTTCGAGAAGGCGCAGGCCGAGTACCTCGAGCACGCCGGCAAGTAGCCGATGCGTCACCTGGCGAGCGCGTCGGTGAGGAAGGCCGCCGCCAGGTCCTGCATCGCCCGGTCGAACCGGTGCGGGCCGGGAAGCATCACCCCGCGATAGGAGCCGCGGGCGCCCTCGAAGCGGCGACGCAAGAGGGCGTCCGCATCCTGCATTCCCTGCCGGGGAAAGAGTTCGTCGTCCTCGGCGTACAGGACGAGCTGGTGGTGGAGTCCGCGGGCGGCCGCGTACTCCGGCCACTCCTTGTCCCGCCCGATCCCAGGGGTCGCGAGCAACCAGGAGTGCGCGTCGAGGTACGCCGGGAACATCGCCGCGAAGGTGCTCATCATGCAAACCACCACGCTGGCCGAGATCTCCGGAGCAAGCGCGGCCAGGTGAACCGCGCGTCCTCCCCCACCCGAGAAGCCGACAGCACCGAGCCGCCCGCGATCCACACCGGGCATCGCCGCGAGGACCTCCAGCGCGGTCAGATCGTCATGAGCCACCGCGCCGGCGAACGACGTACCCATCACCCCGGCATACTTAGCCACCGTCGCCTCATGCTCGGCCGCCGCGACGTCGTACACCTCGTCCGGACTCGGGTCCTGCCCGGTCAGCGACCAGTGGGACCGGTACGCCGCCAGCGTCGACTCCAACCGCCAGGGCGGCTGGTCCAGCCGGAAGCCACGCGATCCCCAGCCGAACGCATCATGAGCCAGTACGGCGAACCCCTCGCGGGCCAAGCGATCCGCCATCGCCTGCTCCTCGTAGCAGGCCGCTCGGAGTCGCTGTGCACCAGGCGATGGCGACCGGGTCGTGACCAATCGTTCAGCCCCGCAATGCTTGACCCCTGCGTGACAGTGCAGAGCCAGCACGCCTGGTAGAGAACGGTCATCGTCCGGACGCACGAGCCAACCGCGAGTCGGCGGACCGAAGGCCGTCTGCCACGACAGCTCTGTCGTCACCAGACCTTCGTGGTGCCAGCGATCCACTTCGATCGGTTCAGCCTTTGCCGGGGCGAGAACGCCCAGCTTTTCGGCGAGTTCGGTGGTGACGGCATCGCCGGACAGGACTGGCCCGGCGCGCCAGGCGCCGGGCCAATCCTCGTAGCCGCCGATCGCGGACGGGCGCGGCGTACTCAGCCCTTCACCGCCCCGGCCGACAGGCCTTGGACCAGGAAGCGCTGCACGTAGGCGAACACCAGCACCACCGGTACGACGGCGACCACACCGCCGGCCGCGAGTGCCCCGAAGTCCACGCTGTACTCACCGAGCATGTAGCTCAGGCCGACCGGGATCGTGAACTGGTCCTGGGAGTTGAGGAACATCAGCGCGAACAGGAAGTTGTTCCACGACGAGATGAACGCGAACGAGCTGATCGCCACCACACCGGGACGCAGCAGCGGCAGCACGGTCATCCGGAAACCGCGGAACCGGCCGCAGCCGTCGACCCAGGAGGCCTCTTCGAGCTCGATCGGGATGTTCCGGATGAAGCCCGCCATCAAGATGATCGACAGCGGCAGGTGGAAGACCGCGTCGGCCACCACGATGCTCCACAGCGTGTTGATCAGGTGCGTGGTCCGGAAGATGTCGAACAGCGGGATCAGCATCATCGCGCCGGGTACGAACTGGGTGCAGAGCATCAGCACCATGCAGGCACCCTTGCCCTTGAAACTGAACCGGGCAAGGCCGTAGCCGCCGGCCAATGCGATCACCGTCGTCAGCAGCACCGTCAGTACGGCGATGACCACCGAGTTCTTGAAGAACACGCCGAACCCGGCGCCGTTCCAGACGGTGTCGAAGTGCTCGAAGGTGAGCGGCCAGGGCACCAGCGCGGTGGAACCCGTCTTCCGGAAGGCGAAGAGCAGAATCCAGTAGAACGGCACCAGCGTGAACAGCAGGTACCCGCCCAGCGGTAGGTAGATCGCCCAGCGCGGCACCCGCCGGGCCGCTTCACTCCCGGTCGGCCGGCGCAGGCGGGATCGGGCCAGGGTCGTCATTGGGTCTCCTTCCCGGCCCGGGCGAGCCAGAGGTAGGTGACGGAACAGACGGCGAGGATCAGGAACGCGGACATCGTCAGCGCGGAGCCGTAACCGAACTCCTTGGCGTCCACCGCCTTGCGAGCGACGTACAGGGGAAGGGTCATGGTGGAGTTGCCCGGGCCGCCGCCGGTGAGGGTGTAGAGCAGGTCGACGTTGTTGAACTCCCACACCGCCCGCAGCAGGGTGGACAGGATGATCGCGTTGCGCAGGTGCGGCAGCGTGATCGACACGAAGCGGCGGAACCGGCCGGCGCCGTCGACCTCGGCCGCCTCGTACAGGTCGCCGGAGATCGACTGCAGGTCGGCGAGGATGAGGATCGCGAAGAACGGGACGCCCCGCCAGAGCTCGGCCAGCACGGCCGCCCAGAACGCCGTACCGGGCTCGGTCAGCAGGCTGGTGCCGTACTCCCCGATGCCCGCGTCGGCGAGATAGCGGCCGAAACCGGTGGTGGGGTTGTAGATGAGCAGCCAGATGGTGGTGGTCAGGACGCCGCTGACGGCCCACGGCGAGAACACCAGCGCCCGGGAGATCGCGCGCCCGACGAAGGTCTCGTTGATCACCAGGGCCAGCGCGAGACCGAAGACGAGTTGCAGCGACACCTCCACCACGACCCACTGGCCGGTGAAGAGCAGGGACTGCCAGAACAGGTCGTCCCGCAGCATCGCCGTGTAGTTGTCGAGACCGACGAAGCCGTTGTCCCAGGGCTTGGTGACGTTGTACTTGTACAGGCTGTAGTAGACGACGCTGCCGATCGGATAGACCAGGAACACCGTGAGCAGGATGCCTGCCGGGGCCAGCAGCAAGTACGGCGTCCACCGCTCCCGTGGCCGGCGCCGCTTCTGCCGCGGCGCGCGAGCCGGCGGCGCGTCAGCCGGCGGCGCGGCGCGAGTGAGCACGGTCATGTCGTCTCCAGTCTCAGTCAGGAACCGGTTTCTCTGATCGGTGCGATGGCAGGCTACACTAGCTCAGAAACCGGTTCCTGAGGAGATCAGCGATGGATGCGCGACCGATGACAGGCCCGAAACGGCGGCGGTACGCGGTGGCCGGCACCGGCTCCCGCGCCGGCATGTACGTCGACGCCATGCTCGGCGAGCACGCCGACGTCGCACTGCCGGTCGCCTGGTGCGACACGAACGAAGTACGGATGACGCAGTACGACGAGAAGGTCAAGGCCGCGGGTCATGCGCCGGCTCACTACGACCCGGCCGACCTGCCTCGGATGCTCAGCGAGCAGGACGTCGACGTACTGGTGGTGACGTCACCGGACCACACGCACGCTTCGATGGTGACTCAGGCCTTGGCGGCCGGGGTCGACGTGATCTGCGAGAAGCCGTTGACCATCGACGCCGCCGGGTTGCGAGCGATCGAGGCGGCCGCCCGGGAATCGTCGGCTCGGCTGATCCTGACCTTCAACTATCGCTACTCGCCCCGCAACAGCGCGCTGCGAGAGGTGATCGCGTCCGGCACTGTCGGCCGGGTGGTTTCCGTGAACTTCGAGTGGATGCTGGACACCGTGCATGGCGCCGATTACTTCCGGCGGTGGCATCGGGACAAGAGCCACTCCGGTGGGCTGGCCGTGCACAAGGCCGCGCATCACTTCGATCTGGTGAACTGGTGGCTGGATGACATCCCGTCGACGGTTTACGCGCTCGGAGGCCTGCACTTCTACGGAAGTGACGGCGCTGGGCATCCCGGTGGGTCGCGGCCTTCGCTGGCCCGGGATGCGGTGCCCGGCGATCCGTACGGGCTCGACATGGCCGAGAACGACACGATGCGGCAGCTGTTCCTGATGGCCGAGCACGCGGACGGCTACCACCGGGATCGTGACGTGTTCGCTCCCGGGGTGAGCATCGAGGACACGTTGAGCGTGCTGGTCGGGTATCGGAGTGGGGCGAGCATGGCGTACTCGCTCACGGCCCACAGCCCTTGGGAGGGGTATCGGGTCAGCGTCAACGGCACGCGCGGGCGGGCTGAGCTCGAGGTGGTGGAGCGCAGTCATGTGGCGGGCGGCGCGCAGGCGGCACGGCTGCTGGGTCCTGGGGGCAAGAGCGGCCCGGGCGAGCAGGACGGCGTACGGCCGCAGGGGCACCGGCTGACGGTGCAGCAGCATTGGGAGGTTGCGCAGGAGGTGCCGATCGCCGAGGGGATTGGCGCTCATGGCGGTGGCGACGTCCTGATGCTGCGGGATGTTTTTCGCGGTGCGGGTGAGGATCCGTTGCGGCGACAAGCAGGCTACGTCGACGGTCTGAGGAGCGCGGCCGTCGGCGTAGCCGTCAACCGCAGCCTCGAGACCGGTACGCCGGTACGGATCGCCCCGGCCGGCCTCGTCGAGGACTAGATCAGGCCTTCGCGGAGGGCGTAGGCGACGGCGTGCGAGCGGTTCCTGAGTTGCAGGCGGGTCGTCACGTCGTGCAGGACGTTCTTCACGGTCCGCTCCGAGTAGGACAGCTCGCGGGCGATCTGCTGGGTATCCTTGCCGTCAGCAACCAATCGCAGGACGTGCGTCTCCCGGTCCGACAGAGGTGAACGGGACCGGGAGGGTGGCGTCCGCGGGCTGCCGTCGCCGGCCGCGACCTTCTGAATCAGTTGCACGATCCGGCCTACTGCCCTCGCGTCCAGCGTGTCGACCGCGATGTGGGCCACCACGGGCGGGGCGGTGTGTGCCTTGCCTGAACGGATCTCGACCTTCACCCAGACAGGTACGCGTTGTTGCGCCACAGACGCCACTCCCCCAGAGCCTTGTCGGACCGAACTCATCGAATACGCAGCCACGGCAGCCTCCCAATGTCAGCTACCTCGATGGTCCGGGCCAACCTTCAGCCAGCCTTAAAACCCGCTTAGGGGAGGGTTGTGATGGCGCGAAGGGCGAGGCGGTAGGAGTTCAGGCCGAAGCCGGCGATGGTGCCGTCGGCGACGGCCGCGACGACGCTGGTGTGGCGGAACTCCTCGCGCGCGGCCGGGTTGCTGATGTGGATCTCGATCAGCGGGGCGGTGCGCTGGGCGCAGGCGTCGCGGAGGGCGTACGAGTAGTGGGTGAAGGCCGCCGGGTTCAGGACGACGGGTGTCTTCGCGTCGGCGGCCTCGTGCAGCCAGCCGACCAACTCCGCCTCGTCGTCGGTCTGCCGCACCTCGACGGCCAGCCCGAGCTCGGCACCGGTCTTCTCACAGTCGGCGACCAGATCGGCGAACGTCGTCGCGCCGTACACATCAGGCTCCCGCGACCCGAGCCGACCCAGATTCGGCCCGTTCAGCACCAGCACCCGCCGCCCACCAGCAACATCAGTCACACCCCCACCCTAATCGAACCGCCGCGTGACTGCCGGACTCTTATGGGTATGAGCACACGAACAGCCACGCTGGGGGTGCCGCGGGTGGGAACGGAAGCCAGACGGGTCCAGCTGGCCGGGAGCGACCGCGAACTCTGGGAGCAACTACGGACCGGTGACGAGTCGGCCCTGACCGAACTCTTCCAGCGGCACAGCGACGCCGTCTACAACTTCGCGTTCCGCCGTACGTCGTCCTGGCCGGCCGCCGAAGACGTCGTCCAGGCAACCTTCCTCGCGCTGTGGCGACGGGCGCGGGCTCGCCGGATCGACCAACTGACCCTGGACACAGCCCGCCCACTGCTGCTGGTGATGGCCGGGCACGAGTGCGGCAACGTACTGCGCGCCTTCCGGCGGCAGTCGGCGCTGCGGGACCGGATCGAGCTGATCGACCCGACCGGGCCGGTCCCCGACCACTCGATCGCGGCGGCGGCGCGGATCGACGACGAACGCGCGATGAGCGACATCCGCCGCATCCTCGACCGGATCCCGGCCAAGCAGCGCGAGGTGGTCGAGCTCGTCGTCTGGTCGGAGTGCTCGATGGCCGACGCGGCCCGCGTGCTCGGCATCCCCGAAGGCACGGTCAAGTCCCGGCTCGCCCGGGCCCGGACCAGCCTGGCCGGACTTCTCGACCTTGGTGACCAGGAGGGCCTCAGATGATCAAGCAACTCCCGGCGGAGCGACCGCTCCCCCGCAAGCAGGACATCCTCGACCACGTTCTCGCCGACGACACCCGGCACCGCCGGCCCTGGCTCGTCCCGGTCGCTGCCGCCGCGTCGGTCGCGGTCGTCGCGGGCGGTCTCGTCTTCGCGACCTCCGGCCCGGAGGGCGAACCCGTACCGGCTCCGGCCGCTCGGACCACTCCGACGAAGCCGGCTACCGCGAAGCCCAAGCCGAAACCGACCGACGTACAGGTCAATGCAGGGCCGCTCAGTGCGGCCGAGGCGAACGCGCTGGCCGAGGCCTGCGTCCGGCAGGAGGGCCACCCACCCGGCCAGGTCGGTCAGGTGAGCCACGCGTTCAAGGTGCGGAAGTGGTCGGACCCGCGCAAGACCGAGAACTCGGTGGTCGTACTCGACAAGTCGAAACGCTTGATTTATGGCTGTGTCGGCTTCCCGACCGCCAAGTCGGTCACCGGCGAGACCGTCCAGGGGTTCGAGGCCGGGCTGATCGGCGGCGATCCGGTCGAGGCGCGCAAGACCAAGACGGTGATCAACCCGACGGACGCGACCCACCCCGCCGCACCGACCGACAGTGGTAGCAGCCGGTACTTCGTGGAGTTCGACAAGCTGCGGGACAAGTTGGCGACGGAGGCCTGGTACCGGGTGGACGAGCGGGTCGCCAAGATGCGGCAGCGGTTCGTGGTGAAGGGCAAGCCGGGCCCGTGGTTCGTCGGCGACGCGGTGGACGGCTACGTCTTCCTGCGCTCGTGGGACGAGTCGACGGCGCTCCAGCGCGGCGACGAGGTCCGGATCGAGACTCAGGTCCTGGCCGCCGACGGCAAACTGCTCGACGCTCCCGCGGACCAGATGGGCGGCGGCGGGCTCACCCCCAGCCCTGGCACCACCCGGGTGGACATCGGCCACGTCACGGACGACCCCAAGTACCCACCGATCAGAATCGACTTCAAGAACCGCTGAAGCGCAGGTCAGCTGACTTCGGCGTAGGCGGCGATGAGGAGGCTGGGGTCGGGGGCTTCGAGGATGGTGGGGCTGGCCAGGGCGTCGAGGATGACGAAGCGGAGGCGGTCGGCCCGGGTCTTCTTGTCCAGCTTCATCGCGTCCTGCAAGTGTGGCCAGGCGTCCGCGCGGTACTTGACCGGCAGTCCGAGCGACTCCAGTACTGCGCGGTGCCGGTCGGCCGTGGCGTCGTCGAGTTTGCTCGCCGCGCGGGCGAGCTCGGCGACGAACACCATCCCGATGCTGATCGCGGCACCGTGCCGCCACTTGTACCGCTCGACCCGCTCGATCGCGTGCCCGAGCGTGTGCCCGTAGTTCAGCGCTTCCCGCCCGACCCGCCCGCCGGCCGTGGTGGTCTTCTCGCGCAGATCCGCCCCGACCGAGTCGGCCTTGACCTGGATCGCGCGGGCGATCAGCTCCTCGGTGTGCTTGTACGCCGGTGACGACGCGCCCTCGGGGTCGGCCTCCACCAGGTCGAGGATGGCCGGATCGGCGATGAAGCCGCACTTCACCACCTCGGCCAGCCCGCTCACATAGTCGTTGCGGGGCAGGGTTTCCAGCGCGGCGAGGTCGCACAGCACGCCGGCCGGCTCCCAGAACGCGCCGACCAGGTTCTTGCCCTCGGCCGTGTTGATCCCGGTCTTGCCGCCGACGGCCGCGTCGACCATGCCGAGCAGCGTGGTCGGGATGTGCACCACCTTGACGCCCCGCAACCAGGTCGCCGCGACCAAGCCGGCCAGGTCGGTGGTGGTACCGCCGCCGATCGAGACGATCGCGTCCGACCGGGTGAAGCCGGCCTGGCCGAGCACCGACCAGCAGTACGCGAGCACCTCGGCGGACTTGGCCTCCTCGGCGTCGGGGATCTCGATCGCGTGCGCGGTGAAGCCGTCCGCGGTCAGGTCGTCGCGGATCGCGTCACCGCTGGTCCGCAGGGCCCGTGGGTGGATGACCGCCACCCGGCGCACGCTCTCGCCCAGCAGGCCGGGCAGTTCACCGAGCAGATTGTTGCCGATGACAACGTCGTACGGCGCCGCCGCCGCGACCGGGATCCGGCGGGTGCCGGGCTGGTCCGTCATGCGAGCTGCTCCAGGATCTCGTCGGCGATCTCCTCGGGCGCCCGGCCGTCGGTGCTCACCGTGTGCTTGGCGACCTCGGCGTACAGCGGCCGGCGGGCGTCCATCAGATTCTTCAACTGGGTCCGGACGTTGCCGAGCAGCAGCGGCCGGGCGACGCCGAGACCGACCCGCTTGGCAGCCTCGCCGACCGACACGTCGAGGAAGACCACGGTGTGGCCGGCCAGGTCGGCGCGGGTGTCCGGATCGAGGATCGCGCCGCCGCCGAGCGAGAGCAGGATGTCGTCGGCCGAGAGCGCCGCGACGATCGCGGCCCGCTCGAGCGCGCGGAAGGCGGGCTCACCGGAGTCGACGAAGATGTCGGAGATCGGCTTGCCGGCCTGCTGCTCGATATCGGTGTCGGTGTCGCGGTGGGTCTTGCCGAGCTTCGCCGCCAGCAGTTTCGCGACCGTCGACTTCCCCGAACCCGGCGGCCCCACCAGGACGACAACGGGCCCGGTCACTCGGTGCCCCACTCGCGCGGGGTGATCGTGCTGGGCAGGTTCGCCAGGTAGGACTGGTGGTTGCGGGCCGTCTCCGCCACCGAGTCGCCGCCGAACTTCTCGATCGACACGTCGGCGAGCACCAGCGCGACCATCGCCTCGGCGACGATCCCCGCGGCCGGTACGGCGCACACGTCGGAGCGCTGGTGATGCGCGGCCGCGGCCTCACCCGTCTGGGTGTCGATCGTCCGCAACGCCCGCGGGACGGTCGCGATCGGCTTCATCGCCGCGCGGACCCGCAACGTCTCGCCGGTGCTCATCCCGCCCTCGGTGCCACCCGAGCGACCGCTGGTCCGGCGTACCTCACCGTTGTCCGCGACGATCTCGTCGTGCGCCTTCGACCCCGGCGTCCGGGCCAGCTCGAAGCCGTCGCCGAGCTCCACACCCTTGATCGCCTGGATGCCCATCAGAGCACCGGCCAGCTTGGAGTCCAGCCGGCGGTCCCAGTGCACGTAGCTGCCGAGGCCCGGCGGCAGGCCGTCGACGATCACCTCGACGACGCCGCCGAGAGTGTCACCGGCCTTCTGCGCCTGGTCGATCTCGGCCACCATCTGCTTGCTCGCGTTCGGGTCCAGGCAGCGCACCGGGTCCTCGTCCAGCCGGGCGACGTCCGCGGCCGACGGGATCACGCCGTACGGCGCCTTGACCGTGCCGAGCTCGACGACGTGACTGACGATCGTCACGCCGTACACCTGCTTCAGGAACCGGGCCGCGACCTCACCGAGCGCCACTCGCGCCGCGGTCTCCCGCGCACTCGCTCGCTCCAGCACCGGACGGGCCTCGTCGAAGCCGTACTTCTGCATCCCCGCGAGGTCGGCGTGGCCGGGACGCGGCCGGGTCAGCGGCGCGTTCCGGGCCAGATCGGCCAGTACTGCGGGGTCGACCGGGTCAGCAGCCATCACCTGCTGCCACTTGGGCCACTCGGTGTTGCCGACCTGGATGGCGACCGGGCTGCCGAGCGAGAGCCCGTGCCGGAAGCCGCCGAGAAACGTCACCTCGTCCCGCTCGAACTTCATCCGGGCGCCGCGGCCATAGCCGAGACGACGACGAGCCAGGGCGTCGGCCACATCATCCGTGGTGACCTGGACGCCTGCGGGGAGACCTTCGAGTACGGCGACGAGCGCTTGTCCGTGCGACTCGCCGGCGGTGAGCCAGCGCAGCATGCCGCAATCCTCCCACGCCGCCACCGGCCCGCCTTCGGTGGTCTCGGCTGGCGGGCTCCTGGCGCACTAGCAAGCGGTACTGCGGCAGCGAGGCGAACTGGCTTTGAGACCGTACTTGGGATGGTGCTGGCGCTACCCCGACTAAAGTCGACGCGTGGAGAGACCAATGACGCGGACAGCTCAGGAGGCGTACCGGTCGCGGGTGCGGGGATGCCTGCTGGGTGGGGCGATCGGCGACGCGCTGGGTGGACCGGTGGAGTTCAACGACGGGCGGACGATCGTTGCCGCGCACCCCGATGGCGTCCGGGAGTTCGTTGCCGGTGGCCCCGGGTGGCCTGCCGGAACGGTCACCGACGACACCCAGATGACGTTGTTCACCGTCGAAGGGCTGATCCGGGCCGGCGTACGGACCGATCGTGGGATCGGGTTCACCGTGGCGGTCGTGCATCATGCCTACGACCGGTGGCTGGACACGCAGTTGCTGCCGGCGCCCAGTGGCGAGCGCGACGGGTGGTTGCAGGCGGAGCAGTGGCTGTATGCCCGGCGCGCTCCCGGCAACACATGTCTGTCGGCGTTGACCGATGCGCGCAAGGGCGGCAACAGCATCCCGCAATTCGGTGCCCAGGCCGCCAACGACTCCAAGGGATGCGGCGGCGTGATGCGGGTCGCCCCGTTCGGCCTGCTGCCCAGCAGGAACGTGGAGTGGGTCTTCGACTCGGCTGCAGAGGCCGCCGGCTACACGCACGGCCACGTCACCGGCAAGCTCGCCTCGGGCGCCCTCGCCGCGATCGTCTACGAGCTCAACCAGGGCGCTGAGCTCGAAACCGCCCTCGACTCGACACAAGCCCTCCTGGCAACCAAACCAGGCCATGAAGAGACCAGTACTGCGCTCGCTGCCGCACGTGAGCTGGCTGCGGGCGACCTCGGCGCCGGGCCGGTCACGGTCGAACTACTCGGCGGCGGCTGGATCGCCGAGGAGGCACTGGCCATCGGCGTGTACTGCGCACTGAAGTATCCCGAGCCCGACCAGTTCCTCGACGCCCTCGCGCTTGCGGTCACCCACTCAGGTGACAGCGACTCCACCGGAGCGATCTGCGGCAACATCCTCGGCGTACGCCACGGAGAGACCGCCCTCCCCGCAGAGCTGGTCTTCGGCGTCGAAGGCCGCGGCGCGATCCTGCAACTCGCCGACGACCTCGCTCTGGAGTTCACCCAGGCTCACCGGCTGCACGGCGACTACGGCCCGCACACCGCGTGGCGCGACCGCTACCCGGGCTGGTGAACAGCAAGCCGGGACGCCCAGCCCGTCCCCCGAGGATCAGGCCCGGCGTCCCGGCCAGTACGTGGCCGGCTACCCGGCCGGCTCGATCGAAAGCTTGTGCCGGAACACATTACGCGGGTCCCAGGTCGCTTTCACCCGCTGCAGCCGGGCGTAGTTGCCTTGGTAATACAGCTCACTCCACGGCACGCCGGACTTGTTGTAGCGCGGATCGGCCAGATCCACGTCCGGGTAGTTGATGTAGGACCCGGCGTTGGTCTCGTTCGGCACCGGCACCCCGCCGGTCGCGGCGTACAGGTCCTCGTACAGCTTCCGCGCCCAGCCGATCTGTACCTCGTCCTGGCCCGGATCGTCCCAGGTCGCAGTGAGCACCATCTTCGCCATCACGTCGCGCTGCACGGTCGCCGTCGCGGCGGGCGGCACGGTGTTCACCTTCCCGCCGTATGGGATGAACAGGACCGACGAGCCGGGTGCGGCGACCGACTTCGGGTCGCTGAGGTTGTCGTAGAGCAGCTTCAGCTGCGCGTCGGTGTAGCCCTTGCGCAGGTAGCCCGCCTTGAACTTGCTCCGCTTCGGCGCGATGTCCTCGGCGATCGAGCGCTGCATGGTCAGGTGCAGGAACGGGCCCTCCGGGACGTCGATCACCTGCGGCGCCGGGCTCACCCCCTCGAGCATCGCGGCGTTGAACGCCTTCAGCAGGCCGGCCGCGTTCGGCACCGACGCGTCCAGCTGGGTGGAGAGCAGGAAGCTGCCCGCGGCGGCCGTCGTCAGGATGAAGGGGCTGTAGAGCGTCGCGTACGGCGAGTCGGCGGTGTTGTTCCGCTCGAAGAAGTCGAACCAGTTGCGCAGCGTCCGGACGAAGCCGTCGGAGGTGATCGTCTTCCAGTCGTAGATCAGGATGCTGGACAGCAGCGAAGCAGGTGCCTTGGGCAACAAACGTGAGGGGTCGGTGCCGCGCGCACCGGCCGTGCGCATCAGGTACCGGACGATCACGCCGAAGTTGCCGCCACCACCGCCGGTGTGGGCCCACCACAGGTCCTTGTACTGGTTGTCCATGGTGGCGACCACGGAGCGGGCCCGGCCCTTCGCGTCCACGACCACCACCTCCACGCCGTACAGGTGGTCGACGACCGACCCGTACTTGCGCGACAGCGGGCCGTACCCGCCACCGCTGAAGTGGCCGCCGACGCCGACACCGAGGCAGCCGCCGCCGGGAACGGTGACGCCCCAGCCGTAGAAGAGTGCCTTGTAGACGGTCTCGAGCGTCGCGCCGGCGCCGATGGAGAAGGCGTTGTAGCGCTCGTCGAAGCTGACTTCGTCGTACTGCGACATGTCGAGCAGCACCTCGACCTCGCTGTGGTCGACGAAGTCCTCGAAACAGTGCCCGCCACCACGGACGGCGATCCGCTTGTTGGTGCGCACCGCCTCCTGGACGGCCTGGACGGCATCGTCGGCGGAGCGGATCACTCGTACGTAGTCCGGCTGGGCGACGAAGCGACGGTTGGTGCCGCGCTGCACCAGATCCTGGTAGCGGGCATCGGTCGGACGGATCTTGGCGCTGCTGACTCCCCCTGCGGTGGCAGCGGCAGTGGACGCAGAGGCAGTGGACGCAGTGGCGGTGGCGGCGGGAATGCTGAGGGCGGCTCCGGCGGCGATTCCTCCGGACAGCAGGCCCCTTCGGCTGACTGGTGACATGGCCAGAACCCTAGGTAAGCGGTTGCCCCTGCGGCATCACCCTGGAGACGGACTACCGAAGTCCCCCGATCAGCCGAGGTACAGGTTCTCCAGCGGCTGACCTGCCAGTACGCCGATCAGCGCGCCGACCAGCATGAACGGCCCGAACGGGAACAACTGCTTGCGTTTGAGCACCTTCGCCGCGGTCAGCGCGACCCCGATCACCGCGCCGAGGAAGAACCCGCCGTACAGGCCGAGAATCAGTTCGCCCCAGCCGAGCCAGCCCAGCGCGATGCTGAGCAGCCCGGACAGCCGGACGTCGCCGAAGCCGACCCCGCGGGGAAACACGTACCAGAGCAGGTAGAACGCCCCGAAGCCGATCACACCCGCGATCGCCGCCCGGCGCAGCGATCCCCACTCCCCCGACACCGAGGCGCCGGCCACCAGAGCGAGGCCGACGATCGCGTACGACGGCCAGATGATCGCCGACGGCAGGTATCTCGTCCGCATGTCGATGTAGCCGAGGACAGACCCGACGACGGCGAGGATCAACCAAGCGGCCAGCCCTGCCGAAGTCCCCAACGTCCAGCCGAGCAACCCGCCGGCCACAGCAGCCAGGCCGCCACACCAGTACGCCGCCCTGGTGGCGACGCCTTGCCCCGCGAGCTCGGCGTACGGGGTCTTGGTGTCGCCCTCTTCCAGCACGGGCTCGGGAATCCGGCGCATCAGCCAGGGACCGAGCGCGAACGCGACTGGTCCGCAGAGCACCACCCCGGCCCCTGCGGCGAGCACTGCGTTGTCACCCGGCACGATCCAGGAGCCTAGACGATCGGACCACCGCACGGCTTCCTGGTCGGGCCGGCCTGTGGACGAACCTGTCAGGAAGTCTTCACGACGCGGCGGGCGATCAGCGCGGCGATGATGCCGAGCAGCAGCAGACCGGTGAAGACCACCGCGAGCGTGGTCCAGCGGCCTTCGTTCACGGTCACGTAGGTGACCCGCTGGAACTCGTCGTCGGTGGCGGCCTGGGTGAACTCGAAGTCGCCGGTGATCCGGCCCGGCTCGTCGTACGTCGCCGAGTACGCGGTCAGGAACGACTTCGGCCCGGCCAGTTGCGGCTGGCTCTCGTTCCCGACCCGGCCGGCGTACAGGAGCTCGGGTTTGACCGCCGGGTCGGGCAGCTTCGAGGTGTCGACCCGGTACGGCGCCACGACGTACACGGTCACCGTCTGGGCGGTCGTCGCGCCTTTGCTCAACCGCATCGGGTAGACGATCCGCGGCGAGGCGAAGGTCAGCCGCAGCGGCGGGGTCGAGCCGGTCATCGGAGTGCCGTCGTCCTTCGGCGCGAGCTTGACCGCGACGATCTCCCACTTCTCGGTCAGGTACGGCGTCAGGTTGCCGGCCAGACTGTCCGGTACGACGTACCCGTTGGTGCGCAGCCAGCCGGTCACCGCTGTCGCACTCGAGCCACCCAGCCGCGCGACCTCGAACGGCCCGAGCCGCATCTGCTCGCGCACGTTGACGCCGGCGCCTGCCGTGGGAGCACCGGCACCGTCGCCCCGGCCGCCGAAACCGACATCGCGGAACGGCCAATAGGTCTTGCGGGTCACGACCTTCGGCCGGGTCATCGACTGCAACCGCCAGAACAGCGTCTCGTCGCCTAGCTGGACCTTCGCCGCGGCCGGCACCGGCATGATCCAGGCCGCCTTCTGCGACTGGCCCTGGACGGACATCGACAACACGATCTCCTCCTGGCCGTTGTCGTAGCGGACCAGTGCGTTCTCGCCGTACACCCGGGCCCGGGACTCCTTGTCCGGCAGATAGCCGCCGCAGGCACAGGCCCAGGCAGGTGAGATGCCCGCACTCACGAAGACGAACACCAGCACACCAGCGACCAACCGCCACAGCTTCATGGCCGAAGGCTAGCGGTGCGCCGGATCAGACGATCGTGTAGGCAGTGCGGAAGAAGTTGGTCGGGTCGTACTTCTTCTTGACCGCCTGCAGCCGGGCGTAGTTGGCGCCGTAGTAGCTGGTGACGGATCGGCCGGTCTCCAGGTAGTTCACGTAGCCGCCGGCGGTCGACGGGCGTACTGCGCGATGCCCGTTGGTGATGAAGGTCTGGGCCGCCCTGAGCTGAGCCGAGGTCGGGTGCGCGGCCAGTCCGGAGTACCACTGGACAACGCCGACCGCGGAACGCCAGCCCCACGACGATCCACCCGAAGGCACCTTCGCTGCCTGGCCGCCGAGCGGGTCCATGATCGCCACGGCGGGGAGCTTCGCCCTGGCCGCCGCCTTCACCGCGCCCACCAAAGCGGCGATGGTCGGCTCGGTCAGCGGCTTCAGTACGTCGGAGCCGGCCAGGAAGCCCTGCCGCGCGCTGGTCGTCCCGCCACCGAGGTACTTCACCGCCTCCATATGGGTGCGGACCGCGAAGCTGCGGGTGGTCGCCTTGACCTTGACGTAGGACTCCAACTGCGCCGCGGCGGCCGCGCCGTTGCCGGTGGTCGAGACGCCGAGCACGGTGACCCCGAGCGTTCCGTTGCTCTGCGCAACGATGCGCAGGTTGGCCCAGGCGGTGATCGGCGCGGCCACGGCGAACTTCTGCCAGCCGCGGACGACGTCGGCCGCCCGGGACTCCGGCCAGGTCAGCCGGAAGAAGCCGAGCTTCGTCGCCGGGATCGTGATCAGCTTGAACGAGGTCACGATGCCGAGGTTGCCGCCGCCACCGCCGCGCAGCGCCCAGAACAGGTCGGGGTCGGAGGTCGCGCTGACGTTGCGGGCCACGCCGTCGGCGGTGATCACGCCCAGCGACTGGATCCGGTCGCAGGTCAGACCGAAGGCGCGGGTGTGCACGCCCAGCCCGCCGCCGAGGGTGAGCCCGGCGATCCCGACGGTCGGGCAGGTCCCGGTCGGCAGGGACTTGCCGTGCTTGTCGAGGAACGCGTGCACGTCGTACAACTTGGCACCAGCGCCGACGGTGAGCACGTTGCCCGCGTAGCTCATGCTCCGCATCGCGCTGACGTCGACGACCAGGCCGTTGCTGACCGTCGAGGCACCGACGTAGGAGTGCCCGCCGCTCTTCGGTACCGAGACGAGCCGGTTCTTCCGCGCGAACAGGATCGCGGCGCGGACGTCGTTACCCCCGGCGGCCCGGACGACGGCGGCCGGCTGGACGGAGTCCCAGCGCGGGTTGAAGAGCTGTCGCACGGTCGGATAGCCGGGCTGACCTGGCCGGTACACCCTGCCCTTGAGGCTACGCTGGAACGCGGTCCAGTCCGGCCCGGCCGTCGTACCGGTCGTGTGGGCGGAGCCGGCGTGGGCCGGGGTGCTACCGGTGGTGGTCAGCGTGGCGGCGGCCAGCGCTCCACCGGCTTTCAGCAGGGTTCGGCGGTCAATGTGGCTCACGCTCGTCCAGCTCCTCACGCGCGGCGGCTCTCATGGCAGCCAACGGAGCCGGCGACCTCCCCGTCATCATCTCGACTTGGAGGGTCGCCTGGTGCACGAGCAGGTCAAGGCCGTTCAACAGCTCTGTACCGATCCGGTGCGCCGCGATCGCCAGCTGCGTCGGCCACGGGTGGTACGCCACGTCGAAAACCACCGGAGCCACCTGGGCGAAGTGCTCGGCCCACGGATCGACCGCTCCACCCGGCAGCGTGGAGACGCACAGGTCGAAGCCACCGATCTGCTCGACCTGCGCGAAGTCCGCCACCGAGGTGGTCAGCCCCAGCTCGGCCGCGAGATCGCGAAGCCGCTCGGCCTTCGCCGGGTCGCGCACGACCAGCGTGACCTCACTGACCTTCAGCCCCCGCAACGCGGCGAGCGTCGACGCCGCCGTCGCTCCCCCACCCAGTACGACGGCCGTGTCCGCGCCGGTGATCCCCCGCTCGGCGAAGGCCGCCACCAGACCCGGTACGTCGGTGTTGTGCGCCGACCGGGAGCCGTCGGGTTCGAACAGCATCGTGTTCGCCGCACCGATCAGCTCGGCAACCGGATCGACGGCGTCGACCAGGTCGAGCGCGACCCGTTTCAGCGGCATCGTGAGGGACAGGCCCCGGACGTCATCACCCAACGTGCTCAGGAAGGTCCGCAACTCGTCCTCGCCGACCTCGAAGGCGTCGTACCGCCAGTCGAGGCCGAGCTCGGCGTACGCCGCCCGGTGCATGGCCGGCGAGAGGGAGTGCGCGATCGGGCTACCGAGCACGGCACACCGGGTCATCCACACCTGCCGGGGTGGGCCGCGCACCAGGTCTGCAGCTTCTTCACGTTGTTCTGGTGCTCTTCGCCGGTGTTCGCGAACACGGTCTCACCGGTGTCGAGGTTGACCAGGGTGAAGTACATCCAGCCACCCGCCGCCGGGTTCAGCGCCGCCCGCAGGGTGTCCTTGTCGGGCGAGTTGATCGGCGTCGGCGGCAGCCCGGCGTACTTGTAGGTGTTGTACGGCGAATCCGTGTCGCGCTGCTCCTTCGACGTGAAGACGCCACCGCTGCGGCCGACCACGTAGTGGATGGTCGAGTCCATCTGCAGCTTCTTGCCCGCCTGCAGCCGGTTGTAGATCACCCGGGCGACCTTGGCGTAGTCCTCCTTGCGGTTCGTCTCGGCGCCGATGATGCTCGCGACGATGACGGCCTGGTAGGGATCGAGCTTCTTGCGGCTGGCGGTCTGGGCCAGCTGCAACTCACCCGCGGTCTTGCTGAACCGGGCGGTGGCCATCCGCAGGATCAGGTTCGCGTTCGCGTCCTTGGGGATGTCGTAGGTGCCCGGGAACAGGAAGCCCTCCGGGTTGCCCTTCGCGAAGGTGGGCAGCCGCAGCGTCTGCGGCCGGTCCATCGCGGCCTTGGCGGCACCGGCCGGCAGCTTGACCGCCTTCGACTTCTGCAGCAGGTCGACGATCTCCGCCTTGGTCCGGGCCGGCGGGATGGTGAACCGGGTGACCAGCACCGACTTCGCCGTGTCCAGCAGCAGCTCGAGAGCAGCCTTGGCCGACATCTCCTTCTTCAGCGTGTAGGTGTTGGCCTGGATCTTCTTGGACCGGGGATCGTCGCGGGCGACCCGCTCGAACGCCTTGGCGCTCTTCACCACGCCCTTCTTCTCCAGCGTGTCCGCGATCGCCTGGGAGCTCTGCCCGCTGCTGATCTCGACGGTGACGGTGCTGGTGCCGGTGCCCTCGTAGTCCGGGGCGGCGAACACCTTCTCCAGCGCGTCGCGGCCCTTGCCGAAGCCGATCACCAGGCCCGCGACCAGGGCGCCGACGACCATCAGCGAGATCAGACCGGCGAAGCAGCCGAACCCGCGCTTGGCCCGGGTCTTGCGCCGGTGCGCCCGGCGCTCGGCCCTGCCCTCCGGGCGCAGGCCGAGATCTTCGTCCAGGTCGTCGCTCAAGTCATCACGGTCTTGGTTCACCGATGTTCCGTTCACAGGGGCCTCCCGGGTGGGTTGCCGGTCTCACGCTCGACTTCGAGCGCGTGTTGCAGAATCACGACCGCCGCGGCCTGGTCGACCACGGCCCGCCGCTTGGAACCCTTCTTACCCCGTTCGCGCAGCATCCGTTCGGCGGTGACCGTGGTGAACCGCTCGTCCACCAGCCGTAACTGAGCCGGCACGTCCGCCTTCGCCAGCAGCTCGGTGAGCTGGGCGCAGGTCGCCCGGATCTTGGCCGCGGCGGGCCCTTCCCCACCGGACAACGACCGAGGCAACCCGACCACCACCTCGAACGCCTCCAACTCGACGACCAGCCCGACAACGCGCTCCAGCGCACCGGGTCCGACCCGGACAGTCTCCACCGGAGTAGCAAGAATCCCGTGCGGATCCGAACTGGCGACCCCGATCCGGGCATCCCCGACATCCAACGCCACCCGCACGCCCCGGCGCACTAGTGTGCCCCACCACAGGAGCACCGCACGCGGCTGCGCCGCGCACTGTGCTGAAAAGAAGCAGCCGCTGCGCCCGGCGCCTCCGCGCTTCCGCGCGGCGTGGGGGTGTGAGGGCGGGACATGGCTACCCGGTTACTAGTTGGCCGATGGCGTGTTCGACCGCGCTGAGGGCTTGGGGGGCTCCGGCGGGGTCGGTGCCGCCGCCCTGGGCTACGTCGTCCTTGCCGCCGCCTCGGCCGCCGAGCTGCTCGGCGGCGACGCGGACCAGGTCGCCGGCCTTCAGGCGCCACTCGCGCGCCGTGTCGTTCAGCGCGACGACCACGCCGGGCTTGCCGTCGTTGACGCTCAGTACCGCGACGACGGCCGGCTTGTCGGCCGGCATCCGGCCGCGGACGTCGAGCGCCAGCTTGCGCAGGTCACCACCGTTCACGCCGTCCGGCGCCCGGTGACCGACGTACGCGACGCCGAACACGTCCTTCGGGTTCTTGGCCAGCTCCGCCCCGGCAGCCAGCACCTGACCCGCGCGGATCCGCTCCAGCTCCTTCTCCGCCACCCGCAGCCGCTCGGCCAGGTCAGCCACCTTCGCGGGCAGCTCCTCCGGACGCGTCTTCAGGTTCTCCGACAGCAGCCGCACCAGGGCCCGCTCGCGACCCAGGTAGTGCAGCGCCTCCATCCCGACGAACGCCTCCAGCCGGCGAACACCGGCGCCGACCGACGACTCGCCCGTCACGGTCAGCGCACCGACCTGCGAGGAGTGCTTGACGTGCGTCCCACCGCAGAGCTCACGCGACCACGGCCCGCCGATCTCGACCACGCGGACCGAGTCGTCGTACGTCTCGCCGAACAGCGCCAGCGCACCCCACTCCCGCGCCTCCGGCAGCGACATGTACTGCGCCGAGACGGGCAGGTCCTGCCGGACGGCGAGGTTCGCCACTTCCTCGATCTCGCTGCGGGTCGCCTGGTCCAGCGACGACGACCACGCGAAGTCGAGCCGCAGGTAGCCGGGCTTGTTGTACGAACCGCTCTGCAACGCGGTCGGGCCGAGCACCTGCCGCAGCGCGGCATGCACGACGTGCGTGCCGGAGTGCGCCTGGCAAGCCGAGATGCGCCACTCCTTGTCGACCTCGGCGTGCACGTCCAGACCAGGCTGGAGCACACCCTCGACGACCTCGACCCGGTGCACGATCAGGCCCTTGACCGGCCGCTGGACGTCGAGCACCTTCAGCTTGAAGCCGTCGCCGACGATCAGGCCCTCGTCGGCGATCTGGCCACCCGACTCCGCGTAGAACGGGGTCTTCTCGAGCACGACCTCGACGGTCTCGCCCTGCTCGGCGGCGGGCGCCACCACGCCTTCACGCAGTACGCCGCGGATCTGCGAGTCGGTCGCCAGTTCGTCGTACCCGGTGAACTCGGTGACGCCCTTCTCGCGCAGCTCCCGATACCCCGAGGTGTCCGCGTGACCGGCCTTCTTGGCCCGGGCGTCCGCCTTGGCCCGCTCGCGCTGTTCCTTCATCAGCGAGCGGAAGCCCTCGGTGTCGACCTGCAGGCCCTGCTCGGCGGCCATCTCGACGGTCAGGTCGATCGGGAAACCGTACGTGTCGTGCAACTGGAAGGCCTGGTTGCCGGCCAGCTGAGCGCCGCCGTCGGCCTTCAGGTTCTTCACCGCCAGGTCGAAGATGCTCGTGCCGGCGGTGAGGGTCCGCCGGAAGGCGTCCTCCTCGGCGTACGCGATCTGGCTGATCCGCGGGAAGTCCGCTTCCAGCTCGGGGTACGACTTCTTCATCTGCTCCAGGCTGGTCGGCAGCAGCTCGACCAGGCTCGGGTCCTCGTAGCCGAGCAGACGCATCGAGCGGATCGAGCGGCGCAGCAGCCGGCGCAGGACGTAGCCGCCCTGCTCGTTGCCCGGGGTGACGCCGTCGCCGATCAGCATCAGCGCGCTGCGGACGTGGTCCGCGATCACCCGGAAACGGACGTCGTCGACCTGGTCGGCGCCGTACTTGCGGCCGCTCAGCTCGGACGCCTTCTCGATCACCGGGTAGATCTCGTCGATCTCGTACATGTTGTCGACGCCCTGCAGCAGGTACGCGACCCGCTCCAGGCCCAGCCCGGTGTCGATGTTCTTCTTCGGCAGCTCGCCGAGGATCGGGTAGCCCTCCTTGCCGCCACCCTCACCGCGGATGTTCTGCATGAAGACCAGGTTCCAGAACTCCAGGTACCGGTCGCCGGCCTCCCAGTCCCGGTCGGCGCCGAACTCCGCGCCGCGGTCGATCAGGATCTCCGAGCACGGGCCGCACGGACCCGGGATGCCCATCGACCAGAAGTTGTCCTTCATCCCGAGCCGGACGATCCGGTCGTCGGGCAGCCCGGCGACCCGCTTCCAGATGTCGATCGCCTCGTCGTCCTCGTAGTACACCGAGGCGTACAGGACCGACTCGTCGAAACCGTAGCCGCCCTCGCTCTGCGGCTTGGTGACCAGCTCCCAGGCGTACTGGACGGCTTCTTCCTTGAAGTAGTCGCCGAAGGAGAAGTTGCCGTTCATCTGGAAGAACGTGCCGTGCCGGGTGGTCTTGCCGACCTCCTCGATGTCGAGGGTCCGGACACACTTCTGCACGCTGGTGGCGCGCGCGTACGGCGGCGTCTGCTGGCCGACGAAGTACGGGACGAACTGGGCCATCCCGGCGACGTTGAACAACAGGTTCGGGTCCGGCGACGGCAACGGCGCGCTCGGCACCACGGTGTGCTCGCGGTCTTCGAAGTACTTCAGGAACCGCCGGCGAACTTCACTGGTTTCCATGGGTGTTACCGGTAGTCCTCACGTTCGTTTGCTGCTGTGTCTATCCCGAGCGCGTCGCGCAGCTCGGTTTCCCGCTCGGCCATGCCGGCCCGTACCTCGTCGCCGAAGTGCCGGATCGCGCTGGCCACCTTCTCGGCCGACTGCTGCAGGCTCTCCGGCGCGAGCACCTGGGCCCGCTTCTTCAACCGGGTCACCGCGTAGACGCCGACCGCGGTGCCGATGATGAACCACAGGATCCGCTTCACAGTGCGTCACCGCGCTTCTTCGCCTTGCGTTCGGCCTTCATCTCGTCCTTCACCCGGCGGGACACGTCCCGGCGCTGGTTCTCTCCCAGTGCCCGGCGGACGCCGTAGGTGAACGCGGCCGCCTTCACCAACGGACCACCCGCGGTCGCCGCGAACAAGGACGCGAGCGCGGCCGCGTTGGTCGTCACGGTGGTCGCGTTGTCGGTGATCGTGTCGACCTTCGCCAGTTGCGCATTGGTGGTGGCGACAGTGGTGGTCACCTCGCCCAGCAACGGCACGCTGGAGTCGGACACGCCCTTCACCATGATCCGGGTCTCGTCGAACACCTTGCCCAGCTTCAGGATCGGATAGGCCAGCAGGCCCACCAGGATGAGCAGTGCGCAGGCCGCTATCAGCCCCGCGACTTCACCGACGCTCATGGTTACGATCCACCTTCCGTTCGACTGCCCGTCCCGTGGCCCCGGGTACCCAGGGACCTTATCGCGCGGGTAGCACAGTCCCCGTCACAGGGACACCCTCGCTGCGGTGTCAGCTACCCGGCCATCGGCGACGGCGTAGCCGGCACCATCCCGGTGAAAGCACCGATCAGGTCGAGTGACCTCGGCCGGGTCCACCGGAATGATGCGGCTCACTCCGCGGACGGGAATAGGCCGGGCTACGGGGGTTTGCCCGGCTACCGCGGAGGAGACTCTCCCCTACCCCCATCGTCACACCGCACCCAAGCGCCGTCACCGTCTCTTGGCAGGTTCCTGCTCAGCGGTCCAGCCCTCGGCCACCGACAGTGACCTACCGGCGTACTGCGCGTGTCTCAACGCTTCCGGAGGATCTCGCGGATCTTGGTCAGCGCCTCGGCGTATGCCGCTTCGCCGCCGCGCCGGGTCGGCTGGTAGTAGTCCACCTTGTCGACGACGTCCGGCGCGTACTGCTGGGCGACCACGCCGCGCGGATCGTTGTGCGAGTACTGGTACGACTTGCCGTGGCCGAGTTTCTTCGCGCCGGAGTAGTGCGCGTCGCGCAGATGGGACGGGACCGGGCCGACCTTGCCGGCCCGGACGTCGGCGATCGCGGCGTCGATGGCCATGATCACCGCGTTGGACTTGGGTGCCAGCGCGAGGGCGACGACGGCCTGCGCGAGGTTGATCCTCGCCTCGGGCATGCCGATCAGCTGAACCGCGTCGGCGGCTGCGACCGCGACGCCCAGGGCGGTCGGGTCACCCATCCCGATGTCCTCACTGGCCGAGATCACCAGCCGGCGGGCGATGAACCGCGGATCCTCACCGGCCTCGACCATCCGGGCCAGGTAGTGCATCGCGGCGTCGACATCGGAACCCCGGATCGACTTGATCAGCGCGGACGCGACGTCGTAGTGCTGGTCGCCGGCCCGGTCGTAGCGGACGGCGGCCCGGTCGACGGCGGTCTCCAGCGTCGCGAGATCGATCACCGCGATCTCGGCGCCGGGATCCTTGGCCCGCGCGCCACCGGCGGCAGCCTCGAGGTACGTGAGAGCTCGGCGCGCGTCACCGCCGGCCATCCGCAGCAGGTGATCCCTGGCGTCGTCCTCGAGCCGGTACGCGCCGTTCAGCCCACGCTCGTCGGTCAACGCACGGTCAAGCAGTACTGCGATGTCGTCGTCGGTCAGCGACTCCAGCGTGAGGAGCAGCGAGCGGGACAGCAGCGGGGAGATGACGGAGAAGAACGGGTTCTCGGTGGTCGCGGCGACCAGCGTCACCCAGCGGTTCTCCACACCTGGTAGGAGCGCGTCCTGCTGCGCCTTGGTGAATCGGTGGACCTCGTCGATGAACAGCACGGTCTCGACGGTGTTGCCCGGCCGGGCCAGGTCACGCCGGGCCCCGTCGATCACCTGCCGGACTTCCTTCACCCCAGCGGTGACCGCGGACAACTCCACGAACTTGCGATTGGTCGCATGCGAGACGACGGCCGCGATGGTCGTCTTCCCGGTGCCGGGCGGACCCCACAGGAGCAGCGACATCGGCTGGTCCCCCTCGACCAGCCGCCGCAACGGCGAACCAGGAGCCAGCAGATGCTGCTGCCCGACCAGCTCGTCCAGACTCCGCGGCCGCATCCGCACCGCCAGCGGCGCCGAGGTGTGGTCGGCATCAGCCAAACTCCCACCCCCACGACTGGAAGCAGGCGCACCCGGCAACTCGAACAACCCATCACTCACAACCCGACCCTAACCGCCCCCACGGACACCCGCCGTCCCGGGAGACGGCCGCCGTCCACCAGGAGTGGAGCGGAGGGGGTGGGCGCTTCAGGCCTTGGGGTTCTTCTGGTCTTCCGGGTCGTCCGCCTCGCGGAGTTCTTCGGGGAGGTCTTCGTCGTCGAGGTCTCGGAGTTCTTCGGGGAGGTCCTCGAAGGTTTCGGCGGGGATCTCTTCGGGCTGGGCGGCGGACTCCGGCTTGATGGCGTTGCGGAGGCGGCCGAGGATGCGGTCGGCCTCGGTGCCGAAGGGGTTGTCGTTGACCAGGTAGGTCCAGGTCGCCGTCGGGCGGGGTACGCCGGAGGCTTCCTCGTCCAGGCCGTCCGCGGTGATCTCGGCGTCCTTGAACGTCTCGGCGGCTTCCTTCCAGGAGTCCGTGATCAGCGTGTCGAAGGAGGCGATCGCCGACTTGTTGAACTCGTCGATCGGCTTGAGATGCACGATGCCACCGGCCAGCGAGCGCAGGTGGATGCCCTCGCGCAGGTCGGCCAGGTAGGCGAGGTGGTCGGTCCACTTGCGGTCCAGGTGGTGCAGCGCGATCTTGCGAGCCGCCGCCTTGACCGTCTCCTCGCCGTACTCCTCGACCAGTTCGTCGTACCGCTCCTTGGCCCGCTCCGCCAGCTCCTCGGCGGCCAGATCCTCGGTCAGCACCTTCTCGCGGGTGTCGAGCAGGATCGCCCGCTGCTGCCCGGTGAGCCGGTGGTACGACCAGGTAGTCCGGTGCAGTTCCGCGTTCGCGCCGTCGGCCACTCGCTGGGCGTGCTCCAGCATCGCGAGCGCCTTGCGGTCGGTCAGCCGTCCCTCGGCGTCCGGCGACGGTCGCAGGCCCGACGTCACGGAGTACCGGGTGACGAGTTCGTCCTCGAGGCTGGCGAAGAACAGCGAACCGCCGGGGTCGCCCTGACGGCCGGCGCGGCCGCGCAGCTGGTCGTCGAGCCGGCTGGACGCGTGCAGTCCGGTGCCGATCACGTAGAGCCCGCCGAGCTCGATCGCGCGGTCCTTGTCGTGCGACTCGTCCCGCCCACCGAGCCGGATGTCGGTACCGCGACCGGCCATCTGCGTCGACACGGTCACCGTCCCCGGCACACCCGCTTCGGCGATGATCGCGGCTTCCTCGGCGTCGTTCTTCGCGTTCAGTACGACGTGCGGCACCTCGGCCGCCTCGAGCATGTCGCTCAGCTGCTCGGACTCCTCGACGCTGTGCGTACCGATCAGAATCGGCCGGCCCGTCTCGTGCACCTCGGCGATGTGCTCGACCAGCGCCTTGTTCTTCTGCGCCGCGGTCAGGTAGAGCCGTTCCGGCTCGTCGACGCGAATGTTCGGCTTGTTGGGCGGGACGACCGCCACCTCGACCTTGTAGAACTCCTGCAACTGCTCGCCGACGACAACCGCCGTACCGGTCATGCCGCACAGGGTCGGGTAGCTGCTGACCAGTGCCTGCACGGTGATGCTGTCCAGCACCTCACCGGAGTCGCTGACCGGGACTGCTTCCTTGGCCTCGACCGCGGCCTGCAGACCGTCGGGCCAGCGCTGCAGCTTGGCGATCCGGCCGCGGTTGTTGTTGATCAGGCTGACCTTGCCGTCGCGGACCAGGTAGTCGACGTCGCGGCGCAGCAGCACCTCGGCGTGCAGGGCGACGTTGATCTGGGTCAGCCGGTCGAGGTGCTCGTCGTCGTACAGGTTGATGCCGCCGAGGTGCTCCTCGACCTTGTCGGTGCCCTTGTCGGTCAGCGCGACGGTCCGGCCGTCGCCGTCGATCTCGTAGTCGATCCCGGCCCGCAGCGTGCGGACCAGCGTGATCACGTCGTCGTCGAGTTCCTCGGTCCGGGTCGCGCCGGCCAGCACGAGCGGCACCCGAGCCTCGTCGATCAGCACCGAGTCGGCCTCGTCGACCAGCGCCACGTCGGGCTTGACGGTGACCCGGTCGGCGACGTCGTCGACCAGCCGGTCGCGCAGTACGTCGAAACCGAGCTCGCTGACCGGGGCGTAGCAGACGTCGGCCTGGTACGCCTCGCGGCGCTCGGCCGGGCTGGACGCCTGGCCGATGTAGCTGACCGAGACGCCGAGCAGCTTGTAGACCGGGCCCATCCACTCCGCGTCGCGACGGGCCAGGTAGTCGTTGACGGCCATCACCTGGACCCGCCGGCCGCCGATCGCGTACCCGGCGGCGGCGAACGCACCGGCCAGCGTCTTGCCCTCACCGGTCGCCATCTCGACGATCCGGCCCTGCAGCAGCGCGAGCGCGCCGACGATCTGGCCGTCGAAGGCCCGCTCGCCGATCGCCCGCTTGCCGGCCTCCCGGGCCAGGGCGAGGAACTCGATCTGGTCGCCCTCGTCCAGCCCGCCGGTGGTCCGCATCTCGGTGACGACCTCGGTGAGCTCGTCGTCGGTGAGTTCCTGGAGCGACTCCTCCGCGTCGCCGACCGCGGTGGTCAGCTTCTCGTACGGGCCGAGGTCGATCGAGCCGGGGCGCTGCAGCAGCCGGCGAAAGCGCGAGGTGAGTTTCATGGCCATGATCTCCGCAACGTACAGCCTGCGCAGGTCGTTCCGCTCACCGGCCCGGGCGTGTTGGGCAGCCTGGGGTCAGGGCTTCCACTCGTACGGCGTGGTGGTGGTGACCGCGTGCAGGCCGAGTTTCTGCAGGATCGGCCGGGAGTCCTCCGACGCGTCCACCCGGAGGAACTCGTACCCGCGCTCCTTCGCCATCTTCGCCCGGTGCACCAGGATCGCGCTGTACAGCCCCTGCCGCCGCCACTCCGGCAGCGTCCCGCCACCCCAGAGGCTGGCGAATCCCGTCCCCGGGTGGAACCGGATCCACGCCGCCGTCAGCGCCGGTCCCTCGGGCCCGCGCAGCGCGTCCTCGATCAGCGTGACCACCAGCCGATCAGGAAACATCCGGTACTCCGCCAGCAGCCGCTCCTCGATCCGCTCCAGCCCGTTGTTCCACAGCGAGTCCATCAGGACGGCGATCCGGTGGAAGTCGGCCGGCTCCTCCACGTCGCGCATCCGCACCTTCGACGGCAGCGCCGCCGGCCGGGCCAGGATCGCGTCGACCTCACCGAGGATCAGCGTCTCGGGGTCCTGTTTGACGAACCCCGCCCGGGTCAGCCGCTCGCCGAGATCCGCCGGCTCGTCGTACGCGTAGGTCTTCCACTCGAACTCCAGCCCGCGGTCGCGGAAGAAGTCGAGCTGCCGGGCGATCACCGCGTCCGGGTCGTCACCGAGGCCGCGCGGCGCCTCGACGAACCCGCCGCCGCCCTCGCCCTCGAAGTACGAGCGGTGGACCGGGCCGTCCACCTCCTGCTTCCAGCCGGGAATGGTGTCGGCGTCCGGTAGCCGGATGCGGCGGTGGAAGACGTCGAGAAGTTCTTCAGGTTTCATCATCGCTGCCCATCTTCGCCGCTGCGACGTCAACCGTCATCCCCTTTACCGCGTCTACCAACCAGAGCGCCCCACCAGTCACGGAAGGGAAGAGCGTCATGAGTAGGTTCAGCGTCAGTCGTCATCCCGTCCGCGGCATGCTCGCTGCCGCGGCGATCGCTACCCTCGCTACCGGCGCCGCGGTCGCCGTACCGGCGCAGGCGCGGACACAGGCCGCCGAACGGACCGCCAGCTGCGCGACCACCTGGGGTTCGTTGCCCGAGGCAAGCAGCAGGTGGAGCGCGGCCACGGTCAAGAACGTCCGTACCGGCAGGCATGGCTGCTACGACCGCCTCGTCGTCGACCTGACCGGCCGGCGAACCGGCTACCAGATCGGGTACGTCAAGGTCGCCACGATGGACGGCTCCGGCTTGCCGGTCCGCACTCGCGGCGGAGCCGTTCTCCAGATCGTCGTGCACGCAGCGGCGTACGACGCGGCCGGGCGGCCGACGTACCGGATGGCGAGCCAGCGGGAACTGTCGTCCGTCGGTGGGTACGACACCTTCCGCCAGGTCGCCTGGGGCGGCAGCTTCGAAGGCCAGACGACTGTGGCGCTCGGCGTCCGGGCCCGGCTGCCGTTCCGGGCTTTCACCCTCGCCGGTCCCGGCAACACGACCCGCCTCGTCGTCGACGTGGCGCACCACTGGTGAATTGACAACTTCGGCCCCCCTTGGTGCATCTAACTAGATGTCCTAAGGGGGGCATCGTGAAATGTATTCACACCATCCACATCCGCAAACCGATCCGCACCGCAGTCGCAGTGTTCGCACTCGCCGCAGTACCGGCGGGAGCCGTCGCTGTCCCGACGTACGCCGCCCCGACCACGACCACCACCGCTGCCGCCGGGTGCGCCACCGGCTGGGGATCATTGCCTGAGGCAAGCACCTGGCAAGGACCGGGACAGCTGACGAACGTCCGGACCGGCCGGCACCCGTGTTTCGACCGGATCGTCTTCGACGTCAAGGGAAAGCCGTCCTGGTACCGCGTGAACTACGTGCCGAACGTCTACACCGTCGGCGAGGGCAAGCTGATCCCGCTGCGCGGTGGCGCCAAGCTGCAGATCGTCCTGCTGGCACCGTCCTACGACGACGATGGTCGCCCCACCTACAAGCCGGCCGACTACGACGAGCTGACGAACGTCAGTGGCTACCGGACCTTCCGGCAGGTCGTGAGCGCGGGAAGCTTCGAAGGCGAGACCGTCATCGGTGTCGGCGTCCGCGCCCGGCTGCCGTTCCGCGTCTTCACCCTCACCGGATCGGGTACCGGCCGGATCGTGGTCGACGTCGCGCATACCTGGTGAGAACAGCTGGACCTGCCGCGGCGTGGCGGCAGGTCCAGCTTTCCAGTCAGAGAACGCGGTTGAGCAGATCGAAGAACGCGTTGCCCAGCAGGAGTTCGTACGGCTCGGTCAGCAGCTTGGCGAGTTCGGCGACATCGGTCGGCGTCCAGGACCAGGCGTTGATGGCACCCGCGATGAAGAGCGGCGTCTTGCCGTCCCACGCCGCGATGTGGGCATCGAGAGCCGCCTTGTACTCCGCGGCCTTGCCGGGTGGCGAGAAGTTGCCGATGACGGGGATGCCGCCGCGGCGTACTAGCAGATCGCCGGCTTCCCAGGACTGGATGATGCCTTTCACCGGGGTGTGTTTCGCATACCCACGACCGATCGCCTCGGAGAACGGGACCCACTTGTCGTTCTCGCGGTGGTTGTAGGCGTAGACGAGATCCATCCCGGTACTGCGCATGTAGCGGCCCGACAATTTGAAGTACGCGTCAAGCTGGTCGGCCGGCCAGGCGCCGGGGTAGGTGTAGCCCGCGCCGGACGGTCCGCAGATCAGCAGGTCGTTCTTGGTCGCGGTGCGTTGGTAGTGGCTCAGCAGAGCGGGTCCGATGTCTGCCAGCAGCGGGCTGACGGTCCAGTTGACCGGCGCCTCACCGCGGCGCGGGTCGTCCCACAGGTCGCGCATGTGCCGCTGGCAGTACTGCACGTTGTCGCCCTCACCGAAGGTCAGGGTCAGGTAGACCTTGTTCTTCGGCTGAACCTTGGTGAACTTCCTGATGCGATCCGAGATCGGCGCCGCCACACCGGAGTGCACGGTGCCGTTCATGTAGAAGTCCGCGGGCAGTACTTCGGAACCGCCCTGCGCGGCGAGGTCGACCCCACTCCACTCCCCCGCGACGTCGTTCGAGAACCACCCGGCGTACGGCGTGGTCGGTCCCACCTTGTCGAAGTGCTCGCGGAGCAGCTCACCAGTCGGGCCGTTCGGCGGGAGCCAGCTGACCAGCGCCTTCGTCGCCACGACGTAGTCACGGAAGTAGGGGAACGGCTCCACCCGGGTAGGCGCGGTGTCGGTGACGGTGACGAGGTACTGGTTCCACATCTCCACGGTCACGACGAGCGAGGTCGTCCCGGCCGGCGGGGTGAACTTGTAGATGAAGTACCCGCCACCGTCGCTGAACCGGTTGCCCTCACCGCCGATCGAGGAGTTGAGACCGTCGAACAGGTACGGCTCCTCGGCCGCCGTCCCGGGCCGGAAGTTGGCGATCTCGGCACCGTTGGCCTTGACCGACACCGAGACCACCGACGGACCCCAGCCGTCGTCGCCGAAGGAGTCCTGGAAGCGGACGTAGACCGACTCCTTCCCGAGCCCCGCGGAGACGTCGAGCGGGTAGCTGGCCCGGTTCGAGGAGTCGCGGATCTGCCGGGTCTCCCGCGCGATCTCCTTCCAGGTAAGACCTTCGGCCTGCACGACCATCGTCGGCGGCAGCCCGGCGAGCAGTTGCCGGCTGCAGCGCGGGAAGAGATGCTCCAGCTGCCAGCGGTAGGTCTTCAACCGATCGTCGTCGAACTTGCCCCGCAGGTCCTGTACTACGCGGAGTCCGTGTGCCTTGGCCTGCGCGGCGTCCGCGACCACCGCGTTCTCCAGCCCGGCCAGCGTCGTGGCGACGTTGAGCGAGTCCGGCACCTCCGGGTCGTGGATGATCGCCCCGCGAATCCGATGCCGGTACTTCGCGACCAGCGCCAACGGATCGGCGTACCGGGTGGTCGGCAGCTTCATGTCGGCAAGCCAGCGAGCGTCGACGCCTTGCGGACCGCCATCGGCGTACAGGAAATAGAGCTCCGGCGTACTGCGATTGACGATGCCCTGCAAGGTGGTCAGCAGGGTCTGATCACCACCGCTGAGCTTGCTCACATCGCCGTAGTGCAGATGTTTCGGTCTTCCGAATGCCGGCAACAACCTCCGGCCTTCGGTGGTACTCCGCGCGGCGGCCGCCGGCAGCCCGGGCAGTAGCCCGAACCCACCCGCCGCCATGACTCCGCTACCCGCCAGGAACGTCCGTCTCGACACCATCGTGACCACTCCCCTGTCGCTGACATCGCTGTCAAATCACCGGGAGATTAGCCACCATCGCAGGCCGTGTCGAGACCTCAGACAACGTTGTCCGCAAATTGCTTGGAATCGTTTCCGTCTCACCAGGCTTCGGAGAGGATCCTGCTCGCCTCGGAGAGGCTCAGGCCGGCTCGGCGGGCAGCACGAGCAAGCATCGTTGCCGCGGCTCGGGTTTCTTCGTCGTCGACCTGGCTGCGGGAGGCGAGCACGAAGGTGCCGTTGCGGCCTCTGGTTTCGATCAGGCGATCGGCTTCCAGTTCCTTGTAGGCCCGGGCCACCGTGTTGACCGCCAGCCCGAGGTCGCCGGCCAGTTGACGCACGGTCGGCAGGCGCGTTCCTTGCGCCAGTTCGCCTCGGCGGATCAGCTGTTCGATCTGCTGCTTGACCTGCTCGTACGGCGGCCGGGATGCGGCCGGGTCCACCGAGATGATCATCCGATCGCCCGCTGCGACCGCCGCAGCCCCCACTTGCCCGACCCTGACAACTGCGCTCCTACCAGCACCGCGATCCCCCCACAGAACAAGCCGTAGCTGAGCGGCTCGACGAACGACGGCAGACCGGACGGCAGGTCGGCCGCCACGATGGTGGCGCCGCCGAGGAACCAGCAGGCCCACATCATCGTCTGGCTCAGCTCCCGCAGCGTAGCCGCCCGCAGCGCCTCCGCCCAGCGCAGCTCGGATTCTCCGCTCGCCGACTGGCTGAGCGCAAGCACCTTCCGCTGCAGGACATGGGCGATCCCACAGATCAGCAGACCCGCCACCCCGGCGCCGACCAGGGCCCAGCCGATCCTCGGTTCGTCCTGTCCGGTCAGCACCAGGACGCCGACTGCCGCGGTGGCGAGCGGCAGCACCAGTTCGCCGTACTGCGCGACGATCTCGGGCCAGAGCAGATAGTCCCGGAGCCGGCGTGGTCCCAGCCTGGCCAGCCGGGGGCCTTCGCGGCGAGCGGCACGGACCGCGCGGAAGTGGAACACGCAGGTCGCGACCGCCACTCCGAAGGTCCCGATCAGCCCACTCCAGAGCAGCCCGATGATCGGCGAACCCTGCGACGCGAACGCGCCGAGAGCGAGGATGCCACCCAGCCACGCGCCGATGACGGCCCCCGCCTGTCGCTGCTCGAACCGCCGTGCGGCCGCCTGGACCAGCTCGGTCTCGTTCGGCAGCCCTGCTTGGACCAGGTCATAGGCCTCCGCCAGCCCCGCCTCCGCCCGTCGCCGCCAGACCAGCACCGCTCCGATCGTGAGGCCGATCGCCACCCCCGTGAAGATCACCATCCGGACCCGCTCCCCTCGTCGACTCTTTGTGCCAATTGTATTGATACAAAGAGTGATGTCAAGGAGGGCTACTGGAAGTCGGCGTGGGTGTAGGGCTTCTGTTCGACCAGGACGAGCCAGTTGCCGGAGTTGTCGCGGAGTACCGCCTCGACGCCGTACGGGCGGTCGGACGGCTCCTGGATGTACTCGACGCCCTTGGCAACCAACTCGGCGAAGGTCTTGTGGCAGTCGTCGGTGTTGACGCCGAAGCCGTGCATCGAGCCCTTCGCCATGATCCGGCGGATCGACTCGGCCGACTCCTCGTCCATCGGCGGGCCGGGCAGCATCAGGGCCAACTCGAGCTCCGGATGGTCGGCCTGGTGCACGGTGCACCAGCGGAAGTCCGGGCTCAGGGTGATGTCCTCACCCACCACGAAGCCCAGCTTGTCGGTGTAGAAGGCCTTGGCCTCGTCGATGTCGTTCACATAGACGGTGACCAGGCTGACGTTCTTGATCACGGTTCCTCCTCGTCGCAGCGGTCGCGATCGGCGCGGATCGCTGGCTTCGACGCTACGGCGAGGACGGACCCGCTGGCTTCTCCGGGATTGCCGAGTTCAGCCCGAGCATGAAGACGAAGCAGCCCGGGATGCGGGCGCCCGGCTGGGTCCGCTGGTACTCCGACGGGCTCATCCCGACCAGCTCGGTGAACCGCTGGGAGAACGACCCGAGGCTGCTGTAGCCGACCAGTTGGCAGACCTCGGTGACGGTCAGGTTGGTGGCGCGTAAGAGGTCGGTGGCTCGCTCGATCCGCCGGCGGGCGACGTACTGCATCGGAGTCTCGCCGTACTCCGCGGCGAAACAGCGCAGGAAGTGGTACTTCGAAAGACCCGCCGCCGCGGCCAGCGCGGTCAGGTCGAGCGGCTCGGCATAGGCGCGATCGGCGAGATCCCGGGCCTGCCGCAACCCAGGCAAGAGGTCAACCGGCACGGCCGCCTTGGTCATGGCCGGAGGGTTGAGAGGAGGGTGGTGGTGAGGAGGGCGGGGGCGTCTTCAGAGACGAGGCGGCCGGCGTCGACCTCGTCGGCGGCCGCGTGCAGGATCGCGTAGAAGGCTGCCGCCAGCCAGTCCACCGGCTGGTCGGTGCGGAAGTCACCCGTCGCACGCCCCCGCTCGATCAACCGGCCGACGTGCTGGAAGGCGGCGTCGTGCTGCCGCCGCAACGCCTCCGGGCCGATCTCGGCGAGTGCGATGGTCCGCACCCGCCGATGCCGGTCCAGGATCGGCCACGACTCCCGGACCAGCCGTGCCAGCGCTTCCGGCGGCGGCTGCTCGTCGAGCGCGAGGGCCGTCAGTACTTCGTCCGTGTGCGCGATGGCCCGCCGCAGTACCTCCTCCAGCAACACCTCACGCGAGGGGAAGTGCGAGTAGAGGGTGACCCGGCCGATACCGGACGCACTGGCCACCTCGCTCATCGACGGCAGCGCGCCTTGCGCCATCAGCTCGTGGGTACTGCGCAGGATCGTCTCGATGTTCCGCTCGGCGTCGGCCCTGCGCTTCGGAGTGGAGGTCGGCACAGCTACACCCTACGAGCCTTCAGTGCCCATGTCCGTGTCCATGGCCGTGCCCATGCCCGGCTACCGCGACAGCCTTGCCACCCGGGACGAGTACCAGCGCGACGGCTCCGGACACAGCCGCGGCAACAGCGCAGGCGGCGTACCCGGCAGCAAAGCCGTCCGTACCGCTCACTACCGGACCAGCCAGGCTGGCAGCCGCCACAGTCGACATCACCGCGACTCCGATGCTGCCGCCGAGCTCATGGAAGGTAGTGACGACACCCGACGCCACCCCGGCCTCAGCGCTGGGCACGTTGGCCAACGTCGTACTCGTAGCGGTTACGAAGACTGGCCCGATCCCGAACGCCGCCAGCAGGAACCCAGGCAGTACTCCGGTCCAGATGCTCTCCCCCAGTTGAGTCAGCAGGGCCGCGCCGATCGCTGTCACCACGAAGCTCCCTGCAGCGACAGCACGCCCACCGAAGCGCCCCATGAGGTGTCCCCCGACCTGTGCGCCCGCAGTGATCGCCAGAGCCACCGGCAGGAACACCAGCCCCGTCTCGAGCGCGCTGTAGCCACGGACCTCCTGCAGGAGCGGCGAGGTCAGGAAGAACAGGCCAAGCAGCAGCCCTGTCGCCACCAGCATCAGGAACATCCCCGACACCACCGGCCGACGGCTCATAGTGCGCAGATCCATCAACGGCAGGGCCGTCTTGGCCTCAACCACCAGGAACAGCCCGTACGCCGCCGCTGCCGCCAGCAGGGTGCCCACAGTGCTGGCACTCCCCCAGCCGGCCTCACCCGCGTTGACCAGCCCATAGATCAGCAGACCCGTCGCCGCGGTCACCAGCAGCGCCCCCGGTACGTCGATCGACCTCTGCCCCGCACCGTACTGATCCGGGACCAGACGAGGCAGCAACACCAGCCCTGCCACACCGATCGGCACGTTGACGAAGAACACCCACTGCCAGCCGGGCCCGGCCGTCAGCAGCCCACCCAGCAGCACGCCGGCCGCGGCCCCCGCCCCACCGATGGCTGCCCAGACCCCTAGCGCGCGACTGCGATCTTTATCGTGAAAGGTCGTCGTGATGATCGACAGCGCCGCCGGCGAGAGCAGCGCAGCGCCCAGCCCTTGAGCGGCCCGGCCTCCGATCAGGAGCGCACCAGATCCCGCCAGGCCGGCCGCAGCCGACGCCGCCGTGAAGATCACCAGACCGATCAGCAACGTCCGCCGCGCACCGAACAGATCGGCCAGCCGCCCGCCGAGGATCATCAGCCCGCCGAACACCAGCGTGTACGTCGTCACCACCCAGGTGAGCGCCTCCCGCCCGAGCCCGAGGTCGCTCCCGATACTCGGCAACGCGATCTGCACGACGGTGATGTCGACCACCAGCATGAACTGCACGAACGCGAGCAGCCCGAGCACCAGCCATTTGCTTCGCCGCATCTCTCCACTTCCTTAAACTGAACACTGCTGTATAGTTTATGAAGAAGAGCGTGCCACGGCGAGCAACTTTCGGCAAGAGCCGAATCCTGGGAGCAAGCGACCGAGTGAGGAGCGAGCACCGTCCCGACGTCCCGGGCGACAGGGCGCGCTCGGTGGCAACCCGGCAGGGCGGTCCGGACCCTGTTAGGTATGAGTGTGATCTCGAGCCGGCCGGACAAGCCGCCTCCTGCCCCGGCGCCTGAGTCGCCCGACCAGGAGTTGTGGGACGCCTTGCGCCGCTGCGAACCGTCGGCGCTCGGTGAGCTGTTCAGCAGGTACTCCGGTGTCGTCCACGCCTACGCGGTTCGTCATACCGGCTCCTATGCGCTGGCCGACGACGCGGTGCAGGCGACCTTCATCACCGCGTGGCGGCAGTTCAGCCGATCCGATCCGGGACCACTGCAGCACGACAGCGCGCGGGCCTGGCTGCTCGCCATCGCGCGCAACGAGCTCCGCAACACCACGCGAGCCAAACGGAGACTGGCGCAGTTCGTCAGTCGTCAGCCGACGCCGCCGCACCACCCGGACCACGCGGAGGCAGTCGCCGCGCGGCTGGATTCGGAGCGGCGGATCCTGGCCGTACGGGCCGCACTGAAACGGCTGCCGGCCCACGAGCGCGAAACCGTCGAACTCGTCTACTGGGCGGAACTGCCGCTCGCCGAGGCGGCCGTAGTACTGGGGGTGGCCGAGGGGACCGTGAAAGCCCGGCTCTCCCGCGCCCGGCGCCGGCTGCCCGCCCTGCTCGAGGAAACCGGAATGGAGGAGACCGGATGAATATCACCACCCCACCGCCGGTCGAGGACCTCGACCCGGAGTACGCCGAACAGCTCCGCACCCACTTGGTGAAGACGGCGCAGCAGAGTCAGCGCAGGTGGTCCCCTTGGGTTCCCGTGGTCGCGGCGGCCTGCGGGATTGCCCTGATCACCACCGCGGTCGTAGTACTGGCCGAGCCGGGAGGCGGGCCGCCGGCCGCCGGCGTTTCGACGCCGACCTCCTCGCCGACCTCCTCGCCGAGCCCGCGGGAGGCGCAGAAGGTGTCGCCGGGGAAGTCGCCGCGGGTGTCGCTCGATCTCGGCCCTGCCTCGCCTGAGGAGGCGAGGCAGAACGCGCGAAGATGCCTCAGCCAGCCGACGGGCGGCAACGGGCCGCCCAACACGGCGGCCGCTGCGGACGGCGACACGGCGACGGTGCACCAGGCGCGGTGGATGAAGACCCTTCCTGGGGAAGGCGGAAAGGTGCAGCCCACCAAGGACCGGGTCCTCGTGCAGTCGCTGACCACCGTGAAGGGAGTCTGGGCGCAGTGCATCGACTCGGAGCTCTACGAGGTGTTCGATCCCGCGCTGGCGGGCATCCCGTTCGAGAAGAGTGCGTCGATCAATGCCGCGGATGCGGTCATCGGGCAGTGGCGGTACAAAGAGCTGCCCGACGGCGCCCCGACGCTGCTCTTCGCCAGCTACCGCTTCTCTGCCATGCCGTCGGTGGTCAGCCTCGAGGTCCGGATCCGGTGGACCGGCGGAGCCTCGCCCTGGTACGGCGTACCGGTGGCCGGCGGCACCGGGTACGCCGTGGCGTCGCAGGCCGGGGCGGTCAACAAGAAGCGGGAAACGGAGATCGACATCCGGGCGTTCGACAAGAGCGGCCGGCAGATCTTCAGCGATATCGAGTACGGGTAGGCGCGGAGCCGGCCGGACACCTCGGGGGCGTCCGGCCGGCTTGCCTCGGTTGAGGAGGGGTCAGCCGAGGCCGCCGCCTTCCTTGGCGAGGGCGTCGAACTGCTGCTTGCTGAGCTTGCTGGTGTCGCCGTTGAGGGCGGTCGGACGGGTGCAGATGATGCCGCCTGGGACCGAACCGGTGAGGTAGCGGATCGCGTTCTTGAAGGAGTCGCAACGGCGCTGGTCTTCAGTACCGGCCGGGTAGCCGATAGCTGCGTTGACTTTGCCCATGTGCAGGGCGTCCGCGTACGGGTTGATGCTGCGGGCAACCGTCCAGTACCAGCGGGCGATCGGCGCGCTCCACTGCAGCGACCGGGCCAGTTCGGGGTTGCCGAGCAGGTCGATACCGAAGTACCGGCCTGCTGGTCCGTAGTTGAAGTCGCCGGTGAGCTGGATGTAGCCGCGACCGCCGTACAGCCTCGTGTCTCCGATCTCGCGGATGTTGTACTCCAAGCGCGACTCGTGCACCAGCGTCGCCAGGAAGGCTGCCTTGCGGTACGCCGTGTTGATGTTCGCGTCACGCATCGCCTGGTTGAGCGACGGGAGCCCGGTCTGGACCAGCGACGGGTTGGCGATCCGGCTGCCGAACATCGCCTGGACGTCGGCCAGTTTGATGTCGGCGGGCGGGTTGGGATTGGGCGGACAGTCCGGTACGCCGGGGAGCTTGGTGGCCGTCGTGTCGATGTAGCCGACGGTCGCGTAGCCGCCGTGGGCCGGGAGGTGAGCCCACCAGGTGGTCGCAGCCCGGCCCGGCACGGTGACCGAGTCGCCGGAACGCTGACAGTCGACCTCGACGGAGGTGGGACCGGCGAGGACCTTGATCACCGAGGCGGACAGGTAGGCGTCGGAGCGGATGTTCAGGTTGGTGGCGGTGGTCCGGAAAGTGGCGGCGTGCGCCGGAGCGGTTGCGAGCACACTGCCCGCGACCACGACGGCCAACGCCAGCACAGAGGAAAGAACGCGCTTGACCATGACAACTCCTGGGGCGGTAGGAGAATGCGAAGCGGCGACTTTCTACCAACAAACAGTCACCACATCGTCACTTTCCCACCGCTCCACGACAGTTGCTCAAGTACACAACGCCCGCGACCCTGAGGGGCCGCGGGGCGTTGGTGGAGTTTCTGGAACCTACTCCTTCGGTTCAGGCTTGGCGTCTACGCCGGCTTCCTTGCGTTGGGCGGGGGTGATGGGGGCGGGCGCCGACGTCAGCGGGTCGAAGCCGCCGCCGGACTTCGGGAAGGCGATCACGTCGCGGATCGAGTCCGCGCCGGCCAGCAGGGCGGTGATCCGGTCCCAGCCGAACGCGATGCCGCCGTGCGGCGGGGCGCCGAACTTGAACGCGTCGAGCAGGAAGCCGAACTTCTCGGTCGCCTCCTCGTCGCTCAGCCCCATCACCTTGAACACGCGCTTCTGCACGTCCTCGCGGTGGATACGGATCGACCCACCACCGATCTCGTTGCCGTTGCAGACGATGTCGTACGCGTACGCCAGCGCCGACCCAGGATCGGTGTCGAACGTCTCCAGCGAGTCCGGCTTCGGCGAGGTGAACGCGTGGTGCACCGCCGTCCACGCACCCGACCCGACCGCGACATCACCAGCAGCGGTCGCGTCGTCGGCCGGCTCGAACAGCGGCGCGTCGACGACCCACACGAACGACCAGGCCGACTCGTCGATCAGCCCACCGCGACGGCCGATCTCCAGCCGCGCCGCACCCAGCAGCGCCCGCGACGACTTGACTGCACCGGCGGCGAAGAAGATGCAGTCGCCCGGCTTCGCACCGACGTGGTCGGCCAGCCCGGCGCGCTCCTCCTCGGACAGGTTCTTGGCGACCGGTCCGCCCAGCTCGCCGTCCTGGCCGACCAGCACGTACGCCAGCCCGCGAGCACCGCGCTGCTTGGCCCACTCCTGCCACGCGTCCAGCTGCTTGCGCGGCTGGTCGGCGCCACCCGGCATCACCACGGCACCGACGTACTGCGCCTGGAAGACCCGGAACGGCGTGTTCTTGAAGTACTCCGTGCACTCGACCAGCTCGAGCCCCATCCGCAGGTCGGGCTTGTCGCTGCCGAACCGGGCCATCGCCTCGGCGTACGTCATCCGCCGGATCGGCGTCTGCACCTCGTGCCCGGCGAGCTTCCACAGCTCGACCAGGATCTCCTCGGACAGCGCGATGATGTCGTCCTGGTCGACGAAGCTCATCTCGACGTCGAGCTGGGTGAACTCCGGCTGCCGGTCGGCGCGGAAGTCCTCGTCGCGGTAGCAGCGCGCGATCTGGTAGTACCGCTCCATCCCGGCCACCATCAGCAACTGCTTGAACAGCTGCGGCGACTGCGGCAGCGCGTACCACGAGCCCGGCTGCAGACGGGCCGGGACCAGGAAGTCCCGCGCACCTTCCGGCGTCGACTTCGTCAGCGTCGGCGTCTCGATCTCCACGAAGTCGTGCTTGGCCAGCACATCGCGGGCAGCCTTGTTGACCTTGCTGCGCAGCCGAAGCGCCGCGCCCGGGCCCTGCCTGCGCAGGTCGAGGTACCGGTACTTCAGCCGGACCTCTTCGTTCACCGGCGTCGCGTGGTGCTCCTCGACCGGGAACGGCAGCGGCGCTGCTTCGCTCAGCACCTCGATCTCCTCGGTGATGATCTCGATCTCACCGGTCGGCAGGTCCGGGTTCGCGTTGCCCTCGGGGCGCGCCGCGACGGTGCCGACGATCTTCAGGCAGTACTCCGAGCGCAGCCCGTGCGCGGCGGCCTCGTCCCGGATGACCACCTGGACGGTGCCGCTGGAGTCGCGCAGGTCGATGAACGCCACGCCGCCGTGATCGCGCCGCCGCGCCACCCAGCCCGCCAACGTGACGGTCTGTCCGGTGTGCTCGGCCCGCAGGGAGCCGGCGGAATGGGTACGGATCACGAGTTCTCCTGAGGGGTTTCGAGCTGCGGTGTTTCGAGCTGCGGTGTTTCGATGCTGGGTCGTACGTCTTGCGCGGGCGGCGTCCAGGTGGCCGGGTCAGCCGCCACCTGCTCGCCACTGCGGATGTCCTTCACTTCAGCGCCACTGTCGGTGCTGAACCACACGAACGGGATGCCGCGGCGATCGGCGTACTTGATCTGCTTGCCGAACTTCGCCGCCGCGGGCGCCACCTCGACCGGGATCCCCCGGCCACGCAGCGCGGCCGCGGTGCGCATCGCCTCGGACCGCTCGTCTTCGTTGTTCAAGGCAACCAGTACGGCGGTCGGCGTACTGCGGGAGCCCTTCACCAGCCCGTGGCTGAACAGCCGGGTGATGAGCCGGGACACCCCGATCGAGATGCCGACACCGGGGTACGTCGTCTTGCCGTCGCTGGCCAGCGAGTCGTAGCGGCCGCCCGAGCAGATCGATCCGTACGACTCGTGACCGATCAACTGGGTCTCGTAGACGGTGCCGGTGTAGTAGTCGAGGCCGCGGGCGATCTTCAGATCCGCGACCAGCAGACCCGGGGCGTGCTCGTTGGCGGCGGTCATGATGGCGGCCAGCCGCTCGAGGCCCTCGTCGAGGATCTCGTGCTGGACGCCGAGCGCACGCACCTGCTCGACGAACGACGCGTCGGTGGCGGAGATCTCGGCCAGCCGGAGCACCTGCTTCGCGGTCTCGGCCGACAGCGCCGGGCCACTCTCAGCGGTCAGCAGCTGGGTCACCTTGTCCGGGCCGATCTTGTCCAGCTTGTCGACGATCCGCAGTACGGCGGCGACGTCCTCGATGCCCAGGCCGCGGTAGAAGCCCTCCGGGATCTGCCGGTTGTTGACCTGGATCCGGAACGGCGGGATCGGCAGTTTGCTGAACGCGTCCGCGATGACGAGCGGCAACTCCACCTCGTAGTGGAACGGCAGCGTGCCGTCGCCGACGATGTCGATGTCGGCCTGGGTGAACTCGCGGTACCGGCCCTCCTGCGGGCGCTCGCCCCGCCAGACCTTCTGGATCTGGTAGCGCCGGAACGGGAACGCCAGCTTGCCCGAGTTCTCCAGCACGTACCGGGCGAACGGCACCGTCAGGTCGAAGTGCAGGCCGAGATCCGACTTCTCCTCGGCCGGAGCACCGAGCCGGCGTACGGCGTAGATCTCCTTGTCCGCGTCCTCCCCCTGGTTCGACAGCCGCTCGACCGGCTCGACGGCGCGCGTCTCGATCGAGGCGAAGCCGTGCAGCTCGAACGTCTCCCGGATCACGTCGAGAAACTGCTGCTCGACGATCCGGTCCGACGGGAGGAACTCGGGAAACCCACTGATAGGGGTTACCTTGCTCATTTTCTTATGTCTCCAGGTCCTGCAAGTAAGGGTTGGTCGCCTTTTCCCGGCCGATCGTGGTCTGGCCGCCATGACCCGGCAGGACGACGATCTCGTCGCGCATCGGCAGGATCTTGGTGGCCAACGTATGCAGCATGGTGGGATGGTCGCCGCCGGGCAGATCCGTCCGGCCGATCGACCCGGCGAACAGGACGTCACCGGAGAACAGCACCGCGGGCACCTCTTCAGGACCCAGGTACGGCGTGGTGAAGGTGACCGAGCCGCGGGTGTGACCCGGCGTGTGGTCGACCGTGAACTTCAGCCCCGCGAGCTCGAGCTGCTGACCGTCCTTGAGCTCCTGGACGTCGTCCGGCTCGGCGAAGGAGTGGTCACCGCCGAGCAGCATCCGCGCGCTCTCCGGGCTGATCCCGGCCATCGGGTCGGCCAGCAGGTGCCGGTCGTCGGGGTGGATCCAGGCGGTGCTGTCGTAGGCTCCGCAGACCGGGAGTACGGAGAACATGTGGTCGATGTGCCCGTGCGTGAGCAGCACGGCGACCGGCTTCAGCTTGTTTTCCGCGACCACCTGCTCGACTCCGCCGGTGGCGTCCATTCCGGGGTCGATGACGATGCATTCCGCGCCCTGGCCGGTGGCGACGACGTAGCAGTTCGTACCCCACGGACCCGCGGGGAACCCGGCGATGAGCACGGCAGACCTTCCTGGAGCGGTTAGGGACCAGTCAAGGCTACCGGTGACGGTGTACGGAGTACGAACCGGATGAACCCGCCGATCGCCGGTTGCTCTTTCTCTGCCCGATTGTGATGGCAACCCCGTTGCGTAGTGGCCGGGAGTTTGTGATTGTTCAGTGATACGCGTGGGGACAGTTCCCGACGCGCCCAGACGGACCCTGTTCGCCCGGATGAACCGGGAACTGACCAGAATGGGCACGAGCGCAGTACATACCGCCGGAAGGGGCGAGTTGTGGCCGAGGAAAGCTGGGGCCGGGTAGCCGAGGACGGAACGGTCTTCGTTCGGACCAAGGACGGGGAGAGAGCGGTCGGCCAGTGGCCGGACGCGAACCCTGAGGAGGCACTCGCCTTCTACACCCGCCGGTACGACGCCCTGGCGTTCGAGGTGGACCTGCTGGAGAAGCGGGTCCAGGCGGGCACCGTCTCGCCCGACGACGCGCGGGCCGCGGTGAAGAAGGTGTCCACCGCGATCGACGAGGCCCAGGCCGTCGGCGACCTGGACGGCCTGCGGACCCGGCTGGAGGCGCTCACCCCGCTGGTCGCCCAGCAGCGCGAGAAGAAGAAGGCCGAACGCGCGGCGAAGGTCGAGGAGGCCCGCGAGGCCAAGACCAAGATCGCCACCGAGGCCGAGACGATCGCCGCCGGCACCGACTGGCGGCACGGCGTCACCCGGCTGCGCGAACTGCTGGACGAGTGGAAGGCCCTCCCCCGGCTGGACAAGTCGAGCGACGACGAGTTGTGGCATCGTTTCTCGTCCGCCCGTACTACGTACACGCGGCACCGCAAGCAGCACTTCGCCGAGCTGTCCTCCAAGCGGGACGAGGCCGCCGTGGTGAAGGAGCGTCTGGCCGCCGAGGCCGAGGCGCTGTCGACGTCGACCGACTGGGGCCCGACCTCGGGCCGCTTCCGCGACTTGATGCGGCAGTGGAAGGCCGCCGGGCCGGCTCCGCGCGAGGTCGACGACAAGCTGTGGGCGCGGTTCCGCAGCGCCCAGGACGCGTTCTTCGGCGCGCGCGACGCAGTACAGGCCGAGGAGAACGAGGAGCAGGTCGCGAACCTGGCCGCCAAGGAAGCGCTGCTGGTCGAGATCGAAGGCATCCTCCCGGTCGAGGACCCGAAGGCCGCCCGCGAGCAGCTACGCGTCCTGCTGGACCGCTGGGACGCGATCGGCAAGGTCCCGCGCGACTCGATGCGCTCCATCGACGCCCGCCTGCGCGCGGTCGAGCAGGCGGTCAAGTCAGCCGAGGACGAGGTCTGGAACCGCAGCAACCCCGAGGCCCGAGCCCGCGCCGAAGCCACCGTCAAGCAACTCCAGTCCCTGATCTCCGACCTGGAAAAACAAGCCGCCAAACACGAGGCCCAGGGCAACACCCGCAAAGCAACCGAAGCCCGCGAGGCCATAGCCGCCCGCCGAGAATGGCTAACCCAAGCCCAAAACGCCCTGAACGACTTCAGCTGACCCAGGCCCAGACGCGCTGAACGATTTCAGCTGACCCAGTCCTGTGGACAACTGAAAGCACAGGGTGTCCCTCATCGGACATCCTGTGCCGATGTCTTTCCCACCGTTCTTCGGCGGGTTGCCTTTCACTGGGCGCCAGGCCGGGAAGAAGCTGAACTGGCTGCTCGCCGCCGGTGAGATCCGCCAGTTGCTGACCGGCGTGTACGTCGCCGTCGACATGCCCGACACGAGCGAACTCCGGGCCGCCGCGGCCGCTCTGGTGATTCCGCCAAATGCAGTCGCCTGCGGTGAGACGGCCGCCTGGCTCCACGGCATCCCCACCACGGCGCTCAGTCCGGCCGACACCGTCCCTCTCCGCTGGAAGAACACGCCGACCGATGTCGTGGAGCTCGCTGGGGTGAAGGTCGTCAGTCCGATCGCGACGGGCGTCGAACTGGCCCTGCATTTGCCCCGACCGTTCGCGCTGTCGGCGGTCGACGCGCTCCTCCGCTCCGGCCGAGCCGACCGCGCCGCTCTGGAAGCCGTCCTGGACGACTACGCGGGCCACCGGGGTGAACTGCAGGCCCGCCAGATCTTCAAGTACGCCGACGGCCGCGCCGAGTCCCCTGGCGAGTCCTGGCTACGTTTGCGGTTGATCGATGCCGGCTTCGGGCGACCGGAGTTGCAAGTACGGATCAAGACGGCGAAGCGGGAGTGCCGGGTCGATCTGGGCTATCCGGAGCCGGTGGACGGGCGGCGGCTTGGGTTGGAGTACGACTCCGATCGCTGGCATTCACGGGATCGCCAGAAAGCACGAGACGGAGAGCGCCGCGCCGACTTGGCGGACGCCGGTTGGCACATCATCTCGGTACAGCGCACCGACGTCTGGGGGTCCTACCCGGCGTTGGAGCTCGCGGTGGGTGAGTTCTTGTGTCAGTGGCCTCGGTTACCTCGGCGGTGGTGAGGGTGGGGTGGCTAGGCGGGCTAGGTCGGGCATGGTGTGGAGGACTGGGGTGTTGGGTGGGATGGGGTGTTTGTCGGTGTCGTCGCTGGTGAAGAGGGCGGTTTGGAGGCCTAAGGCTTGCGCTGGGAGGAGGTTGGGGCCGCGGTCGTCGATGAAAAGGATTGTCGATGGGTCGGCGTTCAGGTCGTGGAGAACGGCGTTGTACGCCTGGGGATCGGGTTTGCGGACACCTAGGTCTGCGCTGACGTACCAGTGCTTGATGTAGCGGTCGAGGCCGAAGCGGCGGCGGAGGATGGCGGACCACTCTGCGGTGTCGTTGGTGAGGCAGGCCAGCGTCAGGCCGGCTGACGTGAGGTGGTCGAGGAGCGGGATGAGGCCGGGGGTGGTTTCGTGCGCTGTGCAGTACTCCGCGTCGCTCGCGGTGTCCGGTACTCCGAGGATGTCCCACAGCTCGGCGGTCTTGATCTCGCCGCGGGTGCAGGCGTGGTACGTCGCGAGGATGGTGGCTGGAGACTCTTGGCAGCCTTTGCTTCTCAGGTATGGCGCGAGGAGGTTCTTCACGACGTTGCCGTGGCGGTACAGCACTCCCATCGCGTCCAGGACAACGGTGGTTGGCTGGTCAGGTCGGTCCATTCCCTCGCCCCTAAGGGCGGTAGCCGGCGTGGATGTGGTCGTGGTGGGTTTGGTCGGAGAAGTAGGTGGCTCCGGGGAGTTGGTACGGGCCGCCTACGTTGTGGGAGCCGGTGGCGGCGGTGGCTCGCATGTAGTTGGTAATGAGGGTGCGAGGGGTGGACGGGTCGACGACGGCGCGGCCGTTGATCTGCCAGGTGTCGAACGCGCGGCCGCGGGGGTGGTCGCTGGGGCGGTTGGTACCGAAGACGTTCAGCGGGTGACCGGAGCGGATCACGCTGATGCCCAGGCGGTAGGTCTCGGAGAGGGTGAGCATCGCGGTCAGGACGGTGTCTTCGATGGTTCCCGAGCGGATGTCGGCAGCTGAGGCGGGCGGGAGAATGATGCGCTCGCTGGCCAGCACCTGCCGCGCGGCGGCGGAAAGCTGAGTCGTCGCCTTGCCTGGCTTCGCGGGATACATGGCCGTCACTCGCCAGGTGTTGGCTGATCTGGCGAGTCGTACGTCGACGGTGGTGCCGCCGGTGATTAGCTTGCCGTTGGCAACGGTGTGCTGACGGCACGGCACGAGCACACTCGCGGTTGAAGCCAGCAGTCCGCCGTACTGCGCGTCGATCACCTCAACGACCGAGTTGGGCCGACTCAGCAGCTTCTCGACCGCTAGGACAGCCACGAGCTTCGCCTGCGGCTGGATCTGACCACGGCCAGGCCGCCACGGCCGGACCGCCGGTAGAACCGGAGCCGGCGACGCCGAGGTTGGCGGCGAAGCCCCCGGCGTCGGCCCCACCGACGCCGGACCACCCGGGGTGGCGGTGCCGGGCCCGCCCGGAGTGCTGGGGCCGCCTGGCGTGCCGGAGCCGCCGGGCCCACCGGGTGTGCCCAGGCTGCCGGGAGAGCCTGGGGTAGTGGGCGACGTGCTCTCGGGTGAGCTGCAGGCTGTTAGGGCTCCTGCGCCGAGTAGTAGCAGGCCGCGGCGGGTTAGCTGCGGCCTGTTGTTGTGGGACCCGTTACTGGGTGACTCGGTAGACGTCGAAGACGCCTTCTACTGAGCGGACGGCCTTCAGGACGTGACCCAGGTGGGTCGGGTCGCCCATCTCGAAGGTGAAGCGGGACTTGGCGATCCGGTCGCGTGTCGTCGTCAGCGCCGCCGACAGGATGTTCACGTGGTAGTCCGAGAGGACTCGCGTGATGTCCGAGAGCAGGCGAGCCCGGTCGAGCGCCTCGACTTGGATGGCGACCAAGAAGACGGACTGCGCGGTGGGCGCCCACTCGACCTCGACGATGCGTTCCGGTTGGGTCTGCAGGTTCTCCACGTTGGCGCAGTCGGCGCGGTGCACCGAGACGCCCGCACCGCGGGTGACCCAGCCGATGATCTCGTCGCCCGGCACCGGCGTACAGCACCGGGCCAGCTTCGAGAGCACGTCCGTCGCGCCCTTCACGATGACACCGGCGTCACCACGAGCGGTCCGCTTGCGGCGCTCCCGCGTGGCCGGCAACCGCAGGCCCTCGGCGAGATCCTCCGCCGCACCCTCTTCGCCGCCATACGTCTCGATCAGCCGCCGTACGACGGCTTGCGCGCTCACGTGGCTCTCCCCGACCGCGGCGTACAGGCCGGTCACGTCGGGGTAGCGCAGCGAGTTGGCGACCGCGGTCAGCGTTTCGTGCGAGAGCAGGCGCTGCAGCGGCAGGCCCTCCTTGCGCAGCTGCTTGGCGATCGCGTCCTTGCCGTGCTCGATCGCCTCGTCGCGGCGCTCCTTGGAGAACCAGTGCTTGATCTTGTTCCGTGCGCGCGGGCTCTTGACGAACATCAGCCAGTCGCGCGACGGCCCGGCACCCTGCGCCTTCGAGGTGAACACCTCGACCACGTCGCCGTTCTCGAGCGTGCTCTCCAACGGCACCAGCCGCCCGTTGACCCGGGCGCCGATACAGCGATGCCCGACCTCGGTGTGGATCGCGTAGGCGAAGTCGACCGGCGACGAACCGGTCGGCAGCGACATCACGTCACCGCGCGGAGTGAAGACGTAGACCTCGGAGTTGTTGATCTCGAATCGCAGCGAGTCGAGGAACTCCGACGGGTCGGAGGTCTCCCGCTGCCAGTCGACCAGCTGCCGGACCCAGGGCATGTCGTTCGGGGCGCCGATCTCGGTGGTCGGCGGCGCGCCCACCTCCGGAGCCGGCGCGTTCGGGTCCTCCTTGTACTTCCAGTGCGCGGCGATGCCGTACTCCGCGCGCCGGTGCATCGAGAAGGACCGGATCTGCAGCTCCACCGGCTTGCCCTGCGGGCCGATCACGGTGGTGTGCAGCGACTGGTACATGTTGAACTTCGGCATCGCGATGTAGTCCTTGAACCGGCCGGGCACCGGGTTCCACCGCGCGTGCAGGACGCCCAGCGCGGCGTAACAGTCGCGGACCGACTCGACCAGGACCCGGATGCCGACCAGGTCGTAGATGTCGCCGAACTCGCGGCCGCGGACGATCATCTTCTGGTAGATCGAGTAGTAGTGCTTCGGCCGGCCGGTGACGGTCGCCTTCACCTTGGCGGCGCGCAGGTCCTCGTGCACCTGGTCGATCACCGAGGCGAGGTACTCGTCGCGGGACGGCGCGCGCTCGGCGACCAGCCGGACGATCTCGTCGTACACCTTCGGGTGCAGGGTCGAGAAGGACAGGTCCTCGAGCTCCCACTTGATCGTGTTCATACCGAGCCGGTGCGCCAGCGGAGCGTAGATCTCCAGCGTCTCGCGGGCGATCCGCTCCTGCTTCTCCTGCCGCAGGAAGCCCAGCGTGCGCATGTTGTGCAGCCGGTCGGCGAGCTTGATCACCAGCACCCGGATGTCCTTGGCCATCGCGACGACCATCTTGCGGATCGTCTCGGCCTGCGCGGACTCGCCGTACTTGACCTTGTCCAGCTTGGTGACGCCGTCGACCAGCATGGCGATCTCTTCGCTGAAGTCCTTGGTCAGCTCTTCGATCGTGTAGTCGGTGTCCTCGACGGTGTCGTGCAGCAGCGCCGCACACAGCGTCGGGGCGGTCATACCGAGCTCGGCCAGGATCGTCGCCACCGCGAGCGGGTGGGTGATGTAGGCGTCACCGCTCTTGCGCAGCTGGCCGGTGTGGTGCTTCTCGGCCGTCCGGTAGGCGCGCTCGATGATCGCCAGGTCGGCCTTGGGGTGGGTCGCCCGGACCACCCGGAAGAGCGGCTCGAGCATCGGCGCCCGGTTTGGGTGGCGGGTGCCACCGAGGCGGGCCAGCCGGGCGCGAACCCGGGCCGGCGCGATCCTTGGCGGCTGCGCCGAAGGCGGTGCGGCGGCTGGAGACGGCGAAGGACTGGCCACCGGGCGGCCCGCGGGCGCGCGTGGAGGCTCGTGCGGTACCACGTCAGGAACCGCTGAAGTCATCGCCGGGTCTTCGCCCACGTCGTATCCCTCCGCTGACAGACCACCAGTCTAGGGGGAAGCAGTCAACGCGGCGGACACGGCCTGTGGACAACACGCCGAAAGGGCGTGGCCGGATGACTTCAGACAGTGACGAGAGCGTCGACGCGCTCCCCCGCAAGCCGCTCCCGGCCCGGCAGGAACGACAACTCGAGCAGCACCGTAGTACCGGTGACTTCGGCACCGCAGCGGCGTACCAGGCGCAGGCAGGCCTCGACGGTGCCGCCGGTGGCGAGCACGTCGTCGATCACCAGCACCCGGTCACCCGGCTCGAACGCGTCCTGGTGCACCTCGATGGTCGCCTCGCCGTACTCGAGCGCGTAGGACTCCTCGTACGTCGCCGAGGGCAGCTTGCCCTTCTTGCGGACCGGGACGAATCCCGCGCCCAGCGCCAGCGCGACCGGAGCGGCCAGGATGAAGCCACGTGCCTCGATCCCGACCACCTTGTCGACCACGACGTTGCCGTCGGCATCCCGGCCGGAGGCGGCCAGCGCCTCCACCACCTGGCTGAAGCCGGCGTGGTCGGCCAGCAGCGGGGTGATGTCCTTGAACACCACCCCCGCCTGCGGGTAGTCCGGGATGTCGCGGATGCCGTCTTTCAGTACCTCGTCCAGCGAACGCATCAGCACGCTCTCACTTACCGCGCTTGGAGCGCGGCTTGCGCTTCGGCTGCGGCCGTCCGGCCCCGCTGGTCGACTTGACCGGCCGGTTGGAGGCCACCGGCGTACCGGCTGTGGCTTTGCCTGCCTTGGGGCGCTCCTGCTTGCGAGCCGGCTCGGACCCGCCACCTCCAGCAGCAACACCAGCGGTCGCGGCGGCCGGAACCAGCTTGCCGGCCGTGGCTGCCTGGGCGCGCTTGGCCAGGACCCGGCGGCTGAGCGCCTGCATGCCCGGCTCGCGCTCCTTGAACATGGCCAGCAGGGCTGGTGCGACGAAGACCGACGAGTACGCACCGACGGCGATACCGACGAACAGCGCGAGCGACAGGTCCTTCAGCGGACCGGTGCCCAGTACGACGGTGCCGACGACCAGGATCGAGCCGACCGGCATCAGGGCGATCAGCGTGGTGTTGACCGACCGGACGACGGTCTGGTTCACGGCCAGGTTCGTCGCGTCGCTGTAGGTGTAGCGGTTCGAGCCGGTGATGCCGCGGGTGTTCTCGCGGATCTTGTCGAACACCACGACCGTGTCGTAGAGCGAGTAACCGAGGATGGTCAGGACGCCGATCACGGTGGCGGGCGTGACGTCGAAGCCGATCAGCGCGTAGATGCCGACCGTGATCAGGACGTCGTGGATCAGCGCGATGATCGCGGCCATCGACGCTTTGGGTTCGCGGAAGTAGGCCCAGATCACGCCGAACACGGCGACCAGGAAGACGATCAGCGCGAGGATCGCCTTGTTCGCGATCTGTGATCCCCAGGAGGCGCCGATCTGCGAGTTGCTCACCTGGTCCGGCGTGACGCCCACCTCCTGGGCGATCGCGGTCCGTACCTTGGTGATGTCGTCCTGGCTCAGCGGCTTGGTCTGGACCCGGACCTGGTCCTGGCCGATGGTGGTGACGACCGGGTCGCCGAGATCCTTCGCGTTGGTCGCCTTGACCGCATCGCTGACGTCGGTGACCGTGTTGTCGGTGACCCTGACCTTCGCCTGGTACTCGACGCCGCCCTTGAACTCGATGCCGAGCGCCAGTCCCTTGACGAACAGCGCGCCGAGCGAGACGACCACCAGCACGATCGAGACGGCGAACCAGATCTTGCGCTTGCCGATGAAGTTGTAGGAGACCTCACCGCGGTGCAGCTGGGCACCGATGGTTCCGAGCTTCGACATCAGGCCTCGCCTCCCACGGGCTTGCGCGTCGGCTTCGCGGGGCGGACGGACGGTTTCTGCTGGCCGGGCAGCCGCTCGACGCCGAGGTGCTCCGGGTCGAGGCCGGACAGCTTGTGGCCGTGACCGAAGAAGTCGGTGCGGGCCAGCAGGCTCACCAGCGGCTTGGTGAAGACGAAGACGACCAGCAGGTCGATCAGCGTGGTCAGGCCGAGGGTGAACGCGAAGCCCTTCACGCTGCCGACCGCGAGCACGTACAGCACCAGCGCGGCGAGCAGCGAGATCGAGTCGGCCGCGATGATGGTGTGCTTGGCGCGGGCCCAGCCGGTCTCCACCGAGGAGCGCAGGCTGCGGCCCTCCCTGACCTCGTCCCGCAGTCGCTCGAAGTAGATGACGAACGAGTCCGCGGTGATACCGATGGCGACGATCAGACCGGCGATACCGGCCAGCGTCAGGGTGAAGCCCATCGTCTTGCCGAGCAGGACGACGGCGGCGTACGTGAGCGCCGCGGCGACCGCCAGTGACAGCACCACGACCAGGCCGAGGCCGCGGTAGTACAGGAACGAGAAGATGATGACCAGGCCGAGCCCGATCAGGCCCGCGGTGATCCCGGCCGACAGCTGGTCGCCACCGAGCTGCGGGGAGATCGTGTTGACCTCGGAGACGTCGAACGAGACCGGCAGCGCGCCGTACTTCAGCACGTTGGCCAGGTCGCGCGCCTCGCTCTCGCTGAACGAACCGGTGATCTCGGCCTGACCGCCCGGAATCGGGGCGCTCACGCTCGGGCTCGAGATGGTCTCGCCGTCCAGCACGATCGCGAACAGGTTCGAGCCCTGCGGACGCTGCGAGATCGTCGTGGTGGCCTTGAGGAACTTCTCGCCGCCCTCGCCGGTGAACTTGAGGTTGACCTGCCACTGGAAGCCGCCCTGCGGGATCTGCGCGGTGGCGTCGGACAGGTCGGTGCCCAGCAGGATCGCGGGACCGAGCAGGTACTTCGTGGCCTTGTCGCGGCTGCAGGAGAACAGCGGCTTGTTCGGGTCGTCGGTCGGAGCGTCCTTGTTGCAGGTGAAGGCCGCGAAGGCCGCCTGGATGGCCGCGTCCGGCTGGTAGCTCAACGGGTCGCCGTTGTTGGCCGGCGGGGTCGACGGCGTCGCGGCCGGGGTCGACGGCACCGGAGTGCTCGGCTTGGCCGACGGGGTCGGCTTCGGCGTCGGGGTGGGCGTCGCGTTACCAAGAACGCTGGACCAGGCCCGGCCGTTCGGCGTGGCAGACGGGGTCGGCTTGGCCGTGGTGCTGGGCTTGACGGTGGTGCTGGGCTTGGGCGTCGTACTCGGCTTCGGCGTGGTCGACGGCTTGCCGGTCGGCGTCGCGGACGGCGGCGTGGTCGGCACCGGAGCGCCGGCCTGCATGTCGTACACCACCCGGAAGTACAGCAACGCGGTCTGGCCGACCTGCTTGACCAGGCTGTCCTGGTTGGCACCCGGCACGGCCACGGTGATGTGGTCGGAACCGGACGTGGCGATCTCCGCCTCACCGACACCGGCGCCGTTCACCCGCTGCGAGATGATGTTCTTCGCCTCGGACAACTGCTCCGCAGTGACGTTGCCGCCGCCGGCCAGGGACTTGGCCGTCAGCGTGATGGTGGTGCCACCGCGCAGGTCCAGGCCGAGCTTCGGTCCCCAGGTCTTGCCCAGCGCCATGATCCCGAACAGCAGGACCAGGACGACGCCCAGGACGATCAGTTTCCTCCCGGGACGGGATGTCGTCGTCGTTGCCACGTCAGATTCAACCTTTGCGTTACTGGGCGCGCGGGGGCATCACCGGGATGCCCCGCGCGCCGCACGCCGATAGGACGGAAAATCAGTTCTCGGTGTGCGTGGGGGGCAACTTGGACTTGTCCTGCGCCTTCTCGGCGCCGGCATCCGGCACGTCCACGGTGTCCTTGACATCAGCCTTGGCCTCGGCCTTGACGTCGTCGGTCTTGACCTCGGCGTCGGCCGCGGTCTCGTCGGCGGCGTCGTCCGCCGCTTCGTCGGTCGCCGTGGCGTCCTCGGTCTCCTCCGGGATCACCCGGCCGATCGCGGCCTTCACGAACTGGACCAGGACGCCGTCGGAGATCTCCAGCGTCACGTACTCGTCGTCGACCTCCTCGACGATGCCGACCTGGCCGCTGGTGGTGATCACCTTCGTCCCGGGCTGCAGGGCGGCGACCGTGTCGGCCTGCCGCTGGCGCTGCTTGCGCTGGGTACGGCTCATGAACCAAATCATCCCGACGATCAGGATCAGCGGGAGCAGGAGCGTGATGCCCCCACCGCCGGAGGAGGCCATCGGTGCGGCGATCAAAACCATCGGGACTCAGAATCCTTCGTCGAGAGAACGGGTGCCCGGCACGCTCTGCTCATAGCGCGCAGGGTCGCAACGGGATGGCCAGGGGGTACGGGCCACCGGGGAGTCTAACCCTGGGCGGCAACAAGTGCCGCATAACAGGGGGTCACGTTTGAGTTACTCGTCACCCCTTCAACGTCCCGGCGGGCCGGTTCGTGCCCGAGGTCAGTCGTCCTCCGTGTCGAAAAGCGTGTCGGCGAAGGTCGCGCCCTTGGGAACGGCCAGTCCGAGGTGCCGCCAGGCCGCCGGGGTGGCGACGCGGCCACGCGGCGTCCGGGCCAGGTAACCCGACCGGACCAGGAATGGCTCGGCCACCTCCTCCACGGTCTCGCGCTCCTCACCGACGGCGACGGCGAGTGTGGAAAGACCGACCGGTCCCCCACCGAACCGCCGGCAGAGCGCGTCCAGGACCGACCGGTCCAGCCGGTCCAGCCCCATCCGGTCCACTTCGTAGAGCTCCAAGGCGGACTTGGACAGCGCGAGCGTGACGATGCCGTCGGCCCGTACTTCGGCGTAGTCGCGAACCCGGCGCAGCAGCCGGTTCGCGATCCGGGGTGTGCCGCGGGACCGGGACGCGATCTCGGCGGCGGCCTCGGCGGTGATATCGACCTCCAGCAGCGCCGCCGAGCGGTTGACGATCTTCTCCAACTCGGTGGCCTCGTAGAACTCGAGGTGCCCGGTGAAACCGAACCTGTCTCGCAGCGGTCCGGGCAGCAGCCCCGCCCTGGTGGTCGCGCCGACCAGGGTGAACGGCGGGATCTCCAGCGGGATCGCTGTCGCGCCCGGCCCTTTGCCGACGATCACGTCGACCCGGAAGTCCTCCATCGCCATGTACAGCAGCTCTTCGGCCGGCCGGGACATCCGGTGGATCTCGTCGAGGAACAGCACTTCGCCCTCGTTCAGGCCGGACAGGATCGCCGCCAGGTCGCCGGCGTGCTGGATCGCCGGACCGCTGGTGATCCGCAGCGGTGCCGCCAGCTCACTCGCGATGATCATCGCGAGCGTGGTCTTGCCCAGCCCGGGCGGACCGGACAGCAGCACGTGATCCGGTGCCCGGTTGCGGCCGCGTGCCGCGTGCAGGACCAGCTCCAGCTGCTCGCTGACCCGGCGCTGCCCGCCGAACTCGGCGAGCGTGCGAGGCCGCAGCGCGGACTCGATCTTGCGCTCCTCGATGTCGAGGGAGTCCGCGGAGACCAGCGGCCTGACGTTGTCTTCCATCGCCGGCTACGCCTTCGAGAGCGCGCGGAGCGCGGCCCTGAGCAGATCAGGCACCGACGGCTCGTCGGTGTCCGCGGCCAGTGGTGACACCGCGATCACTGCGTCGTCGGCATCGCGCGCTGACCAGCCGAGCCCGACCAGACCAGCGTGCACCTGCTCGCGCCAAGCGCCGCCCGCCTGCAACGGACGCCCGGAGACCATTCGCGACGGCGCACCGATCTTGTCCTTGAGCTCCAGCACGAGTCGCTGGGCCACCTTCTTGCCGACGCCGGGGATCTTCACCAGCATCGCGAGGTCTTCGGCGGCGACGGCCTGCCTGAGCTGATCCGGACTCAGTACTGCGAGCGCCGCCTGCGCCAGCTTCGGACCGACACCCGAGGCGGTCTGCAGCAGCTCGAACAGCTCCTTCTCGTCGGCATCCGTGAAGCCGTAGAGAGTCAGTGAGTCCTCCCTCACCACCATCGAGGTGGCCAGCTTGAACTCCTGCCCGGGCCGCAACGTGGCCAGCGTGCCGGGGTGGCAGTACAACTGCAGCCCGACTCCCCCGACCTCGATCACGCAGCTGTCCAGCCCGATCGCAGCCACCGGGCCACGCACGAACGCGATCATCGCTCTCCTCCTCGCACCCCGGCCAGGGCATGCCTGGCCACGATCATCGCTCCACCTCGCGCTGCACGGTCACAGCCCTCGGTCACCGTCGCCCGTCCCGCACCACTCCCACCGCCGGCGTTGATCGCCGACGCTCCGTGGTCGCGCACGCGGCCCGCGGTCATCGCCGACCTTCCTGGGCAGCGACGGCGGCTTTCAGTCTTGCTACCTGCAGCCGGGACTGCGCCTTGGCGAGCGCCTCCAGGTTGGCCCGGCTCCCGGCGGCCTCCTGCAGCCGCCCAGTTACACCGCCCCGCCACACATGGCAGATTGCGAGCGCGAGCGCGTCCGCGGCGTCGGCCGGTGTCGGTCGCTCGTCCAGCTTCAGGATCCGGGTCACCATCGTGGTCACCTGCTCCTTGCCCGCCCGGCCGGAGCCGGTGACGGCAGCCTTCACTTCACTGGGAGTGTGCAGAGCGACCGGTAGCCCACGCCGCGCGGCCACCACCATCGCCACGCCGGAAGCCTGCGCTGTGCCCATCACCGTCCGAACGTTCTGCTGGGCGAACACCCGCTCGACCGCGACCGCATCGGGCCGGTGCTCGGTGATCCACTCGTCCAGCTGCGCCTCGATCATCACCAGCCGTTTGGCGACGTCCAGGTCGGCCGGGGTCCGGATCACGCCGACCGCGACCAGCGCCGGAGGCCGTCCGGCGGTGCCCTCGACGACGCCGAGCCCACACCGGGTCAGTCCCGGGTCGACACCGAGCACGCGCACTGGATCACCTCCGAACGTTTGTTCGACAACCCTAGACGCGCCGACAGGGCCCAGCGAAATCCGACGCGCCAGCGATCTCAGAAGTAGTCGAGCATGTACGGCGTGGCGCCCCGGAAGGCTGTCTCGATCGCCCCGTCGGCGTCGGCCGGGCCCCACGCCAGTCCGGCTTTGCGCAGCGAGGCGAGCGGCGTACCGGCGTACAGGGCGGCTAGGCCGCGGGAGCCGAGGCGTAGGGAGTCGCTGGTGGCAGTGGACGGTGTGAGTGAGCCGGAGCCGTCGGAGACGGACAGGTGCCAGCGGCCGGTGTTGGCGGCGACCTCGGAGTCGTCCACCTCCAGGTCGACCTCCAGCGATGCGCCTGGCGCGAAGCCGCGGGCAGCGATCGCTGCAGGCGCGTCCAAGACCCGCAGCATCCAGCGCTCGATCTCTGCGTGCTTGGCGGCTTCCTTGGCGATCAGGAGATGCGCCGGGTCGTCCGGCGAGAGGTAGGCGTCCACATCCGCCGCGATGGACGAACCGGAACCGACGACCGACCAGAGTGCGCGGGCGGTGGGTTCGGAGCCGGCTACCAACTCCTCGACCCGCAGCTTGCCGCTTGCCCAGCCGTAGACGACGAACCCGTCCTCAGCCAGGTAGCAGAAGCTGTTGTCCTCCCCCAGCCACTCGGCCACCTTGTCCTCCGGCCACACCAGCGGCCCACTGATCCGCCCAGCCGCGTGCAGTTGCGCCACTACCTCCAGGAAGCGGCTGGCGTCGGCAGGACCGGCACGGCGGACCTCAACCTCCTTGCCACCAAGCGAACGCAGCTCTGCGGCAGGGAAGGTGTACCGGTAGCGGCCGCCACCGAACTCGTACCCCAGGTGCCGGTAGATCACAGTCGTCGCCGGATACAGAGCCGACAGCGGGTAGCCCTGCTCCACGCTCCGGGCCAGCACACCGCGCATCAGCTTGCTGCCGACACCACGCCCCCGGTACTCCGGTGCGACAACCACCCCGGCAACCCCGGCCATCGGCACCTTGCGTCCACCCCACCACTGCTGGAACGGCCAGAACCGGGCCGCCGCGATCAGCTCGTCGCCATCCACCACCCCGACCATCCGGCCGTCGGCGATGAACACCTCCGCGTCCGCCTTCCAGCCTTCCCGGCTACCGGCATCCAGCAGCCCGAAGGACCTCGACCGCACCCGGAGTACGTCATCCAACTGCTCGCTCCGGACATCTACCAACCGCAAGTCATCAGCCACGCCCAGACCCTACGACGCGACCCTTCACATCAGCGACAGGAATAGCCCGACCGAGTTGATAGCGCCGTGCACGGTGATCAACGGCCACATCCGCCGGTACCGGCTCCACAGGTAGCCCAGGAACAACCCCAGCACACCCTGGTTCACCAGCACCGACGCCAGGTCGACACCCAGCTCACGCCGGCCTTACTGGCAGCGCCGGTGCCCAGCGGACGTCGGTCGGCCAGTTAGCCGTCGGCTTCCCGCCCCGCCAGCGGAACAGAGCCAGTGGCAGCGCCAGCAGGAGCAGGACCTTCAGTACTTCGAAGAGCCCGAGACCGAGCAGTTTGAGCAGTACTGCGAACAGCGCCGCCGAGCCCAGCAGCACCCAGGCCTGCCGACGGTCCGGTGGCCCACCAGGGCTCCGCTCGAGCCGCCAGGGAAATACCCGGACCAGAAGCATGCCGACGGCAACGGGTATCCATCGCTCCCACATCGGCTGGGTGTTGTCGTTGTCGGCCGAAAGGTCTACTTCTTGTCGGTGACCCAGAGGTTGATGGTGCCCTGCACTACGACGGTGCCGTCGGTGCGGGTTGCCTTGACTTGGACGGGGACCTCGGGGCCGGCTGTCCAGGCGGCTGGGTCGGTTTCGGCCGAGCAGGTCAGGTCTGTGGTGGACTTGGCGAGGTAGGCGACCTCCATGCCCTTGGGCAGCCAGCGCTTGCCTGCCGGGACGGTTGCCTCGGCCAGTGCGCCCATTGCCGCCTCCAGGCCGTTGCAGACCGCGATGGCGTGCACGGTGCCGATGTGGTTCTGCACGGCCCGCCGCTTCGGCAGCACCAGCGACGCGAAGTTCGGGCTCACCTGGACGAACCGCGGCCGGACCGACCGGAAGTACGGCGCCTTCCACGCGAACGCCACCGAGAACAGCCGCGAGCCACCCGGTACGCCGCGCAGCTTCTCCCACATCCCGAGCACCTGACTTGTCATGGAGAGGATGTTACTCGGGAGTCACTTAGTCGTCGAGTGCCCGCCGGACCGAGGATTTAGACGATTCAATTCACCCCGGATAGACTGCCGCCGAGCACTGAGCAGGTCCGCCACAGACGGTTCAGAGGGGCGATGGCTACTCCCAGCATCAAGGAGGTCGCGCACCGCGCCGGAGTCTCGGTCGGTACGGTCAGCAACGTTCTCAACCGGCCCTCGATCGTCGCGCCCGCCACCCGCAAACGCGTGCAGGACAGCATCAAGGCCCTCGGTTTCGTCCGCAACGAGGCCGCCCGCCATCTGCGCGCCGGCCGCAGCCGGACCGTCGGCCTGGTGGTGCTCGACGTCGCGAACCCGTTCTTCACCGACCTCGCCGAGGGCGCCGAAGAGCTCGCCTACGAGAACGACACCGTGGTGATGGTCTGCAACAGCAAGACCGACCCGGTCCGCGAAGGCCATCACCTCGACCAGCTCGAGCAGCAACGCGTGTACGGCGTACTGATCACCCCGTTCGACAGCGCCGACCCACAGTTGCGCGCACTCGTGGCCCGCGGTACGCCGGTGGTCCTGGTCGATCGCGCCGCGGATCACGGCGGGATGTGTTCGGTCTCGGTCGACGACAAGCTCGGCGGACGGCTGGCCGGAACGCATCTGATCGAGTCCGGGCATCGCCGGATCGCCTTCATCGGCGGGCCTCTCGGCATGCAGCAGGTCGCTGACCGGCTGGCCGGCATCACCACCGTGGCGGCTGACGCGACCGACGTCGACCTGCAGATCTTCGAGGTCGAGGTGATGGGCGTCCAGCACGGCCGAGCGGTCGGTGAACAGCTGGCAGCCCTGCCACCGGCGTCCCGTCCCACGGCGGCGTTCTGCGCGAACGACCTGCTGGCATTGGGATTGCTGCAGGCCATGGCCGCGACCCAGCTGCGGGTTCCACAGGACATGGCGATCGTCGGGTACGACGACATCGGGTTCGCCGCGGCGGCCGCAGTACCGCTGTCGTCGGTGCGGCAGCCTGCCGCGTTGCTCGGGCGGACGGCGATGGAGCTCCTCCAGGAGGAGGTCGAGGCCGGCGAGCGGCACGCGCATCGACAGGTCATCTTCCAGCCTGAACTCATGGTTCGTCAGTCCAGTGACCTCACCCGCGGCTGATCTGCCGCCCATTCAGATCCTCAGGAAGGCTCCGCGCATGCTCTACGAGAACGCCCTGGCCTCCGCGGCCGATCTGGACGGATTCCGGCTGGAGGGCGACGGTGCCGTCTCCTTCCCGCTCGGCCGGCTGCGGCTCGAGAGCAAACCGCAGGAGGACGAGACGAAGGATCCCAACGTCGTGCTGTGGTGCCCGGAGGACTTCGGGCCGAACATCACTGTCGAGTGGGACTTCTGGCCGATCCGTGAACCCGGCCTGTGCATCCTGTTCTTCCACGCCAAGGGACGGGAGGGCGAGGATCTCTTCGACCTCGCGCCCAGGACCGGCGCCTATGAGCAGTACCACCACGGCGACCTGGATGCGTACCACGTCTCGTACTTCCGGCGCCGCTGGCCGACTGAGCGCGCGCTACACACCTGCAATCTGCGGAAGAGCTACGGCTTCCACCTCGTCGCGCAAGGGCCGGACCCGTTGCCGGCGGTGCTGGACGCGCAAGGACCGTACTCGCTGCGGCTGTCGGTCCAGGACGGCGAGATCACGTTCTCGATCGACGGTCTGGTCTCGTTCAGCTGGCGTGACGAGCAGCCGCTGACCGGCGGCAAGCTCGGCTTCCGCCAGATGGCCCCGATGATCGGCGACTACGCCAACCTGCGCATCTCGACTCCCTGACACCCGACCCACCCCGCGCCAGCCCGCCCCCGCCCCGACCAGCGCCGACGCCCCGCCGCTCTGACGCTCTGACGCTCTGACGCCGGCGATGACCGGCCAGCCCTCGTTCCGCGCGAAGCTGCGGATTTCGTCGGGCTTGAGCGCGGTTACGGGCAACCGCTTGCCCAGCGACCCCGTCGCGCCACGCCATTCGACCTGACCGACTCCTGACAAACGCTTTCCAGAGCGTTGACATTGAGACGATTCAACCATATGGTCACATCACTTTTCCCCCGTAACGCATCCGTCACAAGGCAGGGACTCTCGTGAAACACTGCCCCACCAGTTCGCCGCACCGCTTGGCCGGCGGCCGGCCATGAGCGTGTCCGGTTGGTCGATCCGGCTGTACTACGCGGCCGACGAGCTGCTGTGGGCGATCAAACTGAACGCCCTGTGCATCCTTTTCACCCTCCTGGGCGGGGTCGCTCTCGGTATCGGCCCCGCCACGCTGACAGCATATGACCTGGCCAGACGCAGGTCTTTTGGTGAATCGTTTCACGCTCTGCCCGCCTTCCGGGCCGGCTTCCGCCGGGAATTCGCCCGCGGTTCGCTGCTGGTGCTGCCGCTGCTGGCAGTCACCGTCGCCCTGGTCGGCAACTACCTGTACTTCGCTTCCCTGGGAGCGAAGGCGTCGATCCCCCGGCTGGCCTGTTTCGTGGCCCTCGCCGTGCTGGCCGTGATCGCCGCCTACCTGCTGCCGATGGCCGTGCACTACGACCTCCGGTTGCGCGAACTATTGCCCAAGGCATCGCTGGTCGCGATCGCGCGGCCCGCCTCGTCTGTCGTCCTGCTCTTCGTTTTCGTCACGATCGCCTACCTGTCCAGCACTTTCCCGGTCCTCGGGCTGGTACTGGCGGGCGGCGGCTGGATCCAGCTGAACACGTGGCTCTGCCTGCGCTTCTTCGAAGAGAACGAGGCGCGCCTGCACCTGAAAGGGAACTCATGACCATCTTCTCCCGCCGGCGTCTCGCCGTCGCCGTCGCGCTGTCGACGGCACTGCTCGCCACTGCCTGTTCCGGCAGCGAGGAACAGCCGGCCTCGAGCAACGAACTGACGGTGATGGCACACCTGTTCGGTACCGCACCGGATCCGAACGGCGAGATGCACCAGGCCGTCGAGAAGCTGATCGGCAAGAAACTCAAGGTCACCTGGGTGCCGAACGCCGAGTACGGCGACAAGGCGAACGTCACGCTGGCCTCGTCCAACATCCCCGACGTGATGGTGGTCAACGAGAAGAGCCCGTCGTTCGTCAAGGCGGCCGAGGCGGGTGCCTTCTGGGACCTGACCGGGAAGCTGGACAAGTACCCGAACCTCAAGCCGGCCGATGAGCAGACCGCCAAGAACTCGATGGTCAACGGCAAGACGTACGGCATCTACCGGGTCCGGCCGGCGCTGCGCTCCGGCATCGTGATCCGCAAGGACTGGCTGGCCAAACTCGGGCTGAAGGAGCCGCAGACCGTCGGCGACCTCTACGCGGTCGCGAAGGCCTTCACCGAGCGGGACCCCGACGGCAACGGCAAGAAGGACACCTACGGCCTGATCATCCCGAAGTGGCCCGGTGGCTACAGCAGCGCCAGCCCGTTCGACGTGATCGAGACGTGGTTCGGCGCGCCGAACGGCTGGGGCGAGCGCGACGGCAAACTGGTTCCGGGCTTCGACACGCCGGAGTTCCTGGAGGCCAACCGCTGGCTGAAGAAGTGGGTGAACGAAGGCCTGATCAACAAGGACTTCGCCACCCTGGACACCGCGAACTGGAACGACCCGTTCGTGCAGGGCAAGGGCGGCATGATCATCGACGTGAACGTGCGGGCCACCCAACTGCTCGACATGTTCAAGGAGAAGAGCCCGAAGGACTTCGACAAGGTCACCCTGGTCGGGAACCTGAAGCGGGACGACGGGAAGAAGTTCTCCTACCCGTTCACCGGCTACCACTCGGTGATGGCGATCTCCAAGCAGCGCATCCGGACCGAGGAGCAGCTGGACGAGACCCTGAAGACGCTGGACAAGCTGCAGTCGAAGGAAGGCTCGGTCCTGCTGACCAACGGCATCGAGGGCCGCAACTTCAAGGTCGAGGGCAAGTACGCCGTACCGATCAACCAGGAAGACCCGAAGGTGAAGGCGATCCAGAACGACGTGGACAAGGCCTTCATCCAGCTCGGGACCCGGGCCAGCGTCGGGATGGGTGCCTACCCGCTGCGGCCGAACGACGCGCCGAGCCGGGTGATGCGGGAGAAGTTCGACGTGCTGATGAACGAGGACCTGAAGACCGCAGTGTTCAACCCGGTGCTCGGCATCCTCGCGCCGACCACGGTCTCGAAGGGTCAGTCGCTGCAGAACATCATCTCCGACGCCCGGATCAAGTACCTGTCCGGTGCGATCACCGAGGACCAGCTGAAGGCTGAGATCAAGCGCTGGTACGACAGCGGCGGCACCCAGATCGCCCAGGAGACCAACGACCTGGCCGCCAAGGTCGGCGGCTGATCCACCGGTCCACGCAGGGGCCCGGGCACGTTCCGGGCCCCTTCTAGCGAAGGGAGGGCGCCATGGCCACCGAGCTGGCGCCGAACCAGGTGGTGCCCCCCGCCTTGCCGATGACGGAATCATCCCCACGGCGCAAGCGGCGGGGAGGCCGGCAGCGGCCGCTGTGGCGGGATCTGCTGCGTTACCGCTGGCTGTACGTCCTGCTGCTGCCAGGCCTGGCCTACTTCATCATCTTCAAGTACCTGCCGATGTACGGCCTGACCATCGCGTTCAAGGACTACGTGCCCTTCCTCGGGTACTCCGGCAGCCAGTGGGTCGGGCTCGAGCACTTCGAGGCCCTGTTCAGCGGGCCGGACTTCGGCCGGCTGATGATCAACACGCTGATCCTCGCCCTGCTGACGATCGTGTTCGTCTTCCCGGCCCCGATCGTGGTCGCGCTGCTGCTGAACGAGCTGCGCATCCGGGTGCTGAAGCGGTCGATCCAGTCGCTGATCTACATTCCGCACTTCCTGTCCTGGACGATCGTCGCCTCGCTGACCTACTTGCTGTTCTCGGTGGACTTCGGCGTGATCGCGGGCTGGCTGCACAGCATCGTCGGTGGGCAGCGAGTCGACTATGTCGCCCAGGCCGACTGGTTCCGCCCGCTGATCGTGCTGCAGTTGCTGTGGAAGCAGACCGGCTGGGGCACGATCATCTACCTGGCCGCGCTGGCCAGCGTCGACACGCAGTTGTACGAAGCGGCCCGGGTGGACGGCGCCGGGCGGTGGCGGCAGTTCTGGCACATCACGCTGCCGTCGATCCAGCCGACCATCGTCGTGATGGCCATCCTCACCTCCGGCAACCTGATGGACTCCGGCTTCGAGCAGATCTGGCTGATGACCACTTCGCTCAACCGCGACGTGGCCGACGTGTTCGACACCTTCGTCTACTACGTCGGCATCACCCAGGGCTCGTTCAGCTACGCCACCGCGGTCGGCCTGTTCAAGGGCCTGGTCGGTGTCGTGCTGATCTTCGGCTCCAACCTGCTGGCCAAGCGCCTCGGCCAGCGCGGACTGTTCTGAAAGGAGTTGGGACCCATGGCAAGAAGTCGTTCCGTCCGGTACTTCGACTCCCCCGGCAGCCGTGCCTTCGACGTGTTCAACGTGGTGCTGCTGACCGGCCTGGCCATCGTCACCGTGCTGCCGATGCTCTACGTCCTGGCCGGATCGTTCGCGACCGAGTCCGAGATCAGCTCCCGGCCGTTCTTCCTGTGGCCGGAGAAGTTCGTCACCGACACCTACAAGTACATCTTCTCCACCGACACCTTCGTCCGGGCGCTGCTGACGACGATCGCCGTGACGGCCGTCGGCACGGTGGTCCAGCTGTTCCTCACCCTGACGATGGCGTATCCGCTGGCCAAGCGGCATCTGCCGGGTCGTGCCCTCGTGCTCAACCTGGTGCTGTTCACGCTGGTGTTCAGCGGCGGCATGATCCCGACGTACCTGGTGGTGCGTGATCTGGGGCTGCTGAACAGCTACTGGGCGCTGATCCTGCCGCTGGCGATCAACCCGTTCTACCTGATCGTCGTGAAGAGCTTCTTCCAGGAGCTTCCCGAGGCCCTGGAGGAGGCCGCCCGGATCGACGGCTGCAATGAGCTGAACGTGTTCCTGCGGATCGTGCTGCCGTTGTCGAAACCGATCATCGCGACCTTCTCGCTGTTCTACGCGGTGGCGATCTGGAACGACTACATGTCGCCGTTGCTCTACATCGACGACAGCAAGAAGTGGACGCTGCAGATGATCGTGCGCCAGCTCACCGCGGCGAACGCCGACTCCGCCAACGTCCTGCAGCAACTGGAGAGCGTCGCATTCCCCGAGCAGGGCCTGAAGTTCGCGGTCGTCGTGGTCGCGACGCTGCCGATCCTGTTCTTCTACCCGTTCCTGCAGAAGCACTTCGCCAAGGGCGTGATGATCGGCTCGGTGAAGGAATGACCGCCCTGCACTGGCTGGAAACCCCTGGCAGGCAAGGCGTGACGTGGGGTGTCCCCTGGCCGCGGGGTGCCGTCGCCGGGGGCAGCCCCTTCGCGCTCGCCGACGGTACGCCGGTGCAGAGCTGGACCACGGCGACCTGGCCGGACGGTTCGGTCAAGTGGTCCGCCCACGCGATCGGACCGGCCGACGAGCCGGCCTCGTCGTACGACCTCGTGCCAGGCGGGGCGCCTGACGTACCGGCCGAGCCGGTGGTCGTCACGCAAGACGACGACCGGGTCGAGGTGCGGACCGGTGAGGTCAGCTGGGTGCTCACTCGGCAGCAGCTGATCGAGTCGGTCAGGTACGGCGACCGGGAGGTGACCCGGAACGTCCGGCTGGTCAGTCTTCGGCAGGGCGCGCCTGACGAGGACGGCAGCCGTACCCGGCAAGAGACGACCGCGGCGGTCGAGCGGATCGTGGTCGAGCAGGACGGCCCGGTGCGGGCAGTGGTCAGGGTGGAGGGCAAGCACGGCGACTGGCTGCCTTTCAGCGTCCGCCTGTACTTCTACGCCGGCGCGACCGACTTACGGATCGTGCACACCTTCGTCTGGGACGGCGACCCCGACCGCGACTTCCTGGCCGGCCTGGGGCTCAGCGCGGACGTGCCCATGCGCGACGAGCCGCACGACCGGCACGTCCGCCTGGCTGGCCCATCCGGGTTTCTCACCGAGGCCGTCCGTGGCCTGACCGGTCTGCGCCGCGACCCGGGCGAGCCGGTACGCCGGGCGCAGGTGGCCGGCCGTCCCGTCGGCGACATCCCCAATCCGGAGGTCTCGGAGCGGCTGCACCTGATCCCCCAGTGGAACGACTACACGCTCGACCAGAGCAGCGCCGACGGATTCACCCTCCGCAAACGGACCGGACCCGGCCAAGCCTGGGTGACGATCCCGGCCGGGACCAGGGCACCTGGCTACGGCTACCTCGGTGGAGCCAGCGGCGGTCTCGGGTTCGGTCTGCGCGACTTCTGGAAGCTGCACCCCACTCGCCTCGACATCCGCGCGGCAGCAAGCGAGCTGGCCACCGCCACCGTGTGGATGTGGTCGCCCAGCGCGCCCGCGATGGACCTGCGGTTCTGGCACGACGGGTTGGACCAGGACAGCTACGCCGAACAGCTCGAAGGCCTCGAGATCACCTACGAGGACTACGAACCCGGCTTCGGCAACGCCCACGGCATCGCCCGAACCCATGAGCTGACGCTGCGGGTGCACGACCAGACACCGACAGCCGACGAGCTGGCCGAGTACGTCGATCTCCTCAACTCCCCACGCCTGCTGACTGTTTCGCCGGCCCGGATGCTCGAAGCCGGAGTCTTCGGCAGCTGGGCACTCCCCGACTCCGACCACCAGGACATCGAGGGCCGGCTGAACTTCCTCTTCCAGTACTACGTCGGCCAGCGCGAGCAACGCCGCTGGTACGGGTTCTGGGACTACGGCGACGTCATGCACTCCTACGACGCGGACCGCCACACCTGGCGGTACGACGTGGGCGGCTATGCCTGGGACAACTCCGAGCTCTCGCCAGACCTCTGGCTCTGGTACCAGTACCTCCGGACCGGCCGGGCCGACGTCTTCCGCTTCGCCGAAGCGATGACCCGGCATACCGGCGAGGTCGACGTGCATCACCTCGGGCCATGGAAGGGCCTGGGCTCGCGGCACAACGTGCAGCACTGGGGATGCAGCTGCAAGCAACTGCGGATCTCTAGCGCGATCTACCGCCGCTTCTTCTACTACCTGACGGCCGACGAGCGCACCGGCGACCTGCTGGACGAACTGACCACTGCTGAAGAGACCTTCCTGGCACTGGATCCCCTGCGCAAGGTCCGCACGGATGTCTACTCTCCCGACCCGCACGCGCTGTCAGTCGGCCTGGGAGTCGACTGGGGCGCGCTGGCCGCCGCCTGGCTCACCCGCTGGGAGCGGTACGGCGACGAGCAGGCACGGGCACGTCTGATGGGGACGATGGCCGACATCGCCGCCTTGCCGTATGGCTTCCTCACTGGACAGGCCCTGTTCGACCTGTCCACCGGGCGGTTCGACTCCAGCCGCTCCGGCGTCTCGGTCTCGCACCTGTCGGCGGTCTTCGGCCTCCCGGAGATCTGCTCCGAGCTGATCGACCTAGACCTCGACGTACCAGGGTTCGAGAAGGCGTGGCTGGACTACTGCCGGCTCTACCTCGCTCCTGCCGACCAGCAGGCAGCAGAAGTTGGGCAGCCGCTCCAGGGCATCTCGCTGGTCCAGGCCCACAGCCGGCTCGCCGCGTACGCCGCCGCGCGGACCGGTGATGTCGGACTGGCCCGGCTGGCCTGGCGGAAGTTCTTCCTCGACGAGGGCGACCAGCTCAACCGCAACGCCCTGCAACGCGAACCCGTCTGGCGAACCACCCCGATCCACGACGCGCTGATGCCTGTCGACGAAGCGACCTTCGTGAGCACCAACGACGCGGCGCAGTACGGATTGGCCGCCATCCAGAATCTCGCCCTGATCCCCGAACACCGAACCAGCAAAGGTGAAACGGCATGGAGATCTCCCGACGCCAAGTCCTAGCCGGACTGGCCGCCGCCCCGGTGGCGTCACTGCTCGACCCCCAGACCGCGGTCGCCCGACCCGCCGCGGTCCCCGAAGTGAAACTGAGCTGGCTGGAAGGCAAGCCGAACACGGCAACCGTGACGACCTGGGGAACGCCCTGGCCCAAAGGCTCGGTGAGCCCGGACCAGACGTTCGCGCTCACCGCCGCGGACGGCAGCGCAGTACCGGTGCAGAGCTGGCCGACGGCGTACTGGCCGGACGGTTCGCTCAAGTGGAGTGCGCACACGATCGCCGCGGAGGCACCGGCTCACTCATACACACTGAAAGCCGGTACTGCGACCGCTCCCGCGACGGCCGTCACCGTCAAGGACGAGAAGCAGTACGTCGACATCGACACCGGGGTGCTCAAGGCCCGGATCCGGAAGTCCGGTACCGACCTGATCAGCCAGGTCTGGCGCGGTGGCGTCGAGATCGCCCGCAAGGGCCGGCTGGTCAACCTCAAGCAGGACAAGATCGCCGAGGACGAGGAAGCCACGGTCGCCCGGGAGCGGTTCGAGAGTGCGATCAGCTCGGTGAAGGTCGAGCAGACCGGGCCAGTGCGGGCGGTCGTCCGGATCGACGGGAAGCACACCAACGCCAAGGGCAAGTCCTGGCTGCCGTTCACCGTGCGGCTGTACTTCTACGCCGGCGCGGAGAACTTCCGGCTGGTGCACACGTTCGTCTACGACCGGGACGGGCAGCGCGACTACATCGCCGGGCTGGGGGTCCGGTTCCGCGTGCCGCTGCGCGATGCGACGTACGACCGGCACGTGCGGTTCGTCGGCGCGGAGCACGGGATGCTAGCCGAGGCGGTCAAGGGAATCACCGGGTTGCGGCGGGATCCAGGGGCCGCAGTACGGGCTGCGCAGGTCGCGGGGACGAAGCTGCCTGATCCGGCGACCTGGGACCAGCGGGTGACCACTCGGCTGCAGTACATCCCGGACTGGGGTGACTACTCGCTCAGCCAGTTGTCGGCAGACGGCTTCACGGTGAAGAAGCGGACCAAGAAGGGCTACGGCTGGGTCCCGGTCGACCAGGGCGAGCGTGCGTCGGGGCTCGGGTACGTCGGCGGGGTCAGCGGCGGTCTCGCGTTCGGGCTGCGCGACTTCTGGCAGCGGCATCCGACCCAGCTCGACATCCGCGGCGCGCACACCGAAGAGGCCGAGGTCACCGTGTGGCTCTGGTCGCCTGAGGCCGAGCCGATGGACATGCGCTTCTACCACGACGGCATGGGCCAGGACACGTACCCGAAGCAGATCGAAGGCCTCAACATCACCTATGAGGACTACGAACCGGGCTTCGGTACGCCGTACGGGGTCGCCAGGACGAGTGAGCTCACCTTCTGGGCGCTGGCCGCGACCCCGACGGCCGAACGGCTCGGCGCAATGGCTGATCAGGTGCGCACGCCGGCGCAGCTGATCAACCCGGTCGAGCACCTGATCACCACGAAGGTGTTCGGCGGGCTCGTCTCGCCGGTGGACCGGTCGCATCCGGCCAAGAAGGCGATCGAGGACCACCTGGACTTCCTCTTCGACTTCTACCGCGGCCAGGTGGAGCAGCGGCACTGGTACGGCTTCTGGGACTACGGCGACGTCATGCACTCCTTCGACGAGGATCGCTCGGTCTGGCGGTACGACGTCGGCGGGTACGCCTGGGACAACTCCGAGCTGTCGCCGGATCTCTGGCTCTGGTACGCGTTCCTGCGCTCGGGACGCGCGGACATCTTCCGGTTCGCCGAGGCGATGACGCGGCACACCGGCGAGGTCGACGTCTACCACCTCGGGCAGTGGGCCGGGCTCGGTACCCGGCACGGCGTACAGCACTGGGCGGACAGCGCCAAGCAGCAGCGCATCAGTACGGCGATCTACCGGCGGTTCTACTACTACCTCACGGCCGACGAGCGGACCGGCGACCTGCTGTCCGAGCTGGTCGATTCCGACCGGACCTTCCTGGTGCTCGACCCGTTGCGGAAGATCCGCACCGAGCCGTACACACCAGATCCGCACGCCTTGGCGATCGGGCTCGGTACCGACTGGAGCGGGCTGGCCGCGGCCTGGCTCACCGAGTGGGAGCGAAACGGGCCCAAGGCAACGATCGCGAAGTCCAAGTTGCTCGCCACGATGGAGACCATCGGTGCGATGCCGAACGGCTTCGTCACCGGCGGCGGGCTCTACGACCTGGACACCGGCCGGTTCGCGCCGGTCACCGCGAAGACGGTGAGTGTCTCGCACCTGTCCGCGATGTTCGGCCAGGTGGAGATCTGCGCCGAGCTGCTCGACCTGGTCGACCTACCGGCCTTCGAGCAGGCGTGGTTGCAGTACTGCCGGCTCTACAACGCCAGCCGGGCCGAGCAGGCGGCAGAGTGCGGCGCGCACTTCGGCAACCGCACCCTCCGCCAAGGGCACGCCCGGCTCACCGCGTATGCGGCGGCCCGGCTGGATCGAGACGATCTGGCCGCCCGGGCGTGGAAGGAGTTCTACACCGGCGACGGCTACGCACCGAACCTGCCGTGGGCCTCGCAGCCGGTCACCAAGACGCTCAACCCAACCGAAGTGGCCCCGTGGGTCTCGACCAACGCCACGGCGCTCTACGGGATGGCCGCGATCCAGACCCTCGCGCTCGTCGGCGACCAGATCGTGAACCCGTGAGGACGCTGATCGTCGCGGGCGCCCTGGTCAGCTGCGCCGGCCTGGTGCTGTCCCCAGCCACTGCTGCTGCGGGTGGGCTCGGCCCTGCCCCGAAGCCGGATCCCGCACTGCTCGCGCAGTGCACCGGGACCGCGCCGATCACCTGCACGTTCGACGTACCACCCGGGCACTACGACGTGACGGTCCAACTCGGCGATCGGCGGGTGGCGGCCCAGACCGAGGTGTTCGCCGAGGCGCGCCGGCTGATGGTCGGCGCCACCGACACCGCGGCCGGCGGGCTGGTACGGCGTACCTTCACCGTCAACGTACGGAACCCTGAAGCGCAGCAGAACGGCTTCAGCGGACCGGGTACGCCGGGACTCACGCTGACCTTCGCCGGATCGGCACCCAAGGTCAGCGGGATCGGCCTGGCACCCGCCGGTTGCGAGACCCAGCGACTCTTCCTGGCCGGCGACTCGACCGTCACCGATCAGGACGCCGTGCCGTACACCGGCTGGGGACAGCGGCTACCGATCTCGTACCGGCGTGGGCTTTCAGTCGTCAACCACTCCGGCTCAGGCGAAAGCTCTGTCTCGTTCCTGGCCAAGCCGGAGATGTGGGCGGCCCTCCAGCCACAGCTCCGGCCGGGGGACGTTGCACTGGTCCAGTTCGGCCACAACGACAAGCAGAGTACTGCGGAGGTGTTTCGCGCCAACCTGACCGAGATCGTGCGGGGCATCCGTGCGACCGGAGCTCAGCCTGTGCTCGTCACGCCGGTGGTCCGGCGGTGGTTCACGGGGAGCACGCTCAACTCGACCGGGCTGATCGTCAACGGGCTCGGTGTCGACCTTCCGGCCGAGATGCGCTCGGTCGCGGCGGCGGAGTCGGTGCCGCTGATCGACCTCACCGCCCGCAGCCAGGCAGTGGTCGAAGGGCTCGGACCGGAGCAGGCCAAGGCGCTTTACCTGACTCGTGAGAAGCGGGACGACACCCACACCTCGGAGTACGGGGCGAGCGTCTACGCGGGCCTGGTCGCGACCGGGCTGAAGGAACTCGGCCTGATCCCCGACCGGTACTGGGCGGCCGACTGACCGCAACAATTTCAGTTTCAGGCCCATCTGGCTTGGTGAGGCACTGCCCACGTGCCTCACCAAGGGGGACAAGCCATGTTGCTGAAACACCGACGATTGATCGCCACCGCGGCCTTCGGGACCGTCCTGGTCGCAGGATGCGGAAGTTCCGGGCCGACCGCCGGGCCCAGCTCGACGCCAGTCGTCCCGCCCACTACTGCTCCGTCACCGATCTCAACACCGACCGCGAAGCCCACGCCGACACCGACTCCGACGCCGACCGCGAGCATCGCCGGGCTGCCGGCCCGGCAGATCCTCACGAAGGCAGAGGCGACGGCGAAGGCAGCCACCGGCGTGCGGGTCCGCGGCACGATGGCGATGGACGGCGAATCGCTGAAAATCGATGTCCGTCTGACCGGGTCGGGCGGCTCCGGCACCATCGCGTTCGACGGCGCCGGCCTGTCGGTCGTGGTGCTCGGCCGCACTGCGTTCCTGCAGGTCAGCGACACGTTCTGGCGCCGGCAGAGCAAGCCGAAGGACGCCGAACTGATGATCCAGCTCCTGCGCGGCAAATGGCTCAAGGTTGCCCTGGACGACAAGGACTTCGGCGAAATGGCGGCCTTCGCCAGCAAGGCCGGCATGTTCGACGGCATGTTCACCGCTGGCGGAAATCTCCGCAAGACCGCGGCGAAGACCGTCGACGGCGTCCGCTGCATCGGCCTCCGCGATGCTGACGGCACCTTCTGGGTCGATGCCGCCGATGCCCGCCCCGTCCGGCTCGAGCTCGGCGGGAGCGAGGGCACCGGCGGCTTCAGCTTCAGTGAGTACGACCAGGTCAGGCAGCCCAAGGCCCCGCCGCCGGCCCAGGTGGTCGACGGCAAGAACCTCGACCGGTGAGGCTGAGCCGAGGGCCGGCCGGCCTCAACCGGTGAAGCTCAGTTGAGCGTCAGCCGACCTCGGCCATGACCTCGTCGGAGACGTCGAAGTTGGCGTAGACGTTCTGGACGTCGTCGCTGTCCTCGAGGGCGTCGATCAGCCGGAAGATCTTGTTCGCGCCCTCGGCGTCCAGCTCGACCGTCATCGACGGGACGAAGGAGGCGTCGGCCGACTCGTAGTCGATCCCGGCGTCCTGCAGCGCGGTCCGGACCTTGACCAGGTCGCTGGCCTCGCTGATCACCTCGAAGGACTCGCCGAGGTCGTTCACCTCGTCGGCGCCGGCCTCGAGCACGGCCTCCATCACGTCGTCCTCGGAGTAGGACTTGCCGTCCTGCTCCTTGTTCACCACGATGACGCCCTTGCGGTTGAACAGGTACGCGACGCTGCCCGGGTCGGCCAGCGAGCCGCCGTTGCGGGTCATCGCGGTCCGGACGTCGGCCGCGGCGCGGTTGCGGTTGTCGGTCAGGCACTCGATCAGCATCGCGACACCGTTCGGGCCGTAGCCCTCGTAGGTGATGGACTGCCAGTCGGCGCCACCGGCCTCGGCACCGGAGCCGCGCTTGACCGCGCGGTCGATGTTGTCGTTCGGGACCGACGACTTCTTCGCCTTCTGGACCGCGTCGTACAGGGTCGGGTTGCCCGCGAGGTCACCACCGCCCGTGCGGGCGGCCACCTCGATGTTCTTGATCAACTTCGCGAAGAGCTTGGCGCGCCTCGAGTCGATGACCGCTTTCTTGTGCTTGGTGGTGGCCCATTTGGAGTGGCCTGACATCGCGAACCCAACCCTTCTACCGCCGAACTGACTTAGAGGCCGCGCACCAGATCGGCGAAGTAGCCGTGCAGCCTGGCGTCCCCGGTCATCTCCGGATGGAACGACGTGGCCAGCAGCCGATCATGGCGAACCGCGACGATCCTACCCGTGGCGGGGCCCGACCTCACTGTCGACAGTACCTCCACATCCCGGCCGACCCGTTCCACCCACGGTGCCCGGATGAACACGGCGTGGTACGGCGCGTCGAACGCGGCGAAGTCGAGGTCGGCCTCGAACGAGTCGACCTGCCGCCCGAACGCGTTCCGCCGGACCGTCACGTCCAGCCCGCCGACCGTCTCCTGCCCCTCGATCCCGCCGGTGATCTCGTTCGCCAGCATGATCATCCCGGCGCAGGTCCCGAACGTCGGCATCCCGTCCGCGATCCGCTTCTGCAACGGCTCGAACAGCTCGAACGACCGCGCCAGCTTGTCCATCGTGGTCGACTCACCCCCGGGCAGCACCAACCCGTCCACCGCATCCAGCTCCACCGGCCGCCGTACCGGCCGCGCCTCGACCCCGACCGCCGCCAACATCGCCAGATGCTCCCGCACGTTCCCCTGCAACGCGAACACGCCGATCACGGTCACAGCTGGGTCCTCCGTTGCCAGTTGATGGTTACTTCGATGCGGCCCTCGTCGAAGGTGGCCGGGAGGTTGCGCTCGTGCAGCAGGGCCAGTACGTCGTCCAGCAGCGGCTCCCCCGGCGCGACGTTGGCCGTGTCGGGGTGCCAGACCTTCAGCTCGAGCATGCCGAAGTCCACCGCGTGCCAGATGTCGGTGTCGGTGAAGAACACCAGCCCCTTCGGATCCTCAACAGCCTCGAGCGCCTCCCGTGCGGCGTGATGATCCGACGTGTAGCGCACGACCACGAGGCCCAGCGACTCCAGCTCGGCCAGTACTGCGTCCAGCCGGTCCGGCTCGGTCTCCTCCGGCCAGGTAGCCGCCTCTGCCTGCAACTCGGTCAGCGCCTCGTCGACCAGCTCCGGCACGAGCACTGCCGGGTCAGCCGACGGCGCATCCTCCTGCACGGCCTCAGTCAACGCAGCGGCCACAGCGCCGCGGTCGGCGTACCCGGAACGGACCAGCACCCGAGCGAGACCGCGCAACTCGCGCGCGGTCCGCTCACCGATCACCTGCTCTGCCACAAAGACTTACCAGCCGCGCTCGGCGAGCCGGTGCGGCTGCGGGATCTCGTCGACGTTGATGCCGACCATCGCTTCGCCCAGGCCGCGGGAGACCTTGGCGAGCACGTCCGGGTCGTCGTAGAAGGTGGTGGCCTTGACGATCGCCTCGGCGCGCTGGGCCGGGTTGCCGGACTTGAAGATGCCGGAGCCGACGAACACACCCTCGGCGCCGAGCTGCATCATCATCGCCGCATCGGCCGGGGTGGCGATACCGCCCGCGGTGAAGAGCACGACCGGGAGCTTGCCGGCGGTCGCGACCTCCTTGACCAGCTCGTACGGCGCCTGCAGCTCCTTGGCCGCGACGTACAGCTCGTCCTCGGGCAGGTTCTGCAGCTTGCGCAGCTCCTGGCGGATCTGGCGCATGTGGGTGGTCGCGTTGGAGACGTCACCGGTGCCGGCCTCGCCCTTGGAGCGGATCATCGCCGCGCCCTCGGTGATCCGGCGCAGCGCCTCGCCCAGGTTGGTCGCGCCACAGACGAACGGCACGGTGAAGTTCCACTTGTCGATGTGGTTGGCGTAGTCGGCCGGGGTGAGCACCTCGGACTCGTCGATGTAGTCGACGCCCAGGCTCTGCAGGATCTGCGCCTCGACGAAGTGACCGATCCGGGCCTTCGCCATCACCGGGATCGACACGGTGTTGATGATCGACTCGATCATGTCCGGGTCGCTCATCCGGGAGACGCCGCCCTGGGCGCGGATGTCGGCCGGGACCCGCTCGAGCGCCATCACCGCGACGGCACCGGCGTCCTCGGCGATCTTGGCCTGCTCGGCGGTGACGACGTCCATGATCACGCCGCCCTTGAGCATCTCGGCCATGCCGCGCTTGACCTTCGCGGTACCGGTCTGCGGGCTGTTCTGGGGCTGAGTCACGGTCTGGGTCACTGGGTCCTCCTGGTCGCGGTCTGGCACGAGTCCAGCGTAGGACGAGTGGACTGCCCGGAATCAGTCCACCTCGAATCAACTGGACTGAGCCTCACTTCGACTGAGCCAGCGCCGTTCCCAGTCGCGCCACGACCAGCCGCAGTGTGGCCGGTGGAGCGGTGAACGGGATCCGGATGTGCCGCCGGTCGGTCCCGTCCGGGGTGAACAGGTCGCCGGCGCCCAGCAGCAACCCCTGCTCTCGGGCAGCCTCCAGCACCCGCCGCGCCCGTACTTCGGTGAGTTCGAGCCACAACGTCATCCCACCGGTCGGCGTGGCCCACGCCACCCCGTCCAGTGTCTTCAGCCCGCTCTCCAGCGCGGCCAGGTTGGTCCTGAGCCGCGTCTTGCGCCGGGAGATCACCCGGTCGAGCCGGCCGAGGATCGCCTGCGCCAGCAGGTCGTCCAGTGCACTCGGCGACGTCACACTGAGCTGCGCCGACGTATTGATCCGCCGCCGCAACTGCCGCCCGGTCCGCACCCAGCCGACGCGCAGCCCGCCCCACACGGTCTTGCTGAGCGATCCGACGCTGACAGTGCGCGGATAGCGGCTCAACGGATCAGCCTGCTCGCCACTGGCCAACCAGAGCGGCCGCATGGTCTCGTCACTGATCAGTGCAGCGTCGTACCGCCGGGCGATCTCCACCACGGCCGTACGCCGGTCCGCTGGCAGGCTGAGCCCGGTCGGGTTGTGGTTGTCCGCCTGGAGGTAGATCACCTTCGGCTTGTGCCGCCTGCACAGGTGCGCGAGCTGATCCGTGTCCCAGACGCCGGCCGGCCAGCCGACGACGTCCAGCCGGTGCCGACGCAGCAGGTCGAAGGCCGCCGGGTACGTCGGCGACTCGGTGATCGCTACCCCCTGCCCCAGGTCCAACCCGGCCAGAGCCGCGTTCAGCCCGGCTGCCGCGCCTACTGTCAGGGTCAACTGGCCAGGCTCGGTCGGGACCCCCTCCAGCGTGAGGCGCTCCGCGAGCGCAGTGCGGAGGTCTAGTGAGCCGCCTGATGGCGGGCCGTCGCCACCCATCGCCTGCGGGAGCCCTTCGGCCACTATCTGCGCTGCAACCTCGGCTACGTCATGCGGAGCGGCAGTAGTGGCGAAGCGCAGGTCCAACAAGGGCTGGTCGCCCGCAGAAACCGTCGAAGCAGGAGCAATGGGATCCAGGAGCCGGTCGAGCGGCCTGACGTGAGTGCCCGACCCACGCTTCGTCTCCAGTACGCCGTCCGCCCGCAACTGATCCAGCGCCCGTACTACGGTCACGCGGCTGAGCCCGAGTCGCTCGGACAGCACGCGTTCCGACGGGAGCCGCGAACCGATCGACAGCTCACCCCGTTCGATCCGGCGCAGCACCAGTGCCTCGACCTGCTCGGTCTTGGTCCCGTCCGCCGGATCCAGATCACTCCCCCGCCACATAAGTCCAGTCTCCCACGATTGGCCTCACACGGGATGCCCGGACCGCCCCCACTCACAAACCCGCCGTATCCGGCCGGAGCCACGCCCTCCCCCGCCTGGCCGGCGCCGCTCGGACAACGTTTGTGAGTGGCGGCGGTCCGGGAATGTCGGTGGGGGATGTGAGGATCAGCCTATGGACGAGCGGTGGGCGATCGCGCCGGCGGAGGGTGGTGGGGCGCTGCTGGTTGCCCTGCATCCCGACGGCCAGCCCACCGGTCCGGTACTACGCGAGCCCGACCTGGCCGCCGCTGTCGGGTCACGCCCGCAGGTGACTCGGTGGGTGTGGCGGTCGACGCCGGAGATCTACCCGAGGTTGCTGGCGTCCGGCGTACGGGTGGAGCGGTGTTATGACGTCGAGTGCGCGGAGGTGCTGCTGCTCGGGCATGAGGGGCGGCTCGGCGAGCCTCGGTCGGCGGCGGCCGCTTGGGCGCGGCTGACCGGCAAGCCGGTGCCTCCCGATCCGCCGCTGAGGGCCACGACGCCGGGCGAGCAGTCGTCGTTGTTCGAGATCCAGGAGGAGCCGATCGCCTTCGAGGCGCTGCTCCGGGTCTACGCCGACCAACTTCGCCGGCATCAACTGGCGGAGCATCCAGATCGGATGCGGCTGCTGACGGCCTCCGAGTCGTCCGGGATGCTCGTTGCCGCCGAGATGGATCGGGCCGGATTGCCGTGGAGTGCGGAGACGCACCGGGCGCTGCTGACCGAACTGCTCGGGGAGCGGTTCGCGGGTGGAGGCGAGCCGCGGCGACTGACCGAGCTGGCCGAGCAGATCTCGGAGGTGTTCGGGCGACGGGTCCGGCCGGAGTTGCCGGCCGACGTACTGAAGGCTTTCAAGCAGGCGGGCTTCCAGGTCACCTCGACGCGGAAGTGGGAGCTGGAGCGGATCGACCATCCGGCGGTGGCGCCGCTGTTGGAGTACAAGACGCTCTACCGGATCTACACGGCGAACGGCTGGTCGTGGCTGAGCGACTGGATTCACGACGGGCGGTTCCGGCCGGGCTTCATTCCCGGCGGCACGGTGTCCGGCAGATGGGTGACCAATGGTGGTGGCGGTCTGCAGATTCCGAAGGTGATCCGCCGCGCGGTGATCGCCGACCCCGGATGGCGGCTGGTGGTCGCCGATGCGTCACAGCTCGAGCCGCGGGTGCTGGCCGCGATCTCGCGCGATCCGGGGCTGATGGAGGTCGCCGGAGATGCGGGCGATCTGTACAAAGCCGTTTCGGACAAGGCGTTCTCGGGTGATCGCGCGACAGCGAAGCTCGCCGTACTGGGTGCTGTCTACGGCCAGACCTCGGGTGACGGGCTGAAGAACCTGGCCGCGTTGCGCAAAAGATTTCCGAAGGCCGTCGCGTACGTCGACGACGCGGCGCGGGCCGGTGAGGAAGGGCGACTGGTCCGCACCTGGCTCGGCCGGACCTGCCCACCGTCCGGGTCGCCGATCGACGACGCGATGCTGGAAGGGCCGTCCGAGGAGCGGCAGACCGACTCGAAGCACGCTCGGGCCCGCGGACGTTTCACCAGGAACTTCGTCGTCCAGGGCAGCGCGGCTGACTGGGCGTTGCTGATGATGGCTGCGCTCCGGCAGTCGATCACCGACCTCAAGGCCGAGCTGGTCTTCTTCCAGCACGACGAGGTGATCGTGCACTGCCCAGCCGAAGAGGCCGAGCAGGTCGCGACGGCGATTCAGGCGGCCGGCGACCTGGCCGGCCGGATCACGTTCGGCGAGACGCCGACCCGCTTCCCCTTCACCACCGCGATCGTGGAGTGCTACGCCGACGCCAAATGACCAAGTGGATGCAGGTGCGGCGGGGCGGGGTCGGCAGCCCTACCGCACCTGCGCTCGGGGGTTAGGTCGTACTGCAGGTGCTGTCGTTGAGGGTGAAGGTGGTCGGAGCAGTGCTGGCGCCCGTGCCGTTGAAACCGATCTCGACCGTGGCTCCGGCAGCCAGAGCACTGTTGTGGGACAAGGCGGCCGCGGTGACGGCTGAGCCGGTCTGGGTCCAGGTGGCATTCCAGCCGTTCGACACGGTTTGACCCGACGGGAAGGTGAAGCCGAGCGTCCAGCCGGCCAGTGCCGTCGTACCGGTGTTGGTGATCTGGACCGTGCCGGTGAATCCGCCGCTCCAGCCATTCGCCCGGTACTTGACCGAGCACGCGCCGGTCGATTGGCCGGCGGCCGTCGTCGCGGTAACGGCGGCAGAGGCCGCCGAGACGTTGCCCGCCAGATCGCGCGCTCGGACGGTGAAGGAGTACGCCGTGGAGGGAGTCAGTCCCGTTGCCGTGTAGCTCGTGGTGGTCGAGGTGCCGACGAGCGTCGTACCGCGGTAGATGTCGTAGCCGGCAACTCCGGTGTTGTCGGTCGACGCCGTCCAGGCCAGCGGGATCGACGTCGAGGTGACGGTCCCGGCGCGCAGCGCTGCCGGCGTACTGGGTGCGGTCGTGTCGACCGGGCCGCTAGTTGCCTCTGACAACGAGATGCCCGTCGTGCTGCCCGCTCCCCCGAGCCGCACCTGGTGGTCCAGGCTGACGAACTTGGTGCCGTGCGTCCACAAGGCCGGCTTGAGCAGCGCGTACTTCGCCTCGTCCCAGGTCGCCCAGTCATGGTTGAGCAGACCGCCGGTGTCGCCGGAGTTCGGGTTCAGCACCCAGAACGTCTGGTGCAGGCGGTGCTCCTTGATCAGGTCGCGCAGGGCCGTCATCCACTTCTCGTTCCGGCCACCGTCCAGGAAGCCGCCCCACTCGCCGATCAGCAGCGGAGCGATGTTCTGCTTGTGGATGTAGAGCCAGTTCGGGTCCCAGACGTCCCGCTCGAGAGTCGCGCGGTTCCAGTCGCCGGTGAACCAGGGCTGCTCGTAGACGAGCGGTCCGTAGTCATGGGGCGAGTAGACCAGCTGGTCCTGGTGCTGGCCGAGGTTGATCGGACGTTGCGCGACACCGCGGAGCTGACCGCCCCACCAGGTGCTGTGCCAGTCGTCCTTGTTCTTCGAGGTCCAGGAGACACCGTCCTTGGGATAGACCTCGGTGCCCTCGACGAAGATCAGCAGGTTCGGGTTGATGGCGAGGATCCGCTGCGCCGCGGTCTCGGCGAAGTGCTTGAAGTTGGTCAGGTCGGTCGAGTTGTCCCACTTGGCGAAGGCGGTCTCGGACCACTGCCCGTGCGGCTCGTTCTTCAGGTCGGCACCGATGATCGTGTCGTTGGTCTTGTACCGGTTGGTGACCCACGACCAGGCCTGGTAGACGTGCTCGGTGGTGATGGATCCCTTGTACCAGAGGGGATAGACGTGCCCGGCGTTGTCGGCCTCGGCGCTGTGCAGGTCGAGGAAGACCTTCAGCCCGTACTGCTCGCAGAGCGCGAGGAAGCGGTCGAACACCTGCAGGTTGTTCATCCCGGTCAGGTCGGGGTTGACGAACAGGTTGACGTTCGGCGTGATCGTCTGGCCGGCGGACCATTCGAGCAGCAGCTGTGCCGAGACGGGGATGCGGACCACGTTGATCCCGCGGTCGGCCATCGACTTGGTGATCTGCTGCAGGCTGCCCGACCACAGACCGTGGAAGACCCGCTCGCTGGTGTTGAACCCGAACCAGTTGGTGCCGGTCAGCCAGACCTCCTTACCGGCCTCGTCGACGATCTTGTTGCCCTGCACATGCAACCAGTCCTGCGCCGGCGCCGCCGCGGCAGCTCCCAGCTTGGCCGACGAAGGGGACGGATGAAGCGCGAGTACGCCGGTGAACAGTGCTGCAGCCGCAACAACGGATAGCACCACGCGCACGACCGATGACCGTGGTCGGAAGATCACGAGAACCTCCTGGTACTTGGGGCGGGAGCCGGCCGTGGCTCTTCCCTGAGGGGCAGGGGCGGAGCCACGACCGGCGTCTCAGGCCGCCCAGGGGAAGGCGGCGGCGGTGACGGGAAAGGTCAGCCGATCGTGCAGGTCTTGCCGCTGACCGCGAACGCGGTCGGGTTGGTGTTGGTGCCGGAGTGGGAGCCGTTGAAGCCGATGTCGACGGTCGCTCCCGGTGCGATCGTCGCGTTCCACGAACCCGGCGTACCGGTGCCGGTCACCGTGGCCCCAGCCTGGCTCCACACCGCGTTCCAGCCCTGCTGGACCGTCTGCCCGTTGGCGAAGTCGAAGGTCAGCCGCCAGTCGGCCAATGGAGTCGTCCCCGTGTTGGTCAGCTTGATCGACGCCGTGAAGCCGGTGTTCCAGCTGTTCGCGGAGTAGGCCACCTTGCAGCCGCCCGGCGACTGGGTGCCGCTGGTCGTCACCGCCAAGGCCGCAGAACTCGCGGACACGTTGCCCGCCGCGTCCTTGGCCCGCACGGTGAACGAGTACGCCGTACTGGCCGTGAGCCCGGTAGCCGTGAAGCTCGCAGTACTGGAGGTGCCGGCGAGCGTCGTACCACGGTAGATGTCGTAGCCGGTCACTCCGACGTTGTCCGTCGACGGAGTCCAGGTCAGCGCGACCGAGGTGTTGGTGACCGACCCGGCCTGCAGACCGGTCGGTGCCGACGGCGCGACGATGTCCGTGGGCGGGTTGCCGCCACCGATCACCGGGTAGGCGTTGCGGACCAGTTCGATGAACTGCGACTCGAACCAGCGGCCAGCGAGCGGAGCGTCGGGTGAGGCACCGGTGAGCTGGTTGCCCAGTTTCGGCGACACGAAGGTCGGGTCGCACATCCGGTCGAACCGCTTGCCCTCGTCGTTCGGGATGTCGGTGGACGCGCCGTCGGACTCACCCGGCGGCTTGATCCAGACGAACGCGTCGAGGTGGGACGCCGCGGGGGCCGGCGGAGTCGCCCGCGGCCGCTCACCGATGCCGGCACCGAGCGGGTTGCACCAGGCACCGCGGTGGTTGCGGCGATCGACCTTCGACTGGTTGACGTAGGTGTTGAGATCCGTGCTGGTCGAGGTCGCGGTCGGCCGTGCGGCCCCGCCCCAGCCGTTGCGGGAGGTGTCGATCAGCATGCCGGTGCTGGCCGGGAATCCCTCGGCGACGAGCAGGCTGTGCAGGTGCGCGGTCCAGTCGAGCTCGTCGAAGTCGAAGTTCCACTCGTAGTACGAGGCCGAACGAATCGGCGCGCCGCCCACCGTCAGCGACGAGTTCGGCAGGTACGGCTCCTCCAGCGGGGTGGTGTTGGCGGTGTTGGTGACGAAGCCGTCGACCGAGGCCAGGCCGGCCTGGGTGGTCCGGGCCACGTCCGCGAACAGCTTGGCCGCCGGTGTGGCGTTGTTGTCCCAGCCGAGCCAGCCGGAGTGAGCCGCGTCGATGTAGTTGTAGACGTTCGGGATCGCGTGCAGCTTGTCCAGCGCGTATTTCACGCCCTCGCGGTAGAAAGGCGCGGCCGTCTGGCACTCGGGGTGCGAGATGTTCGTGATCAGGTTCGGCAGCGAGTCCGGCTCGATCGTCGCCGCGATCCGCAGCCCCTGGTACTTCGGGTCGGCCAGGATGGCCGCGATCGGGTCGATGTACTCGGTCTTGTAGCGGGTCAGCCCGGCCGCGGTGGCCGGCAGTTCACCGTTCGAGGCGAGCGCGTAGCAGTCCCGGCCGGGCAGGTCGTAGATCACCAGGTTCACGACCAGCGGCGTACCGGACTGCTTCTGGGTCAGGGCGTTGTCGAGGTGGAAGCGCAGGCCTTTGCCGTCGGCGTTACCGGTGATGGCGCTGATCCGGTCCATCCAGACGGCGGTCGGGTTGGTCTTGACCAGCCGCATCTTCGCGGCCAGGGCCGGATCGGACACCCGGGTGGCGGCGCCCTCGACGGCGGCCGCCCAGGTCGGGTTGACGTACTGCGTCGCACCGGCGTACGGGTTGTCGACGTGCGGCTCGGCGGCGTTCGCCGTACCGGTCACGCCCATCAGGGTCAGGGGAAGGGCGACTGCTAAGGCTGTGGTGGCGGCCAACAGCCGTTGGGGGATCTTGAGCACACTGCCTCCAGGTGTGGTCGGCGTGCCGGTCCTCCAGGGAGGTCCAGGCACGAGCCGCCGCGCACAATCCGCGGCGACTCCCGTGAACGTCACATGTGGCGGCCCGCGTCCGGGATGGGGTGAAACGTTTAGGCCAACGGCGCGTTACCGTTTCGTGACCGCCGGATGGCGTCAGCGCGACCGGGGCGCGGTGCTGCCGCGCACCGCGACGCCGCCGATCGGTTCCACCCACCGGTACTCCGGTTCGCCGTCGAGCACCGCCAGCACGGCCCGGCCGACCGCGGTTCCGAGCCGGCCGGACGGCAGGGGCAGCGCGGTGATCGACGGGGTCGCGAGCCGGCAGAGCGCCGAATCGCTGCCGGCCACGATCGACAGATCCCACGGCACCTGCAGCCCGAGCCGGCGGGCGACGTCGAGTGCGGCCACGGCCATCTGGTCGGAGTCGAGCACGAGGACCGACGGCGGGGTCGGCCCGGTCAGCAGCCGCCGGGCGGTCGCGGCGGCCTCCTCGGCAGTCGCGTCGGTGGCTTCATGGATCAGCGTGCCACCGGCCGCATCGAGGACCCGGGCCAGCACTTCCAGCCGCAAGCGAGTGCGGTGCAGCCCGCCTGGAGCAGTCACGGCCGCGACGTCTCGATGACCGAGCTCCACCAGATACGTACCGACGCTGGAGTACGCCGCGTCCTCGTCGAGCCAGACCGACGCCAGCCCTTGGCAGAACTCCTCCGGAGCCAGGACGACGGCGGGCGCGCGCATCTGCCGCAGGGCGTCCACCCGGGGATCCTGGGTCAGCGCGTCGGTCACGATCATCACGTCGAAGCGGCGCTCGGCCCACCACTTGCGGTACGTCGCGACCGCGGCCTCGGTGGAGTCCACGATCTTCAGCAGCAGGGCGATGTCGCGCTCGGCCACCACGTCCTGGACGGCGGAGACGAAGTCGAGGAAGGAGGTCGCATGGGCCGCGACACCGGCCTCCCGGGTGAGCACCAGACCCGCCGCGCGCGGACCGGTCCGCAGCGAACGCGCCGCCGCGTTGGGCCGCCAGCCGAACTCGTCGGCGATCCGCAGCACCCGCTCCCGGGTCGCCGCCGACACTCCGGGCCGGCCGTTGAGCGCGTACGAGACGACCGCGATCGACACCCCGGCCGCCCTCGCGACATCGGTGATCGTGGGACGGCGCGCGGGCGGCCCAGGACTGTCTGCGGGTAGTGGTACCACAATTACCTAGTGTGTCGGCCGATGTGAGCTAGCGCATCGGCTCGCGCTCTCTTGATCGAGGGGTGTGCATGGGTGGGAGCCGGCGCGGTGGGGCAACCGCACGAAAGACCATCGGCGTACTGTCGCCGGTGGTCGGGGGGTTCTACTTCGGTGCGCTGATCGCCGGGGTCTCGCGCGCGGCACGCCAGGCCGGGCACAGCGTGGTCGCAGTACAGACCTATCCGGCCGGGCTGGATCGGGAGCGGTATCCGGATGAGCCGCTGCTCCAGGTCCCGGTCGCGCTCGATGCCGTCGACGGCATCATCGTCATCGTCAAGGCGGTCCGGCACGACCGGCTCCCCAGCGTGCAGGAGTGGGGCCGCCCGGTCGTAATGATCAGCGAGGACCAGACCAGCGTCCCCACCCCCGTGGTGGTTCCGGACAACGCCGGCGGGGTGTACGCCGCACTGCGGCATCTGCTCGATCACGGGCACACCCGAATCGGCTTCATCGGCAGCCCGTTGCAGCGCGACATCCGCGAGCGGTACGACGCCTACCGGACCGGGCTGGCCGAGCACGGGATCAAGGCGGACCCCCGCTGGTTCTTCGAGACCACCGACAACCACGAGCAAGGCGGCTCCGAGGCGGCGGCGCGGCTGCTGGCCGACGGCGTACCCACGACCGCCACGATCGCGGCGACGGACCGGAACGCGGTCGGCTTCATCCGGGCACTCCGCGCGGCCGGGCTCGTGCTGCCACGCGATCAGGCCGTCATCGGCTTCGACCGGACCGAGACCGGCGCTCGGCTGGTACCGCGGTTGTCGACTGTGGATCCGCACAACGATCGGGTCGGCGGGCTCGCGCTGAAGTTGCTGCTGGCCCGGCTGCGCGGGGAGGAAGTCGCGGCCGGGGAGTACCGGGCGCCGTCGACGCTGGTGATCCGCGAGTCCTGTGGGTGTGGCGAATCGACCGCCGAGCCTGACCCCGACACCGACGATCCGCTGTTCGAGACCTACGGCTCGACCCCGGCGCGGTCGCGGCTGCGCCGGCTGTCCGACACGGGCTTCAGCGGCCGCTCGGCCGCGACCGGCGACTTCCGCCCGGGCGACCAGGAGGCGCGCAGGAGTTGGCTGCATGCCGTCGTCGCCCCGATCACCGCCGCCGCCGAGCGCGGCTCCGTTCCCGCCGCGGTGTCCCTCGGCAGGCTCGCCGATCTGACCTCCGTACGACGTCCGTACCCGGAGGCGCTCGAACAGTTCGTCGCGGCAGTGCGCGATCTGGAAACCGAACTGATGAGCACGCTGCCACCGGATTCCGACCGGCTGCCGATCTTGCGCCGGGTCACCACCGACGTCCTGCTCGCGCTGACCCAGGGCTGTACCCGGCCGCTGCTCGCCCGCAGCGGCTACCTGGAGCGGACCATCGCCGACCAGTACGAGGTCGACATGGATCTCCTGCGTGGCAGCCAGGTGAGCCCGCGCGCGCTCACCTGGCTTCCACGCACTGGGCGCGGCGCTGCCTGCCTGGGGTTGTGGCGCACCCGCTCACCTGGCGATCGGGAGATCGAGATCGTCGGCGTCAACGACACGTCCGGGATGCTGTCGCGCCTGGTCGGCACGCGGACGCCGGCCAGTCAGTTCCCGCCCACGGCGCTGACCCGCCCGGGCAGCATCGGCAGCAGCGATCTCACCTTGGTTCTCCCCGTGACGTTCCGCGGGAGCGACTGGGGGCTGCTGGCGATCGACGGCACCGTCGACACCCGGATGACGAGCGGCCGGGACAAGTACAACCACTGGGCGGCACTGCTGGCGGTGGCGTTGGACCAGGAGCAACTGATGTCGTCCCTGCGCGACCAGCGCCTGGCGCTGGAGGAGGCCGCAGCGCGGGAGCGGGCACTCGCCGACACCATCCGGGCCAGCGAAGAGCGGTACGCCCTCGCCTCGATGGCAGCCCAGGACGGCACCTGGGACTGGGACGTCTCGGCCGGCACGGTCTACTACTCGCCGCGGTGGAAGCAGACACTCGGCTACGCCGAGGACGAGATCGGCTCGTCGCCCACCGAGTGGCTCGACCGCGTGCACCCGGAAGACCGGCGCGAACTCTCGGCAGCGATCGCTGCCCAGCTCGGCGGCGCCCGTACTCCACTGGAGCTCGAGCACCGGGTGCGCACCTCGTCCGGCGACTACCGCTGGATGCTGTGTCGCGCCGTGACCGTACTGGACGACGCCAGCTGTCCTGCCCGGCTCGTCGGTGCCCTGGTCGACATGACCGAGCGGAAGGAGCAGGAGCTCGCCCTGCGCCGCAACGCGTTGCGCGATCCCGAGACCGGCCTGGTCAACCGGATGCTTTTCCTCGACCGGCTCGGCGCGGCTATCGCCCGGACCCGGCGATCGGAGGACTACGACTGCGCCGTCGTCCTGCTCCGCGTCGTCGCGGACGCCGAGGAGCAGTCTGTCCGTGACGACCCAGCCGCTGCCGAGTCCGGCGTACGGCGGGAGGTGGTCCGCCGGCTGCGGATGGTGCTGGCCGAAGGGGATTCCGCGGCGCGGTTGCGGCAGGACGAGTTCGCGATCCTGCTCGACGACGTGGGCGGCCGCGCAGTACGGACCGAGGAGCTGGTCGAGTCGATGCAGTCGTGGTCCGGCATTGGCTTGGCCGTCGGGGTGGTGCCGAGTATCAAGCGGTTCCAGGACGCGGACGAGGTGCTGCGTGGCGCTGACATCGCCCTGCTGCGAGCCCAGACCGAGCCCCGCCGCCGCTCCCCCGCCCGCTAGCTTCCGTCTTCCAGCTCGATGGTGGTGGGCATCGGGGCATGGCCGGCCAGGTGGAACCAGGTGACGATCCGGCGGCGGCGCAGGTCGCGGGCCGACCCGACGATGTCGTTGTGGAAGCGCCTGGCCAGCTGGACCCGTCGCGTCGCAGTACCGAGTTCTGTTGCCCACGGCTCGACGTCCGTCACGGTCGCCCCGATCGCGCGGGTCAATGCGGACTCGGCTCGCTCGCGCTCGTCGCAGTCCGCAGTACGGGCTCGGTGGGCCGCGTCGAGCAGCAGGAGGGATGAAGCAGGGTCCAGTACGCCGCTGCCGGCCAGCTCGACGACCAGGGCGGCACGACGAGCCAGCTCGGTTTCGAGGGACGCACGCGCGGTGGCGACGCGGTGATGGAGGCGGTCGAGACGTCCCGCGGTCCAGCTGCAGTACGCGCCGAGCAGGAGCAGCAGAGCTCCCACCAGAATTAGCGCACCTGTGACCGTCACAGGGTCATTCGACCATCGATTACGAAGCGCTGACGGACCGGGCAGATCCGGTAGCCGGCGGCTCGGCTGCTTCTAGGGTCGATGGCATGGCGGAAATCGGTGTGATCGGCGGGTCAGGTTTCTACTCGTTCTTGTCGGGCGCACGGCCGGTCGAGATCGAGACGCCGTTCGGGCCGCCGAGCGAGCCGCCGGTCGTCGGCGAGGTGAACGGACGGGAGGTCGCCTTCATCCCACGGCACGGCGCGGACCATCGCTTCCCACCGCATCGGGTCAACTATCGCGCCAATCTCTGGGCGCTGCGCCACCTCGGCGTCCGCCAGGTGCTCGGCCCGTGCGCGGTCGGCTCACTCCGCGCCTCGCTCACCCCCGGGACGATGGTCGTGCCCGACCAGTACGTCGACCGCACCTGGGGCCGGGCGCACACCGTGTACGACGAAACGCCGGTCGTCCACGTCTCCGTCGCCGACCCGTACTGCGCCGCCGGCCGCGCCGCTGTGATTGCCTCGGGCAACGGTGAAGTGGTTGCCGAGGGCACCATGGTGGTGATCAACGGACCGCGGTTCTCGACTCGGGCGGAGTCGCGCTGGCACGCGGCACAGGGTTGGTCGGTGGTCGGCATGACCGGCGCCCCCGAGGCATCGATCGCCCGGGAACTCGCGCTCTGCTACACGTCGGTCGCCGTCGTCACCGATCACGATGCCGGCGTCGAGGCGGGTGCCGGCGTCACCCAGGCGGAGGTGTTCGAGGTGTTCGGCCGCAGTATCGAACGGCTGAAGTCCTTGCTCACCGAGGTGATCGGCCGGCTGCCCAAAGCGGACCAGGACTGCACCTGCCGGCATGCGCTGGACGGCACCGCCGGAGAGGACCTCTGGTGAAGATCCTGCTCACCGGCGGTGCCGGCTTCATCGGGCGCCACGTGCAGGCCGCGTTGGTGGCGGACGACCATGAGGTTCGCGTGCTCGACTCGCTGCGACCGGACGTCCATCAGGTGAAGCCGGTCATCGACAACCTGATCGTCGCCGACATCCGTGATGCCAAGGCTGTGGACCAGGCACTGCACGGTGTGGACGCCGTCGTGCATCTGGCGGCGAAGGTCGGGCTGGGCGTCGATCTGGACGACATGGACGACTACGTCAGCACCAACAGCCTCGGTACGGCCGTCCTCCTGAGAGCCCTCGGCCGACGGAAGGTCCGGCGGCTGGTGTACGCCAGCTCGATGGTCGTCTACGGCGAAGGCCACTACGAATGCGACCGGCACGGCGTGGTGACACCTGGTCCTCGCCGGGTGGAAGACCTGGAAGCGGGCCAGTTCGAGCCGCCTTGCCCTCTGTGCTTCGCACCTCTACGCCCCGGCCTGGTCTCCGAGGACGCGGCCACTGACCCACGCAACACGTACGCCGCCACCAAGCTCCACGGCGAGCACCTCGCCGCCACCTGGGCCCGCGAGACCGGCGGCCAGGTCGCGGCGCTCAGGTTCCACAATGTCTACGGCCCGGGAATGCCCCGCAACACCCCGTACGCCGGTGTGGCCGCGATCTTCCGCTCCATGCTCGACCGCGGCGAACCCCCGAAGGTCTACGAGGACGGCGGTCAGCGCCGCGACTTCATCCACGTCACCGACATCGCCTCCGCCGTCGCGGCCGCCACGACGGCCGACCCCGCGCAGCAGTTCACGGCGTACAACGTCGGCAGCGGAACCGTCCACACCATCGGCGACCTCGCCACCGAGCTCGCCCGTCTGTACGGCGGACCGGAGCCCGTCATCACCGGCGCCTACCGCCTCGGCGACGTCCGGCACATCACCGCGTCCTCAACCCGCCTTCGCGACCAACTCGGCTGGAAGCCCGACTACGACCTCCGCTCCGGCCTCGCCGACCTCCTGCACCACGACTGACCAGTCCCCAGCCGACTTTGTGCACCAGCTGAGCGGATTCGTCGTGCAGATCCGCTCACGCCATGCACAAGGTCGGCCTGGAGAGGTGGATCATGGAGAGGTCGGGATTGCGGGGAGGTCGATTTCGAAGGCGCAGCCGCCTTCGACGTTGGCCACCGCGATGCTGCCGGCATGGGATTCGACGACGCCGCGGGCGATCGCCAGGCCCAGGCCGCCGCCTCCGGTGCTGCCGGCCGACGGGGTGCGCTGTTGGTCACCGCGCCAGCCGATGTCGAAGACTCGTTCCAGGTCGTCGGCCGGGATGCCGCCGCAGCCGTCCGTCACGGCAAGCCGCACCCGGCCGTCGTCGGCTCGATCGACCGTGAGTTTGACCGCGCCGCCCCGCTCGGTGTGCCGGATCGCGTTGCCGACCAGGTTCGTGACCGCGCGGGTCAGTTCGTCCGCATCGCCGTGCACCGCCAGCCGATCGTCGTCGGCAGGTGTCGACACCGACAGCGCCACACCTTCGGAGCGGGCGTGCTCGCAGGTCTCCCCCACCACGTCCTCGGCCAGCTCGCGCAGGCTGACGGCCGACCGTCGGCGTGGTGGTGGCGCCGTGGACAGCCGCGACAGCTCGAACAGGTCGTCCACCAGTCCCGTCATCCGGTCGACCGTCGTCCGCATCTGCCGCAGCGCGCCCGGTACGTCGTCGACGACACCGTCCTCCAGGCCTTCGGAGACGGCCCGCAGCCCGGCGAGCGGAGTACGGAGGTCGTGGGACATGAAGGCGACGAGCTCGCGTCTGCTTGCTTCGAGGGCTCGCTCGCGTTCGCGGGAGGCGGCCAGTCGTTGGCGGGTCAGCTCCAGTTCGTCGGTGATCGCGGCCAGCTCCGCGGGTACGACGGTATGGCCTTCAACCGGCTCGTACGACGTGCCGAGCTGCCGCAGGCGTCGCCCGACATCGCGGGAGCCAGTGCTGACCCAGTGCCCGAGCAGCACGGACATGGCCAGGCCCAGCAGCCCGGAGAACACCAGCGTCCACAGCACGACGAGCGAGTCGTGGGCGGAGATGAACATCAGCTGGACGCTCTGGGTCACCGCTGCCAGCGCGGCGAGCATCGGGATCAGGCCGGCCACGATCATCGTGATCCGCAGCGACTTGCGGCGGAACCGCCACAGGATCGCGCCACCGACCAACCCGACCACGAGCGTCCAGCCGGCCGTGATCGCGAAGATCGTGAGCTGGTCGCGGTTCATTCGGCCTCACCCGCGAAGCGGTAGCCGGTCCGCGGCACGGTCAGCACCAGCCGCGGATCGGACGGATCGGTCTCGATCTTCTCCCGCAGCCGGCGGACGTGCACGGTGACGGTCGACGAGTCCCCGAAGTCCCAGCCCCAGACCCGCCGGAGCAACTCCGCCTTCGTGTAGGCCTTGCCGGGATGCGCCACCAGGAAGGCCAGCAGGTCGAACTCGCGGTGCGTCAACGCCAGCTCGCTACCGTCCAGGGTGGCGATCCGGGCCGCCGTGTCGACCAAGATCGGACCGGCGCTCAGCTTGGTCGGGGTCAGGTCGAGCCCGGCCAGGCGCTCCTCGCGCCGCAGCATCGCCTGCACCCGCAGGGTCAGCTCACGCGGGCTGAACGGCTTGACCACGTAGTCGTCCGCGCCGAACTCCAGCCCGACCAGGCGATCCTCTTCCTCACCCCGGGCCGACAGCATGATCACGGCCGCGCCGTCATCGGCGGCGCGCATCCGGCGCAGTACGTCCAGACCGGACAGGCCGGGCAGCATCACGTCCAGTACGACGACCGACGGCTTCCACTGCTGCCACACCTCGACCGCCAGGACGCCGTCGGCAACCACGCGGGCGTCGTACCCGGCCTTGGTCAGGTACGCCGAGACGACGTTCGACACGGTCGGGTCGTCGTCCACCACGAGCACACGAGTAGCCACGGGTCGAGCGTAGATCTTCCGTCCGCCGTACTGCGCGACCTGACGCCGTCTGGAGTGGGACGTAAGCGAGCGGTATTCGCCCGCGGCCCCGGAACCGTCCCGATCGTCCCTACCGTCGAAGAGTGGCTGACGTCGATCTGATCCTCCCCTGCCTCAACGAGGCGGCCGCGCTGCCCTGGGTGCTCGCCCGGCTCCCGGACGGCGTACGGGGCGTTGTCGCGGACAACGGCTCCACAGACGGCTCTGCCGAGATCGCTGCCGGCCTGGGCGCACTAGTGGTGCCTTGCGCTGTTCGCGGGTACGGCGCCGCGTGCCATGCGGGCCTCGAAGCCAGTACTGCGCCAGGGGTCGCCTTCCTCGATGCGGATGCCTCTCTGGACCCGCGGCAGCTCGTACGGGTAACTGCACCGGTCCTGGGCGGCCAGATCGACCTCATGCTCGGCAGGCGTCGGCCCGTGTCGCGCAGTGTGTGGCCTTGGCACCTGCGGCTGGCCAATGCCGAGTTGTCGCGGCGCATACGGCGGCGTACCGGCGTACAGCTTCGTGATCTGGGTCCGATGCGGGCTGCGCGGCGAGAGGCCTTGCTGGGCTTGGACCTGCGCGACCGGCGGTCCGGCTACCCGCTGGAGACGGTGGTGAAGGCTGCTGACGCGGGCTGGCGGATCGCTGAGGTCGACGTCGACTACCTGCCCCGCTCCGGCCGCTCCAAAGTCACCGGTACGCCGCTGGGCGCCGCGCGGGCCGTGCTGGACATGTCGAAGGTGCTGTCGGCGTGATCGCGGACACGATCATCGTGATCGCGAAGGAGCCGGTCGCCGGCCGGGTGAAGACGCGACTCCAGACCGAGTTCACCCCGGCGGAGGCTGCCGCCCTTGCCCGTGCCTCCCTCTCTGACACCCTCGCAGCCGTCCGCTCCACTGCGGTGCGCCGACACGTCCTCGCGCTGGACGGCCGGCCCGGACCCTGGTTGCCCACCGGCTTCCAGGTGGTGGCGCAACGCGGCGAGGGCCTGGCAGAGCGGCTCGCAAGTGCGTTCGAGGACGCGTACGCCGGTGCGCCCATGCTGCTGGTCGGGATGGACACGCCGCAGCTGACCAGCGAGCTCCTGTCGGTCGACTGGGGTGAGCACGACGCAGTACTGGGCCTGACCGAGGACGGCGGCTACTGGTGTCTCGGGTTGCGTGAGCCGGACCGTCGCGCGCTGGTCGGCGTACCGATGTCCACTGATCACACCGGCGCCGACCAGCTGACCCGGCTGCGGTTGCTCGGCTATAGGGTCCTGCTGCTGCCCAAGCTGCGAGACATGGACACGCCAGCGGACGCCGCGGCTCTCGCTGCGCGCTTCCCGGGCTTGCGGGTCTCACGGTTGCATCGGCGGTTGCAGCACTCGGCCTCACCGGCCCTGTTGTTCGAGAAGGCGCTGGCCGGGGCGCGGGTCGTTGCTACCGGCACCGATGGGCGCACGGTACCGGCGTTGTGCGAGGTGGACCGCTGGCAGGCTCCGGCTGACGAGGTGGATCGGCTGGCGCTGAGCCGGTGCGAGGGTCCGGTGCTCGACATCGGCTGCGGACCGGGACGGATCGTGACGGCACTGGCCGAGCGCGGTATCCCGGCGCTGGGCGTGGACATCTCCGCCGAGGCTGTCCTGCTCACGACCAACCGTGGCGCTCCCGCTCTGCGGCGGCCAGTGCAGGAACCGCTGCCGGGCGAGGGCCGCTGGGGCAGCGTTCTGTTGATGGACGGCAACATCGGCATTGGGGGCGCGCCCGAGCAACTACTCCGCCGCTGCGCCGAGTTGGTCCGCCCGGACGGCATGGTTCTGGTCGAGGTTGATCCTGATGACGACCTGGACGACACCGCGCCGATCGTCCTGCACAGCGACGGCGGTCGCCGGTCGATGCCGTTGCCTTGGGCAAGGGTTGGCAGCCGCGCTGTACTGCGGCACGCGCTGTCCGCCGACCTGTTGGCCACCGAGGACTGGCGCGCTGCCAACCGGGCCTTCCTCGCCTTCCGCCGCTCCCCCGCCGCGGCGAGTCGCCAGGCGGCGTACCGATGAGAGGCCTTGCGGGCGGTCTCGTCGCCGTCGCTGTCTCGGCGGGAGTGATTGCCGCAGCGGCCGTTGGGTGGTGGCCGAATCTGGTGCTGGTCGTCGGCTGTCTGATTGTCGGCGGTGTCGGCTGGCTGCTCGTGCGGCGGCCGGCCGGGGCGCACGTAGTGCTAGGTGTGGTGGCTGTTGCTGCTCTGTGTCAGGTGCCGGGGCTGCTGAGTGCTCCTATCACCAGTACCGATGCCTATCGGTATGTCTGGGACGGGCGGGTACAGCTCTCGGGTAGTTCGCCGTACTCGCATGTGCCGCTTGCTGATGAGCTGGCACGGCTGCGCGACCCTGTGCTGTTCCCGGGGCTCTCCCCTGCCGATCGCACTGGAGTGACGGGGCCGCCGACGGTCCCGCATGACCCTGCGGCCGTCGCTGCTCTGTCGGCCGACGACCCACGTACCAAGATCAACCGCCCTGCCGTCCCCACCATCTACCCGCCTGTCGCCCAGGCGTACTTCGCAGCGGTCGCACTGGTCACCCCTTGGTCTGCAGGCACCTTCGGACTCCAGGTAGCCGCCGCAGCACTCGCCGTGGCCCTGACAGCGTTATTAGCCCTTCAACTGCGCCGCCGCGGCCGCGATCCACGCTGGGCTGTGCTGTGGGGTTGGTCACCGATAGTGGCCTTGGAGGCCAGCAGCGCCGCCCATGTGGATGTCCTAGCCGCAGTCTTCATCGTCGCCGCTGTCAACCTCGCCACCCGCCGCCGGCCAGTCCTCGCCGGCCTCCTTCTGGGAGCCGCCGCCGCGACCAAGCTCCTGCCTCTGCTGCTGCTCCCTGCCTTCACCGCTTTACGACGTCGCGACGTCCGTACGCCGTTGGTTGCCGTCGGCACCTTGGCCGCCAGCTACCTGCCGCACGTCCTCGCGGCCGGGGCCCTGGTGATCGGCTTCCTGCCCGGCTACCTGACCCAGGAAGGCTTCTCCGACGGCAGCTCCCGCTCGGCGATTCTCGCGCTGGTGTTGCCTCCTGAGGCCCGCCAGCTCGCCGCCGGACTACTAGCACTCACGCTGGCCGTCCTCGCCCTCCACCGCCACGACCGCGAACCGATCGCCGTCACGTGCTGCTGGCTGTACGGCGCCGCGCTGCTGCTCACCACGCCCACCTACCCGTGGTACGGATTGCCCTTGATCGCGCTCGCGGTCTTGGCCAACCGCTTCGAGTGGCTCGTCGTACCGGCCGCCGCTTACCTCGCCTACGGCAGCTTCGGGCACGACCACCGCCAAGGCCTGATCTACCTCGCCGCCGCTGCTGTCGTCCTCAGCGTGAGCACTCTCCGTCACCGACCCGTCCTGCGGAACCGGTTTGACGAACTGGTTGGGGCCCGCCAACACTGAGCGGCGTGAGAATCGCATTGGCCAACTCCGCCGAGTACGCGGAGCTGCACCCGCACGACCTGCCGCTCAAGGCCGCACTGGAGGCCGCCGGGCTCGACCCGGTCGCCGAGACCTGGAGCGACCCGTCGGTCGACTGGTCCTCGTACGACGCGGTGCTGCTGCGTTCCGTCTGGGACTACCACCGGCGCTACCTCGAGTTCACCGCGTGGCTGGACCAACTGGACAAGGCCGGCGTCAAGCTGCTCAACGACAGCGACCTGGTCCGCCGGAACTCCGACAAGCGCTACCTGCTGGAGCTGCGCGAGCGGGGTGTCGCGATCGTGCCGTCGCAGGTGGCGGCCGGTGCGTGCCTGCGCGAGGTCGTCGCCGGGCTGGACGGCCAGGAGATCGTCATCAAGCCGACGGTCAGCGCCACGGCCCACAACACCGTCCGCGGTACTGCGGGCTCCGAGGAGCTCAGCCGCGCGATGGAGGAGCTGCCCGAGGACGTCTACCTCGTGCAGCCGTTCCAGCCGGAGATCCAGACCGAGGGTGAGTGGTCGCTGATCTTCTTCGGCGGCGAGTTCAGCCACGCGGTCCTGAAGCGCCCGGCAGCTGGTGACTACCGGGTCCAGGACGACTTCGGCGGTACTGCGGAACTGCTCGACCCGCCGGCCGCAGTACTGGCCGGATCGACCGAGGCGCTGGCTGCCGCGAACACTCGCCGCCCGCCGGTCTACGCCCGCGTCGACGGCATCGTGGCCGGTGGCCGCTACCTGCTCATGGAGCTGGAACTGATCGAGCCGTACCTGTTCCTCCCGGAGGCACCGGAGGCCAACACCCGCTTCGCCACTGCAGTTGCCAACCGCTTGAGCTGAGCCGCTTCAGCGGGGGTGGCTGGTGCCGATCAGGAGGGTTACGTCGATCTGCTCGGCGTACGGGGCGTGGCCCTCCAGTGCGCGGCCGACCTGCTTGGCGAAGTACGAGCGCTGCTCGAGTGGGGGCAGCAGGTTGACCGGCAAGGCGGAGTAGACGCCGCCGATGATGCGGTCGAGATCCAGCACGTCGGAGTACTGGTAGCGGGTCTCGCTCACGGTGAAGCCGGCTGCGGCGAGGCTTGCGGCGTACCGGCTGCGGCTCTCCTCGTCCGTGCCGCAGGTCGCGGTGACTTCGGAGTCCAGCCAGAGCTCGAGGTGGCGGCGGAGTGCCCGCGACCAGTCGCTGTCCTGCAGCCAGAGCGGTGTGCCGTTGGTGACCACGGCGACCCCGCCGCCGGTGCGGAGCAGGGGCTGGAGCGCGTGGAACAGGGTGTCGTGGTCCATCCAGTGCAGCGCCTGGCCGATCGTGACCGCTGCAAGGCAGTTCTTGCCGAGCAGCGTGGCGAGGCTCGGGACGTCCGCGTCGGAGCCGACGATCCAGCTGAGGTTGGTCGTGGTGCGGTCGGCTGCGACCCGGCGGGCCTCGGCGAGCATGTCAGGCTCCGGGTCCATGCCGATGACGGCCCGCACCCGCTCCGCGAGCGGCAGGGCCAGCTGACCGGTGCCGCAGCCCAGGTCGAGCACGAGATCGTCCGGGGTCAGCTCGAAGGCCTCCACCAGGCCGTCGATCACCTCAGCCGGGTACCCGCGCCGATAACGCTGGTAGAACCCGGCCACCTCACCTCCGAACCCCAACTCCACACCTCCACTGTGTCAGGCCGGGCCTCGAAAGCCACGCCCTGGGCTATCGCATGAGACGAGCGCGCTGGCTGTCCGGTTTCGTCACGCAGGGCATTAATGTCTGGGGTATGCCGAGCCTCGAGGATGTTCGCAGCGCCGCCGCCGGACTGCGGGGACGGATCCACCGCACGCCGATGGTCGAGTCCTCGGCGTTGGACGAACTCTTCGGCGGCCGGCTCACGCTCAAGGCGGAGCTGTTCCAGAAGACCGGGAGCTTCAAGGTCCGGGGCTTGCTCAACAGGGTGGTCGCGTTGTCGCCGGAAGAACGCGAGCGCGGCGTCATCACCGTTTCGGCCGGCAATGCGGCGGGCGCGTTGGCCTGGGCTGCTCGCGACGCCGGCGTACCGGCGACCGTGGTGATGGCGACTACCGCAGTACCGGCCAAGATAGCGGCTGCTCGCGCTTATGGAGCTCGGGTCGAGTTGGTCGAGGGTGACCTGATGGGTGCCTACGAGTCGATCCGGGACGAGCGGAAGCTGACCGGCGTACACCCGTTCGACGACCTCGCGGTGATCACCGGGCACGCCAGCCTCGGCCTGGAGCTGCTCGAGGACCGCCCGGACATCGGCACCGTGCTGGTCCCGGTCGGCGGCGGCGGGCTCATCTCGGGCGTCGCGCTCGCGGTCAAGCTCATCAGCCCCGGCATCCGCGTGATCGGCATCGAGCCGGAGAACGCCGACGTGGTCAGCCGCAGCCTGGCCGCGGGCTCACCGCAGAAACTGCCCACCGCCAAGAGCGTCGCCGACGGCCTGGCCGCGCCCGTCTGCGGCACCCACAACTACGCGATCATCGCGGAGTACGTCGATCAACTGGTGACCGTGAGCGAGAACGCGCTGGTCGAAGCCACCAAGCTCGTCATGTCCCGCACCAAGCTGGCCCTGGAACCAGCCGCGGCAGCGACCTTCGCCGCCCTCCTGGAACACAAGCTCGAGCTGGGCGACGGCCTGACTGCCGCTGTGGTCAGCGGCGGCAACCTGGACGTCGCCAAGCTCGCCCTGTGAGCTAGGCGTGTGCTGGATCCAGCTTTCGTGGAGGCAGGTCTGAGGTGACGCCGTCACTCGGGTCGTCCACCAGGTCGCCCTGCCGGACCGGATCTTTCTCCGGCAGCAGGATGTCCCGCGCGACGACCAGCATCAGCCACAACGTCCCGGCCATCCGGAGGACGACGGACAGCCAGTAGATCCGGTCCGGCTCCTCCGGCGCCCCCGGCACCAGGAACTGGGCCAGATGCAGCCAGACCATCATCCAGTAGAAGCATTCGCAGGCCTGCCAGATCAGCCAGTCCCGCAGCTTCGGCCGGGCCAGCGCGACCAGCGGCAGCAGCCACAGCACGTACTGCGGCGAGTACACCTTGTTGACCAGCAGGAACGCCGCGACCACCAGGAACGCCAGTTGAGCGAAGCGCGGCGGCCTCGGCGCCATCAGCCCGAGAATCGCGATCGACAGACACAATCCGGCGAAGATCACGATGTTCAGCTGGTTGACGTCGGCGACCTCGCGCTTGGCGAGCTTGAGCACGTACCAGATCGAGCCGTAGTCGCTCTCGCGTTCGTCGTTGAAGACCCAGAACGACATCCACTCGTTCTTGGCCAGCAGGTAGATCGGCGCGTTCACCAAACCCCAACTGAACGCCGTTGCCACCGCGGCCAAGAACCACTGCCACAACTTGCGGCCTCGCAAGCAGACGATCAGTAGAGGCCCGAGCAGCAGGAACGGGTAGAACTTCGCGGCCGTGCCGAGCCCGAGCAGCAGACCGAACCAGATCGGTTTGCCTCGCGACCAGGCGTACATCGCCCCCGCGGTCAGCACGACGGCGAACAGGTCCCAGTTGATGGTGGAAGTGAAGGCCAGCACCGGCGCGGCAGCGACGTACAGGGCAACCATCGGCTGCCCACGCGCTCCGCCGGGCCGTCTGGCGACGCCTCGCGCGGTGGCCATGGTCAGCCCGACGAGGAGTAGCGCGCAGAGGAACAGCATCGCGACGTTGACGACGAAGAAGACACCAGCCGTGTCGCGCTTCTGCGCCTCGGTCAGATCCTGCTTCGGGTCGCCGGTGAACACCCAGGTGATCTGCGCCGCGGCCTCCATGAAGGCGCCGGTCAGCACCGGGTACTCCAGCACCGGATAGTTCCCGGTGTCGAGGAACGGCCGGTTACCCTCGGCGAAGCCGCGCTCCTGGTACAGATACCCGATATCGGAGTAGCACAGCGCCTTGAACGGCCGCCAGTTCTGCCGATCCCAGCCGGCATCCATACACGGCGCCTTCTGCAGCACCCCGAGCGCGAACGTGAACGTACACACCGCGAGCGCGATCCGCAACGGAGTCCACCAGGACGAACTGAGCCGGGCAAACCGCCCCGCCGGACCGCCCAACCCCACCGTCAACCCCGCAACGGCCGGTTCGACCTCAGGCAGCCGAGGCTGCGAGTCCTGGGCCTCACCCTGGGCCTCGCCCTGGCCTTTGCCTTGGGCACGTGGTGGCGTCACGATGGCCATCGTCTCCTATCAGCTCCACCACCTGTCAGGCGGCGCCCGCCAGGTTACCCACGATGTCCACCCCCATGCGTCAAGACACCCCTGTACTACGCCCCACGCCCCCTCCGCCGCTCGCCCCTCGTCGCTCTCGACTCCGAACGCACACCAAGTCGGGCTTGCGGACGGCTATGGCAACCGATAAGTTGCTATGCATAGCAACCGAAGGGTTGCGAAGGAGGCGGAGATGGTTTCGGATGTGATCGAGCGGGTTGTGGTGCTGCGGCATCCGGTCGAGCGGGTGTGGGCGGCTTTGACTACTGCGGAAGGGCTCTCGCGGTGGTTCGGGTCGGTCGCGGAGGTTGAGCTGCGGCCCGGTGGGCGCGCGTTCTTCCGGTGGGACGAGCTCGACGACGAATCCGTCGCCACGGTCGTGATGGTTGACCCACCACACCGGTTCTCCTTCCGGTGGGGGATGTACGGCGTACCGGCGGATGACGCTCCTCAGACGCTGGTGGAGTTCACCCTCGAGCCGGTACCGGAGGGCACTCGTCTGCGTCTCGTGGAGAGCGGGTTCGCCCAGGCTGCCGACGACGTGGCGGAGGCTGCTCACAAGGCCAACAGCCTCGGATGGACCGTCGAGCTCGCCGACCTGGAGAACTACCTCGATGCCGCCTGACCCAGAAGAGCAGGCCGTTGCGGTCTTCGTAGCGCTCACCGATCCAACTCGCCGCGCGCTGCTGGAGGAACTCGCCCGCGCAGGCCCCGCCACCGTCACCGATCTGGCGCGCCGGCTACCGATCAGCCGCCAAGCAGTCGCCAAACACCTCGGCCACCTCGCCGAAGCCGGCCTCATCACCGCCGGCGAGCCAACTGGCCGCCGCCACCCCTACCGGTTGGAACCAGCCGCGATCCGCCCGGCCCAAGTGTGGCTGGCCAGGCTCGCCAACAGATGGGACGACCGGCTGTCCGCGCTCGAACGCGCACTCGACGCCGACACAGACAAGGAGTCACTCCACGATGAGCAAGCCTGAGTTCACCGCCGGCCTCAACCTCGCCATGAAGATCCCCAAGGCCCAGTACGACGAAACCGTCGCCTTCTACCGCGACACCCTGGGCTTCGACGTCAAGGAAGAAGACGTCTCCTACGCGCCGACCGTCTCGAAAACCCACTCGGTGCAGTTCGGCCCCAACACCCTGTGGCTCGACCGCGTCGACAACTACAGCCGGCCCGACCTCTGGCTACAACTCCACACCGACGACCTGGACGCCGCAACCAGCAAGCTCGCCGCCACCGGCATCCACCCCTGCGACGAGGTCGAACCCCTGCAGAACCTCGACTCCAGAACCCACTGGATCAAAAACCCAGCCGGCATCGTCCACCTCCTCGCGGAATCCGCAGCTCCCAACGCCCCGGTGAGCTGACCCCCGACGCCGCTCACGATCAGGCCGAGGCGCCACCCACGACGTGGATGGCGCCTCGATGCTTCCGCCCGCTCAGGTGCCGGCGCGGGGGTAGATCAGCGGGAGGAGCTTGTAGTCGTCGGCGTTCGGGACCAGCGAGATGTACGTACCGGAGTACAGGCAGCTGGACGTTGAGGTGTTGTGGTTGAGCGACAGCGCGTGGCCGAGTTCGTGGCAGGCGATGGTGCGGCGCTCGGCGGCGGTCAGCGAATAGCTGTCGTTGAGTTTGACCGAGACCGGGCCCTGGGTGTTCGGGGTCCACGAGGTCAGGCCGAGCCAGCCGGTGGCGCCGTACGCGCCGTTGTTGACCGTCACGCAATGGACGCCGGTCGGGCAGGCTGAGGATCCGGACTTCCAGTAGGAATCGATGCCGGTGGACCGATTCCATTCGGTCACCGAAGCCACGACGGGCCAGGCGGAGGACGAGGAATCCAGGAAATAGATCTGCGGGTCGTTATAGCTGCCGTAGTCCCACTGATGATCACACCATTGCCGAGCCGTCCCCGAGCTCAAGCAGGCCAGGGCTTTCGGCTGCGTGGATTGATTGGGCTGACTGGACGGCGGCGCCTGTCCTTTGTCCAGTACTCCGGTCACTCCGCTGCGGCGAAGCTTGTCGCGCAACTGATCCGGCGTCACCCCTTTGGCGGGGTCGTAGATGGTCACCGTCAGATTGCCCGCCCGGTCTTTGCCGGTGACGTAGACCGTGTCGTGATCGGAGTCCGTCGCCGCGGCGGCGGGAGCCGCGACCGGTTCTGCTGGCTGGGCGTTACTGCTGGTGGTGAGCGCGACGGCAGTCAGTACTCCGACGGCGCCAATGGCAGCAAAGCGTTTCGCTAGCCTCACGATTTCCTCTCGATAGCGAATCGCGGTTCCCCTGAGTGATCGAACCGCTACTTCACCGGATCATCGATCCGAGGATCTTGGCTAGGTACGAAGCGTTTGTTTGTCACCACTCAGGCGCGAAACCCATCCACGGACCGAGACGATCGATGAGACAGCTCAACAGAACGGCCACCATCAGTGCCCGCAACGCAAATCCCTAAACAAAACCGCCGAATTCAGCAAGTGTCAACGGGCTTCTTCAGCGGGAAACTGCAGGGCGAGGGAGCTTTGCACCTTGTAGTGCTGCTCAAGAAAGGCACGCTCGTCCAGGCGCTTACGCCTGAGCCACCCGGTGACCTCGTCATTACATTTACTGGCATTGCAGGAATCGCAGGCCGGCGCAATATTGGCCAACGTGTACCGACCACCACGGGACAACGGCAGGACGCAATCCCGCTGCAACGGCCGGTCCACCGCACCGCAGTACGCACAACCAACCCAAGCCGCCTTGAGCGCCACCCACTGCTCGTCGGTCAGATCATGCTCAACACTGTCCATCCGCCGCTTACGCTTCCGGGCCGCCCTGGCCCGACGGCTCCGATTGACCACCACCCGCGCAGCGTACTGCGCACAACCCGCCCCACCCCGACAAAACACCAGAGTCGCGAGGACCGGGTCAGCCGTCAGCGAGGACTCTCTGGAGTAAATGACCGAGCTGCGGCGGAAAGATCGTGTCGGGCGCTTCGATCAACTCCCCCACACTCCACCACCGGAAGCCCAAGATGCTCCTGGCTTCGTCCTCGGACAGACTCGTCGGCCTGGGATCGAACCGCTCGACTGCGTGCAGCAGCCACTCCTCGTGGACGTCGACGACACGACCACCGAACTCGTAGGTGTGATCGCGCTGCCACACCAGACGCCCCGGCGACAGATCGACCAGGCCAGTCTCTTCGTAGGCCTCCCGCGCCGCAGCCTCCTGCAAGGTCTCCCCAACCTCGACACCCCCACCCACCGGATACCAGCACTCGGCCCGTGTCCGAGGATCCGCGGCCCGAATGAGAAGCAGGCAGTCACCTTCATCCACCAACAACAACTTCACCGCCAGTCTCGCCATCCCCAAGACACTAGAGTCAGGGACCGACAGTCAGCCGGTGGTGCCGAGAACCCCGACGTCGACCGCAAGCGGCCGGTGCCTGGAGCGGGGAACCTCAGCCCGCATTGCGGAGGAGGAAGTCGGTTTGAGGGTCTCGGCCGAAGGTGGGGTCGGCCGGGGCGTTCGGGTCGTGGGTGGCGATGGTGTCTTCGAGCTTGACCGGTGGTGGCAGGTGCTTGAAGTCTCCGACCGCGAGGCGATGCTCAGTGTCGGCGGGTTCGATCTCTTCCGGGGTGGCCGGCGTGGCATCCGTCATCGCGTACTCCTGGGGAAGAGTTGTTGTTCCTGTGCGTGATAGACGCCCGGACCGAGGAGTTTGTTCCAGCCGAGTCCGGGCAGCTATCCGGGGAAAGCCTTCCAGTGGCCTTCGGAGATGACCTCGACGGTGCCGTCGGTCACCTTGATGGCGGTCTGGTCGTCGATGGCGTACGACGGACCTGCGATGCCGGCAGCCCATTTCTCCGCCTCGACCAGGGTGTTCTCCGGCATCTGCTCGTGGTCCAGGTGCGGGAAGATCGAGAAGTCGACGACCCCGAGCGTGCGGTCATCCGGCGCGGAAGCCCACGAGACGAAGTCGGCGCCGATCCGCGGGGTCATCACCATGCTGCCGGCACTCAGCCCTACCCAGACCATCTCGGGTAGCGACGAGATGAGGTCGGACAGCCCTGATTCCCGCATCCAGTGGTACAGGTACGTCGCGTCGCCGCCGTCCACCAGCAGCACGTCGGCCTCTCGAACCCACGGCACCCAACGCTCCTCGCCGATGCTGGGCAGTGCGGTGAGCTCGAGGACGCCCAAGGAAGCCCAACCCAGGCTGGTCATCCCGTGCCACGGAGGCTCGCCGGCAACGAAGCGCCGCACCGAGGCAGGCCCCAACATCGGGTGACCCCACTGAGCCGTGGGGACGCAGAGCGCCCGGCACTCGGAGATCGGCTTACCCAGCAGCTCAACCAGCGCGCCGCGGATGCTCTCGTTGGTGATACCCCCGGAAGTGAGAAGGAGCTTCACAACGCCTCCCGAGTCGAATTCGCGCGGACGACCAACCGTGAACCCGTCATGACCTGACTCCTTGTCCTGGCGTCCCCAGCGGCCGCCATTCACCTACACCACGAACGCTGCAACCCGGATCCGACACCTTGCCAGAAGATTCACCGGGCCGCACGCCCGCATCGGGGTCACCGCGACGTGGGAGCAACAAGCGGGCCGGAGCTACCCGCCCCACAGAAGGCAAGCAACGGACCTGCGTCAGTCTCACGCGACACAGCGGGCGCGCTGGCTCAGCAGTGGCCCGGGCTTCGTCCCGACCGACAGGAGGTAGTCCCGGATTCCTGGCCAGTGGCTCACTCGCTGAGCGGGCGTAGGCGCTTGCCCACCGACTATGTCCTGTCGCTCGGGACACCAGACGAGTCCGCCTACCGCTCTAGCAAGCACCTCAGGAGAGGTCGCCCAGGCATCGACTGGCCGCCTTGTCATGCCGGGAGTCCTCAACGGGCCGCGGTCCCCCATGCGACCAGCGGACTACCCGGCACCGACGACCGGCCAACTGGCCAACTGGCGAGCGGAGCCGGAGGCGCGGGCAATCGCCCGACCAGCCACGCCACTCGGCAGAACGCCCGCCACACATCGGTGTCACCGCGACGCCGGAGCGGCAAGCGTGGGCGAGTGCGAGCACCCAGAACTCGGAGAGAGGTAGGAGCGACCGGCGGCTAGTGCGCAGGAACCACCCACCCCGGCCGACCGAAGGCAAGACACCGGCTCGCATCGGGGTCACCGCGACGCAGGCGCGGCAAAGCCGGGTGGGTGGGAGCACCCAGAGCGGGGAGCGACGTAGGAGCGAGCGGCGGCGGGTGCGTGGGCGTAGTACGTGGGTTACAGCTTGGCGTGGCGGTTTACGTCTTTGTAGAGGAGGTAGCGGAAGCGCCCCGGGCCGCCGGCGTAGCAAGCTTGGGGGCAGAAGGCTCGGAGCCAGAGGAAGTCGCCTTCTTGGACTTCAACCCAGTCCTTGTTGAGCAAGTACACAGCCTTGCCTTCGAGGATGTAGATGCCGTGTTCCATCACGTGTGTCTCCGGGAACGGGATCACGCCGCCGGGTTCGAAGGTGACGATGTTGACGTGCATGTCGTGCCGCACGTCGAGCGGATCCACGAACCGCTGCGTCCGCCACCGTCCCTCCGTGTCCGGCATCTCAACAGCCTCAACCTCGACCTCGTTCGTCACGAAAGCCTCGGGTATGGAGACCCCCTCCACCCGCTCGTACGCCTTCCGGAAGAAGTGGAACGACGCGACCCGGTCGCTGGTGTTCCGAAGCGCCCAGTCAACCCCCGGCGGCAGGAACGCGTACCCGCCCGGCGCCAGCTCATGCTTGTCCCCGGCAACAGTCAGCACCAAGTTGCCGTCGACAACAAACAGCACCGCCTCCGCCCCAGGGTCCGTCTCCGGCCGATCACTCCCACCACCCGGCGAAACCTCCACCAGGTACTGCGAGAACGTCTCCGCAAACCCAGACAACGGCCTGGCCAGCACCCAAAGTCTCGTCGACTCCCAGAACGGCAGCTGGCTCGTGACGATGTCCCGCATCGTGCCGCGCGGCAGTACGGCGTACGACTCCGTGAAGACGGCCCGGTCGGTCGTCAGCTCGGTCTGCGCGGGCAGCCCGCCCTTTGGCGAGTAGTAGGTCATGCGTCGTCTCCTCGGGAAAGTAGCCGGCCTCTGGGCTCGGCGTAGATGTCGATGGGCCGGCCGCGCAGCCAGGTACTGCGAACCACGCCGGCGAGCGAGCGTCCGGCGTACGGCGTGATGGCGTTCTTGTGGTGAAGTGTGTCGACGTCGACAACAAAGGTCGCGTCGGGCGCGAAAACGCAGAAGTCGGCGTCGTACCCGGGCTCAAGCCGACCCTTGCGCGCCAGACCCGCCTGCCGAGCCGGCGCCTCACACATCCAACGAGCGACATCGCTCAAAGTGAAGCCGCGCTCCCGTGCCCCGGTCCACACCACCGAAAGGCCGACCTGAAGTGACGCGATGCCACCCCAAGCAGCGCCGAAGTCACCAGTGTCCAGCCGCTTGAGCTCAACGGTCGACGGTGAGTGATCGGAGACGACCAGATCGATCAGCCCCTCACGCAACCCCTCCCACAGCAACGAGCGGTTCGCGGCCTCCCGGATCGGCGGACAGCACTTGTACTGCGTGGCGCCGTCCGGGATCTCCTCGGCGGCGAAGGTCAAGTAGTGCGGACAAGTCTCAGCCGTGATCCGCACACCCTCGCTCCGAGCGGCGGCCAGCAACGGCAGAACCTCAGCGCTCGACACATGAAGTATGTGCACTCGGCAACCAGTTCGCCGGGCAAGCTCGATCACCTGAGCCACCGCGACGTTCTCCGCCTCGCGCGGCCGGGAGCCCAGGAAGCGCTGATAACTCGCACCCTCCGGAGCGGGCGCGCTGTCGATCCCGTGAGCGTCCTCGGCGTGCACGATCAGCAACCCGTCGAAGGAGGCCAGCTCACGCATCGCCTGCTCGACCGCACCAAGGTCGAGCGGCGGAAACTCGTCGACGCCCGAGTGCAGCAGGAAACACTTGAACCCGAAAACCCCCGCCTCGTGCAGCGGCCGCAACCAACCTGAATTGCCCGGGATCGCACCGCCCCAGAACCCGACATCGACGTACGCCTGGCTCTCCGCGGTCTTCCGCTTCACGTCCAGCGCCGGTACGTCGCAGGTCGGCGGTATGCTGTTCAGCGGCATGTCGATGATCGTGGTGACACCGCCCGCCGCGGCTGCCCTGGTCGCGCTGGTGAAGCCCTCCCAGTCGGTCCGGCCGGGATCGTTGACGTGCACGTGCGAGTCGACGAGCCCGGGCATCAGCACTTCGTCATCGGCCAGTTCGAGCTCCTCGCGACCGGTGTCACCAGGCTCGACGGCAACGAACCGGCCGTCCGCGACTCCGATCACGCCCGGCCCGATATCCGTAGCCCCGGTACCCGTAGTACTGACCATCCGGCGGGCCCGGATGACGAGGTCCAGCACGGTCATGCGGTCCCCCTCTCAGTTGTCCTCATCGTAGATCCGCCGCGATCCGCTCACCGAGCTCTCGCAGCAACGGCGCGGGATCGGCGATACAACGCCGTACGTCGGGCTCCACATCGGTGAGCGCGTACGCCGCGCCGATCCCTGCCGACCGCAGCTGCTCAGGCTCGAGCCGATTGGTGCCACAAACAGCAACCACCGGTACTCCGGCCGCTCGCGCGGCGGCAGCCACACCCGCCACGGCCTTCCCGTGCAGCGTCTGCTCGTCGAGCGCGCCTTCGCCGGTCACCACGAGGTCCGCACCCAGCACCCGCTGGTCGAACCCCACCAGTTCCAGCACCAGCTCGATACCCGACCGCAACTCAGCCCCGAGCAGCGCAACCGCCGCAAACCCCACTCCCCCGGCAGCCCCAGCCCCCGGCACCTCCCGAAGGTCGCGACCGGTCGTCCGGGCAACCAGGTCGGCCCAGTGCCCAAGCGCGGCGTCAAGCTGCTCGACCTCGGCGTCGCCGGCGCCCTTCTGAGGCCCGTACGTCGCTGCGGCGCCGGCCGGCCCGGTCAGCGGATTGTCCACGTCGCAGGCGACCACGACCTCGACCTCCTGCAACCTGGCGTGGAGCGCAGTCAGCTCGAGAACCGCCGCTGCCGCCAAACCCGCGCCACCCTCGGCAACTTCCTTGCCCTGAGCATCGAGCACCCTGGCTCCGAGCGCCCGGACCAAACCGGCGCCACCGTCGGTAGAAGCACTCCCCCCGATCCCGAGGATCACCCGCCGGCAACCACTGTCGATCGCCGCGGCCATCACCTCACCCACACCGCGCGAGGAAGCAACCATCGGAGCCGGCTCACCCCCAGCCAACCGAACCAGCCCACAAACATCAGCCAACTCCACCACAGCAGTCCGGCCATGCCGAGCAAACCCACTAGAAACCGGCTCACCCGTAGGCCCGCTGGCCACCACCGGGACCAACTCGAAACCAGCAGCCGCAACCGCGGCGAGCGTCCCGTCACCCCCGTCGGCCACCGGCACACAACCGACCTCAGCATCAGGCAGCACCCGCCGCACGCCCTCCCCCACCAAAGCAGCCACCTGGGCACTCCCCAACGTCCCCTTGAACTTGTCAGAGGCAACGACCACCCGCCGCGCGGAAGAGCGATCCCCCATCAGGCGACGGGCTCGAACTCTGTGACCGCGTCGAGCTCAGTTCCCATGGAGACGTTCGTGACGCGTTCCAGGATGACCTCGACGACCACCGGCACGCGGAACTCGATCATCAGCTTCTTCGCCTGTTCCAGCGCCGGCAGAATCTCGTCCGGCTCGGTCACCCGCAGCGCCTTGCACCCGAGGCCTTCGGCGACCTTCAGATGGTCGACACCATAGCCCTGAAGTTCCGGGCTGTTGATGTTCTCGAACGACAGCTGCACGCAGTAGTCCATCTCCAGACCGCGCTGCGCCTGCCGGATGAGCCCGAGGTAGGAGTTGTTCACCACCACGTGGATGTACGGAATGTTGAACTGCGCACCGACCGCGAGTTCCTCGATCAGGAACTGGAAGTCGTAGTCCCCCGACAGCGCCACGACAGTACTGTCCGGATCCGCCACCGCAACACCGAGCGTCGCCGGCACCGTCCAGCCGAGCGGCCCGGCCTGCCCAGCGTTGATCCAGTGCCGCGGCCGATAGACATGCAGCATCTGCGCGGCCTGGATCTGCGACAACCCGATCGTGGAGACGTACCGCGTCTCCGGCCCGAAAGCCTTGTTCATCTCCGCGTAGACGCGCTGCGGCTTGATCGGCACGTTCGCGAAATCCGTCTTCCGCAGCAACGTCGCCTTCCGCTGCCGGCACTCCTCAGCCCACGCGGACCGATCAGCGAGCCGACCCGAGGCAGCCCACTCCCGCGCCACCTCGACGAAGACCTCCAACGCCGCCCGGGCATCGGACACGATCCCGTAGTCCGGTGCCAGCACCCGCCCGAGCTGCGTCGGCTCGATGTCGACGTGCACGATCTTGCGTCCCTCGGTGTACTTCGCCACCGAACCGGTGTGCCGGTTCGCCCAGCGGTTCCCGATCCCGAGCACGAAGTCGGACGCCAGCAACGTCGCGTTGCCGTACCGGTGCGAGGTCTGCAACCCCACCATCCCGGCGGCCAGCGGATGGTCGTCCGGGATGCTCCCCCACCCCATCAGCGTCGGTACGACGGGCACGCCGACCAATTCGGCGAACTCGACCAGCAACTCGGCCCCATCGGCGTTGATCACGCCGCCTCCGGAAACGATGAGCGGCCGCTCAGCCTCGTTGAGCATCGCGAGCGCCTTCTCGGCCTGCGCGCGCGTCGCGGCCGGCTTGGTCACCCGCAGCGGCTCGTAGGTGTCGATGTCGAACTCGATCTCCGCCAGCTGCACATCGATCGGCAGATCGACGAGCACCGGTCCGGGCCGTCCCTCGCGCATCAGGTGGAAGGCCTTCTGGAAGGTCCCCGGTACCTGAGCCGCTTCCATCACCGTGACGGCCCACTTCGAGACCGGCTTGGCGATCGAGGCGATGTCGACTGCCTGGAAGTCCTCCTTCTGCAACTTGGCCACCGGCGCCTGCCCGGTGATGCAGAGGATGGGGATCGAGTCGGCCGAAGCGGAGTACAGGCCGGTGATCATGTCGGTGCCCGCGGGGCCCGACGTACCGACGCAGATGCCGATGTTGCCCGCCGTGGCCCGGGTGTAGCCCTCGGCCATGTGGGAGGCGGCCTCGACGTGGCGGGCCAGGACGTGCTTGATCCCGCCGTGCTTCTTCATCGCACTGTAGAAGGGGTTGATCGCGGCACCGGGCAGGCCGAACGCCTGGGTGGCACCTTCCTTCTCCAGGATCAGGACCGCGGCGTCGACCGCGCGCATGCGGGCCATCAGGCCGTCGCCTTCCCGGACAGACGCTCCACGCCCCGCAGCAACGCGGAGTGGTCGAGACCACCGTCGCCGTTCGCGCGAGCCGAAGCCACCAGTTGCGCAACCAGAGCACCCAGCGGTACTGCGACACCCGCTTCGCGAGCGGCCGCGGTCACGATGCCCATGTCCTTGTGGTGCAGATCGATCCGGAAGCCGGGCTGGAAGGAGCGGGACAGCATGTTCTCCTTCTTCTGGTTGAGCACCGCCGAACCGGCTAGGCCCCCACCGAGCACCTCCAGCGCGGCCTTGGTGTCCACCCCGTAGGCCTCCAGGAAGATGACGGCCTCGGCCACCGCTTGGATGTTGGCGGCAACGATCAGCTGGTTCGCGGCCTTGACGGTCTGACCCGAACCACTCGGACCGACGTGCACGACGGTCTTGCCGATGGCATCGAACAGCGGCTTGGCGATCGCGAAGTCGTCCGCCTCGCCGCCGACCATGATGGACAGCGCGGCGTTCTTCGCACCGGCCTCACCACCGGAGACGGGAGCGTCGAGCATCCGGAAGCCGAGCGCGCGGGCCTGCTCGGCGAGCTGCTGGGTGACGTCGGGCCGGATGCTGGAGAAGTCGATGATCAGCGTGCCGGTCTCGGCCAGCTGGAAGACGCCGTCGTCCGCGTTGAGCACCTGCTCGACATCGGGCGAGTCCGGCACCATCACGCAGATCACGTCGGCGCCCTTGACCGCGTCGGCCAGCGAGGTCGCGGCGCGCCCACCGGCCTCGATCAGGGCGGCGGCCCGCTCCGGGCTGCGGTCGAAACCGGCGACGGCGTGGCCGGCGGTGGCGAGGTGGACGGCCATCGGGTTGCCCATGATGCCGAGGCCGATGAAGGCGATGTTGGTCATGACGGAATCTCCTAGTTAGCTCAGGTGGTCAGGCGGTGAGGCCGCGGCGCTCGCGCGGCAGCCAGCCGAAGCTCTCGGGGGTGGTGGTGGACGGCTTGTACTCGAGCGAGACCCAGCCGGCGTAGCCGCCGCTCTCGAGGGCGGCGAGCTGCCGGTCGAGCGGCAGCGATCCGGTCCCGGGCTCGTTGCGGCCCGGCGCGTCCGCGATCTGCACATGCGCGATCCGGTCGGTGTGCTCGGCGATCACCCGGTCGACGTCGTCGCCGTTGACCGCGAGGTGGTACAGATCGGCCAGCAGTCCAAGGTTCTGTACGCCGTACTCCGTCCGCACCCGGTCGATGACGCTCAGCACATCGGCCGCCGTGCGGAGCGGGTAGCGCTCGGCTCCGCTGACCGGCTCGACCAGGATCGTCGCGTCGATCCGGGCGGCGGCGCTGGCGGCCAGCCCGAGATTCTCGGCGGCGAGCTCATCCTGCTCACTCGCGGAATGCGCGTCGTCGCGGTTGCCGTAGAGGGCGTTGAAGGCCCGGCAGCCGAGCCGCTCGCCGATCCCGACCGTGGCGTCGATGTTGTCGCGAAACTCGCCGGTGCGCTTGGGCCACGACACCAGGCCGCGGTCGCCCGCGGGCATGTCGCCGGCGAAGAAGTTGAGCCCGACCAGCTGCACTCCGGCGTCCTGGATCGCGGTCACGAAGGCGTCGGCCTCGTGGTCCGACGGGACCGCGCCGGCGAACGGCCACCAGAACTCGACGGCTCCGAAGCCGGCCTCCCGGGCCGCCGCCGGGCGCTCCAGCAGTGGCAGCTCGGTGAACAGGATCGAGCAGTTCACGGCGTGGCGCAGCGCGTGGCTCATGACATCCTTCTCTCGTTTTCCGCATTGTGGAAGTTTGCTTCTGCTATGCGAAATGACCATAGAGCGGCCCTCCGGACCTCGTCAAGCACTGGCCGGCGCCGGGACGGCGGGGTCGGGGCGGGAGCGCGGTCGCTCCGCGGGCGGTGGGTCGGCAGGGCTCGTGTGCGCGGTCTTGCGCGGGTGCTCGTGTGCGCGGGCGTTTCGCGGGGGCGTGTGCGCGTTGTACGTTCCTCCAAGGAGTGGGTTTGGTTCTCGACCGAGCGGAGGAGTGGCGGTGCTGCTTTCCGAGCTCTTCGATGCGCCTGAGTTGGGGCTTCGGCTGTTGCACGCGGCTCGTGGCGCGTACGACCTGCCGATCGGCCGCCTCGTCACCACCGACCTGCTCGAACCGGGCAACTACCTCAACGGCGGCGAGCTCGTCCTGACCGGACTGGTCTGGCGCAGGAGCCAAGCAGACAGCGAGACGTTCGTGGCCTCGGTGGCCGAGCGCGGCGCCACCACGATCCTCGCCGGTAAGGCATTGCTCGGCACGATTCCGGACGACCTGCTCGAGGCCTGCCGGCGACACGAGGTCACGCTCGTCGAGGTGCCCACCGAGGTCGCCTTCGCCGACGTCACCGAGTACGTCGCGGCGGCCGGCGCGGCCGACACCGGCGCCCGGCTGTCCGCGAGTCTCGTCCGCCAGCGCCAGTTGCTGTCGGCAATCGCCTCCGGCCGCAGCCTCGACGAGCTCACCGCCCGGATCTCCACCGAGATCGGGCACGACTGCCGGGTGATCACGTCGACCGGGCGGCACGTCGTACCGGGTCCTGAGCCGTTGGACGACGACACGCTCGACGCGGTCACCAGACGGTTCCTGACCGCCGATCGCACGCCCGCTGTCGCCGACGCGGGCGGTACGGCGTACAGCCTGTTTCCGATCGGGTCGGGTCTCGGCAATCGGCTCACCGCGTGGTTGCTGGTCGTCGACGGTGACCACACCCAGTGGCCCCGCGCCCATGTCGAAGCGGTGCAGGAGCTGTGCGCAATCGCCGCCCTCGACCGGGTACGCCGGGACGAGGGGCGGCTCGCGTTGCGGCCGCTGGTCGCGGATGCGCTGGCCCTGGTCGAGTCGGGCGGACCTCACGCCGAGGTGGCGACTCGGCTGCGCCAGGCCGGAGCGCATTCCGACCGGCCGATGGCTGTCGCCGTGGCCGAGTTGCGGGACGACGGCCCGGTCGAGATTGCGCTCACCGTGTTCGAGGACGTAGCCCTGACGGTCGGCCCGGCCGTGGTCGCCGCGGGACGCGACGGCCTGCTGGTCGCACTCCTGCCCTCATCGCCCGAGCTGCCGAGCCTGCTCCGCCGAGCTTTCGGCCGGCTCTCCCCCGGTCTCGCCAAGGCGCGACTCACGGTCGGTGTCAGCGGCGCGACCACTCTCGACGCGCTGACCGGAGCGCTCGAGGAGGCGCGCTTCGCCCAGCGGGCCGCCCTGGCCGGCCGGACCCGGGTCTCGGTGGTGACCTCGGACGAGGTCGCCTCCCATGTGTTGCTGCTGGCAACGGTCCCCGACGACGTCCGGCGGACCTACGCCCACCGGGTGCTCGGGCCGGTACTCGAGCACGATCGCAAGACCCGTGCCGACCTGATCGCCACGCTGGACGAGTTCCTGGCCTGGTCGGGTTCCTGGTCGCGGACGGCGGAGTCGTTGCACCTGCACGTCAACACCGTCCGGTACCGGATCGAACGCATCGAGCAACTGACCGGTCGCGATCTGTCGCAGTTCGAGGACCGGGTCGACGTCTTCCTGGCGCTCAAGTCGCTCTGACGCTCAGCTTTTGGAGGATCCTCCAAATCAGACCCGCGGAAACCCCGGAAGTTCGGAGGTTTCTCGGGTGCAATCGGCCGTCGCCGGAGCCCAAGCTGTCGTGCAGGTCAGATCCGCCGCGACCCCTTGGAAGGTGCCCCGATGAAGGCAGAACCACGACCGAGCCGCGCCGCCCGTCATCCTGTCGACCAGGTGCTGTCACCGGGGCGCCTCGCCGTCTACGGCACCCAGCACGTGCTCGCGTTCTACGCCGGCGCGGTGATCGTCCCGATCCTGCTGGCGAACTCGATCGGGCTCAGCACCGAGCAGCTGGTGCATCTGATCAACGCCGACCTGTTCACCTGTGGCATCGCCTCGATCATCCAGTCGGTCGGCTTCTGGAGGGTCGGCGTCCGGCTGCCGCTGCTGCAGGGGGTGACCTTCACGGCGGTCTCCCCGATGATCGCGATCGGCCTGGCCGCGGGCGGCGGGACCGACGGCCTGCTGGTCATCTACGGCGCGGTGCTCGTCGCCGGACTCGCCACCTTCTTCATCGCGCCGTTCTTCAGCCGGCTGATCCGGTTCTTCCCACCCGTCGTCACGGGCTCGGTCATCACGATCATCGGCCTGGCCCTGCTGCCGGTGGCCGCGGGCGACGCGACCGGTGGTGCCGGCCCGACCTCGGACCCGACCAGCGGCAAGAACCTGGCCTACGCGCTCGGCACCCTCGCGCTGATCGTGCTGATCCAGCGGGTCTTCAAGGGCTTCATGGCGACGATCGCCGTCCTGGCCGGCCTGGTCGTCGGCACGCTGGTCGCCTGGGCCTTCGGGGACGCGCACTTCGACGCGGTCAACAACTCGGACTGGGTGGGCGTGACCACGCCGTTCCACTTCGGCTGGCCGCAGTTCTCGGTCGCCGCGATCATCTCGATGATCGTGGTCATGCTGATCACCGCGGTGGAGACCACCGGTGACGTGTTCGCCACCGGCGAGATCGTGGAGAAGCGGATCGGCCGCGAGGACATCGCCCGGGCGCTGCGGGCCGACGGCCTGGCCACCACCATCGGCGGCGTCTTCAACTCCTTCCCCTACACGTGTTTCGCCGAGAACGTCGGCCTGGTCCGGCTGACCCGGGTGAAGAGCCGCTGGGTGGTCGCGGCGGCCGGCGTGATCATGATCCTGCTCGGCCTGGTCCCGAAGGCCGGCGCGATCGTCGCCGGCATCCCGCACCCGGTCCTGGGCGGCGCCGCGCTGGCGATGTTCGCCACCGTCGCGGTGGTCGGCTTCCAGACCCTGGCGAAGGTCGACTTCCACGACCACCGCAACGTCGTGATCGTGGCGACCAGCGTCGGCCTGGCGATGTACGTGACGGCGCAGCCGCAGGTCGCCCAGGCGGTACCGGGCTGGGCCGAGATCATCTTCGGCAGCGGCATCACTCTTGGCAGCCTGACCGCGATCGGGCTCAACATCCTCTTCCACCACGTCGGCAAGGACTTCGGCCCGGCGGTCGCCGGCCAGCCCAAGGGCACCGGCACCATCCGGCTGGACCAGGTGAACGAGATGTCTCGCGAGGAGTTCGTGAGGACCTTCGCCGAACTGTTCCAGGGACCGACCTGGATGGTGGAGCGGGCCTGGGAGATGCGGCCGTTCGCCGACACCCACGCGCTGCGCCGTTCGTTCCAGGAGGCGCTCTTCTCCGGCTCGAAGGAGGAGCAGCGAGAACTGATCGCGTCGTACCCGCAGCTCGGGTCGCAACTCGTTGCCGACGGCCTCAGTGGTGAGGCTTCGCTGCGGGACCAGTCGACCCGGGGCCTGACCTACCTGGCCGAGCCCGACCGGGACGAGCTGGAGGCGATCACCGCGCAGTACAAGGAGCGGTTCGGGTTCCCGCTGGTGATCTCGGTCCGGGACGCGGAGTCGTTCGACCGGATCGTGGAGCAGGGCCGGGAACGGCTGGACAACTGCGAGAACCAGGAACACGCGGCGGCGCTGCTGGAGATCGCGAAGATCGCCGGCTTCCGCTTCGACGACTTCCTCTCCGATGCGAACCCCATCCACAGTGCAAGGACCCGCTGGAGCAGCAGACCATGACAACGATCAAGGTGAACGGCCAGGACGCCAGTCTCGACGGCGTACCAGTCCACACCACCCTGCTGGACTGGTTGCGTGACCGCGGCCTGACGGGTGCGAAGGAGGGCTGCGCCGAGGGCGAGTGCGGCGCCTGCTCTGTACTCGTCGCCCGGCCAGGGATCGACAGCCCGACGGAGTGGACCGCCCTGAACGCCTGCTTGATGCCGGCGGCTTCCCTCGACGGCCAGGAGATCGTCACCGCCGAGGGTCTGGGCAGGAGCACCGAACTCCACCCGGTGCAGCAGGAGATGGCAGTCCGAGGCGGCTCACAATGCGGCTACTGCACCCCGGGGTTCGTCTGCAGCATGGCCGCCGAGTACTACCGCCCGACCCGTACTACGCCCGCCACCGCGCCCCGCGCCCAGAAGCAGGAACTCAACGGCGGCTCCGCGTCCGCCGACGCCTCCTGCGACCACGAGCACGGGCCGAACGGGTTCGACCTCCATGCGTTGAGCGGCAACCTGTGCCGGTGCACCGGCTATCGGCCGATCCGGGACGCGGCGTACGCGCTCGGTGATCCTGCGCCGGACGACGTTCTCGCGGCCCGCCGGTCATCGCCTCCTCCCCCGCCCGCGGCGACGAAGGTGGCGGTTGACGGCGCGGAGTTCCTGCGGCCGGCCAGCTTGGAGGAAGCGCTCGCGGTGCTGGCTGAGCGGCCGGATGCGCGGCTCGTGGCCGGCTCGACCGATGCCGGGGTCGAGGTGAATCTGCGCGGCGTCCGCGCTCCGTTGGTGGTCGCCGTGGACCGGCTCTCCGCATTGCGAGAGTTCAGTTTCGGTCCCGACGAGGTCCGCATCGGTGCCGCACTGACGTTGAGCGAGATCGAGCGACTGCTCGCCGGGCGGGTGCCGCTGCTGGCCCAGATGTTCCCGCAGTTCGCCTCGCGGCTCATCCGCAACGGCGCCACCATCGGCGGCAACCTCGGCACTGGGTCACCGATCGGTGACACTCCGCCAGCACTGCTCGCCCTCGACGCGTCGCTCGTCCTCGCCTCCGCTCGCGGCGAGCGAACAGTCCCGCTGGCCGACTACTTCACGGGGTACCGGGAAACGGTGAAGGCGGACGACGAACTGATCCGGACCATCGTGGTCCCGCTGCCGCTCGCCCCCTTGACCGCTTTCCACAAGATCGCCAAGCGCCGGTTCGACGACATCTCCAGCGTCGCGGTCGGCTTCGCGCTCGAACTCGCCGACGGCGCCGTCAGCCAGGCCCGGATCGGTCTGGGTGGCGTGGCCGCCACGCCGATTCGGGCCCGGGCGACCGAGCAGGCCTTGACCGGCCGGCCATGGACCGAGCACACCGTCCGCGAAGCGGCCGCAGTACTGGCTGCTGAGGGGACACCGCTGGACGACCACCGCGCCAGCGCGTCGTACCGGTCGGCGATGCTCGGCCAGTCGCTCCTTCGTTTGTACGCCCAGCACCTCGCCGCCGAGGGGGTTAACGCATGAGCTCGTTGTCCCAGCGACCTGAGCAGGCAGTTGTCGGCCTGCCGTTGCCGCACGAAAGCGCCGCATTGCATGTCACCGGTGAGGCGCTCTACACCGACGACCTCGTCGTCCGCACGCGCGATGTCCTGCACGCGTGGCCGGTTCAGTCGCCGCACGCTCATGCCCGGATCGTCGACCTGCGGGTGAAGCCTGCGTACGACGTACCGGGGGTGGTGCGGGTGTTGACCGCCGAGGACGTTCCCGGGGTGAACGACGCCGGGGTGAAGCATGACGAGCCGCTGTTCCCGTCGGAAGCGATGTTCCACGGGCATGCGATCTGCTGGGTGCTCGGCGAGACGTTGGAGGCCGCGCGGCTCGGGGCTGCTGCTGTTGAGGTCGAGTACGAGGAACTGCCCTCGCTGGTGACGGTTCGCGAAGCAATTGCCGCTGGCAACTTCCAGGGCACTGGGCGGCATCTCGAGAGTGGCGACGTCGAAGCTGCGTTGGCCGCGGCGCCGCATGTCTTCGAGGGTGAGTTCGAGTTCGCGGGTCAGGAGCACTTCTACCTGGAGACGCATGCCGCGTTGGCCTTGGTCGACGAGGGCGGCCAGATCTTCGTGCAGAGCAGCACGCAGCATCCGTCGGAGACGCAGGAGATTGTTGCCCATGTGCTCGGCGTGGCCAGCCATGCGGTGACCGTGCAGTGTCTGCGGATGGGTGGCGCCTTTGGTGGCAAGGAGATGCAGCCGCACGGGTTTGCTGCCATCGCGGCGCTGGGCGCGACGCTGACCGGCCGGCCAGTGCGGTTGCGGCTCAACCGGACTCAGGACATCACCATGTCGGGCAAGCGGCACGGGTTCCACACCGAGTGGCGGGCAGGGTTCGACGACGAGGGTCACCTGGTCGCGCTCGACGCCACGCTCACCGCCGACGGTGGCTGGAGCCTCGACCTGTCGGAGCCGGTGCTGGCTCGGGCGATGTGCCATATCGAGAACAGCTACTGGATCCCCAACGTCCGTGTCGACGGGCGAATCGCCAAGACCAACAAGACCTCGCAGACCGCGTTCCGTGGTTTCGGCGGACCGCAGGGCATGCTCGTGGTCGAGGATCTGCTCGGGCGGTGCGCACCGCTGCTCGGGTACGACGCGATGGAGTTGCGCCGGCGCAATCTCTACCAGTCGCAGCACAGTACGCCGTACGGGATGCCGGTCCGTCACGCCGAGCGGCTGGAGGCGTGCTGGAGCGAGGTGCTCTCGGCGGGTGACGTCGAGCGGCGGAAGGTGGAGATCGAGCGGTTCAACGCCGCGCATCCCTTCGCGAAGCGGGCGCTGGCGATGACGCCGGTGAAGTTCGGGATCTCGTTCAACCTGACCGCGTTCAACCAGGCCGGTGCGTTGGTGCACGTGTACAAGGACGGCTCGGTGCTGATCAATCACGGCGGCACCGAGATGGGCCAGGGGCTGCACACCAAGATGCTGCAGGTCGCGGCGACGACGCTCGGCGTTCCGCTGGCTCGGGTACGGCTGGCGCCGACCCGGACCGACAAGGTGCCCAACACGTCGGCTACCGCGGCGAGCTCGGGTGCCGATCTCAACGGCGCCGCGATCAAGAACGCCTGCGAGCAGATCCGCGAGCGACTCGCACAAGTTGCCGGTGGCAAGCTCGGGATCAGCCCGCGGGACGTCCGCTTCGTGGGCGGCGTCGTCCAGGGGCTGACCTTCGGCGGCGGGAAAATGTACTGGGAAGAGCTGGTCAGCGCCGCCTATATGCAGCGGGTCCAGCTCTGGGCGGCCGGCTTCTACCGCACCGAAGGCCTGCACTGGGACGCCAACGCGATGCGGGGTGAGCCGTTCAAGTACTTCGCGTACGGCGTGGCGGCGGCTGAGGTCGAGGTCGACGGGTTCACCGGTGCGTATACGTTGCGACGGGTCGACATCGTGCACGACGTGGGTGACAGCCTCAGCCCGTTGATCGACATCGGGCAGATCGAGGGTGGGTTCGTGCAGGGCGCGGGCTGGCTGACGCTGGAGGATCTGCGCTGGGACGAGAGCGACGGGCCTCATCGTGGGCGGCTGGCGACGCAAGCTGCCAGCACCTACAAGCTGCCGAGCTTCTCGGAGATGCCGGAAGTCTTCAACGTCCGGCTGCTGGAGAAGGCGCACGAGGATGGCGCTGTCTACGGCTCGAAGGCCGTCGGAGAGCCGCCGCTGATGCTCGCCTTCTCAGTACGAGAAGCCCTCCGCCAGGCCGCAGCAGCCTTCGGCCCACCCGGAACCAGCGTCGACCTCGCCTCCCCCGCCACACCCGAGGCGGTCTACTGGGCGCTGGACAGCGCCCGGAGGTCCGGGCAGCCGAACCCCGACGGCGAGAACGCATCCGCTGCCGGCTCAGCCATTTCTCCAGCTGAGTTGACGGGGGTGTGATCGAGATGGAGTGGATGCGGGCTGTTCAGGCGCTGCGGGAGCGGCGGCAGGGCGGCGTACTGGTGACGGTGATGGCTGTGCGGGGGCATTCGCCGCGGGATGCCGGGGCCAAGATGGTGGTTTCCGCGGAGCGGGTCTGGGCGACTGTTGGCGGGGGCAACCTCGAGGCGGTCGCGATCGAGCGGGCGCGCGCCATGCTCACGGCGGGCAGCCGCGAACCCGAAGTACTGGAGTTTGCGCTGTCCGACAAGGCTCCATTCCAGCAAGCTGTTCAGTGTTGCGGCGGCGAGGTGAAGCTGCTGCTGGAGCCGCTGCCCGTCGTCCCGGCCGTCGCGATCTTCGGGATCGGCCATGTCGGTCTCGAGCTGGCGCGGATTCTTGCCCGGCACGATCTCGAGCTGCACCTGATCGACTCGCGCCCCGACCAGCTGACACCCGAGCGGCTCTCGGTGCTGGACGATGCGATCGCCGGCGTCCACGTGCACCACGTGCCAGTGCTGCCCGAGCTCGTGGTCGGCGAGCTGCCACCGGGAACGCACGCCTTGATCATGACCCACGACCACGCGGAGGACGCCGCCCTCTGCGACGCCGCCCTGAGAAACGGGCAACTGGCAACGATCGGCCTGATCGGGTCGCGCGCGAAGTGGACGCGGTTCCGCCACAAGCTCGCCGAGGACGGCAACTCGGCCGAGACGATCGCCAGGATCACCACCCCCATCGGTCTCCCCGACCTGCCAGGCAAGGAGCCGGCCGTCATCGCGGTCGGCGTGGCCGCCTGGCTGCTCCAACAGTTCGTTGCCGAGCGCAACTCCGCGCCGGTTCACCGTGAGGCAGAAGCATGACGCTGTTCAGAGGCACGTTCCTCGACACTCCAGACAACCCGTTCACCGGCGGCACCCTCCGGGTCGCGACCGACGCCGCCCTGCTCGTCGAGGACGGGGTGATCACCGCCCGCGGCCCGTACGCCGAACTGCGCAGCGCCCACCCGGCCGAGCGCGTGGTCGACCTGACCGGCGGCCTGGTGTTACCCGGCTTCGTCGACACCCACGTGCACTTCCCGCAGATCCGCGCGGTCGGCGGCATGGGGATGCCGCTGCTCGAATGGCTCGACCGCTACGCGCTACCCGAAGAAGCCCGGATGGCCGACGCCGCCTACGCCTCCAGCGTGGCCGACGAGTTCGTGCGCGGCCTCGCAGCAGCCGGTACTACGAGCGCGCTGGTCTTCGGAGCACACTTCGCCGAAGCAGTTGACACGCTCTTCACCGCCGCGTCGCGGGTCGGTCTGCGGATCACTAGCGGTCTGGTCGTCAGTGACCGCATCCTGCGCGCCGACCTGCTGACCACCCCAGAGCGCGCCTACACCGAGTCGCTCGCCCTGGCGTCCCGCTGGCACGGCGTCGGCCGCAACCGGTACGCCGTGACGCCGCGCTTCTCGCTGTCTTGTACCGACGAGCTGCTCGCGACGTGCCACACCGTGCTGGAGGAGATCCCCGGCGCGCTGTTCACCTCACACCTCAACGAGAACGAGGCCGAGATCGCCACCGTGGCGGAGCTCTTCGGCGGAAGCGACTACGTCAGCACGTACGAGAAGCACGGCCTGGTCGATCGACGGAGCGTCCTCGCGCACAACGTCCACCCGACCGATGTCGAGCTCAAGGTCCTGGGCGACAGCGGCGCGACGGTCGCCCACTGCCCGACGAGCAACGCCGTCCTGGGAAGCGGGCTGTTCCCCCTCACGCGGCACCTCGAACACGGAGTACGGGTTGCGCTGGGGTCGGACGTCGGAGCCGGTACCGGCTTCTCGCTGCTCAAGGAAGGCTTGCAGGCCTACTTCTGTCAGCAGTTGATGGGTGATCACGGGCTTCCGCTCAACTCCGCGCATCTGTTGCACCTGGCAACCACCGCTGGAGCGGAGGCGCTCGGGCTCGACGACGTGGGTGAGCTGAGCGTCGGCAAACGCTTCGACGCCCAGCTGATCCGCCCGGCCGACGGCTCACCACTCGCGGTCGGACTCGAACACGCCGAAGACGCCGAGGACGCCTTGGCCCGGCTCTTCACGCTCGGTACGCCGGCCGACGTCCGCGCCGTCTGGATCGACGGCGAACTGTTGTCCCCGATGGAGGTTGGTTGACGTCCTCCCCGCCTCTGATGAACGGGGATTCCAACTACTACGTGGAGGTAGCGTGTTGAGGTTCACGCTTCAGCGAGACCGGTGCCGGCGTCTCTCGCCGCGCGCTGACGGCCCGTCCGGCCGCGATGTTCACTGCCGCGTTCACGTCCGCGTTCGCCTGGTGTCCGCAGGCGACGCACCGGAACACCGCTTGGCTCTCGCGGTTCTCTGGTACGCAATGCCTGCAGACACTACAGGTCTGCGATGTGTACGCCGGGTTCACTCTCTGAACCCTCCCCACGGCCTTGTGCTCCGAACGGGTCACCAGGTCGCCCCAGCCGTTGGCCAGGATGCCCCGGTTCAGTCCGGCTTTGGCACGCCGACGGTTCGGCAAGTACGTGCCCGGTCGGTCCGGGTTGGGCTTCGGCCGTGGTCGCCGGGTCATCTGGGCGATGCGCAGACCTTCGACCCGGATGACGTCGAACCGCCGCGCCAGGTCGGTGCTGGTCTTCTCCACCCAATCCTTGCGACGGTCACCGGCCCGCGCATGCAGCTTCGCGATCGCGGCCCTCACCTGCCGCCGACGGTTGGAGCCGCGACGGCAGCGCGACAGCCGGCGTTGCAACTGCTTCAGCCGTTGCTGTTCACGTTCCGACAAGCCGGGGCACGACAAGAGCTCACCGGTGGACAACGCCGCCGACACCGTCACTCCGCGATCCACACCGACCACCTCCCCCGTCCCCGGCGAGGGAATCGGGGGCGGGATCACGGCGAACGCGAGATGCCAGCGGCCCGCCCGATCGCAGCTGACCCGGTACGACTTCGCCTCGGGAACAGGGCGGGACATCCGAAACCGCACCCAGCCGACCTTCGGCACGTTGACCGCTGCCCACTTCCGGCTCAGTTTCACGATCCGGGACGCCTGGCTCCCGACGATGCGAAACCCCTCGGGCAGGCCGGCCTTGCGCCACTTCGGCCGCCGGTGGGTTCCCGCGTAAAAATTCTTGACGGCCCTGTCGAAGTCGCGCAACGCCTGTTGCTGGACGGTCTGCGATCCGGCCCGCAACCAACTGAACATCGCCCGCGCCTCGGTCAGTTGGCGTGCCTGCTCGACGTACCCGGGCGTTGCTCCTTTATCCCTGGTCCACATCGACCATTGCTCAAGAGCCAGGTTCCACACGTACCGGGCATACCCGCACTGCTCCACCCACGCAGCCTGCTGCGCGGGAGTTGGGTACATCCGGAACCGCGACATGCCACCTATCCAATCAGGCTGGACCGACAGTCCCCGATCCACGAAGGGAGGAAGTCGCGGAATCTCCCCACCGTCACCAACGGGGCTTCTCTGCGGCCAACCCGATGAATCTCCAGGAGTTCAACACGGCTCCGGTCGGCCAGTTGCGTCCGCTCCTGGCTGCGTGCTGCGACGTCCCGCGTTGGGTCGAGCGGGTCCTCGCCGGCCGCCCGTACGCCGATGCGGAGGCGCTCGCCGCGGTAGCGGACCGTGCGGTCCGAGCACTCGATGACGGGGAGGTCGCGCTGGCGCTGGCCGCTCACCCGCGCATCGGCGACCGCGCCACGGGCGAAACCACGGAGGCGACCTGGTCGCGGGGTGAGCAAGCGGGCGTCGGCGACGACCCGGGGGTCCGCGCAGCGCTGGCGGCCGGCAACCGCGAGTACGAGCATCGCTTCGGCCGGGTCTTCCTGATCTGCGCCACCGGCCTGTCAGCCACCGAGATGCTCACCGCTCTGAACCACCGCCTCACCAACGACGACTCCACCGAAGCAGCCGTAGTACAGGAGGAACTCCGCAAGATCGTCCTCCTCCGCCTCACCAAGCTCCTCACCGCGGAGGTCCCCGCATGAGCACCCTCAGCACCCACATCCTCAACACCACCACCGGCACCCCCGCCCCGGATGTACAGATCCTGCTGACGCGTGTAGTCGCATCGCCGCCTGCGGCGGACTTGTCTGCGGTGGGCAGCAGGGCGACACCGCAGGCCGAGGGCGTTGCCTCCGGGGCCGGCGACGGCAGCCTGGCGCCGCCCGGACTGCCGGATCCGGGCGAGACCGCCATCACCTCGCCCCGACCGACCCTGAGCCGTCCTCTCGATCCACCGCTTCCGAGCGCGGACTCGGCCGCGGTCGGGAGCACGGTTACCCGGCAGTTCGAAGTACTGGCTAGTGGGCAGACGGACAGCGATGGGCGGGTTGCCGGGTTCGGCGAGTTGGTGCCTGGGGTCTATCAGCTGTGGTTCGAGGTTGCGCGCGATGGTCAGGAGTCGTTTTATCCCGAGGTCACTGTGACCTTCGTAGTCACTGAGGAGCGGCACTATCACGTGCCGCTGCTGCTCAGCCCGTTTGCGTTTTCCACCTATCGAGGGAGCTGATCCGATGGCGATCCACCTGGGAGCCAACCAGTACGGCAAGGCCGAGAGCCGGGTCGTCCGCATCTACCGCGACACCCCACGCCACCAGATCCGCGACCTCAACGTCTCGTCCGCGCTGCGCGGCCGGTTCGAGGACGCGCACACGACCGGCGACCAGTCCGAGGTGCTGCCGACCGACACCCAGAAGAACACCGCCTTCGCCTTCGCCAAGGAGAAGGGCGTCGACTCGATCGAGGAGTTCGCCCTCACCCTCGGCAACCACTTCCTCGCGGCGGCGCCCGCGGCCGACGGCGCCCGGGTCGAGATCGAGGAGTACCCGTGGGAGCGGATCTCCGTCGACGGCGCCGGCCACGACCACTCGTTCGTCCGCAGCGGCAGCGGCATCCGGACCACGGTCGTCAACGTCGAGGGCCGCGGCGAGGACCGCAAGCAGTACGTCGTATCCGGCATCCGCGATCTCACCGTGCTCAAGTCCACCGGGTCGGAGTTCCACGGCTTCCTCAAGGACAAGTACACGACGCTGAAGGAGACCGACGACCGCATCCTCGCGACCTCGCTGGTCGCCCGCTGGCGCTACGACCACACCGACGTCGACTGGGACAAGTCGTACGACGAGATCAAGGGCCTGCTGCTGGAGCAGTTCGCGCGGATCCACAGTCTCGCGTTGCAGCAGACCCTGTACGGGATGGGCGAAGCGGTGCTGCAACGGCACCCGGAGGTCGCGGAGATCAAGTTCTCGGCGCCCAACAAGCACCACTTCCTGGTCGACCTGAGCCCGTTCGAGGTGGAGAACCCGGGCGAGGTCTTCATCGCCGCGGACCGGCCGTACGGGCTGATCGAGGCCACCGTGGTTCGTGACGACGCGAGCGATTCCGGGTCGGCCTGGCACGCGGTACCGGGGTTCTGTTGATCGTCATCGACAACGCCGCGATCGCCACCATCGACCGCGACCGGCGCGAGCTGGCCGGCGGGCATGTAGTTGTCGACGGCAAGAGAATCGTTGCGGTCGGCATCGGTCCGGCACCGGCGTACGACGGAGCGCGGGTGATCGACGGACGTGGCTGCCTCGTCACGCCCGGCTTCGTCAACACGCATCAGCATCTGTACCAGTGGGTGACGCGTGGGCTCGCCGCCGATGCCACCCTCTTCGGCTGGCTGACCAAGCTCTATCCGGTGTGGGCGGGGCTTGACGAGGAGTCGGTGCATGTTGCCGCGCAGGGCGCGCTGGCGCAGCTCGCTCGGACCGGCTGCACGACGGCGGCTGATCACCACTACGTCTTTCCGCGGCGCGGCGGCGATCTCTTGGAAGCGGAGATCTCTGCCGCGGCGAAGGTAGGCCTGCGGTTCCACCCGGCGCGCGGATCGATGGACCTCGGCGAGAAGGACGGCGGTCTGCCGCCCGACTCCGTGGTCGAGGACCGCGACGAGATCCTGCTGGCGACGGAGGCGGCGATCGACCGCTGGCATGATCCTTCGCCGGACTCGATGCTGCGGATCGCGGTCGCGCCGTGTTCGCCGTTCAGCGTCACCGCCGAACTCATGCGCGAGGCGGCTGAACTCGCTCGCCGCAAGAATGTCCGGCTGCACACGCATCTGGCCGAGACGGTCGACGAGGTCAGCTGGTGCGACGAGAGATTCGGCTGTACTCCGTCGCAGTACGCGGCTGACCTCGGGTGGACCGGCTCGGATGTGTGGTTCGCGCACGGGATCCATTTCGACGACGCGGAGATCAAGAACCTCGGCCGGTCGGCCACCGGGATCGCTCATTGCCCGAGCTCCAACGCCCGGCTCGGAGCCGGCATCGCTCGAGTCGCCGACCTGCGAGCAGCCGGCTGTCCGGTCGGCCTCGGCGTAGACGGTGCCGCCAGCAACGAAGCCGGCAGCCTGCTGGAAGAACTCCGCCACGCACTCCTCTTCGCTAGAGCCCGCCCAGTAGGAGCAGGCGGCGGAGGCGACCCGCAAGCACTCGATGTTCGTACTGCGTTGGAGCTGGCCACCCTTGACGGCGCCCGCATTCTCGGTCGGCAAGACGAGATTGGTTCTGTGGAGGTCGGCAAGCTGGCCGATCTTGCGGTCTGGCGTCTCGACACGCTCGGCCACGCCGGCATCACCGACCCCATCGCCGCGCTCATCCTCGGCCCGCCACCCCCACTCGAACTCCTCCTGGTCAACGGCCGTCCCGTCGTCGAACACGACACCGTCGTCACCATCGACGAACAGACCTTGGCCCGCCAGGTCGCCCAGACCCACCACGACCTCCTCACCAAGACCACCTGATCCGCGAGAGGCCCACCTGTGGAAGACGCACTCAACGCCGAGCTCGACCGGCGCCTGGCCGAAGCCGACGCCGCGCTGAACTCGCTGTACCCCGGCGATCGTGGCGTCCGGCAACCAGTTCACACCGTCTACGTCCCCGCCGACCGGTACGACGCCGGCACGGTCGACGAATGGGCAAAGGCGGCCCGGACCGCGCTCGCCGACCATGGCGGATCGACTGACGAGCTGGCCGAGCTCCTGCAGTTGCCGCAGCGTCATGCTGCTCAGGTCTACGAACGAGTCGTCGCCAAGCTGGAGCGGGAGCCGATCGAGGACCTACGCATCGATTTCGAAGACGGCTACGGCAATCGCCCCGACGACCAAGAGGACGCCGCAGCCGTCGGGGCCGCCCAGGCATTAGCCGAGCAGGTCAAGACGGACACGGTCCCGCCGTACCACGGCCTTCGTATCAAATCGCTCGAAGCGCCGAGCCGCCGCCGCGGAATCCGGACGCTCAACCTGTTTGTCGGCGAGCTGGCCGGCGCCGGCGCACTCACGGACGGCTTCGTGATCACCCTCGCCAAGGTCACCTCGGTCGAGCAGATCGAGGCGATGGTCGTCGTACTGGAGGCGATCGAGCGCGCTCATTCGGTGCCGACGGGGTCGCTGAAGTTCGAGATCCAGGTCGAGACCCCGCAGGCGATCCTCGCTGCTAACGGCACCACTCCCCTGCCCCGGATGATCCGGGCGGGCGCTGGCCGAGTCACCGGGCTGCACTACGGCACGTACGACTACTCGGCTTCGCTGGGCGTCGCGGCGGCGTACCAGAGCATGGAGCACCCGGTCGCCGACCACGCCAAGGACGTGATGCAACTGGCCGCCGCAGGCACCGGCGTCTTCGTCTGCGACGGCTCCACCAACGTCCTACCGATCGGCTCCCGCGACCAGGTCCACGCGGCCTGGCGCCTCCACAGCCGACTAGTACGCCGCTCCCTGGAGCGCGGCATCTACCAGGGCTGGGACATGCATCCCGCCCAACTCCCCACCCGCTACCTCGCCACCTACTCCTTCTACCGCGAAGGCCTGGAAACCGCGGCAACCCGCCTACGCGCCTACCTAGAGGGCGGCAACTCCGGCTACTTAGACGAGCCCGCAACCGCCACAGCCCTGGCAGGCTTCGTACTCCGCGGAGTCGAGTGCGGCGCAATCGATCCATCGGAGATCGACCTCCTGATCGCCGTAGACCTCCAAGAACTATCCGTCCTCGCCCGCCGCTAGCCGGCCGCCCGGTCCGATCATCGCTGGCCCACGGTCACCAACCCCGCGTCGCCGAGCGGGCGCCCGCACGTCCGCAGCACCCGCCCGCCCAGCCCCGCCCCGCCCAGCGCGAGCCGGGCCGGCGCGGGCACGACCCGGACCGGGGAGGATTTTCTCCCCGGGAAGGGGCAAGATCCTCCGCGGAGCTGGCAAGAATTCTCCCCGAACCGGCTCATGATGAGCTGCCGGCGCTCGTCGTCTCAGCGGGCTTGCGCCGCCGAACCGGTCACCAACCTCGTGATCCGCACTAGCTAAGTTCCCGCCCGGTTTCCGTTATCTGGGGGTAAACTTCCGGGATCCGGAATAGCTGTGGAGAGCGGGGTTGTGGTGGCGGAAGTGGTGGGTGCGAAGAGTCGCACTGGGAGTGTGCAGTCGATTGAGCGGGCGTTTGGGTTGCTTGAGGTGATGGCTGATGCGGGTGGGATGGTGGGGCTTTCGCAGTTGGCTGCTGCGTCTGGGCTTCCGTTGCCTACTATTCATCGGCTTGTTCGCACGCTTGTGGACCTCGGCTATGTGCGCCAGGAGCCGTCTCGGCAGTATGTGCTCGGGCCGAAGCTGATCCGGCTCGGGGAGACGTCTTCTCGGATGTTGAGTGTCTGGGCTCGGCCGCATCTGGCTCGGTTGGTGGATGAGTTCGGGGAGTCGGCCAACATGGCGATGCTCGATGGTGACCAGATCGTCTATCTCGCGCAGGTTCAGTCGCGGCACTCGATGCGGATGTTCACCGAGGTCGGGCGCCGGGTGCTCCCCCACTGCACGGCCGTCGGCAAGGCGATCCTGTCTCAGCTGCCTGAGCCTGAGGTCCGCGAGTTGCTCAACCGCACGGGCATGCCGAAGCACACCGCGACGACCATCACCGACGTCGAGGAGTTCACGATCCAGCTCCACAAGGCCCAGGCCGACGGTTATGCGCTCGACGAAGGCGAGCAGGAGCAAGGAGTCCGCTGCGTCGCAGTACCGGTCCCCGATGCGCCGTCACGCCTGGCCATGTCGATCTCCGGCCCGGCCGGCCGGATGACCGAAGAGCTCCTCCACCACGCCGTCCCGATGCTCACCCAAGCAGCCAAGGCCCTCTCCGACGACCTGCGTTGACCCAGAGCTCCCGCGCCCTCTCAGGGGTCAACCCCCGAGAGGATGGGTTGCCACCCGAGATTCCGAGGGGGCAACCCACAACCGCGGGGGTTAACCCCCGAAACGCATGAGCCGCCCCAGTTCGCCCACTCCCGGGCCTGCCGGGGTGGCGGTCCGTCCCAGACGACGAAACGGCGGCTCCGACGGATGGCGCCGAGCATCCGCCAGCAGCTACGGGACTCGGGTCAGCCATTCCTCGGTGCCGAACTTCTCAGCAACCCGCCGCTCAGCCTCGGCCACGGTCGCGTCGTCGATGGTCCCGGCTGCGAGGCCGTAGCGGTTGGCGAAGGTGCCGACGAGACGTTTGATGACGTCGGCGCGTTCCAGACCGGTCTGGCTGCGGAGTGGGTCGACGCGCTTGTTGGCACTGGTGGTGCCCTTGTCCGAGAGCTTCTCGCGGCCGATGCGCAGTACTTCGACCATCTTCGCGGCGTCCATGTCGTAGGCCATCGTCACGTGGTGCAGGACCGCGCCACCCGCGAACCGCTTCTGCGCGGCGCCGGCGATCTTGCCGGCCGGCGAGGTGATGTCGTTGATCGGCTGGTACGTCGCGGCGATGCCGAGCTCGTTGAGCGCACCCACGACCCAGTCGTCGAGGAACGCATACGAGTCGACGAACGACAGCCCCGAGACGAGCGACTCCGGCACATACAGCGAGTATGTGATCGTGTTGCCGGGCTCGACGAACATCGCGCCGCCGCCGCTGATCCGGCGTACGACGGTCACGTCGTGGCGAGCGGCGCCGGCCAGGTCGACCTCGTTGGCGAGCGACTGGAAGCTGCCGATGATGACCGCGTTCGACGCCCACTCCCAGATCCGCAACGTCGGCGGCCGCTCCCCCGAACCGACCTGCTCGGCCAGTACTTCGTCCAGCGCCATCTGCAACGCAGGCTCCCGCGGTACGTCGTGCACGAACTCCCACGCGTGATCCGTCCACGCCGACGCCCCGGTCAACGCCCGCCGTACTGCGACCGCAACCGCCTCGGGCGAGAACCCGAGCATCTCGACACCATCCCCCAGTGCGCCTCGCACCCGCGCCGCCAGCTGGGCCACCGGCGCCCCAACCGGTACTCCGGCCAGCGCCGCGTCGATCCGCTCCAACGCGTCATCCGGCTCGAGGAAGAAGTCCCCACTGATCCGAGCCCGCCGCACCACCTCCCCGGCGACGTCCAGATCCGCAACAACCAACTTCCCACCAGGCACCTTGTATTCACCATGCACGTCAACCCACAACCGCCAACCCGCACCGAATGTTCCGCAGCCTCGCTGATCCAGCGGCAAACCCGCTGGACCAGCTGCTGCTGCGCGGATGTCAGCTCGGCGGGGTGAGACTCCAGAGGTACTTCTCGTAGCCGGACGGGCCCACGATGCCGGCCAGGCGCGTGTCGTCGGAGTCGAAGGCAATGTGCTGCCCGTCATCGGAGATCGCCGGGACGAAACTGCCGATCCGGTTGAGCCAGGGGTTGGTCTGGTCCTGGCGATGCGTGACCCAGACGAGAGTGCCACTCGACCGGTCGAGCCGGTACACGTCGCCGAGGAGGCCGCGGTCCGAGGGTGAGGTACGGCCCGTCGTCGAGAACGTCACGTACCTTCCATCGGCCGAGACGGTGCCAGTGGCGCCCCCGAAGTTCGTCGCGGGCTTGCCCAGGTGGTCGGCCGAGACCAGCTGCACTCTGTTGGTGCGAAGGTCGCGGAGCCAGACGTTGGCAACCTGGTCGCTGCCTAGCATGCTGTAGACCGAGAACACCACGAACCGGCCGTCACTGGAGACATCCGCAGCGCTGTAGTTGTGGATAGGGGACCGCGGATCGCCCGGTACGCCGTCCGAGACCGAGCGCGTCGTGCCCTTGTCGCGATCACGGACCTGGATGGCCGGGTTGCTGTCGAAGGCGACGACGCGTCCGTTGCCGGAGATCGCCGGCTGGGCCGAGACCCAATCGGCCTGTAGTCCCGCGGAGGTCAGCGACACCCGTTCGGTGCTGCCGGCCAGGAAATTCCGGACGAAGATGTCGGAAGACTCGTTGGTGTCGCCGGGCACCAGGTTCGTCGAGCTGGACTGGAAGGCGACATGCTGCCCGTCGGCCGAGATGTCGGGGAAGACCGCTCCCTGGTCCCCGGGACCCTGCAGACCTCCCGAGGCCAGCGCGGTTCGCCCGGTCAGCAGGTCGTGCCGGAAGACGTCGGGACTGTCGTTGGTGTCGCCGGGCACCAGGTTCGAGGCGAACGAGTCGAACGCGACGTACCGACCGTCGGCCGAGATCGAGGCCTCCCGGCTCTCGGCGTTGCCTTGCACTCCGCCCGGTCCGACGGAGGCCAGCGTCGTCCGGGCGGTCACCATGTCGCGGACGAAGACGTCCGTCTGGCCGTTGGTGTCGTTCGCGACGAGATCGGTCGCGGCCGAGACGAAGACGACGTAGCGCCCGTGCTTCGACGTCCCCGAGGTCCCGTTAGCTCCGGAGGCACCGTCGCCGCCCGTTCCGCCCGGTCCGACGGACACCATGCTGATCGTGCCCGGCTGCCGATCACCCCCGGCAGCCGCCGGACCGCCGATCGCTCCCACCGCCCCCGCGGCGACGACGATCACGGCAACTGCGGTTCGGACCGGTTTGTGCACCTGGATGCCAGGAATCACCTTCATGATGCCCCCTTAGGACACCAACTAGATGCGCCCCGACCACAGGAAGTTATCTCGCGTTCCGAGGGACCCTCCGACAGGCCCTCCTCGCCCTGCTCGCCGGGACCTTCTTCTACCCCCGAGACGCCTCCGCAGCCGCCTCGCGCTGCTGTCCGAGCCGCGGTAGGTGTATCAGCCGTCGCTCCTCAGGGCCTCTCGATGGGGAGGTGTTCCCCGAGACTAGGGCGGCGTGGATGTCTGGACAGTGTGTGGAAGTCGAGCTGCTGGCGATTGGGGCGGGCCCGTCGAATCTGGGACTGGCGGTGGCGCTCGAGGAGTTGGCGCCGGAGCTGGCCGAGAACAGTCTGCTGATCGACCGGAACCCCACGATCGCTTGGCAGCAAGGCATGTTGATGCCGTGGGCCACCAGCCAGGTGTCGTTCCTCAAGGATCTGGTCACCCAGCGGGACCCACGCAGCCGGTTCTCGTTCCTGAACCATTTGTACGAGACCGGCCGGCTCGACGACTTCGTCAACATGAGCACCTTCACGCCGTACCGGGTGGAGTTCACCGAGTACCTGCGCTGGGTGGCGTCCTCACTCGCCCGGGTCCGGATCGAGCTCGGGCGCGAATGCGTCGGGATCGAACCGCAACGCGACGCGGGCGGAGCGGTGACCGGCTGGCTCACCACGCTGGCCGACGGCACCTCGATCTCCAGCCGCTATCTCGTGTACGGCGGAAGCCGCGAGCCGAACATTCCACCAGTGCTCGCCGACCTGCCGAGGACCCGCATCGTCCACAGCACCGAGTACCGGCAACGGGTCGCCGAGTTCTCCGGCGAACTGCCGTACCGGGTCGCAGTCGTGGGCAGTTCGCAAAGCGCCGCGGAGATGTTCCGGGCCCTGCGCGAGGACCTGCCCGACAGTGATGTCGCCTGGCTGATGCGTTCCATCGGGCTGAGTTCCGACCAGTCGAGCAAGTTCACCAACGAGCTCTACTACCCGGCGTTCGTGGACGACTTCTACGACGCCCGGCCGGCCGCCCGCGCGCAGATCCTCGCGGAGATGCACCGGACCAACTACTCCGTCGTCACGCCCGCGATGCTCGAGCACCTGTACGCCGACCTGTACCTCGACCGGTTCAACGGACGCAACGAACGGCGACTCGTCACGATGGTCGACATCACCGGCGCCCGGGACACCGGCGACGAACTGGTTCTCGAGCTCACCGATCGCCGGACCGGCGCCGTCACCGAGCTGCATCGCGATGTGGTCTTCCTGGGCACGGGTTTCGACGTCCGGATGCCGCGACTGGTGCGCGAGATCGCCGGCAGTCTGGACCTCGACCGGATCGACGTCTCCCGCGCGTACCGGCTGGATCTCGGCGCGCAAGGCACCCAGAGCACGGGGGCCTGTTACCTGCAAGGCGTCAACGAGCAGACGCACGGCATCTCCGACACCCTGCTCAGCGTGCTGGCCCAGCGGGCCGAGGAGATCTGCCGCGACATCATCGCCCACCGCGAGCGGATCCCGGCGGTTGCCGGATCGGTCGAAGCTGTATCAGGCAAGGCGGGCAGCACGCTCTAACGGGTGGCAGAACGGCGCACCCCGAGGAGAGCCCGGATGGCAATGGTCGAACTCGAACGGACCTCAGACGACGAAGTGACCTGGGCCCGTGACCAGGCGTTCGCAGGTCTGCGGGCGGCAATGCCACCGGGCGTGCTGGCCGAGGCCCTGCGGTGCACCGTCCGGCTCGAGGCGGTGCTGCCGCATCGCGAGGAGCTGGAGCGCAACCTCGTCCTGGTCGCCTACGGCGGCGGCAAGGACAGCTCGTACACACTGGCCTTCGTCCGCACGATGCAGCTGATCCTGTACCGGGTGTACGGCCGCACGTTCCGGATGCGGGTGGCGACCAACCGGCACGCGGGCATGCCCCGCCCGGTGATGGAGAACATCGATCGCGAGTACCACGCACTGCGCCTGTTCGGCGACCCGGACTGCGAGCTGCTGCTGGTCGACGGCGACGAGGTCTCGGAGTTCTCCGTCGACTCGCCCCAACGCGAGCATGTGATCCGGCGCAACCGGCTCGACATCCTGATGACCGGTCACCGCACCTTCGCCGACGGCCGCCCGACGTTCTGCAACTCCTGCAACCTCAGTGTTTTCAACGCCTTCGGGGTGGCCGCGGCGCACGGCGAGGGCGCCGACATCATCATCACCGGCGACTCCCCGCGGGAGCAGCGGCAGTACACCGCCTGGGTCGGCCGGCTGGCCCGCCAGATCCGTGCCACCGACCCCGGCACACTGCGCGAGCACGCCACTACCGACAACGGTTTCGGCAAGGTGCTCGGCCAGCTCGACGACATCTCGGGTGCGTACTTCACCGACATCCTCGGCCCGGACGCGACCACCGCGATCGCCGAGCGGCAGGTCAGGACCGCCGTACCGGAACACCTGCGGTTCTTCTCGATCTACGACGAGACCGACTACGCGGCCGGTGACCACTTCGAGTTGCTGACCGGTTTCCTCGGCTTCCAGTTCGACGACCTGGCGTTCAGCTTCACCGAGTCCGACTGTGCCAACCCGGCCCTGATGGCGCACCTGCGTGGACTGAAGGCCGAGCGGTTGTTCCAGCGCTCGTACGACGAGGGCATGGCCGAGTACGTCGAGTTCGCGCTCGGCCTCATGCGCAAGAAGGACATCCCGGCCAGCCTGATCGAGCTGATGCGGGCCCGCTACGACACCCCGGACGCGTTGAAGCGGATGCGGCTGCTGGCCGAGGAGTACGCACTGGAGACCTTCGGACTCACCGAGAGCCACCTGGTCTGCATGACCTACTCCCCCTTCGCCGGGCAGGGCGCCGGCCTCGAGCAGTTCCTCGAGCGCGAGCACCCCGAGCTGTCCGGCCGGCTCACCGAGATCCACAGCCTGCTGGCCGGGGTGACGAACGATCCGGACCTGGCCGCCGAGCTCGAGCGGATCAGCGGCCTCGAGCCGAGCCAGCTCCGGGTGCTCTACAGCCGGTCGGTGCAGACGCCCGGCGGCGGCGGAACGCCGGTGATCGACCTGATTCTGCAGGGCGACCCGCACAAGGCCGTCATCGAGACCCGGCACACCCAGAACGGTCCGAACACCTTCGAGCAGATTTCGGGACGGTAACCATGGTCGTACACATCTCCCGGCTTGATCGGGACAACCTCGTGCACGAGTACAGCGTCGACACCCAGCGGCTGATGCCGTGGGCGGTGCTGAACGCGCCGTTCGAGGTCTCGTACGCCGTCTGCCGGGCGAACACGGTCTCCAAGCTGCACACCCACCACGAGCAGGAGATCTTCGTCGCCGTCTCCGGCGAGTGCGTGGTGGAGTGCGGCGGCGAACGGCAGCCGTTCCGGGCCGGTGACGTCTGCTACTTCACGCCGGGTCAGCTGCACCGGGTGCACAACCACAACGACGAGGACTTCGTCTTCACCAGCATCTGGTGGGACCCGGAGATGGCCAAGCGCTTCCTCGCCGAGTACGAGGGATCCGAGACCGAGGCGCTGGCCACCGAGGCAGCGGCCAAGGCAGCCGAAAACGCTGCTACCGCAGAAGAAATCGAGAACGCCGAGCGAGCGGGAGTGAACGCATGAGCCGAGTCCTGCCCTCCGACGACGACCGTCCCGTCCTCGTCCTGGGACCGAACCCGACCCCCAACGGCGGCATGCACCTGGGTCACATCGCCGGTCCGTACCTGGCCGGCGACGTCTACGCGCGCTACCAGCGGGCCCGCGGCCGCAACGTCATCTTCACCACCGAGACCGACGACAGCCAGACCTACGTGGTCGCATCCGCTGCCAGGGAAGGGATCTCGCCGGAAGAGCTGTGCAAGCGCTCGACCGGGCAGATCCAGGAAGCCCTGCGGGCGATCGGCATCTCCTTCGACGGGTTCGGCCCGTTCGACTCGGCGTACAAAGCAACGGTGCTGCAGTACTTCGGCGCGCTGCATGCGGCCGGCGTCTTCAAGCTCAAGACGGTCCGGTTGCCGTATCTGGAGCGGACCGGCGAGTTCATGGTGGAGGGCCTGATCGAGGGCGAGTGCCCGGTCTGCCTGACGATGAGCCGCGGCGGCCTGTGCGAGACCTGCTGCCACCCGAACAACTTCGACCAGCTGATCAACCCGCACTCGACGATCGACCCCAGCGACAAGCTGACGTATCGCGAGGCGACCATCATGGTGCTGCCGCTGGAGGAGTACCGCGACCGGCTGACGGAGTACCACGAGTCGCTGGCCGAGCACCGGCGCCCGCACGTGCGGCAGATGATCGCCGAGCTGCTGGCCCGCCCGTTGCAGGACGTGCCGATCACCTTCCCACTGAACTGGGGTATCGACGCGCAGTTCCCGGAGGTGCCCGGGCAGGTGCTCAACGCCTGGCTCGAACTCATCCCGGCCGGCATGTTCACCACCTCGTACGCCGCCCGGAACCTCGGCCGCGACACCGTCCCCGGTGAGCTGTGGCGCACATCGGAGAACCTGCGGATCGTGCACTTCCTCGGCTTCGACAACGCCTACTACTTCTGCCTGCCGCACATCGCGATGCTGATGGCGCACGGCGACAAGTACGTCTGGCCCGAATCCATCATCAACAACGAGTTCTACGAGCTGGAGAGCTCGAAGTTCTCGACCAGCAAAGGCCATGTGCTGACCCCGCAGGCATTGCTGGAGGAGGTACCGCGCGACGTGGCCAGGCTCTACCTGGCGCTGACCGCCCCGGAGTACCAGCGGTCGACCTTCAGCCGCGCGGGGCTGGACAAGATGGCCGAGGAACGGCTGATCGGCCCGTGGAACCAGCTGGCCGGCTCGCTCGCCAAGGCAGTTGCCAACGCGGGCGACAGTTCCAAGCTGCCGGTCTCGCCGACCGCGCGGGGCCGGGTCGTCAAGATGCTCGAGCGCTTCGACCTCAGCTACGAGATGCCGACGTTCAACCTGAACCGTTCGGCGGACACCGTGCTGGTGCACATCGACCGGCTCCGGCGCCGCGCGGTCGCGCTCGACGGCATCGGCCTGGCCGAGCAGCCCGAGGAGTGGGGCGACCTGTTCTGCGAGGTGAAAGCCCTCCTCGCAGTGGCTTCTCCCCTGCTGATCGACCTGGTGGCCGCAGCTCAGGAATCCGGAGTCTTCGACGGTACGCCGGACGCTGGGCTACTCGTCGCGGGATCGTTCGACGTCGCTGACATCACGCCGTTCGCTCCGCCGTCGCTGGCTGCAAGCCCGGCCGACGGTGTTCTCACCGCGGGTGGGTGACACCCGATGCGGATCACGGTCGTAGGCGGTGGCGTGATCGGGCTGCTCACCGCGATCGAATGCGTCCGGACCGCTGGGGTGGAACAGGTCGATCTCGTCGACGCCGGCCCGATCCCGTCGCCGTCGGCGACGTCGAACGACCGGCTGCGGGTGGTCCGCGCGTTGCACCGTGGTGAACCGGCGCTGACCACCGCGGCCGCGGCCTCGCACGACGGCTGGCTGGACGTCGAACGTCTGGTCGGTACGCGCTTCTACCACCCGACCGGTGCGCTGACCGCGATGTCGCCCGAGAATGCATCGGCTGAGCTTGCCGTGCTCACGGCCGCTGGCGCGAAGGCCTGGGCGTTGTCACCACTGGACCTGGCCAAGTGGTACCCGAAGGTCCACTTCCCTGAAGGGTCTGCCGGCGTGCTTGAAGCGACAGCCGGTGTGGTGTTGGCCGATCATGCGTTGGTCGCCATGGCCCGCTGGCTGGGCGCGCAGCCTCGGGTCCGGCTGCATCCGCATCGGCAAGCGGTCGCGGTGTGCGAGGTCGACGGAACTGGCGTGATCCGGTTCGCCGACGGCGGCACCCAGACCGCGGACAAGATCGTGGTGGCGACCGGGCCGTGGTCTCGTGAACTGCTGGCGGGTGAGGTCGGGTCCGACCTGACGCTGTATCGGCAGAGCGTTCTCTCGTACCGACCGCCGACCGGGCGGCGCAGTTGGTCCGACATGCCTGCCGTCCTGGGGCTCGGTCCGGACGCCGACGCCTGGTTCATGCCGACGGTGCCGCTGTCGGATGCGCCGATGCGGTTGAGCGCGGCGAGCGCCTGCCGCCCGGTGGAGGCGATGACCGACCGGGTCACTCCCGACCAGTGCCGCCAACACCTCATCGACGTGTTCTCCCAACTGCTGCAGGGCTTTGACCCCGCTGCGGTGGTCGGGTCCACCGACGGCTTCTACCTGTCCGAACGGACTCGCGGTGGGCCGCTGCTAGCGGCGTACGGCGCGGGAACGGTTTGGGCGTTTGCGGCCTGCGGCGGGATGTCCTTCAAGTTCGCACCCCAGATCGCCAAGGCGATCGCCGATCGTGCTGTGGGCGCGTCACCCCGCCCGACCGGTCTCGACTCGATCGACAGGCCGCGCCAGCTCGCCGCGGTCGGTGAGGAGTAGGTCATGCTGTGTTGGTCACAATGAAGTTGCTCGCGTTGGAGGCCGTGCAGAACGCACGCTACTACCAGTCCCGCTACCAGCAGGTCGAGGAGTTCGGCGGCACCCTGTTCGTGCTCAACGGACTCGGCGAACCCGGCTACTGGCCGGCCGATCGGTACCGGATCGCCGGCTCCAAGCACATCGACGACATCATCGCCGCGGCTCGCGAGTGGCATGCCGTCGAAGGGTTCCACGGCGTCCTCACCTTCTCCGAGTCCGGGGTGCTCACGGTCGCCGCGGTGGCCGAGGCGCTCGGACTGCCCAGCGTCGGACTGGACGTGGCCAGGGTCAGCAGAAACAAACTCCTGATGCGGGAGGCCCAGGAACGCGGCGGCGCGCCGGTACCGCAGTACCGGCTGGTGCCTGATCTGGCGGCGGCGCTGGCGGCGGCCGACGAGTTCGGCTACCCGATCATTCTCAAGCCGACGTTAGGTGCTGCGAGCAACTTCGTGTTCAAGATCGACAGCCCGGACGAGCTGCGGACCCGGTTCCCGCAGGCGGTTGCCGGGATGGCCAGGATGTCGTGGTTCCGGATGGAGGCCGAGGGCATCGATCTCGGCCCGTACGGACTGCTGGTCGAGTCGTTCCTGGACGGGCGGGAGATGCAGATCGAGGCGGTCGCCTGGGACGACGAGGTGTACCTCGGGTCGATCGTCGACCGGATCACGATCGAGGGCAACACCTTCGACGACGACGCGCACCAGGCACCGACCACGCTCGACGCCGACCAGCTGGCCGCAGTACACGAGGTCGTTGCCACCGCGGCACGTGCGCAAGGTCTGCGCCGCAGCGTGATGCACGCGGAAGTTCGTTTCCACCAGGGCAAGCCGCACATGCTGGAGATCGCGGTACGGCCGGGCGGTGGCGGGCTGGACTACTTCGCGAGGCTGAGCACCGGCTACTGCCCGATCCGGGCTCTGATGGCCGTCTCCGCTGGGGTGAAGCCCGAAGTCCGGCACTACCACCCGACCGGCGTACACCTGGCCGGCACTTGCCTGATCAGTGGGCCCGGCCGGATCGAGCAGATCACCGTGCCGCCCGAAGTGGCCGACGACGACCGGGTGTTCTTCCTCAAGATCACGGCCAAACCGGGTGACGTCGTCCGGCGTCCGCCCGACGGCAACAACATCCTCGGCTTCCTGTGCACCAGCGGATCGACCTTCGAGGAGGCGATCCAGACGGCGTACGAGTTCGCCGCACAGATCGACGTCCGCCTGGCGTTGCCGGCCACCGCCTGACCGACCCACGAGCCGACCTACCGCAAGCTGTTGAAGAAAGGTGACCTGATGTCCACAACGCTGACCACACAGGATTCCGACCAGCCGTCCGAGGCCCGCCGGCCGGTCAAGGGTGGCGTCGTCACCTGGGCCTGCAACCCCGGCTTCCCGCCGGCCGCGATCTTCCCGTTCACGCCGCGGGAACGGATCGGGATCCGCAACCTGTACGAGTTCCAGATCCTGATGTTCCGCCCGCTGTACTGGCTCGGCCGCGACGGCGCCCCCGAGGTCGACCCCGACCTGAGCCTGGCCTGCCCGCCGGAGTGGAGCGACGACGGGCTGAGCGTCACCGTCACGCTGAAGCCCTGGCAGTGGTCCAACGGCGAACCGATCTGCGCCGACAACGTGATGTTCTGGGTGAACATGATGGCGGTGAAGGGCGACCGGCTCGGGTACTACGTACCCGGCTACTTCCCGGACAACCTGTCGTCGTACGAGAAAGTTGCCGAGGACAAGGTTCGGTTCACCTTCGACCAGGTGTACTCCAAGACCTGGGTGGAGATGAACCAGCTGTCGCTGATCACCCCGATGCCGAAGGCCTGGGACCGCACCGCGGACGGACCGGCGCACGCGTCGTTCGACAAGGACGACATCCCGGCGGTCTACGACTACCTGGTCTCGGAGAACGGCGACTGGACCGAGGAGGCCAACCTGCACCGCGGCCGCTGGGCCGACAGCCCGGTCTGGAGCGTCGTCAACGGCCCATGGAAGCTGAAGAGCTACACCATGGACGGCATGGTCACCTTCGTCCCGAACGAGCTGTACTCCGGCCCGAACAAGCCGCAGCTGGACGAGTTCCGGCAGGTCCAGAACGACACCGACGAGCTGATGTACCAACGCCTGCTGGCCGGTCCGAAGGCCGAGGACGGCATCCAGATCGGCTACCTGCCGCCCGGGATGGAGGTCACCGACGGGGGTCCGGATCCGCTCGCGGACCTGTACCGCGTCGTACCGCAGGACGTGTTCGTGGTCCGGTACATGCCGTTCAACTTCGACAACGACTCCACCGCGGCCGCGATCTACAAGCACACCTACGTGCGGCAGGCGCTGCAGATGTGCCTGGACCAGGACCGCATCATCGCGGAGGTCTTCAACGGCAACGCCTACCGGATGGACGGCCCGATCCCGCCGTCACCGGCCAACCCGCACGTGTCGCCGAAGCAGCTCAAGGACCCGATGCCGTTCGACCCCGAGGCCGCGAACGCGCTGCTCCAGGCGCACGGATGGGACACCAGCACCTTGCCCGCCGGCTGCGTGCAGCCTGGCGAGGTCGCCGGTTGCGCCGGCGAGGGTGTCGAGATCGGCGACCGGATGTCCTTCACGATCCGGTACGTCGAGGGCAAGGACGCGCTGCTCAACCTGTTGAAGATCTTCGCCGACGACGCGGCCAAGGCCGGGATCGAGCTCAAGCTGGAGCCCGTCTACGGCTCGGTGATGGTGGCCGAGGACCACGCCCCGAACCAGCCGGCCAAGCGGTTGTGGGAGATCAACACCTGGAACGGCGGCTGGTCGTACTACGGCCACCTGACCGGTGAGATGCTGTTCCGCACCGGCGGCGGCAGCAACTTCGGCGACTACTCCGACCCGAAGGCCGACGAGCTGATCGACCGGACCGTGCACAGCGACGACCCCGAGGCGCTGTACGAGTACCAGGACTACATCGCCGAGCAGGTCCCGACGATCTGGTCGCCCGGCTTCCCGAACCGGATGTTCGAGGTCGCGAAGAACCTGCACGGTGTCGAGCCGGTCAACCCGTACGGCCTGATCAACCCGGAGAACTGGTACTACGTCGAGGAGTGACCCACCGCTCCCCCGGCAACGAAAGCGCCGCCCCAACCTCATCGGCCGGGGCGGCGCTTTCGTTTCTCACCGCCGACATTGTGCACGCCCTGAGCGTTCTGGCGGGCCAGATCTGCTCAGCTGATGCACAAGGTGGGTCGGTTCAGGACTTCGGCAGCGGTGTGGTCGCGGCCGGCAGGTGATGCATACCGCGCAGCAGCGTGCTGGGCTCCCACTCCAGGAACTTCGGGTCCGCGGTCATCCGCAGGTCCGGGAAGCGTTCCAGCAGCCGGGTCAGCGCGATGTTGGTCTGCATCTTGGCCAGCGGCTGACCGATGCAGAAGTGCGGACCGTGGCCGAAGCCGAGAACGCCCTTGGGACGGCGGTCCAGGTCCAGCTTGTTCGCGTTCGGGTACTGCTCGTCGTCGCGGTGCGCCGACAGGATCGACAGCGCCAGGATGCTGTTCTCCGGCACCACGGTGTCGCCGATCGGGATGTCCTCCAGGGAGAACCGGAAGGTGGCCACGCCGACGCCGCCGTCGTACCGCATCAGCTCGTCGATCGCGTGCGACATGATCGACAGGTCGCCGCGCAGCCGCTCCATCGCGTCGGGGTTGGTGAGCAGGCTGAGGATCGCGTTCGACAGCGTGTGCTGCGAGGTGATGTGACCGGCCACGGTATAGAGGAAGATCATCGCGACGAGTTCGTCGTCGGTCAGCCGGTCCCCGTCCGGGTTGCCGGCGATCATCGCGCTGACCATGTCGTCACCGGGGTTCTTGCGCTTCATCTCGATGATCGCGTGGCCGTACTCCTGCACGTTCTTCGAGGCGTTCTCGACCACCTCCGGCGGGTGCCCGGCGCCGACCAGCTCGACCGCCCACTGCTGGAACCGTTCCCGGTCCTCGAACGGGATGCCGAGCACGTCGCAGATGATCACGATCGGCAGCGGCTGGGCGAACTCGCCGACCAGGTCGACGTCGTCGCGACCCTCCAGCTTGTCCAGGTACTGCGCGACCAGCTCCTCGATCCGGTCGCGGAAGTTCTCCATCCGCTTGAGCGTGAACGCCTTGCTGACCAGGGAACGCAGCCGGGTGTGCCGGGGCGCGTCGGTGTTCAGCATGTGCTGGGACAGCTCGTCGTCGAAGCCGACGTCGGGCTTGTCGGTCTCGACGTAGGTCCCGGTGTGACGGGCGAACATCTCGTTCATCCGGGTGCCGTCCTTGCTCACCCGCGGGTCTTGCAGCAGCGTCCGTACGTCGGCGTACCGGGTGACGAGCCAGACATCGGCTCCGTGCGGGAAGACCACGTGGTGCACGCGGCCGGCTTTCCGGTAGGGCTCGAGGATCTCGTACGGCCTCTGCATGAAGTCGTCCGGGATTCGATCGAGTCCCTGGTGGATTTCGATGGTCATATGGTCCGATCCTCCTACCTGCAGGGCATGACGACAGGGGCGTACATGCGCTGAGCGATGTCTCGCCGTCACCTCACAAGAGGCATCGGGGAAAGGGCCCTGATACGCCTTGTTTTGTTGCCTTCAAACCCTGTCGGTCCGGCCTTTCGCGCGGTAGCGTGCGGGACCAAATGTCCACCGGCAAAACCGCCGGAGCCTCCCGCCTGCCCGGAACCAAGGGGTGAAGTACCGATGAGTGAAGAAGTCGACCGCGAACCGGCATCGACCGAACAACCGGGCGCCGGCCTGGGCGCGATCGCGACCTGGCGCCAGACGTCGCTCACGTCGAAGGCCCTGCTGTTCGGTGTGTTCGTCAACCGGCTGGGCGCCTTCCTGCAGATCTTCCTGGTGCTGTTCATGACGCACCAGGGCTTCACGGCCGGCCAGGCCGGTTTCGCCCTGGGCGTCTACGGCGCCGGCCATGTGCTCGGCTCGTTCGTCGGCGGCTGGCTGACCGACCGGCTGAGCGCGCGTGCCGCGACCCTGATCAGCATGCTCGGCTCGGCCGCGCTGATCGTCTCGCTGCTGTACATCAACACCTACTGGCTGATCCTGATCGCGATCCTGGTCGTCAGCACGGTCAGTCAGCTGAACCGGCCGGCCGCGCAGGCGATGCTGGCCGAGCTGACCAAGCCCGGCCAGCTGGTGATGACGATGGCGATGTACCGGCTGGCGATCAACCTGGGTACCGCGGTCACCCCGATCGTGGGTGTGGCGCTGGTCTCGATCTCGTACAGCCTGCTGTTCTACGCCGAGGCGGCCGCGGCCGTGCTCTACAGCGCGATCGCGTGGAAGTACCTGCCCGGCAAGGCGAGTCCGGAGGATCGGGCCGAGGCCGCTGCCGCGAGGGCCGCGGAGAAGAAGCAGGGCTACCGCGCCGTACTGTCCGACTGGCGCTACGACTTCTACCTGGCTGCCGTGTTCCTGGTGACCATCGTCTACACGCAGTACATCGCGGTACTCCCGCTGGCGATCGTGGACGAGGGCCTCAGCTTGTGGTGGTACAGCGCCGTCGTCTCGGCCAACGCCATCGTCGTGGCGGTGTGCGAGGTGCCGGCGACGAAGTACGTGCAGAAGTGGCCGCTGCGGATCACCGCCATCGCCGGCTTCGGACTGGTCGCGGTCGGGTACGGCGTCTACGCGATCGCGCTGATTCCGGCGCTGCTGATCGTCGGCACGATCATCTGGACGGCGTCGGAGATCATCGGCGCCCCGACCACCTTCGCCTATCCCGGCATGGTCGCGCCGCCGCACCTGCGCGGCCGGTACTCCGGCGCCATGCTGACCGTTTTCGGCCTCGGCAACGCGGTCGGCCCCGCAGTCGGCGTCTGGGCGTGGTCCCACGTCGGCCAGACCTTCTGGCTCTGGGCAGCCGGCGTAGCAGTCCTCTCCGCAGTCTGCGCCCGCATCGGCATGCGCCGCCCCGACGAAGCTCCCGCCAAGACCCCCGAGCCCTCCACCGGCGGTCCCACTCCCGAACCCGCCACCTGAGCAACTGCTTCTACAACGTGAAACGGTCCGGCCGGGAGGCCGGACCGTTTCTCTTGTTCCAGCTGTTACTTGACCGGGATCGCCTGGCCGGGTTGAGCATCGGAGTCTTCCGGCAGGACGTGGAGGCAGCAGCCGACCGAGGCGCCGCCGTGGAGTCGGATCACCTCGAGATCCGACTCCACCGTCGCCGCCCGCGCGAACACACCGCCGAACCCGTTGACGACCGTGAACACACCCCAGTTCACCAGCCACGGCACCGGATCACCCTCGGGCATCGGGAAGTACTCCACCACCGGCCGGATCCGCCGCTGAATGACCCAGGCACCATCGACGGCCGCCCGGACCTTCTCCTCCCACAGCTCCTTGCTGGTGTCCTTCCGCCACCCCAGCAGCACCCCTTCGCCACCGTGCAGCGACGTCGGCTTGAGCACCAGCTCTTCCTGGTGGCTCAGCACGTAGTCGATCAGCTCGACCCGGCTGCCGTCCTCCAGCGTCACCTGCTCGGAGCGGACCATCCGCGTCCACGGCAGGAGCCGGTCAAGAGCGGTCAGCGTCCGCTCGTCGAAGTACTTGCGGTTCGCCTCGTCCGACAGCATCGCCAGCGCGCTCTTGCTGGCGAACATCTCCGAGTCCAGCGGGGTGAAGATCTTCACCTCGCCACGCGCCGCCGCGTCCAGCACCGGCTCCATCAGCGCCAGCGAGTCCGGGTCCTCGAGGTCTTCCAGCATGAACAACCGCTGAATGATGTCGAGTCGCTGGCCGTGCAGCCAGACCCCGCCGTCCCGCACCTCGAGCTGGCCGATGTGCCCGTAGATGCTCTCGATCCCCATCTGGTTCAGGCGGCCCGAGAAGTGCTCCATGTACGGCTCGAGCGTCTCGTAGCTGGCCGGCCAGTCGACGGTGCCCATCACCGGCCGCGACCCGCGCTCGAACCCGCTCTCCACCAGCATGTTGTTGACCTGCTCGCGCATCGTGTCGACGTACCCGAGCCGGTGCTTCTCGGCGAACTCCGCCAGTACCGGCTGGTCCAGCAAGGCGCGGGCCATGTCCGACTGGTCGATGCCACCGAGCGCGCTGCCCATGTTGAACTCGAGCAGCTTGAAGCCGGTCTCGTCCAGGTACAGGTCAGCGCGGCTCTGCTTGGTGACCGACGTCCCGCGACTGCGCAGTACGGCGGAGATCTGGACGTCGGTGAGTCCGACCGCCTTGCCGAACGCGGCCAGGTCGCCGCCGTACACCTTGTCGGGCAGGCTGATCAGCGCCGCGTGCATGGTGAGGATGTCGTCCGCCAGCTGCTCGGCCTCCTCGGCGCCGAGGAACAGCGGCCGGGACAGCCAACGGCCGCCGTAGAAGGACTGCAGCCCGACGGACTCCGGTTGCGTGCTGACGAGTTCGCCGGCCGAGATCCCGCGCCGTTTGATCTCGTCCAAGTACTGTGCCGTGAGTTCAGCTCGGCTCAAGCCGGTAACCATGTCAGGACCTCCGGGGTGGGCTGGGCGAAGCCAGAACGGCTCCTGCTCGGACAGAGACCTCCGGGCGGCTGCGGAAATACACTCCCCCGCCCAGGTATCTGATCGGGCCCCTGGCGCGCTCTTGTCGGCATGGACCTCATCACCGAGCTCGGCACCTCGACGGCCACGGCCGGCCACCCGTCCGGCGTGGTCGCGCGGCGGAGTACCGTCCGCCACTACCTGATGTGCCCGCCGACCCACTTCGACGTCACCTACTCGATCAACCCGTGGATGGATCCGGGCAAACCGACCGACCAGTCGATCGCGATGTCCCAGTGGCAACGGATCCACGACCAGCTGGTCGACCTCGGCCACACGGTCGACCTGATCCCGCCACTGCCCGGGCTGCCGGACATGGTTTTCGCCGCCAACGGCGCCACCGTGTACGGCGACCGCGCGCTGGTCGCCCGGTTCCGGTTCCCCGAGCGGGTCGCGGAGTCGGCGGGCTACCTGGACTGGTTCGCCGCCCGTGGACTCTCCGTCCAGCAAGCGACCCGGCAGAACGAAGGCGAAGGCGACTACCTGGCCGCCGGACCCTGGTTGCTGGCCGGCAACGGCTTCCGTACCGACCGCCGCGCGCACGTCGAGACCGAGGAGTACTTCGGCCGCGCGGTGATCGGCCTGACCTTGGTGAACGACAAGTTCTACCACCTGGACACGGCGCTGGCGGCACTGGACGAGCGCACGATCATGTACTACCCGGACGCCTTCACCCCTGGCAGCCAGGCGATCCTGCGTGAGCTCTTCCCGGACGCCATCATCGCCACCGCCGAGGACGCCGAGGCCTTCGGCCTGAACGCGGTCTCGGACGGCGAGCACGTGCTGATGCCGGAAGGTGCGGCCAACCTGACCGCCCAGTTGCGCAACGCGGGTTTCGAGCCGATCGGGATGGACGTCTCGGAGCTGCTGCGGGCCGGCGGCGGGGTGAAGTGCTGCACGCTCGAACTGCATGACCAGAGGGCCCAGTGATCGACTACAACGGCAGGAGGTTCCGTGATGCCGCGCACGCCGACGGCGATGGACCCGTCGCGGCGTACCGGCAGCACGGTGACCTCCTGTGGGCCGACTTCAGCGGCGGCCGGGTACGGCGTGGGTCGCTGAGCGGCCTGTGCCATCCGGACGGCACCCTCGAGTTCACCTACACGATGGTGCTTGCCGACGGCACGTTGCTGGCCGGCCATTGCGAGAGCACGCCCGAAGTGCTGCCCGGTGGGCAGATCCGGCTGCACGAACGCTGGGAGCGGTACGGACCCCAGGCAGCCACCGGTGTCTCCCAGCTCGACGAGATCGTCGAACCGGCAGACCTGTCGCGTGTATCAGGGCAAGGATGAGAAGTCCTCTGCTTGTCATGGATCACGTCGCCGCCGTCCCTGCCGGCAGAGCCGTCGGGGACGGCGATCTGACCGTCCTGCTGACCAGCGTCTCGTCGGACTCGCACACCTGGAACCTGGTGTTCCTGCAGCTGGTACTGGAAGAGCTCGGCCATCGGGTGCACAACCTCGGGGCCTGCGTTCCGGACGAGCTGCTGGTCACCGAGAGCCTGCGGCTGCGCCCCGACCTGGTGGTGGTCAGCACGGTCAACGGACATGGTTTTCACGACGGTCTGCGGGTGATCGGCCAGTTCCGGGGCCACCCGGAACTGACTCGCATCCCGACCGTGATCGGCGGCAAGCTCGGCATCGCCGGACCTGGTTCGGAGTTCAGCCAGGCCGAGCTGATGGCCGCGGGGTTCGATGCGGTCTTCGACGACGGCACCGGGCTGACCGCCTTCCAGTCGTTCGTCGGCCGGCTCGCAATTGGCGCCGCTCCAGCAGGCCCGGTGGGCGCCGTCGCGGACCCGGGGTACGGCGCGTGAGCCTCGCCTCCACCGGCTCGTTCGGTGACTTCGTCGCGCGCGCCCACGCGGCCGGCAAGCTCGTCGTCCAGCCGCGGATGGGGGTCAGTGATGCCGATGCGATGCGCGCGGGCCTGCTGCTCACCAAGGCCTCGGCAGCGACCACGGTCGGCACCATCACGCTCGACAGCTACACCCGTACCGGGGACGACGCCAGCGCCCGAGCCTCGCTCGCGGCCGGAGTCGAGCTGAACGGCTACCCCATCGTCGCGCACGACGCGGCGACCACGCGTGGCGTGCTGGACGGTGTGGTCGGTCCCGACTTTCCGGTCCAGATCAGGCACGGGTCGCCGCTGCCGGAGTCGATCATCGCCGCACTGATCGACGCGGGCCTGCACGCGACGGAGGGCGGGCCTGTCTCGTACTGCCTGCCCTACAGCCGGGTGCCGCTGACCGAGTCGATCCCCAACTGGGCTCGCAGCTGCGAACTGCTGGCCGGCGTACGCAGTACAGGGGTCGAGCCGCACATCGAAAGCTTCGGCGGCTGCATGATGGGCCAGCTCTGCCCGCCCGGACTGCTGGTCGCGTTGAGCGTGCTGGAGTGCATGTTCTTCCGCCAGCACGGCATTCGGAGCGTGTCGCTGAGCTATGCGCAGCAGACCGACCCGGACCAGGATGCCGAGGCAGTACTGGCGATGCGCCGCCTGGCCACCCAGTGGCTGCCCGACATCGACTGGCACGTCGTCATCTACACCTACATGGGTGTCTACCCACGGACGCCGGACGGAGCCTCCCGGCTGCTCGAAGAGGCGGCCCGGCTGGCGGTCCGGACGGCTTCGGCGAGGCTGATCGTGAAGACGGTTGCCGAGGGCTACCGGATCCCCACCTTCGCCGAGAACGTCGCCGCGCTGGAGACCGCCGCGGCCGCCGCCGATCGCTGCACCAGGATCATCGGCGATGTCCTCGACACCGGGATCCACGCCGAGGCGAGCGCCTTGATCGAGGCGGTCGTCAGCCTCGACCCCGACGTCGGCGCGGCCCTCGTCAGCGCGTTCCGCCGCGGATACCTCGACGTGCCGTACTGCCTGCACCCGGACAACGCGGGCCGGACCCGCAGTCATCTGGACAGCTCCGGACGGCTGCAGTGGTCGGCCATCGGGTCGATGCCGATCCGCGAGGTGGTCGGCGCGACCGAGGCGACCAAGCTGACCGCCGCGGGGCTGCTCACCTCGCTGTCGTACATGGAGCGCAAGTTCGACAACGCCAGTCTCGAGCAGGAATACCGGGCCGCGCCCCGGCCGGACGAACTCACAGGGAGCACAGCAGATGACCGAGACCCGGATCCCCCCAGCCCAGGCCGAAGCCCGGCTGCCCGCCAGTCCGCGTGAGCACCTGACCTCGCCGGTCACCCGCTCGGTGCTGGTGATTCAGAACAAGATGCTGGCCGCGACCCGCACGTTCCTGGCCGGCCGGGGATTCACCGAGCTGCTGCCGCCGATCATCGGCCCGGTCACCGACCCGGGCGCCCGCGGCGCGAAGCAGGTCGACGTGGACTACTACGGTTTCCGGTACAAGCTGATGACGAGTGCGATCCTCTACAAGCAGGCCGCGCTGACGTCGTTCGACAAGATCTTCTTCATCGCCCCGAACATCCGGCTAGAGCCGCTGGAGACCGCGTCGACCAGCCGGCACCTGGCCGAGTTCCACCAGATCGACATCGAGATGGCCCACGCCGGCCGCGACGACGCGATCGCGCTGGCCGAGGACCTGGTCAAGCACGTTGTCGAGCGGGTCCTGAGCGACCTGCCCGCCGAGCTGCAAGCCGTCGGCCGGGACGCCGGTGCGCTGGCCGAGGTGCTGACCGGCGCCTTCGGCCGTCGGACGCACGCGACCGCGGTGGCAGACCTGCAGGCGATCGACCACGACCAGAGCCCGGACGCGGAGATCGACTGGGTCGGCGAGGCGAAGCTGTCGCAGCAGGTGGACCGGCCGTTCTTCGTCACCGACTACCCGAAGGGCTCGCGCGGCTTCTACGACAAGGAAAGCCTCGACCAGCCGGGCATGCTGCGCAACTTCGACCTGATCGCCGCCGAGGGGTACGGCGAACTGTGCAGCGGCAGCGAGCGTGAGCAGGACTACGCCACCATCGTGTCGCGGATGCGCGAGACGGCCGAGAACCCGGCGAAGTACGCGTGGTACCTGCAGATGCTGCGCGACGGCGTCCCGCCCAGCGCCGGTTTCGGGCTCGGCCTGGAACGGTTCACCCGGTACGTCGCCGGGCTCGACTCGGTCTGGCAGGCCAGCGCCTTCCCCAAGGTCCCGGGGATCGCCTCGCCGTGAGGCCCACCTGGGCGCGAAGATGTCCGGCATGACGGACGCAACCACCCAGCCGGCCGGCCGCCTCAGCCTCGGCCAGGGCACGGCCCTGTACGTCGGGGCCGTGCTGGCCACCGGCGTGATAGCCCTGCCCGCCCTCGCTGCCGACGTAGCGGGCCCGGCGTCGTTGCTTGCCTGGATCGGTCTCGCGCTGGTGTCCGCTCCCCTGGCAGCAACGTTCGCTGCGCTGGGTGCGCGCTACCCGGACGCTGGTGGCGTTGCGACGTACGCGCGGCTGGCGTTCGGGGACAAGGCGGCCGCAGTCGTCGGGTGGTGCTTCTACCTGTCCGTACCCGTCGGTGGTCCAGCAGCCGCGCTCTGGGCCGGTAGTTACGTCGAGGCCGGTGTAGGCGGCGGTCAGACGACGGTGCTCGCGACCATGATGGTCCTGCTGGTAGCAGTACCGGCCACGAACGCCTTCGGGATCCAGGTGACCGGCAGGGTGCAGATTGCCCTGGCAGCCTTGCTCACTGTCTTCCTGGTCGGAGCAGTCGCGCTGTCGCTGCCGCATGCGGACCTGGGCAACCTGCAGCCGTTCGCGCCGCATGGCTGGCAGGCGATCGGCCCAGCCGCAGCACTGCTGGTGTGGAGCTTCGTCGGCTGGGAGGCCGTCACGCACTTGACTGCTGAGTTCCGCAACCCGGCCCGCGACGTACCGCGAGCTACTGCCATCGCGGTCGTCGTGGTCGGCGTGCTCTACCTCAGCGTCGCCTTCGCCACCATCACGGTTCTCGGGGAGGGCGCCGCCGAGACCGGTGCGCCACTAGGCGACCTTCTGGCCATCGGTCTCGGCGGCAACTCCCGCATCCTGGCCGCCGTTGCCGCACTCCTACTCAGCTTCGGCGCCATGAACGCGTATTACGCGGGCGCCTCCAAGCTGGGCGCCGCCTTGGCCCGCGACGGCTCCCTGCCTGCGTGGCTGGCCCAGGGCAGCGCCGCCGGCGAGATACCGCGCCGCAGCCTCGCACTGCTCTGCAGCATGTCGATCACCACCGCCCTGATCGTGATGGCGGCCGGCATCGGCCCGTCTCCCCTTGTACTCCTCACCACCGGCCTCTTCGTCACCGTGTACGCCGTCGGTGTCGCCGCAGCCGTCAAGCTCCTCCCCCGAGGCACCAAGGCCCGCCGTGCTGCCCTGGTAGCGCAGGGCGCCGTGGTGGTCCTCCTCCTGATGGCAGGCCCGTACCTGATCTGGGCCCTGCTCGTCACCGCAGCCGCCCTCCTCTACCGCCGGCTGGCCGGGCCGCGAGCTCAGCGACGTCCATAAAGCGCTTGCATGCCGAGGACGTCGCCGCGACCGAGGGTGCGCATGTGGCCGCTGCAGCGTCTGATGCCGGGGTACATCGTCTGGTTGAGGTCCTCGGGGGCGCTGAGGTTCACCAGCCCGTACACATGGCCGATCTCGTGGGTCAGAACGGATTCCACGTCGTAGCGCCAGCGCTGCTGGTCCGGCGGAAACGCCGGGTCGCAGGCGGGATCGTCACCCGGCCGGTAGGTCCAGTTGTAGTCGGCGTCGTTCATCCGGATGTCGGCCGAGACCGCTCGCGTGACACCGTGGCGAGTCTCGGCCCAGGTGCAGGTCCAAGCCAGAGTCGCCTCGAGGAAGTCGCCCGGTAGGTCGCCGGTGTCGATGACGTTGTGGCCGTCGGAGTCGCCGCACGTGGTCTGGCCGTCGGCGTACACGAAGTTGCCCTGCCTGGCGGTGTGGCCGATGAAGGCTCCTCTCGCATGGGTCCGGCCGCTCATGCCGCAGGTGTTGCGTCCTTGGGTCATGTTGGCGGTGGAGCGTCGAGCCGCTGCGTCGAAGTCGGACTGTCGGTTGGTGGCGAGCGCGGTGCCCTTCGTCGTACGGAACAGCCAGGGTTTGTCCCATTTGTACGGACGTAGTTGATAGCTGTCGCGTTCGCACGCCCCGGGACCCGGCAGGTCCTGGAACTGCTCCGGCGCCGGATGCTTCGTGGTGGTCACCCGGCCTTGCTCGTCCGTGGTCAGCGAGTAGGTGCGGGCACCATCGGGAAACAACAGGTCCATGGTGACGCTGCCCCCAGGTGCCTGTACTGGAAGGGCAACGCCGTCACCGGCATCCATCAGCCTGCCGATGGCGCCGCACTCCTGCACGGACCGAGCATCCAGTGCGGCGGACGGCAGGACACCTCCCGGCAAGCGGCACGGACTGGCGGTGGCGGTGGCACCGGCTGCGGACAGTGGAACTGAGCTGACGCCTAACGTGAAGGCCGTCAGGAGTGTGAGCGCGCGTGCGGAATTCATGGTCTGCCCCCCAGGGCTGAAGAAAGTAGGCCTCCCCAGTACCAGTGGGAGGGACGGCGTGACGGTCAGTGATACGGCCGTCCGGAGGGCGGACCGGCGGGTTCGTATTTTCGGGGGTCGGCCACAGCCTCTGGTGGGCAAAGGCCGATCGAAGGAGAGCACCCTGCGCGCCGAGTCGTTTCCCGAGGCAGCTGTCCGAAGCCGGGCCCGAGCCGGTGCTGCCGATGCGTTTCCGCCCGCGGACCAGTACGGGCACTCGCTGTTCGGCGCCGACACCAGCGGTACGGATCCGTCCTGCCTGATCGACCGGTTGCGGCTGGTGCCACCGGTTTTCGTCCCGCAGCGGCTGGCCCAGCTCGTCGAACTGGCCCGCGAGCCGGTGTACCGGGACGTCGTACTGGAGACCCGGATCGGTGGGTTCCGGTCCGCTTTGCCCTTGTACGTCTCGGCTTTCGGCTCGACCGAGGCGGCCAGTGTCGCCCTCGGGATCGCGGCCAGCCGGCAGGCCGGGCGGCTGGGCATCCCGATGGTCGTCGGCGAGAACGTGATGCCGATGAACAGCTACGGCCGGCTCGAAGCCGACGCCGAACGCTCCCTGCTCGGCCGGATCAGCGCCTACCAGGCCGAGGCCCTCGACGGGTACGGCGGTGTCGTCGTCCAGCAGAGCACCGAGGACGCCGACGCCGAGGTGTGGAACCTGGTCTACAGCGACCCGAATGCCTTGCCCCTGTTGCAGTCCGGGCGACTCGCGTTCGAGCTGAAGGTGGGCCAGGGCGCCAAGCCAGGGCTCGGCGGGATGACGTTGATGGGCGCTGCCGCCGCCGAGCGACTCGCGGACGCGTACCTGATCGACCCCATCGCCGGCGACGGCCGCGTACTGCGCAGCAGCAGCCCCGGCACCTTCACCGAGGAGATCCTGCGACAGCAGATCCGGCTGATGCGCAACAACTATCCGCGAGCTCGCATCTGGGTGAAGTTGCCGCCCGCGCGTGATGTCGCGGCCGCGGCGGAGGTCGCCTGGGAAGCCGGTGCGGATGCCGTGACGGTCGATGGCGCGGAAGCCGGTACCGGCTGGGCCCCGCGCGCGTTCCTCGACCAGGTCGGTCTGCCACTCGGCGAGTGCTTGCGCCGCATCGGCAACAAACGAGCCGCACCAACCCCGACGCCGGCTCCGTCCTGCCTGCTGGTGTCAGGCCGGATGTGGGAAGGCGCGCGGGTCGCCAAGTGCCTGGCCCTCGGCGCGAACGCGGCCGGTCTGGGCCGGGCCGCGCTGATCGCGGTGGACACCGATCCCGAGCACGGCCTGACCAACCTCGTCGAGTGCCTCGCCCTCGAACTCCAGCTCCTCGTCAGTGCTCTCGGCAAGTACCACGTCGAAGCACTCGACCAGGACGACGTCTGGAGCCCGCCTGTGCTCTGATGTGCTTGGCTGTGATCGTCCGGAGGGCCTGCGTCCGAGGGGTTTCGGACGCAGGACCCACCGCTGTGGGCTAGGCCAGATGCCGGTTGCGGCCGAGCATCTCGGGCAGATCGCGCCGCGCGTGCGAGACGGTCTGCCGGCTGCGGACCAGCTGGACCAGCTCCTCGGTCGGCTCGACCCCGAGCTCGGAGGCCAGGCTCTTGCGGAAGAACTCGAGCCGCCGGATCGCCTCGACCACGTTGTCCTCGGCCAGGTGCACCTCGATCAGCACTCTGGTCGCGCTCTCCCGCAACGGCTCCAGCCGTACCGCGGCCATCGCGGCCTCGATCGCCTCGGCGTACCGGCCCTCGCAGGTCAACGCCTGAGCGGTCAGCTCGAGTGCGTGCAACTGCAACTGGCGAAGGCGTTCCCGGCCCAGCAGCACCCAGTCGTCGTACCAGCCCGGTAGCAGCTCGCCCATCGTGGCCAGCGTCGGCAACAGACCCTGGTCGGCACCACACTCGCCTTCGTTGATGACTCGGCGAATGGCAGTGACGAGACGGCTGACGTCGACGTCGAGCGACTCGTCCAGGCGCAGCGTCTCGTCTCCGGTGACCAACGGGTACTTGCTCAGCTGGCGCAGCCGCCACAAGGCCGTTCGCAGGCACGCTTGGGCTTTCGAGTCCGAGACCTCCGGCCACAGCGTGCCGGCCACCTCTGCCCTGCTGGAGCGGCCGCGGAGCGCGACGTAGGCAACTACCCGCCGCGCGCTGAGCGGAATGGACAGCGTCTGCTGGTCGACGATGACCCGGAAGCCGTCGAGCAGCCGGAGTTTGGCCGCTTCCTGACTTTCCGTCGGCTCGGCGTCCTGGTCAGGACGCTCCGCTGCAACAGTTTCGAACTGCATATGCTCCCCCACAGGCATGAATTCCCACTTCTGGTGATGACTTGCCGACACTCCGTTACCGCGAGAGCTTTGGGCGGAATCGCCTCCCGGCCTGGGCATCGTCGATCTCCCCTTCCAGTGACCTCCGCATTACCTGCCGTGAAGTCTGAGGCGTCAACTAATCACAAGCAAGGCATTGGGGCAGGCGGGTATCTGTCAATTCCGGCGGCACACGTTGTATCACCCGTGACAGGTCGGCTCCTCTCGTTCGGTAGTGCTGACCCGGGAGGCAAACGCGTGGACGACGACAACATCGACGGTGTCGTGTTGCAGTTCGGTAGCGGCTTCCAGCCGTACCGCGAATACCTGATGGAGGGCGCCGCCAAACGCCGGCCGCTGTGGCTGATCGACGACGAACCGGCCGGCTGGCAACAGCCCTACCTGGCCGGCAGCACCGTGGTGCTGCCACTGCCGGGAGATGGTTTGGTCCTTGATCACAAGGCTTTGCTCGCGGCTGCGGAATCCGTTGCCCAAGCGCATCAGGTCCGCGGAGTCATCACCTACGACGAGCCGTCAGTGATCATCACGGCCTTGGTGGCCGACAAACTCGGGCTCCCCGGGTTGACGCCCGAGGGCGCGGAGGGCTGCCGCAACAAGGCCCGAACGCGGCAAGCGCTCACCGATGCCGGTCTTCCACAGCCGCGCTTCGCGGTGGTGACGACGGCCGAGGAGGCTGCCGCCGCGGCAGCGGAAATCGGCTATCCGGTGGTGGTGAAGCCGCGGGGAATGGCCGCCAGCATCGGCGTCGCGCTGGTCGACGGACCGGACGGGATCGCCGACGCGTTCAACCGAGCAGATGGTTCAAGCCGCAACGGTCCGGTGGAGTACCACGGCGGTGCGCTGATCGAAGAACTTGTCGACGGCCCCGAGATCAGCATCGACGGCGCGGTGGTGGCCGGCGAGTACCTGCCGTTCTGCATCGCCCACAAGCAACTCGGCCCGGCCCCGTACTTCGAGGAGATCGGCCATCTGGTCGACGGCAACGATCCGCTGCTGACCGATCCGGAGTTGCGCGAGCTGCTCCGGGCCGCCCACGCCGCGATCGGTGCGCCGTACGGGATCACCCACACCGAGGTCCGGTTCAGTGCGCGCGGCCCAGTGGTGATCGAGATCAACGGCCGGCTCGGCGGCGACCTGATCCCGTACGTCGGGAAACTTGCTACTGGCATCGATCCCGGGACGGTCCTGGTCGAGGTCGCCGAAGGCCTCCGGCCGGCCCTGGCGGCCGATCACCGGACCTGTGTGGGCATCCGGTTCTGCTATCCGCCCGAGGACTGCCGGGTGGTGGAGATCACCGTGCCCGCGCCGGGCGCGAGTCCCGGCCTGCTCGAGGCGCACCCGATGGTTGCCACCGGCGCCACGGTCCGGCTGCCACCGCGGGCTCATATCGGCCGGCACGCCTACGTCATCTGCACCGCGGACGATCCCGCCACCTGTGCCGACCGGCTGTCCGCCGCGGTGGATCTGGTCGAACTGAAGTACGACGCCCTGAACGAGACCGAGTATTCCGGACGGCCATGGTGAGCCGAGACCGTGTGAACAAAGGGGAGCACGCATGACAAACCGTGAGGTCGAGTTGCTCGCCATCGGCGGAGGGCCGGCCAACCTGGCCCTCGCCGTCGCGATCGAGGAGCTCGGAGTCGACGGCCTGGCCGAGAACACTTTGGTGATCGAGCGGGGGCACTCGATCGAGTGGCAACGCGGTCTCCTGCTGCCCTGGACGAAAAGCCAGGTGGCCTTCGCCAAGGACCTGGTGACGCTGCGGAACCCCCGCAGCGAGTTCACCTTCCTCAACTACCTGCGCAGCGTCGGCCGGCTCGACGACTTCATCAACATGGGCAGCTTCACGCCGTACCGGGTGGAGATCTCCGGCTATCTCAGCTGGGTCGCCCAGTCGCTGCGCAAGGTGCAGCTGCAGCTGGGCTGCGAATGTACGTCGATCGCACCGGTCCGCGACGCGGCCGGCACGCTGACCGGCTGGCTGACCAAACTTGCCGACGGCACCACGATCTCCAGCAAGTACCTGGTCATCGGGGCCGGTCGTGACCCATATGTGCCGCCGACACTGGCGGGACTTCCAGCCGAGCGTTTGATCCACAGCACGCAGTACCGGTACCGGGTTTCCGAGCTGGACAAGGCCGGAGCGCACCGGATAGCTGTGGTCGGTGCGGCGCAGAGCGCGGCCGAGATGTTCCGCGCCCTGCAGACCGACCTGCCGGCCGGCGACGTGAGCTGGGTGATGCGGTCGATCGGGCTGCGCGCGTACGACACGAACAAGTTCACCAACGAGCTGTACTACCCGTCGTACATCGACAAGGTCTTCGAGGCGCGGCCGGAAGGCCGGGAGCAGATCCTGAGGGAGATGCACCTGACCAACTACTCCGGGGTGGAGACCGACCTGCTGCAGGAGCTCTACACCAGCATGTATCTGGACAAGCTGGCCGGTGTGGACCGGCGGCGGCTGGTGACGATGACCGACATCACCGGTGCGCGGGAGGAAGGCGACGAGATCGTCCTCGAGCTCACCGACCGGCGGACCGACGAGGTGACCGAGCTGCGCCGCGACCTGGTGCTGCTGGGCACCGGGTTCGTCCGCGAGATGCCTGCCATGGTGCGCGATCTGGCCGCGGCCATCGGACTGGACCGGATCGAGGTCAGCCGGCGGTACCGGCTGGAGCTGAACGAACAGTCGGACGCGGCGTGTTACCTGCAAGGGGTCAACGAGGCAACGCACGGCATCGCCGACTCGCTGCTCAGCGTGCTCGGCAACCGGGCCGGTGACATCGCGCAGGACCTGCTCACCCGGCGCGCCGGAACGAGGGTCAACGGGACCCACCGGGCCACCAACGGTCACCTTGCCGCCGTACCCCTGTCTGCTGATGGGGCTTTGCACAGCTAACTGAGGAGACATTCCCCATGTCTGCAACCGATGGTTCCTTGCTGCCCAAACCCGGTCGCGGACTGGCCGTCGCCGGCGCTCTCGTCGCCGGCGCGGTCGCCCTCCTCGGCATCGCGTACGGCGCCGGCTGGCTGAATCCCGGGCACCCCGCGACAGCCGCCGCTGCCGCGCCGGAAGCCGGACCGACACCGGCGGCACTGATGTGGCGGCTGCTGATCGCGGTCGCGGTGGTCTGCGCACTGGCCACCGTCTTCGGCCGGCTCGCCCGGCTGATCGGTCAGCCGCCGGTGGTCGGGGAGATCATCGCCGGCCTGGTGCTCGGACCGTCTGTGATCGGAGCGCTGGCCCCCTGGCTGTTCAACGCGATCGTGCCCACCGAGGTGCTGCCCAACCTGAACCTGCTGGCGCAAGCGGGGTTGGCGGTCTTCATGTTCACCGTGGGGACCGACTTCGGCCGCGACGGGGTCGGCCGCGACCGCGGGGCGATCGCCGGGGCCAGTCTCGCGATCATGGCCGTCCCGTTCGCTCTCGGGGTGGTCGTTGCCCTTCCGCTGTACACGACCCTGGCCGGCCAGGGTGTCGACCGGTTGCCGTTCGCAATCTTCATCGGTACGGCGCTCAGCATCACCGCCTTCCCGGTACTGGCCCGGATCGTCCAGGACTGTGGCCTGCTCGGCAGCCGGCTCGGCTCGCTGGCGATGTTGTGTGCCGCCGTCGCCGACGTACTGGCCTGGTGTGCGCTCGCGATCGTGCTGGCGATGATCCGGTCCGCGGATCCCGCTGACGCCCTCGTGGCGCTCGTCCTGACCATCCTGCTCGGCGCTGCCACCGTGCTGGTCCTCAAGCCGCTCCTCCGCCTGCTCGCCGACCGGTACGCCGGTTCGCTGCCCACCCCGATCCTGGTACTGCTCGTACTGGGCCTGATCCTCGGTCTCGCCGCGGCGACCGACGCGATCGGCGTGCACGCGATCTTCGGTGGCTTCCTGGCCGGCATCGTGCTGCCGAAGGACAGCCTGCCGGTCCGACAGGTGGCGGACCAGCTCGGTGGGCTGAACCGCGCTCTGCTGGTGCCGGTCTTCTTCGCCTCGATCGGGCTGCGCACCGATGTCACTGCGGCCGTGTCGCATCCTCAGGTGCTCGCAGCCGGTGGCCTGCTGTTGGTTGCCGCGGTCCTGGGCAAGTTCCTGGGCGCCGTACCGGTGGCTCGGGGTGCTGGACTCCCCGGCCGCTCAGCGCTCGGTCTCGGCGTTCTGATGAACGCCCGGGGCATCACCGAGATTGTCGTACTGTCCGCAGGTCTGAGTGTCGGCATCATCAATCAGAGCGCGTTCACGGTGATGGTGATGATGGCTCTGATCACCACGATGATGGCCGCACCGCTGTTGCGGCTGCTCGGACCGGGCATTCGGGAACGTAGCGCGACCGGGCAACTACCCACTGGTGATACGTATGCCAGCGGTGACGCGGCACCCGTCATTCGGTGACGCCACGACTACGTCCAGGTGACGCCGCCGGTGATCGAATAGCGGCCGAAGGCAGCACTGACGACGACCGGGGCAGCGTGAGGCACAGGTCGCTCCAGAGGTTTTGCCGAGTGAGGTTTCACCCAGCCCGCACGCCCTTGCGAGCTAGCTGCGGACGTCCACCGACGTGCGCAGTTCACACCTGTGCCTTTTTGCTCCCGTGTTGTCGCCGGTCTGCGAGGATCAGCGAAAGGACGTGGAACGTGTCGACGATCTCGCCACGCAAAACTGAACGGACGCCCGAGCGGAATCGCCATCAGCACGATTCCGGACCCACCCTCGAGGTGCTTCTCGGCCGGGCTTTGGCCTCCGACTGGTCAGCCTGGAAGGAGCTGGAGGGACGCTACGGTCACCTGCTGCTCCACGCGGCTCGTGGCGTAGGCCTCAGCCACAGCGACGCCGGCGACGTCGCGCAGCTCACCTGGCTGCGGCTGTGGCAGCACGGTCGCCAGATCCGCGACCCCGAATGCCTTCCCGCCTGGCTGGCCGCCACCGCCCGGCGAGAGGGCCTGCGACTGGCCCTCAGCAGGAAGCGGTACCTGCTGTACGCCGACCCGACGGCCGAGCACAGCGACGGCCAGCGCACGGCCGTGGTCGACGTCTACCCGGTCGACGGTGAGTACGAACCGACCACCGAGCAGGCGTTGCGCCGGCTGCCCGGACGCTATCAGCGCCTGATCCGGTTGCTGATGTCCGACAGCTGCCCGTCGTACACGGAGATCGCGGAGATGCTGAACCTGCCGATCGGCAGCATCGGCCCGATGCGGATGCGGGCACTCCAGATGCTCCGCCGTACCCCTGAACTGGCGCCGGCCCTCGCAGCAGCGAGCTGACCGGAGCCTGGCACGTCGCCGCGATCGCCCAGAGGAGCAGCCCCCGGCTCCTCTGGCCGCGCGACATCTACTTGCCACTGGCAACAAAATACTTGCCTTTGACGCCGAGGACGGTTGAGATGCCGGGGAGGGCGGAGAGAAAGAAAGCTAGGGCTGTGGTTGACACGAGGGCTGTTGGCATCAGTACGGCGTACTTCGTCAGGATGCTCGCGTTCCAGTCGACCACGTAGTACGCGATCAGGAGGATCACCGGCTGGTGGATGAGGAAGAACGGCATTGCTGCTCGAGCGATCGGCGCGGGCATCGGGCGTTGGAACGCTGGTAGGCGGAGGCCGAGCGCCAGTACGGCGACCAGCCAGCCCCAGACGGCCAGGGTGATGAGTGTGGAGTAGTAGACGTACGGCCACGAGTAGCTTGGGTCCTCCCACCACACTTCGAGGAAGTCGATGATGCCGGTGGCCACGCCTAGCACGAAGGCCCCGGGGCCTAAGGCCAGTCCGGGGACGGCGTCGCGGCGTACGGCTGCGATCAGGCGGTTGTCGGACAGGACCAGGAAACCGACGACGAAGAAGTCGAAGAAGAAGACCAACTCGCCCCAGCCGTGCTCGGGACCAGGTGCGCCGTAGAGCAGGAGGTGCACCGGCAGGAGGGGTACGGCGAGCAGCAGGATGCTCCCGCGTCGAACGCAGCGCGCCGCGATCCAGTCGACCAGGCGACGGCCCGCGGGACCGCGCAGCCACAGGAAGATCGGCAGCCCGAGCAGGGCGAACTGCAACAGGTACACGAGAAACCAGAGGTGGTACGTGTCGCGCAACCACAGCGGCGCATCACCACTCAGGTCGCTGAAGAACGCTCTCGCGTCCTCCAGGAAGGACCCGTCGGAGCGGCCCTTGTGGTGCTCCTCGAGGTAGTACTGCGGCGGCGACAGCAGGACGTACGCGATGACGAACGGGACGAGCAGTCTGAGCAACCGCTCTCGGACGAACTCCCGACCGGTCCGCCATCGCAACGCCAGCCACGCGCTCGCCCCGGAGATCAGGAAGAAGAACGCCAGCCCCCACAGCCCGAAGAACGCGATCATGATCGAGATCGGCTCACTGACCTCGGCGTTCTTCACGTGCCAGTCGCCGTCGTCGAACGGCCGCAAGGTGTGGAACAGGAACACCCCGACCACGGCCAGCACCCGCAACCAGTCCAGGAACCACAGCCGTTCCTCGTTCTCCATCCCGCAAGAATCGGGCAATCCCGTCGTCTCTGCCACCCCCGGTCCGGTGGTCCGTTCGACGGAATAGTCTGTTCGCATGACCGATCGAGGGATGCAGGAGCTGGCGCTGCTGTTGCTGACCGCGCTCGCGAACGAACCGCGGCACGGCTACGCGATCGCGCAGGAGGTCAAGACCATCACCGACGGCCGGGTGGTGACGAAGACCGGAGCCTTGTACGGCGCTCTGGACCGGTTGCTGGCGGAGGGACTGATCAAGGTCGAACGCGAGGAGGTCGTGTCCGGCCGCGCCCGCCGGATCTTCGCCCTCACCCCCACCGGCCGCGAGCGGCTGGAAGCGGAGGCGGAGCGACTGGCCGCCACCGCCCGCGAAGTCCGCCGCCGCCTGGCCGCCGGGACCGCGACCGCCACGTGAGCCGAGACCCGGGCGGCTCCCACCTTCTCCGCATCTACCCGGCGGCCTATCGAGCCGCCTATGGAGAAGAGATTCTCGACGTCCATCGTGAGCTGACGCTGGATCTCCCCCGCACCGCCCGGCTCCGCGCAGACGCCGACCTCCTCGCCCACGCTCTCCGGGTACGCCTCGGCCTCGACTCCGCCTCACCCGGCGGCCGCTTCTTCGCCCTCGCCGCCCCGCTCGCCCTAGGAGTCACCGCGGCGTACGGCGGGATCCAATTGATGAGCTGGTACGCCGGAGTCGCCATCTCCCCCGGCTCGACCTGGAGCCACCTGGCAACGACGGACGGCCCCCAAGCGCTGCAGGTGCTGTCCCTGGCGCTGATGTGCGTCGGAGCAATCACCGCCTTGCTCAAGCGGACCACCGCAGGCACGCTCGCAGCCGTCGCCGGCCTGCTCGGTTACGCCGCCCTCTGGACCGTCACCCCTGGCCGGTACGCCGAAGGCCCGCTGGAGCCGATCGCGGCAGTCCTCACCGCAGCCGTCGTACTCGCCGCTCCTCCAGACCGCCGTGGCAACCGGCACCTGTCGGCAGTCGCCGGAGCCATGGCCGCCGTCGCGTGGTTCCCGGTCGCCCTCGTCCAGACCCGCAATTTCGTCGTCAGCACTGACTACGGCGTCTGGCCGCTGCTCACCGCCATCCTGACTGGTGTCGCCCTAGCCCTTCACTCACGCCTGTCAGATCTGCGCGGCCTGGCCGCCATCACCGCAGCCTCGCCGCTCTTCCTCGCCCACGCCTTGACTCACGGCTTGCTCGGTTAGCAATAGTCCGCTGAAGTGAGTATTCTTCGTCACGTACTATCCGCGACGAGAGAAGACCACCGAGATGCCTTTCACCCTGGCTCACCCCGCGGTGGTCCTGCCGTTGTTCCGCCGCCCCTTCGTCCCCGCGGCCCTCGTCGCCGGCTCCATGGCCCCCGACGTCCCGTACTACCTCACCGCGGCCGGCATCACCTCAACGCACGCCGGCGACTGGTACGGCCCACTCCTCAACGCCACCCATACCCACTCGCTCACCGGCCTCCCGATCGACCTCCTGTACGCCGCCGCGCTGGTGGCCGTCTACTGCCTGATGCGCGCCCCCATCACCGCCCTGCTCCCACCCGGCCTGGCCCTCCCCCAACCCACCCGACCAACCAGAGCTCAGTACTACGGCTGGCTCCTGCTGTCCGCCCTCATCGGTGTCGGCACCCACATCCTCTGGGACGCTTTCACTGACGCCGACTTCCTCCCGTCCCGCCTGCTCCAGTACGCCAGCACAGCCTTCGGCCTAGCCGTCATCGGCTGGTACCTCTGGCAGCGGCGCGATCAGCTTCGAGCCAACGGAGCCCACCACCTCGGTACCAAAACGCGACGGCTGGTGGTAGCCGCACTGATCGCGGCCCCGCTCCTAGGCGCCGCAGCCCTCGCTCGCGATGACTACGACAGCTACAGAGCCGTGACAGCGTCGTGGGCCGAGATTGCCGAAGGCGTCTTGACCGGCGCAGCCAAGCGCGCAGGCGCCGCCTTCGCGGTCGCCTTGCTTCTCTACACGATCGCCTGGCACCTCACCGCATATCGTCGGCGTATTCAAACCGGCATACACCCTGACAACATCAGGCTGCGTTGACTGGAGGCATGCCCTCCCTGACCGTCCAACCGATCAGCGTCTCCGAGCATTTGGCGTTCATCCAGACGCTGCCGTCGGTCAGTTTCCTGCAGACCCCAGCGTGGGCTCACGTCAAGACCGAATGGCGCAGCGAGTCCCTCGGCTGGTACCACGGCCGACGGCTGGTCGGAGCCGGCCTCGTGCTGCACCGCCCAGTACCGCGGCTCGAGCGCTACACCCTGGCCTACCTTGCCGAGGGCCCGGCCATCGACTGGAGTGGCGAGATCGACGGGTGGCTCGACCCGCTGGCGACGTACCTCAAGGAACACGGCGCGTTCGCGATCCGGCTCGGACCACCGGTGCACACGCACACCTGGAGCGCCGCCCAGGTCAAGGAGGGCATCGCCGACCCGGGCATCGAGCGACTCACCGACCTGCCGAGCCGGCAGGCCCATCCGGTCGGCTCCGGCGTCCACCTCCAGCTCAGCGCTGCCGGGTGGCTGCCGCAAAGCCCGGAGAGCGGCTTCGGGACCGGGCATCCGCAGTACAAGTTCGAGATTCCCCTGGCCGGCCGGACCGAGGACGACCTGCTCAAGGGCATGAACCAGCACTGGCGCCGCAACATCAAGAAGGCCGCCAAGGAGGGCGTCGAGGTCGAGCTCGGGACCAGTGCGGAGCTGAAGGCGTTCCACGATCTCTACGTGCACACCGCCGAGCGCGACCATTTCACGCCGCGGCCGCTGCGGTACTTCGAGACCATGTTCGCGGCGATGAGTGCCGAGGATCCCGAGCGGATCAAGCTCTATCTGGCGCGCCACCAGGGTGACCTGGTCGCCGCCACCATCCTGATCCGCGTCGGCGGCCACGCGTGGTACGCGTACGGCGCCAGCTCCACCGAGAAGCGCGAGGTGCGCGGTTCCAACGCCTGCCAGTGGGCGATGATCCGCGACTCGCTGGCGGCCGGGTGCGACGTCTACGACCTGCGCGGCATCACGCCCACCCTGGACGCGGACGACCCCCACGTCGGGCTGATCCAGTTCAAGGTCGGCACCGGCGGCCGAGCAGTGCGGTACGCCGGCGAGTGGGACCTCCCGCTGCGACCGATCACGTACCGGGCCTTCGACCTCTACATGCGGTCGCGACGCTGGCGGCTGTAGATGTGCAGGACCCGGGCGACGAACAGTACGGCGAGGGCGATGAGGCAGAGAGTGAGGGTCACGCTGTCCACTCAAGCGGGTGCGATGTTCCTGCTGTGTATGGAGATTTCGATACGCGGGCGATACACCGTGGTGGCTTGACTGAGCGGCATGATCTTCAGCGAACCAGTACCAACGGCGGCCCCCGGCGCCGGATCGCTGGCGTCCTGGTGCAGCTCGGCGCTGCTGACGACAAGAGTCACCGTCTACAGCTGCGAACCGGACGAGGCGGCCCTGTTCCGGGAGCTCGCCCTCCGGTACGGCGTAGTACCGGCCATCACCGAGGAACCCGTGTCCGAAGCCACCGCGGCGCTGGCCATCGGGAGCCGCTGCATCAGCGTCGGTCACAAGACCCAGATCAGCAACTGCACCTTGCGGGCGCTGAGCCAGGCCGGCGTGCAGTACATCTCCACCCGGAGCATCGGCTACAACCACCTCGACGTCGGCTACGCGGAGAGCGTCGGTCTTCAGGTCGAGAACGTCCCGTACTCCCCCGACGGCGTGGCCGACTACACGCTCATGCTGATGCTGATGGTGGTCCGGCAGGCGAAGTCGATCATTCGCCGGACGGATGTTCACGACTACCGGCTGAACGACGTCCGCGGGAAGGAACTGCGCGACCTGACCGTCGGAGTGGTCGGAACCGGACGCATCGGCGCGGCGGTGATCGACAGGTTGCGAGGCTTCGGCTGCCAAGTGCTTGCCTACGACAACCACCCGGCCACCGCTGCCGACTATGTCCCGCTCGACGAGCTGCTCCAGCTGAGCGACCTCGTCACGCTGCACACTCCGCTGACCCCGGAGACGCACCACCTGCTGAGCGCCCAGCGGATCGAGCGGATGAAACCGGGCGCGTTCGTCGTCAACACCGGCCGGGGCGCACTGCTGGACACCGAGGCCGTGGTTCCTGCCTTGGAGAGCGGCCGGCTCGGCGGGGCCGCGCTGGACGTGCTCGAAGGCGAGGAAGGAATCTTCTACGCCGACTGCCGGGACGAACCCCTCGAGAACAAGTCGCTGGTGCGGCTGCAGGAACTGCCGAACGTGATCATCAGCCCGCACACCGCCTACTACACCGACCGCGCCCTGACCGACACCGTCGAGAACTCTCTGGCCAACTGCCTGAGGTTCGAACGCAGAAAGCAGCAATGGATATGAAGCTCGGCATCATCTTCGGGGGCAGCTCCGAGGAACACGACGTCTCCGTCAAGTCCGCCCGGGAGGTCGCGAAGAGTCTCGACACCGACGTGTTCGAGCCGTTCTATCTCGGCATCACCAAGAGCGGTGCCTGGAAACTCTGCGACGGCCCCGGCGGGAACTGGGAAGAGGGCACCTGCCGGCCGGCCGTGCTGTCCCCGGACCGCAACGCCCACGGCCTGCTCGTGCTGGAGCAGGGAGGCTACGAAGAGATCCGGCTCGACGCGGTCTTGTCCGTCCTGCACGGCAGACAAGGCGAGGACGGCGCGATCCAGGGGCTGCTGGAACTCTCCGGCATCCCGTACGTCGGCTGCGACATCCAGAGCTCGGCCCTGTCCATGGACAAGTCCCTCACCTACCTGGTCGCCAGGAGTGCGGGCGTCGCCACTCCCACCTTCTGGACGTTCACCCCGGACGAGAAGATCGATGCCGGCCGGCTGAACTATCCCGTGTTCGTGAAGCCGGCCCGCTCGGGATCGTCGTTCGGAGTCAGCAAGGTCTCCTCGGAAGCAGAGTTGCCGGCCGCGGTGGAGACCGCCCGCCAGTACGACGCGAAGATCCTGATCGAGGAGGCCGTGACCGCCAGCGAGATCGGCTGCGCCATCCTCGGCAACGAGCAGCACCTGATCGCGGGTGAGGTGGACCAGATCTCGCTGACCCACGGCTTCTTCAAGATCCATCTGGAGGACAACCCCGAGAGCGGGTCGGAGAACTCGACGATCGTCGTGCCCGCCGACATCTCGGCGACGTCGCGCTCGCTCGTCCAGGAGACCGCGAAGGTGGTCTATCGCGCGCTGGGCTGCCGGGGACTGGCCCGGGTGGACCTGTTCCTCACCGACGACGGCAAGGTGATCCTCAACGAGGTCAACACCCTGCCCGGCCTGACCTCCTACAGCCGCTATCCGAGGATGATGGCGGCCGCCGGCCTGTCGCTGACCGAAGTCCTCGACCGGGTGGTCTCGCTGGCGGTGACGGGGAAGATCCAGTGAAAGCCGGCTTCGTCTTCGTCGACGAAGTCGTCCCCGGCATCCGCTGGGATGCGAAGTACGCCGGCTGGGACAACTTCACCGGCCGCCCGGTGGACGGCTACCTGACCAACCGCATCGTCGGTACGACGGCCCTGTGCGCGGCGCTGGAAAGCGCGCAGGGGAAGGCCGAATCGGTCGGCATGGGTCTGCTCATCTGGGACGGCTACCGGCCGCAACGTGCGGTCGACTGTTTCCTGCGCTGGTCGACACAGCCGGAGGACGGCGCGACGAAACAGCGCCACTATCCGAACATCGACCGCGGCGAGATGGTCGGTCGCGGCTATGTGTCCGCCAAGTCGGGCCACACCCGGGGCAGTGCCGTCGACCTGACGCTCTATCACCTGCCCACCGGTGAACTCGCCGCCATGGGTGGTGGTCATGACCTGATGGACGCGATCTCCCATCACGGCGCGGAAGGCATCACGCCGGCCGAGGCACAGAACCGTCAGCTGCTCTGTTCGATCATGGAGGACTGCGGCTTCCGCCGGTACGACAGCGAGTGGTGGCACTACTCCCTCACCGATGAGCCCTACCCGGACACGTACTTCGACTTCCCCATCGAGGGCACGGAGTGACCGGCCCCCGCGTCGTTGTCGCCGGTGGCCATTCGGCCGGGCACATCGAGCCCATGATGAACTTCGCCGACGCTCTGCGCCGGCTGGAGCCCACTGCCGAGGTTGTTGCCCTCGGCACCGTCCGCGGCCTGGACACCACGCTCATCCCGGCGCGCGGCTATCCCCTCGAACTCATCCCGCCGGTACCGCTGCAGCGCAAACTGAACCGGGAGCTGCTGCGCACGCCGGGCAAGTTGCGCGACTCGGTGCTGGCGGCGGGCGAAGTCCTCGATCGTGTACAGGCCGACGTAGTAGTGGGCTTCGGCGGCTATGTGGCCGCGCCGGCCTACCTCGCCGCCCACAGGCGGGGTCTGCCGATCGTCGTCCACGAGGCGAACGCGCGGCCGGGAGTGGCGAACCGGCTGGCCGCGCGGATGACAACGCATGTGTACACCGCTTCCCCCAGCGTCCGGCTTGCTCATGCCACCGCCATCGGCATCCCGCTGCGACCGGCGATCAGTGGGCTCAACCGGCCCGCGCTGCGCGGGGCCGCTCGGCAGCGGTTCGGCCTGAGGCCCGAGGGGCCGGTCCTGCTGGTCACGGGTGGTTCGCAGGGAGCACGCACGATCAACACCGCGGTGGTCGGCGCGGCTGGGACGTTGCGGGCGTACGGCGTACAGGTGCTGCACATCACCGGGCCGCAGCACGCGATCGAAGTACCGGCCGGTGAACCGCCCTACGTTGTGCTGCCCTACGTCGACGAGATGCAGTACGCCTATGCCGCGGCTGACTTCGTGATCTGCCGCTCGGGGGCGATGACGTGCGCGGAGCTCAGCGCTGTCGGTCTGCCTGCTGCGTACGTCCCGCTGCCGTTGCGCGGCGGTGAGCAGCGGCTGAACGCCGAGCCGGTCGTCGCGGCGGGTGGCGCGCTGCTCGTCGACAACGCCGACCTCGACACCGCCTGGATCGAGACGACCCTGCTCCCAATCCTCACCGATCCCGGCCGGATCGCGGCGATGTCGGCCCGGGCGTCGGCGACCGGCGCGCTCGATGCGGACGTCGTCCTCGCCCGGCATGTGCTCGCCGCGATCAACCCCCGGCGGGCAGTCGGACCTTGATCCGGAGGCCCCCACCCGGACGGGGAGAGAGCGTGACGGTTCCGTCGTGGGCCTGGGCGATGCTCTTGACGATCGCCAGGCCGAGGCCGACTCCGGCGTGGTCGGTGCGGACGCGTTGGGTACCGCGCTGAAAGGGCTCGGTGAGGGTCGAGACCACCTGCGGGGACAGCTTCTGGCCGGTGTTCTCGACCTCGAGCACCACGAACCCGGATCGGGCGCTGGTCCTGACCCAGACAGTGCCGTCTGCCGGCAGGTTGTGGACGATCGCGTTGTGCACGAGGTTCGTCGTCAGCTGCAACAAGAGCGCGTGCGAGCCCACGGTGAGGGCCCGGTCGCCGGAGGTTTCGAGGGTGACACCGTGCTTCTCAGCGAGCGGAAGCAGGGTTTCGGTGGCCTCCTCCGCCGCCAGCGACAGGTCGACGTCCTCCCGGGTGAAGGCGCGCTGGTTGGCCCGGCTGAGCAGCAGCAAAGCCTCGGTGAGGTCGATCGCGCGGGTGTTGACGTAGTGGAGGCGGTCGACGAGGTCCTTGGTGTCGCGGCCCGGATCGTTGCGGGCCACCTCCAGCAGGGTCTGCGTGATCGCCAGCGGCGTGCGCAGTTCGTGCGAGGCGTTGGCCGCGAATCTCTTCTGTTCGGCATCATGGGCCTCGAGTTGCGCGAGCATGGTGTCGAAGGAGTCGGCGAGTTCGCGGAACTCGTCGTTGCGGCCCTCCAGCAGGATCCGGTGGGACAGCGATCCGTTCGCGGCCAGCCGGGTGGCGTGGGTGATCCGGGTCAGCGGCGCGAGCATGCTGCCGGCCAGCAGCCATCCGCCCACCAGGCCGAACACCAGCAACGCCGCCAGCATGACGCCCACCCTCGGCAGGAACGCGACCACCAGATCGCTGCGGTCGGGGAAGTTCGGCATCAGGCGGCCGTTGGCGGGCTGACCTCTGATGCCCACGTCAGGGACGTAGCGCAGAAGGAAGACCCACACTGCCAGCAGCAGTACGGCACCGGAGATCATGATCACGCCGGCGTAGCTCAGTGTCAGTTTGAGCCGGACGCTCCAGCCGGGCTCCCTAGCCACGATCCCCGTCTCCGGCGCCGGAGCCTGTGTCGATGCGGTAGCCGACACCGAGCACGGTGGCGATGATCCAGGGCTCTCCGAGCCGTTTGCGCAGCGCCGAAACGGTGATGCGCACCGCGTTGGTGAAGGGGTCGGCGTTCTCGTCCCAGGCCCGTTCCAGCAGCTCTTCGGCGCTCACCACGCCGCCCTCGGCGGCGACGAGAACCTCCAGTACTGCGAACTGCTTGCGGGTCAGCGCGACATAGCGGCCGTCCCGGTAGACCTCCCGGCGGAACGGGTCCAGCCGCAGCCCGGCGATCTCCCGCACCGGCGGCCGGTTGAGGCTGCGCCTGCGGTCGAGGGCCCGGAGCCTGAGCACCAGCTCCTGCAGTTCGAACGGCTTGGTCAGGTAGTCGTCGGCGCCGAGCTCGAACCCCGACGCCTTGTCGTCGAGCCGGTCCGCGGCGGTGAGCATCAGGATCGGCATGCCGGTGCCGGAGGCAACGATGCTCTTGGCGATCTCGTCACCGGACGGCCCGGGCACGTCCCGGTCGAGCACGGCGATGTCGTAGGAGTTGATGCTGAGCAGCTCCAGCGCGGTGTCCCCGTCGCCGGCCAGGTCGGCCGCGATCGCCTCCAGCCGCAACCCGTCACGGATCGCCTCGGCCATCAAGGGCTCGTCTTCTACGACCAACACACGCATGGCCACATGCTACGAGGCGGAACATATCGTCCGTATATCGAAAAGCCCATACGATCCGACAACATCACACTGCCTTGACTGGGCAGCATGAAGCACACGCCAACAGCTCGAACAATGACGCGCCGGACCCTCGGTCTGCTGGTGATCACGGCCGCCGTAGCCGGAATCGTCCACCAGACCTCGGTGTTCTCGGTCGGCGAGGTCCTTCGCAGCGACCACGGCCTGACCCCGGCCGAGAAGGGCGGCTCCCTCCCCGGCCAGGTCACCGTCTACGACGACCGGTACCCCGGCGTCGCGAACCTCGAGCCCGAGTTGCTCAAGGCTCTGCGCCGGGCCGCGACGGACGCTGCTGACGACGGGGTGAAGTTCTACGTCAACAGCGGATGGCGCTCCCCGGAGTACCAGCAGAAGCTGTTGCGTGACGCGGTGGCGAAGTACGGCTCGGAGAAGGAGGCTGCCCGCTGGGTCGCCACCCCGGAGACCTCTCCGCACGTGTCCGGGAACGCGGTCGACATCGGGCGGGCCGACGCCACCGCGTGGCTGTCCGAGAACGGCGCGCGGTACGGCCTCTGCCAGATTTACGCCAACGAGCCCTGGCACTACGAGCTCCGCCCCCAGGCGATCACCGACGGTTGCCCTCCGATGTACCCGGACCCCTCCCACGACCCGAGAATGCGCCGCTGAAGGGTCAGGTCGGACGGACGACGGCCACCGGGCAGTTCGAGTGCTGGAGCAGGCTCTGACTGACCGACCCGAGCAGCAGGCCGGCGACGCCGCCGCGTCCGCGAGACCCGACCACCAGCAGCGAACCGCCACCACTGCGTTCTGCCAGTACGACGGCCGCGCGGCCGGCTATCACCTCGGCCCGGACCCCCACCTCGGGGAACTTCTTCCGGTACGGCGCCAGGCTCTCGGCCAGCCAGTTCCGCAACAGCTCCTCGGCACCGTCGATCGGTGCGTCGTGGCGATTCTGCGGCTGCCAGCAGTAGATGACTTCCAGAGCGCTGCCTGATCGCGCGGCCTCCTCGAACCCGAACAGCACCGCGGCCTCGGAGTCGGCGGACCCATCGGTGCCGACCAGCACGGGCCCCTGCGTCGCCGTACCGCGCACGACCACCACCGGACACGGCGCCTTCGACGTCACGGCCGTCGCGGTCGAGCCAAGCAGAGCAGAACCTAGCTTGCCGTGCTCCGGCGACCCGACGACCACCAGCTCAGCGCCCGGCGCCTCGGTCAGGAGAGCGTTCGCCCCGGTGTTGCGGGCCAGCCAGCCGGAGCCGTTCTCGTAGCCGAGCCGATCACGGACAACATCGACCGCCGCATCGAGCTCGGCCTGGTACCGGTCCACCGGCGACGGCGGGAGGTAGCCCTCGGCGCCGGTCGCCGGCCACTGCGTCGTCTGGTCCAGGTAGGCGTACACCACCCGTACGGCGCAGTCGCGCGCCTCGGCCGCCTGGATCGCCCAGCGCAACGCGACCTGGCTTTCCGGACCTCCGTCGAGGCCAACGAGTATGACCTTGCGCGTGCTGTCCATCAGTAGCCCTTCACTTCGGTGGGCAGTCAGAGGATCTCAATGTAGCCGTCTGTTCCGTTGACGCGGATGTGCTGGCCGTCCTGGATCAGGTGGGTGGCGTGTTCTACGCCGACGACGGCCGGCAGGCCGTACTCGCGGGCGACCACGGCGCCGTGGGTCATCTGGCCGCCGACCTCCGTGACCAGGCCTGCGATCGCGACGAACAAGGGCGACCAACTGGGGTCCGTGTAGGCGGTGACCAGGATGTCGCCCGGTTCGATGTCGGCCTCGGCCAGGTCGAGGATGACGCGGGCTCGCCCTTCGATGGTCCCGGCCGAAACGGGCAGGCCCACCAGCGCGTCGGCCGGAAGGTCATCGCGCCGATACGTCCCGGTGACGGACTCGCCGTCCGAGGTGAGCACGCGCGGCGGCGTGAGCGCTGCGTAGGACGCGAAGGCGTCCTTCCGCTCCTGGATGAGCCCGCAGTCGACCTCCTTCGTGCGCACCGCCTCGCGGAACTCCTCGAACCGGAGATAGAAGACATCGTCGCTCTCCCGGAGCACACCGGCGCTGACGAGGCGCTCGGCTTCTCCCAGCAAGGCCTGCTTGTACACGAAGTACCGGCTGATCATCGCGTACTTCGGATACTCGCGGTACCCGGCGAAGGTCCGGGCCCGGTCGATCATCCGCTTGGTCTCTTCGGCCTTTTGCTCGCCTTCCGGCAAGGCTCGTAGCCGGGTCAGGACGTCCTGTTCCTTCCTCAGCGCCTCCTGCCGGCCCTGCTCGAAACGGCGCTCCGCGGCGCCCGGCTCAAAGTTCCGGACGTTGCCCAGGAGCAGCGGGACCAGCGTGGTGGGGCGCTCGCTCCAGCGCGGCCTGGTGATGTCGATCTCGCCGACGCAGCGCATGCCGTACTTGGCGAGAAAGACGTCGATGGCTGCCAGCGCTTCGCGGCCACCCTCGACCTCGGTCAGCCCGTCCAAGGAGTCGTCGGCGTTTTCGAGAAAGGCCACCACCGCGGGATACGGGCGGATCGCGTCCGCCACGTCGAGCAGCGCCAGGCCCATCTCCGAGGTGACGTTGTGCGGGACGGACTGGGTCAGCGTGTCCGCCGCGTTCTTCTCGCCCAGCCACTCGAGCAGGTGGTCGTTGAGCCACCACGAGGCCTCCATCCCCGCCATCACCACCTGCAGGCTTCGCGGACCAGAATCTGATGACGAGGCCCACATTTGCTTGATGTCGGCAACGATGAAGTCGAAGACCTCCGGGCCGGACTTCGCCTGGAGCTCTTGCCGGGAGGCGGCAATGGACGCCTGGATGTCCGCGACCAGCTGGGTGACGATGGCCGGATCGGTGTCGATCGAGTCCGAGCCGCTGCCCGGCGGCGTCCAGGCAGAACCCTCGTCCGGGAGCAACGGGACGAAGTCGTCGCGGTCGAGGACGGTTCGCAACGCGTCCCCGATCAGCGGATCGGACTTGCCCAGCGCCTCCACCAGTCCGGCGCGGCTGGCCGGCGCGGACAACATCTTGGTGGCGTCGACGAACAGTCTGCCGCCGGCCTCGGTCATCGGCGCCGGTGACGTCAACCGCCACACGGACAGCCCCAGTGGCTTCATCGGATCCGTCATCATCTGCTGGTGACCGACCGAGACATAGACATGGTTGCCTTCGTCCCCGATCTCCGGAGCGGGGAACAACGTCGTGATCGGGCGGCTCTGCACGATCTGGAAACCGTCGTCGACCAGGCACCACTCGATGTCCTGCGGCCGGCCGAAGTACGCCTCGATCTCCCGGCCCAACCGCGCGAGCCGGAGCACCTGCGCATCGGTCAGCGCCGGCCGATCCCGCAAACCGGGCTCGATCACCTGTTCCCGCGTCCCGCCGTCCGGCGACGCCAGAATAGCCAACTGCTTGCTGCCGATCGTCTTGTCCACGACCTCGCCGTCGCGCACCTTGTAGACGTCCGCGTTGACCAGACCGGAGACCAGCGCCTCGCCCAGGCCGAAGCTCGCCTCCACCGTGGTGATCTTGCGGTTCGAGGTGACCGGGTCGGCAGTGAACATGATGCCGGCGACCTCCGACGACACCATCCGCTGGACGACGACGGCCATCTGGACCTTCCGATGGTCGAAGCCGTTCCGCAGCCGATACGTCACGGCGCGCTCGGTGAAGAGTGAGGCCCAGCAACGGCTGACGTGCGCGAGCACGGCCGTCGGCCCCACGACGTTCAGGTACGTGTCCTGCTGGCCGGCGAACGAGGCGGTCGGCAGGTCCTCGGCCGTCGCGCTCGACCGGACGGCGTACGCGATGTCCTCGCCGATCCGCGCGAGCGGCCGGGTGATCGCCGCCGCCACCTCGTCAGGGATGGCGATCTTCTCGATGCTCTCGCGGACCTCGGCGCTGAGCGCCCGGATCGCGTCCCGGTCGTCCGGGGCCAGACGCGCCAGTTGATCGAGTCGCTCGTCGATCGACGGCGCCCCGGCCAGCACCCGGCGGAAGGCCTCCGTCGTCACGCAGTACCCAGCCGGTACGTCGACACCTTCCAGCCGCGCGAGCTCGCCCAGGTTCGCGCCTTTGCCGCCCACCAGCGCGACCTGCGTCCGGTCGATCTGCTGGAAATCCAGCACAGAGCCGGACGCCGCCACATTGTTGCCACTGTCAAGCATTCGCTACTTCCCCCACGTGTCGGTTGCGGCTTCGGTGGAGGATTCTGCACCACGAACCGGGCCTTGCGACAAGCCCCCTGTGCTGCTATAAGTTAGTAGTGGCAAGGAGATCAACTCCTTGCCACTCGTCGTTTCCGACGACTTAGGCGAGCCGGCCGACGGCCACCTTCGCCAGCGACTCCATCGTCTGGCCGGCCGGTGCCCAGGTGCCGGTGACGTGCATGATGCCGAAGTTGTTGCCCTTCGAGAAGACGATCACGCCGCCGTCCGCGCGCTTGGAGTCGCCGGTGTAGGACAGCGCCCAGGTCGCGGTACCGGTGCCGACGGGCGAGGACGTGGTCTTGCCGTAGTGGAAGTCCCAGTCCGACTTGCTGCCCTGGCACCCGCCGATCGCCTCCGCGACCAGCGTCTTGGCGTAGCTCCTGGCCTCGGCCGGCGTCTTCGCCTGGGCGATCGACTCGGTCAGGCCCTGGTTGGCGTTGCGCCGGCTCGTCCAGGAGACCGTGACCGGCTTGTCGGCGCCCTGCAGGACGGCGGTCCACGGGTTGCCCTCACCGAGGCAGGAGGAGAAGTCGTCGTTGCGGTTCAGAATCACCTTCGCGGTGTCCAGTGGGACCTCGATCGAGACCAGGTCCTCGCTCTGCACCAACTGGCTCGAGCCGATCGGCAGGACGGTGTCTCCGGGGTCGGCCTGCGCCGTCTTGGTGGGGCCCGAGCCCAGTCCCAGACCGGCCGAGGCCGCGGTCGCTGCTGCACCGGCGACCGTGACTAGGACGAGGGTACGGATCGGACGCCGGGTGGTCTTCGTGCTGGTGGTTCCGGTCGCGCTGGGCATGAGATGTCCTCTCTGGTCGTGCTCGGTGCGAGCACGGCGGTTGGTTTGTCACCACCAGAGAGGGGCAGGTTCGCGGTTTTGTTGGGTGCGACTTTTTCGCGGGGTCAGCCGAGGCGGAGGGCCGCGGCGCGGCTGAGGGTCACAAGCTGCTGGTACGCACCCTTGCCGGCGACCACGCAGGCCGGCTCGTCACCTTCACTCGAGCACCAGTTGATCGCCAGTACGCCGACGTGGGTGCCGCGCCGCAGTACCGCCATCCCGCCGTTGATCTTCTCGCCTTTGGGCGCGCGGCCGGTGGTGTTCAGTTCGCCGGAGACCTGTCCGAGCCAACTGGCGGTGGTGGCCGGGTCGAGTTGTTCGCTGTGGGTGGGCCCGTAGACCCACACACCGGGCTCGGCCTCCTGACAGGCCTCGAGCTTGCGCAGCACCTTCCTGGCGATCTGCGCGGCCTCGTCCTCGTCGCGGGCGGCGATCACCTGCTGGTAGGCGACGACGGGGCCGCCTTCCCAGGCCCGTTGGACCGGCGGTCCGCTGAGGGCGATGGCGTCCAGCGTCTCGTTCTTCTGGCAGGCCACGATTTCCAGCCGGACGTCCGAGGGCTGCGCGGTCAGCTTCAGGCCGACCTTGCGGAAGTCGGCGTCGCCGAGCATGTTCGCAGGGGTGACCGGTCCGCCGTCCGGAGTACTGGGGACCGGCGTCGGGCGGGGTGAGGGCTTGCTGGTCGGCGTCGTGGGTGGAGTCTTCCCGGCGACCTGATCGTCGGGAGTGCCGGTTCCACGGTCAGGCAGCACGACACCGCCGACCAGCGTCCCGAGCGTCGCGGCGACGCCGAGCACCAACCCCGCAGTACGCGATCGCATGGCTAGCGCACGCCGCCGATCCGCAACCGGGGCACCATGAACTTGCGGGCCTGGTGGATCCGGTCCTTCACCGTGCCCAGCTTGGTGTCGGTCAGCTCGGCGATCTCGTTGTAGCTCAGCTCACCGAGGTCGCGCAGGACGAACGACTCCACCAGCACGGGATGCGACTGCTCCAGCTCGTCCAGGGCGTCCAGCAGGTCGAGGCGGGTCCCGGCGATCACGCTGGTGGTGCGCGGGTCGGGCGCGTCCGGCATGGCTCCCACCCCGCTGAGAGCATCCGCCCGGTCCCGCAGCGATCGATAGGTGGCCCGGGCCGCGTTGGAGGTGATCACGGTGACCCAGCCGACGAAGGAGCCACGGCCGGCGTACGACGTGATCTTGCGGCTGATGATCAGGAGTGCTTCCTGAGCGGCGTCCTCGGCGTCGGCGTGATGCGGCAGGAACCGGGTGCACCGGCGCACCACCATCGGCCGGATCCGGAGCAGCATCTCGTCGAGGGCCTCCCGGTCGCCCTGCCTGGCCGCCTCGACCAGCTCGTCCAGTGCACCGTCGTCGTCCAGCACGCCCGTCGTCCTCCCTCGATCCCCCGGTCACGGGCTCCCAGGGTGATCTGAGAGCACCCCGCGATACGTCACAATGAGCAGGATGAAACATATCGGCCGCTACCGACTCGACCACCGGGTCGGCTCCGGGGCGTTCGCCACGGTCTGGAAAGGATACGACCCCGAACTCGACACGGCCGTTGCGGTGAAGGTCCTCGCCGACAACTGGGTGCTGCACGCCGACGTGCGGGAGCGTTTCCTCAGCGAAGCGCGGCTGCTGCGCCGGATCGAGAGCAGGCGGGTGGTCCGGGTCCACGACGTCGGAGTCGACGACAACCGGCCGTACTTCGTCATGGACTACGTCAACGGCGGCACGCTGGCCGACCGCGTGGGCCAGGTGGAACCGGTCGAGGCACTGCGGCTCGCGGCCGAAGCGGCGGAGGCGGTGCAGGTGCTGCACGAGGCCGGTTTCATCCACCGCGACATCAAGCCCAGCAACCTCCTGCTCGACCAGACCAGCGAACCTGCCCGCGTGCTGGTCGCCGATCTGGGCAGCGTCAAGCGGCTCGCGGACGCGACCGGATACACCGTCAACACCGGCACTCCCGCCTACATGGCGCCGGAGCAGACCGGCGGCATCGGTACCTTCGACGGTCGCGCCGACGTGTACTCCCTCGCCGTGGTCACCTGGGAACTGCTGACCGGTGACCGGCCGGCGCCCGACCTGAGTACGTCGAGCGGGCGCAGCGCGAGTTGGCGACCACAGCGTCGTCCCGTTGCCGAGATCGACGGCGTCAGCCCGCGCGTGGTCGACGTACTGACGGCCGCGCTCGATCCCGATCCCGATGCCAGGCCCCAGGATGCTCAGACCTTCGCTCGCGAGTTGCTCGCGGCGAACGGGGCCGCCGCTTCCGCACAGCCGGCCAATTGGCCGGCCCCGTTGGTGTGGGCCGGGGCCCTCGCCGTCTTCGGACTCGCCACCCTCACCGCCTGGCTCCTGCTCTGACCTCACCCGGAGTCACCGCGCCGCCGTCTGGGTACTGGTACGGCGTCGAAAGAAGGTGATCCTGATGTACGACGTTGTCGTGCTGGTGGAGCAAGAAGTCAGCGTGCCGGACGCCGAACGGCTGGTGGACCTCTACGCGAGCGCACCGGAGCCGGTCAAGTTTCACCTGATCGTTCCGTGCGAGGACGCGAGCGCCCGCATCGAGGCCTCGCTCGCCGGCCTGGCCAGTACAGAACTGACCGGAATCGCGGCCGAACGGTACTCGCTCCAGTCCGACGAAGACGCGCGCAAGGCCTCCGAGCAGGCGCAGCATGTCATCGACGCCCAGGCCACCGCGGCGCTCGATCGCAGCCTTGACCGCTTGCGCTCGTTGGGCCGGGACGCCGACGGCTGGATCACCCACCGGCATCCCGTCGACGAACTCGTCGACCACCTCAAGCTGGTGAACGGCCAGGAGGTCGTCGTCCTCACCCGCCCGCACGTCATCGCCGAGTTGCTCCACATCGACTGGTCCGCCCAAGCCCGCCGCCACCTCGGCGTACCGGTCCTTCACCTACTCGAACAACACCAGGACAGCCCGCTGGATCCCAGTACCTGAAAACACCTGTCCACCGGCAGCGTGTCGGTGCCCTTGGCAACTGTTGGGGATTTCCGGTCACTGCGTGCAGCACGTAGGATGCTCCCCGTGTCCTCGCAGGAGGCCCTACCCGGCGCCGGCCGCTTCGGTGAGTTGCTCCGGGCCTTCCGCCTGCATGCCGGGGTGACACAGCGCGAGCTCGCCCGCCGCGCCGACCTCAGTGCAGGCGCGATCCGCGACCTCGAACAAGGCAGGACCCGAAGCCCGAAACCGGAATCGGTTCGCGCTCTGGCAGCCGCCCTCGCGCTGGACGGCGGCGATACCGAAAAGCTCCACCACGCTGCCAGCGCACAGCGCTCCGCTCCCCCGTCGATCTCCGGCACCGCCGGAGGTCTGCACCTCGGCATTCTCGGCCCGCTCGAGGTCCGGCACGGAACCGATCCGGTGCCGTTCAACTCAGGTCCTCAGCGCACACTGCTGGCCCGGCTCGCCTTCGCTGCCGGTACGACGGTCAGCCAGGACGAACTCATCGATCTCCTCTGGCCCCGCGCCACCCCACCGAACGCGGTCAGCCTGCTGCAAACCCGGGTGGCGAGGCTGCGACGGCTGTTGGAGCCTCGCGGCCCGCAGTACCCGATGATTGTTGGCAATGGCAACGGTTACCGGCTGGAGGTGAGCTCGGAAACCCTTGATCTGCTGGCCTTTCGCGAGCTCACCATGAACGCGGCCGTCGACGAACCGGTCGCCGCGCTGGCGAAGCTCTCCGACGCCGTCGCATTGTGGCGCGGTGATACCGACGTGGAGGCGGTGGCGACAAACCCGCTCTATGTCGCGATCTCGAACGAGTACGCCGCCACTGTCCGGACGTTCGCCGCGTTGGCTCGTGAACTCGGTGAGCCGGAGCTGGCCCTGAAGCCCCTGCTCAGCTTGGCCGCGCGGCACGAGCTCGACGAGCCGCTGCACGTCGAGTTGATCCAGACGCTGGCGGCGAGCGACCGGCAGGCCGACGCGCTCGCGGCGTACGACCGGATCCGCGCTGCGCTGGTCGAGCAGCTCGGTGTCCAACCGGGCGACCGCCTCCGGGCAGCTCACCTCCAGGTCCTCCGGCAATCCAGCGAACGGGTGGTGGTCCAGCAAACACCGTCCGCACCACCGGATTTCATCGGCCGAGCGGACGAACTGACAGCAATCTGTACTGCGCTCAGTCGGCCCGGCGCCACAACTTCTCGAGTCGTCCTGATCAGCGGCATCGCCGGGGTCGGCAAGACGGCCCTGGCTCTCGCCGCCGCGCACCGCCTGCGCGCGGAGTACCCGGACGGCCAGCTCTATGCGGACCTCCGCGGCAACGCCCCGGAGACCCCCGCGCCGATCCAGGTGCTCGGCCGTTTCCTTCGCGCCCTCGGCGTGCCCGGCCGCCGGGTCGGTACCGACGAAACCGAAGCCGCCGCTCTGCTCCGCAGCGAACTCGCCGATCGACGCGTCCTGGTCCTGCTCGACAACGCCCAGGACGCGGCCCAGCTCCAGCCCTTGCTGCCGGGTGCGGGACGCAGCGATGTGATCGTGACCAGCCGTCGCCGGCTGCCGGGTCTGGACACCGTCCGCGTGGTTGACGTGGAACCCCTCAGCCAGCAGGACGCGATCCAGCTGATCGCCGCCACTGCCAGGAAACCTGACGCCGATGCCGAGGGCGCGGCCGCGCTCGCCGAGGCTTGCGCCCGGCTACCCCTCGCGCTGCGCATCGCCGGCGCACGGCTCGCCAACCGACCGGAGTGGACCGTCTCCGACCTGGCCCGGCGCTTGCACGACGGCAGCCGTCGCCTCACCGAACTCAGCGTCGGCGAGTCCAGCGTGCTCAACAGCTTCCAGCTCAGCTACGCGGACCTGAGCCCGGGGGCCCAGCGCGCGTTCAGGTTGTGCGGTCTGCATCCGGGCGACGACTTCAGCGCCGACAGCACCGGCATCCTGCTCGGGGTCAGCGCGGCCGAGGCCGACCGCGCCCTGGAGGACCTCCTCGAGGCCAACATGCTGATGCAGTACGCGAGGAACCGCTATCGCTTCCACGACCTGCTCGGCCTGTACTCCGGCCGCCTGCTCGCCGACGACCCCGAGGCCGAAACCGCCCGGGCCCGGCTCTTCTCCTGGTATGCCGAAGCCGTGACGGCCGCGATGGACCGGGTGTACCCCCAGCTCCTGCGGCTCGACGCCCATCCCGAGCGGGCCACGTTCTTCGCCACCGAGGCCGAAGCGATCGACTGGCTCGACGCCGAACTCCCCGCGTTGCTCGCGGTCGTGAATCAGGCCGGCGACAGCGCAGTGTCCTGGACGATCGTCGACCAACTCCGGGGCTACTTCCTGCTTCGGCGCGACGTGGCCGGCTGGCTGCCCGCGGCGGAGGCCGGCCTGGCTGCTGCCACTGCGGCCGGGGACGAGGTGGCGCGCGCCGCGATGTTGATCAGCCGCGGGCAGGCCCTGTGGTCAGTCGGCCAGGACGAGGCCTCGCTGGCCGACTGCCTGGCAGGCGAGGCGCTCGCGACCTCGATCGGCTGGACCAAAGCCGCGGCGTACCTCGCTCATCACGTGGGCTGGCACCACCTCGAAGCCGGACGACTGGCCGAGGCGGTCGCCTGTATGGCGAGGGCGCTCGTGTTGACCCAGGACGACGAGCAGGGCCACGTCCGCGCCGTCGCGTTCAACGGCCTCGGGATGACGCGCCTCTACCAGGGCGAACTCCGCGAGGCCGCCGACCTGTTCACGTCTGCCTTGCGGATCAACGTGGCGACGGGCCGGGACGCCTCGATCCTCGTCAACCGCGGCAATCTGGCCAGTGCCCTGCGCCAACTAGGCGAGGAGGAACAGGCGGCTGCCCTGCTCGACGAAGTCCTCCTGGCCTACCAACAGAGATCACACCTACGAGGCGAGTTGTCGACGCTCGACGAGCTGGCCCGGTTGCACATCCAGCGCGGTACGGGGGCCATCGCTCTGGAGACGGCGGAGCGCGCATATGACCTCGCCACCGTCATCCGAGACCGAAAAGCCCAGGCCCAAACAGCAGCCACGGTTGCGGCGGCCCACCTAGAACTCGGCAACCCCCAGGCCGCGATCGAGTGGACCCAGTCCTGCCTCACAATCGCCCGCAACACCTACCCATACTTCGAAACCCAGGCACTGCTAGCCCTGGCATCAGCACACCGCAGTACAGGCGATCCCCACGCCAGCACAAGCGATCCCCACCGCAGTACCGGCGATTCCCACCCCAGCGCAGGCGATCCGCGCCGCAGTACCGGCGATTCCCACCCCAGCGCAGGCGATCCGCGCCGCAGTACCGGCGATTCCCACCCCAGCGCAGGCGATCCGCGCCGCAGTACAGGCGATTCCCACCCCAGGACCGGCGATCCCCACCCCAGCGCAGGCGATCCGCGCCGCAGTACAGGCGATTCCCACCCCAGGACCGGCGATCCCCACCCCAGCGCAGGCGATCCGCGCCGCAGTACAGGCGATTCCCACCCCAGCGCAGGCGATCCGCGCCGCAGTACAGGCGATCCCGCTGCAGCGGTTGTGGCTAGCGGCCAGGCGGCGTCGGTCGCCGCGGCCGAGCAGGCTGCGTCGATCGCCGGCAGTTGCGGCTTCAGCCTTCTTCGAGCCGAGGCCGCACGTCTGCTCCTGCCCTAGGGCTGACTGCTGGATTGTGGTTCTATGCCATATAGCATAGATTCGCTTGCCTAGGCTGATGAGGGAGCTGGGTGGGTGAGTCCGCGGAAGAGTGGTAGCCGGGACCGGATGGTTCTGAGCACCGCCGACCTGTTGCGGGAGTACGGCGCCAGCGCGACCAGCATCGACCGGGTGCTTGCGCACAGTGGAGCGCCGCGCGGTTCGGTCTACTACCACTTCCCCGGCGGGCGGGCGCAGCTCATCGAGGAGGCGGTCGCGCTGGCCGGCGACTTCATCGCCGACATGATCGACACCGCGATGCGGGCCGACGACGCCGTGGAGGCAGTCGAGGCGTTCTTCGAGCTGTGGCGTGACCTGCTCGTCAACAGCGACTTCCGGGCCGGCTGCCCCATCGTGGCGGTGGCTGTCGAGACGAACGACGACGCTCCACAGTTGGTTCAATCAACCGCGGTCGTCTTCACCCGCTGGCAGGAAGCGCTGGCCGGGTTGTTCGTCCGGCACGGCCTGGCCGCCGAGCGGAGCAAGCGCCTCGCCACCTTCATCATCGCGGCCGTCGAGGGCGCGGTGATCATGTCCCGGGCCGAGCGAAGCCTCGCCCCGTTGGAAGCGGCCGCCGGCGAAATCCGCGACCTCCTGACCCACGCGCTGCGCGAAGACAAGCGATGACAGCCGACCCCAGTCCCCGCAGTACCGCCCGTGTGACAAGCCGAGGAGATTTCTTGTGACGACCGTTGACTTCGCCCAGATGTCCGGCCTGGAAGTGATGCAGTGGGTGCAGAAGGAGAGCCCCACCGAGTTCCCGTCCATCGGCCGGCTGCTCGGTATGCGCTTCGACGAGGTCGAGCACGGCCGCATCGTCATCTCCCTCGACACCCGGCCGGACTTCGCCAATCCGCTGGGCGCGGTCCACGGCGGGATCGCGGCGACGCTCCTCGACTCGGCGCTGGGTTGTGCGGTGCACACGACGCTGCCTGCCGGGGTCGGCTTCACGACCTTGGAGCTGAAGGTCAACTACATCCGCGCCGCCCGGACCGACGGCCAGACCCTCACCGCGACCGGCACGGTCATCCACGCGGGCCGTCGTACCGCGACGGCCGAAGGCAGAGTCATCGACGACCAGGGCAAGCTGATCGCCCACGCCACGACCACCTGCATGATCCTCTGACGGCCACTCCTCAGATCCGACGCGGGCCGCTCAGGAGCTTTCGCGGTCCTCGAGCCCGACCGCCCGCCGGAGCTCCCCGGTTGCCTTGCGCAGTTCCTCCGACTTGTTCGACTGTTCGTCCATCAGGACGGCCAGGGCGGTGGCCATCGCGTTGAGCTTGTCCTGTACTGCGGCATCCGCGCGCGTCTGCGAGTTCTGCAGCAACGCCACCATCAAGAAGGTGACGATGGTGGTCATCGTGTTGATGATGAGCTGCCAGGTGTCGACCGAGCCGATCAGGAAGTATGACGGCGCCCAGACGATGACCAGCAACAGACAGAACGCGAAGAACCAGGCCCGCGAGGCGAACTTGGACGCGGCCGTCGCGAACCGGTCGAACGGCCCGACGTCAGACGACACGTCGGACGGCATATGCGCCGCGTCACTCCGGTCGGTCACCGTGTTGGTCATCCTCAACCTCCTGTCGGCACGGGCCAGCACCAGCCACCCGAGCTGCAGGCCCGCCCAACCGGTGCCCAAGGCCCCCTTCCCCTAATCGGCCGCTTCTGCCGCGTAGCGCTCCAGGAGGTCGGCCAGTTCGGTGGGGCGGCTGAGGGCGGCGCAGTGGCTGCCGGGGATTTCGTCCGGGACGATGCCGAGGCGGTCGGAGACCAGTCGGCGGAAGAAGTCTGGTGGGAAGAACCGGTCCTCGCTGCAGATGATGAACTTCGTCGGTACGTCGGGCCACGCGTCCAACGGCCACGGAGCCGCCGACGCCGTACTGGACGGATGCGCGCGCTCCCGGCTCATCGCTTCCTCGGCCAGCTCCCGCGGTACGTCGTGGTAGAAGCTCACGAAGGGATCCGGGTTGCCCGTCAGCCCGCCGTCAAGCGCCGCCTGCTCGGCCACCGCTTTCTGGTAACCCGTGTTCGTCCACCAGTCGTCCGGCGACTCGCCCGGCGCCGGGATCATGCCGGCCAGCAGGACCAGCACATCGGCAGACAACCGATCGGCGACCAACGGCGCGGTGAACGCACCGAACGAGTGGCCCACAACCACCACGTCCTGCCTCGCGCCGACGGCATCCACCACGGCGTCGGCGTAGTCCGTCAGCGTCAGCGACTCGTCGTCACCCGGAAGATCAGGAGCCACCACCTCATGCCCGCGCCCCCGCAGCGCACCCTCCACCAGATGCCACGACCACCCGACATCCCCACCACCGTGAATCAACACGAACGTGCTCACCACTCAACTCCTAGCTCGTTGCCGGGGTCGGGATCATCGCACAGCAACCGGTTCACTCGGCTTCGCCTTCGCTGTAGGTGCGGGCGACGACCTTGGTGATGCCGATGTGCACCGCGGTGAAGCCTTCCTGGAGGAACGAGGCGACGATGTCCTGCCTGGGCTGATCGGAGTAGTAGCGGTCGGCGATACCGCCGGCGATGTGCTCGATCTGGTCCGGCTCGGCAGAGATCTGTGCCTGTCCGTCGAGGGTGACGAAACCGTAGGGCTGGTGCTCATCGCTGACGCAGACCGCAACGCGCGGGTCACGCGACAGGATCTTGCCTTTGACGCTCCCGGGCGACAGCAGGAACGCGAGTTCGTCGCCGTCGAGGATGAAGCAGACTGGGGTGATGTGGGGCCGTCCGCCGGAGCGGGTGAGGGCCAGGTGGCCGAGCCTGGTACCGGTCGTGACAAAGGATCGCCACTCGGTGGCGGTCATGGGTCTCATCGGTGTGTGCTGCTCCTTTCGGTACTAGAAGCGCCAGCGGGTGGCGGTGAAGCCGTGCTCTTTGCCGAAGGCGAAGACCTGGACGGGCTCGACCGCGTAGACGTGCCGTGGATCTGCCAGGGCGGTGTCGGCCGGGTCGTAGAACTCGCCGTCGCGGACGAACGGGTGCCACCACGGGTACTTCGCCGGGAACAGGTCCGCGATCTTCTGGAGCCGGGTCGCGCTCCGCACGAGCTGGGCGGTGCCTTCGATCACCAGGTCGACCTCCGGGCCGGGCACGGTGACCGCGCAGCCGTTGTTCCGCGCGAGGTTGCGCGCCTTGCGTGCCTCCCGGAAGGTGACGAAACAGAACAACCCGTCGTGCGCGACTCCCAGCACCGGCACCACATGCGGCCGTCCGTCCGGGTCGGTGGTCGCCACCAGGTAGTCGCCCGCCTCGGCCACCCGCGTCTGGACGTCCGCCCACCCGAGGTCTGTCAGGGGCGTGCCGCGCGGGCTGGACAGCGGTTCGGGAGCCGGCTCCAACGTCATGGCAAGACGCTAGGGCCATCCGCGGATCGAGAAAAGCAATCATCGCCGATCAACTTGATCCCCTCAGCCGATCACTCACCGCGCGGCGGGCCGTCCTCAAAGATGGGTGTTGGCACCGATGGTCCGGGGCTGTGCCGTCGGACATGGTTGAAGACAGGACCCCCGAGAGGACGTATTTCTGTGACCACCGTGGCTCGCTCCCCCAACCTGACCGCACCCGAGGCCCGGCGCCGGCTGGCTCATGAACGCGACTCCCGGCTGACCCAGTTGAGCGCAATTGAAGCCGGTGCGGCCCTTGCCGACAAGGAACTCAGCTCGGCTCAAGCGGCTGCCATCCGGCGAGTTCTGACCGAGATCAGCGCAGCCGAGGATCGGGTTGCCGACGGCACCTATGGCGCGTGTCAGCGCTGCGGCAGCGGCATCCCGGTCGAACGGCTGGAGATCCTGCCCTACGCGCGGTACTGCGTCGGTTGTCAGCAGAAGTCCTGAGGGTTTCTCACCGTCCAGGAGAGGTGATGTGTTGAGCTACACGTTCACCACCGTCGACAAGGGCCAACTCAGTCCCGGGGACGTCATCGCGTTGCGGGCCGCCCTTCAGGAGGAGCGCAAGTTCCGTCGGGAGCAACTCGACGGCCTTGCCGAGCTCCTGCCGCTGCACCGCAACCTCCCCCGCGACCAGCACACGATGGCCCGCGAAGAGGTGCTGACAACCCTCGCCACCGCAGCCCAAGCAGTCCTCGCCGAAGTCGACGCCGCCCTCAGCCGGATCGAAACCGGCGACTACGGCAACTGCCACCTCTGCGACCGCCCGATCCCCGTACGACGCTTGCGCATCCTCCCCCACACCCGCTACTGCGGCCCTTGCCACCAACTCAAAGAAGGGATCTCGTGACCTCACCAGGCCGGGCGATCCCGCAACGGCGACTCGGTACCTGGTGGGCCTGCGGCCGGTCGAACGGCATCGCGATCGACCTGGGCAGTGCCCGCACCCGGGCGTGGATGCCCGACACCGGGCTGACCATCGACGCCCCCACCACCATCCCGGCCGGCGCGAGTCACACCATCCCGGCCGGCGCGAGCGGCACCGTCCCGGCCGGCGCGAGTGGCACCATCCTGGCCGGCGCGAGCGGCATCAATCGTCCGGTGCAGCGCGGTGTCGTCGTCGACCTGCCCGGAGCCAGTCGGTGCCTCGACCATCTCCTCGGTCGCCGGGCAGGCCTCGGCCGGTACTCGACGGTCATCCTGATCACCCCGCTCCTCTGCGCCGACCCGCACCGCAGTACGGCTGTCGCAGCGCTGGAGGTCCTCGACGCGCGCACCGTGCTGACCATCGCGAGCGTGAAGGCCGCCGCCCTCGGAGCTCGCGCTGACCTGACCCGGCCGCTCCTGGTGGTGGACATCGGAGCCGGCCTGACCGAGGTGGGTCTGCTGGTGGAGGGTCGGGTGGCGGAGGCCTGCCGGCTCGAGCTGGGCACTTCCGATCTTGGCGCGGGCACGAGCGTTGCCGGGCTCGTGGAGTCGATCGTCGGAGCGGTGACCGACCTGCTGCGCCTCGACTGCGGAGTACAGGTTGTCGATGCCCTGGACCGTGGGCTGCTGCTCACCGGAGGTGGTGCCTTGCGCCCCGAGATCACGTACCGGTTGTCCAAACAGCTGAAAACCCCAGCGCGGCCGGCTGCCGCCCCGCAGGTCGCTGCTCTCCGCGGTGCCGGCCTCGCTCTCTCCGCCGCCCGGCGCCACCCCAGCAGACCCTAGGACGGATAGTGGGGGTAGGTGTGATCGAGGAAGGCGAGTATCGATGGCGTTGTTCTGGCGGATCTTCGGGCTCAATGCGCTCGTGCTCGGCACGGCTACGGCGTTGCTGCTGTGGGCGCCGGTGACGGTGTCGGTACCAGTGGCTCTGGCTGAGGCTGTAGTCCTCATCGTCGGTCTCGCGGTGATGCTGGTGGCCAACGCTGTCTTGCTGCGCGTGGGCCTGGCACCGTTGGAGCGAGTGACGCGGCGGATGGCCACGGTCGATCTGCTTCGCCCCGGTCAGCGGTTGTCAGTGGCCGGCCACGGAGGTGTCCCGGATCTGGTTCGGGCGTTCAACGACATGCTTGGCCGGCTGGAGGACGAGCGAGCCACCAGCAGCGCGCGAGCCCTGTCAGCGCAGGAAAGCGAGCGGCGCCGCATCGCGCAAGAGCTCCACGACGAGGTCGGCCAGAGCATGACCGCGGTATTGCTCGAGCTGAAACGGGCCGCTGACCACACGAAGGATCCAGCTTTGCGAGCCGACCTGCAGCACGCCCAGGAGACCACTCGCGGGAGCCTTGACGATGTACGCCGGCTCGCGCGGCGGCTGCGGCCCGGCGTACTGGAAGATCTCGGGCTGATCAGTGCGTTGACCACACTGACCACTGATCTGTCCACCCACACCGGGCTGGCGGTTCAGCGCCGCTTCGACTCCGACCTGCCGAAGCTGGATCAGCAAGCAGAGCTGGTGCTCTACCGCGTCACCCAGGAAGGTCTGACCAACGTCGCCCGGCACGCTGAGGCCACCGAGGTCGCGGTGAGCCTCTTCCGCGACGGCGACCACCTCCGGTTGCAGATCTGCGACAACGGCCGCGGGATCGGGCTCGCCCACGAGGGCGCCGGGATTCGCGGGATGCGCGAACGAGCCCTGCTGATCGGAGCGAAACTGGAACTGGAGCCCTCACCCCAGGGCGGCGTCCAAGTGAGCCTGTCCGTGCCGTTGTCCCGGAACGGCCGATGACGACGCCGATGACGACGCCCGGACAGTCACCGGTCCGGATCCTCCTCGCGGACGACCACGCGCTGGTACGCCGCGGAGTCCGCCTCATCCTCGACAGTGAACCCGACCTGACCGTGGTCGCCGAGGTCGGCGACGGCGCGGAAGCGATCGCCGCGGCCCGCACCCAGCCCTTCGACCTGGCCATTCTCGACGTCGCGATGCCCCGGATGACCGGCCTGCAAGCCGCCCGGGAACTGTCCGTCCTGCGTCCCGAACTGCGCATCCTGATGCTCTCGATGTACGACGACCTGCAGTACTTCTTCCAGGCGCTCCGATCCGGAGCATCCGGCTACGTCCTGAAATCGGTCGCCGACCGCGACCTGGTGGCAGCCTGCCGAGCCGCAATGCGCGGCGAGCCCTTCCTGTACCCCGGCGCGGTCACCGCGCTAATCCGCGACTACCTAGACCGCGTACGCCGCGGCGAGGGCGTCCCCGAACAAGTCCTCACCGCCCGCGAAGAAGAAGTCCTCAAACTCGTCGCCGAAGGCCACTCCTCCAAAGAAATCGGCGAACTTCTCTTCATCAGCATCAAAACCGTCGAACGCCACCGCGCCAACATGCTCCAAAAACTAGGCCTCCGCGACCGCCTGGACCTCACCCGCTACGCCATCCGGGCCGGCCTGATCGAACCCTGACTACTCGCCCGGCCGTTGCTTGATCTGCATACCGGGCCGCCGACGGTGCACGGTCAAGTAGGAGAACCCGTCGGGACCGGCGGTGAGGTTGCGGGTGGAGCCGCGCGGCAGCCAGACAAGGTTGCCCTTAGCAACCGCCTGTACGCCGTCCGGCGTACCGACAGTTCCAGAGCCGGCGACTGCGACGAGCAGCACGTCGAGATCCGGCTCGGTGTGCGTGTCAACCCGCTGACCAGCAGGCAAGTGGATCAAGTTCGCGTCCAACTGCCGCCCCACCTCAGCCAACGTCCACCTGGCCCCCGCCGGCACCGTCGAGTCATCAACAAGCTCTCCCCAGTCCCCCACCACCCGAACCACCGGCGGGACGACACCACTCTCCTCAGTTGTCATTTCACCTGTCTACTCGGAATTGTGGAAGGCTGGGGCGTACTGGGTGGCGAGTCGGGAGAGGGCTGAGGCGCCTACCAGGAGGCCGAAGTCTCGGAGGGCCATGTCGTAGAAGCCGGACAGGGTGAGCAGGTTGATTCTCCAAGCCCACCTCAAACCCCAACCCGGCCTCTGCTGCGTCCGCCTCGAACCCGCGCGGCCGTAGCCTCAACTCCACGCAGTACGGAGTCGCTCGTACTCCGCAGCCGTCACCGGCAGCACGACCCCGTGGCACGGATCTGCCGGAAGCCGGTAGTCCTTCGAAGGAGTCCACTCACCGCCGGCCAGCTCGGTCGTCTCAAACGGCACATAACGACGTTCCGCCGTGAACTCGTCGATCCAGAGGTACCACTTCTCCTCGGTGTTCGACTTGTAGACCAGCGGCCCCTCCCCCTGGCTGATCGCGCCCAGCCCGATCCCTTCGGCCAGCGGCTTCCAGTCAGCCAGCAACGAGGTAGCCGTTTCGGAGAAGACCGACTTGCCGAGTGGCGCCCCACCCCCACGGCTGCGTTCGTCCTTCAGGAAGCGGTAGTAGACACCCGCGTGCTCGATCACGGTGGCGTCGATCGTGTTCCATCCACGGTCGATCCAGACGCGCGGCTCGGAGAACGCGCGGAAGTCGCGGGTGGTCGCGGCCATGATCCGGTTGTAACTGTCGCCCTCGTGCTCGGCGTTGTCGTACAGCGTCGAGGACCAGTGGACGAAGTACGCGTTCTGCTGTGGGTCCCAGATCGCCTCAGGCGCCCAGGTGTTCCCGGCCTCGGGCGGCGCGATCTCGACGAGCCGCTCCTCTTCCCAGTGCACGAGATCTGTGGACTCCCAGACCATGATCGAGCGGCTGCCCCGGCGCTGGTGCCGGTCCCAGTCGTGGCTGGAGTAGAGGCGCAGATCGGTGGCGATCAGGTAGAACCCTTCCGGAGAACGGACGAGATGTGGATCGCGGACGCCGCCTTCACCCAGGGCGGAGTACAGGACCGGCTTGCCGCCGTTGAGGTCGTCGAAGTGCAGCGGGTCGTTGCCTCGACTCAGAGCGAAGTAGATCTGCTCGCCGTGGATCGACTCGCGCTTGAAGTGCACGTACAGATAGCCGGAGTAGTTCACAGGGCTTCCAGACGGAGGACGCGGGCTGAGGGTTCGGGAGTGTTGGTCGTGACGACCAGGCCGTCGTCGTTCCAGGTGTAGGTCCAGTCGCCGAGCTCGTCGGGGAAGTGCGGAGTGATCTTCGAGCGCTGGATCGGCAGCGTGATGGTGGACGGGCCGGCGGCGCGGTGCCAGAGGGTCAGGTAGGAGACGGCTGCGCCGTTGAGCGCAAGGGCGACCCAGTCGTCGGTCCACTTCGGCAGACCTAACGGCCAAGCGGGGACGAGGGTGTCCAGGTCAGCGAGTACGGCGCGATGGGCGGCCAGCGCGGATCGGACGAGCTCCAGTTCGGCCGGCGTCATCCGGTTGAGGTGACCCGAGAGGTAGAGGCGTCCAGCCAGACCGTTGACGAGGGCGAAGGTGAACTCCTCGGGCGTCGTACCGTCGATCGGATAAGCCCAGTTACCAGCTTGTTCCGGGAGTACGGCGGCCGGCGCGGCCGCTGCTATCGTTGCGTAGAGCAACGGATTCTCCTGGTCCGAGGTCGACTGCAGGTGGAGACGGGACAATATGCCGTAGTCCATCCGCATCGCACCCGAGGCACAGTTCTCGATCAGCAGGTCCGGATGGCGCTCGTGGAGACCGTCCAGCCAGCTCAGCAACGCACGGTTGTGCTCCAGCAGCCCGTGCCCCAGCGACGTCCCGTCCTTGTCGGTGCCAGGCCCGGTCATCGTGTTGTTGTCGAACTTGAAGAAGCCGACACCGAACTCGTCGACCAGCCGGTCGATCGTGGCGTCAAGGTGCTTTCGGGCGGCTGCGCTACGCAGGTCGAGCAGGTAGCGACCAGACTCGACAACTCGCCGGCCGCGCCGAGTGAGGAACGCGTCGTCGGGCAACTCAGAGGCAATCGGTGAGCGGACCCCGATGACCTCGGGCTCGAGCCAGAGCCCGGGCACCATTCCGTGCCCGTGGATCCGATCGATCACCTCGGCGAGTCCGTGCGGGAACCGCGTCGTCGACGGTTGCCAGGCGCCGACGGTGTTCCACCAGTCGCCTTCGGCGTACCAGCCGGCGTCGATGCAGAAGTAGTCCGCTCCGGCCTCCGCCGCGGCGTCGATCAGCGGGAGCAGCTTCTCCGTGGTCGGATCCCCCAGCAGCGTGTTCATGAAGTCGTTGAAGACGACCGGCATCCGGTCGTCGATCGGCCGCCGGTGACGGATCGCGCGGCGCTGACGGGTGAGCGCCGCGAACACGCTGTCGACGTCGGTCCCCACGACCAGCGAGACCGGAACCGTCGTGAACGACTTGCCGGCCGTCACCTCGACACTCCACTGGTGCTCCTGGTCGGTCGGCCCGCTCAGCAGGAGATAGCCGCCACGCCGGTTCTCACCGAGCTCGTAGTGCCACGGCCCGTTGTGCTCGATCTGCCAGCCCAGCGCGTACGGCGTACTACGGTCGACCAGGACGCCGATCGGCAGCCGTTCGCCGCTGGACCAGGAGTTCGTGCTGGTCATCGCGACCCGGCTGTGAGCAACGTGGTGGTGGGACTCGCTGACGATGTCGGCCAGCGCGTCTCGCAGTATGCGCTTCGACCAGCGGTTCTCCGCCATCCAGCTGTTGGCGGCGGAGTACAGCTCGGCGTCGATCGAGGCGAGACCGACCGCGAGGGAGGACAGGAAGGTGAGTTCCAGCCAGCCCGGCCCGGTCATCGAGGCTTCGGTCCAGGCGCGGACACCGGCTCCGGCTTCGAAGACGCTGGTGATGCGGAGCCCCGTGGCCGGATCCTCCTGGACGATGCTCAGCGTGGTCTCGGTCTCGTCGTGCCGGACGTACCGCAACTGCTGTCCGAGGACGGTGCTGACCTGACGATGCCTGGAATGACCGTGTCCGATGGCCGCGACCTCGACCAAGGGCTGACCCGGATCGGGCTCGCCTCGGCTGGGATCAGGCTCGTCGCCGCTCGGCTGTGCGGCCCCGCGGACCACGATCAAACGGACCGGACCGTCGTCGAGGGCGAAGGTCAGCGTCAGTTCCGGCGTACTCCAGCGCAGCAGATCGGTCATGAATCCTCAGTTCGTCAAGGGCGGTGCTCGAGGAGGTAGTCCTCGACGGTGAACAGGTGCGCGGCCATCCGGTTCCGGGCCCGATCCGGGTCGTGGCTGCGGAGCGCCGCGAGGATCGAGAGGTGTTCGCGGTGCGCGGTCTCGTCGGCGCCGGGCTCGGTGATGGAGCGGCGCAGCCGGTCCCGCATCGTGCGTCCGCCGAGGGCATCGATGAGCGCGGCCAGCACCGGGTTGCCGGACGCGTCCGCGATGATGCGGTGGAAGGCGATGTCGTTCTCGATGACGGTCTCGTGATCGGGTTCCGGCAGCGCGAGCTGGGCCTCGTTGCGGCGGAGCAGTTCCTCGGCCGCGGCCAGCTTGTCGGCGGCGATGTCGCGCGCCGCCAGCGCCGCACCCTCGGTCTCCAGGATGCGCCGTACGACGTGCAGGTGGTGGGCTCCGGTCCCGTTCTGCAGGTCCACGACGAAGCCCATCGGGGCGAGCAGCATGGACGGGTCGAGCTTGGTGACGTAGGTGCCGTCGCCCTGCCGGGTCTCGAGGACGCCCATGATCGACAGCGCCCGGACGCCTTCGCGCAGCGGGTTCCTTGACACCCCGAGCGCCACCGAGAGGTCTTTCTCGATCGGCAGCCGGTCCCCCGGTCTGAGCCGGCCGTCGATGATCATCTGCCGGATGCTCTGGACCACCACGTCGGTCTGGGACGCGCCGGCGGTTCGCGGCGGCAAGGCGGACTTCGCCGCGCTCATGGCTGCTCACCGGCGGCCCGGCCGGCCCAGTAGCTGCCATTCGGAAAGCTATAGGTCTCTAGCGACTCCCTGTACATCTCGGCACTGTAGCCGCGCGCCTGCGGCAACACGTACGCCCCGTTCCGCACGACGCACGGATCCACGAAGTGTTCGTGCAGGTGATCGACGTACTCCGTGACGCGGCGATCGAGATTGGCCGAGACGGCCACGTAGTCGAAGATCGCCAGGTGCTGGACGAGTTCGCACAGGCCGACACCGCCCGCATGAGGACAGACCGGTACGTCGAACCACGCCGCGAGCAGGTAGACCGCCAGTACTTCGTTCACGCTGCCGAGGCGGGCCGCGTCGAGTTGGCAGTAGTCGAGCGCTCCGGCCTGGAACATCTGCTTGAACAGCACCCGGTTCATGCCGTGCTCCCCGGAGGCGACCCCGATCGGCGCCACCGCCTTGCGGATCGCCGCGTGCCCGAGGATGTCGTCCGGACTGGTCGGCTCCTCGATCCACAGCGGCTCGAACTCGGCCAGCGCCTTCACCCACTCGATCGCCTCCGGCACCTCCCAGACCTGGTTCGCGTCGATCATCAGGTTTCCGTCCGGCCCGATCACCTCCCGGGCGATCCGGCAGCGCCGGATGTCGTCTTCGAGATCGGCCCCGACCTTGAGCTTCACGTGTCGGTAGCCCGCGGCAACGGCTTCCTCACAAAGCCTGCGCAGCTTGGCATCGGAGTACCCGAGCCAGCCGGCCGACGTGGTGTAGCAGGGGTAGCCGGAGGCCTCCAGCTCCGCGATTCGTTGCTTGCGACCACTTTCACGGGACCTGAGCATCGTCACCGCCTGCTCCGCGCTGAGGACGTCGCTCAGGTACCGCAGGTCGGCCGCGTCAACGAGCTGTTCGGGCGACATCTCGGACAGCAGTCGCCACAGCGGTACGCCGGCCCGGCGGGCGGCCAGGTCCCAGACCGCGTTCATCACCGCGGCCAGCGCGAGGTGGATCACGCCCTTGTCCGGTCCGAGCCAGCGCAACTGGCTGTCCGACTGCAACTCCCGGTACACGCCCCCGAGATCGTCACAGACTGCGTCGATGTCGCGTCCCACCAGCGGCTCGGCGCGCTGGGAGGCCGCCAGAACGCACAGGTCGTTGCCACGACCGATCGTGAACGTGAACCCGTGCCCGGACAGACCCGCCTCGTCGGTGTGCAGCACGACGTAGGCCGCCGAGTAGTCACCGTCCTTGTTCATCGCGTCCGACCCGTCGCGCGTGAGCGACGTCGGGAAGCGGACGTCGACAACCTCCACCGACGTGATGCGTGGCATGGCGGGCCCCTGTTCGCGATAGATGGGATGTTTCTCCCCGATTAATGGCGTTCAGTATGGACCAAGCGAGGCCACAGCGCTACGATCCCGGGAATTCATGGGATTAATCGTCGTCTCGATGGAAGGCTGCTTGATGAGCGACCTGGTGAGGCCAGACCGGTCCGGCGCCCAGCGGTTGTACTACGACCAACCGGCGGCGACCTGGCTGGAGGCGTTGCCGCTCGGCAACGGCCGGATCGGCGCGATGTGCTTCGGCGGCACCGGAACCGACCGCATCGGGCTGAACGACGAAACGTTGTGGTCTGGAAGCCCGGAAACCGCCAGGCAACTGTCGACTCCGCTCGGAGCGACCGGCGCCGCCGCCGTCGACGCGGTCCGCGAGGCGTTGCGGGCAGGCGACATCCGTCGCGCACATGACCTGGCTGGTGGTTTCCACTCCGGCTACTCGCAGGCTTACCTGCCGCTTGGTGACCTACTGCTCGACATCCGAGTCGGTGGCTCAACGGTGGTGGCCGATGAGGTGGCGCAATACAGTCGGACGCTTGACCTCGACGCCGCGGTGGCCGTCACGCAGTACGAGGTCGGTGGGGTGGGCGTGCGGCAGGAGGCGTTTGTCAGTGCCATCTCTGACCCCACCCCACCACCCCGGTCAGGTGCACCCGACGGCGTACTGGTCGTGCGACTGACCGCTTCTGAACCACAGTTGTCGCTCACCTGCCGGCTTGCTTCGCAGTTGCAGTCGCGGCCGCACGCAGTACAAGGCGGGCTCGGTTTGTTGCTGCAGGCTCCTGCCGATGTCGCTCCCCCACATCGCGACGTGCCGGAACCGATCCGGTACTCCGAAGGCGCCGATCGCGGGATGGCCGCGGCGATCGCACTCCGGGCGACCAGCGACGGCGAGGTCCGGGCGACCGCGTCCGAACTCACCATCGACCACGCCGCCGAGATCGTCCTGGTCCTCTCCACTGCCACCGGATACGCCGGGCCGTCGACGACTCCGACCCGGACAGCAGACGAGTGTTGGGTTGCGGCGGACGAGACCGTCCGGGCCGCGATCGACCGCGACTACGCAGTACTGCTGGAAGCTCATCAGGAGGACCACCGGCGGCTGTTCCGTCGTACATCGTTGGAACTGCCCGGCCTCGCCGCGGAATCCGAACTGCCGACCGATCAGCGAGTGGCAAGAGGCACCGACGATCCGGCGCTCGCAGCGCTGGTCTTCAACTACGGCCGCTACCTGATGATCGCGAGCTCACGACCCGGCGGGCTGCCCACGAACCTGCAGGGAATCTGGAACGACATCCTCCGTCCGCTGTGGAGTTCGAACTTCACGGTGAACATCAACACCGAGATGAACTACTGGCCGGCGGAGACCACGAACCTCTCCGAGTGCCACGAACCGCTGCTCAGCTTCATCGGTCAGCTCGCCGACGCGGGACGCAGTACGGCGCAAGAGCGCTACGGGTGTGGCGGCTGGACCGCTCACCACAACACGGACGCGTGGTGCTGGACCTTCCCGGTCGAGGGCGACCCGCGCTGGTCGAACTGGCCGATGGCCGGCGCCTGGCTGGTCCGCCATCTGTGGGACCACTACGAGTTCACCGGCGATCTGGAGTTCCTCGGTGAGTCGTGGCAGGCGCTACGCGGAGCGGCGGAGTTCTGCCTCGACTGGCTGGTCGAACTACCGGACGGCAGCCTCGGTACTGCGCCGTCCACTTCGCCAGAGAACGACTACCTCGCACCCGACGGGCAACCGGCCTCCGTCACCGTGTCGTCGACGATGGACCTGGCCTTGATCGCGGACCTGTTCGAGCGGGTGGAGCGAGCGGCTCAACTGCTGGACGTCGTGGACCCGCTCGTTGAAGAGCTCTCGACTGCCCGCAAGCGCCTGCCCGAACCGTCGATCGGCGCGCGCGGGCAGCTGCAGGAATGGGCCGCCGACCTCCCGGAGGAAGATCCGCACCACCGCCACATGTCCCACCTGGTCGGTCTGCATCCGGGTGATGCGATCACGCCCGACGGTACGCCGGAGCTCGCCGCGGCGGCCACGCGAACGCTCGACCTGCGTGGCGACGAGGCAACCGGCTGGTCCTTGGCGTGGAAGATCTGCCTGCGTGCGCGGCTCCGTGACGCCGCCGCGGCGCATCGCCTGGTCCGCGCGTTCCTCCGGCCTGCAGACGACACCGCGACCGGGTACGCCGGCAGTGGCGCGGGTGTGTATCCGAACCTGTTCTGCGCGCACCCGCCGTTCCAGATCGACGGCAACTTCGGAGCGACCGCGGGCATCGCGGAGATGCTGCTGCAGAGTCACACCGGCGACATCGAGTTGCTGCCGGCTCTTCCGGCGGAATGGACCAGTGGCCGGGTGACCGGTCTCAGAGCCCGCGGCGGAGTCACCGTCGACATCGAGTGGACACCGCAAGGGGTCGAGGCGGTGCTGACCGCTGATCGCGACCAGGAGCGGTTCGTCCGCCAGGACGGCGTACGGGCGCCGGTGCGACTCACGGCTGGACTCGGTCAGCGGGTGAGCCTGACGTGACCGCCGGCCCGACCGAGGAGGTCTGATGGCAATCCTGACAACCGTCCCGCCACCGGCCGGTGAAACCACCCGGCCGAAACGACGGCGGCGACGCGAACGCCCTGGTCTGAAAGGACTGCGGCGCAGCCTGCAACGGCACTGGACGCTGTACCTGCTGATGGTCGTGCCGCTGATCTGGTTCGGCGTCTTCAAGTACATCCCGATGGCGAACGCCGTGCTGGCGTTCAAGAACTTCAACGTGACCAAGGGCATCTGGGGCAGCCCGTGGATCGGCTGGAAGAACTTCGAGTTGTTCTTCCAGAACCCGGTGTTCTGGACCCTGGTGAAGAACACCTTCCTGCTCTCGGTCTACACCGTGGTGGCGAGTTTCCCGATCGCGATCATCCTCGCGCTGGCACTCAACGAGATCCGCAACGGCCTGTTCAAGCGAAGCGTGCAACTGGTGACGTACGCGCCGTACTTCATCTCCACCGTCGTGGTCGTGTCGATGACGATCCTGGTGCTGTCGCCGCGGCTCGGCATCGTCAACGAAGGGCTCGGATTCTTCGGTGTCCCGGCGATCGACTTCCTCGGGGACCCGGACTACTTCCGGCACATCTACGTCTGGTCCGACGTCTGGCAGACCACCGGGTACTCCGCGGTGATCTACCTGGCCGCGCTGTCCGGGATCGACCCGGCCCTGCACGAGTCGGCCCGGATCGACGGGGCCAGCCGGTTGCAGCGGATCCGGCACGTCGACCTGCCGGGCATCATGCCGACCGCGGTGATCATCCTGGTGCTTGCGGTCGGCAACATCATGGCGATCGGCTTCGAGAAGGCCTTCCTGTTCCAGAACCCCCTCAACCTGAGCCAGTCCGAGATCATCGCGACCTACGTGTACAAGACGGGTCTGCTGAACGCGGACTTCAGCATGGCCACCGCGGTCGGGCTCTTCAACTCGGTGATCAACCTGGTGCTGCTGCTCGGTGTCAACGCGGTGGCCAAGCGGATCACCGGAAACGGACTGTGGTCATGAGCGCTTCCAGTGGTACCACCACGATGCTGGGCAAGCGGGCCGAGCGTCGCGCGGAGCGCGCTCGCCGGATCCGCGAGCCGCGGACGGACCGGATCTTCCTGTTCTGCGTGTATCTGCTGCTGACGGTGTTCCTGGTGGTGGTCCTGGCGCCGCTGCTGTACATCGTGGCCAGCTCGTTCAGCAGCCCCGAGGCAGTGTCGTCCGGCCGGGTGCTGTTCTGGCCGGTGGAGTTCTCGCTGCGTGGGTACCACGCCGTGTTCCAGAACCCGCAGATCGTGCAGGGGTACCTGAACTCGTTGTTCTACACGGTCGTCGGCACGATCGTCAGCGTCACGATGACGCTGGCGATCGCCTACCCGATGTCGCGCCGGACGCTGGTCGGCCGCAACGTGGTGATGACCGTGATCCTCTTCACGATGCTGTTCACCGGCGGCCTGATCCCGACGTACCTGGTGGTCCAGTCGGCCGGCCTGCTGGACACCCGGTGGGCGCTGATCATCCCGCAGGCGATCGGCGTCTGGCAGGTCATCATCGCCCGGACCTACCTGCGGACCGCGATTCCCGACGAACTGGTCGAGGCCGCTCAACTGGACGGCTGCGGCGACCTGCGGTTCCTCTGGTCGGTGGTGATCCCGCTGGCGAAACCGATGATCGCGGTAGTCGCGCTGATGTACGCGATCATGCAGTGGAACTCGTACTTCGACGCCCTGATCTACCTGAAGAGCCCAGACCTCTTCCCGCTGCAGCTCGTCCTGCGCAACATCCTGATCCTCAACACGACCGGCGGCGGGGCCGTCGACGCGTCTGTTGTCCTGCAACGCCAGCAACTGGCCGATCTGCTCAAGTACTCGCTGATCGTCGTGGCCAGCGTGCCGGTGCTGCTCATCTATCCGTTCGTCGCCCGCTACTTCACCAAGGGAATCATGATCGGCGCCGTGAAGGGCTGATCCTCCGCATCACCTCGACCCCTGTGAGGGACCTATGTCTGTACAGCTCAGAAAGCCCAGGTATGCCGCGCTCGCCGGCGTGACCGCCCTGGCACTCGTCCTCGCGGCCTGTACCGGCGGCGACTCCGAAGACCCACAGAGCAAGCCGTTGCCGACCATCACCGGGAATCCCGCGGTCACCCTCGACGTGTTCGCACCACAGGCGGCCGACTGGAACCTGGCCACCAACGACTTCACCAAGCTGGTGAAGGAGAAGTTCAACCTGTCCATCAAGTGGCAGAACACCACGTTCGACGGCGGACCGGCCAAGGAGAAGCGCCAGATCTCGCTGGCCAGTGGTGACTACCCGGACCTCTACCTGCTGATCCCCTGGGTCGACCAGTTCAGCCAGGCCGACCTCCTCAGGCTGTCGAACCAGGGCGTCGTCGTACCGCTGAACCAGCTGATCGACCAGTACGGGCCGAACATCAAGAAGGCCCTCGACGCGGAGCCGGAGTGGAAGGCGATGGCGACCGCTCCGGACGGCAAGATCTACGGTCTGCCGCAGTGGGTCGACTGTTACCACTGCACGTACCAGGGCAAGCTGTGGATGAACTCGGCCTGGCTGAAGAAGCTCGGGCTCGAGCAGCCGAAGACCACCGAGGACATGGTCAAGGTCCTGCGGGCCTTCAAGACCCAGGACCCGAACGGGAACGGGAAGGCCGACGAGATCCCGCTCAGCGCGAGTGTGCGGGACGCGCTGATCCCGTACTTCATGAATGCCTTCATCTACAACCCGCAGGGCACCAGCGGCAACAACAACTCGACGCTGGTACTGAAGGACGGCAAGGTCGACACGCAGGCCAACAAGGACGGCTGGCGGGAGGGCCTCAAGTACCTGAACTCGCTGTACAAGGAAGGCCTGATCGACAAGGGCGCCTTCACCCAGAACCCGGACGCGCTGCAGCAGCAGGGTGACAGCGGCAAGGTCCCGATCCTCGGCTCGGCCACCGTCCTGCACCTGGGCATCGCGGTCAGCATCGGCGCCGCCGACGGCCGCGACAGGCAGTACGACGCCGTACCGCCGCTCACCGGGCCGCAGGGCGTGAACCACACCGGGTACAACTTCCCGAGCGCACCGGGTGCGACCTTCGTGCTGACCAACAAGGCCACCCCGGAGGAGCAGATCCAGGCGATCAAGCTGCTCGACTACATCTTCACCGACGAAGGACAGATCAACGGCTTCTGGGGCAAGGAGGGCAAGACCTGGCGCAAGCCGCAGCCCGGCGACGTCGCGCTCGACAAGTCGCTGAAGCCGTTGTACGCGCAGATCCAGCAGAAGCCCGGCGCCACTCCCCCGAACTCCGGGTGGCAGGCGCTGGCGCAGTACAACAACACCGAGCGGTACCGGAACTCCGAGGCGATCGCGACCGACATCTACTCCCAGGCCGGCTTCGAGCGACGGTTGTACGAGGCAACCAAGCTGTACGAGGGCAAGGAGGACAAGTCGGCGATCTACCCGTACTGGAAGGTCTGGACCGATCCGTCGCTCGGTAGTGAGATCGCCACCCTGCAGACGAACATCGAGAACTACATCCAGCAGAACGCCCTGCAGTTCGTCACCGGGTCGAAGAACATCGACAGCGAGTGGGACGCCTACGTCAAGGGCCTGGAGGGTCTCGGCCTGAAGCGCTACCTCGAGATCCAGCAGACGGCGTACGACAAGGTCCCCAAGTAGCCGGTGGTCAGCCTGGATCGGAGAGCTGATCTCCCAATGGGGTGCGCTCGTACATGACGGTTCGGCCGTCACGGCGCGCGCGAACCAGTCCCTGCGCGGCCATTGCGCGCAGGGACTGGTTCGCGGCCGACGGGGACACCCCGAACCGTTCAGCGAGCGCAGTCGTCGACTGGCCTTGGCCAAGGGCGCGGAGATAGCGCAACCGGTGCGGGCTGAGCGGGCCGGCCTCCCCCGGGCGGCCGACCGTGTCGGTCCACATCGAGCGCTGGTCGGTCGCCTGGTACATGACCAACGGGTCCGAGTCACCGAGCGGTGTCGAACTGCTCAGCGTGAACAGCGACGGTACGACGAACAACGGCCGCCCTCGGGTGTAGAGGGTGAGCTCGTCGTCGCCTCTGCCCAGGATGTGCGCCGTGATCGACGTGGTGTCGGCGCGGATCCCCGGGCCGCATCCGTTCAGGGTGTCGATCACTCCGTTGGCGGCCAGCGACCGGGCCCGGCGAGCGACGTCGGCGTCCAGGATCGCGCGCATCCGCGGCCAGTGGGGCTGAAAGGCCGTCCGCCAGTACGCCGCCAGCGCATCCGCCAGCCGGTCGCCGAACGAGCGTCCGTGCGAGCCGAGACTGCGCGACCCGAGGCTGCGCGGGATCGCGCCGACGGCGGACTCGATGTCCGACGCGAGCACCCGCAGGTCCTGGTCGCGCAGGTAGGCGAGCTGCGCCTCGATGGTCAGCGGCACTCCCACGCGGGGGTTGAAGAGGTCCGGCGTGTCGAAGTTCGGCCCGATCAGCCCGCTCAGGACGTCGAGTGGGAGCTGGTCACGGACCCGGCACACCGCCGCGTACCATGGCGCCTGCATCGGGTAGCTGCCTGGCGACCGCAGCGCGCGCAACGAGCTGCCGAGCTCGGTCAGCGGCGAGACGGCGAAGCGCGCCAGCCCGTAGTCGCCTGCTTCCAGCAGATAACGCGCCACAACCGATTGTAAGCAGGAACCAGGCTGTGAGGTGGGCCGTCCGATGAGGATGAAATACGAACAAGACCGCTTGGATGCCGTCCAGCAGGTCCGGGATCAGCTGAAGCCGGTACTGGGACCGAGCGTGTCCAGTCGCATCAAGGCCTACCAGGACGGCACGCTGTTCGTCGAGGCGACGTTGTCCTCCGCCTTCCTGGCCTGGCTCGTCGACAGCATCCTGGTGAACGGCACGGCGGTCGGGCTCGGGGCCCTGTACTACGTCCGCTCGTACGACCCGAACAAGGACGCCGGCGCCTTTGTCATCGGGTGCACGCTGCTCTTCGTCCTGCCGCTGTTGTACGGCTGGTTCTACGCCAATGGCCGGGGAGTGGGCGCGCTGCTCACCGGGACTCAACTGGTGCGGCTGAAGGACGGAAGCCGGGTCGGACTCGCCAAGGCGGGCTGGGCGATGCTGATCCGCACTCTCCTGCTGCCACTCGCCTTCGTGGGCGCGCTCGGCGGCAGTGCCGACGGCTCGGGAGCGGTCCGCCTCACCATCGATGTCGAGGGCACCGATCAGTTGCGGACGACCCCTTTCCAGCGGGTCCCGTAGCTCCGCACCCGACGGACTTCGCCGGGTGCGGAGCGCGGGTGGATCAGCTGGTCCGGTTGTAGATCGCGTTGCCCGGACAGGCGGTGACGCCAAGCCGGGTCGCGCACCCTGCATACTGCTGGGAGCCGTTCCACCAGGTCCAGCCACCGATGGTGCGGCCGTGCAACCAGGTGTACGCGCCGTTGTAGTTGGCGTCGTACGTCCGCAGACTCCAGTGGACGTGAGCGCCGGTCGACGAGCCACCGGCGCAGACATCGTTGCCGATGTTGCCCAGCAATGCGCTACTGCCGACCGACGTCCCGTTGTAGTACGTCGCGTTCCACAGGTGGTAGTAGTCCGTGGAGAAGCCGTTCGGGTGGATCACGCGGGTCCAACCGCCGCCTGCGCCGCACATGGAGGTGGCCGTGCCCTCCCGCGACGACCGGACCCGCCCGCTGGCGTTGCCGCCGGCGAAGTCGAGGCTGCTCCAGTAGCCGTTCACACCGTCGCTGGCGTGCGGCCCACCGGTGACGGTCATGTAGTAGTCGGGCATCCACGGCAGCAACATCCCGGCGGTGTTCGCCGTGACCCCCATCGTGCTGGTCGTGCTCTCGTGTTTCGCGTACGCCGACATGGTGCGGCGCTCGGCCGCGCCGACGAGCGGGGACGATGCGACGTACTCGGCGAACTCGCCGTCCCCCTCGACGCCGCTGACCCAGCGGCCGTTGGTGTAGCGAGCTATGTACAGCCATCCTTCAGGATGCGCCTCAGTGGTGGCGGCCGCCTCGACGTAGGCGACACCTCGCGCCCAGCCGTCAGCGGCCGACCGGACATCGACGACGACCTTGCGCCCTCCGCGGCCAGCTTGCCCAGGGCAACTGATTTGGTGAGGCCGCGGCCGGCGGTGGACCTGCCCAGCGCATCGGCGGCGACTGCGTCCACCAGCGACTGACGAGAGGCACCGAGCGTTTCGGCAACCGTGGCAGGCATCTTCAGCATCACACCGGCCGCGGCAGGGCTGGCGGCAGTGGCGGCAACCGCATCAGGGGGTGCCGCCGTGGCCGCTGGCGCCACGGTGAGGACGGTGACAGCGGCGAAGGCAGTGGCGGAGATTCTCAGTGACAGGTTCGAGGGCATGGGCGGTGACCCTTCTGTTCGAGCTGACGAATGCCGCGAGTGTGACATCGCGCCACCATCTGCCACGACAACTTGAAGCCAAACGCTTAACCCGGCTGCCGCGCGTCAACCCACGTTGACGCAGCGGCCCGAGTCAACTAAAGTTGACGGCATGAATCGACCGGACCTGTCCGAACTCGTCGTGGCGACCGCGGCGGCGGATCCGTTGACCGCGCTGGCGGCGACGGCGGAGCTGCGCACGGAGACGGAGCGGCTGGAAGCGGTTCTCGTCCGCCGCGCCCGCAACAACGGAGTCACCTGGACGGAGATCGCGGCCGTTCTCGGTGTCTCGAAGCAGGCTGTGCACAAGAAGCACGGCGGTCGCGGGCTGTTCGGTAGCCAGCGGTGACGGGTTTGCACGGTGACGAGGAGCTGGCGGCGGAGGTCCGCGGGTTGCTGGGAGATCGGCACCCGACAGCCGCCGTCGCGGCCCTTTCGCCGTACGGGCAACGGATCGCCGCGATCGGTGCCGGCCTCGACGCGGACTTCGAACTGGGCTCGGTCTCCAAAGGGATCACCGGGCTGCTGTACGTCGATGCGCTCGAACGCGGGGAGATCACCCCGTCGACCACCCTCGGCGAGCTGTTGCCGCTCGGCGACACCCCGGCCGCCGGGGTGACACTGGCCGCGATCAGCACGCATCGCTCAGGTCTGCCGCGACTGCCCGCGTCCGCCGCGCCGGTACGCCGTACCGTCGCGCTGTGGAGGCAGGGCACCAACCCGTACGGCGAAACCCTCGACGAACTCATCGCCCAGGCGCGCGGTGTGCGACTCACCTCGCCCCGCGCCCGCTACTCCAACCTCGGTTTCGAACTCCTTGGCCACGCGATCGCGGCAGCGACCGGCCTGAGCTACCAGGAGCTCGTGCGGCGCCGGATCGCCGAGCCCCTGGACCTTGGCGAGTTCTACGTGCCGTCCACCGCACAGGAGCTTCGACCTGGCGCGGTGGCCGGCAGGAGCCGGACAGGACGAGTCCGGCAACCCTGGACCGGCGAGGCGATCGGCCCTGCCGGTGGCATCCGCAGTTCGATTCGCGACGTGGCTCGCCTCACCGCCGCACTGCTCGACGGGTCGGCTGCCGGCACGGCCGCGTTGGACCCGGTCGCGAACTTCACCGGTGCGGTACGGATCGGCGCCGCCTGGATATCCCTTGACCACAAGGGCCGTTCCATCACCTGGCACAACGGAGCCACCGGCGGTTTCAGCACGTGGCTCGGCCTGGACCGGGCCGCCGGCACCGCTGTCGCCCTCTTGTCCGCCACCTCAGCCTCGGTCGACCGCCACGGCTTCTCCCTCCTCGCCCAACTCGCCAACCGCGGCGCGATTGTCGGGTAAGAGCGCGGCTACCGCACCCGGGGCTTCGTGCAACGCGTCTTGGCGGTGGGGAGATCGCGGACCTGCCATTCGGGATCGGCTAGGGCAGGCGTTGGAGGAAGCTGATCAGTTGGTCGGTGAACTCGGCCTCCTTCTCGAGGTGTGGCCAGTGGCCCGCGCCATCGAGGATCAACGGAGCCCAGTCGTCGCCGAGCACGGCGGCTGTCCGGCGAATGGTGGCCGGCGGAGCCAGATCGTCGGTACCGCCGACCACGAGCCCAGGCATCGTCGGAGCACGTTTCACCTCCCGCGGAGTTCTGGGCGACATATCGCGGTAGTAGCGGATCGCGGCTTCCAGCGACGCCGGGTCGTTGAAGCAGCTCTTGGCCTCGGTGACCGCCCGGTCCCTCGCGGGCCCGGACCAGTTGGGTGCCCACCGACGACAGAGCTCCTCGAGATAGGCGAAGTCGTCACGCCGTACGAGGTCTGCCGCGTTCGGTAGTTTGAGGCGGACGATGTGGCGAACCTTCCAGAAGAAGGCCGGCGTCCGCGGTATCAGGTCCGGCAGCGGGAACGAGATCGGCACCAGCCCGCGGATGCGCTCCGGCGCCAGGGAGGCAGCTCCGTAGGCCAGGATTCCGCCCCAGTCGTGCCCGACGACCACGGCATCCCTCTCCCCCAACGCATCGAGGAGCTTGATCGTCTCCTGCGCAAGCTCCAACGGCCCGTAGCCGAGCCCTTCGACGACGGTCTCGGGGTGATAGCCCCGCAGCCAAGGCGCCACGGTCCGGTAGCCGGCCGCGGAAACCTTCCCCGCAATCCCTGACCAGCTGTACGGCGTATCGGGAAAGCCGTGCCAGAAGACGACGAGCGGCCCTCGACCTTGTTCGGCGAACACGAACGACTGTCCGGCAGCGGCGCCGGCCCGCGACCACGTGACCATGACGAACTCCCTCAGCCGGCTGCCGGCGCAGTACCGAACCCACGCGGAGGCAGATCCCACTCGTCGTCAGGGGTACGAAGAACGGCGATCGCCGCGATGACGAAGCACAGCGCCATCAGGCCCCAGGCCACTGAGTCCATCACGACGTTCTGGAAGACGACGAAGGCGACCACATGGCCGGGTTGGGACAAGATCATCGCCAGCCAGCCGATCGTCGGGATGCTGCCGCGGAGCGCCAGACCCATCAAGATCGCACCGATGACGTGGCCGATCACGAACAACGCCGTACTGAGACCGGACGCACCGGTGGACCAGGTCTGGTCGATCAAGGCGGCGGCACCGTCTCGCTGCTCGGCCGGGACGCCGGCGCCTGCCAGGTACAAGCCGTCGATGGCGAACATCGCGTAGCCGCCCAGGTACGCCGCCAGGTTGACCCCCAGCGCGACCGCGGCGAGAACCGGACGACGCCGCTTGGCCAGCCGGCCAAGCGCCAGGAACGCGGGGACCACGGTCAGCGCCGACAGGAACCCGAGCCAGACGACCACCTGCTGGCGGCTGGGATCGGCAGCGATCTCGTCCAACGCCTTCCGCGTATCAGAGTCGTCGGTCATGAACAGGCGGCCGATCGTGACCGCGGTGGCTGGGATCGTCAGTACTGCGGCGGCGACAACCCGCTGCATCCGGCGGAGATCCCGGGCCGGCCGATCAGCCGAACGATCGACCGCGGTACCGCTGTGTGCTGTGAACATGCGCCCTCCCCCTGCAGGTCGTTCTCATCGTTCACCGTACTACTTACGTAGTGCCTTGTCACTATGTTCATAGTGGATCCGCACTACCTTTATAGTGGCCAGGTGACGACAACAAAACCACGGGTTCTGAACGCCGCGATCGAGCTGCTGGGCACCGAGGGTCTGCGCGCTCTGACCCACGGACGGGTCGACGAACGCGCCGGCGTCGCCAAAGGCTCCACCTCGAACTACTTCCGGACCCGCGAGGCACTCGTCGCGGGTGTCGCCGAGTCCCTCGCCCAACGGGAGATGCCCGGCGTCGAGGGTGCGACGCAACCAGAGACTGTGGAGGCGTTCATCGATGCGGTCTGCGCCCTCGTCGAAGCCACCACCACCGGCACGCACCGAACCCTCACGGCGGCCCGGCTGGTGCTCTTCCTCGAGGCGAACCACAACGAAGAGATTCGGCGGATCATCACCGCCGGTCGCGCCACGATGGAGTCGGCTGTCGTGGTCTCGCTGGCACGTCTCGGCGCCAAGGATCCACAGACCGCCGCAACCGCCATCATGGCCTGCTGCGAAGGCATCAACCTCCACCGCATCGCGCGCCACGACACCACCGACCCCCGTCCCGTGCTGGAGCTGGTCATCCGCGCCGCACTACCCGCAGCCCCCTGATCTGTACCCCCTGACCTGACCGGGGGCCGCGCGGCTTGCGGGAGCAGACCTCGGGCGGAAACGGTGCAGAATAGCGGCGTTCTGGGGTGCATTGTGGGGTTCTCACAGGGTTCTAACACCGATTCGGAGTTGGCCCGGAGGTCGTGCATTCTGTCTCGCGTGACGACCGCAGACGAGTACGTAGTACCGGCCACTGTCGACGGGCCTGGGGTCCCGGATCGTCCGTCTCGCGGGGCCGGCGGATGGCTGTTGCAGCACCAGGTGCAGCCGGTCGGGCCGGAGACCGGTGAAGGGCACGCGCCGCCGCAGGCCTGGTGGAAGGTGATGTGCCTGACCGGGGTCGACTACTTCTCCACGCTCTCGTACCTGCCCGGTATCGCGGCTCTCGCTGCCGGCGCCTTGTCGCCTCTTGCGACCTTGCTCATTGTTGCTCTGACGCTGCTCGGCATGTTGCCGATGTACCGGCGGGTGGCCAAGGAGAGCCCGCACGGTCAGGGCTCGATCGCCATGCTCGAGAACCTGCTGCCGTTCTGGCGCGGGAAGCTGTTCGTCCTGGTGCTGCTGGGTTTCGTGGCGACGTCTTGGATCATCACGATCACGCTGTCCTCGGCCGACGCGACCGTCCACCTGGTCGAGAACCCCTACACCCCGGACTTCCTGCACGGGCAAGAGGTCGCAGTCACGGTCGTACTGCTGCTGATCCTCGGCGGCGTCTTCCTGCTCGGCTTCAGCGAAGCCGTCGGCGTCGCCATCCCGTTGGTGGCGATCTTCCTGGCACTCAACGCGGCCGTCGTCGGTGTCGGCCTGTACGACGTCGCAACGGGCGCCGGCGCCTTCTCCCAGTGGATCGACGCGCTCACCGAGGGCGGCGGCGGGTTCGGCGGCATCGTCGGCCCGGCCATCGTCGCGTTCCCCCTCCTCGTTCTGGGGATGTCCGGGTTCGAGACCGGCGTCAGCATGATGCCGCTGGTCGCCTCCGACGGCGAGGACGCGAAGCAACGCCTGGCCAACCGGATCCGCAACACCAAGAAGCTACTCACCGCCGCCGCCCTCATCATGAGCGTCTACCTCCTCGCCACCAGCTTCATCACCACCGTGCTCATCCCGGCCGACGAGTTCAAACCAGGCGGCGAAGCGAACGGCCGCGCGATGGCCTACCTCGCCCACGAACACCTCGGCGAACTCTTCGGCACCGCCTACGACATCAGCAGCATCCTGATCCTGTGGTTCGCCGGCGCCTCGGCCATGGCCGGACTGATCAACATCGTCCCGCGCTACCTCCCCACCTACGGCATGGCGCCGGAATGGGGCCGCGCAGTACGCCCCGTCGTGCTCGTCTACACCGCCATCAGCGTCGCGATCACCATCGCCTTCGGCGCCGACGTCGACGCCCAGGCCGGCGCCTACGCAACCGGAATCCTCGCCATGATGGTCTCCGGAGCCGTCGCCGTCGCCATCTCCGCGGCGAAACGACGGCAGCGCAAGGCAACCATCGCGTTCACCGTGCTCACCCTGATCCTGCTCTACGCCCTGGCCGAGAACATCCGCGAGAAACCCGACGGCATCGCCATCTCCGGCCTGTTCATCGCCGGCATCATCACCGTCTCACTGATCTCCCGGATCTCCCGCACCACCGAACTGCGCGCCGACCGGATCGAGTTCGACGACACCGCCCGCCAATTCATCACCGACTCCATCCGCAACGACGGCGCCCTCAACCTGATCGCCAACCGCCGCCAAGCCGGCGACGCCGCCGAATACACCGCCAAGGAAGCCGAGGTCCGCGCCATGGACCCCGTCCCCGGCCACGCCGACGTGATGTTCCTCGAAATCGACGTCGTCGACCCCTCCACCTTCAGCGACGCACTACGCGTCGAAGGCATCGACATCGACAGCCACCGCATCCTCCGAGCCCAAAGCCCCGCCGCCCCCAACGCCATCGCCGCAATCCTGCTCACCCTCCGCGACACCACCGGCATACGGCCCCACTGCCACTTCGAATGGTCCGAAGGCAACCCACTGACCCACCTGCTCCGCTACCTCATCCTCGGCCGCGGCGACACCGCCCCCGTCGTCCGCGAGATCATCCGGCAACACGAACCAGGCCCGGCCCAGCGCCCCGGCATCCACGTCGGCTGACCATGGGAATCGGATTATGGGTGCTGGCTCTCACCCTCGTTCTCGCCGGCCTGGCCTCGGCGCTGCGCTACAAGCTTGTCCTGAGCGTCCTACTCCTCGGTGGCGGCATGGCCCTCGGCCTCTGGGCCAGCGACCTTCTCCCCTAGCCCTTTCAGGTCGCGCAACGCGAGGTAGCCGCCGACGGCCGGCACGAGCGAGAGGAGCTTGGCTCGGGTGGACGCGCCGGCCATGGACAACGTGATCACGATCGTCACCAGGTACGCCGTACCGTGCATCGGACCGAGTGCGGACGACACGGCCGGCCAGTGGACCGTGAACAGGTTGAGGAAGAGCAGACACACGCTGACCGCCTCGACGGCGGCCGCGATCTTGAGACCCTTGAGCATCGTCAGACTCCCGTCGTCGAGCCGGGGCGCACGATCATGAGCACTACGACGACGGCCCACAGCAGCGCGAAGATCCCGGTTGTCATCGACAACGACTTCGCGCTCCGTAGTACTGCGTCCCTTGTTCCAGTTGGCCCGTCGACTGCAGCCAGCACCCGCCCTTGGGCAGGCAGGACAGCAAACGCCAGTACGGCGGCCGCCGCGGCCGTCAGCACCATCGACACGATCAGCCAGTAGTCGGTCAGCACCCCGAGCCCCGCGCCGACGGCGATCCCGAAGACGGGCACCGTGAGACCGCCGATCGCATATCCCCGGCTGATCCGGTGCAGCATCTGCAGTACGCCGGTCTCCGGCCGGTCGGCCTGGAGCGCCCGCCGGGCGAGCGGCGGAAACATACTGGCCGCGACCGTCACCGGCCCGACGAAGATGATGGCGGCGATCACGTGCATGCTGAGCAGGAACTTGTTCATCCGGATCCGATCTCGGGGAGCGGGTTTCAGCCAGACTGTAACTCAAGTATCAGGCAAGCTGAAACTCTCCCGGCCGCCCTGCCGCCGCTGCCGTGTGCGGCTGCCATGATGGGGCGATGGAAGAGCCCGGTCAGCCGCCGATCAGCCTCGCGATCCTGCTGATGATGATCGGCCGGCAACTCCGCGACCAGGTCGATGTCGAGCTGCGCCGGCAGGGCCTGACCATGCGCCACTTCTCCGCACTCGGCCATCTGGCACACCAGCCGGGCCTCTCCTACAGCGAGCTCGCCCGCCGGGACGGCATCACGACCCAGAGCATGCAGTCCACCCTCCTGCAACTGCAGGAGATGGGCGCGGTCGAACGCCTGACCGCCCCCGGTCGTGGACGCACCGCCGACCTGCAGGTGACCGAGTCCGGCCACGAGCTCCTCAACCGCTGCCGCGCCGTCCTAGCCGTCGTCGACGAGCGCCTCCGCGAAACCATCGGCTCAGCCGAGGCGGACCAGTGGACCAAGACAATCCTCGCCACCCTCACCGCATTCAGCGAGCCTTAGGCCCAGTCAGGTGGTGCTGCGCACGATCAGGAGCAAAGAAGGTCTTGAGCAACGGGCCTAGGGTGTCGGGGGTGGCGACGTGGCCCTGGTCGTGGAGGGTGCGCCGTTCGGCTTGGGGAACCAGGTCGGCGATGGCGTCCGCGGCGGTGGCGAAGAAGTTCTTGGGTAGGCCGCTCATGCCTGGGGCGCCGGCGCTTTGGCCGCTGTCGACGACCAGAGCCGGCTGGGTGATGCCGGCCAGCTCCTTGGGTGGGCGGTGGTCGCCGAGGCAGGCGGCCTCGGCCGCGAGGGTGTGGGCGACCTCGCGCATGGCGGACCAGTACGGACCGGCCTTCATGCCGCTGATCTCCTCCGGCGCCGAGCCCGCGAACCACAGGAACAGCTCGAGCGCATCGTCGAGCCGCCCTTCGGCAACGGCGGGAACGACCTTCGCGACGTACTCCTGCGCGCGCCGATAGGTCTCGTCGTCCATGCAGTACGGCACGTCGTAGACGGCGAGCCGATCGATCGGCAGGCCGGCCACGGCGGCCCGGAGTACGAGGCCGCCTCCCGAAGAGGCACCGAACAGGTGCGCGGTCCCACCCGCTTCAGCGAGTAGCGCCTCCAGGTCCTCGAGTTCGCGCTCCACTGCGTACGGCTGGGTGTTGCCGCTCTTGCCGCGGCCGCGGCGCGCGTAGTTGTAGACGGTGAAGTCGGTGACGAGCCAGGCGGCCAGCGGCTCGTTCTCACGGCCGTCGTCGAGCCCGCCGCCGACCATGACGACGTTCGGACCGGAGCCCTGGCGGTCGTAGGCGATGGATGTTCCGTCGGTGGAAGTCACGTAGTCGGTCATGGCAGGAAGCGAATCAGCCGGCGCTGACACGGCGCTAAAACCGCTGCTCAGGGCCCGGATTTCCGCCAGGGGCAGCCAGTCACGCCTAGGATGGCGCCCGTGACGCAGGTGGAGATCGGCTTGCTCGGTCCGCTGCGGGTGGTTGTCGACGGCCAGGCCCTGGCACTGCCTGGTGAGCGGCTGCCCGTTCTCCTCGCAGTACTGGCTCTGTCGGCGGGTCGGACGGTTCCGGCCGAGCGGATCGCGACCGCTGTGTGGGGCATGGACAGCGGCGTGGATGCGCGGACAAACGTGCAGAGCAACGTACGCCGACTCCGGCGGCTGCTGGGCGATTCTGTTGTGCAGACGCATGGCGCTGGGTACGCCCTCGCGGTCTCCCCCGAAGCCGTGGACGCGCTGCGATTCACTGCCTTGCTGGATGCTGGCCGGGTCGCGGAGGCGCTCGCGCTGTGGCGTGGTGACCCGTTCGACGGGCTGCGCTCGGATTGGCTGGACCAGACGTACGGCGTCCGGCTGTGGGAGCGGTACCTCGAGGCTGTGGAACGCAGCGGCGACGTGCCCGCACTTGTCGAGCTCGCCGACCGGTACCCGCTCAGGGAGTCATTGTGGGCACGCTTGCTCGAGGCGCTGCGGTCGGAGGGCCGGGACGCGGAGGCGCTCGCGCGGTACGAGCAGCTGCGGCGTCGACTCGCAGACGAGCTCGGTGTGGATCCCAGCGCGGAGCTGCGGAACCTGCACGCCTCACTGCTCGCCGGAGAGCCAGCCACGCGAGCCGTACCGCGGCAGCTGCCAGCTGACCCGGCGTCGTTCAGTAGCAGGGAGACAGAGCTCGCGGCACTCGACGCGCTGCCGGCTGGACCGGTGGTGATCTCTGGTACGGCGGGCGTCGGCAAGACGACACTGGCAGTGCACTGGGCTCATCAGATCGCGGAGCGGTTCCCGGACGGGCAGTTGTACGTCGACCTGCGTGGCTTCGACCCGTCGGAGCCGCCGCTGGCGCCGAGTGAGGCGCTGCGCGGGTTCCTGGAAGCACTGCGGGTGCCGCGGCGGCAGGTGCCTGCTAGCCCGTCGGCACAAGCTGCGCTGTACCGCAGCCTCGTGGCGGACACCCGCACACTGGTCGTGCTGGACAACGCGCGAGACGCTGGCCAGGTTGCGCCGCTGCTGCCGGGAGCACCCGGTTGCCTCGCAGTGGTGACCAGCCGCAACCAGCTGCCGGGTCTGGTGACTGGTGCCGACGCACATGTGCTCGCGCTGGACCTGCTCGACGCTGAGGAAGCTCAGCGGCTGCTCGCCACGCGACTCGGCGCAGTACGGACAGAGGCCTCGCCTGCAGACGTGGCCGAGTTGGCTAAGCGATGCGTGGGATTGCCGCTGGCGTTGGCGATCGTGGCGGCGCGTGCGGTTCTGCGACCGGGGTACGAGTTGGCCGCGCTCAGTGCGGAGTTGTCCGAGGCAGGACTGGACGGGTTCGACGCGGGCGATGCGACGAGCAATGCGCGGGCAGTGTTCTCCTGGTCGTACAGGTCGCTGTCGGAGTCAGCGGCTCGGGTGTTTCGCTTGCTAGCGCTGCATCCTGGACCTGACGTCGGGCTGGATGCCGCAGCCTCGCTGGCGGGCAAGGACGTACGTCGCGAGCTGACCGAGCTGGCTCGGGCGCATCTGGTGATGGAGCCGACACCAGGGCGGTACGCGTTCCACGACCTGCTGCGCGCGTACGCCCGAGAGCTCGGTGCAGGCGACGAGACAGCGCTGACGCGGTTGCTCGACCACTACGTTCACACCGCCCGGGCAGCGGATCGGCTGCTGTTCAGTCACGGCGAGACGATCCCGGTCGACGAGCCGGCGGACGGCGTGGTCGTGTCGGCACTGGAGTCGCAGGGCGATGCGTTGGCCTGGTTCGAGACAGAGCGGTCGGCGCTGCTCGCGTTGCTCCGCGTGGACGAACCGGCGTACGTCTGCCAGTTGGCATGGGCGACCCATGTCTACCTGCACCGGCAGGGACATTGGCACGACCGCGTGGCCGCGCAGCACGCTGCAGTGGAGGCCGCGGCGCGACTGGGGTCGGAGGCGGCCGAGTCGCGTTCGCGCCGGTTCCTTGGATTCGCGTACGCCGATCTGGGTCGGTTCCCCGAGGCACACGTGCACCTGGACCGGGCGCTGGCGTTGGCCACGACTCCTGTCGACCAGGCGTGGACCGAGCACTACCGGGACCTGACCTTCGGAGTACAGGGCAACGAGGTGGCTGCGCGGGAGGCGGCGCGGTCGGCGTTGGAGCTGTTCCGGACCGCGGGGAACGTGGCGGGCGAGGCGATGGCGCTCAGCGACGTGGCTTGGTACTCGGGGCGGCTCGGTGCGAACGAGTCGGCGCTTGCTGACGGCAACCGGGCGTTGGAGCTGCACCGGCAGGTCGGCAATCGCGCGTACGAGGCGCACACACTGGCTTGCCTAGCAGAGGCGTATGCCCGCAACGGCGAGGTCGCACCAGCGGAGTCGGCGTACCGGGAAGCGCTGTTGGTCTTCGTTCAGCTGGGTGACCGCTACGGCGAAGCGAGTACGTACGCGCATCTGGCGGACCTGGTGGACGACGCGGACGCGCGCCGGCGGGCCGAGGCGATCCTTCGCGAACTCGACCCGTCGGCGGCGGCACAACTGAAATCCTTACTGGGTTAAATATTTGACCCAGGCAGTTGGCCTGGACGGGGCGCGGTTGACGCGTGACTATGAGCGGATGGCGGTGGCGCGAAAGAACCGGGAGCTGGCACAGCTGTTGCGGACCGGGCCGTTCGAGGCCGCGCTCGACTCGGCGATCGCGGCATCGGGCCTGTCGCTGGGTGCGTTGTGCGAACGACTGGCGGCCGACGGCGTCTCGGTGAGCCGTACGGCGCTGTCGTACTGGCGCAACGGTCGCAGCAGGCCGGAACGCAGTGAGTCCCTGAAAGCCGTGGCCAGGTTGGAAGAGATCCTCGGCCTGCCCTCGTCGGCGCTGCTCGCGCTGCTCGGTACCCGTCGGCCCCGAGGCCGCTGGGTCGGGCACCCCGCGGGTGCGGTCGACCGCTGGAAGCTGTGGCCGTCGTCGGAGCCACTGCTCGCCGCCATGCACGCACCGCCCGACGGGCAGCTCGCCTTCCTCAGCGTGAGCGACCTGCTCGTCGTGGACGAGGACAGCGAGGTACGGCGTCAACGCGTCCGGCTGGTCGTCGAGGCACTGACCGAGCGGGTCGATCGCTGCATGGTGTACCACGAGATCGTCGATGACCCGAAGGACCTGGTGCCCGAGCTCGTCGGGGTGGCGTTCGCGCGTCGCGGCCGGGTTCGCTGCGACCTGGCCACCCGTCAGTTCGTCGCCGAGTTCCTCTTCGACCGGCCGCTGATGGCCGGTGAGCGGGCCGTCGTCGAGTACGAGGTGCGGCTGCCGCTCAGTGAACCGATGGACAACTTCTACCGACGGTTCACCAGGCCGGGCGCGCTTTACACCCTGCAACTCAGGTTCGTCGGCCGTCAGCCCGCCTGGGTACGCCGCTACGATCGGTCCGGCGCGGACGACAACGACCGGCACATCGAGGACCTGTGGCTGGGTAGTTCCGGCACCACCTCGCTGGTCGTCCCGCAGGTGCAGGCCGGCACCGTCGGCGTCCGGTGGCTGTGGTGACGGCGCGGCCGTCAACAACACCGGCAATACCTCGTAAAACTGTGAACAGAAACGCCCGCTGACCTGCACGAACGCGGCAGCGGAAGCAGTCGGTCGGGAACACCTGAATTCCGCCCACCGCGCTGATCGGCGTAGCTAGCGTCCTGCTGTTCCTGGGCGCCGGCGGACGCCGGGGCCCCTCCGCCCCAAGGAGGTAGCACGCATGCGCCTATTGCGAAGAACCGCACCACTCATGGTTGCGGCGTTGGCCGCGTTCGCCGTCACCGCGGCGACGGCATCGGCCGGGTCAGCCGCGCCAGAGCCCGAAGGCCACGTCGTCAGCGTCGCCGAGAAGCCCGTCGCCGGGACCTATCTGGTCACACTGGCACCGAACCGCCAAGCGGTGGCGACCGCCGCGGCGACCGAGAAGGCGGCCAGTGCGCTGGCCAACCGGTACGACGGACGGCTGGGCACCGTCCTGACCAAGACGATGCGCGGCTTCGTGGTCCGCGACCTGTCCGAGCAGCAAGCGCGCCGGCTCGCGGCCCACCCGGATGTCGCCGAGGTACGACAGAGTGGAACGGCCCGGATCGGCACCGCCAACGGGCCGGGCGGCACCCAGAGCAACCCGCAGAACTGGGGACTGGACCGGATCGACCAGCGCGACCGGCCGCTGGACAGCAAGTACACCTATCCCAACGACGGGGCCGGCGTGACGGCGTACATCGTCGACACCGGCATCCGCTACAGCCACCAGGAGTTCGAGGGCCGGGCCAAGCTCGGCGTCGACCTGTTCGCGACCCCGAACGGTGGCAACGACTGCCACAACCACGGCACCCACGTGGCCGGCATCGTCGCCGGCAGCACCCGGGGCGTGGCGAAGAAGGCGAACCTGGTCTCCGTCCGGGTCCTCGGCTGCGACGGCCAAGGCGAGGACATCGTCGTGGCCGAGGCCGCGGAATGGCTCGCGAAGAACGCCGTCAAGCCGGCCGTGGCCAACCTGAGCGTCTACACCGGCGACCCGGACATCGCGGTGAACGCGATCCGCGGTTCGATCGCCGCCGGCGTGCAGTGGTCGCTGATCACCGGCAACAACGGCGGCAACGCCTGCAACTACGGCCCTGGCGGTCAGATGACCGAGGCCCTGACGGTCGCCAACGCGACCAGCAGCGACACTCGGGCGTCCGACTCGAACGCGGGCAGCTGCATGGATCTGTGGGCACCCGGCTCCGGGATCAGCTCGGCGTTCCGCGGCAGCGACTCGGCGTACGGGAATCTGAGCGGTACGTCGATGGCGGCGCCGCACGTCGCCGGGGCGATGGCCCTGCGGCTGCACGACGCGCCGAGCAGTACTCCGGCCCAGCTGCACCAGTGGGTGATGGACAACGCCAGCACCGGGAAGATGTCGAGCATCCCGTCGGGCTCCCCGAACAAACTCCTCTATGTGCCGAACACCCCGCCGGCCACGGACGACTTCTCGATGGCCGCCAACCCGACCGCGGTCAGTGTCGATCCCGGTAGTTCGGTGACCACCACCATCTCTACCACGGTGACTCGCGGCGCGGCGCAGACCGTGCAGCTGTCCGCCAGTGGTCTGCCGTCCGGTGTCACCGCGTCGTTCGATCCGGCGTCGGTCACCGCCGGCAACTCGTCGCGGCTCACCCTGACCGCGGCCGCCTCGGCCAGTCCGGCCCGGGCGACAGTCACGATCACGGGCACCGGCGCGGTCACCCGTACGACGAGCGTCGGTCTGACCGTCAATGGCGACGTCCCCGACGACTTCTCGCTGAGCACCGACCCGACGTCCGGATCGGTAACCGCCGGCAACACGGTGACCACCACCGTGCGGGCGACCGCCACGAGCGTCTCGCCCGCGAACACCGGTGAGTCGAAGACCGCGATGCGGGAGGAGAGTAGTGCCGGGCCAGGCTCCGGTGTGGGAGTCGTCGGTGGCACGTTGACGACCGTCAGCAAGTACCCGTTCATCATCTCGCAGCACCGCGTCGGCGGTGCTCGTCCCACCGAGCAGTCCTGCACCGGTTCGGTGGTCGCGCCGCGCAAGGTACTGATCGCGGCACACTGCAAGTTCGCGCAGGGCGAGAAGTACCTGGTCTATGGGCGTGACGACCTGGCCGACACCAGCAAGGGCGTCCGGATCGGGATCCAGGAGTACCTGACCCACCCGAACTACAACGCCAGCGACGGCTGGCGAATCGGCTTCGACGTCGCGGTGATCACGACCACCGCCGACATCCCGACCCCGGCGGGAATGGCGTACCCGTCGGTCGCCAAGTCCGGCGACACCTTGCCGCTCGGCACGCGCGGTACGGCGATCGGGTACGGCAAGAGCGACTCGCAAGACGCCCAACGCAACACCAAGCTGTACGAGGCGGTGCTGCCCACCGTCGACGGTCAGAACTGCAACTCGTACTCCGGGCACTTCGACGAGCGCTACATGATGTGCAGCGGCTTCGCCAGCGGCGGCCCGAGCCTCTGCCAGGGCGACAGCGGCGGCCCGTACCTCCACAACGGCAAGATCTACGGCGTCTTCTCCTGGCTCCGCACCGACTGCGCCACCTACCAGGCACACGGCAAGTTGTGGGGCGTGATGGGCGACTGGGCCAACGAGCAACTCGGCACCACCCAGCCGCCGACCGGCGAGGTCGCCCTGACCGCCACCGGCCTACCGACCGGCACCACCGCAACGTTCAGCCCGACAAAGATCGACGTCGGCGGCAGCGCACAACTCACCATCGCCACCTCGGCTTCCACCCCGGCCGGGGACTACACCATCACCATCAACGGCACCCGCGACACGGTCACCCGCCAGACGACCTACCGACTCACAGTCACCGGCGGAGGCTCAACCACCCTCACACTGTCCGACCCCGGCGTCCAGACCTCGGTCCGCGGTCGCCCGGTAACCCTGCAACTAAAGGCATCCGGAGGCACCGGCAACAACCGCTTCACCGCCACCGGCCTACCAGCAGGCCTGTCCATCAACCAGACCACCGGCCTGATCACCGGAACCCCGACAGTAGCCACCAACTACCGCCCAACAGCAAAAGTCACCGACAGCGCAGGCGCAACAGCATCAACCACCTTCTACTGGTTCATCTTCCCGTACTAACCCACCCGCCGTCCTGACCATGTTCCGAGCCGACCCCCTGCACCGGCTCGGAACATGCCAGACAGCTGCCAAGAGCAACCACAGTCGATGCCGTCAGCAACTACACGTTGCTGACGGCATCATCCTTCGCCACCAACGAAGCCGTCGCAGCCGACCACGAGACCGGCCCACCGCGCCGGCCTCCGGAACTCTTGGTTCGCGCGACGGAGGAGCGCCGGGGTGGGTGTGAGCGCCGAAGGGTGAGCGACGGAGGAGCGAGCGGTGAGGCAGCGTGGGGGTTTCTGGCTACTCCTCGCAGGTGATTAGTTCTTCGATGGTGATAGTTGGGGTGTGGATCAGCTGGCCTGGGTGGTTTGCTCGGAGTGCCTGGGCTTCGGGTGGTAGCCAGACTCGGCTTTCGGTCGCCAGTGGGAGGATTCGTAGTACCACGTCGGCACCGGTTGCGAGGCCCGCGTCGCGACGGTCGATCGTCCAGACGGTTCCGTCCCAGAAGCGATCGGCGACCGTCACACCGTCTACAACCAGCTCGGCGACATCGCCGGCCCACGTGATGTGCAGCCGTGCCTCGACGTCGTCAACCCAGTCCGGCAAAGTGACGCGATAGATGCTCGCGAGCCGGTCGAGATCCGACGGTTGAGGACTGGATGCGCGCCCCTCCCGCTCCCCATAGCTAGCCGGCACCTCACCAGCGGGACGGATGAGTTCCACCCGCGCCACCCCCGTCCGCCCCGGCCCACCTGCAGGCTCCAACGGCACCGTCACGAAGCGCCCAGCATCGGGCTCATAACGCCGCAACCGCGGCACCCTACCCGCCGCGACCACCCGCACCGCCCCCTCAGCACCCCACGAAACCTCGCAATCGGACAACAACAAAGCCCGTTCCGGCCGCTCACGCACCCAAAGCTCCGACCCAAGATCCGCCGGCAGGACGAGCAGGTCGAGCGCGCCAGTAGCCGACACCAACCTCACCGGTACCTCCGAAGCAACCAACCTGTACGTCGTCCCGTCGCCCACACTCTCGACCGGACCATCCTCCGACGTCACCGTCGCACCAGGAGGCAGCCGCAACTCGACCGGCAAACTCCGATCCGCCAGCAACGCCAGAACCGGTACGCCGACCCCCTCAAGCAACGTGACCGGCGTAGCCGTGATCCACTCGATCACAATCCCGCCGTACTCCTGGAACAGCGGCCAACACGCCAACGTCCCGGGCTCGATGGTGACCGGTTCCGACGGAACTGTAAACGTGCCTTCAGCAGCGCCAACAGCGGCGACCTCGAACTGGACGTCACGCAAGGAATCCAACTGCTCATAGGGCTGATGCCATGCCAGGAAGAGATACCCGCGGTCGCCATCCGACCGCACCGCCCACCGAGGCGTCGTACTGTCCCCGACCCCAGCCGGCCTGACCTCGGGCAGCCACGACGGCAACTCCGACAGCCCGGCACCGAAGGCGGACAGGAATGCATGCTGGCGCCGAAGCTCGGCATGCGACCCGGTGATCTCCCCCGCCTCCCCGATCGGCGCATGAAAGTCGTAACTCAACCTGGGCAGATCATTGGGGTACCCAGTCGCGTGGGACTCCTGCCAACCATCCGGCCGGCCGACCGGATTTGTCCCACCGGCGAACATGTAGTACCCCTGCCAGGCCGACCCATTGCCGATCTTGCACCAACCCACCGTCGCCACATCGAGCGGCGCGAGCACCGGCCGGCGATGGTACGCCGTCGCCATCCCACCCCCGAGCTCACAGGTCGCCGGCGGGAAACCCGACGACCCACCGTCAGCCGGAATGGACGGATCGTCCCGCCGCAGATCCGCACCGATCCCCGGATCGTCCCACCGGTGGCTGAAGAAGAAGTGCTCCCGGAACGACGGATCCCAGCCCGCCTCGGACTCAACCCAGAACCCATCGGCATAGCCGCCATACACAGGGAACACCTCCCCCGCAGGCAACTCCGCACCACCCCAAGCCGTCGCCGTCCACAGCGGAGCGGCCATCCCTGCCCGCCGAGCCAGTGTCTTGAGCGTGACGAGATGCCCAGGCTGGTCGTACAACTCGTTGTCCAGCTGAATCGCCAGCAAGACACCCTCCGGCCCAGCCCGCCGTCCGAGATGCCCGGCCAACTGCCCGAACCACTCCTCGACCAGCTCCAGGTACTGCGGATCGTCGATGCGATGCGCGATATCCGCACCCGCGACCCAGTCCGGAAAGCCACCGTTGCGCAGCTCGCCGTGGCACCACGGCCCGATCCTCAACACCACGTCGAGCCCAAGGTTGCCGCAGGCATCAATAAACGCGCCCACATCGAGATTGCCATCGAACCGCGGCTCGCCTCGCTCCGGCACATGATGCAGCCAGGGCACGTACGTCGACACCGCGGTCACCCCACCGGCCACCGTCGCCCGCAGCCGCGCCTCCCACCGATCCCGAGGCATCCGGCTGTAATGCAGCTCCCCCGAGATCGGGATAACCGGCACGCCGTCCCGCTCCAGACCACGGTCGGACAGCCCGAGCCCAAGCCGACGATCCTCGGAGTTAACCATCCTCGGCCGCCGCGGTTCACCCGGCCACCGGGACACGCTGATCCGGTGCGGGGTGGTGATCCGGAGTTCGCCGGACAATGTCATCGAGTAGATCCTCCGTTGCCAGTCGTCACGGTGGCGGCGGTCCGATCACCGATCCTTGAACGCGGCATCCATCCTCGTCGGCGTACCGGTCTTCCCCGCGGCGCGTGACCGGAATCGGCCACGCGGGCGCCCGGCCACGCCTTGCCTGTTCTACGTTGACCGTCAAGGGCCGCAGCGGCCGACAGCGGCCGGACGGAGCAGGGTGACAGGACCGACGGACCGGCAGCCGGGCAAGCGTCCGACGATCAACGACATCGCGACGGCCGCCGGCGTCTCCCGGGGTCCGTCTCGCGGGTTCTCAACAACGAAGGGTGGGTCAGCGCGGCCGCGCGCGAAGCCGTCGATCGCGCTATCGCCGAGACAGGCTTCGCGCCAACAGCATGGCCAGGAGCCTCCGCGGGCACCGCCGGTGCCGGACCTCGACGGGGTGTTCGCCGCGAACGAGGTGATGGCAGCCGGAGCGACCGAGGCGCTCCAACGGGCCGGGCGACGAGTCCCGGACGACGTCGCCGTGGCCGGCTTCGACGACAGTACGGCGACCACCTCCGTCGTACCGGCGATCACCACGATGCGCCGGCACTTCGACCTGATCTGCAAGGCCGCCGTCGAACTCCTGACCGAGCGAATCAACGGCGCCGAGCCCCGCCACCTCACCATCCCAACCGAACTGGTGATCCGGGGCTCGACGACACCCCCGCCGGACTGACGGCCGGCCTATCGGCCGTTGTCGCTGAGGACCTTGGCGAAGAACTCCCGGCCTTCGTCACCGCCGTTCTTGCGCCAGTCGTTCAGGGCAACCTTCAGGTCGCTCATCGGGCGCCGCCCGCGCAGGATGTCCTGCACCTTGTCGTCGAACGGCTGGTCCAAGGCACCCAGCTTCGAAGGCTGCTCGACCCGGATCCCCTCGAACGGGTTGTCCTGGGCGTGTGCGACCGATTCCTTCTCCCAGGCGTGCATTCCCTCGACGTACCCGGGGTACTGACTCTGGCTGATCACCGACGGCCGGCCGCCGAGGAAGATGTAGCTGTTGGCAACCTCCTTGGTGCCCAGAGCGGTGAGCTTCGGTGCCCCCGACGCTTCCTTGACGTAGTGCTTGCCCTCTTCGCCGTAGGCACACAGCACGGCCTCTTCGGTACCGAAGGGAGAAGCCGTGTAGTTGAGGACGCCGAGCAGTTCCCTGATCCGCTCCTCCCCGAGGCCCTTCTTCACGAACGTGAAGATGCCCGCCGGCTCGCCCTTCCAGACGATCGGCTTGCCACCGTCGTGCGCGAACGGCATCACCGGCTGCATGTTGAACTTCGGGTTGATCGGCAGCTGACGCTGCAACGCCTCCGCCCACGAGCCTGGCCCGTCCTGGTACATCAGCACCTGGCCGCCCTCGAAGAGCGGCTTCACGTCGGCCCCGGCGTTGCCCAGGATGGTCGGGTGCACATAGCCGGACTGGAACAACCGGCGGTTGAACGCGACGGCCTGCTCGTACTCCGCGGTCTCGATCTGGTGCTTCAGGTTTCCGGCCGAGTCCTTGTGCCAGCCCGACGGCGCCCGGAAGGCGCGCGCCACCTCGGCCACCATCGACCCGAAGGCCCACCGGTTGGCCTTGGGGTTGGTCAACTCCTTGCCGAGAGCAAGCATGTCGTCCATGTTCTTCGGCGCCTCGACCCCGTACTGGTCGAAGAGATCCTTGCGGTAGAACAGCGCCCACGGGATACCGGCTCCCGGGTAGGGAACCGCCTTGAGCTGGCCGTTCCACACCCCATAGGCCCAGGCCCTGGTCGGCAGGTTCGCCAGCATCGGGTAGTCCTTGGCCTTGTCGCCGGCCAGGTACGGCGTGAGATCTTCGAACAGCTTGTCGGCGGCCTGACTGAACCGGGTGAAACTCGAAGCCATCCAGCCCATCATCACCGTCAGCTCAGGAACGTTGCCGGCGGCCAGCATCGGACCGAGCTTGTCGGTGTACTGCCCGCCGTCGACGATGTTGAATCGCACCGGCGCGCCGATCCGGGCGTTGTTGGCGTCGAAGTACGAGTTGTTGCCCAGACCGGGTGGCAGCGGCCCCCACAACGGGGTCATCGCGGTGACCTCTTTGCCGCTGGTCACCGGCTTGTCCGGTACGGCGCGTTTGAGCTCGGTCGGGTACTTGAGGAAGCCCGGCGAACTGCCGTTCACTCCCGGCAGATCAGGCTTGACCGGCTCGTAGGCGAGGTAGGCGGGCATCAGCCCGGCCAGCTTGTCCTCGGTCTCCGCGCGGCCCTCGGTGCTGGGGCCTTTGTCGCTGGAGGAGCAGCCGGCGAGTGCGCTGCCACCGGCCGCGACAGCGGCGCCGGTGCCCAGCAGGCCGAGGAACTTGCGGCGGCTGGGTGCGCCGTCCACGGGTGATTCGATCACGATCAGGCCCCCTCCGGAGACGCGAACGTGCGGCGGATCGCGATCTCACGAGTAGGAATTAGTTTGAGTGCGGAACAAACTAACCGCGCAGGCCGCCGACCACAAGACCCCAGCAAGAACCCGCTGAGAACGTGCACAGGCCTGGCCCTCAGAGGCGGCGGTGTCGCACGGAGAGACTCTGAATAGCTTTGCACCCAGGCTGTGCACGCTCCCAACTCTTGACCAGCTTCGCTACCAGGTGTAACCCTCTGTTCACGCCCAGTTCGAAGCGCTTCGAAATCTCGCCGCCCTCCCCCGCTCGACCTGAGCCACCCCAATCTCGCCGGGATCTCCAGCTTCTACGGCCCCGCCCTGACCGCGGCACTGCCCCCACCGCACCTGGAGGAAGAATGACCCGAAGGTTCAGCCTCGCAAGTTTGCTGATCATGCTGGCGTCCCTGCTGATCGCCGCACCGGCGGCCACCGCGGCGCCCGTCAAAGTAACCACGACGACAGCGGCGACGCGCATCATGCCGCTGGGCGACTCGATCACCGGGTCGCCCGGTTGCTGGCGCGCCTTGCTGTGGCGGCATCTGCGCGACACCGGCCACACCAACCTCGACTTCGTCGGCACGCAGCCGGCCCAGGGCTGTGGATTCAGCCACGACGGTGAGAACGAAGGGCACGGTGGGTTCCTGGCGACCAACCTCGCCCGCGACAACCAGCTCCCCGGCTGGCTGGCGGCCACCCGGCCCGACATCGTGCTGATGCACCTCGGTACCAACGATGCCTGGAGCAACATTCCCACCAGCTCGATCCTGAACGCCTACAGCACGTTGCTCAACCAGATGCGGGCCAGCAACCCGCGGACGAAGCTCATCGTTGCCCGGATCATCCCATTGAATCCCGCCAACTGCTCCGTCTGCGCTCAACGAGTCGTTGCCCTGAACAACGCCATCCCCGGCTGGGCCCAAGCGAACACCACCGCGGCTTCACCGATCACGGTCGTCGATCAGTGGTCCGGGTTCAACACCGGCACCGACACGTACGACGGAGTACACCCCAACAACTCCGGAATCCAGAAGATGGAGCAGCGCTGGTACCCCGCGGTCGTAGCGGCCCTGGCCGCGGACACGCCCGCCGCGGTCGGTCTGCGGGTCAACGGCACCCGAGTCGTCGAGGCGAACGGCGCCACCCTGGTGATGCGCGGCGTGAACCATCCCTACGCCTGGTACAAGACCCAGAACAGCTCCTTCGCCAACATCAAGGCCACTGGCGCCAACACCGTCCGGGTGGTACTGAGCAGCGGCCATCGAGCAGCGCCGACCACCGCGGCTGAGATCACCACCATCATCTCGCTGTGCAAACGGTCCCGGCTCATCTGTGTCCTCGAGGTGCACGACACCACCGGGTACGGCGATGAGAGCGGTGCCGCGACCCTGGATCAGGCAGCCAACTACTGGACCAGCATCGCCGGCGTGCTCCGCGGCCAGGAGAACTACATCGTCATCAACCTGGGCAACGAACCGTTCGGCAACAACCAGCAGGTGAGCGCGACCTGGACCAGCGCGACCAGCAACGCGATCAAGAAACTGCGCGGCGCCGGACTCCAGCATCTCCTGATGGCCGACGCGCCGATGTGGGGCCAGGACTGGCAGAACATCATGCGCAACAACGCGGCCGCAGTACTGGCCGCCGATCCGCAGCGCAACACCGTGTTCTCCATCCACATGTACGGCGTCTACAACACCGCGGCCAAGATCACCGCGTACTTCGATGCCTTCCGCAACGCCGGGCTGCCGCTGGTGGTCGGCGAGTTCGGCCACTTCCACAGCGACGGCGATCCCGACGAGAACACCATCCTCGCTCAGGCGCAAGCGAGAGGCCTCGGGTATCTCGGCTGGTCCTGGAGCGGCAACGGTGGCGGCGTCGAGTACCTCGACATGGTCTACTCCTTCGACCCCAGCCGCCTGACCCCGTGGGGTCAGCGAATCATCAACGGCAGCAACGGAATCCGGCAGACCTCGAAGGAAGCCACCATCTACGCCGGCCAGTAGCCCACCCCACGACTAGCTCAGCGGCCGGCCTCACCAGAGGCCGGCCCCACAGCCATGCCCGAAGACGTCCTGGACACGAAGCTGTGCACGATCCCAGTTTCTTTCCATGAGCTCTTGCCAGCGCGTGCACTGATGCGTTTTTATCTTGGGAATCCAGACTGTGCACGTTCACAGTCATATTCCGTTGATCCACCGCCCGGAAGAGGTTTCCGCCCCATGCCTCACACTCCAGACCTGCTACGCCGCCTGTTTCGCCGAACGTCGACGACGCTCGTCGCCGTCACTGCTGTTGCCGCCGCCGTCATCTCCGTCGCCCCGGCCTCGGCCGCGGACAATCCCTACCAGCGCGGGCCGAACCCGACGCAGGCCAGCATCGCGGCGTCCCGCGGCACCTTCGCCACGGCCGAGCTGAGCATCGGCAGCGGCAACGGCTTCGGCGGCGCGAAGATCTACTACCCGACCGACGCCAGCCAGGGCACGTTCGGCGCCATCGCGATCGTGCCGGGCTACACCGCCACCTGGGCTGCCGAAGGTGCGTGGATGGGACATTGGCTCGCCTCGTTCGGCTTCGTTGTCATCGGCATCGACACCCTCAGCCGCAACGATTTCGACACCGCCCGCGGCACTCAGTTGCTGGCGGCACTGGACTACCTGACCCAGCGCAGCTCGGTGCGTACCCGGGTGGACGCCGGCCGCCTGGCCGTGATGGGCCACTCGATGGGAGGCGGCGGCGCGATCTCCGCTGCCCTGCGCCGGCCGTCCCTGAAGGCCGCTGTCGGGCTCGCCCCCTTCAGTCCGTCACAGAGCACCTCCGGGATGCGAGTCCCCTCCATGTTGCTGGCCGGGCAGCGGGACGGAACGGTCACCCCCTCGAGCGTCAGGAACCTTTACAACGCGATCCCGGCGACGACGGAGAAGGCGTACCTCGAACTGACCGGCGCCGGACACGGCTTCCCCACCACGTCGAACTCGGTGATGATGCGCAAGGTCATCCCCTGGCTCAAGATCTTCGTCGACCACGACACCCGCTACCCACAGTTCCTGTGCCCGTTGCAGGACTGGACCGGCATCACGTCGTACCAGAGCAGCTGCCCGCTAGTCCCGCCGGGCGGATCCACCGGTACGACGTACAACCTGGTCAATCGCTCGGGTAAGTGTGCCGACGTTGCGGCCGCTTCTCAGGTCAACGGCGCAGGGCTGCTCCTGTGGACCTGCCACACCAATCCGAACCAGCGCTGGAGCGAGACCTCCGCGAAGGAGTTGCGGGTCTACGACAACCCCAAGTGCATGGACGCGGGAGCAGCCCAGCAAGGCACCAGAGTGACGATCAATTCCTGCACTGGCGGTGGCAGCCAGAAATGGACAGTCAACGCCAACGGAACGGTGACGAACGATCTGTCCGGTCGCTGCCTCGGTGCTGCCGGCGGCGGCACCGCCAACGACACCCCGCTCGTTGTCGCGACCTGCGACGGCAGCCCCGGCCAGCAGTGGACCAAGCAGCCGTAACCATCCCTCCCCTTTGGCGAAAGGAATACCCATGCGTCGCTTCACCATCGGCCGACGGCTGGCAGTCGCCATCGCCGGCATCACCGTGGTCGGACTCCTGCCCGGTACTTCGGCTGGTACGACCTCCAAAGCACCACTAGGCAACGAAACGCAGACCTCGGCACCGCGGCCCGAGCAGTTGAACCGCGGCGTGATCAGCGTGCACACCGGCAAGGGCAACCGGGTCAGCTGGCGGCAGCTGGCCGACGACCCGGCCGGCACCAGCTTCAACGTGTATCGCAACGGCATCAAGGTGAACAAGGCGCCGGTCAGCGGCGCGACCAGTTTCGTCGATACTGGTGCGCCCGCAGGTGCCAAGTACGTCGTACGGGCAGCGACCAACGGCGTCGAGCGGGCAGCGAAGTTCGCGGCAGAAGAGTCGCTGACGCTGAACGCCGTTTCTGGTGAGGCCGGCATCATGGCCAGCAGTCGCGACGTACCGCTGCAGATTCCCGCGGGCGGCCGGACGCCGTCCGGAGAGAGCTACACGTACGTCGCGAACGACACCAGCGTGGGTGATCTCGACGGGGATGGTCAGTACGAAATCGTGCTGAAGTGGGACCCGACCAACGCCAAGGACAATTCCCATGCCGGCTACACCGGCAATGTGTACCTCGATGCCTACAAGCTGAACGGCACCCGGTTGTGGCGCATCGATCTGGGTCGCAACATCCGGGCCGGTGCGCACTACACGCAGTTCCAGGTCTTCGACTACGACGGTGACGGCCGCGCCGAAGTCGCCGTGAAGACCGCGGACGGCACCCGCTCCGGCACCGGGCAGGTGATCGGCAACGCGAGCGCGAACCACCGCAACTCGTCGGGCTACATCCTCACCGGACCCGAGTTCTTGTCGGTGTTCCGCGGAACGGACGGCGGCGTCTTGGCGACCGCGAACTATCAGCCGCCGCGCGGCAACGTGTCGTCGTGGGGCGACAACTACGGCAACCGCGTCGACCGCTTCCTCGCCGCCACCGCCTACCTGGACGGCACCCGACCCAGCATCATCATGGCCCGCGGCTACTACACCCGCTCCGTCATCGCGGCCTGGGACTACCGCAACGGCGCGCTGACGCAGCGGTGGATCTTCGACTCCAACACCGCCGGCAGCCAGTGGGCCGGCAAGGGCAACCACAACTTGTCCATCGCGGATGTGGATGCCGATGGTCGTGACGAGGTGATGTACGGCTCGATGGCGATCGACGACAACGGACGTGGGTTGTGGCAGAACAACACCCACCACGGCGACGCCTACCACGTCAGCGACTTCATCCCGAGCCGTCCCGGGCTCGAGGTGTTCAAGCCGTCGGAATGGACGAGCGAGCCGACGCACTGGATGGGTGACGCGCGGACCGGTCAGATCATCTGGAGCGCTCCGTCGTGTGGCTGTGACAACGGCAGGGCAGTCGCCGCGGACATCTGGGCCGGCAACCGCGGCGCCGAAGCCTGGTCCGCATCCGTCGGCGGACTGCGCAGCGCCACCACCGGCGGCCAGGTCGCCGCCCGCAAACCCGGCTCGATCAACTTCGTGATCTGGTGGGACGGCGACGCCCAACGCGAACTGCTCAACGGCACACAGATCAGCAAGTACGGCACCAGCGGCGACACCCGCCTGCTCACCGGCTCCGGCGTCGTGTCGAACAACGGCACCAAGTCCACCCCTGCGCTGTCGGCCGACATCCTCGGCGACTGGCGCGAAGAAGTCATCTGGCGCACCTCCGACAACCGCGCCCTGCGCATCTACTCCACCACCGACAGCACCACCATCACCCGCCCGTCCCTCATGCAGGACCGCCAGTACCGAGTAGCGGTCGCCTGGCAGAACACCGCCTACAACCAGCCGCCCCACCCCAGCTTCGCCATCAGCAACTGACCACCACCTCCGCCCCTTGGAGTGCTCATGCCCATGCAACGTCGTACCTTCCTCAGCCTCACCGCCGCCGGAGCCGCCGGCGCAGGGCTCACCGCACTCGGCGCCGGCCAAGCACTCGGCGCTGGACAGGCCCTCGGAGCCGCGTCCGCATTAGCCGGTGCGCCGACCACGCCGTTCGCGGTCGGCGTCCGCCAGTACACCTGGTGGCGCGGCAGCCGCCGCGTGAACACCTACGTCTACTACCCCGCCAAGGGCACGCCCGGTTCGGGTCCAACCACCAACGCTCCCGTGGCTGACGGCGTGTTCCCCGTCTGCCAGTACACGCACGGCTCCGGCGCCAGCCCGCAAGGTGCGCTGGGGCACATCCGCCCACTCGCCGCGGCCGGATTCATCGTCCCCGCTCCGCACTTCGGCAGTTCCATCGGTGATGCCTACAACGGCAACCTCTCCCGAGACGCCTCCCGGGCCATCACCGGCACCCTCGCACTGAACACGGCCGCCAACGACCCGCTGCGAGGCCACATCAACACCTCGGTCGGCGTGGGTGCGTCCGGCTACTCGATGGGCGGCATGACCACCCACGGTCTGTTGACCATCGCGCCAGACTCGCGGATCGTCGCGGCGGCCCCGTGGGCCTGTGTGGACATGGGCAACCCGTCCTCCTCGGTCCGAGCCAAGGTCCTGTTCGTCCACGGCGACCGAGACAGCACCTGCCCCTACTCCTCCGCCCGCCAGGCCTACCGCGAACTCCCCACCCCCAAGGCGTTCCTCACCTTCCTAGGCGGCAGCCACAGCAGCTACTTCAGCGACTCCCGAGCCCGCAACACCTTCGTCGACTGGATGCGCTGGGGCCTGTACGCCGACACGGTCGCCCGAGACCGCCTCCGCACCGACGCCACCTCAACCGGAACCCGCTGGGAGGCCCTCCTGAGCTGACACCCAACCTCAAGCTGAGCACACCACCCGGGGCCGGCCACGCCGACCGGCCCCGGGTGGCACCATCCGCGGTGCCGCCGCGCCCAGCACGACCCCCTGGCTCCGGGCTAGGCCGACTCGCGGATGACCAGTTCTGTCGGGAGGATGACACTGGCCGGGCCGTCGCCTTCGATCTGTGCCAGCAACTGGCGCACCATCATCTCGCTGATCCGCTGCCAGGGCTGCCGCATCGTGGTCAGCGGCGGATTGGTGCCAGCGGCAACTGACGAGTCGTCGAAGCCGCCCACAGCGATATCGCCGGGCACGCTCAGACCAGCCCGCTCGATCGCGGTCAAAGCACCCTCGGCCATCAGGTCCGACGCGACGAAGACGGCATCGAGATCCGGCACCCGAGTCAGCAACTGCTGCATGCAAGCCTCACCACTCGCCCTGCTGTAGTCCCCCGTCGCCACGAGCCGTTTGCTGAAACGGAGCCGGTGCTCAGCAAGCACTTCCCGGTACCCCTGCAGCCTTTCGGACCCGCCGGGCCCATCGGCCGGCCCCGCGATGTGCGCGATGCGCTTGCGCCCCGTCTCGAGCAAGTAGCGGACCATCGTCCGGGCACCCTCGCGGTCGTCGGCGACCACGTAGGACACGGCGGCATTCTGGTCATGCGGCTTGCCGCAGCACACGAACGGTAGCTCGGTCTCCTGGAGCAGGTCGAACATCGGCGTACCGCGGTCCCAGGTGAACAGCAACGCTCCGTCGACCTGGGCGGACAGGTACGGCGCGATGCGTCGGCGTTCGGCCTCAGTGCCTGCCGCGACCAGGACGAGCGGGATGTCGTGTGCCGCCAGCGCGGTGGTACAGCCCCGCAGCAGGGTGGCCAGGTTGGGGTCCAGGAACAACCGGTCCTGCGTCTCCGAGAGCAGGAACGCGACCGATCCCGCCCGCCGGGTCACCAGGCTCCGCGCTGCCTGGTTGACCACGTAGCCGAGCTTGCGGATGGCGGCGTCCACCGCCCGGTGGCTAGCCGGGCTGACATTGTGCCCGCCCTGCAGGACCCGCGACACCGTACCGCGGGAGACGCCCGCCTGTGCGGCGACGTCGTGGATGGTCGGCGGGCGTTTGCCGCGCTGTGGCGCGATGTCGGTCATGGCTCCTCAACGGCAACGAATGATGACCGAACTCTACCGCCCACGGCCGCCTGTTCATTGCCGACGGCACCTGTGTGGCGCCGGGCGAGACGCCGCGGCGCTACGGGAGGGAGGCGGTGGCGCCGCCGTCGATTGTTTGGGCTGAGCCGGTCATGAAGGGATAGCGGTCGGAGGCGATGTCGAGGACGAAGGCGGCGATCTCCTCGGGCTGGCCTGTGCGGCCGACTGCGGGGGCCCGCGATCGCGCGGTGACAGCGAGGCCGGCGTTGTAGAGGGCATCGGGGGTCCGCTCGTTTCCGGAGACCCTGCGAGCCATCTCGGTGTCGACCAGCCCGGGCAGTACTGCGTTCACGCGGATTCCCTGGGCGCCGTAGTCGAGGGCCGTTGCCTGCATGAGTCCGAGCAGGGCGTGTTTACTGGCGCCGTACGCCGAAAAGCCCTGCCGCACCGCCAGCGCGTTGATCGAGGCGGTCAGCACGATGTTCCCGCCGCCCGCGGTGAGCAAATGCGGGATCGTGTGTTTCAGGGTGAAGTAGGCGCCCCGCAGATTGGTGTTCAGCACGTCGTCCCACTGTGCCGTGGTGGTCTTGTGCACGGGGCTGATGTGATGGACCCCGGCGTTGCTGAAGACGATGTCCAGCCGCCCGTACCGCGAGGCCACCCCGTCGGCGAACTTGACGACCTGGTCCTCCACCCTGACATCGGCCCGCAGGTACGTCGCTTCGTGACCCCGAGCGCGGATCTGCTGCTCGACCTGGCGGCCGCGATCCTCTCGCCGGCCGCAGAACCCGACCTTGGCTCCCTCGGCGGCGAACGCCTCGGCGGTGGCGCGACCGATCCCCGACGTCGCCCCCGTGATCAGCACTACCTTGCCCGCGAAACGTTGCCCAGCCGCCGGCGCTGCACTCATTCGAGGGCCGGGAGCCGCGGTCAGCCTTCCGCCGACTGCTCCCACCGCCCCGGCCGCCACCACCGTGGCAACGGCGGCTCCGGCCACCACTGCCCGCCGTCCCGGCCGACGCTCCGGCTGAGTGCTTTCACCAGCATCCTGCTGTTCGGTCATCTTGCTTGTACCTTCCACTCGGGCAACGTGTTCCTGCAGCCTAGGAAGGCGGAACGGACCGGAGCATCGGCACGATGACCTGACCTGCTCCATCGCTCGGCGTCAGCCGTCGCGACCTTCGGCATAGGCCGTTCGACAGACCCGGCAAGCCGGTCGGGCGATGCCGCTGCGCCCACCGTGTGCTGCACTAAGACCGTCCTCTCCCGAACCGAAGGGCGCTATGTCGACCGAGACGCGAGTGGCACGGCGCGCTGCCCGCCCGATCCCTGTTTCAGTCGGCGTGACCGGAGTCGTCGGCTTCAGCTGCCTCCTCGCCGTGATTAGCCGCGACGTTCGCGAGTCCGGCCCGTCCGCCGGCACCTCTGGACTCGCACTGATCACCGTGGCTGTCTTGCTGACCTTGCAGATCCTGGTCAGCCGTCGGTACGGCGATGCGCCGCCGCCGGTGACCGCCGCGATCGCGCTGGCCGCTCAGGCCGTACTGGTCGAGGCGCTGACCCTGACCGACGGGCTGAGCGTGGCCTCGATCCTGTACCTGGCCCTGCCCTTCCCGGTCGTGTTCTGGCTGGGCGCTCGGGCCGGGGTCTGGGCAGGCGCGGTGATCCTCGCCTGGTTCACCCTGAGGTTCACCTGGCACAAGCCTGCCTGGCTCACCGACTCAGCCAGCATGAACGCGTACACGCTGTTCGTGATCGCTGTCGTCCTGGTCACGGCCACCGCTCTGCTGATCCGGCGCGAGCAAGCCAGCCGGTACCGGGCGGAAGCCCTGCTGCACGATCTCGGCGCCTCGCACCGCCAGCTGATCGAGTCCCAGAGTCGGGTGGCCGAGCTGGCCACGATCGAGGAGCGCAACCGCCTCGCCCGCGACATCCACGACAGTCTCGGGCAGCACCTCACCGTGATCAGTGTCCAACTGGAGAAGGCCCAACTGCTGGTCGAAGCCGACCAGGAGGCCGCGGTTGTTGCCGTCGGCAACGCGAAGAGGCTCGCCGACCAGGCGTTGTCCGACGTACGGCACTCGGTCCGCGCCCTCCGCAAGGACGAGGCACCGTTCGTCCTGGGACCGGCGCTCGAGTCGCTCGTTGCGGACCTCCAGGTGCTGCCGTTCGAACTGGACCTGCAGCTCACTGGAGATGAACAACGTTATTCCGGACAGCAGTTGCTGGCGCTTTACCGCGCCGCTCAAGAGGGTCTGACCAATGTCCAGCGGCACGCTCGGGCCGACCGGGTGAGGCTGGAGGTGGACCTGGCTGCCGAGGTGGCTTCGCTGACCTTGGACGATGACGGCATCGGTCCTCCGATCGACCCCGGGAACGGTCTGCGTGGGATTCGCGAGCGGCTGGAGCTGGTCAGCGGCCGACTTCAGCTGACGGTCGCACCCGGCGGCGGTACAAGGTTGTCGGTCAATGTTCCGCGGACTACTACGGGAAAGCGGTGACCGGGATGGAGCCGAGCGACACGATCCGGCTGCTGGTCGTGGACGACCAGGAGCTGATGCGGGACGGGCTCACTGCCATCCTGGGGCAGCAATCCGGTATCGAGGTGATCGGCAGCGCGGCCGATGGCGCCGAAGCGCTGCGCCTGGTCGAGGAGCTGAAACCTGACGTCGTACTGATGGATGTGCGGATGCCGGTCCTGGATGGGGTGCGTGCGACTGCGGAGATCCTGCGCAGCGAACCTTCCACCACGGTGCTCGTGTTGTCGACGTTCGACGACGACGAACACGTGCAGCAGGCGCTCCAAGCGGGCGCAACCGGCTACTTGCTGAAGAACCTGCCCGCCCGAGATCTGGCCCGGGCCATCAGGCTGGCCCGGCGTGGGGTGGTTCAGCTGGCTCCGGCGGCCGCGGCCAAGGTCGTCGCGCTGCTCGCCTCGACGCCGCTGAAACCGTCGACGGGGAAGCTGCCGCCCGAACTGTCCGGGCTGACCGATCGGGAACGAGAGGTCGTCCGCCTGGTGGCCGCGGGCGCCAACAACCGCGAGATCGCCCAGGAACTGATCATCTCCGAGGGGACCGTGAAGACCCACATCTCCAGCATCCTCGGCCGGCTCAACCTCCGCGACCGGACCCAACTCGCGGTCTTCGTCCACCAGGCCCTCGCCGGCCAGTAGCGGGGCGCTCCGCGGGGAACAATTCCAGGCAGTGCGAACACTAGAACATCTGTTCGACGATGAGCTACCGTGGAGACATGCTTGGACGGTTCACAGTGCGTCTCTCAGACGACGGCAGCGGCACCTTCGGGGTGTGGGACAGCGCGGTCAACGGCTGGCGCGTGACCAACCTCGACCGGGCCGCGGCCGAACAGATGAAAACTGACCTCGACCTGCAGTTCAACGCCCAGGGCACCCGCCCACTCGACGACATCCGCACCGTCGACCCACCCCAACCCGTCGAACAACTCGTCGCGTGGGAATCGGGAGAACTCGACGCCTGGATCCGCGAAGGCGGCCAATGGCTCGGCCGAGTCCGCGACCGCAACGGCAACGTCGCCTGGGTCCCCCAATCCGACCTCCGCCCCGCCAACCAGGACATCCCATGACACTGGCCCCCTGAAACCACCAGAGACCTTCAAGACCGGCGTGTCCCGCCGGCGTCCGGATTCGTCCGGGACGTTGTAGATGTAGACGTCCGCGCGGTTCTCGGCCACCTTGACCCACGGAGTACCGCCGGTCGAGCAGGTCCGGTCCGGGGCAAAGGTCTGGCCGGTCCCGCTGTGGTGGCAGGTCGAGGGGACGTGAAGCGGCTGGCCTCCTTGTGTCGCCCACCAGTTTGTTGCCGGGTCGCTCTATCGAGTTGACTGCGGATTTGGCTCTGGTCGGGAGGGTTTTGCGGTTCTACTCTGAGCAGCAGGGGGCTTGGTATGGAACGCAACGGGTTGATTGCGGTGCTGGGGGCGACAGGGCGTCAGGGTGGGGCGGTCGCTCGGCATCTGCTGGCTGATGGGTGGCGCGTGCGCGGGCTGAGCCGCAAGCCGGACTCCCCTGCCGGTGATGCCTTGCGGGCGTCCGGAGTCGAGGTCGCCGGGTGTGACATGGCGGAGCCGGATTCGTTGCTCCGGGTCTTCGAGGGCGCGTACGGCGTCTACAGCGTGCAGAACCCGATGATCGCCGGCCACGATGGCGAGGTGCGGCAGGGCAAGAATGTCGCGGACGCCGCGAAGGCAACCGGGGTGCAGCACGTGGTCTACGGATCGGCTGGCCCGGGTCTGCGTGGCACCGGTGTCGACTCCTGGGAGTCGAAGCAGATCATCGCCGACTACCTGCGTGAGCTCGGTGTTCCACTGACGGTACTGCGACCGACAGCGTTCATGGAATTGATGACCGACAAGGACTTCTACCCACCTGTAGCGGTCTGGCGCCTGATGCCCAAGCTCGCCGGCGACCAGACACCCGTGCCTTGGCTGACAGTCGACGACCTCGGCGCGATCGCGGCGCGGGCCTTCGCCACCCGTCCGAATTCGTCGGCGCGGAACTCCCACTCGCCGCGGAGTTCCGCACGATCGCCCAACTCCGCCAGATCTGGACCGCAACAACAGGCCGACCACCCCGCAGCTTCCCGATGCCGCAGTGGCTCTTCGAACGCTTCACCGGCAAAGACCTGACCACAATGTGGCGCTGGCTGGCAGCCAACCCGGTACCCGCAGACCCAGCAGAAACAGCAAGCCTGCTGGGCCACGTCACAACCGTCGAAGATTTCATTGAACGCCACCAAGCCGCCGACCGGTGAGAATGCCTGGGCAGGACACCCTCAGGCGGTCTTGCGGAGACCCATCAACTGCAGTTCGGCGAACAGGGCGACAGCTCCGGCCTGGGCAAGTACGAAGGCGATGCCGAGACCGGTCAGGTCGATGGTGAAGACCGCCGCGATACTGGCGACCACCCACGCGAGGTTGACGACGACCACCTCGCTCACCGCCGTCCGGTTCAGGTCGGGCCGACGGGCGATCAGGAGCAGGGCCGCGGTCCAGACCAGCAAGAACGCGCCGGCTGAGAGGCTCAACACCCTCGGCAGGCCAAGCATGTCGTCCAGCACACTGTTTGCCCCCAGCAACAAAACTCCCAGTCCACCCGACGCGACGGCGTCAAAGCGCAGTACCTGGGAAAGAAACCGGTTGCGGACCGTCGTCGTGGTACGGGCGGCGCCGATCGTCTGAGTGCTCATCTTGCGTCTCCTTCAGTAGTAGCTCTTGACACCAGACTCTGCCGCCAACCGCCGCCACAATCGATAACGTCAGAGGTAATGCCGACGCCGACTAGTAGACAAATCATCTAGATGTGTTGTCTACTACTGAGGTGATCTTGCAGCGCATCATCCTCGGGTTTCTGGCGATCGCGCCGTTGACCGGCTACGACCTCAAGCGGCATTTCGACTCGACCGTCAACTACTTCTGGTCGGCAGACAAGGCGCAGATCTACCGGACGCTGGCGGCGCTGGTGAGTGAAGGGCTCGCCGAGGTGCGGACCGTGCCGGGTGTCGGCGGACCCAGCCGCCAGGAGCATCACATCACCGCGGCCGGGCGAGCAGCTCTACATGAGTGGTTGACCTCCGACTTGGACCGACCGCTCGAGCGCAACGCCTTCCTGGCCAGGGTCTTCTTCGCCGACGACCTGTTGCCCGAGGAGATCGCCGAGCTGTTGGAGCAGCAGCGCTCTGCCGCGCAGGCGACTCTCGCCACGCTCGAACTGGTCCGCGACAGCACCGCCGAACCCCACGACCGCGCCGGCCGTCTTCGGCTCGCCACGCTGGACAACGGGCTCCGGCACACCCGTACCGAGCTGGAGTGGCTCGACAGCCTCATCGAGGAGTTGCGGTGACCACGACCTTTCCCGAGCTTCATCCGGCAACCGACCCGCAGCCGTCAGCCCGCGACGACCATCCCGTCGTCCTGTTGCACGGCGGAAACGTCGCCGGCTGGATGTGGGAGCCGCAGCTCAAAGCACTGCAGCACCGCACCGTCGTCACACCTAACCTGCCGGGCTTCGGATCGCGGACCGCCGAGCCATGGCCCGGTCTCGCCGGCGCGGCCGACGACGTTGCCGAACGCGTCGCCGCGCTGACCGGCCGGCGACGCTTCCATGTCGTCGGGCTCTCGCTGGGTGCCGTCGTCGCCCTCCACCTCGCGGCCCGCTCCCCCGGCGCTGTTGCGTCGGTCCTGGCCACCGGCGCGCTGCTCCTGCCGCTCGGTCGCGCGCATCGGCTCGTTTCCGGGCTACAGCTGGCGCTGCTGGAGAAGGCGTGGTTCTGGAAGGCCCAAGCGGCGGCGTTCCGACTGCCGCCGGATGCCCGCGACCTGTACGTCAGCCACGGACTCTCGGTGCGACCGGAAACAGCGCGACGCATGTACGCCGACGTCCTGGCCGGCCAGCTTCCGGACGGCCTCGCCAAGTACGACGGCCCGATGCTTCTCGTGGCCGGCGAACGAGAGGCCAAGGTCGCCCATCGCTCGCTCACCGCAGCCGCTGCCGCGGTCCCGCAAGCCCTGACGCGGGTCGCCCCCGGCATGCACCACATCTGGAACATCGAGGACCCAGACCTGTTCGACGCCATGATCCTCACCTGGCTCGACGGCCGCGTAGAACCCCGCCTACGCAACCTCTAACACCGCCCAACCACGGCGACGCCAACTCACGTCCCGGCCGCGACGACGGTGGCTCTCGTCTCGGCCGGTTGATCAGCTCTTCGGCGGGTAGGACCTGGACCGCGCGACTCCACGCTGCACCCACGGCCGGAGCTGCCGGGCGGTCCGGAGGTGCTCGGCCGCCACCACCAACCAGCCGTGCATCTCCCGGCTACCCATCACCGCGACCTCTGCCTGCGTAGACGCCAGCAACCTCTCCACCTCGTCCGGATCGACCCTGACCAGTAGGCCGCCCGGACTGACCGCGACCGCCATGTTCCCGTCCAACAGAAACGCCAGCCCGCCGAACATCCGGCGCTCGCTCAGTCCGCTCTCCGACGCCAGCAACTCCCGGATCCGGTCGGCCAGCTCCTCGTCGTACGCCATGCCCCGACCCTAACGACCGCCCCCGACAATTTGGTCCAGGTCCACCGTCAGCACCGGCAGCGCGCGCAGCCAGCTGGCACCTCAACCGCTGACTGCCGCCTCAACCACGAGGCGCTGCAAGGGTCATCGAGCCGTAAGGAGGTCTCGTCCCCGTTCGGAGAACAGCCGCTCTAGGTTGGGATCGAACAGTCCCCGCGTCCTGGAGTTGTGATGCTCGTACGACGATTCGCCCCCGCCGCGCTGGCGGTCGCCCTGTTCGCGCTCTCCGGTTGCGGTGGGACTGACTCCCCACCGAGTGCCGGCCCGGCGTCTGACGACTCCGTCAGCACGCCTTCTCCATCCGTCACGCCGCCAGGTTCCCGCAGTACGAGCGGGTCCGCTTCGCCGTCGGCCGCAGTACCGGAGGCCCTGAAGTTCACCGCCACCACCCTGGACGGGAAGGCCTTCGACGGCGCCGCGCTGGCCGGGAAGCCGGCAGTGTTGTGGTTCTGGGCGCCGTGGTGCCCGAGGTGCCGGGCCCAGGCCGCGGCGACGGGCAAGGTTGCCGCCGACTACCAGGGCCGAGTCAACGTCGTCGGGGTCGCGGGCCTCGACAAGGCCGACGCGATGCGCGGGTTTGTCACCGAGCAGAAGGTTACCGGGTTCCCCCATCTGGCGGATGAGACAGGCGCCGTCTGGAAGCGATTCGAGGTCACCGAGCAGAGCGTCTACGTGGTGCTCGATGCCAAGGGCAACAAGGTTTTCACTGGCAACCTGCCCGGCGGCTCCGGTCTGTCCGACAAGCTCGCAGAACTCGTCGGTTGACCGGCCCTTCGAATGAGTGAGATTCCGTTCGCGCTGGCCCTCGCGGCAGGCATGCTGGCCGCGGTCAACCCGTGCGGCTTCGCCATGTTGCCGGCGTACCTGTCGCTGCTGGTGATCGGCGAGGATTCGCCCTCGCGGCGGGTGGCCGTCGGGCGGGCGCTGGCGGCGACCGCGGCAATGACGGCCGGGTTCGCGACGGTCTTCGGTCTCTTCGGGCTGGCCATCGCTCCGGTGGCCGGCACACTCCAGCAACACCTGCCCTGGTTCACGATCGGCTTGGGGTTGCTGCTGGCCGGCGCGGGCGGGTGGTTGCTGATTGGCCGAGAGCTGCCCACGCTGGTACCGAAGGCGCGTCGTGGTCCAGCCGTCACTCGTTCCGCCCTGTCGATGGCTTTGTTCGGTGGGGCGTACGCGATCGCATCGCTCGGCTGCACCATCGGGCCGTTTCTGGCGATCGTGGTGTCCGCCTTCCGCACGGACTCGACCGTGACCGGGATTGCGTTGTTCGCCGCCTATGCCGCCGGGATGGGCCTGCTGGTGGGCGCGGCCGCGCTCGCGGTTGCGCTGGCTCAGGGAGGCACCGTCAACCGGATCCGCCGCTTCGGTGGTATCGCGTCTCGGCTCGGCGGCGGGCTACTTCTGATCGCGGGCTCCTACGTCGCGTACTACGGCTGGTACGAGATCCGGGTGTTTCGCGGTACTACGACCACCGACCCGATCATCGACACCGCCGGCCGGATCCAGCACTGGATCGCCGACGGACTCGGCCAACTCGGGACTGCCACAGTTGCCGGGTTGTTCGCAATACTGCTGATCATCGCGATCGTCGTACGCCGTACCCGACGATCCCGCCGCGGCACCGGCCAGCCCGGCTCAACCTGAAGCGGGGCGCACAATCGCAGTACTATCCGATCGCCAGCAACGGCCTCATTGTTGCCGTGGCCATCGCTGAATCCTTCCCGGGATGCCGCGCGCGGCGGCATGTCGCTCCGCGAGCAGGACATCGAGAGCGGCCTTCAGCTTGGTCGCGTTGGGGCTGAGCAGCAGCGGCAGACTGACCGGGGGCATCGGGTGGCCGTCGGGACCGGTGCGCTCGGCGATCACGTAGGTGTACGTCGCGCGGCTGCTCGCGATGCCGATCCGGAACTCAGAGATCTCGACCCACGGCACTCGCTTGCCCCGGACAACCAACCCGTTGCCGTCGACGACGACCCGGACCCGCGGGGAGAGGAGGCGGATGATCCAGATCGCGACCCCGACCAGCGGAACCCCGAAAATCGCCCCGATCACGACCGGCATCGTCGGATTCGGACTGGCGAACGAATAGCCGAACATCGCGAGGAACGGCACGGTGCACACCACGATCCCGGCAATCGCCTTACGAGACGTCTCCAACTCGAACGACCCGGTACGACGAAACTCGTCGACCAGCCGCTCCGCCGCCGGAGGAAGCTGCCAAGGAAGCGGAGGATAAGCCGACGACGCCACAACCGCGACAATACGACACCCGAGGGCCTTGGCCATTTCCGTTTCATGCCCCACTCGCCAGCACCGCGCCCGCGGCACCTTCGGCAACCTGAGCTGACTCGGACGGCTCGCGACGCCCGCTCCGCTTCGCTACGCCAGCTGCATCGCCGGTGAGAGCTGGCACGGCGTGACCCCGCCGTGGTGAGGCAAGCGCCGGGCGGCGGGCGAACCGCTGGCGCTGAACGGCCCACGAGCCGCGCGCATCGGCAGGGCTCGCGACGCCTGCTCCGCTTCGCTACGCCGGCTGCATCGCCTGCGAGAACCGGCGCTGACGCGCGTGACCCCGCGGTGGCGAGGCGAGCGGGTGATGCTGGCGTGGGGCTCGCGACGCCTGCCCGCCCCACCGGTGCGAGACACTCTCGCTGGCCCCTCGCCGAAAGCCGTCCGACAGCCTGCGCCCAACAACCTTGGGAGAGGTCGCGCGCCGTCCAGCACTGCGCGGTGCGGGTGCCTACTCTCGGTTCCCGCGGCGCAGGAGCGCATCACCGGGTGGGTGGGAGCGCCGAGCGGCGAGCAACGCAAGAGCGAGCGAGGCAGCCCGGGAGCTTTCCTTAGACCCGAGCATGAGCACGGCGCTCGTTCAGCGATCGGGTTCGTCGAGTCTTTCGCCCAGCCACTTGATTCGGGCAAGCGTGTTCTTGCGGAGCGCGTGTGCCCGCTGGGCCTCGGTCTGTTGATTCTCGCGGGCGGCCTCGGCGATTCTCCGGTCGGCCTCGGCGAGATCCTGGCGGGCCTGTTCGAGCTGAGCGCCGAGACGCTCGGGTGCGGCCCGTCGCGCGGCCGGGCTTGCGGAGACGGCCCGGTGCTCGGCCCGGGCATCCGGCCAATACCACTTTCCAGTCAGCCGCCGATAACGCAAGCACGCCCACGCGTTACGGACCCGCCCCGGACGCCAGTCAAAGTGCTCGCACGGTACTGCGGGTCGGCTGCTCAGCTCGGGCGGAAGGCCGTCCCAGAACTCCTGGGGACAGGTGGCCAGCCCGCTGCGTGTCCACCGGTAGTAGTCGGGCGTTCTGGCCCGAATCATGCGCAACATGCTGGTCTCGAACCCGTAGCCTTGCATGACGGCGAGAACACCCAGGTGCCAGATGTGCACCCGCTGGCAACGCCCGCACACATCAAAGTCGACCGAGCCGCAATCCCACTTTCCGAGCAGCAGAAGCATCTGCCGGGTATTGCTCGCCGGTGAGAAGCCGACGTACGCAAGCTTGGCCTGCTCTTCCACCGGCCGCGACACTCCATAGGTGAGCATCTGGTAGCGCAGGCGCTCAGCCTCGATCTCGTGGACAGGCCGCCCCTCGTTGGCTGCGTCGTCGTCGTACGCCGACCCGTGATCGAAAAAACGCACGCCACCACGCTACCGCCGCCCCGACCCACCAACCCCGACACTCCGCACGCGCGAAGAACCCCGGTACGCCGTACTGGCGAACCAAGAGCTGAACAGGAGCGTGGCCAAGAGGACCTCGGCCAGATCGCCGCCGTAGTACATCAAACGAGCAGCCCGCTGAACTACTTCAACGCTTTGCCCCTCGCTCATCGGCAGACTCGCCGCCTGCGCGTACACGACCTTCGCCAGTACCGAATGCGCCGCGGCCGCCGCGATCAAAACGGCAACCCGAACCGGCAGACCGGGTCGCCGCGGCGCAGGGTCAGGCCCTGCTATCGACCAGGCGAACAAGTAGCCCGACGCCAAGTAATGCAGGTGGACCGCGTGGTGCAACAACGGATACCGCTCCAGCGCGCCGTACGCCGAGGTCAGCATCACCACGGCCAATCCACCGACACTTAGCACTGCTGCACTCACCGGATGTCCGAGAAGGTGAACCACCCGCCACCGCAGGACACGCGCGACCCTTCGCCTAACCGCCGGCGTGGACGACGCGAGCACCAGCGTCACCGGCGCACCCAGCACCAGCCCCAACGGCGCCACCATCCCCAGCAGCAGATGCTGCGCCATGTGAGCCACCGGATCAGCCCGGTCGGCCAGCAACGGCGACATCGAGACGGCCACCACCAAGCAGCCGGCCACCCACGCCGCAGTGCGCGTCGACCTCCAGCCGCGGGTCGTCCGGCGAGTCATCCACAGGTACGCACCCACGGCGCCGGCCAACAGCACCAGTACGACGGCGAACGGCAGCCACGCATCGCCGGCCGCTGAGTCGCCCCCATGCCCACCATGCAGGCCCAGCATCAACCAGTCTCCCGCCGGGCGGCGCGAACACGAAGGCCCAGCATGGCTCCCGCCACCAGCAGCAACACCGCAGCGAGATTCCATAGCCAGTCGTACAACGCCAGGTTGTCCACGCCGTACCGGATCTGGTGGACCCGCAGAACCTTGTGGTCCACCAACCCGTCGAACAACTGGAAAGCCCCAGCCCCGGTCAGCAGACCCGACCAGCCCGCAAGCCGGTGAAACACACGACGCCGCCGCAGCTCCGCGAACCAGAAGAATCCAGCAACCAGCGCCACCAGTTCAGCAGCGTGCAGCAAGCCGTCCGACAGCAACCCCAGCGCCGGCGTCGCCCGATCGTAGAAGTGATGCCATCCCAACAGCTGATGAAAGACCACCTCGTCCACGCCGGCCATCAACGCCGCCCCCACCAACGCCCCGGCCAGCACTGATGCCCGTACCTCGATCGCCGGTTGCATCTCTTCAGTCGTGCTCCGCCGTGGCGACGCGCGTCAGGGTGGTCGAGCCGAGCTGCAGCAGGTCGGCGCCGGTAAGCATCGTGAGCCCTGCTCCGATCAATCGGGTAGCTCTCGGAGCGAGCACCATTCCGGCCGTGTAAGTGGTCGCTGTCCAGACCGAGAAGCAGAACGGGCAGGTCATCAACTCACCGATCGTCCGCCGGACACCACTCCCCCGCGGTTCATCGATCGTCTCCGCGGGACCACCCGGCCCGCCGTACCGGGTGAAGGGTGCCCGGAGCGGATCGGTCACAGTGTTCCTGGTGACCAGCTTGCTGAACCGGAAGGTGGCAGTGGCGCCGAGAACCAGATCGAAAGTCTGAATGTGGTCGGGCAACCGCCGCCCACTGAGCTTGCCGACGGCCACCAACGTCGCGCCGTACAGCGCGAAGGCGGCCAGCGCACCGACATGGCCGCGCAACGGATGATCGGCTCCGTACTGCGCACTCTGGCGATCCGCCGCCTCCGTCAATCGCTGCGCCCAAGCGCGGTCGGTCATCTGCTGGTTCCTCCCATCGGCCGCCATGCCCAGCGGTACCCCGACCCCAAACCACAGCTCACCGACGTTTTTGCCCAACCTGCGCTGGGCACCGGCGACTCATCCAAGGACGGGAGCCTTGCGTTTGCCGAAGGGACACAAGTGCTATGACAGGGAAGAAATCAGAAGTCGGGGACCTGCTCCTCGCGACGGTTGTCGTCAACTCCGTCGACATGGACAAAACGGCCAACTTCTGGTCTGCCGCGCTCGGCTACACCCGCCCCGAGCACATCGGTGACACCGACCAGTTCGCGAAGGTCACGGACCCATCCGGCGCCGGCCCAACCGTGCTCGTCCAGCGAGCAGAGAAGATCCCCACCGATCCCGCGCCGGTGCACATCGACCTCTACACCCGCGAGCGAGACCGCCATGTCGCGCGGCTCGTCGAACTCGGCGCCACCCTCGTCGAGGACTGGGACTACCCCGACCAGCACGACTTCATCGTCCTTCGCGATCCCGACGGCAACGAGTTCTGCGTCATCCACGTCGAAGACTGACCACAGGGACGAGCGTTCTAGTCACTGTGGTGGAAGCGTTTCGACGTCGCCGGCGGTGAGGTCTGTGCGGTGGCGAACGAGCCGCAGTGGGTGGCGGTAGTGACCGGCCTGCAACGCGGCGTCAGCGGCGACCTCGACGACGAGCTGAGGCTGGACCTTGATCAGTGGTGTCTTGCTGCCCTTGCCCCAATAGGTGGCGATCTCGTCCGGCCACGGATGGCGCGGACCGGCGGGCTTCAGCAACCGGCCGATCGCGGCGGCCTGATCGTCTGTCAGCCTCACGGTCCGGCCGATCACCTCGAGAACCTCGCCGCGGTACCGCCCGACGACCAGAACCTCGGGCGTCTGGAGCCGGCCGGTGACCGCGCCGACGACCGCCTCGACGGTGTCACGGGTCTTCCACTTCACCCACTCCCGGCGACCGGGCTGATACCGGCTGTTCGCGCCTTTGACGACCAGGCCCTCGACACCGGAGGCCTTGAACGCCTCCAGCCACTCACGCGCCTCGGCGACGTCGGCGGTCACCGGCGACAACTGCAGCGGCGGCCGCCATGCCTGGGCGAGCCCTTCCAGCCGTTTGCGGCGGGCCGTCCAGCGCATCGGCCGCACGTCGACGCTCCCCACCGCGAGTACGTCGAACACCACCAGCGAGGCCGGCTGGTCGCGTACCAGGCGGCGCCGTACGGTCGCGGCGGTGTTGACCATCCGGGCCTGCAGTGCGTCGAAGTCCATCCGTTCCCCGGTCCACACCACCAGCTCGCCATCGAGCACGCAGTCGGCGCCGGCCTGGTCGGCGAGGGCTGCCTGGATGTCGGGGAACTTCGCGGTGAAGTCCTTGCCGTTGCGCGACCACAAGCGCACCTCGCCCCCGCGGCACACAGCGCCGACCCGGAAGCCGTCCCACTTCAACTCGTACCGCGAACCGCCCGGCATGCCGTTGGGCCCGGGGAGTTGTTCTTCGGCCCGGGCCAGCTCCAGCGCCACCGGCCCGAGCAGATCGGACCCCAGCTTGCCCACTACGCCAGTGTTGCCCTAGGCAAGGGTTTGACACCACATCGCGCGCCCCGCGGATCCGTTACCGGACCATCTCAGCCCAGTACCGTGAGCGGTGGTTCAAAACCGACAACCCCCGACATCCCGACCCGGTGCCGAGCCGATCCCGCGGCGATCAGCCGCCGATCAGATCTCAGCTCGAACCGGGGTGTCGGCGGATCGCTCCCTACCAGGGGAGGGTCTGCTCGTCTTGGTAGTAGTGACCGGTGCCCGCCTCGGTAGGCAGGTTCACGACGTGCTTGATGCTGGCCGCGCCTTCTGAAACCGGGCGGCCACCTTCGCCGCCGAGGTCGGTAGCGGTCCAGCCCGGGCTCGCGGAGTGGACGGTGATGGCCTCGTCGGTGAGTTCGGCTGCCAATGACCGGGTCAGCGCATTGAGCGCCGCCTTGGACACGCCGTAGGCGGAGGTATCTGGGCCCATGCGCTCCAGCGAGGCCGCCTCGCTGGACACGTTGACGATCCGTCCTGCCTGAGCCTTGCGTACCAGCGGAAGCATGCCCTGGGTGGTGCGCCATGCGCTGAAGAGGTTGATGTCCAGCGCGTCCTGCACCTTGCCCAGGTCAACACTGGAGGGCTGCTGGCCGTAGTCGAAGATGCCGCCGACGTTGTTGACCAGTACGTCGATGCGGCCGTGCTCGGCCGCGATCTTTTGTGCTGCCGACTCGATGCTCGCCTGGTCCGAGGTGTCCAGCTGGATCGGGTGGGCGTCGCCGCCGATCTCAGCCGCTGCCTTGGCTGCGGCGTCGGCGTCGCGGGCGGTGACCAGCACGGTGTCGCCGTCGGCAGTCAGCTGAGCGGCCAGTTCGCGGCCGAGGCCACGGTTCGCGCCGGTGATGAGGATGATGCGTGCCATATCTGGTTGTCACTTCCTTCGTGGGGTTCGGGCTGGACGCGGGGGCCGGTGGCCGTGCCGCGGCGTCCGTCGGACGCGCCCCTTGTCACCCAGCTTGAGCAGGCGTGTCCACATCGTCAAATGATCAGGATCAAAATCAGGTAGAGTTCAGCATCATGGAATCCGAGACATCGTCGGGACGGGTGATCCAGTCGGTGCGGCGGGCCTTCGACCTGCTGGAACGCATCGCCGCGCACTCCGAAGGCGCTCGGCTGAGCGAGCTCGCCGACGGCGCCGGCCTCAACCGCAGCACCGCCCACAATCTGCTCGCCTCGCTCGAGGAGCTGGGCTACATCACCCAGGACAAGAAGGGTGCCGCCTACCGGCTGACCAGCAAGCTCAATCGGCTACTGCGCCTGGACGCCGAGGCTGAGCTCGCCCTGCGGGCACGCCTCCGGCCGGTACTCAAGAAGGTGAGCGAAGCATCAGGCGAGTCGAGTTTTCTCGCGCTCGTCACAGGCACGGAGTACCTGTGCGTGGATTCCGTGCAGTCGGACAAGCCTCTCCGCTTGGCCGTGAGGCCCGGCGAGCGAAAGCCGCTGCTCGGGGAAGCCCTCGGCCACGCCTTGCTCGCCGCCGATCCCGATCTTGCGCGAGCCGTCCGCGCCGACGATCCGCAGCGGTGGCAACAGCACGCGCAGGAAATCGTCGACGCGGAGCGCCATGGCTTCGCCCTCGATCTGGACAGCCAGCAGGCCGGGATCTCCTGTGTCGCGATCGCGGTCACACCGCGGGCCGCGATCGCGGTCGCCGGGCCCACGATCCGCCTCCCGAAAGCGCGCCTCATCACCATCGGCCGAAAAATCCGGGAAGAGCTGGACCAGGTACGACCGGTCAACCAAGGGTGGCTATGAACTGGCATCGGGCGCAAGCCTGCCCACGGTGCCAGGGTTGCCCTAGGCAGTACACGAACGGCTCACGCAGGGGCGTTGGCGAAGAGGGCTACGAGCAGGTTGAGGCGCTGCTCCTGTGCGGACGGCGGAATCCGGCCGCTGCGTAGCAGCACCGCCATGCCGTGGAGCGAACCCCAGATCAGCTCGGCGAGGGCCGCGTTCCGGTCGTTGACCGGGCCGAACGCGCTCACCATCTCGTTGAAGGCGGCGCGCAGCGGGGCCGGGGTCTCATCGCTGGCCGATTTCATGCTGGTGGGCAAGGAGAACATGGCCTGATATGCGGCCGGGTGCGCGGCGGCGAACTCCAGGTACGCGGTGCAGATCGCGCGGATGGCCTCGTGCTCGGCGGCGGCGAGGCGCGCCTCCCGAAGGAGCTCGGCCAGCTCGCCGATGCCCTCGAGGGCGACGGCGTCGCGGATGGCCTCCATGTTCGCGAAGTGGCCGTAAAGGACCGGTTGGCTGTACTCGACCTTGTCTGCGAGCCGGCGGGTGGTCACGGTCTCCCAGCCTTCGGCCTCGGCGAGTTCACGGGCGGCGGTGATGATCAGCCGGTGGCGTTCGGCGCGTTGCCGTTCACGGCGTTCAGTGGCAGTCACCCCGTGATTCTAGCACTGCTAGATTTCTTGTCACCGACGGTCTATCGTTGACCGTTAAACTAGCGACGCTAGATCTCATAGCAATCTCCCGAAGGGAACCACCCCCATGCTCGCCACCATCGCCGCTGTCCTCGCCGCGCTGATCGGAATCGCCGTCGTCGCCATGGGCACCACCGGCATGCTCAAGCCCCAGTTCTACGCCACCTTCGGCATCCCCGGCACCGCCCCGGACCCGGTCCTCGACCACTGGCTCACGGTGAAAGGTGGACGCGATGTCGGCACCGGACTCATGCTCCTGGTCGTGACCGCGCTCGGCACCACCTCGCTCACCGGCTGGGTCATGCTCGCCGCCACCGTGATGCCCGTCTTCGACGGCCTGATCGTCGTGCGTTCCAAGGGACCCCGCGCGGCGGCGTACGGCGTCCACTTCGCCACCGCGGCGGTCATGGCCGTCATCGCCGTCCTCCTGCTCCTGGCCTGAGCACGGCAATTGACCGGCCGGCGGCGGCTACTACCAGACGAGTCCGTCTAGATGGTTATGGCCGGAAAGCAGGCGGGCAATGCGGTACTGCGCCGCTTCGCGGACATCAGGCTGGGGGTGGTGTGCGTAGAGCGCGAGCTCCACGTACATGTCATAGAAGTTCAGCCGCTCGCGCAACTGCTCGCGCTCGAACAGCTCCGGATACGCGCCGTGCAGCCATCCAGGGACCTGCGTGAGTGTGGCCTCATCGAGCCCTTGCAGGTCGGGTGTGGGTGGGTACTCTCGCGCCTTCGCGCACCAGCGCAGGATGGTGTCGAGCTCGACATCGGCCGGCTGAGCCAACGCCTCCGCGAAGTCGATGAGTCCGGTGACGCGTCCTTGGTCGACGATCACGTTGGATCCATGGAGATCACCATGGACGAGGACGGGTTCGTCGGCGGCGAACAACTCGAGCCGCTCCTGGATCCAGTCGGCGACGTTCGCGAGCAGGCGCGAGTCATGACTGGGTAGTCGCCGGGCAGCCTCGACCTGCTGGAGCGTCGCGCTCACTACGGGAGGGTGGAACGCGGGCCACGGCTTGCCGGTGAGCGAGTCGGCCAGCGCTTCGGCAAGCCAGGGCGGCAGCAGGTCGGCCGGGACAGGAACGCGGTGAAGCGCGCGCAACGCAGCGCCGAGGCTTTCGACCATCGCCCGGCGCGTGCGCGAGTCCGCCGCCGGCCATGCGTCGTACAGGGTTCGGCCGGGCAGGCGTTCGGAGATGTACCACGGCCCGTCCGGGCCGTCGCCATGGGCGAGGTGCCGGGCGTGCGGGACCTCACTGCCGGCGAGCAGCCTGACGACTGCAGCTTCGTGACGATACGCATCGCGGAACTGTCCGTTGGTGTTCAGCCGTACGACGTACTCGTCGCCGACCCACACGCGACTGACCCAGCCGGCCTTCGAAACAAAGCGCCCGGTTGCCGACAGACCAGCAGCCGCCAGCGTCCTCCGCAGCACCGGATCGGCAGCCCCGGCGAGAGTCTCCCCAGAAGGCCGACGCTGCCCGAACCCGCCACCCCCTAAGCCGTCGGTCATGAGCGCGAGCCTATGCGCCAGGGGTCTACAGACATACGGGTTTTCCAACCAACCCGCCGCCGCCAATGCAGGTGACCGTCTGCTAGGCAGGGGGGCCGTACCGGGCCCACAGCTCTCCGCGCTGTATCTCCCCGACCGGTCGGGCGTCCAGACCGTCGTCATCGTCGTCTGGGTTGAATCTGCCCTGTTCCAGTTCGGCGACCGCGTACCAGCCCGGACCGTAGTCTTCCTGCGGCCGATCCTTCTCACCATTGAGCCAATTGACTTGGTACCAGAGCCACTCGCGCTTCAGCCAGAAAAAGGGGAAAGAGCGCATGCGAATGACCCGGGTCGTGAGGTGGGCGACAACCTGATCGTTCCGGCTCAGTTCCCACACCGCGTCGCGGAACGGATCCAGCCTGGGATCTTGGGGCCATTGGTCGCTGGAAAACATCATGGGCAAGTATCGGCTGTCGCGGGCGCAGCCCGGGCATCCCCGCGAACCTCTGACGCCTCCGAGTTTCCAGCACTGTCCGTGGTTATCAGTGCGTCACTGTCAGCGTCCAGAGTCCGGCGCCGGGCCCGTAACCATGCCTGTGCGGAGGAGAAGAGGGATGGCTGACCAAGCCGGCGGCAACGGGATCCGCGGCGCACTCGCGATCCGATGCTCTTCCCAGGACCGCAACCAGCGCCTGACCGCCGTCGCACGCCACTTCATGGCCACCGGCAACCTCCCCGGCTAGCGCGCTCCTTATCGTGCGACGCTGAGATGTGTCAGTACGGCGAGTACGCGACGGTGACCGTCCTCGGACTCGGGCAACGCGAGCTTGGTGAACACATGCCGGACGTGTGCTTCGACCGTACGTTCGCTGAGGAAGAGCCGCCGCGCGATCCCGCTGTTCGTGAGTCCTTCGGCCATCAACTCGAGCACCTGTCGTTCCCGCTCGGTCAGCGCCGCCAGCGGGTCGCTGTCCCCACGCTGCGCAACCAGTCCGGCCACGACCTGCGGATCCAGCGCCGACCCTCCTCGGGCGACCCGCTCGGCCGACCCCAGGAACTCGCCGACGTCGAGCACCCGATCCTTCAGCAGGTAGCCGAATCCGCCCAGCGACACGAGACCGACAATGTGCGTCGTCTCGATGTGCTGGGACAGCAGCAGTACGCCGATGTCGGGGTGCGCGCGCTTCACCGCTTCCGCCGCACGGGTGCCCTCGTCGCTGAACGTCGGCGGCATCCGGATGTCCGCGACCACGAGATCCGGCCGGTACGCCGCCACGGCCGCGAGCAGTCCGTCCGCGTCGCCCAACGACGCGACCACCTGATGGCCACCATCGACGAAGAGCATCTTCAGCCCTTCCCGCAGCAGCACCTGGTCCTCCGCGATCACGATCCGCATGGCAGCTCCGCGGTGAGCGTCGTACCGTGACCGGGCTCGCTGTCGATGCGGAAGATCCCGCCGAGGGCCGCGACCCGATCGGCCAGCCCGGTGAGACCAGTACTGCTACCGGCGGATGCACCGCCGACACCGTCATCCGCCACCGTCACGACCAGGCTGTGCTGCTGACGGCGGGCAATGAGATCGACCCGCGTCGCGCTGGCATGCTTGACCGCATTGGTGAGGCCCTCGCAGCAGATGAAATACGTCGCCGCCTCGACCCCGGCGTCGAACCGCTCCTCAGGTACCTCGACCGACACCGCCAACGGCGCCCGCCGGGCAAGATCGTCGAAGGCCGGCCCGAGACCGGCGTCCAGCTGAGTCGGCGGGAGACCACGAGCGAGTTCCCGCAGTTCGCCGATCGCGACACTCACCTCGGCCACGGCACCGTCGAGGGTCGCACCGGCGGCCGCGGGTGCCGAACCCAACTGGTGCTGGGCGTGCCGAAGAGCCAGACCGATGGAGACCAGCCGCTGCTGAGCGCCATCGTGCAGATCGCGTTCGATCCGCCGGCGCTCAGCATGGCCGGCGGCAACGATCCGGGCCCGGGATGCCTCGACCTCGCTCAACTGCAGCCGCAGTTCCGCCCGCAGCCGGGCGATCTCGACCGCCAGTCCGCCGTCCTCGACGACGCGCCGCAGCAGCTCCGGACCGAACCCGGCCGGGCTGTTGTGCTGGACGACGCCGATCGGCTGGTCACCGCGTTCGATCGCGATGCGGTGCCTGCTGTCGTCGGCCCGGGTCCTGCCCGCGAGGTCGACGTACCGGCGGCTCTCCGGCAGGAAGAGAAGGAGCTCCAGACCGGGATCGGCGACGATCTCGCGCAGGACGGTCTGCACCTCCTCGGGTGTGCGCCGGCCGGCCCGGACCTCGTCGAGGAAGGCGGCCATCCGGTGCAGAGCGTCGTACCGGGACCGGTTGAACCGGCGGTCGACCGCGTCCTGGATCCGGCCGCGCAACGGGCGGAACAGGATCGCGCACCCCACCGTCGCCGCGGCCGTGGCCCAGGCCGAACCCTGGCCGAACAAGGTGCCGAGGGCAACGGCCAGGACGGCGTACGCCGCTCCGAGCAGGACGGTGAGGGTGGCGTACGCGACCGTGCGGCTGATGAACAGGTCGATGTCGTACAGGCGGTAGCGCAGGATCGCCGCGGCCGCCGCGAGTGGTAGGCCGGTCAGGGCCAGTGCGGCGAGCAGATCAGCCAGCGGTGTGACGTACCAGAGCACGAAGCTCAGCGGCAGGAACACACCAACGACCGCCGCGGCCAGCGCGAACCACTTGAGTTGCTGTCGCTGTAAGGCTTCGGCCCGCCGGAAGCGAACGATCAGGGACAGTGCGGCGGCGATCAGCGCGCCGAGGTACAACGGCATCCCGACGGCGAGCAGGACTCCGGTCGGCAGCGACTCGACCGCCATCGGATTGCGGCCACCGGCGAAGTCCCGGTCACGATCCGGGCTCAGCGCCCAGCCGGCCAGGGCGAGCAGCATCCCGGAGGCGCCGATCCACGGCACAACTCGCCACCGCGCGTCCAGCAGCCGGCCGGTGGGAAACAGGACGAACGTCAGGATCCAGCCGTAACCGTTCAGCAACCAGCTCACCGAATAGGTGCTCCACTCGGCGATCGGACCGCCCGGCCAGCCCTCGGCCGCGGCCCGAAGTCCCCAGCCTTCGGCGAACTCTGCCAACACCGCGTTGAGCAGGCCGAATCCGCAGAACAGCCAGCCGATCGGGTTCTCCGGGTGACGCCGGGCGATCAGCGTTCCGGCACCGACAGAGGCCAGGGTGAAAACGGTGTACAGGACGGTTTCGTACTGCGGTTCGAGTCCCCAGGACAGGGCGACGGCGGCGATCTCCACGATCACCGTCGCTCCGAACAGCACGGCCGGGATCGGCCGTCGGCTTCTCCCGCCCACGCCACCATCGTGGCAGCGCCGGGCAGTCCCCGCCAACAGTGCTGACACTTACGCCGGGTCGCGTGGTCTCGCTGCCCGAGGTGTCGTGCTGCCGCCGATGCGCCCGGCGGCCGCGGAAACCTAGCGTCGAAGAAACCTTCGAGAGATAGGGAAACCATGAACGACATTCGCAAACTTGCCACCACCGGACTGGTGGGTGGCGCGCTGACGGCCGGGTCCGGCCTGTTCGTCGCGGCCGTGGTCCAGCCGGCCTCGGAGGTCTCCGACCAGATGTGGAGCTACCCCTGGAGCAGCGACGCGCTGGTACCGGTCTCCGTCCTGTTCGCCGCTTTCCACCTGCTGGTGTACCTGGGGATGCTCGCGTTCGCCCGGAGCGTGAGCCACCGGGCCGCTCGGGTCGGCGCGGCCCTCGCCCTGGTCGGGACTTTCGTCTTCTTCCTGGCGGAGTTCGCCACTGTCCCGTTCGCCGACCAGCGGCTGGACGAGACCGGACCGCAGGTCGTCGGAGCCGCCTTCGGTCTCGGCGTCACGCTCACTGCCGCCGGGCTCATCATCGCCGGTATCTCGGTATTGCGCTCAGGCGGATGGAGCGGGTGGCGTCGCTATGCCCCGCTCGGCGCCGGCCTGTGGTCCCTCGTGATGATCGGCGTGAGCTTCACCGGCGCCCTCGCCGCGGGCGTCACCATCTACGGCATCAGCCTCTGCGTTCTCTACTGGGCCGTCTACACCCAGTCCACCGGAGCACCGACCGACCGGACCGCCCGCCTCCGCGCCCGAATCGACCGCTAGCACCTACGACTTGTCGCCGTACGGCGGCCGCCTTGTCGGCGGGAGTGAGATACCTTCGGCTTCCGCCGACTTGTCGCCGTACGGTGGCCGCCTTGTCGGCGGGAGCGGGATGCCTTCGGCTTCCGCTTTCGACCTGACGGCGTCCTCGCTGCGCCTCAGCCGCACGCTCATCACACCGACCGGGGTGTTGCCCGCGGCCAACTCCCGCAGTTGTCGCACGTCGTCATCGGTCCATTCCCGGCCACTGCCACGGGATGTCTTCGCCTCTGTCATCGCGCTGCCCCTTTCGCGGCGCCGCACGGTTGCCTCCGGCACCAGTACCCCGCCGCGCCCCGACACACGCACCGGACCGTCGAACGACCGGCAAGGGCCGGCTACAGCCAGCCGCGGCGCATTGCTTCCAGGCCGGCCTGGAAGCGGGTCTCGGCGCCGAGATCCGCCATCAGTTCCGCTACCTGGCGGCTGATCGTTCGCTGGGTGACGCCCATCGTCCGGGCGATGACACGGTCTTTCATTCCGGCAGCCATCAGGGTCAACAGGCGCCGGTCGCGATCGGACAGTCCGCTGGGTCCTTTCGCGGTCCGTCTCTGCTCCCGGGCCCTGCGGGTGACCGTGTCTGGTTCAGCCGGCCCGTCGCCGGCCATCGCAGCGACCGGGGTGGCCTGCTCCCACATCGATTCGAAGCAACGGACCAGCGCTTCCAGGAGCGGGGAGGCGCGCACCAGCAGCCGCATCCCGGTCTCGGCCGGGTCCAGCGAGAGCGGCAGGATCGCGATTCGCCGGTCGACGATCTGCATCTTCATCGCGGTCACGGGCAGGGTCCGCGCCTCCTCACCGGCTCGCACGTACATGAGCAGCTGCTCGAAATGGCCGGGTAGTTCCAACGCCGGTCCTTCATAGACGCAGCGGTACGACACTCCTCGCTTGAGTGCCTGCAGCTCTTCCAGGTTCGGCACCGGTTGGCCGTGAATGTACGGCGGGGCATCCACCATCAGCACCTCTTCACGAGCGCCGAGCTGAATCTGCGCCATCTGCTGCTGGATCGCCGCGCTTCCCTCCAGAACCTCCAACAGGTCGGCCGGACTCCGCCCGGGCGTTTGCCGCACTCTGGTCGCCAGTTCACGGGCATCGGCCCGCAACTGCTCGAGCTCCTGCTGCCTGCGGGCGACCAGGGCGTCCACTGCCACGTCCGGCGGTGCAGGCACATACCGGGGCGGTCGCACGACCAGTTTGGTCACCAGCCCCGCCGCCACCAGATTCCCGAGCGCTCGCCGTACGCCCGAGGCGGAGATCCCCAGCTGATCGGCCAGTTCCGCCGGGGTGGCCTGCGGCGCGGTCACCACCGCCAAGAGCACTCTGTTGTCAGTCTCCGACAGCCCGACCGGCTCAAGCAGGTAGCCCATACCGGCACCCTAGCCAGCTCACCGTGTCCTTCTGTACGTCGCCAGGTGGGCGCCCGTGACGAAGCCGGCCCGGGAGGTGACGATGTGGGCGCCGATCCGGCCGTGCCCGTCATCGGCATCGAGGTTGTGGTCGTCGAGAAGTCCGACTACATGGCGTACGCCGAGGTGGTACATCAACCGAAGGCACGCCTTGAGCAGACGCCCACCCAGTCCTTGGCCGCGATGCGCGGGATGGACCTCGATCCAGTCCACGACACCGTGTCCTGGCGCCAGCACCGAGATCGTGGCCTTCGCGACCTGATCACCGGACGGCCCGGCGATGCTCAGACGACGTTCATTGCCGACAGCAACCACTTGTACCGCACAGGAATCGCCGGCGGCCGGCGGAGCCTGCAGTGCGCGGTACAAGAAACGCCCAGCCTGCTTCCCGGTGAATCCTCGCTCCGCCAAGGCCTCCCGGGTCGCATCGCGATCGTCCGGCAGTCCGGCGACGAGCGGGTCGATGCCGTCAGCAACGAATGCCTCGATCACCCGGCCACCGGAGAGCCGTGCGAGCGCCTGATCCAGCAGGTCGGCGACGACGGCCGGGTCCTCGCGTGCATGCAACCATCTGATCGTCCCAACTCGTCCACCGTCGCTGCGTCCGAAGCAGACGGCCCCGAGCACCTCGTCGCTGATGGCGACCAGCGTCTGCCAATCCCGAACCGTCCCGACCTGGCCCAGTGCGGCACCCGTCCGCAAATCCGAGCCCGTGGGCCGCAGTCCGGTTGCGCCGAGTAGTGCGCCAACACGGCAGCCCGGTTGACCGGGCAGCGCATCAGCGTCGACCACGCCGGCCAACGCTGCCAGATGTGTTCGGGTCAGTGCACGGATCACGGTCGTCTGGCGGGAACCAACCACAGCTACCTCCCTGCTCCGGGCCGCTGCGGCTGTTCCCGACGACCCGATACCGCTTCCCTCGATCGTCGGCGGCCAACCGCAGCGGCGCCGCCCACCATAGACGCGAACGTACGTCCACAAACTGACATTGTCGTGAAGTAGACAGGAGATCGTCCGGTTCACACAGAGGGCGCCATAGGGTTTGCGGGTGAGTCCTCGAATGGAGATCAACCATGACCCTGGTTTCACGTGTCGAGTTCACCGCGCACGACGGCAAGCGGGAAGCCTTCGTCGTCGCGGCCAAGGCGCTCGCGGCGGCCACCGAGACCGAGCCCGGCACCCTTCGCTACGACTGGTACCAGGACGCCGACCCGGACCGGTTCGTCGTCCTCGAGGAGTACGTCGACGCCGCCGCGGCGTTCGCCCACAACCAGCACTGCGAACAACTCCTGGCCAACGCCTTCGCGCTCGCCGACATGACCGCACTGCAGTTGCATGGCGACATCACCCCCGACCTCCAGGCCTTCGTAGACACCCTTCCGGTCGCCAAGACCTACCACCCGCTGACCTGACGCAGCGGTACGCCAGCGAAGGAACAGGGCCAACTGATGCTCGGCCAGTTTGATCGCGGCGACCCGAACCTCTGGATCAGTGGGCACCTGTGCGCCGTGCCGAAGCACACGGTACGCCGCCCCTCGCACGTCCGAAGGTGTCTCCCCCAGAGCCTGCTTCGTGAGGTGCTCCACCCTGCGGAATAACAGCGTCATCGCAACGCCGAACAACAATCCGCTGATGACTCCGCCGACGACAGCGAACCCCGTACTCGCCCCGTCGTACTTGGAGTAGATCCCCATCCCAGAACCGAAGAGGAAAGCACTCAGCAGACCAGCGACCCAGGTCGGGGTGCTCCGCAAAGAACTACGCATGGCCTCCCACTACCCCGCCTCAACGTGGCTAGGCACAGTTCGCTTTGCATTGCACCTTGTTGCAAAAGGTAGTGGCCCGGCCGCCAGATCCCATGGCTGAGCGGCTCCGGGCTCGGAGGGGGAGCGAGCACCGAAGCCGCCGGCCGGCCCGGCATCGGGCGAGGCGTTGATCAACCCGGTGCCGGTGCTGTGGTGCTTCGCGCCGAGCGCCAATCCCTGGAACCAGACGAGACCCGGCCCTCGATCTTGGCTGCACTCGGCCTGGCCGGGCGCATACCCGACGCGAAGCCGCCTGTGGCCTTCCTAGCCCCGCCAGTACCCGCTCGACACCCCTTGAAGCGCAGAGTGCTTCGCCTGTCCGGATGGCGAATCTGGGCGGCGTTTTGGGTAACCGACCAGACCAGCTTGTTCACGGTCCGTTGCGTCGGTGTCGCATGAGGCCCGCGGTGAGGAGGAAGAGCAGGGCGCAGCACCCGAGCGCCAGGGAGAGGCCGAGGAGGTTGGCGACTATGGCGATGACCAGGCCGCAGGTGACTTCGCCGAGGTACTCGGCCTGGGCGAGGAAGGAGTGGGTGGTGGCGCGTACCTCGCTGGTGGTCCGTGCGTTGACCCAGATGGCGCTGATGATGCGGGTCAGCGGGATGGCGATCCCGGAGATGACCACCAGCGCGGCACTGGCACTGATGGGTTCGGGCGCGAACGCGAACAGGGTCATGCCGACTGCCCCGATGGCGGCGGCCATCGCGTAGGAGTGGCGGGCGTGACGTCCGTCGACGCGCTTCTCCACGATGCGCAGTGCCGCCGTACCGATGAGGAGCGCGACGAAGCCGAGTCCGGTGAACCAGACGATGGGATCGGCAGTCGTGGGCAGCCCCAACTCGACCAGCTGTTTCGGAGCGAGCCGCCCACCGGCGTCGGCAGCCCCGTTGATCAGGAACGTGGCCAGGAAGATCAGCAGGATCTCTCGGCTTCGACCGACCAGTGTGAGTCCGCGTTTGAAGGTGGTCCAGGAGGTGGACCACCGCGCGGTGCGAATAGCGACGAACCGTTCTTCTCTGAACCGGACGATCAGGTAGAAGGCCAGCAGGAACATGGCTGAGCCGGCGACCACGACGGCGATATCGCGCCGGGTCGCCCAGGCCAGCGCGCCAATCGCAAGGAGGCCGGTGGCTGAGCCGGCCAGTTGCGCGCGCGCTGCCCGGGACAACACCGCCGCAATGCGATCCGGCTGGTCGAGTTCGTCGGTGATCCAGGCGATGTCGGCGCCGCTGGCGAACGTCCAGGACAGGCCGTACAGCACCTGCGCCGCCATCAGCAGCGGGAACGAGGTGACAAGACCGGTGGCCAGCATCGCCGTACCCATCAAAAGCTGGGACAGCACGAGCGACCACTTACGGCTGACGGTGTCGGCGAAGACGCCCGCCGGCACCTCACACAACAAGGCGAAGACCCCTTGCACAGAACCGATCAGCACGATCTGCGACGCCGAAAGGCCGGCATCGACGACCATATAGACGCTGGCCACGAGCCACCAGCCGTTGTGCAGGACCGCGCGCATCCAGGTCCAGCGAACAAAGGCACCGACCAAGGCCTGACTGTTCATCGGCTGGCCTGGAGCCGGCCACGTCGGCGGCCTGGAGAGATGCTAGAGAGTTCGAGGAGGAAGATGCGTTGAGTATCGAGCGCGCTCACCAAGGGTCATGTCCTTCGAGTAGACCGGGATTATGGACATGAACCCGTTCCTCATGAGCCTCTCCTCACCTTGGCGCCCGAGTCTGCATCGACCAGCTTTCGGCAACTTGCCCCAAGCAAGCAAGAGAATTTCGCCGCGCCGCGCCGCGGCGTCATCCGGCAGCCTGTCACAGCTGTCGTCGATGCGGTGTCTTGTTCTCGACCCTCTCGGATCGAAGGAGACCTCATGGGCAAGAGCATCGACGTAGTCGTGGTGGGCGGTGGTTACGCCGGAGTGATGGCGGCCAATCGGGTGAGCCAACGTGACGACGTGACAGTGACCGTGATCAATCCGCGTCAGGTCTTCGTACCACGCCTGCGGCTGCACCAACTGGTGGGCGGGACCCACGATGCGGTTGTCAACTACCAGGAGGTCCTCGCCGAAAGCGTCGAGCTGCTGGTCGGCAATGTGGCGCACATCGACGCGACCGGGCGCACCGTGACCCTCGCCGACGGCGGCAGGATCGGCTTCGACTACCTCATCTACGCCGTCGGCAGCCACAGCGGCGGACCGCAGGTGCCGGGTGCGGCCGAATTCGCTTATCCGGTAGCGACTTTGGAAGCCGCGCAGCGGCTGCGGTCGGTGCTCCTCGACACGCCCGTGACGGCTGCGGTGACGGTCGTCGGGGGCGGTCCGGTTGGTATCGAGACCGCTGCGGAACTCGCGGAACAGGGCCGCAGTGTCCGGCTGGTCTGCGGCGGTGTCGTCGGCCCGTACCTGCACCCCAGCGCTCGACGCACAGCCCGCAAATACCTGACCGAACTGGGCGTTGAGGTGATCGAAGGTCCGGAGCTGTCGGTCACCGCGGTGAGGTCGGGAACCGTGGAACTCGGTGACGATCGCACCCTGGCAAGTCAGGTCACCATTTGGGCTGCGGGTTTCGGTGTACCCGATCTGGCCGAGCGCAGCGGGTTGCGCACCGACACTGCCGGGCGGCTGCTCACTGACGAGACACTGACCAGCATCGACAGCACTCGCATCATCGCGGCCGGCGACGCGTCGGCGCCGTCGGACCTGCCGTTCCGGATGAGTGCCTACATCGCTGGATGCCTGGGCGCGCACGCCGCTGACACGGTGCTGGCCCGGATCGCGGATGAGCAGCCGGCGCCGATCGACCTGGCTTTCCAGGCCATGTGCTTCAGTTTCGGCCGCGGTGCCGGGATTTTCCAACTCCTGCACAAGGACGACACGGCGAAGCGGCTGTACTTCACCGGGTTCATGGGCCGCAAGCTCAAGGAGTACTCCTGCGCCGCCAGCGTCAAGCACCTGGTGACCGAGGCGCACAAGCCGGGCTCGCACCACTGGCCGACGGACCGTGGACACCGGCCCACCCTGCTACGAACCCGGAACGAGAACCTGTCGGCACCGAGCGCGTGACGCCGGTTTCGCCGCTATCCCCAGCATGCGGCGGGTCGCGGTGATCACGGGATCGGTCGGCTGGCTCAGGCGCTAGGGAGACCGCGCGGCGTCCGGCCATCCGGGAGCGGGTCGGCTGCGAACTAGGGGTGTTGGACAAAGCCCTCAGGAGGTGGTCGCGATGATGCAGTCGATGCTCGAGTTGGCGCTGGACCGGACGCACAACGGCGTACGGGAACTTGCTGCCCCTGCCCACGCTCCCGAGGCCGGGCGGAGTGACAGGCGGCATGAGACCGACTGGTTCTACGCGATCACCGCGCAACACCTCGCGGCGGCCGGAGACGTGTTGTTGCCGCATGTCCGGCGCCTTCCCGATGGCCGCCGCCACGTCGCGGCGTACGCCCGGCAGGTCCGGCAACTGGAGATCGCGCTGCGATTCCTCAAGGCCCGCCAGTACGGCGACGGCCGGGCGCAGCATCTCCGGCACAGCGACGTCTGGCGTGAGATCGACCGGCTGCTAGCAGAGCACGAACAGCTCGAAGCCGCATATGTCCAGCTACTCAACGCGAAACTGCCACCTGCGCTCCTCGACCAGGTGGCCGAGCAACTACAAGCCGCTGAGCAAGTCGCGCCGACTCGCGCACATCCGCACTCACCACACACCGGCCGGGCCGGCCGACTGGCGCACAGGTTCTGGCGCCTGGCCGACACCACCTGGGACGACCTCGAAGGACGCGTCGTCCCCACCAGCTATACCCAGCACCCGCTCCGCGACTCCGCCTACTCGCACTACCTCCGCGGCGGCCAGATCCCGTTGCCGGGTCTTGTCTCAGAATCAAATCTCGGAATCATTAGATTTTGAGATAGCGGTAGATGGTTGCTCTGGAGACTTCGAAGCGGGTGGCGATCTCCTCGGCGCTGAGGCCTTCGGTGTGCAGGGCGCGCGCCTGTGCCGCCTGCTCGTCGCTGAGGAGGCCGCGTCGCCCACCCTTCCGTCCCCGGGCGCGCCCAGGCGCTCGAGGTACGGGCTCCTCCCCCAGCAACGCCCTGGCACCGTCGAGGATGAGGGGGCGCAGCCGTTCGGTCGGTGCGTCGCGGAACAGCACGACCGGGTCGGCCAGGCCGGCGACCACCTGGCAGGCGCGCACGCGCTGCTCGAGCCCGCTCCCGGGGCCGGCCACCAGGTCGTTGGCCAGGGCAATCGCCGTGCGGAAGCGGTCGGCGATCGGCGCCTGGACCAGCAAAGTCATGTCCTTGACCAGCATCGCGAGCGTGTGGCGATGGCGCAGGTGGACATCGACATACCCCTCGATCGCCCGCCACCGGACCTCCTCGGAGTCGTCGCTGGACTCCGCTTCGGCCAGCACCGCCTCCAGCTCGTCCAGCAGTGGCACGGTGAGGTGGCGGAGGAGCTCCTCCTTGGAGTCGAAGTGGTAGTACAGCGCGGCTTTGGTGATTCCCACGTCGTCGGCGATGGCCTGCATCGAGGTGGCGCGGTAACCGCGGGCGGCGAACAACGCGCGGGCCGCCTCCAGAATCCGTTCGGCTGTCATTGATCCCACTTACCTGCGGTCAGTTTTTTCGCTAAGGTGCCTACCGGAAGTCAGTCTAGGGCGGTAGGAGCGATCTGATGCGAACCAAGGTGTCCTTCACCGCTGCCGGCGTCCGGTGCGCCGGCTACCTCTACCTCCCCACGGGCTCCGAACCGGTGCCGTGCCTGGTGCTCTGTCACGGCTTCAGCGGGACGATGGATCGGCTTTTCGACTACGCCGAGCGCTTCGCCGCCGAGGGCTTCGCGGCCCTGGTCTTCGACTACCGGGGCTTCGGCGAGAGCGACGGCGAGCCACGCCAGGTTCCCGACATCGACTGCCAGCTCGTCGACGTCCGCGCCGCCGTGGCCTTCGCCCGCGGGCACGAGCGCGTCGATCCCAACAGAGTGCTGCTGTGGGGCAACTCGCTGGGCGGCGCGCACGCAGTCACTGTCGCGGCCGACGATCCCCTGATCGCCGGCGTGGTGGCGCAGATCCCCTTCAACGGATTCCCGAAGAAGGTCGAGGGACGCTCGACCGCTGACACACTGCGGCTGCTGGGCGCGATCTTCTGGGACGCGCTGCGCGGCAAGCTCGGCCTGCGGCCTTACTACATCCCCATGGTCGGACGGCCGGGAGAGCTCGCCGTGACCGCGACCCCGGAGGCCGACCAGCACATCCAGACGCTGACCGGTGGCCAGGAAACCCTGTGGCGCAACGCCGTCGCGCCCAGAGGGCTGCTCCAGATGATGCGCTACCGGCCCGCGGAGGCCGCGGCCCGCCTGTCCTGCCCGCTCCTGGTCTGCGTCGCCGCCGACGATCGGGAGACGCCGCTGGAGACCACCCGAGCGCTGGCCGACCGCGCACCACAAGGCGAACTGCGCTCCTACCCCGGCACGCACTTCACCTTCTACACAGATCCCAGCTTCCGCGACCGCGTGGTCGCCGACCAGCTCGACTTCTGCCGCCGCAGCTCCGCCACAGTGTGAGCCGGATCATCTGCCGCGCATGTCACTGGTGCGCAGACCCCGCGTGTCCAGACCTTCGAACATCTTCCGGACCAAGCGAAGGGGATAGCATCCGATGTTGTACGGGCGTCAGGCCGAGCAAGCTGCCGTAGACGACTTGCTGGAGTCGCGCTCCGGCGCCTTGATCGTGCGTGGCGAGGCAGGCATCGGTAAGTCGGCCCTCCTGGACTACGCCGCTGGGCGAGCACAGGCACGCGTACTGCGGGTGAACGGTGTCGAGTCCGAGGCCGACCTGCCGTTCGCCGCCCTGCACCTCCTCCTTCGCCCAGTCCTCGACGAGCTGGCAGCGCTGCCGCCACAGCAGGCCGAGGCATTGCGTGCCGCGCTCGGGCTCGGCGGCCCGACCCGAGGAGACCGTTTCCTGGTCGGGCTGGCGACGCTCAGTCTGCTCGTGGAGCTTTCGGCGGCGGGTCCGGTGGTGTGCCTGGTCGACGATGCCCACTGGCTGGACGGCGAATCGGCCGACGCGCTGCTGTTCGCCGTACGGCGGCTGCAGACTGAGCCCGTCACCGCACTGTTCGCGGTGCGAGAGGGCGAGGACGACTTTCCCACCCGTGGGCTGCCCGAGCTGCGGCTGGGCGAGCTGGAGGCCGAGGCCGCACACCGGCTCGTCACCGAGCAGGCCGCCGACGTGCCGCCCGCCGTGCGGGAGCAGCTCGTCGCCGAGGCCCAGGGCAACCCACTCGCTCTGCTCGAGCTGCCCCGCATGCTCACAGCAGAGCAGCGCAGGGGTGCCCTCGTCGCACTGCCGTTCTCCTTCGGTACGGCGCGGCCGGTGACCGATCGAGTGCTGCGCGGTTTCCGTGACCGGATCGCGGCCCTGCCGGGTGCGACCCGCTGCTGCTTGCTGGTGGCGGCCCTCGAAGACCGCGCCGCGCTGGGCTCGCTCGCGCACGCGGTCGGTCTGCTCGGCGCCACGCTGATCGATTTCGCCGAGGCGGAGCGGAGCGGCTTGGTCCGGGTGGGCACGGACGGCGTTGCCTTCCGCCATCCCCTGGTACGGACCGCAGTACTGCTCGCCTCCGACTTCACCGCCCAACTGGCGGCGCACCGGGCGTTGGCCGAGGCGGTCGACGACGATCGGCGGGCCTGGCACCTGGCCGCCGTCACCCTGAGGCCCGATGAAGAAGTGGCCCGGATGATGGAGTGCCTGGCGGTGCGCGCCGGGCAGCGCGGCGGGCAGACGGCAGTGTCGGCTGCCTACGCACGCGCAGCCGAGTTGTCAGCTGACCCCGCCGAGGCCGCACGCCGGTGGACTGCCGCAGCCGGGGCGGCGGCCGAGGCGGGCTTGTGGGAGCGCGCACGTGAGCTGGTCGACCGGGCGCGGCGGCTGGCGGAGGACTCGGTGCCGCCCACCTCTGTCCTGGCCGAGCTGGCCCAGGTCAGGGCGAAGCTGGAAATCGAGGCGGGCCGGCCGCTGGACGGCGTACGCCTGCTGCTTGAGGCAGTAGAGGCGGTGGCGGACCTGTCCGCCAAGCTGCCGATGCTGAGCATGGCAGGCTTCTACACCTGGGCCAGTGCACCCCATGCCGCTCAAGCCGCGCTTGCCCAGCGTACCGAGGAGCTGTGCCCGGACGGCGACGGGCTGGCCGCTGTGGTCCGTGCGATCAACCACGGCTTCCGCCTGATCATCGAGGGCGACGCGGCGACCACACATACCTATCCGCTGCCAGGCCAGGCCGAGCACGTTCCCTTCGAAATGCGCTTCGTCCTCACCTACCAGGCCATCGTCCGCGCCGACTCCGACGGCATGTTGGACGGCGCGGCGCAGCTCGTCGAGGACTGCCGCGCCTCGGGACGCCTGGGCCGCATGCCCCAGGCCATGACGATCTACTCGATCGCCCAGCTCATCAGCGGAGACCACCGTGCCGCGCGAGCCACCGTGGCTGCCGGACTGGCCCTGGCCTCCGACGTAGGTCAGCCGCAGTGGACCAGCTACCTCGCAGGCGTGCATGCCTGGCTGTCGGCGGTTGCCGGCCTGCCCGAGGAGTGCGCGGCGATGGCTGGACAGGCGATCCGCGAAGCCGATCACCGCAGGTGGATGCCGGGCGCCTGGTGGGCGGAGTACGCGCAGCTGATGGTCGACCTCGCGGCGGGTCGCTACGAGGCGGCGCTCGAGCGGGTGGACCGGGCAGCAGCCGGCCCGACCCGCCATGCCTTCCTCTGGCGGTACGTCTGGCCCGACTACGTCGAGGCCGCCGCGCGGGCGGGACATCCCCAGCGTGCGCAGGAACCGCTGCGACGGTACGCCGAGTGGGCGCAGGCCACTGGACGGGCCAAACCTCTCGCCGTACTGCATCGGGCGCGGGCTCTGCTCGCCGCCGACCACGAGGCCGAGCGACTTTTCGAGCAGGCACTGGCCTTGCATGCCGAGAGCGAGCAGCGCTTCGACGAGGCACGCACCCGCCTGGTCTACGGGGAATGGCTCCGCCGTCATCAGCGGCGTATCGCGGCTCGCGCCCAGCTCGCGGCTGCCGTCGAGGCCTTCGACCGGCTCGATGCCGCCGCGTGGTCGGCCCGCGCAGCAACCGAGCTGCGGGCCACCGGAGCTTCTCTGCCGGACCGCTCCCGGAACAGCGATGCGCTGGCCGCGCTCACACCCCAGGAGCTTCAGGTGGTCCGGCTGGCTGTCACCGGAGCGTCCAACCGGGACATCGGGGCCCAGCTGTTCCTCAGCCCTCGCACCGTCGCCTCCCATCTGTACAAGGCGTTTCCCAAGCTGGGGATCTCGTCTCGTGCCGAGCTGGCCAGGCTGCTGCTGGCCTAGTCAGACCAGGCGGTAGATGATCGGCTGCGCGGCGATGTCGTTCGCCTTGAAGTTGGCCAGCACGAAGCGGCGGTAGGTGGGCCGGAAGATGAGGCTGGGCAGGAAGGTCCGCCAGTTCGGCCAGCTGGCGTGGTTGATCAGACCGTAGTCGGCGGGCTCGCCTTCCACCGGCCGCATCAGTGCGGAGTTGGGCAGCGCGGTGTTCGCCTGGAACCACCCCGCGGAGTACTCCCAAACCTTCAGCAAGGTCTCGCGATCGTCGGCGTAGAAGTAGTTGAGCAGGTAGCGGTGGTCCTGGCTGTGGTCCACGTCGCCGAGCCGTCCGGCGTTGTCGGCGACGATCTCGTGCGTACGGCGGGAGGCCGAGCGCAGTGTCTCGGCGAGTTGCTTGTAGGCAGCACTCTCGCGCAACTCCAGGGCTGCCTCCACGGAAGTGGTTCGGAACAGTACGACGAGGTCGAAGCGCGCCGGGCGGATGCTCCTGGCGGCCAGCACCTGGTTGCCCTCGCCGGGCGGCCGCAGTACCGCGCGGAACACGTTCGCCTCGGTGGCCTCGATGCCCTCGGCAAGCGTCTTGAGGCGGCCGGCCAGCTCGAGGGGAGGAACCGCGAAGGGACCGCGCCAGGAGCCGGCCTCACCGGCCAGCAGGACATAGCCGTCGCCCGTCGTGGGCAGCACCCGGGCTTTGATGGCCAGGTGGTCGTTGATCAGCTTCATGGCGCCGACGCTAGCCGCGAGCGCTCGGGATCGCCTCCGTCATCTGACTGAAGTTCACCGGCCGGCAACCGTGCTGACGCTGACGACCGATGTGTCCCGCGCAGCTATCAGTCACCTGACGGAGGCGAACGCCGTCGCGATCTTCCTAACCTTCTGGCAACACGTCCGGCCGATACGTGAGAGCCGGATCACGTGCCGCGGCTGTCACCGTTGCGCACACCCCGCGTGTCCAGACCTACGGACACTTCGGACCAAGCCAAGGGGAACACGATGGTCAGCCTGGACAAGACAATTCGACCCGCTGCCGCCCGGCCGGCGCGCAAGCGGCGCTGGCGGCGCTGGTTCGCGGCAGCGCTGGCCCTGCTGGTGGCCGTGCTGCTGTTCGGCGCGTACGGCTGGCAGCCCGCCGAAGACGGCCGCGCGTTCCGCTCGCCGTACCTGGCTCAGGTCGGCTCACGCTACGCCGACACCCCGATCGCCCGCTTCCACTACGTCCAAGCCGGTTCCGGCACCCCGGTGATCCTGCTCTCGCCCGGCGGCACGTCCGTCATCGGCTGGAAGGACCAGGTCGACGTACTGGCCCGCGACCACACCGTCTACGTGGTCGACCTCCCCGGCCAGGGCTACACCGAGTTGAAGGACTCCGACTTCGCTTTCGACCTGGATGCCATGGTCTCCGCGGTCGGCGCGTTCATGGACAGCATCGGCGTACGGCGAACAGCCCTGGCCGGCAACTCCTGGAGCGGAGGCTGGGCGCTGGCCTTCGCCCAACGCCACCCCGATCGCGTGACCAAGCTCGCCCTGCTCGACGCCACTGGGCTGGACCTTCGCGGCACCCTGATGTGGGAATCCCTGAAGCTCCCCGTCGTCGGCGAGCTGGCCGTCAAGCTGTCCACCGGCAAGTCCACCGTCCGTGGGCTGGCCGAGGACATGATGGTCAACAAGGACCGCGTGACCGATCAGTTGGTGGACGAGTGGTGGGCGCCGATGACCTTCCACGACAACATCCGCGCCACCTACCTGCTGGAACGCCGACTGGACTGGGCGCCAACCGAAAAGGCCCTTCCGGCCACCAAGGCCCCGACGCTGGTGCTGTGGGGCAAGCACGACACCATCCAGCCCGTCGAACGCGCGCACCGCTTCGCTGAGCTGCTCCCGAACGACCAGCTCGTGATCCTGGACAACTGCGGCCACGTCCCGCAGCTCGATTGCCCCGAACCGGTCAACCGCCACCTCGCGACCTTCTTCGCCGACGCGCGCTGACCGATCGAATCCTTGGAGGAATGCTGTGCAGACCATCGTGCTGGAACCCGTCGCGACAGTACTCGGCGGACGTCTCGAGGCCTCGGACGACGACTGGTATGCCGAACAGGCGCTGATCCGCCTCGACGGAACCCGCTTCGGCCCGGAAACCCTGGCCGGGCTTGACGCCTTCTCGCATCTGGAGATCGTGTACCGGTTCCATCTCGTCGAGCCCGCATCGATCAACACCTCCGCCCGCCACCCCCGCGGGAACCCGGACTGGCCCAAGGTCGGCATCTTCGCCCAGCGGGGCAAGAACCGCCCCAACCTGCTCGGCGTATCTCGCTGCCGGCTCATCGCCGTCGACGGTCTGGACCTGCACGTGCGCGGCCTGGACGCCATCGACGGCACACCGGTTCTGGACATCAAGCCCTACATGGCCGAATTCGGACCCCACGGCCCGACGTTCCAACCCGACTGGGCGACCGACCTGATGCGCACCTACTACTGAGCTGGAGGAATCCTCATGGCGAAAACCGTCCTGGTCACCGGCGCGTCCAGCGGAATCGGCCGTGCCACCGCCCTGCTGCTGGCCCGCGAAGGCTTCACCGTCTTTGCCGGAGTGCGCAAGGAGGCCGACGGTCAGGCTCTCGGCCCGACCGTCACCCCGATCACGCTGGATGTCACCGAAACCGGCCAGATCGCCGATGCGGCCGAACGGCTCGGCCGTTTGGATGCCCTGGTCAACAATGCCGGGGTCGGCGTCACCGGCCCGCTGGAGTTCGTCCCTCTCGACACGTTGCGCTGGCAGTACGAGGTCAACGTCTTCGGCCAAGTGGCGGTCACCCAGGCCATGCTGCCGATGTTGCGCGCATCGCGCGGCCGGGTGGTCACGGTGGGCTCGGTGGGCAGCTGGATCACCCTGCCGTTCGGCGGCCCGCTGTGCTCGTCCAAGCACGCCATCCGGTCCCTCAACGACGCGCTGCGGATGGAACTCACGCCGTACGGCGTGGCCGCCGTCCTGGTCGAACCCGGTTCGATCCACACCGAGGCGGTCGACAAGCTGGAAGACGAGGTGGAACCCCGCCTGGCCTCCCTCGGCGAGGACGGCCGGCGGCTGTACGGCGATGCCTACCGCACCATGGTCACGCACGGGCTGAAGGAGGAGCGCTCCGGCTCCAACCCCGACGTGGTCGCCCGCGCCGTACTGCACGCCCTCACTGCGCGCAAACCCCGCGCGCGTTACCCGGTCGGCAAGAAGTCCCGGCTGATGAGCACGCTCGGCCGCGTCGTTCCGCAGTACACCCTCGATGCCCTGCGCCTGCGCGCGCTGGGCCTGTCCTGAACGGAGCTCGTCCATGACCCAGCTCGCCGGAGCGGACGCCCTGACCGCCCTCGACCCCGTTTTCGCCAAGCTCGCCGTGGGCGCCGGCCACAACCTGTGGGGGCTGACTCACCTGACGATGCGGGAGAAAGCCTTCGTCTGCCTGACCGCCGACCTCTGCCACCCGCACCTCGACGTGCCGTTGGCCATGCATGTGCAGATGGCCCTGGCCAACGGAGTCGAGCCCGAATCGATCAGGGAGCTCTACCGCCACCTGGCGCCGTACGTCGGCTACCCCATCCTCGTCACCGCGTTTCAGCGCCTGACCGAGCTGGGCCTACCCGCAGCGGAGGACACCGATGCGGTCGAGCCGGTGCCGCTGACCGGTCCCCTACTCCGTACCGTCCACAGCCTGGCGACTGTGGACGACGCACTGGCCGCCTTCACCGAAGACCAACTGGCACAGCGCTGGGCCCGGCCGTATCTCAGCATCCGCGAGCGGGCGATCGCCTGCCTGACCGTGGACGTCCACTACCAGACACTGGGCCGGTCGCTACGCCTGCACGCAGAGCTGGCCACGTCCGCCGGAGCCACCGAGAACACTTTCCGCGACCTGATCCGCGGCCTAGCCGAATTCGGCCTTCCCCGAGCCTGGGCCGCCGCAGAGGTCCTACTTCCCAGTGGATACGGGTCAGCGGCTGATGCGGGCGAGGAGGGCGTCGCGGATCAGCGGGCGGGTGCCGAAGACGAGCAGGAATCCCGCCTCGCGAAGTAGCATCTGGGCCGGGTTGCCGGTCAGCACCGACCGGCTTCCGGTTTGGACCATCAAGGTAGTGGCGGCCCGTAGCGCAAGCTCGGAGGCGACAGCGCGTGCGGCGGGCGTGCTCCCCGCGTCGGCCGCGATCAGAGCCGCGCGGCAGGCATCGATCTCGTCCGCGAACCCGTTGCCTGCGGCATCGTCACCGAGCAACCTGTGACAGCGTGTGGCCACGCCGAGCGCGAGGGCACCATTGAGGGCCGAGCCGGACGCCTCCGCGCGCTGCCAGTCCGCGAACGGCTGGGCGCCGGTGAACCGATCCACGGGCACAAGATGGTCGCGGAAGGTCAGTGTCACCGTCCGGCTCGCCCGCGCCGCGACGAGATCGTTGAGCTCGGGACCCAGTGATTCCGAGGCCACCGCATCCATGAGCAGGAAGACCACGTTGCCGGAGTCGTCAAGGGCGGCCACGTGGACGAGGTCGATCATGTCCCAGCCCGTCACCCACGGCACGCTGCCGTTGAGCAGGTAGCCGTCGCCGGTTCGCCGTACCGCGAGGCCGCCTTGGCGCGCCCCCGCAAGGGCGATGCCGCCGCGCAGTTCACCGCTCGCCAACGGCGCCAACCACTTCTCTCGGATCCCCGGTTGTTCGCAGTAGGCGGCGGTGAGTACCGGCCCGTGGTGCTGCATCCAGGTGAACGCGGTGGCCAGGCACCCGCTGGCCAGCGTCTCCAGAATGCGGACCGCCACGGCCATGTCGGGCTCGCCGAGCCCGCCCGTCTCGGCCGGCGCGGCAATGCCGTAGAAGCCTTGCTCGACGAGCGATTGAATCGTCGACTCTGGTATCCAATCGGCCTGATCGACGGTGAGCGCGGCCGGAAAGAGTACGTCGTCGGCAAGCACCTGTGCGCGGGCGATCATGGTGTCGGCGTCCACCTTGGGCACAATACTTTGCGTCCCGGTTCAGACCCCGCTCGTCCGTACGGCGTTGGTGAGTCGTCGGGCGTAGGCGCGGTAGGCGTCCTTGAACTCCTGCGGTTCGTGGATGACGAAGTCGGCGTCCAGGAACGCGAGGGTGAGCAGCAGCCAGTGCCAACTGTCGAGCTTGACGGTCACCTCGGTACGCCGGTCCGTGACCGCGGCGATCTCGGCCTCTTGGTAGCGGAGTGCGTCGGCGACCCGGTCCAGCGGGGCCTCGACGGTGAGCCTGACCGATACCAGGTCCTTGCCGAGTCCTTGGCGCAGGTAGTCAACGGCGCTGTCGGCCGGGAGGGGCCGTTCCCGGAACTGTTGGGTGGTGGTGTGCAAGCCGTCGACCCGGTCGGAGCGAAAGACCCGCCAGTCGTCCTTGTCCAGATCCCAGCCGAGGAAGTACCAGCGCAGGTTGAGATAGACCAGCCGGTGGGGTTCGCAGCGTCGTGACGACCGCCGCCCGGAGGCGCCCTGATAGTCGAAGGTCACCGTACGCCGCTCGCGGGCCGCGTCGGCGAGCTCGGCCAGGATTCGCGGGCTCGTCGCCGGGGCCACCTGGCGGCCGGCCTCCAGGCTGGACCTGATCGCGTGCGCGCGGGGCCTCAGCCGAGTAGGCAGGAGTTGGTCGATCTTGCCGTAGGCGCGCGTGGCTGCGTCATCCAGGCTGCCTTCTCCCGCGTCGCCGATGGAAGCCAGCGTGGCCAGCCCCAACAGCGTCGCCACGGCTTCGTCGTCGTCCAGGACCAGTGGTGGCAGCGCACGGCCCGCGGTGAGCCGGTAGAAGCCGCCTCGCCCGGGCTGCGTCTGGACGGGATAGCCATAGCCGCGAAGCCGATCCATGTCGCGCCGCAGGGTCCGCGGGCTCACGCCGAGCCGGGCCGACAGTTCAGGGCCGCTGAACGCCCTCCCGGTCTGGAGCGTGGCCAGCAGCGCCAGCATTCGCTCGGTCACATCCGCCACCCCTCGATTGTCGCTCATAATGCGGTCAGGATCCGGCCACATAGCGGGCTACGTTCGGTGCTCATGGGCAAACACATCCGAATCCGCGGCGCGCGCACGAACAACCTCGCCGGGCTCGACGTGGACCTCCCGCGCGACCAGTTGCTGGTGTTCGTCGGGGTCTCCGGCTCGGGCAAGTCGTCGCTGGTCTTCGACACGATCGCGGCCGAGGCGGGCCACCAACTCAACGAGACCTTCCCACCGTTCACCCGCAACCGGCTCCCCCGCTGGAGCCGTCCCGAGGTCGACGAGATCGACGGACTGTCGCCGATGGTGGTGATCGACCAACGGAGGCTGGGCGGCAACGCACGATCCACCGTCGGCACCATCACCGACGCGTGGACCTATCTGCGACTGCTGTTCTCCCGGATCAGTACGCCGTACGTCGGTGAGTCGGGGCACTTCTCGTTCAACGACCCGGCCGGCATGTGTCCGACCTGCACCGGGCTGGGTGAGGTGGTCGCGAGTGCCACGGACCGTTTCCTCGATCTCGACAAGTCACTCGCGCAGGGAGCGATCCTGCTGCCCGGGTTCGGCAACGGCGGCTACTGGTACAGCCAGTACGCCGATATCGGATCCTTCGCGCTCGACACCCCGCTGCGCGACTGGACCCCGATGGAGCGGGAGGCGCTGCTCTACGGCGGCGAGGCGGCCGCGAAGCTCGGCACCAAACCGCCCAAGGACTACGAGGGCGTCGTCGAACGGTTCGAACGGATCTACCTGCACACCTCCCAGGAGATGTCCGAACGCAAGCAGGAGACCATCCGCCGCTTCACCCGATCGACGACGTGCCCCGACTGCGACGGCGACCGGCTCAACGAGGCATCCCGTACTGCGACCGTGGCGGGCCAGACCATCGGCCAGCTCTCGCGGATGGAACTCACCGACCTGGCCGCCCTGATCGGCGGGATCACGGACGCGACAGTGGCGCCCGTAGTACAGGCCTTGACGGCGCGACTGGAAGCGATGATCACGATCGGGTTGGGCTATCTGCACCTGGCCCGCGCCACCACCAGCTTGTCCGGCGGCGAGTCGCAACGGATCAAGACCGTCAAGCACCTCGGCAGCAGTCTGACCGAGATGCTCTATGTGTTCGACGAGCCGACCGTCGGCCTGCATCCGCACGACACCCCGGCGATGACCACCTTGCTCGAACAATTGCGGGACAAGGGAAATTGCGTGTTGGTCGTCGAGCACGACCCCGACGTGATGGCCGTCGCCGACCAGATCATCGAGGTCGGCCCCGGTGCCGGCGACGACGGCGGACAGTTGGTGTTCCAGGGCAGCTACGCCGAACTATTCGACGCCGGTACCCCGACCGGCGTCGCGCTGCGGCGACGCCGCTCGCTCAAGCCGGTCCCGCGGACACCGCGCGGCAGCATCACGATCGCCGGGGCGACACGGAACAACCTGCGCGACCTCACGGTCGACGTTCCGACCGGGTTGCTGACCGTGCTCACCGGAGTCGCCGGTTCGGGGAAGTCCAGCCTGGCCGCGGAGCTGATCGAGCAGCACCCGGCGATCGTGATCGACCAGTCGGCGGTGAGCACCAACCGGCGATCCACGCCGATCACCTGGACCGGCATCGCCCCCGCCATCCGCAAAACCTTTGCCAAGCGCAACGGAGTACCGGCCTCGCTGTTCAGCGCGAACTCCGATGGTGGATGCCCGGCGTGCAAGGGACTCGGCGTGATCTACACCGACCTCGCCTTCATGGACGGGCAGGAGACGGTCTGCGAGACCTGCCAGGGCCGACGGTTCACGTCCGAAGTACTCGGCTATCAGGTCGACGGTCTGTCCATCGCGGACATCGACGACCTCACCGTGGACGAGGCGATCCGGCGCTTCCCCGAGCCGGCCGTCGTCCGGGCACTGCGGAGCTTCGCCGCTGTCGGGCTCGGCTACCTGCGCCTCGGGCAGCCACTCAGCACCCTGTCCGGCGGCGAATGCCAGCGACTGAAGATCGGGCGTGAACTCCACGACGCCGACGAGCCCGCGGTGTACGTACTCGACGAACCCACCACCGGACTCCACCTGAACGACATCGACATCCTGCTCGAAGTCCTCGACCAACTCGTGGAACGCGGCCACACCGTCGTCGTCATCGAGCACAACGTCGACGTGATCCTCCAGGCCGACTGGATCATCGACCTCGGCCCAGGCCCCGGCAAGTACGGCGGCCGGGTCCTGCACGAAGGCCCGGTCCAGAACCTCCTCCCCCGCGACACCCCCACCGCCGCCGCCCTACGCCACGCCAAACCCGCCTGAAGTCGAGCCGCTCACCAGCCCCCGCGTCTGTCGCACTGTCACGATCACTCGGCTGGCAACGCTGGTGAGCGTGGGACCAGGTAGTCTGCGCTCGCAGTTGCCTTTGGGAGGAAGTGGGCCGAGCGATGGGGAAACATGTCTCTGCGGTGAAGCGAGGTGGCAACCGCCGGGTCGTGTATATCGTCGCGGTCGGTCTGCTGGCGATCTCGTTGACCGCCGTGTTGGTGATCCGCGGTCTGGGGTCGGACGGTGATGGGGAGAGCGGTCTGTCGAGTCGGTCGTGCGAGGGCTCGACGCAGATCCAGGTGAGCGCGACGGCTGACGTCCAGCCGCTGCTGGTGGCGGCCGCGAAGTCGCTGGAAGCCAAGGGCGGTGCGAATGGTGCCCCTTGTGCCCGGTTCACCATCACGGCAGCACCGTCGGCCAAGGTCGCCAAAGAACTCGCCAGTGCCGCTGACGGACGTCCGGACCTGTGGGTCCCGGACTCATCCATCTGGATCGGGCGTGCCGATGACGGCGAGTCGGTCCCTACGGTGGCGGTCCCCTCGCTCGCGTCGTCGCCGCTGGTGCTGGCGGGCCGGAGTGAGAACCTCGAGAACACCCCGTCCTGGCTGGGCTCCTTCGCCGGCCGGGAGGTAGCTCTGCTCGATCCGATGAGCCAGTCGACCGGAGCCTTGGCGCTGCTGGCCGTCCAGGCGGAGCGCGCCAAGACCGCGGCATCCAACACCCAGGTCGCGGGGGTGCTGGTGCCGCTGGCGCAACGCCTGGGTGCGATGGCGAAGCCGTACGTCGATGTCGACGGCCTGCTCGGGAAGGCCGCGGCCGGTGGCAGCAAGATCGTCGTACCGGCTTCGGAGCAGAGCGTGGTCAGGTATCAGGACGAGCATCCCGGTGCTGAACTGAAGGGCGTGATACCGAGCACCGGGACGTTGCTGCTCGACTATCCGCTGGTCGTGACGGCCAAGCCCACTTCAGAGGCGTTGGCCGAGGCGGGCAAGGCACTGGCCCAGGAACTGCTGACGGGCGACGCGGCCAAGGTTCGGGAGGACGCGGGCTTCCGGGATCCGCTGCTCAGTCCGTTGAGTGACGGCCGCGGTGCGGGAGACGTCAGCCGGCTCACGGCGCCGTCCGCCCGCGCCATCGATGGATCGCTTCGGGCCTGGCTCACCCTGTCGCTGCCGACGAACTCGCTGGCCGTGATCGATGTGTCCGGTTCCATGGCGGCACCTGTTCCGGGGACCGGGAAGACCCGCATGCAGCTCACCGTCGAGGCCGCCGCGACCGGGCTGAAGCTTTTCCCGGAGAGTTCCGCGATCGGGCTGTGGACGTTCTCGGAAAAGCTCAATGGCCAGAAGGACTGGAAGCCGCTGGTCCCGGTCCGCAAGCTGACCGGGCCGCAGCGACAAGATCTCCTCGGCCAGTTGAGCGGGGTCAAGGCGGTCGTCGGCGGCGGGACCGGGTTGTACGACACGGTGATCGCGGCCATGCAGACGATGCAGGCGAGCTACCAGCCCAGCGCGGTGAACACCGTCCTGCTGTTCACCGACGGCCAGGGCAACCAGGACGACCCCGGCAGCCTGACCCTCGACCAAGCCGTTCAAAAGCTCAGAGACCTGAGCGATCCGGCCCGCCCGGTCCGAATCATCGCACTGGGCATCGGCCCGCAGGCAAGCTCCGAGGAACTCTCCCGACTGGCCAAGGCAACCGGAGGCCAAAGCTACGTAGCCCGAAGCCCCGCAGACCTCCAGGAAGTCTTCATCAACGCCCTCCAAGGTCGCTGAAACTCACTGCTTCTGTTGGCGGACCGGAACGCGGGAGTTGCCCGCTGGTACGAAGCGCGTCCACGCGGCGGCGGTTCCCAGGTGGTAGATCGTCAGCTTTCGCGGGTCGGCACCGGCGAACACGTCCTCTTCCTGAGACGGTGGCTGGTGGCCAAGGTGGACCGCGCGCAGCTCGGGGTTGCCGCGGAAGGCGCGCGGGCCGAGCCGGCCGAGGTTCGGTGCGTACACCGTCGCCAGTCTCGGATTGTTCGTGACCGCGTCGTGCAATGCGGTCGTCAGCCTGGGTGCGTAGATGTGCCGCAAGCCGGCGAAGCCGGTCAGGGCGTTCTTGTCCAGCACCGTCACCTTCGGCAGCCGCAGCACTGTGACCCCGGTCCCGGTCCGCGCGTCGCCGTTGAGGTCGAAGCAGTTGATCCCGACGTACTCGAGCGCCGGGAAGTTCACCGACTTCAGCGCATGGGTGTCGTTGAGCGCGTTGCGGCCGATGGACACCAGCCGCGGGGCGTTGAAGTACTCCAGCCGCGAGGTGTCGTCGAACGCGTAGTCGTCGATCTTGGTCGCCCGGGGCAGATTCACCTTGACCAGGTACTGGTTGCGGCGGAACGCGTCTCTGCCGATCGACGTCACGCTGGGCAGATAGAGCTCGGTCAGCTTGGCGTAGGGCCGGTGGCCGAACCCCATGACCCCGATCGACCGTGCCGCCCGCAGGCTGACCGACTCGAGCGGGCTGTTGCTGAAGGAACCGGCCTTCACTTCTTCGAGGTCGTCCAGGGTGAGATGTCTGACCCAGGATTCCCACCAGCCGTTGAACCACAGGTACGGCGACAGGCCGCCGCGGGCCGTCTGCCCGGCGCACGCCAGGCCCGAGCTCGGCGTGCACTCCTTGCCACCTTGCAGCGTCTTGAGGTTGTAGACGTACAGCCGACTGAGCTTGGTGAGGCCGAGCCCACCATTCGCCGACGGCTGGTGCAGCGACTGGATCGTCGTGAGGTCGGCATCGTTCAGCGCTGTGCCACCGTCGAGGTAGACGGCCAGACCGCCGGCCCGGGCGAGCGCCTGCCCAGCATCGGCCAGCCGGCCCTTCAGTGGTGACCGGCCGGCGGTCGACACGTTGTAGCGGAGGGCGAACGTGCCCGCCGGCAACTTGTGGTCACCCGGCTCGGAGTACCGGTAGCTATAGGTTTCGCGCTGACTCAACACAGAGTCGCTGCCGAAGACCGGGTCCACGCCTGGGTCGCCGTTCCCTGCGGAGGGAGCTGCCTTCCGGGCCCTAGTGGGCGTAGGCGTGGAAGCGGGTCTTTGCTTGGCGACAACACCCGGCGAGGCCGGCGCGGAGATCGCCGGCGTCGTCTGCTCCCCCGCCGGCGTGCTCGCCGGGGTGCTCGGCACAGTGTTCACCGGAGGACTCACTGGCGTGCTCGCCTGGGTGGTCGCCGAGGTGCCGCAAGCCGCCATCGTCAGGACGAGCCCGGCACACACAAGAAACTGCCTCATCGAGTCCTCTCACCGATCCATCGCAACCACCCGTCCAGGAGACTGGGCCAACGCAGATACGGACACAAGAAATCACAGTTTCGCTTTCGTAACCCAATCGTCGAGGGCGGTGGCCTGCGCGAGTGGTCAACACGTTTGGGTTCAGGCTCGGCTCCCAGGCCGCACGCCTGCTGACCCGACTCGGCCCGCAATCCTCCCAGGGCTGACGGTTGGAGTTGGCGGGTAGCGAAGCGCGTTTCGGTTTCGCCTTGAGTCAGAGCTGGGTGGGCAGTGCTCGGGTGGGGACGCTGTGTTTCAGCACGATGGTGGAGCTGAGGCGTTGGATACCGGGGATCTTGCTGAGAACCGTGTCGTAGAGCCGTTGGTAGTCGGCGAGGTCGGCGGTCACGACGCGGATCAGGTAGTCGGGGTCGCCGAACAGCCGTCGCGCTTCGATGACCTGGGGTATTGCTTCCAGTGCTGCGTCGATCTGCGTGACAGCTTCTGGATGCACGACAACGGCGAATACCAGCACCTCGAAGCCGAGCCCGACCGCGGCCGGGTCGATGACGGCGCGGTAGCCGCGGATCGCGCCCTGGGCTTCCAGCTCACGGACCCGTCGTTGGCAGCGGGAGATGCTGAGGTTCACCCGGTCGGCGAGGTCGGTGAGAGTAAGCCGGCCATCTGCCTGGAGCTCAGCAAGAATTTTGCGGTCAGTCGCATCCATATCCCGGAATCTAGCGCTTGGGCCCCGATTCTGGGCAAAAGAGGCGAACAGTTTGCCACCCTGCTCTCGTAGTGTTGACGACATGGCCGGCCCCATCGACTCCCTCCTCCCTAACCCGCTCGAGCAGTTGACCTTGGAGCAGCTCCGGGCTCGGACGAGCATGAAGTGGACCGCCCATCCCACTGATGTGTTGCCGCTGTGGGTGGCGGAAATGGATGTACTGCTGGCGCCGGCAGTGGCCGAGTCAGTGCATCGAGCGGTCGCGATCGGTGACACCGGCTATCCCAACGGCCACGGGTACGCGGAGGCGGTGGCAAGCTTCGCCGCGGACCGGTGGGGGTGGGACGGTGTCGCGGTCGAGCGGACGGCGATCGTGCCGGACGTGATGATGGGGATCGTCGAGACGTTGCGGCTGATCACCGATCCGGGCGACGCGGTCATCGTCTGCTCACCGGTCTACGCGCCGTTCTACGCCTTCGTTACCCATGCCGGCCGTCGGGTGGTAGAGGCGCCGCTCGGCCCGGAGGGGCGGCTGGACCTGGACGCGCTGGCCGAGGCATTCGACCGCTGCGGCTCGCGGATGCCGGTGTTGCTGCTGGCGAACCCGCACAACCCGACCGGGGCAGCGCACACCCGTGAGGAACTGACGGCGGTAGCGGCACTGGCCCGCCGCCACCGGGGGCGGGTGATCTCCGATGAGATCCACGCGCCGTTGGTCCTCAACGGCGCGGAGTTCGTCCCCTACCTCAGTGTCCCCGGTGCCGAGGATGCATTCGCGCTGTACTCCGCGTCGAAGGGCTGGAACCTCGCGGGCCTGAAAGCTGCCCTGCTGGTAGCCGGTCCGGACGCAGCCACTGACCTGGCGAGGCTTCCCGAGGAGGTCAGTCACGGCCCCAGCCACCTCGGCGTCCTCTCCCACACGGCCGCTTTTGACCACGGCCGTTCCTGGCTCGACGCCCTCCTCGCCGGCCTCGACGCCAACCGCAGCCTGCTCGCCGACCTGGTCGACAAGCTGCTGCCGAGGGTCACCATGACCTGGCCCGAGGCCACCTACCTGGCTTGGCTCGATTGCCGCGACCTCGGACTCCATCACGACACCCCCGGCAACCCAGCCGACGAGCCAGCGGTGGTCAGCGACCTGTCCGGTCCGGCTCGGATGTTCCTCGACTCCGCCCGCGTCGCGCTCAGCTCCGGGCACGTCTTCGGCAGCGGCGGCGCCGGGTTCGTCCGGCTCAACTACGCCACCACCCCCACCATCCTCCGCGAAGCCATCCATCGGATGGGACGAAGCGCCGAAGCCCACCACGCCTCAGTTCTCGAGCAGCGCGGCTAGCGCTACACCTCCTGCTGACCAACCGGGTCACAAGCCCGGCCAACCGACCGTAAAGGAAAGCCATGACCGCCAGCCAGACCACCGCCAGCAGCAGCCGGCCGTTCGTCGACCTCGACGCCGTACAGACAACCGTGGACGCCGTCACCAAGAACCGCGATCTCGGACAGGTCCGCTTCACCATGCACAGCCAGTCCAGCGGCGGCCTCAGCGCCCGCACCCAGACCGGTGCGCTGGTGCAGGCCGGGCAGGCCGACGAGTCCCGTCGAGGCAAGTTCACGGTGCACAGTGACGAACCGGTCGCCCTCCTCGGCACCGACAGCGCGGCCAGTCCCGCCGAGTACGTCCTCCACGCACTGGCCGGCTGCTACCTGGTCACCCTTGCCTCCCTCGCCGCTGCACGCCACATCGACCTCCAGCAGGTCCGGCTGACCCTGGGTTTCGACATCGACCTCGCCGGCTTCCTCGGCATCGACAAGACCGTCCGCAAAGGTGCCCAGGGAATCACCATCGACGTCGACATCGACAGCCCCGCCACCCGGGACCAACTGGAGAACCTCATCCAGGCCCTCGAGCACACCTCCCCCATCCGCGACACCATCGCCAACCCCGTGACCGTGACCACCCGACTCACCTGAAAGCTCCGCCGGATGCCGCCGGCTATCACAACCGCCGTACCGGCAGGAACCCGCTCACGAGGCTATTGGTGGTCATCGCCCCAGGCAGACGGTGGATCGTCGGCGGGAGGGAGTTCCTCTGCGGCGTACGGAGCAGAGACGGTGCGCGCGGTGGGTCGCGGCGATCACGGGATCGGCCCGGGGCTGGCCTAGGCGAGCACTCAATCACGGGGATCGCGCAAGGTGGCCGGCCTTGCCTGCATGGGGTGCCTACTCTCGGTTCGCGCGACGTAGGAGCGTATCGCGGAGTGGGTGGGAGTGCCGAGTAGTGAGCGGCGGAGGAGCGAGCGGCGAGGTGGCGTGGGGGTTTTGCTGGTTACGTGGGTTCGGCGGGGTCAGGGGCGGAAGGTTGTGCGGTAGTGGGAGGGGCTGTCGCCGAAGCATGCTTGGAAGCGGCGGGTGGCGTGGCTTGGGTCGTGCCAGCCGACCATCGCGCCGATGGTGGCGATCGGCAGGTCGGTCTCGATCAGCAGGCCAGCGGCACGTTCGGCCCGGATTCGGTTCAGGTAGGCCATCGGCGACACCCCCGCCGTACGGCTGAACAGCCGGACCAGGTAGCTGGGTGCCAGGTTCACCTCGGAGGCCAGCCGGGTGAGCGTCCACCGGTCGTCGATACTTGCCTCCAGCAACCGCATGGCGTGCTGGACGGACGGGTGCGGCGGCTGGTCTCCTGGGTACGGCGCTTTGTCGCCCGGGATCAGAGCACCGGACAGCATGCCGAAGATGTCGGCGCCGAGATAGGCGTTGCGCAGGACGAGGCCTTCGCACTCGACGTAGCCGTGCCATTCGCCCGGCCGCAGCACCACGACCGAGTCACGCTGGAGCGGCGTTTCGCCGGCGGCCGAGAGATGGATTGCCCGGCCTTCGAGCACGACCGCGATCTCGAAGAACGCGTGACTGTGCGGGATGACGTCGGCCCCCAGTTCGACCCGTTCACCCGCGATCGGCAGCCGCTGGTCCGGGAAGACCTCACTGCTGAGGACTTTGTGCACGGCCGACCTCCGGAGGTCAAAATCAGTCAAGTACTGGTCAATGTCTGCCTGTCGCCGAGTACCGGGTTGAGGGAGGCTGGATCCCCCTACTCACAGGATCACGAGGAACCGGCCGATGACCACCACTGACCATACGACAGCTGTCCCGTTGGACGAAGAGATCATTTCCGCCTACCGCCGTGACGGTGTGGTCCGGATCCCGAACATCATCAGCCGCGACGAGGCCGCCCGGTTCCGCGCCGCCGCGACCGAGTGGACCGAGACCGCCGACGACCTGTTCGAAGGGTCGAAGATCTTCAACCAGTACGTCAACGTGTGGCGGCAGAACGACGTACTGCGCGAGCTCACGCTCGACCCGCGACTCGCCGCGGCGGCCACCGCACTCGCCGGCGTACCACTGCGGATCTGGCACGACCAGCTGCTGATCAAGCCACCCCACAACGGCGCCGCCACCGAGTTCCACCAGGACGCGCCGTACTGGCCACATGCCGGGTCGCGCGCCTCGCTGTCAGCCTGGGTCGCACTGGTCGACGTACCGGTCGAGCGGGGCTGCATGACGTTCATCCCGGGCTCGCAGCACCACCAGGACCTGCGCAGTCAGGATCTGGCCGACCGCGACGACATGTTCCGGGCCGCGCCTGACCTGCGCTGGGCAGAGCGGCGGACGATCCCGCTCCAGGCCGGCGACTGCACCTTCCACAACGCCTACCTGGCCCACTCGGCGACGCCGAACCTGACGGACGATCCCCGGATCGCCCACGTTGCGATCTACATCGACGCGGAGACGACGTACTCCGGCAGCGGCCATGTGGTCACCGACGGACTCGGCCTGCCGATCGGCAAGCCCTTCGGCCACGAGCTGTTCCCGCGCGTGCCAGGGCACCGGTCTTGACCCGCCCAGAGCTCGAGGTCGACGGCTCGCTTCTCGCGCTCACCGCCGCCGACATGGTGCACGCGATCGACATCGGCGGCACGGCGCGCCAGCTCGCGTTCGGGCCGAGTAGGCGACTCCCGGGCTGGCATAGGCGACTCGTCGAAGATCAGCGATCCCAGAATGCAGGCACCGGCGGCGCCGACCGCTAGGACCGCCGCAGCCCACCGGGGGGGGTGATGAGCGGCAGGAGGGCGACGCTGAATCCGCCAGCCGGGCCCACGGCTCCTCGCCGGGACGACACCAGGCAAACGACGGTGACCACAGGGCGGCGGAGGTTACTATGAGCGCCCGCACCGTGAGGATCCGGCGTCGGCGACCCGCTCAGTTGCAGCGGCCCAGCCGGGTCGTCACGTCTACTGCGGAGAGCGGGACGCTCGGGCGGCGTCATGACTCGATGCTCGTGTGTGTGAGCGCGATACCGCGACCGTGACGACCGTCACGGGAGGCCGGTGGCTCGCAGTACCGGTGTCGTTGGATTTCACCGGTCCGGACTGGGCGTATGACCATTGGCAGACAGGAGGGACGCGTGATCAGGGTCGTACTGGCAGAGGACGAGGAACTCATCCGGGTTGCTTTGACGGCGCTGCTGGAGCGTGAGCCGGACATCACCGTCGTCGCCTCGGTCGCTGACGGCCGGGCCGCGGTCGATGCGGCGCTGCGGCATCGTGCGGACGTTGTCGTCGCCGACCTGCAGATGCCCGGCCTGGACGGGCTGGGGGTGGTGGCCGAGCTGGCCCGGACCATGTCCGACTGCGCGGTCGTGATCCTCACCGCCCACGGCCGGCCACTGACGTTGCGCAACGCCCTGGCGTCGGGCGCGCGGGGCTTTCTGGCCAAGGGCGCCCCGGGAACCGCGCTGGCCGATGTCATCCGGCGTGTCCACGAAGGGCTCCGCTACGTCGACCCGGTGCTTGCTGCCGACGCCCTGACGGCCCCGCAGTCCCCACTGACGACGCGCGAGGCCGATGTACTGCGAGCCGCGGGCGCCGACCGCCCCGTCGGGGACGTGGCCCGCGAGCTCTACCTGACCGCCGGGACGGTACGGAACTACCTGTCCTCGGCGACCCGCAAACTGGAAGCCGAGTCCAGGTCGGAGGCGTTCCGGCTCGCCACCGAGCAGGGGTGGATCTGACGGCAAGCCTCCCCCTGCCTGCGGGCGAGCGCCTGCGTCACAACGCCAGCAGGAGACCGGCAGCCGCGAGGATGTCGAGGACTCCGCAGGCTTCGGCGAACGTGCGTGCCACGACCTTGTCACGCAGCAGGTGCCAGAAATCCCACAACCCGTGCGCAGCCCATCCCCCGGCAACCAGCAGAATCCCCGCAGTACGGTCGAGATACATCGCGGCCAGCCCGACGACGAAGAACCCGACGAACGCCGCCGCCTGCAGGCCGGCCTCGCGGGAGCGGCCGGCCACGACCGCAAGCACCGTGCCCACGACGGCGAGGATCGCGATGACGGTGAAGGTGTCCACCGCGTAGTGCTCGAGGACGAGGAACAGCGCCGTCAGGCCGGCCAGTACCGGCCAGGTCGCCACCCGCCGGCCGATCGCCACGAGTACCACGTAGAGCAGGGGCAGCACCGGCAGGAAGTGCATGGCCCACATGGGAGGCAGCGCGCCAGTCGTGATGACCAGCCCGGCGGCGAGAACGGTAGGCCAGCGGCGCAAGAGCCAGGTGACCGTGCCCGGGACCGACCGCGAACGGCTGGCGTCATCCGGCGAACCGTGGGAGTCATGCGAAGAACTCGCGGGGTTCTGCCGTGCCGCGAGCTGTCCGTTGTCACGAGGATCGAGGTCCATGCCCTCAGCATCGTTCGGCACACTCCCCGGCCACAGATGTCATCTGTCACGAACCACCCATGACGTCCCCGCGCCGGTTCCGTTGCCGGGTCGCGCCTTCGCCGACGGGCGATCCGCATGTCGGCACTGCGTACGCGGCGCTGATCAATCTCGCGTTCGCACGCAGCGCCGGCGGCACGCTGGTGTTGCGGATTGTCCGGATACTGATCCCCGCCGAGGCCCCACCCTTCAGCCACGTGATCCGAGGCGAGGAGTGGATCAGCTCGACCGCCAAGCACGTACTGCTGTACGAATGGCTCGGTTGGCCGGCGCCGTCTTCTCGCTGGACGAGCTGATTGAGACGTTCGACTGGCGTCGCCTGAACACCGTGGGGCCGGTGTTCAATCTGGACAAGCTCGATTGGCTGAACGGCCACTACATTCGCGCTCTCAGCGACGAGCAGTTCTTCGAGACGGCAGCACCATTCCTGCCCGACTGGGCCACCGGGGCGGACCTGCCCTCCGTTCGCTGGCCGCGCGGTTGCCGGAGCTGACCGTCTTCGAGCCGGCTCAGATCGAGGAAGTGCTCAACCAGATCGCTGAGCAGGATTCCTTGAACCGGAGGCGCTGGTTCATGACGGTACGAGTGGCGATTGCGGGCGGTCCGGTATCGCCACCGCTGCACGAGACGATGGCAGCGCTCGGACGAGAGCAAGTACTCGACCGACTCCAGCACGCCATCGAAGCGCTGACAGGCGATGGCGAACTCCAGATCGGACCAGGACCCAGGTCAGGGGCCGTCCCGCCGTTCAGCTCTTGATCACTCCCCCAGGCAACGGACCCGCCGGCGAGTCAGCGGGTCGGTGTCAGGACGCAGGGTCCGAAGGTGCCGTTCTTCAGGAAGCCCATCTTGTTGCTGAAGGCCCTGGCGGGCTTCCCTGGCACCGTTGCGTTCGAGTCGGATTGCTCGATCACCAAGGTGGCGCCCTCGAAGTCGGCCGGCTTGAGCGTGTACGAGGTGCCGTGCGACCGTTGCCCGTCCCAGTTGTCGGTGCTGCTCCACTGGCCGTCGAACCCGACACCGTGCGGCGAGCGTTCGCAATGCATGCCGCGCGGGAAGTAGACGACCTCGGCTCGCAGCCCGGCCTGGGCGAGCCGGCGTTCGAGTCCGTCGGCATCCTCGGCCCGGTAGATGGTGACGGTGATCTTGCCGTTCCCGGCGTCGGTCACCGCGTACGCCGGTGAGGCGGTCTCTCCGCCACCTACCAGGGGTGCGGCGACCGCGACGCCGGCCACCAGGGCACCGCCCGCCGCGACGGCGACGGCCAGCCGCCTTCGCGAACGCAGTACCGGGCTGGGGTGCCCGACGCCGCCGACTGAGCCGGCCTCGGCTGGGATGCCGACGATTCGCTGGAGGTCGGCCTCGGCGCGGGCGTCGAGCGAGAGTGCCGCGTCGGCGGCGGGATCGTTGGTGCGGAGTGTGTCCATCCTCGAAGTACGCGTCATGAGCTGTGTCCTGTTCTCTGAACGGATCCGTCGACGGCCGGCGCCGGCGGGGTAGAAGATTCACGATCAGCACCAACGACGGACTTGAGCCGTCGCCGGGCCCGGTGCAGCCGAACTCCGGCGGCTGTGGTGGAGCATCCGAGCGCGACAGCCAGCTCGTGGCCGGAGAGACCTTCCCAGGCATTGAGCAGCAGCACCTGCTGATCCTTGACACCGAGCCGACCAAGCGCCGTGACCACCTCGGCCAGCGCATGCGCCGCCTCCACCTGCTCCGCCGTGCCTCGCATGGCACTATCCGTGGCAGCCTCAGTGGCGAGCCGTCGCAACGCCTGGAGCTCGCGCTGGTCACTGCGATACCGATGCCCGAGCCGATTAGCCGCAACCCGATACAGCCACGGCCGCACGTGCTGCGCCGGAATCTCCTCGCGGCGTCGCCACGCAATCTCGAACACCTCCGAAACCACGTCCCGAGCCGCCTCCACATCAGCCGACCGACGGACGACGTAGGCCAACACAGCCACGTAGTGCGCCCGGTACAGCTGCTCGAACTGCCCGCCTGGCGTTGTCTGCTTCACACCCTCATATCCCCGCAGCAGAGATCCGGTTACATCTTCACGTGCGAGAAGTCCCAGAGCCCGGGACCCGGTAGTTGGCACCAGGACATGGTGGTGTGTGGTGGGCGTACACCCGCACGCTTCTCACCGCTGTCCGCACCGAACTCCGTTGACCTGCACCCCCAGATCGGGTTTGCTGCCGCCATGCCCGAACTCCGCTTCATCCAGCCGACGGACGATGCCACCCTGGAGGACTGGCGACACGTGCACAACGTCGTCATCCCCACCGTGTCGCTCTCCCTCGAGGAGGTCCGCGAACGGTCGCAGCGCAACCACCTGGAGGTCGCCTACCTGGACGACGTCCTGGTCGGCAATAGCACCGTATGGCCACCGGCGGACGACATCCCCGCCGCCCGGGTCATCGCCCGGGTCCTGCCAGGGCATCGCGGCCGCGGCATCGGCTCCCGGCTCTACGAGCGCACCCTCCGCCGCGCCGCCGACCTCGGCGTCACCGCGATCGGGACCGTCGTTCTCGCAACCAACGCCGACGGCCTGCGCTTCGCGCTCCACCACGGCTTCACCGAGACCGAGCGCTACGTGCTCCCCGACCAGTCCATCCCTTGGATCGAATTGGAGAAGCCCTTCGACGGCATCACCTGACCACAGGTCAGAGACCCAGCCTGGATCAGGGTCCTCGTCCCCCGAATGCCAAGAAAACAAGAGGCTTCAGGAGGCAGCCGCCCTACGCCTCGCTGACCTCGACCCGCTAGACACTATCCGATCCCATCACGCCGTCCGTCACAGATAATCGGTGCAAGTGTCACGGGTTGGCTGGGCAGTGGGGCCCTGATACTTCCCGTATGACGCTGCCCCCCAACCTCACCGTTGACCGCGCAACCCCAGCCGATGCAGGGTCCGTCTCCGAGATGACCCGGGAAATCGCCGAACTCCTGCGCCAAGGGCCTGTCACCGTTACAGCCGCGGAGTAGGCTCGGCGACTGGAACGACAGGACGTGATCGTCCTGATCGCCCGACGCGAGAATTCGCCCATCGGATCCGTATCCGCGTCTGCAGCTGTGACCCACCAGCTCATGTCGACGTCGTGCTCGAGCAGCCCTTGCCTGCTTGCGGAATCAGGAACGGCGAGCCGGTGTCATGACGAGGCAATGACAGCTGTCACCTCTTGGTCCCGGGCGGGCGGCCCTAGGTTGAAAGCCTTCAACGAAAGGAACTTGCTGTGGCGTCATCGATTCTCGACATGTCGGTGTCCCTCGACGGGTACATCGCGGATCTCAACGACTACCTCGGCGGCGAGGACGACCATCGGCTGCACGACTGGCCGGACGAAACTTTCCTCGACGAGTGGAAAGCGTGCGGCGCGGTCGTGGCGGGACGGCGAACCGCCGAGCTGATGGATCACTGGGGCGGTGACCACAACGGAGCGCCGATCTTCGTTCCCAGTCACCGACCGCCCAGCCCCGCCGCCCGCTGGGGATACCCGCTGGTGACCTATGTACAGGACGGAATCGCCAGCGCGATGAAGCAGGCCAAGGAGGCGGCCGGCGGCAAAGACGTCCAGGTACGTTGCGGCGCCTACACCGCGCAGAAGGCACTGGAGGCCGGAGTTCTGGACGAAATCCAGATCCATCAGATCCCGGTCCTGCTCGGTCAAGGACGCCGGTTGTTCGACGTCTTGCCGTCACTGATCGAACTGGAGATCATTCGCGTGATCGGCACCCCGGAGGCAACCCACATCCGCTACCGCGTCCGGCACTAGCAGATCGGTGCCCCCGTCGCCGGCGCCGCTGCCAAACCCTTGCCGTGCGCAACGGTTTCGGACGACGGCTGCGGGGGATGCGAAGCCCCGAGGCGGCAGATCTACGCCGTGATACTCCGGGCGAGCGCCTGGCGGCGATGCTGGGATCACGTTTTCTTCCTGCGGATCCGTCGCCTGAGCAACGGAATGAGAGCGGCGACGCCGAGCATCGTCAGGCTGACCAGGGAGGCGTACTTGTCGACCTGCAGCACGACGTCCACCGCAGGTTGGCCGAGACCGTAGCCGACTCCGGCCACCAGCCCGCTGACGAGCAAGGTGCCTACCAGGTCAAGCAGTAGGAACGTCCGAAGCCTCATCCGAGACCAGCCCGCCATGGCGTAGACGACCGGCGTGGGCACCCCGGGGAACATGGCATTCACTACCAGGAGGCGCACCGTCCAGGGCTTGAGCTCCCCCGCTCGATCGGCGAAACGAAGAGCCCGCTCGCTGGTCGTGAACATCCGGATTATCCCTGTCCCCCACTGCCGACCGGCCCACCAGGTGAGCCAGTCGAACTTCGACATGCCGACACCGCCCGCGACTACGACGAGCCAGAGCGGCGCCTCCCCGATGCGGGCGAACGCGGCGGCCGCACCGATCGCGACGAGGTCACCGGTCAGGAACTCCAACATCACCGGGTGCGAGGCGATCAGAAACGGCTTGAGCGGCTTCATGGCGAACCCGAGCGCCACCACCCCGAGGATCGCGCCCATCAGTGCCACGTCGCCGCGGGTCGCGGGTCCCTCCCACGGCACCCAGCGGCGCCAATTCGCCGACCTGCGTGAGAGGTGGCGCCGTTCAACATCATCGCCTCGAGCGGGAGTTTGTCGCACCGTCATACGGCCATCCTGGACACTGACCGCGCACGGCCCCGCTGTGAAATCATCACGACTTTGTTGTGCACAGCCCGAAGGTTGGCAGCAGGATCTGACCGCCATCCCGCGTTGGGGATGATGCCCTCTCAGATCCAGCCTTGTTCGCGGCCGGTTCGGAAGGCTTCGCTGCGGTCGCGGACGCCGAGCTTCTGGGCGATTGCAGTGAGGTAGTTGCGAACCGTCCCGGGCGAGAGATGCAGCTCGCGGGCCAAATCGCGAACAGGGCGGTCCACGCCCGCCGCAGCGAGTATCTCGGCCTCTCGTGCAGTCAGGGGCGATGCCGGTGCGGTCAGGGCTTCAGCCGCCAACACTGGGTCGACATACCTGCTCCCGGCGCGGACCCGGCGTACGACGTCGGCCACCGTCGCGCCAGGAGCACCTTTGGCAAGGAAGCCGCGCGCCCCTGACATCAGGGCCTTCCGCAGTATCACTGGCCGGCCATGACCGGTGAGGACGATGACGGGAACGTTCGGCAGGATGCGGGTGAGCTCGGTGACCACGCCCAGCCCGTCCAACCTCGGCATCTCGAGGTCCACGATGACCACATCGGGCCGCCATTTCCTGGCCTCCTCCACGGCGCGGCGACCATCGGGGACCGCGGCTATGACCTCCATGTCGGGCTCGCGTGCCAGGAGCTCGGTCAGTGCCTCGCGAATCACCTCTTCGTCCTCGGCCAGCAGAACGCGGATGGCGGGCCCGTCCGGGCTCATCGAGGGACCTCGATGCACAGCACGAACCGATCGTCCTCTCTCTCAGTTCGCACCCGCGCACCCAACGCCGCGGCTCTGTCGTGAAGCCCCGAGAGGCCTAGGCCATTGGCGGCGGACGCGCTCCGGGGCCGGTCGTTCGTCATCTGGAAGCGAAGCAGGTCTCCGTCCTCGGAGAATGCGATCCGGCAGGAGTGAGCATCGCTGTGACGCAAGATATTGGTCACGCCCTCACGAACGGCAGTGGCCAGGAGTTGCTCGACCTCGGGCTCCACTTGCCCCCACGCCGCGGGGTCGATCGCGATCTCGACGTCGAGACCGGCCGAGGAGAGAACGAGTTCAGCGCCGCGTACCTGCTCGGCCATGTCCAGAGCGGCATAGCCGTGCACAGCGCGACGGATGTCGATCGCTGCCTCGGCGGCAAGCTGACGCAGGTCCTCGGCGCCGGCGAGCTCAGCCTTCAGAGCGATGATGTTGAGCCGATGTCCCAGGGCGTCGTGGAGCTCCCGGGAGAAGCGAAGGCGCTCTTCCGCGACTGCCAGGCTTGCCTCCGCGGCGCGCCCGGTCTCGGCCGCGACCAGCAACCGCATGGAATACACCACGATCGCCGCGAACACGCCGGCAGCGAGTCCGGCGATGGCAACGAACAGCAGCGAGCGAAGCACGGACAGGTCGGAGACCATCGCCGCCAGGACTACCAATCCCGTGAGGGCGACTCCGACCAACGCAGCGTAAAGCGGCCGGATCACCAGGAACAGGGCACTGATGGTGAACCCGACCAACCAAGTCCAGGGCTGCTCGTCAGTTTCCGCCCACGTGGTCAGAATCGGCCAGGCAACGAGGGTGGCCACGACCAGGCCCACCGCCGGCAGGATTCTGCGTCGGCCTTTTCCCCAGGGTGTGACGGCAGCTCGCATCACCAGCAGGTGCGCAGTGGAGTGGCCGGCCAATGCCGCGGCAACGATCATCCAGGTCGCCACGGTGTCGGGGTCGACCATGATCATCGGCAGGACCAATGCCCACGCCACGTTCGTCAGCAGGACGAGCCAGACAGCCGCTCGCAACGGCGCCGGCGCCTCCGGAGGACTCATGACCCCAGTCTGAATCACCACCTGCTCAGCCGCACCGTGCAGCCATCACGATGGAGCCATGACAGCTTGCTCCTGGCACGGTTCCAGGGCAAGGCGCTGATACAAGCGATTGGCGGCGTCGCGATCAGACCGCGATGTCAGATCCACGGAGCGACCGGAGCGACGAGGGAAGGCCTGGGGTTCCAGCCCCATGACCGGCCGAGCCGGAGGCGAGGCATCAGTACGGTCATGACAGTTCCTCCCGGATCCGGGCGTAGCCGGCTCGGCCGTTGACGCCGGAGGCGAGCAACAGGGTGGCGGCGGCCAGTAGCGCAGTACTGAACAGCATGAGAGTGAGGGCTATCGGCCAGTTGATGTCCAGCTCGAGCGGGATCGGTGACGGGAGGACGGTCGGTGCGAAGAGGGGGATCATCGGCAACGCGATGTGGGCGCCGAGGATGCCGCAGGCCGATCCGAGCAACGCCGCGAGTGTGACGGGCCCGGTCTGCTCCCAGCGCGCCGCCCGGCCGGTGGTCGCGGCCGGTACGCCGGTGATGCGCAGGCTCGCGTAGTCCTGGGCCCGGGAACGCCACGTGGTCACGATCATAAGCAGCAGCACGATGACTGCCAGGGCCCAGCCGGCGATGCCGATCACCGGGGTGAGCTGCAGCGCGAGCGCGAGCGCACTCGCCGAGCGGCCGTAGGTGGCGGATCGCTCGGCCTGCCGATCGACGACGGTCGCGGCGATGCCGACGGCGGCCAGTCCGGCGATGATCTGGTCCGCGCGGGCCAGTCCCTCGTCGTTCAGCCAGATCTCGGTGTCCGTGCTGAGGTCGGCCACCTTGCCGCCCAACCGGCGAATGGTTTCCAGGTCGACCACCGCGGTGTGCTCGGTGTGCCGAGGGACGGTACTGCGCAGCCGGTCGATCTTCTCGATCGGTACGCCGAGTCCGTCGATCGCGGGGATCGTCTGGGCGTCGTTGACCACGAAGTCCGGCGTCACCAGAACCGGCAGCTCGGCCGGGATCCGCGCGGTCTGCAGCGTCAGTGCGCCGCCGCTGTTCGTCACGTTCAGCACCAGGCCCTTCGGCGGTCCGTCCGCCACGCTGATGCTGTCGAGGATTTCGTCCCCGCCGGTCTGCCGCGGGGCGTGCCAGTTCGCCGCCGGTCCGAGCGCGACGGCCGGCTGGGTGTTGGTGGCCAGCTTGTTGATCGTGATCCCGCCACGGAGCCCGGCCAGGTCACCGAGCTCGCGCGCCACGCCCAGCCGGATCAGCTGACACGGCTTCGCACACCCCAGCTTGGCGCTGAGCTCCACCGGCTTGCCCGGCACCAGCTTCAGCGGCGGGAACACGACCTCGTACCGGATGCCGACGCTCTGGCTGAAGACCGTCGCCTGCAGGACGACGGACTTGGGTGGCGGACCCGCCCGGGGCACACTGCCGTCGGCGATCGGCGGCGCATACGGCTTGAACACCCCGGGCGTGGCGGTGATGGTCAGCCGGTCACCGTCGACCACGACCGGCGGCGGCCCGATCGGAGCGGTGATCGCCTTGAGCCCGTCCGCGTCGATGAGCCGGTGGCCGCGGAAGGCGATCCGCTGGAAGCTGTCCGGCTCGATCATCAGCGAGCGCAGCCCGCTGGTGTTCGCGGGATAGGAGAGCACCACCGGGGTCAGCCAGTTCCGGTCCTTGTCGATCTTGTCGACGGCGTTCTTGAGCTGCCCGATGGAGTTGATCTTTATCGCCAGCACCCCGGCGGCGCCGACTTCGTACCCGGCCCTGATCTCACGGTTGCGCTCGGCAACGGAGGAGGCTTGGCCGGCGAAGGAGACCAGGGCGGTGGCCACGGCGACGACGGCGACGATCCGGGTGACGGCCGGGCGGCGGGCTACTTGGAGGGCGCCGAGAGCCAGGCCGAGCCGGCCGCGGCGCAACGCCTGCCGGCTGATCAGCCCGGCCGCGGGCAGTAGCAGATGGGCGAACGCGAGGCCGGCTGCGAGGGCCAGCAGGCTGGGCGTCAGGACTGGCAGCGGACCTCGGCCGCCGCCGGTCAGCGCGGCCACCAGTCCGGCCGAGGCGACGACGATGACGACGACGTCGATCATGCCGATGGTCCAGCCGCGACGACGCGGCACGATGCGCCGCAGCAGTGTGGAGATCGGCTGCCGGACGACGGAGCGGACCGACCACGCCACCACGGCAAGCCCGACCAGTGTCGAGAACACGACCGCGGCCGGCACGGTCCACGGCACCTCCACCGGGGCGCCGTCGTCAAGCCAGGTACTTCGAACCACCAACAGTACGCCGAAGCCGGTCAGGGCTCCCAGCAACGTCCCGACCAGCACGGGCACGCTCAGCTCGATCGCCAACGCCCGCCCGGTACGCCGTACGCCGGCGCCGCGGAGCCGGGAGATGGCGAGCTCCGGCCGACGCTGGTCGACCACCGCCGCCAGCGCGAGGGCCAGGACGACGACACTGAACAGACCGACCTGCACCATGACCAGCGGGATGATCGTGACCGCTTGCCGGCGTTCGGCGTTGATGCCGTCGATGAGGTCGACCAGTCCGGAGTGGTTCCTGGCCTGCAACCCGAGGTCGGGGGCGCTCGCCTCGGATTCGGCGGTGACGTGGCGGAGCCGGTCCAGATCGTCCACCCGGGCCTTGCCCGCCAGCAGACGGGCGTCCGCTGTCGAGTTGGCACCCCAGCCCTCTACCAGGGTCTGGCGATTGGTGAGCAGGTAGTCGGAAATCGGGGTCTGGGAGTCGTTGCCCGGCTGCGAGTGGCCCGTCGGCCCGTGGCCGAACCAGTAGGGGTCGTGAGTCTGCGCCTGGTAGACGCCGACAACGAGCAGCTTCCCGCTCCCGGCGTGCTTGGTGGGCAGGGCTTTGAGAGTCGCGCCGACGATCGCGCCGAAGGTCTCCGCGTCGGTGGCCGAGACGACGACCTCGTGCGAGGAGTCGGGGCACTGGCCGGCGATCAGCACCAACTGCTCGCAGTACCCGTCCCGCCAGAGCACGCGGCCTTCGATCCTCGGCCGCTTGGTCTCGAGGTCCCAGATCACCGGAGCTGACATGCCGTACGACGGCTCGCCGAACAACGGCCGCACGTCGTCCGGCAGCATCGCGGTCAGGTCCTCGGGCGCCGGGGCCCTGCTCGGTCCGCTGTCCCGGGCCACCGGAGGCGCATCCAGGTGCCAACTGGCCCGCAGCCACTCGGTTGTCAATGTCTCGGTGGTGACCGTCTGCTCGACCGCCCGGGAGAACCAGGGCGCGAACGCCGCACACGTGCCGATCAGCACGCTGATCCCCGCCAGCACGAGCAGCTGCAAACGCCGATACCGCAGCGCCTGTCGCAAGAACATCAGTGGCCACCCCTAGCCGCCGGAAATCGATTGACCTGCGGCTGAACCTACGGAGGGGCCGGTGCCTCGTCAGCGATTCACCCCAAAAGACACACAGTCGTTGCCTGACTGGGCTGGCGGCGGTTGGCGGGCGACGTACAGGCTGAGTCTGGTGACGGACTCGCGGAGTTCGTCGACTTCGGCGCTGCAGTTCGCGAGGTGCTGTTCGAAGGCGGCTCGTTCGCTGTCGTCTACTGCGTTGAGCACAGAGGGACCGGTCAGGGCGTGGATGTCAGGCGGGGGTGTCACGTGAGGTCGCTTCCCTGGAACCGTCGTGGTCGTGAAGTGGAGCCTCGCGTCCTCGTCTGGGTGGATGGTGCGGAGCCGGGACGGTGGCGCCTCCCCGGAGTAGGGAGGCGCCACCGCTACTGCTGGGCCGATGTCACCGTGATCTGGTGTCCTGGCCTGGCGACACCGACCCGGTGATGCCGGGTCGGCGGGATCGTCAGGCCGCCGGCGGCATCAGTACGGTGTCGATCAGGTAGACCGTGGCGTTGGCGGTCTTCACGCCGCCGCAGATGACCTTGGCGTTGTTGACCATCAGGTTGTCGCCGGAGCCGGTGACCGTGACGGCGCCCTTCTGGACGGAGGTCTGCTTGCCGACGACCGCGGCCGGGTCGAGCTGGCCGGGGATGACGTGGTAGGTCAGGATGCTGCTGAGCAGCGCGTCGTTGGTCTTGAGCGTGTTGATGGTCGCGGCCGGGATCTTGGCGAAGGCGGAGTCGACCGGGGCGAACACAGTGAACTCGCCGCCGTTGAGGGTGGAGACCAGGTCGACCTTCGGGTTCAGCTTGCCCGAGACCGCGGCGACCAGGGTCTTGAGCAGCGGGTTGCCGGAGGCGGCGGTGGCCAGCGGCGCGGCGGCCATCCCGTCGACCGAGCCAGCGCCGCTGGGGTTCGCCTTGGCGTAGTCGGCACAGCCCGGTCCGACCAGACCGGCCGCGTTGTCCATCGACGGCGACGCGGACGGGGTCTCGGCCGGCGCGGACGAGGTGGCCGTGGTCGCGGGCGTCGAGCCGGCGTCGTCGTTGCCGCCGCCACAGGCAGCAGTTGCGAAGAGCAACGAAACGGCAGCGGCAGCCAGGGCGACGCGCTTGATGGTGTTGGACATGACGATCCTTCTCCTTGGGTGGGGGCCGACTGGCAACTCGGGCGACGACCGTGAAGAACCCGGTTACATCACCACCAGTTGCCCCTGAGCCGTTTCGAACGACTCGCAGCCGACATCCCTACTTCGGCGCCGCTCCCGGACCGGATAGGTCCCCTTGGCAAACTTTCTTCCGCGCAGGCTGGGATCGTGAAGGCGGCCACACGGCGGGCGAGTACTAATTTTCGGCTGGGCGGGTACGGAACGCGGTACAGGCGTCTGACGCTTGGTCGATCAGATGCCGGGAAGGTCCGACGTTGAGCAGCTAGCGCGGGCCACCTGCACGGCTCGCGGTGCCGCCACGCCTGCGGCGGCACCGCGAAGCCCAGGGTGTAGTCGACGCAGGAATGTGCATCCCACGGTCGGCCGGATCGGGGTTAGCTGTTCAACTGTTTCTGCCGGCTGTCGCCGATCGCGATCTTGCGGGACTTGGGCTTCGGCGCGACGGGGATCCGCAGCCGCAGTACGCCGGCCTCGTAGCTTGCCTCGACGTTGTCGGTGTCGAGGCTGTCGTCCAGGAACAGCTGCCGGGAGAACACACCTGTCGGCCACTCCGAGATCTGCAGCTGCTCGGCAGGCCGGTCGAACATCTGGAACGGATCAGTCCGAACCAGCGTCGTCTCTCACCTCCAACAGTTCCTCAGTCCTCACTGTGTTGACGAGTCCCGATCTGGATCCGGCGGGACCTGGCGCTCGCGGCCTTCGGGGCCCGGATCACCAGTACGCCGTCCTCCAGCGACGCGGTGATGCCATCACCGTCCACCTCGCCCGGCAGGGTCACCGAGTGGTGGAACTGTCCGACCCGGCGGGTCTGCTTGCGCAGGAAGCCCTTGCGCTCGCGCTCCTTGATCTCACCGTGAACCGTGAGCTCCCGGTTGCCCCATTCCAGGCTGACATCACTGGGTGAGACGCCAGGCAGATCGATCTCGACGAGGTAGCTGTCGTCGGTCTCCTCGATGTCCACTCCGAAGGCCGGCCACTGGCCGCGGTCCACCGTGGCGAAGGAACGCATCATCTGGTCCATCCGCCGATAGATGTCCTCGAGGTCAGCGAACGGATCCGTCGGCAGCCACCGCACCGGCTGGGCGCCGTTACCGCCGGACTTCTCATGATTACGTCGGCGAACGGGAAGTTCCATTGCTACTCACCTCCAGCACGTGAGTCTTGCGATCCAATCTCTCCTACAGAATACAACCGTCATCCATCCGATGACATTCTCACTTGTCATCGTACCGATGACATCCTGGTGAGGCAAGTCCCCCTCTGAGACTCGCTCCCCCGGTTCCGTTTCGGCCCTCGCCGCCTGCGGCATCATTGCCCACATGGATCGTGTCGATCAGGACAGCACCGAGCGGGCCGAGCCCAGCAAGCTCGCACTCGACGGCACAGCGAACGAACCCGCGGCCACCTTCGCCCGGCTCGCTGTCGAGTTCCACGACTCCGACGGTGTCGAAGAAACCGTTGAAGCCGTAGTCGAGTTCGCCCTGGACGCCCTGGGGTGCTCCTACGCCGGCGTGGCGCTCGCGGTCCGCGGTCAACCGGAGGTTCCCGCGGCGACCGATCCCGTCGTCGCCGAGATCTTCCAGTTCCAGATGGCGGCCGGCGACGGACCCCTGGTCGCATCGATGCGCGACCACAGCACCCTCCTGATCCGCGACACCACCGCCGAGCAACGCTGGCCGGACTGGGCGGCCAAGGTGCTGTCGCTCGGCGTACGCAGCGTGCTGGACGTACCACTGGCCACCGGCAACGGCACGGTCGGCGTACTCGGCCTCTACAGCACCGAGCGTGACGGCTTCAGTACCGACGATGAAGCGATCGCACACATTCTGGCTCGGCACGCATCAGTCGCCGTGGCCACCGCCCGCCAGGAGGAATCCCTGGCGCGGGCGGTCGACGCACGAAAACTGGTCGGCCAGGCGATGGGCATCCTGATGGAACGCTTCGACATCGACGGCGACCACGCCTTCGAAGTACTCAAGCGCCACTCCCAGGACACCAACACCAAACTCCGCGACGTCGCCGCCCAACTCATCGCCGACCGCAAACTGCCGTCCGTCTGAGACCTGGATCGCCGTCAGCCGGAGTACCGGGCACGGGAATGCCAGGCCTGATCTAAGCTGCGGGCATGGCCGAGATCGAGTCGCCGACGCCCCAGGAAGCCTTCGAGTTGCTGCTCGCGGGCAACCGGCGTTTCGTTGCCGGAGGCCCCGAACACCCGAACCAGGACGCGGTACGCCGAGCCGAGATCGCGCCGGGCCAGCGTCCGTTCGCCGTACTGTTCGGTTGCTCCGACTCGCGGCTGGCCGCCGAGATCATCTTCGATCGGGGGCTGGGTGACCTGTTCGTCGTACGCACGGCAGGTCAGGTGATCGGCGCAGAGGTGCTGGGCAGCATCGAGTACGGCGCGGACGTCCTGAACTGCCCACTGGTAGTTGTCCTCGGCCACGATTCGTGCGGAGCGGTGGCCGCGGCGTGCACCGCACTGGAGGAAGGTGTACCGCCGACCGGCTACATCCGCGACGTCATCGAGCGGGTCACCCCCAGCGTGCTCGCGGCGCGGGCCGCCGGCCACACAGAGCCCGACCAGATCCTGGCCGAACACGTGAAGCACACGGTCGACCTGCTCCTGGACCGCTCCCGAGCCCTCGCCGAACGCGTCGAAACCGGCCAGACCGCCGTCGTCGGCCTCTGCTACCGCCTGGCCGACGGCAGCGCCCACCTGGTAGCTGCCCACGGCCTCGAGGTCCCCGCTAGCGCCGCACCGTGATCACTGGACGGCCGGGCGCACCGCCAGCCAGTGCAGATCTGGGGCCAGGAGCCCACGGAGACGGGCTTCAGCCTTTGGTGATGAACTCCAGTTCGCCTACGGGGTTGGTGAACTGGCTGACCCGGAGTGAGATCTGCATTCGCCAGGCTCCGGGGGCCGGTAGGACGACTGGTGCCGTGTAGACGCCGGGTGAGACTTGCTTCAGCGGGAGTTCGCCCAGAGCCACCTGGTCGGAGGACAGGCGTACCAAGGGCGGCGCGACGCCCTCGGTGGGTTCGCCGGTCGCCGTGGTCAGCTTGATGGTGACGGTGTTGGGGCCCCGGCTGAGTGGTGTGAGTGTGGCCTGTACCTGGATCTCGCCCAGCGTCGTACTGCGGGTGCCGGGCTCGGTCTTGGCTACCGTACTCACCGGCGCGGGATCGCCCTCGGGGCTCTTGTCGACGAGGAAGCCGGTGACGAGTAGGGCGATGGCGAGGACCAGACCCTCGATCGCGGTGGCGCGTAGTACTGGTCGGGAGCGCGCCCGCCGGTCTTGCTGCTTGGTGGCTCGCTTGAGTCGTGGGAGGAGCGACCATCTGTTCCAGGACGCGATCGCGATGGCGAGCAGTACGATGGCGATCTTGACCAGGAGCAGTTGTCCGTAGGTCGTGTCGAGCAGAGGGGCCCAGGCGCCAAGGATCCGCCAGGCCAGCACGAAGCCGGCGGCGACCAGTGCGGCGAGCACGCCGGCCGCTGCGGTGGAGAATCGGGTGAGCACCTCGGCCGCAACGGCGCCGCGGCCCGAGAGGTCGGGCAAGGTCAGTGCCAGGGCTGCGAGCCCACCGAGCCAGATGCTGCCTGCCAATAGGTGCAGCATGTCCACGCCTACAACGAGGATCTCTGGGCTCGCCGCGCGGGTGTGCCCGGTCAGTGCGGGTGCAGCGACCGCGACCGCGGCTGCGACTGCCGCTGCGAGGGGTGGCCGGCCATCGGCGGGCTCCCTGAGTGGCGGCAGGCCGCGACCGAGTAGGGCTACCGCCAGCACCAAGCTGGTGACGACGATTGCAGGTACGGCGTACTCGGTCAGTGGTAGTGAGGACCAGGTGCTGCCGCGGGTGAGTAAGGTCAGGCCGCCGTCGAGTAGGTAGATCGCTGTAAGCGGAAGTGCTGCCAGCCATGCCACGGTCGCGACAACTGCGGCGGCACGCGCAGCGACGGCGAGACGGCGTCGGGCGCCATTGACCTGCTGGTCTGCGGGTAGGAACAGTACGGCGAACGCTACGAGTCCGGCAGCAAGGAGGAGGGCGAGGTAGCCCAGCCACCGGGCCAAGGTCAGCGCCCAGGGGGCTTCCGCAGTACCGGCCGGGTCGCTCGGAGGTGGAGTGGCGCCGGCGGTGGGTGCGCCGACGGAGAAGGTGAGCGAGCCGCCGATGGGGTGTCCGTCCTCGGAGACGACCCGCCAGACGATCACCGTGGTGCCGTTGCCCAGTGGCTTGGACGGAGCGACCTTGAGCTCAAGTCCGCTGACGGTGGCGCTTGCTTCGACCGGCCCACCACTGGAATCGAAGACCTGAACACCGTCCGGTACGCCGCGCACGGCCTCGTCGAACGTGAACCGGATCTGCTGGGGCGCGACCTGCAGGACCGCACCTTCACCCGGATCGGTGCTGACGAGATTGGCGTGCGCACTCGCCGGCTGGGCAAGCCCGAACAGCGTTGCAACAGCCAACGCCAAGACCAAGAGGACGTCCGCCGCCAGTCGTTGCGCCGGTCGGGGACGGAGGTAGGGCGCGGTCATGTCGGGCGGCGCTGGCGGAGGAGGGCTGTGGTGGCCAGGGCGGTGGCGAGGAGGGCGGCTGCCAGGGCGGCGTAGGTCAGGAGCCCGTCATCGTTTGATGACGGCGTTGGTGCGGCTGTCTCGGCAGAGCTAGTGCCGGCGTGGTGACCGTCGTCGGCTGCCTTGGAGATGACGAGAGCCGGAGCGGGCAGCGCGAGGTCCTTGATGGTCTGGCCGTTTTGTGGGACCTCGATCCAGGCGGACTCGCCGACCTGGCAGGTCTGGATGGTCGGGAACACGAGGTTGGTGCCTTCGGCGTCGGGCAGTTGCACCGCAAGCTCGAAGACGTCGCGCTGGCCGTCCGGGAGCGGAGTGTCGGTGCTGAACGTCACCGAGGCCACCCGCTCGACAATCTTGTTGCCGTGGGCATCAACCACCGCCGGGTCGAGTTTCTCCAGCTTCTTCTCCACCGTCCACAGCGCCGTCCGGGTCGGAGTCACCGAGTTGATCCCCACCGGTATTTGAATGGTGATCTTGCTGGTCGGCGAATCTTTGCAGCCGTGCCCGACGCTGAACTCGAGGAGGGCGTGCGCGCCGGCCACCGTCGTGGACGGCGTGACGATGACGTGGGCGCTCGCCGGCAGGGCAGCGCCGGCCAAACCGGCCAGCGCGAGAGCGCCGACCGGTACGACGCGCCCCAGCCACGTCCGAGCCTGCCGGCGAGCGGGCCGGTCGGCCGGGTTCAAGTCCCCATCATCGCGCCACATGTCTGCTCCTCGTTCTTGGTCATCGTTGCGACGGCTCGAAACAACGCGGTACCGTAGCGTTCACATCTTTGAATCTTGATCGCCCATGTGGACGACCTCAGCAGAAAGGGCCACCATGCCCAACATCACCGTCGAACTGCTCGCCGGCCGGACCGTAGAACAGCGCCGGGCCTTCGCCCAGGCCGTGGCCGACAGTGCGGTCGAGATCCTCGGCGCCCGGCGCCAGGACGTCCGGATGGTCTTCAGTGAGATCACGCCGGACATCGTGGCCAACGGCGGCGTGCTCGCCAGCGAGGACGAGAGCCGCGCCGGGGTGGTGGCCGCGCTGAACAAGAGCTGATCAGTAGCACTCCACCACGGGCCCGGGCATTTCCCCGGGCCCGTGGTGTCGCGTTACCTGCCGACCTTGACCGTGCGCTCCACGTTCGCCGCTTCGACCAACTCATTGCCGAGGTACGCCGCCGCCACGGTCAACTGACCGCCCTTGGGGATTCTGGGCCACTCGAACTCCGCCCGACCGTCGCTGACCGTGTCGACGAGCGTCGCTCCCCCATCGATCCTCACCCTGACCTCACCGGTCACCGGTACGCCGCCGGCGGCCGACAACTGGACCGAGATCAGCGCCCGGTTGCCGGACAGCTTCGTCGCGCTGACCTCCATGACCGGCACCACCTTCGCCACAACCACTTCCACCGTGGACGACGAGGGCTGGTGCGCAGCGTCCCCGCCGTACCGCAGGGTCAGGTCATGGGAACCCGGCAGGAGCGCCTTGGCGGGTAGCACCAATGTCCCCTTCCCGTTGGCGATGGTGGCCGTCGCGAGAACGGTTGCCCCGTGCAACAAGTCGACCTTCCCGGTTGCCTCCGCCGGAGAGACCGCCACCGACACAGTGCCAGTCGCCCCGTAGGTAAACGGCAGCGCAACACCGGCCACGGCTGTGGTCGCCGGCCCGCCCTTCACCGTGATGGTCACCTTCGTGGCGGCCGAGACGTCCTTCCCGTCGTTGGCCCGATAGGTGAAGACGTCCTTGCCGACGAAGCCGGCGTCGGGCGTATAGGTGAACGACCCGTTGGCAGCCAGCGCCACCGTGCCATTGATGGGTTGGGTCACCCCGGTGGTCGTGAGGACGTCACCGTCGCCGTCCATGTCGTTCGCCAGGACGCCGGGCGCCGGCAGTACGAGGGGCTCGCCCTCGATGGCGTCGTAAGCATCCTCGCCGGCGATCGGCGCGATGTTGTCCGGCGGCTCCTCACCCGGCTCCACAGTGATGGTCACCGTCGTCTTCGCCGAGGAAACGGTTCCGTCGAAGGCCGTGTAGGTGAAGGTGTCCGTCCCCGAGAACCCAGCCTTGGGCGAGTAGGTGAAGGACCCATTGGCCGCCAGTACGACGGTTCCGTTGGCCGGCTGAGTCACACCGCCCGCGGTCAGCGGGTCGCCATCGGCGTCGGTGTCATTGGCAAGCACACCAGGTGCCGCAACAGTGAGCGGCTTGTCCTCCACCGTGCCATAGGCGTCAGCCGCACCGACCGGAGCGACGTTCGCCGCCGGACCCGCATGGAGTTCGGCGACCTGCTCGGCCGTGAGCTCGTAGCCGTACAGCCGGAAGTCGTCGACCAGACCGTCGAACCTCGGGTCCGGCCAGCTGGTCCCCCCGATGAGGTTGGTCGTGGTGTTGCCCCCGACGCCGACGTCACCGATGCCGACCGTGAAGTCGGTGCGGGTGGCCTGCAACTGCCCGTTGAAGTAGATCTTCCCGGTCGAGCCACTCATCGTGAACACGACGTGTGTCCACGCGTTGAGTGCCAGGTCGTTGCCCGCACCGAGCGTCAGACGTTCCTGGGTCGGGTTGCCGGGCGCCTTGAACGTCGCGGCGAACCCAGTGGCCCCGGCAGCCTGCGTGGACGACTGCAGCAAGAAGAACGTGTCCGTACTACTGCCGATCTGGACCAGCGGCACCCAGTTCGGCAGCGCGTCCGGACGCGCCCACAACGACACGGTGAACTCCTCGTCCATGCCTGCCTCGATGTTGTCCGGGAGCCGGACCTGGTTGCCCGTGCTCGCGGCTCCACCCGGCAGCGAGACCGCGTTGCCGAATCGGCCGGCAGCCCAGCCCGTCGCACCCTGCAGGGACGCAGCGCCGATCGAGGTGTCGTTGCCCGAGTTGGCGGCAGTGGTGCCCTGTCCTTCGTCGAAGGTGTAGTGGACCGGGACACCCACGCCCGGCGGTGGTCGCTCAACCGTGTGAGTCACCTTGCCCGACGAGTCTCGCCACCCTTCGGCCGCAAGGAATCGGACCTCGACCTCGTGCGCTCCCGGCGACAACGTGAGTGCGGGGAACGACACTGCTCCCTCGACCACGTCCACCGTCGAGCCGACGCTGGAACCGTCGACCCACAGCTGTGCAGTCCCCTTGGCCTTCGCCGCAGCCTCGTCGGCGATGACCGCCGAGACCGTCACCGGCTGGGCGAACGGCGAGGGCGAGACCGGCTCGACCTTGACCGTCGTGGTCGTGCGCAAGGCCGAACCAGCGGCGTACATCGCAGCCACGTCTGCCGCGGTCAGCGTGGACGTGTAGAGCCGGACGTCGTCCATCAGACCGTCGTACGCCGGGTCCGGGAACCCGTTGCGGCCCAGCCAGTTGTTGGCGGTCGGACCGATGTCGGTCATGTCGATCGTCAGGTCGTTCCGGGTCGCGATCGCCACACCGTTGAGGTAGAGCGTGCCGACCTGGCCCTGCCGAGTGAAGGCCACGTGGTTCCACTGGTTGACGGCCACATCCTTGACCGGACTGGCGTAGACCCGCTCCTGCAGGGCATTGCCCTTCGCCTTGAAGGTCGCCGCGAGCCCGGTGTTCCCGGCCGCCTGGGTCTGCATCTGGATCTGGAAGAAGCTTCCGGCGTCGCCGAGTCCGTCGCCGAGATGGACCAGACCGATCCAGTTGCCCGCTGCATCCGGACGCACCCAAAATGCGGTAGTGAAGTCCGCCGCACCCTGGAGCAGGTTGTCCGGCAGGTCCACCGCATTGGCGTTGCTGCCACCCGGCAGGTTGATCGCCTTGCCGAAGACACCGCTGTCGGACCAGCCGGTGGTACCGGTCAAAGTCGCGGCACCGATCCCGGCGGCGTCGCCGGTGTTGGCCGCCGTCGTACCCTGCCCTTCCTCGAACTCATAGTGAATGGGGACGTCGGAGGCGCCCGGGTCCGTGCCGATGATCACGAGGTTGTCGATCATCAGGCCGGCGCCGGTTCCCGGCGCCCGCAGGCTGAGCGTCTGCGAACGGGCCGCCGCGGTGAAGGTACCTACATAGGTGCCGAAGGCCCCTGTTGACGGGAGGTCAGTCGTGGCCGTGAGCGTGGTGTTCAGGTCAGCGAGTGACAGTGCGGCCGTTGCCGTACCAGCCCCGGCAGCCGATCGGCTGTCCCGTGCGTAGCGCAGCGAAATCCGGTACTGCCGCCCCGGGTCGAGTCCCTTGAGGGTGCGTTCGAGACTCCCTGAACTGCCCAGGCCGAGGTGGTAGCCGGTGAGGCCCAGGCCACCCTGACCGGTAGCGGTACCGCGGACTAGCTGGACCTGGCTCTTGACGGTCCACGGAGTCATCCGAGCGTTGCCCGGGGCAACATCGACGACCGGGGCCGGGTTGGCGCCCCGCCAGTCGGTGGGCAGCCGCGGGTACTCGAACTGGTCGACGACCTGGGGGGTCCGCTGGTCCATCGTCACCTTGGGGTCGATGTCCACGATCTTCGCCACCGACGGGGTGCCGTCGGCGTCGAAGACGAACAGCATGTAGGCACCGGGAGGTGCGAACGTGCCGTCGACCGGCGAGGTGATGTTCACCGTTCCACCGGCCTGGCTGAACTGGAGATCCTGGAAGTTCTGGTCGTTGTTGAAGCCGTGCGTCACCGACCCGTTGCGGACCAGCGTGACCCGCGAGACCGGACCGGACGCGGTGATCTGGAAGTCGCCGTTGTAGCCGATCTTCTCGGGCGCGTTGCTGATCACCGGCCGGACCGCGGGCTGGTCGCCGTCGAAAAGGTACGACGGGGAGTAGTACTCCACGTCCGTGTAGTTCCGCGGTCCGGGAGCGCCGCCGCCGCCGATCATCACCCGACCGTCTGGCAGTAGCAGGGCGGTCGAGTGGTAGAGCCTGGCGTGCTCGTGCGGCACGGCGACCTCGGTCCACTTACCAGTCTCGGGGTCCCAGATCTCGGCGGTCGTGGCGTAGCCACCGTTGCCGTTGTTCTCCCGGCCGCCGCCGGTCACCAGGACGTCGCCGTCGGGGAGAACTGTCGAGGTCGCCCAGTGGCGCTGGTGCTTCATCGGCTCGGTGGCCGCGATGACCGGGCTGGCCGTGCCACCGGTGATGTCGACCGTGAAGCCGGCCCGAGCACCGTCGGGACCGCCACCGTTACCCCACCAGCCGCCTCCGACCTGGAGGATCTTGCCGGGGCGGTACATCGTGGCTGTGGACGTCGCGCCCACGGGGTTGCCGTTCGTGCCCTGGTTGGCGATACCGGCCGGCAGTGTGCCCCGCAGGGTCAGCCGTCCCTCACCGTTGTTGCCCTGCGGGTTGAGCTCGAACATCTGCGTTCCGCTGATGTTGAACAGGTTGCCGCTGCCCGGCGCGACGAACGCCCGCGGGTACCACCATCGGTTCTCGTCAGCGCCCGGGTGGTCGGCTCCGCCGTCGCCGTACGCCGCTGAACTCTTGGCGCCGTCGAGCGTCTTCCAGCCCGAGCCGTTGTCCGGGGTGTAGATCTCCGGGGTGAGCACACCGGGTCCGCCCGGTCCACCGCGCAGGCTGCCACCCTGAACGACGATGTCGCCGTTGGGCATCGTGGTCCCGGTCGGGTACCACCGGGGGAAGTTCATCGGCGCTTCGTTCTGCAGCCCGTTGTTGGTCGAGTAACTGGTGACGCCGACGGCGCCGTCATTCGGAGCATTGCCGCCCAGATTGTCGTCACCGCCGACCGTCATCGTGGAGTGGTTGTGCGGACTCTGCACCTGCATCGAGCAGAACAGGTCGGTATAGGTCGTGTTCGGCAGGATCCCGTTGCGGAGGTTTGTCAGGTTGCGCGGCTGCGCCGGGTCCCAGACGTCCACCTCCATCTGGCCGCCCTGCGTGATCGAGCTGTTGCCGGTCCAGTCGTACGGCGTGGTGTCGTTGCCCCATCCCCCGACGCTGCCGAAGGACTGCACCTTGCCGTCCGAGGTCAGCGCCACGTTGATCGGCATCAACGGCCATGGCGTGACACCGCTCCACGCACCGGCCTTGTCCTTCACCGGTGGCGAGCAGTCCGCGGCCAGCAGCGCGGCGGCGTACGCGATCCCGTTCTTCAGTTGGGCGCGGATCGGCGCCTCGGCGTACGCCGTGCCCTCGTGCCCCATGCCGGTGTACCAGGACCGCCCGGCGTCGATCTCCTGGCACCAGGTGATCGGGTGTGAGGAGCCCTGGCGACCCATCCCGTACGACGTTTCGTCGACCTCGAGCAGCGTCCGGACATGAGGCGCCGGGTTGACGACCCAGTCGTACCACTCGTCGCTGCGGGTGAAACTGGCCTGCAGACCCTGCACGAGCGGATGACCGGTGTCCTTCACGACCACTCGGCCCGGCCGGATGGCGGGGTTCTCGGGGTGGCCTTCGGAGACGGCGCCCACCAGGCGGGCGTAGAACGGGTTGACGTCGTGCTCACTCTCGCCGACCGACCAACCCGTGTAGTGCAAGCCCAGGTAACCGCCACCACCACGGATGTACCCCTCGAGCGCGGTGCGCTGTGCCGCGTTGAAGAGCACACCGCCCGTCTGCGCGAAGAGCACCGCATCCTTGGTGGCCAGGTTCTCGGTGGTGATGGCCGACGGGTCCTCGGTCTCCTGGATGTTCACCGGCTGGTTGTACTGCGTGCCGAGCTCGGTGGTCAGGTCACGGATGGCCTGCCGCGCCTGCACGTGCGAGGCGTGGAAGTTGGGCTTGTAGAACAACAACACGTTGAGCTGGCCATCAGCGGCGGCGGCCAAGGCGGCCGCGCCCGAGCGCGCGACAGCCTTGACCGGTACGGCGTCTGCTGAGATGGCCCCACCGAGACCGACTGCCAGCGCCACGAACACGGCGACGAAGCGGGCGAACCATCGGGGGAAGCGTGCGCTGAGCGGCACGGGAGCTGATCTGCTGGTCACTTTCATGGCGGCACCTTCGGTTCGGCTGGACGGCGGCGAAAGTAGGGCGGTACTGCGGTGGCGCTAGCGGAGTTCGGCGATGACGGTCTTGAGTTCGGTGTAGTCGTCCAGGCCGAACGAGCCGAGTTCACGGCCCCAGCCGGACTGCTTGAAGCCACCGCGTGGCAGGGTCACGTCATCGGCGTGCCAGGTGTTGAGCCAGACCGTGCCGGCCCGCAGCCGGCCGCCGACGCGGTGCGCGGTACCGAGGTCCTTGGACCAGACGCCCGCGGCCAGGCCGTAGACCGTGTTGTTGGCGGCGGCAACGACCTCGTCCTCGGTGTCGAACGGGACCGCCGTCACGACCGGACCGAAGATCTCGTCGGTCTGCACGGCCATCTGCTCGGTGACAGAGGTGATCAGCGTCGGCGCGACGAAGTAGCCGCGATCACCAACGGCGTCGGCGCTGCCCGCGGTGAGAACAGCACCCTCCTGGACTGCCCCGCGGATGTAGCCGAGAACCTTCTCGTGCTGTTCTTGGGAGACGAGCGGACCCATGTGCGAGGCCGGGTCGAAACCGTCGCCCACCTTGATGGCACGCGCGGCCGCGGCCACGCCCTCCACGACCTGGTCGAAGACGTCGCGCTGGACATAGAGGCGCGAGCCGTTGACGCAGCACTGGCCTTCGTTGAAGTAACCACCGAGCACCGCACCCGCGACCGCAGCGTCGAGGTCCGCGTCGTTGAAGATGATGTTGGGAGCCTTGCCACCGAGCTCGAGCGAGACCTTCTTGAGGTTGCCCGAGGCAGCGGCGGCGATCTTCTTGCCGACCTCGGTGCTACCGGTGAAGGCGACCTTGTCGACACCGTGGTGATCGACCAGCGCGGCGCCGGTGTCACCGAAGCCCGGTACGACGTTGACGACACCCGCCGGTACGCCGGCCTCGAGCAGAAGTTCACCAAGGCGAAGCGCGGTCAGCGGGGTCTGCTCGGCAGGCTTGAGAATGACCGTGTTGCCCGCCGTGATGGCCGGGACGATCTTGAAACAGGCCATCAGCAACGGGAAGTTCCACGGCACGATGCCCGCGACCACACCGATCGCCTCGCGCCGGGTGTAGGCGTGGAACTGACGGCCGGGCACGGACATCGGGATGGTCGTGCCCTCCAGCTTGGTCGCCCAGCCCGCGAAGTACCGGAACAGCTCGGCGGCGGTGGCGACGTCACCGTCGCGGGCGGCCTCGACGCGCTTGCCGTTGTCGAGGGCCTCCAGTTGCGCCAGCTCGTCGGCGTGCGCCTCGATCAGGTCACCGATCCGCCAGAGCAGATGGGAGCGGTCGCGCGGAGTCATCTTCGACCACGGCGAAGGCGACTCGAACGCAGTACGGGCCGCGACGACAGCGCGGTCGACATCGACTGCTGACGCGTGCGCGACCTGGACCAGTTCTTCCTCGGTGGAGGGGTTGACGGTGGCGAAAGTCCTGCCGTCCTTGGCGTCTACCCATTCACCGTCGATGAGCAACTGCTTGGGCGAGGACAGGAATGAGCGGACAGCGGGCAGCAGGGTGGAGTTCACGTCGGGCATGGTGGCCTTCCATTGGTTGGTTGGGCTGCGGGAAAGGTGGCGCGGCTATTTGATGATCAGGACCTTGGAGCGGTCGAGGGTGAGCGCGACGGCGGCGACGATGATCGCGCCGTACAGGATCTGTTCGTAGGCGGACGGGACGCCGACGATCGGCAGGCCGACCCGGAGCAGGGTCACGACCAGCGCACCGGCGAGGCTTCGCCAGACGCTGCCGTGTCCGCCGGTGATCGCGGTGCCGCCGACGACGATCGCCGCGACGGCCGGCAGCAGCAGGTTGTCGGCCATGGTGGGGCTGCCGCTGAACTGGCGCGAGACCAGCATCACCGCGGCGAGTCCGGCGCAGGCGCCGGAGACGCAGAACGCACCGATCTTGACCAGGTCGACCGGCGTGCCGGCCAGCCGGGCGGCCGATTCGGAGTAGCCGGTGGCGGAGATCCAGCTGTGCAGCGGGGTCACCTTCAGGACGACGGAGATCAGCACGACGACGATGACCGCGACGGTGAGCGACATCGGCACGTAGCCGCCGACGTACAGGTCCAGCCAGGCGATCGTCGAGTCGTCCACGACGCGTACGGTTCCGGCGTCGGAGATGACGAGGGCGACGGCGGAGAAGATGCTCATCCCGCCCAGCGTGACGATGAAGGACGGTATCCGGAGCAGGACATGAGCCACGCCCTGCAGCGCGCCGATCGCCGCCGCGACCACGATGACGGCAGGGGTGGCGAGAGCACCGAGTTCCGGCAGCCACAGAGCCAGGAAGACGGTCGAGACCGAGGCCAGGGCCGCGATGGACAGATCGATACCGCCGCAGAGGACGACGAGTGTCGCCCCCGCGGCGAGCACGATCAAAGGTGCGGCCGTCCGGGACGCCGCGGTCAGGCTGCGCTGGGTCAGGAACTCCGGGTCGGCGATGGCCAGGGCGGCCAGCAACACCGCCAGGGCGATGAGCGGCATGTACGAGGTGAGCCGCTGGGCCGGGCCAGGGCCACCCTTCACGGTGGCGGGCGCGGCGGCCGGCTTCGTGGTGACAGGGGTGCTCATACCATCTCTTTCACGAGGTCCAGGGGGCTCGGCTTGCCGCCGTTCGGGCAGGCGACCTCGGCCGCGACCCGTCCGTCGTTCATCACCAGAATCCGGTCGGCCATCCCGATGGCCTCCTCCAAACTGTCGGCCAGCAGCACGGTGGCAACGCCGCTCCCGGCGAGCTCGCGCATCAGCCGGTACACCTCGGAGCGGGCCCCGATGTCGAGGCCGCGGGTCGGATGGTCGAGCAGGAGCAGCTTGATCTCGCCGCCGATCAGCCAGCGGGCAAGGACCACCTTCTGCTGGTTGCCGCCGGAGAGTCGCTGGATGGCGGTGTCGCGGCCCGGCGTACGGATGGAGAGCCGGCTGATCCAGCTGTCCACCAGGGTGGCCTGCTTCTTGGGTGCCACGAGGGGTCCCGAGCACCGGGCTTTCTGCTTGGTCAGGGTCATGTTCTCGGCCACCGACATCGGGCCGACCATGCCCTCGGTCTTTCGCTCGGCGGGGACATAGCCGATGCCGGCGGCACACGCGGCTCGGGTGCCAGGCAGGTCGAGCTTCTTGCCGTCCATCAGGATCTCGCCGGCTGTGGTCGGCTCGGCGCCGAAGAGGGCGCGGCAGACATCCTCGCGGCCGGAGCCGTGGACGCCGACGATCGCCACGATCTCGCCCGCCGCGACATCGAGGTCGACATCGCGGAACGACTTGCCCGACAGGCCGCGGACAGACAATCGGGGCTGCTCGGCCTGGACCGGTGCGGCGACGTTCCCGTGGTAGTGGTCGTCGGATCCGGTGGACCCGATCATCATCCGGTGCAGCTCGCCCGGGACGGCACCGGCTGTGGCCACCTCACCGACCGACTGGCCGCCGCGCAGTACGGTGACGCGGTCACAGACGTCCAGTACTTCGTCGAGGCGGTGCGAGACGAAAACGACCGAGGCGAACTCGCGCAGCCGGCGAATCTGCTCGAAGAGCGTCTCGATCTCCTTCGACTCCAGCACCGAGGTCGGCTCGTCGAGGATGATGACCGGCGGATGCTGGCTCCGCTCCTCGATTCGCAGCACCTTCGCGATCTCGACCATCTGCCGGTCGGCGAAGCTGAGCGAGTCGGTGCGGGCCAGCGGATCGATACTCGAGCCGATCTTGTCCAGTTGCTCCTGGGCCAGGCGACGCATCGCGTTCCAGCGGTAGAGGCCCCGGCGTACGGCGATCCCTTCGCTGCCGAGCACGATGTTCTCGGCAGCGGTCAGGTTGGGCACCAGGGACTGTTCCTGGAAGACCATCCCGATGCCGTGGTTGGCGGCCTCGACGACGCTGCGCAGTTTGACCGGTTCGCCGCGGACGTAGATCTCCCCCGCGTCGGGGCGAACCAGACCGACCAGCGCTTTGAGCAGCGTGGACTTGCCCGCGCCGTTCTCGCCCGCGAGTCCGAGGACCTCGTGCTGGCGCACCACCAGGTCTACGCCGTCGAGGGCCTTGACGCCCGGATAGTGCTTGACGAGACCGCGGACCTCCAACGCCGGCGCGGACGTCGTCTGCTCCTGGTCGACGTGAACGCTCATTTGACCACCTGGTTCCTTCGACGCTGAGGGATGACTGCCGCGGCCACCGCGGCCACGACGATGAGGCCCTGGACACCGCCTTGCCAGTAAGGGCTGACGCCGATCTGGACGAGACCGTTCGTGAGCACCACGACGAGCAGGACTCCGACGGCGGAGTGCAGGACGCCACCCCGTCCCCCGGTGAGCAGCGTGCCGCCGACGACCGCTGCCGTGATGGCCGAGAAGTCGTACCCGTCACCGGCCTGGACGAGGCCCGCGCCGAGCTGGCTGGTCACCATCACGCCACCCAGCCCGTAGAACGCGCCGGCCAGCGTGAAGACCGCGATCTTGTACGGCTGGACCTTGACTCCCGACAGCGTGAGGACCTCCTCGGCGCCGCCGATCGCGAAGGCGTAGCGACCGAGCCGGGTGTAGCGCTGGATCAGCCATCCCACCACCAGGCAGGCCACGGCGATCCAGGTGAGCTGCGAGAACCCTAGGAACCGGTCGATCGCCCAGCCCTTGAGCATGGTGTCGGAGATGTTCGGCTGAACGCCGGCGAACATCAGCGTCGCGACCCCGAGCCCGACCGCCGACATCCCCAGCGTCGCCATGAACGACGGCACCTTCAGGAACACCAGGGCCAGCCCGCTCACACAGCCGAACCCGGCCCCCACCAGTACTGCGACGCCGACCGCGAGGATGCCCAGATCGTTGTCGTTGCGGTTGTTCGCCACCAGGAGCGAGACGGTCAGGGCCGAGGCCCCCATCACGCCGGCCGCCGAGAGGTCGATCGACCCCATCATCAGCACGAACGTGATGCCGCAGGTGACGACGGCGAGCACCGCCGCGGCGTCCAGGATGTTCTGGACGTTGTCGATGCTGCGGAACTGCGAGCTCAGGCCTGAGAACACCAGGAAGATGACGACCAGGGCGGCCGGCGGGCCGGCGTCCCGCAACGACATGCCTCGCCGAGGCTGAGGGCGAGACGCCGGCGCGACCCGCGTTGTCAGGGTCACGACAGGGAACCAGCCACGCGGTTGAAGACGTTGGCGCACTTGAAGTCGGCCGGGTCCGTCTTCGGCTGCAGGAAGTCGCCGACGTTGTCCTTGGTGATCAGGAACTGCTTGGCGAAGAAGGCGCGGTTCTCGGCGGCGATGTCGGCCACCTTCAGCTCACCGGTGGCGACGCAGTAGCCGATGGCCAGGCCGATCCCGCCCTGCCACGGGCCGTCGCTGGAGACGGTGGCGGTCATCGAACCGTTCTTGACCGCGGTGAGCGCGTCCGGCACTGCGTCGATACCGACCACCGCCACCTGGCCGGCCCGGCCGGCCTGCTGGAGCGCCTCCAGTGCGCCGAGCGCCATGTCGTCGTTGGCGGCCCAGATGCCCTTGATCTTGTCGCCGTGCTTGGTCAGCAGCGTCTTGGTCACCGCGAGCGCCTCGGCCCGGGAGAAGTTGGCGGCCTGCTGGTCGAGCAACTTCATCCCGGTGTTCTTCTTGAGCGACGTCTGGAGACCGGCGTACCGGTCCTTGGCAGCGGCCGTGTCGAGGACGCCCTGCAGCGCGATGATGCCGCCCGAGCCGCCGATCGCGGTGGCGAGCGCGTCACCGATCTGCTGTCCCGACTCGATGCCGTTGTAGGTGATGTGGCTGAGCCACTTGTCGTAGTCGGTGGGCTTGAGGTCGGCCGGCTTGTTCCACTGGGTGACCAGGTAGGCCCCGGCCTTGTCGGCGCCCTTGACGATCGGCGTGGTGTCGGAGTCGCCGTTGGGGAGCACGTTCAGGACCAGGCACTTGGTGTCGCCGGCCAGCACCTGGCTGATCTGCTCCTGCTGCTTGGTGGAGTCGCCGCCGTAGGTCAACCGCTCCTGGCTGAGACCGACCGACTTGGCGAAGGTGTCGCCACCGGCCAGCCAGGCGGCCTCGTAGGGGTTGGACTCGTTGCGGACCTGACCCACCAGCTTGACGTCGGATGGTTGGCACTTGCCCGCGTCCGCGGCGGTGTTGTTGCCGCCTGAGCCGGCCTCCTCGGTGCAGCCCGTGACCGTGACGGCCGCCAGCGACAGACAGATCAGGGCAGCGGCGGGACGAGAGGTGAACTTCATGGACGTTCCTCGATTTCTTCGTGCCGGGGCTCCGGCGGGATGGCACTGACTGGTGGAAGGCCGGCCTCAGCGGGCCATCCAGCCCCCGTCGACGACGAGGACGTGGCCGTTGACGTAGTCGGCGGCGGCGGAACTCAGGAAAACGACCGATCCGGCGATGTCGCCGGCGACGCCCCAGCGGCCGGCCGGGATGCGCTCGAGGATGGAACGGGAACGGTCCGGGTCCTCCCGCAGCGCCGTCGTGTTGTCGGTGGCGATGTAGCCCGGCGCGATGGCGTTGACCTGTACGCCGAGCGGGCCCCACTCGTTCGCCAGCGCCTTGGTGATCCCGGCGACGCCGTGCTTGCTGGCGGCGTACGACGCGACCCGGATCCCGCCCTGGAAGGACAGCAGGCTCGCGATGCTGACGATCTTGCCGTGCCCGCGCTCGGCCATCGGGCGCCCGAACTGCTGGCAGAGAAAGAACAGTCCGGTCAGATTGGTGTCGACCACGCGATGCCAGGACTCGTGGTTCACGGCCAGCGAGTCGACCCGGTCGATGATCCCGGCGTTGTTGACCAGGATGTCGACCTGGCGGTTGGCGGTCACCTCGGCTCCAACCCGCTCGACCGCGTCGTGGTCACTGACATCCAGGTCGACCACCTCGACGTCACGGCCGAGGTCGGCCACCTGGTCCCGGGTGGCCGACTGGCTTCCGGGCCGGCCCAGGAGGACCAGGTCGGCTCCGGCCTGGGCCAGTCCGAGAGCGACCGCTTGGCCGAGGCCACGACCGGCGCCGGTCACCACGGCGCAGCGGCCGTGCAGGTCGAAGGGCGAGCGAACGTCGGAGGCTGTCTGTGTGGTCACAGGTCCTCCAGCGCTACCGGGCTCAGATCGGCGTAGGTGTTGTTCTCGCCGGCCATCGCCCAGACGAAGGCGTACGAGCCGGTACTGGCGCCGGAGTGAATCGACCACGGTGGCGAGATGACGGCCTCCCGGTTCCGCATCACCAGGTGACGGGTCGCACCGGGCCGGCCCAAGAAGTGGAAGATCCGGTCGTTCTCGTCCAGATCGACGTACAGGTAGACCTCGGTACGCCGGTCGTGCAGGTGGGGCGGGAAGGTATTCCACACTGAGCCCTCGGCGATGACGGTCACGCCGAACTGGAGCACCGACGTCTTGAGCTCCTGACCCCACGCGTACCGGTAGAGGCTGCGCTCGTTGGCGCCTTGTGCCGAGCCCAGTGCGACCGGCTCGATCGCCGGGTGGCTGAGTGCGGTGGTGGGGTAGGTGGCGTGCGCCGGAGCGGAGACGAAGTAGAACGCGGCGTCGGCACCGGCGAAGACGACCTCACTACCGCGACCGACGAACAGTCCGTCCAAGTGCTCCAGTTCGAACTTCTCGTCGTCGACGAGCACGTGCCCGGACTGCCCGACGTTGACGATGCCGAGCTCGCGGCGTTCGAGGTGGGAGGTAGTGCCGAGTACGTCCCAGGCCGGCAGTTCGAGCTGACCGGTACCGGGAACCGCTCCGCCGACGACCAGCCGGTCGTCGTGCGTGTACACGCCGTGCACCTCGCCCGGGCGAAACAGGTTCTGCACGAGGAAGTTCTCCCGCAGGTCCGCGGTCGTCGCCGTTTCAACGTTGGACTGGGATGCGGAGTATCTGACTTCGATCAACGCGAGCTCCTCGCTATCTGAACCACGTTCTGCTACGTGAATTCGCTAGAACGTACCTGTGGCTCCGATCACAGGTCAAGAGCGCGAAGTTAGTCCATATATGTGGACGGTGGTGTAGAGTCGTACTGACGCGAGCACACCGCGCAACAATGATCGGGAGGTCTCGGTGGTCAGCGAGAACACGGGGAACGGCAGCTCCACCACCGGGCAGGTCAAGTCCGCCGCGAGGGTCCTCGACGTCCTCGAAGACATCGCCGCTCGGGGACCGGGCACGCAGTTGCAGCTGGCCAACCGCCTGGGCATCCCGAAGAGCAGCCTGCACGCGCTCCTGCGCACCATGTGCATCCGAGGCTGGCTGGACACCGACCAGACCGGCAGCGTCTACCGGCTGGGGATCCACACCCTGACGGTCAGCTCGGCGTATCTCGACGGGGACCCGGTCCTCGCCCAGGCGTCCGCCGTCATGGACGAGATCGCGGCGGCCACCGAAGAGACCGTGCACCTGGGGCGCCTGGAGGGTCCGGACGTCATCTACACCGCCAAGCGCGAGTCCAAGCACCCGCTGCGCATGCACTCGGCCGTCGGTCGCCGCCTGCCCGCCTACGCCACGTCCCTCGGCCGGGCGATGCTCGCGGAGCAGCCGGAAGATGTCCGCGACGCGCTCATTCCCGCCAAGATCGAGCCCCTGACCTCGCACGCCACCACGGACCGGGGCACTCTGCTCGCGATCATCGAGAAGGCCAAGCAGGTCGGCTACGCGGAAGAGAGCGAGGAATCCTGCCTGGGCGTCCGCTGCTTCGGCGTCGCCCTGCCCTTCTCCCGCGCCTCGGTCGACGCGCTCAGCGTCGCCGTCCCGATCAGCCGCCTCGACAAGGCACGGGAAGACTTCATCATCGAATCCCTACTGAGCGTCAAAGCCCGCCTGTCAGCCCTCCACGACAACAGCATGCTGCGCTGACACACCCACCAGCCGCACGTCGCGACAGTCAGACCGGCAGCCTCCATCTGCAGAGGAGTGGGCCACCGTGACCGGTGGGCCGACCGGCTCGGTGTGCGCCCGCGTCATCCGCCCTCTCGGTTCCACCGAGATCACCGCCGAAGCCGATGTACTCCGCCTGGATCTCGCCCGGCGTCGTACTGCGCTTGCCGGTCTCGGGCCTTGCGACGCTCGCCGGCGCTGGGGAGCCTCCGGGCTGTCCTTGCCGCCAGCGCTCGCGGACCACTCGCCGGCGTCCAGACAGTAACCCTGCAGGGCTCCATCATGGGTTGATGAAGATGCTGCTCCGGGTGGCGTGGGTGCTGGTGTCATCCACAGTGGTGCTCTTCGTGGCATATCGGTGGCTCAATGGCTGGCTCAGCCCCGACGCCGAGTACAGCCGGACCGCTCATGCCATCACCGCGGTCGCCGCGGGCTCGGCGGTGACCGGCATAGTGTTGCTCACCGTCCGCTTCCTGGACTGCCGGCCGGCCTCCCACATCGGCGCTTCTCCGTTTACTGGGCGCTCGTTCGCACTCGGGTACGCGGCCTGGCTGTTGCCGGCGATGGCAACGCTCGGCGCCCTGGCCGCACTGGGCACCACCAAGTTCACCCTTCACGTCCCCCTGCCACAGCTACTACTCACGATCCTGCTGCAGATGGCACTCGTCTTCGCGCTCGAAGCACTCCCGGAGGAACTCGCCTTCCGCGGCTACATCCAAACCAACCTGGCCGAACGCCTCGACACTGCTCAGGCAATCGGGGTCCAGGCCATTCTCTTCATGACAGCCGCGTTGGCGCTGCGAGGCTACAACGGTCCGGCCGAGTCGCTACGGTTCCTGGCGGTCGGCCTCGCCCTCGGCTACATCCGCAGCATCACCGGCACGATCTGGACCGGGGTAGGTCTCCACGTCTCCTTCCAGACTGTCGCCCAACTCTTGCTCTCCCCCGAACAAGGCAGCTCGATCTCCTTCACACCGGGCGGCTTCCTGCCAGAAACGATCGCCCTCGGCATCATCCCGTTCACCGCAGCGATCATCATCATCGGATCCACCCATCCCAGGCCCACGACCACCCGCGCCACGCCGGCCGCCGATTGACCCCGCGGCCGGTACTACGCGATCGAGGTTCTCCAGCACGTACCGCTTCATCGGCGCGGCGCCGCCAACCCTGCAACCTGACCCTGTCCGTACTACGTGCTGACGCCCAACACTGCCAGTCATGGTCTTGAACCTGGGCACTACCGAACTCGCCGACAGCCTGTCTCGCCTGAAAGACGAAGCAACCGGTTACTCGCCATTGGCTGCCGTCAATCGTCGGGTGTCGTAGTACTGGGTGGCTCGCCAGTCTCAGCCAGTTCCTGGATCCGACGACGCAGCTTGCCCGGCCAGCGCCACTGGCCGATCATCAACGGCACGTAGCATGCGGCGGCGAGAAGGCGCCACGGCGATTCGAAGGCTCCGACCACACTGGCGACGGAGTCGGTCAGGCCCGGCCTTGACAGTGCAGGCAACGAGCCTGCCGCCATCTTCGCCCAGCTTGCGGTCGAGCTGTACGACTTCGACGGAGTCGAGGAGACCGTGGAGGGAGTGGTCGAGTTCGCCCTGGACGCCTTGGGCTGCTCCCACGTCGGGGTAGCGCTTGCTGTCAGCGGCAATCGCCCCGAGGTGCCGGCGGCCACCGACTCTGTGGTCGCCCAGATCTACCAGTTCCAGATGGCCGCCGGCGACGGGCCGCTGGTCGCATCGATGCGGGAACATGTCCCCCTCCTGATCCGCGACACCGCGACGGCACACGCTGGCCGGACTGGGCAGCAAAGGTGCTGTCCCTCGGTGTACGCAGCGTCCTGGACGTGCCGCTGACCACAGCTGAAGGCACTGTCGGCGTGCTCGGCCCCTACAGCACCGAACCTGACGGTTTCAGACAATGGGCATCCTGATGGAACGCTTCGACCTCGCCGCCGACCGAGCTTTCGAAGTACTCAAACGCCACTCCCAGGACACCAACACCAAACTCCGCGACGTCGCCGCCCAACTCGTCGCCAGCCGGAAACTGCCGTCCTGATCCCCTAAGCCCTCTACCGACGCGGTCCAGGTCGCGGCCGACGCCCTGATCAGAGGAGCTCGGTGGAGTGGCGCTTCACCAGGTGACTGGTGGTGAGGTGGGGGCCGGCCGGGAACGGGTCGCCGTCGATGGCGGCGACGAGGAACTCGGCCGCCTTCCGGCCGAGGCCGGCCAGGTTGAGATCGACCGTGGTCAAGGGCGGCCGGGCGGACTCGGCCATCACGTCCCAGTTGTCCATGCCGACCACGCCGACGTCCTCCGGCACGCGGACGCCCACCTCGCGGAAGCCCTCGAGCAGGCCGCGGGCGATCTGGTCGGACGCGCAGAAGACACCGTCGAACTCGTGTCCGCCACGTGCCAGCCGCAGCGCGGCCTCCCGGCCCCACCGCTCACTCCACTCGCCGTACAGCGGCTCGCCGGCGAGAGTCAGCCCTTCGGCGGTCAGGGCGTCCTCCACACCCGCCAGCCGCCGCCGTACGGCGGCGTGCCGGATCGGGCCGGTGATGTGCGCGATCCGGCGTCGACCGGTCTCGACCAGATGCCGTACGGCGAGCGCGGCGCCATCCCGGTCGTCGTGCAGCACCGAGAGGTCCCCCGGATCGTCCGACTCGACCAGCGCGTAGATCACCGGGATGCCGAGGTCGCGGCCCAGTGACGGGCGGACCGTGCTGTTGCGGCCGGTCACGATGATGCCGTCGACGCGGCGGTTCAGCAGGCTGCGCACATAGTGCTGCTCGCGGATCGCATCGCCGCGGCTCTCGCACAGCAGCATGCCGAGCTGGCCGGGACCCAGCACGTCCTCGGCTCCGGTCAGGATCGGGATGGTGAACCGGCCGATGCTGTCGGTGGTCAGGATGCCGACCAGATAGGTTCGCCCGGACGACAGGCTGCGGGCGGTCAGGTTCGGGACGAAGCCGAGCTCCTCGGCGGCCGCCAGCACCCGGTCCCGCGTCGCGCTCGCCAGCTGACCGCGACCGTTCAGTGCCTTCGAGACCGTCCCCGGCGAGACGCCCGCGCGCTGCGCGACGTCGGAGACCGTGACGGACCGCTGCCGGTTGGCGGCCATGCCCACCTCACTTCCACCTCGGGTGACAGCGGCATCTTACGCTGCCGGAAACATTTCCGTCCATTTCCGCTGTGCATCCTCGCTCGGAGCTCTTGACGCCTACAACTGCAGGGTTCTAGCCTGCGGAAACCGATAGCCGAAATTTCCGCAGCGGGGTTCATTGAGCCCACTCGCCCCGACAGGCAGCCGGCCGGCGAACGAGAACGGAGAAGTTCCATGTCCCACACCGTGCCTTGGCGCGCCGCCGTAGCGGCGGCCGCCGCACTGGTCCTCGCCGCCTGCGGCGGGCCGTCCGGATCGAGCGGTTCCGGAGAAGGGCCCGACAACGGCACGCAGCTCACCATGTGGGTGCGGCACACCGAGGGCGAACCCGTGCAGAAGCTGGTCGACCTCTACAACCGCACGCACCAGAACAAGATCAAGCTCACCGTCATCCCCGGCGAGTCGTTCCAGCAGAAGGTCGGCGCCGCCGCCGGGGCGCGGTCGTTGCCCGACATCCTGGCCTCCGACGTGGTCTACTCGCCGAACTACGTCGACCAGGGTCTGTACCGCGACATCACCGACAAGGCGGAGGATCTCCCGTTCAAGGACAACCTCGCGCAGGCACACCAAAAGGTCGTCACCCGCGATGGGAAGGTCTACGGCCTGCCGCTGCTGGTCGACTCCTCGCTGCTGATCTACAACAAGGATCTGTTCACGAAGGCCGGGCTGGACCCGGAGAAGCCGCCGGCGAACTTCGACGAGATGTACCGCTACGCCAAGGCGATCCGCGGCCTCGGCGGCAAGACGTACGGCTTCTACTTCGCCGGAAACTGCGCCGGGTGCTTGGCGTACACGCTGATGCCGTTCACGGCCGCCGCCGGTACGCCGCCGGTGGCCGAGGACGGCAAGAAAGCGCAGATCGACAGCCCTGCGCTCACCGCAACCGCGGACCTGTACCGCCGCTTGTACGCCGAGGGCATCGTGCCGTCCGGCGCGAAGACCGACGACGGCGCCACCTGGACCGCGGCGTTCAACGCCGGCCAGATCGGCATGATCCCGGTCGGCACGTTCAACTTCCTGGCCCTGGCGAAGGGGGCGAAGTTCACGTGGGGCGTGGCACCCTTCACCGCGCCGAACGGCGGGGCCACGTCGACCTTCGTCGGCGGTGACGTCGTCGGGGTGACCAGCACGTCGAAGCATCCGGAGCAGGCGCTGGACTTCCTCACCTGGTCGCTGACCGACGAGCCGCAGCTCGAGGTCTGGGCGAAGAACGGCTTCCTCACGCCCCGCTTCGACCTCGCGGAAAACCAGTACACGGCCAAGGACCCGGCCCGGGTCGCCGCGATCAAGGGACTGAAGAACGGCTACACGCCCGCCACGCTGCCGTACGGGGAGATCTTCAACAACGCGAACGGTCCCTGGCTCGCGGGCCTGCGGGGTCACATCTTCAACGGCAACTCCGCCGCACTGCCCGACGCCCAGCAGAAGATCCAGAAAATCATCGACGAGGCCGACTGAGGTCGGCGGAGGATCGCGCAGATGGCCACCCTCACCTCCCTGCAACCCCGCACGGACACTGCCGGCCGCGATCGGCGCCGCCCCGGCCGGCGTCGTATCCGGAGGCCGGCTACCGGGATGCTGTTCGTCGCGCCGCTGGCCGTAGTCGTCGCAGTCATCTTCCTCGTCCCGCTCGGCGTGCTGATCTTCATGTCCTTCCACGACTGGCCGCTGCTCGGCACGCCGCAGCCCAACGGGGTGGAGAACTACGCCGACATCGCGTCGAACGAACTGTTCACCGGCGCCATCCGGTTCACACTGCTCTACACCGTGCTGGCGACGGTGGTGATCTTCGCGGTCTCCTTCGTGCTGGTGGCCGTCGCGGCCTCGCCCCGCCGGGGCGCCCGCTTCTACCGGACGGCGTTCTTCCTGCCCTACGTGGTCGGTACGGCGGCGGCCGCGCTGATCTGGTTCGCCTCGGTCAACGACCAGAACGGCATCGCGAACGACGTCCTTCAGCGCCTCGGCCTGACCGACGGACCCTGGGGATTCCCCGACACGCCCGGCAAGGCACTGTTCACCGTGCTCTCGCTGGTCGTGTGGAAGTTCATCGGCTTCCAGGTGCTGGTCCTGCTCGTCGGTCTGCAGTCGATTCCTGCCGAGTTGCACGAGGCAGCCCGCGTGGACGGCGCCTCCACCTGGCAGCGGCTCCGGTACATCACGCTGCCGTACCTGCGGCCGACTCTCGCTCTGCTGCTGATCCTGTCGATCACCGGCTCGCTGCTGGCGTTCGACCAGTTCCTCGTGCTCACCAAAGGCGGCCCCGACAACAGCACGATCACGGTGATGTTCGCCGTCTACAACACCGCCTTCCAGGAGTTCGACCTCGGCAAGGCGGCAGCGCTGTCGGTGGTGCTGCTGGTAGCGCTGGTGATCCTCAACGCCGTACAGCTGAAGTTCCTCCGGCCGAAGGACGACTGACGATGACAGCCCTGACCCCGCCTCGGCGACCCCCGCTGGTACGGCGCCGCGCCGCCCTGGCCGGGACGAGCTATCACCTGGTCAGCGGGATCCTGGCCGCGATCTTCCTGGTGCCGCTGATCTGGGTGGCGCTCAACTCGATCAAGTCGCCCGAGGAAGCCAACCAGCAGCCACCGACCTGGCTCCCGAAGTCGTTCTCGGTCGGCAACTACCGCCAGCTCGCGACGTACGGCGAGGGCATCGGCGTGTACCTGCTGAACAGCGCGGTGGTGTGCGTGCTGGTCGTCGCAGGCACCGCTGTGGTCACGGTCCTGGCCGGCTACGGCTTCGCCCGCTACGAGTTCCTCGGCAAGCGCCTGCTGTTCGGCTCCACCCTGCTGATCCTGATGGTGCCCTACGCAACGATCCTGTTGCCGCTGTACATCGTGCTCGGCTGGTTCGGCCTGACGAACACCGTGATCGGGCTCGCGCTCGTGCTGGTGATGTTCCAGCTGCCGTTCGGCGTCTTCCTGATGCGCAACAGCTTCGAGTCGATTCCGCGCGAGCTCGAGGAGGCGGCGCTGGTGGACGGCTGCAGCGACCTGCAGGCGCTCCGGCACGTCTCGTTGCGACTCGTCTCGCCCGGCATCGTCACTGTGGCGCTGTTCTCGTTCATCGCCTCGTGGAACGAGTTCCTCGCGCCGCTGATCTTCCTCAACGACGGCGAGCGGTACACCCTCCCGGTCATGCTCGTCAGCCTGCAGTCCGGCGCGTACGGCGTGGTGGACTACGGCGCGCTGCAGGCTGGCGTCGTCCTGGCCGTCGCCCCGGTGCTGCTCGTGTACCTACTGCTACAGCGCTACTACGTCTCCGGCCTCGTGAACGGGGCCCTGCGCGGATGACCTGGCCACTCGACTTCGAAGGACGCTTATGAGCACCAGTCACGCCCAGCTCCACGAACTCCCACTCGGCGCCGTCCGGCCCCGAGGCTGGCTCCTCAAGCAGCTTCGCCTGCAGGCTGCCGGCCAGACCGGCCGGCTGGAGGAGATCTGGCCCGAGGTAGGACCCGACAGCGGCTGGCTGGGCGGTGACGGCGAGTCCTGGGAACGCGGCCCGTACTACCTGGACGGCCTGGTCCCGCTGGCCTACGTCCTCGACGACGCCGACCTGCAAACCAAAGCGCAGAAATGGATCGAGGCGATTCTCGGCAGCCAGCGCGCCGACGGGCAGTTCGGGCCGACGCACAACCTGGACTGGTGGCCGCGGATGGTCGCGCTCAAGGTGCTCACGCAGTACGCCGACGCCACCGGCGACGAGCGGGTGGCGCCGTTCCTGCGGCGGTACTTCGAACACCAGCGCCAAGCCCTGCCCGAGCGCCCGCTGAGCAGCTGGGGCGAGGCCCGCGGCGCCGACAACGTGCTGTCCATCATGTGGCTGTACGACCGAACGGGCGAGGACTGGCTGGTCGACCTGGCCCGGACCGTGCTGTCCCAGACACACGACTGGACTCGCTTCCTCACCGAGGAGCTGCCGGCCGGCGTCACGCCGTACTTCCGCCATTTGACCCACGGACCCAACGTCGCGATGGGGCTCAAGACCCCGGCGGCGGCGTACCTCGTCGACGGCGAGGACCGTCATGCCACCGACACGGCGCGGATGTGGCAGAACCTCAGCCGGCTGCACGGCCAGGTACACGGGATGTTCTCCGGCGACGAGTGGCTCGGTGGGCCGGAGGCCCACCACGGCGTGGAGACGTGTCAGGTGGTCGAGCTCATGTTCACGCTCGAGCAGCTGGCGCGCGTCTTCGGCGACGGTCGCCACGGTGACCTGCTGGAGCAGATGGCCTACAACCTGCTTGCTGCCAGCAACGATCCGCGGATGCTCGCGCACCAGTACCACCAGCAGGCCAACCAAGTCCTGGTCAGCTTCGCCCAGCGCGACTGGAGCTTCAGCGGTCCGGACGCCAACGTGTTCGGGCTGGAACCACACTTCGGCTGCTGTACGGCGAACCTGCACCAGGGCTGGCCGAAGCTCGTCCGCGCGCTGTGGATGAGTGGACCGGACGAGGCGCTGACCGCGGTGGCGTACGGTCCCTGCACGGTCGACGCGGACATCGCGGGGCATGCTGTTCGCTTGGACGTCGACACGAGCTACCCGTTCGACGAGACGATCCGGATCACCGTGTCGTTGGACGAGCCACACGACTTCGCCGTCCGGCTCCGCATTCCGGCCTGGTGCGACAGCGCCGCCCTCATGGTCGCGGGCGAGCAAGTGGCCGTGGCGCCCGGCGGGGACGGCTACGTCACGATCCAGCGGACCTGGCACGACAGCGACACCGTCGAACTGACCCTGCCGATGCAGCTGCGGACCGTGCCTCGAGAGTCCGGCGCGGTCGGCCTCCGCCTGGGACCGCTGGTCATGGTCCACGCGATCGAGGAGATCTGGCGGCCCGTGCCGGACCACGCCGGCCTGGGCGAGTGGGAGCTCACCCCGCGGAAAGTGTGGAACTGCGGCCTCTGGCTTGACGAGCCGGGCGGCGGCGTCGACTCCTGGCCGGTCGAGCGCCGCCCAGTATCGGACGTACCGTTCGACGCGGAGGCGGCGCCGGTGGTGATCCGCGCCCGCGGGGCCATGATCCGCGACTGGACGCTGCGCGAGGCCTCCGCGGCTCCCCCACCGCCGAGCCCGGTGGTCACCACGATGCCGGTCCTGGATCTGCCACTGAAGCCGTACGGCAGCGCCCGGCTCCGAGTCGCGGAACTTCCGACCATCTCGCCCCCACCAGACGCCGAGACACACTGAGCGACTGGACCGCCCGCATGCTCGACTGGCTCCGGTGAGCCAGTCGAGCAGGAGTCGCTGTCGGGAGCCCTCGACCGGACTGAGATGCCCAGTCCCTGGCAGGCCATGCAGTTCGGTGAAATCTGTCATCGCCAGCTCCATTGCAGCCATCTGCGACTGCCTCCCCATGCTCACCTGCAGCCCACCACTCATCCGGAAGACGAGCTCGGCTTCCAGCCGCCAGACCCATCCTCCGCCGCCAGAGAAACCCGCTCGGGCAGAGCCAACGCTACCGAGACGCGGCTCATCGAGCCGGTGACGCTGTCACTTTCACCGAACTACCCAAGGTTGGCAATTTCGAGTTGACCGATGCCGGCCGCGACGCATGGCGGGTAAGTCGTGATGAGGTCGCACGGCTACAACGCATTTAGTCATGGTCAGCGATCGGCGGCGTTCAGACGGGCGGCGGTCCGCAGCGAGTCCAGCACGTAGGTGGGCACGCGCAGGCCTTGCCGTTGGGCCCAGAGCAACTCGAGTTCCAGCCGACCGATCTGCTCGGCGTACCGGGTGATCCCCGTTCGCCATCGATCGTGATGCCGAGGTTGTGCATGACTGCACCGCACTCCGCCCACTGCTTCTTGGTATAGGCGCCGACCGGCTCGAAGGTCTGCCGCCGCAGCGTTCTGACCAGCCATTTCCAGCAGCCAAGGTGAAGCTTGTTGTACGCGAGAATGGCCGACTGTTCGGTCGCGACGCCGGTCAGGTAGTACATCATCGGAGTCACGTCCTGTGCCGGGTTCCAGCGCCCGAGCGCACCCAGTACCCGGAAACTGAACGACACGTGGGTGAGGTCCGGCATCGCCGGCGGCAGCCCAACCAACAACTGCAGCTAGCCCGACGGGCCTACCCATCCGGTACGGCGGCTGATTCGAACCAGTGGTGTTGGACAACCTTCAGGAGGTGGCCGGGATGACGAAGTCGATGCTTGAACTGGCGCTGGATCGCAGCCATACCGGCGGACGGGCACTCGCTGCCCCGGCCCACGCTCCGGAAGCCGGCCGGAGTGACAGGCGGCATGAGACCGACTGGTTCTACGCGATCACCGCGCAACACCTCGCCGCGGCCGGAGACGTGTTGTTGCCGCATGTGCGGCGCCTTCCCGGCGGTCGTCGCCACGTCGCGGCGTACGTCCATCAGGTCCGGCAACTGGAAACCGCGCTGCGATTCCTCAAGGCCCGCCAGTACGGCGACGGCCGGGCGCAGCATCTCCGGCACAGCGACGTCTGGCGGGAAATCGATCGGCTGCTAGCCGAGCACGAACAGCTCGAGGCCAGGTATGTCCAACTGCTCAACGCGAAACTCACTCCTGCGCTCCTCGACAAGGTGGCGGAGCAACTATCCGCCGCTGAACAAGTCGCACCGACTCGTGCACATCCGCACTCACCACACACCGGGCGCGCCGGTCGCCTGACGCACCGGATCTGGCGACTGCCCGACTCGACCTGGGACGACCTCGAAGGACGTTTCATCCCCACGATCTACACCCAGCACCCCCACCGCGACTCCGCCTACTCGAACTACCTCCGCGGAGGCCAGATCCCCCAACCGGCAATCCAGCCGGCCAAGCAGGCCACGGACGTAGCGTGAAGATTGCCAACTGCATCGATCGCTCGGATGAACTCATCCAATTCAGCCTGCCGATGGCTGACGGGCAGCCAGCCAGTTCGACGGACCTTCGCGATCGGCTCCCGTAGCCCGAATGCGGCCGCTGGGACCGACCTCGAGCGAACGATTCCCGGTGGTGAAGGCGGGCTCCTATCGAGCCTTGGCGACGACATCGGCGACGACGCCGGCTGCGACGTCGTGCAGTTTGATGTTGCCGGCTTGTGAGGTTCGGACCAGGAACGCGAAGGCGCGCTCGGGGTCGAGCTGGTAGCGCTCCATCACGATACCGACCGCTTGGCCGATGCCGTTGCGGGTCTCCAGCGCCTTGTTCAACGTGTCGTCTTGACGGCTCCAGCCCAGCGCGGCCGCGGCAAGGCTCGCGAACAGCATCGCCAACTGGCGGTCCTCGATACCGATGCTGTGCGGCTGTTCGGAGTACAGGTTGAATCCACCGCGCACGTGCGGTTCCGCGGCGAACTGGAACGCCAGTTGAGAGCCGATGCCCAGTTCGCCGGCGGCACGAGGCCCGTACATCGGCCACCGCAGGTCCGAGCTGACGTCATCGACTTGAACGACGTGCTCCTCCAGCACGGCCTCCAGGCACGGGCCCTCGCCGAGCTCGTACTGCAGCTCGTCGCATCGAACCGCGACGTCGTCAGTAGGAGCCAGGGTCTGGATCTTGCCATCGCTGCTCGTGACGGAAATGCTCGCGTGATCGACGCCCGAGGTGGCCACGACGACCGCCGCGGTGATCCCCTGGAGGGTCTCCTCGACGTCCATCGGATACCGCAGCGACAAAGCGACCCGATCCATGACAGTGATGAGTTCCGGCAGCTCCACGACGTCGGTCCGATCTCAGCCCCTCCACCTTGGTGGTGGGACTGGGAGGTGTTGAACCGAAGATGCCTCAGCTGACCGCTGAGGCGAGAAACCGCCGGCAACTCCACGCTACTCCCACCGGCCACTCTTAGCGCTCAATGTCGGGGCCGAGGAGGATCGGAACAAGATTGAACGACTCTGCGCGGACCGCGTCCGGATGTGTACTGCCGAGCACCGATGGGCACCGTCCCGCTGCGGCTCCAGGGCTGGCTGTTCGAGACCCCGTAGCCGAGGTCTCGGCGTTGAGAAGCCAGCGTCGGGACCGCTCAACCGCCTGGCCGGCGTTCGGGTCCGGGCGAGATCGGTTCACCGCAGATCGCGCGTCTTCACAACGGGGCAAGCCAAGGCCAGTTCCGCCGTACTGCGGCACCGTCTGCCCGAGGCCAAGCGACGTTCCACCGGTGCGACACGGTGCTGTTGGTGACTATCCGCATGCAGATCTCCAGTTCCGGGTACCGAATTGTTGCCCTGAGCTGCATGTTCAGGGTCGGCAAGTAGAAGACCCGGTCGCCGCCTCTACCCCCCACGCGGCCGGGTCTTTCAATGCCCCGGGGCCGATCTCGCATCATCAAGTGCGCTCGGCCAACTCCGACCGGAGCGCCGCCGCTGGTCACCGTTACCTATTCGACACCGGTACGCCGAAACGCTTCGATCTCCTGACGCGATAGGTCAGCCGGGAGGAATCGGGAATTGATGAGGCGCTGCCGGTATCGCTGCCATCGGATCCTCCCGCCTGGCTCGCCTGTCCAGCCCTCCCCGTGTGGCTGGACAGGCGACTCACCAACCCGCCCCACGATCCGTTGCAGGCGTCGTAGCAAGAAGATGCGGCTGGGGGGTCTTGAACGGCAACTGGATGACGTGAGCCGGCGTCCAGGTGTGGGCTGGACAGGCGGACCAGGCGAATCAGTTCGGTTGTGCGGGGCGGTCTCTCGATGATTCGCGTTGGCGGAAAGGCGTTGGCCTCCGAAATGCCGTGGCAGGCAGGCCACTGGTCCAGGAGCCCGGGCGGTTCTGCTTGCCGGTCCGTCCGACCCCGGCACCTGGAGATGTCCACGCCCGCCACGTCGGTCACCCCTCGAACATTTGCAAAGCGGCGCTGCAGAATTGCACCGCTTTTCGCGGGCCGCATCGCCGTTATGGCTGACATTGTCCGGTGAAGTGCCGTGTAACTTCATCCATGTCATTTTGTCCTCAACGAGTCACCAATAAATTGCCTTCCGTCATGCCATATTGCGCGGTAGTGTCTCCTCAATCACTGTCCGCAATGGGGGCGGATCACAGTTGGTCGGATGATTCGTTGGAAGAGCGGACGATAACCGGTACAGGGGGTGTCGGGTATGGGGTCTGAGAGCCGTGACTACAAGGGCCATCGAATCGAGTTGGCTAGTCGCGAAGAGTTGGATGCTGTCCACGAAGAGGGACTCGAACTGCGCATCGACGGTGAGCCGGTCAGGTACGGCCGAATGCCGAGCGGGCGGTATTTCATGCACGATTACGCCTACGACTGGACCGACGACCTGTTCGATCTCGCCGAGAGGCGGATCGATTACGAGGCGGAGGCCGCCAAGGTCCGGCGCGGCAGGGTCGGGTAGGAGGCGGCCATGGGAACCCGCAAGAACTACCGGCGCCTCACCGACGACGAGCGCAACCGCTTCGTCCAGGCGCTGCACCATGTGAAGACCAATGGGGTTATTGACGACTTCGCGAGAGTGCACGCGGCCCACCAGAACATGGGCATCCATGAAACCTCACACTTCTTGCCGTGGCACCGCGAGTTCGTCCGCCGCTTCGAGGTGGCACTTCAAACGTTCGACCCTAGCGTTTCGATCCCCTATTGGGACTCCACCGTCGACAGAAGTCCGTCGGACCCACTGTGGGATCCGGACTTCCTCGGCCAGTTCGACCAGCCGTGGCGCCTCAACCGAGCGTTAGGGTCGGACACACTGCCGACCCAGGCTCAGGTCGAGGCGAATCAGCAACGGGACAGCTATGAGGAATTCTGGCCGGAACTGGAAGGCGACATCCACAATCCACCGCACCGGTGGGTCGGCGGCGTCATGGCTGGGAGCTCTTCTCCCGGTGATCCGATATTCTTCATGCACCACGCCTGGATCGATATGCTGTGGGTCCGGTGGCAGATGAAGCACCGCGACGCACCATTTGTCGCCAGCCGTCCGGGTGTAGGCGTGAATGACGCCATGATGGAGTGGCCCGATCGCACTCCTGCCCATGTACTCGATCACCGTGCCCTGGGCTACGACTACGACATCGAGCAGCGAGCGTTCACCTGGCTGCACAATGTTCCGAGCTGGAACGGTCATGAGGTCGCGGCCGGCACGAGTCCGACGAGCTGGTACACGCTGACCGACGACTGCCAGCACATCGCCTACGTCGGCACCGACGGCAAGATCCACGAGGCGTTCTTCCGCTACAAGGGGGACGATGCGTTCACCTGGCTGCCCAATGTTCCGAGCTGGAACGGTCACGAGGTCGCGGCCGGCACCAGCCCCACCAGCTGGTACACGCCGACCGACGACTGCCAGCACATCGCCTACGTCGGCACCGACGGCAAGATCCACGAGGCGTTCTTCCGCTACAAAGGGGACGGCGCGTTCACCTGGCTGCCCAATATTCCGAGCTGGAACGGACACGAGGTCGCACCCGGCACCAGCCCCACCAGCTGGTACACGCCGACCGACGACTGCCAGCACATCGCCTACGTCGGCACCGACCAGAAGATCCACGAGGCGTTCTTCCGCTACAAAGGGGACGATGCGTTCACCTGGCTGCCCAATATTCCGAGCTGGAACGGACACGAGGTCGCGGCCGGCACCAGCCCCACCAGCTGGTACACGCCAACCGACGACTGCCAGCACATCGCCTACGTCGGCACCGACCAGAAGATCCACGAGGCGTTCTTCCGCTACAAAGGGGACGATGCGTTCACCTGGCTGCCCAATGTTCCGAGCTGGAACGGACACGAGGTCGCGGCCGGCACCAGCCCCACCAGCTGGTACACGCCGACCGACGACTGCCAGCACATCGCCTACGTCGGCACCGACCGCAAGATCCACGAGGCGTTCTTCCGCTACAAAGGGGACGGCGCCTTCAAATGGGACCACAACGTTCCGAGCTGGAACGGACACGAGGTCGCGGCCGGCACCAGCCCCACCAGCTGGTACACGCAGACCGACGACTGCCAGCACATCGCCTACGTCGGCACCGACCAGAAGATCCACGAGGCGTTCTTCCGCTACCGGTGACTCCACAGGACCAGGAGTGTCCGATCGACAGCCACGTACGCGACGCTGACCCACCACGGCATGCGAAAGGGTCTCAGGAAGCCATCCAGCGGCTTTCCTGAGGCCCTCGTGGTCGGATGTCAGTGCTTTGGTTTCACTGCGACGGGATCGACTCCGCTCGCTGCCCACCTAGCTGCGGCGGCGGCCCGTAGCGCCAAGCCCCAGCCGATCACGGCCCGCACACCCTCCAGGTACCCCGACCGCGGCGGGCATACCAGCCGTATGACAGCCGTCGTCGACAACAGCAACAGCGCCCGGCCTCCTCATTGCGCCACACCGATAGTTTCGGCGTCGCCCCCGAGCTCCGCCCCGGTCGACGCCGCCAGCGGTGCGTGTTCCGGTCTCGATGGTTCAAGACCTCCGGGGCAGAGGGGCCTGGTGGTCAGGTGAGCAACCAGCAGGTACCAGCCGGGCCGACCGGAAGTTGGTGAAGTGGAATTCTGTCAGCCGATGCCTGCAGATGGATTGAGCACCGACGACGAGACTGCGCGGCTTCGATGCTGGGTCGGTGGCGACGGGGGCGCGGATAATGAGCTGGGTGACGGAGCTGGTCGGGTTCGCGGCTGGTCTGTGGGATGCCGGCATGGTGCCGAGGCCGCCTGCAAGCTATTCGCCCGTGGTGCCGTCGATGCGTTCGCGGAGGAAATCTGCGTGGCCATTGTGGCGTGCGTACTCTTCGATCATGTGCAGGTAGATCCACCGCAGCGTGTAGTCCTCGCCAGGACTGGCCTCGTCGAGACCGCGCCCGGCCACCGCCGCGCGTGACCGGGCCACACTCGCCTGATAGCTGGCCAGGTCGTCCGCGGCCCGCGTGATATCGACGTGGCCGCTTTCCGTCGAGCCGTAGTCCCAGAAATACTGGTGGCCGGGTTGGCCGTCGTACGAATGGAACCAGGCCTCGACTGCCGACAAGTGCCGGATGAGGCCGAGCAGCGACAGCGTCGACGGCGGCACTGACCGCAGTGCCAGCTGCTATCTGGCTGGCGGAGTGGGCCGACGGGTACGTCCGCAAGATGCGGTGGTCTGTGCGGCGCAAGAGGCTGGAGGCACGTCACCTTTGTTCCTTAACTCAGTTGTGCTCGGGCCCGCGTGTGCGCGAGCACGGTCACGGGACGACGACCGGGAATCAGTTCCCCGTCGGCGACGTAGCCTTCTTCGCGATCGGCCAGCGCATCGACCAGTAGTGCACGGAAGTGCTGCACTTCATCAAAGCGAGTCGGGTCGTCGATCAGGTTTCGCGTTTCCCGGGGGTCGGCCTCCAGGTCGAAGAACTGCTCGCGGCCCTTGCCGGACAACCAGATGTACTTGCGTTTGCCGTCGGTGATCCACTGCAGCGACTGTCCGAACATCGTGTGTTCGCCATGGAGGTGGTCACGCCAGCCTTCCGGATCATCCCCGCGCAAGAACGGAACCAGACTTCGTCCGTCGACGCCGGCCGGGATGTCCACGCCGGCCAGGTCGAGCAGAGTCGGCATCACGTCGCGCAACTCGACCACCTGGTCGATCACGGCACCGCGCGGCCCGTCGGCTGCGGCGGGGGCGGACATGATGAACGGGATGTGGGTGGATCCCTCGTACGGCTGGCTCTTTCGGTACATGTCGTGGTCGCCCATCATGTCGCCGTGGTCGGAGACGAAGACCACCGCGGTGTTCTCGCGCAGGCCCATCTCCCACAGCGCTTCGAGGAAGCGGTTGACCTGCTGGTCGATGTGCGACATGTGTCCGTAGTAGCCGGCCTTGGCACGGTGGTGGGACTCGGTGTCCAGCCGCCCGACGAAGGTGTCATGGGCGCCGTCGCGGCGCAGCCCGTCCCAGTCCGAGGTCCAGTCGCCGACCACCGGATCGGTCCGTTCGCCGTGCACGTACTGCTCGAAGGCCCACGCGGGCGGGTCCAGTGGTGAGTGGGGCCGGTGGAACGACAGATAGAGAAAGAACGGCGCGGTGGGGTCGCGTCGGTACAGCCAGTTGATCGCCTCAGTCGCGACCCAGGTGGTGGGATGCAACGACTCGTCCTTGTCCCAGGGACGAGCCACGATGCTGTTGCAGTTCAGGCCGTTGTCTGTGTAGTCCTCATCGCCACCGACCTTGCGTCGCAACCAGGGCAAGTAGTCGTCGATCTGCCGGAGGTCCTTCTGGTCGCGGCGGCGGGCAAAGTGCAGATACCCGTCGTGGAGGAGAACGTCGTCGAAACCGATCCGCGCGCGTTCGGGGTAGACGTGCATCTTGCCGATCGCCTGGGTCTGGTAGCCCGCGGTGCGAAGTTCCCTGGGCAGACTGACCGGGTGCGCACGGTCAAAGGGCACCCCGTCGTCGTAGCCGACCCGTCCGTGCGCCTCCTGCGACTGCCCTGTCATCAAGGCGACTCGCGCCGGTACACAGGTCGGCGTCGCGGAGTACGCCCGGCTGAACCGGGTACCGCGGGAGGCGAGGTCGTCCAGGTACGGCGTGCGGACGACGGGGTGGCCCGCGGCCGAGAGCGCGTCGCCCCGCCATTGGTCCACGCAGATCAGGACGAGATTCGGGCGGTCCACAGTCACTTCCTTCGTCGATGGTTCACTGGTTCGTCGCCAAGAGGCCTGGTCGTACCTCGGTGGTGCACCGACCAGTGGATGCGATGCACCCGCTGCGCGTCGGGTCCCATCGTCAATCGCCTCATCAACAGCTCAGCGACCTCGTCGTACAGCGCGTCGGCGCCGACCGAGGTCAGGGGTGGATCGGCACGGCGGCCCTCGGGCGTATTGCCGATGCCGACGATCTCGAACGCCGAGGGCACATCCAGTCCCCGCCGGTAACAGGCCCAGAGGGCACCGATCGCGCTCAGGTCGTTGGTCGCGAACAAAGCCGTCGGCGCATCGCGCCCGGCCAGCAGGTCCAGCATGTCGCGATAGGCCTGCTCCCGGCTGGCTCCTGTCTCGCGCACGAGGACGGCGTCGTACGGGATACCGGCCCGCTGGAGGCCCTCGCGATAGCGGCCGAGCCGCTGCCTGGACTCGGCATTCTCCGGGGCCCAGAAGCAGGCGATCCGGCGGTGCCGCGAGGTCAGCAGGTCCACCGCCTCGTCGACGGCCGGCTGCTGAACCTGTCGGATCAGATCCACACCCGGCAACTCGTCGTACTCGTCGCTCAGCAGGATGATCGACAGACCACGCTCTCCGAGCACCTGGAGCCGCTCGACCATCTCCTGCGACTCGGGCACGGTGGCAATGATTGCGCCATCGGCTCCCTGGCGGGACAGAAAACCGAGCCAGTCGCCGTCGACCAGCAGCAGCAATGTCATCCCAGCGGCCTTGCAAGCTCGCGTCAGCGAGGTCACCAGGGCCTGGGACCACGGCGATTCGACGGTTTCCAGGACCAGGCAGATCTGGTTCGTCCGTCCGGTTCGCATGCCCCGGGCGTTCTGGTTCGGTGTGTAGCCCAACTCCTCGGCCGCATCGAGAACGCGCCGGCGGGTCTCCGGAGTGATCTTCACCTTGGTGTCGGTGAGATCGCGGCGATTCAGCACGTACGAGACGGTCGCGATCGACACACCGGCGCGCTCGGCAATCGTGCGAATCGTCGGGCGTACTCCTGCCCTGTCCGCGCTGCCGACCATGGCCCACCTCAACTCCGTGTTCAAGATTCGGTCAGATGCTAAGCTCATCTCGTTTAAACCTTTAACCGCTCAGTGATGGACACCTTAACGGCATGGGTTGCCGCAGGCAAGTACCTGTTCACTGGATCGATGGGAGGACACGGCATGGCTTGGTTGGTGCTGGTGATCTCGGGTGTCCTCGAGGCCGTTTGGGCAACGGCGCTGGACAAGTCGGAAGGCTTTACGAAGCTCGGCCCGTCGGTCGTGTTCTTTGTGGCACTTGTCCTGAGCATGGGCGGACTCGCCTTCGCGATGCGTGATCTTCCCGTGGGGACGTCGTACGCGGTCTGGGTCGGCATCGGCGCCGTACTCACTGTTGCCTATGCGATGGCTTTCGACGGTGAAGCGGTGTCCGTACTGAAGGTGCTCTTCCTGGCCGGAATCATCGCCTGCGTCCTCGGCCTCAAACTGACCCACTGACTCGCTGAGCGAGTGGTCTCAGTGCGCCATGTGAGGAGGTCTGGTGGTGAGTGATCACCCTGAACCGACAACGGCTCGGATGTCGGCGCCGGACCCTGGGGGGCCAGATGGGCAACCTACGTGCTGTGCAGCACCCCGGGACGCGAAATCAGCAGTAGGACCCGCCTCGACAGCACCCAACGGCGCCGGCACCGAGACGCTCATCAACGTCAGCGGCAGGCCCGATGTCATCCAGCAGCCCGTTCCTCTGCCCGGTGGCGAGTTTCGGATGGGAGATCCGTTCGGCGAGGGCTATCCAGGTGATGGTGAGACGCCGGTGCACACCGTGCGGCTGCGGCCGTTCGCGGTCGACCCGGCCGCGGTGACCAACGCCGAGTTCGGTGCCTTCGTCGAAGCCACCGGTTACGTCACCGATGCAGAGAAGTACCGCTCCTCAGCGGTGTTTCATCTCGCCGTGCACAGTGATCCCGCCGACATCCTCGGACCGGCAGCCGGTTCGCCGTGGTGGATCAGCGTGCGTGACGCTTCCTGGCGACACCCCGACGGACCGCTGTCCGGTATCGACGACCGGCTCGACCATCCGGTAGTACACGTTTCACACCACGACGCGCTCGCCTATTGCCAGTGGGCCCGCAAGCGGCTGCTGACAGAGGCTGAGTGGGAGTACGCCGCCCGCGCCGGTCACGAAGGACGCCGCTTCGTGTGGGGCGACGACCTCACCCCGGACGACGAGCATCAGTGCAACATCTGGCAGGGCAGATTCCCCACGGTCAACACGCTCGACGACGGCTACCTGACGACCGCACCCGCAATCAGCTACGCACCCAACGACTTCGGTCTGTGGAACATGACCGGGAACGTGTGGGAATGGTGCGCAGACTGGTTCTCGCCGTACTACTACCGCCGATCCCCGATCGACAACCCGCCCGGAGCCCCGTACGGGCAGAACCGGGTCATGCGTGGCGGCTCCTACCTCTGCCACGACTCTTACTGCCACCGCTACCGCGTCGCCGCCCGCTCCGGCAACACCCCAGACTCCTCGTCGGCCAACCTAGGTTTCCGCTGCGCAACCGACCTCTGACCAATGCTGAATGGGCTCTGAGCAAGCTGGGTACGGGGCGCTGGTACTCAAAACGGAGGGGTGGAGGTGGACGCGATGGACGCCGAAGACCGGCTGGCCACGCTGGAATCGCTGGACGACACGGATCTGGTACTCGAGGATCCTGCCGAAGACGTCCGGGGAAAGCAGGTTCTCGACCACGATGGCGAGACCTGATCAAGCAAGACCCTGAGTACTTCACGGGCCTCTATGGCTACTACGGTCTTGTGCCCTATTGGATCCCGGCAGCTGACTCGCACCGCCGCCAGGGTCTACGCGACTAAGAACCCGCTAGCCACTGACGAAGCAAGGCCAGAAATTCGGCTGGCCGCTCCATCGAGGGCAAGTGGCCGGCGTCTGGCCAATCGACCCGGCTGGCTCCGGTCACGCCGTTGACCACCCGGCGGGCAGCATCATGGACCGTGTCGAGGTCCAGTCCGCCGACCAGCACCAGGGCAGGATCAACGTCGGCGGGCCCGCGCTGAGGGCCGTCCACCCACCACGTCAGGTTCGCTTCGACGGCGGCGTCCAGGTCCCCTTCGGCCAGTGCGACCGTTCAGCAGCGAAGAACGTCTTCAGATCACTCGTCAGCTCGGCGAGGAGTGATCCGGCTCGCAAGACGTAATCTCCAACTCGGCCAGGGTTTCCACGACATCATGAACCGCGACAGTTTCCCGCAGGCCGTTGCGCCGATTCGCCGAAGCCGCGGGGCAGACCAGCCCCTGACAGCTACGCAGATTCCAGTCTCTCGCCGCGGCAGCGCAATGAGACCGCCGTGGCAGAGGCCATCGCCAGGATGCATCGACCAAGGCGGCAAACTGGTGCGAATTGTTACTTACGCTAGTGACGCCGTGCCACTACGCCAGGCAGGAAGGAAGGTCGATGGCAGATCTGCGGAACGGCCACGTCGTCCCTCGCCCCCGCCTGCGGCATAAACGTTGCGGCCCTGACCAGCTTCTACCGGCGGTAGCCAATCGTTCCCTGCTCAAAGGATGAGTCATGCGTAAAGTCGTGTTGTATTCGTTGTTGTCGCTCGACGGTGTGGCCGAATCACCCGACGACTTCGTCCATGTGTTCGATGACGCGATGAGGGATCATCTCGCACGGGTGGTCGCAAGTCAGGACTGTGTACTCCTCGGCCGGCGCACCTACGAAGAGTGGGCCGGCTACTGGCCGACGTCGACCGAAGCGCCCTTCGCGGCGTTCATCAACGATGTAGCCAAGTACGTCGTCTGTTCAAGGCCTCCCGCCAGCGAGTGGCAGCAGTCCACGGTGGTGGATGGTCCAGTCAGCGATCTGGTGGACGAACTCAGGTCGCAGCCAGGCGGCGACATCGGCGTCCACGGCAGCATCGAACTCGCACGGTCGATGATCGAGGCCGAGCTGATCGACGAGTTGCGCTTGGTGGTAACCCCCGCCCTGGCCGGCAGCGGACGCCGACTGTTCGATTCCGACAGCGGCCGGCACCTCGAACTGATCGAGGCGGAACCAACCCCCTCAGGCGCGCTACTACTCGGCTATCGCATGCGCAGCCACGACTGACCAGTGCACATGTCAGGACACGGCACTGCTCTCGACCGGGCTAGTTCTTGCCTTGAGTTCGGCGTCGGTCTTGTGTCGCGGACCGATTTCTTTCCCAGATCACTCTCGATCTATCGAGTCACCCGAAGGATTTCTGCTGTAGCACCTATCCGCTGGCCGGTTGTCTCCGAAGTGCACCGCGCCAAGGCCGTCATCCTGGCGATGGGCTCCGGCTACCGCAAGCTCGGCCTGCCGGACGAGGAGCGGCTGTCCGGCCACGGCGTGTCCTGGTGTGCGACCTGCGACGGCTTCTTCTTCCGTCAGCAGGAGATCGCCGTGATCGTCATCCGGGACACCGTCACCGGCGAGACCCGCGAGCTGCCGATCACCGGACTGTTCATCGCGATCGGTCACGACCCACGCTCCGAGCTGGTCAAGGGCCAGGTGCGCCTGGACGAGGAAGGCTACGTCCTGGTCCAGAACGACAGCACCCGGACCAACCTGCCCGGTGTGTTCGCCGCGGGTGACCTGGTCGACCACACCTACCGCCAGGCCATCACGGCCGCCGGCACCGGTTGTGCCGCCGCCCTGGACGCCGAGCGCTTCCTGGCCGCCCTCGAATTCGAAGCAACCATCCAACCCATCTCCTGTGCAAGCAAGTCACCCCGATCCTCGAAGCCCTCGCCGAGGAGCACAGCGACAAGATCACCTTCCTCAAGATGAACATCGACGAGAACCCCGCCACCCCCGGCATGTACGGCGTCATCAGCATCCCCACCATCAACGTCTACCTGGGCGGCGAACTGGTCAAGACCATCGTCGGCGCCAAGCCCAAGGCCGCGCTGCTCAAAGACCTCGCCCCGTACGCCGACCTCGACACCTGACCCGCATCCTCAGCCGTTGCCCTGCGCAATGACCGACAGCTGATCCTCAACAAATAAAGCGTTTGACCCATCCGGCGTCAGCGCCGCCCCGAAGTACAGATGTCAGCAACCCTCCTCCACGCTTCAAGGAGACATCATGGACTACCACAGCGGCCTCAACATCGTCGTCGGCCTGTACGTCGAGATCAGCTCGCGCTGGAGCGGTCACGGCGGCTGGAGCCACGGCCTGTTCGGCATCTTCAACTGATCTGACACCCGCCACGGTCCGCCGCGCACGAGCGCGGCAGACCCGCACCACCTAGCACCACATGCTCTCCACCTACCCGTGGAGAGCATTGCTCTGTGACCTGTGCGCCGGGTACAGCATCGGCGCCACGCAGCGCCGACCCCAAGCAGCGTGCGACCTCTGCACCTGGCAGTCCGAGCAGGTCGGCCGTCGCCCGGTAGGTCAGCTGCCCATAGTGGGTCAGCGCCAAAGCCGCCCGCTCATGGCCGGCGTGAGCATCGCTCGCGTTCGGGCCGAGCACGGCACGACAGGTACCGCACACCACCAACTCCGACCCGCTCCGGGCCGGTCGACAAACAGGAGATGACAGCATGGGTATCGCAGACAAGGCCAAGAACGCCGCCGAAGAGCTTGCAGGCTAGGCCAAGTGGCCGTCGGCGGCCTGACAAACCTGGCCACTCCCGCTGATCTGCAGGCGGCGAGTGGTGCGTGGGATGGTCAAGGGGTGGTGTAGCGGGCTAGCACGTCGACACAGTGCCGGAACTGCGCCGGCGAAGCGGGGTTCTTCCACCCGAGTTTTTCGAGTGCCCAGTCGACGGCGAAGGCCGGCGTCCAGCCTGCATCGGCCGAGTCGGGATCAGCGACCCGCGCGTACCCGCGGCGTACCAGGTCCAATCGGTCGTGCAAGGGGTCGCCGGCATCCACCTCCCACTGGGCGAAATCGTAGGCCGGCGACGCGGCGCCGGCGAACTCCCAGTCGATGATTCCGGTGACCGTCCGGTCGTGGATCAGGATGTTCTTCGGGCAGAAATCGCCGTGGACGAGGGAGAACGGCGGCGCCGCGCGGGTCGTGACCTCTTGTCGCAGGAAGTCAGCACCGCGCTCGACGACGGCGGCTGCAGCCGGGCCGAGCGTTTCCCTGACGATACGGGCAATCCGGGTGACCTCGCGATCATCGGGCAACCTCAGGCCGTGGCGGATGCCTCGCTGGTCGTCCATGCCAACGCTGTGCACCTGGGCCAGAATCTCACCGGCGTCCATGACCAACCGCTCGAGATCAGAGACCGAAAGTTCGCCGGCGAGCTCGTCAAGCGAGCGGCCCGGCAGGAACTGCTGGATCGAGAAGGACAGCACCTCACCGTCATGATCCAGGTGCTCGAGGCCGAGTACCTCTGCTGTCGGCACGCCGACCGCACGCGCCCGCGCCATTAGGTGCGCCTCATCGACAAACCACGGAACAGGCCGATACGCGATCCGGACGACCACGGCGACCTCGTCGACGAACCTGGCGCAGTACGCCTCATTCATCCCTCCACCGGCAAGGGGAACAAGACACTCGACGTCGCCGGCGCACATCGACCTCAGCACTGAATCGATGATTGGGCGAGGCGTTGTCACCATCGCCCAAGTCTCACTCAACAATCCGCTGCGGGCATCTTCATTTCGAACGCTGACGACAGCGGGTCGGATGAAGTCAGCGAACTGCGGAAGGTGCAGCCCTCGCTGCAACGTCAGTGTCCGCGTCGGCCTCCCGCCCTGAGGGGATCCGATCAAGCCTGCTGGGCTCGGATCAGCGGTTCGGGTTCCACTTCCAGGCGCTGGCGGCGTTGTCGTTCGGGGAGGTGTTGCAGCCGTCGCGGCCGTCGCATTCGCGGAGGATCACTCGCACTGCGCCCACCGTCTGAGTGTCGTAGAAGCGGTAGTCGCCGTGGTCGACGTCGCCATCGCTGCAGCCTGAGGTGTCCGCGATGGGAGTGCGCTTCCACACGCTGAACGAGTTGCCCAGGCGCGTCTGGTACCAGATGTACGCACCGGCGCCGTCGCCGCCGCTGAGGCAGATGTCGGCCACCCGGGCGACGTGGACCGTGAACGACTTGGCTCCATGCCAGGCGACCCGGCCGCCGGCCTCCGCATGCCCCGGGAACTCCCCGCCGTTCATCGTCCTGATGTCGTACCCCGGCCCTTCCGGTACCTCCGGAACGTCGGTCGCCGTGGCGGCCGGCACGCCCGCAACGAGGCCGGACAGGCCGATGGTCCCGGCGGCCAGCAAAGACGCAATCCTCATCATTTCCTCCAGATGGATGTTCCGTGCCGGGTGGTCCCGGCGGGATGAGCATGTCGTCGTTCGCCGGACCGATCGTTCGAATTGATCGAATCCGATCACTCGCACCTGCTGAGCTTGCTAGCGTGCCGGGCATGGAATCCGGCCGTGAGCCACCCCGTCCGGGTTTGGTGCGCACGTACGACGAACTGGCCGAGCGCCTCCGCGCGCTCCGATCGTGGTCCGGGGCGTCGTACCGCGAGGTGCACCGCCGTACCGTCCGCGACCGGACCGGCCGCGGGGTGTCCGAGATCCCCGCGTACGCCACCGTCTACAACTGCTTCCAGCCTGGCCGGAGGCGGATGGACCCGGAACTGGTGGTCGATGTGGTTCGAGCGCTGGTCGACGACGACTCGGCCGCGGCCGAGTGGCGGCAGGTCTGCCAGGTAGTCGACCAGCGCGCCGCCGAGGCCTCCGTCGTGGACGTGGCTGCCGAGCTGCCGGCCGACCTGCCCCATTTCATCGGCAGGCGGACCGAGCTAGGCCGGGTACCGGCCGGCACCGAGACCGGGCTGGTGACGATCCACGGGATGCCTGGCTCGGGCAAGACGACACTCGCCACCCACATCGCCCAGCGACTGGCGCCCGGGTCACGCTTGTTCGTCGACCTGCGCGGCCATGATCCAGAGCGGCCACCGGCGGACCCAGCGGCAGTCCTGGGTGCCTTCCTGCGCCGACTGGGGGTACGCGGCAGCGAGATCGCGCCGCTTGACCTGGCCCGGCGTACGGCGATGTACCGCGTCCTGGTGGCGCGTTGCCGGACTCTGGTGCTGCTCGACAACGCGGGCAGCGAGGACCAGGTGGCGCCGCTGCTCACCGACGCGGATGGCTGTCTGACCCTGGTGACCAGCCGTCGACGTCTCGAGCTGCCGGGAATTACTCAGGAGATCGCGCTCGAACCGTTCGCTCCGGCGGAATCCGTCGAACTTCTGCGCCGTAGCGCCAGCGGTCGAGTCGATGCGTCGCCCCAACTGGCCGGCCAGATCGCGGATTTCTGCGGGCATCTGCCGCTGGCGGTCGCACTGATCGCCGGCTGGATGGACAACCGACCGGACTGGACTCTGTCCGACCACCTCGATCGGCTCGCGGAAAGACGCGGCGGCCTCCGTCTGGACAATGCGGTCGAGGTCGCGCTGGCCACGTCGTACGAGCGGCTGCCGGACGACGACCGGAGGCTGTTGCGGCTGCTGTCACTGCACCCCGGTGCGGACCTGGACGTGTACGCCGCGGCCGCGCTCACCGGCGGCGGGCTCAGCCGTACAAGCATGACGCTCGACCGCCTGGTGTCGGCCAGCGTGCTGCGGCGACCGACGACGGGCCGGTACGCGATGCACGATTTGGTCCGGATCTTCGCCTCCGACCGGGCTCGCGAGGAGGAGCGGCCGGCCGAGCGACGCTCGGCATTGCTCAAGCTCTACGACTACTACCGCCACTCGGCAAAGTGCGCAATGGTGCACTACGCACCCCAGGACCGGCACCGCCACCCGGAGGTACCTGCCCCGGACACACCCACGCCGGCGCTCAGCGACAGAGACAGTGCTTCCGCCTGGCTGGAGGCCGAGCGGGCCAACCTGCTGGCAGTCGCGAGCCACGCCAGCAGCAACGGGTCGGCTCAACATATCGTCGACCTGTCCATCTTGCTGTTCCGCTTCCTCGACGCTGCCGGGCACCACCAGGACGCCGCGATGGTGCACGGCCTGGCGGCCACGATCGCGGAGCCACCTGAGCGCGCTCGCGCACTGATCAACCTGGGCACCGCGTGCTGGCGGCTCGGCCGGTACGACGAGGCGCTGGCGCACAACCAGGCCGCGCTGGTCATCCACCGGGACATGGGCGACCGAGTTGGCGAGGGCATCGCCCTGACCAACCTGGGTGTGAGCTGCGGACGACTCGACCGCTTGCCGGAGGCGATCGAGCACTACCGGACCGCGATCGACATCCTGGCCACGACCGACGACCGTGTCACCGAAGGAGTGGCGCTCGGCAACCTCGGATACGCATTGGAGCGCAGCGGCCGGCTCGATGAGGCGCTCGAGCAAAACCTCAGACACCTGGAGCTCGCGAGAAGAATCGACGACCAGGCAGCCCAGGGAGTTGCTCTCGGCAACGTGGGCAGCGTTTACCAACGGCTGGGACGGCTTGAGGAGGCGTTGGCATACCACGAGCAGGCGCTCGCGCTCGCACGCCAGACCGGGTATCGCCTGGGCGAGCTCTCGATACTCAACGAGTTGGCGGCCGACCTGCACCTGCTCGGCCAGATCGACCGCGCACTGGAGACCTACTCGCTGGCCGAAGACCTAGCCGGCGCGCTCGACAATCCAGGTGAACTGGAGTGTGCGCGCGCCGGAATCGAGCGATGCCGACAGACCCTCGACCTGGAGCCCTAGCAGCGCACGGCATACTTGCCGTGCGGCGGATACTCCCGGGGTCGCCGGTCCGTGAACCGGTCCTCCGTCGGGTGCACCCGGTGATCGGCGTAGCTGTAGTAGGCCAACCGTGCGTAAGTGCGGCCCTCCCACTCCCAGTACTGCGTGCCGGGCACGTAAACGCTGCCATCGGTCGGCCGACGGAAGTGCGGATAGCCGATGAACATCCGCCCTACACCGTCGGTGCCCAGGTACTTGTCGTGGAGCATGCAGTTCCGTACCGTCGCCCGCCACCAGTCCGCCCACTGGTAACGGTCCTCGCCGGGGAGGTACCAACCTGTCCGGCCGAGGTCGCCGACGGTCTGACCGCAGAACCGGCGGATCGTCCCGTCCCGCTCGATCCGCTCCGGTCCACACGCCACGTAGGACTGGGCCTGCACTGCAGCGACCGAATCAGGTTGTACGCGGGCAACGGCAGTGGTGCCCGGCCCCGCGATCAGCGCCCCCAGAGTCGCGGTGGCTGCGATCAACCGCACGACGCGTCCAACGTGCTGTTTCGCGAACATCACATCTCCCCGTAAATCACCCGCACGAATGCGCCAGAGCTTAATAGGCTCAGAGGGCCACGCCTCACGCTAGCGGAAACCTCGTTGCGAGCGTCACGGACTGTTAGCCTCCGGCATGGAAGGTCGACAGAAGCGCAAGCCACTGCCGTACCGGGTGTTCGGGGTAGTCGTCATCGTCTACCTCGCCATCATCCAGGGCGGTGGGATCCTCGCGGACCACGTCGGCGACCATGACGGCACCACCACGACGACCGAAGGCGTGATCTACAACCTGTGGATCCCCCTCGGGGCGGCTCTCGTCTTCACCTATGCCGTCGTCGCCGTACTGGGCTGGTGGCGGCCAGTACTCCGCGACGACCGACCGGTACGGCGCTGGGTCTGGGTGATACCGATCATCTTCGCCCTGTGCAGCCTGGTCGCCATCGACTACGCCGCTCTCGGCGACAAGACGATCGGATACATCCTCGTACTGTTCATCGCTACTCAGTTCGTTGGGTGGGGAGAGGAAGGAATGTTCCGCGGCATCGGAGTCACCGCGCTCCGCTCCCACGGTTTGACCGAAGGCAAAGTCGCTTTCTGGTCCAGCGTCATCTTCGGCGCGGTACACCTGTCCAACGCTCTCACCCACGGTGCACAAGCCATTCCGCAGGCCCTCGCGGTCAGCTGCGCCGGCTACTTCTTCTACCTGACGCGACGCGTCGCCGGCACCAATGCCGTCAACTCGGTCCTGCACGGCCTCTTCGACTTCTCCCTCCTCACAGGCACCGTGGTTCTCGTCGACCAGCAGCCCTACGTCGGAGCCGCCGCCGCGATCCTGGCCTACCTCGTCGTCGCCGCTGTCCTGCTGGTCCGGCGACACCACATCGAGCCACTCGCACCGACGCCGGCGGCCGACTGATCTCCCCCGCCCCGCCGCCGACGACGACGACCTTGGTCGTCAGTCGATTGCCCGTCGACGAGGCCCACCGATCCGCCGGGCCCACGGCCACGAATGCTGGGTATGACGATCACCCGGCGCCACGCCCTGAGCTGGGGACTGGGCACAGTAGCGTTGATGACCGGCTGCGCTCGTGAAGCTGCCCCCAAGGGCCAGCCTGCCCAGCGGATCCGGTACGGCGGTGACGAATCGCAAGTGGCGGACCTCTATCTGCCAGCAGGTGATGGGGTCGTTCCGGTCGCCGTGGTGATTCATGGCGGGTTCTGGATGAGCCGTTACGGCATGGAACTCGGCAGGGGGCCATCTCGCCGTGTGGGCAGCAGGTCGCCCGAATCTGCCGTTGACCGCGCCAGGTGCGACTCCGAAGGTCATCCTCAAGGGAGCAGTCGCGACCGCGTCGTACCGCTCGGTCAGAGCCGGCGCTACCGAGACGCAGCCACCCAAGCCGGTGACGCTGTCACCCTCACCGAGCTCCCCGACGTCGGCCACTTCGAGCTGATCGACTCCGACCACGACGCCTGGCGCGTCTGCCGCGAAGAGATCGAACGGCTACACAGCAGGTAGTCGGTTCAGGCGGTGGGAGCTTGCAAGCGAGCAACAGTCTGCTGGTGGTGGTCGCCTGCGGCCAAGCGCGCTGCTACCCGGAGAGAGTCCAAGACGTAGGTGGGCGCGCGCAGGCCCTGCCGTTGAGCCCAGAGCAGTTCGAGTTCCAGCCGACCGATTTGCTCGGCGTACCTGGTCATTCCCCGCTCGCCGTCTGACGTGATGCCCAGATGGTGCATGACGTCGCCGAACTCGGCCCATTGTTGCTTGGTGTAGGCGCCGACCGGTTCGAACGTCTGCCGCCGCAGTGTCCTGACCAGCCACTTCTGCCACTGCGCCAGCTCGGACCACAACCCCTCCGCGGCAATCTTGTAATAGGCGAAGTGACCCGGCTCTTGACGCTTGATCGGCGCCACGACGGTTGAAGCAACAGCTCGCTCGCCAAGATCCATCAGCCCCAACTGAAGCCTGTTGTACGCGATGATGGCGGATCGCTCCGTCGCGGCGCCGGTGAGGTAATACATCATCCGGGTCACGTCCTGGACCGCGTTCAAGCGGCCGAGCGCACCAAGCACCCGGAAGCTGAACGACACATGGGTGAGGTCCGGCGTCGCCGGAGGCAGACCCGCCAGCGACTGCAGCCGATCCAGCAGCAACCCGTGATGGATCTCCTGCGGCAGCCAGACGTCGGCGTAGAAGTGCCGGTCGATCGGCGGCGGATCCGGAAGCAGCAAGTTGAGCTCGAGCACGTTCCGCTCGACCTCCAGCTCGACCCGTGACATATAGGTCAGCACCGGACCAAAACGCTCGGCGAGCACCCGTGGCCGCGCCATCGAGAAGTCGGCACTGTCCACCGGGATCGGCGGATGCTCATCAGCCATCCGCTCGACATGCTCAGCCAACCGCCGTGAGTGGCCCCGATCAGTCATACAAACCCTTCGTCACCGCACCCGCAGCGGATAGGTCCACCTCCATAGCCCGTCATTCAATGCCCGGAGCAACTACGCAGGGCAGCGCGAGGCGGGCCGGAAGCCCAACGCTTCCGGCCCGCCTGGCTGTTGCGGCCGGCGCGGGTAACCAGGGTGTAGCTGATCCCGTCGACCGCTCGGACTACGCCGCTGCGGGCTCGGAACTCGACTGCCAGTCGGCGTTTGGTGATGCTCCAGCACCGCGGCCGGCCCACCGGTCAGCACCGATACGTGGTGCTGGAGGTCGTCGACCGCGAGCCCGAGTCGATGATCGTCGTGTCCGGCCACGGCCGCTCGACGCAGTGGTACCGCAACGTCGTCGCAACGCCTCAAGTGCGAATCTGGACCGGCCGCAGGCAGAACGCGCCTGCTCGTGCCACACCTACCAGCCGTCGACGCACCATCGCGGCTGAGCAGCTACCGCAGCCGGCATCCACGTGCAGCCAAGGCGCTCGGCCGGACCCTCAACATCCCCGAACTGGTCGGCAATGCGCCCATACCGAGCGACATCGGTACCAGACTCGCCCTGGCACGCATCGACGTCGGTCAGGCAACGATCCACTGAGTCGTGGGCGCTATTTCAGATTGCGAAGAAACGCGAGGAAGGTCTGCCGGAAGGGAGAAGGTCGCGTCCCTTCCTTGTCGTACAGGACTTCCTGCGCGTGCCCTGAGCCGGCAGGCAGCAAGACCAGGCGCGATGCCTGAGTGGCCTTGTGCAGTGCGGTGATCTCGGCGACCGACGAGGCCGTGTCGTCCCGGGCCAAGACGTAGAGGACCGGCAGCCGCAGAGCGGGCGCAACCGAGGTAGCCGCGGCATTTCGCGCATCCGCCGTCCCGAGCGGTACGGCGAGATCTGCCGCGGACAGCGAGACCACGGCAGAGATCCCTGACTTCGGACGGGCAGCGGCAACCAGCGGAAGTGAACCGCCTGCCGATGCACCGACCACCACGACCTGCGTCGCCCCACGTTTGCGAAGCTCGGCAACCACGGAGACCAGATCATCCACCGGACGGGACTCTCCCACGCACGTACTCCCACCGACGCAACTCTGGTCATATCCGACGACATGATGGCCCGCCTGGGCCAGCCAGCCGATCTCCTCGGCCCAGTTGCACAGACCACGCGAGCCCGAACCATGCACCAGAACTACGCCAAGGCGCCCGCGCCCGGCACCGACGGCGTACAACTGCTCGTTGTCCGCGGTCTTGATAACTCGAGCAGCAGTACCGAGTTGGGCATCCGTCAACCCGCAACGCACATCCACCGGCTGCAGCCCGACACTCGGCGACGCAATCGATTCGGAGGCCGAGGTGCCTCCAGGGCTGGCCGACACTGAGGTTCGCGCTGACTCCTGACTGCCTGCTCCGTCCGGCGTCCCGCATCCAGCGACCACCAGAGCCAGGCCGCCCAAGACCGCCGTGGCTTTCACAACGAACGTAGACAAGGTGGTCCCCTCCCGAAGCAATTCACGCATCCTACAAGCGCGGCGAGCCGTGGATTTTCCGTCGCCGGCAAACTCTCATGACGAGGGACCAGCGGGGAGACGGTAGCCTTTCGTCGATCATCATGGGCGCGTGATCCATCTTCGACTGATCCTCCCGGCCGACTGCACCGATGCCATCGTCGACTCGCTCGTCGCCGATGATCGGGTCACCAACGTCGTCGTCATGCCCGCCGCCGCGAAGCGCCCGGCGGGTGATGTCCTGTACTGCGACGTCGCCCGCGAAGCCACGTCGGACATCCTCGCCTCATTGCGGGATCAAGGCGTCTATGACCGCGGCGCGGTTGCGCTCACGTCCGTCGACTCCTCGCCGTCGCGTAATGCCCGGGACACCGAACAGGCCGCTCCCGGTGCGCCGGAGGACGCCGTGGTGTGGGATGCCGTCGTCGACCAGGCGTACGCCGAAGCGCGTGGCTCCTGGGCGTTCTACGCCTTCCTCACCCTGGCCACCATGATCGCCGCGGTCGCCGTCATCAACGACTCGGCCATCCTGGTCGTCGGTGCCATGGTCGTCGGACCGGAGTTCGGCGCAGTTGCCGCATTGGCCGTCGGCCTGGCGCTGGGCAGGCCGCCGGCCGCAGGCGACCTCGCCTTGTCCATCGCGCTGTGGGCACCCCACCACATCGGCGGATCGGCCGCCCAGCTCGCCATCAACCTGATCGGCATGACAGCCGCCGGAATCGCGACCCTCCTGATCCACCGAACCCTGTGGCGCCGACTGATCAAACGCACCCCGACCCGCCCCGTGAACCAATCAGTCCAGGTCTGAACCCGCGGAAAAACAGCGCCGGATCGCTTGTCCGCGAGTTCAGTTCAGGTATTTGGCGCTGAACAGGCCGAGTGTCATGCCCGTCGCGATGAGGAAAGCGCCGAGCGCGATGCGGAAACGCAGGACTGAGATCAAGCCCGTGATGGTGGCAGCCATCAGTCCTGTGGGCACCGGCGCATTTTAGCCACTCTATATAGGGGTTTGAGAGTTTCTCACAGGGTTCTACAGCGATTTGGCGAAGACCCTGAGGCGATGCATCCTGGCTCGCGTGACCACCTCAGACGACTCCACACCCGAGTCGAAAGACTCACCGCCAGAGCGGTACGCCGTACCGGTCACCAACCAAACCTCATCGCAGGCCTCATCACACCGGCCGACTACCTCTCCGACCCAACCCTCATTGCCCCACTCCGCGAACTGGAAAGCCAAATAGCCCAGCGCGCCACCTGGCTAGCCGTCAAGGTCAAGGCTGAGAGACCGGCCTGGTACCAACCGATCCCACACGAGCTGCTTGTCGAAGTCGCGGCCTATCGAGAGCGTTACGACATCAAGAGCCGAGCACTCCTGGGTGACAATCCACCGGCAGACGCCTTTGTACAGGCTGCTCACTTCCGACGCCTGAGCATGCGCATCCAGCATGCTGGATTGCCTGGCGAGGTTGCGAAACCGGATGCGGTCAGCGCCCAAGCGGAGCGAGAGGCTCCTCACGATCACGAAACGGTCGCCCTAGCTAAGAGCAACTGTACCTTCGGCGCGAACATTTGGTTGTCAGCAGATGCCACCTGTCGATCCCCGAACCGGCGGAACTGACTGCCGCCAACCCACAGGGCTGCCGGGCGTATCAAGGGGTTGGCGGTTCATGGTCATCTGCAAGTTTCAGCGGCGGCCTGAGGCCGTCAACGACCCCGACTCCGGCGTCTGGGTGAGTGGTGGTCGGATCCCATGTCCGGACGCTAGCAAGCGCGTGGATCGCCGCTGATCGGATTCGATCAGATCAGCTGATCCGGACAGCGTCACTACGGCAAGCTCCAGCCGCAGGGGGACCTTCTTCGGCACGAGTCACCCAACTGGAGGAACGATGAGGATTGCATCGGTGCTGGCCGCCGGGGCCCTTGGCCTGGCTGGCCTGACCACGGCGATGCCTGCCGCGACGGCATCGCCGGGCTTCGACATCCGCTCGCAGAATGGGGGCGAGTTCGCGGGGCACGCGGAGGCGGGCGGCCGGATCGAGTGGCACGGGGCCAAGTATTTCACGATCCACGTTGCCAGGGTGGCTGACATCTGCCTCAGCGGCGGCGACGGCGCTGGTGCGTATGTCTGGTACCAGTACCGCATCGGCAACTCGTTCACCGAGTGGCGGTGGACGGACATCGCGGACACCACTGGGTGCAGCGACGGCAAGATTGACAAGGGCAGCTACCCCATCCGCAGCAGCCAGACGGTGGGCGCGGTGCGGGTGATCGTCCGGGAGTGCTCAGGCCGCGAAGGCTGCAACACCTCACCCAACGACAACGGCTTCAGCGACTGGAAGTGGAACCCGAATCGCTGAGTGCGCGACCTGATCCAGATGCCTAGTTGGAGAGGTCGAACGCCACCCAGAAGCGGTCGGTCGCTGGTGGCCGTCCGTGATCTGTTGGGGGTTCGCTTGGCGGTGAGTGTTGCGGGTGACGTAAGCGGTGCGGGTACCGCACGATCAGCGTCTTCATTGCCCGGCCTGATGGAACCTACGCGCTCGGCCGCCCCGCCCGGTCTGCGCCACCACCGGGCGGGGACCCAAGCGCGGACCTGGCCGGCCGAATGAAATTCAAGGTTCGACGATTACGATCGGAGCACCCGGATGAGAGGAGCACCACCATCAGGATCCGACGCGTGAGAACGGCTCTTGCCGCAACCGCGCTCATCGCGACGACGCTTGTCGCGCAAGCACCAACCGCGCAGGCGGCGGTGATCAACCGCCCGTTCGACATGGAGACGATCGCGGGCCCCGTGCCGCCCGACGGCTCGGCCCGGATCAAGGGATCATTGGCCTGGCACGACCAGACGAAGGTTGTCGCCACCGGCTGGATCGACGACCGATGCCCGGCTGACGGCTACGGCGCATACCTCTACGCCCAGGTCCGCTACATGAACGGTGATGCCAACAACCGGGGCACAGTCGCCAAAGACACTCGTACCTGCAATGCGACCGCCCACCTCCCACTCGTCTTCTTGCCGGTCGTGTTCGACTCGACACGATGGATCAAACACATCAGGCTCTGCGTGGCCGAGTACGACATGTACTTTGCACGCCATGGTGACAGGATGTGCGAGAGCTTCCACAACCCGCACACCTGATCGAACTTCGGCTCAGCGAGTGGCGACAAGCAGCCGGGCTTGACGGCCACCGGTCGCGGGTCGTCGTACGCCGCCGGCACAGAGCGGTCCATCGCACCGCGGCCACCAGTCGGCCGACGTGAGTACCGGCGCCGAGAGCGGGAACCCGTTGTCGTCCCGGCCTGTGGAGAGCACCGTTGCGGGCGCGCCCCGGGACCGGCAAACCAGGTTCCGGTGCGCCGCTGGGTCGGCGATCCCACACCACTTCGCAGCACTGACGGCAAGGCAGGCGACAGCAACTGAATGGCGGCGTCTGCGAAAACACGAGCGCTTACAGCCCTCGGCCCTGCGTGAACATGCAACGCTCACGAGCGAAGGTCGATCAGGTCAGGCTGCTGCGCATCGGGTCGTGTTTGCGGCGCTGTCATGAGTTAAATGCTCCAGCCGGCTGGCCCCCGACTTACCCACTTCAAGGCCGGCTCGACTCTGCACACCGCACTCAGCACCCCCAAAGTTCCCCGGCAGAAAGGGTCGGGTTCGGTCACCCCGGCACAGCGTAAGCGGACTTTCCGGTCAAGTGCCGGAGTCCTTTCCTGGTACCGACCGCGGCCAGACGGTTGTACGGTCGCCGACCTATCCGAAGATGAAGCAGCAGACGGAGGAATGGCAATGAAACGTCCACGAAAAGTGGCGATGGTCGGAGTCGCGGCGATCGCAGCCCTGACGATGCCGCTGGTCGTCATATCCTCAGCCGCGCCGGCGGCTGGAACGTCCGCAGCAACGACGGTGGCGAGTCGGCCGGCCGCGGACGTGGCTGCTGCGGTGACCTATGCGCCGCAGTCCGGCCCGATCGGCCAGCACCCCACAGCGACCGGGGCACAGTCGAGCCCGATCCGTCGCGCCATCCTCGACAACATCGCGCACACCCCGCAACAGCAGACGATCCGGGTGGTGGCCTGGAACTTCGACGACCAGGGGATCACCACCGCGCTGATCAACGCGCACCGGCGCGGAGTTCACGTGCAGGTTCTGGTATGGGAGAGCAACTGCGGTAGCGGGACGGTCCAGCTGCGGGCTGTCCTGGGGGGTGCCGGTGACGCGAGCTTCTTCAAGTGCATCCAGAACTCCGCCCGCGGGCCGGAAGGCAAGGGCCAGTTGCATCAGAAATCGTTCACGTTCTCCCGAACTGGTACCGCGAGCCATGTTTCGCTGGTGACGTCGTACAACCCGACGGAGCACGCGAACAAGAACCAGTACAACGTCGCCTTTCAGTTCGTGAACAACCAGACCATGCACGACGACCTGAAAATGCTGTTCGTCCAGCAGACGGCCGATCAGCCGCGCCCGGCCCGGTGCCAGACTGCCGCGCCCAACGACGGCAGGCTCTTCCAGCACTTCTTCAACAGCGGCTACGGCCTGATGGCCTACCCACTGGACTGCATAGCCGAAGATCCCGTCATCACCCGCCTGCGAACGATCCCCAACCCCGACCATGCGGTGATCCGGGTGGCGACCTCGGGCTTCACCAACGAGCGAGCCCGGCGGATCGCGGAGGAACTGGTGCGGTTGCGTAAGGCCGGCGCCTGGGTCAAGGTCATGCACACTGCCGGTACGGGACCGGTGGTGGAGGACATCCTCGACCGCGGCGGGGTCACCCGGCTGGACACGCAGACCTGCGGCGGCACTAACGACATCAGCTTCAACCACTCGAAGATGCTGTTGGTGAGCTACCTGTCGGCCGGGACGCGGAGCTACCGAAGCTGGGTCGGGTCGGACAACATGGCCGACTCCTCGATCAACTCCGACGAACTCATGGTCCAGGTTCCTCAACTGGCGCACTACGAGGCTCTCACTGACTTCTTCGACTTCACCTGGCAGCGCGAAGCCGCACAGTGCTGAGCTGTCAGCGGCCCGCCGACGCCTGCACGGCAGACAAGCCGCGGCGCCTGCTGGCCGCTGACCCGCGCCACAGCGAACTGCTCTCTGGAAGTACGGGCAGATCTCCCAGCACGAGGCGGCCCGAGCCACCCGGCTCCTCACTGCCGCAGCCCGGCAACCAGTCCCGGTCCGCTCAGCCGTGGAGAAGATCGCCGACACCCACGTCTTCATGCGCGACCACAGCACGGGCACACGGTCACAGACGTGCGGCGCTGTAGCGTGGCCAGCGAGTCGTTTCCGGACCGTTGCTCCATGCGGTCCGGCCGAGGCCGGCTCATTTCCTGAGTAGAAGGCACCGCCGCGCATCGCACACGCGCGACGGTGCTTTCGACGTTCACGGCGCGCTGTCGCGAGGTTCTGGGTGGGCCGACTTCGCATCGTGCGGGGGCCCGCACACCTTGTCTGAGGCTGTCAGGATTGAGGGGCGCCTGAGGACGTGACAGGGGTTCAGTCAAGCCGTTCAATGGTTGTCATCGTCAACAACCGGACCGGCAAATTCAGCGGCCCGACAGCTTGTTGGCGTACGTGGTGATCACCGGAGCCGCGGTCGGCGCCGCCGGGCGATGGATGACGACATCGAGGTTGCCCTTGGCACCCACCGTCACCTGCCGCTCGATCACGACTTACCCGCCGTCTGTGGCAGTGATCTTGCGCGACCCGGCCGCCACCGTCAGCGGCTTTCCGGCGGGGCTTGAGGCCGTCCCAACGAGGTCGCCAGACAACAGCGATCCCAGCACTCTAGGACCCACAAACCCGTTGTAGATAAGGCTATTTGAGTTCAGTTGACGTCTTTCCAAGCAACTTGCGGGCGATGATCAGTTGCTGGATTTGTTGGGTGCCTTCGAAGATGTCGAGGATTTTGGAGTCGCGGGCCCACTTTTCGAGGAGTTCGTGTTCGGAGTAGCCGAGGCTGCCGGCTAGTTCTACGCAGCGGAGGGTGATGTCGTTGGCTGAGCGGCCGGCTTTGGCTTTGGCTATGGAGGCTTGCAGCGAGTTGGGTTGGGAGTTGTCGGCCATCCAGGCGGCTTGCAGGGTCAGCAGATAGGCGGCTTCCCAGTCGGCTTCCATTTGCAGGTACGACGCCGCGGCGGCCGGCTGGAGGTGGATCGGGCGGTCGTAGTCGATCTCGACGCCGGCATCCGACAGCAGGTCGCGGGTCACCTCAAGCGAAGCGCGGGCACATCCGACGGCCATCGCGGCGACCAGAGGACGGGTGTTGTCGAAGGTCTGCATCACGCCCGCGAAGCCTTTGTCCGCGTCGATCTCGGGACTGCCCAGCAGGTTCTCGGCGGGCACCCGGCAGTTCTCGAAGTGGATCGTGGCGGTGTCGGACGAGCGGATGCCGAGCTTGTGTTCCAGCCGTTCGACCGTCATCCCCGGCGTGTCCTTGAAGACGACGAAGGACTTGATCGCGGCGCGGCCCAGTGCCTTGTCCAGCGTCGCCCAGACCACGACCGCGTCGCAGCGGCCGCCGGCGGTGACGAAGATCTTCTCGCCGTTGATCACGTAGTGGTCGCCGTCGAGCCGCGCCGTCGTCTGGATGTTCGCCGAGTCCGATCCACACCCCGGCTCGGTGATCGCCATCCCGGCCCACACTCCGTCGAACCGCTGCAGCTGCTCGTCCGAGGCCACCGACGCGATCGCCGAGTTGCCCAGCCCTTGCCGTGGCATCGACAGCAGCAGCCCGACGTCACCCCAGCACATCTCCATGATCGACAACACCGACGACAGGTTGGACCCATTCTTGACCTGGCCGCCATCTTCAGAAGCCTCAGTACGCCGTACGCCGCCAGCCCCGGCACCCGAACCGGTGCCTGAGGCACCCAATCCGTCGACCATCGCCGCGAGCATGTCCAGCTCCTTCGGATACGCATGCTCGGCCAGGTCGTACTGACGTGAGTTCGGTCGCAACATCTCCGCCGCGACCTGATGCGCCTGGTGGACGAACGCGCGGAACTTCCGCGGAGTCTCGAGATTGATCATCAGACCAGCACCGCACCTTCCATCACGCCGATGGCCCGCAGGTCGCGGTACCACCGCTCCACCGGGTGCTCCTTGACGAACCCGTGCCCGCCGAGCAGCTGCACCCCGTCCGTCCCGATCTGCATCCCCTTCTCAGTGCACAACCGCCGCGCCAGCGCGACCTCGCGAGCAAACGGAAGCCCTTGCTCTGCACGCGATCCGGCCCGATACGTCACCAGCCGCATCCCTTCCAGCTCGATCGCGATGTTCGCCACCATGAAGGCCACCGACTGCCGGTGGCTGATCGGTTCACCGAAGGCGGTCCGCTCGTTCACGTACGGCGTGACATAGTCGAGCACCGCCTTCGCAGTGCCGAGCGAGAGCGCACACCACCCCAGTCGCGACAGCCGGACGCACTCAAAGTAGTCCTCGAGCGTCCCCAACTGCACCGCCGGTACGTCGTCCAGCAGCACCCGGCTCAGCGAGGCCGCCCGCAGACCCATCGAGGGTTCGGCCTCGATCGTCACGCCCGGATGCCCCGACTCCACCAGGAACAGCGCCGGCCCTTGATCCTCGAGCTGAGCCGCGATCACGAACACCTCAGCCTCCGCACCACGCGGCACCAAAGACTTGACCCCGTTGAGCAGATGACCAGTTCGTTGCCGCGTCGCTCTGGCCTTCAACGCGAAAGGATCGAACAACGCCCGCGGCTCGACGATCGCCAGCGCGGCGGCCGGCACCGATTCGCCGGTGAAGGCCGGCAGGTAAGTCGCCTGCTGCGTCTCATCACCCCACAGCGAGATCGCCGTGCTAACCGCCGCCGGTGCCAGACACGCGACCGCCTGACCCATGTCGCCATGCGCCATCGCCTCGGCCACCAGCACTCCGGTCATCGCCGACCGCTCGCTGACGATCCCACCAAGCTCTTCCGGTACTTCGATCAAACTCAACCCGAGCTCAGCAGACTGCGCGAGCACCTTCGGATCCGTAGCACCGGCGACGTCAGCCTCGGCCGCGGCCGGCCGCAAGACCTCTGCGGCAAACTCCGCGACGACCCCGACCACCATCTGCTGGTCCTCGGTCGGAGTCAGGTCGAACACCCCGGTGCCCCTGGCCGCGGGCAGCCGTGAGGGTTGAGCCAGCTTGCTCGCCGCCGTGAAGCTGCGCGACAGCGCTCCGGCCGTGCGGAACCCGGTCTTGGTCGCCTCGAAGACCACCCGCTCGGTCTGCTTGCGCAACCCGAGCCGGTCGATCGCCCGGAACTTCGCCAGCCGGTTCAGCAACGCGACGCCGACCCCGATCGGGTCCCACCGCCGGCCGGGCTTCGCGCTCTGCTGGATCACCATGCGGCAACTGTAAACTGAAGTTACAACTCAAGTCACGCATGAGCTGGCTCACCCGACCGTCCCGACGGACAGGTAGTGCACCCCGATACGCCGTACACGGCCTCAGCCGCAGGCTCAACCGCCCTACCCGCGCGGCGCTACATCCTGTCTCTCCGCACACCCATCCGCCTTCGCCACCAGGTAGCGCTGCTCCGGCAACGACGTGGTCCGGCGCGCCGCCGCGAGATAGTGCTCGCGCGCTTCCGCGAACTTGCCGAGGCGCTCGAGCAAGTGCGCCCGTACTGCGTCCAGCCGGTGGTTGTCCGCCATCCGGTTGTCACCGTCCAGCGTTCCGAGCAGTTCCAACCCGGCCGCCGGCCCTCCGACCTGAGCCAGCGCGATCGCGCGGTTCAGCGTCACCATCGGATTCGGCGCGACCGTCTCCAGCAACTGGTAGAGCGCCAGGATCTGCTCCCAGTCGGTCTCGTCAGCACTCGCCGCCTCGGAGTGGACCGCAGCGATCGCGGCCTGCAGCTGATACGATCCGACCTCCCCCTGCGCCAGCGTCCGCAGGATCAGCGCAGCACCTTCCTCGATCGGCTCCCGCAACCACAGACTGCGGTCCTGCTCATCGATCGGAATCAGGCTTCCATCCGGCTTGGTCCGAGCCACCCGCCGCGCGTCGGTGAGCAGCATCAGCGCCAGCAGCCCGGCAACCTCACCCTCGTCCGGCAGCAACTGGTGCAGCATCCGCGTCAGCCGGATCGCCTCAGCCGTCAGCTCGACCCGCTGCAGCTCGGCCCCCGAACTAGCGGTGTAACCCTCGTTGAAAATCAGGTACAGCACCTGCAGTACGACGCGCAGCCGGTCCGCACGCTCCTCCTCAGGCGGCAGCACGAACCGCGAGCCAGCCGCTTTGATGCTCCGCTTCGCCCGGCTGATCCGCGGCGCCATCGTTGCCTCCGGCACCATGAACGCTTTGGCGATCTCAGCCGTCGTCAGACCGCCGACCGCCCGCAGCGTCAACGCGACCTGCGAGGCCGGAGTGACGGCGGGATGACAGCACAGGAACAGCAGCGTCAGCGTGTCGTCGGACTCCGGCGGCTGATCCTGATCGGCACCAGGCGCGACCAGTTCGTCGACACCGGCCATCGCCGCCACCGAGTCCTCCCGGCGACGCCGCGCGCTCTCACTCCGGAATTGGTCGGTCAGCTTGCGAGTAGCGACCGTGATCAGCCAGCCCCGGGGATTGGCCGGTACGCCGTCCGCCGGCCACTGCGTCGCAGCCGCCAGCAAAGCTTCCTGTACTGCGTCCTCGCACAGGTCGAACTGCCCATGCCGCCGAGCCAGAAACCCCAGCACCTGCGGGGCCAGCTCCCGCAACAGCCCCTCGACCTGCTCGCCACTCATCAACCCAGTCCCTTCAACCCCGCCACCTCATCACAGCCTGCCGATTCAAGGCGTCGCGGGTGGCGTGGAAATGCCGTGTTCGATGGTCTGCAGGATCGTCGCGGGTGCCGACAGCCGGGGCAACGCGCCTTCGTCGACGGCCTCCCAGCCGATGTAGACCATCCACCAGAACATCCGGATGATCCAGTCCACCGACAGTGAAGCCGCGAAGACCCCGTCGCGTTGCCCCCGCAGGATCAGCTCCTCGATCGGTTTGCCGATCTCGTCCAGTCGCTCGAAGAACTGCTTCACCCGCTCGTCGGTGTCCGGAGCGTTGAAGGTCGGCTCGTTGAACAGGAAGAAGATCCGCGGTCCGAGTTCGAAGTACCCGGCGGCCAGCCGGTGCAGCGCCTCCCGCGGGGTGCCCTGGTCGAGCGCCGCCTCGGTGATCACCTTCTCCACCGCGACCAGGACGTCCTGGGCGATCGCATGGACCAGCTCGGCGCGATCCGCGAAGTACCGGTGCAAGGTACTGCGGGCGACGCTCGCCTCGGCCGCGACGTCGCCGAGCGAGGCGGTCCGCCGCTGGCTGAAGACGACCACCGCGGCATCCAGGATCGCTCTGCGGGTCCGGCTCCGGCTCCCCGACTCGACCGTGTCAGTCATGCCCAGACCTTACCTCGGTAGGTCTGCGTTGATTAATAATAGGACACCAGTGTCCCATTCTGTTACCTTGATGATTCAGCACCAACCCTGGGGAGGACCGCATGACCGGCCGCTGGCAGAACCTGAGAATGTTGTGGACCTTCGTCCGCCCGCACCGGCGGACGCTCGCGCTCGGTCTGCTGCTCGGACTCGGCACGACCGGCGCCTCGCTGGCGACCCCGCTGGTGACCAAGTCGGTGCTCGACGGGCTCGCGTCGTCGGCGTCGATCGCGCCCGCGGTGGTCCTGCTGGTCGTGTTGCTGGTCGCCGGTTCGGCGCTGGGCCTGATCCAGTGGATCATCCTCGGGCGGATGGGCGAGCGCGTCGTCCTGGAGGCCCGGAGCTCGATGGTGCGCCGGCTGTTCCGGGTCCGCATCGGTGAGCTGGCGACCCGCTCCCCCGGTGAGCTCGTCACCCGCGTCACCTCCGACACCGTCCTGCTGCGCGAGGCCGCCGCCTCCAGCATCGTCGAACTGGTGAACAGCGTGATCGGCCTGGCCGGTGCGCTGATCCTGATGGCGACCCTCGACGGAGTACTGCTGGCAACCACCCTCGGCGCGCTGGTCGTCGTCGGGGTGATCGTGGGTCTCCTGATGCCACCGATGGCCCGGGCTCAGGAGCAGGCGCAGGGTGCGGTCGGCCGGCTGGGCGGAGTACTGGAGGGTGCGCTGCGCGCGATCCGGACGGTGAAGGCGAGTCGTGCGGAGCACCGCGAGAGCGAGCGGGTGATCGTCGAGGCGACCGAGTCGGCTAGGCAGAGCATTCGCGCGGTCCGGTTCCAGGCCGTGGCGTTCACGGTCGCGGGCTTCGGAGTCGGGCTGGCGATCATGCTGATCCTCGGCCTCGGCGCGTACCGGGTCAGCGAGGGGTTGCTGACCGTCTCGGCCCTGGTCGCCTTCCTGCTCTACGCGTTCCAGTTGATGGAGCCGGTGTCGAGTCTCGCGACCACGGTCGGCGGACTGCAGGCCGGCATCGCCGCGGCAGCCCGCATCCGGGAGGTCGACGCGTTGGAGTTGGAGCCCACTGACGACAGCCCCGTACTACGAAAGTCCACCGCCTCGCTCAGCGACTCGGCCTTGGTGTTCGACAACGTCACGGCCCGCTACGCACCGGGCGCGGCGCCCGCGATCCAGGACGTGAGCGTGGAGATCCCCCGTATCGGTCACACCGCGATCGTCGGCCCGTCGGGTGCCGGCAAGACGACGATCTTCTCGCTCCTGCTGCGTTTCCTGAACCCTGACAGCGGCCGGCTGATCCTCGACGGCGTACCGCTGCAGGACTGGTCGCTGGAGGATCTCCGCCGGAGAGTCGTGTACGTCGAACAGGACACCCCGCTGGTGCCCGGAACACTTCGGGAGAACCTGCTCTACACGCACGAGGAAGCCGGCGAGGAATCCGTTTGGGAAGCGCTCCGGGCGGTTCGGCTCGACGAGCGGGTGCGGGAACTCCCCGACGGGCTGGACACAGTGCTGTCGACCGCGGTGATCTCCGGTGGTGAGCGGCAACGGATCGCGCTCGCCCGCGCACTGGTCGGCGATCCCGAGATCCTGCTGCTGGACGAGGCGACGGCTCAGCTCGACGGGCTGACGGAGGCCGCGGTCCATGAGGTGATCGCGCGCATCGCCCGCACGGGCGCAGTACTGACGATCGCGCATCGGCTGTCGACGGTCATCGACGCTGACCAGATCATCGTGCTGGAAGCCGGTTCGGTCCGGGCGCGCGGCACGCACCAGGAGCTACTCGCCACCGACAGCCTGTACCAGTCCCTGGTCGCAGCTCTCCGCATAGCCCCGCAACCCGCCTAGCAGCCGGACGGGCCGGACCGCCCCCACTCACTAACCTCCCGTTTCCAGCCGGGAGCATGCCCGCGCAGGCGTAGCCCGGTTCGATCAGCTGAGGTTTGTGAGTGGGGGCGGTCCGCCCGCACTCCTGGTAGCACAGGCGGGGTCAGCGTTGGAGGTGGCGGAGGGCTGCTGTGGTGGGGATGCGGGTCAGGGGGCCGAGGAGGGAGGCGTCGCGGAGGGCGGCTCGGGCGGCGAGGTGGCCGCAGGCTCCGTGGACGCCGGGGCCGGGGTGGATCGCGGAGCTGCCCAGGTACAACCCCGAGACGACGGTCCGTGGGCTGCCGAGGCCGATCGTCGGGCGGAAGATGAGTTGCTGGTGAAGCTGGGTGGTGCCACCGCCAAGTGCTCCCATCCCGAGCGAGGCGTTCGCTTGGACGAAGTCGCTCGGGCGCTGGAGATCACGGTCGACGACCAACTCCGGGAAGCCCGGGGCGTACCGCGCTATGGCGCGATCCATCCGGTAGGCCAGCTTCTCAGCCGAGGCGTCGTCGACGACACCGCGGGGCAGGTGCGCATAGGCCCAGACCACTTCGGTACCGTCCGGCGAGCGGGAGGAGTCGGCCTTGCTCGGCTGGCCGATCAGCAAGAACGGTGCTGTGGGCAACCGTCCGGTGTCCAGGTCGGCACCGACGTGGACCAGCTCGTCCGCAGTACCGCCGAGGTGGACCACAGCGGCGGCGCGGGCCTCCGCGGCTCGCCAAGGGATCGGGCTGCTCAGCCGGTAGTTGAGTTTGACCGTCGGGTAGTCCCATTCGAAGTTCTCGAGATCGCGACGGAGCCCGGCCGGAACGCTTGCTGGCGGCAACAGTTCGCCGTACAAATTCTGTGCGGAGACGTCGGCGATCACGGCTCGGCGGACGCGGACCGTTTCGCCGGACGCGGTCCGTACTGCGGTCACCTTGCCGGCGGCAACGTCAATCGCGGAGATCGGCGTACCGGTGGTCAGCACCGCGCCGGCGTGCTCGGCCCGACGCACGAGGGCTGACGAGAGAGCGCTCGAACCGCCTTCTGCTACAGGGAATCCGACGTCCTGGGCGAGCATCGCCAACAGCCAGCCCATCGTCCCGCTGACACTGCCACTGAGCGGGGCGTCGGCGTGAAAGGCGTTGCCAGCCAGAAGTGCCCGACCACGCTCACCTTCGAAGAGCTCCTTCCCCATCCGGTGCATCGGCATCGCCATGAACCGCGCGAACCTGGCCAACTCCCCCGCCGACCCGAGCTTGCGGGCGAGCCGCAGCCCTGGGACGACCGGCGGCCAGGACGTCAGCAACGACTCCAGGAAAGGCGCGCGGATCTTGACGTAGTCCTGGTAGAGCCGCAGCCAGGTGTCGCCGTCTTTCGGATGATCGCGCCCGATCGAGGCCGCCGTGTCGGTCGGGTCCGGATGGATCGCGGCCGCATCCTCGTCGCCGGGATCGAGCAGATGCGCCAACGCGAGTGGCGCGTGGGCCCAGCGGAGGCCGAACTGCTCCAGCTCCAGCGCGCGCAGTACCGGCGAGGCGACCCCGAGCGGGTAGTTGGAGCTGAACCGGTCGCTGGTCCAGCCGTCGACGGTCGTGGACCGCACCGCGCCGCCCAGTTCGTCGGCGGCTTCGAGCACCAGCACGTCCCAGCCCGCGTCGGCGAGCGCGATCGCACTCGCCAGCCCGTTCGGCCCGGATCCGATCACCACAGCATCGACCACACGCGGCAGCATGCTCTCGACCTTAGCCGCTCAGCCCCGCCCACCCGAGTTTCAGAGGTCGATCTTCGCCATCAGTTCGACGATTTCGCGAGCGCGGCCGAGCATGGCGGGATCGACCATCCGGCCGTCGGGGAGGACGATGACGCCGCCGTCGGCCAGGCCGGCCTTCTCTACCGCCGCCAGCAGGGCCGCGGCGTCAGCCACCTGAGTCGCCGACGGGGTGAATGCTTCGACGATGACCGGCAGCTGCCGCGGATGGATCGCCGTCCGGCCGACGAAGCCCAGCGCGCGACCTTCGAGGCTGGTCCGTCGCAGGCCTTCCTCGTCGCTCACGTGCGGGTAGACCGACATCATCGGCGCGCCCAGCCCGGCGGCCCGCGAGGCCGAAACCAACCGGCCGCGAGCCCACGCGAGTCCCCCCGGCCCGTCGACGCCCAGCGAACTCGATAGATCTGCCTCACCCAAAGCCACGGCAACAACCCTCGGGTCCGCGGTCGCGATCTCGAACGCCCGCTCCAACCCCAGCGGCGACTCGATCAACGCGGTGATCCTTGCCGAAGGCACCTGATCGAGCACCTGCCGGATGTCGTCCGCACTCTCCACCTTCGGCAGTCGCACCCGGGCACCCGGCACCGCCGCCACTGCCGCCAGGTCATCCTCGATCCACGGCGTCCCCGGCGCATTCACCCGTACCTCGACCGGCGTCCGGCCGGTGAACGCGGCGATCCACGCGATCGCCCAGCCGCGCGCATCGGCCTTGTCATCGACCGGTACGGCGTCCTCGAGGTCGAACACCACCAGGTCGGGGCCGGCGGCAACAGCTTTCCCGAACCGGTCCGGCCGGTTGGCCGGTACATAGAGGGCGGTGAGCACCTAGACGACTCCAGCTTCACGCAATGCGGCAAGTTGCTCGGGGGACACGCCGATCTCGGCCAGTACCGCGTCGGTGTCGGCTCCGTGCGGCCGGCCCGCCCAGCGGATGGACCCGGGCGATTCCGACAGCCGGAACAGCACGTTCTGCATCTGGACCGGCCCGCCGAGCTCCTCGTCGTCCACCTCGACGATCGTGTTCAGCGCGGCGTACTGCGGATCCGTCATGATGCCGCGGATGTCGTGCACCGGCCCGACCGCGGCCTCGGCCTTCTCGAAGGCGAGCATGACCTCGTCCAGGGAGCGCTCAGCGATCCAGCTGCCAACCGCCTCGTCCAGCTCGTCGGCGTGCTCGGCCCGCTCGCGGCCGCTGCCGAACCAAGGCTGCGCGACCAGATCGGGTCGGCCGACCAGCGTGACGACGCGCTCGGCAATACTCTGCGAACTGGTCGACACGGCCACCCAGCGTCCGTCGGCGGTCCGGTAGACGTTGCGGGGCGCGTTGTTCGACGAGCGGTTGCCGAGTCGCGGCTGCACATACCCGGTCTGCTGGTACGCCGTGATCTGTCCACCGAGCATCATCAGGATCGGCTCGATGATCGCCATGTCGATCACCTGCCCGGCACCGGACTGATCACGCTCTCTCAACGCGACCAGTACGGCGTACGCGGTGGCGAGCGCGGTGATCCCATCAGCGAGACCGAAGGGCGGCAGCGTCGGCGGTCCGTCCGGCTCACCGGTCACCGCGGCGAAGCCACTCATTGCCTCCGCCAACGAACCGAACCCCGGCCGGCGCGACCACGGCCCGACCTGGCCGAACGCGGTGACGCGCGCGATCACCAGCCGCGGGTTCGCTTCGAGTAGCACCTCCGGCCCGAGCCCCCAGCGCTCCAGCGTGCCCGGGCGGAAGTTCTCCACCAGGACGTCGTTCGCGCGCACCAGGTCGAGGAACACCTCCCGGCCCTGGGACAGGTCGAGCGTCGCCAGCCGCTTGTTCCGGCCGAGCGTCTTGAACCACAGCCCGACACCGTTCTTGCTGGTGCCGTGCCCCCGCGCGGCGTCCGGCCGCGACGGGTGCTCGATCTTGGTCACGTCCGCGCCGAAGTCGCCGAGGAACGTCGCCGCGAGCGGTCCCGCGAACAGCGTCGCCGCCTCCAGCACCTTCACGCCTTCGAGTGGCGCCGCCCTCATCCTGTCCTGCCTTTCAGAACCGCAAAGCTCATCCCGCGCACCGGAAACCGATGGTCTCCGAGCGATCCAGGCCGCCACCGGTGAGCACCAGCTTGAAGCTGACCTCGGGCTCCTGCGGCCCGCCGTCGGCGTACCAGTCGGAGCCCTCGGCAACGAAGTACGAGCCGCCCTTGAGGATGCAGAACCGGCTGCGTCCGTCGCGGTGCTCGCTCTCGGTCAGGTTCCAGACCAGCGGCTCGCCGCGGGTGAATCCGGGCTGCCCCGCAGCCACCTGCCACTCGTCCTCGGTCGGCAGCCGGCCACCGCGCCAGGCCGCATAGGCCCGGGCGTCCGGCAGGTCGACGTACGTCACTGGTTGGTCCTCAGTGCCGCTCGCCGGAGCGCCGTCGATCCAGTTCGCGAGGAACCTGTTCGCCACCTTCGGCTGGTAGCCGGTGGCCTTCAGGAACTCCGCGTACTCCGCGTTGGTCACCTCACGGATCGCCACCGAGACCCCTGGCAGCGTGACCTCGCGGGTCAGCGTCTGGATGTCGTGCAGACGCGGAGGCAACGGCTTCCACTCCTCCACGTACGGCGCCTGGTCGTACAGCCCCGTCTCGCGCCGACGGTGCCGAACCGTCAAGGACCGCTCTCCCGCCGGTACGGCGACCGTCTCGCCGATCGTTGCCTGCCCGGAAACCTCCGGCACCGCGATCCGGACAGCCGGTGAAGCCGGGAACGCCGAGTCCTTGACGTGCGGGCGCGACATCGTTCCCAGCTTCCGCGCGGTCGCCCTGCAGGTCTGCCCGGCGGTCGCACCGACCCGGACGATGCCGGCGACGCCACGGCCCGGCACGACCAGGTGCACGCCGTCGTCATCCGCGGTGACCGGCACGCCGGACGTCACGTCGTACCAGTCGCCGACCTGGTCCTCGGAGCGCAGTACGACGCCCTCGAAGTCCTCCTCGTCGCGGTTGATCAGCGTCCAGAACGTGACGTCGGCCAGCTCGAACCGCGAGCCGAAGACGCCGTGCTCGCGCGCCTTGTCCGGGATCTCCGGCGTCAGCGGGATCCAGTCGCCACCGATCAGGATGGGTGCGAAGGCTCGCTGCGCCGCGACCATCCGGCGCAGCGTCGCCCGGTCCCGCGCGTTCCAGCCGACCCAGGCCGAGAACACCGACTCCCAGACCAGGATGCCGACGCCGTTCACCCAGGCCGACTGCAGCTCGTCGCTGTGGTCGCGGTTCCACCGGCGGGTGTGGTGCATCATGTGCCGGCGCTCGAACAGGTGCGCCCGCAGTACGCCGGGCGCCCGGGTGTCGGCGAACCACTGCGCCCAGGACAGCGCGTGGTCGCTGATCCTTGCCAACGGCAACCGTGACTCGCCTTCCAGGGCGAGCGCCGGATTGGCCCGGCGCAGCGGCCGGGTGAACGCCGGGTCCGCCTCCTTCAGCGTGTCGAGGAAGACCCCGTCGACGGCGTAGTCGGCAATCAGGGCAGCGAATTCGTCCCCGTCCGGCCGGCCGGCCCGACGGGTGCCGACGTCCCACGGGTTGTAGTCGAAGAACACCTTCAGCCCGAGGTCGTGGAGCTCGGCAACCAGTTCCTTCAGCCCGGGCACGTCCCGGTAGAAGTCGAACTGGTTGCGCGAGTCGATCCCGATCACCGGATAGGCGTGCCACAGCACCACCGCGTCGTACCCGCCGAAGTCGTCGATCCCGTGCTGGACGAACTTCGCCGGGGTGAAGACGCCGGCGTCGACGTCGTACAGCTGGTCGTCCCACAGCCAGACCAGCGCCACCGAGTACGCCGTCTGGGTCCACTCGCGCCCGGGCACCTCGTAGTGCGAGCCGCCGTCGTACGCCGTCCGGTCGTAGGCGCCCATCAGCCACTCGGCCAGCTTGCCGCGCCAGCGCGGAAGGTCGGTCGGGTCGTCCGGGGCGCCGAGGATCTTGGCGTCGTCGAGGGCGGCCAGATCGGCCCGCAGGCCGAGATCGACCTTCGCGGGCTGGTCGATCCGCCGGGGCTCGAGGGGGTTCACAGGTATACCTCCGCAAGGCGCGCGTCGATGACATCCCCGTGCGGCACCGAGGGGATCGCCCCCGCGGTTTTAACGCTCAATGAAGCAGCTACGTTAGCGCGTCGGACCGCATTCGTCAGGTCGCGGGCAGTAGTTGATCCGGCAGCGAGCGTCGCGGCGAGGACTCCGCAGAAGGTGTCGCCCGCGGCGGTGGTGTCGACCACCTCCACCGACACGCCCGGGATCCGGATTTCCGCGGCATCCCGGGAAAGAATCAGCGCGCCCTCGGCGCCCAGCGTCACCACCGCGGCGGGCACCCGGTCGAGCAGCGCCGCGAACTCGGAGCCGGCCACCGCCTCGGCCTCCGTCTCGTTGACCACCAGCAGGTCGACGTGGGCGAGCAGTTCGTCGGAGAGCTCGGCGGCCGGGGCGGCGTTGAGGATGAAGTACGCGCTCGCCTCGGCCGCGGCCTGGACGGTGCCGAACGGGATCTCGAGCTGGGCGAGCACGACCTTCGCCTGGCCGACCGCTTCGAGCGCCTCGGCGGAGAGCTTCAGATCCGCGTTGGCGGAGGGAGCGACGACGATCGAGTTCTCCCCGTCGGCGGCGACCGTGATGATCGCAGTACCGGTCGGGCTGGTCGAGGTCGAAACGAGCGAGTGGTCTACTCCGGACTCGCCGAGGACCTCTCGCAGCATTGCGCCACCGTCGTCCGCGCCGAGGGAGGCGATGAAGGTGGTCGAGGCGCCGGCCCGGGCCGCCGCGACGGCCTGGTTGGCGCCCTTGCCGCCGGGGCCGCGGGTGAGTCCGCTCGCCAGCAGCGTCTCGCCGGGTCGAGGGATCCGCGGGACCGCCAGCACCAGGTCCACGTTCGCGCTCCCCACGACTACGACCTCAGCCACGCGTTGCCCCCTCAACCGTCGTTGCCCTCTCAATCTCCGCGGGAGGCGTCGGTGTTACGCCCCGGGCGGTGATCGTGCGTGTCGCCAGCTCGTCGATCGCCACCTGGTTCATCCCCGGCAGGCTCGTCGCCAGCCGGTTGTCCAGTGGTCCGGCCCACTCTGCCGGAACCCCGTACGCCGCGCCAAGCACGGCACCCACCGTGGCGCCGGCCGAGTCGGTGTCCCAGCCGCCCATCACCGCGCGGCCGATCCCGGTGGTGAAGTCCGGCGCCGTCAACGCGTACGCGATGAGTGCCGAGTTGTTCACCGAGTGCACCCAATGTAGATGCCCGTACTGCGCGTGCAACGCGTCGAGAGCGTCATCCAACGGCACCTCGGCCAGCGCCAGCCCGAACCGCACCGCCTTGGCCAGCGCGCCCTCGGGGTTGATCGCCTCCAGCCCGGCCTCTGCGATCGCGACCGGGTCGTCGAGCACCATCGCGGCAGCCGACATCGCGGCGACCCAGATCGCGCCGTCGACACCTGCTCCCGTGTGGCTGAGCCGAGCATCGGTCAGTGCGAGTCGGGCGGCAGCACTCCGGTCGCCGGGGTGCACCCAGCCGTACACATCGGTGCGGATCTGCGCCCCGATCCACTCCCGGAACGGATTGCGCACCAGCGCCGCCCGCAACGGATCCACCCCGTCGAGCAGATTCCGATAGGCAACCCGCTCAGCCGTGAACACCCGCCCGGCCGGCAAGTCACTCAACCAAGCCAACGCCACATCCTCGGTGGTCAGCCCGTCCCCATGCTTCTCCACCAACTGCAACGCCACAATCGCAAAATTCAGATCATCATCTTCAGGCATTCCATCAATAACCTCCCTGAGGCTGGTGGGCGCCGACCGCCTGTTCCAAGGCCACCGCCGAAGCACCTCGTCCGGCACCCCCACCGCCGACACATACCGCTGAAGCGGCCACTGCCCAGAACTCTGCAAAATCTCCCGAATCCCCTCCCGAGGAATCTTCTCCACGGGCTTCCCCAGCAGACACCCAGCAGCCCGCCCCAACCAAGCTCCCAGCACGCGCTCGTTGCCCGGCGCGCGCTGCGCGGCGCCCTCGCCGTCCCCGTCCGCTGCGGCGCGCGCGCTCTGCGCGCCGAGCAGCGGGAGCTGCGGGATCGCTGGCGCGATCCACTCGACAGCGCGGCGGTCCAACTCGTCCAGAAGTTCGCGGGCGAGAGACCGCAGTGCCGACGGAGCCGGTTTGTCGGAGGCACCTGAGGCGGGGGCGTGCGTAGTACCGCCTGCTTCTTGCCAGCGTTGGGTGATGTCTGCGACGTCGACGCCTTCGGAGGTGGATTGGACCAATTGGTGTGGGAGCAGGTCCTCCGGTTGCACCCAGGTCATTCTCATCGCGTCAGTCTCTCCAACGTTGCACTGCGGTGCGCGAATCGCCGCGCGTCGGCTTCGTGCAAGTCCAGCGCGACCGACGCCATCACCCGCCCCGGCGCCTCCAGGTCCGTCTTGCTCGCCTCCGCGATCACCGTGGCCCACTCCCCCGGTACGCCGTCCGGGCCGCTCAGCGCACCCGTGATCGCCCCCGCCATCGAGGCGATCGAGTCCGCATCCCGCCCGTAGTTCGTGCCACCCAGCACCGCCTCCCGGACATTCCCACCCGACACCAGCACGAACCCCAACGCGACCGGCAACTCCTCGATCGATTTGGTCCGGCTCGGCCGGCGCGCGTCGAGCGACTGGTTCCGGTACTCCGGTCCGACCGTGTCGAAGGGCTCCACCGCCTTGCGCAGTACCGGGATCGCCGACTCCCAGTCGGTCAGCCCGTCAGCAGCCGCGGCCACCGCCTCGACCGCCGACCGCGTCCCGTCCTTCGCCAACTCCAGCGCCGCCGAGACGACCGACGAAGCCGTTGCCCCCGGCATCATCGCCGCCGCTACCGCCGCGGCGAACACCCCAGCGGCCTCCCGCCCATAGCTCGACTGATGTGCCCCGGCCAGGTCGATCGCCTCGGCATAGGCACCGGCGGGATCACCGGCATTGGCGATCCCGACCGGCGCCACGTACATCGCCGCACCACAGTTCACGATGTTCCCGACGCCCGCCTCGCGCGGATCGTTGTGCCCGTAGTGCAACCGCGCGACCAGCCACTTCTCGGCCAGGAAGACGCGCTGCAGCAGCAACGCCTCGGTCTCCAGCTCCGGGATCCAGCGCTTCTCGGTCAGCAGCTTCGGTACCAGCGACTCCGCGATCGCGTACGCGTCCAGGTGCGCGCGGCGTTCGTCGTACACCTCGACCAGCGCGTGCGTCATCAACGTGTCGTCGGTGATGTGCCCGTCGCCCTTGTGGTACGGCGCGATCGGGCGCGCGGTGCGCCAGTCGTCGTACCACGGACCGACGATGCCGGTCACCCAGCCGCCGTGCCGTTCCCGGATCGCCTCCGGGGTCCAGCCCTCGACGGCCCCGCCGATCGCGTCACCGACCGCGGAGCCGACCAGCGCCCCTACCGACCTCTGCTCCAGTGCCGACATCAGGAGTTGACCTGCCCCCAACCGTCGTTCAGCTTCTTGCCCAGGGTGGCCAGATCGATCTTGTCCGCCAGGAACTCCTGCAGTGCCGGGGTGGCGATCTGGTCCTTCCACTTCGGATAGTTCTCGACGCTCTGGAACGGCGCCTTGGTGAGCTCCTCGCCGCTGGCCAGCGTCTGGGTCCAGCCGTTCTTGCCGCCGGTCTGCTTCGCGATCACGTCCCGCGCCGCCTTCGTGGTCGGGATCAGCCAGTCACCCTGCCCGACCGCGGCCAGGTTCTCGGCTTTCATGTAGTAGTCGATGAACTGCGCGGCCTGCTTGATGTGCTTGCCCTCGGCCGGGACCGACAGCGTCTGCGGGTTCGCGGCCTGCTTCTCCGACGTACCCTTCAGCGGCGGCAGCACCTCCCACTGGAAGCCCTTCGGCGCCTGCTCGAGGATCTGCTGCGCGGCGTAGTTGCCGCCGACAACCATCGCGTACTTTCCGCCGAAGAAGCCCGGCAGTACGTCGGAGCCGCTCTGGGTCAGCGAGGTCGGGTCGATCGACTTGTCGGTGTAGGCCATCGCGTGGATCCGCTTCGGCACCTCCAGCTCGGCGTCGCCGATCTTCGCCTTGGCGTCGCGGCCGGTGCCCTCGAAGAACACCCCGTCGAAGTTCATCCCGAGGTTGAGCACGGTCGCGGTCGGGCTCTTCAGGCCCCAGCCGAGCCCGTACTTGCCACCCGCGGTGAGCTTCTTCGCGTTCGCCTGCAGGTCGTCCCAGCTGAGCGACTCGCCGGTAGTCGCGATGCCGGCTTGCTTGAGCGCAGCGGAGTTGCCGAACACGACGTACGACTGCAGCAGGGTCGGCGCGGCGAACACCTTGCCGTCCTTGGAGACCGTCTCCCACACACCCGGCGAGACGGCGTCCTTCGTCTCCTGACTCAGGTACTGCGACAGGTCGGCGAGGTACCCCTGGTTCGCGAACCCGGTGATGTCGGCCGACTCGTCCTGGATGACGTCGGGGGCCGTACCACCCTGGAACTGGGTGACGAGCTGGTCGTGCACGGAGTCCCAGCTGCCCTGCACGTACTCGACCTGGATGTTCGGGTTCGCCGCGTTCCAGTCCGCGACGATCTTCTTGGTCGCGGCGACGGTGCTCTTCTGGAAGGCGAGGCTCTGGAACTTCAGCGTCACCTTCTCGTTCGACCCGGTGTCACCGGAGCCGCTGTCGTCGTTGCCACCACAGGCCGCGAGCGTCACCAGAGCGCTCGCCGCGAGCAGCGCGGTCATTGCTTTCTTCATTGCATCTCCTGTCCCACACCACAACGTCTTTTTGTTTTTGTTCTTCTGCTTTTGTTCTTCGGTCTTTCAGCCTTTGACTGCGCCACTCAACAAGCCGGAAGTCAGCCGGCGTTGCAGGAAGGCGAAGAACACCAGGCTCGGCACGGTGGCCAGGACGGACGCGGCCGCGAGTGGCCCGAACTGGACCTGACCCTCGGCACCGACGAAGCGGGCCAGGACCAGCGGCAGCGTCTTCAGTTCAGGGTCCTGCAGCAGGACCAGGGCGAAGAAGAACTCGTTCCACGCCGAGATGAAGGTGAACATCGCGGTCGCGATCAGACCGGGCCGCAGCAACGGCATCACGATCGACACGATGGTGCGGAGCCGGCTCGCGCCGTCGACCGACGCGGCCTCCTCCAGCTCGCGTGGTACGGCGGCGACGTACCCCTGCAGCATCCACAGGGCGAACGGCATCGACCAGACCATGTAGACGATCACCACGCCGGGGATCGTGTTCGTCAGGTGCAACGGCCGCAGGATCATGAACAGCGGGATCACGATCAGGATCACCGGGAACACCTGGCTGACCAGGATCCAGCCGTTGGTGAGCGGCCGCAACCGGCTGCGGAACCGCGCCAGCGCGTAGGCCACCGGCAGCGAGACGACCAGCACCAGGATCGTCGAGGCGACCGAGATCTGCAGGCTGTTCCACATCGATCGGACCAGCCCCTGCTCTTCCAGCGCGTCGGTGAAGTTCGACAGGTTCGGGTGCTTGGGCAGGATCGACGGCGTCATGCTGGCGAACTCCTGCGGCGACTTCAGCGAGCTGGAGATCAGCCACAGCAAGGGGAACCCGAGGAACACCAGGTAACAGACCACGGCCACGTACTGCGCGGCGCGTGCCGCCGGACTCGTTCCCAGCCTGCGCCGCTTCATGCCTGGCTCCTCAACCGGTTCCGCAGGTAGAACGCGAGGAACACGATGATGATCACGACCATCACATCGCCCATCGCGGCCGCCATCCCGAAGTTGCCGTACCGGAACGCCTCGTTGTAGGCGAACAGCATCGGCAGCATCGTCTTGCCACCCGGGCCGCCCGCGGTCAGCACGTAGACCAGCCCGAACGAGTTGAAGTTCCAGATCATGTCCAGACTCGTGATCGCGACGATCACCGTCTTGAGCTGCGGCAGCGTGACGTTCCAGAACTGCGACCAGGCGCCGGCGCCGTCGACGGCGGCCGCCTCGTACAGGGACCGGTCGATGCTCTGCAGACCGGCCAGCAGGGTCACCGTCGTCATCGGCATGCCGACCCAGATCCCGACCACGATCACCGCCGGCAGCGCAGTACTGAAGTCGCCGAGGAAGTTGATCGGGTGGTCGGTCAGGTGCAGCTTCTGCAAGATCTCGTTGACCGGGCCGTTGGTCGGGTGCAGCAGCAGCCGCCACATGATCGCGACGACCACCGGCGGCATCGCCCACGGGATCAGCGCGAGGGTTCGCGCGACGCCGCGGAAGCGCAGGTTCGTGTTCAGCAGCAGGGCCAGGCCGAGCGCGGCGACGAACTGCAGGATGGTCACCGAGAGCGTCCAGATCAGGCCGATCCTGAACGAGTCCCAGAACAGGTCGTTCTGCAGCAGCTTGCCGAAGTTGCCGAACCCGATGAAGTTCGTGTCGACGTTGAGGCCGGCCCGGGCGTCGGTGAAGCCGAGCGCGATGCCGCGGACGAGCGGATAGACACTCAGCAGCAGAACGGGCAGCAAGGCGGGCAGGAACAGATAGATTGCCTCTCTGTTCTGCTTCGGCCGGGCCTTCTGCGGGTCCTTCTTCGGCGCCTCCGTCAGGGTCGCGGCACTCATGGCGTCGACCTCCGCACGCTCAGGGTCGGCTGAACGACGATCCGCCGCGGCGTCCGGGTGCTGTCCTCGATCCTTGCCAGCAGCAACTCGGCGGCGCGCCGTCCACGCTCGGCGGACCCGAGGTTCACACTCGTCAGCGGCGGAAACGACTGCTCGGCCAGCTCACTGTCGTCCATCCCGATCACCGCAACATCCGCCGGTACGGCGAGGTCGCGCGCCGCGAGCTCATGCATGATGCCCACGGCAAGCAAATCGTTGGCCGCGATCACCGCATCGGCCTTGCCGGTGGCACCCCCGTGGCCACCGGAAAGAGTCTCGAGCAGCTCGCGGCCGGCCTCGCGACCAGCAGCGAAGGTGAAGTCGACCGCCTCGACCTCCGCCACGGACTGGAGCTTGTTCTCTTTCATCGCATCAGCAAAACCCTTGGCCCGTGCGGCACCAGGAACGGTGTCGACAGGACCATTCACGAACGCGATCCGCTTGCGGCCTTTCGCCAGCAGATGCTCGACCGCGAGCCGCATCCCCTTCGGAGAGTTGGCCCGGACCGTGTCGACCCCCGCGGAAGCCGGCACATTACCGGCGACAACCACCGGTACGTCGCACTCGCGGATCGACTTGATCAGGTCGTCGTCCACTCGCAGCGGGCTGATCACCAGCCCGTCGGCGTACCCGCGCGCCAGCCCCCGTACCAGCGCGACCTCGTCGACGACATCGGGCCCGGTGGTGGTCACCACCAGCCGATACCCCGCGGCGGAGACAACCTCCTCCACCGCCCGCATCATCGTCACGTACACCGGGTTACCGACATCGGCCACCGCCAGCGTCAGCTGAAACGTCCGCCCCACCTTGAGCGACCGGGCCCGCGAGTCAGGCACGTACCCGAGCTCCTCGACAGCCCGCTGCACCCGCTCGACCATCTCTTCGGTCGCAGGCAGCCCGTTCAGCACACGCGACACCGAAGCCACCGAAACCCCGGCGACCCGAGCCACTCCCGCAACCGTCGGCCGACTCACGCAGCCTCCTGTAATCGTTCTTGTAATCGTTTACACACTCGACAGTAAGATGCCGCCCAGCCCGCCGTCAACACCTGATCCGGTGAGCTGGGCTGTGCGGAGTGTGGCTACTCGTCCTGGTCGTCGGCGCCTGGGCGCTCGGCCCAGGGGGTTTCCTTGGCGGGGCGGACGACGATGAGTTTGTCGCCGGCGGCGAGGACGGAGACCGAGGAGTCGTAGTACCGGTGGACCCGGCCGTCGCGGACGACGGAGACCACTCGGTCGGGGACCGAGGACGGTGCCTTGCCGACCTCGCGGCCGAGGACCGGGCGTTCGGCGACCTCGAGGCCTTCGCCGTACGTCAGCAGGTCCTCCATCACCTCGCCCAGGTTCGGGCTGACGGCGGAGAGGCCGAGCAGGCGGCCGACTGCTTCGGACGAGGTGACGACCGCGTCGGCGCCGCTCTGCCGGAGCAGGGGGACGTTGTCCTCTTCGCGGACCGCGACGACGATGTGCGCGTTCGGGTTGAGCTGCCGGACGGCCAGTGTGACGAGCACCGCCGAGTCGTCGCGGTCGGTGGTGACGATCACCTCGCGGGCGGTCATCACCTCCGCGCGGCGCAGTACGGTGCGGTTGGTGGCGTCGCCGTGGAAGGCGGCCATCTGGTCGTTGCCCGCGTCACCGATCGCCTGCGCCCGCGGGTCGATCACGACGATGTCCTCGCGCTTGACGCCGTTGCTGAGCAGGGTCTGTACCGCCGACCGGCCCTTGGTGCCGTAGCCGACTACCACCACGTGGTCCTTCATGCGCTTCCTCCATCGTGAGTCGCGCATGATGCGGCGACCTTCGTTCGCCAGGACTTCCAGGGTCGTGCCGACCAGCACCACCAGGAAGGAGATCCGCAGTGGTGTGACGATGAAGGCGTTCACCAGCCGGGCCGTCGGCGTCACCGGGGTGATGTCGCCGTAGCCGGTCGTGGTGAGCGTGACGGTCGCGTAGTAGATGCTGTCGATCAGTCCGACTTCGCCGTCGTAGGTGTCCTTGTAGCCGTCCCGGTCGACGACCACGATGAGCACCATCAGCGTCAGGAGTCCCAGCGCGATCAGCAGCCGCCGGGACAACTCCACCACCGGCGAGCGGGTGCTCGCAGGCAGGTTGACGAGAAGGCCGTGCGGGTTACGACCGGGCAGGGATGGCACGCGTCTGACGATAGGGCACTGACGGCCGATCCACCGCATGCGACAGGCTCTGATCGGACAGGGCGACCGTCACCATCAGGTGACTTGAGTCCTGCACCACCCTGGTCCGCATCCGTAGTCCCTCGACCGTCCGCAGCATCGCGGTGTTCTCCGGCTGGACCATGCAGACAACGCGATCGGCACCGAGCTCCCGGGCCTCCTGGATCACCCTGCGCAGCAACTGCGACCCCAGGCCGTGCCGCTGCCAGCCATCCTCGACCAGTACTGCGATCTCCATCGCCGCGCCGCCCAGCTCGTCCCAGGGAGCAGCAGTAGCCATCCCCACGACGGCCTCACCGGCTGTGGCGACGATGGAGACGCCACCGGCCGGCGCCGACAGGTGACGCGCAGTACGGGCGGTGAGCTTCGGCATGGGGACGTGGTAGCGCCTGGTGCGGCTCTCGTACGAGCACCGGTCGTGCATGGCAACTACTGCTTCAGCGTCCTCGACAGTGGCCTTGCGCAACTCCGGTACTGCGCTGCCAGGCCGCGGCGGCTCCTGTACCGGCGCAAGCTCCCGCCCGGCCAGGCGACCAGCGATCTCCACCAGTACGTCGGCCCGCGCCCACTCGGCCGCCGTGTACTCGTCAAACCCCTGCAGGCTCTCCAGCTCCTCGTCCACGGCCAGCGGGTCGTCGATCAGTCGCAGTACTGCGCGCAGGTAGCGGGTCGGCCCGTCGTGGAGTACGTCAGCCTGGCACGGGCGGACCGTAGTACGGGTGCAGCCGGCTTCGGCGACCAGCGCGGTGAGGTCCTCCGCGGTCCAGCCGACGCCGGTGGAGACCACGAGCTCGTCGACAGCGCCGGACTCGGAGGTGAAGACCTCCAGGCTCAGAATGTTGATCTCGTCCGCACCACAGCGTGCGGCGAGCTCGGCCAGCGCACCCGGCCGGTCGGCGAGTTCGGTCCTGATCTTCCAGAGCATGGGTGGCCCTCCCTCGTGGAAACGTGCTTCCACTGTGCGTGGGAGGTGTTGCCACGCCGGGTCGCGAGTGTTACGTCGAGGTCAAACCCGCTGCTCAGGCCCCGCGCGACCGGCTAGTCCGGTCTACTTGCGGCGCCGTACCCGCGGCAGCCGCTCTGTGAGCTTGGTCTTGTTGGCCGAGAGCACGAGCGCGCTCTCCCGGCGATCCAGGTCGGCGTGCCGCAGCAGCTCGGGGTAGGTCGACTGCGCCACCGGCGGGTAGGTGGTGACGATCGCATCGCCACTGAAGACGAAGAAGACCGCCTGCCCGTCCTTGATCACCTTGAGCAGAGACCCGTCCCGCACGGTCAGCGCGTGCTCGATCGCCTTCTTCCGCGCGTTCCGCTTCGCCAGCGCCGCCTGCAGAGCCTGCTGCGCCGGTTCCCGCCCATGCTTGACCGCCTCGAACGCCATAGGCCCGTACCGGACCCCATACTTCACCACGTTCTTAGCCAACGACCCGCGTCCACCCGCCATACCCCCGACTGTACCGACCCACCGGACCTCAGAACTCGACTTCGAGCCGGTCCGCCGTCACAGTGAGCACCCCTGCGCCCGCCCGGACCTTGGAAAGCCGTCCGGCCGTGGCAAGCTCCACCAGCACTCCGTTCACGTCCCCCACCACGTGCAGCTCAGTCACCCCACCCCAGCGCAGCACCCCGCGTTGCGGCCCCCCGCCGTACTGCGGATGTCCCGGCTCCAGCAGCCAGTCCACAGTCACCACCGCCGTCGTGCCCCGCCACTCCACCCCGACAGCCGTACTGCGCGCCAGGTCGACGCCGTCGAGCCCAGCAGGCCGACCGACCGCCTCGTAGTACTCGACCCAAGCCTCCAGGGAGTCGCCGGCCTCAGGAGTCCACTCGAGGCTCTCGACCACCGGAACGATCGGCGAGAAGAACGGATCCATCTGCTCCTGCAACCGGCCCCGGATCATCCGAGTCACCCGGTACGCATCGGGCCCAGGCGGCTCTGTCCGCTCGTCGTCCTGCTCGTAGAGCAGCCCCCAGCTCCCCGGCAGCCGCTCGCCTACCAACTGCAGGAGGCCGTGCACGTCAGCACTGTGGGTGCGGAGGTGGTTCGCGTTGCCTGCGATCGTCAGGAAGCGGGCGTAGTTGGGTGCGGGCCACGTGACCTGGATGTTGGTGCCGTCGAAGGTCCGGCAGTAGTCCTGGAGTCCCGCAACGGCCTCCTCTTCGCGATCGTCGTCCGACGCCAGCTCGAACCATCCGTTGACCGTGTACACCAGGTAGATCATTCCAGCCTGCGGTGCGGACGTGGGGGCAACACGTCCGGGTCGGCGTGCGGGGGTGGGGGTGGTCAGGCACCATGGGCGGGTGACCGTTCCTACTCCGCGCCGGCCGATTCTGCCGGGTGCCAAGTTGTTCGAGTCGCTGCCTGGTGCGCACGACCCGGCCGCGGTGGCCGAGGTTGCGCACCGGACCGCGGAGCTGCTCGTCCGTGGCGCCCGGTCCAGCGAGGACGCCGAAGTCATCGCGCGGGTGGTGAAGCTGGCCGACGACTACGGTCTCGACGAGCTGGCCGATCTGTGGTCCGACGCGCCCGCGGACTCGTTGCCCGGCACGCTGTGGCGGCTCTACCTGTTGCGCTCGTGGGTGCACGGCAACGCCGACGAGGTCTCCCGCGAGTACACCTCCGGCCGCAAGTACGCCGAGGTGCACGCGGTGGTGGCCGGCGTCGCCGACCCACCCGGTCCGGCTGAGGTCAGGGACATGGTCGACGCCGTACTGCGGGGCGTGGCGACCGGGGATTTCGCGACCACCCTGGATCGCGCGGCGGCCTTCGCGCGGATCGTCGCAACCGGCCGGGCTCACCTGGCCGAGGACGCCCACGACCAGGTCCGATCGGCATCCCGGCTGGTCGAGATGGCCGACCAGTTGCAGACCGCCGGGCGGGCCGAACGCGCCGGGCAACTCTGGTAGTCCGCCGGCGGTTCTGGACCGGCACTTGCGTCCGCCGAAACCAGGTGGTATCGGCAACCGAAGCGTGAGAAGTCAACAGGACAAGGGGTTTGCCCACCCGTTACACTGATGGAGGTGTCGGGCCGCGGTAGCCCCGGGTCCCAAAATTAGCCGCTACGAGCGGCCACGCGCCGTGAGGCGCTTCCCGGTCCGGCACCAATAACTCTTCTCCCCCGGCGGATTCCGTAGGTTTCTCACCGACCGACCGGCCTCAGCTGTTCACCAGACCCACCCGGCGGATCTCCGGGTCCGGTCGGGGGCATCCCCCTGTCGCTGCCGACTGTTCCAGGAGCAGACTCGGAGCACTATCGACGGCTTCTGGGGGGCCGCTGATCTGCCAGGGAGGGCGATCGGCACATGGATGGACAGCAGACCGTCGTACGCGCGGAGGAACTGCATCGCACGTACGGCGAGGGTGACACCGCGGTCAACGCGTTGCGGGGGGTCGGGGTGGAGATCACCGCGGGGCAACTGACCGCCGTGATGGGCCCGTCCGGATCGGGCAAGTCGACCTTGATGCACATCCTGGCCGGGCTGGACAAGCCGACCACGGGCACCGTCCAGGTCGGCGGTACGGAGATCACCACGCTCGGCGACGACGACCTGACCAAGCTGCGGCGCAAGCACATCGGCTTCATCTTCCAGTTCTTCAACCTGCTGCCGATGCTGACCGCGCGCGACAACATCGTGCTGCCACTGACGATCGCCGGCGAGAAGGCCGATCCGGCGTACTTCGACGAACTGGTCGCCCGGGTCGGCCTGACCGACCGGCTGACCCATCGACCGGCCGAGCTGTCCGGCGGTCAGCAGCAGCGGGTCGCGATCGCCCGCGCGCTGGTGTCCCGGCCGACGGTGATTTTCGCCGACGAGCCGACCGGCAACCTCGACTCGCGGACCAGCAACGAGATCCTGCAACTGATGCGCGGTTCGGTCGACGAGTACGGCCAGACGACGGTGATGGTGACGCACGACGCCAAGGCGGCCGCGATGGCCGACCGGGTGCTCTACCTGGCCGATGGCGTGATCGTGAAGGAGACCGGTCGCACCGATCAGCACGAGATCCTGCAGATCATCGATTCGCTGGACCTGCAGTGACCGGCATCGCAGTACGGGCCGCCGTGCTCGGCATCGCAGTACGGGAGTTGTCGTGATCGGCATCGCAGTACGGGAGTTGTCGTGATCGGCTTCGCGTTGCGCGGTCTGCTGGCCCGGAAGCTGCGCACCGCGCTGACCGCGATCGGGGTCGTGCTCGGGGTCGCGCTGGTGTCGGGTACCTACGTGCTGACCGACTCGATCTCGACCGCGTTCGACACGATCTTCTCCGACACGTACAAGAACACCGACGCGGCGATCACCGGCAAACCGGCGTTCGACGTACCGGCCGACGGGACGGTGCCGGCACCGTCGTTCGACGAGTCGCTGCTGGGCACGGTCGCCAAGCTGCCAGAGGTCGGAGTGGCCGGCGGCGCGGTCTCGGGCGAAGCGCAGCTGATCGGCAAGGACGGTAAGGCGATCGTCTTCGGCGGCGCGCCGAACCTGGGCTTCAGCATCGATGGGGAGCACCCGGAGTTCAACACGCTCGCGCTGGTGAAAGGCGACTGGCCGGGACCGGACCAGGTCGTGATCGACACGCAAACGGCCTCGAAGAAGGGCTTTGCGGCCGGCGACCTGATCGGTGTCCAGGCTCGCGGTCAGGTCCAGCAGCTGCGGATCTCCGGACTGGTCGAGTTCGGTTCGGTCTCCTCGATCGGGGGCGCGACGCTGGCCGGCTTCGAGTTGCCGACCGCGCAGCGACTGCTCGACAAGCAGGGCAAGCTGGACCAGATCGTGTTGAAGGCCAAGAGCGGCACGTCTCCGCAGCAGCTGATCGAGGCGGTTCAGAAGACTCTGCCCGAAGGTACGCAGGTCCGGTCAGCCGATGACCAGGCTGCCCAGGACGCTGCGGGCACGAGCGAGTTCCTGACCTTCTTCCGGACCTTCCTGCTGGTGTTCGCCGGCATCGCGCTGTTCGTCGGCTCGTTCGTGATCGCGAACTCCCTGTCGATCACGATCGCGCAGCGGACCCGCGAGTTCGCCACCCTGCGCACGCTCGGTGCTTCGCGGCGCCAGGTGATGAACTCGGTGGTGCTCGAAGCGCTCGCGACGGGTGTGGTGGCCGCGGTCGCCGGGTTGTTCCTCGGGTTGGGCATCGCCACCGGGTTGTTCAAGATCTTCGACGCGGCCGGGCTGACGCTGCCCAACAACGGCCTGGTCTTCCGCCCTCGGACGGTCATCGTCGCGTTGGCGGTCGGCGTACTGGTGACACTGCTCGCCAGCCTTCGTCCGGCTTGGCGAGCTACGCGAGTACCGCCGATCGCGGCTGTCCGCGAAGGCGCGAAGCTGCCGCCTGGACGTTTTCAGCGCTATCGGGCGCTCGGCGCGGTTCTGCTGACCCTCGCCGGGATCGCGCTGGTGGTGGTCGGGTTGTTCGTCGATGGGTTGAGCACCGGCAATCTGCTGGCTGCGTTGGCGATCGGCGTACTGCTGATCTTCATCGGGATCGCGCTGTTCGCGGCAAAGCTGGTGCGTCCGCTGGCGGCTGCGTCCGATCCCGTCGCGCGTGGGTCGGTCCTCGTTTTGAGCATCTTGGCCTGGCCGCTGTTCTCCTTGCCGTACTGGCTGCTGCGCCGCGGGTATTGGGGGCCGGGGTCGACGGGGAAGCGGGTCGGCGGGTTCGTGCTGGGCGCAGTACTGAATCCCGTGCTGCTCGTGATCGTCACCGCGATGGCCGTACGCCGGAAGGCGAGTTCGTGGCAACCTGAGTGGCCCGCGGAGTTCCCCGGCGTACTGACCGATCGGCCGGCGGCCGGAATCGGTGGGCAGAACAGCAAGCGCGATCCGCACCGGACCGCATCGACCGCTGCCGCGCTGATGATCGGTCTGGCCCTCGTCACCCTGGTCGCGACGCTCGGCGCGGGCATCATCAAGCCGTTCGAGGACGCGGTCGACCGGATCTTCAGCGGCGACTACGCGGTCGCGGCACAGAACAACTTCAGCCCGCTGCCGCCGACTGTCGCCGCAACGGTTGCGAAGGTGCCGGGCGTCGAGGCGACGTCGAGTGTCCGGGGCGGACAAGGCCGGGCGTTCGACGAGACGATCCCGATCACGGCGGTCGATACGCAGGCGCCGACCGTGCTCAGCTTCGACTGGCAGAGCGGGTCACAGTCGGCGCTCGGGGAGCTGGGCGCTGATGGGGCGATCCTCGACGAGGAGTACGCCGAGAAGCACGACCTGCGACTCGGTTCGCAGTTCGCGCTGACGACTGTCACGGGTCGTACGTTGCAGTTGACCGTGCGCGGCATCTTCAAGCCGCCGGCGGGTGGTTCTCCGTTCGGCAACGTGACGATCTCGACCGCGACGTTCGACGCGACGAACCCTCAGCCGTTGAACATCTACACCTTCCTCAAGATGGACGGCGGCGTCACGCCCGCGAACACGGCGGCCCTCGAGTCGGCGCTGGCCAGCTTCCCGAACGCCAAGGCGCAAACCCGCGAGCAGTTCAAGGCCGCGCAGTCGGACGGCATCAAGGGCCTGCTGAACGTGCTCTACGTACTGCTCGCGCTGTCGATCCTGGTCAGCCTGTTCGGCATCGTCAACACGCTCGTGCTGACCGTTTTCGAACGGACTCGCGAGCTCGGCATGCTGCGCGCGATCGGTCTGACCCGGCGGCAGGTGAAACGGATGATCCGGCACGAGAGCGTGATCACCGCTCTGATCGGCGCACTGATCGGAATCCTGCTCGGCCTCGGCTTGGCGTCCCTGCTCGCCGCTCGCCTGGACGAGATCAGCTTCGCCGTCCCCACCGGCCAACTCGTCATCTTCGCTGTCGTCTCAGTCGTCGTCGGCATCTTTGCCGCCATCTGGCCCGCCCGCCGAGCCGCCCGCCTGAACCCCCTGGAGGCCTTGCAATACGAGTAGTTCTGCTCAGGATCGGTGATCCACGGCGGTGTTAGCTTCAGTGCCCCGCACCGGAAGTTGTTTGAGTGATTGCGGTGTCCAGGTGCGTGCATCGCGGTGCTTGAGGAGGGTCCTCGATGCGGAGCATCGTGGATGCTCGTCAAGTGCCGCGAGGTGCGTGCCTGGGCGCCGCAAGCGCCAAAGAACTTCCGGTGCGGGGCACTTACTCCCCTGACCGATTTGAGGAGCAGCCGTGGTTCGCCGATCGCTTGTCCTGGCCGCCGTTCTGGTGCTGATCACCGGGTGTTCGACGGTCGACTCGGCCGACATCGACACGTCTGGAATCACCGCAAACCTGCTGGTCACCGTGCCGGACGGTACGACGACTGCCGAGGTCAGCGCTACCTTGCGGGTCGGCACGATGACCTACGTCGAGCTCGGCGGCGGGGAGAAGATCAGCGCGTCCGGTGGTGGTCACACCGCGACGCTCAAGCGCGGCAAGCTCGCCGGCGCGACCAGCTACACCGGCCGCCTCGACGGGGCCTGCACCGCGGGTACGGAGATCACCTTCGCCCTGGAGCGCGACGGAGGCAAAGCGTCTGCGCCGACGTCCGTGGTGAAGATCCCCGAACCCATCCGGCTGACAGCCCCGGCCGCCGGCGCCCGCATCTCCCGGCAATCTGATCTCGTACTCCGGTTCGCCGCGGCCGCCGACGGCGGCGTGCTCAGTTGGGCCGGACCGTGCGTCCAAGGCGGAAGCGTGACCCTCGAGGGTGGGCGCACCTCGGCGACGATCAGCCGCGGCACGATCCGGGCACTGCCCACCCCCACGCCGAACGCCGAGGCCACCGTCAGCTGTGAGCTCATCCTCACCCTGACCCGGCGGTCCGACGGCACCCTGGACAAGACGTTCAAGGACGGGTCCGTGGCAGCGGAGATCCAGACGGTCCGCCAGGTGGTCACGGCACCCTGAGTAGGCGAGGGGTCACCAATCGGCCTCTTTTCGGCTACCTTCACGAGGGCCGGGGTATCCCCGAGCGGGAGATCATCGGTCGGCGTCTCGTGTCGGAGGTTGCGTTAGCGATAGCGGTGTTCAGGTGCGTGCATCGCGGTGGCGGAGGAGCGGCGTCGATGCTTTTCCATCATTGCCGTTTCTCCGCTGCCGCGAGGTGCGTGCCTGGGCGCCGGTAGCGCAACGCAACCTCCGACACGAGACGCCTACGCCCTGCCCCTACGAAAGGGAACCCTCATGCGCCGCCTCCCCCGCGCGCTGCTTCCGCTTGCCCTCGCTGCCGGTCTGCTCGGCCAGACGCTCGTCGCCGCCCCCGCCGGAGCCGGCCGGGGCCGTGAGTTCGACGTCCAGGCCCACCGTGGCGGTCTCGGGCTCACTGTGGAGAGCACGATCGCGTCCTTCTCGCACGGCCTCGAGACCGGCGTCAGCACGCTCGAGCTCGACGTCCAGATCACTGAGGACGGCCACGCGGTCGTCACCCACGATCGCAAGGTGTCCGGCAACAAATGCAAGGACACCGCGCCCTACACGCCCGGCGACCCGGAGTACCCGTACGTCGGCAAGTTCGTCAAGACGCTGAGCCTGAAGCAGGTCAAGCAGCTCGACTGTGGTTCGCTGACCCAGCCCGCGCACCCCGGCCAGACGCCTGACCCGGGCGCCCGGATGCCCGAGCTGCGCGACATCTTCGACCTGGTCCACCGGTTCCGCGCCCACCACGTGAAGCTGAACATCGAGACCAAGGTCGAGGCCGGCGCTCCGTCCGAGACCGCGCCACGTGAGCAGTTCGTCCAGGTGGTCGCCGCCGAGATCCGCAAGGCCCGGATCAGCCGTCAGGTGACCATCCAGAGCTTCGACTGGGGCGCTCTGATGCGGATGCGCCAGGTCGCGCCGGAGCTGCCGATCGTCGCGCTGACGAACTACGACTTCCTGCAGACGGGTCGGCCGGGCAAGTCGCCCTGGCTGGGTGGTCTCGACATCGACGATTTCGGCGGCGACCTGGTGAAGGCGACCGCGTCGTTCGGTGCCGACGCGATCTCACCCGTGCACGGCTTCCCGCAAGACGGGAAGGTGACGGATCCGGCGTACCGGCCCTATGTCACCACCGAGATGGTCCGGTCGGCTCACCAGGCCGGTCTCAAGGTGGTCCCGTGGACGGTCAACGACCCGGCGACCATGCAGTCGCTGATCGGCAAGGGCGTCGACGGGATCATCACGGACTACCCGGATCGGTTGCGGACGGTCGCACGATCGAACGGGTTCCGGCTGCCCACGGCGTACGAGGCTCCGGCGGTCCGTGCGCTGCCGTCGGCCCATGCTCACAACGACTATGAGCACCGGCGGCCGTTGCAGGACGCTCTCGACCGTGGCTTCAACAGTGTCGAGGCGGACGTCTGGCTGGTGAAGGGTGAGCTCCTGGTCGCACACGACCTCGAGGACGTCGTACCGGGTCGCACGCTCGAGAGCCTCTACCTGAAGCCGCTTGCCGAGCGGGTCCGCGACAACCACGGGCAGGTGTACCGGCGCGGCCGGGACTTCCAGTTGCTCATCGACATCAAGAGCGACGGGCCTACCACTTATGCGGCGATCGACGTAGTACTGCGCAAGTACCGCGGCATCAGCACCATCTTCGCCAACGGGCGCACCTACCGAGGCGCCGTCACGTCGGTGATCAGCGGCAACCGTCCACTCGACGTGTTGAAGGCACAGAAGGTCCGGTACGCCGGGTACGACGGCCGGCTCGCGGACCTGAACTCCAAGCTGCCTGCGTCAGTGATGCCGCTGGTGAGCGACAACTGGACGAAGAACTTCACCTGGACCGGTGTAGGCCCGTTCCCGGCGACGGAACGCGCCAAGCTGCACCAGATCGTCACCACTGCCCACCACGCCGGCTACCGGGTCCGCTTCTGGGCCACCCCGGACACCCCGGGCGCCGGGCGGGAAGCCCTCTGGTCCGAACTCACCGCCGCCGGCGTCGACCACGTCAACACCGACGACCTGCACGGCCTGGAGGAGTTCCTCCGCTAGCTAGACCTTCACCTCGAACAGGCGGGCGGTCGGCTCAACCAGTACGGGGAGCCGACCGCCCACCGCGAACTCGCGAGCAGCAGTGCCCACCACGGGATCTCGCTGGCACCGCAGAAGACTAGTCGGTGACCGCTGTCAGCGCGACGATGTCTTCACCGGCGGCGAAGGCCTTGCGTTGCTTGAGGGCGCCGTTGCCTTCGCGGAGTACCTGCTGGATGGTTTCGGCGACCATGTCCGCTTCATCCAGCTCTTCGAGCGCCCCATGGACATGCCGTTGCAGCAAGCCGAGTAGCTCGCCCAACGGGAGCGGCTTGGCTTTCAGGACATCCAGGCCGTTGCCGCTGATGCCATCCCGGGCCGCCAGCCAGTACGCCGCACGCAGTACGGCGGGCTCGAGTTTCGGTCCGCGACCGCCGTCTTCCATTGCTGTCATGGCCAGTGCGCGGATGAGCGTCGCCAGCAGCACTGTCTCGTCGACGGTCAGCGGGATGTCACTGATCCGTACCTCGACCGTCGGCAGGTGACTGGACGGCCGGACATCCCAGTAGACCATCCGCTCGTCCATGATGGCGCCAGTCGCGATGTGCATGGCGACCAGGGCTTCGTAGTGCTCGGCGGACTCGAAGTACGGGGGCGGGCCCGAGCAGGGCCACCGGGACCACATGATCGATCGCCAACTGGAGAAGCCGGTGTCCGAGCCCAGATAGACGGCACTGTTGGCCGTCAGCGCCAGCAGGACCGGCAGCCACGGCCGCAGGTGATTACTGATCCGCACAGCCGCTTCCTTGTCCGGTACGCCGATGTGCACGTGGCAACCGCAAACCGCCTGCTCCCGGGCCAGCAAGCCGTAGCGGGCGGCCATCTCCTCATAGCGCGGCTTGTGGGTCACCAACTGTGCTGCCACCCCACCAGGAGGCGCCGCGATCGCCAGTAGTCGCGCACCTTCCGCCGCAGCCGACTCTGCAAGCTTCGACCGCGCCCAGGTCAGCTGGAGCCGCAACTCGTCGGACGTCTGGCACACAGGCGTGTTGATCTCCACCTGGGCCCGCGTGAGCTCCAGCTCGACGTCTACTCCGTGTGTCCCCTCGACGACGGCCTTACTGCGCGGCAAAGGGGCACCACCGGCCGAGACCAGCAGCAACTCCTCCTCGACGCCCATGGACGGGTGCTTCAAGGTTTCTCCTCTTTCTCGGCTGCCATCGAGGTACCCGGCCCCTGGATGGCGGAAACTGGGGCACTAGGCTCTGCCGGGTGAGTCTGCCGATGGTCACCGCCACCAGGTATGTGCTGCCGTTGCGCGAGGGCGGCTCGCTCCCGGGTGTTGTCGAGGGCAACGACCTTGGCACCTACGTGCTCAAGTTCCATGGCGCGGGTCAGGGTCCGAAGGCGCTGGTGGCCGAGGTCGTCGTCGGCGAACTGTTCCGCCGGCTGGGCCTCCGGGTCCCCGAGTTGAAGCTGATGGCGCTCGACCCGGCGATCGGCAAGTCCGAGCCCGACGAGGAGATCCAGGACCTCCTGCTGCGCAGCGCCGGGCTGAACCTCGCCGTCGACTTCCTGCCCGGCTCCTTCGGGTACGACGGCTCCAGCGGCAAACCCGATGAGGCGACCCAGGCGAAGATCCTCTGGCTCGACGCGTACGTCGCCAACGTGGACCGTTCCTGGCGCAACACCAACCTGCTGGTCTGGCACAAGGAACTCTGGCTGATCGACCACGGAGCCGCGTTGTACTTCCACCACTCCTGGATGTCCGCCGAGAAGTTCACCGGGCTCGCGTACGACGCCCAGGATCACGTGTTCCGCGACGTTGCGCCCGCAGTACCGGCTGCGGATGCCGAACTGGCCGCGACGATCACGCCGGAGCTCCTGTCCGAAGTGGTCGCGTTGGTGCCGGACGAGTGGATCGATGAGGGCGATCGGGAGCGGTACGTCGGTCATCTGACCGCCAGGCTCGCGGACCGGTCCGCATGGCTGCCGGGTGGTGCACGGTGAACCTGGTGCCCTTCGACTACGTCATCCTGCGCGCCGCACCGCGCATCCACCGCGGCGAGTTCGTCAACGTCGGCGCGGTGCTCTACTGCCGCTCACTGGACTTCCTGGGCGCGTCCTGGGACGTCGACCCGCTCCGCCTGCGCGCACTCGACCCAGCGGTCGACGTGGACGTCGTCTGCGCGTCACTGGAGCACATCCGCGCGATCTGCGCAGGCGATCCGGAGGGCGGGCCGGCCGCCGCGACCAGGATCGGCGAACGGTTCCGGTGGCTCGCGGCGCCGCGCAGTACGGTCGTCCACCCCGGCCCGATCCACAGTGGGCTCACCAACGACCCCGCTGCGGACCTGGACCGGCTGGTCGACGCCTTCGTGCGTTAGCTTTCCAGGGCGGTGGAAACCACGTCGCGGGCCTCGGCGAAGACCTCGGCCAGGTGGTCTTCACCCTTGAACGACTCGCCGTAGATCTTGTAGAGGTCCTCGGTGCCCGACGGCCGGGCGGCGAACCACGCCGACTCGGTGGTGACCTTCAGCCCACCGATCGCCGCGCCGTTGCCGGGCGCGCTGGTCAGCCGGTCGAGGATCGGCTCACCGGCCAGCTTCGTCGCGGTCACGGCGTCGGCCGAGAGCCCGGCCAGCTTGGCCTTCTGCTCGCGACTGGCCGGCGCATCAACACGGCTGTACGCCGAGGCGCCGAACTTCGACACCAGCTTGGCGTGCGCCTGCGACGGCGTCTCGCCCGTCACTGCGGTGATCTCGCTGGCCAGCAGGGCGAGCAGGATGCCGTCCTTGTCCGTCGTCCAGACCGTGCCGTCGAATCGCAGGAAGCTCGCGCCCGCGGACTCCTCGCCACCGAAGCCGACCGAGCCGTCGATCAGGCCGGGCACGAACCACTTGAAGCCGACCGGCACCTCCCAGAGCCGCCGGCCGAGATCACCGACCACGCGGTCGATCAGCGAGGACGAGACCAGCGTCTTGCCGACCGCGACCTCGGGACCCCACTGCCGGTTCGCGAACAGGTAGGAGATCGCCGCGGCGAGGTAGTGGTTGGGGTTCATCAGCCCGGCGTCGGGCGTGACGATGCCGTGCCGGTCCGAGTCCGCGTCGTTGCCGGTGGCCACGTCGTAGCGGTCCTTCTGGGCGACCAGCGACGCCATCGCGTACGGCGAGGAGCAGTCCATCCGGATCTTGCCGTCGTGGTCCAGCGTCATGAACGACCAGGCCGGGTCGACCCGTGGGTTCACCACGGTCAGGTCGAGCCGGTGCCGCTCCGCGATCGCGGCCCAGTAGTCCACGCTCGCGCCACCCAGCGGGTCCGCGCCGATCCGGACTCCGGCCGCCCGGATCGCGTCGAGGTTGAGCACGGAGGACAGATCGTCGACGTAGTGACCGAGGAAGTCGTACTCCTCGGCCTGCGCCCGCGCCGCCTCGAACGCCGTACGGCGGACTTCGCGGTTGCCGCCGGCGATCAGCTCGTTCGCGCGGGCCGCGATCCAGCCCGTCGCATCCGAGTCGGCCGGTCCGCCGTGCGGCGGGTTGTACTTGATCCCGCCGTCCCGCGGCGGATTGTGGCTCGGCGTGATGACGATGCCGTCGGTACCCGCACCGGCACCGCGGTTGAGCCGCAGGATCGCGTGCGACACGGCCGGCGTCGGGGTCAGCCGGTCCGCGCTGTCCACCAGCGTCTCGACGTTATTGCCCGCCAGCACTTCGAGTACGGTCCGCCACGCGGGCTCCGAAAGGGCGTGACTGTCCCGCCCGACCAGCAGAGGACCAGTGGTCCCCTCCCCCGCGCGGTACTCGCAGACGGCCTGCGTGATGGCAAGGATGTGCGCCTCGTTGAAGGCACCATCGAGGGACGATCCGCGATGCCCGGACGTCCCGAAGACGACCTTCTGAGCGGGGTTGTCGACATCCGGCGTGATCCCCTCGTACGCCGCGAGCAACGCGTCGACATCGACGAGATCCTCGGGCTGAGCGGCCTGTCCTGCGCGTGGGTGCATATGCACATGCAACAAGCCTTCGGCCCTGATCACAACTCCACCCGTGGCGCGGCTCGCCCGGTGCTAGTTCGCGGCGGGGGTGAGCAGTTGATCTACTGGCGCGTAGTCATCGGTGAGCAACGGCGCATCGCCGATGAACTGCCTGAGGGCCGCGGGATCGTCGAGGTAGCCGTCGGCGCCGTACCGCCGGCGGATCGCCGTACCGGGCAGGGGCTGGTCGGCGGCCACCAGGACGAAGTTGCCGCCGGTCCTTCCGGCCAGCGCGGAGGGCTCCGCGATCACGCCGACGTACGGAAATTCCGCCGCGATCGTGCGGATCCCGGCCTTCACGAAGGCCTGCGGACCGAAGTCGATGATGTTCGCGAGGTAGAGCCCGTCCGGCTCGAGCACCCGCCGGATGTCGGCAACGATCTCCCGCGTGGTCAGATGCCACGGCACCGCGACCCCGCCGAACGCATCCATCACGATCAAGTCCCGGCTGTCGGTCTGCTCGGACCGGACGCCGAGCCGCCCGTCGCGGACCCGCAGATCGAGGTGAGGACCCGGTCTGGCCCCGAGCTCGGCCTTGTCGAGCTCGATCACGCCGGGATCGATCTCGTAGACCTTGTTCCCGGTCCCCGGCCTGGTCGCCGTCAGGTAGTGCGGCATCGTCAGACCGCCACCGCCGATGTGCAGCACCTCCAGCGGCGACTTGTCCGGCCACCTGGAGTCGATGGCGGCCGCGAAGTTCTTCGTGTACCCGAACTCGAGATGGGTCGGATCGTCGAGATCGACATAGGAGTGGCGAAGCTGGTCGAGGTAGAGGATCCGCCCGCCGGCCCGTTCCGGGTCATGGACCACCCGCGCGCAGTGGTACGCCGTCTCCACCTCGCACGGCCGCGGTGCGGCCACGGTCAGACCGGTGCCGATCAGCGCCAGGACCAGCGGACGGGCGGCCGCCTTCAAGCCGCGGAAGTAGACCGTCAGGACCGCGCCGGCGACGACCAGCAGACCGCCGAGGCACAAGACGATGACGCTGGTCGGGACCTGGGCCACGAACACGAACCCGGTCAGCACGGTGCCCACGATCGCGCCGACCGTGGCCCACGCGGACAGCCGGCCGACGACCGTCCCGGTCTGGGCCAGCGTCGACAGCCGCAGTTTGGTCACCATCGGCGTCACCGCGGCCAGCAGCGCGGCCGGCAGGAACAGGGCCGCGGCGACGACCAGGAAGACCAGGTCGGCGCCGCCGCCACGAACCGTCTCGCCCGTCCAGCGCACCGCCGGCAGAATCAGCAGCACCAGCGCACCCGCAGACATCACGATCGGCCCGAGTGTCCGAGTGGGCGGCATCCGGTCAGCCAGCCGGCCACCCATCGCGGCACCGGTGGCGATGGCTGCCAGGGCGACACCGATGACCGCTGTGTTGGTTTCCAGCGTCAGGCCCAGGTAGGGCGCCACGAGGCGCAGGGCCACCAGCTCGAGCACCAGAACGGCTGCAGAGCTTCCGAACGCCAAGGCAATGGCGATCTTGCCACTGACCCCTTTGGCAGGTGTTTCGTGGGCGATCTCTTCTGCAGCATCCACCGCGCCACCCTACCGACCGAGCAGCCGGCCGGCCGCAGAGCCGGCGGCCGAGGTTCTCGTGGAAACCTGGGGATTGTTCCAACCGATCGACTTTGCCCTGTGGATAAAGGAAAAACAGGGCGTGGAGGCTCGTACCTTTCCTGGCATGAGCAAACGAATCGTCACCTTCTGCGCAGACCAGATCAACGCGTCCGGACCGCTGACCCCCGACGACCTCGGAGCGAGGGTGGCGGGCGCGGGCCTGACCAAATCCGGCAACCCGGCAGCCTCCGTCCGTACTGCGCTGCGCCAGTCACCCGTGATGGTGCAGCTGCCCGACGGGCGGTTCGACAGCGCGCGGCGGATGCTGGACGGCGCTGCCCTGACTCATCGGGTCCGCTACGCCACCAAGGGCCGGCCGATCCTCTTCGCCGGGCCAGAGCTGGCGCTGCTGGACCAACTGCTCGTGCACGAAGGCTCGCTGCCGTTATCGACCGGCGGGGCGATCAGTTCGTCGTACGGCGAGTTCGGCGGCTGGCATGGCCCACCCGACTGGCTTCCGGACGTGCGTGCCGACGCGCTCCTGGCCTTCCGGCTCCGGAACGGGTACGTATCGATCGAGCCGGTCCTTGACGAGCCGTCGCTGTCGAGCCCGGCGACCGAGCGGCTCCGCGTCCTGCTGAGACGCTACCTGCGCTCAGACGACGGACTGAGCCAGCGGCAGAGTCAGTTCACCCTCGGAGCGGTGATGCTCCGTGCCCTGGCCGAGATTCCCGATCTCCTGATCGAGCCACTGCCACCACTCGACGAGGTGCTGCAACTGGGCAGCGAACGCTGGGGCCGCGGCTGGGCCGTCGAGGCGGCCGACACAGCACCGAGCGGCCAGCAGGTCGTGCTCGAGGATCTGCCTGCCGGTTTGGTGTCCGCCTTGCATCGGGATGCGCGGAACCTCGGGCTCAGCCTGGGTGAGCTCACGGTCCTGCTGCTGTCCGCGGCGACGTACCGAACCGCCATGCCCTGCCGTCACGACACGGAAGCGGCCTGGCTGTCAGCTCCCGCCACCGGCCGCGCGTTCAGCGGCGGCCTCGTCGAGCCGAGCTACCAATGACTTGGGGGCGACCTGCCGGTAGGCGTCCTCGACGAGCTCGGCGAGATGGCACCAGTCGACTCCGGGCACGTCCAGGTAGACACCGAGCCAGCCGCGGTGACCGACGTACGGCGGGCGGAAGAAGTGCTCCGGGTCGCTGGCGATCAGTGATTCTTGGCTGCCTGCTGGGGCTGCGCACCAGAATCCTGTCCGGTCGTCGTGATGCTGATCGGCGAACATCACGAACGTCTTCTTGTCCCGGACGAACCAGGTCGGCTCACCGTGACTCAGCCGTTCGGTGGTCTCCGGCAGCGCGAGGCACAAACCTCGCAACCGTTCGAGCGCGTCCATTCCTGCCTCCTGTTCCGGTTGCTGCTCCGGTTCCGGTTCCGGTTCCGGCTCCTGTTCCAATTCCGGTTGCGGCTCCGGTTCCGGTGTCAGGTCCGGTTCCGGTGTCAGCTCCGGTTCCGGTGGCGGCTCCGGCGAGCTGGCGTTCAGCGGCGTGGACCGGGGGCGACCACACCGGCTTCGTAGGCGTAGACCACCGCCTGGGCGCGATCGCGCAGGTCCAGCTTGGTGAGGATCCGGCTGACGTGAGTCTTCACCGTCTGCTCGGCGAGCACCAGACCGGCGGCGATCTCGCGATTGGACTGGCCCCGTGCGATCAGCCGCAGTACGTCGGTCTCGCGCGGAGTGAGGCCGCCGGCGGTGGCCGGCAGGACCGGTCGCACCTTGGCGAAGTCCTCGACCAGCCGGCGCGTGATCGAGGGAGCCAGCAGCGCGTCGCCGGCCGCGACGATCCGGACCGCGGCGGCGAGCTCGTCCGGGGAGGAGTGCTTCAGCAGGAACCCACTGGCCCCGGCCCGCAGTGCGTCGTACACATACTCGTCGAGATCAAAGGTGGTGAGCACAATGACACGAGGCGGCTCACCCGGAACAGCGTCGGCCAGAATCCGCCGAGTGGCCTCAAGCCCGTCCAACACAGGCATCCGAACATCCATCAGGATGACCTCGGGCCGAAGATTCGCTGCCAACTCGACCGCCTCCGCCCCGTCGCCCGCCTCCCCCACCACCGTCAGATCCGCGTGGGCATTGAGCAGCGCAGCAAACCCCGCACGAACAACCGCCTGGTCATCCACAACCAGCACCGAGATCGTCATCGCATCTCCTCGCCTTTCAACGGGATCACGGCCTCCACAACAAACCCGCCATCCCCGGTAGCTCCGGCACGGAACCGCCCACCCAACAACCCCACCCGCTCCCCCATCCCAACCAGCCCATGCCCACCCCCCTGCCCAGCCACCCCCTCCGAAGAAGCAACTTGCGAAGGCACGGCGCCGTTCACGACCTGCACGATCAACCCGTCGCCGACCTCCCCGCCTTCGCCGGCATCCTCTGCCCGCCCCACTCGAACGCTCACCTCGACCGTCGCACCCGGCGCATGCCGCACCGCGTTGCTCACCGCCTCCTGCACCACGCGGTACGCAGTCAGCTCGATCGCGGGATCCAGCTCCGCCACCGGCTCGACCTCCAACCGCACATCCGCGCCAGCCCGCCTGGTGCCGGCAACCAGCTCCTCCAGATCGGCCAACCCAGGCTGCGGCCCGAGCTCATTACTCGGTTCGCCGCTGCCCGGATCCTCCCGTAGCAAGCGCAGTACCCGTCGCATCTCCGTCAACGACGACCGAGCATCCTCCGCGATCCCCGCAAACTCTTCCCGAGCAGCCTCCGGCAGATCAACCACACGATGCGGCGCACTGTCGGCCCGAACCACGACAACCGATAAATGGTGCGCAACGACGTCATGCAACTCCCGCGCGATCCGAGCGCGTTCCTGCCATCGAGCACGCTGCGCCCGCTCGGCCGCACTGATGCTCTCTTGCTCGACCAGTTGCTGCCGGGCCTCAGCCCGCGACCTCAACAAGTCCGCGACCATCACGGCCACAGCCGAGAACACAGCCATGGTGAGCAGCCCCGGCCATGACCCACGATCCGGCGCCAACACCATCCCGATCACACCGACCGCTTGCGTCGCGACCCACCAACCGGCCAACTCCCGCCGCGACGCACCACGAGCGCCGACGATCGCCAGTACTGCGGAGTGCCCGAAGACTCCCGTCACCGGCCACGGCCACGGTTCGCCCGCGTTGATCGGGACACAAACCGCGGCGGTCAGCGCAGAGGTCGCCAAGGAAACCGGCAGAGCTCCGCCGGGCCTGAGCCAGACCAACGCCAAACTCAACGCCCGCGCCACTCCCAAGCCGAGCGCGGCCCCGATCGGCAGCCGGTAATGCTGGGCGAGGTCAGCCGTGGTCAGCACCAGCAGCGCCACCACCCCGACGGTCGCGCCAGCCCGCCCGGCCGGCCATCTCGAGCTCATCTCTCGACCTTAATGACAAACCAGCTCTTCCCCGGTTGACCGCGCAGCGGACTCACAGCTGCTGAATCCACGAAGAGAACAGGAGGGCACCCAGGACAGCGAGCAGAATAGTTGCCGGTAGCACCAATCGTGAGGTGCCCGAGCCGTATAGCCGGCGGATCATGGCGGCCTGCACGAGTGCCAGTCCCCGCAGGACGAACGGCAACCCCACAATGATCGGCACGGCGACCACCGCATGCACGGCCCAGGCGCCTGCCTTGGTCGGACCACCCCACGTGCCCGGCCCGACCGGCCCGGTCTCGACGAAGCCATAGAACGGACCCCGCACCACCGCGACCACGAGGAGCATCAGCAGGAACCAACTCAACAGTCCCAACGCCAGGCTCACCAGAGAGCTGAAGACGACACTCGCAGCACCCGGCCTACGCCACCTGATCGGATCCGGCGAGCCCTGGAAACGGGCCAACCGTCGCCAGGTCCGGTGCACCGTGTCCGCGCGCCCGAGCAGCGAGTTTCCGATCGCCAACAGCCCCGCCGGAACCAGCGCGACGGCGTACCCGATGGAGCGGACCAGCCGCGCCGGGCAGCGGATCAGCCGCGTTGTCAAGGACCCGCGCCCGGATAGCGGTCCGTCCGCCGTACGAGCCGCGCTTCGAACTGTGTCCGTCATCGTCGCCTCCTCAGTCTCAGTAACTGAGATCGAGCCTAGAAACGAGCGTGCGGACAGGCATCCGGCCATGGAGCCAGATCGCATCCCCTACCCGGGTAGGGGATCGACTGTGACCCACGTCACAGTGACCACGGTGCGTGTCTCAGCGTTACACGGTCAGTGCCGGAGGAGGCGCGAGCGGCAGTGCCGCGCCGACAGGAGGTTCGGACAACATGCGCATTCAGAACCTGGCGGTGACCGCCACGCTGGTCCCGGTCCTGATGCTCGCGGGCTGCGGTGAGGACAAGTCGGCCGACGTAGCCGCTTCGTCGCCGGGCGCCCACAAGGCGATCAAGCCCAGCCTGACCGAAGCGGTCGCCAACGGCACCCTTCCGGGAGCCGACGCACCGCCTTCGGACGACCCGGTCATCAATGCGTACTACAACTACCGGGTCGCGTTCGACGCGATGATGCGCAGCGGCGGCCGCTCGACCGAGCAACTCGCTCCGGTGATGACGCCGGCGATGTTCACGGCGATCAGCCAGCAGGCGAAGTACTACCGGACCAAACGCCTTCACAACACCGGCCTCACCAAGGTCCTGTGGGCCAAGCGCGTCCTGCACGCGAAGGGCGTCCTCGTCCGCGCCTGCTACGACACCAAACAGGCCCGCACAGTAGACAGCAAAGGCCGCAGCGTCCTCCCAGCCAACACCCCCACCCGCTGGCTGGACCAAATGCGCATAGAACAAATCCAAGGCCGCTGGGTAGTAGACGGCGGCAGCACCACCCCCCAAGCCTGCTAACCCCGCACCAACCACCCAACGGTCACCCCAGCACCACGAACACCACCGACCGTTCCATCTGCATCCGCACCCGGCGACCGGCCCCAGCCGCAACACCCCACCCGCACCCGCACCCTGCGACCGGCCCAGCCACAGCCCCACCGACCATCCCCATCCCCGCCGGCTGGACCGCCTCGGCACCCGCACCACCCCGGCAGGACCTACACCGGGACCGCATCACCCCCGAACGACTCCGCACCGCCGTCCTTCCAGGACACACCTCGCGGCTCGGAGCCAACTCACAGCGCGGAGAGCATCCCTTGCCCTCCGCGCTGTCTGTTGTCCGGAGCAGCCGACCAGGGCTTATGGGAGGTCAGGCGTGGCGGGTTGATTGTTTGAGGAGGGATTCGACTGCTTCGTGGAGGGCGGCGTCGTCTGAGGGGCCGGACCAGACGATGACTCGTGCTTTGTCGCCGAGTTTCGCGGCGACCAGCTCCTGGGCGGGGGTCGGATCACCTTGGTTGAGCAGGACGACCAGTCGGCGGCCGTCGCGTTGCAGCCGGTCGAGCAGGGGCGGCAGCGTCGAGCCGCGGAACAACCCGGGGTCGCTCTTCACCTTCGTCTCGATCATCACGCCGCGACCGCGAACCACCAGCAGGAAGTCCGCGCGATCCCGGGTGAACTCGCGATCGTGATAGACCCGCGCCTTCGGCCAGAGTCGCCCGAGCGCGGCATCCACCTCGGCGTCGTACCGGGTGGACAGCCGGCTGATCTTGGAGCTCGTCCCGCGCGGGCGGAACTCCTCCGGCGCGCGCAACCCTCGGCGCCTGCGCCGGAGCAACGGCCGGAGCCAGCGATACAGCCTCGTGTCGATCATCGGCGGACCCCCTGGACCCGACGCAGGGCACGGCACCCGGCACTGATCTGAAAGCTTCCCAGCACCGGACGTGACCAACCACCGCCGGACCGGATTCGCCGCGATTGTGACACCATTGCGACGATTCAGCCGCACTGTGCAACATCGAACCACCGAAACACCTCTCGCAGAACCGGTCTATACCGCACAATCGTGGTGTGCCGGATGCCGTCGGCCACGAGGAGGTTCCGTGAGTTCGACGCAGCGGAAGGTCCACTTCAAGTCGGCCCCCAGCGAGGTCTACCGAGCCCTCAGTACTCCGCTCGGCCGGTCGCGGTTCTGGGCCGACTCGGCCAAGGAGACCGACGGGATGATCCATTTCATCCTCCCCGGCGGCAGGACCGACGACGCGCCGATCGAAGAAGCCATCAAGGACCACCTGTACCGCGTCCGCCTCCTCGGCGAGCGGCTCACCTTCAGCCTCGCGTCGGACGGGACTCGCGGTACCGACCTGACCCTCAGCCACGAAGGCGACCCAGACCCGGTCGCCTGGATCTCCCTGCTGCTGCGCCTCAAAGCACACGTCGACTTCGGCGACGACCTGCGGAACCACGATCCCCACCGCGTTAGGACTGCATCGACGGTTGCTAAGGGCAACGAATTATTCGGTTGCGGCGGCCAGCGGGCCTGGGGTTGGCTGGATACGACCTGACAGGAAGACCGGAGGAGCATCGTGCAACCGCTCAGTGCGGACGAGATCAAGGGCAGTTTCGTCAACTCGTCCAAGAGCCTGGTGAAGGCGATGACGCTGCCGCGTGACTTCGGCGAGCTGCCCTGGGAGAGCCTGGACTACCTCGGCTGGCGGGACCCGAAGGCGCCGGCCCGCGGCTACCTCGTCGTACCGCGAGCGGACGGCCTCACCGGGATCGCCGTCAACACGGCGGCCACGGGCAAGCCGCGTCGCGGTACCGGTCTGTGCGACCTCTGCCACACCGCACACCAACTCACCGACGTGTCGCTCTTCGTCGCCCGCCGAGCCGGAGCAGCGGGCAAGGCAGGCAACACCGTGGGCACCTACATCTGCGCCGACCTCGCGTGTTCCCTGTACCTGCGCGGCCTCCGCGACCCCGAAGTCCCGCAAGGCGAGACCGCCGGGCCGGAAATCCGGTCCGAACGGCTGACCGAGCGGCTCGAGACGTTCGTCGGGCGGGTACTTATTTGACGAAGTCCGAACCTGCCACAGCCGACTCGGGGCACTAGGCTGAGCGACAGGTCACGGGTAGGCCGTCAGAGAAAGGGTCGCGATGTCGGAGTTCAGAATCACTCATGAGGTTCACGAGGTCCACCCGGACATCCGCGAGAAACTCACGACCACGACGATCAACGCGATCAACGAGTCGAGCTCCCGCTCCGCCGCAGACGCCGCCCTCGTCCTGCGCCACAAGCTCGGCGAGATCGGCGTCCACATGAGCGAAGAAGCCTGCCTCTCCGCCGTGGAACGCATCCGCTCCGGCAAAACCCTCCGCTTCGAAATAGAACGCGAAGACGGCCAAACAGACATCCACGAATAACCCCATCCCCGCCGCCTGAGGCGCGTACGCCGCGCGGCACACGCACGCCCGCGCAGGCGCTGGGGAGTCCGTCGGGTTTGGCTGGGGCGGCGTGCCATCGCGGGGGTGGGTTGCTTGTTGGTGAGGGCGACGAGCACGGCTGGCGGCGTACGGGTTAGGGGTGGAGGGTTGCGGGTGTCAGTAGGGGGATGAGGGTTAGGTGGGCTGCGGTCAGGGCCTCTCGGGCGCCTTGTTGGCGGTCTATTACGCAGAGGGCGTGGGTGATGTTAGCGCCGAGGGCTCGTAGTTCGGCGGTGGAGAGGACTATTTGGCCGCCCTTGGTGACTACGTCCTCGACGATCAGGACGTGGCGGCCGGCGACCTCCGCGCCTTCGGCCAAGCGGCAGGTGCCGTAGGTCTTCGCTTCTTTTCGTACGAAGGCGCACGGGAGACCGGTGTGTCGGCTCAGTGCGGTCACCACTGGGATGCCGCCCATCTCCAAGCCGGCCAGTACTTCGGTCTCCGCGGGAACGAGTGGGGCCATCGCCTCGGCGACCGCGTCCAGGAGCACGGGGTCGGCCTCGAAGCGGTACTTGTCGAAGTAGGTCGTCGACCTGATGCCCGACCGTAGTACGAACTCACCGGTCAACTGAGAGGTCTCTTGGATCCTTTGTGCCAGCTCCGCAATCTCCACGCCCGCACCCTATCCGGGTGTCAGCCGGCCTTTTGCTGGTTGGTGTTCGGGAGCATGCGGGTGAAGTCCTCGACGGCGATGATCGGTACGCCGAGCGACCGTGCCGCGCGCGCCTTGACCGAGAGGCTGTCGACGTCGGCCGCGACCACGAAAGTGGTGTCCGGTCGCACCGCCTCCTGCGGAACAAACCCAGCGACCACCGCGCGGTCCCACCAAACCTCGCGCGGCTCGACCATGTCCCCGGTGAACACGAGGCTGCTGCCCGGTGGGAATCCCGTAGAGCCAGGGCGAGCCGGTACGACGTACCGGCCGTTGCTTGCCCGGAGTAGGGCGTCGTCGACGTCGACGGGGCGTTGGCCGAGCATTGCCGCGACTCGGTCGAGGTCGTGGCGCTCTTCGGGGGTGATCGAGCCGCCGCTCCACAGGGCGTCCGCCAGGTCGGTGACGTAGACCTGATGGAGTTCGTCGACTTGCGAGCGGGTGAGACCGAGATCCGTCGCGACGTGCACGAGCTGGTCCGCCTCGGCTTGGTTGATATCGCGGTCGGCCAGGATCATGTCGAGGACGGCCAGGTAAGAGTCGGCCTGGGGCGGATCCGGTACGCGCGGCAACTGATCGACCAGCCGGCTCATCCAGCCGTGCCGGCCACTCGCGTGCACAGGCCGAACGGTTGGCACCCCATGAGCACCAGGCAGCGCCGGCCAGCGCAGTCCCCTGATCTCCTCATAAGCCCACTGCCAAGGCGGCGGCGACGGGAACGCGCGGAGGTAATGGCTGAAGAGTTGAGCGGTGGCCCGAGTGTCCGCGAGCGCCGAATGCCAACCCTCGAGTGGAATCCCGGCTGCCGAGCAGCACGCGCCCAACGTCCGTTTGGCCCGCGGATACAGGTAGCCGGCGAGCGCCATCGTGCACATCGAACGCTCGGTGATCAGCGGCACCGTGACCCCGAGCCGCGCGAACTCCGCCCGCAGGAACCCGAGATCGAACTCGACGTTGTGCCCTACCACCATCCGCCCGGCCAGCAACTCCCCCAGCCGCGCCGCGACGTCCTCGAACTGCGGCGCCGCCAGCACGTCGGCGGTCAGGATCCCGTGGATGTGCTGCGGCCCGAGATCCCGCTGCGGATTGAGCAGCGTCACCCATTCCTGCTCGAACCGCCCGTGCGCGTCGAGCAGCACCACGGCGATCTCGATGACCCGATGCCGATGACCAGGCGACAGGCCAGTGGTCTCGGTGTCGATGACGGCGTACATCCGGCGCCTCCTCCAGCTCCGACCACTGCTCCGACTACTGCTCTGGCCACTGCTCCGACGATGACCTGCAACCTGTGACTACCCAATCACCCGCCACCGACAATTTCCGGCGCCACCGCCAACTCGATGTAACGACCGGCCGGATCCCCTCGATAGGCCGGGTGGAAGCGCGGGGGGAAGCCGGAAGGCGCCGCGGCCGTTCATTGCGGGGGGATCATGCAGCTCACCATCGACACCGGCCTGTCCACCAGACTGCTGCGGATCGTCGCGGATCCACAGGCCGTCGACGACCTCCGGACGTTCTACCAGGAAGGTCCGCCGAGCACCGGCCACCCGGGCCGCTGGTTCGAGCAGATCGGTACGCCGGAAGAGCAGGACCGCAACCGCGACCGGCTCACCGCGGACGACATCGTGGCGTTGTCGGCGCTCAACATCCGGCTGCCGATCACGGTCTCGGCCCGGCTGCTCGGCCCGGATGCCGCCGAGATCAGCGAATTGCTGACAACGATTCCAGCCGACGCCGATCTGTGGGCCGTTCCGCGATCCGAGCTGAGCCCGCGCTCGCCGGCGTACCGGTTGTTCACGAAGTTCCGGGCGATGGCCTGGAATGGTGGTGAGCACGGGACGGCCGGCGTCACGGCGAGCAAGCTGCTGGCCCGCAAGCGGCCCCGGCTGATCCCGATCTACGACCACCAGGTCAGCCAGCTGATCGATCTGGGCAAGGGCGCGAGCTGGTGGATCTCGTTGCAGGAGGCGCTGACCGCCGAGGTCCGCGACCATCTCGAGCGCGCCCACGAGGTCGCGGAGCTCGGCCCGAGGATCACCGTGCTGCGCACCCTCGACGTGATCCTCTGGATGCGCGCCCGCCACACTGGCTGACCACACCACGGACAGCTGACACCAGCACCGCCGCACCGCCGCACGCTGACGCCAGCACGGCCCCAAGCCAGTACTACGCCGCCGGCACGTCGACCGCGATCTCCTCGCCCAGCTTCGCGCCACCGATGAGGTCGAGGTCGTCACCACTCCAGAACCGCCCGGGGTCGTACCAGTTGGGCCGCCGCCCGGCCGGCAGCAACCCCATCTCCTCATACGTCACGGCCACCACCTCAGCGCAGTATGCGCTCTCCAGCTTCAGCTCCCGCTCCCCCTTGCGGAACTGCGGGATCCGCCCACGCACCCACCGCGACGCGAGCCGGGCGGTCGACGGGAACGGCGTCCCGTCGAGGCGCGCCACAGTCCGCAGTACTGCGTCCTCGGTCGCCCTGGTGATCGGGTACTCGAGCTGCCGCAACCAGGCCCGCTGACCGTACTTCTGCGACCACGTCAGCACCGCATCCCGCAGATCATGCAGCTGTACGCCGCGCTGGTGGTTGCCGGTCCACACGTCGGGCAGCGAGCGGCCGAGCTCGGCGTGCCACATCAGCGGTGGCAGGTCCTCGAGCACGATCGCCATCCCGACGTGGTTCACCGGGCTGTTGGTGGTCAGCCGGATCGCGCGATCGGCCGCGCTCTCCCCGCGGAACAGCCAAATGTCACCCGTTCGAGTCAATTCCGTAGCGTCATCCAGTGATATCTGTGTCTCCACGTCGCTAGGTTAGTGACATGAAGGTATGGAAGGTCGTAGGACTGGCTGGGCTCGTCGGAGTCGCCGCGACGGGCGTCGTGATCGCGCGGGACGAGCGGAAGCGCCGCGCCTACTCACCGGAAGAGGTTCGCAACCGGATCAAGACCCGGGTCAAGGAAGCTGCCAACGCCTAAAGGTTGTGCAGCACGACGTCTGTCAGGCGGCCTGACTCGATCACGGCCGTCTGGTAGGTGCAGTGCGGCTGGCGCCTGCGGTCCGTCGGCGAGCCCGGGTTGAGCAAGCGCAGCCCGCGCGGCGACGTGGTGTCCCACGGGATGTGGCTGTGCCCGAAGACGAGCAGATCCACGTCCGGGTAGGCACGCTCACACCGCTCCTCGCGGCCCTTCGCCTGTCCGGTCTCGTGCACCACCGCGACGGACAGGCCATCCAGTGTCTCCCGGGCGACTTCGGGCAACCTTGCCCTGAGCAACGGCCCGTCGTTGTTGCCCCAGCACCCGATCAGCCGGTTCGCGCGCTCGGTCAGTTCGCCAAGCAGGTCGACGCTGACCCAGTCGCCGGCGTGGATCACCACGTCCGCCTCGTCGACCGCCGCCCAGACCGCGGCGGGCAGCTTCTTCGCGCGGACCGGCAGGTGCGTGTCCGAGATCAGCAGCAACCGCATGCGAGCTAGTCTCCCACGACCCGCCGATCAGGCGTGTTACTTCGGCAGCGACTTGATCAGCTCCTGCTCGCGGCCAAGGCTCAGGCCCGCCTTGCGTTCGCGGTCGAGACCGAGTTCCCGTTCCCAGGCCAAGGTGTCGACCACGAACTCGCGTCGCGGCCGGTGCTTCAGCCCCGCAGAAAGGGCTGCTGCGCCGCTGCGGTTCGCCCAGCCTTCGTAGCCGGGCTCTGTCAGCCACATCGTGAGCGACTCCGGTCCCATGTACTGCTCGACCTTCTGCTCCTCCAGCCACTCACGCGGCGCGAGCACCACTGGCCCGGTATGCCCACCCACCTCGCGCGCGAGCTCCACCCACTCACCGAACGGCACCACCGGGCCGTACGCGTCGAAGGTCCCGGTCTTGCCCTTCACAGCGCAGTCCAGCAGCCAAGACGCGAGATCCCGTACGTCGATCACCGACGTCGCGAGCTCAGGTGTGTCCGGCACCAGCAAGGGCTCCTCGGGCGCACGCGCGGCGCGAGCCACCCAGGCGCCAGCACGGTCGCTCCTGTCCCCCGGCCCGCCGATCAGGCCGGCCCGGGCGATCACCAGCCGATCCCCGACCGCTTCGACCGACGCCAGCTCGCAGGCCACCTTGGCCTCGCCGTACAACTCCCGATCCACGACATCCTGATCGGTTGCCTCCCGCAACGGCTCGGACTCGTCAGCACCCGGTACGTCGAACTTCTCGTAGGCGTTGCCGGACGACACATAGGTCCAGTGCTTCGCCTTCGCCCCGAGCGCACCGAGCGCCTCCCGGACGAACCCGGGCTGCCACGACACCTCGAAAACCGCGTCCCAGGCCTTGTCCCGTACTGCGTCGTACGCATCCGGCCGGCCGCGATCGGCGGCAACCAGGGTCGCGCCCTCCGCCACGCCACCACTCTCGCCGCGCGCGAGACAGGTGACCGCATGTCCCCGCGCGAGCGCCTGGGCCGAGAGCTCGCGCCCGACGAACGCCGTACCACCAAGAATCAGAATGTCCACCAGGTCAGCCAATCAGCCCGCGGGGACAAAACCCAGCCGCTCTGCCAGGGGCAGACAAGCACGCTTCGTGGCCCGCCGTCCGCAGCGCGTGATTCTGGCTTCACCTCTTGCGAGGCCGGGTCTCCGGGCGCACTGTCAGGTTTAGGACGTCACAGCAACCAAGGGGGAAGACATGGCTGGTTTCGTTCAGATCATCGAGTACCGGACCTCGAAGCCGGAGGAAGTCCGCGCGCTCACCGAGCAGTACCGCAAGGACCGCGAAGCCGACGACGATCCCACGCCGACCAGGGCGATGTCCTGCGCCGACCGGGACGAGCCGGGCCGCTACTTCACCATCGTCGAGTTCAACTCCTACGAGGAGGCGATGAAGAACTCCGGACGCCCGGACACGTCCGAGTTCGCCGCCAAGATGGCGGAGCTGTGCGACGGTCCCACGAAGTTCTACAACCTGGACCTCGAGGAGAGCATGGACATGAGCTGACGGTTTCGAGCGGGCCGGCGCCGGAAAGGAGTTCGGCGCCGGCCCGTTCGGGGTCAGACCGGGTCCGCGGCGCCGGATCCGGTCGTGGTCTGCCGGCCGGACTGGAACTCGTCCAGTGGCGGCTCGGGGGCCGGGTGCAGTTCCGGCCACGGTTGGGGCGGCAGATCGGCACGGCGCGGCAGCTCGGGGTCCGGACCCGGGTCGGGGTCGAGCCACTCGATCTCGGTGGCGCCGTGATGACCGTGGATCGCGATCACCGAATCGATGCTGTCCCAGACGGTGGTGGTCGGATAGTCGCCGTACCAGCGCAGCGCGACGGCGTCGTCGGTGAACTGCACGCCCTCGGCAACAGGTCCGGTACCACTCACACCGGAGACGTCATGATGGCGTATCAGCCGGAAGCGGCGAGCGGTCATTTCGGTGCGACCTCCCACAAACGCTCCCCCGGCAGGGATTCCCCGCCGGGATCCAGGGCCGGAATCGGTTCGCTCGTCACGCGCAGGCCGGCGAACCGGCGCGACATGGCGGCTGCATAGCGGTCGGCCACATCGGCCTCCGCCCGGTAGTCCGCGACGATGTGGTCACCGAACCACACACGTACGCGGCGACGTTGCGGTCCCGCGGGGTCATCGGACATGTCAGTGCACCCGCTTGGTACCGCTCGGTGTTCCCATCAGCGACTTCGCAACTCTGCGGTTCACTTCGATCACTTCCACTTCCCTGTGGGGATGGGTTCACTGGTAGTGACGGCGCCGTGACGGCTTCATGACGCGAATTCGGCAGGACTTTTCCGGCGACGGCCCTGGGCGCGTGACACGCTCCGGCGATGGGGTGGGAACCGGATCGGGCACTGCGGGCAGTAACAGACATGCACCGACCCCGACTCGCCACCGCTGTCGCCGACACCGACCCACCCGAGCCCGAGCCGCCCCAGCGGGTCCCCCTCGCCGCCGTGCCGCCCGAGCCCGTCCCGCCGGCGGATGGCGAGCTGATCCGAACAGCCAGCGATCCGGCTGAGTTCGCTCAGTTGTTCGACCGGTATGCCGTCAAGATCCACCGGTACGTCGCCCGGCGGCTGGGCAGGACCGAGGCCGACGACCTGCTCGGCCAGACCTTCCTGATCGCCTTCGAACGAAGACACCGGTACTCCGGTACGGCCGACGGCGCCCTGCCCTGGCTCTACGGCATCGCCACCAACCTGATCCACCGCCGGCGCCGCGACGAGGTCCGCCAGTACCGGGCCTACGCCCGCTCGGAACCGGCCGGCTTCGACCAGCAGGGCGACCCGCTGGCCACCGAGGTCGCGGCACGAGTCGACGCGGCCTCGGCGTCGCGCCTACTGAACGGCGTACTGGCCGGCCTTAGGCAGGTAGAGCGTGACGTGCTGCTGCTCTACGCGTGGGAAGACCTCAGCTACGCCGAGATCGCCGAGGCGCTCAGCCTGCCCATCGGAACCGTCCGCTCCCGCCTGCACCGAGCCCGTCGAGCCCTCCGCTCCGCGCTCGGCCCCGACTTCGAGGAGAACCAGTCATGAACGAACTAGACCTGCTCAAGCAGGTACGCAACGACGTACCGGACCCCGACCCCCTGACCCTGGCCCGAGCCCGCCAGCGTCTACTGACCACTCCCCCTGTACGCCGCCGCGCACCCCGGCCGCGCGTGCTCGTAGCCGCCTCCCTGGCCCTCACCCTGGCCGGCGCCTTCCTGGCCGCCGACGTCATCAACCACGACAACGCCCCAACCCCCGGCACAGTCGCCGACGCCAGCAGCTTCCTCTCCGACGCAGCCGGCCTGACAACTGCCAACCCGGACGCCCCGCTCCGACCCGGCCAGTACCGCCAGACCACGATTCACACGGCGAGGATTGACACGTTCGGAACCACTCCGAGTCAGCGCGCGACGATCCACACGCGGATCGACAGGTGGAACCCGAGCGGCAAGAGCACGGCGTACCCGACCTGGGTCGACGAGGCCTTCAAGGTGGAGTTCCCGTCAGCCGAGGCACGGCTGGCGGCCCGCAAACAGGCGCCCTATCTGTTCGTGGACCAGAAGCCCAAGTTCTACCTCGCCCGCCTGTGCGGGAACGAGACCATCACCAGCAAGGGCGAGAAGTTCCCTGGGCATTTCTGCAAACCCAGCTGGTCGAGTCCGACCCCAGACTTCCTCGCCCGCCAACCGCGGGACCCTGACCGCCTGCTGACCGCGCTGCGCAACGACACCACGGGCTGGAGGACCGGGACGCTCGACCCCGATGAAAGGGCCTTCCACAACATCGCCGACGGCCTGAGCACAGGACTCGTACCGGCCGACCTCCGCGCCGCCCTCTACCAGGCCGCCCGCAAGATCCCGGGAATCAAGCTCTTGGACAACGTCACCACCCTGGACGGCCGCACCGGTCGCGCGGTCGGCTACGAGAAGAACGGCTACCGCAGCGACCTCATCATCTCCCCCTCCACCGGCCGCATGATCGGCTACCGCCTGGTCGTCACCCGAGACCACCCAGGCAAACCCACCAACAACTCCGCCGGCAACGACTACGAGGTACTCCGAGCCGGCGACATCTCCTACGAAACCTCCACCCTCACCCAAACCACCACCACACCTCCACCTACCAAGTAGCCACACCGGCCAGGCACCCCCGCAGCACCCGGGGGTCGCCTGGCCTGCGGTTGGTTACCCGAGCCGCTCCAGCACCATCTGGGGCGTGAGCCCGTCGGTGAGTTCCACGGTCCGCATCGTCGCCGGCTCGATGAGGTGAACGCCCTGGCGACCAGCCAGGAATCGCCCGAAGTACCAGACCGCGAACTCCGCCGCCGCCTCTGCATCAGCCGGCTCCAGGGTCGCCGCCCGCCCGGTTCCACTCAAAGCAATCCCTAGCTCGCGAGGGCTCGGTGTCAGCGGAATCAACGCCTCCAGCCGCATCGACGACCCCTCGACCGCCCCGAGTCCCACCCGCACCCCGGGCCACCGCTCCCGCAGCCCAGCAGCCAACTCCTCGGCCGCCACCGCCCACTCAGGCTCATCAAGCGGCGCCACCAGGTCCTCCGTCATGAGTCGTCCCTTTACCCCGACCGGACCGCTTCGTGAAATGTCCAACTCTCGCGGGCCGAGACGCGAGTAGCCGCCGCCTCCGTGAGGCTGAAGCCAATCGGCCTGACCTCCCGAGTCGACCGTCGACTACTCCGACCGCAGAACCCACGGACCCCAGGTGTCCACATCCTCCGCGTCCGGCGTCAACCTCGGCTCGAAGTACTCGATCGGCTGACCAGGAACATAGGCGGCAACGAGCCACTCCGCGTTGTGAAGCAACAGTGTCGGCACGTCGGGCATCGCCCGCACGATCGCCTCGAAAGCAAGGCGCGCTTCCTCCGCCTGCAGCTCGTTGTGAGTCCGCAACTGCACATCGACATCACCGGACAGCAATCCATCGCCTGCAGTACCCCGGCCTCCGGCGCCAGTCGATTCGGCCCGACGAACAACCCGTACGGCGCATCTACAGTCCGCCCCTGCCCGACAAAACCCCACTCCCCGGTCTCATCGTCACGCTGCCCATCCCCCCGCGCTCCCAAAACCTCCGCCACCCGTGCAGCTACAGCATCGACCCCGCCCTCAACCGCCAAGAAGATCTCATCACCATCCGCCATCCTGTCCCCTCCGGCTAGCAGGCCCGCAGAACCCACGGGCGCCACTGGTCCTCGTCCGGTGCGTCGACGGTCGGGGGCTCTGACCAGTACTGCGTTCCGGCTCCCGGCAGGTGGGCGGCGATCAACCGGTCCAAGTCGTGTACCAGGAGCATTGCGACGTCCGGTCGTGTTTCGACCAGCTTCTCGAAGACGAGCCTCGCCTGCTGTTCCTGGATTCCCTCGATCCGGGCGCCGTGGCGGATGGCGATCTCCAGTGGGTAGGCATCAAAGGCCTGCGCATCGTCAGGCTGCGGGTCGGTCTGCGCATAGCCGTTGGGCCGAACCACGAACCCCAGCCACCCATCACCATCGATGGCCCGGCCACGGACGTAGAACTCCTCACCTTCAGGCGGCTCGCCAGGCACACTCTGGAGACCGAACAACGGCACCAGCCAGCCGTCGAGCACCTCCTGGACCGGCAAATCCGTACCGAGAAAGATGTTCTCGACAGTCGACATCAGTTCTCCTTCACATAGCTGACCAACCGCCCGTCACCGAGGATGACGTGTACTACGTCCGCCACAGTCTTGCCGGGTTGACCGCAAGCTCTTCGGAAGGCGCGCAGGGCATCACCTTCGGTCAGTCCGACTTTCCGGCCGTCGATGACGACTTCGCCGGCTGGCAGCACCTGTTCGCTGGCATCGTTGATGTTTCGCTTGATCGCATTTGCCGCCCCGCTTGTCGGGGTCTTGAACTCGACGACCGTGCCTCGATCGGCGCGATGCTTGCGCACCATGGAGTCAGGGTTCTTCTTGTGCTGCGCAGTGTGGTCTTCAAGCCGACCATCCACTCGCCAGCCCTCGGCTGCCAGTCGTTCGGCCGTGTCCTGCTCACTGGCCAGGAACTTGTTCAGCGGATCGTGAACTCCGGGAGCGAAGTCATCGCCCAGGACGCGAGGCTCGAACGCTGGATCGAAGTCAGGAAGTTCGTCGAGGGCGGCATCGATCTCCGGTACTTCGACCGCGGGTGCCGGCTGGTTGTCGGGGTCTGCGGCGGGGAACTCCGGCAGGTGTACGTCGATGACGGGTGGGGGGCCCTCGCGGGGTGGGGGCTCAGGGTAGGTGAAGGTGGCAGAGACGTGGTTGGGGGTGATGAGGACGGTGGCGGCGGTCCAGTTTTGTTTGCCGTGTTCTTCCATTGACTTGAGGAGTTCGGTGGCGGCTGCGTCGAGTTCTACCTTGATCTCGTAGTCGCGTTCCTCTGGTGGCTCCTCGTCTACGACCTCGATCTCGCCGGTCTCAGCGACCACGATCTCGATCTCGAGTTCTTCTGGTTGTTCCCACTCCTCTTCGGCTTTCTCCTGCTTCTTGCGGAGCTTTTCGAAGGCTTTGCGGGCGACCGTGATGAGGGGCGGCTCTTTGCCCTCGGCATCTTCCTGCGGCTTGAACGGCAACTTCAGACGGGTGACACGCCCCAGCAGGTCGCGTTCGGCGACGTCGCCCGCTCCCCCGGTCGTCCGGTTGCGGTCGGCCGACTGCGAGTCCGGGCGATCGCTCGACCGCGGCGTACCCACCAACCGCTCCGCCCACGCCTTCGCCTTGGGCGGCGCCATCGACAGATAGTGCGCCGCCTGTTCGCAGGCTCGCGCTGCCGCGTCCAGCTGCTGGGCAGCGACCGTCGCCTGCCCTCGTGATGCCGAGATCGCCAAGGCGGCGTTCTCGCGGCAGCGTTCGGCCGTGCGGTGCAGGTGGGCGACGACCTGCGGTACTTCGTCCAGACACTCGACCAGACCGCGCGCCACCCGCTGCAGGTCGGAGGGCATCGGAACTAGATCTGGTCGGCGTAGCTCTTGCAGCCGGCCGAGGCGATCTCCAGCGCCTCCGCTGCCTGTTCGACCGCCTTGCCCGCGGCATCGAGGATCTCGGAGATGTCGCGGTCCACCCCGGTCGCCGTACCGGCGATCAGACTCTCCACCTGGGCGCTGTGCTGGGTGAAGCGGAGCTTGAACCCGGCCAAGCCGCCAGCTGCCTGCTTGGCCTCGGCGGAGACCTGGTGCAGCTGTTCCTTGAGCCGCTGTACGTCGGACACTTACTGCCTCTTCTTCCTAGGGGTTGCGCTTCTTCGGCAACACGATCGCCGTACCGGACACTGCTGCCGGTACCAGGATCGCCAGCCACCACGGCAGTCCTGATGCCATCAGGACGACGACCAGGCCAGCCCCGCCCCAGCCCCACCAGCGAGCGCCGGGCAGCCGTGGCAGGCCCAGTACCCGCGACGCGGCCAGCAGGGTGACCGCCGCGATCGCGGCGGCTTCCAGACCGACCAGGAGGGATCCCCTCGCTACCCAGACCACGACAAAGCCGACCAGTACCTCGACGGCGCTGATCGTACGGCGCTTGCGCCGCTCCTGTTCCGCCCGGGCCGCCTTGCGGACGTCCTCCAGCTTGTCGACGGTCTCCGCAAGCTGCTTGGTCAGCTTCGCGGCGGCCGCCTCCATGTCCGTCATCCCGCGCATTTCCGGCAGCGGGATGGTCGCGCGCTTCCCCTCCGGCGGCAGCCCGGCGCGTTGCAGGCTCTCCGCCGCCTTCTCGGCAAGCGCGTTGAGCCGTGTTTCCAGCTTGCGCCCCCGCTCGGCCATAGCGTCCGCCTCTGCCATTGCAGTGGCCTCTGCCTTGGACCTGTTGGCGGTCAGCCGGTCCTGAGTCTGCTGCGCGTCAGCACGGGCACCAGCGACCTGCCGCAACGCCCGCGCGTACTCCGTCCACTGCTGCTGCTCCGTCTTCATCGCCGCACCAGCTCCAGCCAGCGGTCGACCTCGTCAGCCCGCAGCGGCGCGAACGGTACGACGACCTGCGCCTCCGGGTGCAGCCCGTCCCACAGCAGCGCCCGATGCGGCTCCGACGCCCAGCGCACCAGCGGCCCAGCCACAGCCCGTACGCCGTCCTGCGGGTGCCGCAGGAAGACATGTGTCGCCACGTTGGCCCGGCCGTAGCCGAGTTGCTCGGTGCAGACGTGCAGCCGGTTCCACCAGCCGAATGTCACCAGCCCCTGGGCCGGCCCGTCGCGCACGATGTCCTGCAACGCGTTGGCCGGGCTCTCGAAGAACCCCTCCGCATGCGTCTGCATCTTCGGTACGCCGTGAAAGCCGAACCCCAGCAAGTACGTCGAACCGCCCGCGTGTCCCTCGCGGATCGAGTCGCGCAGGGAGAACAGCCGCGGTACGACATCAGCATGCTTGTCCACCGTCTCGACCTCGCAGCCAAGCTGCCGCAACGTCTCGACCAGTGCATCCTTGCCCTCAGCAACCAACGGCGCCGAGTCGGTGCCGTCGAGGAAGATGAAGCGAGGCGGTACCGCGGCCGCGGCGGCGGCCGACACCGCCAGCCCGGTCAACACTCCGAGCGCATCGGTCGGCCCATCCCCAAGCACCAGTACTCCGGCGCCCGGCTCCGGCCGCACCTCGACCGACACCGGCGCCTCGGTCACAGCGATCGGCAAACCGGTCCATGGCCGTCCCAGCTCCGGCCGGACGGCAGCCGCGGTGTCGGTCAGCCGCGCCGGCTCGGCCAGGTGGAAGACGCGTGGCGGATGCGTAGTACCGGATCTCTGCCAGAGTTCGCGGCGTAGGTCGTTCAGCACCTTCTTGTCCGCGAAGCTGACCAGCACGTGCTGGTTGTCGTCGGGCGATCCGAAGTTCGCATTGAGCACAGCCTCGCCACGGAACTGCAGCTCGGCCGCGGCGGTGTTGCCCGTCCGCAGGATCGCCTGCGAGTCGGCAGGCGTCGTCTTCAGCGCGATCCGGTAGGGCACCTGCCCGAAGATCGAGTCACGCCGGGTCGACAGCCGCTTGACGCCCTCGATCGTCTGCGTCGCCAGCACCACGTGGACGCCGTACGCGCGCCCCAGCCGCACCAGCCGCTCGAGCAACCGGGCAGCCTCGTCAGCCAGTTCGTCATCGTCTTCCAGCAGCACCTGGAACTCGTCCAGTACCGCGAGGATCCGCGGCGGCCGATCCGCGGCCGGTGGCAGCTCGGCGATGTCGGCAACGTTGCCGTGCGACTTGAAGATCTCGCTCCGCCGGGCCAGCTCGTCGGACAGATGCCGCAGTACGGCGAGCCCGAACGGCCGGTCGCTGTGCACACCGAGCACGCGCACGTGGGGCAACCAGTGCTCGCGCTCACCGGCGGGGCCGAGTGCCGAGAACTCGACACCATGCTTGAAGTCGAGCAGGTACATCTCCAGGTCAGCCGGGTCGTAGCGCGCGGCCAGGCCATGGATCAGTACGAGCAAGAGATTGGACTTACCCTGGCCGACGGCGCCTCCCACCAGCACATGGGGAAGCGCGGGGTTGCCGCTGCGCAACCGCAGCAGCGCCGGCGTGCGATCGTCGTACCCGATGACCGTGCTCAGCTCGTCGGTAACCGGCTGCCACCAGGTCGATCTGTCCGGCAGCGTCCGGTTGAACTCGATGGTCGGCAGGACCGCGATCTCGGCGAGCTCGGCGACGACGTCACAGATGCCCGCGGCAACGTTCGCGTCGAAGGGCGGATCCAGTCGCGCCGGTACGCCGGGCAGGTGGGAGAGCTCGACCTTCTCGTTGGCGATGGCAACGGGCTGGAGCAGGTCGAGCAACTGCCGGGCGTCGACCTCGTGCTCGCCGCTGCTCGTGGGGTCGTGGTGGACCAGGAAGCAGATGCCGCGATCCGCACCCGTGGCCGCCAGCCGGACCAGATCGCGCTGAGCCAGCTGGTCGATCCCGGACGGGTAGTCGAACAGGACGATCAGCCGGTACGGATCGGTGACCCGCCCGGTCTCGCGGACCAGGTCCTCGAAGTGCTTGTGCCCTAACTGCGCCTGCCGACTGGCGCGCAACGAGGAGACGTCGACCAGCCCGGACAGCACCGTGTGCAGCTGCTCCGCCGTGTGCGTTGCCCTCGGCACCAATTGCGGGTACTTCGTGGTCAGGTGCCCGAGCAGACCCATCATGCCGGTCAGCCGGGGGTCGAACGCGTCGATCCGCAACCGGAACGGCTCGGCCGCCGCGATCAGCCGCAACGCCACGCTCTGCAGCAGCCGGCGAGCCGACTCGTTGCGATCGGCCGACACCTTCCAGCCGTTCGTGCGCAGCAGCGGCGCGATCACCGGCGTACCGGTGTCAAGGTCGCCGACCCGCACGTACGACGGCGTACCAGCACCGACGAGCTGGCGGGAACGCCAGCGGGCGTCGTTGGGGGGAATGGATGCCAGGCCTGGCGCCAACCGGTCGGCCAGCAGGCGCGCAGCGGGCTCCGCAGCGGCCAGCGCCTCGGTAGTTGCCGCCTCGACCAGACCCCGCGACTCCCGCCGGGCAGCCGCGGTCTCGGCCTGCAGTTGACGATGCAGCTGTACTGCGCGCTGGTGCTCACCCCGGGTGTGCTGACGCGCGTTCTCGAGCAACTGCCCGAGGGCGAACTGGAGGCCGCGGATGCGCGCTTCCAGGATCTCCGGAGCTGCTGCAACTTCTGCGGGCGGCGAGGGCGCACTCCCGTCAGGTTGCTCCGTCACGAGCACCGTCCTTCCACCTCTGCCCCGCGACCAACCGAATGCCTTCGCCAACAATGTCACACCATCAGTCCCGTGCGTCACACCAGACATCAGAAGTCTCACCAACCGATCGTGGGTCAGCCGGGGGCAACGATCTCGAGCTCGTAGCCGTCCTGGTTATGCAGGAAAGCGGCGTAATGTTGCGGGCCCCCGGCGTACGGGTGGCGGTCGGCGAACATCAGCGTCCAGCCGTGCGCGGCCGCCTCGGCGACGATCGCGTCGACCTCGGCCCGGCTGGCCGCATTCAGGGCCAGATGGTTCATCCCGGGGCGAAGCCGGTCGTGGGTGTCGGCGGACAGCGCGGGGCTCTGCTCGACGACGATGTAGCAGCTGTCGACACCGGACTGCCAGCTGAAACCGCCGGGCCAGCCGTCACCGTCCTTCCAGCCGAGCCGGCGGAGCACCCAGCCCCAGTCGTTCAGCGCACGGGAGAGGTCGGGGACCCAGATCTCGAGGTGGTGCACGGCTGCGGCCATCGGAGCATTATCTGTGCTGGTCGTTGGAGCGATGGTCGGGGTATCGATCGGCGCTGTCTAGACCCGCTTTGTTGCGATTCGCGGTGGCTCGACCTTCAGCGCGTCTGTTTGGCTCGTGCTGATCTTCGAGACGGCTCGACACCGCGACCGAGACCAGCCCGGACAGCACCAGCCAGACCAGGGCGGCGACCAGCCACGGCCACCATTCGCGCCCGGCCGCGGCATCGGCGACCGCTTTGCCGAACAGCCCGCCGGACGGGGCGAAGACCAGCACCAGCAGAACGCGGGCGACGCTGCTCTCCTTGGTCATTCCTTCATTGTCCGAGCCGATCGCCCTCGCCGCAGAGAACCGGGCGTTTCTCCCGCATTCCGGACCGTTTCAAGCGCCGAAGCACCCCTCCGACGCCTGCTTTTCCACAGCTTTGGCGGGGGTTCGGTTTTTGTCCGCGGGGTGGTCTAGCGTCTGGGGGGACAGGCAGGCTCTGCTGATCAGAAGGGGGCAAGGTGAGCGCGACCCGGATCGAGACCACTGCGTACGGCGCTGCCGCGCTGGCCAAGCTCGGCGAGGTCGTGGCCGGGCTCAAGGGCGACGACCCGATGAAGCCGGTCACTCTGCTGCTCCCCAACAACCTGGCAGGCGTCACCGCGCGCCGCTTCCTGGCCAGATCCACCATCGGCGCTCTGTACCTGGCGACGTTGCCACGTCTGGCCGAGCAACTCGCCGCCGGTGCCCTCGCGCCCCGGCGCCCCGCCACCCGCCCGATCGTTGCCGCCACCTGGCGTACTGCGCTGTCCAAGGCGCCCGGTGTCTTCAAAGCCGTCGCCGACCACCCGTCGACGATCCAAGCGCTTGCTGCAGCGCATCGCGAGCTGCGCGACCTGACGCCTGGGGCTCTGGACAAGGTGGCAACCGCTTCCACTCTCGGGCCCGATCTCGTCCGCCTGCACCGCCACGTCACCGACGAACTGCTCCCGGATTGGTACGACGAGACCGCGTTGCTGCACGCCGCCTCGGCCCGCTGCGAGCCCGGTGTCGTGGCGGAGTTGGGCGCGCTTGTGCTGTATCTGCCCCAGGAGCTCACCCAGGCCGAGGCGGGTTTCGTCTCGGCGCTCGGCGACGCGGCCGCCGACCTGACCGTGATCGTCGGGCTGACCGACGTCCGCCGCGCCGATCGGGCCGTCCGCCGCTCGCTGGATCGCATCGGGATTGACCTGCCGACCTCGATCTCCAAGAACTACCCGGTCGCCACCGAGGTCCTGAACGCGTCCGACGCCGATGACGAAGTTCGCTGCGTCGTCAGGGATGTGGTCGCTTCCCTGCGCCGGACCCCGGCTCACCGCATCGCGATCCTGTACTCCGCCGCAGCGCCGTACGCACGGTTGCTGCACGAGCACCTGGCCGCGGCGAAGATCGAGGTCAACGGGCCCGGCACGCGTCCGGTTCACGAACGCGCGATCGCCCGCACGCTGCTCGAAGTGCTCGCGCTGGTCGACCATGACCTGCCGCGAGCCGACCTCTTCCGTGCGCTCGCGAATGCGCCGACCCGTGACTTCACAGGCGAGCGGATCCCCGTTCCGCAATGGGAGCGGCTGTCGCGGGTGGCCGGGGTGGTTCGCGGTGACGACTGGGACGAACGGCTCCGGCGTTATGTCGAGTCGGAGCATCGGACCGCCGCGCAGGAGCAGGCGTCGGAGGACCCGATCGCCGGCGTGATCCGGCGCGCGCAGTACAACGCGGGTCATGCCCAGAAGCTGCACGAGTTCGCGGTCGAGCTCCGGCGGCGACTCTTCCGGGCCGCGGAGCTGGGGACGTGGTCGGAGCTGGCCGATTCGGTGCTCGGGCTCTTCCAGGCGCTGCTCGGCGATGCGTCGTCGTTGCCGATCGAGGAGCAGTACGCGGCGGTCGCGGTCGAGGGGTCGCTGCGCGGGCTGTCCACGCTCGACGAGCTCGGCACCCCAGCCAGCTTGTCGGTACTGCGGGACGTGCTCGATCTCGAGTTGCAACAGTCGCTGCCTCGCGTCGGGACGTTCGGCACCGGCGTACTGGTGGCGCCATTGTCGGCGAGCATCGGGTTGTCGGTGGATGTCGTGTTCGTGGTCGGTCTGTCGGAGGATCTTTATCCCGGCAGGGTGCATGAGGATGCGCTGCTCCCCCACCGGGTGCGCGAGGCGGCCGCGCCGGAGTTGGCGTCGTTCCGGGATCGGCTCGACGAGAAGCAACGGCATCTGCTGGTCGCGTTCTCCGCGGGGTCCCGTGTCGTGGCCTCGTTCCCACGGGGCGATCTGCGTCGATCAAGTCGACGGTTGCCGACCCGCTGGTTGCTCGGGACGTTGCGATCACTGACCGGCGACCATGCGTTGGCCGCGACGGAGTGGGACCAGGCGTCGTACGGCGATCGGCTGCTGACGTCGGCGTCGTACGCGGGGTCGTTGACCACGGCAACCTTGCCGGCGACTGAGCAGGACTGGCGGGTGCGCGCGTTGACCGCTGGGCTGACGCTCGCCGACGAGGTGGTCGATCGGGCTCGGGTGTTGCTGCGCGCCCGGTCCGGCGACGAGTTCACCCGCTTCGACGGGAACCTGTCCGGCGTACCGGGATTGCCGGACTACGCGCTGGAGGACCGGATCGCGTCGCCGACCTCGCTGGAGTCCTATGCGAGCTGTCCGCATGCGTATTTCGTCGAGAGGCTGCTGCAGGTCCAGCCACTGGAGGCGCCCGAGGATCTGTTGGTCATCTCGCCTTTGCAGGTCGGCAACCTGATCCACAACAGTCTCGACGCCTTTGTGAGCCGGTTGAACGGTTCGCTTCCGGGGTTCGGTGAGCCGTGGACGGACGAGCAACGGTCGCTGTTGCTGGCGATCGGGGCCGACCTGGCTGACCGGTTCGAGGCGGAGGGGCTGACCGGGCATCCGCGGCTGTGGCAGCGTGAGCGGGCCCGGATTCTGGGTGATCTGTTGGTGCTGCTCAGCGACGACGAACGCTGGCGGGCCGAGCACGACGCGTCGGTGGTGGCGAGCGAGCTGCGGTTCGGGTTCGACGGTGAGCCGCCGGTGGAGATTCCGCTTCCGTCCGGGCGGGTGCTGTTGCGTGGCTCGGCGGACAAGGTCGACCTCGGCAAGGACGGGACGATCTACGTCACCGATGTGAAGACCGGTGGGTTCTCGCGCTACGAGGCGATCGAGGCCGACCCGGTCGCCGCCGGGACGAAGCTCCAGCTCCCGGTTTATGCCTACGCCGCGCGGGCGCGGCTGGGCGACCCGTCGACGCCGGTCGAAGCGGCGTACTGGTTCGTCCGCAAGGGCGGGCGACGGATCCCGGTCCCGCTCACGGACGAGGTCGCCGCGCGGTACGTCGACACCCTCGACGTGATCGTCTCGTCGATCGCCGCCGGCTACTTCCCGGCGAAGGCGCCCGAGATTCCCGACTTCCTGTGGGTGCAGTGTCCGTACTGCAATCCGGATGGCATCGGGCACAGCGAAGTCCGGGCTCGGTGGGAGCGCAAACGGCTGGATCCAACTCTCGAGCGGCTGGTCCGCCTGATCGATCCTGCCGCCTTGCCGGCGTTCGAGGAGGTGCCGCTCGATGACTGAACTCTTGGATGGCGAGGCCCGCGAGCGGATCCGGACCGACACCTCGTCGACCCTGTTCGTCGAGGCCGGCGCCGGCTCGGGCAAGACGCATGCACTCATCGAACGCGTGACCACCCTGGTACTACGGGACGGCGTACCGCTGAGCGCGATCGCGGCCGTGACTTTCACCGAGAAGGCCGGTGCGGAGCTGCGCGACCGGTTGCGGGTGGAGTTCGAGAGGGCACGCAAGGGGCCGGACCGGGCTGCTGCCGACGCCGCGCTGGACGATCTGGACTCGGCCTCGATCGGGACGCTGCACTCGTTCGCCCAGCAGATCCTGCTCGCGCATCCGATCGAGGCTGGGCTGCCGCCGTTGATCGATGTACTGGACGAGGTCGGGTCTTCGGTTGCCTTCGAGGAGCGCTGGTCTGAGCTCCAACAGCAGTTGCTGGATGACGACTCGATCGCTGAGCCGCTACTGCTCGCGATGGCCGTGGGCGTGGAGCTCAAGCATCTCCGGTCGCTGGCCCGGCTGTTCGGCAACGACTGGGACCTGATCAGTGATCGCGTCCTGGTCGAGCCGCCTGAACTGGTCGAGATGCCGGACCTCACCGGACTGATCGCCGCGGCGGCACAGATCAGCTCATCGGCCGCGGACTGCCTCGACGCCGAGGACCGGCTGCTGGCGAAGGTGCGTCAGATTCACGACCTCGGTCTGATGCTCGATGCCGCGGCGGACCCGGAGACCCAGCTCGCCGTCCTGCAAAGCCTTCGCATCCTGAAGGTCGGCCGGATCGGCCGCAAGGAGAACTGGCCCGACGTCGCGAAGCTGCGCTCCGACTGCAGCGAAGTCGTCGACGTGGCCGGCTCACTGGTCGAGCTCCTCCTCGATGCTTGCCTGAGGCACCTTTCACACTGGATCGCCATCCGCGTGCTGGAGTCCGCGGAGCTGCGCCGGGCAGAGGGCCGGCTGGAGTTCCACGACCTCCTAGTCCTAGCTCGCGACCTACTACGCCGCGAGCCGTCGGTGCGCGCAGCGCTCCAAGAGCGCTATCAATGCTTACTACTGGACGAGTTCCAAGACACCGATCCAATCCAGATCGAACTAGCTGTCCGCATCGCCGGCGGCGCCGAGGCAGACGCCGAAGACTGGCGCGACATCGAAATCCCCGACGGCAGCCTCTTCGTGGTCGGCGACCCCAAGCAATCCATCTACCGCTTCCGCCGAGCCAACATAGCCACCTACTTGACCGCCCAGGACCTGTTGGGCGACACCGTCACCCTAACCACCAACTTCCGCACAGTCCCCGGCGTCCTCACCTGGATCAACACAGTCTTCACCACCCTGATAACCCCCGAACCCTCCGCCCAACCCACCTACCACCCCCTAACCCCCCACCGCCCCACCCCGGCCCTCACCACCCCACCCGCTCCAAACACGGCCACCCCCACCCCAACAGCCATGTCTGGCCAGCCTGCGCCTCCCCACACACCACACGGCGCCACAGACACGGCCACCCCTCCCTCCACGACCACCCCCAACCCCACAGCAATGTCCAGCCCGACCACGCCTCCCCACACACCACACGGCGCCACACCTCCCCGCACCACAGACACGGCCACCCCTCCCTCCACGACCACCCCCAATCCCACAGCCATGTCTGGCCCGACCGCGCCTCCCGTCAGCCCACACGGCGCCATACCTCCCCCGACCACGGGTCTCAATCCGGCCGCGGGCGCGGACAAGCCTCCCGCCACCCCGCAGTCAGTAACCGGCGACCAACTCTCCTTCCTCGACTTCTCCGACGACGAGCCCGCCACCACCGACCCCACGGATGACGCCTCGGACTCCACGGACTCACCAGCAAACGACGACCAGCCAGCCCCCGCCGCCCCCGAGCCTCCAACCGAAGAAGCTCCCCTCGCCACCGTCATCCCCCTCCACCGCCACCTAACCTCCGTCCCCACCCTCCCGACCCCCAGCACCCCACCACCCACAGACCCCCCACCCACAGACGAGGCCGCCCCCGCCACCCCCACGACCACCTTCACCACCACCCCCGGCGGCCCAGCCGTAACCATCCTCGGCGCCGACCCCCACACCGACCTCCCCCGCGCGCAAGCCTCCGTCCTCCGCGAACGCGAAGCAGCAGACGTAGCCGCCGTCATCGACCAAGCCCTCACCAACAACTGGCAGGTCCACGACACAAAGACCGAGTCCTGGCGCCCAGCCGGCCCCGGCGACATCGCAGTACTCGTCCCAGCCCGCACATCGCTGCCGTTCCTGGAAGAAGCCCTCGACCGAGCCGACATCCCGTACCGCGCCGAGGCCAGCTCCCTCGTCTACCAAACCGCCGAGGTCCGCGACCTGCTCGCCTGCGCCCGAGCCCTAGGCGACCCCAGCGACCAACTCGCCCTAGTGACGGCCCTGCGCTCACCCCTCTTCGGGTGCGGCGACGACGATCTCTTCACCTGGAAGCGATCCGGCGGCTCCTTCAACCTCACCGCCCCGGTCCCCGACGCCCTACTAACCCACCCCGTCGGCGAGGCAATGGAGTGGCTCCGCCGCACGTACTACGCGTCCCGCTGGCTGACCCCGAGCGAAGTACTGGCCAAGATCGTCGCCGACCGCCGCATGCTCGAGGTCGCCGCGACCGGCCCGCGCGCCCGCGATGCCTGGCGCCGCGTCCGCTTCGTCGTCGACCAGGCCCGCGCCTGGTCCGAGGTCGAGCACGGCGGCCTGCGTTCGTACCTCGCCTGGGCTGCACACCAAGGCGAAGAAGCATCCCGCGTAGCCGAAGCGATCCTCCCCGAGACCGACGCCGACGCAGTACGGGTGATGACGATCCACGCCGCCAAGGGCCTGGAATTCCCGATCGTGATCCTCTCCGGCATGACCGCCGCCCCGAACCGCCAGCGCGGAGTACAGGTTCTCTGGCCGCCCGACGGTGGTTACGCCGTCAAACTGAAGTCATCGGTGCAGACCGAGGACTTCGACCAGGTCCAACCGGTCGACGAGCAGATGGACGACTACGAGCGCCGCCGTCTGCTGTACGTCGCCGCCACCCGCGCCCGCGACCACCTGGTCATTTCCCTGCACCGCTCCGGCACCCGCCGCCACTCCAGCAACGCCGAACTCTTCGCATCCGCCGAAGCCGCCACCGCAGCCAACCCCGCCATCTTCACCGGCCCTCCGGTCACGGTGCCGCCCGAAGCAGCGGTCCACGCAGTACAGGTTCGTCCGCCAGTCAACCGCGCGGAGTGGGAAGCGCGCGTCACCGAGGCCCGCCGGGCCAGTCGCAAGCGCTCCGCCCAGAGCGCCTCCGGCCTCGAAGGCACCGGCCCCGACGTCGCCCTCCAAGGAGCCGACCCCGGCGCCGCGAAAGCACCCCGCGACGTTGAGCTCCCACCCTGGTCGAAGGGCCGATACGGCACCGCGATCGGCCGGGCAGTCCACGGCGTACTCCAAGTCGTCGACCTCTCCACCGGCGCCGGCCTGGATGCCGCGGTCTCGGCACAGTGCCTGGCGGAGGGAGTCGTCGAGTACGCCGACGTCGTCACGGCCCTGGTCCGATCCGCCCTGTCGTCCGAGGTGGTTCAACGAGCCGCCACCCGCGAGCACTGGCGCGAGTCCTACGTCGGCACCTTGCAACCGGACGGCACCATCCTGGAGGGTTTCGTCGATCTCATCTACCGCGAGGACGACGGCACCCTGATCATCGTCGACTACAAAACCGACGCCATCCCCGCCGAAGCGCTGGATGCCCGCATCGCCTACTACGCTCCCCAACTCCGCACTTACACCGACCTGCTGCCCAACTCGGGCCGTCCGGTCCTGCTCTTCCTGGCACCCACCGAGGCACACGCGCACCAGCTCTGAAATCCAGTTGCCCACGACACCCAAACAGCTGCACGATCGGGGTATGACCACGACGACAGCCCTTCTGCTCTTGACCTCCACCGTTCGTCCGGTGCGGGTCCAGCAGCAGACCGGCCGAGCGCGGAGGACAATCACCACGCAGTCGTGACCGCGGCCCTGATCGCAGGGCTCCTCGCCGGCTATGGCATCGCCATGCCCGTCGGAGCCATCGCGACGTACCTCGTAGCCCTCACGGCCCGCACCTCCCTGAAGCTCGGCGCGTTCGCCGCCCTGGGCGTAGCAACAGCCGACGGCCTCTACGCCCTCATCGCCACCCTCGGCGGCTCAGCCCTCGCGCCATTGATAGAACCGATCACCGTTCCGCTGAAGTGGATCTCGGTGCTGGTCCTCCTCGCCCTCGCGACACGCGGCGCAACCACAGCAATAACTCACCACCGCCGACTGCAATCCACCAAGCCGCCACCCACCACCCCACCCAGCGCGACCCGCGCGTACTTCGCCCTACTAGCCATGACGATGCTCAACCCAACCACCGTCATCTACTTCACCGCTTTGGTCCTAGGCAGCCAAGACGCCACCACCCCAACCCACCTCGAACAATCAGTCTTCGTCCTAGCCGCCTTCGCCGCCTCAGCCTCCTGGCAACTAGCCCTAGCCACCAGCGGCGCCCTCCTAGGTCGCCTCCTCACGACCCCCACCGCCCGCCTACTAACCGCCCTACTCTCAAGCCTCCTGATCACCGCCCTAGCCCTACACCTACTCGTCTCGACCCTCTGACCCCAACGCGCCGCCTCGGCTCGAGCCCCGAGGCGGCGTTTCAGATCCGAACACCCACCCCGACTCGTACACCACCCCGCACGCCACACACACACGCGCTGCTCAGCACGAACCCCCATACGCTGCACAGTCAGCAAACAGCTGGCACGAACTGGAGACTGAACACCCAGGACAGTGCTCTCGTAACCGGTGACCTGACACCCGACCTGACCGCCTGCCAACACAGAATGGGTTCCATGTCCGAAGCAACGCCGTACCGGCAGATCCGTGCGCTGTACGACGACGACACGATCGCGGTCTATCAGGCCTATCCACCCGAAATCGCCGAACCCGCGCTCCGGGCCGGCACCTTCGTTAAGCCTTTCGGCATGTCCCGGATGACGTGGATCAAGCCGTCCTTCCTCTGGATGGCCTACCGCTCAGGCTGGGCCACCAAGCCCGGTCAGACCCGCGTACTGCGGATCCGCGTCACCCACGAGGGCTTCGAGTGGGCCCTGTCCCACAGCTGCCTGAGCCACTACGACCGCAAACACCACGCATCGGCAGCCGCCTGGCGCACCCAGCTCCACCAGTCCCCCGTGCGTATCCAATGGGATCCCGAGCAAACCATCCACCTTCAACCCCAACCGACCATCCGCTCAATCCAGATCGGCCTCTCCGCGGAAGCTGTCCCCCTCTACGTCAACGACTGGATCACTTCCCTCGAAGACATCACCGAGGAGATGCACGCCATCCACACCCTCACCCGCACATCCCCTGCCGACGCGGCCGTCCAAACTCCCCGCCGAACATCCCTACCCGCTCTCAGCTGGCCTAGCCAAACAAATAGCCGCAACCCCGTACGACTAGCTGCGGCCCCTAAGCAACCTCGATCGCAGTCGCGCCGGCGACCTTCACCAGCCACTCGAGCGCGCCGATCGGTGCCGACCATCCGTCGACATCGATCCAAACCCTGAGGCGGTGCGGTCCGTCCTTCTCAGCTCCCAGCCAGTACCACTCCGTTCGCACGGCTGAAGCCATTCAAGCCAGTCCGACAGGGCCCACGGCTGACGATCCTCAACCTCTCCCTGCTCAGCAGGCGGAAGCGACCTCCACCAGGCGAGCCACCTTTGAGCCTCTTCCGCAGACTGCTCCGGACCGCAAGCAGCCACGAACCACTCCGGCAACTCCCGCCGCCACCTCACCGAGCCGGGCCAGTCTCGACCGGCGTGCCGCAACACGACCTCCAGCACCTCGCGACACCGCTCAAGCAGCAAAGCACTGTCTACCGACTCGACGACCAACTCGATCGCAGCAATCTCAGCTACACCGACGACATCCCCACCAAGAAGACGTCGCCGTTCCTCTGTCGCTCGGCCTCCAGCACCCATCCACGGCTACCTACGCCAGGGCGGACTCTGTATGGCGAGCCACCACGAGTCGTCGACCTCCAACTCATCCATCGCCAGCCCCTGCTCTCGCACCCGCTCCACGAACCGCGCTGGCAGGCGCACGCCGTGGTCCTTCACATAGCGAGCAAGCCCTTCGGGCCATAGGTGAACCATGTCCGTCAACTCCAGCGATCCATTACGTCGCCCACAGAACCTGCACTCGGACGGCCCCAGGTAGGCGCGCGCAACGAGCCCTGCCGCAGATAGAGCACGGTGTCGAGGCGCTCACTCTCATCCCAGGTCTCGTCCACATAGCAGCGCACATCGGCCAACCCGATCCACGCCCAGCCCAGTAGCCGATCCGCACAATCTTGCTCATGTGATCACATCCCAGGGCCGGACTGAGCCCTCCACCACTCGGTCTCCGTATCTACGTTGTCCAGGCGATCCAGTTCGGCCACGACATGGTCGACGAAGATCTGAGGCAGTCGAACATCGTGAGCCGTCAGGTAGTGGGCCAGTCCGTCAGGCCAGTACCAAACGCCGTCCGTCAACTCGAGCGCGCCATTCTCGACACCGCAGATCCGACAGGTCGAAACCCCTCCGAACCCCCTGAAGACGAAGCCTTGGGTCAAATAGTCGGCCACGTCCTCCCGCACTTCCCGATCCCAACTGGAATCCACGAACGCCCGAGGATCAGGCCACCCTGGCGCCCTCGGCCCCGCCCAGTAACCAATCAACCTGAACGTCATCCTGGTACTACGACCCATCGCCCGCCATCCCCGTCACGATCTCTCGCCCACCCGATTCAGCATCAACACCGAACTCTCACGGCGCGCCCGCTCAATGAGTTGCTCGAACGAGAAATTGACGGCACCACTCACTGCCTGCCGCTGCCGGATCACTCGCGAACCTCTACCTCTACTCGATAATGTGTCTTGAAATCATTCGCCAACTCGGGCCCGGCGAATCGCGGCACTCGAGCTTCCCACCAATTGATGCTTGATCGCACATCATGATCCGTCAGCAAGGCGCGATACCGGTCATCGATTGTTTCAACTTCTGCACGCACCCAGGCCATCTGATCGAATTCAGCTAGCGTGGAGTCTCGCATGACATCTTCGAGCATTCGCCTAACATTTCGGTCATTCCAAAACTCGTCGATGCCATCCGAGTACCCTTCTTCGCAACTTCCGACAAACTCTTCCCACCGTCCGATCAACCCCGTAGGCGAGAGTGGACGACCCCACCCCTTCGACTCCGTCAAGTCCCTGAACGCTTCCAAGAACGCGGCCGTGTCAGTTGTGCCCATATTGACTCCAGTAATAGTCCATTGGATCACCATCCGGGCGGAAAAATGTGATGATACTGCCGCTTCTAGAGCGGACCCCAAAATACCCACTTACGGGGTCCACTCGAATGATCGCACCATCTGAGGGCCTGATTCCTTCGATGGACCCCGGCTGTGCTCCGCCTCCCATAAACAGTCGGGCATTTTGCCGATATTCAGCGAATCCGCGGAACTCCGGCAGGTCGCCTGCATACTCATCGCCGGTCTTCTTGAGGCCGTACTTGCCTTTCGGCTTCAATATGACACCTTGCACATGTTTAGAATAATGCCTGAATGCAGTGCGATCATTTGCGAAGTCAGCCACTCGCACCATGTCAGTGCTTGCAGTAGCACTCTGTGAGGAGGTTGCGCCACGCGCTGCCCTTCCTAGCGCTGGGAAGCGGCTGGCTACTGCGCCTATGGCTATGTCGGCGGCTAGGGCTGAGCAGTTGCCCTTTACTACGCAGGCTTTGGAGTCCAGGACGCCGGCGGTGCCTGCGGAGAACATGCCGGTGGCTGCGGAGACTTGCAGGAACATGGGGACGGCGGGGGCGCAGTAGCGGACGATGGTGCAGGTGACTGCGCCGGTCAGGGCTGCTGTGGAGGTCCAGCCGGAGACGGTGGAGACGTCGGTGAGGGTGCCTTCGATGTCGCTGAGGCCCTGCAGGTCGTTGTTGGAGATCGGGTTGCCGGCGGCATAGGCGTAGGGCTGAGTGCTGCCGCCTTGGTCTGGTGACAGGAACGTGGCGGTCGTGGGGTTGTACTCGCGTTGGCCCATCAGGTAGTTGCCGTTCGGCAGCTGGAGGGCGCCCGCATAGGTCGGACCGGCTGGCTTTGGTGCCGCACTGGTCGCCTGGCGAGGGGCGCCGTAGGGCTCGTAGTCGTAGTGATTCAGTGACTTTCCGGCTGCGGCAACCAGCGAGCCTGCCCGACCGGACAGGAGTTCACTGGTTCCGCCGGCGGAACTTTGGGCGATGAGGCCGGCGCCGTAGCTGTAGCGCTGCGCGGTCTTGCCGCTCGCCGTCTGGAGGATCTGTGGAGACAGGGCATCCCAGAGGTACGTAGTCGTTCGGGAGCCGGAGGTCGAGCTGGCCCGGCGACCGTCACCAGTGTGGGTGTAGGTCGTTGTGGCCTTGTCAGTTGTGGACGAAGTTGGTTTGCCTGCGGCGTTCCACGCGAAGGCAATGGTCCCGTCGGAGGCGAGGTTGCCGTCGGCGTCATAGCTGTACGAACGGGCCGACGGCGGAGCCCGTGGATACTCCTTGGGCGCCGTGATAGAGGCGAGCAACTCGCTGCCCGGACCGTAGAGCGACCAAGTGCTGCCGGTGGGACGGTTCTCCCAGGTGCGATTGCCAGCGCCGTCATAGGCGTAGCGGAGGTAATCGGTCGCATCGTCAGAGCACTTGTCGACCGCGTAGCAGACCTCGGTCAGACGGCTCAGCGGGTCGTAGCTGTAGGCAACCAATCCACTGACCGAGTCCTTTGACCTCACCAGGTTGCCAGCGGCGTCGTACTCGGATGAAACCTCTCGAACAGTCTTCCCGGCCTGCGTCAGTTTTAAGGAGGTCTCGCGCTCGAGCGCGTCGTACAGGCGCGTTTCAGTCAGACCGCTGGGTCGTTTGACCGTCACTGATCCACGGGCAAGGTCATAGCTGTACGACGCCAGCGTCTTGCCGTCGACCTTCGCCGAACTCAGCCTGTCGACCTGATCCCAGGTGTAGCTCTCCGTGTGGCCGGCCGCGGTTCGTGCCGCCAGGTTGCCGGCACGATCCCACTGGTACGCGATCGTCGCGCCCGGCCGGGTGACCGAGCTGAGACGATCGAAGGAGTCATAACCGAACCGAGTGGTTCCTAGCGCGTCAATCATCGCCGTCCGACGGCCGACGGCATCCCAGGCGAATGAGACCGGCACGGTCTTGTCGGAGTACTCGAGTTTGGTCATCGCTCCGCGGGCGTCCAGCGTGAAAGACGCCGTCTTGCCCGAAGGCAAGGTGGTGCGAGTGAGACGGCCGGCCTTGTCGAAGCCGAACCGCCAGGTCCGGTTGCCGTACGTCGTCGCCGTCGTTCGCCCCGCACCGTCGTATTCGAAGGCCTGGCTACGTCCGCTGGCGTCGGTGTGCTTGGTGACCCGACCTGCCGCGTCGTATTCCGCAACTACCTCTGGCAGGGACGGATCAGGACCTTTCACCCCCACCAACTGGTCCGCATCGTCGTACCGGAACTGGGAGGCACCACCGCGTGGGTCGGTGACAGAGGTGAGCCGACCGCGCTCGTCGTAGGTCTGCTTGGTGGTGATGCCCAGTGGTCCACGCTGCTCGAGCAGCTGACTATCAGCCGAATAGACGTACGACGTGCTCTGTCCACGCGGCGAGGTGGTTTTGGTCGGACGACCCCAACCGTCTACCTCTTGGGTGGTCACCCGTCCTGCGGGATCTGATACGCGGAGGAGATCACCATCGGCTGAGTAGGTGAGGCGGGTGACTCGGCCCAGCGGATCCCGGACCGCGGTCACCAGACCCCGGTTGTCGTAGCTGACGGTGGATGCAGAACCCGCAAAGGCAGTGCCTGTGAGGTTGCCCTTGGGATCGTAGGTGAAGGTCGTGCGCCGGCCGATCGGGTCCGTGGTCGCGACCAGGTCGTTGGAGGCGCTGTAGCTGTATCGGGTCACGTTTCCGGCGGCATCGGTCGAGGCGGTGCGGCGGCCGTGGGCGTCATAGACATGCCGCGCGCCATGGCCGAGCCCATCGAAGACACGGATGAGGTTTCCGGACGAGTCGTAGTGGAACGTGACAGCCGCGCCGGTCGGATCGACCTGTCGGACGAGCCAGTTGCGCTCGTACTCGTTGACCCACTTGCCACCGACGGGATCGGTCATTGTGGAGGTGCCGCGAATGCCTGCCGGTTCCCAAAGCCAGGAGGTCTTCCCGCCTTTTGCGTCGGTCTGGCTGATGACCCTGCCGTCCGCGTCGTATTCCGTCGTGAGCGAAGGCTTCGTCGCGGACCCCTGGAACTGCGTAGCGAGCCGCCCGCCACCGTCGTACCCGTAGGTGGTCTTCGATCCACCCGGCGACGTGACCGAGGTGAGACGACCTTCTGTGTAGGCGTAGTTGACGCTGCGAGGTTCGGTCGCCGGTGCAAGTAGCGTCACCGACGAGATCAGGCCGTCGTCGTTGTAGGCGTACTTCAGAGAGCGCCGGCCGTTCGCGACTTCGCTGACCCGTCCATCGGATCGCTCGACTCTGACTCCCTGGCCATTGCGGTCGAGAACCGCGAGGAGGTCACCTGCGGCAGAGAACCGCATCCGCATCTGGTCGAAGCTGGTCAGCACGTAGCCGTCAGCGGCCTTGGTCAGGCTGAATCGTGCCGCCCCGGGTTCCACAGCGAAGGTGCCTCGGCTGCCGGCGAAGGTGATCTCTCGGCCATCCGACGCCAGGTACGTCGCAGAGTTGCCGGACAGCGCAAGCCGGTCGGAGTACGACGGGCGCCAGCCTGGTCCCAGCGCACCGGTCGCCGAGTCGTTCGAGTTGTAGGTGCGCGTCGCCGTCAGCGGCACACCGGGCCCAGGAAGTGCCGCGTCGGTCTCGACCGCCGTGAGCGCACCGGTCAAGGAGTTGACCGGGTCCGATTGCATGGCGAATGGTCCGAACAACCCGCGAGCCTGCTTGTCGGGCAAGGTGAAGCCTGGCGCACCCGCATAGATATTGACGTAGCCACCGGCGGAGCCCTTGCCGTTCGTAAGGGTGGCGCTGAGCAGGCCGGGCGACGAGGGCATCTTGCAGTCGAGCGGAACGGTGACGGTCCAGGTGAGGGACTGGGTGCGCACCGGCTTCGGCCTGGGGTGGTTCGTGCACGGCCATACGCTCACCTGCCAGATGCGGACATCCGTCAGTTTGATGACGCAGATGTTCAGCGACGGCGCGAACGTGCGGGCCTGGAAAGTGAATGTTTGGCCGGTGCCTGCGTGGCCGAAGCCGCCGTCGTTGGCTAGCTGGGGGCCTTTGGTCAGGAGTTCGCCGCTGGCGGTGATGCTGACGTCGACGTGGATGCAGGTGCCGTCCTCGGCGTGGGCGGCGACGGGGTGCATGGCGCTCAGCGGGACGAGGAGGAGGAGCGAGAGGAACAGCAGGAGGAGGCGTGGGCCGGTACGGGGCATCTTGCCTCCTGTCGGTGAGGGGTGGTGACTGAGAGTTTATGGCGATCGGGAGTTGGTATGGGGTGGTTGGTTACGGGGTGTGGATAAGTGGGGATGTCACCCTGTGCGAGGGCGGGGCTGGGCGTCCCCTACGATTCACCGCATCCGGATGTACTTCGGATTCGCCGACGGATCGCCCAATCCGGCTGGCGGGTCTGCCACGAAGAGTGTGAGGGTGTGGCCATGAACATCGGTAGTCGCAAGATCGTCGTGGACGAGGCCATCGCGCAGCTGCGGCTGTACGCCGAGACGAACGGCGCGGTGCTCAAGTACTACGACGGTCTGCCCGGCATGACGAACGTCGGCGGATCCGAGCCTGACCGGGTCACGCTCGAGGACCTGGCCCGGACGATGGTGGCCGGCTCCGACCTGCGCGCCGCGGACATCCCCTGGCTGCTTGAGGTGGACGCGGACAAGGAGTTCGCCGCGGTACCAGCTGATGCGAAGCTGGAGGACGCGGCGCCCGGTACGCCGTTGTTCGAGGCCGCCACCGCGCTGGACGAGAAGTTCAGTGGGCACCGCGGATTCGGGCACGCCAAGAAGTCCAAGTTGCTGCACCTCAAGCGGCCGTATCTCTTCCCCGTCAGCGACAGCTTCATCCGGATGACCTACAGCGAGGCGTCGGCGGGGCCCGACTTCCTGGCCGCTGTGCACCGCGACCTGGTCAACCCGGCTAACGTCCGCGACTTCAAGCTGCTCCAGGTCCGACTGATTGCCGAGCCGGCCACCTCCGCCGCGCGCGTACTGGCCGAGGCGCCCACGCTGCGGCTGCTCGACATCCTCGCCTCTCTGCTGGGCGAGGCGAAGTAGCCGCCTGCGTCTCGCTTGTCCTGTGGCGAGGCCGGGCTCGTCGCTACATGACGCCTAGGCGGGCCAGCGGCTCGACCAGTTCTCGCTCCTCGTAGGAGAGGTGGGAGAGCAGGGCGTCGTCCAGGAGGTCTACGGCGGCGCGGAGCTTGTCGATGGTGGCTGAGCCGTCTACGAGGGCCACCAGGGCCTTGTCGACGCCTTCCAGTACGTCGTGGATGACCAGGTGCTCTTCCTGCAGGCGGTCGACCACTGGGGCGAGCTGCGGGTCGGCCCGGCGGAGGCGTGGGAAGAGCGTGGCGTCTTCGAGCGAGTGGTGTGTGGTGACCAGGCGGCAGTACGACTCGCAGTACACGCCTAGGGTCCAGTTGTTCTGGCGCATGGTCATCGTGTTGATGTGGGAGCGAGCCTGGCCGACGCCCATCGAGCCGGCGGCTACCTGTTCCACCAGGTCGTGGATCTGCTCGAGTTCGGCTCGCAGGTGGTCGTGCACCTGCACCAGATGCTGCCCCGAAGCCAGCTCCTGCGGCGAGTAGACGCGCGTGGGGTCGAGCGCCGGCCCAGTCGGCCGCTGCGACTCGTCCCACGGCTGTACTCCGCTCCGCCTGGTCGCGGGCGCCGGCGTCGCCACCACGCTGAAGTTCCCGCGCCGTCCACCGGCTGCGCCGGTGGACGGCGCGGTGGAAGAGAAGGGCGCAGCACCCGGAGCCGGGATGCCCGTGGCCTGGGTGCCCGGAGCCTGGGTGCCAGCGGTCAGCGGGCTTGAGGTCGCCGGGTCGGTGGTGCCGGCAGCGGGCGAGTTGGTGCCAGTGGCGGTGGAGTGGGCGGCAGCTGGGGCGCTGGCGGTGGAGTGGGCGGACGACGGATCGCTGGTTGTGGCGCTGGTGGTTGTGCGGGCCGAGGTTACGGCTTCTTGTACTGCGAGAGCCACCTCGGCGAAGCGGTGGATGTCTTCGGGGGTGTCTGAGGCGAGGATGTAGGTGCTGATGCCTTGGGCGAGGGTCAGTTCGGTTAGTTGGTCGACCCACTGAGCTTCTGGGCCCTGGAGGAAGCCGCCGTGGCCGGTGAAGTTGCCTGAGATGTTGTAGAGGCGGCGCACTGCCGACGGTTCGCGGCCGGCCTCGACAGCCGCCTCGTCGATCAGCTTGTTGAGGGCGGGGAGGTCCTCCGGCGGCAGGTAGCCGCTCGACGGCAACCACCCGTCGGCGAGGCGTCCGGTGAGGGCCAGCATGCGCGGTTTGTAGGCGCCCAGCCAGATCTGCACATCATGCGCCGGCGCAGGACCGCGCTTGGCGCCCGCCACCGTGTAGTGCTTGCCCGGCAGCCGGATCCCTCCACCAGTCGGAGACCAAACCTCGCGGATGATCGCGATGGCCTCCTCCAGCGCCGCGATGCTCTCCCCTGCCGTCAATCGCGGCCCTGCGTTGGCAGCGACCGCCTCCAAGAACCCGCCAGCCCCCAGCCCGAGCTCAACCCGCCCCCCGGTGATCCGGTCGAGGGTGGCGACGCTGCGGGCCAGCACGACCGGGTGGCGCAGCGGCAGGTTGGCGACGTTGGTGGAGACCGACACCCGCTCCGTGTGAGCGGCGATGACGGACAGCAGCGTCCACGCGTCGAGCAACCGCGGCTGGTACGGGTGGTCCTGCACGGTCACCAGGTCCAAGCCGACCTGCTCGGTCAGTTGGGCCAGCGCGATCACCCGGTCGGGGTCGTCCACCGCCGGCGTCAGGAACGTGCCGAACGTCAGTTCGTGCCCGTAGTCCATACTCCACCCTCTAGCTCAAGTAGTTCGTGTCACGTAATATTGGCTCGACGAACAAATTACTTCGTGCCGCGAACAATCACAAGCGGGAACAATCACAAGTGAGGAGCAGCCGTGAAGGAGACCCTGGGAGCCGCCAGCGGGCTGGTGCGGCTGACGTTCCTGGTCCAGAACCTGTACGCCGAGGTCGGCCGCGGCTGCGATCTCACCACCGCCCAGGCGCAGATGCTGTGCTCGCTCGCGGACCGGTCCATCGGCATGGCCGAGCTGTCGAACATGCTGGGCCTGGAGCGATCCAGCCTGACCGGCCTGGTGGATCGCGCCCAGCAGCGCGGCCTCGTAGTACGGGAGGACGATCCGCAGGATCGGCGCGCGGTGAAGGTCGCCCTGACACCCGCAGGGTCGGCGGCGCTGCACCGGTTCCACGATGAGCTCACCGACCGTCTGGATCAGTTGCTGCAGGAACTGCCCGCCACCGAGCGCGACCGGTTCACCAAGACCCTGGGCCGTGTGGTCGCCGACGCACCGGCGGTCTTCGCAGACACCGGCTCCTAGGACCTCAGGAAAGAACCTCCGCGAAGGCCTCCTCCAACTCCAACCGCCCACCAGCCTCGTACTGCGCCTCAAACGCATCCCCACCCAGCACAGCCCGAGCAGCGTCAGCAGCCCGATCGATGTCGGCCTGCTCGGCGGCACTCACCACATGTCCCTCAGCACCCCGTACTGCGGCCGCAACCCCCAGCAGACGCGCAGCCACCACCTTGTCATCCACAGCCCCGGCAAGACCCTCCAGCGCCCAGCACATCCCCCGCCGCGACTCGAACTCGCGTGAGATCCGGTACGCCTCCGCATGCAACTCCCGAGCGCGCACCAGATCGCCCTGCAGCTCCACCGTGTAGCCCAGCTCCTGCAACACGATCGACAGGTACAACACCGGCTCATCCTGCTTACGAGCCGCATCGACCATCGCCTGCAACCGCTTCTCGGCAGACTCCAACTCACCCGTACGCCGGTCCGCAAACCCCAGCACGAGCTCACCCAACGCCTGCGTCGCGCGGTGGCCCTGTTCCGTAGCCAGCCGCAACGCCCGTTCGCCCAAGGCCTTCGCTCGCCCGTAGTCGCCCTGCCGCAGCGCCGTCCAGCCCAGCCACCCCAACTCCCCGGCCACCTCGAGCCAGAGGTCAAGCGCCTCGGCCATCTCCAGGCCCTCGGTGTGGAGCCGCACAGCCTTGTCGAAGTCACCCTGCAGCTCGGCCAGAGCACCAAGCCAGCCAGTTGCCTGCAGCAGGCCCCACCGATCGCCCAGCAGCCGGAACAGGCGAGCACTCTCGACCGCATCCCTCTCCAGCGCCTTCAGGTCGACGCGGACGTGAGCATGCACAGCCCGAGCCGCCAGCACCGCAGCGATCCCCCACTGGTCACCGGAGGCCTCGAAGGCCTCCAGGGCGTGATCCAGCATCGCCGCACAGGCCGCAAGGTCGCCAGAATCGCTTGCAGTAAAGGCAATGAACCACTCAACCCTCGGGTCAGTCAGAGTCGCCCGCTCGCGTATAGCGGCCGCACTGACATCGCCCTGCGCATAAAGAAACCCAGCAAGCCAAGCAGTCGCCTTTGCAGAAGACGGCAGAGCCTCCAGCGACCGCCTGGCCTCAGCAAACCGCCCCCGAAGGAACCAGTACCAAGCAAGCGCATCCACCAGCCGCTCGGCCAGCTCAAGGTCACCACCGGCTACAGCGCCGTCCAGCGCGGTCCGCAGGTTGCCGGCCTCATCGTCCAGCCGCTGCAGCCACTTGCTCTGCTCAGGACCAGTCAGATAGCAACGAGCCGTCTCTGCGAACTCCGTGTAGTACAGGTGGTGCCGCTGCCGCACCAGCTCCAGCTCGTCGGCCTCGCGCAGCTTGTCGACGCAGTACGCCGCCACCGACTCCAGCAGCCGGTACCGCGGCCCGTCCGACCCGTGCACCGACACCACCAGCGACCGGTCCACCAGCCGCATCAGCACGTCCAGGACGTCGACCCCGTCCTCGCAAGACACCTGCTCGGCCGCATCCGCAGTACAGCCGTCTGTGTGTACTGCGAGGCGGCGCAGTACTGCTTGCTCGGACGGCGACAGTAGGTCCCAGCTCCAGTCGATCATCGCCATCAGCGTCTGCTGCCGAGGCGCAGCACCGCGATGCCCGGTCGCCAGCAACCGGAACCGGTCATCAAGCCGAGCAACCAGCCCCTGTACTCCGAGCGCGCGCACTCGCGTTGCAGCCAGCTCCAGCGCCAGTGGGATCCCGTCGAGCCGCCTACAGAGCACCGAGACCGCAGTGGCCGACTCCTCGTCCAGCGAGAACCCACGGTCCGCCGCAGCCGCCCTGGCGACGAACAGCTGCACGGCAGAGGAGTCCTCCAAGTCAGGCAATGCAGCAGTGACCGCAGGCACCTCCAAGGGAGGCACACTCCACACAGCCTCCCCAGTGAGCCCCAGCGGCTCCCGACTGGTCGCCAGCACTTTCAACCCCGGCGCAGCAGCCAACAGGTCGTCAGCAAGCGCTGCAGCCGCCTCTATGACGTGCTCACAGTTGTCCAGCACCAGCAGCAGCTCCAACGACGACAGAGCAGTGACCAGCGCACCAGCCCCGGCTCCAGCCGAGTCCCGCAGATCAAGTGCCGCCTGTACTGCGTCTGTAAGCGACCCTGCGACGTCCAGCGCATCAGGTGCAACCGCTGCCAACTCGACCAGGATGACGCCGTCTGGGAAGCGACTGACCAGACCGTCGGCAGCAGCAAGCGCCAGCCGCGTCTTGCCGACTCCCCCGGGACCGGTCAACGTGACCAGTCGGTCGGCGTACAGGCGGCTCTGGACTTCGGTGATCGCCTGGCTGCGGCCGACGAGTTCTGTGAGTTGCGACGGCAGGTTGCTGCGCCGGCGCGCTCCGGGGAGTTCCTGCGTCAGGATGGACTGCTGCAGCTCTACGAGCTCAGGCGTCGGGTCCAGGCCGAGTTCGTCCGCCAGGAGCGTCCGCAGCTGCTCGTAGCTCTCCAGAGCCTCGCCCTGCCGCCCAGCGCGGTACAGAGCCTTCATGTGCGCAGCACGGAGCCGCTCCCGCAGCGGGTGCTCCGCCAGCACGTCAGCGACCTCACTGATCACCGCGTTGTGATCGCCTCGCGCCAGCCGGGCCTCGAAGTACTCCTCGGTGGCAGTGAGCCGCTGCTCGCTCAGGCGCGCCACAGCCGTCTCCACGAACGCCTCGTCGGCGAAATCCGCGTACGCCGGTCCGCGCCACAGCGCGAGCGCCTCCTCCAGCCGCCCGTGCTCCAGGTGCGCAGTGAAGCCCAGGGCGTCGTACGAGCCGCTGTCGACCTTCAGCGAGTAGCCGGCTGGGCCGGAGACGACCAGTGCTCGGCTGCCGGGCTCGGCGTCCTCGAAGGCGCGGCGGAGCTGGGACACCTTCGCGGAGAGCGTCCCGGCTGGGTTGCCCGGGAGGTCCTCGCCCCACAGGTCGTCGATGAGCCGGTCCGCCGGTACTGGGCGCCCCTCGTGGACGAGGAGGTCCGCCAGCAGCGCACGCACCTTGAGACCCGGGACGGTGACCGGTTCGCCACTGTCCGTCCAGGCCGTCACCGGTCCGAGCACCCCGAAGCGCATGGCCGCACTTTAGCGCCCTGTGTCCGAAGTTCTTTGGCGCTTGCGGCGCCCGGCACGCACCTCAACACCGCAATCACTCAAACAACTTCGGACACAGGGCGCTGGAGGGTTTCCGGCCGACCCACCGATGACCGGAAAGAAACCGTAAACCCTCTCCGGCAGAGTCTTCCTCAACAGCAACGAGGGAGGTGAGCAGGGATGAACTTACGACTCGCAGTGATCATCGGTAGCACCCGCAACGGGCGCTTCGGGCCGACAGTGGCCAGCTGGTTCGCACAGCAGGCCGCCAAGCGGGCCGACTTCGACATAGACGTCGTGGACCTGGCCACTGCGAACCTGCCTCAGACACTGTCCGACACGGACGAGCCCACGCCGGCAGAGGTCGCAGTACTGGCTCCGCGGCTGGCTGCGGCGGATGCGTTCGCTGTCGTCACTCCGGAGTACAACAGCAGCTTCCCGGCATCGCTGAAGACCGCACTCGACTGGTACTACGAGGAGTGGCACGCGAAGCCGGTCGCGATCGTCGCCTACGGCCGCGAGACAGGTGGCCTGTACGCCGCAGCGCAGCTACGGCAGGTCTTCTCCGAGCTGCAGGCGGTAACGATCCGCAACACCGTCACACTGCCCTGTTACTGGGAACAGTTCGCCGCCGACGGCAGCTGGCCCCGCCCTGGCTCAGGCTACGAGGCCTCGGCCAAGACCACGCTCGACCAGCTCGTCTGGTGGGCGCAAGCACTTCGCGACGCACGCACCAAACACCCCTACCAAGCCTGACACCACACAGCAGAAAGGCACGACCATGCGCAAGATCATCGAGTCCACCTTCGTCACCCTCAACGGCAGCATCTCCAACCCGCAGGACTGGAGCGGGCCGTACTGGGACGAGGACCACTTCGGCTACTCCGGCAAGCTGATGGAGAGCACCGAGGCCCTGCTGCTCGGCCGGCGCACCTACGAAGGCTTCGCCGAGGCCTGGTCCAGCCGGGACGGCGAGATGGCCGACACCTTCAACAGCATGCCGAAGTACGTCGCCTCCACCACGCTGACCGAGACCACCTGGAACGCCAAGCTGCTCGAGGGCGACGCGGTCGAGGCCCTCCGGAAGCTGAAGGCGGAGGACGGTGGCGACCTGCTCAAGTTCGGCACCGGGTCGTTCTCCAAGACGCTGCTCGAGCACAAGCTGGTCGACGAGTACCACTTCTGGGTCTTCCCGGTGCTGGCCGACGGCGACCAGCTGTTCGCGGAGTCCGAGATCGGGATCAACCACCTCGAACTGCTCGGTACGACCACCTTCAAGTCCGGCATCGTCGTCCACAAGCTGGCGCCGAAGGCCTGATCCCGCACGAGTCGCAGGACCGGCTGACGCCCGGAGCCCACCAGGGTTCCGGGCGTTTCGTCGTTTCGGCCTGGGTACAAAACTTACTTACTCAGAAGGGACTTGAGACCGATGGGAACCGTCATCACCATCATCGTCGTCGTCCTGGTCGTGCTCGTCGCCGCGGGGGCACTCTACGCGTACCAGCGACGGAAGACCGCCCAGTTGCAGGAGCGGTTCGGCCCGGAGTACGAGCGCACTCTGGAGGAGCGGGGTGATCGCAAGGAAGCGCTGCGCGATCTGCGCGCCCGGGAGCAGCGGCGCGAGCAGCTCGACGTACACCCGATCAGCGCGGAGTCTGCCGAGCGCTACCGCGCCGAGTGGACCGGACTGCAGCAGAGCTTCGTGGACACCCCAGGAGAGGCTGTCACCCAGGCAGACCGGCTGGTACTGCGGATGATGCGCGAAGCCGGCTATCCGGTCGACGACTTCGACCAGCGGGCCGACGACATCTCGGTGGACCATCCCGAGGTGGCGCAGAACTACCGGCAGGCACACCAGATCGCGGTAGCCCAGACCCAGGGCCAGGTCACCACAGAAGACCTCCGCCAGGCAGTCACCGCCTACCGCCGCCTAGTCACCGTCCTGCTCGAGACCCCGGCCTCCCGCAACGGCCACACCGACCCGAAGGACTACTCATGACCCTCCCCCACGACGACCCCCTGGATCCCGCCACCCCGCGCCCTGGAGACCCCCGTACTGCGGAAGCGGCCGACGACCGTACTGCGGACTACGACGCCACCCGTACTGCGCAAGCCGACCCAGCACCCCGTACCGAGGACCCGGACTCGGCAGCCCGTACTGCGGATGCCGACCCGGTGGACGGTATGGCGACCCCCGTCGCGGCCGACCGCCCCGTGCACGCCGAGCGGCCGGAGTACTCCGTAGACCAGGTCGGTGACGACCAGGCTCCGGTCATCCCCTCGGAAGACCGCACCACCGACCCGCTGACGGACCCCAACGCCACACCCGATGCAGCAACGGCAGGAACCCCGACCGCTCCGGCACACTCCACGTCCGACGAGCCACTCATGACCCCGTCGGACGCCGTCGACTTCAAGGCCCGCTGGGACGTCGTCCAGCAAGGCTTCGTGGACGATCCGCGGTCCGCGGTCACGGATGCCGACAAGCTGGTCAGTGAAGTCCTCGAGCGGCTCTCTGCCATGTTCGACGAGCAGCGCAAGACACTGGAAGGCCGGTGGTCGGAGGGCGAACCCGATACTGAGGACCTGCGCTCCGCTCTGCAGCGCTACCGCGCGTTCTTCCAACGCCTGCTGAGCATCTAGCCGAACCTTTCCGCCTGCCGCCGCGTCCCAGAGGCATGAAGTTGCTGGGGCGCAGGCGGCAGGCGATCTCGCGGGCAGAGGCACAGTCGTTCGATCGGCTGGCCGCGGACTACGACCGCCTGGGCGAACTCACCGGCAACGCCGTCAGCGACTGGCTCCCGTCGGTGCTGCCAGCCGGACAGCGCTCGGGGGGCAACGCGCTCGACCTGGGCTGCGGCGCCGGCAGGCACGCAGTACTGCTGGCTGAGCATTTCGAGCACGTGGACGCCGTCGACCTGTCCGCTGCGATGATCCGGCTGGCCCGGCGCAAGCGGCCACGTCCCAACATCTGCTACCTCGAGTCCGGGATCCTGGACGTCACCGGCAGCTACGACTTCATCGTCAGCGCGGCGACGCTCCACCATGTTCCAGACCTGCCGGCAGCCCTGACACACATCAAGGACCTGCTGGCACCCGGCGGGCAGGCCGTCCTGGTCGACACCGTGTCCCCGCGCCCGGCCAACCCGCGCTGGTGGCTCTACGGCGGCGAGCTCCGGAAGCTAGCCCGCAACCTGGTACGGCGCGGGCGTGCTGACGCCTGGGAGATCTTCAAGCTCGCTACTGGCGACTGGCTCGATCACCGGGTCAGTGATCGGTACCTGAGTCGCCAGCAGTTCGAGGAGACCTACTCAGCCGCCTTCCCCGGTGCCACCTTCACCAGGGTCGGCAACGCCCACGCCATGCTCTGGACCAGACCTGCTGTGGACTAGGGAGCGATGTTCTGGTTGAGGTGGAACAGGTTGTCCGGGTCGTACTTGCGCTTCACGTCCACCAGCCGCTCGTAGTTGCCCTTGTAGTTGTCGGCAACCCGGCCCTGGTCGTCACCGGCCATGAAGTTGACGTAGCCGCCCGCCTCCGAGTGGGGCGCCACAGCGTCGTAGTAGTCGCGCACCCACTTGGTCCCCTCGTCGTTCTGCGCGGGGTCCGGCCACATGCCGGCGATCACTGTCGCGAAATTGGCTTCCCGGTAGGCGAAGGCCGTCGCGTCCGCCGCTACCCGGTGGCAGGCTCCGTCGATCGGGTAGATGTGCACTGTCGAGTTCACTGCCGGTAGACCGGGTGCGTGCTGCAGATGCGCCTGGATGGCGTCGTCGGTGAGCTCAGTGACGAAGTTGGCCTTCCAGTAGTGTTGCAGGCCGGGCGGTACGAGTCCGTCGAACGCACTGTTCAGTGCGGGGTACGGCATCTGCCCCACGCTCTCTGCGACCACAGGGGCGAACTGCCGGAACTTGTTGACCTCGTCCTCGCCCTGCTCCGGGTCCCCGGCCCAGCAAGCGACTATCAGCGTGAACGGGTCGCCGTGGCGGTCCTCTGGGATGAACGGCAGCGGTGGCGCCAACTGGAAGGCCGGGAAGCCGCCGAGCTGCTCTGGCGCGTCCTTGATCAGGTCCCTGAACCCAGCGAGCACAGCGGCTCCGTCAGCCATCTCGAACAGCATCGGCCCGCCGTAGACGGTGTCCACCGGAGCCAGCCGGAACTCCAGCGACGTGACGACGCCGAAGTTGCCGCCGCCGCCCCGGAGTGCCCAGAACAGGTCCTCGTGATCCTTCTCGCTGACAGTCAGGAACCGGCCGTCCGCCGTGACCAAGTCCGCGGAGATCAGGTTGTCGCAGGACAGGCCGAGCCCGCGCGCCAGGTACCCGATCCCGCCGCCCAGCGTCAGCCCGCCGACACCTGTGGTCGAGATGATGCCGCCGGTGGTCGCCAGCCCGAACGCGTGGGTCGCCGCGTTGAAGTCACCCCAGGTGGCGCCGCCGCCGGCGCGCGCAGTACGGGTGATTGGGTCCACCCGGACGTTGCGCAGTGGGCTCAGGTCGGCCACGACGCCGTCGTCGCAGGTGCCGAAGCCCGGGACGCTGTGCGAGCCGCCACGGACGGCCAGGTCCAGGTTGTTGGCGGCAGCGAAGCCGACAGCGGCCATCACGTCGCCGGTGTTCTCACACTGCACGACCACCCGTGGGTGCCTGTCGTGCATCGCGTTGTAGACCTTGCGCGCCTCGTCGTACCCCTCGTCCGCATCGGTGATGACGGGACCTCTGGTGCGTTCCCTCAAGTTCTCGATCGTGTACTCGCCCATGACTCCTCCACGGTCCAGTGGGCTTTCCCTGTGTCGACCGGCGCGCTTCACGCGGCGCCGCCCAGACCGGCAAGCCACCCCGTGAACTCAGCGCGAGCTCCCCCAGCGCAACTGGTCCCCCGGACGGCTGCCAGACCTCCCCGCTGACAACCCCTCTCCCCTTGACAGTCCCCCTCGCTCCCGCCTGCGTCAACCCCCGTCCCTCCGCTCGCCTTGGGGCAGGGCGGCACTATGGGGCTATGAAGCTGCCGTGGTTGGGACGCCCTGCGCTGGGGTGTGCCGCGCTGGTCCTGTCGGCTGCAGTTGGTTGCTCGACGCCCCAGTCGGCCGACCCCACGCCTACGGGACCCGTTGCCACCACACCGACCCCTAGCGCTCAGCCGTCCCAGCCCTCCCAGACACCGACTGCTCCGGCACCCACTCCGAGCACCGCCAGCACCCCGGTCACGCCGCCGCATCCCGTGTCGCTCCAGGCCCTGATGGCGAAGAAGTACGACGGCCGCGACCTCCGCCTCGGCCGCGTCCTGAGCCGCACAGACGCTTACACCCGGTACTACGTGACCTACGCCAGCGGCAAACTCACCATCTCCGGCATCCTCAACGTCCCGCGCACCCCCGGCCGCCACCCAGCACTGGTCCTCAACCACGGCTACATCGACCCAGCCATCTACACCAACGGCCGCGGCCTGATGCGCGAGCAGGACTACCTTGCCCGCCGCGGATACGTAGTACTGCACACCGACTATCGCAATCACGCGCAGTCGTCCAAGGATCCGCAGTCCGAGGTCAACCTGCGCCTCGGCTACACAGAGGACGTCATCAACGCGGTGCTCGCCCTGAAGGCGGCACCGTTCGTCGACCCGCAGCGGGTCGGGCTGTTCGGCCGGTCGATGGGTGGCGGCATCACGTACAACGTGCTGGTGGCGCAACCGGGTCTGGTCAAGGCAGCCATCGTCTACGCGCCGGTCAGCTCGAACGCAGTCGACAACTTCAACCGCTGGGTCCGCCCGCAGGCCGAGATCGCCGGTGCGATCGTCCGTGCTCACGGCGACCCGGCCGCGAACCCGACCTTCTGGCGGAACCTGTCAGCCGTCAACTTCTTCGACCGCATCACCGAACCACTGCTGATCCAGCAGGGCCTGGCCGACTCCACCTGTCCACCTGTCTGGGCGCAGCAAACCTACGCAGCCCTGCAGAAGGCCGGTAAGCAAGCCACTCTCTACACCTACCCTGGTGAGGAGCACGCCTTCGCTGCCGCCTGGCCGAGGTCGATGGCCAGATCTGTTGCCTTCCTCAAACAACAGGGCCTCTAGCAAGTGACCCGGGTGCTCGGTGTCGATGCCTGCAAGGCGGGGTGGGTCGGCGTACTGCTGGAGGACGATTCGGTGCGCGCGCACGTGGCGAGCACGATCGAACTCCTGATCGCGCAGGCCGAGCATGACGGACCGCTCGCTGTCGTCGCCGTCGACATGCCGATCGGGCTGCCCGACAAGGCGCCACGGCAGGCGGATCTGCTGGCTAGGTCCGCGATCGGACGGTTGTCGTCTTCGGTGTTCACGACGCCGGTACGAGCGGCCTTGCTGGCTCCGACTCATCGGGATGCGGTCCTGATCAATCGTGAACTCACCGGGCAAGGGCTCTCGATCCAGGCCTATGGTCTGCGGGGGAAACTGTTCGAGGTCGACCAGTGGGTCAAGCGGGCCGGTGCGCTGGTGGTGGAGGTTCATCCGGAGGTCAGCTTCGCCCAGCTGGCCGGGGCGCCGCTGACGGTCCGCAAGTCGACCTGGGCCGGCGCCGAACGCCGACGTGCTCTGCTGGCCGACGCAGGTATCGCTCTGAACGGCGAGCTCGGCCTGGCGGGTCAGGCGGTCGGCGTGGACGACGTACTGGACGCGGGTGCGGCGGCGTGGTCCGCGCTGCGCGTCGCGCGAGGAGATGCCGTGTCGTTGCCCAATCCACCGGAAATCTTCGCCGACGGGTGGCCGGCAGCAATCTGGGTCTGACGGGACATCAGACCCAGACGCTTTGGTTTGCCGTCAGCGCACGGCCGGTAGGTCCCAGTCGTCGTTGCGGAGCTTGAGGATCGCCCACCCCGCCGCGGCGAACCCGGCCGCCTGCAGTCCCCAGCCGAACAGGTCGAGCGTGTGGTTGGGAATGATGACCGCGGCAACGATATGAACCGGCTGCGACACCATCACCGCGACCGCGGCCCAGCGCGCCACCACTCGCGAGCGCCACATCGCGGCACCGAGCAGGATGGTGCCGATGACATGCCCGAGGACGAAGAACACCCCGGCGATCTCACCCGTCGGGTGGACTGCCTCCGCGATCCGCGTGACGCTACCGGCTTCCAGCCCGGCATCTGCCCCAGCCCAGAGAAGCTGGTCGCTACCGGCCAGCCAGCCGAGCGACAGGTACCCCGGGATCAGCAGCGCCAGCGCGACCAGCGTCAGCTTGGGTGCCCGCCGCCGGGTCAGCCTACCAACCGCATACGCGGCCGGTACCAGCGTCAGGATCGCGATGAGTCCTAACCACAACACGGCCGAGGCGCGACCCGGTTCCGCGATCGCCTTCGCGGCCATGGTCGAGGTGTCGTCGACGGTGTCGTAGGGCAGGACGTACCGCAGTACCGCGACAGCCGCCGGGCCGACTGGCAACAGGAGCGCGGCTGCCCATCGGGTGATGCCGCGGGTGTCCGCAACGGGCGTAGTACGGGCTGCTGTGGTTGTCATCGCGCACCTGCCAATTGCCGCGCAGGCACGAGCAGGAGCGCCACACCGAGCGCAGTCAACGCGACTACCAGTCCGGCGGCCGCCAACGCCGCTGCCGGGACGTCACCCACGAAGAAGGCCGGTACTGCGCTCAGGGCCGACAGCGCCCGCAGCACGATCAGCGGCACGACCGGCCGCCGAGCACCGCGCCAGGCGAACACCACGAGCACCAGGCTGACCAGCCCGAGCGCGGAGCCGATCAGCGCGACCGACATTGGCGGGTGCTCACCATCCGTCAGCAGCGGGCCGGCCAGGTCCGCCAGCGACAGCAGCCCTAGTACGACCAGCCCGGCACGAAATGTACGAGACATCTCCAAACCTCCCCTGTACTGCGGCCCGTCGGGCCGTCTGCCTCCACAGTCGGGCCGGCCGCACTCCCGCCGCCTGAGCCGGCGTTCACCCGTCGCCAGGAACTCGCCCGCCATCCCCGGGAACCCGTTCCCGAGACACCGGGACACCTCTGAGCGCACACTGATCCCCATGAAGGCCGACCACCCTCCCAACCGCCGGGCGCTGGCGGCCGGGCTCGGCGGGTTCGCGGTGGCCGAAGTGCTCACCGGGCTGGTCCTGGCCGTGGTGGTCGGCTGGTCCTTCAGTACTGCGCTCGACAGCTTCCTGGTCACCAATGGGCTGATGGGATTCACCTTCGCGGCCTGCGGCGCGGTGATCGCCTGGCATCGGCCGGCCAACCCGATCGGCTGGCTCTTCATCGCCGACGGCATCGGTCACGCGACCACCGCCGTCGGGGCGCCGCTGAGCCAACTGCTGTACGACAGTGCCGCGCCGATGCCGGTGCAACGCTTCGCGGCGACGGTGTTCCTCTGGTCCTGGCCTTGGTCGATCGGGTTGTTCCTGCCGCTGGCGCTGCTGCTGTTCCCCGACGGACGCCTTCTCTCGAAGCGGTGGCGACCTGTTGCCATCGGCATCATCGTCACCTCGCCGTTGTTCGCTCTCGAGATGGGCGCAGGCCCGGAGGCGATATTCGACGACGGCCCCACGAGCTATCTCCAGCTCCCCGGGTACGACTCCCTTCAACCGTTGTGGACGGCAACCGAACTCCGTGGACTGCTCGCCTATCTCCTGGCGATAGCGAGTCTGGTCATCCGCTATCGCCGGGCGGCTGATACGGGCCGCCGACAACTACTGTGGTTGCTGCTGGCAAGCGTCATCATGATCGTCTTCGTCACCCCCTGGGCGCTGGTCAGCGGCACACCGATCCTGGTCCTGCTGGCGATCCCACTCATCCCGATCTCGGTGGCGGTCGCGATCGTTCGTCATCAGCTGCTGGACATCCGACTGGTGGTGTCCCGGGCGTTGAGCTGGGCGTTGCTGTCGATCCTTGCCGTCGGCGCCTATGTCGCGCTGGTCGCTCTCACGGACTCACTGATCTCTTCCCGCTTCGGGCGCTCCGCCACGGTCACGGTCCTGGTCGCACTGCTGATCGCTCCGGTACTGCCGCGCCTGCAGCGAATGGTCGACCGAGCCATGTACGGCGACCGCCGCGACCCGGCTCGGGTCGCTTCACGCATCGGGGAGGAACTGTCCTCCGGCGTGGCCGGCGGCATGCCCGGTGTCGTCGAAGCCATCCGCTCCGCCCTCCGCTTCCCGTACGTCGCCGTCGCGGTGGACGACACGATCCTCGCCTCCGCCGGAGTCGCGCCGCCTGGCGAGCCTTCCGCCGGGGTGTCCCGCGATGGCGGGCCCGTGGACTCGGCCGGAGTCGCCCGCGAGGGCGGGCTCGTGGGCTCGGCGGACGTAGTACCGGTGGAGTTGTCTTATGGCGGTACTACGGTTGGCTCGTTGCTGGTTGGGCTGCGTTCGGGCGAGTCAGGGTTGTCGCAGGCTGATCGCAACGTGCTCGCGCTGATCGCAGTACCGCTGGCCGTTGCTGTGCATGCGACTCGGCTGTCGTCTGAATTGCAGGCCTCGCGGGAGCACCTCGTCGCTGCGCGCGAGGAGGAGCGCCGGCGGTTGCGGCGGGACCTGCACGACGGGCTCGGCCCAACGTTGACCGGCGTCGCCTTCACGGCGGATGCGGCCGCCAACCTCATCTCCGCCGATCCGGCGCGAGCTTCTGAGTTGCTGGGGACCTTGCGGACCGACACTCGAGCGGCGATCGCCGACGTGCGGCGGCTGGTGGACGACCTTCGCCCGCCCGCGCTGGACGAACTCGGCCTGGTCGGTGCGCTGCGCCAGCGAGCAGACCAACTGTCATGGCGAGCAGACGGCGCATCGGTTTCGGTGCGAGTGTCAGCCGACGGGTTGCCCGCATTGCCTGCCGCGCTGGAGGTCGCGGCGTACCGGATCGCGACCGAGGCACTCACCAACGTGGTGCGGCATTCGCGCGCGACGTCCGCAGTACTGTGCCTGCGTTGTGGTCCCGAGCTGGAGGTCGAAGTGACAGACGACGGCCCACCGAACGGTGCGTGGAAGCCAGGCGTCGGCCTGCAAGCAATGCGCGAACGAGCCGCCGAACTGGGCGGCACCTTCGAAGCCGGCCCTACCCCCACCGGCGGCCGGGTCCACGCCACCTTCCCGATGACCGTCGACCAGGAGGCCACGTCCCAAATCCGCTTGGCCGGCGACTCAAAGGCATCCCAATGACCCCCGAGGCAACCAGCGCGGTCCGCGTCGTGCTGGCCGACGACCACCCGGTGGTTCGCGCCGGTCTCGCCGCCCTGCTCTCCTCGCTGCCCGGCATCGAGGTGGTCGGCGTCGCCGCGACCGGCCGCGAAGCCGTCCGCGAAGTGGTGACGACGCGACCCGACGTCGCAGTACTGGATCTCCAGATGCCCGACCTCGACGGCTTCGCCGCAACCCGCGAACTGGCCCGTACTGCGCCCGACGTCGCGGTGCTCGTGCTGACGATGTTCGAGGACGACGACTCGGTCTTCGCCGCGATGCGAGCCGGCGCCCGCGGCTACCTGGTCAAAGGCGCGGAACAGGACGAGATCGCCCGCGCCATCCACGCCGTCGCCGCCGGCGAAGCCATCTTCGGCCCCGGCGTTGCCCGCCGCGTCCTCTCCTTCTTCGCCAGACCCCCACAACCCGCCGCCGAACCGTTCCCCGACCTCACCACCCGAGAACGCGAAATCCTCGACCTCCTAGCCGCCGGCCTCTCCAACACCGCCATCGGCACCCGCCTAGGCCTGGCCTCCAAAACAGTCGCCAACAACGTCTCCACCATCTTCACCAAACTCTCCGTAGCCGACCGAGCCACAGCCATAATCCAAGCCCGCAACGCCGGCCTCGGAAACCCTTAGTCCGTTCTCGATTCGATTGCCCGGAGGTAGCGCTCGCCGATTATCTTGAGGTGGTCGACCAGGGCCTCGGGTGCGGTGACGTGGAAGTCGAAGCCGAGCATGCCGATGTAGACGGCGACTACCTCGAGGCTTTCCGCGCCGGTGACGAGTACGCAGGTTTTTTCGTCGACCGACTCGACGATTCCGACTGCCGCGTGGATTCGCGCGAGCACCTCCTCCGCCGAAGCGAACACCGTGATCCGGGCATGCACCTTCCAGCCCGCGGTGGCGACGTCGCGCATCACGAAGTTGGTGTAGTCGCCGTCCGGCATCGGGCGCGGCTTGTATTTCCGCCCGGTCGCCATCCGCAGATCCATCCAGTCGACCCGATACGTCCGCCATTCGCCCGCTTCGTCGCGCGCGGCCAGATACCAGTACCGCTGCCAACTCATCAACCGATACGGCTCCACCAGCAACGGCAGCGAAGGACCCGACGACTCCTGCCCCGGTACTGCGTAGTCGAACCGCAGGTAATGCTCATCGCGGATAGCCGCCGCAATCGTAGTCACAACCACGGGATCGATCTCCGGATCCGGAACGTTCGACCCGGTGTTGTCCGGCCCTTTCGACAGCGTCGTGTGGATCGCGTTGACCTGCCGCCGCAGCCGATGCGGCAGCACCTGCTCGAGCTTCGCCAGCGCCCGCCCGCTGCTCTCCTCCATCCCGCTGACCCCAGCACCTGTCCGCAGCCCGACAGCCACAGCCACCGCTTCCTCGTCATCCAGAAGCAACGGCGGCAGCTTGGCGCCGACACCTAGCTGGTAGTACCCGGCTGCGCCCCGCGTCGCATCCACCGGATACCCCAGCTCGCGCAGCCGATCGATGTCGTTCCGGATGGTTCGCGTACTCACCCCCAGCCGCTCCGCCAGCTCGGACCCGGGCCAGGCCGGCCGCGACTGCATCAGCGCCAGCAAGGACAGCAACCGGGAAGAAGTTTCACGCATGCGGAAAACGGTACTTCAATTGGGAATCTAACGTTCCTATATGGCTTCTACGGTAGAGCCATGAACAACAACGACACCGCAGCCATCCGCCCCTTCCGCGTCGAGATCGCCCAGGCCGACCTGGACGACCTGCAGGCCCGGCTCGCCAACACCCGCCTCCCCGCCGAGGCGCCCGGCGACAACTGGGACCTCGGTACTCCGAACCACTACCTGCGCGAGACGGTCGAGCACTGGCGCACCGAGTTCGACTGGCGAGCGCAGGAGGCGCGGATGAACGAGTTCCCGCACTACCTGACCGACATCGACGGCCAGACCGTGCACTTCATCCACGTACCGTCCGCCGAGGCCGACGCGACTCCCCTGCTCCTGCTCCACACCTACCCGGGATCGTTCGTCGACTTCCTCGACATGATCGGCCCGCTCACCGACCCGGTCGCCCACGGAGGCAAGGCCGAGGACGCGTTCTCGGTCGTCGTACCGTCCATCCCCGGCTTCGGCTTCAGTACTCCGCTGGTCGACCGCGGCTGGACGATGGCGCGAGTGGCGCGCACCTTCGACAAGCTGATGCGCCGGCTCGGCTACTCGTCGTACGGGTCGCACGGCAGCGACGGCGGCGCGATGATCTCTCGCGAACTCGGCCTGCTGAACCCTGAAGGCTTCCTCGGCCTGCACGTCCTGCAACTGTTCTCGTTCCCGTCGGGCGACCCGTCCGAGTTCGAGAAGTTCACCCCCGAGGACTACGCGGCGCTGGAGCACCTGCAGTGGTTCCAGTCGGTCGGCGGCTACAACGCGATCAACTCGACCCGCCCGCAGACCGTTGCCGTCGGCATCTCCGACTCCCCGGTCGGCCAGCTGGCCTGGAACGAACTGTTCAACAACTTCGGCAACGGCACCAGCCTGGTGAGCCGCGACCAGATCCTCACCGAGGTCAGCCTCTACTGGTTCACCAACACCTCGGCCACCGCCGGCCGCTACCACTACGAAGAAGCCAACGCAGGCACCGAGCCGGCCATCAACCACGCCCCGACCGGCGTCGCGGTCTTCGCCGACGACTTCAAAACCATCCGCTCCCTCGCCGAACGCGACAACTCCAACATCGTCCACTGGTCCACCTTCAAAGAAGGCGGCCACTTCGCCTCCCTGGAACGCCCCACCGACGTCACCGAAGACCTCCGCACCTTCTTCCGCAACCTGTAGTCACTCCGGCAGCATCGAGCTGAACCACCTTCGGCCGGCCACCGCACCCGCGGTGAGCCGGCCGGTTGGCGTTTGCGGACCACCGCGTCAGAACAGCTCGGATGCAACCCAGGCGTCGTCAACGGGAAGCAGCTCCACCGACTGCGGCGCCTCGAGGAAACCAGCAGCCATGATCGCCGCCACCGTCTCGAGATAGTCATCGGACTCAGCCAACGCCTCGGCCGCCTCCTGATCTCGCCAGAACGTGACCACCATCCGCCCGCTCGCGGTCCGCCCGAAAAGCACCCCCAGGCACCCAGCCTGACGCTTGAACATAGGCAGCGACCGCTCAGCCGCGAACGTCTCGTACTCCGCCGCCCGCCGCTCGTCCAGCCCAGTCCGCCAAATACGCATGATCACCGCACCATCATCCACGGCCTCTTCCTTCAGGACTTGGTCAACGAGTAGGAGCGTCTACTGCTGGGCACCGGCGGGCCATGAGTGTTGTCGCCATCACCGGAGCCAGTGCAGGGATCGGCCGGGCCACCGCCCAACTGTTCGCCGATCGTGGGTACGACGTGGGTCTCATCGCGCGCGGCCCCGACGGGTTGAGCGCCGCCCAGAGCGAGGTGGAGAAGACGGGGGCGCGTGCGGTCGCAGTACAGGCTGATGTCAGTGACAGTGAGGCCCTCGATCGCGCGGCCGGGCAGATCGAGGAGCAACTCGGCCCGATCGATGTCTGGGTCAACGACGCGATGGCCACCGTCTTCGGCCCGTTCCTCGACCTCGAACCCGACGAGTTCCGCCGCGTCACCGAGGTCACCTACCTCGGCTTCGTCAACGGCACCCGCGCGGCCCTGCGCCGGATGGTCCCCCGCAACCGCGGCGTCATCATCCAGGTCGGCTCGTCACTCGCGTACCGCGGGATCCCCCTGCAATCGGCGTACTGCGGCGCCAAGCACGCAGCCCAGGGATTCACCGAGTCGATCCGCTGCGAACTCCAGCACGACAACATCGACATCCACATCTGCGAAGTCCACATGCCGGCGACGAACACCCCACAGTTCCGCATCCAGCGATCCAAGTTGGACCACAAAGCCCAACCGGTCCCGCCCATCTACCAACCCGAACTGGCCGCCGAAGCCATCTGGCACGCAGCCCACCACCGCCGCCGCCAACTCTGGATCGGTTTCCCCACCGCCTACACCATCCTCGGCAACCGCATAGCCGCCCCACTCCTGGACGCCTTCCTAGCCAAAACCGGCTACCAAAGCCAACAAACCGCGGAACCAGACACCCCCAACCGCCCCGACAACCTCTACCACCCCCTCCCCGGCGACCACGGCCCCCACGGCTCCTTCGACACCACCGCCAAACCCACCAGCCGCTACATAGCCTTGATCCTCTCCCCACCAATAGCCCGAGCCACCGAAACCCTAGAAGCCCTAACCACCCAAGCCGGCCGCCTCCTAGCCCGCCTAACCACCTAACCCCTGTGGATAAACTCCCCACCCATCCCACGGCGCCGCCCTATCCTGTTGGAATCACCAAGCCGAACAGGATTCCCATGGACCCGGAAACGCCGCATCTCCTCCCCGACGGTCAGACCGCCTGGGTGATCGCCACGGACGAGGCCGCGAAACACTTGCCCAACCTGCTCGCCCTGTACCGCGAAGGTGAAGCCGAACCACTGATCTTCGGCGATGCAGGCCAACCAGAGGCCGTCGTGATCCCGTTCGCCGTCTGGCGCGCGCTGGTCTCCGAAGCGACTGACGAGGAGGGCTTCGACGCCAGCTATTCGCTCGCGCGCCACCGACTCGCGAACCCGCAACAGTCGATACCTCTCGAGGACGTCGCCGCCGAGCTGGGTTGGGACCTCGACGAAGAGGTCGACGACTCCGAGTTCCGCAAGCCACAGTGACGCCGTACCGCCTCCTCGTCCGTCCGGAGGTGATGCAGCAACTGAGGGCCCTCCAGCGAGCCGCCGAGTCGCAACAGCCAGGCGGTCTGCGGGATCGAGAACTCCACGCCCTCAGACTCGGCCTTCGAGCACTGGCCAACGGCCAAGAGCAAAGCTTCGACGGCAAGCGCCTTCGCAACGCCGACCATGACCTCAGCGACTGCGCGGAAATCAAGCTCTCCGTCATCCCCGAGGCTCGCGGCAACACCGAACTCGGGCCCTCCCACCGCCTCATCTATCGCGAGTTCGAAGCAGAAGACGACGGCCCGCCGTACCGCGAAATCGTCGCTTTCGAACCTCGCAAGGACGACCGCCCGTTCCACGTCGCCGCAGCCCGCCTGAACCGCCCACTAGGCATGAGACTCGACCGCCTCCACTCCACCGCCGGCACACCCTCCACCCCCACCCGCCGCCCCACCAACGAGTCAGCCCCGATCCGCCACCCCCTCCCGCCAGACCTCCGCAAAGCCCTAGCCGCGGCCTCCGACGTAGCCCCCGCCCGCGGCGCCGTCACCGCCCAGCCCCCGTCACAGACCCCGACAAGCACCCGTAGTCGCCCCGACCCTCCCACCCGAGACCGCTGACCCCATCGCTTTAAGGCTGGCCGAAGGGCCGGGCGGAGGCTGAACCCCCGACCAGCGTGCAAATAGACCTCTCAATCACCACAGCCTTTGTCCGCCCCAGGCGCACCAACCAGGCATTGCGAAGCCAGCGCCAGCAGTTCATGCATGCCGAGTCCGCTACGCGGCTTGAAACGAGGCGAGATATGCGAGGTGATGAGAAGTTCCGATGGCCACCGGCTTGCTCGTCGAGCCCCAACCTGTTCCGAGCCCGTTTGCTCCAAGGGATATCTCGCTGTCACCCCAGGAGAACTCCGGCCCCGAGAAGCTGTCTGACTCGGCCAAATTCCGGCAGACGGTCTTCAAGGTCCGACCGCGGTCGCTGGTATCGGTTGTGCGCTCACGAACGAACAGCCAGTGGCCCGGACACGTGTACTTGACAGCTACATGCTTCGACGGAAATGGAACGCCTGCCCCGGGATGTGTGACGCCATAGTCACCTAGCCGAACCTGCTCCAATCCGCCGTCGTGGACTGATTTCCAGAGCAGTTCCTCGAACCGTGGTCTCTCCCAGAACGCGGTTCGGTCCAGGCTGGACGGAACGGAGCCGCCCAACACCGTCACCGACCGGAACGGTCCGAGTCTGCCAAGGTCAACCAGAGTGCCCGACACCCAGTCGATGAGCTCTACCGTGACGGAGTCGACGTACTGCAGATCCAGGAGCAGATCTAGGTTTTCGACTCCGATCTCGAGACCCGCGATGAGCCGTCCGACCTCCTCCGGCGTGGCGCCACTCCGGCGAACGCGAATCGCTCCACCAACTCCCAGCTCGTTGCATAGCCGGCCAATCCAAGCGACCTGATTTGCTGGTAAGCCGCTGCGGACGACAGGAATGAAGGGGATCTGCTCGGGATGGTCAAGGAGTTTGACGGGTAGCAGACTGTCGGCCAATTCAGCGAGGCCGCCAGGCTTCTCACCTCCAACGCTCGCCACAGCTTTCAACTCGGCAGCATCGACCATGATCAACCGCCCGAACCCATGGAGCCGCCGGACAACCTCCACCAGCTGCCGCGTATCACCCGCTGGCGAATGGTCGGTCTCGTGCAGCTCGAGGAGCGGCTGGACGATATCACCGTCCGACAAGGCCTTGAGCGCGGCGAACTCCCCTTGCTTCGCGCGAAGCGCCACGAGCGTCTCGAATTCCCCCGCCGCAACCATCGCCACCTCCGGTCGCCACCGTTCACGCTGAGTCACATTCGACAAGCGTAGATCGGAACAACCCGGCTCGCACCCATCACTGGCGATTCTTGGCTAGCGGGACCGGCGACTACGCAGTGTCGGATCGAGATGGGTGCCAGCTGGGCAGGTGCGCGGCGTCGCGCGGATAGGCCCGCTGGTCATCCTCAAGGAGATCGTCAGTCGCCTCGCCGCCAAACGGCGGCGTCTCATAGTCGAATTCTGCGGCAAGCCCATCCACGGGACTCAAGATGAACACAGCGTTGTACCAGGTGCCTGCGCCCTCTTCATACATGGCATCCCGAAGGTCATCACAAACCAGCTGCGCCTCCGCGTCGAGGCTGTGCGACCCATCAGCCGAGCCATCCAACATCTCAATCGCCAACTGCGTCTCCATCGTCGCGGCCACCGCCGACACCTTCAGCACAGCTCGCCCCCATCCCTCGGGAACCACTTTTGCCATGGCTGAGCCAATGGCATCCAGCGCTGCTTGGTCAGGAATCGGCATCGTTAGCCTCTCGTGTTCGGCGTGGCATGTTGCGGATGGTCTGCTGCGTCACGACCCCGTTGATCGAGTACCTCAGCGCGATCATGTCGGGGCGATTCTTGCTGGTCCGATAGAGCAGGTCGACCTGGACCTCCACATCGTGGCCGGATTTAAGCGCTACCCGCCATGCGTTCTCGGCCTTCTTGTAGGCGCTGAGATTGACCTTACTGCCCATCATCGGGACCAGATTCATCATCCCGACCGGCCCCTGAAAGATCCGCGCGAAGATGTGGCCGGCGTGATCACCTGCCAGCTTGTCTGCCAGTCTGCGCTGAGCCGCCGTGTCTCGAGGATGCGTCACATCGACGATGTCCAGCAGCGCTCTCGCTTGGACGACCCGGCCAGCCTCATCGGTCTCATAGGTGAACCGTTTGTCGACCCTCACTGTCTTGCTGGCCGGAGGCCTATCCAGAAGGTCCTTGTGATCTGGGTCTGTTGTTGAGAGCTCGAGGATCGAGTCTGAAATCTGGCGTTCTGCGGCTGCTGCAGGTGGGCGACCTGTGCGCGGCGGTGTTCCCGGTCCCCGCACACCGGCAACCATGTGGTCTGCCCAGGCTCGAGCCTTCGGCGGGGTTCCGCTGGCAAGGTGTGCCGCCAGCTCGCAGGCATCCGCGGCCGCCGCCAATTGATAGGCCGCCAGTCGCGCAGCGGGGTTGCCTGATGCAAAGTTCGCAATGAAGGACGCGTTGTCCCTGCACTGCGCCGCAAGCCGACGAAGGTAGCCGACTATCGCCGGCACTTGGTCTAGACACTCAACCAGGCTCTGAGCCACCCGCTGCAGCTCGGAAGGCATTCGCCCTAGATCTGATTCGCATAGCTGGCACAACCCGCTGCGGCAATCTGGAGACTCTGTACTGCGTCGCCTACGGCCTTGCTAGCCGCGTCGAGCAGCTGACAGATGTCGCGATCAGTGCCTGTGGCAGAACCCGCGATCAGCGCTTGTACCTGGGCACTGCTCTGGCCGAAGTTGTTCTGGAAACCTCCGAGACCGCCTGCCGCACGATTCGCTTCCACCGACATGTGATGCAGCTGTTCCTTCAATTGCTGTACGACCGACATCGCCACTCCTCAAGGTTCGACCGAGCCAATGCGTCCATGCTGACCGGAGCGGGTCGGCAGGGAAATTGGCCGAATCCGTGGACTCATTCCACAGCTCGGAAGCGTCCGGCTACCCTCTGTGGGATGGCGTACCACAGCTGGGGGGATGCGTGACTCGTCGAAGGATGTTCGATCCAGGCGTCGTGCCGGCCGCGTTCTGGCGCGACGACGTCGTACAGGTCGCGCTGGCTCGGCGTGATGTCGCCGAACTGTTCCGGGCTTACTTGAAGCAATTTGCGGACTGCACTCAAACCCAGTTGGCGTTGCTCACCGAGCATGATCGATCGGATGTCTCGAACTGGATTCGTGGCAGTCGCCACGGTCAAGTTTCCGACATTAATGTGCTGACCCGCATCGCTGAGGGCCTACGGATGCCCGACAGCGCAAGGATCCTGATGGGCTTGGCGCCCGCGGATGCGTTGGTGTCGTCGGTCCGCGACGAGCGGGAGCTCGCTAGCGCGCCGGGACTTGTACCAAACGCAAGGCGTCGTGTCGACGGAGCAGACTCGTCCAGCACACGGATTGCGATCTGCGGCAGCCGAGCGGTCACTGCCAACCAGCAAGTCATCGACGCAGCTGTGAGGTCTCTGGCTCGGCTTGTCATGGTGCGACGCCTGATGGTTAACCATGGACCGATCGGTGTAGGCATCGAAGTGATCACTCACATCGCGGACTACTATCAGCCCCCGGGCCTGCGTGCCGCGGTCGCGATCTTCGGCCGCCGCAATATCATCATGGACGCCGAGTACGTCGTCTTCGTCGGGGGCGGGAACGGTACGCAAGCTGAAGCGGACATCGCCATGTCTCTTGGTAAGCGGATCCTCCCGCTTGGTGCCAGCGGTGGCTCATCTCAGGCCATCTACCAGCAGATCCTCCGTACGCCGCTGCTGTCTGCTTGGATGAGCGACGGCACGCGGAGGGCACTGGATCATTGCGCGGACCTCGACGCTGATGCTGGGTCGGGCGACATTGCCCGCGTTGCGGATGATTTTGTTGACCTGATCGACAACCTTGTCGACGCCGACCAAGGAGACCCGCGTGACTGAGCGCCCCTCTGTCTTGCTGTCAGTGGCAGCCTCGATCGACGGCTATATCGATGACAACACCGATCAGCGACTCCTGTTGTCTAACGACGAGGACTTCGATCGGGTTGACGAAGTTCGGGCTGGAGTTGACGCAATTCTGGTCGGCGCCAATACCATCCGTCGGGACAACCCCCGCTTGCTCGTCCGCTCAGCTATTCGGCGCCAACAGCGTCAGGCGGCCGGCATGACCGAGTCGCCGATCAAGGTGACCATCAGCGCCAGTGGAAACCTAGACCCGTCGGCGAGTTTTTTCTGCACAGGCAACGTCGAGAAGATCGTCTACGTCCCCAGCTCCGCGGCGGCCATGGCCACACAGTCACTCGGAGAGGTCGCCACGGTGGTCGGCAGCGGCACCACGGTCGACCTCGCATTTGTCCTCGAAGACCTCGGGAAACGTGGCATCGCACGGCTCATGGTGGAGGGTGGTGGAACTATGCACACCCAGTTCTTGTCCGCCGGCCTCGCAGACGAGGTTCACCTTGTGGTGGCGCCGTTCTTCATCGGTGACAGTACCGCTCCCCGCTTCGTAGGCGACGCCAAGTTCCCACAGAACTCTGCCAACCGAATGAATTTGGCCGAGGTAAAACAGATCGGCGACGTCGTACTCCTGCGCTATCTCCCAAGCGGAGCACTAAGTGCCTGACTTCGACGACCGCCACTGGCTCCAGCAGGCCATCAACCTCTCCCGCTCCTGCCCACCATTGGCGACGGCGTTCTCAGTAGGCGCGATCATCGTGGACGCCAAAGGCACGGTCCTTTCGACCGGCTACTCCCGCGAAACCGACCCTCACGACCACGCAGAAGAAGTCGCTATCGCCAAGCTCTCCGGCAACAACGAATCCTTGGTCGGTGCGACGATCTACACGAGTCTCGAACCATGCAGCAAGCGGGCCTCACGCCCCCGAACCTGTACTGACCTGATCGTGGCCGCCGGCATTGGCCGCGTCGTACTCGCGTGGCGCGAACCGGCCATCTTCGTCGATTGCGAAGGGGTCGAACTCTTGAGCTCTGCGGGTCTCGAAGTTGTGGAGCTATCTGAGCTCGCCGACGCAGTCAAAGCAATCAACGCACATCTCCTATCCGACTGATGCTCGGTTCCTTGAAAGGCGGCGCATGAGGTTGGATCTGCCCGCGGACTTCGCCCTTCGTGACCAGATCATGAAGTGCCTGGCACAGCTCGCTGATCAGTCAGGCGGCATCGTCACCCGCGAGCAGCTGACCGATCTTGAGGTCGGGGGCGGGCGGCGTCGGATCGTCGATCGCAATGCCGGAATCTGGAACCCCAAGGATCTCAACGCGACGCTCTCCATCATGAGCTCGCCTACGGGTCCGTACCGGGACGGTCAGGTTGAGGGTGGCTTTTTCAAGTATGACTATCGAGCCGGATCGGTCGATGGCAGCAACAAAAAACTCCGTCGGGCAGTCGAGCTCGGCCTGCCCTTGATCTTGCTGTTCAAACTCAAGGCCAATATCTTCGTACCGGTCTTTCCTGTGTTTGCCGTCGCGTTCGACGATCAGGCACGCCAGTTCTTGCTCGCCTTGGATGAGTCGTTGCGGTTTGTCGAAGACCCCGGGACCATGTCCGAACCGCTCAAGCGCTACGCAGAGCAAACCACTCGCCGCCGGCTCCATCAGCCACTGTTCCGAGCCTCCGTGATCCGCGCGTACCAGACCCAATGCACTGTCTGTCGGCTGAAACATGGCGAGCTCCTCGACGCCGCGCACATCCGGCCAGACTCAGACGAAGAGGGTCTCCCGGTCGTAAGCAACGGTCTAAGCCTGTGCAAAATCCACCACGCCGCCTACGACCAGAACCTCCTCGGCATCCGCCCTGATTGGGTGGTTCAAATCAATCAGGGTCTTCTAACCGAAACCGACGGCCCGATGCTGAAATATGGCCTCCAGGAGATGCATGGCACCACCATCACGCTGCCGCGACGTAAGGCTGAACACCCGAGCCTCCAGGCCCTTGAATGGCGCTATGAGCAGTTCAAGGCTGCCAGCTAGACCGGACAGTCTCACAGGATGCCCCAAGCACGCCCAGCTGTCGGCGGGTCAGCAAATGTCGGCGGGATCTGACAAGCTCTCGGCGAGGTGGTGACTGGATGAAGCCCGGTATTTATGACGCACTCGTTACTGATGGCCTGCTGGGGGCACTCACTCAGGCTGAGGGACTTGCTCCGACGCTCGAAGACATCGACGACGCGGATCAGCCTGAGGTGCTGGCTCGGCACGTTCGGGACGCCGTATTGCGAACGCTGTCCGCGACTCGCGGCAAGGGCGAGCGAGTAGCACTCGTCAACGAACTCCTCAGCCGCCTCGCCGCGCAGCATGATGCATTGCCAGAGACGAACCCACAGCGACTCCTCGCGCTACGTCCAGCGGCTGGGCCGGGGGTGCACCAGCCTGGCGACAAGCGCCCCAGCACACCGCTGTCAGATGCAGCTCTTCTTACCAATGCCCACGGCGAGCCCGCGCTAGGCTCGGAACTGCGCGCTGAGATCGACACGTCGGACGAGGTCGACCTTCTCTGCGCCTTCGTGAAGTGGTACGGACTGCGACTTTTAGAACCAGAACTCCACCGCCTACGACAACGAGGCGCACCGCTCCGCGTCATCACAACGACCTATCTCGGAGCCACCGATCGAGCCGCCCTGGATCGGCTGGTCCGCGACTTCGGTGCCGAGGTCAAGATCCAGTACGACGTACTTCGGACCCGTCTGCACGCCAAGGCGTGGCTATTTCGCCGCAACACCGGCTTCGATACCGCCTACGTAGGTTCCTCGAACCTCTCTCGTGCGGCGCTCCTGGATGGAGTCGAGTGGAACGTCCGGCTGTCACGGATCGGAACTCCCACGTTGCTCAACAAGTTCGGCGCTACCTTCGACACCTACTGGAATGACTCCACCTTCGAGGCGTATGACCCGGAACGAGACCGTGACCGCTTAGATGACGCGCTAGCTGAGGCCGGCCACCGAAAATCGTCAGACCGCGTGACCATCTCGCTCGCTGGCCTCGAGGTACGTCCGCGGCCATACCAAGCCGAGATGCTCGAGACCCTCGCCGTCGAGCGTGAAGTTCACAACCGCCATCGAAACCTGGTGGTCGCAGCAACTGGCACCGGCAAGACTGTGATCGCAGCTCTCGACTATCGACGTCTCCGAGCTGCCGCACTCGCAAGCGGGAAGCTGGCCCCGTCACTCCTGTTCATCGCCCACCGAAAAGAGATCCTTCAGCAGTCTCTGCGGACCTACCGGGAGGTGCTGAACGATGCGTCTTTCGGTGAGGAGTACCACTCTGGGTTCCGCCCTGAGCGCTGGGATCATGTCTTTGCGTCCGTCCAAGCGCTGCACGGGTACGACGTAACCACGTTGCCGCCGGACTCCTTTGACATCGTGGTCGTCGACGAGTTCCACCACGCCGCCGCACCGACGTACCGCAAACTCCTGACTCACCTCCAGCCACAGGAACTACTCGGCTTAACAGCAACGCCAGAGCGCACCGACGGCTTCGACCTACAGTCGTACTTCGACGGCCGCACGGCAGTCGAACTCCGGCTCTGGGACGCTCTCTCTGACGACCTCCTCTGCCCCTTTCACTACTTCGGCATTGCCGATGGCACCAATCTGACTGACTTCCAATGGAAGCGTGGCCGATACGACGAGTCGGAACTCGAAGGCCTCTACACCGGCAATGACCGACGAGCAGCTATCGTCCTGCGTGAGCTTCAGGACAAGCTGACCAACGTCCAAGCGATGCGAGCTCTCGGCTTCTGCGTCTCCGTCGCGCATGCGGAGTACATGGCGAAGGTGTTCAACGAGGCAGGCATTCCCGCCCTGGCAGTGTCTGGCCGGTCCCTGCACGCCGACCGCGACCAAGCACTTCGCGATCTGAAGGATCGCAAGGTCAATGCTCTTTTCGCAGCGGACCTCTTCAACGAAGGACTCGATCTGCCCGAAGTGGACACCGTCCTCTTCCTGCGACCGACCGAAAGCCCAACCGTCTTCTTACAGCAGCTCGGCCGCGGCCTGCGCCAAGCACCAGGTAAGGCTGTGCTGACGGCCCTCGACTTTGTCGGACACCAACGCAAAGAGTTTCGATTCGACAAGCGATTCGGGGCGCTCACTGGGCAGACTCGCAGAGGTCTTCAGCGGCAAGTGGAGCTGGGCTTCCCGTTCCTGCCCTCGGGCTGCCAGATCGTTCTCGACAAGGTCACCCAGCAGACCGTTCTGGATAACCTACGGACCCAGGTCGTCGGGCGCTGGCCCGAGATGACCGCCGAGTTGCGTTCGCACGGCGACCAAGACCTTGGCACCTTCATCCGAGAGTCTGGTGTCGACATCAGTGACATCCTTCGCAACGGCAAGAGCTGGACTGCGCTGAGACGTAACGCCGGCCTACCGACCCGCGAAGGCACAGCTCGCGAGTCAACACTGCTCCGACGCGTGCGCGCCTTGGCCCACATCGACGACCCCGACCGCATGTCCACCTACACCTTGCTCCTGGACGACGCCGCGCCAGCCTATGACCACCTGAGCGAAGAGCAACGCCATCACGCCCGGATGCTCTTCTTCTCCCTATGGCCTGATGGCGGAGGCTTCAGCTCATACGATGCAGGGTTGCAGGCGCTTCGGTCAGAACAAGCCCTTCGCGACGAGCTGATCCAAGTCATCGACTTCTCCATGGACCGCGCTCGTCACCGAACCATCGAACTCTCAGGCGCACTCCACAGCATCCCGCTTCGTGTCCACGCTCGCTATCAGCGCGAGGAAATCCTGGCGGCTCTCAACTACGCGAGTCTTCAACGCCGCCCAAGCAGCTTCCGCGAAGGTGTTCTGTCCTCGAAAGACGCCGGCATCGACGCCTTCTTCGTCACTCTGACCAAGTCCGAAGCGGACTACTCCCCCACCACGATGTACCGCGACTACGCCATCAGCCCCACGCTGTTTCACTGGGAGTCCCAAAGCACCACCTCGGTCACCTCAGTAACTGGCCAGCGCTACCTGAACCATCGTTCCCTGGGGTCCAGCATCCTCATCTTCGCCCGCGAGAAAAAGCACAACGAGTTGGGCACCTCCCCCTATCTCTTCCTAGGCCCAGCCACCTACACCTCCCACACCGGCGATCGCCCCATCGCCATCACCTGGCGACTTGACCACGCCATGCCCACCGACTTATTCCAGGCGGCCTCAGTAGTCGCCTGACAAGCCTGGGGCTGCTGGTTGCCGCCCCTGCGCATTTCAGAAGACTGAGTGATCAAACTCAGTGGATTCTTCTGTTGGAGATCTCGGCTGGGATGGGCGAGGTTGGAAGTATGGAATTTACTCATCTGGGCCGGACTGGCCTGACGGTTAGTCGGATCGTTCTTGGGACGATGAACTTTGGGCCGCACACGAGTGTGGAGGACTCGCACGCGATCATGAGTGCGGCTCATGAGGCGGGGATCAACTTTTTTGATACGGCCAACGTGTATGGGCGGGCCGTGTCTATGGGGCGGACTGAGGAGATCGTTGGGGAGTGGTTTGCCAAGGATCCTGGTAACCGGCAGAAGACGGTGTTGGCTACCAAGGTCTATGGGGACATGGGCGATGGGTGGCCTAACGAGGGGAAGCTGTCGGCGCTGAATATTCGGCGGGCGCTTGATGCTTCGTTGAAGAGGCTGCAGACGGACTACATCGATCTGTATCAGTTCCACCACGTGGATCGGGCTACGCCGTGGGACGAGATCTGGCAGGCGATGGAGGTCGCCGTACAGCAGGGGAAGGTGCTGTACGCGGGAAGCAGCAACTTCGCGGGTTGGCATATTGCTCAGGCGCAGGCTGAGGCTGCTAAGCAGAACTACACCGGGCTGGTGAGTGAGCAGTCGATCTACAACCTGATTGTCCGGGACGTGGAGCGGGAGGTGTTGCCGGCGGCGCAGGAGTTTGGGCTTGGGGTGATTCCTTGGTCGCCGTTGCAGGGTGGGTTGCTGGGTGGCGTACTGCGGAAGGACGTCGAGGGCGTACGCCGGCTTGAAGGGCGCGCCAAGGAGGCCGTGGAAAAGATGCGGCCGCAGATCGAGCAGTACGAGGCGTTTGCGGATGAGATTGGGCATGCGCCTGGCGACATCGCGCTCGCCTGGTTGCTGCACCAGCCTGCCGTGACCGGGCCGATTGTCGGGCCGCGGACGATGGAGCAGTTGGAGTCCGCAGTACGGGCCGTCGATCTCAAGCTCGACGACAAGTCACTGGCGAAGCTCGACGAGATCTTCCCCGGGTACAAGACCGCCCCTGAGGATTACGCCTGGTAGGTCTACCACACCAGAGTCGGCTAGTCCATCACCCGTACGACGCAGCGTTGTCGTGCGGGTGATGTGGTTGTGCCGGTGGCGGGGCTTAGGTGTTGCTGGTGGGGAGCATGCCTATTAGGGCGTCGGCGGCTAGGGAGGCTGCGGAGCCGGTGGGGACTGCTACTGAGACTTGCCAGGAGTCGGCTGAGTTGGGGGTTAGGGGGATGGTGATGTGGTCGCCTCGTTTGGCGGCTATGCGTTCTGGGACTAGGGCTACGCCTAGGTTGTGGCTGACCAGGGCCAGGAGGGTGTGGACGTCGTTGACCTCGATGGTGACGGGGTGAGCGACGCCGGCTGTGGCGAAGGCGTGGTCGGAGATGGCTCGGGCGCCCCAGGTGGGGTCGAAGTCTACGAAGGCCTCGCCTGCTAGGTCTTGGAGGGAGACGGTGGAGGCCGCGGCTAGGCGGTGTTCTGGGGAACAGACCATGACCATGTCTTCGGCCGAGAGGGGGCGTAGGTCTAGGCCTTCGATGGGGTGGCCGGCGGTGGCTACGAAGGCTACGTCTAGGCGGCCTGAGGCTAGTTCGTCGAGCATGGGGGTGGAGCCGCCTTGGCGGACTTCGATTTCGACTCCGGGGTACGCCGAGCGGAACTTTGCCAGGAGGGCCGGTACGTCGACGACGCCTAGGCACTGCTCGAGGCCGACGGTGAGGGTGCCGCGGAGTAGGCCTTGTACTGCGGCTACCGCGTCCTTGGCTGCCTCGGCGGCGGCTAGGGTGCGGCGGCCTTCGCAGAGGAGGGCTCGGCCGGCTTCGGTGAGTTCGACGCTGCGGGTGTTGCGGACGAAGAGGGAGGCGTGGAGTTCGCGTTCGAGGGCCCGGATCGACGCGGAGAGGCCGGACTGCGAGATCGACATCGCCTCGGCGGCGCGGGTGAAGTGCTTCTGCTCGGCGACGGCGACGAAGTGTTCGAGATGCCTCAGCTCCATGACTCAGAAGTATAGGTTATCGATTTCCCGTGATTCTTCGGTCTCAGATGTCCCTGTGCGCTATGGGGACGGGTTGTCCACAGGTTCCCAGAAGGTTCCGGCGAGGCGGGCCGTGATCCATATCTTCCCTGGCATGAAGAACCTGACAGCAGATGAAGTCCGTAGCGGTTGGCCCGACGGGCGAGTGGCAGAAATGCTGGATGCCGCGCAGACACACCTACTAGAAGATCAGCCGGAGGAGGCCGTTGCGATCTGGCAGCAACTGATCAGCGAGGGAGGGGAAGCAGCTGATTGGGGGCATCTCGAATTCGCGGACTACTTCTTGAGTTCGGAGCAGGAACGTGGGGCTCGCACCGAACTGGTGACACTGGTGGTGGGGCGGCGTGCAACTGGCGTGCAGTGGCTGTCAACGGCAGAGCTACTTGAGGACCGCGGGCAGTTGGAAGAGGCACTGGTCTGGTACTCCGCGGCGGCTGGTGCTCTCCCGGCCGTCGAACCAGCCGCTCTTGACGAGCCGCCCATCGGCGGTATGGCGCACCAGGTCGACGACTGGACGGAGGAGCTCCGAGCCGGCCGGCGCAGGGTCAGGTGGGGTCTGGGTATCCCGCTCGATGAAAGGGACCTGCTGGCACCGTTGGGCCAAGCCGAGGCTGAAGAGAAGGTCCGAGGTCTGAGTCGCCTGCTGAGCTACCCACAGGTGATCGACGGCAGATTGCAGCTCAGGAGTCGGCGCGACCTCGACAGGCTCAGGCGGCTGGATCCAGGGATACCCGCAAGATTCGTGGATATCTACTACCAGTTCGCTGAGCGTGAACTGCGAAACCATGGCAGTGGTCGGGTCGTAGTACTGCCGCGTCTTTTCGACGTGTTGTCGCCCTGGGCGCAGGCTGCCTTCGGCGCGAGAACCATGGCCGAACTGGTATCGGTCACCAGCCGGTGTGACGTGGGCGAGGCGATCGAGTGGCCGCCGGGGCGTAATCAGGGGTGTTGGTGTGGATCTGGGGTCAAGTACAAGAAGTGCTGTGGGTGGCCGCCTGACTGAGGGATGCGGGGATTTGGGGTCTGCCGTCGGTAGGGTGTGGGCATGGCTGATGAGTACCGCGTTGAGGTTGAGCTCGATGATGCTGAGCATGGATTGTCGTTCTGGGAGCGGCTTCGGGCGCTTGATGTGGATGACGATGCGCGGAAGCGGCTCGGAGGTCAGGTGACTGTGACGCGGGATGGGTCGCGGATGCTGATCTATGCGGACACCGAGGCGGATGCTCGTGAGGCTGAGAAGACGGTGCGGGAGGTCATCTCGGCGGATGAGTTGAGCGCGGACTACACCCTGACTCGGTGGAGTCACGCGAAGCAGGAGTGGGTTGATCCGAGTACGCCGGAGGACGAGGTCGGCGCGGCGGAGCCTAGCTACGAGGGTGTTGAGACGCCGGATCCGCGGTATGTGGTGATGCAGGCCTACAAGCCGGAGTTCCTTCGCGACCTCGGGCTCTGAGGCAGCTTCGGCGGCACACGTCTTGGCGGGCCGCCGGGGTCGCCCCTGAGTGGCTGCGCGCGAACTCCAGCCGCGACCGGCCCGTCCTCGGTCGGCCACCCGGCCGCCTGGACGCGCCCCGTGCGACGGTCTACCTCAGGAATTCCAGGCGGCGTCTAGTACCTGTTATTGGGTAGCCGGGCAGCAAGCCCGGCCCAGAGCAGTTACAGGAGTCGGGCTAGATCCGTGTTGGTTCCGGTTAGGTTGAAGGCTGTTGGGTCGTAGTTGTTGCCGAGCCAGTTCCGGTAGTGCTTGTGGTCGGGGTGGGCGGGATCCGCGTACGCCTTCAGGAACTCGTCGAACGCGTACGGGCCTCCGATGTCCTCGGGTGGGCAGTTTCGTCGGCCGGCGGTGCAGCGAATCGTTGGGGCAGGGGTCGCGGGTCGCGTTTTCTCGACGGTTACCAGGTGGTCCCAGTTGTCGCCGAAGTCGTAGAGGTAGGAGAAACGGTCCCCCGCCTCGGCGACGTCGGCCAAGGTGTGGTCGGCCGCTGCGAGCAGGGTCTCCGGTGCGTCGTCGTAGGTCTCGCCGTAGCTCCTGCCCGCGATCTCGAACCCGTACAGGTGGGAGTTCGTCCACCCCATCGCGACCTGGATCACCAGGTGGAGTTCTGCCAGGCTGGTGGATCCAGGGACCTCGATCCGCCGCCAGATCGGTGGCTTCACGTGCTCCAGCACCACTTTCAGCTGGTAGTCGAAGCGGTCGTCTGCGGAGGAGCCTCCGACTCGAGGCGCATGACGCCTTTGCGGGCGACCCTTGCGGCGGTCTGGTCGGGAAAGTGTTCGGCGAGGGCTCGTAGTACCGGGAGGGTGTCGGGGTGGTCGGAGCGCCAGAGGTTCTCGAAGAGAGCGGCGGGGTCGTACCCGATGCCGTTGGCGAGGTCGCGGATCGACTCGCGCGCCGACCGCGGGTGGCCGTCCAGGTCGGTGGCGACCATGTCGATGAAGACCCGGTGGAGGTCGTCCAGTGTGGATTCACCCGCCGGCAGTCCGCGAGCTGACAGCCAGGCGTTGGCGTGGGGGCGGAGGTCGGGGTCGTCGAGACAGGCGCGGACAGCCCTCTCCGCGACGACGCCGATCTGGTTGAGCATCCCGAAGGCGACGACCCGGTGCGTCGGCGTACCGCCTCGTGCGTACTCGAGGATGCGGTCGGTCGCGACCTCCGGCCCGACCAGTCCGAACCATTCCTCGAAGGCCGAGTCCTGCGTCAGACCCAGATCGAGCACCTCAGCCACCGTCGCGCCGGCCAGGTCCATCACGAATGGCGCGCCGATCCCGCCCGACTCGAACCAGTGCACCAAACCGAACCGACCCAAGTCGGTGAGCCGAACCAGTTCGTCCTCGACGATGAGCGCATCGATCGCGGCCAGCGACTCCACCAGGCGTCGGACCGACGGGTCCAGCGCCGCAAGCACTCGCGATGGGAGTGCTGCCGGTTCTAGAGCGGCCCCATCGAGCCCGATCTCGAGTGAGGCGGTGACGGCGTGCTCCGCCAATCCTTCAACGGTGTTGCCCCGCGTGTCGACGTACAGCCGCATCAACACCGGTAGCACGAGTCCGTCGTCGGCCGCCGGTAGCTGCCGCAGTGTCGAGGTGAGCAGGTCGATCCAGAGCTCGACGACGCTGCGGTCCGAACCGTCGTCCGCATCGGCGCGATATTCGGCACGCCCGGCTCCGCCTTCGACCAGGTGCATGCCGACGACCGACGACCACAGTGCGCTCAGCTCAGGGAATCCGGTGGCCGAGCGCGCCTGGGGATGCTCTGGCAATCCGAGCTCCCGCACGGCCGCCCTGGCGTCGGCGAGCAGCAGGGTGCCCGCCTTGGTGACCCTGCGCCTGCCGGTCCACCTGGCCAGGCGTCGTACCAATTGCAGGCGTTCGCACTCGCGTGCAGCGGCAGCAAGCTGCGCGAAGGGAGGCAGCCGCACAGCGGGTAACTCGAACAACGGCCGCGATTCGTCCATGGTCGTCCAGCCTACGGCGTGGCGTCGTACTGTCGAAATTGTTCTGTCCTAAAGGCCGGAGGACACGGTGAAGAAAAAGCTACCCGTACTACGGATGGTCGACGCGGTGACGATTCGAGTCCCTGATCTGGATGCCGGGCTGGCGTTGTACCGAGATCGGTTGGGGCATGCGTTGTTGTGGTGGAATGACGAGGTTGGGCAGGCTGGATTGGCGTTGCCGGACAGTCAGACCGAGATCGTGTTGGCTACTGGGCTGGATTATGCGCCGACATGGTTGGTTGACGATGTGAGCGAGGCGGTTGCGGCGTTTGTTGCGGGTGGGGGTGTGGTGCGGAATGAGCCGTTCGACGTGCCGGTTGGGCGGTGTGGGGTGGTGGCTGATGCGTTCGGCAACGAACTGGTGTTGATCGATCTGTCGAAGGGTCGGTACACGACCGATGACAACGGTTCGGTGACGGGTGTGGAGCAGGACGGCTCCGGGAACCCGTCGGAGTACTAGCCTCGGCGGGCGGCAGGCTGTGCGGCGGGTCTTCGGCTGACGGTGCTGCCTCTCTGCGACTCTGAGAAGTGCCGACGGAAAGGGGAACCGTGTCTCGCCGACGTGGTCTCGTTGCTGGTACCGCCCTGCTGGCCCTCGTGCTGACGGGATGCGCCGACGTTGCGGCCGAGCCGAACTCCTCCGGTACGCCGAGCGCTACCGCGTCCTCCGGCAGTCCGACGACCACGCCGAGCACGACGCCGAGCGCCACCCCGAGTACGCCGGCGCCCACCTCGACGCCGACCCCGACGCCGAGCAACCCGAGCAACCCGACCCCGGGCACCACGGGCACGCCCACCCTCACCCCGACCCCCACGCCTACAGGCCAACCGACGGGCCAGCCGACCGCGAGGCCCAAGCCGCGGCGGCCGCCGGCGGCGTACGCGAAGCAGGTGGAGGCGAAGCTCAAGGCGTTCGGCTACCCAGTGGGCGATGTCGACGGTGACATCACCACGCGGGCCAAGCAGGCCTTGTGTGCTTGGCGTGAGACGAACGGACTGCCGGTGAGCCGGGGCGGGCTGACCGCGGCCGATGTCTGGTCGGTGCTCAAGGCAACCAAGCGGCCGGCCGCCAACCGGGAGCCGGGGATCTACGTCAACAAGACCTGCTTGGTGCTCTACCAGGTCGTCGGCAAGGAGATCCGCCGGATCGTCTGGGTGTCCACCGGCGCGCCGGGGTACGAGACGCCGAACCGCACCGGCAAGGTGTGGCGCAAGTGGGCGGGTGCGCACGAGAGCAGCCTGTACGACGACGCGTACATGTACGACTCGATCTACTTCCTCAAGGACCGGCCGGGCATCGCGCTGCACGGCAGTCGCGTCAACAGCCTGATCAAGACCTATCCCGCCAGTCACCGTTGCGTGCGGGTGATGCGGCCGGAGATCCACCACATCTTCGAGGAGACTCCGATCGGCACCAAGGTGCAGGTCTACGGCAAGTACTGACCCGGCAGCCGGCACCAAGACTCGCACCGATCCGCGACACGCCCACTTGATTTTCCGGCAACTGTCCGGGGGTTCGGCTATAACTGGTCGCATGCATGAAGACCTGCTCGCCGAGGTGACGTCGGACTGGACGGCCAGTGGCGTCCTGCCGGAGCTGGTCGGGTTGTTGCGCGACGTCTGGCGCACCAACCTCGATCGCCACGAACCGGCCCTCGGCGACGACGCGGTGACGCTCGGGATGGGGTCGGCGCGCAACTTCGCGAACCGGACCGTGCAGGAGTTCGCCCGTCGTACCGACGTGGTTGCCGACCTCCAAGGCAACTCGTTGCGGGTCGTCCACCTCGGCCGCGTTCTGCGTGCGTCCAAACTGCCGGGCAAGTCCGTAGACGCGAGTCCGTACTCCGTCGACTGGGAGTCCTCCGCGACCAGACACCAGGGCCCGGCGGCGAACAGCCAGCAACTCGAGCTCTTCGACGGGTTCGAGCTGCCCGATGAGGAGCTTGAGGCCAACTCGAGAGCCAATTCGCCGCGGTACCTGCATCTGGCCTGGGCCGGCGATGCGGAGACCGGCGATATCGCCGCGCATCTCGGCTTCCCGCGCGACACCAAGGACGGCGCCGAGCCGTGGTTCGCCGTACGGCTGGTTCATCGCGATCTGCCGGGCGACCAGTTGCCGATCGTGCCTGCGACCGGGTACGACGCGGACCGGTTCGACCAGCGTCCGGTGCCGCCGATCGCCGTTCGTCTCCGCGATGCCGAGCAGCAGGCGGCCGGCAGCGATGGTGCGTAAGCCAGACCCGGACCCGAACGAACGGCGGTCCGCGGGCGTTGCCGTGCGCTTCGATCCGCTCCGGCTTGCCCTCGCGCGCCGGCTGCGGGGACTTCGCCGTACCGAGCTGGCCGATCTGATCCGGGTGACTCCGGCCGCGGTCAGTCAGTTCGAGCGGGGTCAGACGAGGCCGACCTTGCCCTTGGTCGCGGCGATGTCGTTGGCGCTCGCAGTACCGGCTGAGTTCTTCACGTTGGGGCGGTCGCTGCAGCCTGGTTCGGCTTCGAGTCCGCACTTTCGCAGTCTGCGGGCCACGAGCCAGCTGCAACGGGATCGCGCGCTCGCCTTCGCCGAGTTGGCGGCCGACGTACTGACGGCGCTTGAGCAGCAGGTCGAGTTGCCGCACCTGCTGCTGCCCGATTTGCGGGCGCCCGAGGATCACGCCGACATCGCGAAGCTGGCGGCTGAGGCGCGCGAACATTTCGAGTTGCAGCCTGGTCCTGTGCCGCACATGGTCAGGATGCTCGAAGCGGCCGGCGTGCTCGTACTGCGCCTGCCGGAGATCTCGCAGTCCGTCGATGCATTCTCGGCCCATCTCCCGACTCGTCCGGTCGTGCTGCTCAACCCGGCCAAGGGTGATGCCGCCCGCGCACGCTTCGACTCGGCGCATGAGCTCGCGCATCTGGTGATGCATTTCGATGCGGCGCCCGGTTCGCGGCTGGTGGAGAAGGAGGCCGACTCGTTCGCCGCCGAGTTCCTGATGCCGGCCGATGAGATTGTCGACGAGCTCCCCCGTCGGCTCGACTGGGAGAAGCTGCATCACCTCAAGCAGCGTTGGGGAGTTTCGCTCAAGGCGCTTGTCTACCGCGCGCACCACCTCGGCGTACTGACCCCCAACGCGTACCGGCGTGGGATGCAGCAGCTCAAGGAATGGGGATATCCCGAACCGGGTCCGCTGAGCGCGATCGAGGCGCCGACGTTGCTGCAGTTGACGTTCGAGCTGCTGGCGAAGTCTGGCTATGGGGCCGATCAGCTGGCCGATGAGCTTCACCTGCCGTCGCCGGTGCTGAGCGAGATTCTGAAGGCTGGGAGCGATCCGCGGCCTCGATTGCGGCTCGCTTAACCAGCTGCCGCTAAAGGCCAGGGCCGGTGGGGCGCCACGGAGTCGACGTAGGCGGCCAGGCGGAGTGCAGCGAGGTCGTGGAACCGGGGCGCGGCGATCTGCAGGCCGATGGGCAGGCCGTCCGTGGAGAAGCCGCAGTTGACGGTGGTCGCGGGGTGGGCGGACATGTTGTACGGGACGGTGAAGGCGATGTGTTCGAACGGCTTCAGCGGATCGTCCGTCGGGTAGGCGAGCTCGGCGGCGAACGCGGTGATCGGGGCGACCGGCGACAGGATGACGTCGTAGTCGGCGAAGGCGGCGTCGACGGCGACGGCGAGCGCATGCATCTGGGAGTGGCCGTGCAGGACGTCGAAGGGGGTGAGGTCGGAAGCGGTCGAGACCCATTCGCGGATCTCGGGGAGGACCTTGGTCTGGCGGTCCGCGGGCAGGTTGCTGATGTCGTACGCCGAACGTACGCGCCAGAAGCGGTCCAGGCCGTCGAGCATTTCGCGGGTCACGATCGGGCCGATCGGTTCGACGAAGGCGCCCGCTTTCTCGAGCAGCGCGGCGGCAGCTGAGACGGCTGCGGTGACTTCCGGATCAACCGGCAGACCGACGCCCGCGTCGAGGAGCAGACCTACGCGGATGCCTTCCGGGGTTTCCAGGTCGGCAAGGTGGGATGGGTTCAGCGCTTCATCGTGCGGTAGAGACGTGTAGTCGCGGCGGTCTGGGCCGGAGATGATACTCAGGGCGAGCGCGGCGTCGGCCGCAGTACGGGTGAGGGGGCCGATCGCTCTTCCTGGGTACGGGATGCCGACTGCTACCCGGCCGTGGGTTGGCTTGACGCCGACCAGGCCGCACCAGCCGGCGGGGAGGCGGATCGAGCCGCCGATGTCGGTACCGATGTGGATCGGGCCGTAGCCTGCCGCGGCCGCTGCGCCTGCCCCCGCGCTGGACCCGCCTGGGGTGCGAGTGAGGTCCCACGGGTTGCGCGACAGGTGGTGGAAGGTCGAGACGCCGGACGAGAGCATGCCGTAGTCCGGCATTGTGGTCTTGCTGAAGATGACGGCGCCGGCTGCGCGCAGGCGGGCCGCGGCGGGAGCATCCTCGGGTGCCGGGATGAGTTCGGTCGCGGCCGTCCCCTGCGGAACCGGAGTACCGCGGGTCGCGATGTTTTCCTTGACGGTCACCGGTACGCCGTCCAGCGGGCCGGCCTCGCCGCGGCGCCACCTGTACTCCGATTCGCGGGCTGCCGCGCGTGCTCTGTCGGGTTCGAGAGCGTAGAGGGCGCAAAGCTTGGGTTCGAGCGTCTCGACCCGGGCGAGCACGTCTTCGAGCACCTCGACGGGCGACAGCGAGCCTTCCTGGTAACGGGAAACGAGCTCGACAGCGGTCAGATCGGCGAGGCGCTCGGTCATCGTGGTCAGGCTCCAGACAAGTCAGTGGTGATCCGGCTCGGGTTCCGCCAGCTCAGTTCGGTGGGTCGAAGCGGCCGTCGACGGCGGTCCAGCCTCCGTCGACGTGCAGGACGCTGCCGGTGACGAAGGTCGAGGCGTCGGAGGCGAGGTAGACGACGGCGCCGGCCAGTTCGTCGGGGGTTGCCCATCGGCCGAGCGCCCCCTTTTGAGCGTACGCGTCGTACCAGGCCTTGTTCTCTTTGATCTGCGCGGTGAGTGGTGTCTCGACGACGCCGGGGGCGATCGCGTTGACCCGTACGCCGTTCGGGCCGAGCTCGGCGGCGGCGGTGCGGAGGAGCTGGACGAGACCGGCTTTGGTTGCCGCGTACACCGATTGCCCGGCCTCGACGGTGGTCGCGCGGATCGAGCTGAACCCCACGATGCTGCCCCGGCCGCGCGCCGCCATCGGGCCGCCGAACGCGCGGATCAGGTCGAACGACGCGCGCAGGTTGAGCGCGACGACCCGGTCGAACTCCTCGCCGGTGTAGTCGAGGATGCGCTTGCGGACGTTGGTCGCCGCGGTGAAGACGAGCACGTCGACGTCGCCGAGCTCGCGGGCCGCGGTGGTGATCGCCTGCTCGTCGAGTACATCCAGCTGGTACGCCGTGAGGTGGTTGCCATCGGCCCCGGTCTCCGTTGCTGCGCCGAGATCACGGTTGCCGAGGGCTACCGTCTCCGAGGCGGCGGCGAGGTCGCGGTCGGCGGCGGTCACGCGGGCGCCCTGGGCGGCGAGGGCGAGAGCGGCTTCCCGGCCGATGCCGCTACCCGCACCGACGACGACCGCATGCCTGCCGTCCAGCCGGAACAACGTCGCATAGTCGGTCATCGGTGGAACCTCCTTCTCAGGACTTCGGGCAAGCTCAGGGCGTCGGGGGCGTCGAGGGCGTCGAGGGCGTCGGGCGGATGATGGCCATTCGGGTGGTGGTGAGTTCTTCGATGGCGAAGCGGGGGCCTTCCCGGCCGGTGCCGGAGTCCTTGACGCCGCCGTACGGCATCACGTCCGAGCGGAAGCCGGGGACTTCGTTGACCACTACTCCCCCGACCTCGAGTTGGTCGATGGCGGCGAAGGCGGTCTCCAACGAGGAGGTGAAGACGCTGGCGTGCAGGCCGTACCGCGAGGCGTTGACGGTTCCGAAGGCGGCGGCGATGTCGGGGACCGAGCGGATTGCGATCACGGGGCCGAAGATTTCCTCGTCCCAGACGAGTTGTCCGTGTGGGAGGTCGAGGAGCACTGTCGGCCGGATGACCGTGCCATCGCTGCCGCCAGCTACTGGATGCACAAGAGTGGCGCCGGCTGTGACGGCGTCGTCGATCCAGGTGCGGACGCGGGCGGTGGAGCGTTCGTCGATCAGCGCCGACACCCGAGTCGCCGGGTCGCGAGGGTCACCGACGACCACCTGCTCCAGCCGCGGAGTCAGCTCGGCCAGGAACGCGGCGCGCACAGCCTCAACGACGATGACTCGCTGCACGCTGATACACGCCTGGCCGGACGCGTAATAACCACCCCGTACTACGGCGTCGGCGGCCGCGGCGAGGTCTGCGTCCTCCGCTACGACGAGAGCCGAGTTGGAGCCGAGTTCGAGCAGGACCTTCGTGGGGGCGGCATCGCGGGCGATCTGATGGCCGACGGCGGCCGAGCCGGTGAAGGAGACGGCGCCGATCCGGCGATCTGTGGTCAGGGTGACGCCGACCTCGACTCCGCCTGTCACCAACTGCGCGGCCGAAACCGGAGCGCCGGCCGCAGCCAAGGCCTCGCGGACAAGGTGTACAAGCCACAGCGTTGCGAGCGGAGTCTGAGGTGCGGGCTTGATGATGACTGGGCAGCCGGCGGCCAGAGCCGGGGCGAGTTTGTGCGCGGCGAGCAGGAGCGGATAGTTGAAGCCGGTGATGCCGACGACGACGCCGATCGGCTTGCGCACCCAGAACCCTTGCAGGCCGTCGCCGCTCGGCAGGAGATCGAGAGGCACCGTCTCCCCGTGCAGCCGAGCTACTTCTTCGGCCGCCGTCTCCAAGGTGAGCAGGGTGCGATCGACCTCGACTCGACAGTCGACGAGAGGCTTGCCGGTTTCCAGGACGAGGAGGTGGACGAAAGCGTCACGCTGGTCGGCTACCGCAGACATCGCTCCCTGCAAAGCTGCCCGGCGAACGTGCGAGGGCAGGCGGCCAACTTGGGTCCGCACCGAGAGGGCTTCCTCTAGCGCCCGCGCAGCAAGCTCGACGGTGCCGACGGGCGCCTCGGCCACCACAGAACCGTCGTACGGGAAATGCACTGGGGCTGTGGTGGGCGTGGGCACCCAGGAGTCGCCGATGGGGAGACCTGGCGGGGTGGTCATTCGGGGGCTCCTCTCAGTAGGTCCGAGGTGGTGGCGCCGGCGAGGGCTCGGGGCAGCGTCGGGATGGCGGAGACGAGGCGGCGGGTGTACGGGTGGGTGGGGGTTGCGTAGACCTGACCGGTGGGGCCGGTTTCGACGATCTCGCCGGCGTTCATCACGGCGACGCGGTCGCAGACGTGCTTGACGACGGACAGGTCGTGGGAGACGAAGACCAGGGTGAGATTGAGCTCGTCGACCAGGTCCGAGATGAGGTTGAGGACCTGTGCGCGAACCGAGACGTCGAGCGCGCTCACCGGTTCGTCGGCGATCAGGATGCGTGGACGGGGCGCCAGCGCGCGGGCGATCGAGATGCGCTGGCGCTGGCCGCCGGAGAACTGGTGTGGATAGCGGTCACCGGCATCCGCCGACAGGCCGACGGCTTCGAGCAACTCGCGAACGCGCGCACCGGAGGCCGGATGGCCTTGTACTACGAGGGGTTCGGCGATGATGTCGCGGACTCGCATCCGCGGGTCGAGCGAACTCATCGGGTCCTGGAAGACGAGTTGAAGGTTCTCCCGGAGGAACTTGAGCCGGCGCTCGGGCAACCGGGTGATGTCGGTGCCTTCGACAACCACCTGCCCGGAGGTGGCGCGGTCGAGCGCGGCGATGATCCGGAGCAGCGTCGACTTGCCGCAGCCGGACTCCCCGACGATTCCGAACCGCTCCCCTGCCTGTACTTCGAGGCTGACGCCGCGGAGTGCGTGGATGGGCGGAGTTGCCTTGAGCAAGGAGGTGCGGGGGCGAGGGTAGTCGCGCCGGACGTCGACGACCTGGATGACTGGCTCAGGCATGGGTGCGCTCCAATGCGGGAGCGGGGTGGTGGCAAGCGAAGCCGCGGGTCTCGGTGCCTGTCCAGGGTGGGGTCTCGGCGCAGATGTCGGTCGCGTGGGTGCAGCGGGTCCGGAAGACGCACCCGGACGGGAACTGACCGGCGGGCGGCACGTTGCCGGGAATGGTCGCGAGACGGCGACCGGAAGGCCGCCGCTCGGAGGACTCCAGGCCAACGGGCTCTCGGTCGGCTGACCCCGGCTCGGCTGCACCTTGGCCAGCTGGCCGCTGGTCGGCTGGGCCCTGCTCGGCGGACTCCAGGTCGGAGGCGGCCAGTAGACCCTGGGTGTAGCGGTGGCGGGGGTTGGTGAAGATCTCGTTGACCGGGCCGGATTCGACCACGCGGCCGCCGTACATGACCAGTACGCGTTGACACACGGTGGCGACCACCGCGAGGTCGTGGGTGATGAACAGCAGCGCCGACTCGCGCGCCGCGACACCCTTCATGATCAGGTCCAAGATCATCGCCTGCACCGTCACATCCAGCGCCGTGGTCGGCTCGTCACAGATCAGCAAAGCCGGATCGTTAGCCAAGGCAAGCGCCACAACGACTCGTTGCCTTTGGCCACCAGACAGCTGGTGCGGATAAGTCCGGAGAGCACCCTGCAAGCCAACCCTGTCCAGCAGTTCGCGGGCAGCAACTCGCGCCGCACACCGGCCGACCACAGTCCGATGGATCAGCATCGCCTCGGCGACCTGATCGCCTACTCGCATCGTCGGGTTGAGCGCGGTCATCGGTTCCTGGAACACCATCGCCAGCGAGCGTCCTCGCACCCGAGACATCCGCCGCTCGTCGGCACCGATCAGCTCATGTGAGACACCGGCCAACCGCACGGACCCGGCCGCGTGCACGTCCTCCGGCAGCAGACCGATCACGCTCAACGCCGTCAGCGACTTGCCGGACCCGGACTCCCCGATCAGCCCAACCCGCTCCCCCGGCCCGACGGTCAGGTTCACATCCTCCACCAGCGTCTTGTCCCGCACGGTCACAGTCAGACCTTGCACAGTCAGCACATCGCCCCGCGCGTCGGTCTGCGGCTCGGTGCGCGCAACGTCGCTCATCGCCGGTCCTCCAGCTTCGGATCGAACCGGTCCCGCAACCCGTCACCCAGCAGGTTGAACCCGAGTACGGCGATCGCGATCGCCAACCCAGGGAACACCGCCAGCCGCGGCGCGCTGAACAAGAACTCCTGGCTCTCCTGCAACATCCGCCCCCACGAAGGCGTTGGCGGCGGCGTCCCATATCCGAGGAACGACAACGCGGCCTCAGCCAGTACTGCGATCGCGAACGACACCGACGCCTGCACGGTGATCAAACTCATCACGTTCGGCAACACATGCCGCACTGCGATCGGAAACGGTGTCCGCCCAGCAGCCCGCGCCGCCAGCACGTACTCCGTCCGCATCACCTGCAACGCTCCACTCCGGATCACCCGGGCGAACGACGGCACGGTAGCGATGCCGATGGCAACCATCGCCGTCAGCGTGCTGGCTCCGAAGACCGCACCGAACATGATGGCCAGCAGCAACGCCGGGAACGCGAGCAGCAGATCGTTCGCCCGCATGATCACTTCACTCGACCACCGTCGGCTCATCGCCGCGAGAATCCCGACCGGTACGCCGATCAGGGCCGCGACGCCGACCGCCACCAACCCGACGAACAGCGTCGTCCGGGAGCCGACCATGAGCTGGCTCAACACGTCGCGACCGAACTTGTCGGTGCCGAGCCAGTGTGACCACGACGGCTCCGCCAGCCGGCCGGCCGGGTCGACCAGCGTGGCGTCGTACGGGGTCCAGACGAACGACAACAGGGCGGTCAGGACGATCAGGCCGACGATCGCGGCGCCGACGATGAGGCTCGGGTTCAGTCTTCTCATCGCGCGACCCGCAACCGGGGGTCGAGGGCGACGTACAGGAGGTCGACGAGGAAGTTGACCACCAGGACGGCGACCACGAGGACCATCACGACGTCCTGGACCAGCAGCAGGTCGCGGTTGGAGACGCCGTCGAGCAGCAGGCTGCCGAGGCCCGGGATGACGAACACGCGCTCGACCACAACCGCCCCGATCAGCAATGTCGCCAACTGCAACCCCAGCACGGTCACCACCGGCACAGCCGCGTTCCGCAGACCATGCCGCCACAACGCGGGAAACGGCCGCAGCCCCTTCGCTCGCGCGGTCCGCAGGTAGTCCTCACGCAGGACCTCGAGCACGGCGCTGCGGACGTAGCGAGTCAGCACCGCGCCTTGCACGAGACCCAGTGACAACGCGGGAAGGATCAACTGCTTCAAGAACATCCCCGGATCGGAAGCGGGTGGCGTCCAGCCGTTCGCAGGGAGCCAGCCGAGCTTCACCGCGAACACCATGATCAGCAGGATCCCCGCGAGGAAGGCCGGCACGGCGACGCCAACCTGCGACAGCGCCGACAACGCCAGCCCCGAGATCCGCCGGTGCCGCGCCGCCATCACCGTGCCGGCGGGTGCGGCGATCACCAGCGCGACGACCATGCCGACCACGACCAGCCACAGCGTGACCTGGAACCGATCGGCGATCTGCGGGCCGATGGCAACCTTCGACACGTACGACGTCCCGAAGTCACCCTGCAGCAGACCACCGAGCCAGTCGAAGTACTGCGTGGGCAGTGGCCGGTCGAGTCCGAACTGCTGACGCAACTGTGTGACGGCCTCGTCCGACGCGTTCACGCCCAGCGCGACCCGGGCCGGGTCGCCCGGCAGGATCACCATGAACGCGAACACGAGCACCGAGGCGACCGCAAGGCTGACCAGCAGCACGGCGGTGCGCTCGACCAGGCGGAGGATCATCGGACTACGAGCGCGCTAGGCGGGTCAGGTCGAAGGACTCGGTGATCGCGTTCGTCGGCAGACCGGTCAGGTTCTTCTCGGCGACCACCAGGTTCGGGATCAGGTAGAGCCAGTCGGCCGCCGCCTGCTCGGAGATCCGGCGCGCGGCCTTCTTCATGTTCTCGGTCTGCGCCGCCTCGTCGCCCGCGTCCGCCGCGGCGAGCAGCCCGACGAGCGTGGGGTCGTCGTACCGGGTGTAGTACTTCGCGTTGAAGACGGCGCCGAGGTCACGCGGCTCGACGTGGGCGATGATCGACATGTCGTAGTCGGCGTTCTTGAACACCGTGGTCAGCCAGGCCGCCGGGAACTCGAGCTGGTCGATGGTCACCTTCAGCCCGACCTGCTCCAGCTGGCTCTTCACCACCTGGCCGCAAGAAGTTGCGTAAGGCAACGTCGGCAGCCGCAGCCGGAAGGTCGCGCCGGCCGCCCCGGCCGCCTTCAGCTCGGCGGTCGCTTTCGCCTTGTCGTACGGCGCCACGCTGGTCAGGTCCTCGTACCACGGGTCGGTCGGCGGGACCATGCTGCCGATCAGCTTGCCGCGACCCGCGAAACACGTGTCGAGCAAGGCCTTGTGGTCGATCGCCTGGCGGATCGCCTGCCGGACCCGGATGTCCTTGAACACCGGACGCGAGTTGTTGAACGAGAGGACCACCTCGCCGTTGGTGGTTCCTTCGATCACCTTGTACTTGTCGCTGCTGGTGAACTGGGTGAGGGCCTCCGGCGCCTGCACCGTGCCGACGACGTTGATCGTGCCGGTGAGCAACGCGTTGTTCAGCGCGGTCGGGTCCTTGAAGTACTTCAGCGTGACCTGGTTGAAGAACGGCTTGGTGCCCCAGTAGGCGTCGTTGCGCTGCAGCACGATCGAGTCGCCGCGTTTCCAGTTGCCGAGCTTGTACGGCCCGGTGCCGACCGGCTCGCTGGCGAGCTTGTCCACGCCGGTCTGCGAGAACATCGCGCCGACCCGGGTGGTCATCCGGAACAGCCAGCCGTTGCTCGGCTTGGTCAGCGTCACCTGCAGCTGGGTCGGCGAGACGGCCTTGGCCTCCTGGACGACGTCCATCACCGACTTGAGCGAGGTCGTCCAGGCCGTCTTCACCCGGTTGATGCTGAACACCGCGTCGGCGGCGGTGAAGGTGGCGCCGTTGGTGAACATGGCGTTGCCGACCAGTTCGAACGTGTAGGTCTTGCGGTCGGGCGACACGGTCCACGACTTGGCCAGGTCCGGAACGATCTTGCCGCTCTCGTCCTGTTTGACCAGCCCGTTGTAGACGTTGCCGAGCAGCGCCTGCGGGATCGCGGCACCGTCCGTGGTGGTGAAGTCGAGACTGGCCGGCTCGGCGACCAGGCCGATCGCGAGCGACTGGTCGCCGCCGGGAGACGAGCCGCCCGACGTACCGGAGCCCGCGGAGCAGGCTGCGACAGCGGTGGTCAGCAAGGCGGCGCCGAGCAGCGCGACCGCCCGAGTGGGATAGGACTTCACGCGAACTCCTCTGGTGCCGTCGGCCGTTGCTCTGCTGCGCCTGCCTTCATGCGCTTGATTTTGCCTGTCCACTCGCGGCGTCACGCTCGCGGATCGCCGACCGGGGCCGACGGGCAGTGCAGCTGTGACTGGTCCGACCAGTGGACTAGGTATCAATAGGGCACTAGGTTTGTCGCTACCGATCGGGCTGTCAAGCGATGGAGGGTGCGGATGGCCGGCAAAGTCCAGCCAGTGCGGTTCGAGCCGGTGCAGCCGGTCCGCGCGTACCAGCGGATCGTCGAGCAGATCGAGGACGCACTGGCCCGCGGCGAGCTCACCCCCGGTCAGCGACTACCCAGCGAGCGGGAGCTGGTGACGCAGTTCGCGGTCAGCCGGTCGACGGTGCGCGAGGCGTTGCGGGTGCTGGAGAGCAACGGCGTGGTCCGCTCCCGGCCGGGCGATCCCCACGGCCCGGAGATCCTGCCGTTCTCGCAGGGCCCGCTGCGCAAGCAGATGACCCGGCTGGCCCGGGTCGACCAGTTGACCCTGAGCGAGCTGATCGCGTTCCGGATGATCATGGACGGCGCGGCGATCCAGCTCGCCTCGCGGCTGCGCACCGACGAGCAACTCGCCGAGATGGAGCAGACCCTGGTCGCGATGCGGGAGGCGATCGACATCGACTTCGCCGCGTTCAGCGAAGCCGATGTCGCCTTTCACGAGGCCGTCGCCCGGGTCAGTCGCAACTCGCTGATCCAGACCTGCAACGAGGTCGTGCGCGGCGTCGTGCTGAGCCTGATCTCGGACAAGATCGCGCACGCACCCAACAGCCGTGCCCTGATGCTCGCCTCGCTCGAGCACCACACCGAGGTCGTCGAAGCGATCCGGGCCGGCGACGGCCACGCCGCCGCCCGCCTGGCCCGCCAGAACCTCTACGACTACTACGCCAGCTACGTCCCCGAACCGGCCCGCGACCCTCTGCGAGCCCTCATCGACGACTGACCGGGCGCCGTTGATCAGACCGCTGGCTCGCTGCGGCGGCCAGCGGTCCGGTACGGGGTTAGTCAGCGTGCTCGAGGACTCGGATCTTCGGGATGTTGAGCTGGCGGCGGGCGTTGGCGGGCCAGTTGGAGCAGAGGAAGCTGGCCGCCGTTTCGGGCCAGGCGACCACGACGACCTCCTGGCTGTTGGTGCTCTTCACCAGGGTCTTCAGGGCCAGCAGGATCTCGCCGTGGGTGATGGAGACGTTGACCCGGCAGTCGTTGAGGCCGCGGAGTCTTCGGGAGCTGCGCTCGATCACCGAGGCCAGGTCGTACTGCGGATCGGCCAGCGCCGTCGCGGCCGCAGTACGGGCCGGGACGGCGCCCGGGGCCAGACCGGCGACGTCCGCGAAGCTGGAACCCAGCAGCGCCAGTGGGCCGCCGATGCCCTCGGTGGGGTGACTGGAGACCAGCAGGTGGTAGTCCACTGGCTCGTCGTGCCTTGCATGCAGGGCGGCGACCCTTCGCGCGTCGCCCTCACTCATCTCCCGCTCGATGAGTACCACCACGTCGTACGTCATTCGTGGCTCCCTTCGCCGACACTTCCTTTGTACTCCGCAGCGCCGTCCGCGGCCATGATCGCCGCAAACAGCGCCGAAAAGTCACCGAACTCTCACCAGCCGAGCCCTCTGAGGCAGCGGGCTCTCCCGAGGGCCCGCAGCTGGAGTCAGTGGGTGGGGAGGGTGGCTCGGGTGTCGGGGGTGAGGGTGGAGAGCAGGTGTGGGGCGTCGACCAGGGTGAGGTTGCTCGGGTCGAGCAGGTGGGGGTGCAAGGCGTAGACCTCGGCGCCGGACTTGGGGTCCACGTCGCCGGTGACGACGGCGACGAAGTCGGCGCGGTTGGCGGCGTCGAGGTCCCAGTACCGGTCGGGCTCGAGGCGAGCGGTCAGCCTCCGGGCGAACTCGGTCACGTCCTCGGACCCACCACGGAGGTAGCCGACGATCGAGCCATCGGCACAGCGGACCACGACCTCGTCGGTACGTGCGGCCGCATGCCAGCAGGCCAGCTCCCACAGGCTCACCCGGTGGCCGGCGCCGTGGACCTCCTCCATCGCCGCGGCCATCAGGGCGAGCTGACCGCCGTACCGCGCGATGTTGTGTCCGTAACCGGCGGTGCCGAGGTTCACGTCGTACCAGCGGAGCTCCTTCGTGTGCAGGTCGACGCCGAACGGCAGCAGGATCTTCGCCGGACCGGTCAGGTCGAACCGCTCCTCCACGGCCGCCGGATCGAACAGGCCGGCCGGGCGCCGCATCACGCCGGCGAAACCGCGCTCCAAGGCTTCGAAGGGCACGTTGTTGTAGCTGAACACCACCGGCAGCACGTACCGTCCGCCGACCCGCCGCAGCGCGACGAGGTCGAGGTCGACGAACTCGGTCGCGCCCAGCGGACCCGGCGCCGAGGTCAGATCACCGGAGTGCACCAACGCGTCCTGGTCGAACCTCAACCGGGTGTAGTCGCAGAGCCCCACGAACGCCCACTCCTCGTCGAAGACCGCGACCGACAGATCGAGATCGACCCGTTGGCCGTCGGGCTCGACCCAGTGCAGGAACAACCGCAACAGGTCGTCCTCCGGGATCGGCTGCGCACTCCCCCGGGTCATCCGCAACAACGACGAAGACGCGCTGCGCTCCGACCCGGGAACCGCCAGCAGAGACAGCCCCTCATCCAGGAACGCCCGTCGCACCCGCGGCAAAGCGGTTGCCCTCCGCAACAACTCCCCCACCAGTACTGCGCCCAGCGCCGCCGCCAGCTCGACCGGCAACGGGTCTCGCTCGTCGACGGTCGTCCAGACCTGCGCAGTACCGCCTCGTGGGAAGAACAGGCGCAGATCGCCGGGTGGCGTTCGCACTTGGCCGAGTGCTGCGGTGAGCACTACCGGCGATACGTCGGACATCGCCGTGGTGACTGCTTCGACCAAGGTCGCGTGCGCAGCTGGCGGCAGCGCCCGAGCCAGTTGGACGAGTCGGCGCAGCATCTCGCCTGGTCGGGTGCGCAGCAGCTCCAACGCGAGCTCGGGCTGACCCGCATTGAACGCATCTTCGACGCGACTCGCGAAGGTGTTCACGGTGAGCCGTCCGTCCTGGATCCGGACGAGTGGATGGCGAGCTGCCTCGCTCAGGACGGCCCGCCCGGCCGGACTCGCTGCGTCGAGCTTTGTCCGGCGGAGTACGGCGAAGGCCAGCGCTGCCACCGGATAGCGGGCCGCGAACTCGAACGGGTGCAGGTTTTCCGCGATCCGCTTCCAGGCTCGCTCGTGCCGCAGCATGTCCTCGATGAGGGTCTCGACGGGCAGGCGATCGAGCCTGCGCAGCACTGAGCGCCGAATCGCCCGCGGCAGCGAGAGTCGTCGGTCCGGCGGGGTGCGCAGGCCTGGGTCGGCGCCCATCAACACATGCAGGAGCCGGAGTGCGTCGGTCGCCGTATCGATCAGGCGGTCGACCTGGGTCGGAAACCGGGGCAGGAACTCGGCGAGGACCAGGGCGCGGGTTTCGCGCACCGGGATCACGTCGGGAAGCCAGCTCGGGTCGGCCTCGCCCAGCAAGGCGACGAGGTCCGCGCGATCGGCGGCGGACAAGGGCGCTCGTCGCGCGAGTAGGTCAGCGGCCGTACTGCGTGCGGCGGTCGCGGGCGCCAGCGTCAGCAGGCGGAGCCGGTGAGCGCCGCCGGGCGTCGCTGAATCTCCATCCCTGGCCGTCGGGTGCAAGTACGAAGTGCCGTCCTCGGCTGACGTCTGGCGGAACGGTGCCTCGTCCTCGGTCAAGTGTTGCTGGGAGGAGGGCAGCAGGAAAGGGTCGTCCGGGTCTATTCGGCGGAGGCAGAGGGGGCAGGCGGAGAAGTCGGAGCCGTCCCAGCAGGAGCGGCAGACCAGGTGGGCGCAGGGCGAGACCGGGTGGACCGTCTTCGCTTCGCCGCACAGCACGCAGGGTTGCTCCGGCTCCTGCAGCAGCCGGGCGAAGACCCGGTCGATGTAGAAGGTCTCGGTGTTGCCCGGCACGCTCTCGGGGAACTTGCGGAAGAGCGGCACGTGCGACGCGTCCGCGCCCGACTCCTGGTCGAGCAACTCGAGCACCTTCTTGCCCAGCCCGGCCAGTGCCAACGGGTTCAGGCCGGAGCAGTGGCGATAGAGCTCGGCCGACAGCAACAGTCCGCGCTGGATCAGCTCGCCCTGCAACGCGGTCAGCCCGGCCTGGGTCGTCAGCGGACGGCGCAGCCACTGCCAGGCGGATCGGCGTACGGATGGGGTGAGGTGGGTGGCGTGGACCAGCCGGCGGCGGCGCAGGAGGACAGCGGCGAGCGCTTCGGTGCTGAGGACAGCTTCCGGCACAGCGGCCTCCCGCGGGCAGCGTTATGGACAGAACTGCCAGGGGCGGAGAGCGGACGCGCTAGTGCCTGGTAGAGGAGAAGGAAGCACGTCCAGAGCCGCCCCTGGCAAGAAGAACGCTACCGGGCCGCACCGACAGTTTTCGGCCGCCGCCCCAGGCCCGTGGTCACACAGACGGCCGGGCAGAAAAAAGCTCTGGTACCAGGGTCGGGGCCGCCCCGCCCAGACCCCAGTACCAGAGGACTCCAGAATAGAGGGGGCGGACAAGTCCCGCTGCACCGGCTGCCACTTTTGGCACTGTTTCGCCGTGTTCAAACCCTTGAACCAGCACACCAGTGCGGCCGCTGGTACGTCACCACTGGGGTGCGATCGATCACACGGCACGGCTGTCCCCGCGCAGGGAAACCCTCACTGTCACAGCGAGAAGGTGTCAGGCCACAGATTGTGGTTAGGGTCTCCGACATGGCGGAGGGGGCGGTGAAGAAGGCTCGTTGGCGGGATCTGTTCGGGCACTCGGAGTTTCGGGCGCTGTTCCTGGCCGGCGTGCTGTCCGTCGTCGGTGACCAACTCGCGCGGGTCGCGCTGTCTGTGCTCGTCTTCGAACGGACCGCATCGGCCGGGCTGACCGCTCTGACCTACGCCCTCACCTACATACCGGACCTGCTCTTCGGACCGCTGCTGGCCGGGTTCGCCGACCGCTATCCGCGGCGACGCGTGATGATCGTCACGGACCTCGCACGCGCTGTCCTGGTCGCTCTCATGGCCATCGATGCGCTGCCGCTGTTGGCGGTGATCCTGCTTCTGGTCGCACTGCAGGCTTTTGGCTCGCCTTTCAACGCCGCACGAGCAGCCACGCTGCCAGTGGTCCTGCCAGACGACCACTACGTCCTGGGCAAGGCTGCGAACGACATGGTCGTCCAGTTCAGCCAGGTGCTCGGCTTCGGCACAGGCGGACTCGCTGTAGTCGCCGTAGGGACTTCCGGCGGCCTACTGCTCGACTCCGCGACGTTCCTGCTGTCCGCCGCCTTCATCACCTTCGGTGTGCGCTCCCGCCCAGTACCGGCGCGACCATCCGATGACGGCCCCCAGCGCAGCTATTTCAAGGACCTGGCCGCCGGAGCCTCCCTGGTCGCCCGTACGCCGAAACTGCGGTCGCTGGTGGCCCTGGCAACGGTCGCCGGCTTCTACGTCACGGTGGAAGGCCTGGCTGTCCCCTATGCCGACGAGATCGGCGGCGGCCCTAAGGCGGCCGGGCTCCTGCTGGCCGCTAGTCCCGCCGGAGCCGTACTGGGGATGTGGCTGATCACCCTCTGGTCGCCTGAACGCCGCATGCGTTTCCTGGGACCGCTGGCCGTGGCTGCCTGCGTTCCGTTGGTCTTCTGCGCCCTCAAGCCCGGTTTGGCCGTCACGGTGCTGCTCTGGGGCCTGTCCGGCCTCGCGTCGGCCTACCACCTGCCGGCCAGCGCGAGCTTCGTCCAGGCCGTGCCGGACCACCAGCGGGGTCAGGCGTTCGGGGTCGCGAGTACGGCGCTGAAAAGCAGCCAAGGCCTCGGAATCCTGCTCGCGGGCCTTCTCGCCGAACGATTCACGCCGTCCACCGCATTGGCCCTGATGGGAACGGCCGGGGTATTGGTGGCGGTCGTGGCGGGCGCTGCCTGGCGGCGCGCCCGCCCATTACCGGCGGATTCCGTAAAATTCCGGTAAAGCGCGCTCGGAAATCAGTTTCGAATCACTGCGGCCGACCGTAAGAAAAGAGTAAAGATTGACCGTCGGTCACCAGTCGTTACCGCCCGGCGCGGCCGGGACGAACCAGTCGTTTCCGCCCGCGAACCAGTCGTTGCCGCCGCCGGTGAACCAGTCGTTACCGCCTGTGAACCAGTCGTTTCCCCCGTGGAACCAGTCGTTGCCGCCGGTGAACCAGTCGTTGCCGGTACCGGTCGTCCGCGCTGCCTTGCTCATGATTTTCGACCCTTCGCTGAGTTTTCGTCCGTCGAGGAATCCGGACACAGGGGTGACCTGACGTGAACAGGCCGTTACGATGAACACATAACCGTTCAGGTCGACTGTGTGAGGCTCATGATGATTCTGATCGGTCGGAGCAGCTGGGTGCCACCCCGGCAATGGAAGCTCTGGTCGTTGCCGCCCGCCGCGCTCGGATATGTACTGGTGATTGATTTCATCGCGATCACCATTACCGCCCTCGCGGTGCGGTCGACGGTGTCCGGTCCCGGCGCGGGGGTGACCTCCAGCCAGTGGGCCGCGTTCGCCGTGCTGGCCGTCGCCTCCACCCTGCACCTGGAGTCCGCCCGCGGGATCGAGCGGCGCCGCGAGATGGCCGCCAACACCTCGCCGCACACGAACCTGAAGTGTCTGTGGGTCTTCGCCAGCCTGCTGCTGCTGCCGCTGTCGCTGGTCATCCCACTGATCTGCCTGTCGTACCTGTACTCGTGGCTCCGCGTGTACGGCCGCACCGTGGCCCACCGCAAGATCTTCTCCACGTCCACCTACATCCTGGCCAGCGCTGCCGCTGCCGCTGTCCTGCGCGGCGGCGGCCTGCTCGCCGAGCCGCGCGTCCCGACCAGCTTCTGGTCCCTGCTCGTCGTGATCGCCGCCGCGGCGACCTGGTGGCTGGTGAACTACGCGCTGGTGATCGGCGCGATCCTGCTGGCCTCCCCGGAGGCGACCGCCCGCGACGCGCTGGGCGAGCTGTCCGACCAACTGGTGGTCTGCGCCGGCCTGGGCCTGGGCGTCGCGATCGCTGCGATGCAGACGTCATACCCATGGGTCGTCCCCGTCCTGATGGTGACCGTGCTCGCGCTGCACCGCGACCTGCTGCTCCCGCAGTACCAGCGGGCCGCCGGGACGGACGTGAAGACAGGGCTCGCCACCCCGTCGTACTGGGCCAACGCGGTGCCGGTGGAGCTCGCTCGCGCCGAGACGCTGCGCAGTACGGTCGGCCTGCTGATGCTCGACCTGGACAAGTTCAAGGAGATCAACGACACCTACGGGCACCCCGCGGGTGACCAGGCGCTGAAGGCAGTCGGCGAGAGCGTCTGCGCCGAGGTGCGGCAGGGCGACCTGGTCGCTCGGGTCGGTGGCGACGAGCTGGCCGTGCTGCTGCCCGGCGCCTCGGAGACCGAGGTGCTGGAGGTGGCGGAGCGGATCAGGGACCGGCTGGCCGCGCTGACCGTCTCGGTCAGTACGACGGGGACGTCGAAGACCGTCATCACCGGCGTACCGGCTTCGTTCGGGGCTGCCGTGTATCCGGAAGTGGCCGTGACGATGGACCAGCTCGTCCTGGCCGCCGACAACGCGCTGCTCACCGCGAAGCGGGCCGGCCGGAACACGATCGTGTCCGCGCGACCGCTCCCACCGGCCGTCGGCGAGCGCTCCGACCAACCGGTCGGCGACTGACCGTACGCCGTACCCGCCTGCTGCTCCGAGCGACATGGGTCAGCCCTCCTCGAGGCGCTGGTGCCACACCCTCAAGCAACCAATGCCCCGTGGAGGGGACTGACTAACCGGTAGTCACTGAATCCTGATCAAAGCCTTACCGACCAGCGCTCGTGACTCGACCGCGTTGTGTGCCTCGCCGAGCTGGTCGAGCGGGAAGGTCCGGTCGATCACCGGGACCAGGTCGCCCTGGGCCGCTCGGCGCATCACGTCCTCGCCGGTGATCTCGATCTCGCGGGTGTCGGCGCGCAGATCCATGATCCCCTTCACGGTGATCCCCCGCCGCTCGGCCTCCGCCGGGTCGATGGCCGCGAAGCCGCCGCTGGGCGCACCGTGCGCCGAGATCCAGCCGCCATCCTTGACGGTGCTGAACGCGGTCGCGCCGAGCTGACCACCGGCGCCTTCGAACGCGACGTCGACACCCTCGCCATTCGTTGCCTCTAGCACCAACTTCTCCCAGCCCTCGACCGAGTAGTCGATCACCACGTCGGCACCGTGCGCCTTGACCAGGTCGAGCTTGGCCTGACCGCGCGCCGCGCCGATCACGTGCGCGCCGGCCTGGTGGGCGAGCTGGACGAGCAGGACTCCCATGCCACCCGCCGCGGCCGTGATCAGCACCTCTTTTCCTTGCAGGCTTGGCGCGAGCTGCTCGAGGAGCAAAGTGGTGAAGCCGTCACCGAACACGGCCACGGCGGTCTGGAGATCCAGCTCTGCCGGTACTTCGACCAGCGCCGCTGCTTCGGCGACCCCGATCTCGGCGTGCGCACCGAAGTCGACGGTTCGGCCGACCACGGTGCGGCCGATCCACTTCTCGTCGACGTCCGATCCGGCCGACCGCACCTTGCCGCCGAAGGCGTTGCCCGGGACATAGGGCGGCTGCACGTCGAAGAAGTTGCCGTGATCACCCTTCCGGATGGCTGTCTCGACGAAGATGAGGTCGGTCAGCTCGATGTCCACCAGCACCTGGCCAGGTCCGGCCACCGGCTCCGGCCAGTCCTGTACCTCGATGACGTCCGGGTCGCCGAACTTCGTCACTACTGCTGCCCTCATCGTGATGGCTCCGTTCCGTGGTAGCGGGTTGTGCTGGTCAGCCTGCTACCTGAACCAATGTTGAGGTCAAATCCGGATTGTCGGTGGTGGTCGGTAGGGTTCGGGGGGTGTTGGAGGTTGTCTTCAGGCCCGCCGACCCGCCGCGCGCGGGCCGGCTGCTCCTGTACGGCGACCTGGCAGCGGCCGGCCTCGTCGCGACCGAGAAAGCCGAGCTGGTGCTCCCCCGCGGCGACCAGGTGCGGCGAGTGCGAGTGCCCGTGGCGAGCCTCGGGGTGAAGGAAGCGCTGACCTTCTTGCTGGGCTCGCCAGACGGGGAGTCAGCCGACCGCTCGGGGTGGGCCGGTGAGGAATTGCGGGGTCAGTCGGCCGACGCGGACTCGGGGTCGGGGAGTTGGCGGGCTTGGGCGGCGGCTGCGTTGGCTGGGGTGGGGTTGATCGGGCGCGGGCGGTTGGTGCCGGAGAAGAGTCCGGCCGGGTTCGGTGCGTGGCGGGTCGCGCCGCTTGATCCAGCGGATCACGGGTGGTTGCGGAATCTGGCGGCAGCTATGCCCGCGTGCGGACATGCGCTCGCCATCGAAGGGTCGCGGCCGCTGCGACTTGTGGATCCTGAGCAACTCGTGCGCGCGTTCTGGGATGCGCTCGCCGACACCTTGGTGCGGACGCCCGCCGCCGCGGTCGCAGTACGGGCTGGTGCCGCGGCTTTCGCCGAGGTTGAGCCAGTGGCGTTGACGGGGTCGACGGCTTGGCTCGAGGAGACCGCTCGCAGCGAGGAGGCCGGGGCGCGACTGGTACTGCGGATCGAGCCGCCTGAGGATGACTCCGAGTTCCGGGCTGTGCTGCAACTGCGCAGTGGCGTCGATCCGAGTTTGCTCGTCGATGTGGCTGACGTGTGGAACGCGCCTCCCGCAGTACTGGCTGCTTTGGGTGAGCGGGCCGAGACGGATCTGCTGCTGGCTTTACGTCGGGGTGCTCGGGTTTGGCCGCCGCTCGGGGCTGCGCTGCGGGATGCCGCGCCGGCCGCAGTACCGGTGGGCGATGCGGCGCTGGACGAATTGGCGGGTGACAGTGATGCGCTCGACGGTGCCGGGATCGAGGTGTTGTGGCCCGCGGAACTGTTTGCGGGTGAGCTCGCGCTGCGCGGCGCCGTCCAGGCCACGCCGACGCCTGGTGCGGTGACTGGGCCTGACTTCAGTCTGACGGAACTGCTGGCCTTCCGCTGGCGGCCGACGCTGGACGGGCAGGAGCTGACCGAGGCCGAGATCGCGGCCCTCGCGGAGGCGAAGCGGCCGATGATCCGGATGCGCGGGCGGTGGGTTCGGATCGATCAGGAGCTGGTTCGCAAGCTGCGCCACGGTGGATCGCGGAAGCTCAGTGGCGCCGAGGCTCTGGGCGCGGCGTTGACGGGGACGCTGGAGATCGACGGCGAACTGGTCGCCTTCGACGCGGACGGTTCGCTGCTGACGATGGTCGAGCGATTGCGGGCCGCCGAGCAGCCGGAGCCCGTCGCCGAGCCGATTGGGTTGCGGGCGACGTTGCGCGACTACCAGCGTCGAGGTGTCGCGTGGATGGCGCAGCTGGCCGAGCTCGGGTTCGGCGGGTGTCTGGCCGACGACATGGGGCTCGGCAAGACGATCCAGGTGATCGCGCTGCATCTGCATCTGTCCAAACGCGGTCGCGGACCGACGCTGGTGGTCTGCCCGTCGACGTTGCTCGGGACGTGGGAGCGGGAGCTGATGAAGTTCGCGCCCGACGTTCCGGTACGCCGGTACCACGGGGCTGGGCGATCGTTGTCGGATGTGGCTCCCGACGAGGTGGTGCTGACGACGTACGGGGTGGTGCGTCAGGACCATCGGGTGCTGGGTGAGATCTTCTGGGGGCTGGCGGTCGCGGATGAGGCGCAGCATGCGAAGAACCCGTTGTCCCGGACGGCTCGCTCGTTGCGGACGTTGCCAGCGGCAACTAGATTGGCGCTGACCGGGACGCCGGTGGAGAATCGGTTGTCGGAGCTCTGGTCGATCCTCGACTGGGCGGCGCCGGGACTGCTCGGCACGCTCGACCGGTTCCGGCACGACGTCGCCGTACCGGTCGAGCGGTATCACGACGAAGAGGCGACGGCGCGGCTGACCAGGGTGACCAGGCCGTTCCTGTTGCGCCGGCGAAAAAGCGATCCGGGGATCGCGCCGGAGTTGCCGCGCAAGACCGAGCACGACGTCGTCGTACCGCTGACTGCTGAGCAGGCGACGCTCTATCAGGCTGTTGCCAAGGAGACGCTGGCGAAGATCGAGGAAGCGGAGGGGATCGCGCGGCGGGGGCTGGTGCTGAGTCTGCTGACGCAGCTGAAGCAGGTCTGCAACCATCCGGCGCAGTTCCTGCACGAGCCGGGGCCGCTCCCCCGGCGGTCAGGCAAGCTCGCGGCGCTGGACGAACTGCTCGACGTGATCCTCGCGGAGGGCGAGTCTGTCCTGATCTTCAGCCAGTACGTCGAGATGTGCCGGCTGATCGAGTCGCATCTGGCGGCGCGGCAGGTGCGTTCGCTCTTCCTGCACGGCGGGATCGGGGTGCGGAAGCGGGAGCAGCTTGTCGAGCAGTTCCAGGCGGGTGAGGCGCAGGTCTTCCTGCTCTCGCTCAAGGCGGGTGGCGTCGGGCTGACCCTCACGAAGGCGACCCACGTCGTGCACTACGACCGCTGGTGGAACCCGGCCGTCGAGGACCAGGCCACCGACCGCGCGTACCGAATCGGCCAGGACCGCCCGGTCCAGGTCCATCGCCTCGTCACCGAGAACACCCTCGAAGACCGCATCTCCACGGTGCTCGCCACCAAACGCGAACTGGCCGACGCGGTCATCGGCTCCGGCGAGTCCTGGCTGAGCGAACTCTCCGACACCGAACTGACAGAACTCGTCGAACTGTCCACAACCCCCGCAAAGTCCGGCGCCGCCAGCGCCTACAACCCCTCGGCGATCGGTCGCGACCCAGCTCTCGACGCAGCCGCGTCCGCCTCCCCAGCCCGGGAGGTGGTTGGGGATGAATGAGCGGACGCCGTGGCAGGGGTGGCGGCAGCGGGATGGGGAGAATGCGGGGTTGCCTGCGGTTAAAGGGCCGGGGAGTCGGCGGCCGTTCGGGGCGACCTGGTGGGGGAAGGCTTGGCTGGAGGCGTTGGAGCATCGGGCCCGGCTGGACCCGAACAGGCTGGGTCGCGGGCGGTCCTACGCGCGGCGTGGCAGTGTGCTCCAGCTCGACGTCGACCCCGGTGTCGTGCGCGCGTCGGTGCAGGGCAGCCGCGTCACGCCGTACGAGGTGACGGTGAAGATCCGTGCGTTCGACGATGCCGAGTGGGATGCGGTGCTCGATGTGGTGTCGGCGCAGATCGGGCGGGTCGCAGCGCTGCTCGACGGCGAGTTGCCGCCTGAGCTGGTGGAGGACGCCCAAGCGGCCGGCCTCGAGCAGCTGCCTGACGCGGGTGAGGTGCGCACCGACTGCAGCTGCCCCGATTTCGCCGTTCCCTGCAAGCATTCGGCGGCGGTCTGCTACCTGATCGCCGACGCGCTCGACGAGGATCCGTTCGAACTGCTGTTGCTGCGCGGCAGGCAGAAGGACGAACTCCTGTCAGCTCTGCGCGCACGACGATCCGTGGGCGGCGATGCGCCACAGATCAAGCCCCAACCCGTTGGCCTTGTAGCCAAGGCGGCCTTCGCGAGAACGCCCGGGCCCATCCCGAAGCCAGTGCGGCCGATGAATCAGCCGGGCGCGCCAACCGCAGTACTGGTGCTGGAACCGCCACGGCAGTCCGGTGTCGATGGCAAGGACTTGGTCGCGCTGGCGACGGACGCGGCGCGTCGGGCGTGGGAGCTCGCGGCCGGAGACGGCGACGGCGGACTCCGCCTGACGCGTGAGCAAGACCTGGCCCGTCGAGCCGCTGGCTTGCTCGGTACGCCGGGACTCGCCGACCTCGCGCATCGCGCCGGGCTGACCGCTCGGCAGCTGACGAATTGGGCCGTCGCGTGGCGCGAAGGGGGTGCCGGTGGTCTGGCCGCGGCTGCCGATCGGCCGGCGGATCTCGATCCGAGCGCCTTGGCGGAGGGGCTGGAGGTGCTCGACGGCGTGATCGAGGGCAATCGGATCACGGCCGCGCGGGCTCAGCTGCGTCTCGGGGCCGATGGGCTCTGGTACTTGTTCACCAAGCAGTTCAGCGACTGGGTGCTGAGCGCGCCGCCGTCGCCCGATCCCGCGGAGCTACTTGGTCGTCCGTGACGCGACGAAGGCCTCGGCCACGCGACGGATCAGGTCATAAGGGATCGGCTGGTTGAGCGGGAACTTGAGCGTCCCCTTGCCCGAGAAGTAGGGCTCCATCGCCCGCGCCAGCTCGTCGTCCGCGGGCGGGAGCGGATAGACCGCGATGTGCTTCTTCCAGCCGCTGAAGTACATCAGCGGCTTGCCGTCCATCGAGACCTCCGCCAACTGGTAGCTGATCTTCTCGCCGGGGTTCGGCACCACCGCGCGAATCGTCTCCCGCACCTGCCGCAGGATGTCCTGCACGTCGGCGGGAAACGACGCGATGTACTCGTCGACACTCCGGAAATCCGTGGTCGCCATGTCTCAGAGTGCCCCGGCCACGCCTGCAAAGGCAATCAGTCGGCCAGGTCCGCCTTCAGCTCCTCGGTCAGCCGCGCGGCGATCTTGGCGTGGCCGTCGACGCTCGGGTGCACGTCGTCGGTGCAGTCGTCCGTGGTGATCCAGCCGTCGGTGCTGACATAGCGGATCCGCGGGTCGCGCGCCGACTTCACCGCCGCCTCGATCTCGCTCGCGTGCTTGCCACTGAACGGGCTCAAGGCAACGATCTTGCTGTCCCGGTACGCCGCCCGCACTCGCGCGAGGTAGTCGCCGTACTGCGCGGCCGTCAGCGTCTGATCATTGACCCCGAGGTTGAGCACAACCACGTCGGGCTGCTCGACCCGCTCGGCGGGCGAACCGGCAAAGTTCCAGCCGAACGAATCGGGGCCAGGCGGCACCTCACCGTTCCCCGGCTTGAGGACGCCCTGACTGCCGAACCCCACCTGGTACGCCGAAGCCCCGAGCGCTCGCGCGGTCAGATAGGCGTACGACTTGCTTCCGTCCGCCCCCTCCGACTCGGGGTGAGCGCTGAGCGCCCGCACGCCCTGGGTGATCGAGTCGCCGTAGAACTCCAGCCGCGGACCGCCCGGCCGGCCGCTCAACCGCAACCGCGTCTCCGCGTCGAGCACCAGCCCGGCGAACACGACCGCGCAGCCGAACGGCGGGTTCCACCGGTTAGCGTGCTCGTTGACGTCCTTCACCACGATCTCGACCTTGTGCTGACCGGCCCGCTCGGCGGTCAACTCGATCAGCGGGTTCTCGAGGACATGCAGCTCGGGCTCAGCCTCGTCGACGCTGACCCACAGCTGCGGCGGGATCGTCAGCCCATCGACGTCGAACAGCACCTGGACGGCGGTGCCGTTGACCGTGAACGAGATCCGCGACCCGGAGTTCACCGTGATCGCCAACCCCGGCTGGTGTCCCCACTGGCCTTCCAGCACTACCCGCGGATCCCCCGGCGCCACCACTTCGCCCGCCACAAACCCCACAGCTCCACTCCCGACCTCGGCAACGCCCCCCATTCTCCCCATCCCCACCCCAGCCCGCCCCTCCGGCCCGCCCTCCGAGCCACGTTGTGCACGACCTGAGCAAGTGGGCGGGGGTGGATCCGCTCAGGTGGTGCACAAGCTTGGCTGGGGCGGGTGGCCGCACGCTTACCAGCCGTCCTTCCGGGCGCGGGCCTCGAAGAGCAGGATGCCGGCCGACAACGCCACGTTGAGCGAGTCCGCCCGCCCGAGCATCGGAATCGACACAGCGTCGAACCCCTGCTCATGCCACTGCCGGTCGAGCCCGTTCCCCTCCGAACCGACCACGAACGCCGTCGGCCCTCCCCTGTACTCCGGTACGCGGTAGCTCCCCGTCGCGCCAGGGTCGGCCAGGTGGACCGCGAACCGGTGCTGCCGGAGCCACCCGGCTGCCGTGGCGATGTCGTCGAACTCCAGCACCGGCGTACTCAGGACCATGCCGCGACTGGCCGTGTAGACCGACGGGTGCGACAACTTGGCCCGGCGACTGGTCAGGACGAGGCAGTCCGCGCGGGCCGCGTCGACCGTCCGGATCAGGGTGCCGAGGTTTCCGGCGTACTCGACTCCGTCGGCGACCAGGACCAGGGATGACTCGGTGAACTGCAATTGCTGAGGCTGCCAGACCGGGAGCCGGGCGATGGAGATGAGGCCGTCCGATCGGCTCCGCCGGGCGACTCTGGTGAAGAGCTTCGGGGAGATCCGGTAGACCTCACGCGCTCGGGCGGCGGCGCGTTCCGCAGTACGGGTGTCTTCTGCTTCTTCTGGGCAGTAATACAAGGCGTCAATGATCGTCGGCGTGGTGAGGAGCTGGTTGTGCTCCCAGTTGCCTTCGACCAGGATCCGGCCCGGGACGGAATCCTTGCGGACAGCGAGCAGTTCGCGGACTCGCGGGTGCTGCGCGCCGATGGACAGAGCATCGAGACGTGACGGTGCCATGGGTGACTCCGGTGAATGAGAACAGCAAGCAGCCCGGGGACGACCGCATGGGTCGTCCGCACCGGTACCGCTGCTGGGGTCGGCTAGAGCGTTTGAGGACGCACTAGCCGAGCAGTCTCATCATGGTTCGGATGGTAGGAACTGCGGCTGCCCGGCGTCACCAGGTTTTTTCTGCTGGTCGAAAAGCTCGGCAACTTGTCGGTGCGGCGATTTAGGGTGAGCCCATGTCCAACGGACCCGCAGTCGAAGCGATCGATCTGGTGAAAGTGTTCGGCACGAACCGTGCCGTCGACGGAGTGAGTTTTGTCGTGCCGGAAGGAACAGTGCTGGGCCTGCTCGGGCCCAACGGCGCCGGCAAGACAACTACGGTGCGAATGCTGACAACGCTCAGCGTGCCCACCAGCGGAACCGGCCGGGTGGCCGGCCACGACGTGCTCAAGGAACCGGCGGCGGTGCGGCGGAGCATGGGCCTGACCGGACAGGCCGCCACCATCGACGAGCTGCTGACCGGCCGGGAGAACATCCGGCTGATCGGCAGGCTCTACGGTCTGCCGACCAAGTACCTGCACAAGCTGGCCGACGAGTTGCTCGAGCGGTTCCTGCTGACCGACGCCGCCGACCGGGTGGCGAAGACCTACTCCGGCGGCATGCGGCGACGGCTCGACCTCGCGGTCAGCCTGGTCGCCTCGCCGCCGGTGCTGTTCCTGGACGAGCCGACCACCGGCCTCGACCCGCGCAGCCGGGCGGACCTGTGGGAGGTGCTCCGCGGCCTGGTCAAGGACGGCACCACCTTGCTGCTGACCACGCAGTACCTGGAAGAGGCCGACCAACTGGCCGACGAGATCATCGTGATCGACAAGGGCAAGGTGATCGCGGCCGGGACGCCGACCCAACTCAAGGACGAGGCGGGCCGCGCCAGCGTGATGGTCACGGTGACATCGGCCGTCGATCTGCAACGCGCCGCCGAGCTGCTCCGGCAGCACGCGCCGGAGGTGCATGTCGAGGAGGCGAGCCGGCGGCTGACCGCACCGGCCAGCGGCCTGGGCGACATCTCCCGGATCGCGAATGTCTTCGCCGACAGCGGGATCGGCATCGACGACCTCGGCCTGCAACGACCGAGCCTCGACGACGTCTTCCTGCACCTGACCGGCCACCGCGCCGAGCCGACCGCCACCGATACCGCTGAGGCGCTGACCGACCAGGAGGCTGTCCGATGACCGCCGTGATGACCAGGCCGCCGATCCACCAGCGCTCCCTGCTGCAGCAGTCGATGACCGTCGTCTGGCGCAACCTGCTGCACATCCGGCGGATGCCGGAGATGCTGCTCGACGTGACGGTCCAGCCGGTGATGTTCGTGCTGCTGTTCGCCTACGTCTTCGGCGGCTCGATCAATGTGCCGGGGACGTCGTACCGGGAGTTCCTGCTGCCGGGCATCATGGCGCAGACGATCATCTTCTCCTCCGCCATCGTGGCCATCGGGCTCACCAGCGACCTGGAGAAGGGCATCGTCGACCGGCTGAAGTCGCTGCCGATCTCGCGGTCGTCGGTGCTCGTCGGGCGGAGCCTGTCCAGCCTGATCCACTCCGGCATCGGCATCGTGGTGATGAGCCTGACCGGTCTGCTGATCGGCTGGCGGATCCGCGACGGACTGGTCAACGGCATCCTCGGGTACCTGCTCCTGCTGCTCTTCGGCTTCTCGATGATCTGGCTGGGGATCTGGGTCGGCTCGCTGATGCGTTCGGTGGAGGCGGTGAACGGCTTCATGTTCACCGTGATGTTCCCGCTCACCTTCGTCGCCAACACGTTCGCGCCGACCCAGAACATGCCCGGCTGGCTGCAGTTCATCGCCGAGTGGAACCCGGTGTCCGCGCTGACTGCCGCCTGCCGCGAGCTGTGGGGCAACGGCCTGGCACCATCCGCGGACGCCCAATGGCCGCTCCGGCACCCGGTGATCGCCTCGATCGGCTGGTCGATCGTCTTCACCGCCGTGTTCGCCCCGCTCGCCCTGGCCGCCTTCCGCCGCCGCTCGCGCGACTAGAGCCCGCTTGCTGCCTCCGGCTCTGCCTTGACCGGCCTGGTTTGTCCACAGGCCGGTCGGGGCGGGTTTCGGTCCGTCGGGCCGCGTCGATAAAGTCCGTTGTCTGGTCGTTCTCAGGGCGGCCGGGCCACGGGAGGAGAGGCGCGATGGACGCGACATTGCTGGACGCGGAGGCCGAAGCGGCCGTATTGCGCGTCTACCGGCAGGTCTTCGCCGTGCTCGCCCGCGAGGCCGGCGCGATGATCGTCGATCCCGAGCTGCTCGATGTCGACCAGGCGATCCTGGACGCGTTCGCCGAGGCCGGCAGCGACGGGATGACGGTCGAACAGGCCACGCTCGCCTGCCGCGGCTATCCGCACGACGTGATCGTGCGGCGCTTCGAGGTGCTCCGGCAGTACGGCGCGATCACCAAGCTGGTCGACCGGCCGAACGAGTTGCGTCACCGCGCCGCCTTCGCGCCGTACGTGATGCTGATGTTCCTCAAGCGGATGTCGGTGCAGGGCGGTCAGGCCGAGCTGCACCAGTTGCTGACGCTCGAGGCACACAGCGTGAGCGACCCGCGGGCCGTCGAGGAGCAGGGCAAGGCGTCGATCGAGCGACTGACCAAGGTGTTCCGGCTGCTGGGGAACGAGTTGTCGATCCTGGTGTCGACCAGCACCACCGCGCAACTGCGGGAGAACGCGCAACTCGCCTGGGGCAACGAGCGGCTGATCGAACAAGCCGAGAAGGTCCACCGCATCGTCCTCGACCGCTGGCCGACCCTGCACCAGGTCTGCACGCAACTGCGGATGTCGCTGGCCGCCTATGCCGACGCTGTCCAGCTAGCGGCCGGCCGGCTGGTCGAGCGAGCCGGTACGACCCGGGCATTGGGGTTGCTGCCGATCGAGACCTGGCTGACGTTCACGAGGAGCAGCGAGATCGACGTACTGGCTGGGGTTCTGGACGGGTTGCTCTTCGACGCGGCCGCTCCGGAATTCTCGCCCGAGGGAATGCTGGAGGCAGTCGAGTCCGGACGGCGCACCGGTACTGCGCGGATGGCGCCGCCGCGGCCTTCGTCGGAGACCGACGCACCGGAGTCGGCTGCCGCGACGGATCGCGAGGACCTGCGAGCGGAGGCAGAGCGCATCCTGGCCGGGCGGGACAGCGTGAGCATCGTGGACGTGGTCGACGACGCGGGCGACTGGGTGACCGCGCGACGGGTGTTGGCCGAGCTGACGGCGGCTCATCTGCATGACGAACTCGACTACGAACTGGTCTGGGGCGACGGGATGCGGATCGATCCGTCGGCCGGGACGCCGTGGGCGACCGAGGGTTCGTTCCGCCGGGTGACGCGATGAGCGCGCCGGAGGTTGTAGAGAGCGGGCGCAGCTACAACGCGTTGTGGTGGGCGAAGGTGCAGTCCGCGGGCCCGTTGCAGGTCTCGCCGGACACGCCTGCGGTTTCGGGGATGACTCGCGCGGCCGAGCCTGACGGCGAGTCGATCTGGATGGTGCCGACACTGCCGGATGGTGCCGGGCACGCGGTTCTGGATGAGCTCGGCATGTCGGCGGTGGCGGTCGAGCAGCCGAACGAAACGGCCCGAGTGCTCGCGATCTGCGTCGCCTGCTGCTGGCCGGATCGCAGCGGCTCGGCCTGGCCAGGAGTCGTCGGCACGCTCACCCAGATCAAAGCCGTGTACGCCGGTCTGCGCGGCCGCCCGGAACAGTCGAGCGACCTGACTCTGATCATCGGCAGCCTCCGTCGTCTGCACGCAACCAGCTGGCTCCTGTGGAACGAGAAGGCGGGCGAGGTCCGTCTGGGTCCTCGGGTCATCACGTGGGGACCATCGCAGCTCATCGGGCTGCGCGAGGTCTGCCGGGTGCTGCCCGACCCGCCACCCGCAGTACTGGCTGCTCCGCCGGCGCCTGAGGTTGCGCCGGACCCACTGCCGTCTGAGGCTGCGACCGAGGAGGACGTGTGAGCGAGCAGCATGCGTTGTTTGATTCTCTGGTGCAGGATCTGAGTGACCGGAGCCGGGACGAAGTACTGGCTGCATTTAGCGCGGTGCAGTATGCCGCGCACCCGGTGGCCGAAGTACAGCTGGCTGGTTTGCGCGATGTCACCTTGCGCCGCCAGGTCCAGAAGATGCTGAAGCTGATCGGCCGCACGCTGGTGCACGTGGACGGCACCCACTGGACTGCCGGCTATGCCGACGACATCGCCGAGACGCTCACCGCGCAGGGGTGGCAGCCGCTGTCCGTGGTTGATCGCGCCGTCCTGGTGCTTGTGTTGGTCCACTCGGTGGCGATTCCTCGCAGTGAAGGCATCCTCACCGGCGACAGCTGGAAGTCGGCCCGGCCGACGACGGTCGACGAACTGCGCACCACGAAGATCAGCGGTGAGGAGCGCCGGCTTGCCCTGCAGCGACTTCGAGCGGCCGGCTTGATCCAGTTGTCGGGCGACCACTCCGGCGGGCCTAGCTACATCCCTGGTCCGCAGCTTCAACGGCTCACCCCAGCAGCGCGCCGCCGGCTGCAAGACCAGCTGATCCTCGCCGCCGCGCCGTCGAGCCCCATCGCCGAAGCCATCCGCGCCCGCCTCGAGCCGTCCGCGCGAACCGCGGCCACGTCCGAGTAACCAGCAGGTGACCGGCACCGACGAGCAGCCACGGCGGCGGGCGGACCGTAGTACGGAGCCGAACGCCTTTAGCGGCCCCGGACGACGGCCGTGCTGCCGGCAAGGGGTGCCGGCAGCACGGGACTCGCGTGTGGAACGTGCCGATCAGGTGCCCGGCCGGGGGTAGAGCCGGTTGAGTACCTGGAAGTCGTCGCCTGACGGGCGGACCGACCAGCCCGCTCCTACAGTGCCGCTCCTCATGCAGCTGTTGGTGGACGAGTTGTGTTCGAGGCCGAGGGCGTGGCCGAGCTCGTGGCAGGTGGTCTTGCGCCGCTGGGTGGCGTTACCGAGCAGCCTGCTGTTCAGCTCCACCGAGGCTGGGCCCTGCGGGGCGTTCGGCGCCCAACTGGTCCGGCCGAACCAGTTGGCCGTGCTGCTGACGACACGAACGTGGACACAGTGACGTCCGCCGCCCGGGCAGCCCTGCGTGTGCCAACGGTAGTAGGCGTCGATTCCCGGCGACTGGTACCAGTCCGCCACGGCAGCGGTCACGGGATATCCCGCCGGCGTGTGGTCCAGGAAGTAGACCTGCGGATCGTTGAATCCGTTGTAGGCCCAAGCGTGATCGCACCAGGCCGCGGCGGTACCGACAAACGGCGCACAGGCGGCCAGGATTTGATTCGGAGCCTTCTGGCCGGCCGGGAGAACTCCGGTGACGCCGCTGGCCCGGAGCTGAGCCCGGAGCTTCTCGGCGGATCCGGCCGGTTGATACCGAGTCATCTTCGTGATGGTCCCCAGAGCATTGCGCTCGACGACAACAACCTCGTCATCGCCTGCCGCGGCGGGCGCGGCCTGTACTGCGGCAGGGGAGGTGGTGGGCGCGGCGTTGGCGGTGCCTGCCCAGGGTGTGACGCAGACCGCGACCGCCAACAGCCAGAGCGCTGTGGCGGAGACGGCTCGCCGGTTGATCATCCTCACTTTCGTTCCTTCCGTTCGAGCGGCGCCGAGTGATCGGCCGGTCACTCCATGACACCGGCCGCACGGAGACCAGAACAGGCAGATGGACCGGCAGCTCAGGTCTGCCGGTGGTTGACCTTTCGAGCAGATCCCCTTGTTTTCCAGGCGATCCGCCGCTGCCAGTGAGACGGGCACGCGACGGTTGGTCGCGTGCCCGTCTGTCAGGCGGGGCGGAACCTGACTCCTCGGTTCAGATCTTGCCGGTGCCTGCGTTGGCCGTGACGATCGACTTCACGTTGGCCGCCGCGTCGAGGGTGTAGCTGTAGGGGATGCCGGCGACGCTGCCGGGGTTGCGGGAGACCGGCGTACCAGAACCCACCAGGTGGTTGCCGTCGAGCTTGAGGTTGCCCTCCGGCGAGTCCCCGGTCTGCGCGACCGTCGGCTTGCTGACGTTCTCGAAGTAGTTGCGCTGGACGAAGACGCCCGCGCCGACCGTCGAGGCGACGCCGTACCCACTGGTCGAGCGGTAGTAGTTGTTGTAGACGTGCACCGGGTTGCCGAACCGCACCCGCGGGTGGCGCTGGTTCGAGTCGTCGAAATAGTTGTGGTGGTAGGTCACCCGCAGCTTGCCCCGGTCCTCACCGCCGTTGCTGTCGGAGTGACCGAGCAGGAACGACTTGTCGTGGCTGAAGACCCGGTTCCACGACACGGTGACGTAGTCCGAGGCGCGCTTGATGTCGACGGCGCCGTCGTACCCGTTGCTGAAGTTGTTGTGATCGATCCAGACCCGGGTCGAGTACTGGACGTTGATCGCGTCGTCGTTCCAGTTCCGGAAGTTGATGTTGCGGATGATCACGTTGCTGACCTGGCTGACGTTGATACCGCCCGAGGTGATCGTCGCGCCGCTGCCGACGCCGATGATCGTCTTGTTGGACGCGACCTTGGTCATGCCACTGGGCAGCGCGATCGTGCCGGAGACGCGGATCACCCGGGCACCGCTGGCCTGCATGTTGCTGATCAGCGCCGCCTGGGTGGTGACGGTGACCGGAGACGCGCTCCCGCCGCCGGTCGTACCACCACCCTGGGTGGCCCAGCCTTGGAGCGCGAACGTGTAGGCGGAAGCCTCCGGCGCGACGGCGACGCTGCCGGCCGCGACGAGTGCCGCGGCGGCGGCCAGTGCCACGGCGGCACGGCCGAACCGACGGCGCGGAGGGGTTGAAGTTGGGGCGGAAGATGACACGAGGAACCTCCAGGACGAGTACCGGTTCCGCGACCCGCGTCCGGGTTTCGCGGTACTGGTGGATGGAAGGGTTGGATAGAGCGCTCTATCCGCAGGGGGAAAACGCTTTCCTCGGAATGCAAGGTAGTCACGGGGTGACGGTGGCGTCAACAGTGCGTGACCAGCTGATTACGTATTCGACAATCTTCGATTTTGCAGGGCGCTGCCGAAACTTTTCTGGGCTCGTTCGAGGGCGGTTCGAGGGTGGATCGGCGGCCTTCCGGACGCCGCGGGATCGCTCCGGGCCTGCCGATGCGGCCGCTGGGGCGCCGACTGGATATGGTCGGTCCTTCCGGCCGGGGGACCAGGAGTGACCCGGACGAGCTCCCCGAACGCAGACCAGATAGGAACGGCATGAGCACCACGACCCCGACCGAGGACGGCCCGTTCGACATCCTCGGTTCGAAGGTGCTGCTCGGCGTCCAGGTCGTCGACCTGTCCCGGCTCTCGACGCACCCGATCCCGATGGTCAGCCAGGGCCTCGTCACCGTCGCCGGCCAGGGCCCGGTCGACTCCAACGGCGCCGGCAAGTCGTCGTGGATCGCCGCGCTGTCGCTCCTGCACGCCGACGAGCAGTGGCGACTGACCAGCGGTGCTCCGGGCGCGGCCGAGCTGCTCTTCACCGCGGAGGCGGCCGGCCAGGAAGGCACCTGGTCGAACGTCGATCGCGGCTACATCATCGGCGTCTTCTCCGACCCCGACCTGACCGAGCTGTCCGAGATCGAAGCGGCCGCCATCACCGTCTGGATCCGGATCAACCGCAAGGCGTCGTACCTGGATCTGCGCTGGAAGAAGGGCCTGCACGTCCCGTACGGCGCGACCGAGGCCGAGCGCGCGGCCGGCGCCGACGCGTTGTGGGCGGCCCTCCCCCACTCCAACGGCCGCACCGACTTCCACGCCAACAAGCTCTCGACCGTCCTGTACGGCGGTCAGGTCCGCTGCGTGTCGTTCCTGTCGACCTCCGTCAGGTCGTCGCCGACGGCCAACCTGCTGGCCGAGCCGCTCAACGAACTCGGCCCGGCCCGCATCTTCAACGCGATCGCGACGCTGACCGGGCTCGACCACGAACTCGAGCAGGAGCAGGCTCATCGCTCCGCCGAGCACACGCAACGCGAGGCGACCAAGCAGGCGGCTGCCGACCTGCAGCGCTGGGAGCAGGAGATGGCCACCGTCGAGGCGGGCATCCTGCAGCGCGCGGCGGCCCGCGAGGCCCTTGCCGCGGCTCGCGAGTCCTGGCGGGCTCGTTGCGCCAGGCATCTGATCGACGGCGATGCGCGGAACAGCGAGATCGTGCAGGAGCTGGGTGTTCTCGACGAGCGGGTCGCCGAGCAGGAAGCTCGCCGCGAGACGATCGACACCGAGATCGAGGCGTTCGGCAGCGAGGAGAACCTGCTCCGCGACGTCCAGCTGACCCGCCAGGAGCGCGACAAGCTCGACGCCCGGGACCGCGAACTGGATCTTGCCCAGCGTTCGGTCCGCGAGCAGCTCGAGCGGCTCGGCCAGGAGCACCGGCGACTGCTCGATGCGGGTCGCTCGGCCGACGGACGCGACCTGGCCGCTGCTGCGGACGAGCAGGAGGAGGCCCGCGCAGTACTCGAGGAGCACATCGGGCGGGATCACGCGGCACGTTCGTTCGTGGATCAGGCCTCTGCCGAGTTGCGGGAGGCCGAGAGCGGCCAGACCGTTTCGGCTCCGCAGCAGCAGGTCCTCACGAACGCGGGCATCGAGTGCGGTGCGCTCACCGACATCACCGAACTCGCTTCGTCCGACCGTGCGGAGTGGGAGCCGCGGCTGGCGCCGTACCGGGAGGCTGTTGTCGTTGACGCGGCCGATGTCGCGCTGGCGACCTCCGCGCTGAGCGATGCCGGCTATCCGGGCTTCCTGCTGGTGCTGGCGAATCGGCCTGGCGCCGCGGCCTTCAAGGGCGGTCCCTCGTCGGCTGACAAGCGCTTCAAGCTCGATGGGTTCTTTGCCGCGCTGGCCGCCCGCTCGGCCAAGGAGGTCATCGACGACCAGGCCGGTGTGGTCGCCGTCGGGCAGTTCGAGGAGGCGATCACCGGTCGCACCGCCCGGATCGAGGCCGCTCGCCGCCGGCTCGACGCCGCCGTCGAAGCCCGGTCTTTGGCATCGGCTGCACTCGAGCAGGCTCGCGCACGGGTCGAACAGGCCGAGCGCCGTACAGCGGCCGCTCGCGCGCTCGGGACGGCCGCCGACGTACAGGAGCAGATCCTCGCTCTCCGCGAAGCCAATGATCAGCACGAGACCGATCGCGAAAAGCTTGCACCCGCGTTGCAGGCGGCGAAGGAGTCAGCCGAGGCGGCGGCCGGGCAGCAACTCGTCCGTGACGAGCGGCTGAAGAACCTCGAGGCGACCCGCCGCGACCACGACCGCATCCTCGAAGAGCTAGCCAGGCGCCGGCTCGTCCTGCTGGAGGAGCAGACCGCGCTCGACCTCGTCTCCAGGACGACTGCCTGGGGCGGCAGCGCCTCGGAAGCTGCTGAGTTTTTGGTCGCGCTGCCGGATGAGGCCGCCCAGCGACGGACCACGGCCGACTGGAACCACCAGGCCTGCACCCAACTCGACGACGTCGTACGCCGATGCTTCCCGAACGCCCGCTCGCGGGAAGAGATCCCGTCCGAACTGTGGGAGATCCTCAACGGCCCCGATGGTTGGTCGAACGGGACGCTCGGGGCGCGCGTGGCGCTGGTACCGGCTATGCAGCGGACGCTGGCCAGCCACCTGGCGCAGCACGAGACCTTCGACAGCTTGCAGCAACAACAGATCACGAGCCAGCGTGCCGAGCGCAATGCGGCTCTGGAGCGGGCCCGCGAAGGACTCGGCGAGGCTGAGAGCACGGCACGCGCCCACCGCGCGTCACTTGCCGACGGCATCAAGGCCCGGCTGCGGCTGGTGTCGACTGAGTTCGATCGGCTTGATCAGCAGTACGGCGGGTATGGGGCCAAGCTCGAGTACCCGGAGCCCGACCCGCCGGCCGAACCGGACAAGCCGTGGCGCTGGACGGTCACGCCGAAGTGGCGACGGTCCGAGGGTGGTCCGTTCTCGGCGTTCAACGTCAAGGGCAACACCGCACAGATGGACGAGAAGGCGGTCAAGCTCGTCTGCGCCGCCGCCCTGGCCGGCGGCAGCGACCGCCCGCTGCTGCTGATCCTCGACGAGCTGGGTCGCAACCTGGGCTCCCAGCACCGCCGTGAAGCCGTGGCTCTCTTCGAACAGATCGGCCGCGACCGCAACATCACGGTGATCGGTGCCCTCCAGGACGACATGGAACGCTACGCCCTGTCCTCCTCCCGCCTCTACGTAAAGCTCCGCCGCTCCTCCGACACCATGGCCTACAACCAGGCCCCGGTGGTCAAGGGCAACGAGGAGTACGCCGACCGAGTAGAACTCCTCCGCACCTGGCTCGACTCCTACCGAGGCCCCCGCCCCACCCTCGACCTAGCAGCTCCAACCCTGGACTCCATCCCCCACGACCCGGAGCCCGCCCCTTCGCCCGCCCCCGCCACAACAACAACCGACGCCGCCCCCACCGCACCGGCGCCTGTCGACGACGCAGCGCCGGAGCCCGTCAAGGCCACCTCCCGCCGCCGCTCCCCCAAGACAACCCCGCCTGCCACAAGCACCACAGCATCAGCTCCCGCCGACGCGGAGAGCAAGCCGAGCGCCGCCGCCAACACAGCCGCCGCCTCGGACAGCAGCACCCAGAGCGCCACCAGCAGCACCGGCGGAGCTGACAGCACAACCGCCGGCGCGGGCAGCGACGCCGACGGGACGACCGCCGCCGCGCCGGCACCCACCTCCCGCCGCCGCTCCCCCAAGGCAGGCCCGCCTGCCACAAGCACCACAGCATCAGCTCCCGCCGACGCAGCTCCCGCCGATGCGGAGAGCAAGCCGAGCGCCGCCGCCAGCAGGTCCGCCGCCTCGGGCAGCAACGCCCAGACCGCGACCCGCGGCACGGACGGAGCTGGCGGCCCGGGGAGCAACGCCCACGACGTCAGCGACAGCACCGGCGGCGCGGGGAGTGCTCAGAGCGTGACCGGCGACGTCGGCGGCAGCACCCAGGACCTCACCGGCAGTGGAGCTGGCGACGCAGGCGAGCCGACCGGCGACGTGGGCAGCGAAGTCGGGGGCGCAGATGGCACGACCGCCGCGGCGACTGCTTATGACGGCAACGGGGTTGGTGGCGAGGCGGACGGGGCGGAGTACTGAGTGCTGTTGGTGGGGTGGCTGCTGCTGGGGAGGGTGGGGGTCGCCTCGGGTTTCTGGTGGGAGGTTGCGGAAAAGCGACCCCGGTGGTCGGGGCTGACCTGTGGCTGCTTCACACTGGAGCGGTGACGTGTCAGCAGCTGGGCGTTCGGGCCCGCCCCATCTGTTCACACGGAGTAGGCGGAGCTCTGGTCAACCACTCACCGGTCGGCGTAGCGTCCGTTGGACAGGTCCAGCCGGCAGCTGATCGGAGGGCGTGAGATGGCATCTTGGCTACTGCGCGCCCAATGGGCTCACCGAGACGAATCGGTCGACCACAGGGCGCTGCGCGTCGGGCGCACGCTGACCGCGGTCGCCGTCGCGTTCCCGGAGGTCCACCTCTGGACGCAGGACGAACGCTGGGGCTTCCACGTGCTCGAGGCCGACGCGTCGACGCCGCTGCAGGAGATGGTCGAGGCGACCACCAAGGTCCTCTCCAACGGTTCCAGCACCACCCGTCTGCACCTGCAGAGCGCCGGTGAACTCCCCTGGCTGTTCGACCTCTCCATGGGCGGCACCCTCACCACCGTCTCCGACCAGCTCACGCTGCACTGGAGCGACGAGGACGCCCTGATCCAGTCAGAGCGCTTCGCCCAGGTACTCCGAGCAGTCGTCACGATCTGGGAACCCGAATGGGCCAGCATCGCCGACACCGAACTAGCCGCCGCCGCAGGCGTCTTCCGCCGCGGCATCCCGATGATGGGCTGGCTCACGTACGTCCGAGGCATGGTCGCCGGCGCCCACGGCATAGACATCAACCTCACCCCCTTCGAACGAGGCACCCTCCTCCAGGCCCCCGTAGCCCCCGCAGACCTAACCCCCATCCACATCTGCGCAGCAGCAGCCCTAGTAGGAATCTCCCCCGAAGACCTCTAAAGGCGAGCACGAGCGGGAAGCTCGGCACGCACCTGAGCTGGCCCACTATCTGGGAACAGCCGAGCAGCACCACTGCCTGAGAACGGTCGAGCACCACCGCTGCGTGGCGACGGTCGAGCAGCACCGCTGCGTGGCGACGGTCGACCACCTGCATGGGGCGCTAAAGCACCAAGGCATGGGGCGGTGGAACGCATGGCTGTCGGGTCGCAGAGACGCCGGCAACCGGCTACCACCACTCGGCCCATCGCTGCCAGTCCCATGAAGGCGCACCGGAGGACTCACTACCGGGCACAGAAAGCCGGCCAGCTGAAATCAGCCTCCAGCCGTCCACGCGCGGAGCCTCGGACCGTGAGGTCCATCGTTGAGCTCCAGCCCTGCTCGCCTCCGTGCTCGGCACCTTCCCGAAGGCGCTGCTCGAGGCGGCTGCGCTGGGCGGCGCCAGCCGCTGGAGACGCCGGCTTCCTCGGCATGGACCAAGCGCCCGTGCACGGCGCAGCGTCCGGTTGAGCTGTGCCGGCAGTCTCCGGACGGGACTTCATCGCCGGGTATACCAGCCGGCCTTCTCAGCCACGGCAGCCATCACCCCTGAGCTCGCCAGCTGGCCTTCAGCGGAGATCCTAAGGCTGAGCGGCCGCCGCCGCTGCCGAACGAGCTCATCGCCGTGCGCCTTTTAGCTAGACGGCATGTGGCAGTAGCCGGGGGAAATGTTAAGGGCCACCCGGTGTGGGTGGCCCTTAACAGTGTGAATGTCCGGCGACGTCCTACTCTCCCACGACCTCCCGGTCGCAGTACCATCGGCGCTGAAGGGCTTAACTTCCAGGTTCGGAATGGAGACTGGGTGTTTCCCCGACGCTATGGTCACCGTAACTCTATAGAAATATCAACCAACCACACTACAGTCACTTCCCGCCCCGCGAGGGGCAGGCATCGGCTGGGGGTTGACCGTATTTCGGGAACCGTATAGTGGACGCGAATCTTGCAGCAGTTTGTTGCCCCAACACGATGTGTTGGTGTTGAGACAAGCCCTCGGCCTATTAGTACCAGTCAGCTCCACACCTTGCGGCGCTTCCACTTCTGGCCTATCAACCCAGTGGTCTACTGGGGGCCTTACCCGATTAACTCGGTGGGAGACCTCATCTTGAAGCGTGCTTCCCGCTTAGATGCTTTCAGCGGTTATCACTCCCGAACGTAGCCAACCAGCCGTGCTCCTGGCGGAACAACTGGCACACCAGAGGTTCGTCCACCCCGGTCCTCTCGTACTAGGGGCAGCCCTTCTCAAGTCTCCTGCGCGCGCAGCGGATAGGGACCGAACTGTCTCACGACGTTCTAAACCCAGCTCGCGTGCCGCTTTAATGGGCGAACAGCCCAACCCTTGGGACCTACTCCAGCCCCAGGATGCGACGAGCCGACATCGAGGTGCCAAACCATCCCGTCGATATGGACTCTTGGGGAAGATCAGCCTGTTATCCCCGGGGTACCTTTTATCCGTTGAGCGACGGTGCTCCCACATGCCACCGCCGGATCACTAGTTCCGACTTTCGTCCCTGCTCGACATGTCTGTCTCACAGTCAAGCTCCCTTGTGCACTTACACTCGACACCTGATTGCCAACCAGGCTGAGGGAACCTTTGAGCGCCTCCGTTACCTTTTAGGAGGCGACCGCCCCAGTCAAACTACCCACCAGGCACTGTCCCTGATCCAGATAATGGACCGAAGTTAGACAGCCAGAACAACCAGAGTGGTATTTCAACGATGACTCCACCCGAACTGGCGTCCAGGTTTCACAGTCTCCCACCTATCCTACACAAGTTGTACCGACCACCAATACCAAGTTGTAGTAAAGGTCCCGGGGTCTTTCCGTCCTGCTGCGCGTAACGAGCATCTTTACTCGTAATGCAATTTCGCCGAGTCCATGGTTGAGACAGCGCCCAAGTCGTTACGCCATTCGTGCAGGTCGGAACTTACCCGACAAGGAATTTCGCTACCTTAGGATGGTTATAGTTACCACCGCCGTTTACTGGCGCTTAAGTTCAAAGCTTCGCCGGCCAAAGCCAGCTAACCTGTCCCCTTAACGTTCCAGCACCGGGCAGGCGTCAGTCCGTATACATCGAATTACTTCTTCGCACGGACCTGTGTTTTTAGTAAACAGTCGCTTGGGCCTGGTCTCTGCGGCCATCAACGCTTCCGAGAGCAAGTCTCGTCACGAATCAGGCCCCCCTTCTCCCGAAGTTACGGGGGCATTTTGCCGAGTTCCTTAACCATGGTTCACTCGATCGCCTTGGTATTCTCTACCTGATCACCTGTGTCGGTTTGGGGTACGGGCGGCTCTAACACTCACTACGAAGTTTTTCTCGGCAGCATGGGATCATCCACTTCCCCTGAACGGGTCCGCCTCGGTTCTCAGGCTCTGTGAGACACGGATTTGCCTATGCCTCGCCCTACCACCTTGCCCGCGGATCAGCTTGCGCCTACCATCGCCGCGGATGGACTGCCCTCCTGCGTCACTCCTTAGTGCACCTAATACCACCTAGGGTCAGAGCTTCCACCACTCAGCCCGAAGGCCTCGCGGTTTCAGATCCTTAGCATCAGTGGGTTCGGTCGGGTCGTGTTAATGCCGGTACGGGAATATCAACCCGTTGTCCATCGACTACGCCTGTCGGCCTCGCCTTAGGTCCCGACTTACCCAGGGCAGATTAGCTTGACCCTGGAACCCTTGATCATTCGGCGGACGGGTTTCTCACCCGTCATTCGCTACTCATGCCTGCATTCTCACTCGTGCAGCATCCACAACTAGATCACTCTGCTGCTTCACACGCTGCACGACGCTCCCCTACCCATCCACACACCTGGACCCAGAACAAGTCTGGGCCGGGTACGAGTGTGAATGCCACAGCTTCGGCGGATTGCTTGAGCCCCGCTACATTGTCGGCGCGGAATCACTTGACCAGTGAGCTATTACGCACTCTTTCAAGGGTGGCTGCTTCTAAGCCAACCTCCTGGTTGTCTGGGCAACTCCACATCCTTTTCCACTTAGCAATCGCTTAGGGGCCTTAGCTGGTGATCTGGGCTGTTTCCCTCTCGACTACGGAGCTTATCCCCCGCAGTCTCACTGCCGCGCTCTCACTTACCGGCATTCGGAGTTTGGCTGATTTCGGTAAGCCGGTAAGCCCCCTAGACCATCCAGTGCTCTACCTCCGGTAAGAAACACGCGACGCTGCACCTATATGCATTTCGGGGAGAACCAGCTATCACGGAGTTTGATTGGCCTTTCACCCCTATCCACAGGTCATCCCCCAGGTTTTCAACCCTGGTGGGTTCGGTCCTCCACGCGGTCTTACCCGCGCTTCAACCTGCCCATGGATAGATCACTCCGCTTCGGGTCTAGAGCATGCGACTCTGGTCGCCCTATTCAGACTCGCTTTCGCTACGGCTACCCCACACGGGTTAACCTCGCCACATACCACTAACTCGCAGGCTCATTCTTCAAAAGGCACGCCGTCACACCCACACAAGGTGAGCGCTCCGACGGATTGTAGGCAACCGGTTTCAGGTACTATTTCACTCCCCTCCCGGGGTACTTTTCATCTTTCCCTCACGGTACTAGTCCGCTATCGGTCACCAAGAAGTATTTAGGCTTAGCGGGTGGTCCCGCCAGATTCACACGGGATTTCAAGAGTCCCGTGCTACTTGGGAAAACACTCGGAAGTCACTGTCTTACGCCTACGGGGCTCTTACCCACTACGGCTCAACTTTCCAGAAAATTCGACTTCAACAGTGATTTATAACTCCCTGACCCCACGGCATTAGGATCTGAATGCTCCCACAACCCCATATACGCAACGCACGCCGGCTATCACACGCACATGGTTTAGCCTCATCCGCTTTCGCTCGCCACTACTCACGGAATCACTATTGTTTTCTCTTCCTGCGGGTACTGAGATGTTTCACTTCCCCGCGTTCCCTCCAGAACCCTATGTGTTCAGGCACTGGTAACTGGCTTTAGAATGCCAGCTGGGTTTCCCCATTCGGACACCCCCGGATCACAGCTTGGTTGCCAACTCCCCGGGGCTTATCGCAGGCTCCTACGTCCTTCATCGGCTCTTGGTGCCTAGACATCCACCGATTGCCCTTAGTAGCTTGTCACAAAAACAACAAAATACTGAAGATGCTCGCGTCCACTATACAGTTCTCAAAATACGGGCAGGAACACCAGCCCTTGTCCACCACTACCCTCGGACAGATCCAACGAAGGGAAAACACACCCTCGAAAAACCCATCACCAGGAGTTTGGTGAGAGCCGGCCCCAGCCACACAGCCACACCAACCCTGTGATCCGCAAAGATCCAGCAGTTGATGTAGTAGTGACCCAGAAAAACCGATCCAAGGATCCGAAGATCCATGGCCCGATTCCTCAGGACCCAACAGCGCGCCTCGATGATCCACTCGACTCTATGTGTGTTCCACGCGTCCTCTCCGAAGAGAATCAGCAGTACTTACCCACTCGGTTCCGTTTACTCATCTAATGGTCAATGTTCCACATTCCGAAGCATGGCCGCCCAGAAACATTCGTCCTGGAAACGACCTGTAGGCAACTACACCCTTACGGGTTGCAGCTGCCAATGCTCCTTAGAAAGGAGGTGATCCAGCCGCACCTTCCGGTACGGCTACCTTGTTACGACTTCGTCCTAATCGCCAGCCCCACCTTCGACGGCTCCCTCCACAAGGGTTAGGCCACCGGCTTCGGGTGTTGCCGACTTTCATGACGTGACGGGCGGTGTGTACAAGGCCCGGGAACGTATTCACCGCAGCGTTGCTGATCTGCGATTACTAGCGACTCCGACTTCATGGGGTCGAGTTGCAGACCCCAATCCGAACTGAGACCGGCTTTTTGGGATTCGCTCCACCTTGCGGTTTCGCAGCCCTTTGTACCGGCCATTGTAGCATGCGTGAAGCCCTGGACATAAGGGGCATGATGACTTGACGTCATCCCCACCTTCCTCCGAGTTGACCCCGGCAGTCTCCTATGAGTCCCCACCATAACGTGCTGGCAACATAGGACGAGGGTTGCGCTCGTTGCGGGACTTAACCCAACATCTCACGACACGAGCTGACGACAGCCATGCACCACCTGTATAGGACCCTTACGGACCCCCCATCTCTGGAGGATTTCCCTATATGTCAAACCCAGGTAAGGTTCTTCGCGTTGCATCGAATTAATCCGCATGCTCCGCCGCTTGTGCGGGCCCCCGTCAATTCCTTTGAGTTTTAGCCTTGCGGCCGTACTCCCCAGGCGGGGCGCTTAATGCGTTAGCTGCGGCACGGAGGACGTGGAATGTCCCCCACACCTAGCGCCCAACGTTTACGGCGTGGACTACCAGGGTATCTAATCCTGTTCGCTACCCACGCTTTCGCTCCTCAGCGTCAGGTAAGGCCCAGAGAGCCGCCTTCGCCACCGGTGTTCTTCCTGATATCTGCGCATTCCACCGCTACACCAGGAGTTCCGCTCTCCCCTGCCTACCTCTAGTCTGCCCGTATCGGAAGCAGGCTCGGAGTTGAGCTCCGAGTTTTCACTCCCGACGTGACGAACCGCCTACGAGCCCTTTACGCCCAATAATTCCGGACAACGCTCGGACCCTACGTATTACCGCGGCTGCTGGCACGTAGTTGGCCGGTCCTTCTTCTGCAGGTACCGTCACTCTCGCTTCGTCCCTGCTGAAAGAGGTTTACAACCCGAAGGCCGTCATCCCTCACGCGGCGTTGCTGCGTCAGACTTTCGTCCATTGCGCAATATTCCCCACTGCTGCCTCCCGTAGGAGTCTGGGCCGTGTCTCAGTCCCAGTGTGGCCGGTCGCCCTCTCAGGCCGGCTACCCGTCGACGCCTTGGTAGGCCATTACCCCACCAACAAGCTGATAGGCCGCGAGCCCATCCCCAACCGCCAGAACTTTCAACCCCAAACCATGAAGCCCGAGGTGATATCCGGTATTAGACCCCGTTTCCGAGGCTTATCCCGAAGTTGAGGGTAGGTTGCTCACGTGTTACTCACCCGTTCGCCGCTCGTGTACCCCCGAAGGGGCCTTACCGCTCGACTTGCATGTGTTAAGCACGCCGCCAGCGTTCGTCCTGAGCCAGGATCAAACTCTCCGTTGAATTCAATATGTCAACCACCCCGAAGGGCAGATAACAGACTACTTCGAGTGATCCTTTGATATCTCAGAAACAATCAAACTGACTTGAATCATTAGTTCTCAAAGGAATCGATACACGAACAACAGACAACCCAGCACCCAAAATCCGATGAGGACCAGAGGTGGACAAGATCATCCAATGCCGTGAATCGGGTTAATGCTAAATTTCGGCATTGACTTTCGGCACGCTGTTGAGTTCTCAAGAATCGAACGCACACCGCGTCCGCAACCTTTCGGTCAGGACTCCGGGGCAACCCGCCAAACATTACTGTTCCGGCCGAAGCCAGTCAAATCGGCCTCTTTCATCCCAGTCTCCCGGCAAACCACAGTGACCGAAACCCGCACAAGGCGTGCTTCAGCTCCTGGAACCTTCAGGGAGTTCGAAGCGACCGGCCGCTTTCGCGTCCCGCACCCGCTCCGACAAGAAGAACATTACTGACATTCGCGGTGAAGATGCAAATCGGGGATTGGACCTTGACCCAACCCTTGCACTGCCTCTTCGGCGCGCCGGCCGTCGTCCCGCTTGTCACACCAGTCACCCGCGTCTCCCCGGGCCACACCTCCATGATGCCGCACCCGTTCAAGTCCTGCCCGTGTCAAGACGGAAGTGCGAGTCGGACACGACTGAGTCGGCATCAACGAGGTGACCACGGCAGATGGGTGGGAACCGGAGTACCGGCTCCCACCCATCGAATACCGCACCGTCCAGCAGACGCCTCTCGGCGAGTGGCCGCTCGTAGCGGCTGAGTGTGAGGCCCGGGGGTCATGTACCGGACGGCATCAGATGTAACCCCCTCCCCCCACGAACCTATTCCCAGCACTCAGGTCAGCCGGGAGCACTCCACTTCCACGCCGTCCTGGACGAACACCAAGCCGTCGCCGGTCAGCCGCAGCTCCGCATCGATCCCCCACCGCGCGCCGAAACAACCCTTCCCTCGCGGCCCGAACCTCAGCGCCGGTTGCCGGGCGAACACCACGTCGAGTCCTCCATCAGTAGCAACCACGTCGAAGTACACGTTCTCTCGCAACTGGTACCTGCCAGTGACTCTCTGGAGCGCCTTCTCATCAGCTTCCGCCGGCTCACTGAGCTCCATCGGAAAGCCCTGCCACCCGTACGACGCGGCCATGCGCGTGAGCGCCCTGTCGGCTATATGGGTGCCGCCATCCCCATTGGTCATCACCGCCGCGCCTTGGCCTGTGTCCCGGTAGGCGACCAGATGGCACTTGAAGCCCTTGTTCGATCCGCCGTGCCCGAAGCGCGCACCGCCATCGGCCAGGAAGACCCCGAGCCCGAGCGCGTCCATCCTGTCGTAGGGATCAGCCATCGGGGCGTGAGGAGTCAGCATCTCCCGCGCCAGCTCCTGCGAGATGAGGGCATCCGAAGCGCCCGCATACGCGCTCTGAACTCCCAGTGCGAAGGCCACCAGATCAGTGGGAGTCGTCCAAAGACCGGCCGCGGCAAGTTCGGGATACGAGTGCCATCGGCCTTCCACCGGACGACCGAGTTCGTCGTGGGCAGTGGCTGCCCGATCGTGGAGCTCTGGCGGCAATGGTTGCGCAAAATCGCTGTCCGACATGCCCAGCGGCTCAAAGACGAGCTGCCGCGCGAGGCGGCGGAACGGCATCCGGGTGACGTCTTCGAGGAGTTGTTGCAGTACTACGGTCCCGCCGCCGGAGTACCGGAACCGGGTGCCGGGCACCAGGTCGACGCGGACTCCGAACGTGTTGCCCGGCCGGACACCGTCGAGGATCTCGACTGGCGTTGGCAGCTCAGCGCCGAGCGGGTACCCCGGAAAGCCGGGAACCGTCAGGCCGGCCGTGTGGCTGGCCAGCTGCCGCAACGTGACGACCGGGCGCCATTCACCCGTCGGTGGAAGCTGCCAGGACGTGAGCCATTGGTTGACATCGTCGTCGAGGTCTAGCCGTCCCCAGTCGACCAGCCGAAGCATGGCGAACACCGCGATCGGCTTGCTGATGGAGCATGCCTGGAAGAGTGTTCGGGCGGTGATCGGGGTCGTCCCGCCGGCTTCGGCAACGCCGATGCTGCCCCGCTCGGCAAGTACGCCGTTATCGATCAACGCCCAGCTCGCGCCGGGAACCTTGAACTGGTCAAGATCCTCGCCGGTCAGCAAATCAGCCAACGCGTCCTCCCCTGTCAGGTCACTCCGAGCCTAAGGGTGAGCAGACGCGAACAGCACGGCCGCGGGGTGTTGGGGCCGCGGCCGTGCTGCTGGATCAGCGGGATGGTTGCGGGGCTTCGCAGTCGATCTTCGGGTTGGCGCCGAGGTAGTTCAGCGGGCCGGCGATAATGGTGACCACAACCGTGCTGACCTTTGCGCAGCTGGCATCCGATCCTCTGAAGTAGTTGCGCTGGGCGGCTGCCGCAACGCCGATGAGCAACCACAAGATCACAAGGATCGTGAGAACACGGGAACCAGTCGTAGAGGCTCTACGAGTGACCATTGCACCTCCTGACGAGACCACCCCCGTGGATCCACACTCTGGTGCCCGCCGGTGACACGCCGAAACGTGGCGCGACTCAGACCTCGGCGAAGTCGAAGTACGGCTTGATCTCGGTGTTGACGTAGTTGCCGATGCTGGGCGCGGCCAGGAGACCCGCGTACGTCGGCTGCGGCACTTCGTAGTACCGGTAGACGCTGCCGTTCACGTACTCGAGCTCGAGTGTCCCCGTGGACATGTCGTACCCAACCGACCGCACGCTCGTCGAGGTCACCGGTCGTCGCCTCATCTGTCTGTCCCTTCGCCAATTTCAGCGAACGACAGTTACGTAGTACCGGCCGGGCGTCAAGGTGGGCCGGCAGACTCGCTGGACCCGACGGCCTTGCCCGCCATCTGCACATCGCTGGTCTGCAAGGCGGCGAGGATGCGCGACAGCTCTCCGACCGCGGCGTTCAACTGGTCGACCATCGAATCGTCCAGCGCCGAAAGCTCCGGCTGCGGTACGCCGAGACTCGCGGCGAAGCGCGACTGCGCCTCTGGTGAGGCCAGGTGGAGAGACGTGTCGAGCGCCTCCTGGAGCTGTGGGCTGGGAACCATGTCAGGTCGCTTCCGCCACTTGGCCACGGTACGTGGCGAGATGCCGAGGTGTTCGGCGAAGGCTTCGCCGGTCAACCGCATCGCCGCCTGCAAGGCGCGCGCGTGCCGGCCCGTCCATTGGTCGATGACTGTCATCGCCCCGCTCCTCCCAGCTGTGTTCGATCACTCTGTGCAATCAGATTACGTCGGTCGAGTCACCTCGTGGGTGCACAATCGGTGCCCTGTGGATAGCGGTCCGGTTCATGGTGAAGCGGCGTGGGCGAGCGTTGACTGTGGGCTATGGACGAGATCAGTGGCAGACCAGCGACGATGCTCCGACCGCCGCGCAGACACCTGAAAGTCGCCGCGGCCGCCGGACCACGCCGCTTCCATCTCCTTCGGCACGTCGACGTGTCAGGTGTGAGCGGCACCGGCGTCGTCGCCGAGGGCGTCGAATGGTCCGACGGCACCGTCACCTTGCACTGGGGCGGCCGCTTCCCCACCACCACCGTCTGGCAGGACGGCATCGACGCCCTCCTCACCATCCACGGCCACAACGGCGCCACCACAATCCGATGGATAGACAACTGACAAGCCCGGTAGGGCCGGCCCATCCCCTGCACCCAGGCCGGCCCTACCGACCAACCCGCTCAGCCTTGAGGCTTTTCACCTTGATCGTCGGCCTCGTCGGCCGACTGGTCCGGTTGCCCAGACAGTTCCGGTACTACGAGGGCCAATTGGCCGTGCTCGTTGCCCCAACGGTGCTCGAGCGTGTCGAGCGGGATGTCGTTGGCGGCCGCGGACAGCTGGGTGAGTGTGCCCAGCAGGTCCACACACTGGGAGACCTCGCCAGGGTTGTTGGCCAGCCACCAGACAACCGCCGAGCCAGGTGTGGCGAGCACGTCGTCCCGCAGATAGGCGCGTTTGTCCTGCTCCAGTTGGCGTTCGAGCAACAAGGTTTGTGCTTTGCGCTGAAGGGCGGTGATGTTCTGAAGGTGTTTGAGGTCCGCATCGGGCAGCTTGAGGCGTACTTCGGTGGCCCAGGTGCGGACTTGGCCCTTCTCATCGAGATCCGGCTCGCCGAGCACGGACGCGAGACGATGCTGGTTCAGCGCCTCCTCCGACGGTTGCTGCGAGGCCGTCAGCGCCTTGGCCCTGCTGAGCAACGCATCGACGGCGACACTGCCGAGGTCCGCGTGCCGCAGTCCGGTCATCACGGGCGACCACTGAACGATCGCGGAGAAGCTGAAGTGGTAGTCGGGCGATGCCGACGGCAGGCGTACTCCGGCGACGGTGCGCGTCGGCGGTGCCGTGAAGACAGGTTCGCGATCCACGGGCTTCGGAACGGGTGGCGCGACAGGTGCGGCGGGAGCCGGCTTGTCCGGCGTCCAGACCAGAGCCAGGAGGATCAGCACCAATGTCGAGGCGAGCGCGGCAGCCCAGGCCGGCGTGCTCAGGATCATTGCGAGGAGATAGGAGACGGCGACGATCGCGGCCGCCGTGAGGAGAGTTCGTCGCGTGGGCGTCATCGCGGACCGCCTTCAGCTCTCTCGGCGAGAACTCTCTTAGCGGGAAGGGCGGTTGGCGGGATCGGTGCGGAGTTCCGCGGGTGGGTAGTTGCTGCGGGATACCGGAGGTGTTCGAGGATCGCCACGGCTACTCGCCTTTCACCCCCGCGCTGATCACCTCACATCAGAACCACAAAAAGTCTGCCACGCATTACACACGGTAGCCACGCCAAGCGTGTCGCCAAGACGTCGCCCCGGAGGATGCCTGAGGGAGCCGACGGACTCGCAGCATTTCCTGAGCCGACAGCGCTCTGGAGCGCCTACGGGCCTTGCTTCTTGACGGAGCCGTCCTTCGGCCGGACCGCGCTTCTCGACGTAGCTGCTGCCTGGCTGAACCGCGCTTCTCGACGTAGGGGGATCCTCCTCTGCGGGGACGCCGTGCCGGGGACGGACGACCTAGGATCACGGCATGCAAGCTCGCGTTGGTTCGTTTCGGCTGCCTGCGCTGGCGGTGGATCTGTTGCTTGCGCTGTTCGTCACCGTGATGCAGGTTCAGGGCACGCTTGCCAAGGTCGCGGCGGATCCTGAATCCGTACTGCGGCCTCTCGGGGATTTCGGCAACCTCGGCTACATGCTGCTGATCGCCAGTGGTGTTGTCATCGCGCTGCGGCGTAAGTTCCCGGTGGCTGTGTTCGCGGTGACCGCGATCGCCAGCCTGATCTACTACGCGCTGGACTTTCCCGACGCGCCCGGGTGGCTTGCGCTGTTCGTCGCGCTCTACACCCTTACCTCGTACGGCGACGGGCGGCGGTCGCTCGTGATCGCCGGAGCCGGCATCGCCGTACTGAGCACCGGTTGGTTGCTCGCTGCAACGGATATCGAGCCGGCTGCCGCGATCGGGTGGGTGTTCTTCCGGATCGGGGCGTCCGTGATGAGCGCGGCGCTCGGTGAGTCGGTACGCTCCCGCCGCGTCATCGCCGCCGACGCGCTGGAGCGAGCCGAACTGGCTGAGCGAACCCGCGAAGAGGAGGCCCGCGCCCGGGTCGACGAGGAACGGCTGAGGATCGCCCGCGAGGTCCACGACACGGTCGCTCACGCCATCGCGGTCATCAACGTCCAGTCGGGCGTCACCGCTCACCTGCTCGACAAACAACCGGAACGGATTCGCGAGACGCTGCTGGCCATTCAGCAGACCAGTGCCCAGGCGCTGCGCGAAATGCGGTCCATCCTCGGCGTACTCCGGGACGCTCACGACGGGCGAGTTCCTCATCCGGGCCTCGGACAGATCGACGAGCTGATCACGAAGGCACGTCAGGCCGGGCTCGACGTCACCCTCGAGAACGCACCGCCCATCGCCGAGCTGCCCAGCGCGGTGGACTTTGCGGCGTACCGGATCGTGCAGGAGTCGATTACCAACGTGATCCGCCATGTCGGTCCGACCCGCGTGACTGTCGGGGTCGGGTACGGCGTTGACTCCCTTGAGGTGAGCGTGATGAACGAATGCGGCCCTGCTCCCGCCGGGGCGTCCGCAGTACCGGGGCGTGGGATCATCGGGATGCGCGAGCGGTGTCAGCTGCTCGGCGGCCAGCTCGACGCCGGCCCGGTGGCTGACGGCGGGTTTGCGGTCACCGCACGACTGCCCTATGCGCCGGTGGGAGAGACAGCCAGTTGAACATGTCCTTCGACGCCGACCCGATCAAGGTGCTGCTCGTCGACGACGAGGGTCTGGTGCGATCGGGGTTCCGGGCGCTGCTGGATGCCGAGGACGGCATCGAGGTGGTCGGTGAAGCCACGAACGGCGCTCAAGCTGTCGAGCAAGCCCGTGCCGACCGGCCAGACGTCGTCCTCATGGATATCCGGATGCCCACGATGGACGGCATCGAGGCGACCAGAGAGATCGTCGGGACGCCGGGGCTCCAGGACGTCCGCATTCTCATCCTGACTACGTACGACACAGATGCGTACGTCTTCGAGGGGCTTCAGGCTGGCGCCAGCGGGTTCCTGCTGAAGGACGCCGGACCGGCCGAGCTTCTGCACGGCATCCGCGTTGTGGCCGCCGGAGACTCGCTGCTCGCTCCGCGGATCACCCGTCGGCTCATCTCGCAGTTCACCGCCAAGCGAGCGGCCAGTCAGACGTCCGAGAAACGGCTCGCGGTGCTCACCGAGCGGGAGCGGCAGGTTGTGGCGTTGGTCGGTCAAGGCATGAGCAACGACGAGATCGGCGCAGAACTGTTCCTCAGCCCAGCCACCGCCCGCACCCATGTCAGCCACGCCATGGTCAAACTCGCCGCCCGCGACCGAGCACAACTGGTCGTCATCGCCTACCAAACCGGCCTGGTCAGCCCACACCCCTAACAACCCACTCGTCGACCGGACCCCGCCAAGGTGGCGGAGCCGGGTGGGCCGGAGTGGGCAGGTCCCCGGGGTAGCCGGAGTGGCCGGGGTAGCCGGAGTGGCCGGGGTAGCCGGAGTGGCCGGGGCAGCCGGGTCGCCCGGGGAGCCGGGGGAGCCAGAGTGAACGGGTGGCCGAAGTAGCCAAGTGACTGGGTGGCCAGGTAACCGGGTCGCTGGAGTAGCCGGGTGGCCCCGGTGGCCGGGGCCCAGGTGGCCGGAGCAACCGGGTGGCTGGGTGGCCGGAGCGGCCGGTTAGCCGGGTGGCCCAGATGGCTGGAGCAACCGGGTCATTGGAGTGGCCGAGTAGCCGGAGTGACCGGGTGGGCGGGGTGGCAGCAAAGCCGGGGTGGCCCGGGTGACGGGGCGGCAGGCAAGTCAAGTCCTCTGGAGTAACCAGGTCGCCGGACTGGCCAGGGAGCCGGACTGGCCAGGGCCGGAGTGTCAGGTGGCCGGAGCAACCGGGTGGCCGGGTGGCCGGGTGGCCGGAGTAGCCAGGTGCCCGGTAGTAACCAGGTCCTCGGAGTAACCGGGTGGCCGGCAGGGCTGGGGTGCGTTGGTTGGTTGGGTGTTTGGCGGGGGTGGGTGAGTTAGCCGGCTAGGGAGCGGAGGGCTCGGCGGCTGGGGGTTAGGAGGACTGGTTTGTAGGGGCAGCGGGCGTCGGTGAGGGTTTCGTAGGCTCGGATGGCTCGGTCGGCGGCATCCCAGCCTTGCTCGGCGGGGCTCTTGCCTAGGCCTCGGTTGCGGATCAGGGCGCCGTAGAAGGCGGAGCAGAAGACGGTGGCTTCGTACCAGCCGACCACTGTGCTGGTGCCGATGTAGGTGATGTCGTCCTGGAGGCAGTCGCGGATGGCGCGTTGCCATTTGCCGATGCCGGTCTTGCAGCCGTCGGCGATCACCACGCCGCTGGCGATGCCCCAGGAGCGGTCGAGGAACCAGTCGGCGAGTGCGGTCAGTGACACCTGGGTCTGGCCGTCGGTGGACAGGAAGGACGGCTCCTCGCTGTGGTCACCGTGTGCCATCACGTGCAGCACGCTCGACGGGGTGGTCAGGGCGGAGAAGGCGGTCTCGTGGTCGCGGGTGCGGACGAAGTTCACGTCGATCACCGGGCTGTTCCAGCCCGCGTTGATGTTGCTCGTGATGCCCTGGACGAACGTCATCGAGGCGTCGAAGGAACTGTCCAGGCCGAGGTCCACCAGCGTGATCAATCGGTTCTTCATCGCCCACCCCTCACCATGCTCCGGTCCCCGCGGAACCCCATGATGACCCAGCCCACCGACAATCCGCTGCCCAGGTCTCGGCTGTCAGTCGAAGCCCTCCGGACCATCCATCCAAGGCCGTCGGGGCAAGCCTGGGGAAAGGGGTTGCCGCCCGCGGGATACGGTGGCGGGGAAGCTGCCGGCGTGCTGTTTGGAGGATCGATGATCACCGTTCCCACCGTCACTTTGAGCAACGGGGCCGCCATGCCGCGAGTCGGGCTCGGGACCTCTCCGATGGGCGATGACGACGCCGAGCGCGCCGTAGTACAGGCTCTCGAGGTCGGGTACCGTCTGGTCGACACGGCGGAGAACTACCGCAACGAGGTCGGCGTCGGACGGGCGTTGCGGGCGTCCGGGCTCCCACGGGACGAACTCTTCGTCACCTCGAAGTTCAACAAGCGGTGGCACAGCGTCGAGGGCGCGCGAACCGCGTTCGAGGCGAGCGCGGAGAAGCTGGGACTCGAGTACCTCGACCTGCTGCTGATCCACTGGCCCAACCCCGACCAGGACCGGTACGTCGACGCCTGGCGCGGGCTGATCGAGCTCCGCGAGGCAAGCCTGGTCCGTGCGATCGGCACCTCCAACTTCAAGCCGGCCCATCTCCAGCGGCTGATCGACGAGACCGGTGTCGCCCCCGAGGTGAACCAGGTCCAGCTGAGCCCGGTGTGGACCAAGCGGGCCGAGCGCGAGTTCCACAAAGCCCACAACATCGTCACCGAGGCCTGGAGCCCCCTCGGCAAGGGCACTGACCTGCTGGACCACCCGACTGTCGCAGCAGTGGCCAACACTCACGACAAGACGCCGGGTCAAGTCGTACTGCGGTGGGAGGTCCAGCAGGACGTAGTACCGATCCCCAAGTCGTCCAAGCGTGAGCGGCTGGAGCAGAACCTCGCGGTGTTCGACTTCGAGCTCACGGCCGATGAGCTGGCTGCCCTGGACGCACTGGACGGCACCGGCAAGGCTCCTGCCGACTCAGACAGGTTCGGTCACTAGGAGCCTTTGGTGGCGATGTAGTAGGCGTTGAAAGCGTCTGCCTCGACGTGAGCGACCTCTACTGAGGTGAAGCCGGCTTCGGCAAGCATCTGCTCTGCCTTCTGCTGCCCCCAGACCGTGCCGAGGCCGTCGCCGCCCAGTGAGAGGGACACCGTCATGCAGTGCATGGTGGAGACGCCGTAGAGGAACGTGGCCATCGGGTGGTCGAGGTTGTCCTCCAGGTTGCTCGATGCCTGGATGTCGACCATCAGGAAGACCCCGCCGGGCCGCAGGGAAGCAGCGATGCCCGCAAGCACCTGTGCCGGGTGAGCCTGGTCGTGGATGCTGTCGAACGCAGTGACCAGGTCGAACCGCTCCTGCTCCCCCAGCTCGGCAACATCCCGTACTACGAACTCCGCATTGCCCAGGCCGAGTCTTGCCGCCTCCTCGCGCCCAGCGGCGACGCCCTCCTCGGAGAAGTCGTAGCCGACGCAGCGGCTCCGGGGATACGCCTGGGCGATCAGGTTGATGGCGTGCCCGCTGCCGCAGCCGACATCGGCGACGTCGATCCCGCTCGCCAGCCGCTCAGGCAACCCCGGCGCCAACGGCAGGATGTGCTCGATCAGGGCAGCATCGAAGACGGCACCGCTGTCCTCCGCCATCAGCCGGTGGAACTCCTTGTACTCCGAGTACGGAACGCCACCGCCGTTGCGGAAGCAGTCGACAAGGTGGGACTCGACTCCCGCGAGCAGCGGGACGATCTGGGTGGCCGCGGCGAGGTTGTCGGGCCCAGCGGCGCGGGTCAGCGAGGCGGCGTGCTCCGGTGGTAGCCGGTACGTACGGTCGGCGGCGTCGTACTCGACAACACCTGCAGTGGTCATCGCGCCGAGCCATTCGCGGACGTAGCGCTCCTGGAGGTTCGCAGCGCCGGCTATCTCGTGACTCGTTGCGGGTGGCAACTGCGACAGCGTCTCGTACAGGCCTACCTGGTGGCCGATGCTGATCAGCAGCGCCAGCGTGGCGCTGTTGAGTACTCCGACCATCTGCTCGCCGAAAGCCTCGGCACGGGCCTGGTCGAACGCCTGGTCGGACGCGGGGGTGAGTGTGTCGGTCATCGTGACTCCTTCAGCCGGTTGCTCTGAGCATCGATCGGCGGCCGGCCCGGAGCATCGGTGAACTCACCTATTTCTGCTCGTGCAGCGCGAAGGCAGCGGCCTCGGTGCGGTTCCGGAGGCCCAGCTTCGACAGCAGGCTGGCCACGTGGTGCTCTACGGTCCGGCGACTGATGTAGAGGCGCTCGGCGATCTCAGGGTTCGGCAGGCCCTCTGCCAGCAGCCGGAGCACGTCCTCCTCGCGCTTGGTCAGTACGCCGACTCCTCGCGGCCCAACCCGAGCCGCAGCCGCACCGGCCGAGCGCAACCACCCGGCGGCCGCGTCGGCATCACCCGCCGCGCCCAGATCCTCGAACACCGCCAATGCCCGACGTGCCTCAGCAACAGCCAACTCAGGCCGCCCAGCGGGCACGGGGTGCTCGGTGTGCTCGGTGTGCTCGGCGGGCACGGCGTGCTCGGCGGCGGCCAGTGCGGTCGCCAGAGCCATCCGGGTGCGGGCCAGCTCAAGCGGCATCTCCAGCTGGCTGAACCTGACCTGCGCAGAGGTCAGCAAGTCGACAGCGCCAGTCGCGCGTCCCAGCAAGCGCTCCGCCCGCGCAGTAACAAGCACGCTGTCCGTCCTCGCCCCAAGCTCACCCAGGCGCCGACCCTCAGCCGCTGCCCCGGCAACATCCCCCAGCGCCAAGCAGGCTTCCCCCGCGACCTCACGAAGACGAGCCTCCTCCAGCCCGGTCGCACTGCTGAGCTGACGCCGGACATAGGACAAAGCCATCCCGTACTCCTCAGCAGCCAGATAAGCGACCGCAAGCACAGGCCTCACGACGAGGTGATCCTCAAACCCCTCCAGCAAGCGCTGCGCTTCACCCACCCGCCCCTGAGCCAGCCGGAGATCAGCAAGGTAGGCAGCAGCCTGAGCCCGTACTGCGGGCAGCGACTCCCGCGCCAACTCCGCAGCGGCAGCCAACTCCACCTCGGCCCGCGTCCAGTCACCGGTCGACACCAGTACTGCGCCGTACGACGCCCGGCAGACCGCGTTGAGGTAGGGACAGCCGTAGCGCGCGATGAAGTCGTCCAGCGAGCGGGTCCAGTGGACGACGCGACTGAAGTCGGCACCGCGGACACAGCACTGCATCAGCACGCAACTGGTGAAGACGACCGTGTCCAGACTCGATCCCTCGCCACCCAGCGCACCGGTCAGCGCCTCGTCGAGCAGCGCAGTACCGGCTTCGACCTGGCCGAGATCGATCAGCACCGAGCCCCGCATGCTGAGAGCGCAGAGCTCGAGGTCGTGATCGCCTTCCTCCAGGGCGATCTGGTGGGCCTTCTCCGCAGCGAGCGCGGCCTGCTCCAGGTCCTCCTCGGTGTCAGCTCCGGCGAGGAGTGCCCAGGCGGTGAGCACAGGCACGCCCAGCGGCTCCGCCAGCCGAACCGCTCGCCTAGCCCACCCCCGCGCAACCACGCGGTTCCCGGCATTGGCTACGTTGAGCAGGCTGAGCGCGACGGCAAGCCCGACGGCCTCGGCCGGGTCCGTGCGGGTGAAGAGCCCGTAGGCGCGCTCCCAACAAGAGAAGGCCTTCCGGACATCCCCAAGCCACCAGTACGCCGTACCCAGGCCGGAAAGGCTCTCGGCGGTCGCATCCCTCTCGACCAGCTCGCCGAAAGCCTCCCGTGCCTTGACCCACTCCCCGCCGGCCAACGCGGCTTCGCCCGCCGCCAGCAGAGAAGCAACCTCCACCACACTCCGACGGTACTCCCAGGTCAGGTGGTGAAGGAGCGGGTGACAACCGAGTACGACTCGACGCCGTTCTTCTGTGACCAGAGCCGGATGCGGACCAGCGTGCCGTCCGCGACAGAGAAGTTGCAGAACGACCAGCCCTGGTAGTCGGCGACCGTGGTGTCGTCGAAGCACTCGTGGGCGTCGTACCAGAAGCCGACCTGGCTCTGGTAGAGCTGAATGGCCGCTCCGGCGCTGCGGCCGTCGGCCTGGTCATCGTGAAAGCCGAGCCATTCGCCGTCCGTGCAGTAGATCGCGCCGCTGAGCAGAGCTTAAGCAGCCCCAACCGCCGAACGACCACGATTCCCGTGGCCAGAACCGGAACCTGTCCGGTACTTGCCAACAGCAAGCAGACGCACTGCGGCCCCCGGGGCAATGGGAAGTTCCCGGGGGCCGTGGTGCTATCAACCAGGGTCAGCCGCAGCGGAGGAGCTGCCGCCAACTAGAGGTCAGCTGCAACCTGAGGTGCTGCCGCAGCCTTCGCAGACGTAGCAGGAGCCGGAGGGGCGCATCTTGGTGCCGCAGGTGAAGCAGAGGGGGGCGTCGACCGAGGTGCCGGTGATGAGTTCGAACATCTCGGCGGTGGTGCGGACCTCGGAGCTGACCGGCTTGGCTGCCGCGGCTTCGGCCGGAGCCGCTTCCTCGGGCTCGGCCTTGTCGGTGATCGGCTCGACGGACTTCAGCGACTCCGCCTCCGACACCTCGACCGGGGCCGGCTCGTAGGAACCGGTGTCGAGCTGACGGGAGCGCTCCTCGGCGGAGTAGATGCCCAGGGCGGCGCGCTCGTCGAAGGACAGGTGGTCCAGCGCCAAGCGGCGGAAGATGTAGTCCATGATCGACTGCGCCATCCGGACGTCCGGGTCGTCGGTCAGACCGGCCGGCTCGAACTTCAGGTTGGTGAACTTCTGGACGTAGGTCTCCAGCGGCACACCGTGCTGCAGCGCGATCGAGATCGCGATCGAGAAGGCGTCCATCACGCCGGCCAGGGTCGAGCCCTGCTTGCCCATCTTGAGGAAGACCTCACCCAGACCGTCGTCGGGGTAGGAGCCTGCCGTCATGTAACCCTCCGCGCCACCGACGCTGAACGAGGTGGTGCGGGACGGGCGGGACTTCGGCAGCCGCTTGCGGGTCGGCCGGTACTCGATGATCTTCTCGACCACCTTCTCGGCCGCGGCCTCGGTCGACTCCGAGGCCTTCTTGGCCTTCGAGTCCGACAGCGGCTGGCCGACCTTGCAGTTGTCGCGGTAGACGGCCAGCGCCTTCAGGCCGAGCTTCCAGCCCTGGAAGTAGACGTCGGCGATCTCCTCGACCGTCGCGGTCTCGGGCAGGTTGACCGTCTTGGAGATCGCGCCGGACAGGAACGGCTGGGCCGCCGCCATCATCCGGACGTGGCCCATCGGCTTGATCGCGCGCTCGCCCATCGCGGTGTCGAAGATCGAGTAGTGCTCGGTCTTCAGGCCCGGTGCGTCGACGACGTGACCGTGCTCGGCGATGTACTCGACGATCGCCTCGATCGTCTCCTCGGTGTAGCCGTACTGACGCAGCGCCCGCGGCACCGTCTGGTTGACGATCTGCATCGAGCCGCCGCCGACCAGCTTCTTGAACTTGACCAGCGAGAAGTCCGGCTCGATCCCGGTCGTGTCGCAGTCCATCATGAAGCCGATCGTGCCGGTCGGGGCCAGCACCGAGGCCTGCGCGTTGCGCCAGCCGTTCTTGGCGCCGATCTTCAGCACGCCCTCCCAGGCGGCCGTCGCGTGCTTCTGCACGTCGGCGTCGATCTCGTGCACGGTCCGGATCGCGTCGTTGGCCGCGGCGTGCTTGCGCATCACCCGGGTGTGCGCGTCCTTGTTCCGCTCGAACCCGTCGTACGGGCCGACGATGCCGGCCAGCTCGGCCGAGCGCTTGTACGACGTACCGGTCATCAGCGAGGTGATAGCGCCCGCCAGTGCGCGACCACCGTCGGAGTCGTAGGCGTGCCCGGTCGCCATCAGCAGCGCGCCGAGGTTCGCGTACCCGATACCCAACTGCCGGTACGCGCGGGTGGTCTCGCCGATCGCCTCGGTCGGGAAGTCGGCGAAGCAGATCGAGATGTCCATCGCGGTGATGATCAGCTCGACCGCCTTGACGAAGTTGACCGAGTCGAAGGTGTCGTCGTCGGTGAGGAACTTCATCAGGTTCAGCGAGGCCAGGTTGCAGGACGAGTTGTCCAGGTGCATGTACTCCGAGCACGGGTTGGACGCGGTGATCCGGCCCGTCTCCGGGGTGGTGTGCCAGTCGTTGATCGTGTCGTCGTACTGGATGCCCGGGTCGGCGCAGGCCCAGGCGGCGTGGCTGATCTTGTCGAACAGCTCGCGGGCGTCGACGGTCTCGATGATCGAGTTGTCGATCCGGGCCCGCAGGCCGAACTCGCCGCGCTCCTCGACCGCGCGCATGAACTCGTCGGTGACCCGGACCGAGTTGTTGGCGTTCTGGTACTGCACCGAGGTGATGTCGCGGCCGCCGAGGTCCATGTCGTAGCCGGCGTCGCGGAGGACGCGGATCTTGTCCTCCTCGCGCATCTTGGTCTCGACGAACTCCTCGATGTCGGGGTGGTCGACGTCCAGCACGACCATCTTGGCCGCGCGGCGGGTGGCGCCACCGGACTTGATGGTGCCCGCGGACGCGTCCGCGCCGCGCATGAAGCTGACCGGGCCGGACGCGGTGCCGCCGGAGGACTGCAGCAGCTCCTTGGAGGAACGGATCCGGGACAGGTTCAGGCCGGCGCCGGAGCCGCCCTTGAAGATCAGGCCCTCTTCCTTGTACCAGTTCAGGATCGAGTCCATCGAGTCGTCGACGGCGAGGATGAAGCAGGCCGACACCTGCTGCGGGGACGTGGTCCCGACGTTGAACCAGACCGGCGAGTTGAAGCTGAAGTACTGGTGCAGCAGCATCCAGGTGAGCTCGTGCTCGAACACCTCGGCGTCGGCCGGGGTGGCGAAGTACCCGTGCTCCTCGCCGGCCTTGCGGTAGGTCTTCACGACCCGGTCGAGCAGCTGCTTGAGGCTCCACTCCCGGTTGTCGTGGCCGACGGCACCGCGGAAGTACTTGGTGGTGACGATCGTCGAGGCGTTCACGCTCCAGTAGTCGGGGAACTCGACTCCGCGCTGCTCGAAGACGGTCTCACCCGTCTTCCAGTTCTGCTGCACGACGTCGCGGCGCTCCCACGTCACCTCGTCGTAGGGGTGAACACCCTCGGTCGTGAAGATGCGCTCGATGGTGAGTCCCGCGGGCGCGTTCTTGCGCCCCCGGAACCCGGCCGCCGACCTCTTGGTCGACCCCGAGTGGCCGGTCACCGTCTCTGTCATGATTGCTCCTCGCCCTGATGAAATCGCGCCCTGTGAGATGCGCCCTGTGTCACTGCCACGGTCTGTCGGGACCGCCCCGTTGACTGCTGCTCCTGCGGTAACGCCTGGTCCTGCCTGTCCTGCGGTTCCCCGATTTATGTCTTGACGGACGGCTCGGTGCCCTCGGGCTCCTTCTCGGCCCTGAGCAACGCGATCTCCGTCTCGAAGTCGTCGGCCGACTCGAACTGCCGGTAGACACTCGCGAAGCGCAGGTACGCGACCTCGTCGAGCTCCCGCAGCGGTCCGAGGATCGCCAGGCCGACCTCGTGGGCCGGCACCTCCGGCGAGCCGCTGCCCTTCAGCGCGTCCTCGACCTGCTGACCCAGCCGGGCCAGGGCGTCCACGCCGACCGGCCGGCCCTTGCAGGCCTTGCCGACTCCGTTGATGACCTTCTCCCGGCTGAACGGCTCGGTGGCGCCGGAGCGCTTCACGACCGTGAGCTGCATCTGCTCGACGGTGGTGAACCGCTTCTCGCAGACCGGGCACTGCCGGCGGCGGCGGATCGCTCCGCCGTCCTCGGCGACCCGGCTGTCGACCACCCGGGAGTCCACGTGCCGGCAATACGGACAGTGCACGACGAATCACTCCTCCCGTGAGGCGCCGAACGCGGCGCTTGTGGATCAGCCTGGGGACAACTTGTGTATGACCTGTGAGTAACTGACCACTACCTGTGGAAAATTACACCCGTGTAACCACTACATCTAGGGATGCTACGTCCCTGCTCCGACAGTTTGCAAGAACGTCCGGATCTCGCGCGCGTCTCCTTGTTCCAACACCCGCACGGGCCCGTGTAGTCCCGCGTGGCGCCGTCGCGAACCCCGTTCCGAGGAGCAAAATGCGACCGGCCGGACCCCCGGGTGACCTACCCTGGAGCCCGGCCGGCGGGGTGTAGTCACCGCCTCCCGAGGAGTGCGATCAGCGCGTCGCGAGGAGTTGTGACTCGGTCACGATCAGCTGTCGCCGTACTGCGCTCAGCCCCGCGGCGGGCGTCGCGGCGTACGTGGCCAGTACGCCGTACTGGCGTCGGCCGAGCAGTCCGGTCATGGTGGCGACCGCATGCTGGGACGCGCCGGAGGTCAGGATGAGATGGGCAAGTCCGGTCGGTGTCGCGACGATCTCGAAACCGGACACCGCCACCGGCGTGTCGCCGGCCAGCACCTTGATCTCGTGCGGACCGGCGGCCAACGTGCTCGCATCCACGACCGCGCCATTGGCCACCGGCCGGCCGTCGAGAGTGATCGACTCCCCCGCGGTGGCCGCGATCGTGAGCTGCTGAGCCCGATCGAGTTTCGCCCCGGCCGCCGGGGACAGAATGCGCGGCTTGGCGCGCTGCAGGAAAGCCGCGTTCCAGCCGGCCAGTTCGGCGGGACGGTTCGTGATGATTCCGTCCACTCCAGCCTTCTCGAGCGCGTCCCAGCGGGTCGCGTCGTCGACTGTCCACACGTTCACGGCGACTCCGGCCGCGTGCAGCTCGCGGACCGCGGCCGGACGAGCTGCCAGGGCGGCATCCGACGGGTTGTACGCCGACAGGCCGAGGTCCTTGGCGATCGCGACCGGATCGGGGTCGAGCGTGCTGCGCAGCAGGCCGAGCGGCAGTTCCGGCGCCTGCTCGTGCATCCAGCGCAGATGCTGTGGCTCGAAACTCTGCACAAAGACCCTGCTACTCATCCCCCGGCTCCGGATCTCGCTGACGATCCGTGCGACCGAGTCCTCGGTGTGCACTCCCTTGGTCTCGAGCAGCAGGTTGCCGCCGCGCGTCTTCAACCCGTCCAACTGAGAGGCCAGCGTCGGAACCCGCTGCCCTTCGAAAGCGGGAGCGAACCACGACCCCGCATCCAGCGCGGCCACCTGTGCGGCAGTCAACGAGCGAACAGCGCCGGTCCCATCGGTGGTCCGATCCACCGTGGTGTCGTGCAGGATCACCGGTACGCCGTCCTTCGTCGGCTGGACGTCGTTCTCGATCCACTCGGCCCGGGCGCGCCGCGCGACCTCGTCCGAGGCGGCCGTGTTCTCCGGCGCGGCCGACGAGGCGCCGCGATGCGCCCAGACCCGCAGCGGCTCACCGGGCTTGCGGATGAACGACTCCCGCGCCAACGGGGTCACCTTGAGATCGTCGAAGGACACGGTCGCGCCATTGACGACCAGCGCCTGTACTCCGCCCGGCGTGCGGCTCACCATGCTGGTTCGCAGGGACTCGCGGCCATCGACATACCAGGTGGCCCTGGTACCGCGGACCTCGACGGCGAGGGAAACGTCCTTGCCGACACCGACGAGCAGTGGAGCGGCGGCCGTGTCGGTGACCTTCCAGGTGTTCGCGATGGTCCGCTGCGCGAACTCGAGCCCGTTCGTCGCCGTCGAGCCGCTGCGGAGGGTCGCGATCGACCAGGGAACCGTGCCGGCCGGCGCGAGGTCGAGGCCGAAGGCGACCCAGCGGGCCGCGTTGAGGGCCGAGTCGAACCGGAGGCGGCTCTCGATCCGGTAGTCGGTCAACGGGCTGCCGAACGTGATCCGGCTCAGCTGGCTCGTGCTCGCCGACGTACCGACGAGGCGGCCGCTCTGCACCTTCCAGGTGCCGTCGACCGCGTTCCAGCCGGTCGGCAGGCCGGGGCCGTCGAAGGTTTCGTTCACGGTCGGGGCGTCGGCGACGGCTGCCGACGGCTCGGCCTGGGCTGCGGGTGTGGTGAGCAAGGCAGTGATCGCGACCAGCGCTGTGAGCACTGCGCCAGGGCGGTGTCGAGTGAGCTTCATGGACACCGAACGTAGGAAAGTAACGCGAACTTCGCCAGAGCCGGTGATGAATTGACCGCCAACACTGGACGACCGCAGCGATGGGCGAGGATGGCAGACATGAAACCGGTCATCCTCGACGTCGACACCGGCCTGGACGACGCCTGCGCCCTTCTCCTCGCCGCCCGGCACCCCGACCTCGACCTCAAGGCAGTCACCTGCGTCGGCGGCAACGTCGGGCTGGACGAGGTCGTCGTCAACACGCTGACGGTGCTCGACGCGGCCGGCCGCCCGGACATCCCGGTCGGCCGGGGCGCCGCACTCCCCTTGCTGCAGCCCGTCCGCGCGGCGCCTCATGTCCACGGCATCGACGGCCTCGGCGACATCGACTGGCCGAAATCCACCCGTACTGCGGACGCCCGGCACGCGGTCGAACTGCTGCGTGACGCGCTGCTCGAGGCGGCCCGGACCGGCGAGCTCATCACGTTGATCCCGTTGGCGCCGATGACCAACATCGCGTTGCTGCTCCGGACCTACCCGGAAGCGGCCGCGGGTCTGCGCGAGATCGTCTTCATGGGTGGCGCGGTCGGGATCGGCAATGCGACAGCGTCGGCGGAGTTCAACATCTGGACCGACCCGGAAGCCGCCGCGATCACGCTCAACGCGGCCAGTGAGCTCGGCGTACGGGTGACCATGTACGGGCTGGATGTGTTCTACGACGTGATGATTCCGCTGGCCGAGGCGAAGGCGCTCAGTGGATCCGAGTCGGCCGAGCTGGCCCGGCGGCTGATCGAGAAGCGCAGCGTGCTCTACGGATCGGACGGCGCGAGCATCGGCGACGGTGGCGCGGTCTGCGCGGTGATCGATCCGGAGGGGCTCACCACCCAGCCGTTCCCGGTGCGGGTGGAGTTGTCGGGCAGTTGGTCGCGGGGGCGCACGCTCGTCGACACGCGTGACTGGTCGGGCGATCTGAGCAGCGACCCGTACGGCGCGGCGCCGTCCGTAGTACAGGTGGCGACAGCGGTGGACGGCCGGCGGTACGCCGACTTGTGGCTGGCGACGGTGCGGTAGCCCACTGGCCGGCCGCGGTCACCCGTGGCTGGCCGCGGGTGCGTCCGGAATCGGTCACCGGGTTGTTCGGACAAAGCGGGCGTGGTTGCATGGCAAACGTTTGCCGCGACCTACGAGGAGTCCGTCTTGTCCACAGTTGCCCAGGAACGTCGCCGCTACGCCGTGGTCGGACTCGGAGCCCGCGCCCAGACCTTCGTGAACGCCCTGGCCGGTCCGTACGCCGATCGCGCCGAACTGGTCGGCTTCTGCGACGTGAACCAGACCCGGATGGCGGTGCACAACCGCTGGCTGGCCGAGAGGTTCGGCGCGGCCGCGGTCCCGCAGTACGACGCCGCCGACTTCGCCCGGATGCTGACCGAGCAGCGGGTGGACGCCGTCGTGGTGACCTCGATGGACCGGACCCACGACGACTACCTCGTGACGGCGCTCGAGGCCGGGCTGGACGTGATCACCGAGAAGCCGATGACGATCGACTCGGAGCGGTGCCGGCGGATTCTCGCGGCGGCGGAGAAATCGGCCGGGTCGGTGCGGGTGGCGTTCAACTATCGCTACAACCCCGTGCACGCGAAGGTCCGTGAGGTGCTCGCGTCGGGCGCGATCGGGGACATCGGGTCGGTGCATTTCGAGTGGCTGCTCGACGTCCGGCACGGCGCGGACTATTTCCGCCGCTGGCATCGCGACAAGGCGAACGCCGGCGGCTTGATGGTGCACAAGGCGACCCACCATTTCGACCTGGTCAACTGGTGGATCGATGCCGAGCCGGTGACGGTGTTCGCGGACGGGAAGCTGTTCTTCTACGGCGAGGTGAACGGGAAGAAGCGAGGGCTGGCGCGGGACTACGAGCGGGCCGATTCCTCGGCCGCGGCGGCGGACGACCCTTTTGCGATCAAACTGGCCGCGACTCCGCAATTGCGGGAGCTGTATCTGGAGGCCGAGCACGAGGACGGCTATCACCGCGACCAGAACGTCTTCGCGCCGGGAATCACGATCGAGGACGACATGGCGGTGCTGGTCAGGTATTCGAGTGGGGCCTCGCTGAGCTATCACCTGACCGCGTACTCGCCGTGGGAGGGCTACCGGATCGGTTTCAACGGGAGCGCGGGGCGGCTGGAACTTCTGGTCCGGGAGAACACCTACGCGACTCCGCCGGAGGACCAACAGCACGCGACGGCGGTGCAGCACGGTGATGCGAAGCCGGGTGAGACCGAGGCGCTGCTGACCTTGCACCCGCTGTGGGAGCCGCCGCAGACACTGCTGCACGGCGAACTCGGTCAAGGCCACGGCGGTGGAGACGCACGCCTGCTCGAGTCACTGTTCGGCGATCCGGCCGAAGACCCGCTCGGCCGCGGCGCGGACCACCAGGACGGCGCCCGCTCGCTACTGATCGGCCTGGCAGCCAATCAGTCCTTCGAAACCGGCCAGGTAGTACAGGTCAACTCCCTGCTCAGCTGACCGCCTCGGGCGGGCCGGACGTCACCGCCCGGACACTGCGGAAAAGGTCGACTGGCGTCCGTACTCCGGTGCGTCGGCCGGTCAGCGGACGGGGATCTGGAGGGTTTGGCCGGGAATGACGTCGGCGGCGTTGCGGAGGTTGTTGAGGTCGGCGATCTTCTCGACCACGACGGTCGGGTCCTCGGTCGGGTTCGTCTCCTGGGCGATGGACCACAGCGTCTGACCGGCGCCGACCTGCACCTGGATGGTGTGGTCGAACGTGGGCTGCGGGTCCAGGACGCCGGCGACCCGCAGGCCGAGGACCGCGATGGCAGCGCCGAAGACCAGGACCGACACAGTGGTCAGCAGCATCTTGCCGCGACGGGTCAACCGGAGGGCCGGGGGCTCGATGTCGGTCGACCAGGCGGCCCGGGCACGACTGGCCGCCGAGCCGGGCCGCTCCGCAAGACGCGCCTGGATGTGCCGGTCCAGCGCCTCGCGGCCCAGCACCTCGCCGGAGCAGGCACGGACCGGGAGAGGTTCGGTGGTCGCGCCGGGGATCCGGCGGCGCCGACGCGTCTCGCCGGGTGACGGCGCCACCTCGGTCGCGGGCGTCACCACGCCTGATGTCAGGGCTCCTGACGTCAGTGCCGCTGTGCTCATCGGATCCTCCAGACCTCGTTCGTTCCAGTCGTTCGGGTGCCTCGTTCGGTGTCGATCCCCTGTCTATCGCCCGCCGCCGACAGTTTTCGGCGAGCCGGCCGTAGACCGCTGCGGGAACCGCTCCGGGACCGTTCCGGGCGACCGGTCCGAACACCTGTTCGATCGAACGCCTGTACGAATGATTAACCGAGCGACCCCCGGTACGCAACCATTTCCAACCAGGACACGCCGGAGAAATTCCCACCCCGCTCGGCCCTATAACCCGACACGCGAACAAACGTGCGAACCGACACGCCTTCGAACAGATGTTTGAAGAATCTCAGGATTCGGTCTACGGTCTTCTCAGTCGACAAAGCCTGGCCGGTGCCCGACCGCCCGGCCTGACCCGAGGAGTTGCCACCGATGGCCAAGCCGCCGAGCGGTTCCAGCAAGGACGATCGCCGTACCGCGGGGCCGGCCACCAAAGGCTCCGCCAAGACCGTGTCCGAGCTGCCCGACGGCCCTGCCGACGCCACCGGCCTGACGCCGCGTCAGCGCCGGGTGCTGGACGTCATCCGCGACTCCGTCGACAGCCGCGGCTACCCGCCGTCGATGCGCGAGATCGGCGAGAAGGTCGGCCTGACCAGCTCCTCGTCGGTGTCCCACCAGCTGAAGGTGCTCGAGCAGAAGGGCCTGCTCCGCCGCGACCCGAACCGGCCGCGCGCGATCGAGGTCCGCTATCCGGCCGAGGTCGCCGACGCGGCCCGCCCCGGCTCGGTCGGCTCGGTCCGGCAGACGTCGTACGACGAGACCGGGGCCGGCGACGCGCACCCGGCCGCGGTGTACGTGCCGGTGGTCGGCCAGATCGCCGCCGGTAACCCGATCCTGGCCGAGCAGGACATCGAGGACGTCTTCCCGTTGCCCAAGGCAATGGTTGGCGAGGGCACCTTGTTCATGCTGAAGGTCAAGGGTGAGTCGATGATCGAGGCGGCCATCTGCGACGGCGACTGGGTGGTCGTGCGCCAGGAGCAGACCGCGGAGAACGGTGACATCGTCGCTGCCATGATCGACGGCGAGGCGACCGTGAAGAGGTTCAAGAAGACCTCGACCGAGATCCTGCTGCTGCCGCACAACCCCGCCTTCGAGCCGATCGACGGCAAGGACGCGGTCATTCTCGGAAAGGTCGTAACAGTTCTGCGGCGTGTCTGACATCTCAGACGGCGCGCGGAGTCGCGCGGGACATGTCAGGATTGAGATATGACGACTGTCTATGACTTCAGCGCCACCCGGATCGAAGGCAATGAACAGTCTCTTGCCGACTTCCGCGACCAGGTGCTCCTGGTGGTGAACACGGCTTCCCAGTGCAGCCAGACGCCGCAGTACACCGGACTCCAGAAGCTCTACAAGACCTACCGTAAACAAGGCTTCTCGGTGCTCGGTTTTCCCTGCGACCAGTTCGGCCACCAGGAGCCCGGCGACGAGAACGAGATCGCGAACTTCTGTTCGACGATCTACCACGTCACGTTCCCGATGTTCGCAAAGATCGACGTGAACGGTTCCAAGACGCTTCCGCTGTACAACTGGCTGAAGCGCGAGCAGGGCGGCCTGCTCGGGGGCCGGATCAAGTGGAACTTCACCAAGTTCCTGGTGGGCCGCGACGGGAGCGTGATCGCGCGCTACGCGCCGACAGCGACACCGGAGAAACTGGCGGACAAGATCGAGGCGGCGCTCGCGGTACCGGCCCCCAGCCGGCGCGAATCAGCCGACTGATCCACCCCGCGGTAACTGGCATCGATTCCGGGCCACGCCTGGAATCGATGCCGTTCTTGTGCCTGCAACACTGAGGCAGCCCACGTCGCAGTGCAACCAAGAAACAGTCACCTCCCGCTACTTCGTCCCGTGCTCCACAGGCGCGTGCTCCACAGCGCGTGCTCCACAGGCGCGTGCTCGGCAGGCGCGTGCTCGGCAGGCGCGTGCTCGGCAGGCGCGTGCTCGGCGCCGGGCCGAAGGCCGGCCGAGCCGCGGCTTCCTGACTTCCGACCATCTCAGGGGTCAACCCCCGAAGTACTGGGTTGCCACCCCAGAATCTCAGGGGGCAACCCACACACTCAGGGGTCAACCCCCGAAACGCCGACGCGAAAGCCGGGCTGGCCTGCGGCTCTGAGCGCCCGATTCCGAAAGCTCCCACACGCAGAGGCGGCGCTCGGCCGCAATGCCGGACCCGCACAATTCGCCCGCCGACCGCCGACCGGGGACCGGGGACGGGGACCGGGGACCGGGGACCGGGGACCATAATCGCCCGGATCGGTAGCACGATCCTCCCCGGACCCGGGTGAGAAACTCCCCGAACCGATTCGTGGCCGCCCGAACCCGCCTGTCCTCGCGCTGACGACGCTCGGCGCGGCTCCTGTGTCGCCGGGCTCCGTGAAGGACGCAGGGACTTTGACGGCATACTCGGTTCGCAGGCCGGCTGCGCCGCTGGGGCGTTCGACGTGTCCCACGGGCCTCGGCACGAGGAAGAACGGCGCACCAGCAAGACTGGAGGGTGGTGCGATGGCAACTCTCCCGCCGGTCCCCGCGCCGCCGTTTCCGGTGTATCGACTCGGCGCGGGCTTTGGCGGTGAGCGAGTCGTCGACGGGTGGAACCGTCTCGGGGACGGCGTGACTGGCCCTTTGTGGTTCGTTGCGCTCGGGCATATCAGCAGTTCCGGGCAGTTCGCGGTGGTGGTCACCGACGGGAAGCTCAGCGACCACGCCCCGGACGATGCGCCGTCGCGGCAGGCGACCGCGCTCGGTGATGTCGCGATCTCGGTGCTGCTTGGTCTGATCTCCACTGCCGACGCATCAGCAACTCCGTCCGGCCCGCTACCGTCGCCGGCCGAGGTCAACACGCTGGCTAATGCGCTTGGTGAGGCGCCTTGGGTGTCTGCCGTCCTGGATCTCGATGGTCACCCGAGACCGTTCTGGATCTACCGGGTGGGCGAGCACGTTGCCGGGTGCGCGGACGTCGGCGCCATGGCCGTCGGGTTCTACGGCAAGCGGGCCGACCTACTCATCTCGACCGCAGGTCTGGTCCCCGTGAACAAGATGCTTCAGGGGTACGCCCTGCCTGAACACGGCTGACCGGCCTGGGAGGGATTACGGTCAGGTCCGTTGATGGTTCCCGAGATCTGGACGTTACGGTCATGGCCGTTATACGGTCTGGTATCCGTCGCAGGGAGATCCGCCATGATTCCGCGCCGTCGTCTTCTTCAGCATGCCTTGACGTTTTCACCTTCCGCTCGCCGCCGACGGCTCTGGCCGGGGTTGCTGGCGGTGCTGGTCATGTTCGGTGCGAGTGTCGTGCCGATCTCCGCGCAGGCCGCGCCGACCGCCCAGGCCGCGCAGGCCGCGCTCACGGCCGAGGTCATCCAGGACCTCGGGACACCGCTCACGTCGCTGACCGTGATGGAGGGCGCGTTCGGGCGTGAAGCCGACGGGCGCGCGGTCGTGTACGCCGTACCGGCCGGTGAGAACGCGCAGCTCAACATCGTCGACCTGAACACGCGGGAACGCCTTCGCACCATCCCGCTCGCCGGAGCAGCCGGGGCATGGGCCATCACCATCGCCACCGACGGCAGCGTGTACATCGGCACCTATCCGAACGCGCACCTCTACCGCTATCGCCCCGAGACGCAGACTGTCACCGATCTCGGAGCGCCGGTCGGTGGTGAGTCGTTCATGTTCGGGCTCACGGCCGGCAAGGACGGTTCCGTGTACGCCGGGACGTACCCGAACGCGCATGCGTTCAAGTACGACCCGGTCACCAACGAGTTCACCGACTACGGCTCGATGGACCCGGTGCAGCAGTACGTCCGGGCCGCCGCCTACGACCCCGATCGCAACGCGCTGTTCCTCGGGCTCGCGACGCCGGTGGGCAAGCTGATCAGAATCGACCTGGAGACCGGCGCCCGGGAGGACCTCACTCCCCCAGACCTGCATGCCAAGGACATCCAGGAGCTGGACTACGCGAACGGCCGGGTGTTCGCCAATGCCGCCGGGCGTCTGGTGGTGTTCGACGCGGCGACCGGCAAGCAGGTGACCTTCACCGACCGGACCACCGGTACCCCGATCACCGAGTACCCGATCGGCGCGCGGGGCGTCTCGCCGGCCGGGCCGGGGGGCGTGTACTTCACCTCCAACCTGAATCTCACCCGCTACGACCTGGAGAACGACACGGTCGGCCCCGTCGCATCAGGCGTCCGGGTCACCCGAGGCGGCGCGATGGGGTACGGGTGGATCGTCGAGGCCGGCCAGCCGATGCTCTACGGCCTGGGCGGCAACTACTCCGGCGGAACCTGGCGCTACCACCCAACCACCGGCGTATTGCAGCAGTGGTCGTCGCCGTTCCTGTACGTGCCCAGCCCGTTGATGCACACGATCGCTGACCCGGCCACCGGGAACATCCTGCTCAACGCCTTCCTCAACGGCACCACCGCCACCTACGACCCGGTCACCACCCGGACCATCGTCACGGCCCGGCAAGGACAGGTCGAGGGTTGGGCCTGGAAGGCCGCGAATCAGCTGTACGTCGGCGTCTACCCGTACGGCCGGCTACAGCTCTGGGACCCCCATGCCCCGGCGACCCCGACGAATCCACGGATTCTCTTCGACCTCGTGGACAGCCACCTGCAGAACCGGCCCGTCTCGGTCGTTCCCTCGGGAGATCGCGTCTACGTGGGCACCACGCCCGGGTACGGCGAGTACGGCGGCGCCTTCACCGTCTACACCATCTCCACCGACAAGTTCGTGGTGCACCGCAACCTCGTCGCCGACCAGACGATCGCGTCGATCCAGCCCGTCGGCTCGGCCGTGTGGGCCGGCTCCAGCATCGAGGGCGGGCAGGGCACCGAGCCGCGCGCGCCCGAGGCACACCTGGTCAAGGTCGACCCGGCGACCGGCACGGTGCTCAAGGACCTGGTCCCGGTGCCCGGCGCGGAGAGCATCACCGAGCTGAGTATCGGACCCGACGGCAAGCTGTGGGGACTGGCCGACGGCACGGTGTTCGTCGCCGACCCGACGACCGGTGAGGTCAGCCGCCGGATCGCCGTCTTCGACAGCGCGACCGGATCCGCCGACGGTGCGATGTCCTGGCGCGACGGCTACCTGTACGCCGTCAACGACGGCCGGCTGTTCGTCGTGGACAGCCTGGCGGGGACGAAGACCATCCTGCGCGACCGCGGGCTCCTCCGGCTCACCCAGGCGCCGACCGGCATCTACTACATGCTGCTCCGGCCGGACGGCGACACCAGCCACACCCACCTCGCCTCCTACACGCCACCAGTCGATCCCTGTCCCACGTCGGATCTGCGGGCGACCGTCTGGACCGGCAACATCGACAGCAAGGTGGCCAACCGCCATCTCCGCTACGGCTGCACGCTCATCGACGACCTGCCCGACGCCGAGGCGACCTGGCCCAGCCACAAGGCCTACGTCACCGCCGTCGGCGCCAAGGTCACCCAGCTGGTGCAGGCCGGCCTGATCACCCACTCGGAGGGCTACACCATCCTGCTCTCCGCCAACCGCTCCAACGTCGGCCGCTAGGGCACCAGCGACCCCGTGGGCACAGCCAATCCGCTAACCCCGGGAGCCAGCCGATCCGCTGACCCCGGGCGCTAGCGGATCGGGCGGTACCGGAGATTCACCTGCGCCGTGGGTGCGCCGTTGACCACTTCCAGGTTGACCGGCGCACCCCCGGGGTTGTCGAACAACCGGATCCCGTCCCCGAGCAGCACCGGCGCGACATGCAGCTCGATCTCGTCGAGCAGTCCCCGCTCGATCAGTTGCCGCCCGATCGAAGCCGAGAAGACCTCCAGATTCTTACCGGCAGCTGCCTCCAGACCGATCCGGACCGCCTCAGCCACGTCGCAGGTCAGGAAGGTCACCCCCTCGACCTCCACCGCGTCCTCAGGATGGTGGGTGAGCACGAAGACCGGCCCCTGCCACGCACCGCCGTAGATGCCACTCGGATCAGGATAGGCGTCCCACCCGTCCCGGCCGCCCAGTACCGCGCCGGTCGTCGAGGCGTACTCGTCGACCAGGCTGGAACGGTTCGCCCCGTTCATCCAGTCCATCGAGTGGTTCGGGCCGGCGACGAAGCCGTCCAGCGACATGGTGAAGTGCCACAGCACCTTGCCCGCGGCGGCCTGTGGTTCGGTGTCGAAAACCTGCATGGTGTTCCTCTCCTCATGACGTGACTACCGGTACGTCGGAGGCGCTGCCGGCAGCTCGACATGGGTCAGCGGATGACGGAGTCCGGGTCGATGTCCAGCCTGAGACCCCGCCAGACGGGATGGCGAAGGCGACCGTCCGCGGCCCAGCCCGAGTAGGTGACTTCCGCGACCAGGAGTGGGTCGAGCCAATGCGCCGCGCGGCGGTCGGCGTTCGGGATCGTGGCCGGGTTGAACGGCGGGGTGTCCACCTCGAGAGCCGCGAGCTCGGCACTCAGCATCTCCAGCATGGCGAAGTCGAGCCCCGAGCCGACTTTGCCGATCAGAACCAGTTCGCCGCCGGGCGAGTCGTAGGCACCGCAGTACAGGGAGCCGATCTTGCCCTCGCGGTTGCCTTCGCCGGGGTGCCAGCCGCAGAGGATCACGTCGCGGGTCAGGACCGGCTTGACCTTGACCCAGTCGGAGCTGCGTTTGCCCGGCAGGTACCGCGATTTGCGCCGCTTGGCGACGACGCCTTCCAGGCCGGTCGAAGCGGACAACTCCAGTGCCTCTTCACCGTCGGCGTACGCCGGTGGCACCTCCCAGAACGGGTCCTCGAGCTCGAGTGAGTCCAGCAGTGCCCGGCGGTCGTCGTAGGTTGCCTCCAGCAACGACCGGCCGGCGAACCGGAGTACGTCGAAGACCCGGACCGAGACGGGAACCTGCTTGATCAGCTGGGCCAGCTGCCGCGGATCGCGAACGTGCATCCGGCGTTGCAGCAACCCGAACGACGGCGCGCCCGACTCGTCCAGCGTGACGATCTCACCGTCCAGTACCGCGGGCAGCTCCAGCCCCGGCGCCGTCGCGAGCCCGAGCAACTCCGGGTACCCGCCGGAGACGTCACGGCTGTTGCGCGACCACAACCGGCAGCCGCTCGCGTCGACCTCCGCGATCACCCGGATGCCGTCCCACTTCATCTCGTACGACCAGCCCGGTCCGGACGGCATCTTGCCGAGCGCCGCCATCATCGGCAGCACCGGTGGACTGGTCGACGGACTCATCAGTCCTGGAGTCTCTTCAAGGCGCCGAGCACCTTCTCACGATCGGCGGTCGGCCACATCGGAGGCAAGGAGGCGCGCAGGTAACCGCCGTACCGGGCGGTGACGATGCGTGGATCGAGGATCGCGACCACGCCGCGATCGCTGGTCCGGCGGATCAGCCGGCCGGTCCCCTGAGCCAGCAGCAAGGCGGCATGTGTCGCGGCGACCGCCATGAACCCGTTGCCCCCGGCCTCGTCCACGGCCCGCTGCCGGGCAGCCATCAACGGCTCGTCAGGACGCGGGAACGGCACCCGGTCGATGATCACCAGGTTGCAGGTCGACCCCGGTACGTCGATGCCCTGCCACAGCGACAGCGTGCCGAACAGCGAGGTCTCCGGATCGTCGACGAACTCCCGGGACAACTCACCCAGCTGCGCATCGCCCTGGCAGAGGACCTTGAGATCAGTCGCCTCCCGGACGGCCGCCGTCGCCGCCTCGGCCGCGCGCCGGGAGGAGAACAACCCGAGCGTCCGGCCGCCCGCGGCCGTGATCAGGTCGATGATCTCGTCGAACTGCTTCTTGCCGAGCCCGTCGCGATGCGGTGGCGGCAGGTGTTTCGCGACGTACAGGATGCCCTGTTTCTCGTACTCGAACGGTGAGCCGACATCGAGCCCGCGCCACGGCAGCGGGGCAGTCTCCGAGTCGGTGTCCACCGACGGCATCTCGTCGCCGGGCTCCAGCTTGTCGGCGGGCCGGAGCCCGACCTGCCGGGCGATCGCGTCGAAGTCGCCACCCAGGGTGAGCGTCGCCGAGGTCAGGATGACGGTGCGGTCCTTCAGCACCAGCTCACGCAGCAGCCCGGCGACGGTCAGCGGCGCGATCCGCAGCTCGCGGCCGAACCGGTCCCGGTCGACCAGCCAGACCACGTCCAGGTCGCTCAGCGCGGCGACCCGCTCAGCGACGTCGAAGATCTCCTTGACCGCGCCCTTGGACTGCCGTTTCGCGCCGTCGGGGTCGTCGTCCTTGTCGTCGGACTTCTTGTTCAGCTCCGAGTACGCGCTGCGCGCCGCGTCGCGGACCAGCGCGGCGGCCTCCAGGACCACCCCGTTCGACGCTTCGATCCGGCCTTCGCGCGTCTCGTCGAGGGCGGCCCGCAACGCGTCCGAGGCGTCGATCAGGTCGTCGGCCTTGTCGTCGTCGATGAACCGGCGGGCCCGCTTGGCGGCCCGCTCGACCATCTGCGGTGACAGCTCGTCCCCGGCCGCGCCGGTCACCCGGGCCGGCAGCTCGTGCGCCTCGTCCACGATCACCACGTCGTGCTCGGGCAGGACGGTGCGGTTCTCGAACGCGTCGATCGACAGCAGCGCGTGGTTGGTGATCACGATGTCGGCCTTGCGCGCCTGCTCCTTGGCCTTCTCGGCGAAACACTCCTCGCCGTACGGGCACTTCTGCGCGCCGAGGCACTCCCGCGCGGAGATCGCGACCTGCTGCCAGGCCTGGTACTGATGGGAGGGCGCGTGGTCGCGGTCGCCGGCCTCGCCGTCGAGCAGCTGCTGCTCGGCCCAGTCGCGCAGCTCGAGCACCTGCTGGCCGACCGGGCCGGCCGGTGGCATGTCGATCAGCATGCCGTCGTCGTCGGGCGCGCCTTCACGGATGCGGTGCAGGCAGGCGTAGTTGTTGCGGCCCTTCTGGATCGCGTACGACGGGCGGCGCGGCAGCAGCTTCTCGGTGGCGTCGAGCAACGCCGGCACATCCCGGTCGACCAGCTGCGACTGCAACGTCAGGGTCGCCGTCGAGACGACCACCCGGCGCTCCTCCACCGCATGGATCAGGGCCGGCACCAGGTAGCCGAGCGACTTGCCGGTACCGGTGCCCGCCTGCACCAGGAGGTGCGATCCGTCGTGCATGGATCCGTTCACCGCTTCGGCCATCTCGACCTGGCCCGGACGCGTCTGACCACCGATTCCGGAGACCGCGGCCTCCAGGAGTTCCCGCACTTCGACACCCACCGCATCACCCTAGCCGCAGGGCCGGACAATCTCCGAAGCACAGCCCGCGTGCCTGTGGACAACCGCCCACAGGCACGCGGAAGGGTCAGACGACGGCGCCGCGGTCCGGCTCGGCGTCGCGGTCGCGCTGCTTCACCTTGGGCCGCGGCGGCGGTGCCGGGAAGCGGCGCTCCAGCTCGACCAGCAGGGGTGCTGCCGTCAGGTTCGACGAGTAGGTGCCGACCAGGATGCCGAGCAGCAGCGCCAGCGCGAAGTCACCGAGCGACTCGCCACCGAGGAACAGCAGCGCGGTCAGGATGAACAACGTGCTGATACCGGTGTTGATGGTTCGCGGCAGCACGTTGATGATCGCCGTGTCGACGACCGGGCCGAACACCTCGGTCGAGCGCGCGTTGCGGGTCTCCCGGATCCGGTCGAAGACGACCACCGAGTCGTTGACGGTGTAACCGATGATGGTCAGCATCGCGGCCAGGAAGATGCCGTCGATCGGCTTGCCGGTCCAGGCGAAGACACCGACCACGACCGCGACGTTCTGCAGCAGGGCCAGCACCGCGCCCGCGCCGAACGTCCATCGGAACCGGGCGGCCAGATAGAGCAGCTGGGCCAGCAGCGCGATCCCGAGCGCGATCAGCGCCTTGTCCCGCAGCTCGCTGCCCAGCGACGGGCCGATGCTCTCGTTGCGGATCAGCTCGGTGCCACCGCCGACCTTGGAGATCGCCGCGCGGATCTTCTCGGTCTCGTCGTCGGTGATCGTGCCGGTCCGGACGGTGATGTCGTCCTTGCCGGACGACTGGACCACCGCGTTCGGGTAACCGGCGTCGGCCACCGCGGCGCGGGCCTGGTCCGGGGTGATCTGCTGGGCCGTGCTCACCTCGAGCAACCGGCCGCCGGTGAACTCGATCCCGAGGTTCAGCCCGTTGACGACGACGCCCGCCATGCTGACCACGACCGCGGCGACGGTGACGAGCAGCCAGCGACGGCTGTGCTTCATCAACGGCGGCTTCTTCGCCTCCAGCCAGGTCCGGACCCGGCCGTGGCCGGCGATACCGCTGATCCCCGGCCGGTTCAGCACGAACTTGCGGGAGACGACGAACTCGGCCAGCACCCGGGTGATGACGAGGGCGGACAGCATCGAGGCGATCACACCGATGCTCAGCGTGACGCCGAAGCCGCGGACCGGGCCGGCAGCCAGGAAGAACAGCAGGCCGGCCGCGAGCAGCGTGGTGATGTTGGAGTCGGCGATGGCGGACAACGCGTTGCTGAAGCCGCTGCGCAGCGATCGCCGCAGGCCGTCGGTCCGGCCGCCGATGTAGTCCTCTCTGGCTCGCTCGAAGACCAGGACGTTCGCATCGACCGCCATACCGATCGCCAGCACGAAGCCGGCCAGACCGGGCAGGGTCAGGGTGGCACCCATCACGGTCAGCGCGGCGTACGACAGACCGGCGTACGAGATCAGGCCGAAGACGGCCATCAGGCCGACCAGCCGGTAGACGATGATGATGAACAGCGCGGTCAGCGCGACGCCGATCAGGCCGGCCATCGCGCTGGCCCGGATCGCGTCCTTGCCCAGCGACGGGCCGACGACGCGCTGGTCGATGACCTGGACCGGGACCGGCAGCGAGCCGCCCTCGATCAGCGCGGCCAGGTCCTTGGCCTCCTCCTCGGTGAAGGAGCCGGTGATCGTGCTCTGGCCGCCGACGATGCCGATGTTGCAGAGCTGGTTGCCGCCGTTCGGGTCGACCTGCGGCGCGCTGATCACCTCGCCGTCGAGCACGATCGCGACCTGCCGCGGTGGGGTGTTGATCGGCTGACAGGCGGCCTTGCCGGTGATGTCCGCCCAGATCTTGCCGCCGTCGTCCTTGAAGTCCATCTGCACGAACCAGCCCTGCGCCGCCTGGGCCGGGTCGATCAGCCCGTCGGCGCCGCTGATCTTCTCACCGGTCATCGCCGGCTTGGCCAGCCGCAGGAAGCCGGGGCCGTTGTCGTTGGGGAGGTAGAGCTCGCCTGCGGCCGGCTTGGCCGGCTTGGCCTCGACCAGGTCGAGCACCTGGTGGAAGGTCAGCTGGGCGGTCTTGCCGATCACCTTCGCCGCCTCGCGCGGGTCCTGCACGCCCGGCAGCTCGACGATGATCCGCTTCTCGCCCTGGCGGGTCAGGGTCGGTTCACTGACGCCGAGCGCGTCGACCCGGCGGCGCAGTACCTCCAGCGCCTTGTCGGTGGTCTCCTTGTCCGCCTTCACGTTCGGGGCGTCGCTCGCCTCCAGGACGATCTGGGTACCACCGCGCAGATCCAGCCCCAGTTCGGGCTTGGCCGTCAGGACGACGTACGACGACGCCGCGAGGACGAGGAACGCGAACAGCGCGCGGACCAGGGACGAGCGGGACACTTGAGCCTCCGGGGAGTGGGCACCCGTGGTGCGGGTGTCGTGACACAGAGCATTCCACTGGGCGTGGAAACGCACAGTCTACGAACGAGCGCAACCCACCGATCGTGCCCCCGTCCCCGGCATCGCCCTCGTCACCGCCACGGCCGGCCTGTCAGCTCAGTGCCATGGCATCAGCGCGCTAACGAACTCATTGACGCGTCAGGCGGCAGGCCCTAACTTCTCATCCACTCACTCCGTAGTCGCCTGTGGACCGAGTGTGATCACCCCTCCGCCCGGTGGGTGATGAGTTCCCTGAGGAGGAACAGTGCGTCGAAGCATCCGCCTGAGTCTGGCCGCCGCCATCGTGCCGGCGATCGCCCTGACTACCGCTCTGAGCACCGCCAGTGCCGCCCCCGCCCCGGACCCCAGCGGCCGGATCATCCTGGTCCAGCCCGCCTCCGCCGAGCCCGGCGTGACCGCGGTCAAGGACACCTACATCGTCGAGCTGAAGAAGGGCAGCCGGCTCGGCAAGCTGAAGAGCTCGCTCGGGGTCACCCCGCAGCGCGAGTTCAGCACCGCCGTGACCGGCTTCAGCGCCAGGCTCAACGCCGCCCAGCTCGCCACCCTGCAGAAGCACCCTGACGTGGTGGCCATCTCGCAGGACGTGCTGTACCAGGCGCTCGACGCCACCCAGACGAACCCGCCGTCGTGGGGCATCGACCGGATCGACCAGCGCAACCTGCCGCTGTCGCGGTCGTTCACCTACACCCGCACCGGTACCGGCGTGCACGCCTACATCATCGACTCCGGGATCGACCCGACCCACCCGAACTTCGGCGGCCGGGCCAGCTTCGACTTCAACGGCATCGACTCCAACAACACCGACTGCAACGGCCACGGCACGCACGTCGCCGGCACCATCGGCTCCACCTCGTACGGCGTGGCCAAGAACGTCCGGCTGCACGGGGTGAAGTGGCTCAACTGCAGCGGTGGCGGCACCGCCTCGTCGGCGATCGCGGCCGTCGATTGGGTCACCCGGAACGCGGTGAAGCCCGCGGTCGCGAACGCATCGTGGAACTTCAGCCGGAACACCACGCTGGAGAACTCGCTGCGCGCGATGATCAACTCCGGCGTCTTCCTGGCCGCGTCCGCGGGCAACACCGGCGCCAACTCGTGCGACCGGCTGCCGCGACGGATCTCCACCGCACTGGTGGTGGCCGCGAGCACCAGCACCGACGCACGCGCGTCGTACTCGAGCACGGGGTCCTGCGTCGACATCTACGCACCGGGCTCGGCGATCGTCTCCACGCTTCCCGGGAACACCACCGGTTCCTACAACGGCACCTCGATGGCCACGCCGCACGTTGCCGGCGTCGCTGCCCTCTACCTGCAGACGAGCCCCTCGGCCTCGCCTGCGACGGTCAAGTCGTACATCGAGACCAACGCCACGCCGAACAAGGTCAGCGGCGGCGGTACCGGTGGCACGGTGAACCGGCTGCTGTTCTCCAACGGCCTGTAGGTAGCGCTAGACCCGCCTGAGTACGCCGTACCGGTTCCGCCCCAACCGGTACGGCGTACGTGCGTTACTCCTCGTCTATGCCGTTCTCTATCGCGTAGCGGACCAGCTCTGCCCGGTTGTGGAGCTGCAGCTTGCGCAAAGTGTTCTGCACGTGGTTCTCGACGGTCCGGTGCGACAGCACCAGCCTGGTGGCGATCTGCCGAGCGGTCAGCCCTCGGGCCACCAGCCGCAGTACCTCCGTCTCGCGCTCTGTCAGCTGAGGCACCTCCGGCCCAGCCCCCAGCCGCCGGTACTCCCCCAGCAGCAACCCGGCGAGCCCTGCACTGAACACTGCATCGCCTTCGGCAGTACGCCGCACTGCGTCGTCGAACTCGTCCAGTGACGCCGACTTGACCAGATACCCCGAGGCACCGTTCTTCACGGCAGCCAGTACGTCGGCCTGCTCGGCGCTGGCCGACAACACCAGGACCCTCGTGTCGGGGAGCGCCGCAGTGATCTCCCGAGTGGCGTCCACGCCGGAGCCGTCGCCGAGCTGAAGGTCCATCACCACCACGTCCGGCTTGGTCGCCAACGCGATCCGGACCGCGCTCGCCACATCCGAGGCGGTCGCACAGACGTCGTACCCCCGACTGCCGAGATCCCGCGCAACACCCTCGCGCCACATCGGATGGTCGTCGACGATCATGACTCGCGTCGTCATGCCTTGCTCACCTTCATTTCCCACTCTGTGCCTTCGCCCGGGGCGGTCCGGACCGAAACGGTGCCGCCGAGATCAGCGATCCGGCCGCGGATCGACTGGCTGACCCCGAGGTGCCCGTCCGCCCGGTCCACCTCGAGCCGGTCCGCCGTCGTTCCGACTCCATCGTCGCGGATCGACAGCAGTACGTCGGTACCGAGGTCCTCGACCACCACCCAGGCGCGCGCCTCAGGTCCCGCGTGCTTGCTCACGTTGCTCAACGCCTCCTTCACCACGGCCACCAGTTCGGTGGCCTTCGCCGTCGGCAGCAGGACCGTTTCTGCCGGTACCACGACGTCGACCCGAGGCGTTGCCAAGGGCAACAAAAGCATGCACAGATCGATCCGGCCGCGGTCGCCGGTGACCGGCCGGGTGGCCATCAAGGTGCGCAAGGCAACCTCTTGCTCGGCGGCCAGCTTCGCCAGCTCCACCGCCTCGCCGCCGATCGCGTGACCACGGCGCTGCACCTGGGCGAGTACCTGCAGGACGCCGTCATGGATCGAGCGGCTGAGCCGCAACCGCTCGGCGGTCGCGCTCTCCGCGGCGATCGCCTCGCGCAGCCGGCTGGTCGCCCGGCGCATCGCGGTGGCGGCGTACCCGACGACCAGACCGGCGACGAGCAGCAACTGGACGTTGCTCAGGACCTTCGACGCGTTGTCCACGCCTCGCAGTGAAAGCAGCGCCAGGCTGATCGTCGCGGCGCCGAGCAGACCGCCGTCGCGGCCGCGGGAGATGCCGAGCGCAAGCACCGGTCCGGCCGCCCAGACCGAGGTCAGCACCGAAGCGCCGGCTCGGATGTCGAGCAGCGGCTGTGCGAGCAGCGTGAGGAACATGCAACCGACAGTGACGACCAGGTCGGCGAACGCGAGCCGGGTGTTGCGGCGTCCCCAGTGCCGGCTGTAGCCGATCGAGACAATGACGGTCCACCCGCCCATCACCGCCAGCTGGACGACCGCGCCGGAGGGCCGGTGGATGCCGTCCCAGCGACTCCAGACGCCGAAGCAGGCGAAGCCCCAGGTGATCGCCCGGAACACCACCAGTGCGCGCCACAGCGGCAGCATCAGGTCGATCGCGTCACCGCGTGACCGCGCAGCGTCAACGCGGAGAGGTTCCATGACGCACAGTGTGCCAACGCGGGTGACCAGCACGCTGCGTTGTCGTACTCCAGTGTGTTGAGTGGTCTTACTGATTGCGTGCGCGAATGATTCCCCGCTGTTGCCCGGAAAATTTTCCCGAACCACTTCAGCCCCGCCCGATTTCCCCGTACTGTCGCGGCAATTGTCAACGCTCGGGGGAGCCATGACCACGTTGCGTCACCCTCGCGGCGTGTGTTTTCAGTAGCAGGGAGGGAATCGTGCGCAAGCGCAAAATATCTGCCGGGCTGTTCAGCCTGGCACTGGCGGTGACGTTCGGTCTGACGTACATGTCGGCCGGGAACGCCGCTTCGTCCAGCGAGGCAGCAGCCACGGCGGCCGAGGCGGCCGCACCGGCACCGAACGAGGCACCGGCCTCGGACGAGTTGCCCAACCCGCTGGAGGACAAGCGCCGTGAGCTTCGTCAGGAAGCCCTGACGAAGGTCCTGAACGGCACCGCGAAGGCGGAGAAGCGCGGCGCCAGCACGGTGGTCAAGCTCGGCACCAAGACCAAGACCGCCGGTGCCAAGGGACAGCGGACCGCCAAGAAGGCGGTCAAGGTCGATCAGTACGTCGAGCTGAGTCGCGCGAAGACCGACCGGATCTTCGTCGTCCTCGCCGAGTTCGGCAACGAGCGGCACCCGAACTATCCCGACAAGGACACCGATCCGAACTGGCCCGGCCCGGCCACCTTCGAGGGACCGCTGCACAACGCGATCCCCGCGCCGGACCGGTCGGTGGACAACTCCACCGTGTGGCAGGCCGACTACAACCACCAGCACTACAAGGACATGTACTTCGGCCCCGGCAACTCGGTGAAGAAGTACTACGAGAAGCAGTCCTCCGGCCGCTACAGCGTCGACGGGACGGTGACCGACTGGGTCAAGGTCAAGTACAACGAGGCCCGCTACGGCCGGTCCAACGGCTACCCGTGCGCCGGCAACGTCTGCAACAACACCTGGGCCCTGGTCCAGGACTCGGTGAACCAGTGGGTCGCCGACCAGAAGGCGGCCGGCCGCACCACGGCGCAGATCACCGCCGAGCTGAAGACGTTCGACCAGTGGGACCGCTACGACCACAACGGCAACGGCAACTTCAACGAGCCGGACGGCTACATCGACCACTTCCAGATCGTCCACTCCGGCGGCGACCAGGCCGACGGCGACCCGCACCAGGGTGAGGACGCCATCTGGTCGCACCGCTGGTACGCCGGCTTCCCGGGCGGCCCGGCCACCAACCCGATCGGTGGCGCCCAGATCGGCGACACCGGCGTGTGGGTCGGCGACTACACGATCCAGCCGGAAAACGGCGGCCTCAGTGTCTTCGCGCACGAGTACGGCCACGACCTCGGCCTGCCGGACCACTACGACACCTCCGGTCCCGCGATCGAGAACGGCGTCAACTGGTGGAGCCTGATGGCGCAGAGCCGGGTCGGCAAGCCCAGCGACGGCGGCATCGGCGAGCAGGCGGCCGACCTCAGCGCCTGGGACAAGCTCCAGCTCGGTTGGCTGGACTACGAGATCGTCAAGGCCGGCCAGGACCGGACGATCGACCTCGGCCCGCACGAGTACAACACGGCCAAGGCCCAGGGCATCGTGGTGACCCTGCCGAAGAAGTCGGTGGAGAGCCCGCTGCAGCCGCCGGCCACCGGCACCAAGTCCTGGTGGAGCGGTGAGGGCGACGAGTTCACCCACACCATGAACCGCCAGCTGGCCCTCCCGGCCGGTACGTCGACCCTGACGATGCAGGCCAACTGGGACATCGAGGACTGCGACACCACCGCCTGTGACTATGCCTACGTCGAGGTGAACGACGGGACCGGCTACAAGCCGATTCCCGGCTCGATCACCAACCCGGCCGAGGGCAACGGCATCGACGGCAAGAGCAACGGCTGGAAGCCGGCCACCTTCGACCTGTCGGCCTTCGCCGGCAAGACGATCGGTCTGCAGCTGCGCTACACCACGGACGCGAACACCGGCGGCTTCGGCTTCCACGCGGACGACATCAAGGTGACCAACGGCGCGACCACCCTGCTCGAGTCCGGTGCGGAGGCATCGCCGGAGGGCTGGACGCTGAACGGCTTCAGCTCGGTCGGCTCCACCCTCACCACGCAGTACGACAACTACTACCTCGCGTCGCACATCAACTACGTCTCGTACGACAAGCACCTGAAGACCGGCCCGTACAACTTCGGCTGGGCCAGCACGCTGCCCGACAAGGTGGAGCACTTCCCGTACCAGGACGGCCTGCTGCTCTGGTACTGGGACACCTCGCAGCGCAACAACAACACCAGCCAGCACCCCGGACAGGGCCTGGTCCTTCCGATCGACTCGCACCCGGTCCCGATCAACCGTCTCGACGGTGACATCTGGCGCCCGCGGGTCGGCGGCTACGACGCTCCGTTCGGACTGGAGAAGGCCGACTCGTTCTCACTGCACGTGAACGGCGAGCCGAGCTACATCCGCGGCCAGGCGGGCGTCCCGACGTTCAACGACTCCAAGACCTATTGGTACCCCGAGCAGCCCTCCGCGGGTGTCAAGGTGCCGAACCACGGCGTCAACATCAAGGTCCAGTCGCGCAACGGCACCTCCATGAAGGTGAAGGTCTCCAGCCGCAACTGACCTGCCGAACACACCGGCGGCCCCGGGTTTCCCCGGGGCCGCCGGCCTTTGCCCGTCGGCCCTGGACCGCCGCGGAGTCAGTGCGTGGAGTCGAGGGCGGCGCGCAGTTCGCCCATCCACTGGGCGGCCAGCCCGGGGCCGTTCGGGAGTTGGTCGTTCCGGTCCCAGCGCCAGGTGATGATGATGGCCAGCATCAGCATCCGGCACTCGCGGAGCAGGTCGCGATCGAGCCCTGGATAGTGCTCGGCGATCTCCTCGGGCGCATGGGCGAGATCGAACTCGACCGGACCGCGGCAGCACGTTTCCAGGTCGATGAACACCGGACCGCCCTGGGCATTGAGCAGATTGCCGGGATGCGGCTCGCCGTGCAGCAACTGCTCGGCCGGCTGCCGCTCTTCGATTGCTCGCCTCATGCGTCGCAGAGTGCCGGCCAGAACTTCCCGATCCGCCTCGACGAGCTCCGGAGTGTGGTCACGGTCTGCCAGACTCAGCAGCGCCTCCTCGACCCGATCGGTGAAGTGCGGCGTCGCGACCTCGACCTTGCGCATCCCGGTATGGAGCAGCTCGAGGGCCCGGGCATAGTCCGCCGGCAAGATCGCTCCAGCTGCTTCGTAGTACGTCCACAGCGTGACCACGAACCCGTCGAGCTCGTAGGCCCGCGGCTCCACCCGAGGCTCGAGCGCGGCCACCGGACTGCCGACTTCGGCGAGCCGCTGAGCCACCTCGAGCTCGAACTCGGCGTTCTGCTCGTTCTCCGGCGCCACCCGAGCCAGCACATCACCCGGCAGCAGCCGCAGGGTGAGCTTGTTGGAGTTGTTGAGAATGACCGCATCATCAACCTGCAGCCCTGACGACGAGGCGATAGAGGTTGCCGCCGCCACCGCCTGCCGGGTCTCTTCCGCTTGCATGCAGAACCTCGCCATTCTTGGGGGGACGTGGAACAGCCCGGGAACAACAAGTTCCCGGGCTGTCGGTCGTGCTTGGGTCAGGCGGTGACGGCGTACGGGGTCAGGTCGCCGGCCAGGTCCGCGTGGACCCGGGCGGTGAGCCTGGTGCCGTCGGCGGTGTGTTCGAGCTGGTCCACCGCGCCCTCGGAGTGGATCCGGGACATCAGGTCGCCCCGGTCGTAGGGCAGCAGCAGGTCGACGGCGACGTCCGGGCTCGGCAGGGCTGCCTCGACCAGCGCGCGCAGTTTGTCGATGCCTTCGCCGGTGTGCGCGGACACCACGATCGCGCCGGTCTCCCGGTGCAGGATCGGCGCCAGCGCCATCGGGTCGGCCACGTCGCCCTTGTTGATCACGATGATCTCCGGGACGTCGGAGGCACCGATCTCGCTGAGCACCTCGCGGACCGCGTTGATCTGGGCGATCGGGTCCGGATGCGAGCCGTCCACCACGTGCAGCAGCAGGTCGGCGTCCGCGACCTCCTCCAGCGTCGAGCGGAACGCCTCGACGATGTCGTGCGGCAGGTGCCGGACGAACCCGACGGTGTCGGTGAAGGTGTAGACCCGGCCGTCCGACGTGGTGGTCCGCCGGGTGGTCGGGTCCAGGGTCGCGAACAACGCGTTCTCGACCAGCACCCCGGCGTTCGTCATCCGGTTCAGCAGCGAGGACTTGCCCGCGTTCGTGTACCCGGCGATCGCGACCGACGGGATCGAGTGCCGGCGACGCTCCTGGCGCATCGTCGAGCGGGTGCCCTTCAGCTCCTTCAGTTCCCGGCGCAGCTTGGAGATCTTGGTGTTGATCCGGCGCCGGTCGGTCTCGATCTTGGTTTCACCAGGACCACGACCACCGATACCGCCACCAGCCGCACCGACCCGGCCACCGGCCTGGCGGGACAGGTTGCCACCCCAACCACGCAGGCGCTGCTTCATGTACTGCAGCTGGGCCAGCTCGACCTGGGCCTTGCCTTCCTTGCTCTTCGCGTGCTGGGCGAAGATGTCCAGGATCAGCGCGGTCCGGTCGACCACCTTGACCTTCAGCCTGTCTTCCAGGTTGCGCAGCTGGGCCGGCGCGAGCTCACCGTCGGCGATCACCGTGTCGGCGCCGAGCGCGGCGACCAGGTTGCGCAGGTCGGACACCTTGCCGCTACCGATGTAGGTGGCCGGGTCCGGCTTCTTGCGCCGCTGGATCACCCCGTCGAGCACCTCCGAACCGGCGGTCTCGGCGAGCAACTTCAGCTCGGCCAGCGAGTTCTCGGCGTCCTCGGCGCTGCCGTCGGTCCACACGCCGACCAGCAGCACGCGCTCCAGCAGCAGCTTGCGGTACTCGACCTCGCTGATGTCCGTCAGCTCGGTCGACATCCCGACCACGCGCCGCAGCGCCTGGCGTTCCTCGAGCTCCAGGCCCTCGGTGGTCAGCTCTCGGTCGTAACCCGACGAAGACTCCTCGTCGTCGAGCACGTCGTCCTGGATCAGGTCGAGGTCGACGTCGGTCTCTTCGTATGCATTCGAATGGGTCGTCATATACCTTCCATCGTGGCACGGCTCACCCCCACAGGCGACCCGATTTCCTGTCCAACGACCACGAGCCCCGCCGAATTCCCCTTCCGGCGGGCAAACGGCGCCGTCAGGCCGGCAACCAGGCCCGGTCGAACTCGCCGCGAGCGTGCACAACGGCCGGTCCGGTGAGTTCGAGATGATTGTCCTCACGCCAAGTGACCGACACAACACCCCCCGGTACTACGACCCGGTACGTGACCGGCAGGCTCTGGCGAGCGGCCCGGGTGGACGCCACGGCCACGGCGCACGTGCCGGTGCCGCAGGAGCGGGTCTCCCCCGCGCCCCGCTCATGCACCCGCATCGCCACCTCGTTCGGGCCGTTGCGGACGACGAACTCCACGTTCACCCCGTGAGGGAAGGCCTCCAGCGGGGACCAGCCGGGCTGCTCGACCAGCCAGCCGGGCTCGGTCAGGCTGTCCACGAAGGCGACGGCGTGCGGGTTGCCCATGTCGACGTGCAGGGCGGGCCACTGGTGGCCGTTCGCCTCGACCACGATGCCGGCCGGACCAGGAAAGCTCGGCTCGCCCATGTCGGCGGTGATCGTGCCGTCGTCGTTGAAGACGATCTCCTTCACGCCGGCGCGGGTGCCGACCCGGACCGGCTTGTCACCGGTCAGCCCGGCCTCCTGCAGGTACCGGGCGAAGACGCGGATGCCGTTGCCGCACATCTCGGCGACCGACCCGTCGGCGTTGCGGTAGTCCATGAACCAGTCGCCGCCGTCCTCGACGTACGACTGCTGGGCTCCCTCGATGACGCGCAGGACGCCGTCGGCACCGATTCCGGCGTACCGGTCGCAGAGGAAGCGGACCAGGGCGGCGTCGAGGTCGCCGTGCACGCTCCCGTCGGGGTCGGGCAGCAGCACGAAGTCGTTCTCCGTGCCGTGCCCCTTCAGCCAGGGAAAGGTGCCGGTGCTCATGGGGGAATCGTACGGTTTGCCCATGGCAGACGAACTGGTGGCGTACTTCTGGGAGCAGGAGGACGCGGAGGAGGTCGCGGAGCGGCTCGGCGGCGTCGTCCGGCGAGGCCGGTTCCAGGGCGAGGACGACGATGAGGACCACCCGTGGATGGTCCTCATCACGGCCGGAGCCGATAGCGCAGTACTGGAGGCGCTGGTTGCGGAGTACGACGGCTGGCTCGATGCCGGCGGTGCCGAGACACCGCCGGTCGAGCCGCCGCCGCTACCGGATGCTCCTAAGCGCCTGAAACGCGGCTAGCGCGGCCAGAGTTGGTAAACCGTGCCGGCCGCACCGCCACCTCGGCGCTTTGGCTCGGCCGCGGCGAGATAGCCACCGCCCGGCAGTACCTCCAGCGCCGCGACCGCGCCGATCTCGGCGGCTGAGGTGAAGGCGTCACCCGAAGGCACCAGCTTGTGGCCGTAGGGCAGCAGAGCCTTCTCGTAGGCAGTGATGAACGGCGGTTCGGCGGTGACGTTGGCCGTGTTGCGCTGTGACGCGCGCGGCGCGGCCACGGCCTGCGGCAGCGTCATCCCCCGGTCGAGCCGGTTGGTCAGCGTCTGCAGGACGGTCGTGATGATCGTCGAACCACCCGGCGAGCCGAGCGCGAGGAACGGCTTGCCGTGCTTGAGCACGATCGTGGGCGACATCGACGACCGCGGCCGCTTGCCGGGCTGGATCCGGTTCGGGTCGGCCGGGTCGTAGACCGTCGAGAAGTCGGTCAACTCGTTGTTCAGCAGGAAGCCACGGCCCGGGACGGTGATCCCGCTGCCGCCGGTCTGCTCGATCGTCAGCGTGTACGAGACGACGTTGCCCCACTTGTCCGCGGCGACCAGGTGCGTGGTCGACACGCCTTCCGTGTCAGGCCTTTCCTCGGTCGCGACGCTCGGAGCGCACGGGGTGTACGAACCATCCGGCGAGCCGGCCTTCACCGGCTTGACCGCAGCCTTGGCGGGGTCGATCAGGCAGGACCGCTCGGCGCCGAATCCCTTCGACAGCAGCTCCTTGGTCGGCACGTTCACGAACGCCGGGTCACCGACGTACGCGCCCCGATCGGCGAACGACAGTGCCGACGCCTCGAGGTAGGTATGCAACGCCTGCGGGGTGCTCTGCTTCGAGATCCGCTGCGGCGTCAGGATGTTGAGGGCCTCACCGACCGTCGTACCGCCGGAGGAGGACGGTGCCATCCCGTAGACGTCGAGACCGTTGTACTGGACCTTCGTCGGGTCCTGCCGGAGCACCTTGTACTTCGCCAGGTCGGCCGTCGTCAGGTAGCCGGGCATCACCGGCAAGGTGGTACCCGGGGCCTTCGGCGGAGCCTTGACGGTCGCCTCGATCTCCTTCGCCAGCGGGCCGGTGTAGAAGGCCGACGGGCCCTTCTTGCCGATCAGCTCGTAGGTCTTGGCGAGCTCCTTGTTCCGGAACACCGTCCCGACGACGGGCGCGTCGCCGTTCGGCAGGAACAGCTTGGCGGTCGGCGTGATCGCCGCGAAGCGGGTCTTGTTGTCGAGCGTCTGGTTGCGGAAGGTCTGGTCGACGACGAAGCCACGATCGGCCAGTCGCGCGGCCGGCTTCAGCGCCTTGCCCAGCGACAGCGTGCCCCAGGAGGACAGCGCCGAGTTCCAGGTCGCCAGCGTGCCGGGGACACCGACCGAGACGCCGGAGGTGACCAGGTCGGGCGTGAAGGTGTACGGCTGGCCCGTGGCGGGGTTGATGAAGGCATCGGTCGGCATCGTCGCGGGCGCGGTCTCGCGGCCGTCGATCGTGTAGACCTTGCGGTGCTTGGCGCTGTAGTAGACGAAGTAGCCGCCACCGCCGATCCCGGCGGAGTACGGCTCGGTCACGCCGAGCGCGGCCGCGGTCGCGACGGCCGCGTCGACGGCGTTGCCGCCACGGCGCAGTACGGACAGGCCGATATTGGTGGCGTCGGGGTCGACGGACGCGACAGCGCCACCGAAGCCGATCGCGGTGGCGTGCTTGGCGGGAGGCCGCGGGGCGCGGTTACTGGTCTGCGTCTCGCTCTGGGTGGCGGTCGCAGCCGTGGCGGTGCTCGCGGTCAGGCCGGCCAGGACGAGCGCACCCGCTGTCAGGCTGGCGGCCAGGCGTTTCGAAGTCACGGGTCCTCCGCTGGATCGGCGTACAGGGACAGGCCCTGCCTACCTCCTCAGCGGCGACTACGCCAGTTCTGGCGCGTCAGCAGCCTCACTTGACCTGGCAGGACGCCAGGAAGCGGCGCAGCAGGTCGTCGTTCCACTCCTTGGTTCCGGCCGGCAGCTGGACCAGCAGCCAGCGCTGGCCGAGCATCACCTGGCCGGCCGCACGGCCGTCGGCGGTGCCGAAGTGGAACACCTTGCCGGACTCCTGGGTCGCCCTGGTGGCCTGCAGGCTTCGCGCCTGGGGCAGGGCCCGCAACTCCAGTCCGCTGCCCGGCTTGAGATCGGCGGTGCGTACGTTCGGCGGTGCCAGCAGGACGTGGTCCCCGCCGGTCGTCCCTTGCGGGGCCCAGCCCAGTGGGGCGAGTGAGCAGTCGATGTTGCTCCAGGCCGCCTTGTTGGCGACCAGCGAGACGGCACCGGCGGAATACAGGGAGACGGTGCCTTCGGTCTGCGGGCTCGGGCCGGCCAACATCGGGGTGGCAACGGACTCCGGCTCTGAGCTGGCGGCCGCCGACGGAGTCTCCGCAGGGCCACCGGCCACCTGCGACTTCCCCGGGTCCCCCCAGTTGACCTGGTTGCCCACGGCGAGCACGGCGGTCGTGGCCGCGGCGATGCACAGGACGCCGGTGACCCGGCGGCGCGCCCTGATCCGGCGCAGCGCGCGACGGCCCCGCGCCACGTCCGCCTCCATGTCCGCCGGCGGCAGGCCGTCGACCGCACGGTCGGCGAACTCCGTCAGCAGAGCCTTCACGTCGTCCACTTCTCAGCTACTCCCCGTCGCGGGATCGGTGGCCGGATCCTCGGCCATCAGGTCCTTCAGTCGTTTCAGCGCTTTCGCGGTCTGGCTCTTCACGGTGCCCTCGGTGCACTCCAGGACCCGGGCGCAGCTCGCCACGTCGAGGTCCTCGAAGTACCGCAGCACCAGGACGGCCCGCTGCCGCGGCGCGAGCTCCAGCAGCGCCTTGCGGACGGCCAGTGTGTCCACCGGATCCGTCTGCTCGGACAGCCTCGGCTCGAACGTCTCGGCGGTCACCACCTCGGGGTGGCGGCCGGCCCGGCGGCGCTCGTCCAGGAAGGCGTTGACCAGGATGCGGTGCGCATACGGTCCGGCGCCCTCGTGCCGGATCCGGTGCCAGTGCACGTACACGCGCGTGCAGGCGGTCTGGACCAGATCCTCGGCGGTGTGCACATCCCCCGCGGTGAGCAACATCGCCGTTCTCATCAGCCTGGTGCGATCCGCGACCAGGTACTCGCGGAACTCGGCCTCCCGGTCACCCCCTCGCATCGACAGCCCCTAGGCCTTCCACCTCGACTACGTTGCCGGTGGCGGCTTGGTTGCCTCGTACTACGGACAACGCTCGGTCCACAAGATCAGGGGCATCCCAAGGCAGCCAGGTGATCCGGGGGTCCTTGCGGAACCAGGAGTCCTGCCGCCGGGCGAACCTGCGGGTCGCCTGGGCGGTTCGCTCCCGTGCCTCGGTCTCGGACAGTTCGCCCCGCAGCAACGCGATCACCTGCGAGTAGCCGAGCGCGCGGTTCGCAGTACGGCCCTCCAGCAAGCCCTTGCCCAGCAGGTCTTCAACCTCGGCGACGAAGCCCTGCTCGAACATCCGGTCCACCCGGTGATCGATCCGCTCGTCCAGCACCGGCCGCGGTACGTCGAGTCCGAGCTGGACGGCTCCGGGGTAGACATAGCGGTGCTCGGGCAGCGTCGCGACGTACGGGCCGCCGGTGATCTCGATGACCTCGAGCGCACGCACGATCCGCCGGCCGTTGCTCGGCAGGATCTGCTCGGCGGCAGCCGGGTCGGCTTCGGCCAGGCGGCGATGCATTTCACCGGACCCGCGCTCCTCCAACTCAGCCTCCAGGCGCTCCCGTACTGCGGGGTCGGTGCCCGGGAAGGCGAAGTCGTCGAGGATCGCGCGGATGTAGAGCGCCGAACCGCCGGCCAGCACCGGAGTCACCTGACGCCGCAGGCAGTCGTCAATAGCGGTCCTGGCCAGATGCTGGAACTCGGCCACCGTGGCGGTCTGGGTCACGTCCAGGATGTCGAGCAGATGATGCGGCACGCCGGCCCGCTCGGCCGGGGTGATCTTGGCGGTGCCGACGTCCATCCCGCGGTAGACCTGCATCGCGTCGGCGTTCACCACCTCGCCCGGCAACTGCTTGCACAAAGCAACCGACAGGTCGGACTTTCCGGCCGCCGTGGGACCGACGACGGCGACGACGAGTGACTCGACCATCTCCTTAGTGTGACAGTGCGGCCGGGGCCCACCGCAGGGCGGCGTGAACTCTGGGACAAAGAAGACCGGCCGGGGTTGTGGTGACCCCCTGAGTTCGGTAGGAACAGGGGCAAGAGTTACGGTCCGGACCGCATTGGCGATTCGGGGGGCCGAACACAGCGCAGCACCGACTCGGGAGGAACATTTCGTGACGAACCAGTTCGAAGAAGGCGCCGACGCCGCCAAGGAAGCTTTTGACCAGGGCGACAGCACGGCCGAAGGACTCAAGGGCGGCGGCGGCACCGACTCCGGCGGCGACGTGGAGTCGGGCGGCGATGTCGAGTCGGGCGGCGACGTCGAGTCCGGTGGCGATGTCGAGTCCGGTGGCGACGTGGAAAGCGGTGGCGACGTCGAGGGCGGGACCACCGGCGACGGAAGCTGATCACCTCCCACACCTGGGGCCCTGTTGGTGGGAAGATCACCGCTAGCTGTCTGTAAGTAGTTCACTACGCTAGGAATGGGAGCCCCCGAGATGGGCATCTTCGACAAGTTCAAGGGCAAGGCCGAGGACCTCAAGGACAAGGCCGGCGACGTCGTCGACCAGCACGGCGACAAGGTCGGCGGAGGACTCGACAAGGCCGGCGACTTCGTTGACGAGAAGACCGGCGGCAAGTACGGCGACAAGATCGACCAGGGTGTCGACGTCGCCAAGGACCGTCTCGACGGTCTGGACGGGCAGGACGACGACATCGCGAACAACCCGAACAAGCCCGCCTGAGCTTCACAGCCTCACCGCCGAGGGCCGCAAGGGGACTCCCCTTGCGGCCCTCGGTCTTTGCTGTCGGTCGCGACACCTAGGGTTGGCCGACATGGATCGGTTTCAGGTGATACCCGCTGCCTATGTGGCCTTGCGGCGCGGCGACCAGGTGCTGTTGCTGCTCCGGGCCGGCACCGGCTACATGGACGGCTTCTGGGCGGTGCCGGCCGGGCACGTCGAGAAGGACGAGTCCGTGCTGGCGGCGGCGATCCGGGAGGTCCGCGAGGAGGTCGGGGTGGAGATCGACCCGGCCGACCTGACGCCGGTCACCGCGATGCACCGCACCGGCGGCAACGGGCTGCCGATCGACGAGCGGGTCGACTTCTTCTTCACCGCCACCCGCTTCGCCGGCGAGCCCCGGTTGATGGAGCCCGGCAAGGCGTCGGGGCTCGGCTGGTTCTCGCTGGACGCATTGCCCGATCCTGTCGTACCGCACGAGTTGCGGGTGCTGAACGGGCTGCGGGACGGCAGTATCCCGCCGGTGATCGCGCACGGTTTCCAGTAGTTCTTCTCGTGTTCACAGGGCGAGGCGGTTGCCGCCCTAGAGTGCCGTCGATGCGCCGGGGCGTGAGGCACCTGGCGGTTGGAGCGCGGAGGCACACCGATGGGCGAGCAGGGCACCAGCAGGCGGCGGATCCTTCAGGCGGGAGTTCTCGGAGCGGGCGCGGCCGTCGGGTCCGCGGTGACCGGAGTACCGGCTGCTTCGGCCGCGGTTGATTCTGCCGCTGCGGTTGCTCGCTCCGGTGGCCGGCCGGATCCGGAGAATCCGCGGTTCACGCTGGCCGTCGTACCGGACACGCAGTACCTGTTCGATCTCGATCGTGGGGACGCGGCGCCGCTGGCCGCGACCTTCGAGTACCTGGTCGAGCGGCGCGGGGTGGACAACATCGTCTTCACCGCGCACCTGGGTGACGTGGTCGAGAACGCGCAGGCGAGCGAGTTCGCCCAGGCCGACCCGGTGTTCGCAGTACTGGACCGGGCCCGGATGCCGTACAGCGTGCTGGCCGGCAACCACGACATCGACGGGAGCTTGGACGACCAGCGCGGCGATTCGCCGTACCTGCGGGTGTTCGGGCCGCAACGGTTCCGGCGGATGAGCACGTACGCCGGATCGACGCCGGACGGGTACAACTCCTACCACGTGTTCCGCGCGGGCGGCCGGCAATGGTTGCTGCTGGCAATGGACTGGCGGCCCTCCGACGCGGGCTTCGCCTGGGCCCGCAAGGTGATCGCGCAACACCCACGACTGCCGGTGATCCTGACCACCCACGACCTCGTGCACGCCGACGACGGGGACGGCGTCGCGCAGTTCTCCGAGCACGGCGACCGGGTCTGGAAACAGCTTGTCGAAGGCAACGACCAGATCTTCCTCACCCTGAACGGCCACTTCTGGCCGTCCGGCCGGACGGTCCGCAGGAACGCGGCCGGCCACGACGTCCACCTGCACCTCACGAACTACCAGGACCGGTACTACGGCGGTGGCGGCATGGTCCGCCTCTACCACTTCGACCTGGCCCGCGACACGATCGACGTCGAGACGATCAACCCGTGGATCCTGGCGCAGAACCCGGCCCGGCGCAGCCCGCTGGCCGAGGGCGAGATCGAGCTCACCGGCGACGTCGACCGGTTCAGCGTGCCGATCGACTTCAGCACCCGCTTCGCCGGGTTCGCCCCGGAGCCTCTGCGGCCCGCTCGCCCGGCACGGGAGTTGGTGATCCCCGGGACCGTCGCGTACTGGCGGTTGGACGGGCCCGTCGGCTCGCGGGTCGTCGACCATTCGGGACACGGCAACGACCTGACGTCTGTGCTGCTGCCCGGCTCCCCCGCCGACAGCCTCCGGGCCAGCGCCGAGCACCACCCGGATCAGCCGGGCCACGCGAGCTGGGTGTTCGGTGGTCGCAAGAAGCCGGCTCGCGGCGGCTACCTGCGGACGGCCGACAACGCACCGCTGAACCGGCTCACGTTCCAGGGCGGCTACACCATCGAGGCTTTCGTGAAGCTGGCCGACGACGGGCTCGACCACTCGTGGGAAGGGCTGCTCAGCCGGCTCGGTACGGGAGCCGATGCGGGCAAGACCGGCGGCGACACGTCCGAGCCAGTCGTCAACCTGGCCTTCTCCGGTGGGCGGCAACTGCAGTGGGCCGTCTACCCGCTCGACCAGAACGACACCTTCACCAACTGGGGACACGAGGAGATCGCGGGTCGCTGGTTCCATCTCGCGGTGGTCAACGACGGGCGCCGTACGACGCTGTACATCGACTCGTCAGAGCTGCTCCGCAACCCGGCGACGCGGTCGAACGGCCTCGCCACCACCGGCGCCCCGTGGCTGCTGGGCGCCAACCACTACGCCAACACGATCGAGCAGACCTTCGCCGGCCACATCGGCGAACTCCGCATCGTCGACCGCGCCCTCTCCCCCAAGCACTTCCTCAACGCCTAAACCGGCACCGCCCGAAGCGCACGCCGAAGCTCACCGCCTGAAAGCCGCACTTTGTGCACGACGTGAGCGGATCCGCCGCCGAGAATCGCTCAGGCCGTGCACAAGGTGCGGCTTCAGCGGGGCGGAGGGCGGGGGCGAGGCGGGGGCGGGTTAGTGCGGTACGTGGGTTCGGATGAGGTCCGCTTGGGCTGGGAGTAGCGCGTTTTCGGCCGGGGTGAGGGTGGGGTTGCCGGCCCGGGCGGCGAGGGCGGCAGCCAGGCCGGGAGTCGGGTCGATCGAGTTGGCGAGGTAGGTCGACAGCGACTCTCGGAGCAGGCCGGACAAAGAAGCGAAGGCGGGGTCGAGAGCCACCTGGGCGAAGATGACGGCGGTCATCGCGATGTCGAACTCCGCCGTGCCCTCCGTCGCGTTGCGCCAGTCGATGACCACCGGGCCGGACGCGGTCAGGATGACGTTCTCGGGGTGCAGGTCGCCGTGCACCACGACCTGACCCGGCGTGCCGCTCGGCGCGGGGATGGCGTGCAGGCGGCGATGCAGGTCGGCGTGCATCAGGCCGAGTTCCGCGGGTGAGAGGTCACCGGCGATCCCGGCTTCGGCGACGGTCGAACCGGTCAGGCGCTCGATCACCATGTCCGGACCGTCGACCTGACGGACGGCCGGCACCGGATAGTCGTACTTCGCCACCCACCGCATGTACTCCGCTTCGTCCCACACCGGATGCCCGTTGCGGTAGCGGCGCAGTACCCACTGATCGTCGACCGCGTAGACATCCGCATCGCGTCCGGATGCGAACGGCTCGGCTCCCTCGGGGAGCCGCAGCCCGGCGGGGTCCGGGGTCGGGGGCAAGGTCAGTTGACCTGGCAGCCGCCGGTTGCGGGCGCGAGCGGGGCGGGCTTGCTCAGCGTGGGCATGCCGAGCATGACGCCAGGTGCGCCGACCGGGGTGGGGGCGTCTTGGGCTCGTTCCCAGGCGTCGCCGGCGCGCGTACGGCGTACTGAACCGAAGACGTCGGCGACCAGGTGGTGGGGCGCTGCGTAGGTGACCTCGACGGTTGCCATGTCGCCCGGCCGTGGCCTCTCGACTCCCTCGGGCAGCGCGAAGTGGACGAGGCGGTTGTCGCGGGCCCGGCCGGACAAGCGGTGGGTCGCGGCGTCCTTGCGCCCCTCCCCCTCGGCGACCAGTACCTCGACGGAACGGCCGACGACCAGCTTGTTCTCCGCCCACGCCATGTCGTCCTGCAGCGCGACCAACCGCTCGTAGCGCTCCTGGACCACCTCGCGCGGTACCTGGTCCTCCATCGACTCGGCCGGCGTACCGGGCCGCTTCGAGTACTGGAAGGTGAAGGCGCCGGCGAACCGGGCCGCGCGGACCACGTCGAGCGTGCCCTGGAAATCCTCTTCGGTCTCCCCGGGGAAGCCGACGATGATGTCGGTGGTGATCGCGGCGTCCGGCATCGCGGCGCGGACGTCCTCGATGATCTTCAGGTAGCGGTCGCGGCGGTAGGACCGGCGCATCGTCTTGAGGATCTGGTCGGAGCCCGACTGCAGCGGCATGTGCAGCGAGGGCATCACGTTCGGGGTCTCGGCCATCGCCTCGATCACGTCCGCGGTGAAGTCACGCGGGTGCGGCGAGGTGAACCGGACCCGCTCCAGGCCGTCGATCTGACCGCAGGCCCGGAGCAGCTTGGAGAACGCGTACCGGTCGCCGAACTCGACCCCGTAGGAGTTCACGTTCTGGCCGAGCAGCGTCACCTCGAGCACGCCCTCGGCGACCAGCGCCTCGACCTCGGCGAGCACGTCACCGGGCCGGCGGTCCTTCTCCCGGCCGCGCAGCGCGGGCACGATGCAGAACGTGCAGGTGTTGTTGCAGCCGACACTGACCGACACCCAGGCGGAGTACGGCGACTCGCGCCGGGTCGGCAGCGTCGACGGGAAGACGTCGAGCGACTCGAGGATCTCGACCTGCGACTCCTCGGCGATCCGGGCCCGCTCCAGCAGCACCGGCAGCGAGCCGATGTTGTGGGTGCCGAAGACGACGTCCACCCAGGGCGCCTTCTTGGTGATGGTGGCCTTGTCCTTCTGCGCCAGGCAGCCGCCGACGGCGATCTGCATCCCCGGCTTCTTCGCCTTCACCGGCGCCAGGTGCCCGAGGTTGCCGTACAGCTTGTTGTCGGCGTTCTCGCGCACGGCGCAGGTGTTGAAGACGACGACGTCGGCCTGGTCCCCCTCGGGCGCACGGACATAGCCCGCATCCTCCAGCAGCCCGCGCAGCCGCTCGGAGTCGTGGACGTTCATCTGGCACCCGTAGGTGCGGACTTCATAGGTACGCATAACAGCACCGACGATACCTGACGACTGGCAGCCGCCTATAGCGAGGCTATCTTTAGTAGTATCCCATCCAAAAAGATCACGACGTTCCAAATTCGTTCTCCAGATCCACCCATAGGCTTCGGACAGAGTCTGGAACCTCTGCGCGGCGATCACGCCCTATCAGCAGGAGCGCCGGATTCAGTCGAATTCGCAGGAACTCTTTGCGCCCTGAAGCCTGCCGCTTCTCCTTCACCATAACGCCGTTTTTAACCATCAACTCTCGGACTTTAGGCCAATCCCAATTAGAGGTCAGACGAAGGATCGGTCCGGTTTCATCTGCCTCGGTGAAGAAGTTAGTTCTCGAGTAGACACCTACTAATTCTTCCAGAATGGTCAGAATCTCATCTGGGATCGCCCGAAGTTCCGCATTGCTTTGCGCCGATAGCAAGCCGCAGGCAGCCATGATCTTCCCCACCTCGAGCGGCTCATACACCATCCGATTTATCCCGACACCCGATAGGCTCACCGCCCGGACATCCTCAGAATGGATTCCCGTAAGGCTCAGAATCGTAGTTGCTGGGTCCACCAAGATACGATCCAATGTCAGATCGCGAACCTCGCCTTGGAGAATACAATTCCGCAAGTCGACATTAATGAAGGCGCACCCAACCAGTGTAACCGATCTCAGTTCAACTCCAACAAATGATACGTCTATGAAGTCCAGATTCCGAATATCCATCGCGTCTTCAGAGGATTGCAGACTCTTAATCACACCTGCCGCAACAGTGCCAGCATTCCTGCGAATCTGGGGAGTGTTCGCATCGTCCCTCGCTCCTGCGTCGGACAAAACACTTAACACGCTCGAGGCCTCGGAGGCCAGCCTCACACCGGCGAGGTTCGCCGCGAGCTCAGGCATCTGCCCTCGGCGCAATGCTTGTCTGACGCGGAACCGATCCGCTGATCGAACTATTTGAACGACAGGTTCGCTCAAAAAATATGCGTAATATACATCATGCTCAAATCGCACACTTCCGCGGGATTCGCCGCTTTTGAGGAGAGCAGCATAGGGACCGCGGTCAGCAACCAGAAGCTGCGCTTCAGGATCTAGCCCTTCGATCTCACCCCAAACACTTAGCAACTCTCGGAGGCTACTCCTGGATAACTCCACGGCGTCTTGCCGCCAGATTTCTTCCGCAATCTCAGCAAATAGTGCGGCCAACTGGGGCGTCGAAAGAACCGGCCGGCCGGTCTGCTGACGCAATTTCTCTTCGGACTCACGGCGCAAGTAGCTGTTCACAAGTTGTTCTAGAAGATTGCGACCGTCACCCAACGAGTCTTCCGAGGCGAGAAGGGACTCAACAGTTCTTGTTACAAAGAACGGATTCCCCGCGAGATTCCCCAAATGTTCATCGGATAGAACAGCCTCAAGCCGCAGATTGAACTCGTCATGCAATGCTCTTGTGAAATCGGCTTCATCGGTTCTCAATGCAACGTACTGCGCGCGCTCTGCGACGTCCCAATCTTGGAGCTGCACGCGAGTAAGGTCCCACCCCTCGGTCCGGAAACCGATAGAAGAGTTTACCCGAGATACAAACTCTTGCTCATAGTAAGCACTTCGAGCCGCGGCTATTACACAACCGCCGCCGCGCAACCCATCGAGAAAGCTAGCCAGGGAACTGAAAGATTCGTCATAACTTCCGGCCACACCCAGAAGTTCATCGAACCCATCGACTACTAAGACTAGAGCGCCGACCCTGACCAAGGTAGGCACCGCATCGAAAGAAAATCGTGCGCGCGCTTTGCCTAGATCCCCTGAGACGGCATCGTCAAGTCTCGCAAGCCTCCGTCCCTGAGCATCCACATATATCCAGAGTTGATCAGTCAGTGCCGCACGGTACGCAGATGCCTTTCCTCTCACCATCTGACTGAGGAGGCTGGTTTTCCCGACTCCAGCGGACGCCGTGACGAAGATCAAGTTCGTCTTGTCGACAAGTGGCCGCACCGCTGCGGGGAATATATCCTCTGCATTTCCTGAGAGGCGTTCACCATTGCGGTCGTCGATCAGAACCTGTGGCGATACATAGTCATTTACTTCACCAAGGCGACCCAATAAATTACTTGCAAGGTTCCTCAAATCAGCCATTTCGGCACCTGCGAGAAACGACCGATACGAAAGATCACTCCATCTCGGCGAACCATTACCTCACTGAAGTCAATCGCTCCTCGCAACTCAAAATCAGCAGATCGCTTCTGACCCTGCATCTCCCATGCGGCCCTCACCCAGGCGCCATCGCGGTCCTGAATTTGCACTATCGAGCCGGGATCCGCGAAGCTCGCAAGATCTACGCGCAATAGATATTCGAGTTCATTGGGCAAGGGCAGCGCTTCATTCTCGGTCATTATCTACGCCCATTCGATGACATTTAGCAATTGGACATTTACTCCGAGCAGATGAGAGTCATTCTCGGCGAGCGTCCTCTTTCTCAGCCATCTAATAGGCATGCTCCCCCGCACGGCGGTTGCCAACGCGACGGGTACATAGTCATCATCGTTCGCAATTAGGCAAATGCCGTCATGGTAGGCACCGTGCGCGTAATGATGCGCATCTTGCGCCAACATCTGATCCACCATCTTTTGGGCGGAGTTCTTATACGTGCCCACGAGTTGCGCAGACGGCATGCATGCCAAGCTCGTGACCACGGTCGGAATGATCCGAACCCCAGACTCCAGGCCGGCGAGATATGAGACCGATCGTTGCACTAGTCTATACTTTTCCATATAGCGGCCGGTTTTATCAACCCATCCGTCATAGAGCCGGCATTCAACCTCGCAGGCATCTGACGAAAGAGCCTTTGGGTTCACTGGAAGCGTTTTACGAATTAGATAGCCAACTAACTCGAGCGTGTCACGAATCTCCGATTCAGACTTAACTGACGGATTAACATTGTTGAAATCAACAAGCGCGAGCACTCGGCGCCATCCATCGCTTGATCCCCCTGGAGTCACATTGGGACAATACGTTCTGAAGGACAAGACGCCAAGACTGAAACGCTAGCCGAGTTGGGTCAATCGATTGACCCCCGCCTGGGCCAGCGGTACGCGGTAGTGATTACCTACCCTGATTGGGATCGGCGTCGCCCGAGCACTGACACAAGGGTGGATGAATCAGCTCCCGCCGTCAGTTCCTCGGCCGTACCGCCGCCGGAGCCGCTGTGGTTGCCGGTGGCACCATCGCCGCCTCGCCCGCCTCGGCGTTCGTCAAGCCGCTCGCGGCCATCGGCACGACCCGGATCACCGCGCTGACCGACGTCACGGTCATCGACGTCGCGAACGGCCGGCGCCATCGGCACCAGACCGTGCTGATCAGCGGGGACCGGATCATCGGGGTCGGCCGGCGCCTGCCCGTTCCGCGCGGTGCAGTCGAGGTCAACCTGCCCGGCAAGTTCGTCATCCCCGGCCTGGCCGACATGCACCTGCACTCCCCGACCGACGAGCGCGTGACACCACCGCTCTGCCTGGCCAACGGGTTGACCACGGTCCGTGACATGGCCGGGACGAACCCGATGCTCTACGACTGGCGCGACCGGGATCGACGCCGGCACGCTGCTCGGCCCGCGGATGATCGTCGCCGGCCAGATCATCGACGGCGACCCAACCCTGTGGGATCCGGACCTTCTCGACGTGCTGGTCGTCACGGACGAGGCCAGTGCGCGCGCCGCGGTACGGCAGGTGAAGAAGGAGGGTGCCGATTTCGTCAAGGTCTACTCGCGAGTGAGCCCAGCGGCGTACCGGGCCCTGCTGGACGAGGCGCGGCGGCAGCAGCTGACCGTGCACGGCCACGGGCCCGACCAGGTCGCGGTCAAGGAGGTCAGCAACGCCGGTCAGCGCAGCATCGAGCACATCCACGCGCTGGCCGTGGCGGTGTCGAGCCGGGAGTCCGAGGTACGCCGGATGGTGCAGGCGATCTCGGTCCGGGCCGGCGACTACAACGCCTGGTTCCGGCAGTGGCACCAGATCGAGTGGCTCGCGGCGAACACGTACAGCCGGTCCCGGGCGGCCGACGTCTTCGGCACGCTGCGACGCAACCGGACCCGGGTGCCCCGACGCTGACCATGCACAACGTGCTCGACATGCCCGACCACACCGGGCTGGACCCGGCAACGCTGAAGTACCTGAGCGCCGGCTCGATCGCTATCTACGGGTACGTGGTCGAGCAGCTCTACAAGGCCAACCGAACCGCCGCCGAGATCTCCCGCCAGCGGCAGATGTGGGAGTACCGGCAGCGTTTCGTCCGCGAACTCTTCGCCCATGGCGTGCCCGTCCTGGCCGGCACGGACACCGGTACGCCGTACATGGTGCCCGGATTCGCCCTGCACGACGAGCTCGAGCTCCTCGTCAAGGCCGGCGCCACCACCCAGCAGGCCCTGTACTCCGCCACTGTCGAGCCGGCCGGGTTCCTCGGGATGAGCGCCCACCTGGGCTCGGTGGAGTCTCGCAAGATCGCGGACCTCGTCGTACTGGACGGCGATCCGCTCAAGGACATCATCAACACGCGGCGTATCCACACCGTGGTCACCCGGGGACGGATCATCTCCCGGCCGTGCGTGAACGCATGCTCGCCGACGGGGAGGCAGCCGTCAAGAGCCCCTCGGCAGCAACCGGTCTGGCTGCAGGTGGTTGCTGCGGAGCGGGCCGTCCCGGACACTAACGGCCAGAATCGAGCAGGCTGTGACCGCACGGTCACGGCCTGCGCGGCGAGATAGCAGATCGTTACCACCGTGGAACCGGGGATCCGTGCAGTCACCCTCAGCCTCCGCTAGGTTCTCGCCATGAGCGAAACCTCTGCCGTCGACACCGTGACGACCACAGGTCTTGTCGCCCTGACAGGTGTGAACAAGCACTTCGGCGACCTGCACGTGCTGAAGGACATCAACCTGTCCATCAACCGTGGCGAGGTCGTGGTCGTGATCGGCCCGTCGGGGTCGGGCAAGTCCACCCTGTGCCGGGCGATCAACCGGCTCGAGCCGATCGACTCCGGCACCATCACGCTGGACGGCCAGCCGCTGCCCAGCGAGGGCAAGGCGCTGGCCCGGCTGCGCGCCGACGTCGGCATGGTGTTCCAGTCGTTCAACCTGTTCGCGCACAAGACGATCCTGCAGAACGTGACGCTCGGCCCGCTGAAGGTCCGCAAGACCGATCCCAAGGCCGCCGAGCAGCGGGCGATGGAACTGCTCGAGCGGGTCGGGGTCGCCAACCAGGCGTCGAAGTACCCGGCCCAGCTGTCCGGCGGTCAGCAGCAGCGGGTCGCGATCGCGCGGGCACTGGCGATGGAACCGAAGGTCATCCTGTTCGACGAGCCGACCTCGGCACTCGACCCGGAGATGATCCAGGAGGTCCTCGAGGTGATGATCGACCTGGCCCGGCAGAACATGACGATGGTCGTGGTCACCCACGAGATGGGGTTCGCGCGCAGCGCGGCCAACCGGGTGGTGTTCATGGCCGACGGCGAGATCGTCGAGGAGGCCAGCCCCGAGACCTTCTTCACCAACCCGACCTCCCGGCGTGCGCAGGACTTCCTCGGGAAGATCCTCAAGCACTGACGAGACGCCCGGCCGGCCCGTGGGCCGGCCGCAACAGCAGTAAAAACACACGAAGGGGATCCCCAATGAGAATGCGCAACCTCGTCGCCACCGTTGGCGTCGCAGCGCTCGCGCTGACCGTCGGTGCCTGTGGCAAGGAAGACACACCCGCCGCGGGTGGCGACACCGGCGGCAGCACCGGCGCCTGCGGCGAGCTCCACAAGTTCACCGTGGCCAGTGGCGTGGACGTGGCCGGCAGCCCGACCTTCACCAAGATCAAGTCGCGCGGCCACGCCGTCGTCGGGGTCAAGGCCGACCAGCCGAACCTGGGCTACAAAGATGCCAACGGCAAGCGCTGCGGCTTCGACATCGAGATCGCCCGGATGGTGTCGGCCCAGCTCGGCATGGACCCGGACAAGATCGAGTACAAGGAGATCCCGTCCGCGAACCGCGAGACCGCGATCGCCGGTGGTGAGATCGACTACTACGTCGGCACCTATTCGATCACCGAGAAGCGCAAGGGTCTGGTCGGCTTCGCCGGCCCGTACTTCATCGCCGGTCAGGACCTGCTGGTCCGCAAGGACGACACCTCGATGGACGCCGGCAAGACCGGTCTGAAGGGCAAGAAGGTCTGCTCGGCGACCGGCTCGACCCCGATCCAGAAGGTCAAGGACGAGAACCTGACCGAGCCGGGCAACATCTCGGAGTTCAAGACCTACTCCGAGTGCGTCTCCCAGCTGCTGGACAAGAAGGTCGACGCGGTCACCACCGACGACGCGATCCTCAAGGGCTACGCGGCGAACGCGCCGGAGGAGCTCCGGGTGGTCGGCAAGCCGTTCAGCACCGAGAAGTACGGCATCGGCGTACCGCTGGCCGACAAGGCCCTGCGGGACAAGGTGAACGCCGGCCTGGAGGCCTCCTTCGCCGACGGCACCTGGAAGGCGCTGTACGACGAGACGCTGGGCAAGTCCGGCGCCGCCGCGACCGCTCCGCCGCTCGAGAAGTACTGATCCACCCGGTCAGGGCGGCCCCGGCTCGCCGCGGGTCGCCCTGACTGTTTTTCTCTCCTCCTCTGGAAGGTCGCGATGCTCTCGGTCCTCACCGAAAACTGGGAACTGTTCAGAGACGGCTTCTGGACCACGATCAAGCTGTTCGTGATATCCGGTCTGCTGAGTCTGGCCATCGGGACCGTGCTGGCCGGGTTCCGGGTCTCCCCGGTGCCGGCCCTGCGTGCCATCGGCACCGGCTACGTCAACACCCTGCGGAACACGCCGCTCACGCTGGTGTTCGCGTTCCTGGTCTTCGGCGCGCCGAAGGCGGGCCTCAACCTTCCCAACTTCTTCTGGTCGGCCGTCGTGGCGCTGACCGTCTACACGTCGGCCTTCGTCTGTGAGGTGGTCCGGTCGGGCATCAACACCGTCTCACCGGGCCAGTCGGAGGCCGCCCGCGCGGTCGGCATGACGTTCGTGCAGGTGCTCGGCATCGTCGTCCTGCCGCAGGCCTTCCGGGCCATCGTGCCGCCGCTGACGAGTGTGATGATCGCGCTGCTGAAGAACACCACCATCGCGGCCGGCTTCTCGGTGCTCGAGGCCGGCGCGATCCCGGCGGTGATGGCCGAACGCGGCCAGAACCAGATGCTCACCCTGGTCTGGATCACCGTCGGCTTCCTGATTCTGATCATGCCCCTGGTCATGCTGCAGCGGTGGGCCGAGCGACGGACGGCGGTGGCCGCATGAGTGCGGTGTTGTACGACGTGCCGGGCCCGCGGGCCCGGGCGCGGAACCGGATTCTCAACGTCGTCGTCGTGGTGATCCTGCTGGCCGTGATCGGCTGGGTCGTCTACCGGCTGAACGAGACCGGCCAGTTCGAGGGCCGGCGCTGGGCGCAGTTCCAGTACAAGTCGATCCAGGAGCAGCTGCTCACCGGTCTGCTGAACACCCTGAAGGCGGCCGGCATCGCCGCCGTGCTGGCGTTCCTGTTCGGGGCGGTGTTCGCGGCGGGCCGGATCAGCGACCACAAGATCCTGCGCGTCCCGGCGACCTTCGTGGTCGAGCTCTTCCGCGCGATCCCGCTGCTGATCCTGATGTTCTTCTTCTACTACGGCTCGCTGCAGTTCCAGCTCGGCATCTCGCCGATGTGGGCCGTGGTGCTCGGCCTGACGCTGTACAACGGCTCGGTCCTCGCGGAGGTCTTCCGGGCCGGGATCGCCGCGGTGCCGAAGGGCCAGCGCGAGGCGGCGTACGCGACCGGTCTGCGCAAGAACCAGGTGGTCCGGCTGATCCTGCTGCCGCAGGCGGTCCGCGCGATGCTGCCGGCCATCGTCAGCCAGCTGGTCGTCCTGCTGAAGGACACCGCACTCGGCTTCATCATCACCTACAACGAACTCCTGTACGTCGCCAAGCAGATGGGCGGCCGGCTCGAGTTCGGCTTCCCCTACATCCCGACGTACATGGTCGTGGCGATCATCTACATCGGCCTGTGCTCGCTGCTCTCGGTCTTCGCCCGCTACCTCGAAGGCCGCACCCGCCGCAACCGTAAGATCGCCCCCGGCACCACCCTGCCCGCGGTGACCGAAGCCGGTGGCGCCGGCGCCACCGGAGCCGACGACAGCTGAAATTGCTTTGCCTGGCGGCCCGTCCAGGCGTGAGACTGCCCGGATGATCGAGAGCAGCAGCACGCCGGACGGGCGCGCGGGGATCGATGCTGGGCTGGTCAAGCGGCTGGTGAAGGCGCAGTTTCCGCAGTGGAGCGAGCTGACGGTAGCGCCGGTGAAGGTGGACGGATGGGACAACCGCACCTATCAGCTGGGCGATGCCATGACGGTTCGGTTGCCCACGGCAGCGTCGTATGCGCCTGCTGTGGACAAGGAGAACGAGTGGTTGCCGCGGCTGGCACCACAGTTGCCTGTCGCTGTGCCTGAGGTGCTGGGCAAGGGGGTTCCTGGTGAGGGCTATGCCTTCAACTGGTCTGTACGCCGCTGGCTAGAGGGCGAGACAGCGGCTGTGGAACGTATCGACGATCTGCCAGGGTTTGCCGTGGCGGTCGCGGAGTTCATTCGTGCACTGCAGCGCTGCGACGCGACCGGTGGGCCGGCAGCCGCGGCACACAGCTTCTACCGGGGTGCGCCTCCTGTGCATTACGACGAAGAGACCCGGCGTGCGCTGGCTGCTCTGGAAGGACAGGTCGACACCGCGCGCGCTGCGGCTGTGTGGGAGGCGGCGCTCGGGTCGTCCTGGGACCGGCCGCCGGTGTGGTTCCACGGGGATATTGCCCACGGCAACCTGTTGGTTGTCGACGGCAAGCTGTCGGCGGTCATCGACTTCGGTACGTCGGGGGTCGGTGATCCCGCGTGTGATCTGGTGATCGCCTGGACGATGTTCTCCGGTGAGAGCCGCGAAGCTTTCCGGCGTACTGTCGACCAGGACGCCGCGACCTGGGCGAGAGCCCGTGGCTGGGCCCTCTGGAAGGCACTGATCGTCCTGGCCGAGGACACTTCCAGCGCGGCGACCAACCAGCGCGTGATCGAGGAAGTCCTCGCCGATCACGATCAGGCCCAGTAGTCGACCGTCCAGGTCTTCACCAGGTCACCTTCCAGCTCCAGCAGGACGCGACCGGCGGGCCGGCCCGGATCGGCCAACCAGGCGTAGGTCGCCTCGACCCGGCCCTCGCCGAGCTTGCTGTCGAGTACGACGACCTGATCGTCCGGCGGGTTCGCCCGGTACGCCGCGACGACCGCGTCGCGGCCCTCGAACGGACCGACCGGGATGCCCATGAACGTCATCGTGCAGTCGGGCGTGAGCCCGGCCGCCAACTGCTCGGCATCACCCCCGGCGGCAACGGCGTTCACCGCGGCGATGTGACTGTCGAGGATCCGTTGCTCGTTCATCGGCTCACCTTCAGCAGGTCCGCACGCGAACTGGCGTTCAGCTTGCGGAGGACTTTCGCGACATGTTGCTCGACCGTGCGGGGTGACAGGAAGAGGACGTCGGCGATCTCCCGGTTGGTGTGGCCGCGGCCGAGCAGGCGGGCGACCTCCTGCTCGCGGGGAGACAGCTCGGCGCCGTAGCCCCGTCGGCCTCTGCGCGAGGGCGCAGCGACTCCGTGGCTGCGCAGTTCATGGCGGCAGCGGGCAGCGTCTCTGGAGGCTCCGAGCTGATCGAAGACCTCCGCAAGCGCAGTGAGGCACTCTGCGGCACCCGGCTCTTGCAGGGCGAGTCTGCAGTGCACAGCACGCTCAGCCGCCAGAGCAGCGAAGTACGGCGCGGGCAGTGCTTCGTACTGCAGCTCTACCTCGCGATAAAGCGCCGCAGCGCTCCTGAAGTCACCATCGCTCTCCGCCAACTGCGCACGGCCGCACTGCAGAGCCACCCGCGCCAACGGCGCCTCCAGCCCGACCGTGCAGTCGTCCAACTCCCCCAGCAGCTTCCGTACTTCGTCGTCACGCCCATCCGCGAGCAGTACGGCGACTGCCGCCGGCGTCAGCTCCCCTGCCCACGACCACACCTGCTTGCGCCGCAGGAGGTCCAGACCGCGATTCACCGACTCCACCGCGGCACCGAGCTCGCCACGAGCAAGCTGCATCCAGCCGAGTACGCCGAAACCGCCCAGCGCGATCTGTGCGATCGCATCGGCCGGCTGGTCGATACCCGTCGCACCCAGGTACGCCTCCGCCTCGGCCCACTCTCCCCGCGCAACCGCCAACGAGGCCAGTACCAGCGACAGCTCGCTGGTGAGCGGCAACAGGTCGCGGTACTCGTCCAGGAGCAGCGCCACCCGCTCGTCGAGCCCTGCCCACGCGCCGGTGAACCAATCGACGCGCACCCGCGTCGCGCGCGCAGTACGCACGAAGTACACGCTCACTGTGCGGTAACAAGCGCTGCGGGCCCCCGCTCACGGCGAGGGCCCGCAGTACCGGCTGCTTCAGCGCAACGTGTTGAAGGAGTCGCGCATGATTTCGAGGGCTTCGGTGGCTTCTTCCTCGGTCAGTGTCATGGGTGGGGCCATCCGGAGGACGTTGCCGTAGAGGCCGCCCTTGCCGATCAGGAGACCGCGGTCCTTCGCCTCCTGCTGGAGTTTGACCGTAGTGGGGGCGTCGGGCTTGCCGTTGGCTGGATCGACCAGTTCAGCGGCGAGCATCAGGCCCTTGCCGCGGACATCGCCCAGCTCGGGGAACTCCTCCGAGATCCCGCGCAGGCCGTCCATCAGCTGCGCGCCGCGCTTGGCGGCGTTGGCCTGCAGGTCGTTGTCGGCGATGTAGTCCAGCGTCGCCTTCGCCGCGGTGGTCGAGATCGGATTGCCGCCGAAGGTCGACAGCGAGTTCGCGCTCAGGCTGTCCATCAGCTCCGGCCGGGCCACCACCCCGCCGATCGCGAAGCCGTTGCCGAGCCCCTTGGCGAACGTCATCGCGTCCGGTACGACGCCGTGTGCCTGGATGCCCCAGAAGTGGTCGCCGGTCCGGCCCCAGCCGGTCTGCACCTCGTCGGAGATGAAGAGGATGCCGAACTCGTCGAGCACCTCCTTGAACGCGGCGTACAGACCGTCGGGCGGTGAGGAGAAGCCACCGACGCCCTGGATCGGCTCCACGATCAGGCAGGCGACGTCACCCGCAGTACCGGTCTCGATGACGTTGCGAAGGTCGTCGACGCAGACCTTGATGTACTCCGCGTCCGGCAGGTCCTTGAAGGGGCTGCGGTACCGGTAGGCGCCCTGCACGTACTGCACGTTGACCGGTGACAGGCTGCTCGCCGACCAGCCCCGGTTGCCGGTGATGGCGACCGTGCCGAAGCCGCGGCCGTGGTACGAGTTGCGCATCGCCAGCACTTGGTTGGAGCGGCGCTTCTGGGTGGCGAACAGCAGGGCCGCCTCGTTCGCCTCGGTGCCGGAGTTGGTGAAGAAGACCTTGGCGTCCGGGATGCCGGACAGCTCGGCGATCTGCTCGGCCAGCTCGATCTGCCGCCGGATCAGGTACACCGTCGAGGTGTGCGCGATCCCGGTGGCCAGTTGCTCGCGCACCGCGTCGGAGATCTCCGCGATGTCGTAGCCGATCGCGTTGGTCAGGATGCCGGCGAAGAAGTCCAGGTACTCCTTGCCCTCGCCGTCGGTGACCCGGCGGCCGGTGCCCTTGACGATCTCGATCGGCTGGTCGTAGTACAACGCGAGCCAGTCCGGCATGACGGCCCGGTGACGTTCCCACAGCTCCGCATGTGTCATGTCCTAGCAATACCGCATCACGCAGCTGTCCGCTAGCGGCCTGCCGGTGACTTAGGGTGCTGTGGGTGACGACGCCGAGCATCCCGCACCTGGATATCGAGTCTCTGGAGCAGTTCGACCAGGTGATTGCTGCCGGAGCCAGCGCGATGGGTGGCTGGCGGGTGCAGTCGGTGAACCTCACGGAGCGCACACAGGTGCTCCTCAGGTTGTCGCCGGCCGGTTCGCTCTTCCTGGGTTGTGCGCTGGAGGAGACCGCCGCGGCCTGGATCCGCGACGGCGGCGGGCTGATCTTCCCCGCGATCCCGGAGCTGCCGTTCGACCCGTACCGCGGCACCCTGTACGCCGCCGAGGAGCTCTACGCTCATTTGTCGTCGGGGTACGAGGCGACACCTGATGCGCAGATCTACGCCTGGTCGCGGCAGCACGACGAGCAGGGCGACACCGGCCGGACGCTGGCGGCCGCACTGCACGACCACTCGATCGCCGATGCCCTGCACGAGCTCCCCGACGACAAACCGTGGATCGGCGTGATGGGCGGCCACGGGATCGCGCGCACCGACCCGGCGTACCGGTCAGCCGTCCTGCTCGGCCGCACGCTCGCCCGCGCCGGCCTGACGGTCGCCACCGGCGGCGGACCCGGCGCGATGGAGGCCGCGAACCTGGGCTCCAGCCTGTCCTCGTACGACGATGCCGCGGCTGAGGCGGCTCTTTCGGGTCTCGCCGCTGCCCCTTCCTTCCGCCCGTCGATCGCGGACTGGGCCTCCACCGGCCTCGACGTACGCCGCGACTTCCCCGGCGACGGCGGAGTCTCGATCCCGACCTGGTTCTACGGCCACGAGCCGCCGAACGTGTTCGCGACCTCGATCGCGAAGTACTTCTCCAACGCCCTGCGCGAAGACGTCCTGCTCAGCCGGGCCCGCGGCGGCATCATCTACCTCCCCGGGGCGGCCGGCACCATCCAGGAGATCTTCCAGGCCGTCACCCCGAACTACTACGGCGACGCCGCCACCCAGATCCCGATGATCCTGGTGGGCGTCGAGTACTGGACGGCCAAGCTCCCCGTCTGGCCGCTCCTCGAAAGCCTCTCCGAGGGCCGCCCGATGGCCTCGTCCATCCGCCTGGTCGACACCATCGAAGAGGCCGCCGGGCTGGTGACCTAGCTCGGGTTGTCAGGCGACGCGTTGCGAGGTGAACTGCATCCGGGGGTTGGCGTACGCGTCCTGGGACTCAACGAGCTGCAGCTCGCGCTCGCCCGACTCGTGGGTGCGGGTGAGCAGGTCGAAGACGCTCGACGTCGTCCGGGCGAGGGCATCCGCGAGATCACCCGTACGCCGGTAGTGCGCCGTGAAGAGGGCGGCGGTCACGTCGCCCGAACCGTTCGCCTTCATCGGGATGTACGGCGTCTGCACGAGCCACGCACCGCTGTCGTCGACAGCCAGCATCTCGATCGTGCCGTCCTCGCGGTCCGGGCGCTCGACGCTGGTGACGAGCACCGTCCGCGGCCCGGTCGCGCGCACGAGCTCCACCGATGCGAGCGTGGACTCGAGGGTGTCAGGCTCCGTGCCGGTCAGGAAGCCCAGCTCGAACTGGTTGGGCGTGATGATGTCGGCGGCCGGAACCACCCGGTCACGCAGGAGCACGGGAATGGCCGGCGCGACGAAGCACCCAGACTTCGCGTTGCCCATCACGGGGTCGCAGGAGTACACCGCTCGTGGGTTCGCCGCCTTCACCCGCTTCACCGCCTCGAGGATGACGTCGGCGATCCCCTCACCGCCCTGGTAGCCCGAGAGGATCACGTCGATCTGCGGGAAGACACCCCGGTCCTCAATGCCTTGCAGGACCTCTCGTACGTCGTCCGGGCTGATCAGCGGCCCACGCCACGCCCCATAGCCGGTGTGGTTGGAGAAGTTCACCGTGTACACCGGCAACACCTCCACACCAATGCGCTGGAGCGGAAAAACGGCAGCCGAGTTGCCCACGTGCCCATACGCGACAGCGGACTGGATCGAGAGGATCTTCACCGCTCGATCATGCCACCCGGCGCCTGGCGGGCTCTTCGGGCCCTAACCGCCGAAGCGCGCGTGGAGCAGGTTCGCGATGTCGGGCGGGCAGTCGTCCCGGCGAGCCAGCCGCAGGCTGACCACACCTCGGGTGCCGGTCTCGCTCAAAGACACGCACTGCGCTATCGCCGCTTTGTTGGAGGCCGAGCAGCGCTCCCACGCATCCTCCAGCCGGGGCAGCACCAGCGGTTGTTTGGCCACCACACCGACCAGCATGTTCCCCAGGTTCACCCGAGGCTTGCCGGCCATGTCCGCGTCGGACCTTCTCCGCCAGACCACGGCCGCCGAATCTATCGTGGTCAGCACTCTGACGACGAGGTCGCCCAGCTCATCCGCGGTGAGGTGATGCATCCCCAGCGTCGTGATCGCGTCCAGCAGCCGGGCATAGCCGGCCGAAGCCTCCCGGGCCGTCGCTTCGGACAACGCTCCGAGGGCGCCCTGGACCGCCTCGAGGTAGGTCTCGAGGATCCTCACGACGTCCGCCGCACTGATCCCGGTGGTCCGATCGATCACCGCGATCAGTCGGATCACCACGGTTTGCACCTGGGTGTCCTCGCCGGCAACGATCGAGCGCACCAGCCGGTCGACGAGGACCGGGCCCCAGGTCTCCGGCAGAGTACTGCTCCGCTTCTCGACCGCGGGAGCCAAGACGGTGACGGCGTACTGATGGCCTGACTCGAGCAGCCCGAGAACCCACGGCAGACCGACCCGCTCGAACGCCTCGGCCCGCCAGTCGTCCAGCGAGGCGGCCACAGCCTTCGTCGCGGCTCTCACCACCTTCAGCCGGTCGCGTTCGAGGAGCTCCTCGGAGATCCACTCCCGGGCCGCGGCCGAGACCGGAGTCAACCGGCCTTGCAGACGAGCCATCCGCTCGGCATCGGCTGGATCCGGAGAGGAGCAGACTGCTGTGAGCTCCGCTTCGAGTTCGCGGACGACGGCCGGGCTCGCCGAGAACACGATCGCGTCGAATCCGCGCCGCAGCGTTGCCCGGCCGTGCATCAGCTCGGCCGCGTTGCCGGCGAAGAGGGTCAGGCGATCCAGGTACTCCCGCAGCCGGGTCGGATTGTCGCTGTTGAGCTTGATCACCACCGGCCAGATCCTGTGCGGCTGGTCGGGCAGATGGTTTTCCAGCGCAGCGGCGAGTTGGGATCGGGTCGGAGCATCCAGCCGGTCCGCCAGGTACCTCGCGACGGTGGCCACCGTGCCGAGCACCGGAGTCGAGGTGGTGTCCGATGCCTCGATGACAGCCCGCGCGACGAGCTCGGGGTGATCGGCGGCAAGCCTGATGACAGCGTTCATGTACGGCGTCCGCTCGGCCGGGAGGTCTGGATCGAAGGCCACCGCCAGCAGTTCCAGGGCGGTGACCCGATCCGCACAGAGTCGGCGCATGACTGTCAGCTGGCTCGAGACCCACCGATCCCGCAGCGAAGCGCTCAGCATCGACTGCCAATCCGTCCAACCACCTGCCGTTTGCACGGCAGGGTCCTGCCAGACATCGGCCAGCGCCGCTGCGGCATCGTCCACAGCTCCGGCCGGACACCGGTGGCGCAGTGCGCGTGCGACCAAATCTGCCTTCAGCCGCGAGTCGCCGGCCCGCTGCGCAAAGGCCAACACAGCGGCCCGGGCAGTCTCTGGCAGCTGGCTGTACCGATCGACCAGCACCCGTACGTCGACAGCGGTCGTTCCACGCAACACTGTCTGCTCCAGCAGCCGCCGGATAACGGGACCAGCGTCTCTCCTCCCGTCGTCGGCCAGACGCTGGAGACAAAGTCTCAGGGCAGTCGCGAAGCCCGCCTGCTGCTGAGCAGGTTCGGCCGCATTGATCAGCGGCCCGACGGTCATTTCGACCCTCGAGAAGCTCGCGCTATCCGCGTGCTCCAGACACCACAGGGCGACCTCCAGCGCTGGGCCGACGCAGCTGCCGGTGGCCGGCTCCAGAACGTCGACACTCGCGATGAGCAGCGCGGGACGGTGTTGCTTCAGCTCTGCGGCGAGATGCTCGACCAGGTCGCCGTCGCCGCGGGCGAGCGCGCTCTGGAAATGGATCCGGATGCCCTCGACCGAGTCTCGGGGCACGTGTGCGGCCAACTCCTCAAGCCGGGCTCGATCGATCGCCAGCATGAGCAGGTGTTTGGCGATCGCCCAGTAGCCGGGCATCCCGGTCCGCAACCCGTCCTCCAGGCGTGCGAGATCAGCCTCGGTGCCATGGATGGCGAGGTGCCGCGCGACGGCGAACTCGGCGTAGGTCTGGTGGAAGAAGGCGTACCGCCCGCCGACCTCCTGAACGCTTCCTTCGCTCAGCAGCTGGCTGAGACCGGTCATCGAGTCGTTGGCGGGGACGAACTCGACGAAGCGGTTGCCGCTGGCCGCCCAGACCGAGGCTGCCAGTGCCTCGGCGGTGCGGACTTGGTGTGCGGCCCGGTCTGCTCGCCGACCACGCCGGTCGCGAGCAACCCGGCGTTCCCAGTAGGCCTCGTAGAGACGCGTGACGGTGAGGCCGGCTGGAACAGCGCCCGCGGCGGCATAGATGTCGCATGCCATGGCAAGCCGCAGCGGAGAGGAGAAGACATCTCTGACTCCAGCGCCGGACAGCCGCTCGGTCAGGCTGGCCGCAAAGCTTGCGCGTCTCTCCTGCGGGATTGCACTGGCCCGCACATAGGCGTCGGCCCATTCGCCGATCTCGTCCGGCGTCAGGTTCGGCAGGCGATAGAGCGCACCCACCAGGTCGCGCTCCGGCTCCAGGTAGCTGTGCCACTCCTGGTCTCGACAGGTCATTAGCAGGAGGGCTTGGCGGGCGACCTGGCGTAGTACGTAGGAGATGTCGTCCGCGTTGTCCTCGGTGAGGATGAGATCGAGGGTGTCCACGATGACGATCACCCTGCCCGGCGCTGCGGCCAGGATCGCGGTCAACGGAGCCGCCTCCCGAACTCCCGAGGCGGCCTGTCCGAGGGCGAGGTCCACCGCGGCCGCGCTGGACAGCTCGGCAGAGGCCGGGATCCGGGTGCACAGAACGAAGATCGCCGTCGTGTCACCCTCCGACTCGAACCGCCCGAAGAGTTGGCCGGCCAGCACGCTCTTGCCGAGCCCTCCTTCGCCGAGGATCACCAGGGGCTTCTCGAGCGCGTCCACTGGTCCCACCGCGCGCTCGAGAAGGGCGAGCCGGTCCATGCCTGGCAGGATCTCCGGCTGCGTGCTCTGCCAGGCATCGGCACCTGCCGACCGGACCGCTTCCAGCAGGTCGCTCGCCAGACTGTTCGGCTGCTGGGCCGACCTCTGCGGGTCGAGCACCTCCGCGACGGCTTTCCGCAGCAGATCTGTACTGACCAGCATCTCCGCGATCCCGGCTCGCTCAGCCTGTCCGGACCGGCCTGTCCGATGGACCGTCAGCGAGACGAATCCGCAGGTGAGGTCGAGGAGGCGATCGAAGTATCGCTGCGCGTCGTCGGACAGCAGGCCGGCCCGGCGCTTTCGTCCACCTCGATCGTCGAGCAGATAAGCGCGCAGGGCCTCGCCGCTGCGCAGCGCGTGGCTGAGGGTTTCCCGCTCGGGGGCGGACGCGAGCAGTTCCTCCAGCGCGGCCTCCGCAGAACTCAGATCCCCTTCTGCCGCGTGCCGGAATTCGTGACTGGCCTGGTTCAGGACTGTCGCGGCCAGCTCGGCGGGAACCTCGGAGAAGTCACCGGACGCTCCCGGCCTGCCGTCGGAGAGTTCCTTGGCGGCGTCGGCGATCCGGCTGGCTCCGGCGAGATGAAGCACGGCCCGGACGAGGTTCGACCCGCGCACTCGTGGCCAGCTCGCCGTCACTCGACCTCCCCAGTCAGCTCCCGACCAGTATGGCGGTCGAAGGCGTTCAGGAGCCGGTGAGCCAGCCCTCGGCCGCTTCGAGGAAGAGGTCGACCTCCATCACGTCGTAGCCCTCGCGGAAGCGCACCGGCGTGAACTTGATGGTTCGGATCTCGTGCGCGGTGACCGGGCGGTCGACGGGCCGGCCGTTCACCGTCGCCATCACCCGGTCGACGAAGTCGTCCACCTCGGACATGTCGTAGCCCTCACTGAACTTCACCGGGGTGAAGCGCGGAGCGTCCCGCAGTCGCCGATCCCCCGCGGAGTGAGCGCTGGATCGATCCACCGGACGGTCCGCGGGCCAGGCGCTGGGCGCCCCGCCGGCCTGGTCGACCGGGCGCTCCCCGGGCCACGCGTGCGGTTTGTCGGCCGGGCGGGGCTGGTCGACCGGGCGGGTTTGGTCGACCACGCGGGGCTGATCGATCGGGCGGCCGGCCATGCTCTGGGCTGCGTGGTCGAGGAAGGCGTCGACCTCTTCGACCGCGTAACCCTCACGCAGGCGGACCGGGGTGAAGCTGACGTTCCGGATCTCGTCCGCCGTCACCGGGCGTTCGACGTACCGGCCCTCGACGGTGGCCTCGATGCGCTCGATGAAGGCCTCGACCTCGGCGATGTCATAGCCTTCGCGCCAGCGGACCCGGCTGAACAGCTCCGCCATCAGTCTTTGTTGGCCGCGGCCAGTTGCCCGCAGGCGCCGTCGATCTCCTGACCGCGCGTGTCGCGGACGGTCGTCGGGATCCCGCCGGCCTGCAGCCGGCGGACGAACTCGCGCTCGTCGGCCGGGTCGGAGGCGGTCCACTTGGAGCCGGGCGTCGGGTTCAGCGGGATCAGGTTGACGTGCACCCAGCCCCAGTCGCCGCGCGCCGCCAGCTTCTCGGCCAGCAGGTCCGCCCGCCAGGCGTGGTCGTTGATGTCGCGGATCATCGCGTACTCGATCGACACCCGGCGCTTGGTCTTCTGGGCGTATCCCCAGGCAGCGTCGAGGACCTCGTCGACCTTCCAGCGGTTGTTGATCGGGACCAGCTCGTCACGCAGCTCGTCATCCGGCGCGTGCAGCGACAGCGCCAGCGTGACCGGGATGCCCTCGGTCGACAGCTGGTTGATCCGCGGCACCAGGCCGACGGTCGACACGGTCACGCCGCGGGCCGAGATGCCCAGCCCGTCGGGCGACGGCTCGGTGAACCGGCGGACCGCGCCGATCACGGCCTTGTAGTTGGCCATCGGCTCGCCCATGCCCATGAAAACGATGTTGTTGACCCGCCCGGGCCCGCCGGCGATCTCGCCGCGGCTCAGCGCCCGGGCGCCGTCGACGACCTGCTCGACGATCTCGGCGGTGCTCATGTTGCGGGTCAGCCCCGCCTGGCCGGTGGCGCAGAACGGACAGGCCATCCCGCACCCGGCCTGGCTCGAGACGCACATGGTGGTGCGGTCCTTGTAGCGCATCAGCACGGACTCGACCAGCGAGCCGTCCAGCAGCTTCCACAACGACTTGCGGGTGGTGCCGTTGTCGCACTCCAGGTCGCGGACCTTGGTGAGCAGCGGCGGCATCAGCTCGGCGACCAGCTTGTCCCGGGTCGCGGCGGGCAGATCGGTCATGTCCGCCGGGTCGTCGGTCAGCCGCGCGAAGTAGTGGTTCGACAGCTGCCGGGCCCGGAAGGCGGGCTCCCCGAGCGCGGCGACCGCAGTACGGCGCTCCTCCCCGCTGAGGTCGGCCAGGTGCCGCGGCGGCTTCTTGGCACGGCGCGGCTCATCGAAAACAAGCGGGAGGGAGGTAGTCATCGCCTTCCATTGTCGCCCGCCCGGTCCAGCATTCACAAATTCACATCAGTGACCCTGGACACCACTCGCAACCGGGGCGGCGGGTGCGAGTGGTGTTGGGTCGGCCAGCTTGGTCACGCGGAGCCCGGCTGGTGCCTGGGTCAGGCGGAGTAGCCCTTGGGCGGGATCAGGGTGGCCAGTTGGTTGAAGGTCAGCCAGTACGTCGCCGGGCCGAAGCCGGCCGGGTCGGCGATCAGCACGGTCGAGTCACTGGTGTCGTAGCCGATCACCGTGAAGTAGTGCCAGATCGTGTAGTTCGGGTACCCCGGCGGGTGATTGTTGGCCGGGGCAACGATGTTCGCGACGATCGCGTAACCGCGGTCGATGTCGTACTGGATGTCGTGCCAGAGCAGGTTGCGCTGCGTCTGGGTCGGCGGATCGTTCGGCATCTCCTTGGTCTCGTAGTAGCCGGTGTTGAGCCGGTTGTTGAGCACCCGGGTGACCTGCCCGATCCAGTCGGTGCCATTGGTCGTGGTGGGCAACTCGTTGGCCAACTGCTGCTGGCTCGGCGGTGACGACATCCGCGCCGACAGTGCCATCCTGGTCGCGGCCGGGCCACACCAGTAGCCGGTCTGCTGGTACTGGAACTGGATGCTCAGCGACCGCAGCGTCTGGGTCGAGTACCCGAGCGTCGGCACCTTGTTCTTCGCCGCAGCCGCGTTCGCCGCGAGCACCGCCTCCGCAGAGTTCGCCATGGGCGCCGGCGCGGTTGCCGTCGGCGCAACTGGTGCCGTTGCCGCCGATGCGGCTGTCGCGGCCGGAATCGACATGCCGGCGATCAGGGCCAGACCGCAGACAGCGGCCTTCAACGTCGTCGACGTACGCCTCCCGAGCCTCACGGGCGGCCGGAACAGTTCACTGGACATGTGAGCTCCTCAGCCTCGCAGCGCCGACCTCCGTGGTCGCCGCACAGCCAGTGGATTCCTCGCGCCAGGCCTTGTAAAGCTACTCTCCGGGTAGGCTTGGACACCCTGGGCAACTATCTGCGCTGTGTTTCCGCAGGTCACAGCGTTGTCAGGGGGTTTCCATGACCTCTGAAAACTGGTGAAAATTCCCGAACCATTTCTACCCAGATCGAATCCAATCCTCCGGCCGACGGGAATGAGCCTCACGCTGCCCCAGTTGGACTCTGCATGGACTCACTCCCCCGTACTGCGCTCGCCGGGGTCCCGTTGTCTGTCCTCGACCGGTCCCGGACCCGCGCGGGCGAGACCGAGGCGGAGACGCTGCGTGGCACGGTGCAACTGGCGCAGCAGGTCGAGGACCTGGGCTACCACCGCTTCTGGGTGTCGGAGCATCACAGCGTGCCCGGTGTGGTTGGGTCAGCGCCCACTGTGCTGGCTGCTGCCGTCGCGGCGTCCACCACTCGCATCCGGGTCGGCACCGGCGGGGTGATGCTGCCCAACCACCAGCCGCTCGTCGTGGCCGAGCAGTTCGGCGTACTGGAGTCGCTGTTCCCAGGGCGGATCGACATGGGGCTGGGCCGGTCAGTCGGCTTCACCAATGGCATCAGGCGAGCACTGGGCGTCGAGAAGGACGCAGCGGAGGACTTCAGCGCACAGGTGCGTGAACTGCTCGGCTACTTCACCGGGACCCAGCAGAACCACCCGCAGGTCCACGCACGCCCCGGTGAAGGCTTGACCGTCCCGCCGTTCGTACTGGCCGTTGGCGAAGGCGCCCTCCTGGCAGCATCGCTCGGACTCCCCCTGGTGATCGCCGGCGTCAAAGGCGAGCAGGAGCTCCTCACCCTCCTGGACCGCTACCGCACCGGCTTCCAGCCCTCGACATGGGCCAGCAGCCCGTACGTCGTACTGGCGGCCACAGTGGCCGTTGCTGACACGACCGATGCGGCCCGGAGCCTTCTGTTGCCCGAGGCATGGTCCAGCGCGTACTCACGCACCCGTGGAGTGTTTCCGCCGCTGCAGCCGGTCCCCGAGGTACTGGGGCTGGAGATGACCGAGAAGGAACGCGGGTTCTTCGAGCAGTCGTTGCGGGGGCAGATCTACGGAACCCCTGCCGAGGTGGACGCCGCACTGGGAGGTCTGGTGCAGCGGACCGGCGCGGACGAAGTACTGGTCACCACCAACACCTACGACCGCGCCGAGCTGCTCGAGTCCTATCGGCTGCTGGCCGAGCTCGCCGAGCTCAGGACCGCCGTCAGCCGCTGATCCGCGCCAGCAGGCCCTTGCGGACCTCCGGCCACTCGTCGGCCAGGATCGAGAAGACGACAGTGTCGCGCCAGGTGCCGTCAGCGTTCTTCATGTGGCGCCTGAGCACGCCCTCCCGGGTGGCGCCGAGCTTGGCGATCGCCGCCTGCGACCTGATGTTGATGAGGTTCGTCTGGATCTTCACCCGGCCGAAACCGCAGTCCTCGAAGGCATGCTGGAGCAGCAGGAGCTTCGCCGCCGGATTGACCTTCGTACCCCAGACGGCCGGGGCGTAGCCGGTCGACCCAAGGTGGACACGCTCGTTGGACAGATCGACGTCGGCCAGGCTGCTGGTGCCGACAACGGTGCCCTCGGCACCCAGTTCGCTGTCGGCGGCCAGCCTGACAACGTAAGCGACCCGCTTGGCCGCGGCCGGCACCCACATGTCGCGCATGTGCTCGACGCTGGTCGGCATCGCGGCGGGGCCGCCACCGAAGCCGCCGGCGTAGACCTCTTCGCGCGCGATCGCGGCGTACAGGTCGTCGATGTCGGAGGGAACCAGCCGGTCCAGGCGGACGACGTCGCCGATCAGGGAACGGCCGTCAGGAGAGATCGTCATACCGCCAGCCAACCCGGCGGTGCCATGTCACGTCAAACGAGTAGATGCAGCAACAACCAGACCGCGGGAGCCGTTGCCAGCAAGGAATCCAGCCGGTCCATCACGCCACCGTGACCCGGCAGCAGGTTCGACATGTCCTTGATGCCGAGGTCACGCTTGATCATCGACTCGGCCAGATCACCAACGGTCGCGGTCAGTACGGCGACGGCGCCGACGATCGCGCCGACCCACCAGTGACCGTCCAGCAGCCAGACCACCGAGCCGATACCGGCGCCGATACAGGCCAGCGTGGAACCGGCGAATCCCTCCCAGGACTTCTTCGGGCTGATCGTCGGAGCCATCGGGTGCTTGCCGAACAGGACGCCGGCCACGTAGCCACCGACATCGCTGGCCACCACGACCAGGAAGAAGGTCACGACCCGCTGCGGGCCGTCGTCTTCCGGCTGGACCAGCAGGATCGCGAAACCGGCCAGCAGCGGTACATAGCCGAGCAGGAACGCGTTGGTGGTGACGTCGCGGACGAAACCGATCGAACCGCCCGGCATGCGCCAGAAGATCGTCGCCAGCACGGTCAGCGCCAACGCGATCAGCAGCGCGAGCGGGCCCCCGTAGTACGCGGAGACCAGCATGGCCGTCGTACCGACGAACAGCGGGATCCTGGACAGCTTCGCGCCACTGGTCTGGAACACCCGGACCAGTTCGTCGACGGCCGCCAGGACGGCGGCCAGCACGACCAGGACGAACAGCGACTTCTGCCAGAAGAGCGAACCGAGGATGACCGCACCGAGGGCGACACCGACCGCGATCGCCGCGGGCAGGTTGCGCCCGGCGCGGCTCGGCGCGGGCGTGCTCTGGTCGACGCCCATCACACCTCGAGCAGTTCGGCTTCCTTGTGCTTGAGCAACTGGTCGATCGAGTCGACGTACTTCTTCGTCAGCCCGTCGAGCCGCTTCTCAGCACTCTTGCCCTCGTCCTCGCCCGCTTCGCCGTCCTTGACCGACTTGTCGATCTGGTCCTTGGCGTGCCGGCGGATCGTGCGGACCGAGATCTTCGCGTCCTCACCCTTGGTCTTGGCGACCTTGATGTACTCCTTGCGCCGCTCCTCGGTGAGCTGCGGCATGGTGACCCGGATGACCGAGCCGTCGTTGCCGGGGTTCACACCCAGGTCGGAGTCGCGGATCGCCTTCTCGATCGCCGCCATCGCGCCCTTGTCGTAGGGCGAGATGAGGACGGTGCGCGGGTCCGGCACCTGGAAACCGGCCAGCTGCTGCAGCGGCGTCGGCGAGCCGTAGTAGTCCGCCACGATGTTCGAGAACATCGAAGGGTGCGCCCGGCCGGTACGGATCGCGGCGAAGTCGTCCTTGGCGACCTCCACGGCCTTCGCCATCTTCTGCTCGGCTTCGCGGAGTGCTTCGTCGATCACGACATTCCTCGCTTCCTCGGGGCCGCGTCGGTGCGGCCCCATCAACCCTATGAACACTGGCAACCCTACGAGCGCTGGTTTACCAGATAACGGACGTCAGCCCGTGTCTTGGCCGCGATCTTAGTGCGTGAACTAGTGACCCGGTGAGACGACCGTGCCGATCTTCTCACCCCGGACGACGCGGGCGATGTTGCCCTCCTCGAGTCCGAAGATCACGATCGGCAGCGCGTTGTCCCGGGCCAGGCTGATCGCGGTCGCGTCGGCGACCCGCAGGCCGCGGGCCAGGAAGTCGTCGTACGACAGCTGGTCGAACTTGACCGCGTCGGGGTTCTTCTTGGGGTCGGAGTCGTAGACCCCGTCGACACCCTGCTTGCCCATCAGCAGCGCCTCGGCGCCGATCTCCAGCGCGCGCTGGGCGGCGACCGTGTCGGTGGAGAAGTACGGCATGCCGGAGCCGGCGCCGAAGATCACCACGCGGCCCTTGGCCAGGTGCCGGTCGGCCTTGCGGGGAATGTAGGGCTCGGCGACCTGGCCCATCGTGATCGCCGTCTGGACCCGGGTCTCGACGCCGAGCTTCTCCAGGAAGTCCTGCAGCGCCAGGCAGTTCATCACTGTGCCGAGCATGCCCATGTAGTCGGCGCGGTTGCGCTCCATCCCGCGCTGCTGCAGCTCCGCGCCGCGGAAGAAGTTGCCACCGCCCACCACGACGGCGCACTGCACGCCGGCCCGGACCACCTCGGCGATCTGCTTGGCGATCGAGTTCACCACGTCGGGGTCGACGCCGAGCTTGCCGCCGCCGAACACCTCACCCGACAACTTCAGCAGCACCCGGTGATAGGCCGGAGCGACCGGCTCGGAGGCCGGACTCGTCTCGGTACCCAGGGTTTCCGTCACGACTCCGGCCTCCTCGTCGACTGCGCTGTTGTGGTCTGGTCGGTGAACCGTCAGGCTCCGACCTCGAAGCGAGCGAACCGCTTGACGGTCACGCCGGCCTCGTCGAGAACCGCCTTGACGGTCTTCTTGTTCTCCTGGACCGACGACTGCTCGAGCAGCACGACCTCCTTGAAGAAGCCGTTCACCCGGCCCTCGACGATCTTCGGCAGCGCCTGCTCGGGCTTGCCTTCCTCGCGCGCGGTCGCCTCGGCGATCCGCTTCTCGCTCTCGACCGTCTCGGCCGGGACCTCGTCGCGGGTGGTGTACAGCGGGCGCATCGCGGCGGCCTGCATGGCCGCGCCGCGGGCGGCGTCGATGTTGTCGCCCTCGAACTCGACCAGCACACCGACCTGAGCCGGCAGGTCGGCGGCACGCTTGTGCATGTACGCCGCGACCTTGCCCTCGAACACGGCGACCTTGCCGAGCTCGAGCTTCTCGCCGATCACCGCGGCCAGCGCCTCGATGTTCTCCGCGACGCTCTTGCCGTCGGCCAGCTTCTCGCTGAGCAGACCCTCGACGTCGCCGACCTTGCTGGCCGACGCGTGCGCGACGATGTCGGCCGCGAGCTGCTGGAACTGCTCGTTCTTGGCGACGAAGTCGGTCTCGCAGTTCAGCTGGACCATCGCGTTCTCGGCCGCGGCCACCAGGCCGTTGGTGGCCGAGCGCTCGGCGCCCCGCTTGGCGGCCTTGGCCGCGCCGTGGATGCGCAGCTCCTCGATCGCCTTCTCGAAGTCGCCGTCGGTGGTCTCGAGCGCCTTCTTCGCGTCCATCATGCCCGCGCCGGTGGCGTCGCGGAGCTTCTTCACGTCAGCGGCGGTGTAGTTCGCCATTCCTCGATCTCTCGTCTTCGGTGGTGCGTCAGCTGGTGGGGTTCGCTGCCCGGACCCGAGCCCGGCGACTCTGCTCGCCGTACCCGGTCTCCCGGCAACTTGCTCGCCGTCCCGGCGATCCGGTGACTCGCTCGCCGTACCCGGCTGGCCGGTGGCTTGCTCGTCTCCGGTCCGCTCTCCGGCTACTCGCCTCCGGCGTGAGCCGGGGGCGATCGCCGTACTGCGGGTGGTCCGGCGGCTTGCTCGCCGCCCGGCGCCACCGACGACCCCGTAGTACGGGATCTGGGTGACGCCCGACGGCTACAGACCGGTCAGGCCTCGGTCTTCGGCGCCTCGGCGCCCTCGACCGGGGTGTTGTCGGCGTCGGCGACGGTCTCGGCAACGGCGCCGGACTCGGCAACCGGAGCGGCCTCGGCGGCGGGCGCCTCGACAGCGGCAGCCTCAGCGGCCGGGGCCTCGTCGGCCTTGGTCTCCTCAGCCTTGGCCTCGTCAGCCTTGGCGGCGGGGGCCTCGTCGGCCTTGGTGGCGCCGTTCTGGCTCTCCAGCAGCTCGCGCTCCCAGGCCGCCAGCGGCTCCTCGGCACCCAGCTCCTCGCCGGCCGCGGCCGCACCCTGGCCGCCACGCGACATCAGGCCGTCGGCGACGGCGTCGGCGACCACGCGGGTCAGCAGGCCGACCGAACGGATCGCGTCGTCGTTACCCGGGATCGGGAAGTCGACCTCGTCCGGGTCACAGTTGGTGTCCAGGATGCCGATGATCGGCAGCTTCAGCTTGCGCGCCTCGTCGACCGCGAGGTGCTCCTTCTTGGTGTCGACGATCCAGACGGCGGCCGGAACGCGGGCCATGTCCCGGATACCGCCGAGGGTCTTGAGCAGCTTGTCGTGCTCGCGACGCTTCTGCAGCAGCTCCTTCTTCGTCACACCGGAGGCGGCGACGTCGTCGAAGTCCAGCAGCTCGAGCTCCTTGAGCCGCTGGAGGCGCTTGTTGACGGTCTGGAAGTTGGTGAGCATGCCGCCCAGCCAGCGCTGGTTCACGTAGGGCATGCCGACCCGGGTCGCCTGCTCGGCGATCGCTTCCTGGGCCTGCTTCTTGGTGCCGACGAACAGGATCGCGCCGCCGGAGGCAACGGTGCTCCGGACGAACTCGTAGGCGCGGTCGATGTACGACAGCGACTGCTGCAGGTCGATGATGTAGATGCCGTTGCGCTCGGTGAAGATGAATCGCTTCATCTTCGGGTTCCAGCGACGGGTCTGGTGCCCGAAGTGGACGCCGCTCTCGAGCAGCTGCTTCATGGTCACGACGGCCATGAGGTGTTCCTCCTGTCGCGCTCCGGCTCAGCCGGAGACGCCTGTCTCGGTTGTCCGTGCCGGCCCGGGTCGGTCCGTCACGCCTGACACCCGCGCGCACCCATCCCGGAAGACCGGGACCGAGCAGTGCGCCCACCAACCGCCACCGGGAATCCGGAGTCAGCCTTAGGCATGCGGGCGTGCGAAGTCGCCCCACTCACGTGGGACGCCACCAAAAGTCTACGGGAGACAGGCCACCCACACCTAACCGGCCCCACTCGTCCACAACCACCAACATCCCCACCCCCACCACCAGACTTCAACGGCACATTCCCCACATGACCCCTTTCCTCCTGACCCCCCTCACGATCGCCCTCCTCACCGCCTTCCCTCCCGCCCCCGTCCAACCACCTCCGCCCCCACCCCACACTGCCCACCACCCCATCCCCCACGCCCCGCGACGCACCCTCGACCCCACTCCCACACAGCGCGCCACCCACGACCCCACCCACACACCGCGCGCCACCCTCGACCCCAGCCCCACCGCGGTCTGGCCACTGACCCCACGCCCGGCGATCGTCCGCGGCTTCGAACCGCCACCCAAACCCTGGCTCTCCGGCCACCGCGGCCTCGACCTCAGCGGCTCTCCCGGCCAACAGGTCCGCTCCGCCACCCCAGGCACCGTCACGTACGCCGCCCCGCTGGCCGGCCGCGGCGTCATCGTCATCACCAACGGCCCCCTCCGCACCACCTACGAACCCGTCATCCCCACAGTCCGCGTCGGCACCCCCGTCACCCCAGGCACCCCGCTAGGCCACCTCTCAGCAGCCGGCTCCCACTGCGCCCCCGCCACCTGCCTCCACTGGGGCCTACTGAAAGCCACCACCTACCTGAATCCCCTATCCCTCCTCCCCCACCACCCCATCCGCCTACTCCCACTAACCCCCACACCCCAAGCCCAACTCACCCCGCCAGCCCGTCCCCCCACGGCCCGGCAGCAACTCACCCCACCCCCGCCCACTCCCGCGCGCCCCCACCGAGAACTCCCCCATGGCTCTGCCGCGCAGTTCCGCGACCCGCTCGCCTCGCCACCCCGCAGCTCCGCGATCCCCCGCCACCCAGACCTCGCCGCCCCACCCCGGGCGCCTCACCACCCACCCGACCAGCAGCCCTTGCCTGCGCCCGCACCTCACACCAGCTTCGCGGCCGAAGCGCCACCGCGCGGCGAGCTCACTTCAGGCGTGCTCGTCAGCTTGGCAGCCGCGGCCACCCTCATCGGCAGCCTCCTCATCAGGCGCCACTGATGCCCAACCCACCGCACCCACCCCGTACGGCGAACAACCACCCGACGCGCGACTCAGCTCCCGGGGACCCGCGCCTGCCACGCGTCTTCATCGCGAGACCGACGCTCCACCCCAGCCGGCAGCTTGCCCTTGGCCAGGTCGATCAACGTCGTGTGCTCCAGCACGTCCCGCAGGCTCGCGCGCGCCGCGATCCACACCCGCTGCAACACGACCGCCCGCTCGTTGTACGCGACACTCTCTGGCCGGACCCCGGAGATGCTCACGATCGGCCCGTCCACCGCCCGCATCACGTCGGCCACCGAAACCTCGTTCGGATCGACGGCGAGCTTCCAGCCACCCGACTGCCCCCGCTGGCTGGTCAACACACCCGCCCGGCGCAGATCGGCCAGAATCCCCTGCAGGAACCCATGCGGAATCCCCTGGGCACGGCTCAGTTCCTCGGCGGATACGACCGAGGGGTCGTTGGCCACCCATCGCTGGGTGATCTCGATCAGCGCCCGCAACGCATAGTCAGACTTCGCCGAAACCCGCATACTCCGCAGTCTGCCGTATCGAGGCCCCGGGTCAGGCGCGCGGATGCGCTTGTTCGTACGCGCGTCGCAACCGGTCGCCGGACACGTGCGTGTAGATCTGCGTCGTGGCCAAGGAAGCGTGACCGAGCAACTCCTGCACGCTGCGCAGGTCGGCTCCGCCTTCGAGCAGGTGCGTCGCGGCCGTGTGCCGCATCCCGTGCGGCGACAGGTCCGACGCCTCGACCGCGTCGATCCGGACGTGCACGAGCCGCCGCACGATCCGCTGATCGATCCGCCCACCGCGAGCCCCGAGGAACAGCGCCGGTCCACTCCCCGGCCGGAACAACTGCGCCCGCGCCCCGTCCAGCCACCCGTCCATGGCCACACCCGCCGGTACGCCGTACGGGACCGAGCGTTCCTTGCGGCCCTTGCCGAAGACGCGGACCACCCGGCGCTCGGTGTCGACGTCGTCGATGTCCAGGGCGCACAGTTCGCCGACCCGGATCCCGGTCGCGTAGAGCAGCTCCATGATCGCGAGGTCACGGAGCCCGACCGGGCTGCCGTCGTCGGCTGCGACTGCGGCCGCATCGAGCACCGCCCGCGTTTCGGCCTGCCCGAGCACGCCGGGCAGCGACTTGTGCGGCTTGGGACTGGCGAGCAGGGCACCAGGGTCGCTCTCGATCCGCCCGGTGCGCTGAGCCCAGGCGGTGAACACCCGAGCGGCCGTCGCGCGCCGCGCCATCGTGCTGCGCGACTTGCCGAGACTCTGCTGCTTGGCCAGCCAGGACCGCAGCCCGCGGATGTCGAGCCCACTCAGATCATCGTGACCAAGCCGAGTCAAATGATCGATTAAATCCACTACATCACCGATGTAGGCTCGCACCGAATGTTTGCTGAGGTCTCTTTCCGCCGTCAGATGCCGTTCGTAGTCAGCCAGTAACGCAGTGAAACCTTCCGGTACGGAAGGCGTTCCGCTGACCTCGTCCGGCACCATGCCCCGACCATGCGGCAGTGACCCCGGCATCGCAAGCCACCGCGCGGTGCATACCCCGAGGAGGTCTGGCCCGAAGCCCACCGGTCGACTACTGTTCGGCCCGATTGCCCTAGTAGCAACGGAGGCACCCCTGACCATGGCCCCCTCAGCGAACGGACAGACCGTAGGCCGGCGCCTGCCGGTCGAGTCGGCGTTCACTCGAGTCGAGGATGCGCGGCACCGTCTGCCGCGCCTGTTCGGTCGTCGCGACCTTGTCGTTCTCGGACTCGGTGTGATGATCGGGTCCGGCATCTTCAGTCTCAGCGGTAAGCAGGCGGCCACCGTCGCCGGCCCTGCCGTGATCTTGTCGTTCCTGATCGCCGCGGTGGTCTGCGTGCTGGCCGCGGCCTGTTACGCCGAGCTCTCCTCGACGATTCCCGTCTCCGGCAGCGCCTACACCTTCAGCTACGTCACCTTCGGCGAGATGTGGGCCTGGCTGGTGGGCTGGGCCCTCGTGCTGGAGCTCGTCACGGCCGCCGCGATCGTGGCGCGGGTCTGGTCGGCGTACTTCCTGGCGACCCTCGACGGCTTCGGAGTCACTCTCCCGGCGAACGTCGCCCAGTACTTCGGACCTGACGCGAAGCTCAACCTGGTCGCGCCCCTGCTGCTGCTGCTGCTGACCGCGCTGATCGTGACCGGGACCAAGCTGTCGGCCCGCGTGCTCACCGTCGTCGTGCTGGCGAAGGTCGCCGTGATCGTGCTGGTCGTCGTGGTCGGCGCCACGCACATCAACTTCGACAACTACCGGCCGTTCATCCCGGACGCGCGGCCCGCCCCGGCCACCGCCAGTCCGACGTTGCTCAGCTGGATCCTGGACTCGTCGTTCGGCTCGTTCGGCATGATGGGCATCTTCACCGCGGCCAGCTCGATCGTCTTCGCCTACATCGGCTTCGACCTGATCGCGACCGCGTCCGAGGACGCCCGCAACCCCCGCAAGACCGTCCCCCAGGGCATGCTGCTCGGCGTCGGCGCCGTCACCATCCTGTACGTCGCGATGGCGGTCGTGCTGGTCGGGATGCGCCCCTACGGCCAGCTGGGTGGCGCCGCACCGGTGTCGGAGGCGATGTCGGCCGTCGGCGTGGGCTGGGCGGCGAAGGTGGTCAATCTAGGGGCTCTGCTTGCCCTGATGACGGTCATCATGGTCGTCCTGATCGCGCAGAGCCGCGTGCTGTTCAACATGGGTCGTGACGGGCTGCTGCCGAAGAGCCTCGGCCGGGTCAGCCGGGTCTACTCCTCGCCGGCCCGGGCAGCCTCCGCCGCCGGTCTGGCCGCGGTCGCGCTGACGCTGTACCCGAAGGTGCTCGAGCTCGAGGAACTGCTCGTCATCGGCGCCCTGTTCTGCTTCGCGTTCTGTGCGGTCGGTGTGCTGACACTGCGGCGGACGGAACCGAACCTGGAGCGTGGTTTCCGGGTCCCGATGGTGCCGCTGATCCCGCTGCTGTCGCTGGCCGCGACGCTGTGGCTGATGCTCAACCTGACGACCAGCACCTGGATGAAGTTCGGCCTCTGGATGGCGCTCGGCCTGGCGATCTACGGCCTCTACGGCCGCTGGCACAGCCGGCTGGCCAACGAGGACAGCTGGGACTTCGACATCGGCGACACGGACCCGGGGACGGGCGGTCTGCAGGCGGTCCGGCACGAGCCGACCGACAGCAGCACCAGTGAACTGCGGGCGGTCCGGACGCCGCCGAAGTCGACACGCGGCAAACACATGCGCAACTGACGCCGACGGGGCCTGTTGTCCACAGGCCCCGAAGTCGTCCGCCAGATCGGTGCAAACCTCGGCATGTTCTTTAGCCGGAGGTGGTCATCGATGCGAACCACGGACGCGGTCGGGCAGTACGGCGAAGATCTCGCCGCCAGGTACCTCGTGGAGCACGGCTTCACGATCCTGGAGCGCAACTGGCGTTGCGCCCAGGGCGAGATCGACATCGTCGCCCGGGAGGACCGGACCCTCGTCGTCTGCGAGGTCAAGACCCGGCGCGGCCTGAACTACGGCTCGCCCCTCGAGTCGATCACGTATCGCAAGCTCAGCAAGCTGCGTCAGCTGGTCGGCCACTGGCTGCGGGAGCACGACCTGCGCCCTGGCGCGGTCCGGATCGACATCGTCGCCGTGCTCCTGCCCCACCACGGCGAGCCGAGTGTCGACCACGTCAGGGGCGTGGCCTGATGCCGCTCGCCCAAGCCTGGTCGGTGGCGCTGGTCGGCTTGGAGGGCCACCTCGTCGAGATCGAGGCCGACATCGCCCAAGGCCTGCCGAAGACGACGCTGATCGGCCTGCCGGACGCCTCCCTGTCCGAGGCTCGCGATCGAGTCCGCGCGGCCGTCGTCAACAGCGGCGAGAAGTTCCCCGACCGCAAGGTGACCATCGGCCTCTCCCCCGCGACCCTGCCGAAGACGGGCTCGCACTACGACGTAGCCATCGCCTGCGCCCTCCTCGCCGCCGCCGGCGTCGTCGACAATCAGCGGCTCCGCAGCGTGGCGACCATCGGCGAGCTGGGCCTCGACGGCCGGATGCGGGAGGTGCGGGGAGCCCTCGCGATGACCCTGGCCGCGTCCCGCTCAGGCTTCGAGCGAGTCATCGTTCCGGAGTTGAACACCGGCGAGGCAAAACTGGTGCCAGGCATCGAGGTCTACGGCATGCGTTCGCTGCGTCAGGTGCTCGCCCTCCTGCGGCAAAGCGAGATGCCCGAGGAGGACCCGCCCCGCGCAGAGCCCCGGCTGATCTCGGAGTCGCTCACGCGCGTCCCGGAGGTCGATCTCCACGACGTGCTCGGCCAGCGCGAGGGACGCAAGGCGATCGAGGCGAGCGCCGCTGGTGGTCACCATCTCTACCTGCACGGGCCTCCGGGCTCGGGCAAGACGATGCTCGCCGAACGGCTGGCCGGCCTGCTGCCGGATCTCAGCACCGACGACTCCCTGGAGGTCTCGGCCGTCCACTCGCTGGCCGGCCTGCTGACCAACGACGCCGAACTGGTCGTGCGGCCACCGTTCATCGCGCCCCACCACACCGCCTCCCTGCCGAGCCTGATCGGTGGAGGCTCCGGGATGCCGCGCCCCGGAGCCATCAGCTGCGCCCACCGGGGGATTCTCTTCATCGACGAAGCTCCCGAAATGCACCCACTCACGCTGGACACGCTGCGTCAGCCCCTCGAATCCGGCTACATCGAGGTGCACCGGGCAGCGGCGGTCGCGAGATTTCCAGCCCGCTTCCTGTTGGTCCTCGCGGCCAATCCCTGTCCGTGTGGCCTCGCTGGCACGCCGAACGCCGTCTGCGCCTGCACTCCACAGAACCTGAACCGCTATCGCCAGCGCATCAGCGGTCCCATCAAGGACCGCATCGACATCCAGCGCCAGATCCTGCCCGCCGCCCGCGGCGTCGGCGAAGGCGACCGCCCGGAGTCCACTGCCGAGGTGGCCGCCCGGGTCAGCCTCGCGCGCGACAGACAGGCCCACCGCTACAGATCAACCGGAATGACACTCAACAGCGAGGTCCCGGGCCCGATCCTCCGCCGCGAGTACCCCATCGACGAACCGAGTCAGCGCCTCCTCGAAGACCTGTACTCCGAGGGCCGCCTGACCGCCCGAGGCTTCGACCGAGTCTCCCGCCTCGCCTGGACCCTCGCCGACCTCCAAGGCGCCCCCATCCCCACCGTCCCCCTAACCCACCAAGCCTTCCAACTCCGCACCGGCGCCCCCTTAACCCCCTACACAGACACCCGCCCCCTACGAGAGGCCACCCGATGACCACACCTCGACGCACCCCACCGCCCCTCACTAGCTCCCCAGCCGCTGCGCAACCTCCCTCCGCCACGACAATGCCCGCCAGCCATCTCGTTCCAGCACTCGATCTCGGGCCCGCCCCAATCCCGACCTCCTGCTACGGGTTCGGGGCGGAGGCGGAGCCGGACCCACTGCCGCTGTCGGCAGAGGACAGCGGTCCGACCTCCAAGCGCCCGCTCGCGGGCGGCTCGGCGGCTGCGGCCGTTCGGGTGTTTGAGGGTGAGGAGAGCTTGCTGTCGACTTCGGGGCGGGCGCCGGGAAGTGCTGGGCAGTTTCCTGTTGGGGGTGCAGTTGGGTGGGATGCGGAGCGGGTTGCTCGGGCCGGGTTGGCTCGGGTGGTTGAGCCTGGGGATCCTGCGGCGGTGGCTGCGTTCAGCGGGCTGGAGGTTCAGGAGCTGTGGCTGGCGTTGCAGGAGAAGCGGCCGATGTTCGAGCGATGGTCTGCTCGGGTTGCGGAGGCTCGACCAGAGGCTGATCTGGAGCGCGCCGTCGAGGCGGGCGCCCGGTTCGTCATTCCGGGTGATGACGAATGGCCCGAGCAGGTCGAGGTGCTGGCGGATGCGGGGCAGCAGGGCCGTCGCGGCGGCGTACCGTTCGGGCTTTGGGTTCGAGGGCCGGCGCATCTGCGGCAGACGCTGGAGAAATCCGTTGCCATGGTCGGTGCCCGCGCCTGCTCGTCGTACGGCGAACACGCGGCCTCCGAGCTGGCCGCCGGTCTTGCGGATGAAGGTGTGACAGTGGTTTCCGGCGGCGCTTATGGCATCGATGCCGCGGCTCACCGTGGAGCCCTCGCGAGCGGCGGTCCGACCGTTGCCGTGCTGGCTTGTGGAGTCGATGTCAGTTATCCGAAGAGCAACACCGCACTCTTCGACCGCATCGCCGAAACGGGCTTGCTGGTCAGCGAACTCCCGCCGAGATGCTCACCGACCAAGCTGCGCTTCCTGGCCCGCAACAGATTGATTGCCGCGAGCACCCTTGGCACCGTCGTGGTCGAAGCCGCGGTCCGCAGCGGCGCGTTGAACAGCGCCGGCTGGGCCGAGCAATGCGGACGTCAAGTGCTCGCCGTACCGGGCCCGATCACCTCCCGGATGTCGGAGGGCGCCCACCTCCTGATCCGCGAACGCAACGCCGTCCTGGCCACGAACGTCGCCGACATCCTCGAGGCGATCTCCCCGATCGGCACCCACGTGACGGCCTACCCCCACGCCCCCGCCAACCCCACCGACGACCTCGACCACGAACTCAGCCGCACCCTCGACGCAGTCCCCGTACTACGCCCCGCCCAGGCCCTCCGAATCGCCACCACCGCCGGCCTGGACCTCGACACCACCCAGGAGTGCCTGGAAACCCTCGCCGAAGCCAACCTCATCGAATACACCGACTCCGGCTGGCGCCTCTCCCCCACCCACCGCCAATCCCTCTGACCACCCCAAGAGTTCGGTGGTGGGTGGGGCTGCACGGTTCGTTGGCTGCCGGTGACCCGGCCATGCGTGCCGCCGTCTCCGATCCGCGCGTGCTGACCGGGTCGCTCCCGCCCTCGTCGGGACATCGGTGACGCACCGCACATGACCGTAACGCACAGTAGCGATTGCGTATATGGCCAAGCCCGAGAACCAACCCCGGTCAGGGGCTGGCCAGCGCCGGGCTAGCGGCCTGCCGGTGCCTGGTTAGCGGCCGAAGTCTGAGTCTTTGGGGACTTCCAGGTCTGATTTGGCCAGTTCTTCGATGTTGACGTCGCGGAAGGTGACGACTTTGGCGTTTTTGACGAAACGGGCGGAGCGGTAGACGTCCCAGACCCAGGCGTCGGCCATCGTCACCTCGAAGTAGACGTCGCCGCCCTCGGTGCGGACTTTCAGGTCGACCGCGTTGCACAGATAGAAGCGTCGTTCGGTCTCCACCACGTACTTGAAGATCCCGACGACGTCCTTGTACTCCCGATAGAGCTGTAGCTCCATATCGGTCTCGTACTTCTCAAGGTCGTCAGCACTCATCGGCTCTCCACTCCGGTGGGACTGGTGACATTCTGTCCCATATCGGGCCGCATACTGCGGCGGACATTCTCGAACCGCCGTCTGTGTTGTGGACACGGGCCGTATTCGTCCAGTGCCGCCTGGTGTTCCGGGGTGCAGTAGCCCTTGTGAACCGCGAAATCGTACTGCGGGTACACCTCGTGCCAGTGCTGCATGATCCGGTCCCGGGTCACTTTGGCGATCACCGAGGCGGCCGCGATGCAGGCTGCCACCCGGTCACCTTTCCAGATCGCCAGCCCCGGTACGCCGAGGCCGTCCACCCCGAACCCGTCGGTCAGCACGTACTGCGGGCGCAGGTCGAGCAGGAAGATCGCCCGGCGGAGCGCCTCCACGTTCGCGACGTGCATGCCCAGCCGGTCGCACTCGGCCGCCTCGATCGAGACCACCGACCAGGCCAGAGCCCGGTCGCGGATCTGGTCGTAGCAGCGCTCCCGCGCCTTGGCGGTGAGCAGCTTGGAGTCGGCGAGTTCCGGGATCTGGCCGCGTTTGCCGTCCGGCAGGATCACCGCGGCAGCGACCAGCGGGCCGGCGCACGGACCGCGGCCCGCCTCGTCGACCCCGGCGATCGGGTCGAGACCGACCCGCCGCAGGGCGCGCTCGTACCCGTACAGCCCGGCGTCACGCCGGATGGTGCTGCCGCGCGGAAGTGCGCTCATCCATCAACTCACTTGGGGGGTGGTGTGAGGGAGATCGAGGGTTTGTCGGGAGCCGGCCCGGGTGCCGGTATCGACTTGAAGGTATCCGGTACGTCCAGTTTGCCGAACCTGTTGGCCGGCCAGACCACCAGGATCGCGCGCCCGGTGATCTTGTCCATCGGTACGAAGGCCGAGTCGCCCGGGCTCCCACCGTCGGGCCCGGTGTCGCTCAGGTGCACCCGCGAGTCGCCCGACTCGGACCGGTGGTCGCCCATCAGGAAGACCTTGCCAGCCGGCACGGTGACCTGGAACTCCATCGCCGAGGCGGCGTCACCGGGGTACAGGTAGGCGCTCTCCTCGAGCGGCTGGCCGTTCACCATCAGCCGGCCCTTGGAGTCGCAGCAGGCGACCTTGTCGCCCGGCATCCCGACCAGGCGCTTGATCAGGTGTCCGTGGCTGGAATCCGGGAGCAGACCGACAACCTCGAAGAACCGGCCGACCGAGCCGCGCTTCTGGCCGCTCTCCTCGCTGCCCAGCCAGCCGCCCGGGTCCTCGAACACGACCACGTCACCACGCTCGACGCTGGTCAGTTTCTCCACCACGACGCGGTCACTGACCAGCAGCGTGTTCTGCATCGACTCGCTCGGAATGATGAACATCTGGCCGACGAAGGCCCGCAGGATCGACGAGACGATCAGAGCACCGACCACGATCAGCACGAACTCGCGAGCGGCAGCCGCGAGGCCGGAGCGGTGGGCGGGTTTCTCTTTCGTCGCGGTCGGTGTCTCAGTCACTTCTTCAGCCCCGGCTTCTTGAAGGTTTCCGGAGGACGCAGCATCGTCATCCGGTCAGACGGCCAGATTACGCAACAGGCACGGCCAACCACGTGCTCGACGGGAACGAACCCGCCACCGGGACCACCCATGTGCGCGCGGGAGTCAGCGGATTCGGCCCTGTTGTCACCCATCACCCACAGTGAACCAGGTGGCACCACGACGGTGAACGGCGAGTTCGACGCCTTGGCGTCCTTGAGCAGGTACTCCCGCTCGTCCAGCGCGATGTTGTTCACCGCGATCTGCCCGGCCTTGTTGCAGCAGACCACCTTGTCGCCGGCCACGCCGATCACCCGTTTGACCAGGTGACCCTCACCGCTGCGCGGCAGGATCCCGACGAACTCGCCGAGCTGGCGCAGCGTACCGGGAGTCTTCGGCGCCTCGTTCAGCCAATTGGCCGGGTCCTTGAAGACGACGATGTCACCGCGGTCGACGTCGCGGTGCAGATAACTGACCTTCTCGGCCAGGATCCGGTCGTTGGTCGTGAGCGTGTCGTACATCGACTCCGAGGGCACGTAGAACGCCTCGGCGACGAAGAGCCGCAGGACGACCGTGATGACCAGCGCGAGCACCGTCACGGTGGTCATCTCGATCAGCAGGCTCATCAGCGGGTTGCGCTGTTTGAGCCTACGGTGACGTCCCTTGGTGCGACGTGCCCTCCTGGCTGGCGGGCGAGCGCGCGTCGCGGTGCTCGGCGCCATACCTGACCGTCGTCAGTAGACGATCAGGAGGCCGGGACGTCCCGCTTCTCCTTGATCTTGGCGGCCTTGCCGCGCAGGTCGCGCAGGTAGTACAGCTTGGCGCGACGGACGGCGCCGCGGGTGACGACCTCGACCTTGTCGACGATCGGGGTGTGCAGCGGGAAGGTCCGCTCGACACCGACACCGAAGCTGACCTTGCGGACCGTGAAGGTCTCCTGCAGGCCACCACCCTGGCGCCGGATCACGACGCCCTTGAACACCTGCACGCGGGAGCGGTTGCCTTCGACGACCTTGACGTGCACGTTGACCGTGTCACCGGCGCGGAAGGCGGGGATGTCGTCACGCTTGCTCGCGTTGTCGAGCTCGTTCAGGATGTTGCTCATCAGGTGTCTCTTCCTCGCGCGTGCCACAGGTCACCCACGAATGTGCTCGGTGTGAGAGTCGAAGATGCTGTCATCCGGTGGTCACCCCCTGTGGCAGGAGCACCGTATGGCAACAGCGACCAAGTTTGCCACACGCACCGACCGCGACGAAATCAGCCGCCTCGGTGCGCGGCGGCGCCGGTCCAGCGGCGCCAGTCCAGCGGTGCCGGTCCAGCACCGCCGACTCAGTGGTCCGGTCAGCGCCGCCGGCGGCGCTTGGCCAGCAGCACCAGCTCGACCTTCTCCGTCTGCCGTTCCCGCTTGATCTCGCGGTAGCCGGCGTTGCGGTAGATCTGCAGGTTGCGCTCACTGGCCGCCCCCGTGAACAGCTCGTACGACGTGACCTCGGCGGGCGCCGTCTTCTCGGCGACCTGCAGCAGCTTGGCCGCGATCCCCTTGCGCTGCCAGTCCGGTGCGACCATCAGCCGCCCGATCCGGCCGACTGAGCCCGAGATGGCCAACTGGATCGACCCGATGATCCGGCTACCCGCCACAGCCTTCCAGACCAGCCCTTCGGCAATGCGGGCCGAACACTCCTCCAGCGACTCCAGCAAAGGCGGTATGGACAGGTCGCCATACGCCTGCGCCTCCGTGAGGAAGGTGGCTCGCTGCAGGGTGAGCAGCTCCCCCGCATCCTCCTCGGTCGCGGGCAGCAGCCGAACCTGCGAAGCCGGGTCGTCCTCGGCAGGCATGGAGCTCCCCCACGCCGCCAAGAGGTCCGGCCTGCGCTCGGCAGTCCGCCGTACAGACTCGTCGTGGCGCCACTCGGCAATCAGCTTGTGGTTGCCCGACAGGAGGACCTCCGGTACGTCGTGCCCGCGCCACGACGGTGGCTTCGTATAGACCGGGTACTCCAGCAGCCCATGACCGGAGTGCGACTCCTCGGCCAGGGACTCCGGGTTTCCGATCACCCCGGGCAGCAGGCGGGCAATCGCCTCCACCATGACCAGTACAGCGACCTCCCCGCCGTTCAGCACGTAGTCGCCGATGGAGATCTCGTCGACCTGCATTCTCTCGGCAGCGTGGGCCGCCACTCGGGCGTCGATCCCCTCGTACCGGCCACAGGCGAAGGCCAGCCAGGGCTCGGCCGCCAGCTCGTAGGCCAGCTCCTGGCTGAACGGCCGGCCAGCAGGCGTCGGCACGATCAGTCGCGGCTGGGAGGGCCCGTCAGCAGGCAGTACTGCGTCAAACGCCTCTCCCCACGGCTGCGGCTTCATCACCATGCCCGCGCCACCGCCGTACGGGGTGTCGTCGACCGTGCGGTGCCGGTCGTGGGTCCAGTCGCGCAGGTCGTGCACCCGGACGTCCAGGAGGCCGCTCTTGGCCGCCTTGCCCACCAGGGAGACGTCCAGGGCCGCCAGGTACTCCGGGAAGATGGAGAAGACGTCCAGCCTCATCAGCTGTCTCCAGGTTCCGCCGGGACGACCTCGGCGCCCTCCGGATCGAGCAGCCCCGGGCGGTCGGCCACAGTCACGTACTTCGCCCCGAGGTCGATCTCCGGCACCAGCTCCTCGACCAGCGGCACCAGTACTGCGTTCCCTGCCGGGCGACGGATCTCCAGGAGGTCCTGCGACGGCAGGTGGATCACGTCGATGACCTCGCCGGCCTCGACCCCGTCGGTGGTCCGTACCTTGAGCCCGATCAGCTCGCGGTCGTAGTACTCCTCCGGGTCCTCGGGACGCTCGTCCTCGCCGATCTCGGCCTGGACCTCCAGGTTCCGCAACTGCTCGGCGGCGGTCCGGTCCGGCGACTCGACGAATTTCACCAGCAACCGGCCACTGTGCCAGCGGCTGGACTCCACGGTCAGCGTCCGCGGCGGCTCCGACACCGTCACCAACCGAGCCCCCTCGGCGAACCGCAGGTCAGGATCATCCGTCCGGACGATCATCCCGACGTCGCCCTTGATCCCATGCGCCCGACCGATCCGGCCAACGATCACCAGCACCGCAGTTTCCTACTTTCCCACCAGTTGATGCAGAGAAGGGCCGCACCCAGTGGGTACGGCCCTTCGGGGACTGTTCGAGGTCAGCGGCGCGGGCGCCGGTTGAACTCGTCGACGAAGTCGATGCGGACCGACTGCTCGGAGCTGAGCGCTCCGACTACGGTCCGGATCGCGGTCGCCGTCCGGCCGTTGCGGCCGATCACCTTGCCGATGTCGTCGGGGTGCACGTGCACCTCGAGGGTGCGTCCGCGCCGCAGGTTGCGGGACCGGACGCTGACGTCGTCAGGGTTGTCCACGATGCCTCGGACCAGGTGCTCGAGCGCCTCGGTCTCCATCATCGTCAGGCCTTGGCGTCGTCGGCCGGCGCGTCGGCGGCAGCCTCCGCGGCGGGCGCCTCGTCAGCCTTGACGTCATCGGCCTTGACCTCGTCGGCCTTGACCTCGTCGGTCTTGGCCTCGTCAGCCTTCGCCTCGGCCTTCTTGTCAGCCTTCGGCTCCGCCTTCTTGGCGGCGGCCTTCTTGGTGACGGCCTCGGTCTTCAGCGTGCCGTGCGCCTCGGCGAGGGCCTCGTTGAAGATCTCCTGCTTGTCGCGCTTCGGCTCCTTGACCCGCAGCGGCGGCGGCGCGTCCAGACCCTTGAACTTCTGCCAGTCACCGCTGGCCTTGAAGATCGCCTCGACGGCCTCGGTCGGCTGCGCGCCGACGCCCAGCCAGTACTGCGCCCGGTCCGACTCGACGTGGATGAACGACGGCTCGGTCTTCGGGTTGTACTTGCCGATCTCCTCGATGGCGCGGCCGTCACGCTTGGCGCGGGCGTCCATCACGACGATGCGGTAGTGCGGCGCACGCTTCTTGCCGATGCGCTTCAAACGGATCTTGACTGCCACGTTTGTGGGGTCTCCCTCGGGATTTCATGTCTTGGTTGAGCGGCGCACCGGCGTCGTGGGGACAACGGGTGACCACTCGAATGGGCCGGCCGGGACGTGGAGTTAGAGGGCTGCACGCGATCCGGACGGACTCAGCCCAACATTCTGCCAGATCCAGCTACGTCAAACCAATTCACGGTACTCCGACCACCAGCAACCCGCCGCGGTTCTTCCCGCCACCGGCTCCATCAGCTACTGCGGAGGTTCCCGCAGGCAGCCGCCAGCCGACCTGCAGGCCCACGTCGCCCAGCCCCGCCTGCACCCCAACCACCAGCAACCGACCGCACGGGCATCCCGCCGCAGGCTCCCCCGGTTACTGCGAGAGCCTCGCAAGCCGCTGCCGACCGACGGTGGCACGCGGGCGGGTCAACTGCGGAAGGCTGCCAGGTCTGGGAGGTGGGTGGCGTAGCCGTCCAGGAGTTGGTGGGCGGCGGTTACTGAGTCTATGAGGGGGTGCCAGGCGAAGGCTCGGATGGCGGCGGAGCGGGAGCCTGTGGTGGCGGCTTCGATGGTGGAGCGTTCGACGGCTTTGACGGCGCAGACCAGGCCGGCCTGGTGGTCGGTGAGTTGGGAGACCGCGACCGGGCGGGCGCCGTTGGCGTCGACCGTGCACGGGATCTCCACCACGGCGTCGTCGTCCAGGTGCCGCAGGGTGCCGCGGTTGCGGACGTTCAGGATCAGCGAGGCCCGCTCGTTGTGGGCGATCGCGCGCATCAGCGACAGCGCGACCTGCTCGTACCCGCCCGCCGACATGTCCCGCTCGTCCCGCTCCCCCGCATCGGCCACCGCGCGACTCTCGACCATGTACGTCGATTCCCGCTCGGCCCGCGTCTTCTGCCACAGCTCCAGGGCATTCCCAGGCTGCTCAGCCGTCTCCGCGTAGAAGCGCGACTGCTGCTCCAGCAAGAACGTCCCGCGAGTCTGCTCAACCGCCTGTACTGCGGCCAGCGTCTCCCGGGCGAAGTAGTAGTAGTGCAGGTACTCATTGGGGATCGACCCCAACGACCGCAGCCACTCGACCCCGAACAGCCGCCCCTCCTCGAAATCCCCCAGCGCAGCAGGATCCGCAAGCAACGCCGGCAGGTGGTCCGCCCCACCCGACTGCAACCCACGCAACCAACCCAGGTGATTCAGCCCGGCATAGTCGTAGAAGACCGACGAAGCATCCAGCCCCAAAGCCAAAGCCGCCCGACGCCCCAGCCCTGAAGGCGAGTCGCAGATCCCGATCACCCGATCCCCGAGGTACGGGATCATCGCCTCGGTCACCATCCCGGCCGGGTTGGTGAAGTTGATGACCCACGCCTCGGGCGCCAGCGCCGCGATCCGCTGGGCAATTGCAGTTGCCACCGGCAACGTCCTGAGCGCGTACGCGATCCCGCCCGCGCCAACGGTCTCCTGACCCAGTACGCCGAGGTCGAGCGCGACCCGCTCGTCGATCGTGCGCCCTTCGAGCCCACCGACCCGGATCGCCGAGAAGACGAAGTCGGTACCCCGCAACGCCTCGTCGAGGTCGGTCGTCTCGGTCACCACCGGCGCATCGGCGTACGGCGCGGCCTGCTGGCGGAGCACGGCACCGATGGAGGACAGCCGGGAGCGGTCGGTGTCGTAGAGCACGACGGACGTGATCCGGCCCTCGCCCCGATCGCCCAGCAAAGCCTGATAAACGAGCGGAACCCGGAACCCGCCGCCTCCGAGGATGGTCAGTCTCATGTCAGCACCACCTGTACCCCAGCCTCCTCCAACTGTGCGCGGGTTCCTTCGTCGGCACCCGGCTCGGTCACCACCATGGACAGTTCGGTCGGCTCGCACACGCGGGCGACGCCGTGGCCGGGGAACTTCGTCGCGTCGGCCAGCAGCACCACGCGATCGGCGGCCTTGATCATTGCCCGCTTCACCGGTACTTCGATCATCGTGCTGTCCATCACCCGGCCGTCGGGGCGGACCCCGGACGTGCCGAGGAACAGCCAGTCGACGTGGATCTGGCGCAGCGACTCCTCGGTCAGATAGCCGACGAGTGACCGGTAGCTGCGCCGGACGAAGCCGCCCAGGATGATCAGCTCGATCTCCTCGTCGTTCTGCAACTCCTCCAGCACAGCGAGGTTGCTCGTCACCACGGTCAGCGAACGGCCGTGCAGGTGCTGGGCGACCCGGTGGGCCGTCGTACCGATGTCCAGCAGCACCGACTGCCCGTCGCTGACCAGGGCGGCCGCGCGCCGCGCGATCTTGTCCTTCTCCGACGCGCGCACAGCACTGACCTCGGCGAAGGGTTCGTCACCGCCGTCGACGGCGAGCGCGCCGCCGTAGACGCGGGTCAGCCGGCCCTGCTCGTGCAGCTGTTCGAGGTCGCGCCGGATCGTCGCCTCACTGACACCGAGCTGGGCAGCCAGCACTTTCACGCCCCCGGCCCCGTCGGCCCGAAGCGCACGGACGATCTGATCCTGCCGCTGCTTTGGCAACACGGAGAGACCGTACCACGCAAACTCCGTCACATTCACTCATCGAAGTGCAAGGGTATTGCGCAATCTGCTCGAAAGCTCCACACTGCATGCACGACTTTGAGCGACCCTGCAGGAGTGTGCCGATGAGCGACCTGGACGTGGTGGTGTCCGGCCTGGTCTTCCACGACCTGGTGCTCGGCCTGCCCGCCGCGCCGCGCCCCGGCACCGAGGTCTGGGCGGACGACTCCGCCGAGAGCCCCGGCGGGATCGCCAACTTCGCCGTCGCGCTGGCCCGGCTCGGGCTGCGGACGGGACTGGCCGCGACCTTCGGCGCCGACGACCTCGGTGACCGGCTGTGGGACCGGCTGGAACAGGGCGAAGGCATCGATCTGACTCTCTCCCGCAAGCTCGCCGGCTGGCAGACGCCCCTCACGGTGGCCCTTGCCTATGACAACGACCGGGCACTGGTCACCAGGGGTACCCCTCCTCCGCTGTCGGCCGACGAGCTCCTCACCACGCCGCCGGCCGCCCGTGCGGTCGCCGCTCACATCGGTCCCTGGCCGAACGAGTGGCTCGCCAAGGCCCGGGCGGCCGGCAGCGTGGTCTTCGCCGACGTCGGCTGGGATCCCTCCGAGCGATGGGACCCCGCGGTACTCGATCAGCTCGAGCACTGCGACGTGTTCCTGCCGAACGCCGGCGAAGCGATGAGCTACACCCGCACGAGTACGCCGGACGAGGCGCTCGTGCGGTTGGCCGAGAAGGTACCCGTGGTTGTCGTCTCCGACGGCGCGAACGGAGCACTCGCGCTCGACGCGGGCTCCGGCGAGCGGGTCGTAGTACCGGCTGTCCAGGTCTCGGCGGCGGACACCACCGGGGCGGGTGATGTGTTCGCCGCCGGGTTCATCGCGGCGACGTTGTGGGAGCTGCCGCTCGCTGAGCGGGTCCGGTTCGCTGCCCTGACGGCGGCGTTGTCCGTGACCCGGCTCGGTGGTGCCGACGCGGCCCCGACCTGGGCCGACCTCGCCGGATGGCATCAGCAGCACCCAGAAGACCAATCCCTTGCGGCGCTGATCAGCGCGCACTCCGGAAGCGCACCCCTGCGCGACCAGTCAGGAAGGTAGAACCATGGAGCTCTCACGTCGGACGCTGCTCGCCGGGGGCTTCGCCGCCATGCTCGGCGGATCGGTCGTCGGCTGTTCGTCCAGCATGGACGCCGGACCGGCGAAGAAGAACGCGACCGGGAACATCGCGTTGTGGTGCTGGCCGGGCGGCCTGGGCAAGTCCGTCCTGGACGACACGATCGCGCACTTCCCCGACCAGCACATCAAGTACTCCGAGGTCGGCGGCGACTTCAAGCAGAAGCTGCTCACCACCTTCAACGGTGGGACGTCGATCCCGGACATCACCGGCATCAAGGGTGAGGACATCGCCTCGCTGCTGCCGCAGGCCAACCGGTTCGTGGACCTCAAGACGATCGGCGCCAACTCGATCCTGGGCGACTACCTGGAGTGGAAGGTCAAGCAGGCCACCACGCTGGACGGCAAGGTGCTCGGCCTTCCGATCGACATCGGCCCGACCGCGCTGTTCTACCGCGAGGACGTCTTCACCGCCGGCGGCCTGCCCGGCGACCCGGCCAAGGTGGCCGAGCAGCTGAAGACCTGGGACGACTTCCTGGCCGCCGGGGTCGAGCTGAAGAAGGCCAACCCGAAGGCGCCGATCGTGGCCGACGCCGCCGACCTCTACGGCACCATCGTCAACCAGGGCACGGCGCGCTACATCGACAAGGACAACAAGTTCATCGGCGACCAGGACCACATCCGCAAGGCGTGGGACACCGCGGTGAAGGCGATCACGCTGAAGGTCGACGGCCGGACGCTCGGCGGGTCGCCGGACTGGAACGCGGGCCTCGACCAGGGCACCGTGCCCACCGTCACCGGTGCGGCCTGGGTCGCGCTGGACATCAAGGCCGCCTGCAAGACCAGCGTGGGCAAGTGGCGGGTCGCGCCGACCCCGAGCGGCCCGGCGAACTTCGGCGGCTCGTTCCTGGCGATCACCAAGAACGCCGCCGACCCGGCCGCCGCGCTCGAGGTGATCAAGTACATGCTCAGCGCCGACAACCAGGCCAAGGCGTTCGCGGACGCGCAGATCTTCCCGTCCGCGCCGGCCGCCTACGACAAGCCGCAGCTCAAGGCCGCCGACCCGTTCTTCGGCGGGCAGGTGCCGATCGAGGTCTTCGGGCCGGCCGCGAAGGCGATCCCGATCGCCTACGAGGCTCCGCTCGACAGCGCGATCGCCGTACCGTTCACCGACGGGATCAAGCTGGTCCAAGCGGGCAAGAAGTCCTCGGACGCCGCCTGGGCGGAGGCCGTCGCGAAGGCGAAGCAGATCGGCAAGCGTCAGGGCGTGCAGTGACCCTGACCGCGACAGCACCGGTCAAGAGCACCGGTACTCCGAACGCGAACCGCCGGCGCAGCGTCTGGTCGTACTGGCGTTTCTACCTGGCGCTGTCGCCGTTCTACCTGATCTTCCTGGTGTTCGGGCTGTACCCGGTCGCCTCCACGATCCTGCTCGCCTTCCAGCGCTGGGACGGGTTCGGCCCGCGCCAGATGGTCGGGCTGCAGAACTTCCGCAACCTGATCGAGGACAGCACCTTCTGGCTGTCGCTGTGGAACACGGTCGTGCTGTTCGTGATGTCGACCGCGCCGACGCTGGTGATCGCGATGGCACTCGCGGTGATGCTGCACTCGGCGGTCCGGTTCAAGGGCATCTACCGGATCGCGTACTTCATCCCGAACATCACCTCGCTGGTGGCGGCGGCGATCTTCTTCGCCGCCGTCTTCAGCACGAACTTCGGGTTGATCAACTCCGGGCTGCGCGCGCTCGGGCTGCCGACCGAGGACTGGCTCCGGCAGCCGTGGGGCATCAAGATCGCGATCTCCACGATGATCGTGTGGCAGTGGGCCGGCTACAACACGATCATCTACCTGGCCGGCCTGCAGGCGATCCCGACCGAGCAGTACGAGGCAGCCAAGATGGACGGCGCCGGCCCGTTCCGGACGTTCTTCTCGATCACCCTGCCGCAACTGCGGCCGGTGGTGCTGTTCACCGTCATCATGTCGACGATCGGCGGCCTGCAGACCTTCACCGAACCACAGGTGATGGTCGGCAACAACGGCGGCACCGGGCAGAGCGGCATGACGATCGTCATGTACTTCTACAACCAGGCGTTCTTCGCCAACGACTACGGGTACGCCGGTGCGATTGCCCTGAGCATCTTCATGCTCGTCCTGCTGTTCACCGCGATCAACTGGAAACTGCTCGGCGGAAGGGGCAAGCAATGAAGCGAGTGAGCCGGCGCGGGGTGCTGCTGCACGCACTGCTGGCGATCGCCGCGGTGCTCTGCCTGTTCCCGTTCTACTGGACGTTGGTGATGGCCACCAACACGACGTCCGACATCTACCGGTTCCCGCCGAAGTTCACCTTCGGCTCGCAGTTCGACGACAACGTCCGCGAAGTACTGGCGAACGTGGCGTTCTTCCAGTCGATGGGCAACACCGCGATCGTGGCGGTCTCGACCACTGTGCTGGTGCTGTTGTTCGACTCGCTGGCCGCGTTCACGTTCGCGAAGTTCCGGTTTCCTGGGCGGAACGCGCTGTTCGTGATCCTTCTGGCGACGATGTTGCTGCCGGCGCAGCTGGGCGCGGTACCGCAGTTCCAGACGATGGCGGCGTTCGGCTGGGTCGGGTCGCTGAAGGCACTGATCATCCCGGCGGCGGCCAATGCCTTCGGCATCTTCTGGTTGCGGCAGTACTTCCAGAACTCCATCCACGACGAGCTGGTCGAGGCGGCGACGCTGGACGGCTGCGGCTTCCTCGGTGTCTACCGGCACGTGGCGTTGCCGTCGGCCCGGCCGGCGCTCGCGTTCCTGGGCATCTTCACCTTCGTCGCCTCGTGGAACGACTACTTCTGGCCATTGATCGTGCTGACCAACCCGGATCACCTGACCTTGCAGGTCGCCCTGTCATCGCTGAACCGCAGCCACGGCGTCGACTACAGCATGGTGATGACGGGTGCGCTGATGGCGATGGTGCCCCTGATCATCGTCTTCGTGATCTTCGCCCGCCAGTTCATCAAGGGCGCAACCGAAGGCGCGATCAGAGGCTGACGAGCTGGCTGGTGACGCCGCGGACGAAGTCCTTTGCCTCGTCGGCGCCTGGCGGCTCAGCGCTATCGCCCCGCTGAGCCGCCAGCGCTGAGAGCACGACGGGATTGTCCGGGTGCCGTTCCAGGTACCACCCGGCAGCCTCGACCTTCGAACACTGGATTCCTTCTACTGCGAAGCGCAGCGCCCGGCAGGCGTTGAGTACGGCGTACGTCGTCGGCGCGTGCTCGAGCGCCCAGTCCAGCTCGTCGAGGGTGGCCCGCACGATCCGATCCCGGCTGACCTCACCGAAGACCTGCTCGGCCGGCGGACCAGCCACAGCAACCGCGTGCGCGCGACAGACAGCACAGTGGAGGATCAGATCCGTATCGCTGTCGCCGCCGATCACCACTGCGGCCTCGGTGCCCGTGGTGTTGACGTGTACTTCGTACTGACAACTCCCCAACTCCCGGGCGGTCGCGGCCGTGATCACGCTCAACTCCAAGCCCACGCCCGGGCAGTCTCGCGCGGCCGCGGCGATTGCCTCCCCCAACTTGCGCCGCCCTTCGGCGTCACTGGACTCCTCGACCACAACCAGGATGTCGACGTCGCTGCGAGCCGGAACGAATCCACCGAGGGCGGCGGACCCGTGCAGGTAGACACCGACGAGATCAGAGCGCAGCTCCGCCAGGACCGCGGCGAGGTCGCGGGCGAAGTCCAGCACCACCGGGGCCGTCAAGGGTTGAGGCGCATGGCGAGGTGGGTGGCGCCGTCGCCGGTCAGCTCTTGTCTGGTGGCTCCTCGGCCGTTGAGGATTCGCAGTACGGTGTCGCCGGAGGCGTGCACCTCGTGGCCTTCCCCGTACGCCCAGTCGTAGCCGTCGGCAACCAGCCGTACTCCGGCCAGCCGCTTCCGCGCGCTGCCTCCGACGGACACCGTCATCGGCCACTTCGCCTCGACCGAGAAGTTGGCCACCTTGGCGAAGACCTCGGGGGAAACGGGTCGCGGGCTGCTGAGCGGATGCCGGATGTCGATCGCGTGGACCACCGCGTCGACCAGGGCCGCGATCTCCGGTACGCCGGGCGGCTTGGCGTTCGTCTCGGCGTTCTGGCGGAGCTGGGCGACGATCGCTTCCGGGCCGCGTTCGGCCCACCGTTTGGCCGTCTCGGCGCTCGCCCTGTTGAGCCGGAAGCCTGCCTTGACGATCCCCGGAAGCAGCTCGCTGGGACGCAACCGCGGCGTCCAGGCCAGGTGGGCGGCGACGTCCTGGACGGTCCACGCGTCACACAACGACCGCGTCGCCCACTGCGTCGGCCCGAGGGTCTCGAGGAAGTCGACCAGCGCCAGACGTTCGGTACGGATCAACTGTGGCAGCTCACTCATCCTCGGAGTGTGGCACTCCAGCCTCTACCCGGGTAGAGGAAACGCCGAGGGCAGTAGGGCATGCCTCCCGACTCCCTGCGTGCTGCGCGGCACTCGGCACGGCATCTCGGCGCACTGGAGCAAAAGCAACGATGGAAAAGCATCGAGGCGTCCGCTCCAGCACGCCGAGCTACCGCACCGAGCACCTGCTCGCGACTGCAGGGAATCGGGAGGCATACCCTACGCTGCGGGAACCCACAGGGGGTGAACGAACGTCGGAGGGGCGTCATGGTTGGCAAGCGAGGACGCGTGATCGGCCGGATCGCACCGGGAATCGTCGGCGAGGTGATGCTGCCGGTCCGCGGTGCCACCGAAGCCTTCTACGCTTACCCCGCGGCCGACGAGGAGATCGAGGTCGGTACGCCGGTCGTGGTGGTCGAGTTCGACCCACCGCGCACGGTCTACGTCGCCCGCGCCATCTGATTCTTTTTGTTCCCTGGAGGGGAAATGCTCTGGACCTACCTGATCATCGGCGCCGTCGCGCTGGTGGTCCTCCTGCTCCTGTTCCGGATGGTCTGGCGGGTGGCGGAGCCGAACGAGGCTCTGATCATCTCCGGGCTCGGCGCGCACTCGAGCCAGGAGCAGATCAACGAGACGCTCGGCTTCAAGATCGTCGTCGGCCGCGGCACCGCCGTGCTGCCCGGCTTCCAGACCGTCCGCCGGCTGCCGCTCGACATCCGGGCCACGCCGCTGACCGTCACCTGTGTCTCCAGCCAGGGCATCCCACTGCACATCAAGGGCGTCACGGCGTACAAGGTCGGTGACGACTACGGCTCGATCGCGAACGCCGCGCGGCGCTTCCTGGAGCAGAGCGACGAGCAGGTGATGAACACGATCCACGAGCTGTTCGCCGGTCACCTGCGGGCGATCGTCGGTTCGACCACGGTCGAGGAGATGCTGCACGACCGGGAGACGCTGACCACCAACATCCGCGGCTCGCTGGCCGGCGACATGGAGAAGCTCGGCCTGGTGGTCGACTCGCTGCAGATCCAGGAGATCGACGACGAGTCCGGCTACATCAAGAACCTGGGCCGTCCGCAGGCCGCCGCCGTCGAGGCCGCGGCCCGGATCGCGCAGGCCGAGCGGGACCGGGAAGCCACCGAGCGCGAACAGGTCGCCGAGGCGGCCAAGGCGGCCGCGGTCCGGCAGAGCTCGATCGCGCGGGCCGGTTACCAGGCCGAGGTCGACCAGGCGAACTCGAAGGCGTCGCAGTCCGGCCCGCTGGCCGAGGCGCTGGCCCGGCAGGAGGTCGTGGTCGCCGAGACGGAGACCGCGAAGCTGAACGCGTCACTGGCCGAGAAGCAGCTGGAGTCGTCGGTGCTGAAGCCGGCCGACGCCGAGGCGTACAAGCAGCGCACGCTGGCCGGCGCCGCCCGGGACGCGCAGATCGCGGCCGCGGAGGCGAACGCTCGCGAGGTGACGCTGCGCGGTGAGGCCCAGGCCAAGGCGACCGAGCTGAACGGTAAGGCCGAGGCGGCCGCCGTCCAGGCGAAGGCGATGGCCGAGGCGGCCGGTATCAAGGCGCGCGCCGAGGCGCTGGCCACGAACACCGACGCCGTCGTCGCCCAGCAGCTGGCCGAGGCCTACCCGGAGATCGTCCGCGCGGCCGCCAGCTCGTTCGAGAAGGTCGGCAACATGGTCGTGCTGAACGGTGCCCAGGGCATCGAGGACACCTTGGTGAAGACCATCACGATGGGTGGTTCCGGCTTCGCGCTGGCCAAGCAGCTGATCGACTCGCTGTCCACGAACGGCAAGCCGGCCACCCTCGAAGCGGTGCCGGACGAGAACACCTCCGCCTGACCTTTCGACCACAAGTTAATCATTAACGCGTGATTTGACTGATCCGTTCCTAAGTCACGACGGCTGCGCTAGCTTGAGGGGCATCACTCCAAGCGTCACGGGTATCACTAACCGTGACCGGTCGCCCCGAAGGACTGATCACCGTGCCACTCCGACGATTGCTAGCCGTCCTGGCCGCCCTCCTGGTCGGTACCGCCACCCTGGTGGCGGTACCGACCGAGGCGATGGCCGCGCCGAACTTCAAGGCTCCGTACCCGTGTGGACAGCGCTGGACCTACAGCCACCACTCGGCCGAGGTCCGTCGCGCTCTCGACTTCGTCCGCACTGACGGCACCACCAACGGCACTCCCGTCCTGGCCTCGGCCGGCGGTACGGCGTACCGGTACTCGCAGCCCAGTGGGGCCGGCAACTACATCGCCATCGACCACGGGGGCGGCTGGAAGACTTACTACTTCCACCTCGGCGTCTTCTCCGTTGCCAACGGCGCCCAGGTCGGCCAGGGCCAGCAGATCGGCACGACCGGGAGCACCGGCAACTCCAGTGGGCCGCACATCCACTACGAGCAGTTGTACAACGGGGTCGGGCAGAACATCGTCATCAACGGCTCCGGCCTGGCCTACCCGGGCTCGTACAACCAGTACTTCCTCACCAGCGACAACGGTTGCGGCAGCCAGCCCGGGACTCCCTTCATGACCTGGGGATCCGGCGTACGGGTGCGGGCCGATGCGTACCTGAGCTCACCGGTCGTGGCCACGCTGGGTGGGCCGACCTCGGTACGGGTCCTTTGCCAGAAGCAAGGAGACACGGTGAACGCCGAGGGCTACACCAACAACTGGTGGGCCAAGCTGGCCAGCCCGGCCGGCTTCGTCAGCAACATCTACATCGACCATCCGAGCGCAGTACTCCCAGGCGTGCCAACCTGCTGACCCGCACTAGGCCGGGCCCACCCTGGGGGTGGGCCCGGCTTTCTCATGCGGTGTGCAACCTCAACCCGTAGGCCCCGAGGATCTCGTTGACCGGCTGGAACCAGGTCTCGCCGCCACTGCTGCAGTTGCCCCAGCCACCGGACGTCACACCCTGCGCCTGGTCACCCGTGATGAACGAGCCACCCGAGTCGCCACCCTCGGCGCACACGTTGGTCTTGGTGGCGCCGTAGAACAGCTGCCCGTTGCCGTAGTTCACCGTCTCGTTCTTGGCCAGGATCGTGCCGCAGCGCCAGTGCGTGGTCGAGCCACTGCGGCAGACCGACGTACCGACCGGGGCTTCCCAGGAACCGCGGACGAGCCGGTCACTGGTCTGACCCCAGCCCAGTACTACGGGCACCGTCCACCACCCGCTGTCGATCTGGACCCAGGCGTAGTCGTTGCCGGGAAAGGACGAGCCGCGGAAGACTCCCTGAGCCGACCCGTCCCAGCCGCGTGTCCTGGCGCCCGCACCCGAGCAGTGGCCGGCCGTGACGTACCCGCCGTGTACGGAGAAGCCGATCGAGCAACGGACGTTGCCGGTGTAGTACGGGTCTCCCCCGACGGTCCCGGCGGCGAAGGTACGCGGCGCCTGGTCCACGACCTCCTTGACCGTCACAGGACCTGCCTTGGAGACCTTGGCTACGAAGGCCTCGACCGCCGGGGAACGCTTACCTGCTTGGACATTCACCACTACGCTGCCTGTTTGCGGGTCAGCGGACCAGCCACTGACTGCATCCGGCACCGCCTTACCGGCCAGCTTGTCGACAGCAGCTTTGCGCTGCGTCAATTGCTTGGCAGTAGCCGGTACTACGGACACCTCGGCGCCAGTGGCCCGTACTGCGTCCGCTACGGCTGGGCTAGTCACGCCAACGACCAGCCGCTGCCGCGCGGCGTCGTACCAGGCACCACCGAAGGCGGCTCCTGCAGCGCGTTGCGCGGTCGGTACGAGCTTGGTGGCGACAGACTCGGCCTTGAGCCGTTCCTTGGCCTGCTGCTCGGTCAGGCCGAGATCTGCCCGCAGGGCAGCCGCCTGCGACGGTACTGCGAGTTGCTGATCAACCTGCTCGGGCCCTGCGGCCACGGCCTGGCTTGGGACGGCCACCACGCTCGCAACGAGCACAGCAGCAGCTAGAACCTTCATGGACTCTCCTCACCTAGGGGCGGTTCGGTGCGATGAGAGCGCTCTCTAGACCGAGAGTGTCCTAGTGGTCACCTCTGGTCAAGCTTCTGTCGGGAAGTGGTCAGAGACCTAGGTGAGCTAGCACGGCCAGGACCCGGCGGTGGCCCGAGTCAGTGGGCGGCAGGTCGAGTTTGAGGAACACGTTGCCGACGTGCTTGTGGACGGCACCCTCGCTGATCACGAGCTTCTGCGCGATCGCGGTGTTGCCGAGACCCTCGGCCATCAGGGCGAGCACCTCGCGCTCCCGCGACGTCAGGCGCTCCAGCGGATCGCTGCGCCGCACCATCAGCTGGCTGACGACCTCGGGGTCCAGTACCGTCCCGCCGGCCGCCACCCGGCGTACGGCCTCCATGAACTCATCCACCCGCGACACCCGGTCCTTGAGCAGGTAGCCGACCCCCTCGCTCCCGGCCGCCAGCAGCTCGGCCGCGTACACCTCTTCGACGTACTGCGAGAAGACCAGCACCGGGAAGCCCGGTCGCAGCCGGCGGGCCTCGATCGCGGCCCGCAGACCCTCGTCGGTGTAGGAGGGTGGCAGCCGTACGTCGACCACCGCGATGTCGGGCCGGTGCTCGGCCACCGCCTTGGCGAACTCGTCCGCGTCACCGGCGACAGCAGCCACCTCGAACCCGGAGTTGCCCAGCAGCAGGCCGAGCCCTTCGGCGAGGATCGGGTTGTCCTCCAGGATCACTACTCGCACGGAAGGATCACCTCGACCGTCGTCGGCCCACCGATCGGGCTCTGCAACTCCATCTGACCGTCGATCGCTTCCACCCGGTGCACCATGCCATGCAGGCCGCTCCCCCGGCCCAGCAGGTCCGCCTGCTCGCTGATCCGGGCTCCGCCGATGCCGTCATCGGTGATGGCCAGGTAGAGCTGTGAGCCGCGCCGCTCGAGCAGTACGTCGACATGGCCGGCCGCGGAGTGCTTGGTGACGTTGGTGAGCGACTCGGCGACCACGAAGTACGCGGCGGCTTCCACCGAGGCCGGGACGGTGCCGAGTTCCCCGATGCGCAGCTCGACCGGGATCGGGCTCCGGGCGCACAGGGCCGAGACAGCACCCGCCAGACCACGGTCAGCCAGGATCGGCGGGTACATGGTGCGCAGTACGCCGCGCAGCTCGGTCATGGCCTGCTCCGCGCCGTCCCTGGCGTCGTCGAGGAGCTTGGCGGCCTTCTCCGGGTCCGCTGCCATCGTCTGCTTGGCAATGCCGATCCGCATGGCGAGCGAGACCAGCTGAGCCTGCGTACCGTCATGGAGATCCCGCTCGATCCGGCGCAACTCAGCCCCGTGCGAGTCAACCGCACCAGCCCTGGTACGGGTCAGCTCTTCTACTCGCTCGCTGAGGCGAGCAGCCTCCAGTTCGGCCGCGCTCGGGGCAAGCCGGCGACGTACCGCCCGGGCGTGGAAGCCGGCCACAGCAGGAGCCGCCCAGCCGAGCAGGCCGAGGCCCAGCAGGATCTGGAGCGGGCCGAAGAGCAGCGACTTCCACCAGCTGTCGATCGGCACGGCAACCAGGTTGAAGTTGCCGGGATCGAGCGGCCACAGCACCATGCTGGCCAGCGCCGCGGGCACCGCCACCAGGGCGATCACCGCAACGAACAGCTCGGGGATCATCACGATCGGCATCAGTAGGACCCGGATGCTGCGCCGGAAGGCCTGGTCACGGAACAGCGCGACCACATTGCCCGCCCGCCGTGGCGCCGCAGACGGCAGGGCCGGCTGCTCCGGCAGGCCGAGGTAATTCGATGCCTCCAGCTGCTCCCGGTTGGCCAGCCGCACCAGGGTGGAGGTGATGTCGGGGCTCGCCCAGCCGAACAGCACGATGATGGGCATCACCGCCAGCAGCGAGACGCCCATGAAGAACCGGGTGAGCAGGTACTTGCAGGCCGGCCACCCTCGGCGCAGGATCTTCGTGAGCATCGTCAAGCCTTTCCGTTGTCGTCAGCATCGATCCTGACGCAACAGTGCACCGCCCGTCGGTACAGCAGGCTCTACTCTTCCAGGTGGAGACCCGGGGCCTGTCAACGACAGACCCCGGGCCGCAACGCTACGGACAGACCGGGACGCCGGGGAGCTTCGGGTTCGGGTCCTGGATGTAGATGTTGGACATGTAGCCGCCCTGGTCGCGCAGCTTGGCCCACCAGTTGTTGGTGGTGCCCTCGGCGGTGACCGTGTCGCCCTGCTTCTGGCACGTCACGAAGACGCGGGTCGGGCCGGGCAGCTCCATGATGATCGGGGCGCTCAGCCTTGGCTCGGTGCGGACCCGGACGCCGGCGCCGTACGTGGTGAAGTTGTACGTCGGGGTGGTGCCGCCGTTGACCAGCTGCATGTAGTAGGTCCAGTTCCAGTTCGGACCCGGGTCGGTGTGGTCGTTGTTCGGGATCTCGCTGTGGCCGCGGATGTGAGCCCGGTCCTTCGGGATGCCCCGCCGGTCGGCGATGTTCCTGGTGACCGCCGCCGACGACCGGTACATCGCGTCGGTGAACCAGGCCGGGTTGTCCACGAAGCCCTCGTGCTCGAGGCCGATCGTGTACGGGTTGGCGCTGCGGACGTGCCAGGCGGTGTCCTTCTCGGCCACCATCTGGGTCACCTGGCCGTCGCTGGAGCGGATCACGTAGTGCGCGCTGACCTGGGACGCCGGGTTCTTGAACCAGCTGATCGTGCCGGCGTACGAGCCCTGGGTCACGTGGATGACGATGGTGCTGATCGCGGCAGTGCGGCCGACCCGGTAGTTGCTCGTGCTGGCCGCGTTCCAGATCGCGCCCGGGTAGTCCACGGCCGCCAGTGACGTCGTGGACTTGGCACCGAGCGGAGCCACCTTGGCGTAGGCGCCACGCTCGGGGGTGACCTTCTTCGGAGCGCTGTGCACGCCCGCGGCGCCGACGCCCGCACCGATGATCCGGTAGACCTCGTCGGTGTAGAGCCGGCCGGTCGGGGCATCGGCGGAGTGCGAGTACTGCGCGATGACCGGGTACCACTTGGCGATGTTCTTGCGAGCCTCGCCGGTCAGGCCGGCCTTGTCGGCGTACGCGTCGAGGACAGCGGCGGCCCCGGCGATGTTGGCGGTCGAGTCCTTGGCCAGTTTCTCGACCGGCAGGCCGGTCAGCTTGGCGGCCTCGGACATCGTCGGGTTCAGCGGGTTGCTGACCAGGTGCATCAGGCCGTAGCCGTTGCTCTGGCTCGGCTGGCCGTCGTGGCCGTCGAGGTGGGACTCGGCATAGCCGATGCCGACCAGCACTTCCCGCGGTACGTCGTAGGTGGCGGCGGCGGTGTCGAAGGCCGTGGCGAGGTCTCCCGGCACAGCCGAGCTGGTCGGGCTGGTCGAGTCGGGCGTCGGCGCGGCAGTACTGGGAAGCGCGCCACTCAAGGCGATCGCTCCGGCAGCGGCTGCGGCGAGCAGCGCGGTCAGTCTGGGCACTAGGGCGGTCTTACCCATCGGGGTTCGTTCCTTCCCATCTGACGTCCACCGCGCCTCCCGCGACGGACGTCCCACCGAGGGGCGTTCGGCGGGTGCGACTCACGGTAGGGCAATATCTTCCGCCGCGGCCAGTAGTTACGTGAATATTTCCCGTCACGGGCTGAAATTGTTCGGTCACGCAGCCGTTCAGCCGCGATCCTGCCATTTCTTCGGGTCAGGAGCGGTAGACGCGACCGCGCAGCACGATGCATTCGGGGTGGGACAGGACCGCCGGGTTGGCCCGCGGATCCTCGGCGTACACGACAAGATCGGCCGGATCGCCCGGCGCCAGTGTCGAGGGCGCACCCAGCCAGTCGCGGGCAGCCCACGAGCCGGCAGCCAGCGCCTGTTCGCCGGACATCCCGATGTTGGTCAACGCCTGGATCTCCGCCGCGACCAGCCCGTGCCCGAGCACTCCCCCCGCGTCAGTCCCCGCATAGATCGGTACTCCGGCCTCGAAGGCGGAGCGCAACGTGTCGAGCCGGCGCGTGTAGAGATCGCGCATGTGGTCGGCGTACACGGGGAACTTGCCAGCCGCCTGGTCGGCGTACAGGGGGAAGTTCTCGATCTGGATGAGCGTCGGGACCACTGCGACGCCGTGTGCGGCCATCTGGTCGAGCATGGGCGGTAGTAGGCCGGTGCCATGCTCGATGCAGTCGATGCCCGCCGTCAGCAGGTCGGGCAGGGCGTGCTCGCCGAAGACGTGCGCGGTGACCCGGGCACCGAGCTCGTGAGCGCGGGCAATGGCCGCAGTGAGCGCATCGAGCGGCCAGCACGGGGTCAGGTCGCCTGCGTCTCGGTCGATCCAGTCGCCGACCAGCTTGACCCAACCATCGCCGCGGCGGGCCTCCTGCTCGACGTAGGCGACCAGCTCGTCCGGCTCGATCTCCCAGCCGTAGTTGCGGATGTAGCGCTTGGAGCGGGCGATGTGGCGGCCGGCCCGGATGATCTTCGGCAGGTCCTCCCGCTCGTCGATCCAGCGGGTGTCGGCGGCCGAGCCGGCGTCGCGGACCAGCAGCGCGCCGGCGTCCCGTTCAGTGATCGCCTGTTGCTCCTGGACGTCCCGCTCGACCGCACCGTGCTGGTCCAGGCCGATGTGGCAGTGCGCGTCCACCAGACCGGGCACGATCCAGCCGCCCGCGCTGACGGTGGTGACGTCAGCAGTGGCGGGCCGGTCGACGACCAGCCCGCCACTGAGGTGAAGCTCCTGCTGCTCACCGGCCGGCAGAACCGTGCCGGTAAGCCGTAGTACACCGGTGGCGGTCATACCGCTGACCGTAGCCGGATTGGGGCGCGTCGGGTAATTCCGTGCAGTCGCGAGCAGGTGCTCGGTGCGGTAGCTCGGCGTGCTGGAGCGGACGCCCCGATGTTTTTCCATCGTTGCTTTTGCTCCAGTGCGCCGAGGTGCCGTGCCGAGTGCCGCGCAGCACGCACGGAATTGCCCAACGTGCCCCTGGGTTAGCCGTGCGAGCCGCTGCCCTGGGTGCAGGGGGTGGGGTTCGTCTCGGTCGCACAGGGCGAGCCGGACGGGGTGGTGGTCGGGGTCGGCGTGGGTGTGTCGGTCGGGGTGGGTGTGGGGGTCGGCGTCGGGGTGGGAGTCGGCGTCGGCGTCGGGGTGTCGCTCGGCGTCGGGGTCGGCCGCGGCGGGGTGTACGTCGGACGGGTCGGGCGCACGGTCGGCGTCGTGATCGGATCCGGGATCGACGGCTTGCCGGTCGTCTGCGCAGGCGGCAGCACGGGCGGCTGGACGGTCGGCGCCGGCGTCGGGGTCACCGTGCTGTCCGGAACCTCCGGAACCTCGCGCGGATCGACGTTGCTCTCGACGTTGCCGGTCGGCTTCGGCGGGGCCAGCTTGCCGGTCGCGTTCGGCACCAGGACGGCGCTCTTGCTGTAGACCCGCATCCAGCGCAGGACGGTGGCGACGAAGTCCTTGGAGTGCTGGTACCGCAGCAGCGAGGCGACCAGGTCGCGCGGACGCTTCAGGTCGTCGCCCTCGGAGCACAGGTAGACCGCGACCGTGGTGACGGCGTCGTACACGTTGTTCGGGTTGCGGAAGCCGTCACCGTTGCCATCGGCACCGAACTCGTTCCAGACGCCCGGGACGATCTGCATCGGCCCGACGGCGCGGTCCCAGGCGGTGTCCGCGTCGTACCGGCCCTTGTCGGTGTCCCTGATCCGGCCGGTCCCGCGGCGGCCGTTCAGCACCGGACCGAGGAGCTTGCCCCGGGTGGTCCCGGCCACGTCGACCTTGCCGCCGGCGGCGTGGTCGGACTCGACCTTGCCGATCCCGGCCAGCAACGGCCAGGTGAGGCCACAGTTGGGGCGGACCACGGCGAGGTTGGCGGTGGCGCGGCGGTAGGCGGGGAAGACCCCGCGGGGGATGCCGTTGACGGCACCGGGTCGTCCCGGCCGGACCACGGACCGGCCGTCGGTGGCACCCTGTACGGGCACGTCGGCCCGGGCAGGTTTGTCCGTTCCGATCCGGCCGTCCACTCCTGGACGCTGGGGGACGATCATGGTCAGTTCGTCGAATTCACCGCTGTTCAGTCCGGCCCCAGGCGAAGGGGCGACCGGGCTGTCCGCCGCGAGCTGGCCGGAGGCACCGGCTCCGCCCGAGGCGACTGTCACGATGGCCCCCACCAGGAGGGGGGCCGTGCACAGTGAGGCGATGATGATTTTGACCCGACGGTTTCCACTACGGGTTAGGCGCATAGTTCCCCCAACGACCCACACGCCGCAAAGTTACCGAGGAGCGACGGAAAGTTACCTGAGCCGATAGCCCAGCGGCTCCGGAACTGCGCCGAACGGTGCCCGTCCACGCTCAGTAAGGGCACCCCGACCCGGCGCCCCGCGGGGCCCGCGATGGGAAATCTTAACGTTCAGTGCCCGATCTCTGGGACTTTCGACCTCAGGACGAGGGCGTTCCGGACGGCGTCAGAGTCGGTGACGTGTTCTCCGGGGCCGGGGTCGGGGTCGTCTCGTCCGGGGCCGAGGTCGGCGTGGGCGGCGCGGTGCAGCTCGGGGCGGGCGCCGGGGGTGCGGTCGGCGGCACCGTCTCGTTCGGGCCACAGGGCGTCGGCGTCGGAGTCGGGCTCGGCGTGGGAGTCGGCGTCGGAGTGGGAGTCGGCGTCGGAGTGGGAGTCGGAGTCGGAGTGGGAGTCGGAGTGGGAGTCGGCGTTGGGGTCGGCGTTGGCGTTGGCGTCGGCGTCGGAGTGGGGGTCGGCGTCGGCGTCGTGATGGGCCGGGTCGGGATGGTGGTCGGCGGGGTGTTCTGCGGCGTCTTCGGCGGCGTCGGGGTGGGCGTCGGCGTACTCGGCCGGGGCGTCGACGGGCGCGGGGTGGTGGGCTGCGGGGTCGTGGGCTGAGTCGTCGGCTGGGGCGTCGTCGGCTCGACCGGGGTGGTCGGCGTGGTCGGCACCTCGGTCGGGTCGTCCTCGCGGTCGACGTTGCCGTTCTCGTCCACCGGCGGGGTGATCGGGTTGCTGTCGTCCGGGATGGTCACGGTCGACTTGCTGTACGTCTGCATCCAGCGCAGCACGGTGGACACGTAGTCCATCGAGTGGTTGTACCGCAGTACCGCCTGGACCAGGCCCTGCGGGTCCTTGAGGTTCGCGCCGCCCGAGCAGAGGTAGTTGCCGGCCGAACGGGCCGCGTCGAAGATGTTGTGCGGGTCCTTGACGCCGTCACCGTTGCCGTCGGCGCCGAACGCCTTCCAGGTGCCCGGGATGAACTGCATCGGGCCGACCGCGCGATCCCACTTGGTGTCGCCGTCGTACGCGCCCTGGTCGGTGTCGGAGATCGCCGCCATCCCCGGGCCGCCGTCGAGGACGGGACCGAGGATCTTGCCGCGGGTGAGCCCGGCGGCGTCGACCCGGCCGCCACTGGCGTGCGCGGACTCGACCTTGCCGATACCGGCCAGCAGCGGCCAGGTGATGCCACAGTTCGGCTGGGCCAGCGCCAGGTCGTTCGCAGTCTTCTGGTACGCCGCAAGCACGGTCCCCGGGATGCCGGAGGCGTCACCGGTGACCCCTGTCCCGGGCTGCTGAGTGCTGTCCACGGCTCCGGTGACCGGTACCTGGATCTGGGACTTCTGCTCGGTGGCGACACTGCCGTCGACGCCAGGACCGGACGGGAGGTTCTGGGCGAGCTCGTCGAAGACGGAGTCCTGGCGCGGCTGACTCAGCGCCTGGGCGTCGACGATGAACGTGTTCGAGGTGACTCCCCCGGCCACGAACACCACGACCAGAGCGGTCGGGGGCGCAACACAGACCCAGACGGCGGTCAGTTTCCCCCGCCAGGTGTCCAGGTTCCTGAACTGCTGCCTCATCCGAACCGTCCCCACAACGTTTCGCAGTACCGGCGTGCTTCGGGCGTAGTGATGATCTTATCGTTCGGCGGGGCCTGGGCAACCGCGGACGATCGGGCTGGGGTTGCTGCCCGATGGATGACTTGCGCTCCGGGACCGCCTCGTGCTCGCGAACCGGCCGCCCGCGGTGGCGGCCGCGGGCTGGGGTCACTTGTCGCCGAGCATCTTCTTCAGCTCGTCGGGCAGTTCGAAGTCGCCACCCGCGGCGCCGCCGCCGAAGGCCGCCGGGAGCTGACCCGCCGCCGGTGCGGCCGGCTCGCTGGTGCCCTGGTTGGCCCGCTTGGCCGGGTTGCCCGAGCCGCGCTTGGGCTTGCCCTTCTTGGCCTGCTGCTTGGCCTTCTTGCCGCCACCCATGCCCGGCATGCCCGGCATCCCGGGCATCCCGGGCATCCCCGGCATGCCCTTGCCGGTGGCCATCGCGGACATCATCTTGCGGGCCTCGAAGAACCGCTCGACCAGGCCGCTGACGGTGGCCACCTCGGTGCCGGAACCGTTCGCGATCCGGAGCCGGCGGGAGCCGTTGATGATGTTCGGATCGGCCCGCTCGGCCGGGGTCATCGAGTGGATGACCGCCTCGATCCGGTCGATCTCGCGCTCGTCGAAGTTCTCCAGCTGGTCCTTGAACTGGGCCGCGCCGGGCAGCATGCCGAAGATCTTGGTCAGCGGACCCATCTTGCGCACCGACTGCATCTGGGCGAGGAAATCGTCGAGGGTGAAGTCCTTGCCGCCCTTCTTCTGCAGCTTGGCGGCGGTCTTGGCCGCCGACTCGGCGTCGAACGACTTCTCCGCCTGCTCGATCAGGCTCATCACGTCGCCCATGCCGAGGATGCGCGACGCCATCCGGTCGGGGTGGAAGACGTCGAAGTCCTCGAGCTTCTCGCCGTTCGAGGCGAACATCACCTGGCGGCCGGTGACCTGCGCGATCGACAGCGCGGCACCACCGCGGGCGTCACCGTCGAGCTTGGACAGCACCACGCCGTCGAAGCCGACCCCGTCGAGGAAGGCCTGCGCGGTGGTGACCGCGTCCTGTCCGATCATCGCGTCGACGACGAACAGGATCTCGTCCGGAGTGACCGCGTCGCGGATGTCCGCGGCCTGCTTCATCAGCTCCTCGTCGACACCCAGCCGGCCGGCCGTGTCGACGATGACCACGCTGTACTGCTTGGTCCGCGCCTCGTCCATCGCCTGCCGGGCCACGTCGACCGGGTCACCGACACCGTTACCCGGCTCGGGCGCGAACACCGGTACGCCGGCCCGGTCGCCGACCACCTGCAGCTGGGTGACCGCGTTCGGCCGCTGGAGGTCCGCGGCGACCAGCATCGGGGTCTGGTGCTTGGTCTCCTTCAGCCACTTGGCGAGCTTGCCGGCCAGCGTCGTCTTACCGGCACCCTGCAGACCCGCCAGCATGATCACCGTCGGCGGCCGCTTGGCCATCCGCAGCTCACGCGTCTCGCCACCGAGGATCGTGACGAGCTCCTCGTTCACGATCTTGATCACCTGCTGCGCCGGGTTCAGCCCACCGCGCACCTCGGCACCACTCGCGCGGTCCTTGACCGCGGCGATGAAGTCCTTCACCACCGGCAGCGCGACATCGGCCTCCAGCAAGGCGATCCGGATCTCCCGGGCGGTCGCGTCGATGTCGGCGTCGGTCAGCTTGCCCTTGCCGCGCAGATTCTTGAAGGTGGCGGACAGGCGATCAGAAAGCGTGTCGAACACGAGAAGACAGTCCGTTTCTTCCGATGGAGCAGAGCCAGGAACCCGGCAACCCGACGAGTCTACCTGTGGATAACCCCCACCCCACCCGGCACCCGCTCGATATCGTCATCCCCATGCCACTGGACCTTGCCACCTTCAACAACGCCTTCCTCCGCGCCCGCGAAAGGATCCAGAACGAGGACGGCGTCGACATCGCGGAGGTCCAGGCCGGGTTGCGTGCGCTGGTGCCCGACGACGCCTCCGAGCACGACCAGGAGTGGACCAAGGTGCTGATCGACCGGCTGGCCGAGCCGCCTGAGCCGCCTCGCGACTGGAGCGACCTGTACTACGAGGCCGGCGAGGTGCACGCCGGCGCCTACCGCACCGGCGCTCCCGTCGAGGAGCAGCTTGCGGCCCTGGCGGAGGCCCGCCGCAGGATCTGGGAGATCGCCGACCGCGCGGCGCCCGACGAAGAGCCGCACATCCGCGCCATGACCAGGTCTCTGGAGCACCTCGAGCGCGAATTGCGCGACCCCAGCTGGCCGGTGCAGGAGACGCGACCCGAGGCCCAGTAGCCGATGGACGAGCCAGGAGGGCTGGTCCCCCGCGACTCGCCGACCTATCGGGAGTTCGTGCGGCTCTACAGGCTGGCTCAGGACCTCCGGCCGACGGGCCTTGACCGCTGGAACGGCGACCTCTATGCGACCTCGGCTGACCACTGGGGCGGTTTTCACGCCAAGGCCGGTCACATCAGCCTCTCGGGCCCGCTCGTGCTGCAGCACCTCACCGACCCGACCTCGACCGCGAGCCAACGAGCAGAGGCGCTTGCCACCGTCCTGCACGAAGCGACGCACGCCGGCATGGAGACCGACGCACCGAACGAGCCGAACGCGGTCCGGACCGAACATTCCAGGGGCGCCCTCGAGGGATTCGCCGAGCTGCGTACGGTCGCCGACTTCGAAACCTTCGCGGCCAGTGCGGGCTATCCGCACCTGAGGCTGACCGAGCCGCAGTACCCGGGTGCTTTCGCGGCGATGGACAGCCTCGCTCTGCAGGCCTCTGGGCCGGCCAAGGACCGGACCACCTTCATCGCCGAGGGCACGCGCGGCCCGGCGGTGATGCACTTCGATCAACTGGCGGACGGCGTACTGCGGAATCGGCTGGCGGACGTCGTGCCATTCCGACAGGAGCATCGGCGGGCAGTCCGGGCGGCCTTGATCGCGCCGATGCTTCACCGGGGATGGCCGATCCTGAAGGACAGCTCCCGCGAGGTCGGGGAGAAGGTGGCGGACGAGATCCGGGGGAAGCTGAATTCCACGGTGGAGGAGATTCGGCGGCACTACCGCGCCCAGTCCGGCGAGGCGTTTCCGAGTGAGTCGCCGAATCCGCAGGTTGACGTTGTGAGCGTGGGCGACCGGCCCGCGGCGGCCTCTTCGAAGGAGCATCCGGAGATGCGGTTTTTGGGTGGGCAGGCGGGGGCTGCGGGGGCTACTCGGTGGCGGCCGGTGCTTGGGGATGGGGGGCGAGGGCGGGATGCGCGGGTTGGTCCGGCGACGGGGCGGGACAGAGGAAGCGGGAGGGAGTAGGGTCTGCTAACCGGATGATTGCGTGGCTGTGGTTAGGGGTGTGGTGTGGGGAAGAGCAAGGTCGTGCTCGATGGGCCGTCCAACTTGGGGTTGCGGCCGCCGGTGGTGGGGGCTGTGCCGGGGTGTTACAAGTTGGCGGGGGCGGTGCGGGATCAAGGGTTTGTGCGCAGGATTGGGGCTGAGGACGCGGGGTGTGTGACGCCGCCGCGGTATGACCGGGGTGACTGGAAGCCTGGGGACGGGGTCTTCAACGCCGGTGCCATGGCGACGTACACGACCAAGCTTGCCGATCGGCTCGGTGCCCTGCTCGATGATGGCAAATTCGTCGTGTTGCTGGGTGGGGAGTGCAGCAATCTGCTCGGGCCGGCGTTGGCGCTCAAGCGGCGTGGCCGGTACGGCGTGGTCTATCTCGACGGTCACTCCGACTTCCGGACCGTCGACAACGACGAGTACGTCGGGGCCGCCGGTGGTGAGGCGCTCGCGTTGGTGACCGGTCGCGGGCAGGACGACCTGACCGACCTGGAGAACCTCAAGCCGTACGTCCGCGACACCGACGCCGTGATGCTCGGGTACCGCGAGGACGAGGCCTACCTCGACAGCCTGCGCGAAGCGGGCATCCCCGACTGGTCGGCGCTCACCGTCATCGACGACCCGGCGGCCGCCGCGGCCGGAGTACTGGCTCATCTGGAGCGGGACGACCTGGACGGGTTCTGGGTGCACCTGGATGTGGACATCCTCGACGCCGAGGTGATGCCGGCCGTCGACAGCCCGGACCCCGGCGGCCTGCGGCACGAGCACCTACGCCAACTCCTGCGGCCACTGCTCGCCTCACCGAGCTGCGTAGGCATCGACATCGGCATCTTCGACCCCGACCTCGACCCCGACGGCCGCTATGCGCGGGAACTCACCGACACCCTGGTCGACGCCCTCACCCCCTGACCACCGCCCCGCCCTCCTCCACATTTCGGCGGTCAACCACTCAGCTTGTGGGTTGCCACCCCGGAATCAGGGGTGGCAACCCACAAAGTCGGTGGTTGACCGCCGAAATGCGGGAGGAGGGGGCAGCGTCGGGGGCTGGGCGCCAGGGGGTGCGGGTTACTCCCAGTACGCCGGCAGCCCGTGCGGGTCGGCGGTGCCGAGGATGCGGGGCACTCCGCCGGGCCAGGTCTGCAGCACGACGAGGAACTCGGGCTCGGCGTCCGGCGTACGGCGCATCGGCTCCAGGCACAGGTGGGCCAGCGGAGTCGCCGGAGTCGCCTTGGCTCCCAGTGCGTTGATCAGCTTGTCCGCTGCCGCCTGCTCCGCTGGTGCGAGGTACTGCCACATGACCGAGTGCCAGATGACCGTGACGTGCCCCTCGGCCAGCTCCAGGTTCCGCAGGAAGGACAGCGCGTCTTCACGCCGTACGTCGGCCGGCACCTTCCGTGCGACCTCCAGTGCTCCGCGGAGCCGCTCCAGCCGGGCAGTCATGTCCGGCCACACGTACGACGTGAGGGTGAGCGCCCCGTCCTCGCTGAGCGGGTTCACCGGCGAGATGTCGCTGCCGACCCGCTCTGCGATGCGCACCGGAGCCGGGGTGATCTCACGGCCGGACCAGGCGTCTTCCAAGACAACCGGACTCTCAGCCGGCCCGTAGCTGGTCCCGTCGGGCAGGTTGTAGCGGAAGTGGTCGGCCCGCAGGTTGAGCCCGCCACTCGCGCCGATCTCGAACAGCCGCACGGGAAGCGGCACGACCTCGGCCAGCCGCAGCAGTCCGCCGTACAGGGCAGTCGAGCGGCCGACCTCGTTCGTCTGCGGCGCCTGGGTCAGCAGGTTGCGCAGCTCGGGTCCACGTGCGAGCAGGACCTGGTCGAAGGCCTCCCAGCCGAGTACCGGGTCCCACTGGCCGCCAACACTCGGGTAGAACGCAGCAAGCTCAGGCGCCGCCCCGGACAACACCAGCCGGTGTACTGCGCCCAGCAACCGCAACCCGAGCGCAGCATCTGGCGGCAGTGACTCAAACCCGGCGAGCACCCGGGTGGACGAACCACCGAGCTCATAGTCGTCCACAAGCCGCCGCAACAAGTCGGCGTACATGGGCGATCCCAGGTCCTCGCAAGCCACCGCCTGCCGCTGCAACGCTTGTACTAGGTTCACCCACCCGACCCTAGAACGTGAGGCGATCCAGGATCGACTTGGCCGTCGTGCGGGCGTCCTCTGTCTCCAGCGGAGAGCCGTTGCGATCAGTCAGGTAGAAGACGTCCACGCACTCCGCACCGAGGGTGCTCACGTGTGCCGACCTGATGTCGGCTCCTGTCGCAGCGATCGCGGCAGTGATGTCGTACAGCAGCCCAGGCCGGTCATGCGCCCTCACCTGCAGCACAGTGGCCGTCTCGGATGCCTCTGGCAACAAGTCCACTCGGCTGGCCGCACTCTTGCCTCTAGAAGCGTCCCGCGCCGCCAACCGGCGTACCAGGTCGCTGTCGTCGCGCAGAGCCACAGCAAGCCGGTCACGCAGCCGCACCGGGTCCGGAGCAGACCCAGCCACCGACCACTGCGAGATCCCGAGCCCCTCCACAGAGGTGACCACAGCAGCCCGTACTGCGAGCCGCTCCACCGCCAGCACTCCGGCCACCGTCGACAGCGTCCCGACCTGGTCAGGCACAGCCACGTTGACCCGCACATCACCCCGGTGCTCGGACACTGTCACGCCAAGCCGGCCCACGCCGACAACGTGATGCAGTTCCGGCACAGGGATCGGCGGAGCCTCGGTCCACAGGCCGGCCCCTCCCCCGGACAGCTCGCCGCGGACACGGCGGGTCAGCTCGCCCACCAGCCGCAGCCGCCAAGGGGATGCGGCCGCAGGACCGGCAGCGCGCGCATCGGCGTACGTGAGAGCTTCCAGCAGGTCCAGGGTCTCGGTGTCGCCCACGATGCCCGCCACGAGATCCACGGTCATCGGGTCCTCGAGGTCGCGCCTGGTGGCGATCTGCGCCAGTACGAGGTGCTGCCGCACGAGCAGGGTGATCGTGTCGACGTCAGCCTCCGCAAAGCCCAGCCGGCGAGCAACGGTCGTCGCAATGACCGCACCGGTGACGCTGTGATCGCCCTCGACCCCCTTGCCGAGGTCATGGATCAGCGCGGCGATCAGCAGCAGGTCAGGACGCCGTACGTCGCGGACCATCTTCGACGCCTCGACACAGGTCTCCAGCAAATGCCGGTCGACCGTGTAGCGGTGCACCGCCGACTGCGGCGGTCGGAAGCGAACCAGATCCCACTCAGGCAGGATCCGTGCGATGTACCCGGCCTGGTCCAGCGCCTCCCAGACCTCCAGGAGCCCTGTCCCCGCACCGACCAGTGCACAGAGCAACCGTCGAGCCTCGGCAGGCCAGGGCTCGGGCAGAGGAGCAGCGGAGTTCGCCAGCCGAGCACAGACAGCAGGAGACAACACCAGGTCTCTGTCGGCGGCTACAGCTGCGGCACGCAGCCCAAGAGCCGCATCCCGCTCCGGACGGGCGTCTGGCATCAGGACGACCTCGCCCTCGTGCTGGCCAACGCCTTCGTCCAGTGCCAGCAGCAGCGGCCCGCCAGTGCGGTTACGTCGTCGCGAGCGCGGCGGCCGGGCCGTGAGGCTCTCGATCCGTCGCCACGACACGTCACACACGTGCGCGAGCGTCCTGCCGGTCGAATAGATGTGTCGCAGCAGGGCATCGCGATCAGGGAGGCCCAGCCCAGCAGCGACTTCACCCGCCACGTCCGCAACCACCCGGTCGGTTGCCCGGCCTGCGACTGAGTGCAGCTCGTCCCTGATGTTCAGTAGGTCCAGCCGGGCTCGCTCGACCACGGGATGCGGTACGTCGATCAGCCAGGAGGCGACCAGTGCACGTAGTACGACGGCATCCCGCAATCCGCCGTACGCCTCCTTGAGATCAGGCTCGGCGAGGTGTGCGAGCTCCCCGACCGTGTGGGCCCGCTCCCGGCAGGCCTCGGCCAAGGCGGGCAGCCGCGTCTTCGCAGTACGGCGCCAGTCGGCCATCAGCACCGAGCGCAACTGCAGTGTGAGGTGGGAGTCGCCTGCCACATGCCGGGCGTCCAGCAACCCCAGCGCCACGCGTACATCGTCCGCGGCTGCTGCCGAAGCCTCGGCGACCGTCCGGACGCTGTGGTCCAGCTTCGTCCGCGAGTCCCACAGCGGGTACCAGATCTGGGCCGCGAGTTCGTCGATCCGCGGGTATCCCTCGGTGTGCAACAGCATCACGTCGAGATCGCTGTACGGCGAGAGCTCCTCCCGGCCGTAGCCGCCGACGGCGACCAACGCGACGCCCTCGGCAGGAAGGCCGAGGGCGTCGCAGGCTTTGGAGAGGAGCAGGTACAGCAGCGCGTCGGCCTCTTCGGCACGAACGCGCCGCTGTGCTGCTCGATCCACCATCTAGAGGGCGTCTCCGTCCAGCTCACCGGTACGGACCCGGACGATCGTCTCGACCGGGGTGACCCAGACCTTGCCGTCACCGATCTTGCCGGTCTGCGCGGCCTTCACGATCACGTCCACCACGTCGGCGCTGTCGCCGTCCTCGACGACCACCTCGAGCCGGACCTTCGGGACCAGGTCCACCTCGTACTCCGCGCCCCGGTAGACCTCGGTGTGGCCCTTCTGCCGGCCGTAGCCGCTCGCCTCGGTGACCGTCATCCCGGTCACCCCGAACGTCTCCAGCGCGGCCCGGACATCTTCCAGCTTGTGCGGCTTGACCACCGCGGTGATCAGCTTCATGCGTTCGCCCCTTCCTTGTCGGCCGTCTCGGCGTCATCCTGCACGACCGGGGTCCGGACGACGGTGCTGTGACCGCGCAGGCCGGAACCCGCGGCCAGGAAGTCGTACGCCGTCTCGGCGTGCTCGACCTGGTCGACACCCGCGACCTCGTCGTCCTCGCTGAGCCGGAAGCCGATCGTCTTGTCGATCACCTTGCCGAGGATGAAGGCGACCACGAAGGAGTAGACAGCCACGACCAGGTTGGCCAGCGCCTGCCGGCCGAGCTGGCCCACACCGCCGCCGTAGAACAGACCGTCCACTGCCGACGGAGCAGCGGCGGTGCCGAGGAAGCCGATCGCCAGCGAGCCGACCAGACCGCCGACCAGGTGCACGCCGACCACGTCGAGGGAGTCGTCGAAACCGAGCTTGTACTTCAGCGAGACCGCGAAGGCGCAGATTCCACCGGCCACGACACCGAGGATGAGCGAGCCCACCGGGGTGAGCGCGCCACAGGCCGGCGTGATCGCGACCAGACCGGCGACCGCGCCGGAGGCCATGCCGAGCGTGGTGGCCTTGCCGTGCCGGATCCGCTCGATGATCAGCCAGCCGACCACGGCGGCCGCGGTGGCGACCTGGGTGTTCACGAAGACGACCGCGGCGGTGGTACCGGCGCTCAGCGCCGAGCCGGCGTTGAAGCCGAACCAGCCGAACCACAGCAGACCGGCGCCGAGAACGACCAGCGGCAGGCTGTGCGGCCGCATCGGGTCCTTGCGCCAGCCGACCCGGCGGCCGAGCACGATCGCCAGGGCGAGTGCGGCGGCACCGGCGTTGACGTGCACCGCGGTACCACCGGCGAAGTCGATCGCCTTCAGCTTGTCGCCGATCCAGCCGCCGTTGCCGTCGTCGAGGAACCAGACGGAGTGCGCGACCGGGAAGTACACCAGGCAGGTCCAGCCCGCGACGAACGCGATCCAGCCGCGGAAGGTGGCCCGGTCGGCGATCGCACCCGAGATCAGCGCCGGGGTGATGATCGCGAACATCAGCTGGAAGGCGACGAAGGCCAGCGTCGGGATCGTGCCGGTGACCGCCTCGGGAGCGATCAGGCCCTTCAGCCCGGCCAGCGAGAAGTCGCCGATCACATGCCCGGAGTCACCACCGAACGTCAGCGAGTAGCCGACCACCACCCACAAGATGGTGACGACCGCGATGGTGATGGCGCTCATCATCATCATGTTCAGTACGCTCTTGACGCGCACCATGCCGCCGTAGAAGAAAGCCAGGCCCGGTGTCATCAAGAACACCAGGGCGGCACTGACCAAGACCCAGGCGGTATCGCCGGCGTTGATCTCCATCAACGTCATCCCTTCCATCGATCTGGGGGTGGGCCGCGTCCTCGATCGGGGAGTTCCACAACGCCGGGGAACCCGCGCACGCCCACATCGCAAACGGTGTCGGCGCGTCGTTTCAACCGATCGGTCCTCATGTTTCAGGCATGTGACAAAGCGGCTCCTCAGGTGACATCGGCGTGACATCGGCCCGGTTGTGGCAGTCTGGGCAGACCACACGGCCAGCAGCCGCGCCACTGCGACCGTCCGAGCTGGGGAAGTACGAAATGGGGACCAACAGCACCGAAAGGCCGCGCCGCGGCAGGCCGCGGGACCCGGACGCCGAGCCGAGGATCCGCCAGTACGCCGTCCGGCTGCTGCTGGAGCGCGGGTTCGACGGGATGACGGTGGACGACGTGGCCGAGGCGGCCGGCGTCGGCAAGGCGACGATCTACCGGCGCTGGGCGAGCAAGGAGCAGTTGGCCAACGACGCGATGGCCGAGTTGTTCGACATCGAGATTCCCGATGCCGACACCGGGTCGCTGGCCGGTGACCTGCGCCAGGTCTACCGCGACGCGCTGGGGTTCGTGAACAGCAAGGAAGGCGTCGCGCTGATCCGGCTGGCCGTCAGCGAGGCGAACCGCGACGAGCAGTTCGGCGCCTTCTACCGCAACTTCCTGCAGCGCCGGATCGCCCTGACGGCGGACGCGCTGGAGCGGGCCCGGAAGCGGGGTGAGCCGATCCGGGCCACCGCGGACCCGGTCCTGATGGTGCAGTGGCTGGCCGGAGTGCTGATCATCCGTGCGCTGACGGGTGAGCCGATGCCGGCCGTCGAGCAGGCCGACCACCTGGTCGCCATGACCATGCGGTGCGTGTCCGACGAGTAGTCAGCGGATGCCGGGGCCGAGGGCGACACCGTCGACCTCTAGCTCGGCCACGCGGCGGACCTGGCCGGTCTGGACGTTCCAGGCCAGCAGCCAGTCGGTGACCTGGAACAGCGCGGTCTGGCTGTTGTACCAGCCGAGTACGAAGCAGCAGCCAGGTTCGCGGATCCGGTCCGGGGCGGTCCGGCCAGGGGTCGGTGTCGCCGGCGGTGTCTCGCCGAGGACCAGCAGCCGGTCTTCGAGCGGCTGCAGGGTGGAGATGGCCGCGACTACCTGGGCTGCCGACGCGACCGTCGGCACCTGCGGCAGGCGGCCGGCCACGAACACCCGGCCCACCCGGTCGCCGCCAGTAAACGTTTGTCCCACCCAGGAAGAGACCGGCAGCCGCGGATTGCTGATCTCCACCCAGCCGTTGGCCCCGGCGTACTGCCGCAGCATGACGCCTCCGGTGACCCCGTCCAGCCGGTACGGCGTGGTGGCGTCCTCGGCGTCGTTGCTGGCGGCCACGCCGCCGATGACCGGGTCGCCAGAGGTCTCCAGATCGACATCGAGCCGGTACGCCGTACCCGGCCCGCTGACGATCAAGCGAGTGCTGTTGGCCAGCCAGGAGACGCTGCGGAGATCCCTCGACGGCAAGGGGATCAGGCGGCTGTTCGCAGTACTGGCGTCGATGACGTAGACCGCACCGGGTTGCGGGAAGGCCACGTGTGTCCCGTTGGATGCGATGGCTCCAGAGCTGAGTGGCTGGCCGGTGGCGATGGGCTGCAACTGGCGGGAGCCGTACGCCCAGCGAGAGTCTGCACTGAGGAAGAGAGGCACATAGCCGCCTTCCTGCAAGGCCACGACGACTCCCGCGAGCTGGTCGATCGGCTTGGTCCGGAGATCGTCGGGGTTGTCCGGGACGCGCAGTACGTCGCCCAGTGGAGTGGAGAGCCGATCGAGGAAGCGCTCGCTCCCTGCGGGCGGTGCGTTCCAGTAGTCGATGCCAGAGATCTGCCCGGCCGGCGGAATGGTGCCGGGTGGAGTGGGTGTCGTGTCGGGCGGTGTGAAGGCGCTCTTGCCGCCTCCCACCGTCATCACCAGGGCAACGACGATCGCCACCACCAGCAGGAGAACCAGTCCGGACACGGTGTTGCGCCGCTGCCTGCGGCGGTGTGCGACCGCCGCTGCCCAAGCCGCGTCGGCCAGGTCAGGCTCTGGGATGCCGTCGGATGCCCTGTTGAGCAGGAGAGGGACCTCCTCCCGCCTCATCGCGAGTCACCCCTGGTGACGTCGCGCCAGTCCGGCGTACCGAGCTCGAGCCGGAACCGGCGGACGGCGGTCATGGCGGTCGAATGCACGGCCGAGTGGGACATGCCCAGGATCTCGCCGGTCTCGAACTCGGTGAGCTCTTCGAAGTACATGAGCACCAATACTGCGCGCTGCTGCGGCGTGAGAGCAGCCAGTGCGGTCTTGACCAGATCCTCTTCGCCTTCGAACGGCTTCGCCCGCGACCAGCGCGACAAGGCCGCCTGGTAGAGGTTCCCGAGCACGTAGGCGTCCGGGTCGTCGACCTTCCCCCACCGCAACGACAACCGCATGAAGGCGTCCAGCAACTGCTCCTCAGCCCGCTGCAGATCGCCGTACACGAGGTACGCCGTACGGATCCATCTCCCTTGCCGCGCATCGACGTACGCAGCGAACTCCGGGTCGACTGTTTCGCGCATTCAACCCTCCCGAGAGCATTAGACCTCTCAATTACCCGGATTGGGGAGGTTGTGACCGCACTTCTCGGCGCAACCTCGGCTGGAAGGCCGCCAACGCCACTGCCGCCAGCCCGCAGCCGACCCAGAGACCTACTGGACCTGCCGCCGCATAGACCTGGCTACCGAGTAGCGGTGCGACTGCTGTGGCCACTCCCCAGCTGAGGCCGTAGGTGGCGAGGTAGCGACCCCGTGCGTGTTCCGGAGCCAGTTCGGCGACTATCGACAGCGCACGGCCGATCAGTATCAGGTCGGCCAGGCTCCACACCACAGCAGCGACCATGAACGCCAGCAGGCTGCGGGAGAAGCCGTTGGCGATCAGACCGGCGGCCAGCAAGACATAGCCCAGCGTCATGGCTTGGAAGTTCTCAAGCGCTTGCAGCCGACGGGTTCGCAGTACCGGCTGTACTGCGACTTGCGCGATCGCCGAGACGGCCAGGATGAGCCCGATGCCCGATGCCGGCACACCACGGTCGAGCAGAGTGAGCGGAAGGCTGAACACGATCACCATGGCGAGTACTGCGAACACTGTGCCGGACGCGAGTACCAGCAACAGCGGCCGGTCGCGCCAGACCGCTGCAGCCGCCGGTGCTGCCTGCCCCCCACCGGGCAACGCGATCGCCACCAAGACAGCACAGGCAAGACAGGAGACGGCATCGGCAACGAACAGCCACCGCAGGTCCCACTGGCCGAGCCACGCGGCCAACAGCCCGGCAACAACCCCGGCCACCGCCATCACCGCAGCCAGCAACCCGTACGCCGCCGGCCGGTCGGCGGGCTCGGTGACGTCGGCGATGATCGCCTGACTCGGTGGCTCGTAGATCTCGAACGCCAGCCCCAGCACCACTACCGCCGGCACCGCGGACCACAAGCTCCCCGAAGCCGCGATCCACACCTGTCCCACCGCGCAGCCGACCAGCCCGAACACGATGGTCCACCGACGCCCGAGGCGATCAGCCAGCCACCCGCCGAAGACCCGGGACGGCAACGTCGCGACCCCGAACACCGTCAGCACCAGCCCTGCCTGGGCGACCGTGGCCCCCAGCTCCACCGTCAGCACCACCGCGAGGAACGGCAGGGTGAAGGCACCCAGCCGATTCACCCCGCGCGCGACCACCAGGACCCAGACGGCGGCCGGCAACCTGCGATGACTGGCTAACCCGGTATGGTTGGTCACGAGACGAGACCCTACGAACTCCGGAGTGACTGGTCAAGTGAACTTCGATAGTCACATCCTCAACGTGCTGACCGCTGCCACCGCACTGGTCAACCGGCTCACTCCCGGGCACGCCGGCGGCTCGGCCTTCAGCGGCCCGGCCGACTTCGCCGAGGCGACGGCGGACGCGCTCGGTGACGACGGGCGGCCGAGGCCAGCGGTGAGCGCGGACGATGCGAAGTACCTGGCTGCGGTGGCCCGCCGGATGCGCGTTGTCTTCGAGGCGGCGCACAGCGGAGACCTGGACCGGGCTGCCGAGGAGACCAACGCTCTGCTGCTCGACACCAACGCCCGGCCGCAACTCGACCGGACCGGCTCACCGGGCTGGAACCTTCACTTCCACGGCGCCGACGACACCCTGGCGAACGGCTGGGCCGCCGGCTGCGCGGCAGGGCTGGCCATGGCGCTCGGCAGCGACCTGGCAGGCCGGCTCGGTGTGTGTTCCGCGCCGGCCTGCGACCGGGTGTTCGTCGACGCCTCTCGCAACAGCGCCCGGCGGTTCTGCTCACCCCAGTGCCAGAGCCGCGTCAAGGCAGCCGCGCACAGAGCTAGACGGCTTCAGACGCCGTGACGCCTGCGCGGTAGGCGTCCACTGCCTTGCGGGTGTCGTCTGCAACCAGGTCTGCGTTGATCGTTGCGCCTGCCATGAGGCCTGCAGCGGCGGAGGCGATCACCTGGATCATCGGGTCGGTGACGTTGCCCGCCACCCAGACACCCGGGACCTCAGTGGCTCCAGTGGCGTCCGACTCGATCGCGGTGCCGACTACTACACCTCGCGCCTCCCGCACGACGGCCTTAAGGCCCAGGTCGGTCAGGAAGTCCGCACGCGCCTCCAGCTCGGTCTGCACGACCAGCGCCTGCCGCGGGATGACCCTGCCACCCTCCAGCCGAACCCCGGTGAGCTTGTCGTCGGTCACCTCGACCGACTCCACCTTCCCTTGCACCACAGAGATCCCGCGGGCAGCGAACTGCTCCCACTCCTCCTCTGTCGGTTCCAGCACGTCATTGAGGAACAGTGTCACGTCGTCACTCCACTGCCGGAACAGCAGCGTCTGGTGCCCAGCCATCCCGCCAGTAGCCAGTACGCCGATCGCCTGGTCCTGCACCTCCCACCCATGGCAGTAGGGGCAGTGCAACACGTCCCGGCCGAACCGCTCAGCCAGGCCCGGCACTGCGGGCAGCTGGTCGACAACGCCGGTAGTCACCAGCAGCCGCCGAGCCTCGACCGCCTCCCGCCCGGCCAGCTCCACCACGAACCCGTACTCCGATCCGCCTGGCCGCACCCCCGTGACGGTTCCGATCACCACGTCTCCGCCGTACCCGCTGACCTCGGCCCGCCCGATGGAGTAGAGCTCCGAGGGCGGGACGCCGTCCCGGGTCAGGTAGTTGTGCACATGCTCGGCCGGGGCGTTGCGGGGCGTGCCGTTGTCGACCACCAGCACGGACCTGCGCGCCCGGACCAGCGCCAGCGCTCCACTCAACCCGGCTGCTCCTCCGCCGACCACCACCACGTCGTACCGCTTCATCCTCGTGCTCCTTCGTTGTCGTGCTCCTGGTCCGACTCTCCGTCGCTTTCTCGAAAACGACAAACTTCTTTGCCAGAATGGCAACATGGAACCTGATCTGGACGATGTCCTCGAAGCGGTCGGCCCGCGGCTGCGCTCACTTCGCCTGGAGCGCGACACCACGCTCGCTCAACTGTCGGAGACGACCGGCATCTCGGTCAGCACGCTGTCCCGGCTGGAGTCCGGCCGGCGCCGCCCGACCCTGGAGCTGCTGCTGCCACTGGCGCGCGCCCACCAGGTCCAGCTGGACGAGCTGGTCGACGCACCACCGACCGGCGACCCGCGCGTGCACGCCAAGCCGTTCAAGCGGCACGGCGGCGCCACGGTGATCCCACTGACCAGGCGGCCGGGCGGCCTGCAGGCGTTCAAGCAGATCGTTCCGGACGGCTGGCCGGGCGGCGAGGTACAGCAGAAGGTGCATGAGGGCTACGACTGGGTCTACGTGCTGTCCGGCCGGATCCGTCTCGTCCTCGACGACCAGGACTTCGTCCTGCGCGAGGGCGAGGTGGCCGAGTTCGACACCCGGGTCCCGCACTGGTTCGGCAACCCCGGGCCGGGGCCGGCCGAGATGCTCTGCCTGTTCGGCCCGCAGGGCGAGCGGATGCACGTCCGCGCCCGCTCGAAGTAGTAGTACTCTTCCGGCGGCGCCGCAGCACCAGCCGGAGTACCTACCGCCCCACCACTCGATCGTGAACCGATGAGAGGACTCTGTCCGTGAGCGTTGCGTTGTTCACCCTCGGCGGCACCATCTCCATGGCAGGTCGCACAGCCGCGGGTGTGAACCGACTGACCGGTGCCGACCTGACCGCCGCCGTGCCCGGCCTGGCCGACCTGCCGGTGCCGCTGGAGGTCCAGGACGTCGAGGCGGTGCCGAGTGCGAACCTGACGCTGGCCAAGATGCTCGACGTGGTCGACGCCGCGTCGAAGGCGATCAGCAACGGCGCGACAGGCATCGTCGTCACCCAGGGCTCGGACACGCTGGAGGAGACGGCCTTCCTGGTCGACCAGGTCTGGCCCCACGCGCACCCGTTCGTCCTCACCGGCGCCATGCGCAACCCGACGCTGGCCGGCCCCGACGGCCCGGCCAACCTGCTCGCGGCCGCCCGTGTCGCCTGCTCCCCCGCCGCTCGCGACCTTGGCGCCCTGGTCGTGTTCAACGACCAGATCCACGCCGCCCGCTGGGTCCGCAAGACCCACAGCACCAGTACTGCGACCTTCGCGTCCCCCAACGCCGGACCGATCGGCCAGCTCGTCGAGGACCAGGTCCGGATCCTCACGCGCCCCGCCCGGCAGGACGGCGTACCGGGGCGGGCTGAGCCTGCGGATCTCGACGCTGCCCGGGTGGCGCTCTACACCGTCACGCTGGACGACGACGGCGTACTGCTGGCCGGGCTCGCCGACACGCATCAGGGGCTGGTGGTAGCCGGGTACGGCGTCGGACACGTGCCGGCCGCCCTGGCGCCAGTACTGGGCGAGCTGGCCGAGCGCATCCCCGTAGTACTGACGTCGCGGACCGGCGGCGGGTCGGTACTGCGCAACACCTACAGCTCGATCGGCTCCGAGTCCGACCTGCTCCGTCGAGGTCTCATCGACGGCGGTTTCCTCGACCCCTACAAGGCGCGCGTACTCCTGAGGTTGCTGCTGGCAACGGGTGAGGGACAGGACGAGATCATCGGGGCTTTCGCCCAGCATCACTGACCTCGGCGGCCTTCGTGGTCAGGTAGTTCTGCTCAGGCAGGCTGGTCGTCCCCCGGGCCGCCGCAGCGAAGTGCTGCGCGGCGGTCTCGGACTCACCGAGCATCTCGTACAGGTGCCCGCGTACTGCGTCCAGCCGGTAGTGCCCGCCCAGCTTCTCGTCCAGCGGACGCAGCAGCGCCAGACCCGCCTCCGGACCGGCCACCATCGCCTCGGCGATCGCGCGATTCAGCGTCACCATCGGGTTGCCGGAGAGCTCCTCCAGCAGCTTGTAGAGCCCGAGAATCTGCGGCCAGTCGGTGTCCTCCGGCCGGGCCGCCTCGTCGTGCAGGGCGGCGATCGCGGCCTGCAACTGGTACTCCCCCAGCGGCGGCTGCTGGAACGCCTCGACCGCCAGCGCGACGCCTTCGTCGATGAACTCCTTGTTCCACAGTGATCTGTCCTGCTCCGTCAACGGGATCAGCTCACCCGCCGAACCGGTCCGCGCCGCCCGCCGTGCGTCGTTGAGCAGCATCAGCGCGAGCAGCCCGGTGACCTGAGGATTGTCCGGCAGCAACGCGCGCACCATCCGGGTCAGGCGGATCGCCTCGCCGGACAGGTCGGCGCGATGCAACTCGGCTCCACTGCTCGTCGTGTAGCCCTCATTGAAGAGCAGGTAGAGCACATGCAGCACCTGCGCCAGCCGCTCCTCGTCCTGGGACAGCTCGAACGGCTGGCCCTTGAGCTTCTGCTTGGCCCGGCTGATCCGCTGCGCCATCGTTGCCTCGGGCACGAGGTACGCGGTCGCGATCTCCGCGGTGGTCAGCCCGCCGACCGCGCGCAGGGTGAGCGCGATCGCCGAGGCCGCGGTGAGCGCCGGATGGCAGCACAGGAACAGCAGCCGCAAGGTGTCGTCGTGCTCCTCGACCTCCTCGGCCGGTACTTCGCACTGCGCGGCCAGCTCCTCGCGCCGCCGCCGCGCCTGCTCCTGCCGGACCTGGTCGATGAACCGGCGCGAAGCCGCCTGGATCAGCCAGCCGCGCGGGTTGTCGGGCACCCCGTCGGCCGGCCACGTCCGGGCCGCCGCGATCAAGGCCTCCTGGACGGCGTCCTCGGCCGCGCTGAAGTCCCCGGTCCGCCGGACCACCGCGCCGAGCACCTGCGGCGTCAGCTCCCGCAACAGATCCTCGAGTCTCGTCTCCGCCATGCCCATCGCCCGCCTTCTGCCGAACATCGCGAACGGTTTACGGACGCATACTTTCAAAGGTCGGCTGACACCTTGACTCGGCCCCGGTTCAGGTGTTCCGAACGTTCCCTAGGGAATCGATTCCAGCTCTGAAACGTTTAATGCATGACGAGGTAGTTGCCATGGGCAACTTTCTGCTGAAAACCCTGTGTTTCGAGGGGTAGCCAGTGGGGTGGGGGCGGGTCTAGCATCGCCCGGGTGAGGCCGTGGGAGTTCCGAGACGCTTCGGTCCGATTTACTGGTTTCGGTCCGTTGGACCGCGGGTAGGTCGGAGGAGGACTGGAAAGACTCGGGGACTGGATCTGGGAGGGAACCCTTGTCACCACAGCACCCGCCGGCGCGAGCTGCCGACGGCCGCAACCACATGAGGCCTTGCGATGGGCGGTCGGACGCCCCGGAGGAGCTGCCGGTCCGAGACGGATAGCGAAGTCCGATGGACGCCTATGCCCTGCAACGCAGCTGGGACCAGGTCACCGAGCACGGTGAGAAGGTTCCGCTCTACTTCTACTCACACCTGTTCGTGTCGCACCCCGAGGTGCGGACGATGTTCCCGCTGTCGATGTCGCACCAGCGGGACAAGTTCGTCGGCGCGCTCGGGCGAATCGTCAGTCATGCCGACCAGATCGAGAAGGACGCGGCCTTCCTGCAACACCTGGGCCGCGATCACCGCAAGTACGCCGTACTGGCCGAGCACTATGACGCGGTCGGTGCCTCGTTGTGCGCGACGCTGATGCACTTCCTCGGCTCGGAGTGGGACGAGCAGCTCGCCGCGCACTGGACGGCGGCGTACCAGATTGTCGCGCGGCTCATGGTCGAGGCGGCGGAGACGTCGTCGGAGACCAGTCCGGACTGGTGGGACGCCGAGGTGTTGTCGGTCGAGCGCCGGACCATGGACCTGACGCTGCTGACCGTTCGCCCCCGGCGCCCGTTCCAGTACCTGCCCGGCCAGTCGATCTCGATGGAGATTCCGCAACGCCCACGGCAGTGGCGCTACTTCAGCCCGGCCAATGCACCCCGCGCGGATGGTTCCATCGATCTGCACGTGCAGCAGATCGACGGTGGTCAGGTGAGCCCGGCCGTGGTCCGGTTCCTGAAGGTCGGCAACACGGTGAAGCTCGGAGCACCGGTCGGCGAGCGACTGACCCGCCGGGTGGGCGATCCGCGTGACCTGCTGCTGGTCGCCGGTGGAACCGGGCTCGCCCCGCTGCTCGCCGTCCTGGAACAGATCGACAACGAGTGGCAGCGGACGGGTCGTGGACCTGTCGTGCAACTGCTGCACGGAGTGCGGATGCCGTGGCACCTCTACGACCGGCCGAGGCTGCGCGAGCTGGCCGAACGGCGGTCGTGGTTCGACTACACGGAGGTCGTGTCCGACGATCCGTCCTATCCGGGGACCCGCGGGAAGGTCGGTACGGCGGCGGCGCGGCAAACGCTGGCTGGCCGTACGGCGATGGTGTGCGGCGGACCGCAGATGGTCGCGCACACGCTGGAGCGGCTTTCCGCCGCCGGCCTGCGCGCCGAGCACATCAAGTACGAGCACTTCTACTACGCCGCAGCGGGCGAACACGCCGCCGGACCGGCGATTCCAGGTCAGGAGACAGCCACCGATGAACCGCCACGACTTCCCACGGCAGACACCGCACTCGATCCGGGACAAGAGGTTTCGGCGGCGGATGCGCGGTCTCGATAGCGACGAGGTGTTCGAATTCCTCGATCGGCTGGCTGATCAGGTTCAGGCCGGCGAACGCGAACTCGCGGAGAGCCAGGCCAGAAGTGAGCGTCTGCTGGCCGAACTGCAGCGCACCCGGTCGGAGCTGCAGGCCGTGCGGACCGAGGTGGAGCACTACGAGGAGGCCGGCGACCGCGTGAACGAACAGGTCGTTCAGATGTTCAGCCAGGCGCAGCTCGTGGTCGAGGAAATGGTCCAGGACGTCAGCCGGGACGCTCGGGAACGGATCAGCCAGGCCCGGGCGCACGAGCGCAAGATCGTCGCCGCGGCGATGGACAGCGCCGGCGACCAGGTGCGCGAGTACGCCCAGACGGCCCAGGCTCAGATGCAGTCGATCGTGAACTCGTTCGCCACCGAGGTCGACCAGATCGCGACGCCGCCCGCCCCTGCCCCGGTGCCCGATCCGTTGTTCGACAGGGAGTGGCAGACGCGTTTCCGGAGCGGTTCGGACAGTCCATGAGCACCCGGCCGTGGCGGAAGGCTCCGCGGACCGGCCGCCGGGCGTCGACCGGTCCCGGACGGGTTCCGGCCAGGTACACCCCTGCGGTGAGCAGTCCGGAAAACAGCGAGACCGCGGCGCTCAAGGCGGCGGCCGAAGAGTTCCTCGAGCTCTTCCATGCCGAGAACCCACAGGCCGGTCCGATCGGGTCGCGGATCGCCGCCGTCATGCGCGAGATCGACCTGACCGGCACCTACTGGCACACCCGAGGACGAACTCGTCTTCGGCGCCCGCGTCGCCTGGCGCAACAACGCCCGCTGCATCGGCCGCCTGTACTGGCACAGCCTGCAAGTGCGCGACCTGAGGAGCGTCACCGCCGCGGGCGATGTCGCGGCCCACTGCTTCGACCACCTCCGGATCGCCCGCAACGGCGGGAAGATCCGCCCGCTGATCAGCGTGTTCGCGCCCGAAACCCCCACCAGACCAGCCCCGAGGATCTGGAACGAACAACTGATCCGGTACGCCGGGTACGCGCAACCCGACGGCCGGATTCTCGGCGACCCCCGCTACCGGACGTTCACCAGCCAGCTCGTCCATCGCGGCTGGCGGCCACCGGCGTTCCCCGGAGCCTTCGACGTCCTCCCCCTCGTCGTGGAAACCGTTGACGAGGGCCCGCGGTTGTTCGAGCTTCCGCGGCGATCCGTGTACGAGGTCGCCCTCGAACACCCCGAGCTGGCCTGGTTCGCCGACTTGGGTCTGCGCTGGCACGCGGTACCGGTGATCAGTAACAACCGCTTGGACATCGGCGGGGTCTCCTATCCGGCGGCACCCTTCAACGGGTGGTACATGGGCACCGAGATCGGCGCGCGCAACCTGGGTGACGACGATCGCTATGCGATGGTCCCCGAGGTCGCGGAGCGGATGGGACTGGACATGTCCGACGAGGCGACCCTCTGGCGCGACCGGGCCCTGGTCGAGCTCAATCGCGCCGTCCTGCACTCGTTCCGGGTGAACGGGGTCAGCATCACCGACCACCACACCGAGTCCCGTCGATTCCTCATCCACCTGGAGCGAGAGGAACGCGCCGGCCGCCGCTGCCCGGCCGACTGGACGTGGATCGTGCCGCCGCTCTCCGGCTCCCAGACCCCGGTCTTCCATCGCTACTACGACGCCGAACCCCAGCAACCCAGCTTCCGCACCGATCACGACGCCGGCCTGCGGGGTCTGCGCGGCGGTCCGCCCGCGTTCTCCTGACTAAGCTGCTGGCATGACTGGGGACAAGGTGCAGGCGCTGGTGTTCGGTGAGGTCGCTGAGGAGTACGACCGGGTCCGGCCGGGCTATCCGCCCGCACTGTTCGAGGACATGCTCGGCTACTCGGTGCCGACCACCGCTCTGGAGATCGGCGCCGGTACCGGGAAGGCGACAGTCACGGTCGCCTCCCGCGGCGTACACGTCCTCGCACTGGAGCCGGACCCAGCCATGGCGCTCGTACTACGGCAGCGCGTGGCCGGGCTCGCGGTGAACATCGCCATGGCGTCTCTGGAGTCGTACGAGCCGGAGGAGGCCGTCGATCTCGTCTACTGCGCCCAGGCGTTCCACTGGACCGACGAGAAGACCCGGTGGTCCCGTACTGCGGCTGCCCTTCGCCCAGGTGGCTCGCTGGCTCTGTTCTGGAACATGGAGCGTCTACCGGGCGCCGCCTTGCGGGCAGCGGCCGCTGCGGTCCTGGACGAGTACGAGCTGCGGCCGTGGAGTGAGTGGCCCGAATCCGACCAGCTCGAGCCCGACCCGGAGCTTGCTGGGCGGCCCGAGTTCGCGGAGTTCCGGCAGGAGCTCTACCGGTGGGAGCGCGCGCTGCCGCGGGAGGACTACCTGGCCAACCTGAGCACCCAGTCGTCGTACCGGATGCTCGAGGACGAGGATCGGGACGAGCTCCTCGACAAGCTGCGCGGTGTCCTGCCCGACCCGGTCACACTCGAGATGGCGACCGCGCTCTACCTCGCCAAACGCGTTCAGTCGAGCAGGTTCTAGTCGAGTAGGGCGTCGACGAACTGTTCGGCGTCGAACGGGGCCAGGTCGTCGGCGCCTTCGCCGAGGCCGACCAGCTTGACCGGGACGCCGAGCTCGCGCTGGACGGCGATCACGATGCCGCCCTTGGCCGTACCGTCCAGCTTGGTCAGCACCAGGCCGGTCACGTTGATCACCTCGGCGAACACGCGCGCCTGGGTCAGCCCGTTCTGGCCGGTGGTGGCGTCGATGACGAGCAGCACCTCGTCCACCTCGGCGGTCTTCTCGATCACCCGCTTGACCTTGCCGAGCTCGTCCATCAGGCCGGTCTTGGTGTGCAGCCGGCCGGCCGTGTCGACCAGTACGACGTCCGCCTCCTCGGCGATGCCCTGCTTGACCGCGTCGAACGCAATGCTGGCCGGGTCGCCGCCCTCGGGGCCGCGGACGGTCTTCACGCCGACCCGCTCACCCCAGGTCTGCAGCTGGTCGGCTGCCGCGGCCCGGAACGTGTCGGCCGCTCCGAGCAGGACCTTCTTGTCCTCGGCGACCAGTACCCGGGCCAGCTTGCCGACCGTCGTGGTCTTGCCGGTGCCATTGACACCCACCACCAGGACGACGGCGGGCTGGCTGTCCTTGCGCTCAACCTTGAGGGAGCGGTCCAGCGACGGGTCGACCAGCGCGATCAGCTCCTCGCGCAGGATGGTCCGCGCCTGGTCGCCGGTGACGCCCTCGACCCGCACCCGGGTCCGCAGCTTCTCCACCAGCTCCTGCGTCGGCGCGACACCCACGTCGGCGGTGATCAGCGTGGTCTCGATGTCCTCCCACGCCTCTTCGTCCAGCTTGTCGCGGGACAGCAGCGCGAGCAGGCCCTTGCCCAGTGAGCCCTGGGAGCGGGCCAGGCGGGCCCGCAGCCGGACCAGTCGTCCCTGCGCCGACTCCGGCTTCTCGACCGTTGTGGTCGCGGTGGCAGCCTCGGGCAGCTCGGTGTCCTCGAGCGTCCGGGTCGGCGTGTCCCGCGGTTCCTCGGCGTCGTCGCCCACCTTGGGCTCGGTGAGCTCCGGTGCCGGCTCTGCCGCAGGCAGCTCCGCCTTCCGGCGCCTGGCAACCACGACGCCGGTGGCAGCGCCGATGAGCGCGACGGCGATCACCGCGATGATCGCGATCAGGACCTGGTCGGTGAGCAGGGTGACAAGCTGAGGGGTCAACACGATCACCCATCTTCGCAGACGCCAGGACCGCGGCTGGCAGGCCTCACGGCAGAACCAGTGCCGGTTGCGTTGTGTGAGGAGCCAGTTCCGGGCGGTGTGTCAGCAGTACGACGGTACGGTGCCCGGCCGCCGCGAACAGGTCTGCCAGCAGCACCTGGGCGGTCTCCTCGTCCAGGTGCTCGGTGGGTTCGTCCAGCACCAGTACGTCGTGGTCCGCGAGCAGCAGCCGGGCGAACGCGAGCCGCTGCCGCTCCCCGCCGGACAGCCGGGCCCCGTGCTCGCCAACCATCGTGCTCAGCCCTTCCGGCAGGCCGTAGACGAATTCGCCCAGGCGGGCTCTGTAGAGCGCCCGCCAGAGCATCAGGTCGCTGGCACCGGGCTTGGCGAGCAGGAGGTTCTCCCGAATGCTGGTGTCGAACACGTGGCTCTCCTGCGTCAGCAGCCCGATCACCGAGCGCACGTCGTCGCCGTTGAGGTCAGTCAGGCTGACGCCGCCCAGAGCGACCTGGCCACTCGTGGGCTCCAGGAAGCGGAGCAGTACGGCGGCCAGGGTGCTCTTGCCCGATCCGCTCGGGCCAGTCACCACCACACGGCTCCCGGCAGCGACGGTCAGACCGACGTCGCGTAGTACGGGGTGGTTGTCGTAGCCGGCGGTCAGGTGGCTGATGACGAGGTCTCGGCCTGCTGGGAGCTCGTGGGGCGTGGCTGGCTCGTGTACCGGGGTGGGGGCGCTCAGGAGGTCCTGCACTCGTTGAAGCGAGGCTTTGACGCGCATGGCGACCTGGGCTGTGGCCGGGATGCCGCCGAGCGCGTCTGCGAGTGCCAGAGGGGTCAGGACGAGCACAGCGAAGACTGGGCCGGAGATGTCGGCACCGCTGCCGAGTACCAGGCCGGCCACGCTGGCACCGCCGACACAGAGCACCAGCAAGGCGTTCCCCAGGCCCGCACTCCACGCCGACCGCCGCTCTGCAGCCGCCAGCCGTGCATCCGCCTCCCCAAAGGCAGCCAGTACTGCGTCCGTCGCGTTGAAGGCCACCACATCGGCAGCAGTCAGCAGTGTCTCGGTCGCGTTGGCTGCAACCTCTCCCCTGTCGCCCGCGATCGCTGCTTCGGCTCGGCGGGCGCTGTAAGCGGTCAGCCACGGCACCAGCGTGCAAGCGAGTGCTACGGCGACGGCCACTGCAGCCCCGGCCGCTGGTAGCAACACCGCCAGCAGACCTACCGTCGCGAGTGCTGTCACGCTCGCCACCAGCAAAGGCAGGACCACACGCAGCCACAGGTCCAGCACTGCATCGACATCGAGCAGCAGTCGTGCGAGGAGGTCGCCACTGCGCATCGGCCCGAGCCCGGCAGGAGCCAGCTCCTCCAAGCGGCCGGTCACCCGCGAGCGGGTCGCGCCCAGCACTCGGTAGGCGGCGTCGTGCGCGGCGAGCCGTTCGACGTACCGGAAGACGCCGCGTCCGACACCGAAGGCGCGGACTGCCACGATTGCTACCAGCAGGGTGAGCACCGGCGGTTGAGCGGCTGCTGTGGTGATCAGCCACGCAGAGGTCGCCAGGAGGCCGATGGCTGACCCGGAGGCCAGCACGCCGGCTAGGACCGCTAGAGCGAGCCGGGGCCTGACGTTCGGCTCGGGCTTCACCAAGGCCATCAAGACGCTCATCTCACCAGCACCGATTCAGTCGACAGGTCTGCGGTGGTCGTTGCGCCGACTGTGACGACTCGGTCGGCTGCTGCGAGCAGTGCGGGACGGTGGGCTACCAGGAGGACCGTGCGCCCGGATGCACGGAGGTGACGGACTACTGCCGCTTCTGCCTCCGCATCGAGCCCAGCGGTGGGCTCGTCGAGCAACAGGACGGGCGCCTCGGTGATGAGTGCCCGGGCGAGAGCTACCCGCCGCTGCTGCCCGCCTGACAACAGCCGTCCGCCCTCGCCCACTGGCTGGCTCGGGTCCAGCTCCGGCGCGCCTGCCTCAGCCAGCGCGCGCAGTACCTGGTCGTCTGTGGCGTTGGGTCGGGCGAGGCGGATGTTGTCGGTGATCGTGCCGGTGCGGAGCCCGGGACGCTGCGGCACCCAGGCGAACTGGGCCCGCCACCGCTCCGGGGTGAACTCGTCAGCGGCACTCGCACCCGCGATCACGACTCCCCGCTCCGGTACTACGAAGCCCAGCACCGCCGCAAGCACTGTGGACTTGCCGGCGCCACTCGGACCAGCCAGTGCGACTACCTCGCCCGGCCAGAGATCCAGGTCGAATCCCTCCAGCGCAGGCTCGTCCCGGTCGGGGTACCGCACTGTCACGTCGTGCAGGTGCAGCGGAGTCACCCGCAGATCCGGTACGTCGGTCCGCTCGCCCCGCTCGGGCAGTGGAGTCTCCAGCACCCGGAACACCTCTTCGCTGGCCGCTACGCCGTCGGCACTCGCGTGGAAGTGCGCACCGACCTGCCGTAGTGGCACGTAGGCCTCCGGAGCCAGGATCAGTACCAGCAACGCCGTCTCGAGCCCGAGCTTGCCGTCGATGAGCCGGAGCCCGACGCCGACCGCGACGAGCGCCACCGAGATGCTCGCCAGCAGTTCCAGCACGAACGACGACAGGAACGCCAGCCGCAGACTCTTCATCGACGGCACGCGATGCCGGTCGGTCACCTGCCGAACTGCGCCGACCTGTCCCTTCGCCCGCCCGAACAGCTTCAGCGTCGGGAGCCCGGCCACCACGTCGGAGAAGTGATGAGCCAGTACTGCTAGTGCGTGCTGCCGGCGACGGCTGTGCGCCTCGGTGGCCCAGCCGACCAGTGCCATGAAAATCGGGATGAGCGGCAGAGTCACCGCTACCGTCCCGGCCGCGAGGAGGTCGCCGGTAGCCATCCAGCCGACCACACCGGCCGGGACTGTCGCGGCCAGCACGAGCTGCGGGAGGTAGCGGGCGAAGTACGGGTCCAGGTCGTCAAGTCCCTTGGTGAGCAGGGTTGTCAGAGCGCTGCTGCGCTCGCGGCTCAGCCAGGTCGGGCCGAGCTTCAGGGAGTGCTCCAGGACCTGCCTGCGCAGTGTCGACTTGACCGCAGCGGCTGCTCGCTGTGCCACGACGTCTTGCAGCCAGACGAGTGCTGCACGCGCTATGAGCACTCCCGCTAGCAGCCACGCGACCTGGCCGACGCCCTTGTCGCGTAGTACGACGTCGGTGATCCCGCGAGCCAGCAGCACCGCTTGCACGACGATCAGCAGCCCGGTGAGCACACCGATCACCACAGAGCCGGCCATGAACGTCCGGGCTGCTTTGGCTCTCCGCAGCAACCGCGGGTCGACTGGTTTCACGAGGCCTGACCGGGGTGGTGGGGTGGGGTCAGCAATTGCACCGTGACCGGCTCGACGGTGACGCGCTTGCGGAACACCCAGTAGGTCCAGCCCTGGTAGAGCATCACCAGCGGCGTGAAGATCGCCGCGATCACGGTCAGGATCTTCAACGTGTACGCCGAGGAGGCCGCGTTGGTGACCGTGAGACTCCAAGCAGGGTCAAGGGTGGACGGCATCACCGCCGGGAACATCGCCACGAACAACGAAGCCACCCCAAGAGCAATAGCCAAAGCAGTCCCCGCAAAGGCCCACCCCTCCCGGGGTGGTGTGGGGTGGGTGGGGACCGCCGCCCCCGAGCCCTTCGCTTCGCTCGGCCGACGCAGCGGCTTGTTGGCCGCGAGGCTTGCCAGGAGGGCAAGGGCTGCCAGGGCCGCTACCACTGCGGAGGCTGTGGTGCCGCGTAGGACCTGGGCCCAGGTGAGGAAGGTGGCGACCAGTACTGCTGCTGCCACGCCGGTGATTGAGGCTAGGCGGTTGGCTCGGTGGCGGAGGTCGTCTGTTGTGCGCAGGGCTAGGAAGATTGCGCCGTGGGCTACGAACAAGGCAGTGAAGGCGACGCCGCCTAGGAGGGCGAAGGGGTTGAGGAGGGTGGCCAGGCTTCCGGTGAACTCGTGGGATGCGTCCAGGGGTACGCCACGGACCAGGTTGGCGAAGGCGATTCCCCAGAGCAGTGACGGCAGTAGCGAGCCGATGGTGATCAGGGTGTCCATCCGGCTGCGCCACGCCAGGTCGTCGCGTTTGCCGCGGTACTCGATCGCCACCCCGCGCAGGATCAGCGCGACCAGGATCGCGAACAGCGGCAGGTAGAAGGTACTGAAGAGCGTCGCGTACCACTCCGGGAAGGCCGCGAACGTCATCGCGCCCGCCACGATCAGCCAGACCTCGTTGCCGTCCCAGACCGGCCCGATCGTGGTGATCACCGCCCTCCGCTCGGGCTCGTCCCGGCCGAGCACGCGGAGCAGGATGCCCACCCCGAAGTCGAAGCCCTCGAGTACGAAGTACCCGATCCACAGGCCCGCGATGACGACGAACCAGATCGTCGTGAGTTCCATGTCAGACCCCTCTAGTACGCGAAGGAGAGCGGCTTGGCGGCGTCGTCCGGCGACTCGCCGGACGGTTCGCCGTCCGGGGGCGGCGCGGCCCCGGCCAGGCCCGCCCGGATCGACTTGAGCATCAGCTTGACCTCCACCACCGCCAGTACGCCGTACAGGACGGTGAAGCCGATCAGCGAGATCAGCAGCTCGGTCATCGTGGTGCCCGGGGAGACCCCGGCCGCGGTGGGCAACAGCCCGAACACCAGCCATGGTTGGCGCCCGGTCTCGGTGAAGACCCAGCCGAAGACGTTGGCGAACAGCGGCAACAGCGGGAGCGGCACCACCAGCCAGGCCAGCAGCCGGTGCGGCGCTCTACCCTTCCTCGTTGCCCAGAGCAACAAGAGGGCGATCGCGGCGGCCGACATCCCGACCCCGATCATCAGCCGGAAGGTCCAGTAGGTGAGCGGCACGTTCGGCTTGTACGACCCGGGCCCGTAGAGCTTCTCGTAGGCCTGCTGCAGGTTGTTGATGCCCTGCACCTCACCGTCGAAGGTGCCGGTGGAGAGGAAGGACAGCAGATAAGGAACCTTGACCGAGTAAAGCTCGCGCGAACCGTCCAGCGTCCCGACGGTGAAGATCGAGAACGACGCCGGCTTCTCGGACTCGTACAGCGCCTCGGCGGCCGCCATCTTCATCGGCTGCACCTCGGTCATCACCTTGCCCTGCTGGTCACCGCTCAGCGCCACCCCAGCACCCGCGACGATCACCATCACCGCACCGAGCCGCAGCGCGGTCCGGAAGGCGCCGGTGTCGACCCCGGGCCGGCGGAGCAGGTGCCACAGCGCGACCGCCGCGACGAACGCGCCACCGACCATGAAGGCCGCGAAGATCGTGTGCGGGTAGGTGACCAGGACGACCTTGTTGGTCAGCACCGCCCAGATGTCGGTCAGCTCGGCGCGGCCGCGCTCGGCGTTGTAGCGGAAGCCGACCGGGTTCTGCATCCAGGAGTTGGCGGCCAGGATGAAGTACGCCGACAGTTGCGTACCGAGCACCACCATCCAGATGCAGGCCAGGTGCACCTTCTTCGGCAGCCGGTCCCAGCCGAAGATCCACAACCCGATGAAGGTCGACTCGAGGAAGAACGCGAGCAGCCCTTCCAGCGCGAGCGGGGCCCCGAACACGTCGCCGACGAAGCGTGAGTAGTCGCTCCAGTTCATCCCGAACTGGAACTCCTGGACCAGCCCGGTGACCACGCCCATCGCGATGTTGATCAGGAACAACTTGCCGTAGAACTTGGTCAGCCGCAGGTACTTCTCCTTGCCGGTCCGGTACCACGCGGTCTGCAGGCCGGCCGTGACGGCGACCAGCGACAGCGTCACCGGGACGAAGAAGAAGTGGTAGACGGTGGTGATCGCGAACTGCCAGCGGGCGAGATCGAGCGTGTCCACAGGGCCCTCCCGGGCGATCTACGACGTTACGTAGTAGATGCTAGCGCAGATCTACTACACGTCGTAGTTATACTGGCCACATGGCCATCGACGAGAAGGTTCCGCGCCGCCTGGGCGAGCTGGAACGGCTGGTGATGGAACAGCTGTGGGCCGCCGACGGCGCGCTCACGGTGCGCGAGGTGCACGACCGGCTGTCCACCACCCGCGAGCTGGCCTACACCACCGTGATGACCGTGCTGGACCGGCTGGCCAAGAAGCAGCTGACCGAGCGCGAGCGCGACGGCAAGGCCTGGCGCTACAAGGCTGCCGCGCCCCGCGAGGAGCTGGCCGCGGACCTGATGCGCGACGCCCTCGACCGGGCGGGCGACCGCCGCGAGGCCCTGGTGCGCTTCGTCGGGCAGGTCAGCGACGAGGAGGCCGCGCTGCTCCGCGATGCGCTGGCCCGGCTGGAGGCACAGGAGGGGTGATCACCCCACTGCTCCTCGCAGCGCTGGCTCTGGTGCTGACCGGGCCGGCCCCGGCACTCATGGCTCGGGCGACTTGGCCGTACCGGATCCCCCGGGCTGCTGTCGCCTTGTGGCAGTCGATCGCGCTGGCCGCAGTACTGGCTGCTTTCGGGGCTGGCATCTCGCTGTCGTACTCGACGGCGGGTCAGCCTGGTGAGCCCCGGTTCGATCCGTCCTCGCCGCGGGACCTTGCTGCGGCTCTGGTGCTCGCACTGACCGCTCTGGTCGGCATACGGCTGCTCTGGGCGGTCGGACGGGTTGCTGTCGGGACGCGAGCCCGCAGGAAGCGCCACCGCGACCTGGTCGACGTGCTGGCGACACCTGACGGGCTGATCCCAGGGCTTCGGGTGCTGGCCGAGGAGACGCCACTGGCCTACTGCTTGCCGGCGATTCGGGGCTCCCGGGTGGTCGTGTCGGTGGGCGCACTCGACCGGCTGGACGACAGGGAGCTGCGCGCAGTACTGGCGCATGAGCAGGCTCATCTGCGGGCCCGGCACGACTTGGTGCTGGAGGCCGTCACCGCACTCCACATGGCGTTCCCCCGCTTCGTGCGGAGCGACGTAGCGCTGGATCAGGCGCGCACACTCGTGGAACTGCTGGCTGATGACGACGCCCGGCGACGCAGCGGCCCGCTGCCACTGGCCCGCGCACTGGTCGCCCTGGCAGGCTCACCGGCTCCAGAGGCGGGCCTTGCTGCTGCCAAGTCGTCGACCGTACTGCGAGTCCAGCGGCTGGCCGACCCCGCGCCCAACTCGACCCTGCTTGCGGCTGCCGCCTACAGCGCGGCAGTCCTGCTGCTGGTCGTCCCCACCTTCACAGTCGCCGCCCCCATCGCCAAGGCAGTCATCGACGCGGTCAGCTAGTGGCCGATGCCTCGGCCTTCCCCCCGGGCTACTGCCAGGAGGACCAGGCCGGACAGGACCAGCAGGACGAGCATGGTGATGACGAACGTCAGCACAGGTGGTTTACTCCCCGAAATTGTTGCCGTGCAAAAAACCCCGCACCCTAGCTACGAAGTCACCCGTCGAGAAGTTCCCCGCTCAGCAACTCTCCGAAGGCCTTGGAAACTTCGTCGATGCGCCACTGCAAGGTCCCAGGGGTGACGACGAGCTCGACCCACGACCAGCCCGGTACGTCGGCTGCCTGCCAAGTGGCCGCAGTCGCCTCCCGAGTCGCCTCCATCCGCCGGATCGCGGCGAGCTCGATCTGCTCGGTCGGGCGCGGTGCGTAGACCCGGAACGAGTTGGTGTGCGGCGGCTCGGGAAACACCCGGAAACCCGTGTTCTGCAAGGCCTCTGCCAACTCGACCGCCCGCTGGTGCAGTTCCCCCATCTGCGGCAGCACGGTCCGCAGGCCTTCGCGCGCGGACACGGCGTACGGGAAGAGCGTGTAGAGGTTGCCGCCGAGCCTGCGCTGCCAACGGCGTACCTCTGCGACCACATCCTCCGGTCCGGCCAGTGCGGCACCACTCAGACCACCGAGACCCTTGTAGAAGGACACATAGACCGTCGAGGCGAGTGCAGCGATCTCTGCCAAGCTGTGCTCGAGGTACGGCGTGCTCTCCCACAGGCGAGCGCCGTCGAGGTGCAGCGGAACCCCACGCTCCTCGCAGGCCGCAGCAAACACCACCAGCTCGTCCCAGGTCGGCAGCACGAATCCACCGTCGCGTAGCGGCAACTCCACCGTCACCGCAGCCAGCTTGCCCGGGACGGCGGCCAGCTCATCAGGCCTAGGCTGCCGCGGCTCAGACGTCATCCGCTCGATCCGCAGGTGGTGCACCTCTTCCAGTGCGTTCAACTCGTGCAACAGCAGATGAGACAACCCGTGTACTGCGACGCGCTGCGTCCCCGCCCGGTCTGCGTAGACGCGGAGCACGCTCTGCTGGGCGAGGATCCCACTGGGCAGGAAGACAGCTGCCGGCTTCCCGAGTAGCTGGGCGACCTCCTGCTCCAGCAGCGCGACCTCACCGCCGCTGCCATAGCCGTCCCGGCCGTCCTCCATCGCCACGTCCGCCAGCGCCCGGAGCGCCTCAGCCGGCGGCAGCCTGCGACCGGACAACCAGCGCGTGCAGTCGTCCGCCGCGGCCTTGCGCCGCTCCCGCAGGTCCTCGCTTGCCTCCGTGATCCCGTAATTCACGCTAACCATCCTCTCGGACGTGGCAAGCCTGTGTCCCGCTGACGGGGCACTGGGTATCAGACCGGAGTGGTGACTATGTGTTCGCCCTGGACGGTTTTGATCTGCACCGACGTCACCTGGTCGGCCGGTACGAGCACACCGCCGCCGTAGCGAGCGCCGTCTCGTGCCGCCTTCTCCGGCACCACCCAGCTACCGGCGACGTAGGTCTTGCCCGCCTTGTCGATGACGAGCATCTCGCACTCCGCGCCGGCCTTCAGGTTGGTCAGGTTGACGGTGACCCAGCTCCCGCCCGGCCGCGGCTCCACAGTGGCGGCCATCGTGACCTTGGTGACCGCATCCGTCGCCGTCGCCTGCCGGGACCCGGCAGGCGGAGTACTGGCAACGTAGGGATCGTCGACCGAGGAGCGGCCAATCAGTACGCCGCCACCCAGCGCACCGGCGATCAGCACGACGGCAGCAGCAACCAGCAACCAAGGCCTGCGCTTGCGGGAACCAACGGAGCCACCAGAGCCACCAGCCTCAGCAGCAGCGGCGGCGGCCGGGGCAGCAGCCTCAGCGGTGGTCACTTCGCGGAGGGTGCGTTGCAGCAGGAGGTCGCCACCCTCTGGCGGCCCGTCCAGGAACGCCTCGGGCGGTACTTCGCCGAGGAACTCCTTCAGCTCCTCCAGCTCAGCCAGCTCCCGGCGGCACGTCGCACAGCCGGCCAAATGCTGATCGACCTCGCGGACCTCGTCCGGCTCCAGCGCACCGAGGGCGTAGGCGCCGAGTTGCGAGTGGTCATGCTCGCTCATCGCGCCACCTCCGCTTCGGATCCGGCCATCACTGCGCGCAGCGCTCGGAGGGCGTAGTACGACCTTGATTTCACCGTACCGGGCGGAATTCCCAGCTCCGTCGCAGCCTCCGTGACGGACCGGCCGCGGTAGTACAACTGCACCAGTACTTCGCGATGCTCCGGCGACACCTGGTCGAGCGCGTCGAGCACCACCATGGTGTTCACCACCGACTCGGAGTGATCCCGCTCCACCGGCGGCCTGTCCTCGACCTCGGCCACCTCGGCGGGCCGGACGGCACGCGCCCGGGCCCGATCCGTCACCAGGTTGCGCGCAACAGTCAGCAACCACCCGCGAACGGATCCCTTGCCGTCCACGAGGTCGTCGGCATGCTTCCACGCCCGGACCAGCGTCTCCTGGACGACGTCCTCCGCGGCAGCCCGGTCACCGGTCAGGCGGGTCGCGTACGCAAGCAGGCTGCGCCCGTGTTCGGCGTACAGCGAACGGATCAGCGCCTCGCCCGTCTCCGGACGGCGGTCCGTCTCACCCACCGCAGTCCTCCCGGCCTCGATCGTCGAGCTAGATCGTACGACAGCCGCCCAGCTCGGAGGACCCTTCGCAGGGCCGGACAGCACGATCGACATCGGACCGGTCCCACTCGGTCAGTAGCCGGAGCCGGGCGCGGGCTCGGTGGTGATCTTCTTACCGTCCGCGCCGACCACCCACCAGGCTCCGCCGACCGCCTGCCCGTCGGCCTTGCCCGCCTTACCGTCCGCGGCGAACTGGTACAACGGCCATCCGGCCAGCGTGACCTGCTTGCTGCCGTCGGTGCGCGTGACGGTACCGACCAGCGAGGCGTCCACCCCGTCGACCTGCGGCGTACCGGATGACGCGATCAGCGGCGGCCACTTGGCCGCGCAGTCTCCGTCGCAGTTGGACTTGGACGGAGCAGCGGTGTCCTTGTCGAACACGTAGAGCGTCCGCCCGTTGCCATCAACAACAATCTTCCCCAGATTCGAGACCTCCGCCGTAGCCAACTTGGCCCCAGCAGGGCCGTCGGCGGCAGGCTCGTCCGACCCACCACACCCCACCAGCGCGGCCAGCCCGAGAACAGCCACCCCGACAATGCCGACAAACCGCTTCATCGTCCTTCTCCCCGCCTTGTTGACCGACACCCTGCACACGGCCAAACCACCAAGACGGTTCAAGAAGAACAATCAGGTCAGATCGCAACGACGGTCAGTACGTCTTCCAGGCCTTTGAAGTCCTTGGCATTGCGCGTGTAGAGCGGCAGTCCTCTGGTCGACGCGATGGCGGCGATCATCAGGTCCATCCGCCGGGGCCGCGGGTCCCTACCAGCGGCGACGACCAATGCCACCAAAGTTCCGTAACGTGCGGCCGCATCACCGTCGAAGGGCAGCGGATCGAAGGTGGCCACAGCAGCCCCGAGCTTCTCAGTCCGAGTGGCTCTCGTTGCCGCGTCCTTGGCCATCGCGATGCCCTGATGAAGCTCCGCCAGGGTGACAGCAGTCAGCTCCGGAAACTCCGGAATCTGGCTGGCCTCCAGCACATCGAGATCGACGTAGACACTGGTATCCAGTACGCCGGTGTCGGATCCATCAGCCACGGCCGGGCTCCCGAGCGCCAGAGGTGCCGGTCGAATCATCGCCGATCCGATCCTCGTCACCGAAGAACTCATCGGCATCCTGGCGGAGTTGCGCATAGTCCATCCGGGGCAGCCGCCGGTGCTGAGCGATCAACTCCTCAGCGGTCGGTCGCTTGCGGCGGCCCAGGGGGCGCAACTCGGCGACCTCGCTCCCGTTCCGGGTGATGTGATAGGTCTCCCCCGCCTCGACCGCATCCATCACCGCAGCAGAGTGATTCCGGAACTCGCGTTGCGTGATGATCTTCATTCCACCAGCGTAGCCCCATGAGACACAGCGCGCTACAGGTACTACGCGGGTTCGGTTTCGCGGATCCGCTGGGAGATGACCGCGGAGACGCCGTCGCCGCGCATGGTGACGCCGTAGAGGGCGTCGGCCACCTCCATGGTGCGCTTCTGGTGGGTGATGACCAGGAGCTGGCTGTTCTCGCGCAGTTCCTCGTAGATCTCCAGCAGGCGGCCGAGGTTGGTGTCGTCCAGGGCTGCCTCGACCTCGTCGAGGATGTAGAACGGCGACGGGCGGGCCTTGAACAGGGCAACCAGGAAGGCGACCGCGACCAGTGAGCGCTCACCACCGGACAGCAACGACAGGCGCTTGACCTTCTTGCCCGGTGGGCGGGCCTCGACGTCGATGCCGGTGTTCAGCATGTCGTTGGGGTCGGTCAGCACGAGCCGGCCTTCACCACCGGGGAACAGCCGGCTGAAGACGTGCTCGAAGGCGACCTCGACATCGCGGTAGGCCTCGGTGAAGACCTGCTCGACGCGGTCGTCGACCTCCTTGACGATGTCCATCAGGTCGCGCCGCGACTTCTTCAGGTCCTCGAGCTGCTCGGCGAGGAAGCGGTGCCGCTCCTCCATCGCCTCGAACTCCTCCAGCGCGAGCGGGTTGATCCGCCCCAGCTGGTTCAGCGCGCGCTCGGCCTGCTTGAGCCGCTTCTGCACCTTGGCCCGGTCGAACGGTTCGCCCTCCAGTTCGAGGGTGTTCTCGTCACCGTCCTTGGGCAGCGGCGGCACCAGCTGATCCGGCCCGTACTCCGCGACGAGCGCGTCGACCTCGGTACCCAGCTCGCTCAGGGCCTTCTCGTACAGGGCCTCCAGGCGCATCTTCTGCTCGGCCCGGGCCAGCGCGTCGCGGTGCACGGTGTTGGTGAGCTGCTCCAGCTCGCTGCTCAGGTTTCGAGTGGCAGAGCGGGCCTGGGCCAGCGCCTGCTCGCGCTCGGCGCGCTGAGCCTGGATCGCCGACCGCTCGGTGGCTGCAAGCTGCAGCGAGTGCTCCAGTCGCGCCAGGACATGTCCCGCGGCCAGGTGCACGGCCTGCGCGGCCTCTGACTGCCGGGCCCGGCGGGTCGCCCGAGCGATGGCCCGGGCCCGGGCCTCCCGCTCCTGGCGAGCCGCGCGCTCCAGCGAGTCGGCACGGCCGGACAGGGCCCGCGCACGCTCCTCGGTGGTCCGCAGCGCGAGCCGTGCTTCCATCTCGGCCGCCCGGCCTGCCTTGGCCGCCTCGGCGAGCCGGTCACGCTCGGTCGGATCGGGCTCGTCACCCTCGTCGTCGCCGTACTGCTCGACGTCGCTGAGCCGCTTCTCGAGGTCGGCGAGGCCGGACAGGTTCCGGTCGCGCTCCGCCTCGGCTGCCGCGATCGCCTCGGCCATCCGCTGGGCCTCACCACGGGACGCCTTCGCCAGCGACCCGAACTGGGCCAGCTGCTCGGCCACCGCGGCCATCGACGCGTCCGACTCGTGCAGCCGGGCCAGGGCGATCTCGACGTGCTGCTTCTGCGCCTCCCGCTCGCGCTCCATCGCCGCCAGCTCGAACCGCAGCCGCTCACTCCGCGCGGTCGCCTCGACCAGCTTCTCGGCAGCCTCGTCGACGGCGGACTGTACTTCGATCAGGCTCGGCGCCGCGTCAGACCCGCCGTACGCGAAGTGCGCGCCCAGGACGTCGCCCACGCGGGTGGTCGCGGTGATGTCGGGCAGGTGCTGGATGAGCGACCGGGCAGCAGGGACATCCTCGACCACAGCGACCTTGCGGAGCAGCCGCCGCAGCGCGGGCCGCAGCGTCTCCGGGCAGTCGACCACCTCGACGGCGTACGTCGCGCCTGCGGGCAATTGCGGCCAGCTGGCGAAGTCGTCGGCCGGAGCATCGCCGAGCAGCATCCCGGCGCGGCCGAGGTCGTGCTCCTTGAGGTGGCCGACAGCGTCCAGGGCGGCCTGCGTGTGGGTCACAGCGACCGCGTCGGCGGCCTCGCCCAGCGCGGCGGCGATAGCGGTCTCGTAGCCGGCGCGGACACTCAGCAGCGCGGCGACCGAACCCATCAGGCCGGTGACCTGCTCGGAGGCGGCCAGCAGAGCGCCGGCGCCGTCCTTGCGGTTCAGGCCCATCTCCAGGGCGTCCTTGCGAGCGGTCAGACCGGCGCGCTCCCGCTCGGCGTCCCGCTCCTCGGCGCGGAGCTTGGTGAGGCGCTCCTCCAGCTCGTCCAGGACGCTCTGGGCTGCCTCGTACTCCTCGTCCAGGCCCCGCTCGCCGGCGTCGAGGCCGGCCACCTGGGTCTCCAGCGCGGTGAAGTCGTGCTGCGCCTTGGCGGCGCGGGCCTCGGCCTCGGCCTTGTTGGCGGCCAGCCGGCCGATCTCGGACTCGGCGGCGGCCGCACGGCTCTTCAGCGCGTTCACCTGACCGGTCAGCCGGGCCAGGCCCTCGCGGCGGTCGGCGGCGGCCCGGATCAGCGCCGCGATCCGGCGCTCCTCCTCGGCGTGCTGGGCCTCCAGCTCCTGGCGGCGCTCGATCGCCCGCGCCAGCAGCTCGGAGTGCTCCTCGGCCTCGGCCTCGATCTGCGCCTCGGTCTCGCGGACCCGGGCAGCCTCCAGCTCCAGCTCCTCGGGGTCGCGACCGCTGCGCGACTCCTCGGCCTCGTCGTTCAGCGACCGGATCCGGTCCGCGGCGATCCGGGCGGTGCCCTTGATCTTCTCGCCGAAACCGGACAGCGCGTACCAGGTGTCCTGGGCGGCCTGCAGGGCCGGCGCGTCGGTGCGCAGCGCGTCCTCCAGCTCGGCCTCGAGATCCCGCGCCTCCCGCAACGCGGCCTCGATCTGGGCGCGCTTCTCGGTCAGCGCCGCCTCGTCCTTGAGCTCGGCCTCGAGCGCGGACTGGGCCTGCACGATGTCGTCGGCGAGCAGCCGGGACCGGCCGTCGCGGACCTCCGCCTGGATCGTCACCGCCCGCCGCGCCACCTCCGCCTGGCGCCCGAGCGGCTTCAACTGCCGGCGGATCTCGGCGATCAGGTCGCCGAGGCGGTGCACGTTGCCCTCGGTGGACTCCAGCTTCCGCAGCGCCTTCTCCTTGCGCTTGCGGTGCTTGAGCACCCCGGCTGCCTCCTCGACGAAACCGCGGCGGCCCTCGGGCGTGGCGCGCAGGATCGAGTCGAGCTGGCCCTGGCCGACGATGACGTGCATCTCGCGACCGATCCCGGAGTCGCTGAGCAGCTCCTGGACGTCGAGCAGCCGGCAGTTCTGGCCGTTGATCTGGTAGTCCGAGCCGCCGTTGCGGAACATCGTCCGCGAGATGGTGACCTCGGCGTACTCGATCGGCAGCGCGCCGTCGGTGTTGTCGATGGTCAGCACCACCTCGGCGCGGCCCAGCGGGGGGCGGCCGGAGGTGCCGGCGAAGATGACGTCTTCCATCTTGCCGCCGCGCAGGGACTTGACGCCCTGCTCACCCATCACCCAGGCGAGCCCGTCGACGACGTTGGACTTGCCGGATCCGTTGGGGCCGACGATGCAGGTGATCCCTGGCTCGAAGTTCATCGTCGTGGCCGACGCGAATGACTTGAATCCTCGGAGCGTCATGCTCTTGAGGTACAAAGCGAGGCTCCCAACCCGTGAGTGGACAGACGGTACCGAAGGAACCGCCGTAACTGCTCGTGACGCTATCGCTACACGCTGCCGCTACCGGGGGGAAGAAGTTCCGAACGCGAGTCTACCCAAGCCGGACCCGTAGATCGGCAAAAAACGCGGCGGAGGCCCCAAGCAGGGGCCGCCGCCGTGGGTGGTGCGGACGGTGAGGTGGTGCGGCGTCGGCGGGTCAGACCGATGCAGGCTCGCGCAGAGCCTCGTTGACCGTGAGCAGGCGTCCGTCGTGTACTGCTGCGACCAGGTGGTCGTTCTCAGCCTGCAGACGCATCACGTGCGCCTCCAGATCGGCGACACGCCGGTTGAGCAGACGAACCTGCTCGACCATGCGCGGGTCAGTGCCTCCAAGGTGCCCTAGAAGAGCCTTGGCCATTGTGCTGTCCTCCGGAAGGGGTCTGGCAGTTTGGCGCCCCTGGTCCCTGTCATGACACGGAGCGCAGAATTGTGTGCCGTCTTTCAGGGTGACACCGCGACGGGGTTGGGTCAACCTGAGCTACGCGAATTAACGATACCGCGCTCACCACCGGGCGTGTCGCGGCGCCGGCTGGCATTTCGGGCAGCGGAACGAGGAACGGTTCATGAACGGCTCGCGACGGATCGGACGGCCGTCGCGCGGGCACGGCGAACCTTCCTGGCCGTAGACCGCGAGACCCCGCTCGAAATAGCCGGATTCCCCGTTCACGTTGACATACAGGGCATCGAAGCTGGTGCCGCCGACCTCCAGCGCCTCACCCATCACCGCCTTGGCATGACCGAGGATTTCCCTTGCCTGCAAGGGTTTCATCGTCTCGGTCGCCTTGGCGTAGTGCAGCTTGGCACGCCACAAAGCCTCGTCGGCATAGATGTTTCCGACTCCGCTGACCAGCGTCTGGTCGAGCAGCGCGCGCTTCAGGCCGGTCTTGCGCCGCCGCAGTCCGGCCACGAAAAGGTCCTCGTCGAAGAGCGGGTCGAACGGGTCCCGGGCGATGTGCGCGATCTCCGCCGGCAGCTCGGCGCCACCCTCGGAGTACGACAGACCACCGAACATCCGCTGGTCCAGAAAACGGACCTCTCCGCCCTCGTCGGCGAACCGGAACCGGACCCGCAGATGCTTCTCGTCCGGCGCGCCGACCGGCTGGACCCGGAACTGCCCGCTCATCCCGAGATGCGCCAGGATCGCGTCACCGGACTCCAGCGGGAGCCACAGGTACTTCCCGCGCCGGGCGGGCGTCCCGAACGTCTGCCCCTTGAGCAGGGCGACGAAATCGTCCGGCCCGGCCAGATGCCGGCGGACCGGACGCGGATGCAGCACCTCGACGGCGTCGATCGTCCGCCCGGTGGTGAAATCCGTGAGTCCGCGGCGAACGACCTCTACTTCAGGAAGCTCAGGCACCGGATGCTAGGGCTGCTGCGACGGGTCTGTGCTGTCCGGGTGGGCTGCCCTGAGCGCCTTCCAGGCGGTCTCGGCGGCTTGCTGCTCGGCTTCCTTCTTGCTCCGGCCGATGCCGTGGCCGTAGGTGTCGGAACCGATCCGCACCCGCGCCTCGAAGGTCTTGGCATGGTCAGGACCGGACTCGGCGATCACGTACTCCGGTACGCCGACTCCCAGCTGCGCCACGAGCTCCTGCAGGCTGGTCTTCCAGTCCAGGCCGGCACCCAGCCGCGCCGACGACTCCATCAGCTCGTCGAACAGCGTGTGCACGACCCGGCCGGCGGTCTCGAACCCGCGATCCAGGTAGACCGCGCCGATCAGTGCCTCGACGCAGTCGGCCAGGATCGACGACTTGTCGCGTCCACCGGTGGCTTCCTCGCCGCGCCCCAGCCGAAGGTACTTCCCCAGCTTCAGCTCGCGGGCCACGCCCGCCAGGGCGCGCATGTTGACCACCGCGGCGCGCAACTTGGCCAGCCGGCCCTCGGAGAGGTCCGGATGGTTGCGGAACAACGACTCCGTGACGATGACGCCGAGCACGGAGTCCCCGAGGAACTCCAGCCGCTCATTGGTCGGCAACCCACCGTTCTCGTACGCGAACGAACGGTGGGTGAAGGCGTGCTCCAGTAGTTCGTCAGCCAGCGATACGCCGAGCCGCTGGTTCAGCTCGGCGTAGAGCCCCGTTCCGTTGACTGAAGAATTCACTGACTGGTGCCGTTTAGCTCTCGACGACCTGGCGACGCTCGCCCTTGGCGCCGTACTGGCCGCAGGTGGGGCAAACGGTGTGCTGCAGGTGCTTCGCGCGGCAGGCGGGGTTCACGCAGGTGACCAGGGCGGGCGCAGTGGCCTTCCACTGGGCCCGGCGGCTCCGGGTGTTGCTGCGCGACATCTTCCGCTTCGGAACGGCCACGGTTATGACTCCTCGGTTCGGCCGGGGGCTTGCGACCCGGCCGGCTGGCTGGTGACTTGGCGAACTGCTTCAGGTACTACGGCTGCGCTGGTACTACGGTCGTTCATCCTGCGGGAGCAGGCCCTGCAGAGCGGACCAGCGCGGGTCGGCTCCGTCCTCGTGCTTGTGGCCGGGCTCCTCCACCAGGCGCACCCCACACTCGGGGCACAGACCCGGACAGTCGTCCGTACACAGCGGCTGGAACGGTAGCGCGAGCACCACCTGGTCCCGCAACGCCGGCTCGAGGTCGATCAGATCGCCCTCCATCCGGCTGGCCTCGTCGGGCTCGGCCTCGCTACCGGGGTAGACATACAGTTCCTGGACGTCGGCGAGGAACTCGTCCTCGACGTCGACCAGGCACCGCGCGCACTCCCCGACCAGCCGGCCACTGGCCGAACCGGTCACGAGCACCCCTTCGACCACCGCTTCCAGTCGCAGATCGAACTGGATCGGGTCGCCTTCGGGGACGCCGATCACGTCGATTCCGAGATCTTGCGGTGCCGGAGCCGTGAAGGAGACCTCGCGCTGGGACCCGGCGCGGCGTGACAGCTCGTGCGTATCGATCACGAGTGGGGACCGCGGGTCCAAGGCGTTCAGGACATCCCTTTCAGGCGTAGGCAGGCAGAATCTCGGTCTCAACAAGACCAGTGGACAACATTACCAAGTCCGCACCGGTTGGCCCAATCCGGGCACCTCCGAGCGCGCCGCCTCGGTCACCTGAGCGCCGTGGACACACTCGGCTAGAGGGCCGCGAGCAACTTCGCGTGGACGGCGGGTGGCAGGAAACCCTCCACCGGCCCACCCAGTTTCGCGATCTCCTTGACCAGGCTGGAGGAGATGTAAGCGTTCTCCGGTGCGGTCGGCAGGAAGAGCGTGTCGACCCCGGACAGCTTCCGGTTCATCTGGGCCATCTGCAGCTCGTAGTCGTAGTCGCCGCCCGAGCGCAGCCCCTTGACGATCACGGTGGCGCCCTCGGCCCGGCAGTAGTCGACCAGCAGCCCGTCGAAGGTCCCGACCCGGACGTTCGGGTACGGCGCGGCGATCTCGGTCAGCATGGCGACCCGGTCCTCGACGCTGAACAGCCGCTGCTTGGACTGGTTCACCCCGGTCGCCACGATCAGCTCGTCGAACGCGGCCGCCGCCCGGGCGATCACGTCCAGGTGCCCGTTGGTGGGCGGATCGAAGGTGCCGGGGAACACAGCCCTACTCATGGCGGTGACCGTACCAAAGCCGCGCCTCGCCGTACTTGCGATCCCGCAGCGCGGCGAACCCCTCAGGCCACTCCCACGGCTCCCGCTTGGCCCGCTCGACCACCACCACCGCGTCGTCGGCCAGCCAGCCGCCGCTCACCAGCGCGGTCAGCACGTCCTGCAACTCACCGGCGTCCAGCTTGTACGGCGGGTCGGCAAACACCAGATCCACCGGCCCTTCCAGTTTGGGGCCCGAGGCAACCTTCTCGACCGGCCGGGTCAGCAAGGTCGCCCCCGGCAACCCCACGGCCTTGATATTCCCCGCAATCACCTCGGCCGCCGCACGATCCGACTCAACCAGCACCACCTGCACCGCACCCCGCGACAACGCCTCCAACCCGACCGCCCCCGACCCGGCGTACAGATCAAGCACCCGCAACCCGTCGAACCCCCCGAACTCCGCTTCCAGAGAAGAAAAAAGCGCCTCCCGGACCCGATCAGCCGTCGGCCTGGTTCCGTTGCCAGGTGGCACAGCAATCCGCCGCCCACCAGCCACTCCCCCGACTATGCGGGTCATCGACCCTCCCACCCCTGACCGACGAGGTGAGGACGCCCGGTCATGGGGCCTCCCGGTCTGGACTGAGGAGCGGAGGAGCGAAGCGACGGAGCGACGAGGGAAGACCGGGAGGTTAGCCCCATGACCCGCCGAGCCGAAGGCGAGGCCAAAAACACAGTCATGTCTTCTCCAAATAATCGGTTGCTTCCGATTCGAGCGCGCTGCGGACAAACGACCGCAGTACGGGGTATTCGGTTAGTTCGGGGTCGACGGAGATGAGGGAGTTGGCGACGTGGCGAGCCGTCAGGATGATTTCCTCGTCGCGGAGGACGCTGAGCAGTTTGAGGCTGCTGCGGCGGCCCGACTGGGCGACTCCCAGTACGTCGCCCTCGCGGCGGTTCTCCAGGTCGATCCGGGACAGCTCGAAGCCGTCGCTCGTCGCGGCCACCGCATCGAGCCTGCCGCGCGACGGTGACGTCGGCCAGGTGTCCGTCACCAGCAGGCAGAGGCCCGGCACCTTGCCCCGGCCGACCCGCCCGCGCAGCTGGTGGAGCTGGGAGATGCCGAACCGGTCGGCGTCCATGATCACCATCGTCGAGGCGTTCGGCACGTCCACGCCGACCTCGATCACGGTGGTCGCGATCAGCACGTCGATCTCGCCGGCCGCGAACCGCGACATCACCGAGTCCTTCTCGTCGGCCGGCAGCCGCCCGTGCAGGATCTCCACCCGCAGATCGCCCAGCACCTGCTCGAGCACCTCGGCCACCTGCAGCACCGAGATGGCCGGCCGCGGCTTGCCCTTCGCCCCGGGGCCGCCCTCCTCCTCCGCACCCGCCGCGAACTCGCCTTCCTCGTCACCCGCGTTCTTCACGTCGTCGCCGATCCGCGGGCAGACGACGTACGCCTGATGCCCCTTGCCGACCTCCTCGCGGATCCGCTCCCAAGCCCGCTCGAGCCAGGCGGGGCGTTCCTTGGCGGGCACCACCGAGCTCATGATCGGCGACCGTCCGGCGGGCAGCTCGGTCAGCGTCGACACCGCGAGATCGCCGAACACCGTCATCGCGACGGTCCGCGGGATCGGCGTCGCCGTCATCACCAGCACGTGCGGGGTCGCGTCGCCCGACTTCTGGCTCAGCGCCGCACGCTGCTCGACCCCGAACCGGTGCTGCTCGTCGATCACCACCAGCCCGAGATCGGCGAACTGCACCTTGTCCTCGAGCAACGCGTGCGTACCAACCACGATCCCCGCGGCCCCGCTGGCCGCATCCAACATCGCCGTACGCCGGGCTGCCGCGTTCAGCGACCCGGTCAGCAACCCCACCCGGGTCGCTTGCTCCGCCCCACCGAGCATGCCCTGCTCGGCCAGCTCACCGAGCATCTTCGTCAACGTCTTGTGGTGCTGGGTCGCGAGCACCTCGGTCGGCGCGAGCAGCACCGCCTGGCCACCCGCGTCGACCACCGACAGCATCGCCCGCAACGCGACCACGGTCTTGCCGGAGCCGACCTCGCCCTGCAGCAGCCGGTGCATCGGGTGCGGCCGGGCCAGATCGGCGAAGATCTCGTCGCCGACCTCGGCCTGTCCCGCGGTCAGCTGGAACGGCAACCGCGCGTCGAACTCGTCGAGCAACCCACCCGCCGTGCGCTCGCGCGGTATCGCCTTGAGCGCGTCGGTGACGGCCCGGCGCTGGGCCAGGATCGTCTGCATCACCAGCGCTTCCTCGAACCGGAACCGCTTCTGCGCGAGCTCCCAGTCCTTCTCGGTCTCCGGCAGATGCACCTTCTGCAGCGCCTCGCGCAGGCCGAGCAGCTTCTCCTTGCGCAGGATCAGCTCAGGGATCGGGTCGTCGACGTCCTCGAGGTTGTCCAGGACGATCTTGATACTGCGCTCGATCGTCGCCGTCGGCAGCTTCGCGCTGGCCGGGTAGAGCGGCCGGAACGGCTTGGCGCGGCGCTCGATCTCCTCCTCGCTGAGGTCCTCCTCGTCGAGGATCTCGGTGCCCGGGCCCTTGAGCTGCATGATGTCGCGGAACCTGGTCACCTCACCCCAGAACAGCGCGGCCGTGCCGGCGGTCAGCTTGTTCGCCAGCCAGGGCTGGTTGAAGAACGCCAGCTCGAGGTCGTTGCGGCCGTCCGTGACGACCACCTTGGTGATCGTCTTGTGCCGGCGGAACTTCTGCACCTCGTCCGGCCGGATCTCCTGCTTGGAGTCCAGCGAGCGAACGGTGACCTTCTTGACCCGGCCACTGACCGTGGCCTGGTCGCCGATCTCCAGCTCGTCGAACGGCGTCAGCTCGCCCTTCTTCAGGTACCGCCGCGGGTAGTGCCGCAGCAACTCGCCGACGGTCTCGATACCGAGCACCTCGGAGAAACTCTTGGCCGTCTTCGCCCCGATGAAGTCGCGGAGCTTACGGTCGACGTCGGTCTTCATTCCACCCCGATCAGCAACGGGTACCTTTCCTGTCCACCGTCGTACACCACGACATCGACATCTCTGCGAATCCGGCGCACATACCGCACCACCGCGTCGACCAGCGCCTGGTCCACTTCACGTCCCGTGACCACCGTCATCAGCTCGCCACCGCCACCCAGCAAGCGGTCCACAACTCCCGTTGCCGCGGTCACCAGGTCGTCGGTGATGAGGGTGAAGTCGCCGTCCACCACGCCCAACGCGTCACCGATCCGGCAGGTGCCGGCCATCGTCCAGGCGTCCTTCACGGCGATCGTCACCGCGCCATGCCTGGTCTGCCCGGCCGCTGCCGACAGCTGCACGACTGCGTCGTCAAAGCTCCGCTCGGGGTCGTGGACCGCAATCGCCGCCAGCCCTTGGACCTGAGCCCGCGTAGGAATCACCGCCACCCGTACGCCGTCCTGTCGCGCCGCAGCCGCAGCTGCCTCGGCAACCGCGATGGAGTCGCTGTCGTTCGGCAGCAGCACGATCTCTGGCGCACCGGAACGCTCAATCGCCTTCAGCAGCTCACCTGTCGAGCAGCGCCGTCCGGGGCCGCCCTGGACGACCACTGCACCGGCCTCGGCGAACAGGTTCGCCAGCCCGTCACCGGCGGCTACAGCGATCACCGCCCGGTTCGGCACCGGCACACGGTGAGCCAGGTCGGCGAAGTGGGTGACCCTGATCCGGTACGGCTTCCCGATCCCTATCCCGAGCTCGATGGTCGCGCCGACGTCATCGGTGTGCACGTGGACGTTCCAGAGTTCGTCCCCGCCGACCACCACGACCGAGTCTCCCAGCTCGGCGAGCTGCCGACGGAAGTCGCCGATCTGCTCGTCCGGCGCCTCCAGCAGATACATCACCTCGTACGCCGGTCCGTCTGGGTCCAGATCAGTCCCCTGCGCCGGCACCAGGGCTTCAAGCGGCGGAACCCGAGCCGGTACGCCGGTAGTCGCGGCTGGCCCCCGTCCCGACAGGACCGACTCCATGGCCCCCAGGATCACGACCAGCCCGGCGCCACCGGCGTCCACCACACCGGCACGGCGTAGTACCTCCAGCTGCTCGGTCGTCTTGGTGAGAGCAACCCGTGCCGCAGCCACCGCCGCCAGACACACCTCGGCCAGGCTCTTGCCCGCATTAGCCGCCTCCAGGGCCGCATTGGCCGCCTGCCGAGCGACAGTCAGCATGGTCCCCTCCACCGGCTGCGCCACCGCGCTGTAGGCAGCATCAGCCGCGAAAGCCAACGCATCCGCAAAAGCCGCAGCCTCACTCATCCGCGCATCCGCCAGCACAGCTCGCGTCTCGCTAGCCCCAGCCGCCTCGCCCTCCGGGGAGGCGGGGCGGCCCAGGCGCTCCGCCGGCAGGTTCTCGGCCAGCCGTAAGCCACATGCGCGGACCAGCTGCGACGTGATGACTCCGGAGTTGCCTCTTGCTCCCAGGAGGGCTCCTCGGCCGAAGGCTTGGACTGCTTCGGCGAAGGTTAGTTCGCCTTCGGGGAGGGCGTCGCAGGCCGCCTCCCAGGTCAGGTAGAGGTTGGTGCCGGTGTCGCCGTCGGGGACGGGGTACACGTTGAGCTCGTCGATCTCGGCCCGGGCGCGCCCGAGCTCGGACAGCGCAGTACGGGCCCAGGCTCGCAGTACCGCCGTCGTCAGCACCTCTCCACGCACGTCCACGCCCGGAAGGCTAACGGGTCCGGCCGCCCGGCATCCGGCCGCTTACTATGTGGCGTGCTCGCTTCGCTCTTCTCGGTGGCTACCGACAGCTATGACGTGGCGGTCCGCGAGATCCGGGACGAGTTCGGGCCGCGGGTGAAGATCGAGCGGGTCAGCGGCGACCTCGGCCGGATCGCCGAGCACGGGCCGCCGATCGAGGAGCTGGCCGCCGCCTGCGGGGTCGGGCGGATCATGTTCATCCGCCACCTGACCGCGGAGCTCGCGAGTTTTCCGGTCAGCGAGGTGCCACCGGCACACGAGCTGACGGAGCTGATCCTGGCCGAACTGCCGCGCCATCCGCGGGCTCTCGCAGTACAGACGTGGACCGATGGCGCGTCTAGCGGTGGGTCGTACTACCACCTGCTGGAGGAAGGCCTGGGCGCCCGCGGGATCGAGGTCAGCCGGGCCGGTCAGGAATTCGTCGTCTCCTGTTTCGCCTCGAAGAAGAACGTGCTGATCGGCCTCAACCGGCTGGAGCACAGCCTGTCGGACTGGCCGGGTGGGCGGATGCGGCTGGCCCGGTCGGACGAGCGGGTGTCGCGCTCGGAGTTCAAGCTGGAGGAGGCGCTCCAGACCTTCGACCTGCGGTTGCCGGACGGCGGCAAGGCGCTCGACCTCGGCGCCAGCCCGGGCGGCTGGACGAGGATCCTGCGCCAGCACGGCCAGGAGGTCTGGTCCGTCGATCCCGGCGAACTCGACCGTCGCGTGGCAGCCGACCGCGGCGTGCATCACGTGGCCACGACGGCCGGCGAGTTCTTCCGCCGCAACCAGCTCCGCTTCGACGTCGTAGTCAACGACATGCGAATGGACCAGATCCTCAGCGCCCGAGTCATGGTCGACGCCGTCCCCCACCTCCGCCGCGGCGCCCTCGCAATCGTCACCCTCAAAGGCGGCGGCCGAAACCCCATCGACGCCGCCCGCCGCGCCCTGGACGTCCTCCACAAGCAGTACGACGTCCTGACGGCTCGCCAACTCCACCACAACCGCAACGAACTAACCGTCATCGCCCAAGCCCGCTAGCCCGCTCAGGTCACCTTGAAGTCCAAGGTCTTGGTTCCCTTGGCACCGGAGTCTGTCGTGACGGAGATCGTCACCTGGTACAGCCCACGGACCTTCAGCGAGTCCCTGCTGATGTCGATGCCGGCGCCGCAGCTCTCGTTGCGCACGGTCTGGATGACGGCCGTGCCGCGTTTGAGCACCCAGGTGGGGTAGCAGCCCTTGCCCAACTGCTCACCCGACTCGTCGTTCACCTTTGCGTAAGCGAGGGGAGCCGAGCCTGCGCGGTACTCGTTCGGTCCGATCTTGCCGCGGGTGGTCATCAAGATGGTGATCGCCAGCGTCCCCGGCGGAGGTGGGGCGATGGTCGGCGAAGTCGGGGTACCCGGCGTGGTCGTTTCTTCCCCGGGCGGGGTGACGGTGGTCGTCGCGGTGACAGTGCTGGTGACCGTCTCGGTCTGGATTGCCACCACCGTGGTCGCCGGTGGCGCAGGATTGATGCTGTCGGGGAGTTTGCCGGACTGGCCGGCGACGATGGTGAGCACCGAGCCGATCAGTGCCCCGACGACCGGAATGGCCGCGATCAGAGCGGGATGCCGGTGCCAGGCGTACTCCTTGGCCGGCTTCTTGGCAGGCTGACGCGTCTTGGTCTGATCCACTGTGGTTCCCCCCACAAGGCAACTGGTGCGATGGCCCCCCGGCCACCTTGAAGCCACCCACGATGGACCAAAACCGGGTGGGCGTCCATAGCGGAGAGTTACGAGTCTCTGCGCCCATCCCGGTGGCCGTGCTGTCACCGCGGCGCTGAGCCGGACGGCGTGGTCGCCGCCTAGGGTCTTGGCATGATCATGACCCTGCTCATCGGGTTGCCCGGCTCCGGCAAGACCACCTTGGCCAGACAGCTGGAGGTCGAGCGATCAGCGCTCCGCCTGACACCGGACGAGTGGATGCCCCCGCTCTTCGGCGCCGGCGAGAACGACGGCCGACGCTGGGTGCTCGAGTCCGAACTGCTCTGGGGTGTGGCCGCCCGGGTCCTGACGCTCGGGGTGAGCGTGATCCTCGACTACGGCTGCTGGAGCCGCCCCGAACGCGAACTGTTCCGCGAGAACGCGGCAAAACTCGGTGCCCGCACCGAGCTCATAGTCCTCGACCCACCGCTGAACGTGCTCTGGACCCGCCTGAACACCCGCAACGAGTCCGCCCCGCCCAACACCTTCCACATCACCCACGCCGAGCTCGTCTCGTACGACAAGCTCTTCGAGCGGCCAACCCCGGACGAGCTGGCGAAGTACGACCAGTACAGCGAGCTGGGGACACAGCAGTAGGCGCCCGGGTTGGACCCGGGCGCCACTGAGGACCTACACGGAGGGCCGGCCTGCTGGAGGCCGGAAGTTCTAGCCGACGACGCGCTGAACCTTGCCCGCCTTGATGCAGGACGTGCAGACCTTCAGCTTGACCGGCGTGCCCTTGATGACCGCGCGGATCGGCTGGATGTTGGGGTTGAACCGCCGCGACGTACGAGCCTTGACCCGACGGATCATCGCGCCCTTGCCGAGCCGGGCAACGCTGTTGCCGAACATCGGCTTCTTGTCACAAACATCGCACTTCTTAGACATGATTCTCCGTGTTTAGGGTCGAGACACCGACAGACCATGTTACACAGCGGTAGATGTGTCCACCAATTCGGTGCCGGCCGAGGGTCAGCCGAGGTCGGCGGCCGTCAGCCAGGCCACCTCGTCGCCCGACAACTCCACCGACAGCCCCGGCAGGGAGGTCCGCGTCTCGCTCAGGTGACGCGGGCCGATCAGCGGGAACACCGGGTACGGCTGGTTGAGCAGCCAGGCCAGCGCGATCGCCGTCGGTTCCACACCATACTTGCCGGCCAGTTCCTCCGCACGGCGCAGCCGCTCGAAGTTGCCGTCGGAGTAGAAGCACCGCACCAGTTCCTCGTCCGAGCGGTCCTCGGGCTTGGCGCGGCCGGTGAAGAACCCGCGAGCCTGGCTCGACCACGGGAACAGCGCCACCTGCCGGTCCCGCAACCACGCCTGCGACTCGTCGTCGCTGACATGCCGGCAACCGGCCCACGGTACGTCGTACGCCCGGGCCAGGCTGAGGTGGTTGCTCAGCAGCGTGAACGGCTGCTTCCCGTTGGCCGCGGCGTACGCGTTGGCCTCGTCGAAACGCGCGGTCGACCAGTTCGAGCCGCCGAACGCCTTCATCCGCCCGGCCCGGAAGTGCTCGTCCAGCACGTCCACGAACTCCCCGACCGGAATGTCCTCGTTGTCCCGGTGCATCAGGTAGAGGTCGACGTGATCGGTCTGCAGCCGCTCCAGCGACTCGTTCAACTGCCGGGTGATCGACTCCGGGTCGCAGTACGGCGTGTGTGCGCCCTTCCCGATCACGACGACCTCGTCGCGGTTGCCACGCGACGTGATCCACTGCCCGAGCAACTTCTCGCCGCGCCCGCCGCCGTAGATGTACGCCGTGTCGAACGTCGTGCCGCCGCGCTCGACGAAGTCGTCGAACATCGTCGCGGCGTGCGGCAGCGTCTGCTGGTTGTCGACACCCATCACGAGCCGCGACACCTGCTTGTCGAGGCCGGGCACCTTGCCGTACGTCATCGGAGCGTCCTCACGACGCGCCAGCGGCCGCCCGGTCGCGGTCGGGATCAGTACGTCGTCCCGCTCGCTCGCGTACTGCTGCCCGATCGCCTTCCGCCAGGCGTCCTGGACGTCGAGGTTGCCCAGCGTGTCGGCCCACGTCATCTCCGGCGCCTGCCGCTGCTCGATCGCGGCGGCGACCGCGTCGGCCTCCGCGGTGTAGATGAAGGCCGGCTCGGCGGAGATGTCCCGCGGCTCCTCCCCCACCTTGTGCAGCGTCACGTGGGTCGGCTTGCCGTCGCCGGCGAACCACGGGTCCTCGATGACCAGGTACCCCTCGCTGCCGAGCACCCGGACCCGGTTCTCGTCACCGAGCCGGACACCGGTGCTGACCTGGGCGGTCATCCCGCTGTCGAAGAAGAGCGTCGCGACCGACCACTCGTCGGCACCGGTCTCCCCGACCTGACCGACGGCGGTCACCGCGGCGGGTTCGGCGTACGGCGCTCCGATGGCGGCGCCGGCGATCAGCCGCGCCATCGAGACCGGGTACCCGCCGACGTCGAGGATGCCCCCGCCGGCCAGGTCGTCGGCGAAGATCCGGCTCTCCGGGTTGAACGACGCCTGGAAGGCGAACGACGCCTGGATCTGGTGCACCTTGCCGATCGCGCCGTCGCGGACCAGCTGGGCGACCAGCTTGGTCTGCGGCAGGCAGCGGTACATGTACGCCTCCATCAGGAAGACGTCGTTGCGGATCGCCGCCTCGATCATGGTGGCGGCCCAGGCGCGGTTGATCGCCAGCGGCTTCTCGCAGAGCACGTGCTTGCCGGCCTCCGCGGCCTTGATCGCCCACTCGGGGTGCAGCGGGTGCGGGGTGGCGATATAGACGGCGTCGACGGTCTCGTCGGCGAGCAGTTCGTCGTACGACGCATGGCGGTGCGGGATGTCGTACTTGTCACCGAACGCGTCCGCCGACGTCTGGCTGCGGCTACCGACCGCTGCCAGTACGCCGGTGGCCGAGGCCGGGACCTGACTGGCGAACCGGGACGCGATGTTGCCGGTCCCCAGAATTCCCCAGCGGAGCTTGCTGTTCTGCACAGAGGTTCCCCTCATCGTGTGCGGTCAGGGTCAGAACTTCATGGCGCCGGCGGCGATGTCGGCGATGAAGTGGCGGCCACCGATCAGGAAGACGCCGATCAACGGAACCACACTCATGAGGGCTCCCGCCATCACCATGCTGTAGTCGGTCCCGTAGATGCCGTTCAGCTGCTGCAGCGCGACCTGCAAGGTGAGCCGGTTGGGATCCGTCATCACGATCAACGGCCACAGGTAGTCGTTCCACACGTTGATGAAGGTGAAGATGCCCAGGAACGCCAGGCCGGGGCGCAGTACCGGCAGGCCGACGGTGAGGTACTGCCGGAAGAAGCCGGCGCCGTCGACCTTCGCGGCCGAGATCAGTTCGTCGGGGATCGCGCCCTTGGCGTACTGGCGCATCCAGAAGATCCCGAACGCGTTCGCGGCGCCGGGAATGATCAGCGCCTTCAGCGACCCGATCCAGCCGAACTCGGCCAGCGTCACGAACTGCGGCACCAGCGCCAGCTGGGACGGGATCATGAAGGTCGCCAGCAGCAGCCCGAACAGGAAGTTGCGCCCCGGGAACTCGTACTTCGCGAACGCGAACGCCGCCAGCGAGTCGAAGAACAGCACCAGCACGGTGACGCCCAGACTGGCGGCCAGGGTGAGCAGCATCGCGCCGAAGAAGTCGATGTTGTCCAGCACCTTGCCCATGTTCTCGAACAGGTGCGAGCCGATCGTCAGCTTCGGCGGGTAGGCGAAGATGTCCGGGGTGGTGTTCGAGGCCATCACCAGCATCCAGTAGAACGGGAAGATCGAGACCAGTACGCCGAACATCAGCACGACGTGACCGACGACGGTCCGGAGTCTTTCAGTGCGCATCGGCGTGCTCCTTCGCTGCGTTGTCCGCGGCGACCTGTTCCGCGGCGATCCTGCGCTGCACCCGGCGCGCGGCGCGCTTGGTGATCCGCTCGTCGTCGTTGCCGCCGATCAGCCGCCAGTTGATGATCGAGAACAAGACGATCAGGATGAACAGCGCCCAGCCGATCGCGGCGCCGTAGCCGAACTGGTTGGAGCCGAACGCGTTGTCGTACAGGTAGGAGACGATGGTCAGCCCGCCGTCACCCGGCCCGCCGATCGCGCCGCTGCTGCCGAACAGCACCTGCGACTCGGTGAAGATCTGCAGGCCGCCGATCGTCGAGGTGACCGCGGTGAACAGGATCACCGGGCGCAGCAGCGGGACGGTGATCCGCCAGAACGTCTGCGATGGCGAGGCACCGTCCACCTTGGCGGCCTCGTAGATGTCGGACGAGATCGCCTGCAGGCCGGCCAGGAAGATGATCGCGTTGTAGCCGGTCCACCGCCAGGCCACGATGGTCGCGATCGCGACCTTGATTCCCCACGGCTGGCTCAGCCACTCGATCTTGTCCAGCCCGATCGACTGCAGGAAGGCGTTCAGCAGGCCGAAGTTGTTGCTGAAGATCGAGCCGAACACCATCGTCACCGCGACCACCGAGGTGATGTTCGGGATGAAGTAGGCGATCCGGTAGAAGCTGCGGAACCGGGTCGCGTTGTGCAGCGCGTTCGCGATCACCAGGGCCAGCAGCAGCATCGGTACGGTCGAGAGCACCCAGATCAGCAGGGTGTTCGTGATCGACTTCCAGAACGTCGGGTCGGTGAGCAGGTAGCTGTACTGCTCCAGCCCGACCCACTTCATCGTGCCGATCCCGTCCCAGGCGTGGAACGACAGCCAGACCGAGAAGAACACCGGGAACGCGCCGAAGATCGCGAACAGGATGAAGAACGGCGACACCGCGGCGTACTGCGGCAGTGCCTGGCGGATCTTGTTGGGTGGTTTGTCCGGCGCCGGGTCCTTGGTGGTCACCGCGGCGGTACTGCGCAGCGCGTCGCTGACGGCCATCTCAGATCGCCCCCGCCCGGGTGAGTTCGCGGTCGATCTGGTGCTGCGCGTCCTGCCAGGCCTGGTCGGAGGTCTTGCTGCCGATCTCCACGTTGACCAGCTCCGCCGTCAACGGCTTGTTGATGATCGAGTCGTACGGGCTGAAGTAGGCGCCCGGGTACTTCTTCGCGGACTCGGCGAACACGTCGACGATCTTCTGGCCGCCGAAGAACGGGTCGGGAGCCGCCAGCCGGGGATCGGTGTAGCTGGCCGGAGTGGAGGGGAAGAGCACGGGATCGAGGAAGGACTGGGCCTGGTTCTTCGCCGACTCCAGCCAGGTGATGAAGGCGAAGGCGGCCTGCGGGTCCTTGCAGTACTTCGTGATCGCGAGGAACGAGCCGCCCCGGTTGCCCGGACCGCCGGGCGACGGCGTGACCCGCCACAGGCCCTTCGTCTTGGGTGCGGCGTTCTTCGGTCCCAGCTGGGCCCACCAGACCGCGCCGATGAAGGCCGCCAGCCGGCCGTTGGTGACCACGGCGTTGGCATCGGTGCTGCCTTGCTGCGCGTTGGCCGACAGGCCTTCCTTGACCACCCGCACGGCCAGCTCCCAGGCCTTCCTGATGTGCTCACCGTCGCCGATGTAGCGGCCGTCGGCAGTCATGTAGCGCTGCGGCAACTGGGCCAGGGCGTAGGAATAGACCGAGGTGATGTTGTCGGTGATCGCCGAGCCGCGCACCGCCTGGTTGAGCTTCTTGCCGAGCTGGATGTAGCGGTCCCAGTCGGGCGCGGCAGCGGCCACGTCCTGCGGCTCGGTCGGCAGGCCGGCCTTCTCGAAGATGTCGCGGCGGTAGAACAGCGCGGTCGGTCCGGTGTCCATCGGATAGGCCATCATCCGGTTCTCCGGCGTGATGCCGAGCTTCCACTTCCACTCCAGGAAGTCGGCCTTGAACCTGTCCGCGCCGAGCTCGTGCAGGTCGTGGAACTGGTCGGCGTTCGGGAAGTAGGTGGCGACGTCGTCGTTGATCGCGATGATGTCGGGGACCATCGACTTGCCGGCCAGCGAGGTCAGCACCTTGGTCTTGTAGTCGCCGCCGATCCGGGTCATCGAGAGCTGCTTGCCATTGCCACCGGGGATGGCCTTCTCGGCCTCGGCGATCAGGGCGTCGTTGACCGAGCCGGTCCAGGTCCACATGCTCAGCTGGTTGGCGGCGCCGAGCGAACCTGGGGATCCACATCCGGTCAGCCCGGCCGCCGCGGCACTCGCCCCGGCGCCGAGCACCAGGAACCGCCTGCGTGTCACTGCCATGAACCGCCTCACCTACACCTTCGCGTCGCTACCGGGAGGGAAGTACAGATGTTCATTTCCGCGAAAACGTGTCGAGAAATGTTCACACAAGGGTCTAGGTAAGCGCATACCAACTGAACCGGTCAAGGGGTCATCCCACCTCCAGCCGGTGCGGGCCCGACTGTTACGGAACTGACAGGATGGGGCCATGCCGACGATCGATACCGTCCTGTTCGACGCCGACGGAGTCATCCAGCAAGGCACCAGTGACTGGCGGGGAACGTTGTCCTCGTTCGTCGAGCCGGCCGAGGCCGAGGAGTTCATCCTCGACCTGATGGCCTCGGAGGCTCCGACACTCACCGGCAAGGGTGACTTCCGCGAGGCGCTGGCCGAGGTGCTCCAGCGCTGGTCATCGACCGGCACCCTCGAGGAGGTGCTGCAGCTGTGGCACCAGTTCGAGGCCGATCCCGTCGTGGTCGGCTGGATCCAGCAGCTCCGGGCCGCCGGGATCGGTTGTCATCTCGCCACCAACCAGCAGACCTACCGGCGGGCGATCATGCACGACGAGCGCCGGTACGGCGACTGGTTCGACCAGACCTTCTACTCGTGCGACCTCGGCCTGGCCAAACCTGATCCGGCGTACTTCACCGCGATCCTGACCGCCGTGGACCGGCCGGGGACCTCGACGCTGTTCATCGACGACAACGAGGCCAACATCAAGGGTGCCCGCGATGCGGGCCTGCACGCCGAGCTCTACGACCTCAGCGAAGGACACGAGGTGCTGCGTGATCTCCTGGCGAAGTACGGACTGACAGTGGTCTGAGCGGGCGGCTGATGGCGAACAGGATCGCCAGCAGCGGGATGGTGATCAGGAAGGCGATTCGTAGGTCGACGACCCGGGTGAGGCCGGCGAGGATGGCTGGTGCCGACAGGATCGCCGCACCGGAAGCGGCAGCTCCGAGTGCTGCCAGGCGCGCCGGGCTGAGGCCCGGGGTGGCGACCAGGGCAGCCACCGTCATGGGATAGAGCGGCGCGATGCCGATCCCCGCGACCACCAGGCCGACCGTCACCATGCCCGGTCCGTCAAACAGGCTGACCAACAGCGTGCCTCCGACCGCCAGTACGCCGGCTGGCACCAGCGGCGACCAGCCGCGAAGACTCAGTGGGCCGATTGCCCTCCCTGCTGCCAGCCCGACCGGGAACGCGCTGCCCAGCAGAGCAGCCGTTGCCATCGGCAACCCAGTGGCGACCAGTCGCGCCACAGCCCAGACAACGAAGCAGAACTCCACCGCCACGGCCAGCACCACGCGAAGCCAGCCTTTGGCCACCTGCGACACGACCAGTCCGCCGCTGGCTGCTTGCTGATGAGTCGCCGCGGGCCGGGCGAAGACGGCCAAAGCCAGGAGTGGCGGCGCTGCGGCGAGCATCGCCAGGCGTCCGGTGGAGCCGAGGGTGTCTACCGCACCGATAGCCAGTGGAGCCAGGATGCCCGTCGCGCTGGCGAAGGCATTGACCTTGGTGAGTCTCACCGCGGCCGTCGGACCGCTCAGCAGCAGCGGCGCGATCAGGATCAGCAGGGCTCCACCTAGTCCGACACACAACCCGCCACCGATCGCCACGACGTACTGCGGAGCAACCGCGATCAGCACTCCACCGAGCGCGCAGACGATCGACCCCACCCGCAGTACCGCGCTGATGGCGAACGTCCTGAGCACCACCGGCCCGACCACCGCGACAACCAGCAAGCCCACCGCGAAGGCCGACGGCAGCAAGGCCAGCCGCTCCGCGGGCAAATCGAGATCCCGGGCCAGTACCGCGACACAAGCGCCGAGCCCGGACAGCAGGAACCCCAGGGCCCCCAGCGCGACCCCGATCTCCACCTCCTCCCGCCGGCCGCTCTGGTCCAGCGACTGGTCGGTCATCCTCCCGACCGGTTCAGCAGGGACGCCAGGTCGTGGAGGTCGCGGAGCCGGAAGTCACCGTCGAGGCCTTTGAGCGCCGCGGTCCGGGCACCTGCCGCCCGGCCGGCGGCCAGTCCCACTTCGGCGTCTTCCACGACCAGGCAGTACCGCGGATCGACGGCGAGCAATTCGGCAGCGCGAAGGTAGCCCTCAGGGTCGGGTTTGCCCCGGCTGATGTCTTCGATCGTCACCAGCAGCGGCGGGTCGATGCCGGCCGCGCCGAGACGTGCTTTCGCAAGCCTGAGGTCAGCGCTCGTGACGACTGCCCACGGAAGACCGCCGAGCGACGCCAGTACTTCGAACGCACCGGGCGCCGCGACGACGTCGGAGAGATCGTCGTACTGCAACTCCAACTGCCGGGCCGCGGCCGTCGACCGGGCCACCTCGCCGAGTTGCGGGAGCATCCGGGCGACGGTCGACTCGGCGGGCGCGCCGTGCGCCTGCGACAGCACCTCGGCCACGGATACGCCGTACTCCGAAGCCCACGTCGTCCACGCGCGCTCGACAGACGCGTCCGAGGTGACCAGAGTGCCGTCCATGTCGAACAACACGGCCTGCAGTTCCCGCAATTCCATCGATCCTCCATTAAACTCGTTCTCCGAGGATAAACCCGGTGCACCCCAGGACAGCAAGAGGTGACGTGAAACCAGTGCAGCGGCGAGGGCAGTGGCAGACGGCTGCTGACGTTCTTAGCCGGGTCGCCCGCCAGCCGGGGATCACCCGCGCGGCCGTGGCAAAGGAGCTCCGGCTGAGCACCAGCACGACCACTGAGATCACCGCTCGTCTCCGCGACCTGCAGCTCCTCACCGAGACCCCGGCACCGAGCCAGGGCCGTGGGCGGCCGACGACAGTACTGCGCCCGCATCCGCAGGGCCCGGTGGTGCTCGCACTGGAGTTGCGGCAGGCGGGTTGGCAGAGCGCCGTGGTGTCGCTGGACGGCGTACTGACCGACCGGCGGTCCAAGGGGCACCGCCGCCGGCCGGCCGCAGTACTGGCTGCTCTGCGGACAGTTGTTGAGGATGCCAGGGCGCAGTACGGGGAACGTCTGCTGGCCGTCAGTCTGGCTGCGGCTGGCACGGTCAGGGCGGGTCATCTCATGCAGGCGACGACGCTGGGGTGGGGCACTGTCGACCTGAGTCCGGTGGTGGAGGGCACTCGGCTGCCGCTGCTGGTGGGGAACGACGCGACGCTCAGTGGAGTCGCTGAGGCGCGTACGGGGGCAGCGGCCGGCGCTGGGACTGCACTGCACCTGATTGTCGAGGTGGGAGTCGGCGGGACGCTGATACTCGACGGGAGTCCTGCCAGCGGTGCGACTGGCGCTGGAGGCGAGTACGGGCACATACCCTTCGGCGACCGCAGTCTGTCGTGCCCCTGCGGAGCGCGCGGCTGCTGGGACCTTGAGGTGGACGGCCGAGCCCTGGCCCGCCACCTCGGCGCCCCGGAACCCGACGATCCCTACACCTACGCCGAAGCGGTCCTACAACGCCTCACAGAGCCGGCTGTGAAGAGAGCGGTCGACACGGTCGTTGCTGCTTTGGCTGGTGGGATTGCTGGGCTGGTGAACGCTCATGACCCCCAGGTGGTGACGCTTGGCGGCCTGGCGATCCCGCTGCGAGCTGCCGCGCCTACCACCTTCACCACTGCCTACGCCGAAGGCCTGATGACCTTCCACCGCGCCAACCCGCCGCCGGTACTCGACTCGACCCACCAGGAGACTGGCCCACTCCGCGGCGCTGCCGCCCTCGGGTTCGACCACGTCACCACCCCGGCCACCCTGGCTGCGTGGGCGGACCGCACAGCTCAGTCCCTCTCCCCCGCGACCTGATCCTCGGCGTCATCCGTCGAGGCCAACTCGGTCTCGGCCTCCGCCGTCGGCTCCGGCTTGGGGGCCGGCACGATCGGCGGTTCGAGGACGGCGAGGATCTTGATGATGTCGTGGCGGTGATGCTGGATCTCGTGTGCGGTGTGCCGGATGATCCAGCCGAGCGAGCGAGGCGCGCGGACCGGGTAGTTGTAGAGGCCGAGCTTGCCGAGCTGAGGCGGCGTGAGCACCCGCGCCGCCGCGCCGAACTCGCGGGCGAAACGCATGAGCGCCGCTGCGACCTCCATTGGATCCTGGTCCTCGTACTTCGCTTCCTTGACCCGCCCGGTCCGGTCCATCGGCGCGTAGACCGGCCGGTCCTCGGCAAGGCATTGCGCGATCCGCAGTCGCTGCACTTCCAGTACGTCGCGCACGTGGCACGCGTACTCGATCGCCGACCACACCTCAGGCTCCGGGCGGATCCGGACGACATTCGAGTCGGGTCCGGCCGCCGCCTTGGTCAGCGCCATGCTGCACTCGGCCGACTGCCGGACGAGCGTCGTCACCGTGCCCTGCAGATCACCGGTGTCGTAGTTGAACCCGCATTCCTCGCACAGTCCGTCGACCGGCGGGCGACTCTTGTTCACTCAGCACTCCTGTTTCGGAACTTCCACGCGTGATCCACCGGCCCGATCCCACCACCGAGCGCAAAACCGGAAGCCACCGCCCCACTGACGTACTCCTTCGCGGCCTCGACAGCAGCCGGTACGTCGTACCCGCGGGCCAGGTACGACGCGATCGCACTCGCCAGCGTGCAACCCGTGCCGTGCGTGTGCCGGTTGTCGGCGCGAGGCGCACTGAACTCCAGCCGTACGCCGTCCCCGTGCAACACGTCCACAGCCAACGGACCCGCGTCGTGACCGCCCTTCACCAGCACCCACGTGGCACCGGCGTCGAGCAGGACCTTCGCCGCAACTTCGCGATCCTCGACACTGCGCAACTCGACACCCGCGACCGGACCCAGCTCGGTCAGGTTGGGAGTCAGCACGGTCGCCAGCGGCACGATCTCCTCCCGCACCGCCACCATCGCATCCTCAGCGAGCAACGCGTCCCCGTGCTTCGACACGGACACGGGATCGACCACCACCGGTACGCCGTCCGGCAGCGTCCGCAGCAACCCGGCCACCAGCCGGACCATCGAGGCGGACGCCAGCATCCCCGTCTTCACCGCGTCGACACCGATGTCGTCAACGACACTCCGGAACTGCGCCACCACCTGCTCCTCGGGCAACTCCCAAGCACCCTGCACGCCCAGGCTGTTCTGCGCCGTGATCGCCGTCAGCACGCTCATCCCGTGCACGCCGTTGGCCAGCATCGCCTTCAGATCGGCCTGGATCCCGGCCCCGCCGCCGGAATCGGATCCGGCGACGGTAAGCACCCGGGGCGGCGCGGCGTTCATGACTGCTCCTGACAAACGATAGCGGTGGACAGGGCCGCGGCAGCGGCGGTGGGAGTGGCGGTGGACATGGCGTCAGCTCCGGAAGTGCGCGTGGCCGGTGACGGCCGTGTAGAGCTCGCCGTCGACGGTCACCGTGCCGGGCGGTTGAGCTTCATTGCCGACGGCAACGGTGCCGATGACGGTCCAGGTGTCCGGCACGTCGGCCGGCTCGAAGGTGCCGACCAGGGCGTGATCCTCGCCACCGCTCAGGACGAACGCCAAGGCGTCCGCGCCGGTTGCCGAGGCGACGGCCTGGAGTGGTTCGGCGATGGTCAGCGCAGCCGAGCGGATGTCGATCCGCACCTCACTGGCGACCGCGATGTGGGTCAGGTCGGCGATCAGCCCGTCGCTCACGTCGCACATGGACGAGGCGCCCGCGATCGCGGCGCGCGGCCCTTCGGCGTACGGCGGCGCGGGGCGGCGGTGCGCCTCCACCACCGAGCGCGGCGACCGGAACCCGCGGTTGAGCACGGTGAACCCGGCCTCGGCCCAGCCCAGCCGCCCGACCACGGCGACCTCGTCGCCGGGGCGCGCGCCGGAGCGCAGTACGGGCGAACGACCGTCGAGGGAGCCGAAGGCAGTGACCGAGACGACGATCTTGTCGGACTGCACGGTGTCGCCGCCGACGATGCTCACGCCGAGCAGCTCACACTCGTCGCCGATGCCCTGGGTGAGCTCGATCGCCCACGCGGTCGGCAGATCCGCCGGTCCGCCGAACCCGACCACCAGCGAGGTCGGCCGGGCGCCCATCGCGACGATGTCGGCCAGATTCTGCGCGGCGGCCTTGCGGCCCACGTCGTACGCCGAGGACCAGTCCTGGCGAAAGTGCCGGCCCTCCACCAGCAGGTCGGTCGTGATCACCATCCGCCCGTCCGGCACCGCCACCACAGCCGCGTCGTCACCCGGTCCGACCAGGACGTCCGCACCTTGGGGAAGGCTCTTGGTGGCGGCCTCGATGAAGCCGAACTCACCAGTGCTTCCCAACGTCTCTGTCACGTCAGCAGACCTCCCATATCGCTCCCCGGAGTCTAGGCGGTACGGTGACCGAGCAACGAAGAGTACGCCCGGCCGCTCTGCAGTACCGTGGCCGATGTCAGCTGAGGACGACTGAGTGGAGAACGACGTGGTGGTCCAGGCCTACATCCTGATCCAGACCGAGGTCGGCAAGGCGGCCGACGTCGCACAGCAGATCGCCGAGGTGCAGGGCGTCACCCTGGCCGAGGACGTCACCGGTCCGTACGACGTGATCGTGCGCGCCGAGGCGCGCAACGTCGACGAACTGGGCAAGCTGGTCGTGGCGCGCGTGCAGAACGTGCCCGGCATCACCCGCACCCTGACGTGCCCAGTCGTCCACATCTGAGCCCGATCACCGCCACCAGACGCCAGCGCGTCCGCCGACGAGCCGCGCTGGCCATCGCCTTGGCCGTGCTCTCCCCGGCGGCGCTGGCCGCCTGCAGCCCCGGCCCGGCCGAAATCGCCGTCCCGTCACCCGCACCCGAGGTCGCGGACGCCTGCGCCGAGCTGATCAAGGCAATGCCCTCCAAGGTCCTCGACGCCAAACGCCGCGAGACCAAACCGGCCAGCCCGCTGACCACGGCGTACGGCGATCCACCGATCGAGGTGACCTGCGGCGTCGCCACTCCGGCCGGCATGGCGGAGGCCCAGTCGCAGTGCTTCGAGGTCAACGGCGTCGGCTGGTACGCCCAACAGGTGACCAACGGCCACATCTTCACCACCATCGGCCGAAAGCTCTACCTAGAACTCGCCGTGCCCAGCAAGTACGCCCCGGAGGCCAACGCCCTCACCGACGTCGCGGACGCCATCAAGACCCACAACACCCTGATCACGCCCTGCACCTGATCACCACCGCGCGAGGTGGCGCGCAGCGCCACGAGCCCACGGCGAGCCGGGCAAGCCGCCGCGCCCACTCACCCTCACCCGCGAGGTGGCGCGAAGCGCCACGAGCCCGCAGTCGGCCGGGGCCCGTGCCTCGCCCAGCTCTCGTTCGCGAGGTGATGCGCAGCATCACGAGCCAGTCCCCGGTGGTGGCGAGCGCGAGCCCGCTTCCGGTGGGCGAGGTGGCGGGTAGCGCCACGAGCCTGAATCGTGGCGGGTGGGGTTAGCGGAGGCCGGTGGGGCGGGTCATGGCTAGGGTTAGGAGGCGGTCGACCAGTTCTTTGTAGTCGACGCCGGTTGCGGCCCACAGGCGGGGGAACATGCTGGTGGGGGTGAAGCCGGGCATGGTGTTGATCTCGTTGATGACCACCTGCTGGTCCTCGTCGACGAAGAAGTCGACCCGGGCCAGGCCTTCGCCCTCGATCGCGTCGAACGCGATCAGTGCCTTCGCGCGGATCTCCGCGGCGATCGGCTCCGGCAGGTCGGCCGGGACCGAGAGCGCGGTGTACTCCTCACCCTCGGGCAGGTACTTCGTCTCGAAGTCGTAGAAGTCGTGCCCACCACCGGAGACCGAGATCTCACCGCAGACACTCGCCTCGGGCTCCCCGCCGTTGAGGCCGCCCAGGACGCCGACCTCGATCTCGCGCGGGTTCTTGGCCGACGCCTCGACGATCACCTTCGGGTCGTGCGCGCGCGCCTCGGCGACGGCCAGATCGAGCTCGTCCAGGCTGTTCACCTTGCTGATCCCGAGGCTCGAACCGCCCCGGCTGGGCTTCACGAACACCGGGTAGCCGAGCTTGTCGACCGCCTCCCGGCAGGCCTGCGGGTCGCGGGTCCAGTCCCGGTCCCGGATCACGACGTACGGCGTGACCTCGAGCCCGGCGGCCGCGAAGACGACCTTCATGTAGTGCTTGTCCATGCCGACCGCGCTGGCCAGTACGCCGGAGCCGACGTACCGGATGTCCGACATCTCCAGCAGGCCCTGCAGCGTGCCGTCCTCACCCCACGGGCCGTGCAGCAGCGGGAAGACCACGTCCACCTCGCCGAGCGTGGCGGGCACCTCACCCGGTTCGCTGACCACCAGCTCGCGGTCGGCGCCGAACAGCACCGGCAGCGCCGTCACGTCGACCTCCGGGAGCTTACCGTCGGTGATCGACAGCCGCTCCAGGTCACCGCTTTCCAGCACCCAGTGCCCGCTGGTGGTGATGCCGACCGGTACGACGTCGTACTTGTCCCGGTCGATCACCTGCAGCACGTTGGCCGCGGTCACACAGGAGATGGCGTGCTCGCTCGACCGGCCACCGAAAACAACGGCGACGCGGGGCTTGCGTTTTTCTTCCCTCGAGTACTCACTCACCGGCTCGACGATAGCGCCAGTTCCGGGCAGCTTTGACCAGGGTTTAGTTAAGACCTCTTCAGATCTCGCTCCGTCACCTCTCGGTCCCAGGTGACCGGCAGCGTCTGGACGCCGTACACGATGGTGTTGTTCTTGAACTGGAGCTGCTCGAACGGGACGGCCAGGCGCAGGGTCGGGATCCGGTGGAACAGGCGGGTGAAGACCTCGCGCAGTTCGACCCGGGCGAGTTGTTGCCCGAGGCATTGATGTGGGCCGAAACCGAAGGCCAGGTGGGCGGACGGCCGGCGGGAAACGTCGAGCCGGTCCGGTTCTGGGAAGGCCGACTCGTCGCGGTTGGCCGCGGGGAGGGCGGCGACCAGGTACGCCCCCGCTTTGATCGTGGTGCCGCCGACCGGGAGGTCCTCCACTACGTGCCGGAACAGGCCGAACTGCACAACGGACAGATAGCGCAGCATTTCCTCCACGGCGGATGAGGCGAGCTCCGGACTGTCGCGCAAGGCCGCGAACTGTTCAGGGTTGCGCAGCAGCGCGAGTGTGCTCAGGGCGATCATGTTGGCCGTCGTCTCGTGGCCGGCGATCAGGAGCGTGATCCCGATCGTCACCAGCTCGGGCACGGTCAGCGGCCGCCCCTGCTCCTCGCCTCTGGTGATCAGCCGGGACAACAGGTCGTCCTCGCGATGGGCGAGCTTGGCCATCACCAGACCGGCCATGTACTGCTGCAGTTCCCCGTAGACCCGGTCAACTTCCTCTTCGGGCCGGTCGACCGCGACCAGTACGGCGCTGCGGTGCTGAAACTCGTCGCGATCGGCGTACGGAACCCCGAGCAGTTCGCAGATGACCAGTGACGGGATCGGCAGCGCGAACGCCTGGACCAGATCGACCGGGCCCTCCTCGACGGCGAGCATCGCGTCGAGGTGCTCGTCGATCAGCTGCTGGATCCGCGGCTGCAACGCCCGGATCCGCTTCATCGTGAACTCGCTCGTCAACAACCGCAGCAGATACGTGTGCTGCTCCCCGTCGGTCTGCAGGAGCGAGCCGGACTCCACCTCCTCCTCCAGGTTCGCCCCCGGTAAGACGTGCATCGACGGCGCGACGCGCGAGCTGAGCCGGCGATCGGTCAGCACCGAACGCACTTCGTCGTACCGGCTGAACAGCCAGGCGTCGACACCGACCGGAGTAGACACCTTGGTGGGACCATCGTGCTCCCGCAGCTCGGTGTAGCCGGTGGCCGGATCGAAGGGGCAGCCGCTCGGCCGGGTGAGGGGGAAGGCGGCCTGGGTGCTCTGACTGATCTCGGTCATCGGCAAGGTCCTCGCTTCACTGGGGTTTGCGACTGAGTCAAAATTGGTAGTAACAACCATATGGCTGACGACGCCATTTGGGACCAGCTGTCGGCGGGTCGCCCGCCGTGTACGCTGCCCGCACCTACCGGCGTACGGGCGCACGAGCAAGGGGCACGGCATGGGGCTTCGCGAGCTGAAGCGGGAACGGACCCGCCGGCTGATCTCGGACAAGGCCTTCGAGCTGTTCACCGACCACGGTTTCGGCCGGACCACGGTCGAGCAGATCGCGGCCGCCGCCGAGGTCGGGCCGAGCACGCTCTACCGGTACTTCCCGACCAAGGAGACGCTGGTCCTGGAGTTCGTCGAGGACAGTCTGTTCGACGCGCTCGGCTGGTTCCGCGCACAGCCCACGGACCTGGATCTGCCGGACGGCCTGCAGAGCGTCATCGAGCGAGTGCTCGACCAGCTGGAACGCAACCCCGACCGCGTCCGGATGGTCTACGAGCTGGCCGATCAGACGTCGTCGGTCAGCGCGCATCTGGCCGAGTTGATCTGGCGCTGGCGCAACGAACTGACCGTGGAGCTGACCGGGCGGCTGGCAGGTGACTCGGTGGAGTTCACCGCCGCGCTGGCGGCCGGCACCACGATGAACATCATCGAGATCGTCGTCCAGACCTGGGTCGACAACCCGGACGGCACCGAGGTCAAGGACCTGGCACTCGAAGCGATGGGCCTGCTCCGCGGCGGCGGTATCCCGCTGCCTACAGTGCAGGCATGACGCCTGATCTGGATCCCTCCACCGTTGTCGTGCACGCCGGCCGCCCCGCTCGGGTGGCAGATGCGCCGATGGGTGAGTCACCTGTCTTCAGCTCGACCTACGTCGCGGGTGGCGACCTGGGCTACGGCCGCTACGGCAACAACGCCTGGACGGCACTCGAGGAGACCCTCGGCGCCCTGGAAGGCGGACGCTGTCTCAGCTTCGCCTCGGGCATGGGAGCCGCAGCTGCTATCTGCGACCTCGTACCGGTCGGTGGCCGCGTTGTAGCGCCCCAGCACGCCTACAGCGGAGTACTGGCGCTGCTGGATCAGCAGGCGGCAGCAGGTCGGCTGACTGTGGAGCGAGTGAGTGTTACCGACACTGCAGCCGTGTCAGCCGCAGTAGTCGGTGCAGACATGCTGTGGATCGAGTCGCCGACCAACCCGGCCATGGAGGTCGCGGACCTACCAGCGTTGGCAGCAGCAGGCCGTACTGCGGGCGCCACGGTTGTCGTCGACAACACGTTCGCCACGCCACTCCTGCAGCAGCCGCTGTCCATGGGGGCCGACATCGTGCTCCACTCGGCGACCAAGTTCATCTCCGGCCACTCCGACGTAGTACTCGGTGCTGTCGTCACCAACTCGGACGACCTGTGGTCAGCGCTGGAACTGCGCCGGAGAAGCCTAGGCGCCATCCCCGGTCCGATGGAAGCCTGGCTGGCGCTCCGTGGCCTTCGCACGCTCGCACTGCGGCTGGAGCGAGCACAGTCCAACGCCGCCTTCCTGGCAGCTCGACTGGTCGAGCACCCCCGCGTCAGCCTCGTCCGTTACCCGGGCCTGGCCGACGACCCCGGGCACGCCCTGGCCGCCACCCAGATGTCCGGCTTCGGCGCCATCCTCGCCTTCGAGCTCGGCGGCGACGCGGCCGGCGCCCAGCGCGTCTGCGAAAGCACCCAGCTCTGGGTCCACGCCACCAGCCTCGGCGGGGTCGAGTCCATGCTCGAACGCCGCCGCCGCTGGGCCATCGAAGTACCGACCATCCCCGAAGACCTCATCCGCCTCTCCGTCGGCATCGAACACCCAGAAGACCTCTGGGCCGACCTGGCGCAGGCCCTCAAAGCCTGATGGACCCGGATTGGCAGCAGCCCTTCGACCTGGCCTGGGAAGCCTTGCAGGCGGGCAGCTTCCCAGTAGGCGCCGTCCTGCTCGACCCAGCGGGCCAGGTCGTCCTGAGGGGACGCAACCGCCGGGCGGAAGGGTCCAACCCTCCCGGCCAGCTCTCCGGTACTGCGATCGCTCACGCCGAAATCAACGTGTTGGCCCAACTCCCCAGCGGCGACTACCGCGACTGGACTCTGCGCACGACGCTCCAGCCATGCCTGCTCTGCCTGAGCGCCCTCCGGCTGGCCTGCGTCGGGCAGGTCAGCTACGCGGGCGCTGACCCGCTCTGGGACAGCTGCGCTCAGGTACCGGCGTTGCTACCCGACCTCTTGTCGGATCGCTGGCCGGTCTCGACAGGGCCGGCTGACGGCATGGACGGTGTTTGGGGCGCGCTCCTCCCCGCCCTCTGGTACGTCCTCTTCAAACCCGCCATCGTGGCGGAACCGAGCGACTTATTGCCATGGGCAACGGTCAGGCTGGCCCGCGAGTGCGTCGCGGCGGGCATCGCCGACGCTCCGTCAGCAGCCAAGGCGTACGAGCTCGCCTCGACACTCCTCTAGCGCTTCATCACCGAGGCGCAGGCGACCGTGATGGCGCAGAGGGCGACGGGGAGGATGAAGGCGATGTTGAGGGGCATCCAGTGAGCCAGGGCGCCGATCAAGGCCGGGCCGGCGAGTAGGCCGACGTAGCCGAGGCCGACGACCTTGGCCATCAGGGCGCCGGATGCTCGGGTGTCGAGGTTGCCCGCGGCGGTGAAGAGTTGCGGTACGCCGCCGGAGAGGCCGAGACCGAACAGTGCCCAGCCGACCAGGGACACCGGCACCCAGGGCACCACGATGACGGTGGTGAGGCCGATGGCGGCCAGCAGAGCGCCGTACCGGACGATGGCTGCCGGTCCGACGATTGCCGCGACCCGGTCGGTGGCGAAGCGCCCGATGGTCATCGCGACCGCGAAGGCGCCGTACGCGTAGGCCGCAGTACTGGTCGAGGTCTCGAGGACGTCGCGGAACTGCAGCGCGGCCCAGTCGTTGGCGACGCCTTCGGCGAGCATGAGCGCGAAGGCGAGCCCACCCAACTGCCAGACGAGCTTGGTCGGCGGCGCGACTCGCTCCGGCTCATTCTCGGCCGGCTCGGGCTCCTTGGGTGCCTCGATCAGGAAGCGGCTCGCGACCAGCGAGATCACGATGCAGACCACGCCCGCCCCGCTCAGCGAGACAGCAGTCGGTACGTCGGCCTTCAGCGCCGCCGCGCCGATCAGCGCCGCGAACGCACCGCCGATCGACCACATCGCATGGAACGCGGCCATGATCGGCCGCGGGTACAAGCGTTCGACCACCACCGCCTGCGAGTTCATCGCGACGTCGATCGAGCCGTTGCCGAAGCCGAACGCGAGTAGCGCAAGGCCAAGCGTCCACCAGCTGTTCGCCAGGCCAGGCCCGAAGAGGGAGAGCCCGAGCAGCACACCGGCCGCGGGCACCAGCCGGCGTTGACCGACCCGGTCAGCCAGCGGGCCGGCGACCTGCATCCCGGTGAAGGCGGCAGCGCCCAGGACGAGCAGGAGCAGGCCGAGAGTGCTGTGCGAGATGCCGGTCGCGCGTTCGATGTTCGGGATGTGCACGACCCACATGCCGACCCCGAAGCCGTTCAGGCCGAAGTAGGTCCAGGTAGCCACCCGGGCCGCGCGAGGGGGCGCGGCGGTGGCGATGTCGATGCTCAAGAAAGCCCTTCCAGGGTGGAGTCCGCGACCTCGACCAGTACTCCGCGCTGCGCGAGCAGCGTGCGGGACTCTTCGGGCGCGGTGGAATCGGTGATGATCAGGTCGGGTCGCTCGGCCGGGCAGATGTAGGCGAGCGCGGCGCGCTCCCACTTGGCGCCGTCGGCCAGCACCATCGTTCGCGTCGCCACCGCCATCGCCTGCTGCTTCACCTCGGCGTCACCCAGGTCGAACGCGGTCATCCCCGCGTCGAGGCTGAACGCGCACAGGCTCAGCACGGCCACGTCGAACCTCACCGCCCGGAGCGAGGCCAGCGCGAGCGGACCGACCATCGCCAGCTCCCCCGGCCTCGGCTCGCCACCCGGCAACAGCAACCGGACTCGCGGCGCGTCGATGAGCTCCTGGGCGACATGAAGAGACAGCGGCATGACCGTAACCGCCCGATCGCGGAGCAGCTTGGCGACCTCGAGCGCCGTCGTACCGCTGTCGAGCACGATCGTCTCGCCGTCGCGCAGGTGCTCGACCGCGGCTCGCGCGATCGCCTGTTTCGGGCCGAGATCCGCGATCACCCGGGCCGCGAAGGGCGGCTCGACACCGGTCGGCATCGCCGCGATCGCGCCGCCGTGGACGCGCTTCAGCACGCCCTGGGCCGCCAGGTAGTCGAGGTCGCGCCGGACCGTCATGTCGGAGGCGCCCGTCGCGGTCACCAGCTCGGCCACGCCGACCCGGGGTGCCGCCTTGAGACGCTCGACGATGACGCGCTGCCGTTCCGTACTCTTCACTGGGTAAAGCTACTTCCATTTGTTCGATCGAACAAACCGTTTGTTCGGATGGTGGATTCTGATGAGGGGTTGGCGCAGTGGGGTCGATGACCGAGATTCGGCGCGCCCGGTACGCCGTGGCCGCGGTCTTCTGCGTGCACGGTGCGGTGACCGGGTCGTTCGCGACGCGGGTGCCGTGGATCCAGGACCACGCCTCGGTCAGCGCCGGCCAGCTCGGGCTGGCGCTCGCGTTCCCGGCGATCGGCGCGTCGCTGACGATGCCGCTGGCCGCGCGGATCAGTCACCGCTTCGGCAGCCGCGCCGCACTTCGTGGGCTGATCGCGCTCTGGACCCTCTCCCTCGTCCTGCCGTCGCTCGCACCCAACCTGATCACGCTGTGCGCCGCGCTGTTCGTGTACGGCGCCTCCGCGGGGATGGCCGACGTCGTGATGAACGCGGTCGGCGTCGAGGTCGAGCACCGGCTCGGCCGCTCGATCATGTCCGGGCTGCACGGGATGTGGAGCGTCGGAACGCTGATCGGCTCAGGGATCGGCACGGTCGCCGCCCACCTCGAGGTGAGTGCCCAGCTGCACCATGCGCTAGCGGCCGTAGTACTGACTCTGGCTGGGATGTGGGTCTGCAACTGGGTGCTGAACCTGCATCCGGCCGAGGACGAGATAGCGCCGCCACGCTTCGCTCTGCCGCCCAAGTCGGCGTGGCTGATCGGTGCTGTCGGCTTCTGCGCGGTCTTCGCGGAGGGGGCGAGCCTGGACTGGTCCGCGGTCTACCTGCGCGACGTGCTGGACTCCTCGGCCGGTGTGGCCGCTGCAGCCACGACCGGCTTCGCACTGACGATGGCTGTGGCCCGGATCGCCGGCGACAAGGTGGTTGATCGGTGGGGCGCAGTACGGACCGTGCGGGTCAGCGGAGCCGTCGCCACTCTGGGCGGAGTACTAGTGGTCCTGGCGAATCATCCGGTGATGGCCATGGCCGGCTTCGGCCTGCTGGGCCTCGGCATTGCGGTGGTCGTCCCGCTCGCCTTCGCCGCAGCAGGCCGCACCGGCCCCAACCCGAGCCAGGCGATCGCCGGTGTCGCCACCGTCACCTACACCTCGGGCCTGATCGCCCCGTCGATCATCGGCGGCATCGCCCAGGGCAGCAGCCTGACGATCTCGTTCATCCTCGTCACGCTGCTCGCCACCGGCATCGCGGCCTTCTCCGCCGTACTACGGCCCGCCGTCGTCCGCAGCTGACCCTCAACCCCGCCGAGCGGTCACGACCGCATACTCGTTGGACACCTTGAACGCCGCCGGGTCCTCATTCACTTCCCGTACTGCGACCAGCAACTGACGGGCGAGCTCGGCCCCCAACTCGTCGCCGTCAGGTCGTGAAGCGAGCGCCTGAGCGGAACTCACCGCCATCGGGTGCCGCGCCGAATTCTCCAGGTACTCCTCCGGCGACGCCGCCGTGACGCTGATCGAGTGGCGCTCCAGTTCGACCTGGAACCCGTGCGTGGCAAAGGCTTCGCGCAGGTCCGCCTCGTCGTGCCAGGCGAACGGCTTGGGCCCAGCCGGCTGACCTCCACCGCCGAACACCTCGCTCATGAACTTGCCGGCGACCTGGGTGATCGTCATCATCGATCCGCCGGGAACCCACGAGGTCAGCCGGATCACTCCGTCGGGCGCCGTCACCCGGGTCATCTCGGCGATCGCCGCCCGGGCGTCCGGCGCGAAAATCACCGCGAACACCGACAACAGCAGATCCGCGGCACGGTCCTCCACCGGAATAGACCCCGCATCGCCAACCAGAAACTCGGCCTGCAACCCCCGCTCAGCAGCCCGCTTCCGGGCCACCTCCACCAACCGCTTAGCAGGATCAACCCCAGTCACCACAGCGCCCCGCCCAGCCGCCAGCAACGCCGCGTTTCCAGTTCCACACCCCAAATCCACAACGCGCCGACCCGCCAACGGCTCACTCATCCCCACCACCACTTCAGAAACCGGCAACAAGACTTCACCAGTCCCCTCGTACTCCCCCAAACCCCAATCCAACTCCACAACCCACTCCCCTCGCGCCGCCATCACCACCTGACCGGGCCTAGTGAATCACTAGGCCAGGTTGCAGTTGACACTGTGGGAAGTCGGAGAGTGGAGGGGCCATGATGAACATCGGAGAATTTGCCCGGCTCGGCGGGATTTCAACGCGCATGCTGCGTCATTACGACGCTCTCGGCCTGCTCGTCCCGGCTCACGTCGATCCCTTCACCGCCCGCCGCTCGTACGACGCTGCCCAACTGCCGGTGCTCAACCAATTGCTCGCACTTAAAGGGCTTGGCTTCACCCTGGACGAAGTCGGCACGTTGCTCCGCGAGGGCATCAGCCCGGCGGAACTGCACGGGATGCTCCGGCTCCGGGAAGCGGAGTTGGAGCGCCAGGTCCGGCACAACCGGCACACCCTCGACCGGGTCACAGCGAGACTCCGACTACTCGAACAGGAGCCCCAGATGAACGTCGAAGTCAAGCACGTCGAAGGTGTGACCATCGCCGCTCTCTCAGTCCCGGCCGCCGACGCCAGCCGCGAGAGCACCGGCGCCGTAGTACAGGCGCTCTTCGATCAGGTCATCGACCGGATGGAAGCAGCCGGCGCCGATCGCACGACACCGGTCGCCCGCTACCAACCCAACGCGAACGACCCCACGGTCCAGGTGACCGCCGGCTACGTCGTCCCCGCCGGATCGGTCCCCGACCTCGACCCCCACACGCTCCCGTCGACCCAGGTGGCGTCACTCCTCCACCACGGCCCCATGAGCACGATCTCCACCACCTACCAAGCCTTGACCGACTGGGCGGCCAGTAGCAACCGCACCCCCACCAGCCCGACGTGGCGAGAGCACTACCTAGAAGCCCCCGACAACGCCCAGTCCACCTGGCTGGTCGAAGTCCAACTAGAACTCGCCTAACCTCCAGCAGCACAGCAGCCGCGCGCGTGCCTCAGCCTTTAGCGCGCGACTGCTAGACCTGCCTACTTGTCCGTGGCGAAGGCTGCGTCGAAGGCGGCTTCTGGCTTGTCGAAGGCGAGTTTGCGGATGACGTCGACCGCCTCCGCCGCGCCGACCTTGCGCTCCATGCCCGCGTCTTCCCACTCCACCGAGATCGGGCCGTCGTAGCCGATCGAGTTGAGGACCCGGAAGCAGTCCTCCCAGTTCACGTCGCCGTGGCCGGTCGAGTAGAAGTCCCAGCCGCGTCGCGGGTCGCCCCACGGCAGGTGCGAGCCGAGCCGGCCGTTGCGGCCGCCGCCGGTCCGCATCCGGGTGTCCTTGCAGTCGACGTGGTAGATCCGGTCCTTGAAGTCCCACAGGAACGCGGCCGGGTCGATGTCCTGCCAGACCATGTGGCTCGGGTCCCAGTTCAGCCCGAACGCCTCACGGTGCCCGATCGCCTCCAGGGTCAGCACGGTGGTCCAGTAGTCGTACGCGATCTCCGACGGGTGCACCTCGTGCGCGAACCGCACCCCGACCTCGTCGAACACGTCCAGGATCGGGTTCCACCGATCCGCGAAGTCCTGGTACCCCGCCTCGATCCGCTCGGCCGGGACCGGCGGGAACATCGCGACGTACTGCCAGATCGACGACCCGGTGAAGCCGATCACCGTCTTCACGCCGAGCTTGGCCGCGGCCCGTGCGGTGTTCTTCATGTCCTCGGCCGCCCGCTGCCGGACGCCTTCGGGATCACCGTCGCCCCAGACCCGCGACGGCAGGATCGCCTCGTGCCGGAAGTCGATCGGGTCGTCGCAGATCGCCTGGCCGACCAGGTGGTTCGAGATCGCGTAGACCTCCAGCCCGTGCCGCTTGAGGATCTCGTGCCGGCCGGCGATGTAGTTCTCGTCGTCGATCGCCTGCTGGACGTCGAAGTGGTCACCGGAGCAGGCGATCTCGACGCCGTCGTACCCCCAGGACGCGGCGAGACCGCAGACCTCCTCGAAGGGCAGGTCGGCCCACTGACCGGTGAACAGGGTGATCGGGCGTGGCATGTGCAGGCTCCTCAGTTGTCGACAGTGGTCCAGGCGCCGTCGGCTGCGGCAGAGCGCAGTACGGCGTCAACGAGATGGGCAGAGCGGACGCCGGCCGCGAAGTCCGGCAGGCCGTCGGGCTGGTCGCCGTCCAGGGCAGCCGCGTAGGAGTCGGCGACGAAGGAGTCGAACGCGTCCTGGTAGCCCTGCGCGTGCCCGGCAGGCAACCGGTTGACCCGCGCCGCCGGCGGGCTGAGCGTGTCGGGGTCGCGAGTCAGCAACTGGCTGGCGGCGCGTCGCCCGACCCACAAGCGATCCGGGTCCTCCTGGTCGAAGCCGAAGCTCGACTCAGTGCCCGAGACCTCCAGGTACAAGCGGTTCTTGCGACCGGCCGCGACCTGGCTGACCACGACGGTCCCGACGACGCCGGCCGCGGTACGGAACTGCGCGGTCGCCAGATCTTCGGTCCGTACTTCGGCCCCGCCGCGGGTCGCGCGAATCGTGCGGGTCTGCGCGCTGACATCGGCGATCCGGTCGCCGGTGACGAACTCGGTCAGGTCGCACCAGTGCGATCCGATGTCGGCGAAGGCCCGGGACGGGCCGCCGGCCGCGTCGTCCACGCGCCAGTTCTGGTCGTTCTCGCCGGCCAGCCAGTCCTGCAGGTAGCTCCCGTGCAGGCTGGTGATCTGACCGGCCCCACCCTCGGCGATCCGTGTCCGCAGTTCGCGCACCATCGGGTGATAGCGATAGACGAACGGCACAGTCGCGACGCGGCCGGCCTCCTGCGCCGCCGCGAGCAACCCGGTCGCGTCCTTGGCCGAGGTGGCCAGTGGCTTCTCGCAGATGACGTGCTTGCCCGCCTCGAGCGCCTGCAAGGTGACCGGCAGGTGCGTGCTGTTCGGCGTACAGACGTGGACGAGATCGATGTCGGCGGCAAGCAGTTCGTCGAGGGTGGCGAAACCTCGCTCGGCTCCGGTCGCCTCGGCCGCCGCTTCCGCGCGCTCCGGGCTGGAACCGACCGCGCCGACGAGCTGGGCGCCGGCGACGATCGCGGACCGGCCGTGCACCCGTCCCATGAAGCCGCCACCGACGATCCCGACCCTGAGCTTTCGCGCTGTGGTGGACATGACGGCGACGCTATGTTGAACTTTTGTTCCCCGTCAAGCAAAAGCCTGGCGCCCTGAGACGAAAGTGCTGCCGATGACCGAGCTCGGTCCCGCCCACGGGGTACTGCGGCTGCTGCTCGACGGCCGGCCGCGAACCCGTGCGGAGCTGATCGACCTGAGCGGTCTCGGCCGGTCCACCGTCACCGGGCGGCTCGAGGAGCTGGTCTCCGCGGGTTTCGTCGTACCGTCCGGCGAGGCTGCTTCGAGTGGCGGCCGCCCACCGGCGCGATTCCGGTTCAACCCGTCCGCGCGACTGATCCTCGCGGCCGACGTCGGCGCGACCCATCTCTCGGTGGCCCTGACAGACCTCAGTGGGACGATCCTCGACAGCACCACCTCGGCCCTCAACATCGCCGAAGGCCCTGAGACTGTCCTTGCCGCCTTAGCCGCCGCCGGTCGCGACTTGCTCGCCGCGGCAGGCCGGTCCGTCGACGACCTTGCCGGTACCGGCGTGGGCCTACCCGGCCCGGTCGAGCACAGCACCGGCCGACCGAACCACCCACCGATCATGCCCGGCTGGGACTCGTACGACGTGGTCGCGCGACTGTCCCGGGAATTGCCCGGCCCGGTCCTGGTCGACAACGACGTGAACATCATGGCGCTCGGCGAACACACCACGCAGTACGCCGACGTCGAGCACCTGCTCTACGTGAAGGTCGCGACCGGTATCGGCGCCGGAGTCATCAGCGGCGGCCGGCTCCACCGTGGTGCCCAGGGCGCAGCCGGCGACATCGGCCACATCCGCGCGGAAGGCCACACCGAACTCTGCCGCTGCGGCAACACCGGCTGTCTGGAAGCCATCGCCTCAGCCGCCGCCATCGCCGCCCACCTGCGCACCACCGGCCTGCACGCCAAGACCAGCCTGGATGTGGTCGATCTGGTCCGCGCCGGAGACGCTGTCGCCACCCAAGCAGTCCGCCAAGCCGGCCGCGAGATCGGCACCGTCCTGGCGGCGTGCGTCAGTCTCCTCAATCCGTCCGTCGTCGTCATCGGCGGATCGCTCTCGCAAGCAGGCGACAGTCTGCTGGCGGGCATCCGGGAAGCGATCTATGCCAGATCCTTGCCCTTGGCCACCACCGAACTCCAGGTCGTCACGTCCCGGGCCGGCCACCAAGCCGCCATCCAGGGCGCGGCCGCTCTCGTCCTGCAGCACGCCCTGGGCTTGTAGTCATCCCCAACGTTCGGACTTCGCCGAGCGCGAGACCAGGCTGAACAGCATGTCCTTCGGCGTCATCTCGCCCGCGACCACCTTCGTCACGTGCTCGACGATGGGCATTTCGACGTCGTGGTGGTGCGCCAGTTCGGTGATCGACTCGCAGGACTTCACGCCCTCGGCCACCTGACGAGTCGCACCCGCGATCTCCGCGACCGTCATTCCCTGGCCGAGTTTCTCGCCGAAGGTCCGGTTGCGGGACAGCGGTGACGAGCACGTCGCGACCAGGTCGCCCAGTCCCGCCAACCCGGAGAACGTATGGACATCGGCGCCCAGCGCAGTACCGAGGCGTGCTGTTTCCACCAGGCCGCGGGTAATCACGGACGCCCGCGCGTTGTCGCCAAAGCCCAACCCGACAGCCATCCCCACGGCCAGCGCGATCACGTTCTTGGTCGCGCCACCGAGCTCGCACCCGATCACGTCGTTGTTCGTGTAAGGCCGGAAGGTCGGCGAGTGGCAGAGCTTCTGCAGCCGTGCCGCGGTCCCCTCATCAGCACAAGCGACAACCGCAGCAGCCGGCTGCCCCTCCGCGATCTCCCGCGCAAGGTTGGGCCCCGAGACCACAGCGATCCGCTCAGGTCCGGCACCAGTCAGCTCGGCAATCACCTCACTCATCCGCTTGGTGGTGCCGACCTCGACGCCCTTCATCAACGAAACCAGCGGTACCGCGGCCGGCAGCACGTCGGCCCAGTCGCGCAGGTTGTCCCGCAGCGACTGGGACGGGACGGCGAGCACGATCGCCTCGGCACCATCGGCGGCAGCGGCCGGGTCATGGGTTGCGGTGATGGCGTCCGGGAGTTGCAGGCCGGGCAGGTAGTCGGGGTTCTCGTGCCGCGTGTTGATCGCTTCGCACAGCGACTCGCGGCGCCCCCAGACGGAGACCTGATTACCGGCCTGGGCCAGGACAATGGCGAACGCGGTCCCCCAGGACCCCGCACCGAACACCGCAACCTTGGTCATCGAGTCTCCCCATCCTCACCGTTGTCATCAACAGCCTTGTGCTTGCGCGGATCGAAGAGCTCCGGCGGCGGAGTCTCCCCCCGCAGTACGCCGAGCTCCGCGGCCACCCGCCGCATGATCACCTCGGTTGCCTCGTGCAACAGCTCGTTCGTGATCGGCTTGCCCTCGAACGCGCTCAGGTCGACCGGCTCACCGGCGGTCACCCGCATCGTCTTGCGCGGCAGCAACCGGACCCGCAGACTGCCGTACGACGCGAACACCTCCTGCGCGCCCCAGTTCGCGATCGGGATCACCGGGCAGCCGGTCATCAGCGCGATCCGCGCGGCCCCGGTCTTGCCCGTCATCGGCCACAGCTCCGGGTCGCGGGTGATCGTGCCCTCGGGATAGACACCGACGCACTCGCCCTTCTCGACGGCGGCGACCGCGGCCCGGAATGCGTCGGCGGCCTCGGCCGAGTCGCGGAACACCGGGATCTGTCCCGCGCTGGTGAGGATCCGGCCCGCGATCGGCAGTTTGAACAGCGACGCCTTGCCGAGCAACCGCGGGATCCGCCGGCACTCCCAGAGGAAGAACCCGATCACGAACGGGTCGAAGTGCGAGATGTGGTTGGTCACGAACACCATGCCACCGGTTCGCGGCACATTCTCCCGGCCGCGGAAATCCTGTTTGGTCCAGATCAGCATGAACGGTTTGACGATGGCGACCACCAGGCCGAACCAGAACCCCCGGCGTGGCCGAGGCCCCTCGGCGGTTCGCTGGCCGTTCACTGCTGCCTCCTGGTGGCTGTCGTTGCCCTCGGTCATGGGAGAATCCTGCCTGATGGCAGACCTACAGGTCGCTCCCTGGACCCTGGTGATCCCGGTGAAGCGTACGGCGATCGCAAAGAGCCGGCTCGCTTCCGCCTACCCACAGCACCGTCCGGAGCTGGCCCGTGCCTTCGCAGTTGACACTACTGCCGCAGCACTCGAGTCCCGGCTTGTCCTGGCCGTGCTGGTCGTGACAGACGACCCAGTGGTCGCAGCTGACGTCACAGCGATCGGGGCGCAGGTAGTACCGGACCTCCCTGGTGCAGGGCTCAACGGGGCTCTGGAGCACGGTGCAGCGGTGGCGGCGGCGCAGTACCCAGAGGCGGGAGTAGCGGCGCTCTCTGCCGACCTACCGGCTCTACGGCCGACCGAACTGACGGCAGCCTTGGCAGCCTGCACAGCAGCCCGCAACTTCGTCATCGACGAGCCAGGGACCGGTACGACGATGCTGGCGGCTGCTCCGGGCGTTCCGCTGGATCCCCGCTTCGGTGTGGGTTCCGCGCAAGCTCACCAGGCATCCGGCGCAGTACCGATCGAGCTGGCAGTCCTGGAGTCGCTGCGGCGCGACGTGGACACTGCGGCCGACCTGGCGCACGCCGTACAGCTTGGCGTCGGTCCCCGGACGGCTGACGTGATGTCGCTGGTGATGGGAGCCGCGACAGGCACCGAGGGTCTGGCCTGCTGAAAGGCCGCTACCGTAAGGGCATGCAAGCAACTGTCAGCCGCTACGACCCAGCGACGGCCTCCGGCGCGGTCCTGACCGACACGGGCATCGAACTCCCCTTCGACGTCGAAGCCCTGGCCGGTACTCCGGTGCGTCTGCTCCGCCTCGGCCAACGAGTCCGCCTCACCACCACCGGCTCGGGCGCCGGCCTGGCGATCTCCGAAGTCCACTTCATCACTTTGCCCTGAGCAACCCCGCGCCACCGAAGGCATTCAAGACAACAACGGCGAAGGCCGGTCGCCCCTGGTGTGGGGTGACCGGCCTTCGCTGATGGTGCGAGAACTGCCTACTGCGATGCTGACGGGTCAGCGGGCGGCAGCGCGCTTCGCCGGTGCCTTCTTGGCGGGAGCCTTCTTGGCCACCGTCTTCTTGGCAACGGCCTTGGCCGGAGCGGCCTTCTTGGCCGGGGCCTTCTTGGCCACCGTCTTGGCCGGAGCCTTCTTGGCGGGGGCCTTCTTGGCCACCGTCTTGGTGGCAGCGGCCTTGGCCGGCGCCTTCTTGGCGGCGGTCTTGGTCGCGGCGGCCTTGGCCGGCGCGGCCTTCTTGGCCGGAGCGGCTGCCTTGGTGGCGGCGGCCGGCTTCGGCGTCGTCAGCTTCGGCAGCTTCTTCGCACCGGAGACAACGGCCTTCAGCTCCGCACCCGCGCGGAACTTCGGAACCACGGTCTTCTTGGCGCGCTTGGTCTCACCGGTCCGCGGGTTGCGGACCATGCGAGCGCCGCGCTCGATGGCCTCGAAGGCACCGAACCCGGTGATGGCAACCTTGCCGCCCTTCTTGGTCAGCTCGCGCTGGACGGTGTCGATCACCGACTCCAGGGCGTGCTGGGCCGAACGGCGATTTCCGTCGAAGTGCACTGCGAGCGCTTCGACCAACTGGCTCTTGTTCACTGTCTTCCCTCCGTGAACGATGGCGTCGAGCACAGCGCTCGATCTTCCGTGAACGTTATGGACTCTTCGGCGTGTTCACAAACACCAACGCGGCAATTCGCCCTTGTTTCAGGCGATTCGGGCCAAAAATGTCCCGGATTCGCCGTCCAGGGCACTCTCGATTCCCTTCAGAGCAACGAACCGGCGACCAACGGTGACGTCCGCCACAACCAGGATCGCACCCCGGCAGGGGTTTCAGCGGCCCTTTCAGTAGCCCTTTCAGCGGCGCCTTCCGCGCAGGGTCCGGACGCCGGACCGGGCCGTGTCGAGCCCCCTGGACACCGGGTTCTCGCCCTTGCGTGCCTTCAGTTGCTCACTGACCTTGCCCAGCAACCAGTCCAGCAACGGCACCGCGATCGCCAGCACCGCCCACATGATGAGTCGTCGCCGCAGGAACAGCCACATAGCCCACTACCTCCTCGAGACATCCGGAGTCGCAGCGTAAACCGTTGCGACAGCCCCGAACCGGTACCCCGCGCCGGGTACTACAACCAGCCGCGTCGCTTGAAGATCAGGTGCAGACCACCACACACCATCGCCATCAGCCCGACCGCGAACGGATAGCCGAACTCCCAGTGCAGCTCGGGCATGTAGTCGAAGTTCATCCCGTACACGGTGCCGATCAGGGTTGGCGCGAACAGGATCGCCGCCCAGGCAGAGATCCGCTTCACCTCTTCGTTCTGGTGGTTGCTGGCGACGGTGAGGCTCTTCATCTCCTCGTTCTGCTGCTGGGCCACCAACGTGGCGTTCACCGTCAGGATGTCGCGCAGCAGTTCGCGGAAGGCGTCCACCCGCTCGACCACCTGGGTGACGTGGTCGGCCACGTCGCGCAGCGATCGCTGGAGTTCCTCGTCGACGCCGTACTTGTCGAAGCCGGCCCGCAACGAGTCGAGCATGCCGACCAGCGGCCGGGTCGCGCGCTGGAACTCGATCACCTCGCGGGACAACTCGTAGATGCGCCGCGACACCTTCGGGTCGCCGCGGAACACCTCGGTCTCGATCTCGTCGATGTCGTTCTCGAGACCGGCGACGACGGGCGCGTAACCGTCGACGACCTTGTCCATGATCGCGTAGAGAACGGCCTCGGTGCCGCGGCGCAGCAACTCGGGATCGCGTTCCACCCGGCGCCGGACCGCGGCCAGGTTGGGTGCTTCGGCATGCCGGACCGTCACCACGAAGTCCGGGCCGACGAACAGGTGCACCTCGCCGAACTCGACCTCCTCGGTCGCGTCCCGGTAGCGAGCAGCCTTCAGGACGACGAACAAGGTGTCGCCGTACCGCTCGAGCTTCGGCCGCTGATGGGCCTGGATGGCGTCCTCGATCGCCAGCTCGTGCAGGTCGAACTCCTGGGCCAGCGAGGTCAGTTCGCGCCGGTCAGGCCGGTACAGGCCGATCCAGGCAAGGCTTTCCGGCGACTCGTGCAGCACCTGGTAGGTCTCGGCCAGCGATTGCGGCGACGCCACCCGTGCGCCGTCGCAGTAGATGGCGCTGTCGACGACGCTGTGGCCCTTGGGCTTCGGGCCCGTGGCGAGAGCCGGCGTCGGCTCGGCGGAAAGGGGCGCGGCGGGCGTACCGGCGTACCGGCGGGCGGCGGCGCGGAGGGAGGGGGTGCGGCTGAACGCACGCAGGGTGCGCAGGCGAAGGTCGGACATGGCGGGTCCTCCAGGTACGAGGTGTGGGATCAACGGGCGACAAATCGCCCGGCCCCGCGCCGCAGGTCACCCCCGCGCGGCGAACCGCGCGGGGGTACAACCTGACCTGAGAAGGAGTTCAGCGCCTCAAGGCCGAGCGAGATCCGTATGTCTGGAGGGTTCGCTGCTCATGGCGCCCCACCTCCAGGATCTCGCTGTGCTGACTACTCGGCCTTGTACTGACAACTGCGCAAGGATAACACCGCAGTTATCGGGATAACGCCGTGGTGCGTTACGCCTTGGCCGGCAGGGTGGCCGGCTTGAAGGCAGGCCGGCCGGCCTCGTACGCCGTGATGTCGGCCTCGTGGGACAAGGTGATGCCGACGTCGTCGAGGCCGTTGAGCAGCCGGTAGCGGGTGTAGTCGTCGATCTCGAACGGCGCCGAGATGTCACCGGCCGAGAGCGTCTTGTGCTCCAGGTCGACCGTGACCTTGGTACCCGGGTCGTTCTCGATCGCGGTCCACAGCTTCTCCACCACGTCCTGCTCGACGAGTGCCGCGAGCAGGCCGGCCTTGCCGGAGTTGCCACGGAAGATGTCGCCGAACCGCGACGACACGACCACCCGGAACCCGTAGTCCATCAGGGCCCAGACGGCGTGCTCACGCGACGAGCCGGTACCGAAGTCCGGCCCGGCCACGAGGACCGAGACACCTTCGTACTCGGGCTGGTTCAGGACGAACGCGGGATCGTTGCGCCAGGCAGCGAACAGCCCGTCCTCGAAGCCGGTCCGGGTGACCCGCTTCAGGTAGACGGCGGGGATGATCTGGTCGGTGTCGACGTTGCTGCGCCGCAGCGGGGCCGCGGTGCCGATGTGCTGGGTGAAGGCGTCCATGATTCCTTTGTCCTCAGACGTTCTCGGGTACGGCGACTTCCAGCGGCTCCAGATCCGCCGGTGCAGCCAGGGTGCCGGTGACGGCCGTGGCCGCGGCGACGAGCGGCGAGACCAGGTGCGTCCGGCCACCCTTGCCCTGCCGGCCCTCGAAGTTGCGGTTCGACGTCGAGGCGCTGCGCTCGCCCGGCGTCAACTGGTCCGGGTTCATGCCCAGGCACATCGAGCAACCGGCGCCACGCCACTCGGCCCCGGCCTCCTTGAAGATCTTGTCGAGCCCCTCGGACTCGGCCTGCAGCCGGACCCGGCCCGACCCCGGGACGACGAGCATCCGGGTGCCGTCGGCAACCTTCCGCCCGGCCAGTACGCCGGCCGCGGCCCGCAGGTCCTCGATCCGGCCGTTGGTGCAGGAGCCCAGGAAGACGGTGTCCACCTTGACCTCGCGCAGCGGCGTACCGGCGGTGAGGCCCATGTACTCCAGGGCGCGCTCGGCGGCGATCTTGTCGTTCGGGTTGTCGAAGTCGTCCGGCGACGGCACGTTGGCCGACAGCGGGACGCCCTGGCCAGGGTTGGTTCCCCAGGTCACGAACGGGGCGATGTCCTCGGCCCGCAGTACGACCTCGCGGTCGAACGTCGCGTCCTCGTCCGTGGCCAGGCTCTTCCAGTACTCGACCGCGGCTTCCCAGTCGACACCCTGCGGCGCGTGCGGCTTGTCCTTCAGGTACGCGAAGGTCGTCTCGTCCGGCGCGATCATGCCGGCCTTGGCGCCCCACTCGATCGACATGTTGCAGATCGTCATCCGGGCTTCCATCGTCAGCGCGCGGATCGCCTCACCGCGGTACTCGACGATGTAGCCCTGGCCGCCGCCGGTACCGACCTGGGCGATCAGCGCGAGCACCAGGTCCTTGGCCGAGACACCGTCCGGCAGGACGCCGTCGACGGTGACCGCCATCGTCTTCGGCCGGGCCTGCATCAGCGTCTGGGTGGCGAGCACGTGCTCGACCTCGCTGGTGCCGATGCCGAACGCGATCGCGCCGAACGCGCCGTGCGTCGAGGTGTGGCTGTCACCGCAGACCACGGTCATCCCGGGCTGGGTCAGGCCGAGCTGCGGGCCGATCACGTGTACGACGCCCTGGTCGGGGTCGCCGAGGGTGTGGATCCGGACGCCGAACTCCGCGGCGTTCCTGCGCAGCGTCTCGACCTGCGTCCGCGAGGTCAGGTCGGCGATCGGCTTGTCCACGTCGAGGGTGGGGACGTTGTGGTCCTCGGTCGCGATGGTCAGGTCCGGGCGACGGACCTTCCGGCCGGCCAGCCGGAGTCCGTCGAAGGCCTGCGGGCTGGTCACCTCGTGGACGAGATGGAGATCGATGTAGAGGAGGTCGGGCTCTCCGTCGGCATGGCGCACGACATGCGCATCCCAGACCTTTTCCGACAACGTCCTACCCATCAGACAAGCTCCTTCAAGAAGTGTGGTGCGGCCCGTATCGCCCACCGTGCTCCGGCTGCTTCACTTACAGTGCTCCGCACGGAGCCGCACAAGCGACTTGCGTTCCACGATTCGAGACGGCAATATCGTCTCATGGACAACTCTAGCGGAGTCGGCGTTCTCGACAAAGCAGCTCTCGTTCTGTCCGCGCTCGAGTCCGGACCGGCGACCCTGGCCGGACTCGTGGCAGCGACGGGACTGGCCCGGCCGACGGCGCACCGGCTCGCCGTTGCCCTCGAGCACCACCGGCTGGTGGGGCGCGACATGCAGGGACGCTTCGTGCTGGGGCCGCGACTGAGCGAGTTGGCCTCCGCTGCGGGTGAGGACCGACTGCTGGCGACAGCCGGTCCGGTGCTGGCGCGACTGCGCGACATCACCGGTGAGTCCGCCCAGCTGTTCCGGCGCCAGGGCGAGTACCGCGTCTGTGTCGCGGCCGCCGAGCGTCCGTCGGGTCTGCGCGACACCGTTCCCGTGGGCAGTCAGCTGACCATGTCGGCCGGGTCGGCAGCGCAAATACTGCTTGCCTGGGAGGACCCGGAGCGGATGCACCGCGGCCTCCACAACGCCACCTTCAACGCAGCCGCCCTGGCCGGCGTACGCCGCCGCGGCTGGGCCCACTCGGTCGGCGAACGTGAGCAGGGCGTCGCCTCGGTCTCGGCCCCGGTCCGCTCCCCCTCCGGCAAGGTGATCGCCGCCGTCTCGGTCTCCGGCCCGATCGAACGCCTCTCCAGGCAACCCGGCCGCATGCACGCCCCCGCCGTCATGGCTGCCGCCGAGCGCCTCTCAGAAGCTCTTCGCCGCGCCTCGGAGTAACAGCACACCCCGTACTACGAACAGCCCGCCGCGCCCCTCGCGGCGGGCTGTTCCAGTTACTCACCACGAGACCACTGTGAGACAAACAACAAGCGCCTCTCACTCGGTGAGTGAGAGGCGCTTTCTCTGGTAGCCCCGACGGGATTCGAACCCGCGCTACCGCCTTGAGAGGGCGGCGTGCTAGGCCGCTACACAACGGGGCCAGAGGGTTGTTGCTCGGTCCTTGCGGGCCGGGCAACGAGGATGAACTGTACCGACTTTCGTCGGCGCGGTCCAATCGCTCGCTGGGGTACTAGGACTCGAACCTAGACTAACTGAACCAGAATCAGACGGGCTGCCAATTACCCCATACCCCAAGGCATTTCTCTGCGGTTGTGAGCTTGTTTCCGCCCTCACAACCTGGCCCGCTGAGCCTATCTCAGCAAGGCGCCAGACACCAAAACGAGGTCGCGGCCCGGCGTTGTCACACCCGTCACACCAGTTTCTTGCCGCGGCCGTTGCCGAGGATCGGCTGGGTTGCCAGCGGTAGCTCGCACTGGGTTGCCAGGCCTTGCCTGCGGGTCAGCAAAAGCGCGATGACACCAAAGGCGGCGAACTTCACAACGTCCACCGCTACGAGCGACCAGGGCGCGTCAGCAGCTCCCAGGCTGTCTCCCACGGTGTCCGTCAGAGCCGCGTAGATGAAGGTGATCACGTTGTTGGCCGCGTGCACCGCGATCGGCGCCTCCAGCCCACCCGTCCGGATCGCCAGCCACCCCGCGACCAGGCCGAACGCGAACCGGTCCAGGAACAACGCCGGGCTCTCCCAAGGCCAGATCCCGTGCGCCATCGTGAACAGCACCGTCGTCACCAGTACTGCGATCAGCGCGCTGCGCACCAGCGCACCGACGGCCTGCAACAGATAGCCACGGAAGAAGTACTCCTCCCCCGCGGCCTGGAACGTCGACGTCAGCAACGTCACAGCAATGACCGCGGCCGCATCCGACGCGATCCCAGACCCATCGCCCAGGACCTCGACCCCGCCAAATTGGATGATCCCCAGCATCACGAGCTCGAGCACGACGGCTGCCGCCAGGAACACCGCGAGCGGACGCCAGCGCAGCTTGCCGACCACGGACGACAACAGCCCCGGCGTCTGCTTGTTCAGCTTGGTCGCGACGAACATCGTCAGCGGGATCAGCACGATCAGCGAGAGGTTCGTCGCCAGCAGCGTGAACCAGGAGACGGTGCCCTTGGGATCGGTCCGGATCGTCTGCTGCGTCCCCAGGATCAGCAGGCTGAGGAACATCCAGCCGACCAGCACGGCCAGTACCCCGAGGAGCACATAGCCGGTCGGCGTCACGTCGTTGCGGAGCAGCCGGTGGTACGGCTGCGGGCCGGCGTCCCGGGGATCGACGACCACCCCGGGACGCGGCGTACCGGCGTACCGCATCAGTCTGCCGGGAGGGCCGTGCGGGCCTGCTCGATGCGGTGCAGCGAGCGCTCCCGTCCGAGCAGTTCCAGCGACTCGAACAGCGGCGGCGAGATCCGGCGGCCGGAGATCGCCACCCGGACCGGGCCGAACGCGTTCTTCGGCTTCAGCCCGAGTCCCTCGATCAGCGACGCGCGCAACGCCTGCTCGATCGCCTCGGTCTTCCACTCACCGACCCCGGCCAGCGCCTGGGTCGTCGCCTCCAGTACTGCGCCGGCGTCGCCGGTCAGCACCTTGGCCGCGGAGTCCGGGTCGACCGAGAACGCCTCGTCCGGCACGAACAGGAAGGCGAGCATCTCGACCGACTCCGACAGCGTGTTCATCCGCTCCTGGACCAGCGGTACGGCGGCGCCGAGCAACTCCAGCTGCTCCGCCGACGGCTCGGCCGGCAACACCCCGGCCTTGGCCAGGAACGGCGCCACGCGGCGGGTGTACTCCGCCGGGTCCAGCATCCGCATGTGGGAGGCGTTGATCGCCTCGCACTTCTTCGGGTCGAACCGGGCCGCGTTCGCGTTCACCTTGCGGATGTCGAACGCCTTGATCATCTCGTCCATGGTGAACACGTCGCGGTCGTCGGCGATCGACCAGCCGAGCAGGGCGAGGTAGTTCAGCAGGCCCTCGGGCAGGAAGCCGCGCTCCATGTACTCACCGAGGCCGGCCCCCGGGTCGCGCTTGGACAGCTTCTTGTTGCCCTCGCCCATCACGAACGGCAGATGCCCGAACCGGGGTGTCCGGCCGGAGCCGATCCCGATCTCGGCCAGCGCGTCGTAGAGCGCGATCTGCCGGGGCGTCGAGGACAGCAGGTCCTCGCCGCGCAGTACGTGGGTGATCTCCATCAGCGCGTCGTCCACCGGGTTCACCAGCGGGTAGAGCGGGTAGCCGTTGGCCCGGACCAGGACGTAGTCGCCCAGGTTCTCCGGCAGGAAGGTGATCTCGCCGCGGACCAGGTCGTCGAAGGTGATCGGCCGGTCCGGCATCCGCAGCCGGACGACGGGACGCCGGCCCTCGTCGAGATAGGCCTGCACCTGCTCGGTCGTCAACGTGCGGCAGTGACCGTCGTACCCGCTGTGCTGACCGGCGGAGCGAGCGGCCTCGCGGCGCTGGTCGAGCTCCTCCTGCGAGCAGTAGCAGTGGTACGCCCGGCCCGCGGCCAGCAGCTTCGCCACGACATCGGCGTACGTGTCCATCCGCTCCGACTGCAGGTACGGCCCGAACTCGCCGCCCACCTCGGGGCCCTCGTCCCAGTTCAGGCCGAGCCAGCGCAGCGAGTCCAGCGTGTACTGCAACGCCTCCGGGGTGTTGCGGGCGGCGTCGGTGTCCTCGATCCGCAGTACCAGCTTGCCGCCGTAGTGCCTTGCGAAGGCCCAGTTGAACAGCGCGCTGCGGATGTTGCCGACGGTCAGCAGACCGGTCGGCGACGGTGGGAAGCGCACCCGTACCTGGTTCGGTTCCAAGCCTCCGAGGACGTCGTCGTCGGTCGGGGCAGGCCTTTCAGTCACGCACGATCACCTTGTTCGTCAGAGTTCCGAGTCCTTCGATGCTGATCGCGACCTCGTCGCCGGGCAGCATCGGGCCGACACCCGCGGGGGTGCCGGTGAGCACCACGTCGCCGGGCAGCAACGTGGTGAACGAGGTGATGTAGGCCAGCACCTCGGGGATGTCGAAGATGAACTGCGAGGTCCGGCCGTCCTGCTTCGGCTCGCCGTTCAGCGTGGTGGTCACCCGTACGTCGGACACGTCCAGCTCGGTGCTGATCCACGGGCCGAGCGGGCAGAACGTGTCGTACCCCTTCGCCCGGGCCCACTGGCCGTCGGTCTTCTGCAGGTCCCGCGCGGTGACGTCGTTGGCGATCGTGTAGCCGAAGATCACCTCGTTGACGCGTTCCTTGGGCAGGTCACGGCAGATCCGGCCGATCACGATCGCCAGCTCACCCTCGAAGTGCAGGTTGTTGGTCTGCTCGGGGTAGACGATGCCGTCCCGCGGGCCGATCACCGAGGTGTTCGGCTTGAGGAAGATCATCGGCTCGGCCGGCACCTCGTTGCCCAGCTCCTCGGCGTGCGCGCGGTAGTTGCGCCCGACGCAGACCACCTTGCTGCGCGGGATCACCGGGGCCAGCAACCGGACGTCAGCCAGTTGCAGCTGCTCGCCGGTGAACTGGACCGGCCGGTAGAGCGGGTCCGAGTCGAGCACGGCGACGGTGCCGACGAGCCCCTCGGGGTCATCGGTCTCGACGATCCCGTACTTCGGTTCGTCGTCGACGGAGAATCTGGCGATGCGCACGTCAGGCCTTCGTGAGGGTGTGTGAGGACTAGGTGTGTTGGTGGTGCACCGGCTTGCGTGTGTTGGTGGTGCAGCGGCCCCGAGCCTACCGTCGTACCGGGGTGAGACAGTTATCTGGTGACGACTGACATCCGGCTGGCACTGCCCGCGGAGTACGACGCGGTGGGTGAGCTGACCGCCGAGGCCTATTCCGTGGACGGTTTCATCCCCCCGGGCTCCGACTACGGGCTGACGCTGCGCAACGCCGCGGACCGCGCCGCCAAGGCAGAGCTGTGGATCGCCACCGTCGGGACGGATCTGTTGGGCACGGTGACCTTCTGTGTCCCCGGCTCGGTCTACGGCGAGCTCGGCCGCGACGGCGAAGGTGAGTTCCGCATGCTCGGGGTCTCCGCCAAGGCCCGCGGCCTCGGCATCGGTACTGCGCTGACCCAGCACTGCGTCGACCGTAGCCGTGAGTTGGGTTTTCACCGGGTGGTGCTGTCCAGCGCCACCTACATGACCACAGCCCACCGCATCTACGAGCGGCTCGGCTTCACCCGTCTCCCCGAACGCGACTGGTCTCCCCGCCCCGGCATCGACCTGTACGCCTTCTCCCTCGACCTGTGACCGTCACCCTCGAGCCCGCCGAGTGGGAGCCGTTGCAGGCGGCCCATGTCCAGCGGGTCGACGCGCTGCTGGCAGGCCACCTGGACCGCCGCCGGCGCGGCGAGAAGCATCCGGTCGAGGACTTCCTCTTCACCTACTACCCGACTCGCCCCAAGCAACTCCGGCTCTGGCACCCCGGACCGGGCATCAGCCTGCGCGGCGCGACGCAGTATGAGGGAAAGCGCGGCTACCTGTACTCCGAAGGCGCCGCGCGGCTGGACCCGGCGGAGATCTCGCGGCGTGCCGACAGCATCGGCTGGATCAGCAAGTTGCTATCGGCAACAGCCGGCCGCCAGCCGCAGTTCGGCTGTTTCGGCCTGCACGAGTGGGCGATGGTCTACCGGACTCCCGAAATCCGCCACGAGGCCTGGCCGCTCCGCCTGGGCTCCGACGGCACCGACCGAGTAGTCGAATCCCACAAGATCGCCTGCTCCCACTTCGACGCCTTCCGCTTCTTCACCCAGCCGGCGCGTCCGCTCAACGTCCTGCAACCAACGCGGGAAGCACAGCCTCAGCTGGAACAAGGCGGCTGCCTCCACGCCAACATGGACCTCTACAAGTGGGCCACCAAACTCATGCCGTTCGCTCCGAGCTCCTTACTCCTCGACTGTTTCAAGCTGGCCCGCGACATCCGCACCCTCGACATGCGCGCTTCGCCGTACGAACTCACCGCCCTCGGCTACGACCCGGTCCCCATCGAGACACCGGCCGGCAAGGCGCAGTACGCGGCATCCCAACGCACCTTCGCCGCCCGAGCCCGCCCTCTCCGCCTTGGGCTGGTCGAGCTCTGCAACGACCTGCTTCAGCTTCAGGCTGGCTAGCTGCCGCAAACTGTCTGTGGGCGCCCGTAGGCTTGCTCCCTGCAGATCGACGGGAGGATCGGCGTGGAGCACGAGGCGATAGAACGCCTGCGGGACAAGCATCCTGCCTGGCGGCTGCTGCGCGCCGGCAACGCACCCCTGGTACTGACTTTCCTCGGCCGATTCTTCGTCGACGAGAATCACGGCGCGACGTCCGCGGCCGTTCTCGCGGCAGCTCTGGACGACGAGCTCTTTGCGCTGAACTCCGCCACCCCGGGGCAGCCCCGCTACCCTAAACGCGCCACCGACTACCTGGAGGACTGGGCTGCCGTCGAGGCAGGCTGGTTACGACGCTTCTATCCTCTCGGTTCGGACGAGGTCCACTACGATGCGACCCCGGCTTTCGAGAAGGCCTACTCGTGGACAACCGGCCTTCAGATCAGGACGTTCGTCGGGACCGAATCCCGCCTGCACACCGTCGTCGAACTGTTGCGCCAGATCACCCACGGCACGGAGACCGACCCTGACATCCGGTTGGCCGAGCTCCGGCGACGACGCGAGGCGATCGACCGGGAGATCGCCGAGGTCGAAGCCGGCACCGTGACCCTGCTGGACCGGGTCGCCCTGCGCGACCGCTACCAGCAGTTCTCTTCCACCGCCCGGCAAATGCTGTCGGACTTCCGGGAGGTGGAAGAGAACTTCCGTACGCTCGATCGGGCGGCTCGAGAGCAGATCGCGGCGTGGGAGGGCAGCAAGGGCGACCTGCTTGCCGAACTGGTAGGCACTCGTGCCGACATCAACGGTTCGGACCAGGGCCGCAGCTTCCAGGCGTTCTACGACTTCCTGCTCTCCGAAGCACGCCAGGACGAGCTGTCCGCCCTGCTGACCCGGGTGCAGGCCCTTGACCAACTCGAGACCGACCGGCACCTGCTCACGATCCATCACGACTGGTCCGAGGCGGCTGAGCGCACCCAGCGAACCGTGCGGCAGATCTCGGAGCAACTCCGGCGGTTCCTGGACGACCAGGTGTGGTTGGAGAACCGGCGAGTGGTCGACCTGGTCCGGCAGGTGGAGACCGCGGCGCTGGCGTGCCGCGCGACACCACCGCAGCTCGGCCTGGAGATCGACGAGCCAGGCGTGCGGATCGCGCTGCCGTTCGAACGCCCGCTCTACGACGCCAGGCCGGCGGCACGCGTCGACAGCCTGCTGCCGCCGGGCGAGAACGAGACCGTGGATGTCGCCGCCCTTCTCGACCAGAGCTTCGTCGACCAGGCCCGGCTGGCCGAGAACATCCGTTCCCTGGTCCCGGAGCGGAGTTCGGCGCTGCTCAGCGACATCATCGACCTGTATCCCGTGGAGCACGGCGCGGCGGAGATCGTCGGCTACCTGGCCATCACCGACGAGGACATCGAGGTAGTGATGGACGAAGGCGACGAGACCGTGATCGAGTACACCGACGGAGATATCGTCAGGCGTGCGCGGTTGCCGAAGGTCACGGTGATTCGACGGTGAGAACACCTGAGGAGCACGCGGTCGCCACCGCGATCATTCGGCTGATCCGCGGCGTCGCCTACCGCGAGACGGACGAGGACACCTGGACCGCTCTGCACCGGCACGGCCCGGCTGTCCGCGACCACTTCGCCGTCATCGGTATCGACGTCATCGTCGACGACACCGAGGGCTACGCCTATCTGCGGAGCCAGGAAGACAACGACGGTGAGAATGCGCTCCCCCGCCTGGTGAACCGGCGCAGCCTCACCTACAACCTCAGCTTGCTGCTGGTCCTGTTACGCAAGCGCCTGGTGGAGTTCGAGACCCTCGGCGGCGAAGGCAAGCTGGTGATGAGCCGCGACCAACTCGTCGAGATGGTGCGACTGTTCCTGGCCGACTCGACCAACGAGGCCCGGGTCATCGACCAGGTTGAGACAACGATCAAGAAGGCAGCCGAGCTGGGCTTCCTCCGCCAGCTCCGGGGCCAGACCGACCAGTGGGAGGTCCGCCGCATCCTGAAGGCGTACGTCGATGCCCAAACCCTTTCCGATTTTGCTGGGAAGCTGCAGGAGTACGCCGCCGCGGCGGAAAGGAGCGGCGATGACTGACGGACTGTTCTCGGCGGTCGAGCTCCAGGCCGGCGTCGGGGCCGGTTACCGGCTGCACCATCTTGAGGTCTTCAACTGGGGCACCTTCGACGAGCGGATCTGGCGCCTCACACCGGGCGGCGAGACAGCCCTGCTCACCGGTGATATCGGCAGCGGGAAGTCCACGCTCGTCGACGCGGTGACGACCCTGCTGCTTCCGGCCCACAAGATCTCCTACAACAAGGCGGCCGGGGCAGAGGCGAAGGAACGAACGCTGCGCAGCTACGTCGAGGGCCACTACAAGTCCGAGCGCATCGAGGCATCCGGTACGTCGCGCCCGATCGGCCTGCGCAACCACACGTCGTACTCCGTCCTGCTCGGGGTGTTCGTCAACGAGGGTTACGGAGAGACCGTGACGCTGGCACAGGTCTTCCATCAGAAGGACAAGGCCGGCCAGCCGGATCGCTTCTTCGTCACCTCGCCGAAGGAACTTGCGATCGAGCGGGAGTTCACCGCTTTCGGATCCGATCTCAAAGAGCTGCGGCGGCGCCTGCGCGCCGGTGGGGCCGAGATCCACGGCGTTTCCCGGACTACTCCCGCCAGGTCCGGCACCTGCTGGGCATTCGGTCGGAGCAGGCGATGGAACTGTTCCATCAGACCGTGTCGATGAAGTCGGTCGGCAACCTCAACGAGTTCGTCCGCAACCACATGCTGGAGCCTGTCGACGCGTCCGAGCGGGTCAAGGGCATCGTCGCCCACTTCGAGGACCTGACCAAGGCGCACGACGCGGTCAGACGCGCCCGGGACCAGCTCGACGCGCTGCGCCCGCTCGTCTCGACCAGTGACAAGTACGACGCCGCACTGGCCCGCCGGAACATGCACGAACGGCACCGTGACGCGGTACGGCTGTTCTTCGCCGAGCTACGAATCCGGCTGCTCACCGAGGAGATCGCGGCGAACGAGGCGCAGCGGGCCGCCCAGGCAGGAGAGGGCGCCGAGACCAAACAGGCGCTCCTGGTCGCCGGCCAGGAGCGCGAGAAGCTCATCGCCGATCGCTCCTCCGCCGGCGGTGACCGAGTGAGCCACCTGGAGGCGGAAGCCCAGACGGCCCGGTCGCAGGCGTCCGATCGAAAGCAACGCCGCGACGGCTTCGACCCGCGGGTCCAGACCGCCGGTCTCGACCCGGTGACCGATGCCGAGGGCTTCGCGGCCTTGACCGTTCGGCTGGAGCAGAGCCGGGCCGGCCTGGAGACACGACAGGCCGGCCTGACCGACGAGCTCGCCGAATGCAGCGGGCAACGCGCTCAACTCCGTCGTCAGGGCGAGGAGACCCGGGCCGAACTGACCAGCTTGGCGGGCCGCACGAGCAACTTGCCCAGTAGCCAGCTCGTGGTCCGGGCCCAGCTGTGCCAGGAACTCGGTCTTGACGAGAGCGACCTACCGTTCGCCGGTGAACTGCTCGATGTCGCCGACGAGTTCGCCGAATGGCGAGGAGCGGCAGAACGCGTCCTGCGCGGCTTCGCCTTGTCACTGCTCGTCCCACAGCGGCACTACAGCCGGGTCGCTCGCTGGGTCAACGAGAACCGCCTGACCTATCGGCGCAACGACGGCCGGGTGACCGGCAGCCGCTTGGTCTACGAGCGCGTGGCAGCGCGGCGGGTGCCGCTGCGATCAACCGGGGCTACGGGCGCGTTGCTGCTCGCTGGCACGCTGGACATCGCCGACGGCCCGTTCCAGGACTACCTGCGGGACGAGCTCGTCCGCCGTGCTGACTATCGCTGCGTCGAGTCCGTCGAACAGTTCCGCGACGAGCATCGGGCCGTGACCCGCGAGGGCCAGGTCCGCTCGGGCGACCGGCACGAGAAGGACGACCGGTCCCGCGTCGACGATCCCCGTGGATGGGTGCTCGGCTGGCTGAACGAGCGAAAGGTCGAAGCCCTGACGGAGCAGCTCCTGGAGCAACAGCAGCAGTTGCTGGCATCCGAGCAGCGCTTCGATGCACTGCAGGTAGAGAGCGGGAAGCTGGCCGCCAAGCTGACCGCGCTGGCGAACCTGGAGGTCTACACGTCCTGGAGCGAGCTGGACTGGCACGACGCGGTCGCCCGGGCCGAGGCGGCAGAGGCGGAGCGGCAGCGGCTGGCCGACGGCTCGTCCGCGCTGGCGGAGATCGAACGACGCCTGGCCGAGAACGCTGAGCAGACCGCGGCGTTGCAGGACAAGCTCACCGAGCTCACCGGTGATGTCCGGGTACTCGAAGAGCGGATCAAACGCGCGGAAGAGCTCCGCCAGGCGGATCAGCGACTGGTCGGCAGTCCACCCACCGCAACTGCGGCGAGCGCCAGAGCGTCGTACAGCGAACTGGAAGTCCTGCTCGGCAGCAACTTGCCGACTGAATCCGGCCGGTGTGCCCCTGCAGCCGAGTCGCTGACCACCGAACTTCAGGCGACCATCGACCGGATCGGTCGCGAACTGGGTGGTTACACCCAGAGCATGCTTCAGTACATGAGCGAGGTCCGCCGCCGCTGGCCCGAGGCGACGACCGAGATGGACGCGGACATCGATGCCCGGGGCGAGTTCCGGGCGTTCCACGACCGGGTGGCCACTGATGACCTGCCCCGGTTCGAGAACGAGTTCAAGCGACAACTCAACACCAACACGATCCGGGAGTTGGCGCAGTTCAACAACTGGCTCCGGCGGCAGTCCGACGAGATTCATTCCCGGGTCGCCCGGATCAACGAGGCGCTCGGCGCGATCGACTACAGTCCCGGCCGGTACATCACCCTGGTCGCCGAGCGCACCATCAACCAGGAGGTCCAGAACTTCCGGAGTGACCTGCGGACGGCAACGGACGACACGCTGACGCCGGACGACGACCAGTACTCCGAGCAACGCTTCCTCGAGGTGCAGCGGATCATCGATCGCTTCCGCGGCCGGGACGGGCATGCCGACGCTGACAAGGCGTGGACCCGGCGGGTGACCGACGTCCGGAACTGGTTCACGTTCTCGGCCTCCGAGCGCGACCGGGAGACAAACCAGGAATGGGAACACTACCGCGACTCCGACGGTAAGTCGGGCGGTCAGAAGGAGAAGCTGGCCTATACGATCCTGGCCGCCTCGCTCGCTTACCAGTTCGGCCTCGAATGGGGTGCGGAAAAGTCGAAGGACTTCCGGTTCGCCGTCATCGACGAGGCCTTCGGGCGCGGATCCGATGGGTCCACCCGCTACGCGCTGGAGCTGTTCGCCAAGCTCGGCCTGCAACTGCTGATCGTGACGCCGCTGCAGAAGGTGCATGTGATCGAGCCCTATGTCCACGCGATCGGATTCGTCGACAACCCGACCGGCAGCTTCTCGCGGCTTCAGACTCTGACGATCGAGGAGTTCCGGCAGCGGCGAGAGGGCCGCCCGGCGTGACCAGCTGGACATCGGTCTCCGACATCCGGGCACGGGTCCTGCGCCGCTGGAACGACGGCACCCTGCTGCGAGCCCTGGCGGCGGGCGAGCCGTTCCCGGTCATCGATATCGCACTGCGCGGCCCGCGGCCCGCGCAGATCGGCGACGACATCGGCTCGGTGCAGGCATGGATCGCGGCGCTTGATGCAGGTCGTCGTGGTGACACCCACTACACCCTCAAGTATGTCCCGATCGGCGGTCGCCTGATCGGGCGCAACGAACTGCCTGCGCGCGCACAGGTCACGTCGTACCAGCAGGCCTGGTCGCTGCTCGGTGTCTCCGGCAAGGCCAAGGAATACGCCGAAATCGTCTCGCTGACCGCGCAAGAACCGGTGGTGAACTCCTGGGTCGCCCGTCACCCGCTCCGAGCGCTCGAACTCGGACCGGACTGGCCCACTTTACTGTCCGCCTATCGCTGGCTCGCCGCGGCGAAGGGTTCTGCCAGATACCTTCGCGAAATCAGTGCGCCTGGCGTAGACACCAAATTCGTTGAGCGGCATCGAGCCATCCTGGCCCAGTTGCTGGATGTCCCCACCTCCTCGTCGGGTTTCCTCGCCGGCTTGGGCTTACGCGCCAAACCCGAAATGCTGCGGCTGCGTCCCGCTCCGGAACTGGGCCTCGCATCCCCGTTCTCCGAAGCGTCGGTACGGCTGGCGGAGTTGGCTCAGCTGAGCCTCGACGTGCGAACCGCCGTGATCGTGGAGAACGAGATCACCTTCTTGAGCGTGCCTGTCCCAGCCGGCGGCATCGTGCTGTGGGGGAAGGGATTCGAGGTGAATCGACCCGGTTCGCTTCCCTGGTTGCGGGCCGCCGAGGTGCTCTACTGGGGCGACCTGGACACCCACGGATTTGCGATCCTCAACCAACTGAGGGCGTGGCTGCCACAGACACGGTCGTTTCTTATGGACCGCAACACCTTCCTGGCTCATCGTGAACGCTGGGGCAGCGAGCCCTCACCGACCGCGGCACATCTTGCCCGTCTCACGACCGAGGAGATGGCGCTGTACTCCGACCTGGTCACCGCCCGGTTCGGCGAGCGCATCCGCCTCGAGCAGGAGCGCATCGACTGGGCCTGGGCCCAGGAACGTTTCGACTATCGCTGAGGTTACTGACGCTTATTCAAGGTTGTGTCTTAAGCTTGAATAAGGGATGGTGGTAGGCATGGCGCGGGTGGAGTTGCATCGGTGGCCGGGGCATCCGGATGGGTTCACCCGGGCTGAGCGCCTGGGCGGGTCGTACGAGATGTACTTCCCGGATCCGCTGGCGGGACGGGAGTTCGACCTCAGCGAAGAGGTGTTGGCCGCGCTGGAGGATGCGGCCGGGGATCTTGCGCGACTGGACGCGACCGCCGCAGTGCTGACGAACAGTGAGGCGTTGGCTCGGCTGTTGTTGCGGGCCGAGGCGGTTGGGTCGTCGCAGATCGAGGGATTGGTGGTGGGGGCCAGGCGATTGCTGAAGGCCGAAGCGTTGCGGGAGAACGCTCGTCATCATGACGTGACGGCCGAGGAGGTGCTTGGCGCGGTCGACGCGATGGTGTGGGTGACCGAGTCGGTGCAGGCCGGAGACAAGCTCGAGGTCGAGCACCTGCTGGAGGCGCACCGGCGATTGATGGCGCACTCGCCGAACCCCGAGTTCGGCGGCGAGGTGCGGTATCTGCAGAACTGGATCGGCGGCCGCTCCCCCGCCGAGGCGTACTACGTGCCGCCGCCGGCCCAACTGGTGCCGGAGCTCCTCGAAGACCTGATGACCTTCGTGCGGGAATCACGGCTGCCCGTACTGGCCAAAACCGGGATCGCGCACGCCCAGTTCGAGACGATCCACCCCTTTGCCGACGGCAACGGCCGAACCGGCCGCGCCCTGATCCACCTCGTACTACGAGCCGAAGGCCTGGTCACCCGAAGCGTGCCGCCGGTATCCCTGTCGCTGGCCACCCACGCAACGCAGTACGTCGAAGCGCTGACCGCCTTCCGGCACACCGGCAAGGCGACGAACGCACGCGCTCGCGGTGTGGCGAACGAATGGCTGCTCATGTTCGCGACGGCGTGCAGCCACGCGACCGCCGAGGCCGCGCGGTTCGAGCAGACCGCCGCGGACCTCAAGACCGCCTGGCGTGAGCGGGCCGCGCCGGTGCGCGCCGGGTCCGCGGTCGACCTGTTGATCGAGACCCTGCCCGCTGCGCCGGTGCTCACCCTCGGAGCGGCAGCCGAACTCATCGGCAGATCACAGCAGGCCGCCAACCAGGCCCTCACCCGCCTGACCGAGGCCGCCGTCCTGCGCGAGCTCACCGATGGTCGCCGCAACCGCGTCTACGAAGCTCCTGAACTGATCGATGCCTTCACCCTCCTCGAACGCCGCTTCGCCAGCCCGGCGGCGGATACCCGGATCGCACCGCCTAGCAGACCTGTTCCTTCAGTGCCGGGACCGACACGCTGAGCTGATTGACTTTCCTCGCTTCCTCGATGAACAATTCGAACATACGTTCGAGAGCTGGATCAAATCGGGGAGTGTGAGGACTTGTGATGCCGCAGCCGTTCGACTGGGAGATCTTGCAGCGGCCGACCGCGATGGCGATGGTGCGGGGGCAGCTCGGCTTCAGCTGGATGGTGCTGTCGGGGCGTCTCGCGACACTGACGGACGAGCAGTACTTCTGGCGGCCGAGCAGCGAGGCGCTGACCGTGGTGAGGCGGCAGTACGCGGGCCGGTTCAGATCGCTCGGCTCAGGCGAATGGGTGGCGCAGTGGCCGGACGAGCCCGATCACCGTGGGCCACGGACGATCGCCTGGCTGATCGCGCATCTCACCGAGACGTTCTTCGAGCGCTGGGAGTGGACCTTCGGCGCCAGCAAACAAGGCCGCGCCGACATCACCCTGCACGGCAACGCCCAGGACGCCGTCGCCTGGCTGGCCCACTGGGTAGAAGCCTGGCGCGACTCAATCGCCGAACTGGACGAAGAGGAGGCGATGACGGTCGGCCTCAGCCAAGCCACCGAACTGGACGCCGCAGAACCCTTCGGCCACGTAGTCCTCCGCCTCAACCGAGAACTGATCCACCACGGCTCAGAAATCATGACCCTCCAAGACCTCCACGCCCTGGCCGCCTGACCCACCACCCCCAGACCCTGACCACCCACCACCCACCACCCACCAGCCGCAGGCCGCGGCCCTCAGCCCTCAGCCATCCTCCCCCCTTCGCCTGGCCGTCGAGGCACGCCTCCATCCACCGCTCAGGAGAGCACCCCTCGGCGGCCAGGCCCAGCCACTCAGCCGCCGGAAGCGCGCAGGTCGGCATGCAGGTGAGATCGGTGCAGGCGCCTGGTGCGGCGCAGACGGCGGAGATCGGCGGGGTTGTCGTACATCAGTTGCCAATGGAAGTAGTTGACATACTCAGCCGCCGCCAACCCGTACAAGAGCGCCCCCGGCAACCAGGTCGACCAGGAGACCGCCGCGATCCCTCCGAGAGCGATCACCACCAGACCGACGACCAGGCCAGCTTCGCAGGCGAGCCGTAGCCGACGGAACACGCCGATGCCCGGCGGCTCGGGGCGGCCCGCTCGGAGCTGCCAGCCTTTGGCCAGCCAGTACGACGCGCCAACGCCGAGGTGGAGAGCGAAGAGCGCGAAGCCGGCCAGATTCGCCGCGGTCGCCGGGGCGTCCCGGAGGACGAATATGAGCCAGCCGAACAAGACGATGTTGAACAGCTCCAGCCCGGCGAGCATGCGCAACCGCGCCAGCACGGCAGCCTTCGGATTTCTCACCGGGCCAGTCTGCCGGTGGGAATCCAAAGCTGCGGGAGTTACTGCTGGTCCGGGTACTCGTCGTGGTGGCGTAGCCAGGACATGGTTTCGTCTTGGGGCCAACCCGGCGGGGAGTCTTCCCAGGTTTCTTGGCGGCCGTAGGGGGTCAGGTCCAGGAGGTTGAAGTCGGGGCGGAGGCGGTCTACTCCTCGGGCTTGGGTGAAGTACGTTCGGTAGACCTGGTTGCCGTCGCGGAGGAAGACGCTGAGGCCGAAGCCGCCGTCCAGGCCGCAGTCGGTGGCGAACGTTGTGTCGCGGGAGGAGAAGAACGGCATCGTCCACTCCATCCGCCTGCGCCAGGCGAACAGCTGCTCCGGCGGCATGTCCGAGACCACGACGAAGGTGGTGTCGCGGGCGTTCAGGTGCGCCAGGTGGCCGATGTTGTCGACGAAGCTCGAGCAGCCGTTGCAGTAGTCGTCCGGGCCCAGATCCATCATCTGGTAGACGATCAACTGGCGGCGGCCTTCGAACAGGTCCGCCAGCCGGGCCTTCCCACCCTGGCCGGTGAACACGTAGCCAGTATCGAAGCGCACCATCGGAAGCCGCCGGCGCTCCGCAGCCAGCGCATCCAAGGCGTGGGTGAGTTCTTTCTCCTTGACCAGCAGAGCATCGCGGGCTTTCTGCCACTGCTCCGCCGTGACGACGTCGGGCAACTTCATCCGAGTCCTCCCGAGATCAGGGGTTCTTGCGGTGTTGGCGTTGAAGCGTGCCTTCTTCTGACGGTTCCCGCAGGTGTTCATGTCACACCATTTGCGGGTGCGGCTCTGGCTGGTGTCGAAGAAGGCGGCTTGGCAGGTCGGCGAGGCGCACAGGGCCAGTCGTCCGTCTCGTTCGCCGGCGATGATGCTGATCGCGTCGGCGGCCGAGCTCCACCAGCGCCCGGACACAAGATGTGGGACACGCGGCGCGTCGTGCCACTACATATGGGATTGCTCGCTTTAGAGTCACTACCGCTAGTGGTTCTGACCGAGCTGCACCACAACATGTAGAGAGAGCGCCTGTGACCATCGTTTCGTCAGATCAGCCGAGGGCCACCGACTCGGCCCGGTCGATCCAGCTCACCGTCGTGCGGCGCGACGGCAGCAGTACCCCCTTCGACGCGACCAAGATCTCGGTCGCGCTCAGCAAAGCCTTCCTCGCCGTCGAGGGAGCCGAGGCCGGCGCCGGCCACCGCGTCCGGGACGTCATCGCCGACCTCACCCACCGCGTGCTCGACGCGCTGACCAGCCGCGGTGACGCCCGCCGCAGCGTCCACGTCGAGGACATCCAAGACCAAGTCGAGCTCGCGCTCATGCGCGCCGGCGAACACCAGGTCGCCCGCGCCTACGTCCTGTACCGCGAAGAGCGCACAAAAGCCCGCACCCCCGACAACGCGGCAGGCCTCAGCGAAAGCACCAGCAAAACAATCACCGTTCAAGCACCGGACGGCACCACCGCTCCCCTGGACGTCGAGCGGCTTCGCCTGATCGTCGCCGAAGCGGCAGCCGGCCTCGAAGCAGTCGATGCCGAACTGATCCTCAACGAAACTCTCGGCTCCTGCTACGACGGCATGGCCCAGCACGAGGTCGAGCTCGCCCTGGTGATGGCCGCTCGCGGGTACGTCGAGACCGAACCGCAGTACAGCTTCGCGGCCAGTCGTTTGCTGCTCGACCAGATCCGGCGCGAGACGCTCGGCCGTGTCCACGGTGAGCCGCGGCAGGCGAGCCAGGCCGACATGGCCACGGCGTACGTCGACTACTTCCCGCGCTATCTCGAAGTCGGGATCGAGGCCGGACTGCTCGATCCCGAGCTGACCACCTTCGACCTCACCAAGCTGGCCGCGGCGATCAAGCCGGAGCGCGATCTGGACTTCGCGTTCCTCGGCCTGCAGACGTTGTACGACCGCTACCTGCTGCACATCGACAAGACGAGATTCGAGCTCCCGCAGGCGTTCTTCCTCCGCGTCGCGATGGGTATCGCGCTCAAGGAGGAGAACCGCGAGGAACGCGCGATCGAGTTCTACGAGTTGCTCAGCTCGTTCCGGTTCATGTCCTCGACGCCGACGCTCTTCAACTCCGGTACGACGCGGCCGCAGCTGTCGTCATGCTTCCTCACCACCGTCGACGACGACCTGGCCGGCATCTTCACCGGCATCCGCAACAACGCACTGCTGGCCAAGTACTCCGGTGGCCTCGGCAACGACTGGACCCCCGTCCGCGGCATCGGCGCGAAGATCCGCGGCACCAACGGCGAGTCGCAGGGCGTCGTACCGTTCCTCAAGATCGCCAACGACACCGCCGTCGCCGTCAACCAGGGCGGCAAGCGCAAGGGCGCGGTTTGCGCGTACCTCGAAACCTGGCACCTCGACATCGAAGAGTTCCTCGACCTGCGCAAGAACACCGGTGACGAGCGCCGCCGCACCCACGACATGAACACCGCCAACTGGGTACCCGACCATTTCCTCCAGCGGGTCGAGTCCAAAAGCGACTGGACGCTGTTCTCCCCCGACGAGGTGCCGGACCTGCATGACCTGTACGGCGCGGCCTTCGCAACGGCGTACGAGAACTACGAGAAGGCCGCCGACAGAGGCGAGATCCGGGTGTTCCGCCGGGTCAAGGCCGTCGACCTGTGGCGCCGGATGCTGACCGTGTTGTTCGAGACCGGTCACCCGTGGATCACCTTCAAGGACGCGTGCAACCTCAGGTCGCCCCAGCAGCATGACGGCGTGGTCCACTCCTCCAACCTGTGCACCGAGATCACGCTCAACACGACGGTCGACGAGACCGCGGTCTGCAACCTCGGCTCGGTCAACCTGGTCGCCCATCTCACCAGCAACGAGCTCACCGGCAACGGCCTCACCAGTACCGGCCTCGACGCGGACCTGCTTCGCGACACCGTGAAGACAGCCGTCCGGATGCTCGACAACGTCATCGACGTGAACCTCTACACCACACCGGAGTCGGAGCGCGCGAACCAGCGGCACCGCCCGGTCGGCCTCGGCCTGATGGGCTTCGCCGACGCGCTCTTCGCGCTCCGGATCCCCTACGCCTCCGACGCGGCGGTCGAGTTCGCCGACACCTCGATGGAGCAGATCAGCTACCACGCGATCGAGGCGTCGAGCGAGCTGGCGGCCGAGCGCGGCCGGTACCGGACGTACGACGGATCGCTGTGGAGCCAGGGCATCCTCCCGATCGACTCGATCGAGCTGCTCCGCGAGGCACGCGACGGCGACCTCACCGTCGACACGAGCAGGCGGCTCGACTGGGACGCGCTGCGCCAGAAGGTACTGCGCGACGGCATGCGCAACTCCAACGTGCTCGCGATCGCGCCGACCGCGACGATCTCCAACATCTGCGGGGTCAGCCAGTCGATCGAGCCGATCTACCGCAACCTGTTCGTGAAGTCGAACATGTCCGGTGAGTTCACCGTCGCCAACCCGTACCTCGTCGCCGACCTCAAGGCGCGCGGCCTCTGGGACCAGGTGATGGTGTCGGATCTCAAGTACCACGACGGCGTCCTCTCCCAGATCGACCGCATCCCGGCCGACCTCCGCGACTTGTACGCGACCGCCTTCGAGCTCGACCCGTGGTGGCTGGTCAAGGCCGCATCGCGCCGGCAGAAGTGGCTCGACCAGGCCCAGTCGCTCAACCTCTACATGTCGGCTCCCTCGGGCAAGGCGCTCGACGAGCTCTACCGGTCGGCCTGGCGGCACGGGTTGAAGACGACGTACTACCTGCGATCCCAGTCGGCCACGCACGTCGAGAAGTCCACCCTGCAAGGAACGGACGGCCGCCTCAACGCAGTACCGGTCGCTCTGCCCGAACCCACTGGTGCTGCTTGCTCCATCGAAGATCCGGATTGCGAGGCCTGCCAGTGACGACCACGGGACTGGGCGAGATCGCCCTCGGAGCCGCTCGCGTCGAGGTCGCCGACAAGGCGATGATCAACGCGCGGGCGGACGTGAACCAGCTGCTACCACTGAAGTACCAGTGGGCGTGGGACAAGTACCTTGCCGCCTGCAACAACCACTGGATGCCGACCGAGGTCTCCATGCAGGCGGACATCTCACTCTGGAAGAGTATAGACGGCCTGACCAAGGACGAGCGGCTGATGCTCAAGCGCAATCTCGGCTTCTTCGCCACCGCCGAGTCGCTGGTCGCGAACAACATCGTGCTCGCGGTCTACCGCCAGCTCACCAACCCCGAGTGCCGCCAGTACCTGCTGCGCCAGGCGTTCGAGGAGGCCGTCCACACGCACACCTTCCAGTACATCTGTACGTCGCTCGGCCTGGACGAGGGCGAACTGTTCAACATGTACCGCGAGGTGCCGTCGATCTCGGACAAGGACGCCTGGGCGCTGAAGTACACCCAGCATCTCGAGGACCCGGACTTCCGCACCGGTACGCCGCAGACGGACACCGACTTCCTGCGCGACCTGATCGCGTTCTACGTCGTCTTCGAGGGCATGTGGTTCTACACCGGCTTCGCGCAGATCCTGTCGCTCGGCCGGCGCAACAAGATGGTCGGGATCGCCGAGCAGTACCAGTACATCCTGCGCGACGAGTCGATCCACCTGAACTTCGGCATCGACTGCATCAACCAGATCAAGCTGGAGAATCCGCACCTGTGGACCGAGCGGTTCCAGGCCGAGGTGCGGCAGATGCTGACCGAGGCCTGTGAGCTGGAGGTCGCCTACGGCCGCGCGACGCTGCCGAACGGCATGCTCGGCCTGACCGCGGACCTGTGCGCGCAGTACATGCACTTCGTCACCGACCGGCGGGCCGAGCAGATCGGCCTCGCAACGATCTTCGGCGAGACCCGCAACCCGTTCGGCTGGATGTCGGAGGTGATGGACCTGAAGAAGGAGAAGAACTTCTTCGAGACCCGGGTGATCGAGTACCAGTCGGGCGGCGGCCTGACCTGGGACTGACCGCGAGCGTCCGGGGCCCGGCCCGCCACCGTTCCCCGGACCTCCGGTTTGGCATGCTTGCGGTTCCACTCACAGCCTCCAGCGAGGATCCAGATGCCCAAGAGAACTGCGGCATTCGCCGTTCTTGCGGTCGCAATCGTTGCCGCAGCCCTGACGATCGCCTTCGACTGGGGCTGGTACGCATGGATCGCCGCCTTGGTGATCGCGGCGGTCGCGCTGATCGTTGCCTCCTTGCGGTCCAGGCCCGTACTACGAACCGCGGCGGTGGTTGCCGCCGTCGCCATAGTCGCGGCCGGCGTACTCGTGGTCCGCATTCCGCCGGTCACGTCGGCCGGCTGGAAAGCAGGGGAGGACACCCTGCTGATCGCGGCCGACGACAAGCTGGCGGTCACGCTGAACCGGCAGACTCACGCGGTGCAAGGCCGCGCGATCGCCGATGGTGACGAGGTGTGGAAGAAGAGTTTCGGCGGCTCGGGCAGTGTCCGGTCGCAACAGTTGGGTGAGGATTCCGTCCTCCTCTTCAGCGACAGCGACAGCTCGCAGCGGACCAACCAGGCCGGGGTCATCTCGATTGCCGACGGCAACACCCGCTGGAACCAGGACGTCGGACAGCAGGAACCCTTCACCACCAACGGCGACATCGTGGTGTTCAGCGACAACGAGACGACGACGGGCATCGAGGTCACGACCGGCAGGAAGGTGTGGACGCACGCCGGCGAGGTGAGCGCGGGGTCGGGCGGGCAAAGCTCCTACAACCCACGGCGTTGGGTATCCCGGTCCGACTGGGTCGTCATCCGCGGCAGCGGCCGGACCGCGCCGGCCACCGTGCTCGACGTACAGACCGGCCGGGTGGCCGCGACACTGCGGGCCACGGGCAACGACTTCGTTGTCGCGGGCAAGAGCTTCATCGACTTCGGCTACGCGAAGAACGGCCGCCGGCTGGCCACCGGCACTCCGCTCGCGGGCGGTCGATCCTGGCAGGCCGAGTTCGGACGCTCGAACAGCCAGGAGCTCCTGGACGTCGTCGACGGCAAAGCGCGGGCGCTGTACGACAGGAGAGCTGTCTACCTCGATCCCGAGACCGGCGAGGTGCGGGAGGTGCCCCTCGTCGCCCGCTGGTCCGTGAACTGGTACGACGGCCGGGTCGGCGGGCGCTACGTCGCGGTCGAGGAGCGCGATCGTGACCACAAGGTCAAGGCCTGGGCAGTGGCCGACACCCTCACCGGCAAGTTGGTGGACCTCGAGGGACGCGGCCAGACGGTCGAGCTGACCATCGCGCGGTACTCGAGCGACACGGCGATCGCGCGGACCACGGTGGTCGACGCAGTAGGAGCCAAGAGCAACCGCTACACCTGGATCACCGACGGCACCGGCCGCGGCGAACTCACCACCTCCGACACCAACCAGCGAGTCGAATTCGCCGGCCCCGCAGCCCAACTCGGCGACCGCATCACCGTCCTCCGCAAGAACTAGCGAGCCCCCGGACCGCCCCCACTCACAAACCTGCTCCGCCTCCCCCGGCGCACTCATCCCACGCCTGCCCGGCTCCACCAGGAGCCGGGCACCTGAGCTTTGTGAGTGGCGGCGGTCCGCGACACATATTGTTGGCGCGACCAACGATTCTCGGCTATTGTTGGCTGCACCAACGATAGGAGCTGTCATGATCTCGCCGTTCACCATCGACGTTCCGCAGGCCGACCTCGACGACCTGACCGATCGCCTTACCCGGACGCGCTGGCCGGAGGAGCTGCCCGGCGTCGGATGGGACTACGGCATCCCGCTCGGCCGGGTGAAGGAGCTGGCCGAGTACTGGCGGACGACGTACGACTGGCGCAAGCAGGAAGCCCGGCTGAACGAGCTGCCGCAGTACACGACCGAGATCGACGGGCAGCGGGTTCATTTCGTCCACATCCGGTCGGCCAAGGAAGATGCTCTGCCGTTGATCCTGAGCCACGGCTGGCCGGGCTCGTACTTGGAGTTCCTGGACGTGATCGAGCCGTTGTCGGCCGAGTTCCACCTGGTGATCCCGTCCATCCCGGGCTTCGGCTTCTCCGGGCCGACGCACGAGACGGGTTGGGGCGTCGACCGGGTCGCGCGGGCCTGGGCCGTGCTGATGGAGCGACTCGGCTACGACCGGTACGGCGCGCACGGCGGCGACTTCGGATCGGGGATCTCCCGCGCCCTGGCCGTCGCGGCACCGGAGAGCGTGGTCGGGGCTCACGTGACCTACCTGCCCGGCCCGCCACCGCCAGGCGTCACGTTCGAGCTCGACGAGGAGGACACCCGGCGGCTGGCCCGGATCAAGGAGCTGATCGCGAACCGGCCGGCGTACCAGGCGCTGCAGGCGACGCGACCGCAGACGATCGCGTACGCGCTGACCGACTCCCCCGTCGGCCAGCTCGCCTGGATCGCGGAGAAGTTCACCGAGTGGACCGACCCGGAATCCGACATCTCCATCGACCATCTGCTGACGACCGTGTCGCTGTACTGGTTGACCGCTACCGCGGGATCGGCGGCCCGGCTGACCAAGGAGACCACTGGCGGCGCCTCGCCGGTCAGCCCGGCACCCCTCGGCATCGTCGTCCTGCCGCACGACATCACGAAGGCTGTCCGGGCTCACACCGAGTATGTGCACAACGTGGTCCGGTGGACCGAGTTCGAGCACGGCGGTCACTTCTCCGCCCTCGAGGTCCCCGACGCCCTGGCCGCAGACATCATCGCCTTCTTCCGGCAACTCGAGAGCTAGAGCCTCGCGTCGACAGAGGCCGGTGAGTAGACCTCGTCCACCACCAAGCGGCCGATGCCCCGCAAGGCGGCGCGGTCCGCGAGCCGGCCTGTCACGACTTCGAGGTGACGGGTCGCCCGCGGCAACGTCGACTGGTAGAGCACCTCATGCACGCCAGTGACAAAGTGCTGATCAGCCAAGTCGCCGGCAATCATCAGCACCCCAGGATTGAGCACGCTGATCACGGTCGCCAGCACTTCGCCGACTCGCCGCCCCGCCTCGCGCGCCAGCCGCAACGCGTCCGGCTGACCCGCCGCGATCAGCTCACGAACGTCAGCACCCGACCGAGCCGTCACCCCGAGATCCGACAGCGCACCGGCGAGCGCACCACCACTGGCGACCGCCGCCAGACACCCCAGCGACCCACACTGACACTTCGCGTCGCCCGCGTCGCGCACCCGGATATGCCCGATATCGCCCGCTCCCCCGTCGATCCCCCGGAACACCGATCCGTCGATCACCACCCCGGCCCCGATCCCGGTCGACACCTTGACCAGCACGAACGCGGGACAGTCCGGATACCCGGCGGCCTGCTCACCCAGCGCCATCGCGTTCGCATCGTTGTCGACGAACACCGGTACGTCGAACCTTCGCCCGAGGTGCTCGCGAATCGAGTACTCGTCCCAGCCCGGCATGATCGGCGGCCGGATCACCAGCCCGGTGTCGAACTCGACCGGACCGGGCACCGACAACCCGATCCCCGCGACCTCGTCCACCGACCGCCCCGCCGTCGCCAGCAACTCGATGAACCAGTCCGCGATCGTGTCGAGCACGACCGCGGGCCCGTCCGCAACCACCAGCTCGCCAGACTTCTCCGCGAGCACCTCACCGGCAAGGTCCAGCACGGCCGCCCGCGCGTGCCGAGTGTCCAGGTCGGCCGCGAGGACAACCCCGTGGCTCGCGTCGAACCGCAGTACGGTCGGTGGACGGCCGCCGGTGGACACCGTCGAGCCCGCTTCGACCAGCCAGCCATTGCGGAGCAGGCCTTCCAGACGGAGGCCCAGAGTCGAGCGGGACAGGCCGGACAGCTGCTGCAACTCGCCCCGCGTCCCGGCCTGGCCGGTCCGGACAAGGTGCAGCAGTTGCCCTGCCGAAGTCCCGTCAGCTCTTGTCTGCGCCACTCGTCAAACCCTCCGTCAGCATCCGCTCCGCGCCGTAGAACATGAGTACCACCGGCAACGTCAGTACTACGGATCCTGCCATCAGTACTGTCTTCGGCACCTCCACCCCGTTCGCGAGCTGCTGCAGGCCGAGCGAGACCGTCCAGTGCGACGGCTCCGCAGCAAGGAAGAGGAGCGCGAACAGGAATTCGTTCCACGCGATCATGAAGACGTACAACCCCGTCGCCATCACCGACGGCGCTGCGAGCGGCAGCACGATGCGCCGGACGATCTGCAGCCGCGACAGCCCGTCCAGCGCGGCCGCCTCCTCGACACTGATCGGCACGGTGGTGAAGTAGCTGCGCAGCATGTAGATCGCCACCGGCACTGTCTGCGCGATGTAGACGATGATCAGCCCGACCAGACTGCCCTGCAGCCCGGCCTTGGCGAACATCACGAACAGCGGCACCGCGAGCAGCGTGGCCGGGAACAGGTACACACCGAGGAAGAGCGCGCTGACCTTGCGCTGCCCGGTGAACCGCAACCGGCTGACCGCATAGGCACCGGGGATCGCGACCAGCAAGGTAAGCAGCACGGCGCCGAGTGAGACCAGCGCCGAGTTCCGCAGCATCAGCAGGAAGCCCTGACCGCCGTTCTCCACCGACGTCAGCACCGACCGGTAGGAGTCGACCGTGAACTCACTGGCCGACACCCAGATCCGGCCTGGGTCCAGCAGCAGGTTGTCGATCGGCTTCACCGACAGCAGCAGCATGTAGTAGAAGGGAAAGAGCGTCGCCACCACCAGGCCGGCGATCACCACCCAGCGCATGATGCCGAAGAACTTGTCCTGGAACGCGGCCCGACTCATGACTGCTCCTCCTGCACCCGGCGACCGAAGAACTTGAAGTACAGGCCGAGCAGGACGATCAGAACAGCCGCCAGTACTACGGCCTGCGCCGACGCCAGCCCGACATCGAACCGCGCCGTCAGGAACCGATAGACCCGTACCGCGACGACGTCGGTGCCCGCTCCTCCCCCGGTCAGCAGGTAGACGTCATCGAACTTGTTGAAGGTCATGATGAACCGCAACACCGACAGCAGCGCGATCACCGGCAGCAGTTGCGGCAACAGGATGAACCGGAACCGCTGCCAGGGCGTCGTCCCGTCGACCACAGCCGCCTCCTCCAGCACCGCCGGCACCGCCTGCAACCGGGCCAGCAGGAACAGGAACGCGAACGGGAAGTACCGCCAGATCTCGAACCCGATCACGGTCAGCAGCGCCATCGGCACCGGTACGCCGGCCACCTCGTACGAGCGCTGGGTCAGGAACGCGATCGGCCGGTCCCAGCCGAACACGTTCACACCCCAGTGGTTCACCACCCCGAGATCGGGGCTGAGCAGGACCTGCCACACGAACGCGACGGCCACCACCGGAGCGACGTACGGGAGAAGCATGGCGCCACGGATCAGGAAGCGGCCGCGGAACGGTTTGCGCAGCGCCAGCGCGGCGATCAGGCCGACCAGGATCGATCCGAGCGTCGAGCCGATGGTGTAGACGACGGTCGTCCACAGCGAGGACCAGAAGCCGGGCGAGCTGAAGACCCGGTCCAGGTTGCGCAGCGTCCAGTTGCCGAACAGGCCCTGGCTCTGGATGTCGACCAGCCGGACGTTCTGGAAGGCGAGCACGACCGTCCACAGGATCGGCAGCACCACCACGACCAGCACGATCAGGAAGGTCGGCGAGACCAGCGTGAGGCCGGCCCTGTTCTCCTGCCCCCGCAGGGTGTTCCGCCGCTTGGGCGCCCGGTTCACGGGCTCCGGCTCGGCCGCCGAGGGTCTTTGCGTCACAGTTGTCATCTCTGCCTCACCCGAGCGAACCCTGGATCGAGGTCACGTCGTCGGCCGCCTGTTCGGCGGCCTCGTCGGCGTCGACCTGGCCGCTGGCCATTGCGCTGATTGCCTTCGGCACCGGAAGCTCGCCGAGGGTGGCGCCGACCAGCGCGCCTTGCCCCTCCGCGATACCCCAGCGCTGCATCTTGCCGAGCCCTTGCCGCAACTCTTCGATCAACGGCGCGGGATAGATCGACGCGAGCGGCTTGCGGGTGTCGACACCGATGTCGGCCTTGTCCCAGGCCTTCTCGAACTTCTCCGGGTCAGTGGCCGTCCCCGGGCGGATTGGGAACTTGCCCTCGGCCGCCATCCCGAACCACTGTTCGTAGCCCTCGTCCAACAGGTACTGGACGAACTGCTCGGAGGGACCGGCCTTCGCCGTCTTCGTCACCACCCAGCTGTTCAGCTCTCCGAACTGTGCGGGCGCCTTGCCATCTGGACCCTGTACTGCGGTGACCACGCCCGTGTTGCGAGCCAGCCAGCCCTTGTCCTTCGCGCACTGCTCGCAGCTCGGCAACGCGTCCTCCCGCAGACCGGCGAGCTCGTCCAGCAGGAACGAGGACCAGACCACCATCGCGGACTTGCCCGCGAAGTACCCGGCCCGGGTGGAGTCGACGGTCTGGGTACCGGCCGCGGAGTACTTCGTTGCCAGGTCACCGTAAAAGCCGAAGGAACGCTTGCAGGCGGGACTGCCGAGGCTGACCTTGTCTTCGGCATCGACCAACTGGCAGTTGTTCGCCAGCGCGAGATGCTCGAAACTCTGTTGGGTGAACGGATCGGCGGGATCGGTGGCCAGCGAGATACCGGCGACGCCTCCGCGGTTCAGGGCCCGCGCGGCGTTCTCGATCGCCTCGTACGTCGTGGGCGCGGGCAACCCGGCCGCGGCGAACAGGTCCTTGCGGTAGTAGAGCAACTGCGTCCAGCCATCCGACGGTACTGCGAGTTGCTGGTCGCGGGCGCGCGTCAGGTCGAGCGCGCGGGGGTTGAACGTCTTGTCGCCGAGCCGCTGGACCACCTGCTTGGCGGCATCGGGGTTGAGCAGGCCGTTGCTGGACAACTGCTGCACGGCGGCGAGCGGGACGGAGCCGATCACGTCGGGCAGCTTGCCGGCGGCAGCTGCGGCCATCACCAGTTGGGGCAGCTGGGGTTCGTCGATGCCGACCAGTTTCACTTCGATCCCGGTGGCGGCGGTGAACTTCTTGACGATGTCGCGGGTGGTCTCCAGCCGCCCGGAGACATTCTCGAGCGACCACACGGTGATGCTGCGCTGGTCGCCGGCTTGGGAATCGTTACCGCAGGACACCAGGAGTCCAGCGGTCAGCAGGAGCGCGCTCGCGGCGGAGAGTGCCCTGACCAAACGTGACATGCATCCTCCTCAGGGGGCTGACATCACGCATAACATCAGGACTATTGTATTTTGACAAGACCTAAGTCTCGTTCTGGAGGTTTCCCGTGGCTCGTGTTGTCCAGTTCACCGCTCCCCGTCAGGCGGAGGTGGTGGAGTTCCAGCCCGAGGCGCTGCCGCCGGGCCACGTCCGCGTCCGGACCGCCTTCTCCGGAATCTCGGCCGGCACCGAACTGACGGCGTACCGCGGCACGAACCCGTACCTGACCCGCACCTGGGACCCGGAGGCCCGGATCTTCCGCGACGCCGAGGCGGGCGTGGCCTTCCCAGTCGTCGGCTGGGGCTACTCCGAGACAGGCGTGGTGAGCGAGGTCGGCGAGGGCGTCACCGGCCTGGCCGAAGGCGACGAGGTCTGGGGCATCTGGGGCCACCGCAGCGAAGCAGTCCTCCCGGCCGAGAAGCTCCTAGGCCACCAACTCCCGCCCGGCGTCACCCTCTCCTCAGCCGCCTTCGCCCGAGTAGGCGCCATCGCCTTCAACGCCATCCTGTCCGCCCGCATCAACCTCGGCGAACTCATCGCCATCTTCGGCCAGGGCGTCATCGGCCTCCTAGCCACCCGCCTGGCAACCCTCAGCGGCGCCCAAGTAGTCACAGTCGACGCAGTCGAATCCCGCCGCGCCATGTCGCTGACCTACGGCGCCCTCACCTCGTTCACCCCCGGAACAGCCGCCGAACACATCCGCGCTTTCACCCCTTCCCCTTCCAGCTCCGGCGCCGAAGGCGTCGGAGCTGATGCTGTTATTGAGCTGAGCGGGGTGTATGCGGCTCTCCACGAGGCGATCCGGGCTGTCGGCGTGGGCGGGCGAGTTGTTGCCTCGGGCTTCTATCAAGGGGACGGGAACGGGCTGCGGCTAGGGGAGGAGTTTCATCACAATCGGGTTGAGTTGATCAGCTCGCAGATTGGTGGGGTGCCGGTGGAACTGAGTGGGCGGTGGTCTGTTGACCGGCTGCAGCAGACCTTCCTCGGCTTGGTCGGCCAAGGCGCCGTCGACGTCGAGCCGCTGATCAGTCACCGCGTTCCGATCGACAACGCGGCCGACGCCTACACCCTGCTCGACACGCGTCCCGGTGACGCCCTGCAAGTACTGCTGGAGTTCTGATGACCGAAATGAAGCTCGCCTGCCAGGAACAACTCCTGCCCGGAGACACCCTCCAGGAGAAGTGGGACTTCGCCGTCGCCGCCGGGTACGACGCGATCGAGTTGCGCGGCAAGGGCGACCTGTCGTTCCGCGACCGCCTGCCGGAACTCCGCAAAGCGCTGGCCGACGGGGTCGTGATGCCGACCGTCTGCGTCGACATGCTGCACTTCTTCGGTGCCTTCGACAACGATCAGCGCGCGGATGCGCTGGTCCAGATGAAGTCGCAGCTCTCGGTGATCGCCGAGCTCGGCGGCCTCGGCGCGCAGACGCCGGCGTCGTACGGGATGTTCTCCCGCCGGCTGCCACCCTTCGAGCCGCCGCGCGACGAGGCCGGTGATCGCGAGGTCCTGCTGGACGGCCTCCGGCAACTCGGCGAGCACGCGGCCGCGGAAGGTGTCGAGCTGTTCCTCGAGCCGTTGAACCGCTACGAGGACCACATGGTCAACCGCCTCGAGCAGGCCGTCGAACTGATCCAGGAAGTCGGCCTGGATTCCGTCCGGATCGGCATCGACAGCTACCACATGAACATCGAGGAGACCGATCCCTCCGCCGCGATCGTTGCCGCCGCCCCCTACATCGGTCACGTCCAGCTGAGCGACTCCAACCGCCTGCAACCCGGCGCCGGCCACCTCGACTGGCCCGCGTTCCTCGGCGCACTCGATGCCATCGGCTACCACCGCTACCTCGCCGTCGAGTGCCGCCTCAGCGGGGACGCCAGCGACGCCGTCCGCTCCATCCCCTCCGTCGTCCGGCGGTACCTGTGATCAGATCCGCCGCCGCGCGAGTCCTGTTCGGCAACTGGACCGGCCACTCGACCGTGCCCTCGCATTCGCTGTACCCGCATCAGTGGAGCTGGGACTCGGCCTTCATCGCGATCGGCCTGCGCCACCTCTCCCCCCGCCGAGCCCAGATCGAACTCGAGTCGCTGCTCGGCTCCCAATGGTCCGACGGCCGCATCCCGCACATCAGCTTCTCGCCGTCCGTTGCCCGCGACGCCTACTTCCCCGGCCCCGACTTCTGGCAGGCAACGACCTCCGGCGGCGTCGAAACCTCAGGCATCATCCAGCCCCCGGTACACGCCCTCGCCGCCTGGCTCACCCACGAGGCCGCCCCCGAAGAGTCCGTACGCCGGAACTTCCTGCCGCGCGTCTACCCCAAGCTGGTCGCCTGGCACGCCTACCTCCGCACCCGCCGGGATCTCGGCGGTCACGGCCTGGTCGCGATCGTCCACCCCTGGGAATCCGGGATGGACAACAGCCCAGCCTGGGACGCGGCCCTGGCCAGGGTCGAGCCGGCACCCCTGGACTCCTTCACCCGCCGGGACACCGACCACGCCAGCGACGCCGACCGCCCGACCGACCTCGACTACGGCCGCTACGTCCAACTGGCCGGCACCTATCGCGACCACGGCTACGACGACGCCACCACGCCGTTCGAGTTCGCCCTCGAAGACCCCTGCTTCAACGCCCTGCTGATCGCGTCGGAACACGCCCTCGCATCAATCGCCTCAGCCCTGTCCCTCGCCCCCAGCCCGCACCTAAAGGCCGCAGCAGAACTGACCGAATCGCTGGCCAGCCTGTTTGCCGACGGCACCTTCCGCGTCCGCGATCTCACGAACGGCGAACTTGTTGCCGTCGACACCATCGCAGGCCTGATCCCGCTGCTCGTGCCTCGATTGCCTCAAGCAACCGAGCTCCTGGCGACCGCGCGAGGTCCGCGGTTCCGCCTGGGCGAGGCCAAACTGGTCCCCAGCTACGACCTGACCGGTCCGGCCTTCGAGCCCGGCCGCTACTGGCGCGGCCCGAGCTGGTTCAACACCGCCTGGCTGATCCACCGCGGCCTGACCACCCTGGAACAGAACGCCCTCGCCGAAGCCCTCCGCGAAGACGTCCTGAAACTTGCCGCCGGCACCGACTTCGCCGAGTACGTCGATCCGCACACCGGCGAGGCCCGCGGCGCCCGCGACTTCAGCTGGACAGCGGCCCTGGCACTGGACCTCGAGCGGAGCTGACCTCCAGCACGCCGATGATCTTGTCGAGGCGGGCCGCCACCCGGCCCGCGTCGAAGCCGTTGCCTTCGACAACGATGCGCAGGGTGCCGGTCTCCAGGCAGAGGGTGAGCTCGCGGACGTCGTACGGGTTCAGCTGGACGGCGATCCGGGCCAGCAGGCCGCGGGTCTCCACCACCTGGGCGGTGAAGACGGTGAGGACGCGCTCCGGGACGGCGTACGCCGGAGCGGACGTAGTACGGGGAGCCAGGGTTGCCAGGGCAGTCATCGGACGACCTCCTTGTGGCGAAGCAGACCGTAGGTGACGCCGTCGACCAGCGCCTCCCAGGATGCCTCGACGATGTTGTGACCGACGCCGACGGTGAGCCACGAACCCTCGCCGTCGGTGGTCTCGATCAGGACCCTGATCACCGCGTCGGTGCCGTGGCCCTGGTCGAGGATGCGGACCTTGTAGTCGACCAGCTCGAACTTCTTCACCACCGGGTAGGCGCGCTCGATCGCGGTCCGCAGCGCATGGTCGAGCGCGTTCACCGGACCGTTGCCCTCCCCGGTGACGATCTCGCGGTCGCCACCCGCGACAAGCTTCACCGTGGCCTCGGAGACCGCCTCCGCGTCGGCCCGCGACTCGGTGATGACCCGCCACGACTCGACGTCGAAGAAGCTCACCCGGCGGCCGTCGACCTCCTCGGTCAGCAGCAGCTCGAAGGACGCGTCCGCCGCCTCGAACGTGTAGCCGCGAGATTCCATCTCCTTGACCCGGTCCGTAACCCGGCTGACCAGGTCACGGTTGTTGCCGAGGTCGAAACCGAGCTCGCGGCCCTTCAGCTCGACGCTGGCCCGGCCTGCCATCTCCGAGACGAGCATCCTCATGTCGTTGCCCACCAGGGCTGGATCCGTGTGCTGGTAGAGGTCGGGATCCACCTTGATGGCACTGGCGTGCAGTCCCGCCTTGTGGGCGAAAGCGGACACACCGACGTACGGCTGCCGGGTCGACGGCGGCACGTTCGTCACTTCGGCGATCGCGTGCGCGATCCGGTACGACTCGGCCAGCCGGCCGGGCGGGAGCAGGCGCATCCCCCGCTTGAGTTCGAGGTTGGCCACGACCGCGAGGAGATCGGCATTGCCGGTGCGTTCGCCGTACCCGTTGATCGTGCCCTGGACGTGTGAGCAGCCGGCCTCGACGGCGGCGATCGAGTTCGCCACCGCGCAGCCGCCGTCGTTGTGGGCGTGGATGCCGAGCCGCGCGCCGGTCGTCTCCAGGACGTCGCGGACGATGTCCTGTAGTTCGCGGGGCAGCGTGCCACCGTTGGTGTCGCAAAGCGCGACCACATCCGCGCCGGCTTCAGCGGAGACCCGTACGACCTCCAGCGCGTAGGCGCGGTTGGAGCGGTAGCCGTCGAAGAAGTGCTCGGTGTCGAGGAAGACCCGCAGGCCGTGCTCGCGGAGGTGTTTGACGGTGTCGGCGACCATCCGCAGGTTCTCGTCCAGTGAGGTCCGCAGCGCGCGCTCGACGTGCGCATCGTGGCTCTTGGCAACCAACGTGACGACCCCGGCGCCCGAGTCACGCAGCGCGGCGACCTGCTGGTCGTCGGCGGCCGGCGTACCGGGCCTGCAGGTCGCGCCGAACGCCGCGAAGGTCGCGTGCCGCAGGTTCAGTTCGGTCCGCGCCCGCTGGAAGAACTCGGTGTCCTTGGGCACCGCGCCCGGCCAGCCGCCCTCGATGAAGCCCACGCCCAGGTCGTCGAGGTGATGCGCGATGGCGATCTTGTCGGCCACGGACAACGCCAGACCCTCCTGCTGCGCGCCGTCGCGCAGAGTGGTGTCGTAGACGTGGAAATCGTCGCTAGTGCTCACGAAATCGCCTTCCGAAGTACGGGCTTCAGGCAAACAAAAAACCCCCCGCACGATGCGAGAGGTCTGCGCGCTCAGGTGCTGCTTGCTGAGCGCGCTAGTCGATAATGATCTGGTAGCTCTTCATGACATTTCGCAGTCTGCCACAGGAATCCACCGGCCCCGCCGATTGTCTCGAAACGCGAACATCCAGTACGTCAGCCAGTACTACGGAGCGTGGCGGAGTACTGAATCAGGCGGTGAGGGACCAGCCCGGGTCGTCCCAGGCGGTGTAGAAGTCCTCCCGGCTGAGCTCCCGCAAGCCCCACTCGTCCCGGTCCAGGCCCTGCTCGGTCAGCGCGCCGTCCTCGTCCTCGAGCCGCTGCCACCAGTACCGCAGTACGGTGCCGTCCTCGCCGACCTGCAGCTGCCGGACGACCACCCACTCGCGCTCGTGCCAGACCGCCTCGAACAACCAGTCCGTCCCGTACTCGTCGGCGCGTGCCCCGTAGGTCCGGGCGGCGGTGCCACGGTCGAGGTCGCGGATCAGCTCGACCGAGGCGCGATACGCCTGCACGGTCTCCGGCTGCCAGCCGCGCTGCTCGGCCAGCTCCGCGTAGTACGCCTCGACCTCGTCCGGAAAGCTGTTGCTCATACCCTCGCCCTCAGCTTGGAAACGGTTCTCCGACCCTATCCAACCGCCGGCCCGGACGGCTGAGAGGACCCTGTGAACTCACGCCACAAGCCGAGCGCCCGGAGAACCGTGAGGTTTCCGGGCGCTCGTTCGCTGTCGGTTTCAGCAGACCTTGGTCATCCAGCCGTGCGGGTCGGCGGCCCGGCCGTACTGGAGGTCCAGCAGAGCGGTGCGGATGGCGGCGGTGACCTTGCCACCCTCGCCGTCGGCCACCTGGATCTCGCCGCCGCGCCACTTCAGCGAGGCGACCGGCGTGATCACCGCGGCCGTGCCACAGGCGAACACCTCCTGGATCCGCCCGGACGCGGCGCCCTCGCGCCACTCGTCGATCGAGATCTTGCGCTCGGTGACGGTGTGGCCCAGATCGGTGACCAGCTTCAGGATCGAGTCGCGGGTGATGCCCTCGAGGATCGTGCCGGACAGCTCCGGTGTGACCACCGAGCCGTCGTCGAGGACGAAGTACAGGTTCATCCCGCCGAGCTCCTCGACCCACTTCTTCTCGACCGCGTCGAGGAAGGCGACCTGGTCGCAGCCGTTCTCGATCGCCTCGGCCTGCGCGAGCAGCGACGAAGCGTAGTTGCCGCCGGTCTTGGCGGCGCCGGTGCCGCCGGGGGCTGCCCGGGTGTACTCCTCGCTGAGCCAGATCCGGACCGGCTTCACGCCCTTGGCGAAGTACGAGCCGGCCGGGGAGGCGATCGCGCAGTACGTCACCTGGGCCGACGGACGGACACCGAGGAACGGGTCCGAGCCGAACATGAACGGCCGCAGGTACAAAGAGGTCTCACCACCGCTGGGGACCCAGGCCTTGTCCAGCTCGATCAGCTTGTGCAGCGAGTCCAGGAAGACCGGCTCGGGCAGTTCCGGCAGCGCGAGCCGCCGGGCGGAGCGGTTGAACCGCGTCGCGTTCGCCTCGGGACGGAACATGTGGATCGAGTCGTCGGGATGCCGGTAGGCCTTCATCCCCTCGAAGATGGTCTGGGCGTAGTGGAACACCGAGGTCGCCGGAGACAGCTCCAGCGGCCCGAAGGCGGTGATCCTCGCGTCGTGCCAGCCGAACTCCGAAGTCCAGGTGGCGATCGCCATGTGGTCGGAGAAGTGCTGCCCGAATCCTGGGTTCGCCAGGATCTGGGCGCGCTGGTCGTCGCTGGCCGGTTGGGTGTTTGGCTCAACGGTGAACTGCAAATCCGCGCTCATATCCGCACCGTACCTCTTGGCGAAGTGGTCAGGCGAGCGTGCTGAAGTCTCTCGCCGCGGCCCCGGCGCCGGGTGGCGCCGGCCGGGCGGGCGTCGTACGAGTCCATCAGCTCAGCCGGCCGCGCGCTTGGCGATCGCGTCACCGATCTCCGCGGTGGTCCGCGGCGCGCCGGTGCGCTCCTCGATGTCGGCCGTCACGGCAGCCTCGATCGCGGCCGCGGCCTCGGTCAGGCCGAGGTGGTCGCACAGCAGCGCGGCGGACAGGATGGCCGCCGTCGGGTCGGCCTTCTGCTGACCGGCGATGTCCGGAGCCGAGCCGTGCACGGGCTCGAACATGCTCGGCGCGGTCTTTTCCGGGTTGATGTTGGCGCTCGCGGCCAGCCCGATCCCACCGCTGATCGCGGCGGCCAGGTCGGTGATGATGTCGCCGAACAGGTTGTCGGTGACGATCACGTCGAACCGGGCCGGGTCGGTGACCAGGAAAATGGTCGCCGCGTCCACGTGCTGGTAGTCGACCGTCACCTCCGGGAACTCGGTCGCGACCGCGTCGACGGTCCGCTTCCACAGCGAACCGGCGTACGCGAGCACATTGGTCTTGTGCACCAGCGTCAGCTTCTTGCGCGGCCGCGCCTGGGCCCGGGCGAACGCGTCCCGGACCACCCGCTCCACGCCGTAGGCGGTGTTGACCGAGACCTCGGTGGCGATCTCGGCCGGCGTACCGGCGCGCAGGGCGCCGCCGTTGCCGGTGTACGGACCCTCGGTGCCCTCGCGGACGACGACGAAGTCGACCTCGCCCGGGTTCGCCAGCGGGGAGCCGACGGACGGGTAGATCTTCGACGGCCGCAGGTTGACGTAGTGGTCGAGGGTGAACCGCAGCTTGAGCAGCAGGTTCCGCTCGAGGATGCCGGACGGCACCGTCGGGTCGCCGATCGCGCCGAGCAGGATCGCGTCGTGGCCGCGGATCTCCTGGAGCTCGGCGTCCGGCAGCGTCTCGCCGGTGGCGTGCCAGCGCTTCGCGCCCAGGTCGTACTCCGTGCGCTCGAACGTGACGCCGAGGTTCGCGCTGACCGCGTCGAGCACCTTGAGCGCCTCGACCGTGACCTCGGGACCGATCCCGTCGCCACCGACAACCGCCAGCTTGAAAGCCTTCTTTGATGACTCGAGCTTGCTGCTCACTTCTTGGGTTCTCCCCCGTTGTCGCGGCGGTTCATGGCCTCTTGGACTGGTTGGGTCTCGGCCTTGCGCGGAGCGGGGCGGCGACGGCGGGCGGCTTTGCGCTCGCGTCCGTCGACAACCTGCCAGCTAGCCGGATACATGTCGTACATGCTGTCTCCCGTTTGGTCTGGTGCTTGTCACAAACGGCCGACGACTGGCACTACCGGGCGGGAGGTACGCCGAAACCCGCGCCGGGGAGGTCGGCCTCAGCGGACCCCGGCGCGGCAGCGAATAAGGCGTACCACGAACTGCATGATGGGTCCGAAGATACTCTGACGTCCGACTATCTCGCCACAATGCGGGCACTCTGTCCCGCAATGTGAGATGCCAGTGACACGGCTGGGCCGATGCTGTGCAACTCTCAGGCGGTGAGTGCTCCCCCAGAACTGCCACCGCTGGTTTCCGCGGCCCTCAGCCTGTCCGGCCGGCGCGGATTCGTCAGCGCGACCCGCAACGAGACCGGCCGGCTGCTCGCCACCTTGGCGGCGTCCCGGACCGGAACCCTCGGCGAGGTCGGTACCGGCTGCGGCGTCGGCTCGGCCTGGCTGCGGCACGGCGCGACGGACGACACCAAGATCGTCACCGCCGAGAGTGACCCCCAACTGGCCCAGGTGGTCAAGGAACTCTTCGCCGACGACGGCCGGATCGAGGTGCTGTCGGCGGACTGGACGGCCCTGATCGAACGCGGCCCGTTCTCCCTGCTGTTCGTCGACGCCCGCGAGGCCAAGCTCTCGGCCCGCGACGTGATCGCCGAGGCGGTCGAGCCCGGCGGCTTCGTCGTCCTGGACGACTTCACCCCGTCGGCCGTGTGGCCGCCGATGTACGAGGGCCGGGTCGACACGCTGCGCCAGGAATGGCTCCAGGACAAGCGCTTCACCACCGTCGAGATCATGGTCGCCACCGACGCCGCGGTCCTGCTCGCCACCAAGCGCTGAAACCGTCCGCACCGCCCGGGAAATGCAGGTGGGCCCGAGCGCGCTCCCGGGTGGGAGGGCTCGGGCCCTGGCCGGCCGCCATGCGCCTGCGGGCGGCAGGCCGGATCCTGCGATCAGTTCCAGGACGCGCGCGCCGAGAAAGATCCGTTCCAGTGTGCCCTCACCCCGGGGTCATCAGCCAGCCCCGGGGTGAATCGAACGGGCTTCAGACCTCGAGGTCGACGGCCCGGGCGGTGTCGGCCTGTACCGCGGTGGCGATGTCGTCCAGGACCGTGGTCGGGATGGTGGAGTCGACGCTCAGCGCGACCAGCGCCTTGCCGCCCTTGCGGTCGCGGCTGACCTGCATGCCGGCGATGTTGATGTCGGACTCACCAAGGATCCGGCCAACGGCGCCGACGATGCCCGGGCGGTCCTCGTAGCTGAGGAACGCCAGGTGCGCCGCGAGCTCGACCTCGAGGTCGAAGCCGTCGATCTCGACCAGCCGCTCGGACTGCTTGACGCCGACCAGGGTGCCGGACACGGACACCTGGCCGCCGTCGGCAAGCGTGCCGCGCAGGGTGATCAGGTTGCGGTGCTCCGGGCTGTCGTGGTCGGTGAGGAGACGGACCTCGAGGCCACGCTCGGCCGCGAGCAGCGGGGCGTTCACGTAGGAGACGTTGTCCTCGACGACGTCGGCGAACACACCCTTCAGCGCGGCCAGCTCGAGCACCTTCACGTCGTACTGCGTGATCTCGCCGCGGACCTCGACGTCGAGCTGCTGCGCGACCCCACCGGCCAGCGCCGTGAAGATGCGGCCGAGCTTCTCGGTCAGGGAGATGCCCGGGCGGACGTCCTCGGCGATGACCCCGCCCTGGACGTTGACCGCGTCGGGGACGAGTTCACCGGACAGCGCGAGCCGGACGGACTTGGCGACCGCGATCCCGGCCTTCTCCTGCGCCTCGTCGGTGGACGCGCCCAGATGCGGGGTGGCGACCACGTTCTCGAACTCGAACAGCGGGGAGTCGGTGCACGGCTCCTTGGCGAACACGTCCAGGCCGGCCGCGGCGACCCGGCCTTCCTTCAGCGCGGAGTACAGCGCCTGCTCGTCGACGATGCCGCCGCGAGCGGCGTTGACGATGATGACCTCGGGCTTGACCTTGTGCAGCTGCTCGTCACCGATCAGACCGATCGTCTCCGGCGTCTTCGGCAGGTGCACGGAGATGAAGTCGGACGCGGCCAGCAGCTCGTCCAGCGACGCGAGCCGGACGCCCATCTGGGCAGCGCGGCCGGCCTGCACGTACGGGTCGTAGGCGATCACGTTCATGCCGAAGGCGGCCAGCCGCTGGGCGACCAGGACGCCGATCTTGCCCAGGCCGACGATGCCGACGGTCTTCTCGAACAGCTCGACACCGGAGTACTTGCTGCGCTTCCACTCGCCGTTCTTCAGCGACAGGTCGGCGGCCGGGATCCGGCGGGCGGCGGCCAGCAGCAGCGCGACGGCCAGCTCGGCGGCACTGACGATGTTGGAGGTCGGCGCGTTGACCACCATCACGCCGGCCTGGGTGGCGGCCTTGACGTCGACGTTGTCCAGGCCGACACCGGCCCGGGCGACGACCTTCAGCTTCTTGGCGGCGGCCAGCGCCTCGGCGTCCACCTTGGTGGCGCTGCGGATCAGGATGGCGTCGACGTCGGCGATGGCCGGGATCAGCTCGGCGCGGTCGGCGCCGTTGGCGTGCCGGATCTCGAAGTCGGGGCCGAGCGCCTCGACGGTGGCCGGGGAGAGTTCTTCGGCGATCAGGACGACGGGTCGGGCTGCGACTGTCATGGAGACATCTCCTGCGGAAGCGGTTGGGTGCTCGAAAGTCAGAGCACAGCGCTGTGCCCGCTGGTCACGATGTTACCTGGTCGCGGATCCGGCCGCCCGCTGGGTCTCATCTCAGTCGCAGGCACGCAGCGGCTGGACGGCGGGCGCCGAGTCGATCACCAGCCGGCCGTTCTCGCGGACCAGCCGGTACCGCTTGTCGAGCCGGTGGCAGGTCTGGCCCTGGGCCCCGGGACTGTTCGGCGAGAACAGCGCGGTGTAGGTCATCCGGGCGTTCACCTCGGCACCGGGCTGGGTCACCTCGATGATCCGGGCCCCGAACAGGTACGACGTCTGGTGGTTGTCGCGGTCCCGCTTCTCGGTCAGGTAGCGGGCCAGCGCTTTCGAGTAGTACTGCTGGACCGCCGCGAAGTCGTGCTTGTTCGTCGCGGTCAGGTAGTTCCCCAGCAGCTTCTGAGCCTCACCGGCCACTGGCGTGTTGGCCACCGCCAACTCGGGGACGATCGGGAGCTGCGGGCCGCGCGAGCGTGGGCATTTGCCGCCCGGCTCCGGCGTGATGCCGGGCTGCCCGGTACCGGCGTACTGACGGAGTTTGCCGAGCGGGACGATCTTGGCGGCGGGAACCGTGTCGCCGGTGATCAGGCCGACCACGCGACCCTTGCTGTCCAGGGCCGGGGCACCGAGCTTCGTCGCGTTCAGCACGTTGGTAAGCGGCGTCGGCGCCTCTGACGGGCCGAGCAACTGGATCGTCTGCAACCCGTTGGCGATGTAGGCCACGACGGCCCGCTCGGCAGCGGCTGGTGGATCCTTCGGGGCGAGCTGAGCCTTCCCGGGCAGTTGACCGACCATCCGCAGTACGGCGACGCCGTCCGTGCTGCTGCCGAGCACATTGGCCGGGCGAACCTCGCCGGTGTTGGTCACCAGCGCGACGGACATCGGCTGCTTGATCGAGGAGGAGGCGGTCAGCACCAGCCCGTCGGCGAGCAGTACGCCGCTGGCGACGCCGGTGCCCTCGCAAGTCGTCGCAAGCACCTTGACGACGCTCGGGCCGGCGGTCTCGAGCACCTCCGCCGTGTCGAGGGTCAGGCTGTTCTGACGCACCAACCACCCGGCGCCCGCACCCAGGACGAGCACGAACACGACCAGCGGCAACACGAAGCGCAGCCGGAACTTCGGCGGCAACGGCGGCTCGGCCGGCGTGGCAGCGGCCGGCCTTGGTCGCGGCGCCTCGATCGAGGTCAGCTGCGAAGGCTGTCCGGGCGGGACGCGTCGGGGCGGCCTCGGCAGCTCACGCCTGCCGCTGTCCACCATCGACTCCCCCGATCACTCGCTGCGCACCGCCAGCACCGATTGTGTCAAACAATGCCGACGTCCGGGCCACCCACGAGGGCGACCCGGACGCGTTTCGGCTGGAAGCTACCGGTACTACGGTCAGCGGGCGGAGGTGCCCTCGACGTAGTCGTCGTCGTGCGACTTGACCCAAGCCATCAGACCGCGCAACTCCTTGCCGACGGCCTCGATCGGGTGCTCCTCGCTCTTCTTGCGGAACTCGGCGAACTCGGGCGCGCCGGCGTCCTGGTCGGCGATGAAGCGGGCCGCGAAGGTGCCGTCCTTGATGTCGGCCAGCACGTCGACCATCCGCTGCTTCACCGACGCGTCGATGATCCGCGGGCCGGACACGTAGTCGCCGTACTCCGCGGTGTCGGAGACCGACCAGCGCTGCTTGGCGATGCCGCCTTCGTAGATCAGGTCGACGATCAGCTTGAGCTCGTGCAGGCACTCGAAGTACGCGACCTCGGGCTGGTAGCCGGCCTCGGTCAGCACCTCGAACCCGGACTGGATCAGCGCGGAGACACCACCGCAGAGCACCGCCTGCTCACCGAACAGGTCGGTCTCGGTCTCCTCGGTGAAGGTGGTCTTGATACCGCCGGCCCGCAGGCCGCCGATGCCCTTGGCGTAGGACAGCGCGAGGTCCCAGGCCTTGCCGGAGGCGTCCTGCTCGACCGCGACGAGCACGGGCACGCCGCGGCCCTCGCTGAACTCACGGCGGACCAGGTGACCGGGGCCCTTCGGGGCGACCATGAAGACGTCCACGCCGGCCGGCGGCTTGATGTAGCCGAACCGGATGTTGAAGCCGTGGCCGAAGACGAGCGCGTCGCCGTCCACCAGGTTCGGCTCGATGGCCTCCTTGTACAGGGAGCGCTGCGCCGGGTCCGGGGCGAGCACGACGATGACGTCGGCCTCCTCGCACGCCTCGAACGGGGTGAGCACCCGCAGGCCCTGCGCCTCGGCCTTGGCGCGGCTCTTCGAGCCCTCCGGCAGGCCGACGCGGACGTCGACGCCGGAGTCGCGCAGGGACAGCGCGTGGGCGTGGCCCTGGCTGCCGAAGCCGAGCACGGCCACGTTGCGGCCCTGGATCACCGACAGGTCGGCGTTGTCGTCGTAGAACATTTCTGCTGCCACTGGGAGCTCGTCTCCTTGGTTTTGCTGTTTTGAGTTTGGGGGTCAGGCCTGGCGGGCCGGGGCGGGACGGTGGCCCGGCGGCGGCGCCGGCACCGGGTGGGACGCGGAGCCGGCCTGAGCGCCGGCCGCTGCAGAAGCTGGGGCGGGAGCCGGTGCGGGAGCCGCAGCACCGGCTGGGCGGGCCTGCAGGGCCGGGGCTCCGGAAGCCACGTGCGGTGGCGGGACCGGGACCGGGCGCAGGGTGCGGTCGGAGATGGAGCGGCTGCCCCGGCCGATCGCGACCATGCCGGACTGGACCAGCTCGCGGACGCCGAAGGGTTCCAGCACCCGGAGCATGGCTTCGAGCTTCTCGGGATTACCGGTGGCCTCGATGGTGATCGCGTCCGGAGCGACGTCCACCACTTTCGCACGGAACAGCTGGACGGTCTCCAGCACCTGCCCCCTGCTCAGGGTGTCCGCCTTGACCTTCACCAGCAGCAGTTCGCGCTGCACGGTGGCGGTCGGCTCGAGCTCGACGATCTTGATCACGTTCACCAGCTTGTTCAGCTGCTTGGTGATCTGCTCCAGCGGCTGCTCGTCGACGCTGACCGCGATGGTCATCCGGGACACCTCGGGGTGCTCGGTCGGACCGACGGCCAGCGAGTCGATGTTGAATCCGCGGCGCGAGATGAGGGCGGCGACGCGAGCCAGCACACCGTGCTTGTTCTCGACCAGGATGCTCAAGGTGTGTTTCGACATTACAGCTCCTCCCCGTCCCACTTCGGCGCCATGTCGCGGGCGATCTGGATGTCGTCGTTACTGGTGCCGGCGGCAACCATCGGCCAGACCATCGCGTCCCGGTGCACGACGAAGTCGACCACGACCGGCTGGTCGGTGACCGACATCGCCTTGTCGATGGTGGCGTCGACCGACTCCTTGTCGGAGCAGCGCAGCCCGACGCCGCCCATCGCCTCGGCCAGCTTGGCGAAGTCGGGGATCCGGGCCGAGTGCAGGTCGGTGTTGGAGTACCGCTTGTCGTAGAACAGCGTCTGCCACTGCCGGACCATACCCAGCGACTGGTTGTTGATCACCGCGACTTTGATCGGGATGCCCTCCAGCGCGCAGGTGACCAGTTCCTGGTTCGTCATCTGGAAGCAGCCGTCACCGTCGATCGCCCAGACGGTCTTGTCGGGCCGCGCGACCTTCGCGCCCATCGCCGCGGGCACGGAGTACCCCATCGTGCCGAGGCCGCCGGAGTTCAGCCAGTGCAGCGGCTTCTCGAACGGGAGGTAGTGAGCCGCCCACATCTGGTGCTGGCCGACGCCGCTGGTGTAGATCGCGTCCGGTCCGGCGATCTGGCCGATCCGCTGGATCACGTACTGCGGGGAGAGGCTGCCGTCCTCCGGCTCGTCGTACCCGACCGGGTACTTCGCCTTGACCGAGTCGAGCAGGCCGCGCCAGGCGGAGTAGTCCGGGGTCCGGCCGCTGCTCGCGATCTCGCTGTTCAGCGCGGCGATCAGGTCGACGATGACCTCTTTGCAGTCACCCACGATCGGCACGTCGGCGTGCCGGTTCTTGCCGATCTCGGCCGGGTCGATGTCCGCGTGGATCACCTTCGCCTCGGGAGCGAACGAGTCCAGCTTGCCGGTCACCCGGTCGTCGAACCGCGCGCCCAGGCAGATCAGCAGGTCGGACCGCTGCAGCGCGCCGACCGCCGAGACCGAGCCGTGCATACCCGGCATACCGAAGTGCAGCTCGTGCGAGTCGGGCAACGCGCCGCGCGCCATCAGGGTGGTGACCACCGGGATGCCGAGCTGCTCGGCGAGCTGCTTCAGCTCGGCGCACGCCTTCGCCCGGATCACGCCGCCGCCGACGTACAGGACCGGCTTCTCCGCGGCGGCGATCATCCGGGCCGCCTCGCGCACCTGCTTGGGGTGCGGGCGGGTCACCGGGCGGTAGCCGGGCAGCGAGAGCTCGGTCGGCCAGCGGAAGTCGACCTTGGCCTGCATCGCGTCCTTGGTCACGTCGACCAGCACCGGACCGGGACGGCCGGTGGAGGCGATGTGGAAGGCCTCGGCGATCGTGCTGGCGATGTCGTTGGGGTCGTTGACCAGGAAGTTGTGCTTGGTGATCGGCATCGTGATGCCGCGGATGTCGGCCTCCTGGAAGGCGTCCGTCCCGATCGCCGCGCTGGCCACCTGGCCGGTGATCGCGACCATCGGCACCGAGTCCATGTAGGCGTCGGCGATCGGGGTCACCAGGTTGGTCGCGCCCGGCCCGGAGGTCGCCATGCAGACGCCGGTCTTGCCGGTCGCGGAGGCGTAGCCCTGGGCGGCGTGGCCGGCGCCCTGCTCGTGACGTACCAGGATGTGGCGGATCTGGGTCGAGTCGAGCATCGGGTCGTACGCCGGGAGGATCGCGCCGCCCGGAATGCCGAAGACGGTGTCCACTCCGGCATGTTCCAGTGCGCGGATCAGAGCCTGTGCCCCGGTCAGCTGCTCACTCATGGTGCCTTCCCTCGGTCGTCACTGCCGTGAAATCTAGTGCTGCACAAAAGAAAACGCCCCCTCCGCCGGGTGGGCTGAGGGGGCGCGCTCGACTCGGTGGTCGCGTCAGTCGGCGCGCCGCACAAGTACGAGAAGAATCGATCGCATGCAGTCACCATTGCCGACTCCCCTCGACCCGGTCAAGCCCGGCACAGTTCCATCTCGACATCCGAGATCACCGTCTTACGTACGGACCCAGTCTAAGACCTGGTGCTCGAGGGGCGGACGGGCACCTACGGACGGGTGCCGCAGGCACTGGACTCCTCAGATGCAGACGGCTCCCTGGGAGGCGGAGGTGACCAGGCGGCGGTACTTGCCGAGCACGCCCTTGGTGATCGCGGGCTCCTTGGGGATCCAGCCGACGGCCCGACGCTCGAGCTCCTCGGGCTCGACGTGCAGCTCGAGGGTGCGGTTCTTGACGTCCAGGGTGATCCGGTCGCCGTCGCGGACGAACGCGATCGGGCCGCCGTCGACGGCCTCGGGCGCGACGTGGCCGACACACAGGCCCGTAGTACCGCCGGAGAAGCGGCCGTCGGTCAGCAACAGCACGTCCTTGCCGAGGCCCGCGCCCTTGATCGCACCGGTGACAGCGAGCATCTCGCGCATCCCCGGGCCGCCCTTGGGACCCTCATAGCGGATCACCACGACGTCACCGGCCTTCAACGAACCGACGGCGTCCATGGCACCGCGCTCGCCGTCGAAGACCCGCGCAGTACCTTCGAAGACATCCGAGTCGAAGCCGGCGCTCTTCACGACCGCACCCTCGGGCGCCAGCGAGCCGTGCAGGATGGTGATCCCGCCGGTGCCGTGGATCGGCTTGTCGAGCGCGCGGATGATCGTTCCGTCGACGTCCGGCGGGGCGATGTCGGCGAGGTTCTCCGCCATCGTCTTGCCGGTCACCGTGAGGCAGTCGCCGTGCAGCAGACCGGCGTCGAGCAGCGCCCGCATCACGACCGGGATGCCGCCGACCCGGTCGACATCGGTCATCACGTACCGGCCGAACGGCTTCAGGTCGCCCAGGTGCGGGACCTTGTCGCCGACCCGGTTGAAGTCGTCGAGGGTCAGATCGACCTCGGCCTCGCGGGCGATCGCGAGCAGGTGCAGCACCGCGTTGGTCGAGCCGCCGAGCGCCATCACCACGGCGATCGCGTTCTCGAACGCCTCCTTGGTGAGGATCTGGCGAGCCGTGATCCCCTTGGCCAGCAGGTTCACCACCGCCTCGCCCGACCTGCGGGCGAACCCGTCGCGCCGCCGGTCGACCGCGGGCGGAGCCGCCGAACCGGGCAGCGACATCCCGAGCGCCTCGGCCGCGGACGCCATCGTGTTCGCGGTGTACATGCCACCGCACGCACCCTCACCGGGACAGATCGCCCGCTCGACAGCATCGACCTCTTCGCGCGTGATCAGCCCGCGAACACAGGCGCCGACCGCCTCGAACGCATCGATGATGGTGACTTCCTTGTCGCCCAGCTTGCCCGGCATGATCGAACCGGCGTACAGGAAGACGCTCGCGAGATCCAGACGCGCGGCGGCCATCAGCATGCCGGGCAGCGACTTGTCGCAGCCGGCCAGCAGGACCGAGCCGTCGAGCCGCTCGGCCTCCATCACCGTCTCGACCGAGTCGGCGATGATCTCCCGGCTGACCAGCGAGTAGTGCATGCCGACGTGGCCCATCGAGATGCCGTCCGACACGCTGATCGTGCCGAACTCCAGCGGGTAGCCGCCGGCCGCGTGCACACCGTCCTTGACCGCCTTCGCGAGGCGATCCAGCGAGAGGTTGCACGGGGTGATCTCGTTCCAGCTCGAGGCGACCCCGATCTGCGGCTTGACCCAGTCGTCGTCACCCATCCCGACGGCGCGCAACATGCCCCGCGAGGCAGTCGCCTCCAGACCGTCCGTGACAGTGCGGCTCCGCGGCTTGATATCAGGCGTGTTCGGCATACCGCTCACTGTAAGAGCGTTGGCCCGGCGAGACTCCCGACCCCCTGTTCAGTACATTCCTAGTTAAAGAATTACCATCAGTTGCGCATTTTGGTAGTTATATAACAGATTGTGGGAGCCGAGCAGCTCACGCCGCTGCGAGGCGGGCCCTGGGGGGTGGCGTGTGTCTCCTACACACCACAGACGCCGCCAACAGCCAGATCGGCCAGGGCGAGACGCCACCTGGCAGCAACTGCAACCCGTACGGGCCGTGCCAGGCGTGGTGCGCCCACTTCGCCACCTGGACGTGGCGCAAGGCCGGCATCACCATCCCCAACTACGGCTTCACCGGTGACATCTACACCTGAGGCCGGAACAAAGGCCGGGCCCACTCGACCAACACCGGCATGCAACCGGGTGACATCGTGCTCTACGGAACCGGTCCGCAGAACACCAGCACCAGCGTGCACACCGGCGTAGTCGTTGCGGTCGGCAACGGCAGGATCAGCACCGTCGAAGGCAACTCCAACAACGCCGTCCGCAAGCACGGCCCGTTCGACCCGACCCGCGCCAAGGCAGCCGGCCGCCCCGGCAACATCTACGGCTGGGTCGCCGCGCAGTAGCCGCCCGAGGCCATCCACCGTGCCTGGATGGCCTCACCCAGCAACCACTCCCGCACCCCAGATCCGCTAACCCAAAGCCCCGCCGTCCCACTCGGCCGCTTCCCGCACACCCGCCGGCCCGCCTCGCCCGCTTCCCGCAGACCCGCCTTGCCCGCTATCCGCAGCCCGTCGGCGCCACCTGCTATCCGCCCCTCGCCCAGGGGCTGTCAGCCGCCCGCGACGCTGGGGAGGATGAGGAGTTCGTCGCCGTCGGACAGAGTGGTGTCGAGTGCGTTGAGGTCGCGGATGTTGTCGTTGCCTAGGAAGACGTTGACGTGCCGGCGCAGCGCGCCCTGGTCGTCCGTCAGCCGCCGGCGCAACGCCGGATGCTCCGCCTCCAGCGCGGCGAACACCGCACCGACGGTCGGCTCACCCGGTACGTCGATCTCCACCCGCTCCACTCCCCCGGCGAACGGTCTCAACACCGTCGGAAGCTTCACGTGCACAGACATCAGTCCACCACCGCGGCCCGCACAGTCAGTACGTCGGGAAGATGGCGCGCCACCTCGGCCCAGGTGTCACCGGCATCGGCGCTCGCGTAGACACACCCGTCCCGCGTCCCGACATAAACCCCAGCCGGGTCCGCCTGGTCAACGCACAGCGCGTCTCGCAGTACAGGCGCGTACGACGGAACATCGGGCAGGCCGGTCGTCAGCGCTTCCCAGGTCGAGCCGGCATCGCGGGAGCGGTAGACCCGGCACTTCGCGTCGGTCGGAATCCTGTTGCCATCCGCGATCAGCGGGAAGACGTACACGGTCTCCGGCTCGTGCGGATGCACCACGATCGGGAAGCCGAAGTCCGACGGCAGCCCGTCCGCGATCGACTTCCAGATCGCACCACCGTCGTCGGAACGGTAGACGCCATGGTGGTTCTGCGCGAACAGCCGCTCCGGTACGTCGGGATGCGCCGCCAGCTTGTGGACGCACTGACCGAACTCGGGATCCGGGTCGGGCATGAAGTACGCCTTGATCCCGTTGTTCGCCGGTTTCCACGACTCACCACCGTCGGCCGTCTGGTAGACCCCGCCGGTCGACATCGCCACGCTCATGCGGTGGGGATCGGTGGGATGCGGCAGCACAGTGTGGATCGCCTGGCCGCCGAAGCCAGCACCCCAGTCCTTGCGATGCGGGTGATCCCAGAGCGCGCGAACCAGCTCGAACCGGACTCCCCCGTCGGTCGACCTCCACAGGGAGGACGGCTGCGCACCGGCGTACACGACGCCGGGCTGGTCGGCCGGCGCCGGCTGGATCTGCCACACGCGTTCGAGCGACGCGTCGGCGTCGGCCGGGAACCCGATCGAGCCCTCTGGTGGCTCGTCCCAGGTCTGCCCGAGGTCGTCGGAATGGAAGACAGCCGGACCCCAGTGCTCGCTGGTGCCGCCGGCGAACAGGCGCGGCCGTTCGCCGCGGGTGTCGATGCCGACGGAGTAGACCCCCTGCATCTCGAACTGCGGGCCGTCGAGCGTCCACTTCCGGCGCTCGGCGTCGCTGCGGCCGATCCAGAGACCCTTCTTGGTTCCGATCAGCAGTACGGCGTTGGACATCTTTGTCCTCCTCCATCGTCGGCACGGCCGCCGCCGCGCCACAGGTTTGGTTAGCGCGGCGGCCCCGCGACTACGTTGATCAGCGGTTCACCATTGGCATAGCGCTCGAGTTGGGCCCGCACCAGCCGGGCGACCCGCGGCGAGAACGCCGTCGAGGCACCACCGCGGTGCGGATTGATCAGGACGTTCGGAGCCGACCACAGTGGATGGCCGGCGGGCAGCGGTTCGGGGTCGGTCACGTCCAGGGCGGCCCGGATCCGCTCGGTGGACAGCTCGGCGACCAGCGCGTCGGTGTCGACGATGACGCCGCGCGCCACGTTGATCAGCAACGCGCCGTCCTTCAGCTGCGCCAGGAACTTGGCATCGACCATCCCCCGCGTCTCGTCGGTCGCGGGCGTGAGCAGCACGACGACATCCGCGCGTGGCAGCAGCTCTGGCAGATCCGTGATCGGGTGGACGCCGTCGCGCGGCCGCCTCGCCACCCGGATGACGTCACACTCGAACCCGTCCAGCCGCCGCTCCAGCGCCTCACCGATCGAGCCGTAGCCGAGGATCAGCACGGTCCGGTCGGCCAGCGAATCGTCCAGCTCCTGGTACGACGACGGCCACTCGCCGCGCTCCTGGTTCTTCACCGCGCGCGGCAACCGCCGGTACGACGCCAGGATCAGCCCGACCGCCAGCTCAGCCGTCGAGGCGTCGTGCACACCCCGCGCGTTGCACAAGGTGACTCCCTCCCGCAGGTGCGGCAGCACGTTCTCGAAGCCGGCCGTCTGGGTCTGGACGACCTTCAGCGCGGGCATCTCGGCGATCACCTCGACGACCTCCGACGAGCCCATGTAACTGGGCACGTAGAACTCGATCGCGTCCAGCGCGGGACGCTCGCCACCGGCGTAGTACCGCGCATCGATCCCTGCCGGGAGCCCGCCGAGAAAGTCCTCGGGGTCCTTCCACGGCAGCAAGGTCTTCACCAAATCAGCCATGCTCCGCAACTTACTCGCACCTCAGGACAGTTTCGTACTACGACCTCGGCTACGGCCGCCGGCCGGTGATTCCGACCAGCCGATCCATCAGCGGTGCCTGGGCCGGGACATCGGTCGGAGCCGCCCACAGTTCGGGAACCGGCGGCTGGTCGAGGAATCCGGCCACGTGCTCGTAACAGGCCCGCACTGTTTCGGCGGGCAGTTCGTACGGCAGCCCGGTGGCTTTCGCCAGGTCCCAGCCGTGCACCACGACCTCGGTCAGCGCGATCCGGCCCCACGTCTCGTTCGGGAGCTTCAGTCCGCCCTGATCGGACTCCCCAGCCCAGACGGCCGGGTCGTCCCAGGCCTTGGCCAGAACCAGCAGCCGGTGCCCAAAGGCTTCCCGCCACTCTCCGTCGAAGGCCAGGGCGGCGTCGGTGACCTCGGCTCCGGCGGCCTCCGCGAAACCGCGGGCGCCTCCGTCCACATGGTCGAGCAGCTCCCGCACGGTGTACTCCGTGCACGGCGTGCTGTTGGCGAGTTGCTCGTCCGTGATGCCCATGACGAGCTCGCCCAGCTGGTGACAGGCGGGTTGCAGATCGATCATCGAGTTCTCCTTCTCCGGGTCTCTCCGCCGGTACGTCGGAGCCCAGGGCACCACCTCGACATCGGGCCGGAAGAAAATCTCCACCCCGGGTAGGACCACTGACGCTGTGGTGCTGAAGTGCACTTCAGGTGCAGTGGGAGTGCAGTGAGAATTCGGTGCCGGAGACGGCTTCCCGTCGTACTCTGAACAGGTGCCATCGACATCGGCTTTAGCCTCGACTCTCGATCACGATCAGGCCGTGGGACGGCTGAGATCGTCCTATCAGCGCATTCCGGCGGGAGCTCCGGTCCGCCTCGCGAAGCGCAGTTCGAACCTGTTTCGCCCCAGAACGGCGGTAGAAACACCGGGCCTGGACGTGTCCGGGCTGACCGGGGTGATCTCGGTGGACCCGGCCGGCCGCACCGCCGATGTCCAGGGCATGTGCACGTACGAAGACCTGGTCGCGGCGACCCTGCCCCACGGGCTGGTGCCGATGGTGGTGCCGCAGTTGCGCACGATCACGCTTGGTGGCGCCGTGACGGGCCTCGGGATCGAGTCCTCGTCGTACCGGGCCGGTCTGCCCCACGAGTCGGTGCTGGAGATGGACATCCTGACCGGCGCGGGCGAGATCGTCACCGCCCGCCCCGACGGCGAACATGCCGAGCTGTTCCGCACCTTCCCGAACTCCTACGGCTCCCTCGGTTACGCCACCAGACTCCGGATCGAGCTCGACCGCATCTCGCCGTACGTCGCGCTGCGGCATGTGCGGCTCGGCCTGGACGAGCTCGGCCCGGCGATCGAGTCGATCGTTGCCGACGGCACGTATGGCGGCGAGCCGGTGCACTTCGTCGACGGCGTGGCGTTCAGCCCTGACGAGGCCTATCTGACGTTGGGGCGGAACAGCGATACCGCAGTACAGGTCAGCGACTACACCGGGCAGCAGATCTTCTATCGCTCGATTCAGCAGCGATCAACCGATGCTCTGACGGCGCACGACTACCTGTGGCGCTGGGACACCGACTGGTTCTGGTGCTCGGCGGCGTTCGGCGCGCAGAACCCTTATGTACGGCGGATCTGGCCGCGCCGGCTGCGGCGCAGCGACGTCTACCACAAGATCATCGGCTTCGAGAACCGTCATCAGTTCGCCGCCCGGCTCAATCGGCGGCGCGGCAACCCCGACCGCGAGCGGGTCGTCCAGGACGTCGAGATCCCGGCCTCGCGGCTGGCCGGCTTCCTGCGCTGGTTCGACGCCGAGGTGGGGATGCGGCCGGTCTGGCTGTGCCCCCTGCGACTGCGATCCGCCGAGCCTTGGCCGTTGTACCCCCTCGCGGCCGGCGAAACCTATGTGAACGTCGGCTTCTGGGGCACCGTGCCGATCGCCCCGGGCGCCGAAGACGGTGACGTGAACCGGCGGATCGAGGCGGCCGTCGCCGACTTCGACGGCCACAAGTCCTTGTACTCCGACGCCTACTACGACCGGGAGACCTTCGACCGGCTCTACAACGTTCCGGCCCTGACAAAGGTGAAGGAACGCTATGACCCCGATGCCCGGCTCACCGGGCTCTACGAGAAGGCGGTGACGCGCCGATGACGGCAACGATCCCGACGCAGGTATCGATCGCAGGAGCGCTCACGGCGGTGGCCCCGGAAGGTCTTCCCTTCCGTTTCACCGCCTACGACGGCAGCGCGACCGGGCCCGAGGACTCGCCGATCCACATGCACCTGGCGACCGAGCGGGGTCTGTCCTACGTGCTGACGGCTCCCGGTGACCTGGGCATGGTGCGCGCCTACGTCCAGGGCGACCTGGAGATCGAGGGCAGCCATCCCGGCAACCCGTACGACCTGATGAAGATGATGCTCAATCACCTCCATTTCGAGCGCCCGACCCCGGCGGAAGCATTGCGCATCGTCCGCGGCCTCGGCTGGAGCCACCTCAAGCCGCCGCCCCCGCCACCGCAGGAGCACCTGCCCAAGTGGCGCCGCACCTTCGAGGGCCTGCGCCACTCGAAGGCCCGTGACAAAGCCGCGATCCACCATCACTACGACGTCTCGAACACCTTCTACGAGTACATCCTCGGCCCGTCGATGACGTACACCTGCGCCGTCTACCCGACCGCCGACGCGACGCTCGAGCAGGCGCAGTTCGAGAAGTACGACCTGGTCGCCCGCAAGCTCAACCTGAAGCCCGGCCAGCGTCTGCTGGACGTCGGCTGCGGCTGGGGCGGCATGGTCCGGCACGCCGCCCGCGAGTACGGCGTGAAGGCCGTGGGCGTCACCCTGTCGGCCGCGCAGGCCGAGTGGGCCCAGGCAGCGATCAAACGCGACGGGCTGGAAGACCTGGCCGAGGTCCGCTTCTCCGACTACCGCGACGTCTCGGAGCGCGAGTTCGACGCGATCAGCTCGATCGGCCTCACCGAACACATCGGCGTCCGCAACTACCCGTCGTACTTCGGCTTCCTGCTCGACCGCCTGAAGCCCGGCGGTCGCCTCCTGAACCACAGCATCACCCGCCCGGACAACCGCTACCGTTCCACCGGCGCCTTCATCGACCGCTACATCTTCCCCGACGGCGAACTGATCGGCTCCGGCCGCATCATCGCCGACGCCCAGGACGCCGGCTTCGAAGTACGCCACGAAGAAAACCTCCGCGAGCACTACGCCCTCACCCTCAAGGCCTGGTCCGAAAACCTGGTCACCCACTGGGACGAAGCAGTAGCCGAAGTCGGCTACCCCACCGCCAAGGTCTGGGGCCTCTACCTAGCCGCCTGCCGAGTCGGCTTCGAACGCAACAACACCCAACTCCACCAGGTCCTAGCAGTAAAACTGGACGACCAAGCCAACGCCCACTTCCCCCTCCGCCCCACCTGGGGCAGCTGACCCCGTGGGGGCTCCGCAAACCACCGGAGCCCCCATCGCTCAAGCGTTACCCGCCGTGACGCGCCTCCCGGAACTGCGGAGCAACAAGCACCGGAGACTCCTGCGACACCGTGACACGCCAACCCATTGAGTCATCCGGATCCAGCAACCTCACGGAAAGCTGCGCTGCGGATACGCCGAAGCCAGCCGCGCCCGCCACGGCTCAACCTCGAAGACGTTGAAGCTGTCCACTACCTGCTCGGCATCGTCCCCGCCATGCAAGGCAAGGGACACTGCGCCCTCGATCTCAGCCAGCTGCGGCCAGACCAAGTAGCCGTACAAAGCGCATCAACGGCATATGCTCCAGCGATGCATTCGCTGGTGGGTCAGGCTCGGTCGAGGTGGAAGCGGAGGGTTTGGGCGGCTCGGGTGGGGATGGGGTCGTTCCAGGTGGAGAGGTAGTTCTGGGTGGTGGAGAGGGAGCGGGGTTCTAGTTTGTCCACGTAGACGGTGCCGCGGAGGTGGTCGGTTTCGTGTTGGACGATGCGGGCCTGCCAGCCAGTGAAGTGTTTGTGGTGGCGGTGGCCGGTGGCGTCGGTGTAGGTGGCGTGGACGGCGTACGGGCGGTTCACTACGCCGGTGTAGCCGGGCATGCTCAGGCAGCCTTCGTAGAAGCCGCGGCGTTTGCGGCCGTCGGGGCGGTAGTCGGGGTTGATGGCCGTGAAGAACTCCAACGGGTACCGGTGGCGCGCCTCGGCTACGTCTGGTGAGACGGCGGCAGGATCTTCCAGTACTGCGATGCGCACCGGTACCCCGATTTGCGGGGCGGCCAGGCCTACGCCGGGTGCTGCCTTCATCGTCCGGCGCATCAGGGCGATGAAGTCGGTCAGGACGTCGTCGTCCACTTGGCCGTCGAACGGCTCCGCGACCTGGCGTAGTACGGGATCTCCGAGCGAGACGATCGGGGCTACACCATCGGGGTACTTCTCGATGAGCTCGGTGATCAGGGTCTTCACGGTGTGCGCATCGTTCATGGTCTGGCGGCCAACTCCTGCAGCTGTCTGGGCACTCGCGGCCAGCGGCAGGGCCGCAGTACCGGCTAGCAAGGTACGCCTGGTGATACTCACAAGCCCTCCAACGGCCGATCCGTTTCGGGCGCCTATTCTCCCCGACGGAGGGGTTCGTGCGGCGGACGCATAACGTGGGGGCGCGATGCGGCGTTGGAGTGGTCGATACCTTGGAGGTCTGGGGGTCGGTCTGGGAGACGGATGGTGCTCATGGGTAAGGGACTTCGGGCCGGGCTGTTGGTGGCCTCGGTGGCGCTGGTCGGCGGATGTTCTGACGCGGGCGGAGACGTCCAGCCGTCGGTGTCGACCTCCTCGCCTGCTGGGCCGACGGGCGGACAGCCGTCCAGTACTGCGCCCGGCCGGCCGGTGCAGCTCGCCGCTGCCGGGGTGGTGGCGAGTGGGCTGGAGGTGCCGTGGGGGCTGGCGTTCCTGCCCGACAAGAGCGCCCTGGTGACCGAGCGGGACTCCGGCAAGGTCAAGCGGATCGTCGGCAACCAGGTCACCGAGGTCGGGACCGTCCCGGACGTCGACCCATCATCGGAAGGCGGGCTCCTCGGGATCGCGGTCGACCCGCAGTACCCGACGAGGCCTTTTGTCTACGTGTACTACTCGAGCAGCGACGACAACCGCATCGCGCGGCTGAACTACACCGACGGCAAGCTCGGCGACGCCACGGTGATCCTGGAAGGGATTCCGCAGGCGGCTGTGCACAACGGCGGACGGATCAAGTTCGGCCCGGACGGCTTCCTGTACGTCGGCACGGGTGACGGCGCCGACCGGCCGAACTCGCAGAACGACGACTCGCTCGGCGGTAAGGTCCTGCGGATCACCACCGATGGCAAGGCCGCGCCGGGCAACCCGGACGGCCGGATGTGGATCTCCAAGGGCCACCGGAACGTGCAGGGCCTGGCGTTCGACGGGCAGCAGTTGTACGCCGCGGAGTTCGGGCAGAACACCTGGGACGAGCTGAACGCGATCACCCCGGGCGCGAACTACGGCTGGCCGGCCGCCGAAGGCATCAGCCAACTGGACGGCATGGTCGACCCGATCGCCCAATGGCGAACCGCCGACGCCTCACCGAGCGGAATCGCCTTTGCCCAAGGCAACATCTTCATGGCCAGCCTGCGCGGCGAACGCCTCTGGGCAACCCCGGTAGCCAACGGCAAACGCACCGGCGAACCAGTAGCCTTCTTCACCGGCCAATACGGCCGCCTCCGCACCATCGAACCAGCCCCCGACGGCTCCCTCTGGCTAACCACCTCCAACACCGACGGCCGCGGCGAAACCCGCCCCGACGACGACAAGATCCTCCGGATCACGGTCACCAACTAACCAACCCCAGGAAAAGCGGTGAGGTGGGCGGTCGGTCTCCGGCCAGGGAAGGCGCGAGGCGCTGGGTTGAGCTAGGGCGCTGACGCTGGGGTCAGGGAAGGCGTGGTGGGCCATCGAGAGCAGCCCCGGCGGGTCGGCCGGAGCTGGGGGGCCGGGGCTGGGGGGCCGGGGCTGGGGGGCCGGGGCTGGGGGGACGAGGCTGGGGGGACGAGGCTCGGGGGACGAGGCTCGGGGACGAGGCTCGGGGACGAGGCTCGGGGACGAGGCTGGGGGGACGAGGCTCGGGGACGAGGCTGGGCCCGGCGCTGTGGTGGCGGCCGGGCCCAGGTGCTGATCGCTGCGTCAGATTCCGAGTTTGGTGTTGACCAGTTCTCGGACCTTGGCGGCGTCTGCTTGGCCTCGCATGTCTTTCATGACGGCGCCGATGAGGGCGCCGGCTGCGGCGGGCTTGCCGGACTTGACCTTTTCGACCACGTCGGGGTTGGCCGCGATGGCGCGGTCGACGGCTTCGGTCAGGGCCGAGTCGTCGGAGACCAGCTTCAGGCCTCGCTTCTCGATGATCTCGGTGGTGCTGCCCTCGCCCTTGACCAGGCCGTCGAAGACCTGGCGGGCGAGCTTGTCGTTCAGCTCACCGGAGTCGACCAACTTCTGGACCTCGGCGATCTCGGCCGGGCCGACGCCGAGCGCGTCGACGTCCTTGCCGGCCTCGTTCGCCGCGCGGGCCAGCTCGCCCAGCCACCACTTCTTCGCGGCGGCCGGGGTCACGCCGAGGGCGACGGTCTGCTCGATCAGGGTCTGCACGCCGCCGTTGACGACGTCACGCATCTCCAGGTCGGTGAAGCCCCACTCGGTCTGCAGCCTCAGCCGCTTGGCCGGCGGTGCCTCGGGCAGCGTCGCGCGGATCTCCTCGACCCACTCGCGCGCCGGGGCGACCGGCACCAGGTCGGGCTCCGGGAAGTACCGGTAGTCGTCGGCGTCCGACTTCTCCCGGCCCGAGGTGGTGATCCCGGTGTCCTCGTGCCAGTGCCGGGTCTCCTGCAAAATCTTGCCCCCGGCAACCAAGATGGCGGCCTGCCGGGTGATCTCGTAGGTGATCGCGCGCTCGACCGAGCGGAACGAGTTCACGTTCTTGGTCTCGGTCCGGGTGCCCAAGGAGGTGGAACCCGACGGCTTCAGCGACACGTTCGCGTCACACCGCAGCGATCCCTGGTCCATCCGTACGTCGGACACCTCCAGCGCCAGCAGCAGATCGCGCAACATGCTCACGTACGCCCGGGCCACCGCGGCCGCCTTGGCCGGCGGCACCTCGATCGTCTTGGTGACGATCTCGATCAGCGGGATGCCGGCCCGGTTGTAGTCGACCAGCGAGTGCGACGCACCGTGGATCCGGCCGGTCGCGCCACCCACGTGGGTGGACTTGCCGGTGTCCTCCTCCATGTGCGCGCGCTCGATCTCGATCCGGTACGTCTCCCCGTCGACGACGACCTCGGTCCACCCGTTGAAGGCGATCGGCTCGTCGTACTGCGAGGTCTGGAAGTTCTTCGGCATGTCCGGGTAGAAGTAGTTCTTCCGGGCGAACCGGCACCACTCGGCGATCTCGCAGTTCAGCGCGAGGCCGATCTTGATCGCGGACTCGACCGCGCGGGCGTTCACCACCGGCAACGCGCCCGGCAGGCCGAGGCAGACCGGGCAGGTCTGGGTGTTCGGCGGGGCGCCGAACTCGGTCGGGCAGCCACAGAACATCTTCGACTTCGTGTTCAGCTCGACGTGGACCTCCAGGCCCATCACCGGGTCGAACTTCGCCAAAGCGTCATCGATGGACAGCACGTCAGCAACCACAGTCATCGGGTGACCTCCAGCTCCGGAGCCTTCGACATCAGTACGCCACCCCACTGGTCGGCGTACGCCGACTCGAGCGCGGCACCGACCAGGTAGCACAGGTCGTCGCGCATCACCGGCGCCATCACGTGGAAGCCGACCGGCATCCCGTCCTCGTCGGCCAGGCCGATCGGGAACGACCCGGCGGCGTTGCCGGCCAGGTTCGACGGGATCGTGCAGAGGTCGTTCTTGTACATGGCGATCGGGTCGTTCACCCGGTCGCCGATCGCGAACGCGGTGGTCGGCGTGGCCGGGGAGACCAGTACGTCAACCTGCTCGTACGCGTTGGTGAAGTCGCGCGCGATCAACGTGCGGACCTTCTGCGCCTGGCCGTAGTACGCGTCGTAGTAGCCGCTGGACAGGGCGTGCGTGCCGAGCATGATCCGGCGCTTGACCTCGGGGCCGAAACCGGCCTCGCGGGTCAGCCGCATCACCTGCTCGGCGTCGTTGAGACCGTCGTCGCCGACCCGCAGGCCGAACCGCATCGCGTCGAACTTGGCCAGGTTGGACGAGGCCTCGCTCGGCAGGATCAGGTAGTACGCCGGCAGCGCGTACTGGAAGTGCGGGCAGGACACCTCGACCACTTCGGCGCCGAGCTTGGTGAGCAGCTCGACCGCCTCGTGGAAGCGTGCCTCGACACCCGGCTGGTACCCCTCGCCGCCGAGCTCCTTGACCACGCCGACCCGCAGCCCGGTCACGTCACCGCGACGAGCCGCGTCGACCACGGCCGGTACCGGCTGGTTGATCGAGGTCGAGTCCATCGGGTCGTAGCCGGCGATCGCCTCGTGCAGCAGCGCCGCATCGAGGGTCGTCCGCGCACACGGACCAGGCGTGTCCAGGCTGGAGGCCAGTGCGATCAGCCCGTACCGCGAGGTGCCGCCGTACGTCGGCTTGACGCCCACGGTGCCCGTGAACGCGGCCGGCTGACGGATCGAGCCACCCGTGTCGGTGCCGATCGCGAGCGGAGCCTGGTACGCCGAGATGGCGGCCGACGAGCCACCACCCGAGCCACCGGGGATCCGGTCGAGGTCCCACGGGTTGTGGGTCGTCCCGTACGCCGAGTTCTCGGTCGACGAGCCCATCGCGAACTCGTCCATGTTGGTCTTGCCGAGGATCACGATGCCGGCCGCCTTCAGGCGCTTCACGACAGTCGAGTCGTACGGCGGCTTCCAGCCCTCGAGGATCTTCGAACCGGCCGTGGTCGGTACGCCGTCCTGGGTCAGCACGTCCTTCAGCGCCAGCGGTACGCCGGCCAGCGGGCCCAACTCGTCACCAGCCGCACGGCGCGCGTCCACGTCGGCCGCCTGGGCGAGCGCGCCCTCGGTGTCGACGTGCAGGAACGCGTGCACGGCCCGGTCGGTGGCGCCGATCCGGTCCAGATGAGCCTGGGTGATCTCCACCGAGCTCACCTCGCCGGAGCTCATCAGCTCCGACAGCTCAACCGCGGTCTTCCGCGTCAAGTCGCTCATCACGCCTCCTCGCTCAAGATCCGCGGCACCCGGAAACGCTGCTCCTCCGCCGCGGGGGCGCCGGACAGCGCCTGCTCCGGCGTCAGGCAGGGGACGTTCACGTCGTCCCGCATCACATTCGTGATCGGCAGCGCGTGGGACGTCGGCGGGATGTCCTCGGCGGCCACGTCGCTGACCTGCGCGACCAGGCCGATGATCTGGTCGAGCTGCGGAGCGAGGTGGTCGAGCTCGTCGTCGGAGAGCTCGATCCGCGCCAGTCGCGCCAGATGCGCGACCTGTTCGCGGGTAATCGATGCCATGTTGGATTCCAATGGTCTACAGCGAGTTGCCGGCAGGGTGCGGTCAGCGCGACGCGCACCTACCTACGGACCGGCCCATCCTAGTGGGCGGCGATGACGGGTGTATTTCCGGTTTCCGGCGGCCGCGAAGATCATCAGGTGAGAGGTCCCGGCGTGTCCCTGGGTTCCGCTCTGTAACATTGGCCGCGACAGGGCGTAACTTGCGTGGTATTCGGCTGGGAGATGATCGTTCGGTGTTCCTGCTGCGATTGATCATCCCGGACCGTCCCGGTTCGCTGGGCACCGTCGCAACGGCCCTCGGCGAGGTGAGCGCCGACATCCACGCGATCGAAATCGTGGAACACCGCCGCGAGAACGGCACCGCCGTCGACGACATCGTGGTCGACCTGCCACCGGGCGTGCTGCCCGACCGGCTCGTCTCGGCCTGCAACAGCGTCCCCGACGTCGAAGTGATCTGGTTCTCCCGGTACGGCGCCGGCGGCGGGCTGCACATGGACCTCGAAGCCGTCGAGCAGATGACGTCGGCACCGGCCGAAGCGGTCGACATCCTGGTCGAGCAGGCACCCGCCGTGCTGCACGCCGACTGGGCCGCACTGCTGGACGGCACCGGCAGTGAGATCAAGGTCGCGCTGGAGACCAGCGCGACGCCGGAGTTCGGTGACCTCGGTGACCAGTGGCTGCCGCTGGAGAAGGCGACGACGCTGACCGCTCCGGACCACAAGGGTCTGGCCGAGTCGGTCCTGGTCGCGGCGCCGTTGGAGTCGGACCGCCGGGTGCTCATCATCGGCCGCCGCGGCGGGCCCGAGTTCCTCGGCTCCGAAGTAGCCCGCCTGAGCTACCTGGCCAGCCTCGCCGTCACCATCCGCGCCACCGCCTGACGCTGCGTCACACCCGCGCTTTCGACAGAACGCAGAAGGGGCCTCCCAGCACGGGAGGCCCCCTTCTGTTCGTTCAGTTGTACTGGAAGTACCAGAGGGCCCACAGCCCGGCGATCACCAGCAGGATGACCACTCCGACGATGGCGACGACGAGCACCGCCTGGGTGTTGTCCTCACCTTCCGGGAGGTCGAACTGGGTCGGCCCCCACGGGCCGCCGCCTTCGACCCGGTGGAGCGACTCCGGCGGCGGCTTGGCCACCGGAGTCCGCTCACGCTTCGCCGGGCTGAACCTCATCACACCTCACACGTAGTACGACTCGTACTTGATCGTGACGGTCTGGGTCGCGTACGTCTCACCGGCGTTCCCGGTCAGCTGGACGCGCCATCCGGCCACGTAACCAGCGTACGGCTTCCCGTCCTTGTGCGAGTCGATGAACGCCTTCAGCGCCGCCGCATCCGGGCCCTTGAGCGCACCGAACGCGTCACCGATGACGGTGGGAAGAGCCGCCTTGACCTCTTCGGGGTTGCCGGACGCACCGATGTCGAGGATCCGGATCCCGCTGTTGCCACCGATCCCGAAGATCCGCTGCGAGCCGGACCGGCCGAGATCCTTGCGGCACGACGAGGTGCAGGTGTACTGCTTGGCCCGCAGCGCCGCGGTCAGCTGCGCTTCGGTGGTCTCGAACTCCTTGCGCGGCAGGTCGAAGGAGTCCGCGCCGGACTTGCCACCCAGGATCTGCACGGTCTCGCCGCTGTTCCGCAGGTTGAACTCGCCCCAGGTGCTGCCGACCTTGGTGGTGCGCTGCCCGGTCTTCACGGCCTGCTGGATCTTCGCCACCTCGCTGCCGCCGAAGGTGTCGTTGCCGATCGCCTGCAGGGCCGCGTCGAAGACGACGGCGGCGTTGTTGACGTTCTCGTCGTTCGACGACTTGATCAGCACGCCGATGATGGTGCCGTCGGGCTGGAACTGAAAGATCGTCTCGGCCTCGCTGGCTTCCTCGAACTTGAAGCAGCCGCGGTGCGCACCCTGCGCGCCGTTGAACAGGTCGCTGCACTGGTAGCCGGCGGCCTGCAACTTGTCGGTCGCGGCCTTCGCCTGACCCTTGGCCTCACCCAGACCGCTGGTCGGGTTGCTGGTCGGCTCGCCCGTGGGCTGGCCGGTCGGTTCGCCCGTGGGCTGGCCGGTCGGTTCGCCCGTCGGCTGCGTGGTCGGCGGCGGACTGGTCGTGTCGTCGTCACCACCCATGGCGCGGACGCCGAGGAAGACCAGCAGGCCGATCAGTACGACACCGATCACGCCACCGCCGATCACCATCGGCAGCTTGTCCTTGGGGATGCCGCCCTTCTTCGGGCCCCCTGGACCGCCGACTCCGGCCTGCCAAGGCTGGGTCTGCTGCTGGTGCCAGCCGCCCTGCGACTGCTGGCCCTGCTGACCCCACGGCTGCTGCTGGTAACCACCCGGCTGCTGGCCCTGCTGAGGAGGCTGACCGGGGCGCTGGCCCCAACCGCCACCAGGCTGCCCGTCCTGCGCGGGCTGACCGCCCTGCCCAGGCTGCTGGCCCCAACCACCCTGCTGCGGCGGCTGTCCTGCCCCAGGCTGCGGCTGGGCCGGCGGCTGACCCCAGCCGCCTCCACCCTGACCAGGCTGCTGCCCCCAGCCTCCCTGACCCGGCTGCTGACCTCCCGGCTGCCCCCCTGGTTGCCCGCCCGGCTGGCCCCCCGGCTGCCCAGGACCCCACGGTCCTTGTGGCGGCGTCGTCATATGCGCTCCTTAGAAACCCACGTGTAGAGGATGCAAACTAACAGTCCGACGTTTCAGATCCGCTGGCGGATCCATTCGTTGTCAGGCATCGCCCGGTTCGGGGTTCGTCGCGACCGCCGCGGCCGCCTCCGGCCCGTCGGTCAGCAGTACCTCGAAACCGGCCGCATCCAGAATCGGCACGCCGAGCTGAACCGCCTTGTCGTACTTCGATCCCGGCGAATCGCCGACCACCACGAACGAGGTCTTCTTCGACACCGAGCCGGCCACTTTGCCGCCCCGCGACACGATCGCCTCGGTGGCCTCGTCGCGGCTGTAGCCCTCGACCGTGCCGGTCACCACGACAGACTGTCCCACCAGGGTCTGCTCGACCGTTGGTCCAGACCGGATCTGCCGCAGCTCGACGCCGGCTTCCTTCCACTTGCGGACGATCTCCTGGTGCCAGTCGACCTCGAACCACTCGATCACCGCATGCGCGATGGTCGGACCGACACCCTCGATCTGCGACAACTCTTCTTCGGAGGCTGCCTGGATCGCGTCGATGTCGTCGTACGCCGCGGCCAGCGCGGCCGCCGCGGTCGGGCCGACGTGCCGGATCGAGAGCGCCACCAGGCCTCGGGACAACTGCTGGGTCTTGGCCTGTTCGAGGTTGGCGAGCAGCTTCTGCGCGTTGGCCGACAGCGCGCCGGCCTTGGTGGTGAAGAAGGAACTGCCGGCCAGCGCCTCCTCGGTCAGGTCGAACAGGTCGCCCTCGTCGGTGATCAGGCCGCTGCTGATCAACGCGTCGGCGGCCTTGAACCCGAGCACCTCGATGTCGAACGCGGACCGCCCGGCCAGATGGAACAATCGCTCGCGCAACTGCGCCGGGCAGGACTGCGAGTTGGGGCAGCGGATGTCCACGTCCCCTTCCTTCATGGGCCGCAGCGTCGTCCCGCAGGACGGGCACTCCGTCGGCATCACCCACGGCACGGCATCGTCGGGTCGCAGCTCGACGACCGGCCCGAGGATCTCGGGGATCACGTCGCCGGCCTTCCGCAGTACGACGGTGTCGCCCGGGTAGACGCCTTTGCGCTCGACCTCTTTGGCGTTGTGCAGCGTCGCGAACTCGACCGTCGAACCGGCCACCCGGACCGGCTCCATCACCCCGTACGGCGTGACCCGGCCGGTGCGCCCGACGTTCACCTCGATGGCGAGCAGCTTGGTGGTGACCTCCTCCGGCGGGTACTTGTACGCGATCGCCCAGCGCGGTGCACTCGACGTGGAGCCGAGCGCGCGTTGCAGGTCGACCTCGTCCACCTTCACCACGACACCGTCGATCTCGTGGTCGACGGAGTGCCGGTTCTCGCCGTAGTACGCGATGAACTCGTTGACCTCGTCGAGGGTGCTGACGCGGCGGGCCCGGTCGCTGATCGGCAGACCCCAGGCCTTCAGTTGCTCGTACGCCTCGGAGAGCCGGCTGATGTGGTGGCCCTCGACCTTGCCGAGACCGTGCACGACGAAACGCAACGGGCGGGTCGCGGACACGCGCGGGTCCTTCTGCCGCAGTGATCCGGCGGCGCCGTTGCGTGGGTTGGAGAACGGGTCCTTGCCGGCCTCCACCAGCTGCGCGTTCAGCTCGGTGAAGTCCTCGACCCGGAAGTAGACCTCGCCGCGCACCTCCAGGAACTTCGGCGGCTCGGAGGTGGTGAGCTCGTTCGGGATGGAGGCGATGGTGCGGACGTTCAGCGTCACGTCTTCACCGGTGCGGCCGTCGCCGCGGGTGGCACCGCTGACCAGCCGGCCGTTCTCGTAGACCAGGTCGAGCGCCAGGCCGTCCACCTTGAGCTCGCAGAGGAACCCGGAGTCGTGGATCTGCTGGACGGTGACCTCGCGCTCGAGCCGCTTCGCCCAGGCCTCCATCTGCTCGGCGGAGAACGCGTTCGCCAGGCTCTCCATCCGCTGCGGGTGCTGGACCGCGGTGAACAGCGTCGAGATCGGGACGCCGACCTTCTGGGTCGGCGAGTCCGGGGTGCGCAGCTCGGCGTACTGCTCCTCGATCGCCTGCAGCTCGTGCATCAGCGCGTCGAAGTCCGCGTCGGAGATGGTCGAGGTGGCCATGTAGTAGCGGAACCGGTGCTCCTCGATCTCCCGGCTCAGCGCGGCATGACGCTCGCGCACGTCCGGCGGCGCGGCGGGCTGGTCGGCGGCTGTGGTCTCCGGGATCTCCGTACTCATGAAGGAGAACTTACCGCCCGCCACCGACGTTCTTAGGCTTCTGCGGTATCTCCCACGACCTCGGCCGTACGACGGAGGAGCTCGATCCGGGCGCGCGCGTCGCTTGGTGACGGGGCGCCTGCCAGGCCGCACGCCGGAGTGATCACCACGTCGGTCAAGGAGGTCTGGGTGAGGCCGATCTCGTGCCAGCGGCGAGTCAGAGTCGCAGCAGCCTTCTCCGGCTGAGGAATCGCGCCAGTGGTCGGTACTACGCCCGCATACAAGACCGTGTCAGCCTCTACCGCAAACGCGATCTGCTCCCAAGCCGCATCGGTGAGTAAGGCAACATCTACCGCCACTCCCCCGGCGCCGGCCTTCCGGAACACCTCTATAGGCGGCCGTGCCGCGCAGCAGTGCACCACAGTGAGTGCAGGCGCCGCTGCCTCGATCACCCGACTCATGAGGTCTACAGCACCAGGACCATCGACAGACCGATGCTTGCCCCACCCACTGGCAGTAGGAACCGCCCCAGCCAGTACTGCGGGCAGCCCCGGCTCGTCGATCTGTACTACGAGGTCAGCGCCCGGCACCCGTCGCCGTACGTCGGCCACATGGTCCTGCAGCCCATACGCCAGCGCCTCGGCCAGGTCGCGCCGGGCACCGTGGTCGGCGAGCACCTTGTCGCCGCGCGGCAACTCGACAGTGGCGGCGAGTGTCCACGGCCCAGTCACCTGGAGCTTCAGCGGACCGGTGTAGCCGTCGGCAAGCTCCTCCAGTACGTCCAGGTCTTCCAGCAGCAACGAGCGAGCGCGCCGCTGGTCAAGGCTTGCTCGCGGGTCGTTCCCACCCGTCAGCCGCCATCCGGCCGGTTGCAGGTCCATCGCCAATGAGGTGATCAGCCCAGCCGTGCGACTCAGCATGTCGCCGTACGGGCGGGCCGGCAGCTCCGGCAGGAACGGAATGGTGACTGCTCCCAGCACGTACTTCGTCCACTCGCGCAGGTCCTCGCCAGGCAGCGAGCCCATCGCCGTGGTCGCCGCTGGGCCGAAGGGACTGCTCACGTGGTGTTCCTGTTCCGCTGGAGGTACCTGGTCACGCGGCCGGGTGCCCGCGCGGCAATCTGGGCCGCGCCGGTGGTTCGCTTCGGGCGGCTGACCAGCTCACCGCCGCAGTTGGGGCAGGTGGCCGACATGGCCGCCGAACAGGCCGGGCAGAAGGTGCACTCGTAGCTGCAGATGACCGCGTCGTCCGCCGGGCCGAGCGACGTGGCGCAGCGCTCGCAGCTGTCCTTCATCTTCAGCACGAGGCTCAGACCTTCGACGCTGCGCGCTCGACCGTATCGATGGTGGCCGAGCCGATCACCCGGGTGCCGTCGTACAGGACGACCGCCTGGCCGGGCGCGACGGCGTCCGCGGGCTCGTCGAAGGAGACCAGCACCTGGTCGCCCTCGAGCCGCGCGGTGACCGCGATCTCCTCGCCGTGCGCGCGCAACTGCGCCTTCACGTGCAGGGTCCCGGTCGGCACCGGGCCGCACCAGCGCGGCTTCGACGCGGTCAGCCGCTCGACGGCGAGCTCGGCGCGCGAGCCGACCGTGACGGTGCGGTCGACCGGGCTGATGTCGAGGACGAAGCGAGGCTTGCCGTCCGCTGCCGGCGTCCCGATCTTGAGGCCCTTGCGCTGGCCGACGGTGAAGCCGTGGGTGCCCTTGTGCTCGCCCAACTTGTTGCCCTGGGCATCGACGATGTCACCCGGCGCCTCGCCGAGCTGCTTGCTGAGGAAGCCCGGGGTGTTGCCGTCAGCAATGAAGCAGATGTCGTGGCTGTCCGGCTTGTCGGCGACGGACAGCCCGCGGCGCTCGGCCTCGGCGCGGATCTCGGTCTTCGGGGTGTCGCCGAGCGGGAAGAACGCGTGCCGGAGCTGCTCCTGGGTGAGCACCCCGAGCACGTAGGACTGGTCCTTGCCCTGGTCCACCGCACGGTGCAGCTCGCGCCCGGCAGGCGTCTCGACGATCTGCGCGTAGTGCCCGGTGGCGACGGCGTCGAAGTCCAGCGCCAGGGCCCGCTCGAGCACCGCGCTGAACTTGACCTTCTCGTTGCAGCGCAGACAGGGGTTCGGAGTACGGCCGGCCGCGTACTCCGCGACGAAGTCCTCGACCACGTCGGCGTGGAACCGCTCGGCCAGGTCCCAGACGTAGAAGGGGATGCCGATCACGTCGGCGGCGCGGCGGGCGTCACGGGAGTCCTCGACCGTGCAGCAGCCGCGCGCGCCGCTGCGGTACGACTGCGGGTTGCGGCTCAGCGCCAGGTGCACACCGACCACGTCGTGCCCGGCTTCGGCCATCCGCGCCGCCGCGACGGCGGAGTCGACCCCGCCGGACATGGCTGCGAGTACCCGCATCAGTTGTTCCTTCCCACGTTCTGCAATCCGGCGGACATCGCCCGCTCGACGACGGGCCCGATGCTGTCCAGTACGGCGTCCACGTCGGCCCGGGTGGACGTGTGCCCCAAGGTGAAGCGCAGCGACCCGCGCGCCCGCTGGTCGTCGTACCCCATCGCCAGCAGCACGTGGCTCGGCTCGGCCACGCCGGCGTTGCAGGCGGATCCGGTCGAGACCTCGATCCCCCGCGCGTCGAGCAGCAGGAGCAGCGAGTCGCCCTCGCAGTCCTTGAACGACAAGTGTGCGTTACCGGGCAAGCGTCGTACCGGGTCTCCGGACAGCATCGCGCCCGGCACGGTGCTGGTGATGCCCTCGATCAGGTGATCACGCAGAGCGGTGAGGCGCTGCCCGAGCTCGTCCTGGTGCTTGACCGCATGCTCGACGGCGACCGCGAAGCCGGCCGCTGCCGGGGTGTCGAGCGTGCCGGACCGGACGTCGCGCTCCTGACCGCCGCCGTGCACGATCGGCACCAGCTTGGTCTCCTTGCGAACGACCAGCGCACCGATCCCGAACGGGCCGCCGACCTTGTGGCCGGACACCGTCATCGCGTCGACGCCGAGCCCGGCGAAGTCCACCGGCACCTGCCCGACCGCCTGGACGGCGTCGGTGTGCACGGGGATGGAGTGTTCCTTGGCCAAGACCGCGATCTCCCGGACCGGCTGGAGTGTGCCGACCTCGTTGTTGGCCATCATCAACGTGACGAACGACACGGACTCCGGGTCCGCCTCGATCGCCCGCTGGACGTCGTCGGGCCGCACCCGGCCCAGCTCGTCGACCGGCAGCCACTCGATCTCGGCACCCTCGTGCTGAGCGAGCCAGACGGCCGGATCCAGTACTGCGTGGTGCTCGATCCCGCTCAGCAGGATCCGGCGGCGACGCGGGCTCTCGGCGAGCCGGGCCCACCACAGACCCTTCAGGGCGAGGTTGTCCGCCTCGGTCCCGCCTGAGGTGAACACCACTTCGCTCGGCTGGGCGCCCAGCGCCTCGGCGATCGTCTCGCGCGACTCCTCGATCGTCCGTCGCGCGGCCCGCCCGGACCCGTGCAACGAGGAGGCGTTGCCGGTCCGCCCGAGGTGCGAGGTCATCGCCTCGATCGCCGCGGGCAGCATCGGAGTCGTCGCAGCGTGATCGAGGTAGACCGTCCGACGGCCAGAAAGGGTCATAACACCCTCAAGAGTAAGTCCTCCCCGGATGTTCCCGATCAGCCACCGCGGATCGGCTCCAGCCAGGCATGACCGGGGTGCAGATGATCGATCATGTCGGCGAGCCAGCCGCGCTTCGCCGCCGGGAGCAGCGGGAGGACCGCGGCGAGATCCTGGCGGTCCTTGGGCCGGTCCAGGCGGGCCTTGTAGGCGACGGCCATCTCAGGATTGAGGTAGCGAATGCCGTCGTCGGCGACCCAGGTCACCTCGTCGAGCGCGAAGTCGAGGGCCGGATCCCGGCGGAACACCCAGCGGCCGTCCCGGTCCGGATTCAGCACCACGTCGTACTTCCAGGGCGCCAGCGCGTGCTCGCGCAGCCACACCTGGTCCGCGGTGTCGGGCATCACCGGATCGTCCGCCGAGAGCGGGGAGAGCATCCGGCTGCCCGCCGACCACACGTGGTACCGGCCGTCGGCGTACCTGACCAGCTCCGGTACGTGCCGCCGCCAGAACGAGACGTCCAGGTCGTCGTGCGGGCGCGGGACGCCGGTGAACGCCTCGACGGCCCAGCCGCCGGCGACCCGCCAGTCGAGTCCGAGTCCGCCGAAGAACTCCTTGGCCTCGGCCAGCGTGGCCGGCTCGACCGGCCCGTAGAGCCGCTGGAAGGCCAGCTCCTCCGGACCCAGGCCATCGGCGTACCAGTGCCTCTTTTCCATCCCCCGATCGTGACACCTCGTCGGGGTGGACGAAATCGGGGTGGGTAGTCGTCCGCCGGGACGAATACTCGGGGGACGGACGGTCCTAGCGTCGGGTCATGGCGACCCTGAGCGAAATCCAGACGTGGCTCCAAGACCGGCTCCCGGCGTTGCTCGCCGAGCACGAGGTCCCCGGTACGGCGGTGGGCGTGCTGTACGGCGGTGAGGTGATCGACCACGCGGCCGGCGTGCTGAGCAAGGCCACCGAGGTCGAGACGACGCCCGACTCGGTGTTCCAGATCGGCTCGATCACGAAGGTCTGGACGACGACCCTGGTGATGCAGCTGGTGGACGAGGGCAAGGTCGACCTCGACCGGCCGCTGCGCGACTACCTCCCGGAGTTCGTCCTCGGCGACGAAACGGCCGCCGCCGTCATCACCGTGCGTCAGCTGCTCTGCCACACGTCCGGTTTCGAGGGCGACATCTTCAACGAGACCGGCAAGGGCGACGACGCCATCGAGAAGTTCGTCCCCACGCTGGCCGGAGTCGAGCAGCTCTTCCCGCCCGGCGAGCTGTTCTCCTACAACAACGCGGCCTTCGCCGTCCTGGGCCGCCTGATCGAGGTACTGCGCGCCAAAACCTTCGACGCCGCCTTGCGGGACCACCTCTTCACCCCACTCGGCCTGGCCCACGCGGCCGCCGACCCGTACGACGCGATCCTGCATCGCGCAGCGGTCGGCCACGTCCGGCCCACTCCCGACGCGGCGCCGGTACCGGCACCTTTCTGGGCGATGACCCGCTCCATGGCCGCCGCCGGCTCCATGCTGGCGATGTCCCCGCGCGACCTCCTCGCCTTCGCCAAGCTCCACCTCGACTCCGGTACTGCGGCCGACGGTACTGCGGTCCTGAGCCCGGCGAGCGTCAAGGCGATGCAGCAGGCGCAGGTCAAGGTGCCGGCGCTCGGCATGATGGGCGACTCGTGGGGGCTCGGTTGGGAGCTCTTCGACTGGAACGGCACGACAGTGATCGGCCACGACGGCGGCACGATCGGCCAGAACGCGTTCCTGCGCGTCGTACCGGAGCATGGCCTGGCGGTCGCCGTACTGACCAACGGTGGCGACACGATCGAGGTGTACAAGACCGTCGTGGCCCATGTGGTCAAGGAACTCGCCGGTCTCGACCTCCCGGCGCTGCCCACCCCGCCGGCCACGCCGGTGCCGATCGACGTCGACCGCGTCCTGGGCACCTACAGCTGTGAGGTCGCCGACGTCACCGTCCGGCAGGACGAGGACGGCCGGGTCTGGCTCGACCAGATCCCGAAGGGCATCTTCGCCGAACTCGGGCCCACCCCCGATCCGGTCGAGCTGGTCGGCCGGACCGAGGAGAGCCTGATCGCGGTGAAGGCCGAGAACGGCATCCACAGTCCGTATGTCTTCGTCGGGAACGATCCGGCCGGTCGTGCCCTCTTCCTGCACACCGGCAGGGCCATCCGCCGCGCCGCTGACCCGACCTCAGCCTGACCCACGCTTTCCCACCGGAGGCATCTCATGAGATCCGCATTCACCGTCGCGGCGGCCGGCGTACTGGTCACCGGACTGGCCTTGTCCGCATGCAGTTCGGGCGAGCAGAGCAACAACGCCAGCGCGGGCGCGGGCTCCGGCCGGCCCGTCGAGGGCCGGACGCTGACCATGGCCCTGAATGCCGACCCCGGCAACCTGGACCCGCAGTTCACCTCGCTGTCGGTCACCCAGCAGGTCGACATGTTCCTGTACGACACGCTGGTCAGCGCCGATGCGAGCGGCAAGCAGATCGCCGGTCTCGCGGAGAAGTGGGAAGGCACGACGACCACAGCGAAGTACACGCTGCGCAAGGGCATCACCTGCGCGGACGGCAGCCCGCTGACCGCGAGCACGGTGGCGGAGAACATCAACTTCGTCGGCGACCCGGCGAACAAGTCGACCCGGATCGGCGTCTTCGTCCCGCCCGGCGCGAAGGCGACCGCCGATGATGCGGCGGGGACAGTGAGCGTCACTGTGCCTGCGCCCGATGCCTTCCTGGTCGGCAACATCGGTGGCCTGCACCTGGTCTGCAGCAAGGGCATGAAGGACCGCAACCTGCTCAAGCAGGGCTCAGACGGCACTGGCATGTACACCGTCGCCGAGGCGGTGCCGGGTGACCACTACACGCTCACCCGCCGCAAGGAGTACGCGTGGGGGCCTGGCGACTTCAAGGCAGGACAACCGGGTCTGCCGGACAAGGTGGTGCTCAAGGTCATCGCCAACGAGACCACCGCGGCCAACCTGCTGGTTGCCGGCCAGGTCAACATCGTCCGCATCGCGGGGCCGGACAAGCAGCGGCTGGAAGCGCAGAAGATCTTCCAGCACAGCGCGGGTGCTCCGCTCGGCGAGCTCTGGTTCAACCAGAAGGCCGGGCTGCCGACCGCTGACCCGGCCGTCCGGAAGGCGCTGGTTCAGGGTCTCGACCTGACCCAGCTCGGCAAGGTGATCACCGGCGGAACCGGTTCGCCGACCACCAGCATGGTTGCCCCCGGCATGGGTCCCTGCACCGAGGACACGGTCGCCGGCAACCTGCCCGGCCATGACCTGGACGCTGCCAAGGCTGCTCTCGACGCAGCCGGTTGGAAGGCGGGTGCGGGCGGCACCCGGGAGAAGGGTGGCAGCAAGCTCTCGCTGGTCTTCTACTATCCGACCGGTCTCGGCTCGACGCTGCAATCCGGTTCCGAGTTGTTGCAGAAGGCCTGGAACGAGCTGGGCATCGAGGTCTCGCTGAAGGCTGTTTCGACCGCCGAGATCAGCACGGTCATCCTGGCCGGCCAGGGCACCTGGCACGCCGGACTGATCCCGCTGACGGTTTCCCTGCCCAGCCAGCTCGTCTCGTTCCTGTCCGGTCCGACTCCCCCGAACGGGAGCAACTTCGCCGCGATCAAGAACCCGGCGTACGACGCCGCGGTCAAGAAGGCGTCGTCGATCGCGGGCACCGACGGCTGCCCGGACTGGGCGGCGGCCGAGCGTGCGTTGTTCGAGCAGGTCAACGTGGTGCCGTTCGTGAACTCGACCATCCCCACGTTCGCCAAGAACGCCACCTTCGACCTGATCCAGGGCAGCGTCGTCCCGTCCTCCATCCGGATGCTGGGGTGAGCCGGTGACCACAACGGCCGGCCTCCCTGGCGCCGCGGCGGGCTCGGGGCCCGGCGCGGGCTCGGAGCCTGGCGCGGGCTCGGGTCGTGGCCCCGGCTCGGGTCCTGGCGCGGGCTCGGGTGCTGGGATGGCGGCCGGGTTCGTTGCCCACCCGTGGGTGCGGTTCGGGGTGCGGCGGGTTGGCCGGCTGGTGGTGTCGGTGCTGACGCTGGTCAGCGCGGCCTTTCTGATGATTCATCTGATTCCGGGTGACCCGGTGCAGTCGGCGCTCGGCCCAGCGGCGCCGAAGAGCCTGGTCGACGCTCAGCGCGAGTCGCTCGGTCTCAACGACCCACTCTGGGAGCAGTACCTCCACTTCCTGCAGAACCTCTTCACCGGCAACCTCGGTACGTCGATCACCACCGGCCTGCCGGTCTCCGACGTGATCCGCGACCGCCTACCCGCCACCGTCGAGCTAGCCGTAGCTGCCTTCCTGGTCGCAGTACTGATCGCTCTACCAGTCGGCCTGGCCATGGGAGTCCTCACCCGAGCCGGCCGCCGCCCCCGCACCGAACTGAGCTTCACCTCGACCACAGTGATCCTGGCCGCGATCCCGGAGTTCCTCCTGGCCGTCGGCCTGGTCTACCTCTTCGCAGTGAAGCTCCACTGGCTGCCAGTCGCCGGCCGCGGCAACGTCACGTCGTACGTGCTCCCGGTGCTCTCGCTGGCCGTCGGGCCTGCCGCAGTCCTGGCACGCATCTGCCGCGTAGAGCTGCTAGCAGTGCTGCAGACCGACTACCTACGCACAGCACGCGCCAAGCGCCTCCCTGCCGTAGCTGTCTACCTGAGGCACGCCCTGCCCAACGCAGTAACGGCCACCATCACCCTGGGCGGCCTCCTGCTGGGCGGAATGGTCGCCGGGACAGTACTGGTCGAGAACGTCTTCGGCTGGCCCGGACTCGGCAGCACGATCGTCTCCTCGATCCTGGCCAAGGACTACCCGCTGGTGCAGGGCGTAGTACTCGTCTACGGCGTCGGCGTCCTCCTGGTAAACCTGGTAGTCGACGTAACCCTCGCCCTGCTGGATCCGCGCTCCACAATCAGGGAGAGCTGATGAGAGCGAGATGGATCGCAGTACTCCGTACGCCGGTCGGCGCGGGCGCAGGCCTACTCCTGCTCCTGGTACTCCTCCTAGCCCTGTTCGCCCCAGTGCTCTGGTCCGAGCAAGCCAACGCGATCGACACCGAGCAGCTCCTGCAAGGCTCATCGTCAGCGCATTGGCTCGGCACGGACAGCCTCGGCCGCGACATCTTCTACCGAGTACTCGTCGCCTCCCGTACGTCGATCCTGCTCGCCCTGTCGGCCACGGCGATCGCGGTGATCACCGGACTCGCGCTCGGTTGTGCACCGACGATGATGGGCCGGCGCGCCGGCCGGGTGACGACGGCCGTGGTGAACATCGCGGTCGCCTTCCCCGGCCTGTTGCTCGCGCTGTTTTTCGCGGTCATCTTCGGGGTGGGAGCCAAGGGCGCAGTACTGGCGATCGGTTTCGCGGGGGCGCCGGCGTTCGCGCGGCTGACCCAGACGCTGGTCGCCGGGATCGGCGAGCGGGACTTCGTTGCCGCCGCCCGCATCGCCGGGGTCGGCCGGTTCCGGACGCTGCTGCGGCACATCCTGCCGAACATCGCCGAGCCGCTCGTCGTCAATGCCACGATCGGCGCGGGCGGCGCGTTGCTCGCCTTCGCGGGACTGTCGTTCCTCGGCCTGGGCGTTCAGCCACCGGCCTATGACTGGGGCCGGCTGATGGGCGAAGGCCTCAACGGCATCTACGTCCATCCAGCCGCGGCGCTCGCGCCCGGAGTCGCGGTCGTCATCGCGGGACTCGCTTTCAACCTGTTCGGTGAGGCCGTCGCGAAGGGCTTCGGCGTACCGGTGCTGAAGGGAGCTCAGGTCCGCGAGCGACTGCCCGAGACGACTCCCGCAGCGCCGGCCGACGATGAGGCCGTCCTGGTCGTGAAGGACCTGTATGTCAGCTTCCCCGGCCCGATCACCCCGGTCCGCGGCGTCAGTTTCACGGTCGGGAAGGGCGAGATCGTCGGCGTGGTCGGCGAGTCCGGCTCCGGCAAGAGTCTGACCGCTCTCGCCGTCGCGCAGTTGATCGAGTCGCCCGGCCAGGTGCGGGCCTCCGAACTGTCCTTCCTCGGTGCGCCACTCCTCGGACGGCTAGCGGGTCGCGGGACCGCGGCCGCCCGGCGACGCCTGCTGGGTACGTCGTTCGCGATGGTCTTCCAGGACCCGATGACGTCGTTCAACCCGACCAAGCGGATCGGCGTCCAACTGGCCGAAGGCGCGCGCGAGCACCAAGGCCTGTCCCGGCGTCAGGCGATGGCTCGCGCGATCGACCGGTTGCGCGCGGTGCGGGTCCCGGCGGCCGAGCGGCGAGCGCGTCAGTATCCGCACGAGTTCTCCGGCGGGATGCGGCAGCGGGCGATGATCGGCATGGGCCTGATGGGTACCCCGGCGCTGATCGTCGCCGACGAACCGACCACCGCACTCGACGTCACCGTGCAACGGCAGGTACTCCGTCTGCTGGAGACGATCCGGACCGAGGACGACGTTGCCGTGCTGCTGATCAGCCACGACATCACCGTCGTCGCGCAGGTCTGCGATCGCGTGCTGGTGATGTACGCCGGCCGCATCGTCGAGGACCTGCCGTCCAGCGAGCTCGCGACCGGGGCCCGCCATCCCTACACGCGCGCCTTGCTGGCCGCAGTACCGGATCTCGAGACGCCGCTCGACGAACCGCTCGCGGTGATTCCGGGGCGTCCGGTGGATCCGGCGCAGCTGCCGAGTGGCTGTGCGTTTGCGGCGCGCTGTGAGTTCGCCGAGGACCGCTGCCTGACCGAGGATCCCGCGCTGGTCATCCACGGCCCAGATCATCAACTGGCCTGCTGGAATCCCCAGGGAGCATCGGCGGCCTGGCAAGCTCGGTATCTAGGCAGCGCGGCGATCCGGACGGGGCAGCGATGAGCGAACTGCGTTTCGAAGGAGTCTCGGTCCGGTTCGGAACCGGCAGCCGGGCGCTGACCGCCGTCGACGGGGTCGACCTCACCGTTCCGTCCGGCCAGGTTGTTGGGCTGGTCGGCGAGTCCGGCTCGGGCAAATCGACCCTGGCCAGGGCCGCGGTCGGCCTGACCGAGCCGTCGTCCGGGCAGATCCTGCTGGACGGCGTGCCGCTGAAGCATCGCGCCGGGCAACGGCGTCCGCTGCAGATGGTGTTCCAGGATCCGTACTCGTCCCTCGACCCCCGGATGACCGTCGGCGACTCGATCGCCGAGTCCGTACCCCGCTCCGATGGGCCCGGCCGCCTGAACAGGCGCGGCCAGCAGCGAGCGCGTCGCGAGGAGGTCGTGCGGCTGCTCGAGCTGGTTGGACTCGACCCCGATCGGGCGCGGGCCTACCCAGGCGCGTTGTCCGGCGGCCAGCGGCAGCGAGTCGCGATCGCCCGGGCTCTGGCCGGCCGGCCCGACGTGATCATCGCCGACGAGATCACCTCGGCTCTCGACGTCTCGATCCAGGGCACGGTGCTCAACCTCGTTCGCGAACTGCAACGGGAGCTGCACCTGTCGATGCTGTTCATCTCCCACAACCTGGCCGTCGTGCGTTACGTGAGCGACTTCATCGCGGTGATGTATCTCGGCCGCATCGTCGAGTTCGGCCCGGCTCGCGACGTTCTGAGCAACCCTCAACACCCTTACACCAAAGAGCTTCTCGCGGCCGCTCCACGCCGCGGCACGACTGCTCTGCAACCGCCTGACCCGGCGCTGCGCGTTGTCGCCGACGCAGAGCCGGCCGATCCGCATCACCCGCCGGCCGGTTGCCGGTTCCACCCTCGCTGTCCGATCGGGCCGCTGGTCCGTACCGATCGCGAGCACTGCCTGACCACTGATCCCACCACCGAGGCTCAGCATCGTCTCCACAGCACCGCCTGCCACCACGCGGCCGGTGCACTTCAGACGGTCGAGCTCAGCCAGTGAGCCATCCCATTGCAAGTCTCCTGAGTCGGAAGTTGCTGCAGCAGCTCCGGTGTCCAGGTGCGTGCATCGCAAGGCGGAGGAGCGTCCTCGATGCGCAGCATCGTGGACGCTTCTCCAACGCCGCGAGGTGCGTGCCTGGGCGCCGGAGATGCGCAGGAACTTCCGACTCAGGAGACTTGTCCTGTGTCCAAGGAGGACTCCACCGTGACCCGACGTCTGCGCATCGACGACTTGACCGAGTTCGCAGTACCGGAGCAGCCGGCGCTGTCGCCGGACGGCACCACGGTCGCCTACGTACTGCGGACCACCGATGTGAAGGGCGACCGCACCCTGCGAAACCTGTGGCGGGTGCCCGCGTCCGGTGGCGAGCCACAGCAGCTCACCCGGGGTGATGCCGACAGCACACCTGTCTGGTCGCCTGATGGGACCCAGCTAGCGTTCCTGCGCGCCAAGGACGGCCCAGCTCAGCTCTGGTTGCTTCCAGCCGGCGGTGGCGAGCCTGAGCAGCTCACTACCCTGCCGCTCGGCGCAGGGATGCCGCAGTGGAGTCCTGACGGCACTCGGATCGCCTTCAGCGCAGCGGTCGACACGGCTGCTCAGGACGGCGAGGACGAGGCTGCGGGCGAGGCACGGAGCCACGCACCGATCGTCAGCGAGCGGCTGGACTACCAGGCCGACGGAGCCGGCTGGCTTCGCACTATCCGCAAGCACGTGCACCTACTCGACGTCGAGTCGAAGAAGTGCAGGCAGGCCACCGAAGGCGACTGGCACGCGGGTGACCCCGCCTGGTCACCTGATGGCACCAAGCTGGCGTTCGGAGCCGCTACTGCACCGGACGCAGACCTGAGCCCGACAGCACCGGCGTACGTGCTCGATGTGACGGATGAGAAGGCCAAACCGCAGCAGGTCGGTCTGGCCGAGGGACTGGCCGGTCCGATGGTCTGGACGGCTGACGGCGAGTCCCTGCTGATCGTCGGCAACCTCAGTGGACCGGTGGGACATGCGGGTCTCCTGCGACTCACGCTGTCCACCGGCGAGGTGGAGAACCTGGCAGCACCGCTCGACCGCAACGTGATGCCCGGCGGACCGGCGTACCCGGGTGCCCTTCCCGCCTTGATCGAGGACGGCCGCACGGTCCTCTTCTGCATCCGCGACCGCGGCTGCACCCACCTGTACTCCGTTCCGCTGGCCGGTGGTACACCTCAGCGGGTGCTGGGCGAGCCGGGTCAGAACGTCGCCGGCCTAACGGTCGCGGGCGGTGTCGCGACCGTCGCGCTGACCACCCCGACGTCGTACGGCGAGGTCGTCGCGCTGGACCTGGCGACTGGCGAGTCGACGACTTTGACGAAGTACGGCGAGAAGTTCGCTGACGTGGAGCACTTCCTCCGGGAGGAGTGCGAGTTCACGATCTCCGACGGGACTGTCGTGTCGGGCTGGCTGATCCGCGACCCTGCGGCCAGTGGGGCGCAGCCGCTGCTGCTGGACATCCACGGCGGTCCGCACAACGCCTGGAACGGTGCCGCCGACGAGGTGCATCTCTACCACCAGGAGCTCGCGGCGCGCGGCTGGACCGTGCTGCTGGTGAACCCGCGTGCCAGCGACGGCTATGGCGAGGAGTTCTTCAATGGCGCGCTCGGCAACTGGGGTACGGCGGACGCGAAGGACTTCCTCGAACCGCTCGACGAATTGGTTGCCGAGGGCATCGCTGATTCGCAGCGTCTCGCCGTCGCGGGATACAGCTACGGCGGCTACATGACCTGCTACCTGACCAGCCGGGACAATCGGTTCGCGGCAGCGGTCACGGGTGGTGTGGTCAGCGACCTGACCAGCATGTCCGGCACCTCCGACATGGGCCACTTCCTCCGCGCCTACGAGCTCAGCAACGCCGACGACGTCACTGCCATGTCGCCACTGAGCCAGATCGGCCAGGTGCGGACGCCGACTCTGATCCTGCAGGGTGATGCCGATGTGCGCTGCCCGGTCGGTCAGGCCCAGCAGTGGCATACCGCGCTGCGCGAGCAAGGCGTGCCGACCCAACTGGTCCTCTACCCGGAGGCCAGTCACCTGTTCATCGTCGAGGGCAGGCCGTCGCACCGCCTCGACTTCAACCGCCGCATCCTCGACTGGGTCGAGCAGTACGCCGGTGACGCGGGCGGCCCGCGTCGCGCCCGCATCGACGCCGCGCACTGGCAGCGCAGGCTCAGCACGCTCGCGGCCAAGCACGGCGTACCGGGGGCCACGCTTGGCATCCTGCGGGTACGGCCTGCGGCGGACGACGAGTTGGTGGAGGCTGCGACCGGCGTACTGAACAAGGACACCGGGGTCGAGACGACGACCGATTCGCTGTTCCAGATCGGGTCGATGTCGAAGGTCTGGACGGCGACGCTGGCCATGCAGCTGGTCGACGAGAGCCTGCTCGACCTGGACGCGCCGATCATCCAGGTGTTGCCGGAACTGCAACTCGGCGATCCTGACGTCGCCAAGCAGGTGACGATGCGGCAGTTGCTCACGCATACCAGCGGGATCGACGGCGACGTGTTCACCGACACCGGGCGTGGTGACGACTGTCTGGAGAAGTATGTCGAGGGCTTGGCCGAGGTGGGGCAGAATCATCCGCTCGGCGCCACCTGGTCGTACTGCAACTCCGGCTTCTCGCTGGCCGGCCGGGTGATCGAGAAGCTCACCGGCAAGACCTGGGACCAGGCACTTCGCGAGCGGATCATCGGGCCGCTCGGACTCGAGCACACCGTCACGCTCCCCGAGGAGGCACTCCTCCATCGGGCCGCGGTCGGGCATGTCGGCGAGGGTGATGAAGAGCCGTCGCGCGCGCCGGTCTGGGGTCTGCCCCGCTCGCTCGGGCCGGCCGGGTTGATCACGTCGACCGCTGCTGATGCGTTGGCCTTCGCTCGTTTGCATCTGAAGGGCGGGGTGGCGCCGGATGGCACCCAGGTGCTTCGCGAGGAGACCGTGGCGTTGATGGCTGAGCAGCACGCGGAGCTGCCGGACAAGTACTCGCTGGGCGACTCGTGGGGCCTGGGCTGGATCAGGTTCGGCTGGAACGGTCACCGGCTGATCGGCCATGACGGAAACACGATCGGCCAGGCCGCCTTCCTGCGCGTCCTCCCCGACCAGGGACTGGCTGTGACGCTGCTGACCAACGGCGGCAATGCGCGTGATCTCTACGAAGACCTGTACCGCGAGATCTTCGGCGAGCTGGCGGACGTCGAGATGCCCGCACCGCTGACCGCGCCGGATGAACCGCCCACTATTGAGTTGCACCGGCACGTCGGTCGGTACGAGCGCGCCAGCACACTGCAGGAGGTGCTCGTCGAGGACGGCCAGCTGGTACTGCGGATGACGCTCACCGGGCCGCTGGCCGAGTTGATGCCGGAGCCGACGCACTCATTTCCGATGATCCCGGTCGACGAGAGTGGCGACCTTTTCGTCGTACGGCAGCCGGGGTCGCTGACCTGGTCCCCGGTGACGTTCTACTCGCTGCCCACGGGTGAGAAGTACGTGCACTTCGGGGTTCGAGCCACGCCGAAGGTGGGCTGATGAGCGAACTGGTGGAGTCCATGCGGGCCGCTTTACCGCGGATGCTGGCTGACTTGGAGACGTTGGTGACGTGCGAGTCGCCGTCGGCTGACCTTGCGGCTGTCGCCGGCAGCGCGGACGTGGTGGCCCGGCTCGGGACTGAGTTGCTGGGCAGCGCACCGGAGTACGTGGTCGTCGATGGGCGTACGCATCTGCGCTGGCGGCTCGGCGACGGACCTCGGCGGGTACTGGTGCTTGGGCATCACGACACGGTGTGGCCTGTTGGTTCGCTGGTCACGCATCCGTTTGCGGTCGAGGACGGCGTACTGCGGGGGCCTGGTTGCTTCGACATGAAGACCGGTCTGGTGATGGCCTTTCACGCGATCGCGGCCTTGCCTTCTGCGGCGGGGGTGACGTTGCTGGTGACCGGTGATGAGGAGTTGGGGTCGCCGTCGTCCCGTGCGCTGATCGAGGCGGAGGCGGCTGGGTGCTCGGCCGCGCTGGTGTTGGAGGCGTCGGCTGACGGGGCTTTGAAGCTCGAGCGCAAGGGTGTTTCCGGCTACGAGATCCGGATCACCGGTCGCGCCTCGCATGCTGGGCTCGAGCCGGAGCTCGGTGTGAACGCCAGCATCGAGGCAGCCCATCAGGTGCTCGCGGTGAGCCAGCTCGGTGATGCCGCACTCGGGACGACTGTGACGCCGACTGTTCTGACATCCGGTACTACGCGGAACACCGTGCCCGCTGCTGCTGGCTTCTGTGTCGACGTCCGGGCGCGAAGTATTGCCGAGCAGGAGCGCGTGGATGCGGCTTTGCACGCCTTGACGCCCGTGCTCGCCGGGTCCTCGTTGGAAGTGATCGGTGCGCCGAACCGACCGCCGCTCGAGCGGAAGATGTCGGAAGATCTCTACCACCGAGCCGCCGCGCTCGCCGTCGAACTCGGGCTTGAACCACTGCGCGAGATCTCGGTCGGCGGCGGCTCCGACGGCAACTTCACCGCCGGCATCGGTACTCCGACCCTCGACGGCTTGGGTGCCGTCGGCGGCGGCGCTCACGCTGACGACGAGCATGTGGTGGTTGCCGAGATCGCACCCCGGACTGCGCTCCTGACGGCACTGATCGCCGATCTGTTGGACAGACCATGAGCAGTCCAGAGACCACCGGGCTGATCGACGTGAGCACCTCGGTCGACGACGCGATCGGCGACGGCCTGGCCGCCGCGGCCTCCGCCGGAGTACGGGTTCGGGGGCTGCACGAACTGGCTGACCTCGATGCGGTCTATCGGTTGTACGACTCCATCTGGCGGCCGGATCCGATGAATCCGCCGATCACGACGGAACTGCTGCGGGCGTTGACGAAGGCGGGCAACTACGTCAGCGGAGCGTTTGACGGTGACGAGCTGATCGGGGCTTGTGTCGGGTTCTTCTCGGCGCCTACTGAGCGGGCGATGCACAGTCATGTGGCCGGCGTGTCCGGGGTTGCTCGGGGGCGGAGCGTGGGGTTCGCGCTGAAGCTGCATCAGCGGGCGTGGGCGTTGCAGCGTGGGGTGGAGTCCATCTCGTGGACCTTTGATCCGTTGATCCGGCGGAACGCGTACTTCAACGTGACCAAGCTGGCGGCGCGGCCGACGGAGTACCTGACGAACTTCTACGGGTTCATGCAGGACGGAATCAACGGCGGCGACGACAGCGACCGCCTGCTGGTCCGCTGGCAACTCGACGCGCCGGAGGTCGGCGCAGCCGCCGCCCGCCGCCCGGCTGTCACTACCGTGGATCGGTTGCCGGGGGCAACTGTCGCCTTGGGCTTCGCAGACGACGGCGGGCCTTCGACTTCCACTGCCTGGGGTGCCGGCGACGGGACAGTGCTGGTCGGCGTACCGGCTGATGTGGAGAAGTTGCGGCAGACCGATCCGGGGGTGGCGAAGTCTTGGCGGGCGGCGCTGCGTGAGGTGCTCGGTGGGTTGCTGGCCGACGGCGCCCGGGTGACCGGGTTCGACCGAGCTGGGTGGTACGTGCTCGAACAACCTGGGCCCGAAGAATCCGGGCTCGATCAAACTGCGCTCGAACGATCTGTGCTTGAACGATCTGTGCTTGACGATGCTGAGAAGGGGCTGGCGTGATGAAGCTGACCGGAGTTGAGTTGCGGCGGATCTCGTTGCCGTTGGTGTCGCCGTTTCGGACCTCGTTCGGAACCGAGACGACCCGGGACGCGCTGCTGGTGCGCGCGGTCAGCACCGAGGCGGAAGGCTGGGGCGAGTGCGTCGCGATGTCCGGGCCGCTGTACTCGTCGGAGTACGTGGACGCGGCGATCGACGTCCTGCGGCGGTTCTTCGTGCCCGCGCTGGGCGCGGTCGAGCGGCTCTCCGCTGTCGAGGTGGCGCCGGCGCTGGCCAAGTTCCACGGGCATCGGATGGCGAAGGCGGCGTTGGAGACCGCAGTACTGGATGCCGAGTTGCGGGCCGAAGGACGACCGCTGGCGCGCGAGCTCGGGGCTGTGCACGACCGCGTGCCGTGTGGGGTTTCGGTCGGCATCATGGACTCGATCGGCGAACTTCTGGATGCGGTCGAGGGCTATCTCGACGAGGGCTATCTGCGGATCAAGCTGAAGATCCAGCCGGGCTGGGACGTGGCGCCGGTGGCCGCGGTCCGCGAACGCTTCGGCGATGTGCTGCTCCAGGTCGACGCCAACACGGCGTACTCGGTGTCGGACGCGAGGCACCTCGCGCGACTCGACCCCTTCAACCTGTTGCTGATCGAGCAGCCGCTGGACGAGGAGGACATCCTCGGCCACGCGGAACTCGCTCGCCACCTGAAGACCCCTGTCTGCCTGGACGAGTCGATCACCTCAGCCCGCGCAGCCGCGGCGGCCATCACCCTGGGCGCGTGCTCCATCGTGAACGTCAAGCCCGGCCGAGTCGGCGGCTACCTGGAATCCCGCCGTATCCACGACGTCTGCGTCGCGCACGGCATCCCCGTCTGGTGCGGCGGCATGCTGGAAACCGGCCTAGGCCGAGCCGCCAACGTCGCCCTGGCAGCCCTGCCCGGCTTCACCCTCCCCGGCGACACCTCCGCCTCCAGCCGCTACTACACGACGGACATCACCGCTCCGTTCACGCTGGACGACGGCCATCTCCCGGTCCCGACCGCGCCCGGGATCGGCATCGACCCGCTCCCCGCAGTACTGGACGCTGTCACCACCTCGACCGAATGGCTGCCTTTGTAACCGGCCCGATCCAGCAGTCTCCCCGGACTGACTTGTGGTGACCGACCAATTGGAGGGGAGGATCTGTTCGGCTGGACGAACTACGCTGGTGGTCTGGCTTCTAGTTTCGGAGAGGTGCTGCCTTCCGTGACCAACCGACCCCGCGCGAGCCTCGGTCGTGTGCTCGACGATCTCGGTGCCACCCTGCTCGAACTCGTGCACGGTGATCCCGACCAGCGGGCCGAGATCGGTGGGGTCGTCATTCACGATCCTCTCGACGAGCCGGTCCTGCCGCGGCACAGTCTCGTCCTCGGCGTCGGACTCCAGGAGCCGTCGCTGATCGCGTGGACCCTGCGCGATCTCGGCCGCCAGCAAGCGGCCGGCCTGGTCGTCCGCTCCCCCATCGCCGCGCACGATTCGATCACCACCGCGGTGGCCGAGTCAGGCGTCGCCTTGCTCGGTCTGACCCGGGGCGCGTCGTGGGACCAGCTCGCCGTCCTCCTGCGTTCGCTCCTCGCCGAAGGGGATGTCGGAGTCGCCGAGCCGGAAACGTTGGGCGGTATGCCGTCCGGCGATCTGTTCGCTCTCGCCAACGCGGCCGCCGCGTTGCTCGACGCGCCGGTCACGATCGAGGACCGCAGTTCCCGGGTGCTCGCTTTCTCCGGCCGACAGGACGAAGCCGATCCGGCCCGCGTCGAAACCGTCCTCGGTCGCCAGGTGCCGCAGCGCTACTCCCGGATGCTGTCCGAGCGCGGCATCTTTCGCGAGCTGTACCGAACCGACCGGCCGGTCTACATCCCACCCTTGCCGATCGTCGAAGACGAACTGACGTTGCCGCGGGTCGCGGTTGCCGTCCGCGCCGGCGACGAGATCCTCGGTTCGATCTGGGCCGCCGTCCGCGCCCCGCTCACCGAGGAACGCTCCCAGGCTTTCTCCGACGCAGCCAAGCTCGTCGCACTCCACATGCTCCGCATCCGCGCCGGCGCCGACGTCGAACGCCGCCTCCGCGCCGACCTGGTCAGTACTGCGCTCGAAGGCGGCGCCGGTGCGCGCGATGCGCTCGACCGTCTCGGGCTGGCCGACCAGCCGGTCGTAGTACTGGCTCTGGCTGTGCCGGTGTCCGATGAGTCGCTGGTCGGGGAAGCCGGGCTCGCGACCGAGCGGCAGCGGCTCGCCGATGCCTTCGCGATGCATCTGGGTGCTGTCCATCCACGATCGGCGTCCGCATTGGTGGGCGACATCGCGTACGGCCTGATGCCCGTCCGGGCCGATCGCGCCGATGGTGAAGAACGCGCGGTCCGCATCGCCAAGGACTTCCTCGACCGGATCGGCGAACGCGTCACGGCCACCATCGGCGTCGGACCCGTAGTACGGGAGACCTCCCGGCTTCCCCACGCCCGCGCCGGCGCCGACCGCGCCCTGCGAGTACTGCGAACCGGCAACGGCTCCCAACGCGTTGCCCGCCTGGCCGACGTCCACGTCGAAACCCTGCTCCTCGAACTGCGCGACCTGATCGAAGCCCGCGGCGACCAGCCGACCGGCCCCATCGCCCGCCTGGTCGCCTACGACCGCGACCACAACACCAACCTGGTCGAAACCCTCCGAGCCTGGCTGGACGCCTTCGGCGACGTCATCGCCGCGGCCGCCGCCGTCTACGTCCACCCCAACACCTTCCGCTACCGCCTCCGCCGCCTAGCCGAAGTAGGAGCCCTAGACCTAACCGACCCCAACACCCGCTTCGCCGCCATGCTCCAACTCCGAGTAATCCACCCACCCCACCGCACCCCCACCAAAAACCCACCCGGGTGATGCAGATACGGGTGGAGCAAGCGCGGCGTGAAGCAAGCGGTGTGACGCACGCGGCGTGAAGCAAGCGGTGACGCACGCGGTGTGAAGCAAGCGGTGTGAAGCACGCGCGGGTGTGAAATAGGTGCGGCAGGCACAGCCCCGGCGCGGACCGCACGTGCGGCAGGCAGGGCACGCACCGCACGCCACAGCCCGGCAGGGCACGCACCGCACGCCACAGCCCGGCGGGGCACGCACGGCACGGCATGGGCCCCAGCACCTGGCCCACACTCACCCAACGTGAACCTCGTGGCGACCGACCGCCGTTCGCCTGGTTCGTGGTGTCCCGACGGACAGGATGTACCGCCCTCAACCTGCCAGTGGGCCCGGCTCTTGAGCGTGAGCGCCAGCAGAACCCGCGAGCATCTCCTGTCGCTCGGCACCCCCACACGCCCGGAACTTCGTACGCCGCTGCAGCTAGCACTTGGGTGGAGCGCGACACCCTTCGAAATGGCAGGGGAAAGGGCCGACCCGGCCCGCTCGGGGGGATGAGCGGGCCGGGCCGGGGTGAGGTCGGGGGGGTGACCTCGGGATGAGGTCCGGGGGTGACCTCGGGTTGGGTGGTTAGGACTTGCGGTTGGTTACCTCTTCGGTGGTGGCTGGGAGGACCTTGTGGAGGTCGCCTACTACGCCGAAGTCGACGAGCTCGAAGATGGGGGCTTCTTCGTCCTTGTTGATGGCGACGATGGTCTTCGAGGTTTGCATGCCGGCTCGGTGCTGGATGGCGCCGGAGATGCCTGCTGCGATGTAGAGCTGCGGCGACACCGTCTTGCCGGTCTGGCCGACCTGGTAGGCGTGCGGGTACCAACCCGAGTCGACCGCGGCGCGGGATGCGCCGACGGCTGCGCCGAGGGAGTCGGCGAAGGCTTCGATCGGGCCGAAGTCGCCGCCGGTGCCGCGACCGCCGGAGACGATGATCGCGGCTTCGGTGAGCTCGGGCCGGCCGGTCGCCTCGCGGGGCTTCGACTCGGTGATGCGGGCCGTCTTGGCGGCGTCGGAGATCGTCACGTCGAACTCCTCCACCTCCGGTGAGGTCTCGGCCGCTTCCGGGGTCGCCGCGTTCGGCTTGACCGTGATGATCGGCGTGCCGTGGGTGACCTTGGCCTGGACCGAGTAGTTGCCGGCGAACACCGACTGGGTGGTGACCGGACCGCCGTCGCCCGCCTGGACGTCGACGGCGTCGGTGATCAGGCCAGACTCGAGCTTGACGGCCAGCCGGGCGGCGATCTCCTTGCCCTCGGCGCTGGACGAGATCAGGATGGCGCTCGGCTCGACCTTGGCCGCGACCTGGTGCAGTGCCTCGGCCTTCGGGGCCACCAGGTACTGCGTGAGGTCGGCGTCGGTCAGCGCGATCACCTTGGTCGCGCCGTACTGGCCAAGGGCCGGCAGTGCGTCCTGGACGCCTTCGCCGATGTAGACGGCGACCGGCTCGCCGAGCCGGCGGGCGATGGTGAGGAGTTCCGCGGTCGTCTTGCGGACCTTGCCACCGGTGTGGTCAACGAGAACGAGAACGTTCGACATGAACTGGTCGCCCCTCAGAGGAACTTGTTGGTGGACAGGAACTCGACGAGCTGGGCAGCACCGCTGCCGTCCTCGTCCGTGACGATCGTGCCGGCGGTGCGCGGCGGCCGCGCGGTCACCTCGATCACCTCGGTCCACGCCGAAGCGGCGCCGACCTGGTCGGGCGAGATCTCCAGGTCGGCCAGCGACCAGGTCTCGACCGGCTTCTTCTTCGCGGCCATGATGCCCTTGAACGACGGGTACCGCGGCTCACCGGACTGGTCGCTGACGCTCAGCACCAGCGGGAGCTTGCCCTCGACGGTATCGCTGGCGGTGTCGCCGTCGCGGCGGATCCGCACGGTGTCGCCCTCGACGGTGACCGACGAGCCCAGCGTGACGCCCGGCAGGCCGAGCCGCTCCGACACCATCGCCGGGACGACGCCCATCGAGCCGTCGGTGGAGGCCATCCCGAACACGATCAGGTCGGCATCGAGCTTGCTCAGCGCCTTGGCCAGGATCAGCGAGGTGGCGGTCGCGTCGGAACCGTGGATGCCTTCGTCGTTCACGTGGACACCGGCGTCGGCGCCCATCTGGAGACCCTTCTTGATGGCGTCGGCCGCCTGGTCCGGGCCGACCGTGAGGATGGTCACCTCACCGTCGCCGGCTTCCTTGACGGTCAGCGCGGTCTCGACGGCGTACTCGTCCAGTTCGGACAGCAGCCCGTCGACACCGGCGCGGTCCACCGTGTTGTCCTCGGAGCGGAAGCGGCGGTCCGCCGTGGCATCCGGCACGAACTTCGCGCAGACGACGATCTTCATAGCGTGTGGGACCCCTTCTGGTTAACGGTCTCTCCCAGCCTGCCACGGATGTTACTCGCGAGAAACATAAGACGCGTGCGAGTCCCATCACAGTCCGGGTGGGCAGAACGCAACGTACCCACCGGACACTAGTCTGACCGGGTGACCGAGACGTTACCGCTCACCGGTGAGAGAACAGCCCCCGGGATCTGGCACGAGAACTACTGGTTCGCGCGCCACGAGGCCGCCTATCGCTGGATCACGGCGAATTGGCTCAGCTCCGAGACCGGCCGCGTCCTCGACGCCGGCTGCGGCGAGGGGTACGGCGCGGACCTGCTCCGCCAGGCCGGGGCTCGGCAGGTTTTCGGTCTCGACTATGAAAGTACGACGCTTCGGCACGTCGCCAAGGCTTATCCACAGACCAATCTGGTCCAGGGCAATCTCGTCCAGACCGGGTTCGCGGACGCGGCGTTCGGGCTGCTGGTCTCGTTGCAGACGATCGAGCATCTGTGGGAGCAGCCGCGGTTCATCGCCGAGTGCGCGCGGATCGCCGAGCCGGGCGCAGTTGTGGTGCTCAGCACGCCCAACCGGCTGACCTTTCCGAGCGGCAACTGGTACCACACGAAGGAACTGACGGCGTCCGAGTTCACCGAGCTGGTCGAAGTCGATCTCGAGATCGTTGAAACGCTCGGGCTCTGGCATGGGGAGAAGCTGACCGCGTGGGAGCAGCAGCACGGCTCCTGTGTGGACGCGCAACTGGCGACGGATCACAGCCAATGGCCGGCTGAGCTGGTCCAGTTGGTGACGGAGACCAGCCACGAGGACTTCGTGATCCGGGCGGGCGACCTGGACGACAGCCTCGACCTGGTCGTCGTCGCCCGCACCCGGCGCACGTAGTACCGGAGACGTGGCGCCGGCCACCGCTTACGCAGTACGGGAGAGGTCGCGCCGGCCGCGAATCACGGAGTACTCGGGCCGGCTTGCGACGTCGTACGGGTCAGGGGCGGATGAAGCGTTCGGCGATTTTGCCGATGACCAGGTAGACGAGGGCTGCGATGCCCCAGTTGACCAGCAGGGTGTTCTTCGCCGTCTCCAGGCGGAACAGGTCCTTGAACGGGCCGACCAGATCATGGCCGCGCTCCAGCACCCACTTGACGATCTCGTTGCTCTGGTTGGCCTGATCCAGGGCAGTGAAAAGGGCGCCCAGGGCAAGCACCGCGGCGGCGATCACGGCGACCAGCCAGACCAGCGAGGCCACCAGGTTCCGGAAGCGCTTCACGCCCGAACCCACCGCGGACAAGGCGGCCTTGCCCTTGTCGCTCGATGACGAGGTGACGGTCTTCTTCGCCACGGCCGGCTTCGGCTTGGAGGCGTTGGCGCTCGAAACGGCCGGCGAGCTGGGCGAGGCCGGCTGGCGGGTGACGGGCTTCGTCACGGCCGTGTCCTGCGGCGCCTCGGCCGCGGCCTTCTCGCGGGCACGCTGCTCGGCGACGATCTCCGCCGCCGTCTTCGGTTTCGCGGACCTGGTCGCGGTCGTGGTCGCGGTTGTGGTCGCACCGGGGCTGCTGGAGGACGCCTCGGCCGCGGGAGTCTCCTCAGCCGCCACGTCCGATGTCACCGCCTGCTCGGCAGCGGCGGTCTTCGCCGCCTTGTCGGGTTGAGTACCCACGTCGTCCATCTCCTCAGCCGGGATCGGTTCCTCGTCCGTCGCCAGTGCCGGCACCGGCGGTTTCCTGCGTCGGTTGCCCGGGACCGGGCGCGGCGACAGTTTGCGCCGCACCCTCCAGATCGGTGCCGACGGCACTCCGTCCACTGTCTCCAACGTAGCCAGCTCCGCACCATCAGTCACATCCACGGCCACGATCGGGACCGGATCGACCGCTCGATGGCGCGCCTCGGTGAGCGAACTGTCGGTCGCCGCTTGGCCCAGCGCCGACGGCTCGGTGGCCGGCAGGACGGACCGTACGGCGTCCGCGCCGGTCTGATCAGCCACGCTGCGTCTCCTCTTCGACGACTCCGGGGACATAGTGCCCGACTGGTGAGTAACTTGAGAACCCCTTGGTGGGATCTCCGTCGTTCTCAGTTCCCTGTACTCCGCCGCGCGGGCTGGCGTCGGCGTCAGTTGTTGCTGGATCTGCGGGGGTTGAGGTCCGCTGCGCCGCAGTGCTTGGAGGTGCCGCGGATGTGTTCGAAGGCTCCGCAGTGCGCGGTGGGTCCGTGGTGGGCGGGTGACCCTCGTCGCTGAGCGGCTCTGAGTTTCCGTGTGTGGTGGCGGTTTGCTTGATCGCGGCGGGGTCCGCCGCGGTAGTTGCTCGCCGCTGCGCCGCAGGAGTTTCCCGGAAGGCAGCCTTGGATGAGCTGCCAGTGCCTGACCGATCCGTTTGCTCCCGGCCTCCTGCAGTGCCTGGCGGGGGTGGTTCGTCCGCGGGGGTGGGGAGGTGGCCGGATTGGAGGGTGGTGGTGGTTTGGGCGTTGGTTTCGGCTAGGTCGGCCAGGTAGGCGCGGCGGGCGGCGCCTGCCTGGTAGCGGGTTTTGCGGTCGGCTACTACGCGGGCGGGGATGCCGGCGGCGATCGAGTACGCCGGGATGTTGCCTCGGGCAACGCTGTTGGCGCCGATCACGGTGCCGCGGCCGATGTCGGTGCCGCGGGTGACGGTGACTTTGGTGGCCAGCCAGCAGTCAGGGCCGATGCGGACCGGGGACTTCACCAGGCCCTGGTCCTTGATCGGCAGGTCGAGGTCTTCGGTCTGGTGGTCGAAGTCGCAGATGTACGTGGTGTCCGCGATGAGTGTCGACGCGCCGATCTCGATGTCCAGGTAGCAGTTCACCGTCACGTCCCGGGCGAACACCACCTTGTCGCCGATCCGCAATGTGCCCTCGTGCGCGCGCAGCCGCGTCTCGTCGCCGAGGTGCACCCACTTGCCCAGGATCAGCCGGCCATGCCCGGGCCGCGCGACGATCTCCAGCTTCTTGCCGAGGAAGACGAATCCCTCGGTGATCACCTGCGGATGCCGCAGCTTGAACCAGGCGAACCGCCAGTACCGCTTCAGGTAGTACGGCGTCCACGCCCGGTGGCGCACCACCCAGCGCAGATTCGCCGCCGTCAGCAACCGCATCCGTCCAGTATGTACACCCTTACGGAGCGACGCCGGTGATCGACACGTTGTAGTAGAGCTCGTCGGGCACGACCGACGAGAGCACCTTGTCGACCTTGGACAGCTGCAGCCAGGACTTGTAGGCGAACATCCGCCAGCCGAACCCGAGCTTCTCCTCCGGTACCGCGGCCTCGAAGGTCCGGATCGGCCAGCCGACCCAAGCCGCCAGCAACTCTTCGGTGACAGTCCGTACGTCGACAGCGCCGGCGCGCAACGCCATCCGGGCCAGCGTGTCCGGGTCGAAGGTGTGCAGGTCGACCACAGCCTCCAGCGCAGCGGCCCGCGACGACTCGTCGAGCTCGGACTGCGGCCTGCGCCAGTGCGACAACGCGGGCAGCTTGGTCACGTTCGTGGTCGCCCACCAGGTCAGCCGGGACAGCCGTCGCGCCACGAAGTCGCCGTACCGGGTGGGCTCGCCGCAGATGACGAAACGGCCGCCCGGCTTGAGCACGCGCAGCATTTCGCGGAACGCCAGCTCGACGTCCGGGATGTGGTGGATCACCGCATGCCCGATCACCAGGTCGAACGTGTCGTCGTCGTACGGCAGTTTCTCGGCGTCGGCGACCTTGCCCTCGATCGCGAAACCGAGCGTGTCCGCGTTCCGCTTGGCCGCCTCGACCATGCCCGGCGACAGGTCGGTGACGTGCGCCTCGGCCAGGACGCCGGCCAGCTTCAGGTTCAGCGTGAAGAAACCGGTCCCGGCGCCGATCTCGAGCGACTTGCCGTACGGCCAGCCCTCGGAGCCGGCCACGTCGACGAACCGGTCCCGGGCGTACTCGACACAGCGTTCGTCGTACGAGATCGACCACTTCTCGTCATAGGTCGAGGCTTCCCAGTCGTGGTAGAGCACCTGGGCGAGCTTGTTGTCGTTCCACGCCGCCTCGACCTCTTCAGCGGTGGCAGCGGGCTTGGCGGTGTCAGGGTTCGATGCAGACGTGGTCATTCAGATTCCCTTGAACTCGGCCTTGCCCGGGCCGTTCTCGACAAACGACTTCATACCGATGGAGCGGTCCTCGGTGGCGAAGAGCGCGGCGAACTGCTGCCGCTCGATCTCCAGCCCAGTGTGCAGATCCACCCCGAGCCCGGCATCGATCGACTCCTTGGCCGCCCGCAACGCCAGCGCGGCGCCCCGCGAGAACTGCGAGGCCCAGGCGACGGCCGCCTCATAAACTTCAGCGGCCGGTACGACCTTGTCGACGAGCCCGATCTGCAACGACTCCGCCGCGTCGACGAACCGGCCGGTGTAGATCAGGTCCTTGGCCTTGGACGGGCCGACCAGCCGGGACAGCCGCTGGGTGCCGCCCGCGCCGGGGATGATGCCGAGCAGGATCTCCGGCTGGCCGAGCTTGGCGTCGTCGGCCGCGATCCGGTAGTCGGCGCACAGCGCGAGCTCGCAGCCGCCACCGAGCGCGTAGCCGGTGATCGCCGCGACGGTCGGCTTCGGGATGGCGGCGACCGCGGACAGCGACGCCTGCAGCGGACCGGAGCGGCGGACCATGTCGGCGTACGACATGTCCGCCATCTCCTTGATGTCCGCGCCGGCCGCGAAGACCCGCTCGCCGCCGTAGATCACCACGGCGCGGACGTCGTCGTTCGCGGTGGCCTCCAGCGCGGCCGCCTTGATCTCGTCCTGGACCTGGACGTTGAGCGCGTTCATCTTCGGCCGGTCCAGCCGGATCGTGCCGACTCCGTCGGCCACCGTCAGGTTGACGAACTCGCCCATCACCAGCTCCTCGTGTCGTGTACTACCCGCGGGTCACATCCCCGGCACGGTACCGGACCAGTCGAAGGAGCAGTACTACGCCCTCCCCAGCCGCCCGCCCTTTCGAGGGTCCACCCCCGAAATGGTGGGTTGCCCTGCCAGAATCCAGCTGGGCAACCCCTCCTCTGAGGGGTTAACCCCTCAGAGGGCAGACGGTCGAACGTCGACGGGTTGGCCGGCAGCCACCGAGCGGCGGGCCGCGTCGACGATCCGAAGGGTGCGGAGACCCACCGCACCATCGGGCTGCGGGACCACCGCGGGCGGAGTACCGGGAACTGCCGGACCAGAGGCTCGTACTGCGGTCAGGAACTCGGCGAGCATCATCGCGTCGAGATCACCCCCGACCGGCAGGAACACCTCGCCCGACGCGTCGGTGCCGCCGACGTGCGACTGGAACGGCGCGATCTCCACCGAACCGTTCGTCCCTGTCACCTGCAGCGTCACGCCACCCCACGTCGGCCCGTTGTCAGGCACGCTCCACGAGCAGTCGATCGTTGCCAACAGCCCGTTTTCGTAGGTGATCGTGACGAGGCCGCCGGTCTCCACCGTCACACCCTTGTCCTGGTGCAACACGTGGTTGGCGACTGCATGCACGCGCGCAGCCTCAACCCCGCCGGTCAGCCCGTCGATCAGATCCGCACAGTGCACGGTGTGGTCAACCAGCGCTCCCCCGCCGGCCAGCGAAGCGTCGGTGAACCACTGCCGCTGCGCATACGGGATCTTCCCGTTGTTCGTCCCGAGCACTGCGAAGACCTCCCCGAGCCGCCCCGCCTCGACCGACGCCCGGAGCCGCCCGTACGACGGCGCGAAGCGCACCGGGTACGCCGTCATGAGGATCACGCCGGCCGCCTCGCAAGCAGCCAGCATCGCCTCGCCGTCAGCCACCTCGGTCGCCAGCGGCTTCTCGCACAGCACGTGCGCCCCGACCGCGGCAGCCCGTTCCACGAGCCCGCGATGCAGGGCGTTCTCCGAGGTCACGACCACGGCGTCGGGACTCCACGCGAACAACTCGTCGTAGGAATCTACATACGGCACGCCAACCTGAGCGGCAAAGGAAGCGCCCCGCGGACCGGCGTCAGGCGCCGCGGCACCGTCAGGATCCGATGACAACACCTCGATGTCAGGCATCGAGCCGAGCAGCCGCGCGTACGACGCAGCGTGAGTGTGGGCGAACGACGCCAGAGCTACCTTCAGAGTCATTCCGCCACTCCCGCCGGGTTGAAAACACTCATGTCCACGGTCCGGCCGGTCGCCATCGACTCGCGCGCGGCCTCCGCAAGGTAAACGGCTGCAGCACCGTCAGCGGCGACCACCCGAGGCTCCGGACCGCCCTTCAAAGCAGCAGCCAGTTCACGCAACTGGGTCAGATAAGGGCTCTCGTAGAGCGTCGATGACGGGATCAAAAGGTCTCCCCCAGCTGAACCCGCCTGCAGCTCCTCGGAGTACCCGGTGTCCTTGCCGGAGGTGTACTCGAGCACACCCTTGGAGCCCGCGATCGAGAAGCCGGTCTTGAACGGCGTACCGGCTGCTCCCCAGGTCGCTCGCAAGTGGCTGATCGCGCCGCCCTCGTGGGTCAGCGTCACGTGAGCCGCCACGTTGACCGGGCTGATCCCGTCCACGGTCGGCGGACTCTGTACGGCGTACAGGCTGGTCACCTCGCCGCACAGCCAGCGGGCCTGGTCAAGGTCGTGCACCATCAGGTCCATGATCACGCCGCCCGAACGCGCGACCTCGCGGTACCACCCAGCGCCGGCCGGTGACGACGCCTGACGGAAGAACCGCGCGACGGCGACCTGACCGATCTGCCCGGAGACGACGGCGGAGTGCGCCGCGACGTACTCCGGGAAGTACCGCACCACATGCGCCGGATAGATCCGTACGCCGGCAGCGGCCGCCGCCGCGGACAGCTCGTGCGCGTCGGCGGCGACCAGCGCCAGCGGCTTCTCGCAGATGACGTCGCGACCTGCTTTGATCGCCGCGAGCGCGATCTCCTTGTGCGTCGCGGACGGGGTGACGATGTCGACGAAGTCCACCGCGGCCAGCAGGCCGTCGAGGGTCGGCGCCACCTCCAGCCCGTACTGCGCCGCGAGTTCCCCGGCGCCGGCGGCCGAGTGCACCAGCACCCGGGCGCCGAGCGCCTGCCAGGCCGCGACGTGAACGTGCGCGATGTTGCCCGCGCCGATCAGTCCGACCGTGAGGTCAGAGTCAGACATGACTGTCCTTTGTTAGCTGGTTGAACTACTTGAGTCCGGAGAACGCGATGCCTTCGACGACGCGACGCTGCAGGACGACGAAGAGGATCAGGATCGGCAGCATGGCCATCAGGGCCGCTGCCATCATCACGCCCGGCGAGATGCTGCCCTGATATCCACTCAGGGTGGCCAGCCCGACCGCAAGGGGCATCTCATTCGGGGACGAGGTGACCACGAGCGGCCAGAGCAGATCGGCCCAGGACGCCAGCACGGTGATGATCGCCAGCGAGATGAGCCCGGGCTTGGCCACCGGCAGGACGACCTTCCAGAAGGTCTGCCACGGGTTGCAGCCGTCCAGCCGCGCGGCCTCCTCCAGCTCGGCCGGGATCGACTTGAAGAACTGCATCATCAAGAAGGTGCCGAACGCGCTGAAGACGCCCGGCGCGATGATGCCCTGGATCGTGTTCAGCCAGCCGAGCTGCTGCACGATCTGGTACTGCGGGATCAGGTACACCTGGCTGGGCACCATCAGGATGGACAGGATCAGCCCGAGCATCAGGCCCTTGAACCGGAACGACATCCGGGCGAACGCATAACCGGCCATCGAGCACAGCACGAGCTGCCCGACCGTCCGGCCGACCGTGACCGCGACCGAGACCCAGAACTGGTCCAGGAACGGCAGCCGCTCGAACACCTCGGTGAAGTTGCTCCACTCCAGACCCTTCGGCAGCAGGTCCGGTGGCACCGCCTGGATCTCCGCGTTGCTGGAGAACGCCAGCTTGATCTGCCACAGGAACGGAAACATCATCACCAGGCTGCCGAGGACCAGGACCACATGGGCCAGCCGGTTGCTGCCCAGCCGTTGCTGGTCGGCGCGCTTAGTCATAGGTCACCCACCTGCGCTGGAAACGGAACTGGAACAGGGTCAGCAGACCGACCACCAACAGGATCAGTACTGCGACCGCGGCGGCGTACCCGCGATCGTTGCCGACGAACGCCGCGTCGTAGAAGAGGAAGACCAGCGACTGCGTCTTCGGCATCACCGGGTTGGTCGGCCCGAGCAGTGCGAACAGCTGGTCGAACAGCTGGAACCCGGCGATCGTCGTGATCACCGACAGGAAGAAGATCGACGGCGTCAGCAGCGGCACGGTGATGGACCGGAACTGCTGGGCCGAGCCGGCGCCGTCCAGCGATGCCGCCTCGTACAGCTCGGGCGGGATGCCCTTCAGTCCGGCCGACAACACGATCATGTTGAAGCCGATCGACATCCACAGCCCGAGCAGCGCGACCGCGATCAGCGCGAACCACGGCTCGGTGATCCAGGACGGCCCGTCGATCCCGAACACGCCGAGCGCCTGGTTCAGTACGCCGTACTCGCCGTTGTAGATGATCCGCCAGACCAGCGAGATGGCCGTCGGCATCGCGACGTACGGGAGGAAGAACAGGGTCCGGTAGACCATCGCGCCCTTCAGCCCCGGCCGGTTCAGCAGACTCGCGAACAGCACCGCGAGCGGGATGCCGAGCAGCACGATCGCCGTGTAGACCACGGTGTTGACGATCGCCCGGTAGACCTCGGCGTCACCGACCAGCGTGCTGTAGTTCGCCGCACCGACCCAGGTCGCGCCACCGAACGGGCCGGTCTCGGTGAAGCTGTCGTACAGCGTCTTCACCAACGGCCACAGGTAGAAGACCAACACGCCCAGAAAGGTCGGCAGGACGAAGAGCCACGGCCACTTACCGTCGGCCGAACGTGCCTTGCTCACTTCTTCTCTTTGCCCAGTGCCTCGTCCATCTTGGTCGCGATCTTCGGGGCGACCTCGGACATCGGCTTGTCACCACCGAACGCCGGTACCAGCTCGTCGGTCTCGAGCTTGTTCCAGACGCCGGTGTCCTTCGAGACCGGGTACGGCTCGGCGTACTGCTCGGCCGCCTCGATGTAGGTCTTCAGGTTGTACTGCGGCGCGCTGTTGACGAAGTCGGTCTGGGTTCCGGTGAACGCCGGGTTCGCGGCGCCGGCCTTGGCCTGGATGAGAGCCGCGTCCTTGCCACCGAGGAAGGCCAGGAAGGCGGCCGCGGCCTCGGGGTTCTTCGACTTCGCGCTCATCACGTTGGCGATGCCGTGGATGACGGTCTTGCGGTCGCCACTCGGTGCCTTCGGCAACGGCACCACGGTGAAGTCGTTCTTGTGCGGCGACTTGAGCGCGGCCGAGACGACCCAGTTGCCGTTCCACATCATCGCGGCCTTGCCGTCGAAGAACCGGTCCTGGCTCTTGGTCTCGGCGTTCTGCGCGGCGTTCGGGGTGAAGCCGCCCTTGACCATGTCGGACCAGAACTGCAGCGCCTCGATCGACTTCGGGTCGGAGTACCCGGACTTGCCGTCCTTGATCACGAACCCGCCGTTGCTCAGCATCGCCGGGTAGAAGTCGGCCTGGTTGCCGAGCGTGTCACCGGTCGCCCAGATCCCCTTCGGGCCCAGCGCCGCCTTGAGCTTCACGGCCGCGGCCTTGTAGTCGGCCCAGGTCCACTCGGCCGTCGGCGGCTCGACCTTGGCCTCGGCGAACAGGCGCTTGTTGTACCAGAGCGCGATCGTGTCGAAGTCCTTCGGTACGCCGTACTGCTTGCCGTCGAGCGTGTAGAGCTCGTTCAGCGCCTTCGGGTAGTTGGCCGGGTCGACCTGCTTGGCCTCGACCAGCCCGTCGAGGGGGGCGAGCTGCTTGTTCGAGGCGAACAGCTGGAAGTTGGGGCCGTTCATCCAGAACACGTCGGGCAGGTTGTCCGACGAGCCCTGCGTCTTCAGCTTGGTGAAGTACTGGTCGAAGGTGGCCAGCGAGATCGAGACCTTCACGTCCGGGTACTTCTGGTTGAACGCCTTGACGATCTGTTGCATCGCCGGCTGCTGGTTCACGTCCCAGATCGCGTAGGTGAGGTCGCCCTTCACCTTGGCCGGGTCGTCGGGGACCTTGGCGGCTCCCTCGCTGCCGGAGTTGCCTCCGCAGCCGGTGAGCGCCAGGGCGGCGAGCGCGACCCCGGCTACGACGGACGAAATACGCATGCTGTCTCCTCGGGCAACCTGTTACCGGGTGGCTTCACATCACGTAATTTAGTAACGTTCCTACGTTTGTATCAGTGCGCGTCGGTGTTCGCAAGGCGCATCTCACGAACACAATCGCCATCGTTACGCTCATGTTGCGACTCCCCTGCGGCGTGTTTGACCTGTCATGGGCACAATGTGCCGGTGACCGAAGCCACCGCCGCCCCGAACGCGCTCGGCCCCGCTCCCGACCCCGAGTACCGGTTGGGCGCGGTGGTCCAGCCCGATGGCACGACATTCACCGTCTGGGCACCTGCCGCCGAGCGAGTCGAACTGACGTTGCTCGGCGATGACGGGAGCCAGCGCAACCTGGATCTCACCCACACCGGCGAGTACTGGACCGGGTTCGTGGGCGGCGTCGGGCACGGGCAGCGGTACGGGTACCGGGTGCACGGGCCGTTCGACCCGACGCACGGACTGCGGTTCAACCCGGCGAAGCTGCTGCTCGACCCGTACGCTCGCGCGGTCGACGGGTCACTCGACTTCGGTAGCTCGTTGATCTACGACTCCTCGCCTGGGGACTCGGCCGGGCACGTGCCGGTCGGCGTGGTCGTTGCCGACTCCGAGCCGCCGCCCCCGATCAGCCGGCCGGTCCCGTGGACCGAGACGGTGGTCTACGAGCTCCACGTCAAGGGCTTCACCAAGCTGCACCCCGACGTACCGGAGCACCAGCGCGGCACGTACGCCGGCCTGGCGCACCCGTCCGTGATCAACTATCTGACCGACCTGGGCGTCACCTCGGTCGAGTTGCTGCCGATCCACCACTTCCTGACCGAGCCGGCGATCGCCGCGCGCGGGCTGCCCAACTACTGGGGCTACAACTCGCTCAACTACTTCGCGCCGCACGCGCCGTACTCGTCGGCGGGGTCGCTGGGCGCGCAGGTGGCGGAGTTCAAGGCGATGGTGGCCGCGTTCCATGCCGCGGGCATCGAGGTGATCCTCGACGTCGTCTACAACCACACGGCCGAGGGCGGCTTCGACGGGCCGAGCCTGAGCTTCCGCGGACTCGACAACCGGGCGTACTACCGGTTGACGCAGGGCGGCGCGATGTACGACGTCACCGGTACCGGCAACTCGGTCGACACATCGCACCCGCAGGTCCGCCGGCTGGTGATGGACTCACTGCGGTACTGGGTCGAGGAGATGGGCGTCGACGGGTTCCGGTTCGACCTGGCGGTGACGCTGATCCGCAACGAGCGGCATGAGGTCGACACGGTGGGACATCCGTTCCTCGCCGAGGTCGCGGCCGACCCGGTGCTCGGCCGGGTCAAGCTGATCTCCGAACCGTGGGACGTCGGCAACTTCGGCTACCAGGTCGGCAACTTCGGCACGCCGTGGTCGGAGTGGAACGGCAAGTACCGCGACTCGGTGCGCGACATCTGGCGCACCTCGTCGTACGGGGTGCAGGACCTCGCCTACCGGCTGTCCGGCTCGAGCGACCTGTACGGCGACGACGGGCGCTACCCGTATGCGTCGATCAACTTCGTCACCGCGCACGACGGTTTCACTCTGCGCGATCTGGTCTCCTACAACCACAAGCACAACGAACTGAACCGCGAGGACAACCGCGACGGCACCGACGACAACCGGTCCTGGAACTGTGGGGTCGAGGGCGAGACCGACGATCCCGCGGTGATCGCCTTGCGCAAACGCCAGATGGCGAACCTGATGGCAACGCTGGTGCTGTCGACCGGCGTACCGATGATCACCGCCGGCGACGAATGCGGGCGGACGCAGCACGGCAACAACAACGCGTACTGCCAGGACAACGAGACGTCTTGGTTCGACTGGTCGCTGCCTGGTGCCTGGCCGGATCAGCTGGCTTTGACGAAGAAACTGCTCGCTCTGCGTGCTGCGCACCCGGCCTTGCGGCAGTGGCACTACTTCTCGGGTCAGCCGGTGGTGCCCGGTGGTCGCAAGGATTTGTCCTGGATCGCGCCGCACGGTGGCGAGATGACCGAAGCCGATTGGCACGACGGGAATCTGCGCACCATCGGCATGTTCCTGGCCGGCGACGCGCTCCGCGGAACTGATGCCGAGGGCAACGTTCCGGTCGACAACTCGTTCCTGCTCGCCCTCAACGCGACGGCCGAGACGCGGGATGTCGTCGTACCGAACGCGTCGTGGGCACCGGCGTACGAGGTCGTGCTGGACACCAGCGGGAGCGGCGCGACCGAGGTCGAAGCCAACGCCGTGGTCCCACTCGCACCCCGCTGCCTGGTGCTGCTCCGCGCGCTCTGAAATCTGTTCACCTAGGACCTGTACCTTCGATCGTCACCAACTGTTCACGTCCGGGCCACTCCGGCGTCGAGGTGATGTCCGAAGGGGGACCTGGATGGCTTTGCTGGGAGCGGCCGAACGGCACTACGAACGCAGCGAACACGACCACACGACGCCCATTGGCGTGCTGCACCAGATGGTGGTGCGCTGGGGCGATGCCGAGCGAACTACGTCTCGGCGGGCCTTTCGACGGTGGTGTGACGGCGTTGCGTTCGTCGACGTTCAGGCGCGGACTTTCGCGGAGTTCTGGACCCGGCAGAACGAGACCGCTCGCTTTGGCGACGGTCCGCTCTGGGTGGTGCTCGGCGACTCGACGGCACAAGGTCTCGGCGCGACCTCGCCGATGCATGGTTATGTCGGCCAGACTCTGAGGACGTTGAACGACCGGTCCGACCGGCCATGGCGCGTACTCAACCTCTCCCGGGCCGGCGCTCAAGCGGCTCACGTTCTTCACGACCAACTGCCGTTGATCGAGAAGCTGGACGCCGAACCCGCGCTGGTGACCTGCGGCATCGGCAGCAACGACATCTTGGGCACCGCACCGAAAAAGGTGCACAGCAACCTGCGCGACTTGATCCGTCGTTTGCCGTCCTCCTCGGTGGTGATGGACCTGCTGCTGCCCGACCGCTTCTGGGCCGTCGGCGGTCTCTGCAGCCCGTACGTCGCCACCATCAACCGGACGATCCACACGACGGCAGCAGAACGCGGCCTACCAGTCGCCGAAGTCTCCCGGCACGCCCGCCCACCATGGCGCGGCAAACTCGCCCCCGACCTGTTCCACCCCAACGACGCCGGCTACAGCCACCAGAAGGACGCCCTACTGGCCGCACTCCCAGCAACCCTGACCCGCAGCCCCAGCGCCGCGTTGTGAGCCCTAGCCACGCCTTGTGAGCCCTGGCGCTGTCTTGTGATGGCGAAGGTCAATGCGGCTCGGCTTGCTCAGAGCTTTGCTGCTAGGCGGTCGAGTGACTTCCTGCTTTCTCGGCGTACGCCGATGGGGACGATTGCGGCTCGGCCAGGGACGCGCACTCCACCGGTGAGGGCAACTCGAGTGCCTCCGTCTGGTTCGTCGGCGGCTGCCATTCCGATCAGGAGGAAGCGGCTCTGTAGCCAGCACCAGCCGGGGCGGACTGTGCCTTCCAGGCGAGCTTTCATGCCGTAGCGGCTGCGGACCAGCATGCGCACCCGGTCTTCCGCCTGTTCGAGCATCTCGATCTCCTGCATGTCGGGCTGGATCTCGATCACCTGGGTTCCATCGCCCCACATCAGGTCCCAGACGTGGTGAGCAGTCGTGTCGAAGACGCGTTCGGTCACCGCGGCTCCCGGGATAGCCGCTGCGAGGGCGCGCAACCGGCGTACGGTGTCGAGGTCGAAGTCCGGCCACTCGGGGTCAGGCCAGTTGTCGGTCATGATGCCCACGCCTTCCGGAAACTCTCCCGGGCTCGATGGAGCCGGGATTTCGCTGTTCCTGCCGGTACTTCGAGCAGTGCCGCCGCGTCTCGCTCGTCCAGGCCCTCCAGGTCGCGCAGGACGAGCAGCGCCCGATGCTCGGGCGACAACCTCGCCAACGTGTCCCGGATATCGACCGCCAGCTGTGGGTCATCACGAGCCGGCAGCTCGGCCAGATCCGCGGCGACCTGCCGCTGCTCTCGCCGCGCCACCCGGATCGCCTCCCGAATCGCGATCGCCCGGACCCAGCCGAAGAGTGCGGCTGGGTCCTTGAGCGTCCGCAGTGATTTGAAGACCGCGACCAGGGCTTCCTGGGCGGCGTCCGGGCCGTTGCTCAAGGCGATTGGCGCGCAGATCCGGCCGACGTACGGCGCGAGCTGGTCGAGCAGCTGGCTCATCGCGAGGGTGTCACCACCCTGCGCCGCCCGCACGAGCTGCTCCGGATCCTCGATCACGCCGCGAACTCTTCCAGACGGGTTCGCCGCGCCCGAATCAAACCGACGTCGATCGTCAGGAGTGCCAGGCACGCGGGTGTGTAGAGCAAAAGGTTGAGCCAGTAGAACGCAGTACTGGTGTCGCCGAAGGCCCACACCAGGCCCAGCGCAGCGCGCGCGGTCAGGCCGGCAACGAGGCCGGCTACGACAAGTCTCGCGAGCGAGGACCTTCCGGACCGGAGTACTGCGAAGGCGAGCAGCAGGTGCAGCGCTGCCAGCGGCAGCACGACCGCTGGACCGAAGGACACTTCGCGGCCGAGAACCGCCAGCGAGAGGGATCGTTCGTCAGCGGCGGGCCAGGTCGCGCCCGTTGCCCAGTAGAGATGTACGGCTGCGAGCAGGATGTGCGCGCCCGCGGCGAGTTTTCGAGTTCCCATCCCGACCCCTCCTCAGATGTGGGTGGACATCCGGGAAGAGGAGCCGTTCGGCCGAAACGTTCCCTGGTGTGACGCAGGTCTCAGGCTTCGGGATTCTGCGGGCCATCGGCCAGCAGGAGATAGATCGAGCGGCGGGCGTCCGCCAGGATCTTGGCCGCGGCTGCGCGCTGCTCTTCCGAGCCGCTGCGGCCGACCTGCCGGGTTGCGCCGTGCAGTTCCTCGAGCAGTCCGCGCAGGTCGGTGGCGGGCTCGGCGCTCGCGAAACCGGCGAACGGGTCGGTCGACGTCTCGCGACGCCCCTCGACGTATTCGCGACCGGCGTCGGTCAGGGTGACGAGCTTGCGGCCTGCCTCGGCGGTCACGCGGACCAGGCCCTCGTCTTCCAGTTGGTTGATAGTCGGGTAGATGGCACCGGGGCTGGGGGTCCAGCGCCCGCCGCTGCGATCAGCGATCGCCTGCATCAGTTGGTAACCGTGCATCGGCTCCTCGGCGAGCAGCATCAGAACGGCCGTTCGGACATCACCGCGCGGGGCTCGGCCGCGGCCTGCGCCACGTCCGGGGGCTCGTCCACCGCGACCGCGGTGCATCGGCATGCCTTCGCCCATCCGCGATCCGTCGCGGCGGGGGTGACGGTGGCCGCGTCGGCGGCCTCTGAGTTCGTTGGGGGTGTTCATGGAATCCTCCTCGATATTGTTCATGACACTAACGATATATCGCTAGTGTCATGAACGCAAGCCCTGTCCCGAAACTTCACCTTGCCCCTGGGGCAGGGTGTTCACTGAGCTCCATGACGGCGCCACGCGACACCGATGACGAGCTGACGATCAGCGAGTTCGGCCGCCGGGCCGGCCTCTCCCACAAAGCACTCCGCCTGTACGACGTGTCAGGGCTGCTCGCACCGGTCCGGGTCGACCCGGTCAACGGCTACCGCCGGTACGCCGTCAGCCAGCTCGAACGCGCCCGCCGGATCAGTGTGATGCGCCAGCTCGACATGCCGCTGAGCACCATCGCCGAAGTACTGGCAGGCACCGACGCCGAAGGCCTCATCCGGCTGGACCGGTGGTGGGCGGCCGAGCAGGCGACCAACGAGGCTCGCAAGGCGACTTTGGAGTACCTGCGGGACCGGCTGCTCCGTCCGATCAGTCTCGCGTTGCCGCCACGGCCGGTACTGACTCGCGACGTACCGGAGACCAAGGTGGCGTCCATCCGGGCCGACACGGACCAGCAGTCGCTGATCGGGGTCATCGTCTCGTCGACGATGCAGATCCTCGCGCATCTCAACCAGGGCGGTGCTGACCTACCTGGCAGCTCCTGGGTGATCTACCACGGAGCAGTGACGCCGGAGAGCGAGGCGACAGTCGAGGTGTGCGTGCCGTTCACCGGACTGGTGGACCCGGCCGGGCCGATCGCGATCCGGGTCGAGCCTGCGCACACCGAGGCCTACTGCACGATCACCAAGGACGAGTGCGCGTACCCGCGGATCATGCTCGCCTACGACCTGGTCGAGGACTGGGTCCGGCGCTCCGGCCGGCCCACTACCGGTCCCGCCCGCGAGGTCTACCACCCAGGCTTCCAGCACCTCCCCGGCTCCGAGCCGGGGGTCGACATCGCCCAACCGATTGAAGGACATGCTTGATGGACTACTCGGCCCAAACCCACTACAGCGATCCAGGCGTCCATGCTGCGCTGTTCGACGCACTGCCGTCGGACATCCCTGGCCTGACCGCCGTGATCCGCAACCTGGTCATCCACTACCGCGGTGGCGGCATCGAGTTCACCGGTGACCGCTACGAGGAGATCAACCATCGGTGGGTCGAGGCGATGCTGACCACCGACCAGAACCGCAACGGTACGCCGCTGGCCACGCCGCGCGAACCCTTCGACCGGATCGTCGGCTGCTGCCGCGACTACACCCTGCTGACCGTCTCGGCCCTGCGCCACAAGGGCATTCCGGCCCGCAGCCAGATCGGTTTCTCCAACTACTTCGCCGAAGGGTTCAACCACGACCACGTCGTCGCGGAGTACTGGAACGGCGAGCGCTGGGTGATGGTGGACGCGCAACTCGAGCCCGGTCCGCCGTGGCTGTTCGATCCGCAGGACATGACGCCTGGCTTCTTCAGGTCGGCGGCGGAGGTGTGGCTCGGGTATCGGGCCGGCGAGCTTGATGGCGACGCCTTCGGCGTGGACCCGTCGCTGCCGATTCGTGGTGGCTGGTTCATCCGCAACTACGTGTTCTTCCAGCTGGCCCATCTGCAGGGTGATGAGCTGCTGCTCTGGGACAGCTGGGGCGCGATGTCGGACAACCTGGACGGCGACCTCGACCTGACCGACCAGATCGCCACCCTCCTTGTTGCCTCCGACAACGGAAACACCGCGGCAACCGACGAGCTGGCGGCTCGCTACGCCACCGACCCCCAACTGCACCCGGCCGGGCAGGTCCTGCAACTCTCCCCCGCCAACCACCCACCGGTAACGATCGACCTAAAAACCCGGACTGTTGCTGTTTAGGGCTGCCCCACGCCCGCAGCTCGCTCGCTCCTGCGTCACTCACACGCCACAAGCTCCCACCCACCCCAGGACGCAGGCTCCTCCGTCGGCCGCTTGGCGTGAGCAGTGTGATCACGCAGGAGCCCGAGTGGCGGGGCAACTGCAGACTGCGTGGACGGGGGCGATGTCCCGCGTGGGCAACTGCCCCCACGCCGGCGACTCGCTCCCTTCTGCGTCGCTCAGACGCCACTAGCTCCCAGCCACCCCGGGACAGGCTCCTCCGTCGCCCGCTCGGCGAGAGCAACGTGATCGACCAGGGAGCCCGAGTCGCACAGCAACTGCAGACTGCGCGGACGGGGCGAGGTCCGCGTGGAGATCGCCCCCGCGCTGGCGGCTCGCTCGTTCCTGCGTCGCTTACACGCCACTCGCTCCCACCTACCCTTGGAACGCGGGCTCCTCGCTTGGTGAAAGCAGTGTGATCACGTAGGAAGCTGGGTAGCACGGCAACTGCAGACTGCGACGGGGCGATGTCCCGCGTGGGGGACTGCCCTACGTCGGCGGCGCGGACGGCGCGATGTCCCGCGTGGGGGGACGGCCCCTCGCCGGCGGCGCGGACGGGGCGATGGTCTGCGCGGGGATTGGGCCCGCGACGGGGGAACCGAAGTGCGGGCTTTCCGTCGACTCCTTGTCCGGACGGTCGGGCGGCTGGGTGGAGGAGCGACGTCACAGTGGGCGCCGTGGTCTTCTCCGCGTGGGTGGCCGCCTCAGCCGAACAGGTGTCATCAGCACCAAGCTGCGGGCGGGCATGGGTCCGGGCGCGCATGCTGAACGCCCGCTACCAAACTGTGGGCGAGCATGAGTCCCGGCGCGCATGCTGAACGCCCGCTACCAAGCTGCGGGCAGACATGGATCCGGGCGGCCGTGATGAACGCCCGCTACCAAAGCCGTGGGGGGCATGGGTCTGGGCGCGCGTGGTGAACGCGCGCTGAAGGGTGTGGGTGTTTCCCCCAGGGGTGCGGCGCCGCCTGCGGGCGCCGGGCGTTTACGGGCCGGCGGAGGGGGTGCTGTTGTCGCCCCAGGGGTCTAGGAGTGCGGCGGCTTCTGGGGTGAGCCAGGACAGGTCTCCAGTACCGACCTGCGCCTTGGGCCGCGAGTCTGGCTGCGGATCGGGTTCCTGGGTGAGGCTGGTGGTGGGTACGCGGTCGGGGTGTTGGTGCTGCGGGTTTACGCTGACCTGTCCGCTGGAGGTCGGGGTGTAGTAGTGGGACAGGTCGGTGAGGTTGGCGAGATCTGCGGCGCTGGTGATGCCGGGGCTGGTCCAGGTGGGCCGGGTGACGTGGACGACGCCTCCGGTGATGGTGATGGCCCACTGGCCGGAGTGGACGGCGCGGTGGTGACCGGCGCACAGCAGCACCAGATTCGTGATCGAGGTCGGGCCGCCGTCGATCCAGTGGATCAGGTGGTGGGCGTGGCACTGCCACGGCGGCGCCTTGCAGACCACACAGCCCTTGTCCCGCCTCATCAGCGCCCGCCGGATCGGCCGCGTCACGAAACGCTGCTCGGTGCCCACGTCCAGCGGCTGGGAGTCCGAGCCGAGCACGATCGGCAAGATCGCGGCGTCACAGGCCAGCCGCCGGATCGCGGAGGCGGACAGGTTGTCGCCGTACACCAACTCCCCGACGGCTTGGGCGGTGGCGGCGCGGAGGTCGTCGAAGTCGATGGTGATGGTGATGTGCGGCACGCCCGGGGCGTGCGAGCCGTTCGAGGTGCCCGGGTCGCTGTCGGTGCGGGGTGTGTTGGCCGCGGCCAGGTCCAGGATCAAGCTCAACGCGTCGGCCTGGCGCTTGGCGTGCGGGCGCGGGTCCAGCTCACCGTCGACGGTGCGGTGAGGCTTGGACAACCGGTTGATCTGGGTACGGAACTGTTCAGCGTTCTCCCCGGCCAGGTAGCCGCTGAACTTCACGCCGCCGTCGGCCCGGTGCAGCGTGAGCGACTCACGGGCGGCGGCGTCGTGTTCGGCGGGTTCAGGGCCGTCGGTGTCCAACCGGGCCAACACCTCGCGGCCGAAACCCAGCAGCCCGTCCGGAGTGAGCAGCTGAGCGGCTTCGATCATCTGCTCCTCAGCCACCCGCAGCAAATCGTCCGGCACCGACGCCGGCGCCTTCTCCAAGGTGGTGACGATCGCTGCGGCCTGGCCCGGGTTCAACACCAGTGCCGGGGCGTCGGCAGTGGTGGGCGTCGGGTCCGTTGGTGCCGCGGGGTCCGGCAGCGCGGCCTTGACGGCGGTGTAGCTGCGGAGGGCCTCGGCGGTCGTGAGGTCTTGCTTGATCTCGCGGCGGTTGCGATGGTGACGCAGCGACAAGAACTCGATGGTGTCGCGGGCACCATGCTCGCCTGCCAGGCCGCGCTGATCGAAGTCCGCGACCAACTGCAGGCGGTACGTGCTCAGAGTGGAAAGGGCAGCCTCGACCGCGTCGAGAGTGGACAGCAAAGCGCTGTCACCGAGCCTCGACGGTGGGAGTAGCTGCGTGGTCTCCATACATCAAACTCTAGACACCGCCACCGACAATTTCCGTGCCCAGACCGCCTTGTAGATAAGGGAAACCGCGATTGGCAGGAACTGGCCAAGATGTGCAGAGGGAACCCAAAGCTGTGTACAAAGCAAGGGCGGAGGGGTGGATACGGGGGGTCACCGGCGCAGGCAGCTGTCTGCGCTGGTGACCCGCTTGCTCTGCGCGCTCAGGTCGTACTGCTGCTTGTCGCCCAGCCTCGCCTGACACCGTCGGGTGTGAGGATTTGCGGATGTCGATGATCTGGGAAGGGCGCAGTCTGACCGCGGCGGAGGCGGATGGGCTCAAGGCGGATCCGGAGTCGCTGGGGGATCTTGTCGAGCAGGCGGGGAAACCGCCGGCTGTTGCTGACCTCGACAAGGCGTGGCATGGACTGCACTGGGTACTGACCGGCGCCGCCTGGGGTGCCGAAGGTGCTCTTGGGCAGGCGATCATGGGTGGCGAGGAGTTCGGTGAGGACTGGGGTTACGGACGGCCAAGGCTGCTCGACCCGGCCAGTGTGGTTTCGGTGGCGGCGGCGCTTGATTCGATCGGCGCGGACGAGCTTCGTGCGCGGTTCGATCCCGACGCCCTGTCGGAGGCCGAGGTCTACCCGGACATCTGGGACGAAGCGGACGTCTTCGACAGCTACCTGCTGCCCAACTTCGAAACCCTGAAGGCGTTGTACACCCACGCAGCCGCCGACGGTCGCTGGGTGCTGCAGACGCTCACCTGACCCGGGTCAGCGGCGTACCCGGTAGCGGAGGTGGGTCGCCTCGGGGGTGTCTACTACGCGGACGATGTCGAGTTCGATGCGGCTCGGCAGTACGTCGAACAGGCGTCGGCCGTTGCCGAGGAGTACTGGGATCTGGTGGATCTGGAGTTCGTCCAGTACTCCGGCCTCTAAAGCGGTCTGGGCTGTGTAGGCACCGTGGACCAGCACGTATCGATCCCCAGCCGCCTCCTTCGCCTGGGCCATTGCGCTGGCGATGCCATCGGTGACGTAGGTGACCTTCGGGTACTTCGCCACCGACGGTGCGGGCGGCCGGTGGCTGGGGACGAAGATCTGTACGCCGTGCCGGTCCCCACCCCAGTGGTCGACCTGCTCGACGGTGTTGCGGCCGGCGACGATCGCGCCGTACTGCTCCATCTCGTCGCACACCTCCCCCGCTACCCCACCCGGCCGGCCGAACTCTCCCTCGGGCGTGATGAACCAGTCGTGCAGCCGCATGAACCCGTCGCCGCCCGGGTTGTCCGGGGTGTCGTTCGGTCCCGCGATGAACCCGTCGAGCGACATCGACATGTAGAGAACGGAACTGGCCATCGGTCTCTCCTCGGATTGTCCGGCGCGGCGGATCCGCGTTCGTACCCTCCACACGAAGAGTCGCCCTCGCATTCGACAATTCCGCGAAACGACGGCCGGAGTACATGGTGTGAGTGGTTGTGGTCGTCTCTGTTCGAATGCTTTCGGAGTCTTGCTGCTCCCGTCGAAGCCCGATGACCCTTGGTCCCATGTTGCACAACACCCGGTGGCGGCGCGCGGCGTCCGTGGCACTGATGATCACGTCGATCTGGACCAGCGCGCCGTACGTCGCCGCGTCGGCAACCGATACTGACCTGGCGGGCAAGGCCCCCGGGCTGATCTTCGGGGACGAGACCACCGCGTGGAGCGACATCGTCGTCGACGGTGACGACGTGGAGCGGGATTCGGCCGGCGAGGCGTACAACGTCTTCGGCGGCTTCGGGTCGGTCTCCTGCAACAACACTTCGCGGCTGCTGCTCGACTACCGCGAGGAGAACCCGGCGGCGTATTGGCGGATCCTCAATCTGCTCTTCAACAAGCGGACCGGCGCGGGCCTCAACCACATCAAGGTGGAGCTCGGTTCGGACACCGACACCTCGTCGGGCGCCGAGCCGGCGACGAAGCGCAGCGCGGACGAGCCGGCGAACGTACTGCGGGGCGCCGGTTTCCGGCTGATCGCGGACGCGAAGACGATCAACCCGCACGTCAAGGTCGAGGCGCTGCGCTGGGGTGAGCCGTCCTGGACGGGCAACCGGCCGGCCGATCGGTACCGGTGGTACAAGGAGACGATCGACGCGGCGTACGACACGTACGGCGTCAAGTTCGACTACCTCAGCCCGTCGCAGAACGAGCTGAACATGAACCAGCTCGGCTCCGAACTCGGTTGGGTGGTCGACTTCGCGCAACGGCTCGAAGCGGACGCGCGGGCCGGCGACGCCCGCTACGACTACTCCAAGATCAAGGTCGTCGCGATGGACTCCTACCGCAACGGCGAGACGGTGGCCGCGGCCATCCTGAAGAGTCCCGAGGCACTCGGCCAGATCGATGCCATCGGCATCCATTACACGATCGGCGGCGGACCCAACCTCACCCGGCTCAACAAGGAGCATGGCAAAGAGGTGATCTACTCCGAGGGCGTCGCGCCGATGATCGACCCGGAGTACCGGATCAATGCCCAGCCGGAGCGGGGCGGGATCGGCGGTACGGTCGGCGCGGTCGACATCGCGGACCGGTTCATCAACGCGTACCGGTGGTCCGGGTCCGGTGACAACCCGGCGCACATGACGTCGTTCCTGTTCCAGCCCGCGGTGAGCGCGCTGTACGAAGGATCGTCGTACTCGCCCAAGCATCTGATCCGCGCGTCCGACCCGTGGTCCGGGTACTACGAGGGCGGGGTCGGGATCACCCTCGTGCGGCACTTCATGCAGTTCATCGACGAGGGGTGGGAGTATGTCGAGGGCGCCAGCTTTGGGGACGGGACGTTCGCCGACGGCGGCACCGCGGTCGATTCGAGCACCCGGACGTACCTGACGTTGCGGGAGCCGGCCAAGCTGGGCGACGGCCCGGGCACCGACTTCACCCAGGTCCACGCCAACAACACCAGCAAGGCCCGGTACTTCGAGGTCACGGTGACCGACCTCGGTACCAAGGCGTCGACACCTCTTCATCTCTGGCAGACCAAGGGTCCGGACGACGCCGCCAAGCAGCCTGTCGACGTGAACCACTTCCAGAATCTGGGGTTCGTCACACCGGTTCGCTTGGAGACCGGCGACAACGGCAGCAAGTACTTCGTCTACCGAATCAAAGTTGAACCGTACTCGATCCTCACGATGTCGTCGCTGCCCCGCGGAGTCCACCGCTCGGCCACGGAGTACTCCCCCGGCGAGTACGCGCCGGCCGCCGCGAACTCGCCACTCGCACTCCCGTACTCCGACGATTTCGAGTACTCCGGCTATCCGACCGAGGACGTCAACGGCGTCGACATGAGCTATCTGCAGCGCCGTGGCGGAACCCCGCGCTACACGGCTGACCAGAACGGTGCCTTTGAGGTCGTTGAGTCCGGCGAGGGCCATGTGCTCCAGCAACGCATCCACGCGGACAACCGCGGCTACACCTGGAACTCCTGGGGCGACGGGTCTCAGAACCGTCTCTCGACGGCCACCCCGGCGACGATACTGGGTGACCACACGTGGGCGAACTATCGCGCCTCGATCGACGTGCGCTTCGACCGCGATGTCCGCAACCCTGCGCTGGCCAACTTCGCCGGACTCGGCGTCCGGCAAGTGGTGTCGCAGGGAGCGAATCTCGCGGCCTACTCGCTGCGCCTGTCGCCAGTGGGCGGCTGGGAACTGCGCAAGCTCGACACGGTCGTTGCCTCAGGCACCATCACGGGCTTCGATCCGGACGCCTGGCACCGCATCTCACTGGAGGCGAAGGAGAACCAGCTCACTCCGTCGGTCGACGGCTCCGAGCTGACGACCTGGACCGACACGGCGCCCAACACCGTCATGGCGGGCCGCATTGCCCTGACGTCCGGCTTCTACGAGAACAGCTGGGACAACCTTTCCGTCGTACCGGTCGAGGGGCACGCCTGGCGTTCGGACAAGCTGGACGACACTGCATCTGTTGTTGGCTACAGCGGTCCGGCGCAGTTCCAGCAGGTGGGCTTCGCGAACTACAACCGGACGTTCCACGTACTCAGCCCGGGCGCATCGGCGACGGTGCCGTTCCAGGGCACGGGCCTCAACATCTTCGGAGCAACCGCCCGCGCCACCCTGGACATCTCCATCGACAGCGCCCCAGCCCAGCGAATCACCGTCGGCCCAACGGGCACCCGCCAAACGTCGTACTGGCTCCGAGGCCTGACAACAACGAACCCTCACACCCTGAAGGTCACGGTCGTGACCGGCACCTTCACCATCGACGGCATCGACATCCTCGGGTAACTCCCCCGCGTCGGCGCCTCGCTCGCTCCTACGTCGCTCACACGGCACTGGCTCCCTCCCACCCAGGACGCGGGCTCCTCCGTCGCCCGCTTAGCGAAAGCAGGCCGATCACACCGGTGACCCATTGGGCGGGGCTACTGCACCAGCATGGGCCAGACTGAATGCATTGTGAGTTCTATGCGATTTGCATAGAGTTGTGGAATGGAGTCGAGGTTGGAAGAAGTCATCAACGCGTGGCACGCGAGTGTGAATGCTGGGGATCTGGAGCGGTCGGCGAAGGTGGTCGGTGACCCGATCGTCGTACTGGGACCCAAGGGTGCTGGGCCGATCAGCCCGGCGCAGTTCGCCGAGTGGGTGGAGCGTTCCGGGATCAAGTTGGTGCCGAAGTCGTGGCATCCGGTCGGCGAGCGATTCATGGTTGTCGAGCAAGAGGCGAGCTGGCCGGATCCGGCGAAACCGACCAGGGTGGCGACGGTGTTCCGGGTGAGTGGGGAGAAGGTGACCGCTGCGCTCCGGCTGCCGGATCTTCGGTCAGCTCTCGACCTCGCGTCCATCTGCCGCGAACTGGCTGCCACCGAATGAGTTCTGAGCCAGGGCCGGGCCAGACGTTGTTCGAGTTCGTGCGCCATTGGTCGCGCAGAGCCTCGGCCATGGACCCCCGAACCGCGGAACAGGGCCGGCTCGTCCTCGTCATCGAGGCGATCGACTCACTCACCCGACGCGGCGAGCCGGCAACGATCAACGCGATCGCCTACGAAATCGGCTTCGACCAAAGCGGCGCGTCCCGACTGGTGAAGAGCGCCACGGACGCCGGCCTGATCGAGCTGTGGACCCTCGACACCGACGCCCGCCGACGCCACGCCACCGTGACACCGACCGGCCACACGATGCTGAAGAACGCCCACGCTTGGCAGGAGAAAGTCTTCAACCAACTCACCGACGACTGGACGCCCGGCCAACGCCGCGCATTCCAGCAAGCGATGACCACCCTGATAGACCGCTCCTACTCCCTGAACGCGTGAAACTACCCCCACGTCGGCGCCACGCTCACTCCTTCGTCGCTCACACGACACCAACTCCTACCCACCCGCCGGCTCGTGGAGCGGCTGCTGGACTTCACGCTCCGACTGCTCGAGGAAAGCCGAGTGACGTGGCAGCCACTGCCAGCAGGGTTTCTCCGTCATAGTGAATTCCGAATGCTCATGGCAGGTCAGATGGCTCGCTGCCCAGTAGTCCGCCGTCCGGAGGGACGATCGGGTTGCGATGACTCGGATCGAGAATATGTCTCACCGTCTAGGCGGCAGGTTGGGGAGGAGGGCCGGTAGGCGGGGGTGAACGGCCCGGAGTACGTCGCTGAATGCGTCGATCTGCCGGATCATCGCCTCCGGCCCGCTACGCTTGACAGCTTCGTCGAGTCGACGGGCGGCGGCTTGGTCAGTCGGCTCGCCGTGTTCCAGCACCGCCGCCAGATGGTGCCGGACCTGTGTCCCGTGGCCGTCGACGTAATAGCCGTCCGGAATCTCGCCGTCCTGGCACCACCCAACCAGTACGAAGACCGCCTGCTCCCTCCAGTCCAGCTCCACCTCGACGAACGTCTCGCCCAAGGAATAGGCCAACGTCGTCTGGATTCCGCCATCGGCCCGTCGCGGACCCCCACGCCCCAACTGTTCGAGGAACCGAAGCGACATCTCGACCGACGCCAGCACTTCCTCCCGCGTAGGCACCGCCTCAGAAGTCAAAGCCCGGCCCTTCTCCCTCGAACTTCCCACCATCGACTCCGGCTGCGACTCTGCGCGTTAGTCAATCAAGCTGATCCCGCGCGGCCATCAACGCGAAGCCGAGCAGGTTCTCGCCGAGCCACTGCTGCGGATCCGTACTCCGCTCGTCGTCGGCAGCCAGTCCCGTGCCCCAGATCCGATCGACCGGACTCGCCTCGACCAGCACGCGGTCTCCAGTACCGGCCAAGTACTTCGCAAGCTCAGCGTTCTGGCGAAACTTTGACACGTTGCCTGCTACCACGATCGCGAATCGCTCCCGCCGCCATTCGGCTCCGTCAAAGTTCGCTACCTCGCGCCCCAATGCCTTCGCCTCACCAGGATGACCAGCCGCCAAGATTTTCGCAGCCGAAGCAATGTCACCAAACAGCCGCGCCTTGGCCGTCATCATCCAGTGCTCGGCAGTCGGATAGGTGACGCCGTCGACGGTGAATTCCGCCGGATACCACTGACTGAAGCAGCTCGCATCCACCTCGCCCGGTCGCCGCGGCGTGTGGCCCCAGAAGAAGACATACCGATACTTCCGGCCCGCGGCCATCCCTTCCACCAGTTGCCCGACTGACCGCGGTTCCACGTGACCCATAGCCCCATAATCCAGCTCTGTTCCCTCACCCGCACCTGACTTTGATCCAGCGCCCGGCCAACAACCTGCTGCGCCATCGCCAATCGTCGAACACAACGACGGTCTGGCCCAGCACCCAACAGTTGGTAGATGGCAGGCGCGCGCCCGGGAGAAGCAGTCGCCCCCGCCGCTTTCACCAAGCGGGCGACGGAGGAGCCCGCGCCCCAGGGTGGGTAGGAGCCAGCGCCGTAGTGAGCGACGTAGGAGCGAGCGGTGGCGCCGGCGTGGGGAAAACAAACCGCGGGCCCCGCCTAGTGAGGTAGGCGGGGCCCGCGAGAGTTCAGGGGCTCAGAATTCGGAGCCGGCTGGGAGGTCCGGGGTTTCCGGGTCCTCGGGGTCGGACGGCCCAGCAGCCAACCCCAGCTCGGCCGGGCTGGCCAGCATCGGGTGGTTGGGGAGGACTCGGACCGTGTAGCCGAAGGGACCGGTGCGGTCCAGCTTCAGTTCGCCTTCGAAGCGGTGGCGGTTGCCTTCGTAGGTTTCCGCCAGCGACAGCGACACCCGGACCGGGTCGGTGATCTCGTCTTCCGAATTCACCCGGCCGTGCAGCGCCTCGACATCAATGTCGCCAGGTGTCAGGTCGCCGAGCGTCACGAACGCGCGGATGCCGACCGTCGTACCGAGCTGCGGGACGTCACCGAGACCCTGCAGCTCCACGTGGTCGACGCGGATCTGCGACCAGGCCGCCCGCACCTGCTTCTTCCACGAAGCGAGCTGACGGGCGCCGTCGTACGTCGAGTTGAGCTGGCGCGACGACCGTGCGGCCGGGACGTACAGCTGCTCGACGTAGTCGCGCACCATCCGGGTCGCGAGCACCTTCGGGCCGAGTTCCTTGATCGTGTGCCGGAGCATCTCGATCCAACGGCCGGGGACGTCGCCGTCGTAGAAGCGCGGCGCGACCTGCTTCTCGATCAGGTCGTACAGGGCGTGCGCCTCGAGGTCGTCACGGCGATCCGTGTCCTCGATCCCTTCGGCGGACGGGATGGCCCAGCCGAACTCGTCGTCGTACCACTCGTCCCACCAGCCGTCGCGGATGGACAGGTTCAGCGCACCGTTCAGCGCCGCCTTCATGCCGGACGTTCCGCACGCCTCGTAGGGACGCAGCGGGTTGTTCAGCCAGACGTCGCAGCCCGGGTACATCGGCTGGGCCAGCGCGATGTCGTAGTCGGGCACGAAGACGATGCGGTGCCGGATCTCGGGATCGTCGGCGAACCGGACCATCTCCTGGATCAGCTTCTTGCCACCCTCGTCGGCCGGGTGCGCCTTGCCGGCGATCACGATCTGGACCGGCCGGGTCGGGTGCAGCAGCATCGCCTTCAGGCGGGCCGGGTCGCGCAGCATCAGGGTGAGCCGCTTGTACGACGGTACGCGGCGGGCGAAGCCCATCGTCAGCACGTCCGGGTCGAGGATCGAGTCGACCCAGCCCAGTTCGGCCTCGGAAGCGCCCCGGTTCACCCAGGAGGCGCGGACCCGGGCGCGGGTGTCGTCGATGAAGCGCTGCCGCAGCATCCGCTTCGTCTCCCACAGCTGCGCGTCGGTGGTCTTGTCCAGACCCTCGAACATGTTCTCGGAGTCACCCTGGTCGGCGGCCGCGTAGGTCAGCGCGGAGATCTCGCGCGCCACCCAGGTCGGCGCGTGCACGCCGTTGGTGATCGAGGTGATCGGTACGTCGGAGGGGTCGAAGCTCGGCCACAGGCCGGCGAACATCCCGCGGCTGACCACACCGTGCAGCTTGGACACGCCGTTGGCGCGCTGGGCCAGCCGCAGCCCCATGATCGCCATGTTGAAGACGGCCGGGTCGCCGCCCTCGAAGTCCTCGGCGCCGAGCGCGAGGATCCGGTCGACCGGTACGCCGTCGCCGAACACGTCGGGCGAGAAGTGCTGCTGGATCAGCTCGACCGGGAAGCGGTCGATCCCGGCCGGGACCGGGGTGTGGGTGGTGAAGACGGTGCCGCCGCGGGCCACCTCGAGCGCGGTGTCGAAGTCGAGCCTCTGCTCGGTGGCCAGTTCGCGGATCCGCTCGATGCCCAGGAAGCCGGCGTGACCCTCGTTGGTGTGGAAGACCTCGGGCGCCGCGTGACCGGTGACCCGGCAGAACTCGCGGACGGCGCGGACACCGCCGACACCCAGCAGGAGCTCCTGGAGCAGCCGGTGCTCGGTCGTTCCGCCGTACAGGCGGTCGGTGACGTCGCGCTCGGCGAGCTCGTTGGCCTCGGTGTCGGCGTCCAGCATCAGCAGCGGCACCCGGCCGACCTGGGCGACCCAGATCTGCGCGCACAGCTTGCGGTCACCCGGCAGGGTCACCTCGATGGTGGCCGGAGTGTCGCCGTCGCGGAGCAGGCTGATCGGCAGACCATCCGGGTCCACCAGCGGGTAGCGCTCCTGCTGCCAGCCCTCGCGGTTCAGCGACTGACCGAAGTACCCGTGCCGGTAGAGCAGACCGACGCCGATCAGCGGTACGCCGAGGTCGCTCGCGGCCTTCAGGTGGTCACCGGCCAGGATGCCGAGGCCACCGGAGTACTGCGGCAGGACGTGGGTGATGCCGAACTCCGGGGAGAAGTAGGCCACCGAGCTGACCGGGGAACCGGCCTCGGCCTGGAACCACCGGTCGTCGGCCACATAACCCTGGAGGTCAGTGACAGCCAGTTCCAGTCGCCGCAGGAAGGCTTGGTCGTTCGCCAGCTCGTCGAGCCGGGCCGCCGGTACCTCACCGAGAAGCCTGACCGGGTCACCACCGGTACTGCGCCACAGTTGCGGGTCGACGGCCTCGAAGACGTCTTGCGTCTCCGGGTGCCAGACCCAGCGCAGGTTGTTCACCAGGGTGCCGAGACCGGTCAGGGGCTCGGGCAGGACAGGGCGGACGGAGAATCGTCGTATCGCTCGCACCGGGACACCGTACCGGCCCCGGGAGCCGACAGCACCTTCGGTATGCATCGATCTTGCAACGCGAGCAAGATCTTGCAGGACCAGACCAGTACCACCGCAGGACCAGTCCGTACCAGTCGCTGAACCACGAATCCGCAGTTCGGACCAGCCGGCGGGCCGACTATCCAGAGTCTGGACCGAACCGTGACACCTGCATGGCGTGGCGCGGTACTGGGAACCGATACCGTCAGTGCTGTACTTCTCTGTCCCCCGCTAGTCGGAAAGCGAAGGTTCGTTAACTCCATGACTGGGCGCATCCCGATCACCGACGTCACCCCGACCGTCGACGCCGGAGCGTATCCGGCCAAGTCGTCGGTGGGTGAGACCTTCACCATCGCGGCCACCGTGTTCCGCGAAGGACACGACGCGGTGAACGCGAACGTCGTGCTGACGTCGCCGACGGGACAGACCAGACGGATGCTGATGACCCCGGTCGGCCAGGGCACCGACCGCTGGACCGTCGACGTCACGCTGCAGGAGCAGGGCGCGTGGACGTTCGCGATCGAGGGCTGGAGCGACCCGTACGGGACCTGGCGGCACAACGCCGAGATCAAGATCCCGGCCGGGATCGACGTCGAGCTGATGTTCGCCGAGGGCGCGGCCTTCTTCGACCGCGCCGCCGCCGGCGTACCGCCCGCAGTACGGGTGGACCGGGCAACATTGAGCGACGCGGCGCAGGCGCTGGCCAACGGTGCGCTGCCTGCCGAGGCACGACTCGCGGCCGGTATCTCGCCGCAGGTGCGCTCGGCACTGGGCCGGTACCCGGTGCGCGAGCTGATCACCTCGTCGGAGACCTATCCGGTGTGGGTGGATCGGCAACTGGCGTTGTACGGCAGCTGGTATGAGTTCTTCCCGCGCTCCGAGGGCGCGGAGTACGACGAAGAGAAGCAGGAATGGAAGTCCGGCACCTTCCGTACCGCGGCCAAGCGGCTCGACGCCGTCGCCGCGATGGGCTTCGACGTGCTCTACGTGCCGCCGGTGCACCCGATCGGCAAGTCGTACCGCAAGGGCCCGAACAACACCCTCGACCCGAAGCCCGGCGACCCGGGTTCGCCGTGGGCGATCGGCTCGGAAGAGGGCGGGCACGACGCGATCCACCCCGAGCTCGGCACCTTCGAGGACTTCGACTACTTCGTCGGCCGGGCCCGTGAGCTCGGCCTCGAGGTCGCCATCGACCTGGCCCTGCAGGCCTCGCCGGACCACCCGTGGGTGACCGAGCACCCGAAGTGGTTCAGCGTCCGCGCCGACGGCTCGATCGCGTACGCCGAGAACCCGCCGAAGAAGTACCAGGACATCTACCCGATCAACTTCGACAACGACCCCGAAGGCATCTACGCCGAGGTCCTGCGGATCGTGAAGCTGTGGATCGCGCACGGCGTCACCGTGTTCCGGGTCGACAACCCGCACACCAAGCCGGTCAACTTCTGGGAGTGGCTGCTCGGCGAGGTCCGCAAGACCGACCCGGACGTGGTCTTCCTGTCCGAGGCGTTCACCCGCCGGCCGATGATGCGCGAGCTGGCCAAGGTCGGTTTCCACCAGTCGTACACCTACTTCACCTGGCGCAACGAGAAGTGGGAGCTGGAGGAGTACCTGCAGGAACTGACCAAGGAGACCGGCCACTTCCTGCGGCCGAACTTCTTCGTCAACACGCCCGACATCCTCACCGCGTACCTGCAGTACGGCGGTCCGGGCGCCTTCAAGATCCGCGCGGCGATCGCGGCTACGTCGTCACCGGCGTGGGGTGTCTACGCGGGCTTCGAGCTGTTCGAGCACGTCGCGCTGCGGCCGGGCTCCGAGGAGTACCTGGACACCGAGAAGTTCCAGCTGCGCCCGCGCGACTGGGACGCCGCCGCCGCGGAGAACCGCACGCTCGCGCCGTACCTGACGCTGCTGAACAACATCCGCCGCCGGCACCCCGCGCTGCAGCAGTTGCGCAACCTCAGCCTGCACAAGGTCGACGACGACGCGATCATGTGCTTCTCCAAGCGGGTCCTCGGCCCCGACGGTCACAGCGACACCGTGATCGTCGTGGTGAACACCGACCCGCACGCGGTCCGCGAGTCACTCGTCCACCTCGACATGGCCGCGCTCGGCATGCGCCCCGAGGACACCTTCACCGTGTACGACGAGATCACCGGCGCGACCTGGCGCTGGGGTCAGCAGAACTACGTGAAGCTCGACCCGAACGGCGACCCGGCCCACATCCTCGCGGTACGCCGAGGCCAGGCCTGACGAGGTGACATCATCGCCCTCACACAAGTGAGGTGGGGGCGATGAGGTCTGTTCGGGAAAGAGTTCCACCGGAGGTACGCCGCAAGACCGGCTGGCTGCTGCCCGTCGCAGCCTCCACTGCGCTAACCGTCCACCTGCCTGGAGACGGCGAGCTGATCGAGCGATCGGAGCAAATCTGGCTCGGCGGCCTGGGGCTGACCGGTATCGCGATCGGATTGCTGTGGCAGTGGTACAGCCCACGAGAGCTGTCCGCGCGGCTCGCCCTGGCTGCGGGTGCCTTCGTGCTCATCACGATCATGACGCTGTTTTCAGGCAGTGGCGAGATGCGCCAGGACGACCGGCAGCTCTACCTCGGCCTGGGTGTGATCTCCGGCCTGGTCATCGCCAACTGGTGGAAGTGGCTGCACACCCCTGGCGACGACGACTAGAGCGGGACGGTTTCCGGGTACTTCAGGCCGGTGCCGGTGTTGAGGGCAACGACCTGGTCGTCGGCGGCGATCCAGCCCGCCGCTCGTAGTTGCTGGACGGCGGCGAAGTTGGCGGCGCCTTCGGGGCAGATGAAGGCGCCTTCCAGTTCGGCGACCCGGCGCTGGGCGGCCAGGATGTCTTCGTCGTCGACGGCAACGGCACACCCATCGGTCTCCGCAATCGCCTGCAGGACGAGGAAATCGCCGAGCGCCTTGGGCACGGTGATGCCGAAGGCAACAGTCTTCGCATCCGGCCACGCGTCACTCTCCGGCAGACCCTCCTCCCACGCCTTCACGATCGGCGCGCACCCGGTCGCCTGTACTGCGACCAGCCGCGGCATCGGCCCCTCGACCCAACCGAGCGACGCCAGCTCAGCGAGCGCCTTCCAGATGCCGATCAACCCGACTCCCCCGCCGGTCGGGTACAGAATCACGTCGGGCAACCGCCACCCGAGCTGCTCCGCGATCTCCAGCCCCATCGTCTTCTTGCCTTCGATCCGGTACGGCTCCTTCAGCGTCGAGACGTCCTGATACCCGTCCCGAACAGCCAGCTCCGACCGCACCCAAGCACCCGCGTCGCCGATCAGCCCGTCGATCAGCTTCAGCTCCGCGCCGACCACCGTCACCTCGCGCCGGCAGATCTCCGGTGCCGCGACCGGCATCGCAATCAACGCCGCCATCCCGGCCCGCGCCGCGTACGTCGCCCACGCAGACCCGGCGTTCCCGTTCGTCGGCATCGCGATCTTCCGTACGCCGACCTCCCGCGCCCGCGACACTCCGACCGCCGCACCCCGCGCCTTGAACGTCCCGGTCGGGATCAGCCCTTCGTCCTTCATCAGCAGCCGCTCGACCCCGAGCTCCCGCCCGTACGCCGGCAGAGCGAGTAGCGGCGTCATCCCCTCCCCCAAGCTGATCACGTTCTCGGCGGCCCGCACCGGCAGCAGTTCGTGGTACCGCCAGAGGTCGGCCGGTCGCGACGCCACCTCCTCCTTGCTCAACCCGGCACGCACCTCGTCGAGGTCGTACCGGGCGAGCAGAGGTGAGCCGCAGGTGCACAGCCCGATCACCTGATCAGCGTCGTGCCTGAGACCGCACTTGGGACAGTCGAGGTGACTCAAGCTGGAGAAGCGCACAGCTTCAGACACTACCCGGGTGTCGGCGACGTCCAGTCTGCCGCGATGTGACCGAGGCGGACCCGCTGCGGATGGTCGCCGACGGCAACTGTCGCGATCTTCAGGCCGGTGGCGAAGTCGATCGCGGTCACCGCGTCGGCGCCGCTCTCGGAGATCACGCAGGCCTTGCCGTCACCGCTCACGGTCGCCCAGTACGGCTTCGAAGCCGGCACGACCGGGCGCTCCTGCAGGGTCGCGCGGTCGACGATCGTCGCGTAGTCGTCCATCGTGCCCGCCACGCAGAGCTTGTCGCCGGCCGGGTTCATCGACAGGCCGTGGTGACGCGAGTCGTTGATCCAGGTGGTCCGGTCCTCGTTGGTGTTCGGGTTCTTCGGCAGGGTCTTCACCCGGGTGATCTTGTCGGTGGCGACGTCGTACTCGAGGAAGCCGTGGAAGAACGACACCTGGAAGTAGAGCTTCGACTCGTCCGGGGTGAAGGCGACCGGCCGTACTGCGTCGGACAGGTCGCGGCGCCCGATCGCGTCGAGGCGCTGGCGCATGTCGATCACCTTGACCGGCGCGAACGTCCTGGCGTCGACGACGGTGATCAGCCGGTTGCCCTTGGTCCAGTCGAGGCCGGGATCGTCGAGCGCGGTGTTGACGTCGCCGATCGCCATGTTCCACAGGTACCGACCGTTGCCGGTGAAGACGTTCTCGTGGGGCTTGTCGCCGGTGGAGAACGATCCGACCTGCGCGCCGGTGGCCATGTCGAGCACGTGCACGGTGTTCGAGGTCGACGCGGAGACGGCGACGCGGGTGTTGTCCGGCGACACCGCCATGTGGTCGGAGCGGAAGCCGGAGACCGGGAACCGCCAGTTGAGCTGTCCGGTGGCCAGGTCGATCGACACGACGTCGGCGAAGCTCGGGCGCGAGACCACCACGGACTTGCCGTCGGAGGTCGTGTAGAGGTCGTCGACCAGTTGGTCATGTCCCTCGCCGACACCGTGCCGGATGCCCAGGAAGTAGGCGAGTTTGACCGGGTTGAGGTAGATCTCGGCGAGCCGGGCAGCCTTGTCCGGAACGACGTTGATCCGCCCGATCTTCGCGTAGTCGCCAGTGGACTTGATGACGTCGGCGGTCCCGTCCCAGTTGTTGCCGACGAACAGCACCTGCCGCAGCGGCGCTGCCTCCGGAGCCGCGGTAGCGGGCGTTGTACACAGCGCGGCGACCGTCACGCCGGCGGCGAGCAGACCGAGGTACCGGCGAAGTCGGTGTGGGCGGGACACCGGGTTCTTCATGAGGCAACACCTTTCGGGCGGAGGGCTGCTACTTTCAGTCGCTCACAGAAAAGCAACCTGTCGCGCACGGACGGTAGGGGCCGGTCGTCAACGCCCGCGCTCCTCGTTGTGTCCGGGCGACAACGCGGCTGGGAGGGAATGGTCGTGGCGGAGAACCGGCGGCTGGCCGAGGTCCTGATGGCCATGGCGAGCGACGCCGGCGCGATCGACGAGGTGGTCGCGGCAGCCCGGACCGAGTCCCCGGAAGTCTCCCGGCTTCCCGAGTCCGAGACGCGACGCCATGTGGAGATCATGCTCGTTGCCGGCTTGGCCGCGTTCAGCCGGGCACCCGCCCCGGACGAGCGGGACTTCGCCGCGGCGGCACGGCTCGGCGAAGACCGGGCTGCTCAGGGTATTCCGCTCGACGCATTGCTGCGCGGAGTACAGGCTGGTCGTTCTCGGGCGGTTGAGATCGCTGTCGGGAGAGCCCGGGAAGCCGGCGTGCCGGCCGACGTCTTGCTCTCCGCATTGGTGGATTTCGGGCATTTTGCGGGCAGTCTCGAGCGGCACGTGATCAGCGGCTATCACGCCGCGGAACTGGAGTTGTCGCGGACAGCCCGCGATCTCCAGGTCCACCTGCTCCGGCTCGTACTGCGGGAGGACGCCGGCGAGCTGACCGCGGCAGAGCTCGCGCGAGCCGGCCTGAACCCAGACGGGCTCTACCACTGTCTGGCGACCGACGTCGCCGACCCGCGGCTGGCAAGGGCGCTGGAGCGGTGGCTGTCGCCAGGTGCCCTCTTCGGCTCAGTCGACGGACGGTGGGCTGCAGTGGTGCCGCGCCTTCCTGTCAACGCTCTGGACGCAGCAGTCCTCGTAGTGGCCTCCCCCGCTGCTCCCCTGGCCGAGTTGGCTCCGCTGCACTCGCTCTGCCGAGCAGCAGCAACTGCAGCCACACCCACTCGCCTGCACGGCCTGCACCCGCTGACGGAGCTGGCCGGTGACATTGCCTTGGCAGCACAGCCGTTGCTGGCCGAACTACTTGCGGCCGACCTACTAGGCACTCTCGACCCGGCAGACGACTTCCACCGCCAGCTGGTCTCCACGGCGTTGGCCTACCTCGACCACGAGCAGCGTCTCGACCAGACGGCCGGCGCGATGCACGTCCACGCCAACACCGTCCGGTACCGCTTGGCCCGGCTGCAGGAACTCACTGGCACCTGGCGAGCCGACGACCGGCGTACTGTCCCCCAGACCCTCCGCTGGTGGTGGGCCCTGCGGACGTGGCTCAACCAGCACGTAGCCCTGTGACCGACGGGTTCTGGTGGTCGGTCAACCGGAAGCCGGTACCGCGCACCGCGTCGATCGTGACAGTGGTGCCCAGCTCGTCGAGCTTGCGGCGTACACGCTTCACCAGCGAGTGGACGTCCGCAGTACCGCGCAGGTGCCGGTCTCGCCAGACCGCCTGGTGCAACGCCTCGTAGGTCCAGACCCGCAACGGCTCCGTCATCAGCCAGGTGAGCAGATCGTGCTCGAGATCAGTCAGCGGAACCTCTCGGTCCCGCCACTGCGCCACCGACCGGGCCGAGTCGATCGTCAACACCTCGGCCCGCCGCCCGGTACGCCGGTCCGGCACCTCGCGGGCCGGCGATTCGGTCGCCGACTCGGGTTCGGGCGGGTCGGGGTGCTCGGGTGGGACCGGAGGCGGTGACTGGGCCGGAACGAGCAGCTTGCGCAGCTCGTCCAGGCTGGAGACGAGCAGCAGCGGTGCTACGTCGTCGACGAGTTCGGCGAGGCGGACGCGTTCCTCCAGCGACGCCGCCACCGCGATCAGCAGCGGAAACGGCTGCTGGGCGGAGGCGGTCAGATCGAGGGCGCCGTCGTTCGGGGCGGGGACACGGGCGGTGACCATCCGATTACGATGTCAACCTTTGCCTTTAATCGTCAACGCGTTGACAGTTATTGGCGATTTTTGCCTGGATGCAGTCCGACCGAGCGTCACATCTTGCTCACCAAGTGTGCTTGTTAAGACCTTTCCATGACACATAGGGTCCTCGGCAGGCGCTCGGCGTAACACGTCGCGACCTGGGGGGCACGGAGAGTTCGCTGGAACGGTTCATCACGGCCTGCCCGCGGAACCTTGCACCTCTGCACCAAATGACTCGGGGGAGTCGATTCGGGGTCGTACAAGTGAGGGGCTGCAGAGATGTCTCATCAACGGAAGAGGGGCCTGGCCAGATCGCTGGTCAGTGCCCTGGCGGCGGTTGCCGTCATCGCCACCGGGCTGGCTGCCTCCGGCCTGGCCCAAGCGGCACCACCCAGCAAGGCCGGCGCGACGCCCACGTCCGCGGCCGACAAGATCAAGCCTGACCTGCGGGCGAAGCTGGAAGGCAAGGACGCCAAGGAGGCGACCGACTTCTGGGTCCGGTTCAGCGCGAAGGCCGACCTGAGCAAGGCCTCCGCCATCACGGACTGGACCCAGCGCGGTACGGCTGTCGCCGCCGCGCTGCGCAAGACCGCCGCGGAGAGCCAGGCCAAGGTCAAGGCCGAGCTGGACGGTCAGCGCGCGCAGTACAAGTCCTACTGGGCCACCAACGCGATCGTGGTCAAGGGCGGCTCGCTGGAGATGGTGCAGAGCATCGCGAACCACGCCGAGGTCGAGGGGGTCTACAACCCGGTCCAGTACGAGGTGCCCGAGGTCACCCCCGGCACGCAGCAGAACGAGATCAACGCCGTCGAGTGGGGTATCGCCAACGTCAAGGCCGACCAGGTCTGGGCGCAGTACGGCGACAAGGGCGCCGGCATCACGGTGGCCAACATCGACACCGGCGTCCAGTACGACCACCCGGCGCTGGTGAACCAGTACCGCGGCAAGCAGGCCAATGGCACGTTCGACCACAACTACAACTGGTTCGACGCCGCCGGCACCTGCTCGGGCGCACCCTGTGACACCAACGGCCACGGCACCCACACGATGGGCACCATGGCCGGTGACGACGGCGCCGCCAACCAGGTCGGTGTCGCGCCGGCCGTCAAGTGGATCGCCGCGAACGGCTGCTGCCCGAGCGACGCCGCGCTGATCGAGTCCGGTCAGTGGATGCTGGAGCCGACCAACCTCGCCGGGGCGAACCCGGACGCGAGCAAGCGGCCCAACGTGATCAACAACTCGTGGGGCAGCCGGCTGCCGTCCAACGACCCGTTCATGGAGGACGTCACCCTCGCCTGGACCGCGTCCGGCATCTTCGGTGTCTTCTCGAACGGCAACAGCGGCTCCGCCTGTAACACCAGCGGCTCCCCCGGCAGCTCGACCAGCAACTACTCGGTCGGCGCCTACGACATCAACAACAACATCGCCTCGTTCTCCGGCCGCGGTGCCGGCCAGAACGGCACGATCAAGCCGAACATCTCCGGCCCGGGCGTCAACGTCCGGTCCAGCGTTCCCGGCAACGGCTACTCGAGCTTCAACGGCACCTCGATGTCCGCCCCGCACCTCGCGGGCGTCATCGCGTTGCTGTGGGCCGGCGCACCCAGCCTGAAGGGCGACGTCGCGGCCACCCGCGCGCTGCTCGACGACACCGCGACCGACGTGGCCAACGCCCAGTGCGGCGGCACCACCGACGACAACAACGTGTTCGGTGAGGGCAGGCTCGACGCCCTCGCGCTGATGAACGCGGCCCCCGTCGGCGAGACCGGCACCCTGGCCGGCAAGGTCACCGCCACCGGCGGCGCGGCCATCGCCGGCGCCTCGGTGACGGTCAAGCAGACCGGTACGCCGGACAAGGCACTGACCACCTCGGCAGACGGCAGCTACTCGGCCGTCCTCCCTGCCGGTGACTACTCGCTCGTCGTTTCCGCCTTCGGTTACGTCGGCCAGACCGGTACGGCGACTGTCGCGCTGAACACCACCACGACGAAGAACTTCGTCCTCGCGGCCGCTCCGACCGTGAGCGTCGGCGGCACCGTCACGGACGGCTCCGGCCACGGCTGGCCGCTGTACGCGAAGGTGAGCGTCGAGGGTCCGGGTGGCGTGTTCGACTACACCACCCCGGTCAACGGCCGGTACTCCTTCAAGGTGCCCTCCAGCGCGACGTACACGTTGAAGGTGGAGACCCAGCTGCCCGGTTACCAGACCGTCAGCCAGCCGATCACCGTCGGCGCGGGCAACCTGACCAAGAACGTGGCGGTGCCGGTCCGGACCGACGCGTGCAGCACGGCGCCGGGGTACAAGTTCGGCTCCGACGGCATCTACGAGACCTTCGACGCGAAGGCCGCCCCGAGTGGCTGGACCGTCGTGGACAACAAGAACAACGGTCAGGTCTGGAAGTTCGAGGACCTCGGCAACCGCGGCAACCTGACCGGCGCGGCCGGCGGTTTCGCGATCGTCGACAGCGACGAGTACGGCTCCGGCGGGGCGCAGGACACCTCGCTGGTCAGCCCGGTCGTGGACCTGAGCGCGGTCACCGCCCCGGTGATCAAGTTCAACCAGGACTTCAACTACCTGAGCGGTGAGAAGGCCGAGGTCGACCTGTCCGTCGACGGCGGAACCACCTGGACGACCGTGCTCACCCAGTCCGCCGACACCCGTGGGGTCAAGGAGATCGCGATCCCGCAGGCGGCCGGCCAGTCGGCGGTCCAGGTGCGCTTCCACTACTCCCTCGCCTCGTACGACTGGTGGTGGGAGGTCGACAGCGTCCTGATCGGCAGCCAGATCAACTGTGTCCCCACCGGCGGCGGCCTGGTCGTCGGCAACGTGAAGGACGCCAACACCGGCGGCTACATCAACGGCGCCGTCGTCACCCGTGACGACAAGGCCAGCGAGACCGCCACCACCGTCGCGACGCCCGAGGACACCGGTCTGGCCGACGGCTTCTACTGGCTGTACTCCGCGGACGACGGCCCGCACGGCTACACCGCCAAGGCAGGCAACTACGTCAGCTCGCAGCAGACGGTGGACGTCGAGGCCGACTGGGTGACGGCGGCCAACTACACCCTGGCGGCCGGCCGGATCTCCGTCGTACCGGGTGCGATCGCGGCCAACCTGCGGCTGCCCGGCGGCAAGGTCACCAAGTCGTTCACGGTCACCAACACCGGTGGCGCGGACGTCGAGCTGAAGTTCGGGGAGCGCGACGGCGGCTTCACCCTGCAGAACGCGAACGGCACCAAGACCACCAAGTCGCAGGTCATGAGCAGCACCGGTGCTCCGCTGCAGCGGCTCGAGGTCCCGACCTCGTTCGGCCACAAGCAGTCCGGCAAGATGGCCGGCCAGCCGGCCGCCCGGACCCCGCTTGCGGCTCCGTGGGTCGACATCGCCAACTACCCGGCGACCGTGATGGACAACCGGGTGGTCAACCTCGACGGCAAGATCTACTCGATTGCCGGTGGCAACGGTAGCGCCTCGACCGCCAACAGCTACGTGTACGACCCGGCCACCCTGGCCTGGACCGCGATCGCCCCGCTGCCGGGTGCTCGCAACGCAGTCACCGTCGGTGCGGTCAACGGCAAGATCATCGCCAGCTCCGGCTGGGGACCGTCGGGTCCGGACGCCGCCACCTGGTCCTACGACCCGGCTGCCAACGCCTGGTCCGCGGTAGCGGCCAACCCGGCTCCGCGTGCGGCCGCCGGACAGGCCGTGCTCGACGGCAAGCTGTACGCCGTCGGCGGCTGCACCACCGCCGGCTGTACTCCGATGTCGAACTCCGTCGTCGCGTACGACGCGGCGTCGAACAGCTGGTCCACCCTGGCGAACTACCCGAAGTCGGTGGCCTTCGCTTCCTGTGGCGCCATCGACGGCAAGCTCTACTGCTCCGGCGGCAACGACGGCGCGGCAGCCCAGAAGGCAAGCTACGTGTACGACCCGGGAGCGAACTCCTGGGCCGCGATCGCCGACTCCCCGGCTGACCACTGGGCGGCGTCCTTCGCCGTCGCCGCTGGCAAGCTGATGGTCGTCGGTGGTGTCCAGACCGGCGCCGTCACCAACGCCGGTTTCGCCTTCGACCCGGCCGCCGGCACCTGGTCCGCGCTGCCGAACGCCAACCAGCCCCGCTACCGCGGTGGCGCGGCCTGTGGCTTCTACAAGGTCGGTGGATCGTCCGGTGGCTTCACCGCGACCACCAGCAGCGAGGCGCTGCCCGGCCTGGAGAACTGCTCCGAGTCGTCGGCTGACGTCCCCTGGATGGCTCTCGACCGCACCGAGGCCACCCTGGCCCCGGGCGCTCAGGTCGTCGTCAAGGTGGCGCTCAACGCCGCGGTCGACCAGCCCGGTACCTACACCGGTTCGGTCGCCATCGGCGAGAACACGCCGTACAGCGTGGCCCCGGTCGGCGTGAAGCTCAACGTCACGCCGCCGACCAGCTGGAGCAAGATCATGGGCACGGTCACCGGCGTCGCCGTCTCCGGAACCACCGCTCCCCTCCCGGGCGCCACGGTCCAGGTCGACTCGTGGGCCCAGGAGTACACCTTCATCACCGACAAGGACGGCGGCTACGCCTACTGGCTGGACCGTCGCAACAACCCCCTCACCCTGATCGCGGCCAAGGACGGCTACCGCCCGCAGACCAGGACCAGCAGGCTCGTCGCCGGCGAGATCCTCGTCGAGGACTTCGCCCTGAAGGCAACCCGCTGACCAACTGAACAGCCCGGCCCCGGACAGGAGTTCCTGTCCGGGGCCGGTGCCGTTTGGTAGAGCTCAGGCGACAGGCAGGAGGTGGAAGCCGACGCCTCGTACCGCGTGGATGGTGACGGTGGCGCCAAGGGTGGCCAGCTTCTGGCGGAGGCGTTTGACCACCGAGTGGATGTGCGAGCCGTGGCCGAGGTGTTCGTTGCCCCAGACCGCGTGGTGCAGGCGCTGGTAGGTCCAGACCTTGCCCGGTTCTTTGACCAGACAGTTCAGGAAGTCGTGCTCCAGGCGGGTCAGCCGCATCTCGCGGTCCTTCCAGCGGACGACCCGGCGGTCCACGTCCAGCTTCAGCGCCGCGGCGGGCGTGATGGCAAGTGGTGCAGACATAGACAGAGGAGCAGACGTAGGCAGCGCTGCCTCGATCTGGGCAGGCTCGGGTTCGACCTCGGCCATCGCTTTGGGCAGGACGGCAGGGGTCAGTACTACGGGCGCCGACTCCGCTGTCGACGTCAACTCCAGGAAGGCCCGCGCCTGCTCCGCGCTCGACACAAGCAGCAGCGCGTCGGCACCACCCAGCAGCCGGGCGAGTTGCACTCGTTCGGCAGTCGACGTGGCCACGCCGATGATCAACGACGAATCCGGCAGCCTCTCCATGGAGCCCCTCCTTCACAACGCATGCCGGGGTCAGACGCAGGCACCAGTACGGCGAACCGCGAGGGTTAAGTCAAGGGATTTCCTTTGTCCCCGGATGGCACATATGCGACCTGTCCGAGACCGGACAGCAACGGACGGCAACGTTCTACAGAGCGCCACGGAATGGGCCTTCCAGGTTGCTCTGAGTCGCGGGCTCCGCACCGGAGTACGGGGACCGGCAACAGCGTCCGGGGCCTCCGCAGGGACGGTGCGGAGGCCCCGGACGCCGGGAATCGCCTGCCGAATCAGGCGATGGTCAAGGTCAGCCGATTGTCTTCACGGCCGTGATCAAGGCGCCGGAACTGGTGTCGCCGGAGAGCTCCCAGAAGAAGGCGCCGCCGAGGCCCTGGTTGTTGGCGTAGGTCATCTTGTTGCGGATCGTCGCGGGCGTGTCATAGCCCCACCACTGCCCGTTGCAGAACGCGTACGCCGTACCGCCGACCGTTCCGGTGGACGGGCAACGGGTCGAGATCAGCTTGTAGTCCTCGATCCCTGCCTCGTACTTGCCGGGCGCGGCCCCGGTCGCGCGACCGCCCGGCGCTGCCTGCGTGACTCCGGTCCAGCCCCGGCCGTAGAAGCCGATGCCGAGCAGGATCTTCGCAGCCGGGATGCCCTTGCTCTTGAGCTTCTGGATCGCCGCGTCGCTGTGGAAGCCGGCCTGCGGGATTCCGGAGTACGACCTCAGCGGCGAGTGCGGCGCGGTCGGGCCCTGGGCGTTGAACGCGCCGAAGTAGTCGTACGTCATCGGCATGATCCAGTTGAGTTTCTGCGCCGCCAGGGCGTAGTTGGTCGCGTCGATCTTGCCGCCGTTGGTGCCGTCGGCCGTGATCGCCGCGGTGACCAGGGCGGACGAACCGAACCGGGTACGGAGCGCGCTGATCACGGTGTTGAAGGCGTTCGGGCCGGAGGCGTCGCAGCTCAGGCCGCAGGCGTTCGGGTACTCCCAGTCGATGTCGATGCCGTCGAAGACATCGGCCCAGCGCGGATCCTCGACCAGGCTGTAGCAGGAGTTCGCGAACGCCGTCGGGTTCTTGGCCGCCTCGGTGAAACCGCCGGACCAGGTCCAGCCGCCGAACGACCAGACCACCTTGATGTTCGGGTACTGCTTCTTCAGCTTGCGCAGCTGGTTGAAGTTGCCGCGCAGCGCGCCGGTGTCCCAGGTGTCGGCGACCCCGTCGACCGAGCCGGCCGCGTCGTAGAACTTGTCGGTGGCCGCGTACGCGTCACCCATCGTGCAGCGGCCGCCGGTGGTGTTGCCGAAGGCGTAGACGATGTTGGTCAGCTTGGCCGCCGACCCGCTGGTCTTGATGTTCCTCACGTGGTAGTTGCGGTCGTAGACACCCCACTCGGTGAAGTAGCCGACAACTCGCTTGCCAGCGGCAACCACCCGGCCGGCGTCCTGCGCCGGCGCGGCAGCCGGTACTGCGCTCGGTCGGCCGACCGACTCCGAGGGGGTGGCGGCCACCGCGGCCGGTACGACGCCGGCGGTGAGCATCGCCAGCGCGGCGAGCAGCGTGGGCAGGGGTCGAGGCTTCATCTGTTCCTCCAAGGGGGGCGGAGAGGGACTGAACGCACCCTACCGAGTACTCCCAGTTAAGAAAAGAAGGTAGCCGAATAAATATGCCCATGCGATCACGTAAAGCTTTCGGGGGTGGTATACAACGCGGGCGCGGTACGGAGTAGTGTCCTCGCGCACGGTCACCTATGGCCGCTCTTGACGGAGGAACAGTGCCCGGATCCTCGGACGACTCCCGGTCCGATCCCACCGCGGCAGCCGCGACGAGTTCGGGACTCGTACGGCGGCGGCCCGGTTTTGTCTGGCTGCTCGCAGCCGTGCTCGTTCCCGTGCTGCTCACCGCGCTGGTGATCGGACTCAAGGCCGGACTCACCGAGGACGACTTACGCCAGCGGTCCTTGGCCGCGCTGGACGCTCGCGGCATCACCGGGGTCCAGGTCGACTTCTCGGGCCGGGACGCGACGGTCGTCGTACCGGCCGGGGCCGATGCGGCCGAAGCGCGGCAGGTGGTCGAGTCGGTCGACGGCGTCCGCACCGCGCACACCAACGGCGGCGGCAACGCACAGGCCGGCCCGACCGGAGCACCGTCGACCGATGCACCGTCACCCGGGACACCGTCGACCGGACCTGCCGAAGAGCCTGCCGGTACGCCGACCGGCGCGCCCGCGACGCCGCCTTCCGAGGTCGAGGTCGCTCCCTTCGAGTTGAGCCGGACCGACTCGTCGATCACCGTCCAGGCCGTCGTCCGCGACCAGGCCGCGAAGGACAAGGTCGTCGCCGAGGTCCAGGCGTTGCTGACCGAAGGCACCGAGTTCGTCGACAAGCTCACCATCGACGAGCAGACCGCCCTGCCGAACCCGGCCGCGTTGTCCGCCCTGCTGCACGCGTTGTCGACGGCAACCGGTGATGCGTCGGTCAAGTTCGACGGTGACAAGGTGACGCTGAGCGGCAAGGTCGCCGATCAGGCGACCAAGGCGACCGCCGCCCGCGCGGCAGCGGCCGCAGTACCGGGTGCCGTGATCGCCAACGAGCTCCAGGTGCCGGCGATCGCGAAACCGCCGGTCAGCGCGGCGTGCCAGACGTTCGAGGCGCGGCTGGCCCGGTTCGCGATGGAGAACAAGATCGTGTTCCTGTCCGGCACCGCGATCGTGAACGACGCCTCGAAGGTGTCGGTGGTCCGGGCCGCGGAACTGCTCAAGAGCTGCGACACCTACGACGTCGAGGTGGGCGGTCACACCGACAACCTCGGCAATCCCGCCACCAGCCTGCCGCTGTCCCAGCAGCGCGCGGACGCCGTCAAGGCGGCGCTCGTCAAGCTCGGCGTACCCGCCGGGCGGATCACCAGCCGCGGCTACGGGGAGACTCGTCCGGTGGCGCCGAACACCACCTCCGCCGGCCGGGTCGCGAACCGCCGGGTCGAGATCCGAGTCCATTAGAGTCCCAGGGGAATTTCATGAGTTGGCTGATCGCCCAGGTCTGGTTCCTGCTGCTGGTCGCGTTCGTCCTCGGCAGCGCAGCGGCCTGGCTGCTGCACCGGCTTCTACCCACCGCCTCGAAGGGTGCCCGCTGATGGCCTGGCTGTTCCGCAACAACTGGCCGTGGACCCTGCTCGCCTTCCTGGCCGGCGCCATCATCACCTGGCTCCTCCTCAACCGCCGCGACCAGTCCCCCGCGGCAGTCCCGGCCGAGCAAGAAGAGCCCGCCGAAGAAAAAACCCTGGTCGGAGCCGGAGTAGCAGCAGCCGGTACTACGTCAGCCTCCGCACCCCGCCGCGTCGAAACCCCAGTAGAACCTTTCGACCAAACCGCCGACGACCCGCCACAACCCAAGCCGGCCCCAGAGCCCGAGCCGGAACCGGAACCCTCGCCGGAGCCCGAACCCGAACCGCAACCGCAACCGGAGCCCGAACCACAGCCGGAGCCGAAGCCGGCCCCAGTAAATCCGGTCTTCTCACAGCGAATGGACGCCGGCGAGCCAACCCTCTTCGACGACACCTCCCCCACGGACGAAGTACAGGTGAAGTCCGCAGCCGTCCCCGTAGGCCGCTACGGCGAAGGCTCAGCCGACGCCGTCCCCCACCAGGGCCCACCCGACGGCTTCACCATCAAGGGCAACGCCCAGTCAATGCTCTTCCACACCCCCGACTCCCCGTACTACGGCCGCACCAAACCCGAAGTCTGGTTCCGCACCGAGTCCGACGCCGAAAAAGCCGGCTTCACCAAGTACACCCGCAAACCCCGCAAATCCCCCCGCCCCACCGACTGAGCCTGCGGCGGATACCCACACCACGGAGGATCCATTGCAGCGCGAGATCCACGTGCCTTACACCGTCGAGCAGGACGAGGACGGGTTCTGGTGCGCCGCCGCGGCACTGGCCCCCGATGCCTTCGCCAACGGCCAAGGCGCGACCCGCGAAGCGGCCATCGAAGACCTGAAGGCAGCCATCGAACTCCTGGCCGAGTCCGTCGGCGTCCCCGACCAACTCGTCGTGACCCTCGAGACCGACTGACCCCGAAACCGACGATGCCGTTGCCAGAGTGCGGCTGAGCAAGGCGCTCCGCACACGTTCCACCAGGTGAGACACCACCGAACGCGCACCACGTCTACCCAGATAGACGTGGGCGGAGCCGGCGTGGGGAGATCGTCGTAAACGCAGGGGAAAGTAACGACTGGTGGGGTGGAAAGCAACGGGTTTCAGATCACGGTTCGTCGGCGGAATAGCGCGATGAGGCCCCCATTTGCTTGTACTGGCAAAGGGCCGTCACACTGAGCAGAACGTCGGCCTGGACCGCCCATCCCACGGCCTCGTAGCACATCACCGGACACCCCCGGCTGCCTGGCCGTCCCTTTTGAGAAGCCCGTCACCGGGTAAGGGAAACCAGTGCACGCCGAAAAAGTGTCCACCCGCGCGTCGCCGGATCGACCCGGCGACGCACCCCTGTTGTAGCGCTAGTGTCCCGTAAGCGAAGTAGCTCGAGCGATGGAGGTGTTCAGGTGCGTGCATCGCGGTGCCTGAGGGGCGGCCTCGATGCGAAGCATCGTGGGCGGTCGTCAAGTGCCACGAGGTGCGTGCCTGGGCGCCTCCAGCGCCGAGCTACTTTCCTTGCGGGACACTAGGGTTTGGACCAAGGGGATGACACCCGATGGAGGTGAGCGTGACCGACATGCTGCCGGAGCAGCACCACGGACTGACGAAGAGTGACCCGCTGTGGTTCAAGCGGGCCGTCTTCTACGAAGTCCTCGTGCGGTCCTTCAAGGACTCGAACGCCGACGGCATCGGCGACCTGCAAGGCTTGACCGAGAAACTCGACTATCTCGAGTGGCTCGGCGTGGACTGTCTCTGGTTACCGCCGTTCTACCCCTCACCGCTGCGTGACGGCGGTTACGACATCTCCGACTACACCAACGTGATGCCCGAGGTCGGCACGATCGCCGACTTCGCCGCGTTCATGGAGGCCGCGCACGCGCGCGGTATCCGGATCATCGTCGACTTCGTGATGAACCACACCTCGGACCAGCACCCCTGGTTCCAGGAGTCCCGCAACAACCCCGACGGCCCGTACGGCGACTTCTACGTCTGGTCGGACACCGACACGGCGTACTCGGACGCGCGGATCATCTTCGTCGACACCGAGGTCTCCAACTGGACCTGGGACCCGGTCCGCCAGCAGTACTTCTGGCACCGGTTCTACTCCAACCAGCCGGACCTGAACTTCGAGAACCCGGCCGTCGGCGACGCGATGATCGAGGCGCTGAAGTTCTGGCTCGACCTCGGCGTGGACGGTTTCCGGCTGGACGCGGTGCCGTACCTGTTCGAGGAAGAGGGCACCAACTGCGAGAACCTGCCCAGGACGCACGAGTTCCTGCGCCGGGTCCGCAAGGAGGTGGACGCGAACTACACCGACCGCGTGCTGCTGTGTGAGGCCAACCAGTGGCCTGGTGACGTGGTCGAGTACTTCGGCGACCGCGAGTCCGGTGGCGACGAGTGCCAGATGGCCTTTCACTTCCCGGTGATGCCGCGGATCTTCATGGGGGTACGGCGCGAGTCGCGGTTCCCGATCTCGGAGATCCTGGCCCAGACCCCGCAGATCCCCGACACCTGTCAGTGGGGCATCTTCCTGCGCAACCACGACGAGCTCACGCTCGAGATGGTGACCGACGAAGAGCGCGACTACATGTGGGGCGAGTACGCCCAGGACCCGCGGATGAAGGCCAACATCGGCATCCGCCGCCGGCTCGCGCCGTTGCTCGACAACGACGTGAACCGGATGGAACTGTTCACCGCGATGCTGCTGTCGCTGCCCGGTTCGCCGATCCTGTACTACGGCGACGAGATCGGCATGGGCGACAACATCTGGCTCGGTGACCGCGACGGCGTCCGGACGCCGATGCAGTGGTCCCCGGACCGCAACGCGTCCTTCTCGACCGCCACACCCGGCAAGCTCAGCCTGCCGGTCATCATGGACCCGGTCTACGGGTTCCAGGCGGTCAACGTCGAGGCGGAGATGGAGAACGCCTCGTCGCTGCTGCACTGGACCCGGCGGATGATCCAGACCCGCAAGCAGCACCCATGTTTCGGGATGGGTACTTTCACTGACCTAGGCGGTTCCAACCCGAGCGTGCTGTCGTACGTCCGTGAGTTCGGTGACGATGTGGTCCTGTGCGTCAACAACCTGTCACGGTTCCCGCAGCCGATCGAGCTGGATCTGCGGCAGTGGCAGGGCGTGGAACCGATCGAGCTGCTCGGCGGGGTGCACTTCCCGACCATCGGCGAGCTGCCCTACCTGCTCACCCTCGGTGCGCACGGTTTCTACTGGTTCCGTTTGCCGGTCAACAAGGCTGCTGATCGTGAGGAGAGCTCTTCGTGACTTCCCATCTGGACCAGGTCCAGTCCTTCTGCGCCAACCAGCGATGGTTCGGTGAGAAGGGACATGACGTCCACGTCGACGCGATGGCCACCTCGGTGTGGCTGTCGGACGAGGGCGTCTGGCCCGCGGTCCGGATCGGATTCGTGTACTGCGCCGGCCCGCCCGGCGCGGAGAACGCGATCCGGGTTTACCAGCTGCCGCTCAGCTACCACCGGGAGCCGGTCGACAACCTCGGCCATGCCCTGATCGGTGACTGGGCGGAGCAGGACCTCGACGACACGAGGGTCTGGGTGTACGACGCGCTGCACGACAAGGAGGCGACGCCGTACTGGCTGGACGCCCTCACCCACGGGCGGCAGCTCGACGGGCTGGAGTTCCACCCGGTGCACGCGCCGGAGCGGGCCACCGTCGTACCGGAGGACGCGCAGTCGCTCGTCCTCACTGTCGAACAGAGCAACACGTCGCTGGTCTTCGGCGACACCGCGCTGCTGAAGGTGTTCCGCCGGCTCGAGCCCGGGAGCAATCCCGGGGTCGAGATCGAGTCGGCACTCACCGAGGCGGGCTCGGAGCTGGTGCCCGAGGTACTGGGTTCGGCGCGTGGCTCGTGGCCGCGCGCCGGCGGCGGTACCGACTCGGGCGAGCTGGCGATGATGACGGCGTTCCAGAAGAACGCGACCGACGGCTGGTCGTACGCGACCACCTCGGTCCGGGACCTGTACGCCGAGGCGGATCTGCACGCCGAGGAGGTCGGTGGCGACTTCGCCGGTGAGTCGCACCGGCTGGGCGCGGCCACCGCGCAGGTGCACGCCGAGCTGGCGAAGGCGCTCGGTACGGATGTCTGGGAGCCGTCGCTGATGGTCGAGCACGCCGAGGCGATGCGACGCCGGCTGGACAAGGCCGTTGCCGCGGTGCCGGAGCTCGGTGAGTTCGCGCCGGGGCTGGGCCGGGCGTTCGACGCGCTCGCGGGAGCCGGCGTACCGGTGCCGGTGCAGCGGATCCACGGCGACTTCCATCTCGGCCAGGTACTGCGCACGATCGAGGGCTGGAAGCTGATCGATTTCGAGGGTGAGCCGGCCAAGTCGCTGGTCGAGCGACGCGCGCTGGACACTCCGATCAAGGACATCGCCGGCATGCTCCGGTCGTTCGACTACGCGGCTCGCTCGCTGTTGTCCGAGCACCAGGGCGACCAGCAGATCGCGTACCGCGCGGCCGAGTGGTCCAACCGCAACCGCAACGCCTTCTGCGACGGCTACGCGGAGGTCGCGGGCACCGACCCGCGCGACCAGGCCGTCCTCCTGAGCGCATTCCTGGCCGACAAGGTCATCTACGAAACCCTGTACGAAGCCCGCAACCGCCCCACCTGGCTACCCATCCCCCTGGCCGCCGCCGCTCAACTGAGCGCCGGCTGACTGAAGCTGGGCTAAGGGAGAAGTTCGAAGGCCTCGACATGTAGTGGACGAACCACGCTGAAATGCCGCCTGTCCAGCGTCGCGACCTGGGTAGCGCCCAGTCGTTCGGCAGCGGTGATGACAGAAGCACCCGCAGTACCAAGTGGCAGGTTCCGGTAGACGGACGTCAGCTCGGCGATTCGCAACCAGTCGCGAGGCGCCACCGGCTCTGCCACCAGGTTCCCTTGCGCAAGATCGCCGAGAAACCGAACCTCGGCGTTGGTTCCGAGCCTGCTCGCCAGCAGGTAGGTGACCTCGGTGATGACCAGGGTCGGGACCAGGAGTGGGCCCGGGTGGGTCGCCAGCAGTTCGAGACATTCGGAGTGATGACGGTCGTCGGCATCGACGTAGGCATAGAGCGGACCGGCATCGACGATGAGGGCTATCGCTCGACCTCCGCCGCGAGAATCTCCTCGATCCGCTCCGACACATCCGAGTGCCCACTGCGGCCGGCTGCGGCGGCGAGAAGTCTGCGCCGACGTCCGCGGTGGGCCGCCAGATGCGATTCGACGGCTTCCCGGGTGAGCTCCGAAATGGTGATCCCGCGCCTCGCCGCCTCGTGCCGGAGCTGAGCGTCGAGCTCATCGGGCAGCTTCACCGAAGTTCGCTTCATGGTATGCCAGCATACCCGACGTCGCGCTGGCTGTGTACGCCTGGACCAGACGGGTACGGGGTGCAGTAGTTCGACTTTCGATCGGGCAGGATGGGGTGTATGGACTCGAGCAAGAGCGACCAGGTGACGACGCCGATCTCCGAGGCGATGAGCGAACCGGAACGGGCGGCTGTGCCAGTTGACGACGCGGTACCGGGATCCCTGCAGGACTTGGCGGTTCCGGTCGAACGGGGAGTGCTCGAGCGGATCATCGCCGGCACGTACCACGATCCGCACCAGGTGCTCGGGCCGCATCTCGGCGACGGGGTGGTGACGCTGCGAGTCCTGCGTCCGTTCGCGAGCACGGTGACCGCGCACTTCGACAACTCGAGTGTCGAGCTGCAGCACGAGTTCGAGGGCATCTGGGTCGGCGTACTCGATGTCGACAAGGTGCCCGACTACCGGCTCGAGGTGACCTACACCGACGGGCCGCCGCTCGAGCTCGACGACCCGTACCGCTACCTGCCGTCGCTCGGCGAGATGGACCTGCACCTCATCGGCGAAGGCCGGCACGAGCAGCTGTGGACCGTACTCGGTGCCCACGTCCGCCGTTACGACGGACCGAACGGCACCGTCACCGGTACGTCGTTCGCCGTCTGGGCGCCCAACGCGCAGGGCATCCGGCTGACCGCCGACTTCAACTTCTGGGACGGCCGCGCGCACCCGATGCGCACGATGGGTTCGTCCGGTGTCTGGGAACTGTTCGTGCCGGGCGTCGGCCCGGGGACGCGGTACAAGTTCGACATCTGTGGCCGCGACGGCGTCTGGCGGCAGAAGGCCGACCCGATGGCCAACCTGGCCGAGGTTCCGCCGGCGAACGCGTCGGTGGTGCACGAGTCGGCGTACGAGTGGAAGGACGCGGACTGGCTCGAGCACCGCGCCGCCTCGCAGGCGTACGCCGAGCCGATGAGCGTCTATGAGGTGCATCTCGGCTCGTGGCGCAAGGGCAAGTCGTACCGCGAGCTCGCCGACGAACTGGTCGGCTACGTCACCGAGATGGGCTTCACGCACGTCGAGCTGATGCCGGTGATGGAGCACCCGTTCGGTGGTTCCTGGGGATACCAGGTCACCTCGTACTTCGCGCCGACGTCCCGCTTCGGTGACCCGGACGACTTCCGGTACCTGGTCGATTCGTTGCACCAGGCAAACATCGGTGTGATCGTCGACTGGGTGCCGGCGCACTTCCCGAAGGACGCCTGGGCACTGGCCCGGTTCGACGGCACCCCGCTGTACGAGCACCCGGACCCGCGCCGCGGCGAGCAGCCCGACTGGGGCACGCTCGTCTTCGACTTCGGCCGGCCGCAGGTGCGCAACTTCCTGGTCGCGAACGCGGTCTACTGGGCCGAGGAGTTCCACATCGACGGCCTGCGGGTCGACGCGGTCGCCTCGATGCTCTACCTGGACTACTCCCGGGAAGAGGGCCAGTGGGTGCCGAACCAGTACGGCGGCCGCGAGAACCTCGAGGCGGTCTCGTTCCTGCAGGAGATGAACGCGACGCTGTACCGGCGCGTGCCGGGCGTGATCACGGTCGCCGAGGAGTCGACGTCCTGGCCGGGCGTCACCCGCGCCACCCATCTGGGCGGGCTCGGCTTCGGCTTCAAGTGGAACATGGGCTGGATGAACGACTCGCTCCGCTACCTGGAGCACGAGCCGATCTACCGGCAGTACCACCACCACGAGCTGACGTTCTCGATGATGTACGCGTACTCCGAGAACTTCGTCCTGCCGCTGTCGCACGACGAGGTCGTGCACGGCAAGGGCTCGCTGCTGCGCAAGATGCCGGGTGACCGCTGGCAGCAGCTCGCCAACCTGCGCGCCTACCTCGCGATGATGTGGGCGCACCCGGGCAAGCAGCTGCTGTTCATGGGCTGCGAGTTCGGCCAGGAGTCGGAGTGGTCCGAGAAGGGCGAGCTCGACTGGTGGCTGCTGGACCACAGCGACCACCGCGGCTTGCAGCAGCTGGTCAAGGACCTGAACGGGAACTACAAGGACACCCGGGCGCTCTGGGGCAACGACCACCTGCCCGACCGGTTCTCCTGGATCGACGCGAACGACGCCGGCAACAACGTCTTCTCCTTCGTCCGGTACGGCGATGAGGGTCAGCCGACGCTCGCCTGTGTCGCCAACTTCTCGGCGATCCCGCACCACGGCTACCGGCTCGGCCTGCCGTATTCCGGGCAGTGGCGGGAGGTCGTCAACACCGACGCTCACCTGTACGGCGGCTCGGGCGTCGGCAACTTCGGCGGCTTCGAGGCGAACGGACCGGGCTGGCACGGGATGGAGACCAGCGCGGACATCTCGGTGCCGCCGCTGGGCACGATCTGGCTCCGGTACGACGGCTGAGAAACCTCTGGGACCCCGCGTTCGGAACGGGTTCGAACGTGGAGTCGGCGGGCGAGGTTGCGTCCGCCCCGACGCGACCTCACCCGCCTTCACAGAGATAGACGCACAAGCGGCCGAAAAAGTTAGCATCCGGGCGAAAGATTTTTGACGGATGTCTGGAAGACCCGCGAGCGGCCGTGACCGCCGGTTGTCCGGGGCCGGTTTGCGGGTAGCGTTCGCGGGGTGACTGGCGTACCTCCTCAACCGACCCTGACCGATGGTGAGTTGACGCTGCGGCCGTGGCGGGACGACGACATCGACGCCGCGCACGAGCTGACCGACGACGAGATGATGCGCTGGTTCGACTTCCCCGGCCTCCCGCCGCGGTCCGGGCTGGTGGAGGCTGTCGAGAACTGGCGACGGCAGTACGCCGACGATCGCGCGGTGGTGAACTTCGTCATCGAGCTCGCGGGCGAGTCCGGGCCGGTCGGCACCGTGGAGGTCCGCCGTACGTCTTCTGGTGTCGGGAGCATCTCCTGGACGACCTACAAGCCGTACCGCGGCCGGCGGGTCGCGCAGCGCGCAGTACGGATGCTGGTGGTCTACGCCTTCGGTGAGCTCGGGCTGGAGCGGTTGCAGGTCGAGGTGGATCCTGAGAACCGGGCATCTGCCCGCGTAGCGATCCGGTCGGGCTTCCGGCGGGAAGGGCTGCTGCGGGGCGGGGCTGTGCTGCAGGGCGAGCGTCGCGACGTGGCTGTTTACGGGCTGCGGCGTGACGATCCGCGGGCCGACAGTCTGCACGGGTGGACGGCGCTGATGGACTCGGTGCTGCCGAAGAAGCGGGTGATCGCCCACATCGTGGTCCGCGACACCGGTGGCCGGGTGCTGCTCTGCAAGGTCAGCTACAAGCGAGACCTCGAACTCCCCGGTGGTGTGGTCGAGCCCGACGAGGACCCGGCGACCGGCGCGCTGCGCGAGATGCAGGAGGAGCTCGGGTTCGAACTGCCGCTGGTCGGCGTACTCGCCATCGACTGGCTCCCCCGCTGGCAGGGCTGGGGCGACGCCATCGAGATCCTGTACGACGGCGGCGTCCACGACCCGTCGCTGCTCGAGTCCCTCACGCCGGACGGCCGCGAGATCCTCGGCGTCTCCTGGTACTCCGCGACCGAGCTGGCGGGGCTGGTGTCACCGCTCAACGCCCGGCGGCTGCCGCTTGTGCTGGCCGCGCCTGACGTCCTGCACAACCTGCGCGACGGGGAGCCGATCACAGGGCAGCCCGAAGGTCCTTCCGCCTGAGGTTGCCGACGCACCAGACGTAGTGGCCGTCAGCAGCCGCGCTGTAGATGGTGGCTGTGGCGATGGCGTAGGCGGCGCGGTAGAGGTACATGCGGTCGCGCGAGTGACCTAGCTGTTCGAAGCGGTCCAGGAGCTGGTCGTCGAAGTCGCGTGCGGCTGGGCTGTACATGTCGTAGAAGCCGGCCGCGGTCGCGGCGTCGAAGGTGTTGTCGCCTGCGGTGGTGAAGAAGCCCCAGTCCAGCAACGCTGCGCGGGGTGTCTCGCCGCTGCCGTCGGTGACCAGGAGGTTCGGCGTGCAGATGTCGCCGTGGACTATCTGTGGCTTGTCCAGGCTGAGCGCGTCGAGTTTGGCGAGGATCCGCTCCAGCAGGTCGTCGAAGTCGTCGACGTCGGCCGACAGATACTGGTACGACGTACTGGCGCGCCGGCGGACCAGCTCCGCGAGACCTTCGCCCCACTCGCCTTCCAATGCCGTCTGCCCGAGTAGCGGGAGGGCCTTGCTGGCCGGGCCGGCCGTCGTGGTGGCCAACGCGGTAACCACCTCGACGAAGAGGTCCAGGCCCTCCTGCTGGGTCATCGCACCACTCTCGAGTACGTCGCTGAGCGGCGTACCGGTCAGTCGTCGTTCGATGCTGACCGCTTGGCCGTCGACGCTGTCGACGACGATGATGTCCGGAGTACGGAACGGCAGGTCTTGCTGGTTCAGCTCAGTGAGGAATGCCTGGAGTGGCAGCACATCGGCCGCCGTACGGTCGAACCACGCCTTCCCGACGAGTCCGCCGCCGAGGTCGTAGACGGCCCCTTCCATGCCTTGCCCCAACGGAGTCACTGGCCCGGTGGCGTGTTGTTCGAAGTACGCGATGACTGGGGCCGAAGGCAAGCTCATGCGGGTCAGTCAAACATGGCTGCGCATTCGCTCGCTCCCGAATTCCGGCCGGCGCATCGGCGTACGGTCACCCAGAAGTCGTCAACCGCGGACCCGCATGTCCGGCCAGGCACAGCCACCGCTCGTTCTCACGGACCCAGGTCTGTGTCATCGGCATCCGGAACTCCTCCGCGCCATGACCGCCGTCCACCTCATCGGTCACCACGCAGCGAAGTACGGCGGTGTCCCCGGCGACCACTACCTCGATGTCTGTCAGGCGCTGCGCGTTCCATCGCAGTGATCCACTGGTGTTGGACGCCACATACGAATCCCGATCGAAGCTTGCTCCGGTATGCGAGGTCCACCGGAATGCCGGATGCAACCACCCCAGCAAGGTGTCCGCATCATTGGCAGCCAACGCAGCCGCCCGCCCCTCCGCCGCCGCAACCACCTGCTCCTCGACCGTCACCATCTCCATCATGGCCGAACTGATGGTGACTTTAACTGCTGGCCGTACTTCGCCGTGTGATCGAGGAGGTGGAGGCTAGTCAGAGGAGGGCGGCTCGGCGGCGGTGGAGGAAGCGGCGTTCGGTGTCGTTGGCGGTGAGGGTGATCGCTTCGTCGTACGCCTCGATTGCTTCTTCGGCGCGGTTGAGGCGGGTAAGGACATCGGCTCGGGTGGCGGGCAGGTAGGCGTAGCTCTTGAGCGCCGGTTCTTTGCTGAGGGCATCTAGTTCGTCGAGAACCGCAGCCAGGTCGGCGCCGGGAACGAAGCTGTGAGCGGCCGCGCGATTGAGAGCGACAATCGGCGACGGCCAGCTGAGCAACATTGCGTCGTACATCCGCACCACTTGCCACCAGTCGGTCCTCTCCCAAGACCGCGGTAACGTGCAGCCCCGCAATAGCCGCCTGGAGCACAAACCGACCACTACCTGCCGTCTTCGCCGATCCCGGAACAGCACCCTGGCGGACATGGTCGACGGGGCCAGCGGCGAGGGCGGTTGAGCGTTGGAGGGCGGCGGTTGCGCGGGAGACGCCTTCGGCTAGGAGCTTCACGTTCCAGCGGCTTCGGTCCTGGTCTGCGAGGAGGACCAGTTCGCCGTCCTCGCTGAGCCTGGCGTCGCCGCGGGCTTGTGTCATCTGTAGGAGGGCGAGCAGCGCCTCTGGCTCGGGCTCCGCCGGCATCAACCGGACCAGGAGGTGCGCCAACTCCAACGCCCGGCCGGTCAGGTCGGTGCGGGTCAGCTCCGGGCCGGCCGCCACGTGGCCGGCCGTGTAGACGAGCTGCACCACCGTCAGTACGACGTCCAGCCGCTCGGCGAGCTCGTGGTCGGCCGGGATCCGGTACGGGATGCTGGCGGCTGCGATCTTCTTCTTCGCGCGGGTAATGCGGGCAGCCGCCGTCGCCTCGCTGATCAGCAACCCGGCCGCGACCTCACGCGTGGTCAGCCCGCAGATGAGCCGCAAGGTGAGCGCGATCTGCGATTCCCTGGCCAGCGCCGGGTGACAGCAGGTGAACACCAGCCGCAACGGATCAGTCGGCTGCTCCCGATCGCCCGGCGACACGGGCTCCTCGATCAGCAACGGCAACTTCCGCCGCAACGTCGTCTCCCGCCGCAACCGATCAAGCGCCAACCGCCGAGCAACCGTCGTCAACCACCCCGCGGGATTGGCCGGCACCCCGTCAGACCACGTCCGCAACGCCTGCACGAACGCGTCCTGCGTACAGTCCTCCGCCAAATCCAGATCCCGCGTCAACCGCACAGTAGAAGCCAGCACCGTAGACCAACACGCCCGATGCGTATCCTCCACCGCCCTCGCAACCTCAGTTGCGGAAACCGTCACACCCCACCACCTCCTTCCCTCTTTCCACACGCCCCACCACCTTCCCACTCACCACCCTTGACCACCCACAGGCTGAAGGTGCCGGCGGGAGAACACCGAAGGTAAGGAGGGGTGAGCCGCAGCGGCGAGTGGGGGCCGAAGGCGGGCGGGGGCGCGGGTGCGCCGCTGTCGGGGGCGCACCCGCAGGATCGATAGCGGGTCAGGACGGGGGGAAGTCGGCGGAGGTGTCCATGACGGGGCGGACTTCGATGTTGTTGGAGGGGCAGAGTTTGGCCAGGGCTAGGGCCTGGTCCAGGTCTTTGCAGTCGAGGAGGTAGTAGCCGCCCAGGGCTTCCTTGGTTTCGATGAAGGGGCCGTCGGTGACGATGGGGTCGCCGGTGCCCTGTTTGACCGTGCTTGCTGTGGTTGAGCGCTCCAGGGCGGCGCCGCCGAGGATCTGGGCGCCGGCTGCCTCGACTGCTTCGGCGAAGGCGCCGTGCAGCTTCATCTGCTCCTGCCAGACCTCGGGCGTGACGTTGTCGTAGAACTCTTCGCTGTCGAACAGCAGGAACATGTACTGCGCCATGACTGGCTCCCTCGTCTCGGGGTTTCCTTGGACATCTTGCTGACGAACGACTCCCGGCGGAATCGACAACACACCCAGGATGATTTCTTCGCCTACCGTTGACCATGTACTCAACAGGACCCCAGGAGGAACCCGTGGTGCACCTGGACGTACTGATCGTCGGCGCCGGCCTGTCCGGAATCGGCGCCGCCTACCGCCTCCAGACGCAGGCGCCGAGCCACTCGTACGCGATCCTCGAGGCCCGTGACGACCTCGGCGGCACCTGGGACCTGTTCCGCTACCCCGGCGTCCGCTCGGACAGCGACATGTTCACGCTCGGCTTCCCCTTCCACCCGTGGAAGGCGGCGAAGGCGATCGCGGACGGCCCGTCGATCCTGGAGTACCTCCACGAGACGGCAGCGACGTACGGGATCGACAAGCACATCCGCTTCGGGCAGCGCGTGCTCAAGGCATCGTGGTCGTCCGAGGACGCTGTGTGGACAGTGGAAACCAGCGGCGACTCGTACACCTGCTCGTTCCTCTACGTCTGCAGCGGCTACTACAACTACGACAGCGGGTACGTCGTCGACTTCCCCGGCCTCACGGACTTCCAAGGGCAGGTCGTGCACCCGCAGCACTGGCCTGAGGACCTCGACTACACCGGCAAACGCGTAGTGGTGATCGGCAGCGGCGCAACCGCCGTCACGCTGGTACCGGCGATGGCACCCGCCGCTGACCACGTCACCATGCTGCAGCGCTCCCCCAGCTACGTCGCCTCCCGCCCCGCCTCCGACGCGTTCTCTGACAAGCTCCGGGCAGTACTGCCGGAGAGACTGGCTCACCACGTGATCCGCAGCAAGAACGTGGCATTCAGCAGTGCCGTGTACGCCGCCTTCCGTCGCTGGCCGGCGCACGCGGCCTGGCTACTCAACAGCCGGGTTGCCAAGCTGCTCCCAGACGAGGTCCCCATCGACCCCCATTTCACGCCGCAGTACAAGCCGTGGGACCAGCGACTGTGTCTGGTGCCCGACGCAGACCTCTTCCAGGCGTTGCGGGACGGCAGTGCCTCAGTAGTGACAGGTGAGGTCGACACCTTCACCAGCGACGGCATCCGGCTGCGCTCCGGTGAGGAGTTGCCCGCGGACCTCGTGGTGACTGCCACCGGACTGCAGATGGTCGCCCTCGGCCAGATCGACCTGACCGTCGACGGCCGCCGCGTGCACCCGCACGAGACCTTTGTCTACAAAGGCATGATGCTGAGCGGCGTCCCCAACCTCGCCTGGTGCATCGGCTACACCAACAACTCCTGGACCCTCCGCTCCGACCTGACCTCGCAGTACGTCTGCCGGCTCCTCAACCACCTGGACGCGACCGGCACCGCCATCTGCGTACCGGAGATCGATCCAGCCGAGTACGACGCTCCGCCGCGTCCTGTGGTCGACCTGTCCTCCGGCTACATCCGCCGCGCGGCAGGCCTCCTCCCCCGGCAGGGCTCGAACGGCCCCTGGCGACTCCGCCAGAACTACCCCCGAGACATCCTGGCCCTTCGCTACGGCCGGGTTGCCGACGGCACCATGCAGTTCAGACCCGCCGAAGCGCGTCTAGCTGGCTGAGAGCCACTCGCAGGTCTTGGTCCCGACCGGCAGCCAGCATCCGCTGGTAGGTGGGGTCGCTAGCGGCGGCCTCTGTCATCAGGGTCAGCTGCAAGGTCAGGCGTTCACCGATGAGGTCGAGGATGTCGCCGGTGGTGCCCTGCCAGCCGTACTCGCCCAGGAAGAGCTCAAGCCGGAGCAGCCGCGACTCAAGGTCAGTGAAGCCCTCAGCCGCCACCACATGAGCGGCATGCAGCGGAGTCCAGGAGAAGGCGACCCAGGCGACATCCAGCTCCGGGCGGACCGGGCCGGCCATGTCCCAGTCGACGAAACCGACCAGGCCGGTCTCGTTCCACACGGCGTTGTACGGCGCGGCGTCGTTGTGCGCGACGATCATGCCCGGCTGCCAGGTCTCGCCCTCGCGCCAGCACGCACCTTCCGGCGGAACGAAGTCGGCAACGGCCGTGTGGTAGCTCCGAAGCCAGCGCGCCACGTCCACCAGAGCCGGCGAGCTGTGCGTCCACGCCGGCCACGGCCGCTCGTTCCCTACTGTGTCTCCCGCCAGGAAGGTGACCATCTCCCGCCCGTCGGCGTCCACTCCCAACGCCCGTGGAGCACCCGCGAATCCGGCAGCCTCCAGATGAGCCAGCAGCGCATGGACTGCCGGCGTCCAGGCTCCCGCAGTACGCCGTACTACGCCGCCGACCAGCGATGCGCCGCCGTCGAATCCACCTTCCAGCCGCTCATCCATGCGGACATCCTGCCAGCGGCGGCGGCCACCACAACGGCCGTCGCAAAACCTCCGCTGATCGAAACTGGGTCGACGAGACCCCCAGGCAGCTCCACGATGGGTCGATGGAGACTCCTGAGGTCCGCTACGACCAACTGCAGAATCGCATGCTGAAGCTGTACCGCGAAGGTCGGCAGCGGGAGGTGCTTGGGCTGCTGGAGGAGGTCGACGTCGACCTCGCGCCCTGGAGTGCCGAGATCGCTCACTTCGAGGCGTGCATGCATGGGTCGCTTGGTGATGCGGAATCGGCGTTGAAGGTCCTGCAGCGGGCCAGCGCGGCCGGCGCCTGGTGGCACGAGCCGCTTCTGCTGGAGGACGACGACCTTGCGGTGTTGCGGGACCGTCCCGAGCTCGCGGAGTTGGTGAAGGTCTCGCGCGAGCGCATGGCGAACGGCGAAGCTTCCTGGACGGTGCAGTTGCCGGACAGCCGGCGAGTGTCCGGTGTGGTCGTCGCCCTGCACGGCGCGGGACAGCATGCGATGCGGGCCGCGAAGGACTGGGCGCCGGTACTAGGGCTCGGCTATGCCCTGGTCGCCATCGACTCGTCCCAGCTGATCTCGCCGAAGTTCCGCACCTGGGTCGATCGCGACGTCACCGCCCGGGATGTCGCCGCGGCACTGGCCGACCTACCGGACGAGCTTCAAGGGCTGCCAATGATCGCCGCCGGATTCTCCAACGGCGGACGCGCCGCCCTCGAGTGGGCGCTCACCGCCGACCCGGTGCCGGTCGACGGTGTCATCCTCCTGGCGCCCTCACTCAGAGCCCTCCCCGAGACAGCGGGCACCCCCTCGAAATCGTTGTCACCAGCAACAATCTTCATCGGCACCGAGGACAACGCGCTGCCCCGCGTCGAGGCGGCCGCCGACCAGCTGACCGGGCTCGGCTTCGAGATCATCCGCATCCCCGGCCTCAACCACACCGCTCCCCCAGACCTCGCCGACCGGCTCACCCGCCTCCTCGGCACCTAGTCGATCGGCTCACCCGCCTCCTCAGCAACTAGTCGATCGGCACCGGCGCGGGCGGCGGCGGACCGACGTACCGGGCAGCGGGACGGATGATCTTGGGATCCGTGGACTGCTCCAGGATGTTGGCGGTCCAGCCGATCACGCGGCTGGTGGCGAAGGTGGGGGTGAACATGGCTCTGGGCAGGCCGCACAGGGACATCACCACGCCGGCGTAGAACTCGACGTTGGCGTAGAGATTGCGGCCTGGTTTGAGCTCGGCCAGTACGTCGACGATGCGTTGCTCGACCGTGGTGGCGAAGTCGACCAGGTCGCCACCGATCTCCCGTGCGATGTCGCGCAACATGATCGACCGCGGATCCTCCGTGCGGTACACCGCGTGGCCGAAACCCATGATGCGGTCGCCGGCCGAGACCTTCGCGCGGACCCAGGCGTCGATGCGATCCGGCGTACCGATCTCGTCGAGGCTGGCGAGCGCGCGGTCGGGGGCGCCGCCGTGCAGCGGGCCGGAGAAGGCGCCGATGGCTCCGGCGACGGCCGACACCACGTCGGCGCCGGTCGAGGCGATCACTCGCGCGGTGAACGTGGACGCGTTGAAGCCGTGGTCGATCGTCGAGATCAGGTAGTGCTCGATCGCGCGCTCCTTGGCTTGGTCCGGCTCCTCTCCGGTCACCAGGTACAGCCAGTTCGCGGCAGTCGACAGGTCCGCTCGCGGCTCGAGCGGCTCGCGTCCCTCACGCAGCCGGTGGAGCGCCGCCAGGATCGTCGGCGTGACCGCGCAGACGAGCATCGCGTCCGCCTTACGGCGTACCGGGTCTGCATCCCACAGCGGCGGGAGCTCGCGCGTGGCGGCGAGCAGGGACAGCGCAGTACGGAGCCCTGCGAGTGGGTTGAAGGATGAGCCTGCAGCGGCGATCGCCGGCAGAGCAGCCTGTACTTCGGGCGGCAGCACGCGTAGCGGAGCGAGTTGGGCGCTGAAGGCTTCGCGTTCGGCGGCGGTCGGTAGGCGTCCTTCGTAGAGCAGGAACCAGACGTCCTCGACCGTCTTCGACCGGGACAGGTCGATCGCGGAGTACTGCCCGTAGTGGTAGAACCCCTCGTCACCGCGGACGTCGCCGAGCCGGGTCTCGGTCACGACGACGTTGCGCAGCCCAGGGGGTACATCGATCGGTCCTTCGACTGTGATGGTCATGGGATTCAGAGTTGATCCGCAATCAAGTATTGTCAATATTGATCCAGTCAACATAGCCACCGTCGGGAGCGCGAGATGGCGCAGCAGGGTGACGAGAATTACCTGACCACGGCCGAGGTCGCCCGCCGGCTGAACGTGAAGCCGGCCACGGTCTACGCGTATGTCAGTCGCGGCCAGCTCACCAGCGTCCGCGCCCGGGGTAGCCGCGGCAGCCTGTTCGACGCCGGCGAGGTCGAGCAACTCGCGAGCCGCAGCGTCGAGCACCCGGGCGTGGTCGAGCGGATCGAGAGCGAGCTCTCGCTCCTGCAGGACGACGAGTTGTACTACCGCGGCCACCCGGTCCGGGAGCTCGTCACCACACAGACCTTCGAGTCGGTCGCCGAACTCCTGTGGACCGGCGACCTCGCACCGTCCGAGCCCTTCACCGCGCCACCTGAAGGCGTGGAACTGGCCCGGTCCGCGGTGGCTGTCGCGCCGGAGGGAGCGCGGATGGTCGACAAGCTGCGGATCGCGGTCGCGGTGCTGGGCGCGGCCGACCCGCTCAGGTTCGACCTGACGCCGGCCTCGATCATCGGTGCCTCCCGCCAGTTACTCGCAGCCCTGACCGAAGCCTTGCCCGGCCCAACCGTCGACGGCGGCACCGGCGGCGCAACCGTCGGCGGCGGCTTCGCCGACAGGCTCTGGCCCAAGGTGTCGCCACGCCCGCCCCAGCCCCGCATCCTCGAGGCCGCGCTCATCCTGCTCGCCGACCATGGGCTGGCGGCCTCCACCATCGCCGCGCGCGTCGCCGCCAGCGCCCGAGCCAACCTGTACTCCGTGGTGTCGGCGGGCCTCGGCGCCCTCGATGGGCAGTACCACGGCGCCGCGACCACGCTGGCCTACCAGTTCCTGGATCGCGCCCTCAAAGATCCCGTCAAAGCACTGTCCGACGAACTCCGATCAGGCCAGTCGCTCCCCGGTTTCGGCCATCGCATCTACCAGCAGCGCGATCCCCGGGCGGAGGTGCTGTTCGGGCTGCTGGCGGGCGAGCCGGTGATGGATCGGGTCCACGACCTCACCGCCAGGGTGAACAGCTTCCCGAACAGCGACCTCGCACTGGCCGCGATGATGCACGCCTACGACTTCCACCCCGACGCGGGCGAGGCGCTCTTTGCGCTCGCCCGCGTCGTCGGCTGGACCGGTCATGCCCTGGAGGAGTATGCCGAACCGGGGCTGAGATTCCGTGCCCTCGGCAACTACACCGGCCCCGCGATCACCTGACCTTCAGCCGGAGCAGAGTGGCGGCGCCCGGCGCAAGACTCACCGGTACGCCGCTGCCGCGCGCCCCGCCGTACGACTTCGAGATCGGCTGGAAGACGTCCACGCCGTAGACCTTCGTCGGATCGACCACCACGGTCGCCCGGGCCGCCGCACTGTGCGAGCGGTTCGCGACCAGCAGCCAGCGATCCTTGACCGCGGCGTCACGGCTGCGGAAGGTGCCGACGACAACAGGTTGGCCGTTGATCGCAGCGACCAGGTCGGTCGGCGTGAAACCCACCGTCCCGTTGGGCAACGGGTTCTCGTTGGCATGTACGACCGACTCCGACACCAGCGGCTTCAGCTCGCGCCCGACCTGGTGCAACCACGTGGTGTTGATCTTCTTCGACGCGTCGTATCGGCTCGTCCGCTTGCCGTCGACGGTGATCAGCGCCGGCCCGAACCCTTCACCGCGAGCGGCCTCCGGCGTCCAGTAGGTGAAGTACTGGATGCCCTTGGCCCCGTAGGCGAGGCTGATGTTGACCTGCCAGAGCAGCTCGGCCGCGGTCGGCTCGCGGTGGTTGTCATAGGCAAGCGTCTGGATGAAGACCCATGCCGGTACGTCGCCGCGCAGCGCCGCGTTGCGCACGATCACCCAGTTGTGGAAGTAGTTCGCGTCCTCGCGCCCCTCGGAGAGCAACGGATAACGGTCGAACGAGACAAGGGAGGGCTTCACGATGTCGACGAAGTCGCGGTAGTACGCCGGGTCGTTCGACGGGAACAGGTTGATGTACGGCAACAACTGCGGCGCCAGCTCACGGGAGACGGCCAGCGCCTTGGCCAGCGTGCCGAACCAGCCGGCACCCGGCTCGTCGTAGAAGTTGAACCCGGCCAGCGATGAGTACGGGCCATAGGCGTTGCGGGCGCGGGTGTAGAACTCGCGTGCCTCGGCCGGGGTGATGCTGAGGAAGTCGGCGGGATTGTCGGAGATGGAGAACCAGCGGGACATGTTGCGGATCTGGATGTCGTCGGAGATCAGCATCTTCAGCCCGGCGTCGCGGGCGAGCCTGAGCTGGTGCTGGAAGATGTTGCCGTCACCGGCGTAGTTCCCGGAGATGACGAAGTCGAAGCCGGCTTCGGCGATCTCGGTGAACCGCGCCGGAGTGCTTTCGTACGGATGCGGCGGCCAGAACAACCCGATCGGGAACTCCGGTCCTCCGATCAACGGCAGGCTGTCGGGCGACGGAATCGCAGTACTGGAAGGGATCGCGGCCGCTCCGGGAGCTGCAGCGGCGGACGCGGGAGCTGCGGCGGCTCCGGGAGCTGCAGCGGCAGCGGTGGCGCCGGTCGCGATGGCGGCGGCGGTGGCACCGGCGCCGAGCAACAGGGAGCGACGGCTCGGTCCGAGGATCTGGTGCGGGCTCTGCATTTGTACTCCTCTTTGGCGGATGAGGATCGGCTAGCCAGGGGTGCGTCTGGTGCGGTGGCTGGAGACGGCCTCGGCGGTGGCTTCGAAGGCCTGTTCCGACAGGGTGTAGTCGCGCTGGGCGACGCCGATGTAGAGGGCGTCGAGGACGAGCATCTGGGCGTGCCGGCCGGACAGTCCGCCGGTGCGGAAGGTGACGTCGCGCGCGGCCGTGAGCAGCACGATGTCGGCGGCGCGGGCCAGCGGCGAACGCGGATAGTTGGTGATGGCAATGGTTCGGGCGCCCTGCCGACCGGCTCGCTGAAGAGGTTCCAGTACTTCGATCGTCTCGCCGCTGTGCGAGATGCCGACGGCAACATCTCCGGCGCCGAGCAGAGCCGCGCTCGTGAGCGCGTTGTGGACATCGCTCCAGCAGTTCGCGCCCCGCCCGATCCGGTGCAGCCTCAGGCGGAGATCCTCCGCGACACAGGCGGACCCGCTCACGGCGTACAGGTCGATCCGGCGGGCGTCGGAGATCGTGCGGACCGCTTCGCCGAGGGCGGCGACGTCGAGTTCCGCGACGGTGTCCTCGAGGGCTCGCGCGTCGGCTCGGAGCAAGGTGCGCAGTACCTCGCTGAGGCTGTCGTCCGGGCCGACCTCAGCGCCGGCTCCGCGTTCCCAACTCGTACTGGTTCGGCCGCTCTCGGCCGCCAGGGCCAGCCGCAGTTCGGCGTACCCGCTGAGTCCGAGCGCCAGGCAGAACCGCGTGACACTCGGCAGCGACGTACCGCACCGGGCGGCCAGCTCACCGATCGTGGACGACGCCACGGCGGCGGGATCGCGCAGCACCTCGTGCGCGACCCGGACCTGCGCCGGACTCAGGTCCGGCAGCAGCCCGTGGATCCGCGCCTCAAGACTCGGCGGCGGCGACTCGAGAACACTCACGTGAATGATTCTCAGAACCAAAGCCAGCAAGTGTCAATAGTTCACGGCACGACCGAAAACACCGCCGCCACTGCTGGGCAGCGACGGCGGTGGAAAAACAGTTGTTAGAAGAGGGCAGCCATCAGGCGGCGGCGGGCCTTGACGACCCGCTCGTCGTCGGTGCCGACGACCTCGAACAGCTCCAGCAGGTGCAGCCGGACCTTGTCGCGCTCGTCCCCGGCGGTCAGCTGGATCGTCTTGATCAGTCGCGCGAACGCGTCGTCGACGTGACCGCCCATCAGGTCCACGTCGGCGACCAGCATCTGCGCCTCGATGTCCTCGGGGTTGTCCGCGGCCCGCGTGCGCACCTCGGCCGGAACGTCGCGCGTCCGCTTCACCAGCTGCACCCGGGACAGCCCGGCCTTGGCCTCCGCGTCGTTCGGGGTCTCCCGCAGCAGCGTCTCGTACGCCGTGATCGCTCCGTCCAGGTCGCCCGCGGCCACCGCGTTCTCGGCGGCCTCGTACCGCGGGTCCGGCTCGGGCTCGGCAGCAACCGGGGCATCGCCGACCGGACCGACCGGGTCGGTGCGACCGGTGATGCCGTTCGCCACCGCGACCGTCAGCGACTGGTCGACGTACTGGCGGGCCTCGGCATCGGAGACGGCACCCTGGAAGAGCGGGACGACCTGACCACGCAGTACCGCGATCACCAGCGGGATCGTCTGGACGCCGACCGCCTGAGCCAGCTGCGGGTTCGCGTCGATGTCGATCCGGGTCAGCAGGAACTTGCCGGCGTACTCGGTGGAGAGCTGGATCAGGACCGGGCTGAGCGCCAGCGACGCCTCCGAGCGCGGCGACCAGAACTCGACCACCACCGGCACCTGCAGGGAGCGCTCGATCACGTCCGCCTGGAAGGACTGCTCGGTCACGTTCAGCACGTAGGCGCCGCCCGTCGCGGCACCCGCGCCACCCGGCGCAGCACCGGCGCCGGCGGGACCGGCAGGTGCGCTGCCGGGCCGCGGCGCCGGCGGCTTGCGCAGGGACGACAGGTCGATCGCTCCGGGACGGCTGAAGTTCGGCTGGCTCACCACTGTCCTCGCATTCCGTGCTTACTGCGTACGTTCATGGGTCCATCCTCCCCGACGCGCCCGTGCGGTGTGGCGCGCGGGTCGCCAGGAGCAGCCGGGCCAGCCCACTGCGGGTGCCGGCGACCGCGATCCGGGTGCCCGGCTCGACGGTCTTCTCGAAGCCCGGCGACCAGTCCCAGGAGCCGCCGCCTTCCAGCCTGGCCAGGACCCGCAGGCCGTTCGCCTCGTCCAGCTCACCGAGCCGTTTGCCGACGGCAACCGAGTTCGGCTCCACGGTGACCTCGGTCAGCAGCAGGACGCGGCGACCGGCCGGGACGGTCGTCTGGGTACGCCGGTTCGCGGCCGCGGCGGCGATGGCCGGGGCGACCAGCATCGACACCGACCGGCTGTGCCCGAGGCCGAGCTGCCGCTCGACCCGTTGCGCCAGGTCGTGGTCGAACATCCGCATCGTGATCCGGGCGTCCGGATTCAGCTCGTGCACGACCATCGCGGTCTCGAGGTTCGTGATGTCGCCGTTGGTGATCGCCAGCATCGACTTACAGCGCTCGACTCCGGCGGAGCGCAGCGTCTCCTCGTTGCTGCTGTCGCCGATGATCACCGGGATCCGCAACCGGTGCGCGGTCTGTACGCCGGGAGCGTCCTCGTCGTGCTCGACCCCGACGACGGCGATACCGCGTTCGCTGAGGATCTCGAGCACCCGCGCACCGACCGTGCCGAGACCGCAGACGATGACGTGGTTGCGGGGCCGGCCGCGCACTCCGCCGATTACCCGGGACAGCCGGGCGCCGATCAGCGAGTCGACGATCACGGCGGTGAGCAGAGCCATCAGCACGATGCCGGTCAGCTGGACGACGACCGCCGCGATCTTGGCCCCGGGCGAGGCGTTGGAGAAGGTGTCGTCCTCGATCCCGGCCGACGTGACCGCGCCCGCGGCCAGGTAGAGCGCGCGGATCCAGTCGATGTTGGCGATCCAGTGCGTCAGCGCAGTACCGACGATCACCAGGCCGGCCATCACCGCGACGATGGTCCGGACCCGCCGGTCGATGACGTCGCGGGTGGCCATCAGCCAGCCCGCCCGGCGGACGTCTCTGGTCCGCCAGACCGGCCGTACTCCGGTGCCGAGCACGATGTCGCCCGTCGGGTCGTGGCTCTCCGCGGGCAGCAGTTCGGGGGTCGCCGACGAGGTGGTGTCGGCCAGCACGGTCAGGTGCGGTTCGCGGATCAGGTCGGCCGGGCCGGCCACCATCCGGCGGCCGCCGAGGTCGACCCAGGTCAGCTCGTCGTCCTCCAGCGCGTCGGCCACGAACGCCGGTGCGGCCAGCGACGGGCCCGAGATCACCACGCAGTCGCCGAGCAGTTCGTGCAACTGGCCGCCGAGTCGCGGGTTGACCATCTGGATGATGATCCGCAGGTCGGGATCCATGTCCCGCGCGGTCAGCGCGGTGTGCACGTTGCGGACATCGTCGGCGTCGAGCAGGACCAGGGCCCGCGCGCTCACGGCCGAGTCGCCGGCGGCATCGATTCCAGCGCGCCGCAGTACGGCCTCACTGAGCACCCGGACGCCGATCACCTGGGCGCCGAGCTCGCCGATGCGTTCGTAGTGCCGGGAGTCGGGGTTGACGATCGCGGTGACGTGTTCGCCCGAGCTCACCAGCTCGGTGACCACCCGGAGCATGGGCCGGTCGGAGCCGCAGACGACCACACCGCGGCCGTCCGCCGACGGCGTAGGCCCGCCACCTTCCGGGGGCTTGCCGCCCCCGCCGTTGCCACCACCGCCCCAGCGGCGCGGAGGTTTGCCACCATCCGCGCCGCCCGGACCGGCCGTGCCGTTGCTGTCCGCCGGCTCCTCAGAAGCGGGCGGGTTCTCGGTATTCGCCCCATTCGACCCGAAGAACGTGACAGATCTCCCCCATCGTGGCCTCCGCACGCGCCGCCTCCAGCATGGGCTCGATCAAGTTGCCGGTCCCTCTGGATGCCTCGACCAGCGCCGCTAGCGTACGACGCACCAGGTCCTCGTCGCGCCCGGTCTTGCGAGCCGCCAGCACCCGGCACTGCTCGATCTCGACTTCGTGGCTGACCCGGAGGATCTTCAGCTGGCCCGCGACGGTGTCGGTCTGGGTGTTGACACCGACGATCTTCTTCTCGCCCTTCTCCAGCTTCTGCTGGTACTCGAAGGCCGCGTCGGCGATCTCGGCCATGAACCAGCCGTCCTCGATCCCGCGCAGGATGCCGCCGGTCATCGTGCCGTCCGGGCTCATCTCCTTGATCCGGGCGAAGATCTCCTCCGCCTCGGCCTCGAGCTTGTCGGTGAGCGCCTCGACGTACCAGGAACCGCCGAGCGGGTCGGCGACGTTGGTGACGCCGATCTCCTCCATCAGCACCGACTGGGTCCGCAGCGCGATCTCGGCCGACTCCTCGGTCGGCAGCGCCAGCGTCTCGTCGAGTGCGTTGGTGTGCAGCGAGTTGGTGCCGCCGAGGATCGCGGCCAGCGCCTCGACCGCGGTACGGACCACGTTGAGATGGGGCTGCTGGGCGGTCAGCGAGACGCCCGCGGTCTGGGTGTGGAACCGCAGCCACTGCGCCTTGTCGGTCTTCGCGCCGTAGACGTCACGCAGCCAGCGGGCCCAGATCCGCCGGCCGGCCCGGAACTTGGCGATCTCCTCGAAGAAGTCCAGGTGGCTGTCGAAGAAGAACGACAGGCCGGGAGCGAAGGTGTCGATGTCGAGACCCCGGCTGAGCCCCAGTTCGACGTACCCGAAACCGTCCGCCAGCGTGTAGGCCAGCTCCTGCGCGGCGGTCGAACCCGCCTCGCGGATGTGGTAGCCGGAGACCGACAACGGCTTGTACGCCGGGATGTTGGCCGCGCAGTACTCCATCAGGTCGCCGATCAGGCGCAGGTGCGGCTCCGGCGGGAAGAGCCACTCCTTCTGCGCGATGTACTCCTTGAAGATGTCGGTCTGCAGGGTGCCGTTGAGCTTGCTGATGTCGGCGCCCTGCCGCTCGGCCGCGACCAGGTACATCACGAAGGCCGGTACGGCGGGCCCGGAGATCGTCATCGAGGTGGTGACGTCCTGCAGCGGGATGTCCTTGAACAGCCGGTCCATGTCGGTCGCGCTGTCGATCGCGACCCCGCAGTGACCGACCTCGCCGAGCGACTTGGGGTCGTCGGAGTCGCGGCCCATCAACGTCGGCATGTCGAAGGCGACCGACAGGCCGCCACCGCCGGAGTTGAGGATCATCTTGTACCGCTCGTTGGTGTTCTCGGCGTTGCCGAAGCCGGCGAACTGGCGGATCGTCCAGGTGCGGCCGCGATACCCGGTGGCGTACAGACCGCGGGTGAACGGGAACTCGCCCGGCCAGCCGATCCGCTCCATCCGGGGGTCGTCATAGCCTTCCGGCGGGCCGTAGACGGGCGCTACCTCGGTGCCCGACAGGGTGGTGAAATCGGCCTCACGGCGGCGCGACGCATCGTACCGCTGCTGCCACCGGCGCTGCCCTTCAGCGATCCGCTCGGCATCCATCACGTCCTCCTCGGGTTGGTCACTCCCCCAAAGTACTTGGACGTCCTACTAAATTCCACTTCGCGCGTGCCCGGGTCCGGTCATTTCGTGGTCAGGTGAAGTCGCCGGCGGTGCGGCGGAGCGGGAGCAGGACCGACCAGAGCATCTCGAGCTGGTCGTCGGTGAGGCCGCGCAGGGCGAAATCGGCGGCCACGAGATCGGCGGTGGCCCGCTCGACCAGGTCCCGACCCTCGGCGGTGATCTCGCACAGGATGGCGCGGCCGTCGTCGGGGTGCGGCGTACGGGTGACCAGGCCGGCCGTCTCGAGCCGGCGGACAATCGAGGTGACCGAGGTCGGATGCACCTGCAGCCGCTCGCCCATCTTGCCCAGCGGCAGCGAACCGCGCCGGGAGAACGTCAGCAGGACCAGCGCCTCGAACCGGGCGAAGGTCAGGCCGTGCTTCTTGAGGATCTCGTCGAGCTCGCCGATCACGATCTGCTGGGCGCGCATCAGGGACGTGACCGCGCGCATCTGCTCGACGGCACCCCACCGGCGCCCCCACTGCCGCGATGCCTCGTCGATCGGGTCGAACGGCAACGGTTTCTTCCTCGCCATGCCGCAACGTTAACGGTTCGGGGCCGCCTGCCCTCGGAAACTGTCGGCGGTTGGTGGCATCCTCTCTGCATGTCTCTGCCGCCCGAACGAGCTGACTTCTATCTCGCCTGCCTCCAGGCCGACTCCGCCCGCCTCGCCGAGGTCGGCCGCCTCGGCCTGTCCGAGCCCGTCCCGAGCTGCCCCGGCTGGACCGTCGACGACGTACTGCGTCATGTCGCGATGGTCTATCTGCACAAGCTCGAGGTACTCCGGACGGGAGCCCGGCCAGAGACCTGGCCCCCGAACCTCGACGACCGCGAAACACTCGAGCTGTACGACGAGACCCGCGTCGCGATCGCCGAAGCCCTGGTGGAGGCCGGCACCGAGCGGCCGACCTGGACGTTCTCGCCCACCGACGAGACCTCGGCCTTCTGGTACCGCCGGATGGCCCAGGAGACCGTCGTCCATCGGGTCGACGCCGAGCTCGCGCACGACGTGGTCACGCCGGTGGACCGCGAGCTGGCCCTGGACGGAATCGACGAGATCCTGACGGTGATGCTGGGCGGTCCGTGGGAGGAGGGCGACACCAAGCACCCGGTCGACGCGACCATCCGGATCACCGCCGAAGGCCGCTCCTGGACCGTCCGCCTCGACGCGACCAGTGCGACCGTTACCGCCGGCACCGATGGTGAGGTGGATGCCGAGGTGTTCGGCGACCCCGACGACCTCTTCCTGTGGCTGTGGGGCCGCCACGACCTGAACCTGGAGCAGTCGGCGGGCGACGACGACGCAGTACAGGAGTTCCGCGCCCGCCTCGCCGAGGCGAGTCTGTAGATCCGCCCCGCTCGGCCACCGGCAACGGGGCTCTGCCCGCCCTGAGGCGGGCCGCCTGCTCTGCCCGCCTACTTTGCCCGTCCCGCTGCGGGCAGTGGGCGGGGGTTTGCTACTTGTCCTGGACCAGGCCGAGGACGTTGCCGTCGACATCGGTGAAGGTGGCCACCAGCCGGCCTTCGCCGACGTCGCGCGGCGCGTCCTTCACGGTGGCGCCTGCTTCCTTCACCTCGGCGAGCTTCGCCTCGATGTCCGCGACATGCCAGTACGCCGTCACCGAGTCCGGGCTCTGCGGCCCCTTCGGCACCAGCCCGATGTGCTGCCCCGCCGTCTCGAACCCGACGTAGTACGCCGACTCGGCCATCGGCTTCACCCCGAGCAGAGCGGCGTACACGGCGCTCGCCTTCTCCACGTCCGCGACTGGGTGCAGCACGGTCAGAATTCCCTGGGTCTCACTCATTGGTCTTCACTCCTGCGTCAGCGGCCGTACGGCCTGTTGTCTTCGTACGGTTCACGCTATTTCCGCGGTACCCCGGGGCGCTTCTTGATTCCTGACCGCTTTGGGGCGGGGCGGGCCGTAGTACCGGCTAGTCCTGGTCCGGGTCGTCGGTCCAGTTGGCTCGTTCGGAGTTGAAGATCGACTTGCTGGAGGTGCCGACGGCTCGCGTACTGGTCGCGTGCTGGCTCGACGCCGGGGTGCTCGAGTTGGTGACCTCGACCGCCGGGTTCATGCCGACGGGACCGGTACCGTCGTCGTCGGAATCGTCGTCGTCGCCCTGGACGACATCGACGCTGGCGGAGGCCCGCAGGCCGGTGCGCTGGATGACGCGCTGGATGGTCAGGTCCCGGTCGTCGGGCCGGCTGACGTACTTGATCTCGCGGAAACCCTGGTCCTGCGCGGCGGACTCGAAGACGAAGTGGCCGTAGCCGAACATCCGCCCGATGATCGGCTTCTGCAGCGTGATGTCGAGGATTCGCGCGATCGGGGTGGTCGCAACGGTCTGGGAGAAGACACCGCGGATCCGCATCACCCGCATGTTGGTGACCACGAACCGGTCGCGATGCTCGGTGAGGAACTGCCAGAACGCGTGCCCGAGCAGGACCAGCACGATCACCAGCAGGACGCCGGCCCCGGTGATCGACAGCCAGAGCATCGTCACCAGCAACGCGGCAGCCAGCACGACCTCGAGCATCGGCACCACGAACACCACCCAGTGGTGCCGCACCTCGTCGATGACGACCTCGCCCTCGTCCGAGATCAGATGGCGCCTGACCTTGGGATCGAAGATCCTGAAGAGGCCTATTCCGGCCATCCGCTCACTCCCCTGTTCACCCCGCTGTCGGCCCCACGGCCCTCACTACAGCCAAGTGTCCCGCACGAAAGCTCGGTACGGGACACCTGACTGAAGGCTCAGTTGAACAGTGCGGACAGGAAGACGATCACGCTCGAGAACGCATCGCCAACGGCCGCGAACGCACCTCCCACGGCATCCGCGGCACCTCTGGGCTGTGTGAACAGATAGAACGCCGCAAAGGCGATGACCAGCCAGATCAGCAGCTTCTTCGGCATGTCACCACTCCTCGTTCGCAACCAATTCGGTCGACTGTGTTGTATCACGGATAGTCACCAACTGTCACTGACTGAACACAGCCCACCGCACAATGCTCACCAGCTTCAAGATCCATTCTGTAACGGATCAGGGGGCATGGCAGCCACCGGCGCGCCGCCTTGAGACGAGCGTAGTTGAACCGGCCCGTTCGGCACTTACTTGCCCGCTTCCGGATGTGACAGAGAGTCGCCAAGTGTGTCAGTGAACCGACAGTCCCCACGCCGGCGCCACGCTCGCTCCTTCGTCGCTCACACGGCGCTGAGCTCCGACCCACCCTGGGGCGCGGGCTCCTCCGTCGCCCACTTGGTGACAACGGCTGGTTGGCGCCCGCACTCGTTGGCGAGGTGCATGTGGATGCGGGGAGCGGCGGCTGTCTCGGCGCTGACCCGCTGGCAGCCGGACAGGGCGCGGCGCGGGATGGCGGGCGCGGCGGCACTCGCAGTTGCCGTTTAGAGGGCTTGGTGCGCCGACCGACAGGAGGTAGTCGACAGGTGGGCATCCGTCCACGCTCAGCGCGCGCACCGATGGACGGAAATTGGCCACTATCTCCTGTCGGTCGGCACACAACGCCGGGTCGTCCCGTGACGGAGGGCCAATTCGACGGACACCGAGCGGCTCGCCAACGCGCGGGCCACGGGTGTGGTCGCACCGCCCCACGCGAGGCCGCCAGCGAGACAGCGCGGGAACCACTCAACACTTCGGCCCACCCAACGATCCGCCGCTGGCGTAGTCGCATCGCGCGACGTAGGAGCGTTCATCCACGGGTGGGCCGGAGCGGTTCGAAGCAGCACGCGACGTAGGAGCGGGTGTGCGAGGCCGCGTGGGGAACGGCTAGAGCGCGTCTATCAGTTCGTCGGCCGCGGAGTACGGGTCGGTGTTGCCGTCGGCTACCTTTGCGGCCAGGACGTCGAGTCTTGCGTCGCCATGTAGATGGGCGAAGCGGGAACGCAGCGCCGTCATCGCGATTGCTTCGATCTCGTCTCGCGCGCGGCTGCGGCGGCGTTCGGTCAAGACTCCGTTCGCGCTCATCCAGGCCAGCCGATCCTCAATAGCAGCGACTACTTCGTCGACGCCTTCGTTGCGGGAGGCAACTGTTTTGAGGATGGGTGGGGTCCAGGCATCCGGAGCCCGTTCGGCCAGGGCGAGCATGGCGCGCAGGTCGCGAGTCACGTTCTGGACGCCGTCGCGGTCGGCCTTGTTCACGACGTAGATGTCGCCGACCTCGAGGATGCCGGCCTTGGCAGCCTGGATGCCGTCACCCATCCCGGGCGCGAGCAGGATGATCGTCGTGTCCGCCATCCCGGCGATCTCGACCTCGGACTGCCCAACCCCCACAGTCTCCACCAGCACCACGTCGAACCCAGCCGCGTCGAGCACCCGCAACGCCTGCGGAGTCGTCCAAGCCAATCCCCCAAGATGACCGCGCGAAGCCATCGACCGAATGAAGACCCCAGCATCGGTCGCGTGGTCCTGCATCCGCACCCGGTCACCCAGCAGCGCGCCACCGGAGAACGGCGACGAAGGGTCGACCGCCAGTACGCCGACCCGCTTCCCGGTTGCCCGGTACGCCGAGACGAGCGCCGACGTGGAAGTCGACTTCCCCACGCCGGGCGATCCGGTGATGCCGATGATGTGCGCCCGACCCGCATGGGGCGCGAGCGCGGCCATCACTTCGCGCAGCAGCGGCGACTCGTCCTCGACGAGGGAGATGAGCCGAGCGACTGCCCGCGAGTCGCCGTCGCGGGCTCTCTCGACCAGCTCGGCGACCGGGGCAGTCCGTCGTGGCATCGGCTCTCTGTCAGCTCGGGTACGGGTGGAAGGGAAAGGGTGTCAGCTCTTCTGCGGGACGCGGACGATCAGCGCGTCACCCTGGCCGCCGCCACCACACAGGGCCGCGGCTCCGGTACCGCCGCCGCGGCGCTGGAGCTCCAGCGCCAAGTGAAGCACCAACCGGGCGCCCGACATGCCGATCGGGTGGCCGAGGGCGATCGCGCCGCCGTTGACGTTGACCTTGTCCAGGTCGACGTCCAGCTCGCGGGCGCTGGCGATCCCGACGGCCGCGAAGGCCTCGTTGATCTCGATCAGGTCCAGCGCACCTGGCTCGATGCCTTCCTTCGAGCAGGCCTTCACGATCGCGTTGGCCGGCTGGCTCTGCAGTGACGAGTCGGGGCCGGCGACCGAGCCGTGCGCGCCGATCTCGGCCAGCCAGGTCAGTCCGAGCTCCTCGGCCTTCGCCTTGCTCATCACGACGACCGCGCAACCACCGTCGGAGATCTGCGAGGCAGAGCCCGCGGTGATGGTGCCTTCCTTGCCGAACGCCGGACGCAGCCGCGCGAGCGACTCCAGCGACGTGTCGCCGCGGATGCCTTCGTCGGCGTCGATCACCAGCGGGTCACCCTTGCGCTGCGGGACCTCGACCGGCACGACCTCGTCGGCGAAGACGCCGTTCTTCCAGCCCTCGGCGGCCAACTGGTGCGAGCGGACGCTGAACTGGTCCTGCTCCTCGCGGCTCAGCTTCAGACCCTCGTTGTTCACCTGGTCGGTGAGCGGGCCCATGCCCTGGTCGGTGAAGGCGTCCCACAGTCCGTCGTACGACATCGAGTCGACCATCGTCACGTCGCCGTACTTGAAGCCCTCGCGCGACTTCGGCAGCAGGTGCGGCGCGTTCGTCATCGACTCCATCCCGCCGGCCACGACGATGTCGTACTCGCCGGCGCGGATCAGCTGGTCGGCCATCGCGATTGCGTTCAGGCCGGACAGGCAGACCTTGTTGATGGTGATCGCGGGCACCGACATCGGGATGCCGCCCTTCACGGCGGCCTGGCGGGCGGCGATCTGGCCGGCCCCGGCCTGCAGCACCTGGCCCATGATCACGTACTCGACCTGCTCCGGAGCGACGCCGGCCTTGGCCAGCGCGCCCTTGATCGCGAAGCCGCCGAGCTCGGCGCCGGTGAAGCCCTTCAGGCCACCCAGCAACCGACCGATCGGGGTCCGCGCACCGGCGACTATGACAGTTGTGTTCCGCGGGCTACGCGTGGCGTCAGACATGCTCCTCACGATACCTGCGAGCGCACTGGTACGGGGTTGTCGATCGGGTCACACTCGATTGGAAACACCGTCCGGCTAGGCCAATCTGGGCCCATGGACGCCACCGGAACGCAGACCCTCTTCGAGGCCATCGACCATGTCGGCATCGCCGTCGCGGACTTCGACGAGGCGGTCCGGTTCTACGCCGAGACGTTCGGCATGACGGTCGCGCACGAGGAGGTCAACGAGGAGCAAGGGGTCCGCGAGGCGATGCTCTCGGTCGGCGACAGCGGCTCCTCGATCCAGCTGCTCGCGCCACTGTCCGACGACTCGCCGATCGCCCGCTTCCTCAGCCGGCGCGGCCCCGGCATCCAGCAGCTCGCCTACCGGGTCCGCGACCTCGACGCCGTCTGCGCCACCCTGCGCGAGCGCGGCGCCGTCCTCCTGTACGACGAACCGCGCCGTGGTACCGCGGGTTCACGGGTCAACTTCCTGCACCCGCGCTCGTCCGGCGGAGTACTGATCGAACTGGTCGAACCCGCGTCCTGACCGCCGCCAGTGACCAGCTGAGATCGCGCTGTGACCGAGTTGACCGTTCAGCGTCTCTGGTTGTCGGCTCGGCGACGAACCACGCGTCCGACCAGGCCTGATGACCGTTTCGGGACTAGTCTGAGGTCGTGCTGATCGACAGCGCCCCTGATGCGGTGAACGGCGGTCCCGCCGGTTTTCAGCACGATGCCTTCATTTACACCGATGAGGACGAGTTCGTGCGCCGGGCGGCTCCTTTCCTGCGCGACGGCCTGCGCGCCGGCGACGCCGTCCTGGTCGCGGTCCCGCCGGCCCGGATCGCCTTGCTGCACAGCGAACTCGGCGACCTGGCCGAGCAGATCACCTTCATCGACATGACAGTGGCCGGTCGCAACCCGGCCAGGATCATCCCGCTGTGGGCCGCACTCCTGCGCGAACACCCCGGCCGCTCGATCCGCGGTCTCGGCGAACCCGCCTACCAGGGCAGGACCGAAGCGGAGTTCGCGGAGGCAGCGCTGCACGAGGCCTTGCTCAACGTGGCTTTCGAGCATTCCGGCCCGTTCCGGCTCCGCTGCCCGTACTCCGCGTCCGTGGTCGGTCCCGAGCTCGATCCGGCCGAGATCCACCCGGCGAGCGGGGACAACGGCCGCGACTGGGGTCAGGCCGTGGCGGGGATGTTCGGCGACCCGCTGCCCGCAGTACCGGAGGGGGCGGAGCAGCGGAAGTTCGGGCCGGCCGAGCTGACCGCAGTACGGCGGTGGGCCGCGGAGTGGGCCGGGTCGCACGGTCTGTCCCGGCACGGTGTGGACGATCTGGCCCTGTCGATGCACGAGATCTGCACGAACAGCATCCGGTTCGGGGGCGGTCATGGGGCGTTGTCGTTGTGGACGCAGGACCGCACGCTCATCCTCGACATCGCCGACGACGGCCGGATCGGCGACCCGCTGATCGGCCGGGTCCTGCCGCCGACCGACGGACGCGGCGGGCGCGGCGTCTGGCTGGCGAACCAGCTCTGCGACCTGGTCCAGATCAGGTCCGGCGACGCGGGCACGCAGGTCAGGTTGCACCACCGGCTCGATTGACATCGAAGGCGTTCGGCCGGATAAGACCACCAAACACAGTGGACTGCACAAGTGACGGTCGTCTCAACGGCTGCGACGTCCATCACAGAACCCTTCAAACCAGGGCATACTCGTCGGTAGTGTCCGCTTTCACCCACGCCATCCGACTCGGAGGTACGACGTGAAGCAGATCCTCGACGCGATTCTGGCCGGCGACACGCCTGCCGAGGAGTTCGGCCGGCTCGAAGTACCGGAGCACTACCGCGGTATCACCGTGCACGCGGACGAGACCGGGATGTTCGAGGGCCTGACGGCCAAGGAGAAGGACCCGCGCAAGAGCCTTCACCTGGACGACGTACCGACCCCCGAGCTCGGCCCGGGCGAGGCACTGGTCGCGGTGATGGCGAGCGCGATCAACTACAACACCGTCTGGACCTCGATCTTCGAGCCGGTCTCGACGTTCAGCTTCCTCAAGCGGTACGGGAAGTTGTCCCCGCTGACCGCGCGCCACGATCTGCCGTACCACGTGGTCGGTTCGGACCTGTCCGGCGTCGTACTGCGTACCGGTCCCGGCGTGAACGCGTGGAAGCCGGGCGACGAGGTGGTCGCGCACTGCCTGTCGGTCGAACTCGAGTCGCCGGACGGGCACAACGACACGATGCTCGACTCCGAACAGCGGATCTGGGGTTTCGAGACCAACTTCGGCGGGCTGGCCGAGCTCGCGCTGGTGAAGTCGAACCAACTGATGCCGAAACCGGCCCACCTCACCTGGGAAGAGGCCGCATCGCCGGGGCTGGTGAACAGTACGGCGTACCGGCAGCTCGTGTCGGCCAACGGCGCGAACATGAAGCAGGGCGACGTCGTGCTGATCTGGGGCGCGTCGGGTGGGCTCGGTTCGTACGCGACCCAGTTCGCGCTGAACGGCGGAGCGGTCCCGGTGTGTGTGGTCTCGTCGCCGGAGAAGGCGGAGATCTGCCGGGCGATGGGCGCGGAGCTGATCATCGACCGGTCCGCCGAGGGCTACAAGTTCTGGGCCGACGAGCACACCCAGGACCAGAAGGAATGGAAGCGGCTCGGCGCGAAGATCCGCGAGCTGACCGGGGGCGACGACCCGGACATCGTCTTCGAGCACCCGGGGCGGGAGACGTTCGGGGCGTCGGTCTACGTGGCCCGCAAGGGCGGCAAGATCGTCACCTGCGCGTCGACGTCGGGCTTCCTGCACGAGTACGACAACCGCTACCTGTGGATGAACCTGAAGAGCATCATCGGTTCGCACTTCGCCAACTACCGCGAGGCGTGGGAGGCGAACCGGCTGATCGCCAAGGGCATGGTCCACCCGACCCTGAGCCGGGTCTACCCGCTCGAGGAGACCGGCCAGGCGGCGTACGACGTGCACCGCAACCTGCACCAGGGCAAGGTCGGCGTCCTCACCCTCGCCCCCACCGAAGGCCTGGGCGTCAAAAACCCCGAGCTGCGCGAAAAGCACCTCCCCCAGATCAACCGCTTCCGCGACCGCTGAGCGGACCGCCGCCACTCACAAACCACCGGAAACGCGGCAGCTTCGGGTGGGCGTGAGCGTGCCGCCGGGTCCGCCCCGCGAGTTTGTGAGTGGGGGCGGTCCGGCCCCGACCGCCATCCCCGGTTGGTGTGGTGTCGGGGGGCTCTGACAGGCTTTAGGGTGAGGGATTCAACCGAGCCGCCAGAAGGGACTCTTTGGGATGGCTGACGAGTCGAGCCTGCCGTTTTTCGATCGTACTGCGACCGCCGCGGGTGGCTTCCCCGTGGGACGTCGCGGCTACGACAAACAGGCGGTGGACGACTACGTCCGCGCGCTGGAGATGCAGCTCGCCGACGCTCGCGCGCGGCTGGAGGAGTCGCAGGCCAATTCCGCTCCGCTGCAGCGTCAGCTCGAAGAGGCCAAGCGGCAGCTCGAGGCCAGCGCCAACCCGTCGTACGCCGGGCTCGGTGACCGGGCCGCGCAGATCCTGCGGCTGGCCCAGGACCAGGCGTCCGAGGCTCTCGAGGAGGCTCGTCGTGAGGCCGACGAGCTCCGCACCGCCGCCGCAAAGGAAGCTGCCGCGATGCGGGCTGCCGGCGAGCGCGAGGCCGAGGACATCCGCACCGTCGCGCTGAACGAGTCCGACAGCATGCGCCGGACCGCCGAAGGCGACGCGGCCGAGATCCGCCGGACCGCCGACACCGAGGCCGCCGAGGTGCTCGCGGCTGCCCGGCGCAAGGCGGAGACCCTGCAGCTGACCGCGGAGTCCGAGGCCAGCACGATGAAGAACGGCGCGCTGCACGAGGCGGAGAAGATCCGCACCGCGATCCAGCGCGAGTCCGCCGCCCTGCGCGCGCGGCTGGCCGACGAACGCGAGCAGCAGGCCAAGGAGCTCGCCGACAAGCACTCCAAGATCGCCGCCGACACGGAGAACCTGACCACCCAGATGCGCGAGGCCGCCGAGGCTTCGGAGCGCCGCGTCGCCGAGGCCACCGAGCAGGCCCGCAAGATCCGGGCCGAGGCGGAGGAGTCCGCCGAGCGCACGCTGACCCGCGCCCGCCGCGAGGCCGAGCAGCTGCTCACCACCGCGCGGACCCGGTCCGAGGCCGAGCTGGCCAACGCCGCCGACGAGGCGGAGCGGTCGCGCACGATCATCGCCCGGGAGACCGAGCGGCTGGCCAAGCGCCGCGACGGCATCCTGGCCCAGATCGCCGGTCTGAACGACATCGCCAGCAACATCGCACGCCAGGCCGCCGAGCTCGACTCCGAGACGGCCACGCCGTACGGCAACCCGTTCGCGGCACCGTCGACCGCCCGCTCCACCGCCGCGCCCGAAGCAAGCAAGCCGGCCACGAGCAGCCCGTTCGCCGCTCCCTCGTACGACGACCCGACGGCCAAGTACTCCACTGGCCCCGACGCGCCGACCGCGAGCTACTCCACCGGCCCGGACGCGCCCACTGCGAGCTACTCCACCGGCCCGGACGCGCCCACTGCGACCTACTCCACCTCCGACGCACCCGCGACCTACTCCGCCACCGGCGGGGTGGAGCCGGAGGAGGCCGAGCTGGCGCGCGGGGAGAACCCGTTCGCCGGGAGCAGCCCGTTCGTCGGCAGCACGGCCGGTGCGGCGCGCGCGGACGAGACGCGGATCGACACCAACCTGCGGGTGGACGCCGACAAGCCGAAGACCGACGAGCCGCCGCGGGACGAGACCCGGATCGACGAGTTCCGGCTCTCCGACCTGGCCGCCCCCAAGGCCGACGCCGGCACGGCAGACGCGGACAAGGCAGACGTCGCCGCGGGCAGCAAGGCCGAGGTGGCCAAGGCCGGCGTCAAGGCTGATGAGAAGGCTGACGAGAAGAAGGCAGCCGGCGACGGCAAGGGCTCGAAGGACCAGAAGTGACGCCTGGTGGCGACAACGATGAGACGGCGAAGACGCAGGTAGCGCAGATCGAGGAAGCGGCTCGCGAGGCGAAGGCCGCCGCGGCCGAGGCCGAAGCGGCCGCCGACGACGCGGAGAAGTCCGCGGAGCAGTCGGAGGCCTCGGCGGATCAGTCGGAGGAAGCCGCCGACCAGTCCGGAGACGCGGCCGAGCTGGCGACGGTGGCGGCCAAGAACTCCGAACTGGCCGCCGCGCAGGCCAGGGCTGCGAGCCAGGACGACGATCAGGGTCCCGGCGAGATGCTGATCGACGATCGCCATCCGTCCGAAGGGATGGGCGCGCCCGGTCCGCCGTTGCGCCGGTCGAACCCGTTCGTGTTCGGCTTCTTCGCGGCCCTCGGCGTCCTGGTTGCCTGGGGACTGTGGAACGCGCTCGGCCAGGCCAAGTCGGTGCTGATCCTGCTGATCGTGTCGATGTTCATCGCGGTCGGCCTGAACCCGCTGGTCGAGTGGTTCATGCGCCGCGGGCTCAAGCGTGGGCTCGCGGTCGGTGTGGTGTTCCTGCTGATGATCCTCGCGGTCACCGGTGTCGGTCTGGCGATCGTCCCGGTGGTCACCGAGCAGATCGACGGGCTGATCAAGAACGCGCCGCAGTGGCTCGACCTGCTGAGCAAGTCCAGGACGCTGGACGAACTCGACGAGCGCTACGACTTCATCAAGAAGGCGCAGGACTACGTCCAGGACCCGGCCCTTGCGCAGAAGGCGTTCGGCGGCATCCTCGGCGTCGGCAAGGTGGTCGCGAACGCGCTGTTCTCGGCGTTCACCATCCTGATCCTGACCCTGTACTTCCTCGCCTCACTGCCGACGGTGAAGCGGGCGGCGTACAGCCTGGTGCCGGCCAGTCGCCGCAACCGGGTGTCGATCCTCGGCGACGAGGTGCTCAACCGGGTCGGTGGTTACGTCAGCGGCCAGTTCCTGGTGGCGGCGTGTGCCGGCATCTTCATGTTCATCTTCCTGCAGATCGTCGGCCTCGGTGAGTACGCCGTGGCGCTGGCGATCGTGGTCATGTTCACCGCGTTCATCCCGATGGTCGGTGGCCTGATCGGCGTCGTCCTGGTCGCGCTGATCGGCTTCACCGACGGGCTCTGGACCGGGGTCGCCTGCCTGATCTACGGCATCATCTACCAGCAGGTCGAGAACTACGTCGTCGCGCCGCGGATCATGCGCCGCGCGGTCGACATCCCCGGCGCGGTCACGGTGATCGCGGCACTGCTCGGTGGCGCGCTGCTCGGTGTCGTCGGCGCGCTGCTGGCCATCCCGACCGCGGCGGCGATCCTGCTGATCATCCGCGAGGTCTGGGTCCGCAAGGCCGACGCCTCGTAGTACCGGAGCACACCAGCGTGACGCCCGAAGATCCTTCGGGCGTCACTGTGTTTTTCAGGGCCGCCGGTCCGCAGCAGCGAGACGAGCGGCTGACCTCAAAGAGTCCAGCACGTACGTCGGAACGCGCAGGCCCTGCCGTTGGGCATAGAGCAGTTCGAGCTCGACCCGGCCGATCTGCTGGGCGTACCGGGTGATGCCGGCCTCGCCGTTCGTCGTGATGCCCAGGTGGTGCATCACATCGCCGAACTCGGCCCACTGCTTCTTGGTGTAGGCGCCGACCGGCTCGAACGTGTGCCGTCGCAGCGTCCTGACCAGCCACTTCTGCCACTGCGCCAGCTCGGTCCACAAACCCTGCGCGGCGATCTTGTAGTAGGCGAAGTGACCCGGCTCCTGCCGGCGGATCGGCGCGATGATGCTCGACGCGATCGCCCGCTCCCCTAGATCCAGCAAGCCCTGGTGCAGCCGGTTGTAGGCGAGGATGGCCGACTGCTCGGTGGCCACGCCGGTGAGGTAGTACATCATCCGGCTCACGTCCTGGACCGCGTTCAGGCGGCCGAGCGCACCGAGCACCCGGAAGCTGAAGGAGACATGGGTGAGGTCCGGCGTCGCCGGTGGCAGGCCGGCCAGCGACTGCAACCGATCGAGCAGCAGCCCGTGGTGCGTCTCCTGCGGCAGCCAGACGTCGGCGTAGAAGTGCCGGTCGATCGGGGGCGGGTCCGGGAGCAGCATGTTGAGCTCGAGGACGTTGCGCTCGACCTCCAGCTCGACCCTGGACATGTAGGTCACCACCGGGCCGAGCTGCTTGGCGAGCACCTGCGGCCGCGCCATCGAGTAGTCGGCACTGCCCAGCGGGATCGGCGGATGTTCCTCGGCCAGCCGGTCGACGTGCTCGACCAGTCGCCGTTCGACCGAGAACGGCCGGCGAATGCCACGCTTGAGTCGCCGCCAGGGCGGAGTACCGGCCGTTGTCATGACCGGGCCGACCGGCTCGCTGCGATCAGGCCCCTGCTCCTGTTACCGCGCTCTCGCATGATGACGCTATCCCCCGCCCCGGGCTGCCAAACCATGGTCGGTCCGTCTGACCATGAGTAAGTCTCACCTTACTTGGCCGAAGTGCCGGACCGAAGCAACTTTTCTCTACCCTCGATGGTGATTCCCGGCACCCCGAGTGTAGAGCTAGCCCCCTTGCCCTTAGGGGCCGGCGAGCTTCGTCACCTCGGGTCCGCGGCGGTCGGCGAAGGCGCAGGCGCGGGGGTAGCCGGCCAGGCAGCCGCGCATTGTCATCAGGGCGGTGTAGTAGTCGATGTAGCGGAAGCCGTAGGTCTCCCCGCGAGCGAAGGCCTGATGCCGGATCGCACTCACCCAGCGGTAGAACGCGTCGTCCGGGATCGGCACGTAGCTGGACGGTTCGAAGCCCTCCATGTCCTCCCAGTTCTCCGCGTGCAGGAACGTCCGGACCGAATGCCTGGGCAACTCGTGTTCCATCGGCAACGCGGCCAGGAAGCGAGCCCGCTCGACCAGCTTCGCGGCGTACTCGTGGTCGCGGTGGATGCTGTGCTTCCAGTGCGTGATGACCGTGTCCGGCTGCTTGTCCCGGATGATCGACGCCAGCTCCAGCGCCACCTCGTCGGTGTCCGGCAGGAAGCCGTCGCTGTGCTCGAGGGCGAGGAAGTCGGCCCCGATCGCCGTCGCGAACGCCTCCCCCTCGGCCAGCTTCTGCACCTTGTACTCCGCCGGCGACAGCCGGGGGTGACCGCGTTCGCCGGCGGTGAGCGCGACGATGGTCACGTTCGCACCCTCCAGCACGAACTTGGCCAGCGTCGGGCCCGCGGTCAGGTCCATGTCGCCGATGTGCGCGCCAAAGGCGACTATCGATCTGTTCATTTACACGGCTCCTTGCGCCGGGTCCAGCGAGGCCCGGAGGATGGCGAACTTGCGGGTGATCGTGAATCCGGTCGTGAGGTAGAGCTGTCCGGCCGCGGACTGCTCACCCGTCCACAGGAACCAGGCGCTGTGCGCGCCGAGACCGGTCATCCGTTGCAGGGTCAGGTGGAGCAGCACCTTGCCGAGGCCAGTGCCACGGCTGGCCGGCAGTACGCCGAACGGGCCGAAGCGCTTCAGCACACCTTCGTACGTGCCATGCATCGCCCAGCCGAGCACGCTGGCGTCGGGCGCGAAGGCGACGACGATCCGATCCAGCGGCAACCCACCCAGCACCGCCTCGCGGATCGCCCGGGCCCAATCGGGGTTGAAGGAGGCCGCGACCGTGATGACCTCGGTGAGTTCGTCGCCGGTCGGAGTACCGAACCGGAAGCCGTCCGACTCCAGCGCGCTGATCCGCGCGCGGACGTCCGCTGGAATCTCGTAGCCGACCAGACTGCGATCCATCGCGACCGCCTCGTACTGCGTCTGAAAGCCAAGCCCCTCCATCAGCGCACGAGCCGCCGGATACCGCTGGGCATCAAGCCCGGGCAGGAAGTAGTTGGGCGTGTACGACGAGAAGAACACCTCGGCACACCCCTGGGCCGCGAGCCAGTTCATTGCCCCCGACACCAATTCACGACCGAGCCCGCGACCTTGATGATCGGGATGCACGAAGAAGAAGGGGATCCAGCCGGTACCGGGCTCGAGATCACCACCGGTCACCGCGACCCGACGGCGTACCGCGTATGCCGCACCGGCAAGCTGACCGTCCTGCTCGGCGATCTGAAGACCGGCCGGATCGAAGTTGCGGTCGAGCAGCACCAGGTCCCGGAAGCGGTGGTAACCGATCGGGTCGGCCGGCGCCGCGGCAGTCCATACCTCGGCCAGCCGTGGGCCGTCGCCGACGGCGAAGCTGCGGATCATCGGCGCCTCCTGTCGGTAGGAAACTTACCGATGCAATTGCGTGACGGTCAATCCATTACCGGCATCGATGGTTCGGCGGTCCGGTCACTCGCTCAGGTCGCCGAGGCGGAGGCCTTCGCCACGGACCGTGAGCAGGTAGCGCGGATGGGCGGGGTCTTCCTCGAGCAGTTGGCGCAGTCTGCGGACGTGGGCGTCCAGCCGGTCTCCCGATCGATCGAAGCTGTCGCCGAACACCCGGGCCGCGATCTGCTGCCGGGTGACCACCTCCCCCTCGGCCGCGACCAGCAGGGTCATCAGCCGCAACTGGAGCGGCGACAACTGCACCGGCTGACCCAACCAGAATGCGCGGAAGAGCCTGGGATGGATCTCCAGCGGTCCCCAGACCATCGATCGGCTCCGCCCGGCCTTGAGCATCAGGTCACGCACGGTCAGCGCTATCTGGATGTCCGACTGGCCGTTCAGTGACCAGCGCCGCAGCAGCGGGCGCCCGGTGTCCTCCAGGCTGAGCTCGGCACTACCTGACTGCAGCCGCAGGATGCCCTCGACATCACAGTCGGCCAGCCGCTCGGCATGCTCCGGTGTCACTGCCAGAAGTGGCAGCAGATCGACGAAGCCCAGCGTCTCGACCAGGCCGAGCGCAGCCTCCGGTTTCTCGTGCAGGACGATGATCCGGATCCGGTTGTGGTCCCGCCACGACTGCTCACCCTGAGTTCGGCGCACCTCGGTCCCCCCAGCGCCAGGTCGACGAGTCTCTTTCCTTGCTCTCGGCACACGTTATGTCTCAACTGGATCACAATCCACCCTGCGGCGTGTTGGTCTCACCACGGACAGCACCGGCCGAACGCGGGGTGATGTCGGCAACTTGCCGGATTCCGTCGCCGCCAGGTTGCCCATTGCCGGACTGGACGGCTTCCCCCAGGACCCCAACCCGGACAGCGTGGGCCGCGATCTGTCACTGGGGAAGGGGTGGGGCATGTCCGCCGTGCGATGGTTCCGGATGTCAGTAGGGGTGGTGCTGGGGGCGCTGTTGCTCAGCACCGTAGGTAGCGCGGGATTGCCGGTCTTTCCCGCCCCGCAAGCGGCGTTCGCCGCGGTCGCAGTCACGCTCCAGGCGCCGGCCACCCGGCACAGCGACGGCGCGGAGCTGGCCTGGAGCCGGTACGTCGCCGACACCACCGCGCCGTTCACCGGCTACCAGGTGCATCGCTCGTCGACAGCAGGTTTCACCCCGTCCTCGGCGACGCTGCTCACCACGATCGGTGACGTCGGCACCATCCGCTACCGGGACACCACGGCCAAGCCCGCGACGGCCTTCTCGTACAAGATCGTGGTCGGCTCACTCGTGTCGGGCGAACAGCGGGTGACCTTGCCCGTCGCAGGCAGGACCGACAAGACGTTGTCCGGCGAGGCGTCCTACGTCGCGCAGGACACCAGCACTCCGGCCGCCTGCTACAACGACTACAACTACGGCAGCGCGGGCTGGCTGCGGACCGGACCTGCCACCAACGGCGTGGTCCACCGGCCGGTACTGCGGTTCGACCTGCGCGACATTCCCCCGTCGGCGACGGTCAGCAGCGCGACGCTGGTTCTCAACTACGCCGCCACCACCTCCACGGTCGGCCAGGTGAACGTCCATCGCGTCAAGCAGCCCTGGACCGAGGGCACCGGCACGGGTCAGTGCAACGGCACCGGCGTGACCTGGAACGAGACCCAGAGCGGCGTGAAGTGGGCGGCCGCCGGCAGCGCCTTCGACGCGGCGATCAGTGGCTCCGTGGCGGCCAAGGCCCGCTCGGCAGCAGGTGTCGACAACTTCGCGGTCACGTCCCTGGTCCAGAAGTGGGTGACCGGTACGCCGAACCATGGCCTGATGCTGAAGACCGCCGCCGAGACGCTGCCCACGGTCCAGGCCTACTTCGACTACCGCAGCGACGACTACTCCGTGGCCGCCCACCGTCCCAAGCTGCAACTGAGCTACACCGACGGCACGACCGCGCGCGCTCCCCGCGCAGTGGTCTCCGAGCCGGCCGCCGGCCAGTTGGTCGCGGGCACCGCGGCTGTTCTCAGCGCCGCGGCCGGCGACGACCGCCGGGTCGACAAGGTCGAGTTCCTGGTCGACGGAGCCGTAGTCGCGACCGACACGGCCGCCCCTTGGACGGCCACCTGGAACTCCACCACCGTGGCCGCCGGGAACCACACCGTCACGGTCCGGGCCACCGACGACGCCGGCAATGTGACCACCTCCGCCGGCAGCAGCATCCTGGTCGACAACTCGGCAGCGCCGTCGGCTGCGAGCGTCACCTCGCCGGGGAACGGAGGAACGGTCAGCGGCACGGTGACAGTGGGCGCTTCGGCCACCGATGACGTCGGCGTGACGAAGGTCGAGTTCCTGGCCGACGACCAGGTCTTCTCCACCGACACTGCGGCCCCCTGGTCGGCCAGCTGGAACACCCTCGACCTGCTGACCCCGGCGTACGACGGTCCGCACTCGCTCAAGGTGCGCGCGTACGACGCGGGCGGCCGGGTGCGGGAGTCGACCGTGGTCGGTGTCACCGTGGGGAACACGGCCGGCACGGCGTACCGGGCGTCGTACGACCTGAACGTCCTGGGCAACGGCGACGACGCGTTCGCCATTCCGCCGACGCTGCTGTCCAACGAACTGGCCACGACGTCGGTGGATCCGGGCACCGGAACGACCGGCACGAAGGACCTCGCGAGTGCTCCCGTGGACAGCACCCTGGAGTACCAGGAGAGCACCTGGCAGCCCTCCAGGTCCTCGAGTCCGGACGTCATCGACGAGGTTCCGCCGCCGCCGGACATGGTGTCGGCCAACGCGTTCCAGGCCGACGTCACCGTCACCAACAACAGCGCGGTGACCTGGCGGAACACGGGCAACACTGATCTGCGGCTGTGGTACCGCTGGTACACCAACGACGGCGTGGTCCTGTTCGAGGGCCCGGGCACCGACTACTTCCCGCAGACCGTGCAACCCGGGCAGAGCAAGCGCATCCCGGTGACGGTGGAGCCGCCGGCCATGCCGCTCGGCATCGACCTCAGCCAGGTCAGGCTGCGGTTCGACATCTACGACCGCAACGCGACCACGCTGAACAAGTGGTACGCCGGCCGTGGCAACAAGCCGGTCGACAACCCGGTGATCGTGGAGAAGCGGCTGGAGGGCGCGCTCGGACTGGAGAAGTACTGGCAGTACGAGGGTGAGCAGGCCGGCGCCGGCGTGAACGTGATGACGAATGTTGCCAACGGCAACATGCTCTGGCGCTGGTCGCCGTTCTACGCGCCCGGCCGTGGCCTGGCCTCCATGCTGGACCTGACCTACAACTCGCTCGAGGACCATTCCGAGTCCCCGGCCGGCAACAACGTCTCGTTGTCGATCTCCGGCCTGACCCGCTGGGGCTACGGCCTGGACATCCACCCGAACAAGGCCGACGAGCTGACCGGCAAGTCGCGGAAGTACGTCGTACTGACCGACGGCGACGGCACCACGCACCAGTTCACCGGTACGACGAACGCCGACGGCACGACCACCTGGACCGAGCCCGCGGGCGTCAACCTGTACCTGCGGTCCACCACCGATCCGGTCAAGCACTGGGCGCTGACTCGTCCCGACAACGTCACCTTCTGGTTCGACACCGACGGGTACCCGACCTACGTCACCGACCGCAACGGCAACGAGTTGCGGTTCGAGCTGCAGGACACGCCGCCGGGTGAGGACCCGGGCGGGCCGAAGCGCCGGATCGTCAAGGTGCACGACGCGGGCGGCCGGTTCTTCGAGATCGACTACTACAGCAAGGACGAGGCCAAGAAGGCGCACGTGCGCGGCAAGATCCAGCGGATCTACGACCACTCGCGGTCCGTGCTGGACTTCGAGTACTACCACGACGGCAACCTGCTCCGGATCGTGCAGCGGGGCGGCACCCAGGCCAACGGAGCGCCGCTGGCCGACCGCTCAGTGGTGTTCACCTACACCGTGCCGAACGGAACCGGACCGGCGATCCCTGACCCGGCCGCCCGGGTGAACCCGGATCCGCACACACCCAGCCAGTCCACCCGGCTGTTCAGCATCCGCGACCCGCGCGGCGCGGAGACCACCTTCGCGTACTACGGCCCGTCCGAGGGCCCCCAGCTGCGGTGGAAACTCAAGAGCCGGACGAACCGCTCGGCGAAGACCACGACCTTCGGCTACAACCTGACCAGCCGGGTCACCACGGTGAACGCACCGCTGGCCCGGGACACCGACTACGCCTACGACACGCTCGGCCGGCCGACCAGGATCACCAACCCGAACGAGGAAGCCACCGCGATCAGCTGGACGACCGACCACAAGGTCGCCCAGGTGACCGAACCGACGGGCGCCTACGAGGCCTTCACCTACGACCACAACGGCTACCTGCGGACCAAGCGTGACCAGGTAGGCGCGGTCACCACGCTGCAGTACGAGTACCGCAAACTCGACACCCGCGATGCGGCCGGCCACTGGGGACTGCTGACCAAGCACCTCCCGCCGAAGGGCAGCACGCACCAGACGACCTGGACCAACGACACAGCCGGCAACCCGGTCGTGATGCGTGACCCGGCGGGCTTCGAGACGCGCTACACCTGGAACCTGGCCGGCTCGTCCGCGCCAGGCACGGTGGCACGGGTCGACCGGCCTCGGGGCGGACCGATCAACTACGCCTACGACCCATCCGGCCAGCCCTCGCGGATCGACGAGGCGGGCCTGCGAGTCACCACCCTCGGGTACGACGTCGACGGGCAACTGCGGTGGGTCCAGGACCCGAACCACCAGACCGCGAGCGGCGCCGACGAGCGGGCGTACCGGACCTACTTCGACTACGACGCCTTCCACCGGATGGGCCGGCAGAGCGCGCCGAAGTCCACCACCCTGGATCGCGGCAAGCTGATCTGGTCCTCGGCCGGCTTCGACCCGAACGACAACATCACCCGTCAGGTCGAACCACACTTCGGCGGCTTCGTCGACGACGACGAGAACGCCGGCGTCCGGACCGGCTCGTACGACGCGATGGACCGGCTGCTCGTGCAGGCGAACCCGGACAAGAGCGTCGATCCACTGGGCGAGCGCACGGAGTACCGGTACGACGACGCGGGCCGGCTGGTCGAGCAGACCAAGCCGAAGGGAGTGCTGACCGCTGAGGCGACCGACCCGCTCGACCACAGCACGCAGTACACCTATGACGTCCTGGACCGCGTGATCAAGCAGGCTGAAACCGGCAAGACGGCGGACGCGCCACGGGTGACCTGGCTCTGCTACGACCTCGCGGGTGACCTGCGCTCGGTCACCTCGCCGCGGGCGAACCTGACCAGCCTGACCTGCCCGGCGACCGCCGCGCAGAACTTCACCACCCGCTACACCTACGACGCCGCCCACCGGCCGGTCTCCCAGACCGACCCGCTCGGGCACGCGAACCGCACGACGTACGACACGCACGGCAACGTCACCGTCCGCGAGGCCGACCTCGAAAGCGGCCGGGTGAACAAGACCGTCACCAGCTACGACGTCCGCGACCTGCCCGTCCGGGCCGACCAGAACCTGGACGCCGCCAACGGCAAGACGATCACCTCGCTGATCTTCTACGACGCCAACCGGAACAAGACCAAGACCGTGCCGCCGCGGGCCTTCGACGCGGCCGGACGGCCCACGACGTACACGGAGTCCACCTTCACCGAGTACGTCACCACCAACGACTACGACCCGGTCGACCGGCTGGTCAGGACCGGCCAGCCGTACAGCAACGCGGAGCCGGAGAAGCAGTACGTGCACCGGGCCTACGACGCGAACGGCAACCTGGCCTGGACCTCCTTCCCGGTCACCAGCGCCGATCCGGCGGCCGTCGGCGACACGGCGAAGACCAAGATGACGTACTTCGACCCGGGCTGGATCCGCTCGACCAAGAAGCCGACCGACCCGCTCGAGGTCTTCGATTACTTCGCCCAGGGCTGGCAGCAGCTCAAGACCCCGGAGAAGAAGAGCCAGCCGGGTACTCCCGACCTGGAGCGGGAGATGCGCTGGGACTACTTCCTCGACGGCAAGCTCAAGACCCGGACCGACCGGGACGGCAACGACAGCACCTACAGCTACGACGCGAACGACAACATCCTGCGCGGTGTCGACGCCTCCGGGGTGACCGATGCCAACGACCAGCCGATCGAGACGGTCGCGACCTGGACCGGCTTCGACCAGCCGGAGAAGGTCAAGCACCGCAAGGAGAACGCGACGACCTGGAAGTTCAGCCAGTACACCTACGACCTGAACGGCAACGTCTCCGAGCGGCTGGAGAACGGCGAGGAGTCCACCTCCACCGGCGCTCAGACCAAGGCCCCGCGCCGGCATGTGCTGACCTACGACGGAGCCGACTGGCTCACCGACCAGCGCGATCTGGGCACCGACGACAACTGCAAGGACGACCAGCGCATCGTCAACGACTACTGGGCCACCGGCTGGGAGAAGCAGCGCGACATCTTCAAGGCCAAGACCGGCTGCACCGCGGACGTGTCCACCTGGAAGCAGCGGCAGCGCAGTACCTGGAAGCACTTCGACAACGGCAAGCTGGCCGACCTGAAGACGCTGGCCTTCAAGGACGACGGTTCGAGCCGGGTGACCGAGTCGCACGACGTCGGGTACTACGAGGGCACCCGGTACGAGAACGGGAACCGCACCACCGACCGGTTCATCCTGGAGCGGGCCGAGGGCAAGACCGGCGTCACCACCTGTGTCGGGACCACGCCGTGCCTGCAGGACTGGGACTACGACCCGCGCGGCAAGGTGGTCAAGCATCAGAAGAAGGAGGGCAACGTCGCGCGGTACACCCTCGACCAGCCGGCGATGCTGATCACCGACAACACCATCCGCGGCGGCAACGTGACGACCGAGTCCGACGACGGCGACACGGTGAACAAGCACTACGAGTCCAACCAGATCAAGAAGCTGCAGCTGGCCGGCAGCACCCAATCGGCCGACTACCGCTACGACGACTACGGCAACATGGACTGCGTCACCCTCGGCGCGCAGGCGAGCTGCCCGAACGGCGGCGCGTCGATGATCACCGACTACAGCTACGACCCGCTGAACCGGCTGAGCAGCCAGCGCCAGTACGCCGGTGGCTCGGTGAGCGACTCCGCGGAGTACACCTACGACGCCCTCGACCGGCTCACCAAGGAGAAGGAGACCCACACCGGCGATGCGGCCAACTCCCGGACCACCGACTTCTCCTTCGAGGGCCTGACCAACAACGTCACCGAGGAGAAGCAGACCGGCGGCACGAACCCGAAGACGAAGACCTTCTCGTACGACGCCTTCGGGCACCGGGTCTCGATGACCGACACGGTGAACGGTTCCACCCAGACCGACACCTTCACCTACTCCCACGACGTGCACGGCTCGGTCAGCCAGCTGATCGGTGACGCCGGACAGGTCAAGGCGTCGTACGGGTACGACGCCTACGGCGGGCAGGACTCGACCGATGACGACGCGCAGGGACTGACCACCGGCGACCTGAACGACAAGGCGCCGCTGAACCCCTACCGCTACACGGGCAAACGGCTCGACTCCGGCTCGGCGACAGCCACCAAGGCGGCCACCAGTCTCGACATGGGCGCCCGCCGGTACGGCGTGGACACCGGCCGGTTCCTGCAGGCCGACATGTTCGCCAACGCTCTGGGCGATCTGAAGCTCACCCTCGATCCGCTGAGCGGCAACCGCTATGGCCTGGCGGCGGGCAACCCGGTCAGCTTCGTCGAGGTCGACGGCCACATGCTGCTGGCCGACGGCGGAGGAGGCGGCTCCACCACGCCGACCCCGACGCCTCCGCCCAGCATCACTCAGGGCACCGGCGACGTACCGCAGGAGAAGGAACGTCCGGAGTACCCGGCCGGGGAGTGGGAGAAGTACACGAACCTGTCCGACTACGTACTGGGGCCGGCGATGGCAGGCCCGGCCGAGGTCGGCGGCTGGGGCAGCTGGGCCGGCAAGCACATGAAGCACCAGTGGTCGTGGGTACGGTCGCTGGCCGGCAAGTTCAACAGCTCGCTCAGCCACAACGACATGATGCGCGACCTGGGCCGGTGGGCACGGTCACCGAAGGCAACCTGGGCCGGCCGGGGGCTCGGCGTGCTCGGCGCGGGCCTGAGCTTCGGCAAGCACCTCGCCGAAGGCGACCGCGCGGTGTCCGCCGGTGTGAAGACCGGGATCGAGGTCGGCGGCGCGATGGCCGGCGCGAAGGCCGGGGCGATGGCGGGAGCCGCGATCGGTTCGTTGATCCCCGGTGCGGGTACTGCGGCCGGAGCGTTCATCGGCGGGGTCGTCGGAGCCGGGATCGGGGCATTCGGAGCGAGTGAGTTGCTCGATACGGGCATCGGTGATGCGGTCGAATCGGTGTCCGACACAGTGCAGGACGTCGGCGGCGATCTCCTCGAAGGCGCGGGTGATGCGATCGGCGGCTTGTTCGGCTGAGGCCGATCACCCAAGGTAGTGCTGAACGGATCAACCGACCAGGAGGCTGGGGATGAACGAGGGCAGCGTCGACACCGGATTGCTCGTCGCGATCGTTCTGCTCGGCCTCCTGGTCCTGGGGTCCCTGGTCCTGATGCCCAAACTGTGGCGGTCCGAGGCTGACATCCAGAAAGAGGAAGCGACGAAGTGGTGGCCGTTCAGCGAGGCGTTCCGGGCCGGGTTCATCCGCTCGATCCCGGCCGCGGTGGGCGCCCTGCTGATGCTCGAACTCGGCTTGATCGCGGGGTTCTTCGAGCAGTACCTCACCGGTGACGGGAGCCGGTTCGCCGGCCGGCTCAACCTGTACTTCGGGACGGCGTTTTTGCTGATGCTGCTGGTCGACCTCAGCGTGACGCTGTTCAACCAGCCGAAGTTCATCGTTCCGCCGGACGCCCGCGACGAACGCGGCGCGGTTCCGCTGTGGTGGTCGAGCCGCAAGTACAAGAAGACCAAACGCGGACGGCGGGCTGAGAGCTAAGGCAGGAACGGAGTGAGCGCGGCGAGGAAGTCGTCGAGCCGTTCGGCGTGCACCCAGTGGCCGGCGTCGGGGATCTCGGCGTACTGCGCCTGCGGGAAGTAGCCCTTGATGGTGGCACGGTGGTCCTGCTGCACGTAGTCGGACTTGCCGCCGTAGATGAAGAGGGTCGGGCCGTCGTACGAGCCGGTGATGTCCTCGGGCCAGCCAGAGATCGCTGGGAGGGCCGCCTCGATGACCGGGAGGTTGGGCCGCCAGCGGGCGCCCTGGTCGTCGAGGATCAGGTTCTGCAGCAGGAAGGCACGGGTGCCGGGCGTCGGCACTGCTTCGACCAGTTGGGCGTCGACGTCGGCCCGCCGCTGCACAGCGGACAGATCGGCGGTGCGCATCGCCCGCGCGTACTCGACGAAGGCCGGCGGGTAGCCGACCGGCGCGGCGTCGACCACCACCAGCCGCTCCACCACCTCGGGGTGCGAGAGAGCGGTCAGCATGGCCGTCTTGCCGCCCATCGAGTGGCCGACCAGGGCGACCGGCCCGACCCCGAGCCCGGCGATCGTCTCGGCGACGTCGGCGGCCATCTCCGGATAGCTCATCGTCTCCGTGTGCGGTGACGTGCCGTGGTTGCGCAGGTCGAACGCGAAGACCCGGTGACCGGTCGCGAGACGGCGGGCCGCGGTCATCCAGTTGCGGCTGGAGCCGAACAGACCGTGCATCACCACGACCGGCGAACCACTCTCGCCGTACGACGTGACCGGAAGCTTCATCAAGACCTTTCGAGGGGCTCAGCGGCGGCGTTGCCAGCAGGTGGTGTGCCAGTGGCGGCGCTCGTCCAGCGACTGGCCGCCACCGATCGACGCCAGCAGACTCGGCGTCTCCGGCCAGACGACCACGTGCGGGGTCGCGGCCAGGATCGTCTGGTCACAGCCAGGACACCGGTACGACTTGCCCGCCGCCGACCCGCTCACCTGCCGAACCATCCACGACCCGTCGGACCGCGATTCCCGCGTCTGATGCCCACCCAGCAGCGGCCGGTCACTCACCGGCCGCGTGTGCTTCGAAGGCTTCTTCTTCCGGGACACCATGGCAGTCCCAAGCCTATCGGCCCGGTCCCAGCACCCTTGCCAGGACCGACCGGGCGTGGCTCAGGCGACCTTGGTCTGGTCGCGGAGTTCGCTGCCGACCTCGTGCAGATGGCCGAGGCCCATCCGGTACGACTCGATCACGCCGGTGTTCAGGTACGGCATGCCGATCCGCTCGCAGTACTTCTCGACGATCGGCTGAGCGAAGCGCAGGTTGGCGCGCGGCATGCTCGGGAACAGGTGGTGCTCGATCTGGTAGTTCAGGCCGCCCATCATCCAGTCGGTGACGAGGCCGCCCTTCACGTTGCGCGACGTCAGCACCTGCTTTTCCAGGTGGCCCCAGTTCGTGTCGGCGTCCGGCATCTCCATGCCCTTGTGGTTCGGGGCGAAGACGCTGCCCAGGTGCAGGCCGAACAGTGCGTGGTGCAGCGCGGCGAAGGCGATCGCCTTACCGGGCGACATGATCAGGAACAACGCACCGAAGTACAGGATCAGGTGGGCGGCCATCAGGCCGAGCTCGATCCGGGCCTCGCGCTTGGCCCGGCGGCCGACCAGGAACAGCACGCTCGACACCTTCAGGTTCAGGCCTTCGAGGGTCAGCAGCGGGAAGAAGATCTTCGCCTGGTGCCGGGTCAGCCAGCCGTACAGGCCGGTGCGGCCCTCGGCCTGCTCCAAGGTCCAGACCAGAACGCCCTCGCCGACGTCGGGATCCTTGTCGGTGTGGTTGGGGTTGGCGTGGTGCCGGTTGTGCTTGTCGTTCCACCAGCCGTAGCTCATCCCGCAGACGAAATTGCCGTGCAGCATGCCCAGGACGTCGTGTAGCTTGCGGGAGCTGCCCACCTGCTGGTGGCCGGCGTCGTGACCGAAGAACGCGGCGCGGGTGGTGAAGATCGCCAGCGGAATCGTGAGCAGCAACTGCAACCAGGAGTTACCGAGCAGGACGACACCGGCCCAGGTCGCCGCGAGCAGCGCCACGTTCAAGGTGATCGCAATCACATAGGACGCGGTACGGCGTTCCAGCAGTCCTGCTTCCTTGATCTCGCGAAGCAGCGGCGCGAAGTCACTGCCCTTCGTGGCGGTGAGTTCGCGGTCAGGGGCAAGGGCAATGGGCTGCGCCATCGGTGTCCTCATCTCAGAGCGGTGGGAGGCCTAGGCGTTCAGCCGCGGGCCAGCGTAGTGCATCCAGCCTGGTCGCTGAAGCGATCGAAAACATGAGTGCTACTACCCGGGTCGTGCGGGGTGCAGGTGCCCACCTGACAGTGGACCTAACACCACTGAGCCCGGCCTGACTCTCCGTCATGATGGTTACTGCCGGACCGATCTGGTCCACACCACATGTTTCCGGGAGACACAGCGATGACGATCACGCAGCAGGCACCGAAGGCGCCGATGCGATTCCCCCGCCTGGCGCAGCCCTTCATCGCGCTCGGCCTGGCGGTGCTGGCCGAGCTCGGCATCGCCTTCTTCGTCCTGAACGTCGTCGCGGTGCCGCTGATCGCGGTCTGGGTCGGCATCCCGCTACTGCTGGTGTTCGTCCCGTGCGTCCGCTGGTACGCCAACTGCCACCGCGTCCTGTACGCCGGCCTGATCGGCACCCCGATCCCCAAGCCGTACAAGAAGCCGCCGATGCCCGGCATCCTGATGTGGCTCCGGACCACGCTGACCGACCCGGCGACCTGGCGCGACATCGCCTGGCTGCTGGTGAACGCGGTGATCGGCTTCACCCTCACGCTGCTGTCGGCGGTGCTGTTCCTCGCCTCGGTCTTCTACCTGATCTACCCGTTCCTGGTCTGGGTCACCCCGGACGGCGTCTTCACCGAGCCGTTCGGTGGCCTCTTCACGGTGAACGTGGCGACCAGCTTCCTGATGATCCCGTTCGGTTTCTTCGCCTTCCTGATCTGGCTGGCCGCGGGTGAGCGGCTGCTGAAGGGCGCGGCGTACGTCGGGAAGTCGCTGCTCGGCCCGACCGAGAGCGCGCAGCTGGCGATCCGGGTCCGCGAACTGTCCGACTCCCGCGCGGAGACCGTCGACACCCAGGCGGCCGAGCTGCGCCGGATCGAGCGCGATCTGCACGACGGCGCGCAGGCCCGGCTGGCGGCGCTGAGCATGAGCCTCGGGATGGCCGAGGAGATGGTCGCCCGTGACCCCGCCCAGGCAGCGGCGCTGCTGACCGAGGCGCGCGAGTCCGCCGGTACTGCGCTGTCCGAGTTGCGCGACCTGGTCCGCGGCATCCACCCGCCGGTGCTCGCCGACCGCGGACTGGAAGGCGCGGTCAAGGCCCTCGCGCTGAGCCTGCCGTTCAAGGTCGACGTCACCATCGACCTGCCCGGCCGGCCGCCGGCGCCGGTCGAGTCCGCGGCGTACTTCGCGGTGGCCGAGGCGCTGGCGAACGCCCTCAAGCACGCGGCGGCGACGACGGCGTGGGTGCAGCTGACCCACGAGAACGAGCGGCTGCACATCCTGGTCGGTGACGACGGGGTCGGAGGCGCGACGGTGCGGCCCGGTGGCGGTCTGTACGGTATCGAAAGGCGGCTGGCCGCCTTCGACGGTACGTTGACCGTGGCCAGCCCGACCGGCGGGCCGACCACCGTGATCATGGAGTTGCCTTGCGAGTCGTCATCGCTGAAGATCACGCCCTCCTCCGGGACGGCCTGATCCGGCTGCTGGAAGCCCACGACTTCGAAGTCCTGGAAGCCGTCGACAACGGCCCCCGGCTGGTTCCGGCGCTCGTCGAGCACCGGCCGGACGTGGCCGTCGTCGACGTCCGGCTGCCCCCGACCTTCACCGACGAGGGTCTGAAGGCCGCGATCGAGGCCCGCCGGCAAGTGCCGGGACTGCCGGTGCTGGTGCTGTCGCAGTACGTCGAACAGCTGTATGCCCGCGAGCTCCTCACCGGCGGCGGTGGCGCGGTCGGCTACCTGCTCAAGGACCGGGTTTCCAACGTGGCCGACTTCCTCGACTCGGTGCGCCGGGTCGCGGCCGGCGGCACGGCGATGGACCCGGACGTGATCGGCCAGTTGCTGGCTCGCAACACGCGGGACGAACCGATCGGGCGGCTGACCCCGCGCGAGTCCGAAGTACTGGGCCTGATGGCCGAAGGACGCTCGAACGCGGCCATCGCCGGCGCGCTGTTCGTGACCGAGAAGGCCGTGTCGAAGCACACCAACAACATCTTCGCCAAGCTCGACCTGCCGCCTTCGGAGGACGACAACCGGCGTGTGATGGCGGTGCTCACGTATTTGTCGTCCCGGTGATGTCGAGAAGCTGCGGCCGGCTCCGTCTCCGGGTGTACGCACTACAGCGATGGGAGATCTGAGATGACCAAGTTCCTGATCACCGTGGACTACAGCCCCGGTGTCATCGAGACGCCGATGACCGAGTGGGCCCCCGAGGACATCAAGGCGCACATGGCCTATTACACCCAGCTGAACGAGGAGCTGCGGGCCAGCGGCGAGCTGGTCGAGCACCTCGCGCTGACCTGGCCGGACGAGGCCAAGACGGTGGTCTCCGACGGCAAGGCCGCGCCGGTCGTCACCGACGGCCCGTTCGTGGAGTCCAAGGAGATGCTGGCCGGCTTCCAGATGGTCGACGTCGACTCCCTGGAGCGAGCCCTCGAGATCGCCGCCCTGGTCTCCCAGGTCCCCGGCCCCGGCGGCGTCCCACTCCAGCAGCCGATCGGCGTCCGCCGCGTAATGGACGACTCCGACTTCGAGGAACTCAACCCACTCGGCTGACCTCACTGTCCCGAACGACAGGAGGTAGTCGGCCTCCGCTTTGGCTGCCACGCTCGAGGCGGCGGCTGGAAAGCGCAGTCCGGCCACTACCTCCTGTCGTTCGGCACACTCACAGCCGGATTCGGCGGAGGAACTCCTGGGTGCGGGGTTCTCTGGGGTGTTCCAGGACCTGCGACGGTGGGCCGACCTCGAGGGGGCGGCCGTGGTGGAGGAAGCAGACCTTGTCTGCCACCGAGCGGGCAAACGTCATCTCGTGGGTGCATATCAGCATGGTCATGCCCTCTGCTTTGAGTTCGGTCAGCAGATCCAGCACCTCGCCGACCAGCTCGGGATCGAGGGCCGAGGTCACCTCGTCGAGGAGCATCAGCTTCGGGGAGTTGACCAGGGCCCGGGCGATGGCGGCTCGTTGTTGCTGCCCGCCCGACAGCTCGTCAGGCTTGGCCGACGCCTTCGACGCCAGGCCGACGCGGTCCAGCATCTCCAACGCCCGGGTGCGCGCGACGTCCCGGCGTACGCCGTGGACGCGGATCGGGGCCAGCGTGACGTTGTCCAGCACCGACAGATGCGGGAACAGGTTGTAGGCCTGGAAGACGATGCCGATCCCCGAACGCACCCGGTCGGTGTCGACGCGGGGGTCGGTGATGTCGGCGCCGGCCAGTTCGATCACGCCGTCGTCGACGGTCTCCAGCAGGTTCACGCAACGCAGCAGCGTCGACTTGCCGGAGCCGGAGGCACCGATCAGGACGACGCACTCACCCGCCTCGACCTCCAGGCTGAAGTCGTCGAGCACCAGGTTGGTCCCGAAGGACTTCCGCACACCGCGGATCGACAACAGGCTCACACCACACCTCCCCCGGCGCCGTACCAGCCCTGTCGCCGCGCGACCCAGTCGGTCAGCCTGGTCAGCGGGATCGTCAGCGCGACGAACAGCAGCCCGGCGACGACGTAGGGCGTGAAGTTGAAGTCCTCGGCGGTCTCCAGTTGCGCCGCGCGGATCGCGTCGATGACACCCAGTACGGCGATCAAGCCCGAATCCTTCTGCAGTGAGACGAAGTCGTTCAGCAGCGGCGGCAACACCCGACGAACCGCCTGAGGCAGTACTACGAAACGCAGCGTCTGCCGATGCGACAGCCCGAGCGAGCGCGCCGCGGCGCGTTGCGACGGGTGGATCGACTCGATTCCCGCGCGGAACACCTCAGCGACGTACGACGAGTAGGTGAGCACCAGGGCGGCCCCACCCCAGATCACCGCCTGGTTGGGCAGACCGCGCAACTGCAGCGCCGGTACGCCGAAGCCGAGCAGGAAGATCACCAGCAGCAACGGCAACCCGCGGAAGATGTCGGTGTAGGCGGCGGCGAACATCCGCAACGGGAAGAAGATCGGCCCGCGCAGCGTGCGCATGATCGCCAGCGTCAGACCGAGAATCACGATCAGGACGGCGCAGACGAGCATCACCCTGATGTTCAGCCACAACCCCTGGGCGACGACCGGCAACGCCTCCAGGCCGCGATCGAAGTCGAAGAACGTCGACCGCACCCGCGGCCACCCCGGCGTCGACCCGACGCCCAGCACCACCAACCCGACCAGCACGACGGTGCTGATCCCGGCGATCAGTCCAGACCTGACAGTTCTCTGCCGCCGATACTTCAATCGCTCCTGCTGGAGGGCCGACGGTTGCCAGTCGCTCACGAGAGTTCCGGGGCGCCTTCTGCGGTCAGCCACTGCTTCTGGAGGTTGGCCAGCGTGCCGTCAGCGCGGAGCGCGTCGACTGCCTGCGACACGCACGGTGTCAGCTTCGAGCCCTTCTCCAGCACGAACCCGAACTGCTCGGCCGCGCCGCCGGCCGGCAACTGGCCGACGATCTTGCCCTTGTCGAGCTGCGCCGCGGTCATGTAGAAACCGGTCGGCAGGTCGACGACGATCCCGTCGATCTGCTTGTTCTTCAGCGCCTGCACGGCCAGGTCGTTGGTGTCGAACACGGCCGGCTGCTGCTTCGGCTTGATCACGTCGCGGAGCGAGGTGTAGCTCGTCGTCCCGACCTGCGCACCGAGCTTCGCGTCGGCCAGCTGGGCGATCGTGGTCGCCCCGGCGATCTTGCTGCCCTCGGTGGTGACGACGGTCTGCCGGACGTCGTAGTACCCGGTGGAGAAGTCGACCGCCTTGCGCCGGTCCTCGGAGATCGAGATCTGGTTGACGTCCAGGTCGAACTTCTTCGGCCCGGGCGCGAACGCGGCGTTGAACTGCACGGTCAGCCACTTCACCTCGGCCGGCTCGAACCCGAGCTTCTTGGCCACCGCATAGGTGACGGCCGACTCGTACCCCTTGCCGTTGGACGGGTCGTCGCCCGAGAACCACGGCTCGTACGCCGGTTTGTCGGTGCCGACCGAGAACGTCCCAGCGGTCTTCAGCGCAAGCTTGTCCTTGCTGCAGGCATCAGCCGACGCGGGCGGCGCCGCAGTACCGGCAGAGTCATCTTCGGGCGCGCACGCGGCCAGTCCGACAACAGCGAGAGCGGCCACGACGGCCAGGGCAGAACGAGCAGTCATGGCAGCAGCGTAGAGCGCCGCCTTCGCTGTTACTCAGACTCCCCAGCAGGTGGACTGTCGGCGTGGCGATGCACCACCTTCCACTCGCCGTCCTCCCGCCGGTAGATCTGGGTGGCGCGCAGCGTGTACTCGCGCGGTTCACCATTCACCGACGCCTTGGTGTGCTCATAGCCGACCGTGTAGGCCAGATCCCCCACCACGTCGGCGACCAGCAGCTCGAACCGGTACGACGTGCAGTCGCTGAAGGTGCTCTCCAGCCGATGGAAGACCTCCGCAATCCGGTCGGCGCCCGTCCCAGACATCCAGGCACCCAGCAACGACACCGGCTCCTGGGTCGACCAGATCTCGAACCGCGGCCCGGCGTCACCGTTGTGGGTCGCCACCTCCGCGTCCCGCAACCGCGTCCCCACCCACTCCAGAAAATCGTCTCGATCGCTCATCGCCCCGCCCCCTTGTCATCGATTGAACCTCCCCGCGCGGACTTTGTCACCGCTGCCGGTACTGCGTGGGGCTGTGGCCGGTGTGGGCTCGGAAGCGGGTGGAGAAGTAGAGCGGGTTGGTGAAGCCGACCTCGGTGGCGATCGAGGCGACGGGGCGGGCGGTGAGTTCGAGCAGCCGGGCGGCGGCGTCGAGGCGGCGGCGTTCGACGAACTGCTGGGGAGTGACGCCGAGCTGGCTGCGGAAGAGGTGGGCGAAGCGGGAGACCGAGAGGTTGCTGGTCCGGGCGAGCGCGGCGATGGAGAGATCGGCGCGGAGGTTGCGGTCGACGTACTCGATGGTGCGGAGCAGGCGGTCGTCGATCCGGGCGGCTTTCGGGTTCTGGGTGTCGCACCAGAGCAGCGCCGCTTCGAGGGCGTTGAGGCTGAGCAGCTCGCCCTGGGGCAGGACGCTGTCCTGGTGGCGGACCGTTTCGGACAGGGCGTGGGCGATCCGCTCCGCCGCGCTCGGGCTGGGCGTGAGCTGGAGGATGCCGGGGGCAACGGACGGCCAGTCGAGCAGGGGCAGCCAGTCCGGTCGCGGGTGGAAATGGGCGAAGAGGAAATGCCAGCGACCACCGGCCGTCCCGTAGTCCTGCAGGGTGCCGGGCCGGATCAACGAGGTGACGCCCGGACCGGCATGGATGCCGCCGCCGAGACTGCCGAGGCCGTCGAGGGTGTGGAGCAACAGCCAGTCAGTCGTACCGCGGCGGCGGTAGGTGGTGTAGCTCGGGCCCTCGTCGAACTCGCCCGCCAGTAACCGCCGGACCGTCGGGGTGAAGGAGTCCGGCCTAGCAGGATCTCGAAGGTTCACAGCTCGATAGGTTATCCCGCCGCCGGCTCCTTCCGGCGATCCTGGAGACATGACCAGCACACTTGCAGAGGTTTACCAGCGGGACGGGATCGTGCAGGTCCCGGGACTGCTCACGCCGGCCGAGATCGAGAAGATCAAGGCTGCTTACATGGCTCAGGTCGCGATCGACCATTCGCTGGCGATCGACGACAAGGTCCCGGCGGAGGACCCGCTGGCCACGTACCCGCGGTTCGTCCACCCGCACCGGCGGACCGAGGTCGAGGCCGGCCGGCTGGCGCTCGAGTGGATGCTCGACAGCCGGATCCTCAATGTCGTGGAAACCCTGATCGGGCCTGCCCTGGCGGCCCAGTCGATGTTCTACTTCAAGCCGCCGGGCGCGCGCGGACAGGCGATGCACCAGGACAACACGTTCCTGCGGGCGCACCCGGAGACCTGCCTGGCCGCCTGGATCGCGATCGACGACGTGGACGCGGAGAACGGCGGGCTCGCGGTGGTTCCCGGTTCACACCAGGTCGAACTGGTCTGCCCCGAGCAGGCCGACCTGACCGAGTCGTTCACCAACGCCGAAGTACCGATCCCCGACGGCATGAGCAAGGTGCAGACGCGCATGAAGGCCGGCGACGTGCTCTTCTTCCACGGCAGCGTCGTGCACGGCTCCCGGCCGAACACCAGCGCCGACCGGTTCCGCCGCTCGCTGATCTTCCACTACATCCCGGAGGACAGCACGGAGATCTCCGCCTTCTACAACCCGCTGATCCGCCCGGATCGCCGGACCACCGTCATCCCCGAGGCCATCGGCGGCGGCCCCTGCGGCGACTACGCGACCGCCGAGCCCTGAGCCCTACTCACATACCCCAGGCCGACGGCACCTCCGGCCAGCACCAGTACTGCGACCAGCAACGTCCACACCGGATACCGAGGTTCGAACGCGAGGTCCCGCGCCTGACTCTCGGCGGCGGCCGCAAGCAAAGCGGCCGCCAACGCGAGTGCGATCACCCCAAAACTCATCGCCAGTACCCGGACCACGATCGACCCGGCCGACACCTTCCACTCGGGCATCGCGAACCGCAACCGCGACCCCGCCGCCGGCGGCCGCGTGCCCCACTCGTCGAGCACATGGCCAGGCAGCATCGCGCCAAACCCTTGTACTGCGGTCACCCCGCGAACCAGCGACTCAGGAGTCAGCCCCTGCTCGTCATAGGCGACGAGCGCGTCACCGGTGACCACCAGACCGAGCGGCCGCGCGTCGAGCAGAATCTGCATCGCCCGCGGCTGCAGCATCGCCATCAGATAGCGCGAGTCCTCCCCCAGTACGTCGAACGACCGGTTGAACTCCGCACTCTCCAGGTCAAGGTCCGACCGGGTCAGCGCGCGACCCGGGACGACCTGCAGCCAAGGCAGCGCCTTCGGCAACCTGGCCCCGACGAACACGGCCAGCCGGCGACGACGGCACAGCACCCCGCGCCATTCGAGCCACCGCACCTCGAAGGCGGCGCCGTCCGGCGTACGGATGACGTTGCGGACGACCCAGCGACGGCCGACCGGCAACGGCAGCGCAGTACCGGGGAGAACGAGGTCGGGTGGGAGTTCGCGGTACGCCGTCCAGCCGCGTGCCTGGGCCGCGTCGGCCAGCGCCCGGGTGGTTGCCCACGGCCACGAGTAGCCGAGCAAGAGGATGCCTAGGGCAAGCAGAATCAGAAGCGGGAAGAGCGCGATCGCCAGGAAGGTGGCGCGGGAGCCCGCGTCGTACAGGCTCCAGACGATCCGGGCGGCGACGCCGGCGATCACGACGACCGCGATCCATCGGCCGACTCGTGCCGTGCCGACTGACAGACCGCTGAGGAGAGCGATCACGGGCAGGCCGAGGACCGCGAACATGACCATGTTCGACGTCCACCACGGCCAGTCGGCGCCGACCAGGTTGGGCATCAGGATCAGGGCGATGCCCGTGGTGCACAGGATCAGTAGGTACGCGACTCCGAGCAGCTGCTCACCGAACGACTTCCTCCGCATGCCGCGGAGTCTGCCAGTTCAGACGGCGAACAGCCGGATGACCTCGGCCACCCAGTGCCGTGGCGGGAACGCCCAGGCGGCGGCCTCGGTCTCGTCGGCGTGGACGAGGAGCCGGTGCCAGGAGACCAAGCGGTGGACGACGTGCAGCGGGAGCGCGGCCTGCAGTTCGGTGCGGAGTACGTCGAGGGGTGCGAGATCGGTCCACTGCCCTAGGTAGGCGTCGGTGATCTCGGCGAGGCGTGGATCGTCCGCGGCCCAGCTGTCCGGGTCGTCGGGGTCGACCAGGGCGCCGCGGACACAGGACAGCGTCACGAACGGGTGGGCCCAGAGCGCGTCGCCGAAGTCGAAGAATCGGAACGGCGCGGTGGTGCCGGCCGCGAACACGTTGTAGGCGTGCAGGTCGTTCTGGTCGAGCGCCAACGGGATCGCCCCGGAGAACCGCGACCCCCAGGAGGCAAGGTTGTCAGCCGCCCGATGCAGCTCGCCGATCGTGTCGCCAGTCGCCTTGGGGGTGTCGTTGGCTTCGCCAGGGTGGTCACCGGCTTTGGCGCCCATCGCCAGGGGGTGGTCGCTGTCCAGCTGTGCGAACCAGTCGGCGATGCCGTGGACCGTGTCGCCGAGCCGGTCGGGGCCGATCGCGGTCAGCCCGCTCGCCAGCAAGGCCTGCTCGGCGGGGATCGTGTCGCGCTGCAGGCCGGCGTACTCGATCACCAGGCGGCGCCACAGCACCAACGGCTCGACCTGGGTCGGTTGGTCGCCAAGCGTCGCGCCCTGGTCGGCGGTGAGCAGCCAGCCGCGCGTGGGCTCGATGGCATGCGGGGGAATCACGTGCTGCGGGAGCTCGCGTGCCATCGCCTGCACCAAGGCGGCCTCGAAGGACTGGCCGGGGTTGTTCTCCTTGAACCAGTACAGGCCGTGGTCGGTCGGGTAGCACCAGACGGCCGCCCAGAAGCGGATCTTGTACGGAACCGGGTCTCCGGTGACGGCGATCCCGGTTGCGGCCAGTTGCGATCGCACCCAGGCATCGGCCGGCTCGAACCACTCGGCGCCCGTCCAGCGGCGTACCCAGTGGCCCTCGGCATCCTTCATCAGCGACCGCGGCTTCGGCGGCGTCCGGCCTTCCATCCCCGGAGCGTAGGTGCGGACCTGGGTGGTCCGCACCTCGATTAAGCGTTCGCGATCAAGCCCGGGAGTAGTCGCGGAAGCCGCGGCCGGTCTTGCGGCCGAGGTAGCCGGCGGTGACCAGGTGCTCGAGCAGCGGGGCCGGGGCGAACCCGGGCTCGCGGAACTCCAGGTAGAGAGTCCGCTGGATCGCCAGCGAGACGTCCAGGCCGACCACGTCGAGCAGCTCGAACGGACCCATCGGGAGCCGGCAGCCCAGCTTCATCGCGGCGTCGATGTCGTCGACCCCGGCGTAGTGCGCCTCGAGCATCCGGACCGCGTCGTTCAGGTACGGGAAGAGCAGCGCGTTGACGATGAAGCCGGCCCGGTCGCCGCACCGTACCGGGTGCTTGCCTGCGGCAACGGCCAGCGCGGCGACGGTGTCGGCCACCTCGGGCGCGGTGCTGACCGTGCTGACCACCTCGACCAGCTTCATCACCGGCGCCGGGTTGAAGAAGTGCAGGCCGACCACGTCGGCGGGACGCTTGGTCGCCATCGCCAGGTCGATCACCGGCAGGCTGGACGTCGTCGTGGCCAGGATCGTGCCCGGCTTGCAGATCTCGTCGAACGTCTCGAACAGCGCCTGCTTGACGCTGAGCTCCTCCACCACCGCCTCGATCACCAGGTCCACGGCGCTCAGGTCGTCGAGTTTCGCCGTACCGGTGATTCGGCGCAGAGCCTCGTCACGCTCCTCGGAGGAGAGCTTGCCGCGCTGGACACCCTTCTCCAGCGAGCGCTCCAGGCCGGCCCGGACGCGGTCGACCTTCTCCGTGCCGCGGGCGACGTACAGGACGTCGTACCCGGCCTTGGCGCAGACCTCGATGATGCCGACGGCCATCGTGCCCGAGCCGACCACGCCGATCTGCTTGAGCGGCCGGGTCGGCGCCGCGGCCGCATCGGCGGACGGGGTCAGGTCGTCCGCGACGACGACCGGCGAGTCGGGCGCCTCGTAGGTGTAGAAGCCACGGCCGGTCTTGCGGCCGAGCAGCCCGGCGGTGACCATCTGCTTGAGGATCGGAGCCGGCGCGTGCAACCGGTTGCGGCCCTGCTTGTACATCGTGTCGAGGATCTCGTACGCCGTGTCGAGGCCGATCAGGTCGAGCAGGGCCAGCGGGCCCATCGGGTAGCCGCAGCCCAGCCGCATCGCCGCGTCGACGTCCTCGCGGGTGGCGTAGCGCGACTCGACCATCGAGACGGCGTGGTTCAGGTAGCCGAACAGCAGCGCGTTGGCGATGAAGCCGGCGCGGTCGGCCGCGACCACCGGCACCTTGTCGAGGCGGCGAGCGAGCTCGAGCACGTCCTCGACGACATCCGGCTCGGTGACGACGGTCTTGATGACCTCGACGAACTCCTGCACGGGGGCGGGGTTGAAGAAGTGCATGCCGACGACCCGGCGCGGGCGCTGGGTGGCCACCGAGATCTCGGTGACCGACAGGCTGGAGGTGTTGGTGGCGAGGATGGCGTCCTCGCGGACCACCTTGTCCAGCGCGGAGAAGATCTCGCGCTTCAGCTCGAGCCGCTCGATCACGGCCTCGATCACCAGGTCGCAGTCGGCCAGCGCCTCGATCTCGGTCGCGAACGTGACCCGGTCGAACAACGCCTGCTGGTCCTCGACCGACAGCTTGCCGCGCTTCACCGCCCGGTCGGTCGAGTGCTGGATGTGCCCACGGCCCCGCTCGACCGCCGCCTCGTCACGCTCCACGCCGACGACGCTCAGCCCGTGCCGGGCGAACACCTCCGCGATCCCGGCCCCCATCGTGCCGAGCCCGACCACTCCCACTGTCTTCAGTTCACGCGCCATGGCTCGAAGTGTGCCAGTCACCACACTGGTCCGCACATGAGCTGTGTCACGAGCGTCGGGAACCTCACATCTCGTCAACGACCAGCGGGCGTCTGATCCAGTCGTCCAGGAGGCGTTCGTGGTCCGGCGTGGAGGCTAGGGCGGCGGCTATTGCTGGGGGGCGGACGTCCAGTACTGCGAGTTGCTGGGGGTCTAGCCAGACGGGGCGATAGGTGCCTGCTTTTGAGTGTGCTGGGCTTGTCAGCTCCTCGCCGGTGCCCGTGCCGAACTCTCCGCCGAGCGGCTCGGCTCGGTAGTAGTACTGGGTGCTGCCGCGGAAGTTGACCACTGCGACGAGGTCCTCCACCCGCACGATCAGGCCGAGTTCTTCGTGCGTCTCGCGGACGGCGGCCTCCGGTGGGGTCTCGCCGTCTTCGAGCTGCCCGCCCGGGAGGACGTAGTACGTGATGCCGTCCCGCACCCGCTCGATCGCCGCGACCCCGAGGGTGGTGAGCAGGACGATGCCTGCGCGGATCACGTTCGGCGGGCCAGGACGTAGTACCAGCCGCCGGGTGTCGCCTGTCCGTGCTGCCAGGCGAGGACGGTCCAGCCGCACTGCTCGAGGAGGTCGCGGTACTGGGTATCCCCCTCATCCCCTTTGTTGGTAGTGAAGGCGAGCAGGCGGGCCGACGCGTGCGCATTGCGGAACACGGTGGCCAGCTGTTCAGGGGTGAGGTCGAGGAACACGGCGTCGGCGAACACCAGGTCGTAGGGTCCGCCGAAGTCGTCGGTCAACGCGTCAGTACGGCGTACGCGATGCCCGCGTCGCTCCAGCTCGGCCGCTTCCTGGCCGGTGCCGAGCTCCAGCACGTCACCACCGGACCGCAGATGGGCGTCGATCAGGTCGAACAACTCAATCAGGTACGCCTTCGGACTCGGCTCCACCGTCCACCCGTCCCCCTCGTGCTCGATCACCGCGGGAAGGGCAATCCCGAGCTCCAACCCCGGCGCGATCACCACCACAGTCTCCCCGCGATGCTCGTCCGCGATCCCCCGCACCACTTCCTCCGCCTCACCGTGCTCTGGGAGGAGCGTCAACCGGACTCCGAGCTCTTCAGCAAGTTGGGTTGCCAGGGCTTCGGCGTCGCGCGTGGCATAGACAGCGGCGACGCGCTCGCCGGACAGTCTGTCCCGGGAGCCGGGTGGCAGCAGGATCAGGCGGGCCGGGCACATCAGGTTCACGGCCGGACGAACTCCAGCGCCTGTTCGGCGTACCCCGCCCAGGTCTCGGAGTGCTCCAGCGGCACGACCACCCATTCCGTCATCGGCCGCCCCATCCCCGGATCGAACGCCGCGGCCCCACTCAGTCTCAGCGCCTGCTCCCGCGGCTCCGGCGGCAACTTGAACGTCATCGCGTCCCCGAACAACCCCGCCAGCATCTTCTTCTCGATCTTCAGGCAGGGCATCCCGAACATGCTCCCCTCGACCACACCGGCCCCCGCCAGCCCCTTCGCAACCGCGTCGTACTCCAGCCGCGTCGTCAAACTGATCTTCGGCTTCATACCAACCACCCTCCCACCACCCCACGGCCTGCCGCCATGCAGGATGCGTGCCGGGTGGACTACGGTGCTGTGTCGTGCGCTTGGTGATAGCTCGTTGTTCAGTGGATTATTCCGGTCGGTTGACGGCTCATCTTCCGATGGCGCCTCGGTTGCTGATGGTGAAGGCGGACGGGTCCGTGCTGATCCACGCCGACGGCGGGTCGTACAAGCCGCTGAACTGGATGTCCCCTCCGTGCAAGCTGACCGAGGAAGAGGGCGTCTGGAGCGTCACGAACAAGGCCGGTGAGGAGTTGCGGATCACCTTCGAGGAGGTGCTCAGCGACTCGTCGTACGAGTTGGGGCTGGATCCCGGGCTGATCAAGGACGGGGTCGAGGCGCACCTGCAGGAGTTGCTCGCCGAGCACGTGCACACCTTCGGCGACGGCTTCACGCTGGTACGCCGGGAGTACCCGACCGCGATCGGCCCCGTCGACCTCCTCTGCCGCGACGCCGACGGCCGCCACGTCGCCGTCGAGATCAAGCGCCGAGGCGAGATCGACGGTGTCGAGCAGCTCACCCGGTACGTCGAACTGCTCAACCGCGACCCGCTGCTGGCACCGGTCCGGGGCATCTTCGCCGCCCAGCTGATCAAGCCGCAGGCCCAGTTCCTCGCCACCGACCGCGGCCTGGAGTGCGTCACGGTGGACTATGACGCACTCCGAGGCATGGAGTCGGACGTACTGCGTTTGTTCTGATCAGCAGGGCACCACCGCGTCGACGATGAAGCCCTGGGCGACAACTCCGCCGTCGGACGTCAACCGGACCGAGCCTGTCGGTGTGGTGATGCAGGGTGAGGTCGCACCGCGCCGATGGAGGCCGGTGTAGGTGGCCAGGGTGTTCCCGTTGCCGTCCAGCACGTACACGTAGTCGAAGTCTTCCTCCGTGTCGAGCAGGCTGAAGTGGAACGCGAAGCCGGCCGTGCCGTTGTTGTACGTCCACGTGCAGTCGGCGTTGTTGCCGTACGGATGCGGCGACTCGAACGGGATCTCGGCAGTCGCGTCACCGACACACGGCGGAGGCGGCGGCACGCCCGGCGTACAGCCGGAGTGGATGCCGACCGCGTCCCAGGCGGCCGTCGTGCCGGCCTCCGCGGTGGTGCCTGCGGCAACCGCCACCGTGGCGTTCCGGGCGTCGCACATGTTCGCGTACTCCGTCAGGCTGGTGAAGGCGGTGTAGAAGACCTGTGCCGCTGTCGCCAGACCCAGTGCCGGGACCGTCACGCCACAGTCGAGGGTGTGCTGGTGCGGGCCGGGGTCACAGCCGGCGTTCTTGCCGCCGTTGACCGCGAGGTAGTACGCGTGGTTCGGGATGCCACTGTTGGAGTGCACGCCGCCGCTGTCCGCGGTGGTGACGATGTACTCGCTGTAGTGGTCAGGATCCGCATCCTCCTGCGGGTCGCCCATGTTCCGGAAGCCCGGTGCGGTGTCGGGCGACAGGATGATGTCCTCACCGATCAGCCAGTCCGGAGCCGCCGCCGGGTCGAGCCCGCGGGCCGCGGCGTAGTACTCGGTCGTGTTGCCCATCATGTCGCTGAACGACTCGTTCAGCGCACCGGACTCGTTCTCGTAGATCAGGTTCGAGGTGAACTCGGTGACGCCGTGCGTGAGCTCGTGCGCGACCACGTCCAGACCGCCGGACAGCGGGAGACAGGTCTTGCCGTCGCCGTCGCCGTAGGTGACCTGCTCGCCGTTCCAGAAGGCGTTGCAGTACCGGTTCGCGTAGTGCACGGTCGAGATCATCCGCATGCCGTTGTTGTCGAGACTGTTGCGACCGAAGGTGCCGAGGTAGAAGTCGTCGGTCACGTTCGCGTAGTAGTGCGCGTCCACGCCCGGTGCCTGGCTCGGTGATCTCCACTTCGGCAGGTTGAAGTTCCAGTGGTCGTCGGCATCGGTCATGATCGTGCCGGGCTGGGTCGCGGTGTTGCCCGCGTCGTACGTCTCCTGCCGCGAATCACTCGACCGCAGGAAGTACGTGCTACCGATCCGCGTCGTGTCCAGCGTCTTGGTGTCGCCCTTGACGCCCGTGCCGTCCCCGTGCGCGACCGCGTCGTACTGCTTCTTCACTGCTCCGCTGGCCGCATCGACCCAGTGCACCCACCGGTGGTCGGCGCGCTGGTTGACGACCTCGTGGAAGAGCCGGCCGTCCCGTGGATCGATGCGCAGGCTCGAAGACCATTTCCCCGTACTGCCGATCCGCTTGGCCGCCACGCCCCGAGCTCCGGCGACCGTCACGGCCGCACTGTTCTTGACCTTCAGCCCTGGGAAGTAGGCGCCGATCACCGTGGTCGTCTTCCCGGCTTTGTCGGTCAGCACGGTCAGCTGACCACCGAGCACCTTGGCCGCACCGACCTGCTGCTGATAGCGAGTCTGCGTGCCTCCTCCGGCGACCTTGGCCGACCAGACCTTCACAACATCCTTCGGTACTGCGAAAGCGCGCGCGTCGGCCCCGGTGAGCGTGAAGGAGCCACCCCGGGCGAACGAGCCGGTCGATGTCGACGCCGCTGGCGACGACGGCTGGGCACTGGCGGTGAACCCACCGCCCGCCGCGATCAAAGCGGCGGCCGCGAGTACGGCGACCACAGCGGGGCGCTGATTGGCAGGGCGTTTCATGGCAAGGGACCCCTCCCGGTAGACGGCCACGAGCAGCGGGCCGGCCGACGTCCAAAGGTCCCCAAGAGTCGCCCCGTCACAGCCATTCGTACGCCCACCGATCTCCGGCTGCAAGGGGTGAGCCGGTTTCGACAGCGGGCGACGATCGGAGTAGTGTCCAGCCGCGTCACTGGTCTTCCCGGCTCTGTGAGGAAACCGTAAAGTGTGCCCGATTTCGGGCAGATAGTTGGCTTTGACCCTGGTTTGACTGCACAGTTGTCGGGTGATGAGTGAGGCGGCGGATCCCAGCGAAGACCTCGTTGACCAGATCAGCCGTACCACCGGACTGCCGCTCGAAGACGCCCGCCGGGTGGTCGCGGACGTGCTGGCGTACTTCACCGAGACGACCGAGCAGTACGTCCGGCGCCGGCACCGCGAACTGCAGACCTACGGCGCCCGCAACGACGAGATCTTCGCCGTGGTGGCCGCCGAACTGCGGCACTGGCCGGTCCGCTCACCCGAACTGTCGGCCCGCCAGCTGCGCCGGATCGTCTACGGCTGACAGCTGCTCAGGCGGCAGGTCGAGAACCCTGAACCCCACGAAAGGAACACCCTCCCCATGTGCGGAATCGTCGGATATGTCGGCACCAAGCCGGCCGCGCCGATCCTGGTGGACGGCCTGGCCCGGCTGGAGTACCGCGGGTACGACTCGGCCGGCGTGGCCGTGGTCGGGTCCAGCGAACTGAAGGTGCACAAGGACGCCGGCCGGGTCCGTGAGCTGGAGGCCTCGCTGCCCAAGCGCTTCGGCGGCAAGCTCGGCATCGGCCACACCCGCTGGGCGACGCACGGCGGCCCGAGCAAGGACAACGCGCACCCGCACGCCAGCGGCAACGAGCGGATCGCCGTCGTCCACAACGGCATCTTCGACAACGCCGGCGCGCTGCGCCGTCAGCTGGAGGAGGCCGGCGTCAAGCTGCGCTCCGAGACCGACACCGAGGTCCTCGCGCACCTGATCGAGCAGGCCGACGGCGCCACCCTCGAGGAGAAGGTGATGGCTGCCCTGCGCCGGATCGAGGGCACCTACGGCATCGCCGTGGTCGACCTGGACTTCCCGGACCGGATCGTGGTCGCCCGCAACGGCAGCCCGCTGATCCTCGGCATCGGTGACGGCGAGATGCACGTCGCCTCCGACGCGGCCGCGCTGATCCGCTACACCCGCCAGGTCGTCTACCTGGACGACGGCGAGATGGCCACCGTCAAGGCCGACGGCTACCGCACCTTCACCCAGGACGCGGCTCCGACCACCAAGACCGCCAAGACGGTCGAGTGGGAGGCCGACGAGTACGAGCGCGGCCTGCACGAGCACTTCATGATGAAGGAGATCCACGAGCAGCCCGAGGCGGTCCAGCGCGCACTGCGCGGCCGGCTCGACGAGCGCTTCCACACCGTCCACCTGGGCGGCCTGAACATGGACGCCCGGGAGGCCCGGGAGATCAAGCGGGTCAAGATCCTCGGCTGCGGATCCGCGTACTACGCCGGCCAGATGGGCGCGCAGTTCATCGAGGAGGTGGCCCGCATCCCCGCCGACGCCGAGCCCGCGTCGGAGTTCCGCTACCGCAACCCGGTGGTCGAGCGCGACACCCTCTACGTCGCGGTGAGCCAGTCCGGCGAGACGCTGGACACCCTGGTCGCAGTACAGGAGCTCAAGCGCAAGGGTGGCCGGGTGATCGGCCTGGTGAACGCGGTCGGCTCCAGCATCGCCCGTGAGGTCGACGGCGGCGTCTACCTGCACGCCGGCCCGGAGGTCTCGGTGGCGTCCACCAAGGCGCTCACCAACATGGCCGTCGCGTTCGCGATGCTCGGCATCCACCTCGGCCGGATCCGCGACGTCTCCCCTGCCGACGGCCGCCGGCTGATCGAGGGCCTGAAGAAGATCCCGGCCCAGATCCAGACGATCGTGGACCAGGAGGAGGAGCTGGGCAAGATCGCCGGCCGGCTCGCCAAGCACGAGAGCGTCTTCTACGTCGGCCGCACCCGCGGCTACCCGGTGGCCCGCGAGGGCGCGCAGAAGCTCAAGGAGATCTCCTACCGGCACGCCGAGGCGTACCAGACCTCCGAGCTGAAGCACGGTCCGCTGGCGCTCATCTCGCCGGACGTCCCGAGCGTCGCGATCGTGCCGCAGGACGAGCTGCTGGACCGCAACATCGGCGCCCTGCACGAGATCGCCGCCCGCTCCGGCCCGCTGTACGTCGTCACCCACCCGGGCGTCGACGTCCCGGACGGCGCCGCCGCGGTGATCGAGGTCCCGAAGAACGAGCCGGAGCTCGACCCGATCCTGCTCACCATCCCGCTGCAGATCATCGCGTACTACGCCGCGGTCGCCCTCGGCCACGACGTCGACAAGCCCCGCAACCTGGCGAAGTCCGTCACGGTCGAGTAGTTCACCTGCCGTTTCGGGGAATGGGTTTCGATGGACGAAGACATCGAGACCCGGAGGATTCCTGATGCGCTGGCAGACACCACTCGCCGCGGCCGCCGTACTGGCCGCGCTGACCACTTCGCTCACCGCAGCCGCCGCTGCGCCGGTACCCACCGGTGCGGACGGCGGCTCCGGCGTTTCCGGGGGCAGTTGCTCGCCCGACGCGCGGTTCCTGGGCTTCTCGGACAGCCTCGACAAGACGTCGTACGCCGGTCAGCCGGTCGCGGGACTGTCGGCGCTCGCTCTCACCCGGCCGGGGCAGGCGCTCGCGCTGGTCGACAACGTGCGGACCACCCCCGCCCGGGTCTTCGGACTCGAACTGAGCTCGAAACGTGGCAAGCTCCAGGTGGCCGTGGACAGCATGACGATCCTGCGGCGGCCGGACGGTACGCCGTACAACGGCACGGACTTCGACGGCGAAGGGCTGGTCGCGGAGCGCGGCGGCCGGACGATCCTCGCCAGCTCCGAGGTGGAACCGTCGATCCGCCGCTTCCGGCTCGCCGACGGCAAGCAGCTCAGCTCGTTGCCGGTGCCGGCACGCTTCCAGGTTGCCCCGGCCGGTGAGGCGGGCAACAACGCCACCTTCGAGTCACTCGCCGTCAGCCCCGACGGCCACAGCCTGTACGCCGGGATGGAAGGCCCCCTGGCCCCCGACGGCACGGACGCCCAAGGGAGCAGCCGCAACCGCATCCTCCGGTACGCCGGTCGCCCCGGTGGCGGGTACGCCGTCGCCGCGCAGTACGCCTACAAGCCGGACCCGGGCCTCTCATTGGTCGAGCTGGCCGTCGTGGATCGCGACGAACTCGTTTCGCTGGAGCGGACCTACACGCCGGGCGTCGGCAACACGATCCGGGTCTTCACCGTGTCGTTGCGCCGGGCAACCGATGTCAGCAGGCAAGCATCACTCGCGGATGCTCCCGACCGGGTGTTCCTCCGGAAGAAGCTCCTCTTCGACCTGGCCGACTGCCCACCGTCGGGCGCGACCGCCAAGCAGCCCCAACCCAACCCGCTGCTCGACAACGTCGAAGCCCTCGCCCTGGGCGCCCGCCTCCCCGGCGGCCGCCGCCACCTCTACCTACTCTCCGACGACAACAACGGCGCCACCCAAACCACCCGCCTGTACTCACTGGCCGTCAGGTTGTAGTCGTCAGACAAGCCCTTAACTTGTACGATGACTTCATGAGTGATCGTATCCGGCAGGTTCGGCTGTCGTCCGTGGTGCTTCCGTTGGAGCAGGCCGTCAGTGATGCCAAGGTGCTGACCGGGCGGCAGAAGCCGATGACTGAGATCGTGTTGCTGTTTGCCGAGATCGCCACGCGGGACGACCAGCACGGGATCGGGTTCAGTTACTCGAAGCGGGCCGGTGGGCCGGCGCAGTATGCGCATGCCAAGGAGATCGGGGCGAATCTGATCGGTGAGGATCCGTCGGATATCGGCAAGGTGTACGACAAGTTGCTCTGGGCCGGCGCCTCGGTCGGACGGTCGGGGGTTGCCACGCAGGCGATTGCGGCGATCGATATCGCGCTGTGGGATCTGAAGGCCAAGCGGGCGGAGCTGCCGCTGGCCAAGCTGCTCGGTGCTTATCGGGACTCGGTGCGGACCTACAACACCTCGGGCGGGTTTTTGCACGCGCCGATCGAGGAGGTCAAGGAGCGCGCCACCCAGTCGCTGGCCGACGGGATCGGCGGGATCAAGATCAAGGTCGGCCAGCCCGACAGCCGGATCGACTTGGACCGGGTGGCCGCCGTCCGCGAGCACCTCGGCGCCGGCGTACCGCTGATGGTCGATGCCAACCAGCAGTGGGACCGCAGTACGGCGTTGCGGGTCGGGCGGACCCTGGAACAGTTCGACCTGGTCTGGATCGAGGAACCGCTCGATGCGTACGACGCCGAAGGGCACGCGCACCTGGCCGCGACGCTCGACACTCCGATCGCGACCGGCGAGATGCTGTCGAGTGTCTCCGAGCATGTCCGGCTGATCGAGGCTCGCGCCGCGGACATCATCCAGCCGGACGCACCGCGGATCGGCGGGATCACGCCGTTCCTGAAGCTGGCGACGCTGGCCGATCACCACGGCCTGCAACTTGCTCCGCACTTCGCGATGGAGATCCACCTCCACCTGGCCGCGGCGTACCCACGGGAGCCGTGGGTCGAGCACTTCGAGTGGCTGAATCCCTTGTTCAACGAGCGTCTGGAGACGAAGGACGGACGGATGCTGGTGCCGGATCGACCGGGGCTCGGGTTCACGGTCAGCGACCAGTGCAAGGCCTGGACGGCCGACTCCTGCGAGTTCGGCACGCCGTGAAGGCCGAGGGTGGGCGCGGGCTGGCGCACGAGCTGGTTGAGCGGCTCAAGGAACGGATCCTGGCCGGCGAGCTCGAACCGGGCGAGAAGTTGCCGACGGAGAGTTCACTGGTCGCCGAGTTCGGAGTCAGCCGGACCGTGGTACGGGAGGCGATCTCGCGGTTGCAGGCGGCCGGGCTGGTGGAGACCTTCCAGGGCCGCGGCTCGTTTGTCCTGTCGTTGCCGTCAGCAACAGAGCGGTTCGCGCTCGGTGACGTCCGGTCGCACCGGGACGTGCTGGAGTTGCTCGAGCTGCGGATCGGGGTCGAGTCGGAGGCCGCCGGGCTGGCCGCTGAACGGCGTACCGCGCATCAGCTGAAGGCGATCGAGCGTGCGCTCGACGACTTCCAGCGGATCGGTGACGATCCGAGCAAGTCGGTCGAGGCCGACTTCGCGTTCCACCTCAAGGTCGCGAACGCGTCCGGGAACCGCTTCTACCCCGAGCTGATCGGCTCACTCGGCCCGATGATGATCATGTTGCCGCGCACCCGGCTCGACCCGGCGTACGAGATGTCCGACGCCGCCCACCTCACCCGCGTCGTGCACGAACACGAGAACATCTACGCCGCGATCGCGCGCTCCGACCCCGAGGGAGCCCGCGCCGCCGCGCGCGTGCACCTGTCGAACACTCGCCATCGCCTGCAGAAGTAGCCGTCACCACCAAGAGGTGTTCCGGGTGAAGTCCGGCTGCACGGTCTGCATGTACGACGTGTCGTCGCGACTCCGGATCCCGCACGCCAGGTACTGCTCGTGCAACCGCCCGAGCGCGTCCTCGTCGAGTTCAACTCCCAGCCCTGGGCTGTCCGGCAACCGGATGTTGCCACCTTCGAAGGATAGAGCGCCCGGCTTGATGAGATCCTCGGTCTTCCACGGGTAGTGCGTGTCGCAAGCGTAGGTGAGGTTCGGAGTCGCTGCGGCCAGTTGCGTCATCGCCGCAAGGCTGACCCCCAGATGCGAGTTGCTGTGCATCGACAACCCGAGACCGAACGTCTCGCAGATCCCGGCAAGCAACCGCGAGCGCTGCAGACCACCCCAATAGTGGTGATCCGACAGGACGACCTGGACCGCATCGGCCAGCACCGCCGGCTTGAGATGGTCGAAGGCGATGACGCACATGTTGGTGGCCAGCGGGATGTCCGTCTCCCCCGCCACCTGCGCCATCCCGTCGATCCCCGGCGTCGGGTCTTCGAGGTACTCGATGACGCCCTCGAGCTCCTTGGCCACCCGCACCGAGGTCGCAGGCGTCCAAGCGCCGTTCGGATCGATCCGCAACTTGTGACCGGGAAAGGCCGCGGCCAGCGCCTTGACCGCCTCGATCTCCTCGTCCGGTGCGAAGACCCCGCCCTTGAGCTTGATCGCCGTGAAGCCGTACTCGTCGACCATCCGCGCCGCCTGCGCGACGATCGCGTCCGGATCGAGGGCCGCACCCCACGAGTCGGGCTCGCGATCCGGATGCGCCGCCCACTTGTAGAACAGATAAGCACTGAACGGTACTTCGGTCCGCACCGCGCCGCCGAGCAGGTCGGCGACCGGTCGTCCCAGCTCCTTGCCCTGGATGTCGAGCAGCGCAACCTCGAAGGGCGACAGCACGACGTCGGCCGGATTCTGGATCGCCAGCATGCCGCCCACCTGCGCGCTCCCGTCCAGCCGCAGTACCTCGCTCACTCGCTGCCGCAAACCGTTCAGGTCGTACACGTCCAGGCCGGGCAGTACGTCGGCCACCGCCGCCAGTCGCGCCAGGTGGGCATCGTCGGCATAGGTCTCCCCCAGCCCGACGCTCCCGCTGTCGGTGTGGACCTGGACGATGGCCCGCAACGCGAACGGTTGATGCACTCCCACCACGTTCAGCAGCGGCGGATCCGCGAAGGCGACGGGCGTGATGACGACCCTCGAGACACGTGTGGTGCTCACACCAACTCCTTGCTCTTCTGCCGGGACTTCCTGACCTGCTTGACGATCGGAAACGCCAGTACGACGATCAGCACGGCCAGAACCGTGCCGGAGATGGGCCGGGTGAAGAACCCCGTGACGTCGCCGCCGAAGATCAACAGCGACTGGCGAATCGCGATCTCCATCAGGCCGCCGAGCACGAAGGCCAGCACCAGTGGACCGGGCTCGAACCCGAACTTCTTCATCAGATAGCCGAGCACGCCGAAGACGATCACCAGGAAGATGTCGAAGATCCGGTTGGCCACGGTGTAGACACCCAGCAAGGTGATCAGCACGGTGATCGGCGCCAGCACGGCCGGCCGGATCCGGAGGATCTTCACGAACACGCCGACCAGCGGGATGCTCATGATCAGCAGCAGGATGTTGCCGACGTACATGGAGTTGACGACACCCCAGAACAGGTCTGGATGCTCCGAGACCAGTTGCGGTCCGGGCGGGATGCCCTGGATCAGGAGCGCACCGAACATCAGCGCCATCGTCGCGTTGGCCGGGATGCCCAGCGTGAGCAGCGGAATGAACGACGACGTGGCCGCCGCATTGTTGGCGGTCTCCGGCGCCGCGACGCCCTCGATCGCCCCGCGCCCGAACCGCTCCGGCTCCTTGGCCCGCCGCTTCTCCACGGCGTACGCGACCAGGGACGACAGCGTCGCGCCGCCGCCCGGCAGTACTCCGAGCACGAAGCCGATCACCGAGCCGCGACCGATGGCACCCCTCGACTGACGCAGGTCCTGCCGGGACGGCCACACCGTGGAGATCTTGGCCGGCTCCTGCCGTTTGTGCTGGCGTTCCTCCAGGTTGTAGAGGATCTCGCCGAGGCCGAACAGTCCCATCGCGATCGGCACGAAGTCGATGCCGTCGGCAAGGTCCAGGCTGGCGAAGGTGAACCGGTCGGCGCCGGTGAAGGTGTCGCGCCCGACGGTGGCGAGCAGCAGGCCGAGACAGGCCGCGATGACCGACTTGAGCCGGCCGCCGTTGCCGACGGTCGCCACCAGGAGGACTCCGAACAGCGCCAGCGCGGCGTACTCCGGTGGGCCGAAGTCCAGCGCGAAGCCGGCCACCACCGGTGCGAGCAGGGTCAGCCCGATGATGGAGACGGTGCCGCCGACGAAGGAGCCGATCGCCGCGATGCCCAGCGCAGTACCGGCTCGGCCTTGTTTGGCCAGGGCGAAGCCGTCGAAAACGGTGACGACCGATGAGGCCTCGCCGGGCAGACGGAGCAGCACCGAGGTGATGGTTCCGCCGTACTGCGCGCCGTAGAAGATGCCGGCCAGCATGATGATCGCCGACACCGGTTCGACGCCGTACGTGACCGGCAGCAGGATCGCGATCGTGGCGGCCGGGCCGAGCCCGGGGAGCACCCCGATCAGCATGCCGATCACGACGCCGGCCACGCAGTACAGCAGATTGGCCGGCTGCACGACGACGCCGAAGCCGTCGAATACCGGGTTCAGGAAGTCCATCAGATCAGCCGTGGGAGGGGAATCTTGAGTGCCAGGACGAACAGCAGGTAGAACGCGACCACCGTGCACAAGCTGATCACGATCGACGACCGCCAGGACTCCTTGCCGAGGAACCGCAGCCAGACGAAGGTCAGCAGCAGCGAGGGGATCTCGAAGCCGATGACGGGCAGAGCCAGCGCGAGCAGGACAAGGGTCGCGACCGCGATCGCAATCGTCAGGCTGGAGCGGGAGAACCTCTCGGTGTCCGTCTTGTGCCGCCCAGTCAGCGCAAGCAGCACCGACAAGGTGGCGATGACGACGCTGATCGCGAACGGCCACAGCCCCGGGCCGGGTGCGGTGAGCTTGCCGAGACCGAGCCGCGCCGAGAGGATCAGCCCGGCCAGTCCGATCAGCCCCGTCACAACCGCCGCACCGACCTGTGACCACGGTCCCGCCGGTGGCGGGCGGTCCTCGGCCAGCTCCGCCAGCAACGCCGCACCATCGATGGGTGCCTCGCTGACCGGCGGAGTGGCCGGCGGCTCGGCTGGGCTCACTTCTTGGCGCCCAGCTGGATACCGTACTGGTCGATCTGCGCCTTGTACTTCGTGGTCGCCTCGTCGAGGATCTTGCGCACCTCGTCCGGCCCGACCTCGATCGGGGTGAGGAAGTTCGCCTCGTTGAACTTCTTGTACGCGTCGGTGCCGAACGTCTTCTTCGCCGCGTCGGCCAGCTTGGTCTTCGCGTCCTCCGGCGTCCCCTTCGGCGCCGTCAGGAACCGGTACTGCGCAACGACCACGTCGAAGCCCTGCTCCTTGGCCGTCGGCACGTCCGGCAGGAACTTGATCCGCTCCGCCGAGAAGACGGCCAGCGGAACGAGCTTGCCCGCCTTGACGTTCTCGATGCCCTCACCGATCTGGAACGTGGCCACGTCGACCTGCTTGCCGAGCAACGCGGTCATCGCCGGCGCCCCACCGTCGAAGGGCACGTCGGTCGCGGGAACCCCGGCCACCTTGAAGGTCAGCGCGGAGGCCAGCTGCGCACCGGTGCCGACACCGGTGGTCCCGTACTTGATGTTCTTGCCGGCCTTCTTCAGGTCGGCGATGCTCTTGTACCCCGTGCCGGCCGGTGCCGCCAGCATGTAGTCGTCCTGGGAGACCCCGGTGATCAGGTCGAAGTCATCGAGCTTCACCGCCTCGGACGCGGAGACGGCCAGCGGGGTGATCGTGAACAGCGACGCGTTCTGGACCGCGATCTTGTAGCCGTCGGGCTTGGCCGACTGGAGCTCCTTGGCGTTCAGCGCGCCGTTGGCTCCCGGTTTGTTCACCACCGGCACCGAAACACCCAGCTCCTTGCTGACCCCTTCGGCGATCGCGCGGGTGATCAGGTCGGTGCTGCCACCAGGCGAAGCGCCGACGCTCATCTGGATGTTGCCGGTCGGGAACTCGCCCTCGCCACCGGTCGAGGTCGTCTTGACTCCACCGCAGGCCGACAGCATCGCGGCAACCGTCACGCCGCCGGCCACCGCCAGGAAGGCCCGGCGGCTCGTCTGTGGGAATTTCATGGCGTTTCTCCTCTGAGCTGGCCGATTTCGTGAGCGTAGGGTGGGCATTAATACGTGTCCAAGGCCGTTTAGGCATCGAGTGATACCTTTTGTGAATCATGTTTTCGCTCGATCAGATCAGTGCCTTCGTCGCGGTCGCCGAGGAACTGCACTTCGGCCGCGCGGCCGAGCGGCTGAACATGACCCAGCCGCCGTTGAGCCGCCAGGTGCAGAAACTCGAACGCGCCGTCGGGGCCCGGCTGCTCGAACGAGACAACCGCCGGGTGGAACTGACCGACGCCGGCCAGGCCTTCCTGCCTGAGGCGCGCAGACTGCTGGCGCTGGTAGAAACCGCGAGCGACCTGGCCCGCCGGGTCGAAGGCGGCGCGGCCGGGACGCTCCGGCTCGGCTTCACCGCGGTCTCCGCAATCAGAACCCTCGGACCGTTCCTTCGCCGGATGTCAGAGGAACTGCCGGGCGTCGACGTGATCCTGCACGAGCGGGTCACCCCGGCACAGGTCGACGGCCTGCTGCGCGGCGAGCTGGATCTGGGACTGGGTCGCCCGCCGTTCGATGCCGTGGCGCTCGATTCGCGGGTCGTGTTCCGCGAGCCGCTGTACGCCGTAGTACCGGCTGATCATCGGCTGGCGACCGTCGGGCGGGCGCTGTCGCCTGCGGACTTCTCCAACGAACAGGTCATCAGCTACTCCCCCACGCAGGCTCGCTACTTCCACGAGCTGACCGTGCGCTTCCTCACCAACGAGCATCCCCGCATCGAGCAGCGGGTCCAGCAGATCCTCACGGTCGTGCTGCTGGTGGCGGCCGGTCGCGGTGTGGCCCTGGTCCCGGCGTCGGCACGAAGCCTCGGCGTACAGGGCGTCGCGTACTGCGAGTTGGTGGACTCCGGCGAGGCCGGGCCTGTCGAGTTACACGCGATCTGGAACCGGGAGTCGACCAGTCCGTTGCTGCAGCGCGTTCTGGGGCTGTTCGAGGACAGCGATGCTCTGAGGGCATCAATAGATACAAAAGTGATCTTGGACAGGCATCAGTAGGCCTCCCTACGCTGACGCCCGTGACGCACTATTCCCCTCGTGAGCTCGCCGCTCACCTCAAGACCGGGCTCCTCTCGTTCCCGGTCACGCCGTTCGACCGCGATCTCGCCTTCGACGAGGCCCGCTACCGCGAACACCTGGCCTGGCTGAGCAAGTACGACGTCGCCGGGCTCTTCGCGGCCGGCGGTACCGGTGAGGGCTTCTCGCTGACCCCGGCCGAGATCGACACCGTCGTCCGTACCGCGGTCTCCGAGGTCGACGGCGCGGTTCCGGTGCTGGCGCCCGCCACCGGCGGTACCAGCCAGGCGATCGCCCAGGCTCAGGCTGCCGAGGCGGCCGGCGCCGATGGCATTCTGCTGCTTCCGCCGTACCTCACCGAGGCAGGGCAGGCCGGTCTGGTCGAGCACATCTCGGCGGTCTGCCGCAGTACTTCGCTGGGGGTGACCGTCTACAGCCGCGCCAACGCGATCCTGGACGACGTCTCCGTCGCGATCCTTGCCGACCGCAACGAGAATCTGGTCTGCCTCAAGGACGGGGTGGGCAACATCGAGATGATGACCCGGATCTACGCCCGGGTCGGCGACCGGCTCACCTACATCGGCGGGTTGCCGACCGCGGAGACCTTCGCCCTGCCGCTGCTCCAACTGGGGGTCAGCACCTACTCGTCGGCGATCTTCAACTTCGTGCCCGAGTTCGCGCTCGGCTTCTACGCCGACGTGCGCGCGCAGGACCGCGACGCCGTCTACCGCAAGCTGCGGGAGTTCGTGCTGCCCTACCTGGACATCAGGGACCGGACGAAGGGCTACGCGGTCTCGATCGTGAAGGCCGGGCTGACCGCGATCGGCCGGTCGGCCGGACCGGTCCGCCCACCGCTGCAGGATCTGACCGAGGACGAACTGGCCCAACTGACCGAACTGATCGGCAAGATCAGGTGACACCCACCATCAGCTCGGTCGAGGTCGTCCCGGTCGCGGGGTACGACAGCATGCTGCTCAACCTGAGCGGTGCGCACGGACCGTTCTTCACCAGGAACGTCGTCATCGTCACCGACAGCTCGGGCGCGGTCGGCCTTGGCGAGGTGCCGGGTGGCGGCAAGATCGCGTCGACGGTGACCGAGGCCGCGGAACTGCTGGTGGGCAAGGAGATCGTTTGGTACCGGCAACTGCTGCGGTCGGTGGCGCAGGCGTTCGCCGGTCGCGATGCGGGTGGGCGCGGCGTCCAGACGTTCGACCTTCGGACGACGGTGCACGCCGTCACCGGGCTGGAGTCGGCGCTGCTCGACTTGATGGGCAAGCATCTCGGCGTACCGGTGGCCGAGTTGCTGGGCGACGGGCAGCAGCGTTCCGCCGTACCGGTGCTTGGGTATCTCTTTTATGTTGGCGATCCCGGGAGCACAGACCTGCCCTATCTCGTTGATGACGGCGGCAACGATCGGTGGTCGCAGTTGCGGCGTCGGGAGGCGTTGACGCCGGATGCCGTCGTGGCTCTGGCTGAGGGGGCGCAGGAACGCTATGGCTTCGCCGACTTCAAGCTCAAGGGCGGGGTCTTCGCTGGTCCCGACGAGATCGCGGCGGTGACGGCGTTGGCCAGGCGTTTCCCGTCGGCGCGGATCACCATCGACCCGAACGGCGCGTGGCCGGTCCGGGAGGCGATCGAGTTGTGCACCGGTCTGGGTGACGTGCTCGCGTACGCCGAAGACCCGTGCGGGCCGGAGCCGGGACTGTCCGGTCGCGAGACGATGGCCGAGTTCAAGCGCGCGACGGGGTTGCGCACCGCAACCAACATGATCGCTACGGACTGGCGCGAACTCGGTCACGCGGTGCGCGCTCACGCGGTCGATATCCCGCTGGCCGATCCGCACTTCTGGACGATGGCAGGCTCGGTGCGAGTGGCTCAGCTCTGTCATGACTTCGGGCTGACCTGGGGATCGCACTCCAACAACCACTTCGACATCTCGCTGGCCATGTTCACCCACGTCGGGGCGGCCGCGCCGGGCGAGATCACCGCGCTGGACACGCACTGGATCTGGCAGGACGGTCAGGCGCTGACGAAAGATCCGTTGCAGATCGTCGATGGCCAGATCGCAGTACCGACGATGCCCGGCCTTGGCGTCGAACTGGATCGCGACGCGCTCCGGGCCGCGCACGAGCTCTATCTCGCGCAGGGGCTCGGTGCGCGTGACGACGCGCTGGCGATGCAGTACTTGGTCAAGGACTGGATCTTCGACCCGAAACGCCCTTGTTTGGTGCGCTGAGCACCGCACCGGTGGCGGTGTGACGGCTGGCAGGTGACAATGCGTGAATGCGCGTAATCGTGGTGGGAGCCGGGGTGATCGGACTGAGCTGTGCCGTCCGGTTGGCCGAGGCGGGGTACGACGTCGCAGTGTTCGCCAGGGATCTGCCGTTGGAGACGACGTCGGCGATCGCGGGAGCGATGTGGCATCCATTCCTGTCGGCAGGTGATCGGACCACCGGCTGGGCGCGTTCGTCGTACGACGAGTTCGTCAAACTGGCCGGGTCCGAACCGTCGGTGCAGTTGCGGCACGGCAAGGAGTACTACCGCGAGTCCACGCCTGCCCCGGCCTGGGCCGCGGATCTCCAGGACCTCCAGCGGGTGGGGTCGTTGCCGCCGGGCTTCCGCGACGGGTGGGCGTTCACGACGCCGATCGTGGAGATGCCGAGCTACCTGCGGTACCTGGTGAAGCGTTTTGAGGCTGCCGGCGGCACCCTCAACCGCGCCGCGTTCTCCTCGTTGCCGAACGCAACCGGACTCGTGGTCAACTGCACCGGCCTCGGGGCCCGGCTGACCGCCCAGGACCCGACGGTCACGCCGGTCCGCGGCCAGCTCCTGGCCGTCGAGCAGTTCGGCCTCACCGAGTGGATGCTGGCCGACCACGGCCCGCAGGACCTGTGTTTCGCCCTCCCCCGGTCCAACGACATCATCGTGGGCGGCACGGCGGAGCCCGACAACTGGGACCTCACCGTCGACGCCAAGACCACTGAGCAGATCCTCGACCGTGCCGCTTCCTTGATTCCCCAACTCCGCAAGGCGAAAGTCCTCCGGCGCCGGGTCGGCCTGCGCCCGGCCCGGCCCTCGGTCCGCTGCGAGGCCGTCCGCACCGGCGACCGCCGCGTCATCCACTGCTACGGTCACGGCGGCTCCGGTGTCACGCTGTCGTGGGGTTGCGCGGACGAAGTACTCGAACTGGTTCGGGAAGGCTGAGCTGTGCACATCCTCGACGGTGGAATGTCGAACGCCCTGGAAGATCGCGGACACGATCTCTCCGATGCGCTCTGGTCGGCGCGGCTGCTGAAGGACGCGCCGGGCGAGATCGCGGCGGTGCATCGGTCGTACTACGAAGCAGGCGCCAGCTTCGCGACGACGGCCAGCTACCAGGCGAGTGTTTCCGGCTTCGGCCAGGCGGGCGTGCCACGCGACGAGGCAGAACGGTTGATCAGCTCCAGCGTCGCCATTGCTCGGGGAGTCCGCGACTCGTTGGCCGTTGATGGGCAGGAGCGGTTTGTGGCAGCGTCGGTTGGTCCTTACGGCGCGGTCCTCGCCGACGGATCGGAGTACCGGGGCCGGTACGGCGTGAGCAAGCAGTTCCTGCGGGACTTCCATCGGCCGCGGCTGGAGTTGCTGGTTGCCGCAGGCCCCGACCTGCTGGCCGTCGAGACGATCCCTGATCTCGATGAGGCAGAGGTGCTGGTCGAGCTGATCGACGAGATCGCCTTTCCTGCTTGGCTTTCGTACTCGGCGGCCGGCACTCGCACTCGCGCCGGCCAGCCGCTCGAGGAAGCGTTCGCCCTCCGGAGTACGAACCTCGTTGCCGTCGGCGTCAACTGTTGCGCACCGGAGGATGTCCAAGGGGCGGTTGAACTCGCCGCCGCGGTGAGTGGAAAGCCAGTGGTTGCCTACCCCAACAGTGGCGAAGGATGGGACGCTGGGGGTCGCCGCTGGACCGGCGGCGCGTCGGACTCCACCTCGTCGGCGCCGGGATGGGTGGCGGCCGGAGCGGAGTACGTCGGCGGTTGCTGCCGGGTAGGGCCCGAGGACATCCGCGCCTTGGCCAAGGTTTTAGACCGCGAGGACTTGGCAGAGTAGGTCGAGGGCACCGTTGTAGGCGTGGTCCGGTGGGGTGCCATAGCCGACGATGAGGGCTTGGCGGGCGGCTGGGTCGGGCGTGAAGCGGTAGTTGTCGAGCGAAGCGACCAGGAGGCCTTGGCGCTTGGCGCGGGACACCATGTCGGCCGCGTCGCTCGGTACGTCGAGCAGGACGTGCAGGCCGGCCGAGATGCCCGCCACCTTGACACCGGGTGCCCGCACGGCCAGCAACTCGACCAGGTGGTCACGGCGACGACGGTAGTGCTGGCGAGTACGGCGTACGTGGCGGTCGTAGTGCCCGGAGGCGATGAACTCAGCCAGGACCAGCTGGTCGAGTGTGGCGGTCAGCAGGTCGGTGGTGTGCTTCACGGCCAGCACGGGCTCCATCAGGTGCTCCGGCAACACCATCCAGGCGAGTCGGAGGGCCGGGGCGAGGCTCTTGCTCGCAGTACCGGTGTAGACGACTCGCTCCGGGTCCAGTGCCTGCAGTGCTCCCACCGACTGGCGGTCGTAGCGGAACTCGCCGTCGTAGTCGTCTTCGATGAGTACTGCGCCTGTCTGGCGGGCCCACTCGACAGCCGCCGTACGCCGGTCTGGCGCCAGCGGTACTCCCAACGGCATCTGGTGTGCCGGGGTGAGGAGAGCCGCCTGGCCAGTGAGCAGGTCTGCGCGGACTCCCTGCTCGTCCACGGGCACGGGGTGGGGTTGGAGCCCGCGGAAGCGGATGACGTCCCAGTGGAGGCTGTAGCCGAACTCCTCGACGGACATGGTCGTCGCGTCTTGCTGGCGCAGTACGTCGGTCAGCAGGTTGAGCGCCTGGACGTAGCCCGAGCAGATGACGATGCGCTCGGGATCGGCCCAGACACCGCGGGCGCGGGCGAGGTAGTCGGCGAGGTTCTCCCGCAGCTCGATCCGGCCGCGCGGGTCGCCATAGCCGAACGCTGCGTTGGGTGCGGCCGGAATCGCCTTCCGCGCCGCGGCCAGCCACTCGCCGCGCGGGAAGGTCGACACGTCCGGCGACCCTGGTGTCAGGTCGTACCGGTAGCTCGGGGGCTGCGGGGTCTCGGAGAGGGCCGGCGTGGCGGCGGGAAGGATTCGGTCGGCTACTTCGGTGCCGGAGCCTTGGCGGGCGGTGAGCCAGCCCTCGGCCACCAGCTGGCCGTAGGCGTCGGCGACGGTGTTGCGGGCGATACCGAGGTCCTTGGCGAGCGTGCGGGACGAGGGCAACCGGGTGCCGGCGGGGAGCCGGCCGGTGCGGATCGACTCGTGCAGGGCGTGGACCAGGTCGCTGCGGCCGCGGGTGCCGCCGAGATCCAGGTGCAGGTCGGCGCCGGCTGGTGAATTGGCCCTCGGATCCTCCATGGAAGTGGACCATACACCTGGGCCGATCTGCGCCTAGGTTTCTTTGTATGAGGACAACGACAGTTCGCAGAGTCAAGATCGCCACGCACGCGCCGGAGTTCTACCAGGCGCTGATCGCGCTGGACGAGGTTTCGGCGCTCGGGATCGACCCGAAGCTGGCGCACCTGGTCCGGATCCGCGCCTCCCAGCTGAACGGCTGCGCCTACTGCCTGGACATGCACACGCTGGACGCGCGGCACGAGGGTGACACCGAGCAGCGGCTCAACCTCGTCGCCACCTGGCGCGAGGCGCGCAAGTTCTACACCGAGCAGGAGCAGGCCGCGCTCGAGCTGACCGAGGCGATGACGCTGATCAGCGTCGACCACGTGCCGGACGAGAAGTACCAGATCGCCGCCGATGCGTTCGACCAGAAGGAGCTGGCCCAGCTGATGGGCCTGATCATCATGATCAACGCGTGGAACCGGGTCGGCGTCACCTGCCGCATCGAGCCCGGCCACTACAACCCGAGCTGACGGCGATGACCAAGTCAGACGCGACGACCGCGGAGACCTTCCGCGCCCTGCACCACGGCCCGACCCCACTGGTCCTGCCGAATGCCTGGGATCCGGTCAGCGCCCGGATCATCGCCGAAGCGGGTTACCCGGCGATCGCCACGAGCAGTGGTGCGGTCGCCCGGGTGCTCGGGTACGACGACGGCCAGCTCACCCCACCGGCTGAGATGTTCGAAGCCGTCGCCAGGATCGTGCGCGCGGTCGACGTACCGGTGACGGCCGACATGGAGGCTGGCTACGGGCTGGACCCGAAGGAGTTCGCCGAGCGGCTGCTGGAGACCGGTGCGGTCGGCTGCAACCTGGAGGACTCACTCCTCGACGTACTGGTGGATGTCCAGCAGCAGGCGGACTACCTGGGCGCAGTACGGGCGACAGCGGGTGCGGACCTGGTCATCAACGCCCGCGTCGACGACTTCATCGCGGGTGGAACCGTCGAGGACGCGATCGCCCGCGGCCGGGCCTACCGCCGCGCCGGAGCCGACTGCGTCTACCCGATCTTGGCGCCGCTGGACGTACTGAAGAGGCTGGTCGATGACATCGGCGGCCCGATCAACGCCCACGCCAAGCCGAACGGTCCGACCCCGGCCGAGCTGATCGCGCTCGGCGCCACCCGCATCTCCTACGGCACCAGCCTGCACAACTACACGTCGAACGCGTTGCGGGAGCTGCTGCCGGGGCTGCGCTGAGCTCGGCTGGCTCAGGTGGAGAGACGTGTTGCCTGAGGCCGCGCGCGATGGGTGAGGATGGTTGCCATGACCACCTATCGCGCGCGCTTCGACGCTACCGTCACGTTCACCAACGGCGGCGGGCTGCAGGCCCAGGGGTTCCTTGTCGACGTTCCTTCGGCGGAGGTGACCGAGGCTGAGATCGGCGAGCTCTTCCTCGACTCGCTCGGGCTGCTGATGGCCGGCGATGTGGAGCTCACCAACCTGGAGATTGTCGAGGCCGCCCACAAGGGCACGCGCGGTGGGCCGGCCGCCGGCGGTCAGGCGAGCGGCGGGCGGGCGCAGTTTGTGGAGCTCAGTCATGTCATCCACGACGGCATGGTGACGCTGCCGAACCTGCCTGGTCCGGTGGTGGGCAAGCAGCTGACGCGGGAGGCGTCGCGGGAGCTCTATGCGCCTGGGACGGAGTTCGAGATCGGGTTGATCACGATGGTGACGAACACCGGCACCTACATGGACAGCCCGTACCACCGCTACCCCGACGGCCACGACCTCACCGGCTTCAGCCTCGACCGCACCGCCGACCTGCCCGCGGTCGTCGTCCGGGTGGAGGACAGCGGCCGGCTCGGGATCGACGCGGCCGCCCTGGCGACGTACGACGTAGCCGGCAAGGCAGTGCTGCTGCACACCGGCGACGACGCCCACTTCGGCACACCGCAGTACGTCGAGAACCCCCACTTCCTGACCCGCGACGGCGCCGAATGGCTGATCGCGAACGGCGCAGTCCTGGTCGGCATCGACGCCGCCAACATCGACGACATGACCGACGGCACCCGCCCCGCCCACACCCTCCTCCTAGCCGCCGGCATAGCCATAGTCGAACACCTAACCGCCCTCTCCGAGGTCCCACCCACCGGCGCCAACTTCACCGCCACCGCCCCCCGCATCTCCGACCTAGGAACCTTCCCAGTCCGCGCCTACGCCAAGCTGGGTTGACCCCACGCACGCAGCGGAGGCAGTTGGGCTGCCCCCACGCGCCCTCCGACGCCCGCTCCTACTTCGCGTGCCCGTTCGACCGCTCCCACCCACCCGTGTTTCCGCTCCTACGTCGCGCGATCCAACCCCGACCGCGGCTGGCCATGTCGGCGTACAGAGCGTGGATGGGTTAACCCTCGCGGACTCCGAGCCGCTCATTCGTCACCCGGGCCAGGACTATCCGGCCTCGCCGGCACCCCGAGCCGGTCAGGTGATCGGCAGGCTGAAGGCGAGCAGGCCGGTGCCGGTGGCGTTGGTGATCCACGGCCCCGCCTTCAGGTGCCCCTGGTAGACCAGCGCGGTCGCACCGGTCGGCGTACCGGACAAGGTGAGTTTGAGTGAGCCGCCGGCTTGGTAGGCCACTGAGTTGACGCTGACGGTGGAGCCGACCAGGCGGAAGTCGGCGCCGGCTCCGGCGTCCACCGTCAGTGGGTCGGCCGACCGGAGCTTCACCGTGAGAGTCGTGCCGCTCTTGGTGACACCGGCCGGGTTCGGCGGAGCCACGCCGGCCGACGGACCGCCGTACAGGTCTCTGGCCAGTACTGCGAACGTCTGGTCGCCCAGCTCGCGATAGCCGTTCGCGTAGGCGTAGTGGCAGCCGTCGTGGCCGGACAACCCGGTCGTCGACAGCAAGGTGACGTTGTGGGTGTCACCGAGTTTGCGCTGCGCCTCGCGGAGGTTGATGGTCGTCGTGTTTTTACACGGTGAGGTGCGGACCTGGTAGACGTAGTACTTCGCAGTACTCATCTCTGTTCGCCAGTCCGCCAATAGTGTGTTGAAGCCGGAGATGTGGACGCCGGCGTTGTCGCTTTCTGCCTCGCCCTGGTACCAGAGCACGCCCTTGACCCTGCTCAGCACGCCCGCGGCCTGCAAGCGGCTGCGCAGGCGTCCGTAGTTCGTGGTCCGGTCGTTCGGGGCGGTGTCGTCGCGCTGGAAGAAGCTGATCGGCTTCCCTCCGTGGGAGCCGTTGAACAGCGCCACCGGAACCCCATAGGTGTCGACGATCCGGCGGCCCATCCGGATCGCCCACTGACCGGCCGAGCCGGGCTGCTTGGTCACGTCCCCGGTCGCGTAGTGCCAGACGCGGTCGGCGCCGGAGAGGGGCGAGTCTGCGTTCGACGTGCCGAAGCTCCTGAGATATCGCGATTCCTCGACATTCGCCGCGCCGGCGTATTTGGCCGCTGCCGCATTGGACTGCCCCTGTACTACGTACGCGTCACCGGAGACGATGCCTCGGCGTCTGGCCACGACCCGCTCGATGCCAGGGCCGACGGCTTTCAGCGCGAAGGTGTAGTCCCACAAGCCGGCCTCGATGCGCGGCGTGAACCGGAACGGCGCGGAGGCCGGAGCGGTGAACGTCCGCGTCTCGCCGTTGCCGGTGACGCGCAGCTCCACCTGCTCGATCCCGGCAGCGGTGACCTGGCCGGCCACCACGGGGTTCGCGCCGTTCTCGCTGTCGCGCGGAATCAGCTTCAGGTCCTGCGGCATCTCGGTCAGCGTCACCAGGGACGGACGGGCATAGACGGTCAGCTTGCGCTGCGTGTAGGTGGCGGCGTTGTCGGTCAGGGTCCAGTCGGGTGCGCCGGTGGTGTTTGTGCCGATGCCGAGTGCCAGGACGTCGGTGGCCGACTCGGTGAACCTGTTGATCGAGAGCACAGGCTTGGCGGGAACCGTCGACGGCTTGGTGCCGCCGATCTGGTGGATCTGGAACGAGCCGTGGCCGAGGACGGTGGTCGGGCTGTCGTCGGCGTCGTACGTGGTCGAGGCGTTGGGGACCTGGCCGCCGGCGGACCCGGTGTACCGGTTCGGCCACATCTCGAGGTAGCCGGTCTGACCGGTCCCGTTCGTCACGCCGGCCACGTTGGAGGACACCTCGAGGTCGCTGACCCGCTGCCGGAAGATCTGGCCCGCGAAGGTTTGCAGACCAAGGCGTTTGGCGTCGGTGGTGAACGGCGCCATCGCCGTCCACACCCACTGCACGCCCTTCGGCCCGTTCAGCTCGAGGCAGTAGCCGACACGGTCGAAGTCGGAGCCGATCGCGGCGGTGTTGTTCAGCGTGTACGGCGGTGTCTTGTTGAGCCAGTTCGCCGAGGTGGGCAGGTTGAGTTGGAGGACCGGGGTGAATCCCACCGCCCCCGCGTCACAACCAGCCGCCGCGACCGTAGCCGGAGCCGCCGTGGAAGGAAAGGTGACTGCGCCGGCTGCGAGGATCGTCGACAGCACGGCGAGAAGAGCGCGGGTGGGTGCGAATCGAGGCATGGGCGGACCTTCGGGGAGATGTTCTGCGGATGTGGGGCGGTTCGTGAGGTCAGCCGAGTACTTCGCGGGACAGCTTTTCGTGCTCGGACAGGTTCTGCTGCTCCAGCCGGCCAAGACTCAGATTCGCAACCACGGCGTCCCCCACCACAGTCAGCCGACCCCTCGGTGGCACTCAGTCATGACGGTAGGACGCTACCACTGGAGATCGATTTCAGTGAGGAAGTTTCAGAGTATTGCTCATGTCCGTCAGATGATGCCCAAACGAAGCGCGTAGACCAGCGCCCAGTCCTGGTCGTTGGCCAGCGGATCGGCGACGTGGGCAGGGCGATGGTTGACCGCGCTCGGATAGACGAACGCACAGGTCGCCGAACCGTCGGGATGGAAGTTGACCAGGTTGGCCCGGAGGATCGCCCGGCCTGCGTCCGTGAGCTGCGCCGCCTCGGTCGACGTCAGCAAGTCGCGTGGCCAAGTCAGGTAGACGGCCGCGCTGAGGATCGACCAATAGTGCGGGAAGACGTCTCCCCACAACCGCAGCAGGCCGAACCAGTAGCCGTCCCAATGCCGGATCGGGACATGCCGCAGCCGTACGTCGGGCTGGTCCGCGGCGAACGCGGTCAGCCAGGGCAGCCGGCGGGTGAGCTCGGCGGGATCGAAGGAGTCGGGCGCCTCCTGGTGGGCGGCGATGAGCAGTTCGAGCAGCGGGGCGACCATCGACTGCTCGTAGTTGACCTCGTGCGGCGGAAGGTCGTCGCCGTAGTCGAGGAACGCGCGGGCATGCCTGGCGAGATGGCCACGCATCCGGTCGGAGACCTCGGGCACCTTGGCCAGCTCGCGCAGGATCGGACCGAGGTCGAACGCCAGGAAGTGGTCGCCACCCAGTTCGTAGTACCGGTCGATGATGCGGACGGCCGTCGGGACGTCGCCCTGACCGAGGAAGAAGCGGGCGAACCACGGGAAGTTGTAGAGCCGCGGGCGGCTCTCGTGCAGGCTGTCGTCGGCGACCGTCCCGTCGTCGGCGAGCAGGTACTCCGTGACGAACCGCTGGTAGCCCGCCAGCGCCTCGTCCAGCTCGTCGCGATCACCCCAGCCGCGATCTCTCGTTGCCTGGAGCAACAATGCGGTGCCGATCCGTTCCCGGGCGTCCGACCAGTCGCGCCAGGCACCGGAGAGCACGCGCAAGCCGGTCTCGTTGTCGTAGGGGACGAACGAGAACCGGCGGCTGTCGCTCAGCTCGACCGGCCGCTGATGGTCGAGCACGAAACGCACCCGCCGCTCGACGATCTCGCGCAAGGGCTCGTGGAAGAGCACGTTGATGCGAGAGGTCAGCTTGCCATCGGTCGCTTCGACGTACTGCGTACCGGGTGTCTCTGAGCTCACCGACGCCGGTCCGGTCGCGTGGTCGGCCAGCTGGATCGCGATCGACTCACCGATCTCGGCGACGAGAGTGTTTGCGTCGATGAGTGGCTTGCGCGTGGCATGGAAGGCCTCCAGCGTTTCGTACCAGCCGAGTTGCCAGGTCCAGCGGTACGAGTCGCCGGGTTGCAGGACGATTTGAGGCTGTCCGCCCATCGCATGCGGAGCGCGGGCGTGGTCGGTGACGTGGAGATAGAGGTGACCGCGGATGTTGCTGCCGGTACCGGCGTCGCGCGACTCGATGGAGTACGCCCACAACTCCCCCTCCGTGAGCTGCAGCCCGAGACCGGGTCCCCTGCCATCCATCGGCACCGCCCAGGCCCACGAGTCGGCACCACCCGTCCACAGGTGCGCATGGACCGCTCCGTTGAGGCTCTCCCGACTGGAGCTGTAGAGATCCCGGTACGGCGTACTGACGGCGAGGGACCCGATGGCGATCGGCTCCGTCGCGGTGTTCCGTACTTCGTAGGTCTCGGTCCAGTGCTCCCCGAACCGACGGCCGACCCGCAACTCCAGCTCGCCGAGGCGGTAGAGCAGATCGATACCGGTCTGCCGCCACCTGGTGAAGTCGGGAGCGTCGAACCGGTGGCTGCCGCGATCGGTGATCACGAAGCCCTTGCCCCAGTAGTGGCTCGGGTCGTGCACGACACCGTCGTCGAGCAGCATGGAGTGCTTCCGGGTGGGATGCAGCACAGCTCTGACGGCCCCGTCGTCCGACAACTCGACCTGCCCGGCCCCGAGCTGAAAAATTTCCGGCATTCTCCCAACCTAGCGATGTAGAGAACGTCGCCGTGGCCTCGTCCCCTGGTTGAGAGCACCTTCACACCGAGAGGACAGCACCATGAACAAGACCGAGATCGCCGAGATCCTCGCCAAGCCGTACTCGCAGCAATTGTTGACCGGGACGATCCCGGCCCGCTTCGCTTACATCGGGCTGGACGGCGACCCGCGCGTCGTACCGGTCGGCTTCCACTGGGACGGCGAGCGGATCCACATCTTCTCCACGCCGAAGATGGCCAAGGTCAAGGCGCTGCAGCACAACCCGCGGGTCTCGATCACCATCGACACCGAGGGTTTCCCGCCGAAGGTGCTGCTACTGCGCGGTTCGGCCGAGCTGAGCCTGGAGGACGGCGTACCGGCCGACTACCTCTCGTCGGCGAAGCTCGTCCCGGAAGACCAGTTCGAGGGGTGGAAGGCCGGCGTCGAGTCGCTCTACGACCAGATGTACCGGATCACCATCACCCTCGACTGGGTCAAACTCCTCGACTTCGAAACCACCCTCCCGAAGGCAGTCGAAGACCTCATAGCCGCCAAACAGGAAAGCTAGCCGGTGGGCCCGGACGGCCCCCACTCACAAACCTGCCGGTTCCACCCAAGCCACGCCCGGCCACGCCTGGCCGGAGCCCGGCACCCGAGGTTAGTGAGTGGCGGCGGTCCGCCGTTCTCAGAGGCTGTTGGCGCGACGGATGACGTCTACGACGCTCGACATCATGCCCGTCAGGTCGTAGTCCTTCGGGGTGTAGACCGCGGCGACGCCCGCTGCCTTCAGGGCGCGGGCGTCCGCGTCGGGGACGATGCCGCCGACGACGACGGGGATGTCTTCGAGGCCGGCCTCGCGCAGGCCTTTGACCACCTGGGGAACGAGTTCCATGTGCGAACCGGACAAGATCGACAACCCCACGCAGTGCACGTCCTCGGCGACGGCGGCCGCGACGATCTGCTCGGGAGTCAGCCGGATCCCCTGGTAGATCACCTCGAACCCGACGTCCCGGGCCCGGACCGCGACCTGCTCCGCGCCGTTCGAGTGACCGTCCAGTCCGGGCTTGCCGACCAGGAACCGCAGCCGGCCACCCAGCTCCTCCGACGTCGCCGAAACCTTCTCCCGCACGGCCGCGATCGCCTCGCCACCACCGGAGACACCCACCGAACCGGATACCCCGGTGGGGGCGCGGTACTCGCCGAACACCTCCCGCAGTACTCCTGCCCACTCCCCCGTCGTCGCGCCCGCCCGGACACACTTCAGGGTCGCCTGCATCAGGTTCTCGGTGCCCTTGGCGGCCTCGCGCAAAGTCGTCAGCGCATCCTCGACAGCCTTGCCGTCACGCGTCGCGCGCCATTCCTCCAGCGACTTCAACGCGGCGGCCTCGGCCTGCGGATCCGCGGTCTGGATCGCCGTGTCGAGATCAGCCGTGAGCGGTGACGGATCGGTGTTCTCGAACTTGTTCACCCCGACGACGATCTGCTCACCCGACTCGATCCGCTGCCGACGTTCGGCATGGGAGGCGACCAGAGCCTGCTTCAGATAGCCGCTCTCGACGGCGACGACGGCACCGCCCATCGCCTGGACCCGGTCGATCTCCTCCTGCGCGCCGGCGACCAGCTCGTTCACCTTCGCCTCGATCACATGCGAGCCGTCGAAGATGTCCTCGTACTCGAGCAGGTCCGACTCGTACGCGAGCACCTGCTGCATCCGCAGCGACCACTGCTGATCCCACGGCCGCGGCAACCCGAGCGCCTCGTTCCAGGCCGGCAACTGAACAGCCCGGGCTCGCGCGTTCTTGGACAGGGTGACGCCGAGCATCTCGAGCACGATCCGCTGCACGTTGTTCTCGGGCTGCGCTTCGGTCAGGCCGAGCGAGTTCACCTGTACGCCGTACCGCAGCCGGCGCGCCTTGGCGTCGGTCACGCCGTACCGGTTGACGCAGATCTCGTCCCACAGGCGCACGAACGCGCGCATCTTGCAGGTCTCCTCGATGAACCGCACGCCCGCGTTCACGAAGAACGAGATGCGTTGCACGACATCGCCGAAACGCTCGGGCGGCACCTGACCGCCGTCGCGCACGCGGTCCAGTACGGCGATCGCCGTCGACAACGCGAACGCCAACTCCTGCACGGGCGTCGCGCCGGCCTCCTGCAGGTGGTAGCTGCAGATGTTGATCGGGTTCCACTTGGGAACGTTCGAGATCGTGTAGGCGATCAGGTCCGTGCTGAGCCGCAGCGACGCGTCCGGCGGGAAGGCGTAGGTGCCGCGGGACAGGTACTCCTTGACGATGTCGTTCTGCGTCGTACCGGTCAGCTCGTCCGGCAGCGCGCCCTGCTCCTGCGCGGCGACCTGGTAGAGCGCGAGCAACCACATCGCGGTCGCATTGATCGTCATCGACGTGTTCATCTGCGCGAGCGGGATCTGGTCGAACAGCGCCCGGACGTCCCCCAGATGAGCCACCGGTACGCCGACCTTGCCGACCTCACCCTTCGCCAGCGGGTGATCGGCGTCGTACCCGGTCTGCGTGGGCAGGTCGAAGGCGACCGACAACCCGGTCTGTCCCTTCGCCAGGTTGCGCCGGAAGAGCGCATTCGACTCCGCCGCCGACGAGTGGCCGGCGTACGTCCGCATCACCCAGGGGCTGGCAATTGCCTTCCCCGCCCCACCACCCCGCGCCTTGTCGGTCGTCATGTACCCGAGAGTAGGACTGTGTGCCCTTGTGAGTCCCCTTCTCGTGACTGGTGTCACCAGCGGCTTAGATCACAACGAAGACCCCTCCCCGCGCAGCAGCCAGTACTACGGCCGCCGCGCGGTCGGCATCCTCTTCCGTCACCGGCTCGGCAGTCACCAGCACCCGGTGAAAGAGTGGCGCGGCAAGGTATTTCATCAGCTCGATCGCGTCGGTTCCTTGCGGCAAGCGGCCGTCGGCCACGGCGCGTTCCACGATCGGGATGACCTTGGTGAGGCGGCCGGCCCAGAAGGTTCGTAGTACCTGGGCAACCTCGGGCGAATCCTGTGCTCCGGACACGAGCGTCCGGACGGCGGCCGACCCCACCGTGCTTGTCAGGACGGCCCGGCCGGGGTTGGCATGATCCAGCGTAATTGCAACAAGCAGTTGCATTAACGAAAGATCGCTGATGACCAACCGGCTGTTCTACACCGGCCCGTCGATCGCCGTGCTGCACGAGGAGTACGCGAAGAAGAGCCGGATCGACGACCGGGCCGCGATCCAGGGGCGCCGCGAGATCACTATCGCGGCCCTGATCGAGCGGGTCTGGGAGAAGCTGAGCGACGTCGCGAGCTGGGACACCAACCTCGAGCCCGGCGTGAAGGACATCCAGCTAGACAACGGCGTCACCGTCGACGGCCGCTTCACCCGGGTCAAGGGCGGCGCCAAGATGAAAGCCCGCTTCGCCGTCATCGAAGCCCCGCGCGAGATCGCCTGGACCGGCGCAGCCTTCGGCGCCAAGGTCGTCCACCGCTTCACCCTCGAATCCACCGACGACACCACCACCACCACCACCCGAGTCGCCGTCGAAGAATCCATGGCCGGCCCCCTCTTCGGCCTCCTCTTCAACAACAAAAAACTAGACGCCGTCCTCACCGAATCCCTCACCACCCTGAAGAAGGCCTCCGAGAGCTGACGGCTAGCGGGGTGGGTGTTTCTTCCAGGGGCTTACGCCGAGCTTGCCGGTGGTGCCCAGGTCGAATTCTGGGGTCAGCATGACCGGGGTGGCGCTGGGGTTGGCCCAGACTCGGGCGTAGGGGCTGTTGACGTTGACGCCGTCGGTGACCGTGTTCCGCCAGACCAGTTCGGAATAGGCGCGTTCGCCGGGTTTGAGGACCAAGGGACGAGCTACCCATTCGGAGGCCGAGGTGGTGATGGGGGTGGCGTCGTGGAGGATCTTCACGCTGCGGATCGGCAGGTGGGTCTCGTCGAGGAGCTGGAGTTGCGGGGGGCCGTTGAGGCGGGTGGGGCGCTTGCCGCAGTTCTCCAGGTTGATGTTCAGGAAGCGAAGGCCCATGGCAGCGTCTGCCACACCGAGGTACACGCGGATCCCCGAAGGCGGGCAGGCGCCTCCCCGCGAGGGCGCTTCGGCGGCGGGGACGCTCCTCACCTTGTGGACCTTTGCCCGGATCTGGTCCCCGGCGCGGGGAAGGTCGCCCAAGGTGACGGTGCGGCTCATGGTCTGGCCGGGTTTCAGTGCCGGCACGGTGTGCTCCGGATGCGCCAACGCCTCGCCGGAACTCGCCGTAACGGTGAAGGTGACCGTGTAGATGGCCGGCACCTTGCCGACGTTGGTCACGTCGAAATCGAAGCAGTACGGCGCGCCGCGGCTCACGCGGGTGATCTTGACCGCGGACTCATCAGCGGAAGAATCCCCAGGCACCGGGGACGACGTGGACACGCTCGTCGTATCGGAGGGCGCGGGCGTAGCGGGCGCACTCGTCGTACCGGAAGGCGTGGACGCAGTCGGCACGCCTGTCGTACTTGATGTCACCCCGCAGCGGGGCTCGGTGGGAATGCCCTGGGCCTGCGACGTGTCGCCGCTGCCCGCAACCTGCGATCCGCACCCCGCGAGCAGCAGCACGACACTCACCAGGACGGCCGGGAACGTGCGAGGCAGGCTGCGCATCCAGCCGAGTCAATCAGAACCGAGGGGCAGCACCGCTGTGGAGAGGCTGAAATGAACTACGGTCGGACAGATGGAGCGTCTGTCCGAGATCACCTTCCGACTGCCCGCATCGCCGGAATCATCCGCCTTTCTCGACGAGCTGCGGACCCTGCTCGCCGAGGTGGCGTACGCCGAGTCCGGCGCGGTTGACCGCCTGACTCTCACCCCACCACAGCCTGCCGGCGCGCGCCCGGCGACGACGTTCGAACTGGTCGACGTACCCGCGCCCGAGATCGCCTTCGACACCGGTCGGTCGATCGGCGTCTGGAGCGACGGAACAACCGACCGGCCAGAGCCGTCCATCGACCTGGCGGAGCTGGCCCGTCGCCTCCGCGGCCACGTGCAGCGAGTCGATCACACCGGTGTGAATCTGCCCGCCCGGGTGACATCGCCCGAGCAGTGGGGAGAACTAGTAACCGCAATCGCCGCCACCGCCACGATGTACCGGTATCCCACCGGCGAGCCGTGGCCGTTCGTCCTCCCGTCGTCGGCTGACGAACTTCGCGACGACATCCACAACTTCGTCGTCGGCCGCGAGCCTCGCTTCGAAGTGGTTCACGACGAGTGGCTGACGCGCACCCAGTGGCAGTTCGCCCTCTGGACCGACCTGACCCGAGCAGACCTGGAGAGCCTGTTCCCCGACCCCGAAGGCATCACCTTCCCCGACCTCGACGAGATCTTCCGCGTCGTGGAGATCCGTCACCCCTGGCCAGGCCTCAGCATCCGTTTCGACCTCTGCTACCGCCTCGAAGACAGCCCGAACGACTGGGAAACCGGCGAGTGGCTGATCACCGAAGGCGGCCGCATCCGCTAGCAGCGGTGTCGGGCGGATGTCCACGCACGCACAACCCCGACCGGCGGCCAGGACACGCCGAGGGAATCGGTTGCCGCGCGAGTTGGGCATGCGCGGGAGCGCCCTCGCTGCGATTGACGAGCGGCGGGGAGGAGCTGGTGAGGCGTAGGGGCTAGGCCGATATCGGTAGTGGGGTTCGTTCGACGTGGAGGATTCGGTGCAGCCGGGTGACCGCGAGGATGCGGATGACGGACGGGAGGGGGTGACGGAGGACCAACTGCCGGCCGAGGAGCTGGGTGCGGCGGTGGGTTGCCACCAGGAGGCCCAGGCCGGTCGCGTCCAGGGCGTCGAGTGCTTCCAGGTCGACGATGACGTCGCCCTCGGAGTTGTCGATCAGCTGGTTGATCGCTTGGCGGGCGTCGCCGACCGAGCGGACGTCCAGCAGTCCGGCCAGGCGGACAACGTTTTCCTTGTCTCGTACTGCGTCGTCTCGTACTGCGTCGTGGGTCGGTGCGAGCATGTCCGTGCCCTCCGCTCTTCCGGCGGCCCCCGAGTATCGGCCGCGCTTGCAGCGTGTGTTGGTAAAGACTCCCTGGCGACACGGAAGGTTGCCAAGAGTTCACGACCTTCCATTTCGCGAGACAATGTGTCCGTGTTCGCGGAGCACTACTTTCTCTTCCCGCTGGTGGCGATCGCGCTCATCGGCGGCATGGTGCTGCTCACCCGCTGGGCGTTCTCCAAGGCCAAAGGCGGGTCGCTGGTGCGCCGTACTGACTACACCCCGGCCGAAAAGGACACTTTCGGCCTGCTCGTCGACGTGAGCACGCTGCGCACGTACAACGAAGCCCGGGTGAAGGTGTCGATGCTGAAGGATCTCGGCATCAAGGCGACCGCCGCCCGGACGAAGGACGGCTGGTCGGTCTACGTCTGGCCCGCCGACGAGGCGGCCGCCCGCGGCTTCCTCGACGCCTCCTGAGCCTGCCCGGCAGCCCGCTCCCCCGGGGCAATCGCAAACTTTCCCGCTCCCTGTACTCCGGACCGCACCGCCGCGCGTCATCGTCGCGGACACGTCAAAGGGGTCGAGAAGGGTTCTGGGGACATCGGACAAGAACAGTGTGAGCCGGGCGGCAGCACGAGCGCTGCCCCGGGATCCACGGATCCCGGCGAACACCCGGCCGGCAGTGTGAGGAGTCCGATGGCGCCCGACCTCGCCTTGGCGACGCTGGCGTTACCCGGCCGGCCCGTGGCGTCTCGCAGTACCGCGGCCGGCGTGCCCGACGAGGACGCCCGTGCACTCGAAGCGTCGGCGCGTGAGCCGGACCGGTTCACGACCATCTTCGACCGGTACTTCGCGCAGGTGCACTCGTACGTCGCCCGCCGGCTCGGCAGCGACCTGGCCGACGACCTGGCGGCCGAGACGTTCCTGGTCGCGTTCCGGCAGCGCGCGAAGTTCGACAGCCGCAACGGAGTCGTGCGCGCCTGGCTGTTCGGGATCGCCACCAACCTGATCCGCCGGCACCGCCGGGACGAAGTACGGGCGTGGCGGGCGACGGCCAAGCTGCCGCCGCCGGCTCCGTCCAGCGGGCACGAGCAACGTGTCGCCGACCAGGTGACCGCGCAGGGCGCGAGTCGCGAACTCGCCGCCGCGCTGGCCAAGGTGTCCGCGAAGGACCGCGAAGTACTGATGCTCGTGGCGCTCGGTGAACTCACGTACGACGAGGTCGCGGCGGCGCTCGGGATCGCCTACGGGACGGTGTGCTCACGCCTGTCCCGGGCCCGCCGGGTGGTCCGCGAACACCTCGGCCACACCGATCCGACCGCAACGCGTGACGAGGCCTGACATGGACGAGTTCGACAAGCTCCGCACCGCATTCCCCGAGCAGCCCGAGCCGTCGGCGGAGGTGACCGCCAAGGCGCGGCAGCAGGTCCAGGCGCTGGTCCGCGAGGCCGAGACCGTACGCCGCCGCGATCGCTGGTACGCCGCTGCGCGGACCGGCCGAGTCGGGATGGCTATCACGGCAACCGCTGCCGCAGTGGCGCTCGTTGCGCTCGGCGCGCCCCTCGTACTGCCGCCCGGCTCAGGTCCTGACGCCGCTCCGGTACCGAGCACGATCACACCGACGCCGCGGTTGATGACGGCCAGCCAGGTGCTGCTCGCGGTCGCCGTCAAGCAGGAGCAGAACGAGAAGGTGTCCGGCAAGTACTACCGAGTCCGCAGCCTGCAGTTGCGGGGTACGACGACGGTCGGCTCACCGAAGTACCGGATCGAGCGGCGGAACATCACCGAGAGCTGGATGCCGGGGAAGCAGGGTGTCGAGTCGTGGTTCGGGTGGGTCGATCTCGGAGCGCGGCCGGCGAGTCCCGCGGATGCGGCCAAGTGGCGGGCGCAGGGCTCGCCGAAGGAATGGCAACTGTCCTATGAGAAGGACCCCGTCACGATGGCGCCGGGTGAGCCGGTCGTGCACAAGATGACGTTCGACCAGGTACCGCCGGGCTACTACCTGAGCGGGGTGAAGCCGGTGACCGCGCAGGTGATCCAGAACCTGCCGACCGATCCGGTGAAGCTGCGGGCCGTCCTGGCGGCGAATCCGCAGCCTGGCGCGACGGCCGACGTGATCAACTACCAGGTCTTCGGCGCGGCGGGGCGGCTGCTGTTCGAGATGCCGTCGCCGCCGAAGCTGCGGGGGGCCGCACTGCGGGTGCTGTCGATGCTGCCCGGCGTCGAGTTCAAGGAGAACGTGCGGGACGCGATCGGCCGGACGGGTACCCGGATCAGCCTGGACTGGGACAAGACGGTCAAGCCCGGCAGCCGGATGACGACGCTCGGCGACGGTCGCCTCGCCTACATCATCGACCCGTCGACCGGGCGGTTGCTGAGCTCGGAACAGGGCGGCCTCAAGTCCGGCGCCAGCGTCGTCCTCGAGTCCGGCTGGACCGACGAGAAACCCAAACCCCCTCCCCGCACCATCCGCTGAAGTAACTGTGCCGAACGACAGGTAGTGCACCTGCGTGACGCCGCATATCGCGACTTCGCTGAGGCGCAAGTGCACTACCTGCCGGGCAGTACATCCTGTCCTTCGGCCCGTCGGAGGGCCTCGTTGGTGATCTGCAGGCCGGGGAAGCGGCGGCGCATGGCGGCCTCGTAGCGGTCGGCATGGGCCGGCTGGCCGATGTAGTCGGCGATCTGGTGCTGACCGAACCACAACCGGACCCGGCGTCGGGACGACGAGGACGACGAGGACGACGAAGTTGTCACGCCGGTGAAGCTACAAGGCCCAGTGATCGGCTGTGTTTCCGCCGGTTACAGCAGGAAGTCGTTGGCCTGGCGCGCGGAAAAGGTGAGCGGACAGCTGATCCGGCAGGGACAATTCAGGGCATGCTGCTGGTACCCGGGGACCCGCTCAATCCGCGTCGGGTGGATCCGCATTTCGCCGCGCAGGCTGCTACTGCGCGAGAGCGCGGGATCGCCGTCGCCAAGATCGACCACGATGCGTTGAGCCGGCCGGACGAGGCTGTTGCCGGAGTGGCGGGTGGTGATGACGCTGTTTATCGCGGCTGGATGATGTCTGCCGGCGAGTACGAGGGGTTCGCCAAGGCGCTCGACGCTCGGCGGGTGACGCTGAGGACCAGTGCCGACGAGTACAAGACAGCGCACGAGCTACCGGGTTGGTACGACGCGTTGAAGCAGTTGACGCCGGAGTCCGCCTGGACTCAGGGGCCGGACCTGGCCGGGCTGGACGCGGTCTGCGAGCGGCTCGGCAGCGGGCCCGCAGTACTGCGTGATCATGTGAAATCGATGAAGCACTACTGGGACGAGGCGGCCTACATCCCCGATGTCACCGACCGGGAAGCGGTCCAGCGGGTCGCGACCCGCTTCCTGGAACTGCGGGGCGACGCGTTCACGGGTGGTTTCGTCCTCCGCCGGTTCGAGGAGTTCACCGGCGCGGAGGCACGGACCTGGTGGATCGGCGGCAGTTGCGCCCTCATCACTCCCCACCCGGACACCCCGGACGAACTCCCCGACGGCCTCGACATCGTCGAGATCGAGCCGCTCGTCACCGACCTGGCCCTCCCCTTCGTCACCGTCGACCTGGTACGCCGTACCGACGGTGCCTGGCGCATCGTCGAACTCGGCGACGGCCAGGTCAGCGACTGGCCCAGCAGCCGTGACCCCGTCGACCTCGTGGCAGCTCTGTTCTGATCCATGCGGGACAATGGAACTGATGACGCTGACCGAGAAGCTGCCGGAAACGACCGAACCTGACGCCCTGTACGACGCCTTCGCCACCTGGGTGGGTGCGCAGGGCATCTCGCTGTATCCGGCGCAGGAAGAGGCGCTGATCGAGGTGATGACCGGGTCGAACGTGATCCTGTCCACCCCGACCGGTTCCGGCAAGAGTCTGGTCGCCACCGGCTCGCACTTCGCCGCGCTGGCCAACGGCAAGCGCACCTTCTACACCGCGCCGATCAAGGCGCTGGTCTCGGAGAAGTTCTTCGCGCTGTGCGACATCTTCGGCGCCGACAAGGTCGGCATGCTGACCGGCGACGCCTCGGTCAACGCCGGCGCGCCGATCATCTGCTGCACCGCCGAGGTGCTCGCCAACGTCGCGCTCCGCGAGGGTGCGACCGCCGACGTCGGCCAGGTGGTGATGGACGAGTTCCACTTCTACTCCGAGCCCGACCGCGGCTGGGCCTGGCAGGTCCCCTTGCTCGAGCTCCCGCACGCGCAGTTCATCCTGATGTCGGCGACGCTGGGCGATGTCGAGCGGTTCAAGATCGACCTGTCCCGGCGGACCGGCAAGCCGACCGCGATCGTGGCGTCGGGCGAGCGGCCGGTCCCGCTGGTCTACAAGTACGTCACCTCGCCGCTGCACGAAACTCTCGCCGAGCTCCTGGTGACCCACCAGTCCCCGGTCTACGTCGTGCACTTCACCCAGGCGTCCGCCCTGGAGCGGGCCCAGGCGCTGACCAGCATCAACGTCTGCACGAAGGAAGAGAAGGACAAGATCAAGGAGCTGATCGGGCACTTCCGGTTCAGCCCAGGCTTCGGCAAGACGCTGCAGCGCCTGATCATGCACGGGATCGGCGTCCACCACGCCGGCATGCTGCCGAAGTACCGGCGGTTGGTGGAGCAGCTCGCGCAGGCGGGGCTGCTCAAGGTCATCTGCGGCACCGACACTCTCGGAGTCGGGATCAACGTCCCGATCCGCACCGTCGTACTGACCGCTCTGAGCAAGTACGACGGACGCCGGCAGCGCATCCTCAAGGCGCGCGAGTTCCACCAGATCGCGGGCCGGGCCGGCCGCGCCGGGTACGACACCTCCGGCACGGTCGTCGTCGAGGCGCCCGACCACGTGATCGAGAACGTGAAGGCGATGGCCAAGGCCGGCGACGACCCGAAGAAGCAGCGCCGGGTGCAGAAGAAGAAGCCGCCGGAGGGGTTCGTCACCTGGGGCGAGGACACCTTCGACCGGCTGGTCGCGGCCGATCCCGAGCCGCTGCAGTCGCGGATGCGGGTCAGCCACGCGATGCTGCTGAACGTGATCGCCCGCGACGGCGACGCGTTCGCGAGCATGCGGCACCTGCTGCAGGACAACCACGAGGACTCGAAGGCGCAGCTGCGGCTGATCCGCCGCGCGATCCAGATCTACCGCACGCTGCTCACCGCCGGTGTCGTCGAGCGGCTGGACGAGCCCGACGAGTTCGGCCGGACCCTTCGGCTCACGGTCGACCTGCAGAAGGACTTCAGCCTGAACCAGCCGCTGTCCACCTTCGCGCTGGCCGCGCTCGACCTGCTCGACCCCGAGGACCCGCTGTACGCGCTCGACGTGGTCTCGGTGGTCGAGGCGACGCTGGAGGATCCGCGCGCGATCCTGATGGCGCAGCTACACCACGCCAAGGGCGAGGCCGTGCAGGGGATGAAGGCCGACGGCATCGAGTACGACGAGCGGATGGAGCTGCTGGAGGAGATCAGCTGGCCGAAGCCGCTCGAGGAGTTGCTCGAGGCAACGTTGGAGATCTACCGGCAGACCCACCCGTGGATCGCCGAGGCCGGGCTGTCGCCGAAGTCCGTGGTCCGGGACATGTTCGAGCGGGCGATGACGTTCGGCGAGTTCATCCAGTACTACGGTCTGGCGCGTTCCGAGGGCATCGTCCTGCGCTACCTCAGCGACGCGTACAAGGCGCTGCGGCAGACCGTCCCGCCGGACAAGACCAACGAGGACCTCACCGACCTGATCGAGTGGCTCGGCGAGGTCGTCCGGCAGACCGACTCCAGCCTGCTCGACGAGTGGGAGGAGCTGACCAACCCGAGCGACGAGGTGGTCGCCGCCCCGGTCCCGGCCGGTCCGCGCCGGATCACCTTGAACAGCAGGGCCTTCCGGGTGCTGGTCCGCAACGCGATGTTCCGCCGGGTCGAGCTGGTCTCACTGCACCGCTGGGCCGAGCTGGGCCAACTGGACGCCGATTCCGGCTGGGACGCCGCCCGCTGGGCAGAAGCCGGTACTGCGTACTACGCCGAGCACAGCACACTCGGCACCGGCCCTGCCGCCCGCGGCCCGGCCCTCTTCATGGTCGAGGAGCACCCCGGCTACTGGGAGGTCCAGCAGATCATCGACGACCCGGAAGGCAACCACGACTGGCGCATCACCGCCACCATCGACCTGGGCGCCTCCGATGACGCAGGCGACCTAATCCTCGAAATGGTGTCGTTCAAGCCTTTGTAGGCCACTCCACGTCGACCTCTGCGGGGGACTCGTAGTCGACGCCGGCTACGTCGAAGCCGTAGAGGCGGCGGACTTCTTCGTAGAACCAGACGGTGTCGGCGACGTCTGCGATGTTCTCCTGGGTTGCAGCGTCCCACTGGGCCCGTACTGCGGCCTGTACGTCGTCTGCCAGTTCCCAGCGGTCCAGGCGGATGCGGCCGTCCTCATCGAGGTCCAGCGGCTTCTCACCGATCAACTGGTCCCACAGCGCGATCGACTGCTGCATGGGCGTCTGCAGGTCGTCGCCGAGCACCTTGTGGAGCAGGCTGACGTACAGGCCGATGCCGGGGATCGCGGATGACGCCTGCGTGACGGCGGCGCCGTTGACCGACGTACGGGCCTCTACGCCGTCGCGCTCGGACAGGGTGCGTGCGGTGGCTTCCAAGTGGGTCTTGGCGGCACCGATCGAGCCCTGCCGGTAGATCGGGCCGGTGAGCTCGGAGCCGATGTAGGTCAGCGCGACGGTGCTGAAGCCGTCCTTGAGCAGCTTGCGCTCCTCCAGGGCGTCCACCCAGCGGGACCAGTCCTCGCCGCCCATCACCTGGACCGTGTCGGCCACCTCTTCGTCAGTGGCGACCTCGATGCCGACCTCTTGCAGGACCGGCTCGCCCGCGTCGTACGCGAGGCTCTTGGTCCGGGCCGGCTGCCCGATGGCCTTGATGGCCGACTGGTACGTCGTGTCGGTGCGTGGGTCGACGCGACGCGGTGCGGCGACGCTGTAGATCAGGTAGTCGACTCCCCCGAACTTCTCCTGCAGCAGGTCGAGCACTTCGCTCTTGGTCGTGTCAGCGAAGGCGTCGGCGTTGAGGAAGTGGAAGTTGCTGCCCACGCTCTCGGCGTACGCGGCAGTGGCTGCGGTGCGATACCAGCCGGCGGACGCGGTACGGCGTACTGTCGCGGCCTTCTCGAAGGAGACGCCGATCCCGTCGATGCCGTAGCGCGCCAGCCCGGCGACGGTCGCGGCGAGACCGTAGCCCGAGCTGGAGCCGATCACCAGCGCAACCGGGCGCTGCTCGGGTGTGCGCGCCTCGACCTGCTCGGTCAGCCCTTTGACGAGCTGCTCGCATCCCACCGGATGCGAGTCGAGAAAGAGGAATCCACGGCCGACGGGCTTGATCACGCGGTCAGTCATGCGCCTGACCCTAAGCCATCTAGTTCCAGTAGAGCTCGGCGTCGTCCGGCTCGACGGTCACGTCGGCGCCCAGGCGGCGCAGGTTGCCGGCGAAGTCAGTGTAGCCGCGGTGCACGTGATGGGCGGCGGAGACGAGCGTCTCGCCCTCCGCGGCGAGGCCGGCGATCACCAGCGCGGCCCCCGCACGGATGTCGCTGGCGACCACCGGAGCACCGGACAGCCGCGGCACGCCCCGGACGACGGCGTGGTGGCCGTCGGTCTGGATCTGCGCGCCGAGCCGGGTGAGCTCCTGGGCGAAGGTGAACCGGCCCTCGAAGAGGTTCTCGGTGACCATCGCCGCGCCGTCGCTGACCGCGTTCATCGCGATCACGAACGCCTGCAGGTCGGTCGCGAACCCCGGGTAGGGCAGCGTGACCACGTCGACCGGCTTCGGGCGGTCGTCCATCCGGACCCGGAAGCCCGGGTTCAGCAGGGTGATCTCGGCGCCGGCCTTGTGCAGTTTGTCCAGCGGGAGTTCCAGATGCTCGGCGTGACCGTTGGAGATCGTCACGTCACCCTTGGTGATGGCGGCGGCGAACGCCCAGCTGCCGGACACGATCCGGTCCGGCACGGTGACGTGCTCGACCGGCTTCAGCAGCCCGGCCACGCCGGTCACCTCGATCCGCGGCGTCCCGGCGCCGTCGATCTGCGCGCCCATCTCGACCAGCATCGCGGCGATGTCCTGGATCTCCGGCTCGCGGGCGGCGTTCTCGATCACCGTGGTGCCCTTGGCCAGCACCGCGGCCATCATGATCGTCTCGGTCGCGCCGACACTCGGGAAGTCCAGCCAGACCTCGGCCCCGTGCAGCCCCTGCGGCGCCTCGGCGATCACGAAGCCGTGCTCGATGTGGACCTTCGCGCCCATCGCCTCCAGGCCGGCGACGTGCATGTTGAGACCGCGCGAGCCGATGTTGTCGCCACCCGGCAGCGCCACCTCGGCGCGGCCGCAGCGGCCGAGCAGCGGCCCGAGCACCGAGATCGACGCCCGCAGCTTGCGGACCAGCTCGTAGTCACACTGGTGACCGATCTCCGCCGGGACCGCGATCGTCGCGCTCGCGGTGTCCGCGTCGACCTTCACCGAGCAGCCCAGGGTGTCCAGCAACTGGGCCATGAAGGTGACGTCGAGAATGCTGGGCACCTGCCGCAGCGTCGTCGTACCCTCCGCCAGCAGTGCCGCCGCCATCAGCTTCAGCACGCTGTTCTTCGCGCCTGCCACCTCGACAGTGCCCTCGAGCCGTGCCTCACCTGCGATTCGAAACCGTTCCACCTGCTGACTGTATCGGCTCGGGATTCCAGCCTTGCGTAGAGTGCCGTGACATGGCTGTGAACTTGACGCGGATCTATACCCGGACGGGCGACGCCGGCGAGACCCGCCTGGGCGACATGAGCAAGGCTTCCAAGACGGATGCGCGGGTGGCGGCGTACGGGGACGTCGACGAAGCGAACTCCGCGATCGGCGTCGCGATCGCGGCCGGGCACCTGAACAGCTCGCTGGTGCTGCTGCTGACCAGGATCCAGAACGACCTGTTCGACGTCGGCGCTGACCTGTGCAACCCGATCACCCCGGACCCGGAGTACCCGCCGCTGCGGATCACCCAGGACTACATCGACCGCCTCGAGGGCTGGTGCGACGAGTACAACAACCGGCTGACCAAGCTGCGCTCGTTCATCCTCCCCGGTGGTACGCCGGGCGCGGCGTACCTGAACGTCGCCCGCACGGTGACCCGCCGCGCAGAACGCACCGCCTGGACGGCAGTCGAGGCGCACGGTCCGACGGTCAACCTGCTCGCCATCACGTACCTGAACCGCCTGTCCGACCTGCTCTTCATCCTTGGCCGAGTGGCGAACCTGTCCTCCGGCGGCGACGTCCTGTGGGTCCCAGGCGGCGACCGCGACAAGTAGCGCCAGCCCGGCCACCTGGCCGGGTTGTTGACAGTTGAGAGTGTCGGACGTCTCCTGTGAGAAGAGCTGCGCGTAGCTGTCGCTGCCGTCCAGTGCATCGGGCGGTCGCACTGTGTCGAACTGCTCGGGGGTTTGGCTCAAGGGGAAGTCGTGAAGCGTTTTGTGGTGGCCGGTGTACTCTGCGCCGGCCTGATGGCGCCGCTGCTGTCCGTACCCGCTGGCGCGGCGCCAGGAGACGTAGCGGTAAGTGACCGCACCTACGTGCGGTACGACGGCGGCACCGACCCGGTGCTGGCCGCCTGCTCGATCAACAACAGGCAGCAGAACGAACCAGCCGCGAGCGTGGCACCGCACAATCCGGCGCTGATGAGCTCGGGTTCCAACGACTACTGCACGGTCCCGACTACCGGCGGCACCTGGGCAGGTTTCTACTACTCGGGTAGCGGCGGCACGTCGTGGACCAACAGCCTGCTACCCGGCTATCCCGGGGACACCTCACCAGCCGGTACTGCGTCCCCGCTGCAACGGATCGGCGTCAGCAACGCCGGGGACCCGGTGCAGGCCTGGGACAACGACGGACACCTCTACTACGCCGGCATCGGCTTCAACCGCGAAAGGCCGGCACTCGGCTCGATCTGGGTCGCCAGGTACAGCTGGCCAGGTGGCGCCGCCCCGTCGTACCAGTTCACCACCCTGGTCGAGCGGGGAACGCCGAGCCCGATCTTCCAAGGCCTGTTCCACGACAAAATCCAGCTCGAGGTGGACCGCGGCGCGGACAGCCCGTACGCGGGCAACGTCTACGTCTGCTGGGCACGCTTCACCGCGAGCGGCCCGAACAACGGCGTGTTCCTGGCCCGCTCGAGCGACGGCGGCCGGACCTTCCGCAGCCAGAAGGTGTCGGAGTCGGTGCACGGCAGCCAGTTCTGCGACATCGCGGTCACCCGGGACGGTGACGTCTACGTCGCGTGGCGGCAGTTCGAGTTCCGCGCGAACCAGGGGCAACTGCAGGGCAACGCCGTGGCGTGGGTGAAGTCGGAAAACGGCGGCAAGTCCTTCACCAAGCCGGCCGTGGCGACTGGTTTCATCGGCTGGGACCCGGGCGACCAGACCGTCTCGGCTCCTGCCTACGGCCAGGCAAAGTACGACACGTGCCTCGTCGGCGACGGCACACCAGGTGCCTGCGCAAGTCCGGAGCCGCGGGCGTTCGCGCGTGACTGCGGGGACGGGCCGCTGGCCTGCCAGTCCGGTTACGTGTTCCACCGGGCAAACTCGCAGGTGCGGATCACCGCCGATCCGACCACCTCCGGTGATCCGGACGAAGTGTTCGTGGTCTACGACGGGACCGTCCCCGGTACGCAGACGTCCACCGGGACGACGTACGGCACGATCACTCCCGGCGTCGGCAGCCAGGCGTCGATCTACTTCCTGCGCACAACTACGGGAGGCGCGACGTGGTCCACACCGGCGCGGATCGACTCGCAGGCGCGCGGCCACCAGTACTTCCCCGACATCGTGGCGGAGGCCGGGCGGTTGCACGCGGTCTGGCAGGACAGCCGGTTCGACGCCGCGGTGGGTCCGGGCGGACGCGACTTCCGCAGCGTTCCGGTGGGCAACCGCGCCGTACCGGCGAATCCGCCGGGTTCGGTATCCGCTGGTCCCGGACTTGCCGCCTTCTATGCCGCATCGGCGGACGATGGCGCGAGCTGGACGACCAGCGAGGTGACGACGGCTCGCACGATGCCGCAGTACGAGCAGTTCGGTGACCGCGACGTGCCGTTCTTCGGCGACTACAACTACATCGCGGCCTCGGGAACGACGGTGTTCATGACCTGGACGGATCACCGGGATGTTGTCCCGGGCACCGATCCGCGCTACCCGGTCGACGGGGTGGACGGCTTCGACGTACTGCAGTGCCGGGCCGCCAACCCCGACGGCACCTTCGGGGCTGACACCTGCCCGAACGCCGGCGGCCTCGACCAGAACATCTACGGCGCCGTCAGGTGAGGCGCCACGTCATCGGCATCGTCAGTACGCCGGTTGGAGGGAGGCCCAGGGCGGTGTAGACGGCCGACGTCAGGCCGTCGGTGAGTGAGACCGTCTTGGCTTGGGCGGCGAGGTCCTCGGTGGATTCCGGGGGCCTCAGCCGGTCCAGGAAGTTGCGCTGGGGTGCTGCGGTCACGGCGATGTGGTCGCGGTCGAGTCCGGCGCGGTTGCAGGCCACCCGGAGGGCGTGTTCGAAGCCGCCCAGCTCGTCGACCAGCTTGCGTTCCTGAGCGTCGGCTCCGGTCCAGACCCGGCCGCGAGCAAGGGCTTCGAGGTCAGCCACCGGCAGGCCGCGATCCTGCGCTGCCTTGGCGACGAAGTCCTCGTAGATCCGGTCGAGCGTCTCCTCCAAGCGCTCCCACTGCTCCGGGGAGAACTCTTCCTGCGCCGAGTACATCCGGGCGTTCTGCCCCTGCGACACGGCCTCCTGCGAGATCCCGATCCGCCCAAGAGCATCCCGTACTACGCCCTTGCCGGACAGCACGCCGATCGAGCCGGTGATCGTGCCCGGCTGAGCCACGATGACGTCGGCCGGCATTGCCACGAAGTACCCGCCAGAGGCGGCGACACTGCCCATCGACGCGATCACTGGTCGGCCGGTGGCCCGCAGACGCAGTACCTCGTGGCGGATGGCGTCAGAGGCGACATAGGAGCCGCCGGGACTGTCGATGCGCAGTACGACGGCTTTGACCTTGTCGTCGTCGGCCACGGCGCGCAGGGCGGCACCAATGGTGTCCGAGCCGGAGCTGGGGCCGCCCAGCGGGCCACCGCCCGAGTTGCGGCCGACATTGATGCCTCCACTGATGCGGATGACCGCTACTACCGGCTTCTGCGGCCAGGGGAGGCTCTCCCTGAGGTCCTTGAGGTTGCGGGGGCCGCGGCGAACGTAGCGCTCGGCCAGCAAGGGCGTGGTCTCCCCCATCCGCTTCTCCAGCTCGTCGTACACATCCGAGCGGTAGCCGAGCCGATCGACCAGGCCGGCGTCCACACCTGCCTGAGCGGCCAGCGGAGCGCTGTCGATGAGCTCGCGCACCTTCGAGAGCTCCAGCCGACGGCGTACGGCGATGCCTTCAACGATCTGCTCGTACGCCGATTCGGCCAGCCGCGACGCCATCTCGCGGGCCGGCCCGGTCATCTCCTTCTCCGTGAAGGTGTCGACGGCGGTCTTGTACTCTCGCCGCTTGCCGAACTGCGGGATGACCCCGGCCTTGTCCAGCGCACCCCGGACGAAGGTCGCCTGCACGGATACCCCAGTGATGCCGAGGTCCCCCGACGGCTGGACCCAGATCTCGTCGAACGCGGTCGCCAGGTAGTACGGCACGGTCCCGCCACCGACCTCGCCGAACGACTCGGTCCAGGCGACAGCACCCTTCCCGGACGCCCGGAAGTCGGCAACCGCCTCCCGCAGGTCCTGCACCTGAGCCAGCGACAGCGGCGGACCACCCAGATGCGCCACCAGCCCGACGACCTGGTCGTCCTCCGCGCCCTTGCGCAGCGCCCGCACCAACTCACGCATGGTCGGCAGGTGCCGAGCCCTGAATGCGGCCAACGGCGACGAAGGCGGAGTCTCCAGGACTCCACGCGTCAGATCCAGCTCCAGCAAAATACCCGTCATACCCCGACCCTAGACAGGCCGGTCAACCCGCCTTACAGGTACGTCTGGGTGCTGGGGGGTGCTGATTCCATCCAGGCGAGGACGCCGGTGAGGGCTTCTTCGGTCATCGCGAAGTGGACGGTGCGGTCGCGGAGCTCGGCGTCGACGATGACGTGGCCGGCGTAGGTGACCAGGGGCTCGTTGCCCATCGGGCGGCGGGTGGTGACGCCTTCGAGCTGGCGGCGATTCACCACCAGCTTCGGCCACCAGGCCAGGCTGAAGACGCGGAACCACTGCAGGTCGTCACCGACGTAGCGGGCCAGGCCGAGGGCCCAGCCGCGGCCGTGGTCGCGCTCGGCGAGTTGCAGGCTGCAATCGAACGTGCCGCCGTCCCTGGAGATCCAGCGACGACGGCACGCGAAAGCGACGATCAGTAGTACGGCAGCAAGGCAACAGACCCCGACCAGCTCGAGGACTGTGCTCATAAGTTGCCAACCTCATCTCTGGCGCCCTCGCTGAGGTGGCGCCATCCCCGAACCGTACCGACTGCGACCTTTTTCAATTATGGCAGGTGGGTTCAGGACGCCTGTTCGGCGGCCCTCACCCTGGCCTCGGCGAGCCGCACGTGCTCCTGCTCGTCCTCGGTGTTGCTTCCGGTGGCCTGGGCCTGTTCGAGCGCCCGCTTGGCCTCCTCCAGATCGATGTCGTGCCCCATCTCGGCGTTCTCGGCCAGGATCGAGACCCGGTCGTTCGCCACCGAGATGAAGCCGTCCGGCGCGGCCGCGACGAAGTACTCGTCGTCGACGGTCCGCACCTGGACGGTGCCACCCTGCAGGAGACCCAGCAACGGCGCGTGACCCGGCAGGATGCCGACGTCACCGTCGGTGGTGCGGGCGATGACGATCTTCGCCTGTCCCTCCCACACCACCCGCTCCGCCGCGACCAGCGCGACGTCGAGGTGCTTGCCGGTGTCTTCCGCCATCAGAGTTCCTTCTGGAGCTCAGCCCAACGCCGCTCGACGTCGTCGAGCGAACCGACGTTGAAGAACGCCTGCTCGGCGATGTGGTCGCACTCGCCCTCGGTGATCTTCTTGAACGACTCGATGGTGTCCTTCAGCGGAACCGTCGAACCCGGCGTGTTGGTGAACTTCTCCGCCATGTAGGTGTTCTGCGAGAGGAACTGCTCGATCCGGCGCGCCCGCGCGACGGTGATCTTGTCCTCTTCGGACAGCTCGTCGACACCGAGGATGGCGATGATGTCCTGCAGTTCCTTGTTCTTCTGCAGGATCTGCTTCACCCGCACGGCCACGTCGTAGTGCTCCTGGCCGATGTACTGCGGGTCGAGGATCCGCGACGTGGAGGTCAGCGGGTCGACGGCCGGGTACAGACCACGCGACGCGATGTCACGCGACAGCTCGGTGGTCGCGTCCAGGTGGGCGAAGGTGGTGGCCGGCGCCGGGTCGGTGTAGTCGTCGGCCGGCACGTAGATCGCCTGCATCGAGGTGATCGAGTGACCCCGGGTCGAGGTGATCCGCTCCTGCAGCACGCCCATCTCGTCGGCCAGGTTCGGCTGGTAACCCACCGCGGACGGCATCCGGCCGAGCAGCGTGGAGACCTCGGAACCGGCCTGGGTGAACCGGAAGATGTTGTCGATGAAGAGCAGAACGTCCTGCTCCTTCACGTCGCGGAAGTACTCCGCCATCGTCAGCGCGGACAGTGCGACGCGAAGACGGGTGCCCGGCGGCTCGTCCATCTGGCCGAAGACCAGCGCGGTGTCCTTGAAGACGCCCGCGTCCTCCATTTCACCGATCAGGTCGTTGCCCTCACGGGTGCGCTCACCGACCCCGGCGAACACCGAGGTGCCACCGAAGTTGTGCGCGATCCGGTAGATCATCTCCTGGATCATCACGGTCTTGCCGACACCCGCACCGCCGAACAGGCCGATCTTGCCGCCCTGGACGTACGGGGTGAGCAGGTCCAGCACCTTGATGCCGGTCTCCAGCATCTCGGTCTTGGACTCGAGCTGGTCGAAGGCCGGCGCCTTGCGGTGGATCGGCCAGCGCTCGGTGATCTCGAACTCGGACTCGTCCTGGTTCAGGCACTTGCCGGTCACGGACCAGACCCGGCCCTTGGTGACGTCGCCGACCGGCACGGAGATCGCCGATCCGGTGTCGCGCACCTCGGTACCGCGGACCAGGCCGTCGGTGGGCTTCATCGAGATCGCCCGGACGATGTTGTCGCCGACGTGCAGCGCAACCTCGAGGGTGATCGTCGTGGTGACGTCGGCCAAGGTGATGTCCACCTCGAGCGCGTTGTAGATGTCGGGCATCGCGTCCGCGGGGAACTCGATGTCGACGACCGGGCCGATCACCCGGGCGACGCGGCCAACGGCACCTGCCGCGCCGCTGTTGTCTTTCTCGGTAACCGTCGCTGTCATCTCTCTCACTCGCTCCCGGCGTTGGCATCGGCCAGCGCGTTGGCGCCACCGACGATCTCGCTGATTTCCTGGGTAATGGCCGACTGCCGCACCTGGTTGTACTCGCGGGTCAGTCGTTCGATCAGATCCTGCGCGTTGTCCGTCGCGGACTTCATCGCGCGCTGCCGGCTGGCCAGCTCCGACGCCGCCGCCTGCAGCATGCAGAAGTGGATCCGGCTCGCGACGTACTTCGGCAGCAGCCCGTCGAGCACGTCCTCGGCGGACGGCTCGAACTCGTAGAGCGGGAGAACGTCGTCCGGGGCGGGAGCCTCGGTGCCCTCGACGACCTCCAGCGGCAGCAACCGGATGACGTCCGGGCGCTGCGTCAGCATCGACACGAACCGGGTGAAGACGATGTGGATCTCGTCCACGCCGCCTTCCTCGGTCGGCGTGAGGAAGGCCTCGATCAGCGCGTCGGCGATCTCCCGGGCGCGGGCGAACGAGGGCGCGTCGGAGTCACCGCTCCACGTCTGGGCGACCTCACGCTGCCGGAAGGTGTAGTACGCGATCCCCTTCCGGCCGCTGAGGAACGGCACGATCTCTTTCTCGTCCTCGCGCAGCAGCTGGTTCAGCCGCTCACCCTCGCGGATGACCGAGGAGGAGTAGGCGCCGGCCTGGCCGCGGTCCGAGGTGATCAACAGCACCGCGGCACGCTTGGGGTTCGGCTTCTCCGTGGTCAGCGGGTGGTCGACGTTCGAGAACGTCGCCACCGCCGACACGGCACGGGTGAGCTCACGCGCGTACGGACCGGCCGCTTGGGCGCGTTGCTGCGCCTTCACGATCCGGGACGCCGCGATCAGCTCCATCGCGCGAGTGAGCTTCTTGATCGTGGAAACGGAGTTCCGCCGATCTTTCAGCTCGCGTTGGGTTGCCGGCATGGACGATCAGCCCCGCTTCTGCCGGGTGATCTGCTCCTGCTCGATGTCGCCCTCGTCCATCGCCTCGGTCTCCTCGCGACCGACCAGCAGTTCGCCGCCGGAGGTCTGGAAGGTGGGCTTGAACTTGTCCAGCGCGTCCGTCACGGCCGCCTGGGCGTCGTCCTCGAACAGGTTGCTCTCCCGGATGCCGGCCAGCACGTTGGTCTCGCGCCGCAGGTAGTCCAGGAACTCACGCTCGAACCGCAGCACGTCCTCGACCGGTACGTCGTCGAACTTGCCGGTGGTGCCGGCCCAGATCGAGACGACCTGGTCCTCGACCGCGTACGGCGAGTACTGCGGCTGACGGAGCAGCTCGACCAGTCGCTGACCGCGGTCCAGCTGACGGCGCGAGGTCGCGTCGAGGTCGGAGGCGAACATCGCGAACGCCTCCATCGCGCGGAACTGCGCCAGGTCCAGCTTCAGCGAGCCGGAGACCTTCTTCATCGCCTTCACCTGGGCGGCGCCGCCGACCCGGGACACCGAGATACCGACGTCGATGGCGGGGCGGATGTTGGCGTTGAACAGGTCCGACTGGAGGAAGATCTGACCGTCGGTGATCGAGATGACGTTGGTCGGGATGAAGGCCGAGACGTCGTTGGCCTTGGTCTCGATCATCGGCAGACCGGTCATCGAACCGCCGCCGAGCTCGTCGCTCAGCTTCGCGCAACGCTCGAGCAGCCGGCTGTGCAGGTAGAAGACGTCACCCGGGTAGGCCTCACGGCCCGGCGGGCGGCGCAGCAGCAGCGACATCGACCGGTAGGCCTCGGCCTGCTTGGTCAGGTCGTCGAAGACGATCAGGACGTGCTTGCCCTGGTACATCCAGTGCTGGCCGATGGCCGAACCGGTGTACGGCGCGACGTACTTGAAGCCGGCCGCGTCGGAGGCCGGGGAGGCCACGATGGTGGTGTACTCCATCGCGCCGGCCTCTTCGAGCGCACCGCGCACGGAGGCGATCGTCGAGCCCTTCTGGCCGATCGCGACGTAGATGCAGCGAACCTGCTTCTTCGGGTCGCCGGACTCCCAGTTGGCCTTCTGGTTGATGATCGTGTCGACCGCGATCGCCGTCTTACCGGTCTTGCGGTCGCCGATGATCAGCTGACGCTGGCCCCGGCCGATCGGGATCATGCCGTCGATCGCCTTGATCCCGGTCTGCAGCGGCTCGCGGACCTCCTGGCGGTCCATCACGCCGGCCGCCTGCAGCTCCAGCGCGCGGGTGCCCTCGAGACCGGTGATCTCACCGAGGCCGTCGATCGGGGTGCCCAGCGGGTCGACGACGCGACCCAGGTAGCCCTCGCCGACCGGGACCGAGAGGACCTCGCCGGTCCGGCGGACCTTCTGGCCCTCCTCGATGCCGCGGAACTCACCGAGGATGACGACACCGATGTTGCGGACATCGAGGTTCAGCGCGATGCCCTTGGTGCCGTCCTCGAACTCGAGCAGCTCGTTCGTCATCGCCGAAGGCAGACCCTCGACGTGCGCGATACCGTCACCGGCGTCGATGACGGTGCCCACCTCTTCGCGGGCCGCCTCGTCCGGCTCGTAGCTGGAGACGAAGCGATCCAGGGCGTCCCGGATCTCCTCCGGCCTGATCGTGAGCTCAGCCATTATCTTCCGTCCCTGCTTCCTTTGACCTTGCTGGCCTGGTGATTGGCTCTAGAGGCTTGCTGACCACTAGCGCCGTGCTGTCGTTAGGGGTCAGCCCGCGATGCGCCGTTGCGCCTCGTCGAGCCTGGCCGCGATGGTTCCGTCGATCACTTCGTCACCGATGTCCACCCGGACGCCGCCGACGACCTTGGGGTCGACGATCACGTTCAGCTGGATGTCCCGGCCGTACTGCCGGCCGAGTGCCGTGGCGAGCCTGGTGCGCTCGGCCTCGGACAGGTCGGCGGCGACGCGAACGGTCGCGATGCTGGCGCTGCGCCGGGCGGCGGCAGCGACCTGGTAGGACCGCATCGAGCCCGCGAAGTTGCGGCCACGGCTGTCCACCGCACGCTCGGCCAGCCGTACGGTGACGGCCGTCGCCTTGCCCTGCAGCAGTCCGTGGATCAACTCCTGGCGTACTGCCACCGGGATGTTGCGGTCGCTCAGCTTGTCGTTCAGCGCCCGCTCCGCGGTGACGATCCGGTCGAGCCGGAACAGCTCGTCCTCGACGTCGTCCAGCTGGCGCTGTCCGTCGGCGTAGGCCACGTCGGCCTGCACGCTCAGCTCGTCGAGCGAGTCGCCGAGGTCACGCCCGCTGACCCAGCGGCCGGACACCGCGGCGGTCAGGACCTCCATCGCCTCGGCGGAGATCTTGCCGCCGAGCAGCTGCTCGGCCAGACCGGTCCGGGTCGCCGCAGGGCGGGCCGGGTCGGTCAGGGCGCGCCGCAGCGAACCGTTGGAGTCGAGCAGCTTGGCGACCGAGAACAGCTCGGCGCCGAGGCCCTCGGTGACGGTGACACTCGCCAGGGCCTCCTGGGCCTTGGCGAGTGACTCCCTCGATGTGCCGCGCATCAGCCGTCCGTTCCAACTGCCTGGCGCGCCGACTCCGAGGCTTCGAGGTCGGCCAGGAAGCGCTCGACGGTCCGGCGCTGACGCGCCTCGTCCTCGAGCGACTCACCGACGATCCGGCCGGCCAGCGTGGTCGCCATGGTGCCGACCTCGCTGCGCAGCGAAGCCACCGCCTGGCTGCGCTCGGCCTCGATCTGGGTCCGGGCGTGGGTCACGATCCGCTCGGCCTCGGTGTTGGCCTGTTCCCGCATCTCCGCGATGATGAGCGCACCCTGCTCGCGCGCGTCCTCGCGGATCTTCGCAGCTTCCTGCCGGGCTTCGCTCAGCTGCGCGTTGTACTTGTCGAGGGCCGCCTTCGCCTCGGCCTGGGCCTGCTTGGCCTCGTTCATCCCGCCTTCGATCGCCGCGGTCCGATCGGCGTAAGCCTTTTCGAACTTCGGAACGACGACCTTGGCGAAGGCGATGGCCAGCAGGATCAGAAAGACGACGCCGAAGATGATCTCAGCCGTGTGCGGCATCAGCGGGCTGGGGCTTTCGCCGGCCTCGCTCAGCGGAAGCACTTTCGTCAGCATGTCTGAATCCTGTCAGTCAAGGGGAAGGGGATCAGGCGCCGCGGAAGACGAAGGCGAGGGCGATACCGATGATCGCCAGAACCTCGGTCACGCCGAAGCCGATCCACGCGATCGACTGCAGCTTGCTCTGCGCCTCGGGCTGCCGAGCGGTGCCGTTGATGACAGCGGCGAAGATCAGGCCGACGCCGACGCCCGGGCCGATCGCGGCAAGGCCGTAGCCCAGGACGGCGATGTCGCCGGTGATCTCGAGAGCGGTCATTGCAGTGTGTTCCTTTCGGTACAGGTAGCGAGCTACCTGGGTTTCCGTTGCTACGGGTCTGTAGGGGTGGTGCGGATCAGTGTTCGTCGGCGATGGCGCTGCCGATGTACTGCGCGGTCAGCACGACGAAGATGTAGGCCTGGATGCACTGCACGAACAGCTCCAGCCCGGCGATCGCCAGGCCCATCAGCAAGGTGATGATGCCGACGCCGCCGAGCGCGATGCTGCCGGAGTGCAGCAACATGTACTCACCGCCCAGCACGAACACCAGCAGCAGGATGTGGCCGGCGAACATGTTCGCGAACAACCGCAGGCTCAGCGAGACCGGCCGGACCAGGATGTTGGAGATGAACTCGATCGGGATCATCAGCGGCATCAGCCACATCGGCACGCCGGCCGGCATCGTCTGGTGCTTGAGGTAGCCCAGCAGGCCCTTCTTCTTGATCCCGACCGCGTTGTAGATGATCCAGCTCAGCGCGGCCGCCGCGTACGCCCAGCCGATGTGGCTGAAGGTCGGGAACTGGATGAACGGGATCGACGCGGCCACGTTGTTCAGCAGGATGAAGAAGAACAGGCCGAGCAGGAACGGCACGTACTTCATGTGCTCGTGGCTGCCGATGGCGTCGCGGGCGATCGAGTTCCGGACGAAGTTGTAGCCCAGCTCACCGGCGAACTGGAGTTTGCTCGGCACGATCTCGGCCTTGCGGGAGGCACCCCAGAAGAACCAGACGATCAGGATCACCGACAGCGCGGCCACCAGGACGGGCTTGGTGAACCATTCGACGCCCGAGAAGATGGGCGGAAGGTTGAAGTCCTCAGGACCGGGCGGGTTGAACTCGGTCGAAACGCCGGCAATCACCGGGTCTCCTCTCGCGTCGTGCTCAAGTCGTTCGCCATATGGCTAAGGGCAGGGCGGCTCAGGGCAAGGCGGTCAACAACGTCAGACCCGGCAGGGCTCAGGAACGCCCGTACCGGTAGTGCAGCATCAAGATCGTGAGGCCGGCACCGATGACGATGCCCACCGGAAGCAGAAACTGGGTGCCCAGCCAGCGATCCAGCCCGAAGCCGATTCCTCCGTAGATGAGGATTCCGCCGATCAGGTAGGACAAGACCCGCCAGCCGTCGCCGGATGTGTTCGGCGTCGGCTTCGGATCGCTTTGCTGGCTCATGGGCACCCGAAAGGTACCAGCCCGCGACACGCCGGGTCACATCGGCCCGAGCGGGGGTCTCAGTGCCCTTCGCCACACCCTCGGCAAGGGCCGGGAAACGGCTATCCGGCGCGTGACGGACGGTGCTCACGCCATCACCTCGTTGTCGAGGTCGTAGATCGGCACGCGCAGCCGCGACCAGGCCCAGATCTCGCCGGCCATCCAGCCCATCACGACCACCATCGCGCTGATTCCCAGTGCGGTGAGGTTGACGTTGGCGGCCAGGCTGTCGGAGTTCAGTGCGACCGCGAGCAGGCCGCCGAAGATCGCGATCCGGCCGGTGTAGGAGGCCATCGCGACCGCGAGCTGCACGGTCGGCGACGTCCGGCGGGACAGGTGCAGCGCGATCAGGCCGACGCCGGAGAAGATGATCACCATCAGCAGCCCGAGCAGTGCGCCCCACAGACCCTCGAGCCCGGCGGCGACGGTGGCCACGGCGGCGGCGTTCACGCCGACGACGACCGCGGCGACAAGAGCGCCACGCAGCATCGCCAACGCCGGGTGCCTGGTGGCCTGGCCGGCTTTCTGGCTGTTCTGGGCGGTGTCGTCCAGAGGGGGCATCTGGTGGTTCCGTCCTGCTGGCGACCGGGATTGTTGCCCTCGGTCGTCGGGTGGGCGGGGTCAGGGGTGAAGCTATGGATTGCTGGTGCTTGTGAAAACTAGCACAAAGTCTTCCGCGTTAGCAAAATCGTCAGCAAAAGCAACGTCCCTGCCGCTGTACACGAACACCCTATCGGTAGGCCACGAACCCCACTGGTCTGGTCCTGGTCAGACCTTCGAGAGGGTCCCGTTGCGACGCCGGGGCAGGCCGGTGGTGAGCAGGATGGCGGTCACCGCGACCGCCAGCACCAGCAGGGCCGTCCACCACTTGAGTTGCAGGCCGAGGACCACGACACCGAAGGCGATCAGGAAGGTCCACAGGTACATCAGAAGGACTGCCCGGCGATGCGAGTGACCGCGCTGCATGAGGCGGTGATGCAGATGGAGTTTGTCGGCAGCGAACGGCGACCGGCCGGCCTTGGTACGGCGTACGTAGGCCATCGTCAGGTCGAGCGCCGGGATCGCCAGGACCGCGATCGGCAGGATGAGCGGGAGCAGTGCGGGCAACAGGCTGGAGCCGCCGACCTCGTACGGGACCGCGTTGGGGTCGACCTGGCCGGTCAGGCTGATCGTCGACGCGGCCAGCATCAATCCGATCAGCAGGGCGCCCGAGTCGCCCATGAACACTCTTGCTGGAAAGAAGTTGTGCGGCAGGAAGCCCATACAAGCTCCGGCCAGCGCGACCGTGATGAGGGTCGAGGTGGTGGCGCGGTCGAGGTTCTGCTCGACGTTCAGCAGGTACGAGTAGGTGAAGAACGCGCCGGCCCCGATCGCGGTGACGCCGGCGGCCAGACCGTCCAGGCCGTCGACGAAGTTCACCGCGTTGGTGGAGACGAGCAGGATGCCGGCGGTCAGCACGGCCAGCTGCGCGGGCGGCGGCGAAAAGATGCCGCCGGGCAACGGGAGCCAGTACAACTGGATGCCTTGGACAACCATCACGCCGACGGCGAGGACCTGGCCGGCCAGCTTGGTGATCGCGTCCAGTTCGTACAGGTCGTCGATGACGCCGACCGCGCAGATCACCACGCCGCCGATCAGGATGGCCCGGGCGTCATGGGCGACCTGCAGGCTGTCGCCGAGGAAGGGCAGGCTGGAGGCGACCGCGAAGCCGGCGATCAGACCGGCCAGGATCGAGATGCCGCCGAAGTACGGGATCGGGACCTTGTGCACGTCCCGGGTCCGCACCCGGGCGACCGCGCCGTACCGCAGAGCGACCTGCCGGGCCACACCGGTCAGCAGAAACGTCGTGGCCATCGCCACGAACAGGACCAGCAGATACTCGCGCACTAGTCCGCAGGCCTCACATCAGGTGCCTTGTCGTCGAGCTTGGCTACGTCGGTGGGCTTGTCGTCCGCCGGCCTTTCCTCGGCGGGCTTGTCGTCCGCCGTCTGTTCGTTGGACGCCACAGGTGCTGCTTTGGTTGGCTCGTCCTGGACCTTCTCGTCGGTCGGCTGCCCGTCCTGCTGCTGCTCTTCCAGCTTGTCGTCCGCCGGCTTCTCGTCCGCCGGCTTCTCGTCTGCGGGCTGCTCGTCGGCGGGCTTTTCGTCCGGTTCGAGGTCGGTGGTGGTTTCGGGGACGATCTCGCGGATCTGCTGGATGCTGAGGGCGCCGATGCGGACCACGTGCGGGACGTCGCCGGTGAGGTCGACGATGGTGGAGGGCTGCCCACCGGTGACCGGGCCGCCGTCGAGGTAGACGGCGACCGTGTCGAGCAGCTGCGCCTCGGCGTCGTACACGTCGAGTGCCGCCGGCTGGCCGCTCAGGTTCGCGGAGCTGACGGCGAGCGGTCCGGTGCGGGACAGCAGCTCGCGGGTGTTCTCGTGGTCCGGCACGCGCAGCGCGACCGTCCCCTGGGTGTCCCCCAAGTCCCACATCAGCGAACCCTGCGCATGGCAGATCACCGTCAACGGCCCCGGCCAGAACGCCTCGCACAGCTTGCGGCCGGCCTCCGGTACGTCGGTCGCCAACGCCTCCAGCGACTCGACCACCGAGATCAGCACCGGCGGCGGCATGTCCCGCCCACGGCCCTTCGCGTCCAGCAGCCGTTGCACGGCGTCGGCCTTGAAGGCGTCCGCGGCGATGCCGTAGACCGTGTCGGTCGGCAGTACCACCAGGTCGCCCGCCTCGATGGCGTCGACGGCCGCGCGGTACGCCGGTGCCAGCTCATCACCGGTGAAGTCAAAGCGCTCGCTCACGGAGTGCATCGTGCCACCCACGGGGTCGCCACCTCCAGCCGGGTTCGCCGAGCGCGCCCTTGACAAACGATTGTCAGCTTCCCGGCCGGCTACCACCAAGCCTGCATAAGATCCCCGCCATGACTGCATTGAACGGCCGAGCCTCCGGCCCGGCGGGGTCATGGGGCTGGAACTCCCGGCCTTCCCTCGTCGCTGCGGTCGCTTCGCTCCCTCCACTCCTCAGTCCAGGCCGGGAGGCCCCATGACCGTGACACGCGACTTCATTGCAGGCTTGCCGAAGGCCGAGCTGCATGTCCACCACGTCGGATCCGCCTCGCCGCGGATCGTCGCCGAGCTCGCCGCCCGGCACCCCGGCTCGCCGGTCCCGGCCGACGCCGCGGCCCTCGCGGAGTACTTCCAGTTCACCGACTTCGCCAAGTTCGTCGAGATCTACCTGTCCGTGGTCGACCTGATCACCACCCCGGACGACGTCCGGCTGCTCACCTACGAGGTGGCCCGCGAGATGGCCGGCCAGAACATCCGGTACTCCGAGCTCACCGTCACGCCGTACACGTCGATGATCCGCGGGATCGCCGCGGAGGCGTTCTGCGAGGCGATCGAGGACGCCCGGCTGGCGGCCGAGAAGGAGTTCGGCATCACCCTGCGGTGGATCTTCGACATCCCCGGCGAGGCCGGTCTGGAGGCCGCGGCGGAGACGCTGCGGGTCGCCACCGAGATCCGCCCCGACGGCCTGGTCGGCTTCGGCCTCGGCGGCCCCGAGATCGGCGTACCGCGGCCGCAGTTCGCCCCGTACTTCGATGCCGCCCGCGCCGCCGGGCTGCACAGCGTGCCGCACGCGGGCGAGACCACCGGCCCGGAGACCATCTGGGACGCCCTGCGGGTGCTGAAGGCCGAGCGCATCGGCCACGGCACGTCCGCGCTGCAGGACCCGGCTCTGGTCGACTACCTCGGCGAGCACCGGATCCCGCTCGAGGTCAGCCCGACCTCGAACCTCGCCACCCGTGTGGTCGCGTCGTACGAGGAGCACCCGCTGCGCGGCATGGTCGAGGCCGGCCTGGTCGTCACCATCAACTCCGACGACCCGCCGATGTTCGGCACCGACCTGGTCAGCGAGTACGTCGTCGCCACCGACCTGCTCCAACTCGACAACCAGGGCGCCGCAGACCTGGCCCGCACCGCCGTCGAGGTCTCCTTCGCCGACGACACCACCAAGACGGCCCTACTGACCGAGATCGACGACTACGCCGCCAACGCGTAACCACCACCCCGCCCTCACCACTCGCCCTCCGCCGCCACCCAACCCCTGGCGCCCCTCCCCCGCCACCGCCCCTCGCCCTTTCCATCTCGGGGGTTGACCCCTGAGATGGTGGGTTGCCCCCTCTGATTCTGGGGTGGCAACCCACCTTTTCGGGGGTTGACCCCCGAGATGCGCGAGCCGGGGCGAGGTTCGCCAGGAGGCGGTGGGACCGGTTCAGGCGGCGGGGCCGGGGGCGTGGGAGCCGGGTGCATGGGGCCGGAGTGTGGGGGCCGGAGTGCGTGGAGGTGAGCTAGATGCGGCGGCCGGTGGCGAAGCGGTGGCGGCCGGCGAGGTCTAGCTGGTCGCGGACCTCGGTGAAGAGGCCGGTGGCTGCGAATACCGCGGGGGCCGACTCGCCTTGGACGTCGGCGTGTTCGCAGCCGAACCAGCCGCCCGGCTTCAGTAGGCGACCTGCTGTGGCGGCGACGACCTTGATCTCGTCCAGGCCGTCGTCGCCTGACCAGAGCGCCAGTGCCGGGTCGTGGTCGCGCACCTCGGCCGTGACGGATTCCCAAGCAGTCAAAGGGATGTACGGCGGGTTGGAGATCACCGCGTCGACCTGACCGTCCAGCTCGGGCAGGCAGCCGTCGATGTCGCCCTCGTGCAGTGTGGCTCCAGTACCCGCCAGGTTCTGGCGGGCCCAGACACAGGCCTCGGCGGACAACTCCACGGCATGCACAGTGCTGTCGGGTCGCTCAGTGGCGACTGCCCCGGCTATGGCTCCCGAGCCGCTGCACAGGTCGACCACCAGCGGGTTCTCCACGTCAGCGAGCTTGTCGAGGATCCAGCCGACCAGTACTTCGGTCTCGGGCCTAGGCACGAACACACCAGGCCCTACAGCCAGGTCGCGGTAGCGGAAGGCCGCAGTACCGGTCAGGTGTTGCAGTGGTTCGCGCTGCGCGCGGCGGGCGAGCAGAGCCGCGTACTGCGCTTCCTGGTCGGGTGTGGGCTTCACCAGGCCGAGCTGCATCCGGCGGACGCCCGTGACGTGCGCAAGGAGCTCAGCGGCGTCGTAGTCGGGTGAGGCGACGCCGGCCTCGGCCAGCTGGGCAGTGGCCTCGGCAAGGAGAGTACGGACGCTCACTGGGACTCGACGGCCTCTAGACGCGCGGTGAGGTCCGCCTCGGTCAGTGCCTGGATCACCGGGGCTAGCTCGCCGTTGAGTACCTGGTCGAGGTTGTGCGCCTTGTAGCCGACCCGGTGGTCGGAGAAGCGGTTCTCCGGGTAGTTGTAGGTGCGGACGCGCTCAGAGCGATCAACAGTGCGGATCTGCGACCGGCGGGCGTCGGAGGCCTCCTGGTCAGCCGCCTCCTGGGCCGCGGCGAGCAGCCGGGACCGCAGTACGCGCATCGCCTGTTCGCGGTTCTGCAGCTGGGACTTCTCGTTCTGCATCGAGACGACGATGCCGGTCGGCAGGTGGGTGATCCGCACCGCCGAGTCGGTCGTGTTGACGCTCTGCCCACCCGGACCGGACGACCGGAACACGTCGATGCGCAGATCGTTCTGGTCGATCTCGACGTCCACGTCCTCCGCCTCGGGCAGCACCAGGACACCGGCCGCGCTGGTGTGGATCCGGCCCTGCGACTCGGTCACCGGCACGCGCTGGACCCGGTGCACGCCACCCTCGAACTTCAGCTTCGCGTACGGCGCTTCGCCGGGCTCGGGCGTGCCCTTCGCCTTCACCGCGACGGTGATCGACTTGTAGCCACCCAAGTCGGACTCGGCGGAGTCGAGCACCTCGGTCTTCCAGTTCTGCGACTCGGCGTACTTGAGGTACATCTTCAGCAGGTCGCCGGCGAACAGCGCCGACTCGTCGCCGCCCTCCCCCGCCTTGATCTCGAGGATCGCGTCCTTGTCGTCACTCGGGTCGCGCGGGACGAGCAGCACCTGCAGCTTCTCGGCCAGCTCGTCACGCCGGTGCTCGAGCTTGGTCGCCTCCTCGGCGAAGGACGCGTCCTCGTGCGCCAGTTCGCGGGCCGCCTCGATGTCGTCGGCGGTCTGCAGCCACTCGTCGTAGGTGCGGACCACGGGCGCCAGCGCGGCGTACCGCTTGCCGACCTGACGGGCGACGGCCTGGTCGGAGTGCAGCTCGGGATCCGACATCCGCCGCTCCAGCTCGGCGTACTCCGCCTTCAGCGTCTGTACCGCTTCGAACATGCCCGCACTCCTCTCCTGTGGCCAGTCTGGACAACGCAACGGCGCCGGTCCCGGATCCCCTGGGGAATCCGTGGACCGGCGCCGGAAGGCAACTACTTCTTCGCGTACCGCTTCTCGAAGCGGGCTACGCGGCCACCGGTGTCGAGAATCTTCTGCTTGCCGGTGTAGAACGGGTGGCACTGCGAGCAGACGTCGGAGTGGATGACGCCGTTCTCGGCGGTGCTGAACGTGTCGAACGACGCGCCACAGGCACAGGTCACCTTGGTCGCCACGTAGTTCGGGTGGATGTCGCTCTTCATGAATCTCCTCGAGTCAAACGCCCCGGGTCGCCCGCCAGGTGCGAACGTGAACCGGAACCAACAGGTAATTGTGCCACGAGGCGCGGATACGTACCAATTTGCCGGGGTAGTGATCGGGGTGACCGTGGGGTCAGCCGGATTGCTTTGGTGGGCGTTGGGTCAGCCCTATTGCTCCGGCGCGACTAGGGCAGGCCTCGCGGCGCGGCTGATCGTCGGCTCGGTGGCTCTACGTTGCTGCCGGTTACTACTTCTTGCCCTGGATCCGCGGGTTGGTACCTGCGGGTCGGCTTGTCGGGCAAGAAGTAGTAACAGTCAGCGTTCGGGCAACGTGTTGACAGCTGGTCTTAGCTAACCCGGGATCGCCGTGGGGGTTCCTGTTGCAGGTGGCTTGCCCGGGGTTGCTGTGTCAGTTGCCGTCGTCGGTGGTTCGGCCGTTGCCGGTGGAGGGGGTGGTCTTGTTGACCTGGAGGAGGAACTCGATGTTCGACTTGCTCTCTTTGAGCTTGCCGATCAAGAGTTCCAGGGCGGCTTGGCCGTCCAGGGCGGACAGGACTCGGCGGAGCTTCCAGACGACTGCTGTCTCGTCCTTGCTCATCAGCAATTCCTCGCGGCGGGTGCTGGAGGCGACCACGTCGATGGCCGGGAAGATCCGGCGGTCGGCGAACTCGCGGCGCAGCCGCAGCTCCATGTTGCCGGTGCCCTTGAACTCCTCGAAGATGACCTCGTCCATCTTGGATCCGGTCTCGATCAGCGCCGTCGCCAGGATGGTCAGCGAACCGCCGTCCTCGATGTTCCGCGCCGCGCCGAAGAACCGCTTCGGCGGGTACAGCGCCGACGAGTCGACACCACCGGACAGGATCCGGCCGCTGGCCGGTGCCGCGATGTTGTACGCCCGGCCCAGCCGGGTGATCGAGTCGAGCAGCACGACCACGTCGTGACCCAGCTCGACCAGCCGCTTGGCCCGCTCGATCGCCAGCTCCGCGACCGTGGTGTGGTCGTCGGCCGGCCGGTCGAAGGTCGAGGCGATGACCTCACCCTTCACCGTGCGCTGCATGTCGGTGACCTCTTCGGGCCGCTCGTCCACCAGCACGACCATCAGGTGTACTTCGGGGTTGTTCGTGGTGATCGCGTTCGCCAGTGCCTGCAGCACCATCGTCTTACCGGCCTTCGGCGGCGAGACGATCAGGCCGCGCTGGCCCTTGCCGATCGGGCTGACGATGTCGGCGATCCGGGTGGTGAGGATGCCCGGCTCGGTCTCCAGCCGGAGCCGCTCGGTCGCGTACAGCGGGGTCAGCTTGTTGAAGTCCTGACGCTGCTTGGCGACCTCGGGGTCCGAGCCGTTGACCGTGTCGATCCGGACCAGCGGGTTGAACTTCTCCTTGCGCTCGCCGTCCGACGGCTGCTTCACCGCACCGGTGATCGCGTCACCCTTGCGCAGGCCGTAGCGCTTCACCATCGACAGCGCGACGTACACGTCGTTCGGGCCCGGCAGGTAGCCGCTGGTCCGGACGAACGCGTAGTTGTCGAGCACGTCGAGGATGCCGGCGGCGGGGACCAGTACGTCGTCCTCGCTGATCGTCGGCTCCGGCTCGAAGCGGTCGTTGCGGCCGCGGTTGCGCTGGTTGTCGCGCGCACCCGCGTCCCGGCCACCCCGGTCGCTGCCGCTGCCGGCCCGATCGCGGTCGCGGCCCCGGCGGCGGCGACGACGGCCTTCGCCCTCCTCGCCCCGGTCCGTCTGGGTCTGGCGGTCGCGGTTGTCACGGTCGCGCCCACCGTCACGGTTGCCATCGCGATCGGTCCGCTGACCATCGCGGCCCTGACCATCACGGTTCTGCCCGTCACGGCCCTGACCATCGCGGCTCTGGCCATCGCGGCTTTGGCTGTCACGGTTCTGGCTGTCACGGTTCGGCTGACCGTCGCGGTTGCCGTCGCGCTGGCTCTCGCCGCGGCTCTGCTGACCATCGCGGTTCTGCTGACCGTCGCGGCTTTGCTGCGAGTCACGACCCTGCTGCCCGTCGCGGGCGACCTGGGTCTCGCGCTGGTTGTCGCGGCCGCGGCCGCGGTCGCGGCTGCCGTCACGGTCGCCACGGCTCTCACCGCGGTCGGACTGCTCGGCCGGAGCGCTCTCGGTCTTCTCCGGCGCCTGCACGGCCTCGACCGCCGCAGTACCGTTCTGCACGGCGACCGGGGCCGGCTCGGCCACCTTGGTCACGGGGCTGTTCTGCTCGGCCGTCTCCGCGCTGCTCTGACCGGCGGCGGCGCGGGTACGCCGGCTGCCGGCCCGCTGCGGGGCGTCCTGAGCGGGAGCCTTGGCCTTGACGGCCACCGGCTCCGCGGCCGCCTCGTCCAGGGTCGGCTGACTCGAGCGCGAGCGGGAACCGCCCGACGAGCCGCCACCCGACTGGGCAGCCTTGATCGCCTCGATCAGCTGGCCCTTGCGCAGTGCGCCGGTGCCCTTGATGCCGAGCGTCCCGGCGAGCTGCTTGAGCTCGGGGAGCAGCATGCCTTCGAGGCCGCCTCCGGCCTTGCGGCGCCGCGTGCCGGCGGTAGCCGTCGCGTCGGTGCCGGGGGCCGGCGAGGTGCCGGCTCCGCTGGAGGCTTCAACAGTTTCTGTCACGTGAGGTCCTTCCCACACGGATGGACGATGTCTTGAGAAGACAAATCGCCCGGAATCATCGCCCGCGACCGACGAAACGGCGACGCGGGTATGGAGAGGCGGCTCTCGCTGAATCTGGGTCCCCCGGAAATCTCCGGCGCAGGCGGCGCAAGTCATTCACTGGGAGATCGCCACGTACACCTGGGTGCCGGGAGCAAAGCCCGATGCGGCGAGAGTTCGCCGATCACCTGGAGGGGATCGGGTGAGTCGAGACTAGCACCACTCAGGGTCAGTCTGCTGCCTCGAGGGGTTCAACGCGTGTCCGGGATCGTTCATTCCCACCCTCGGCCAGCAGTTGCCCGGCATCGGCCGGCCAGACCTGTACGCCCAGTGGATCGATACCGAGCTCGTACCGGTGCCAACCGTCGGGAGCTTCGGGCAACCGGCCAGGCTCCGAATTCGGCGAGGTCACGGGTATTTCCGACAGGTCTTCCCCGTCAATGCCGTCCAGCTCGTCAGGTGGGCCGCCCAGCACCAGCACCGTTGGTCCCGCACCACTCACCACAGCCGGTAGTCCACTCCCCCGGAGCTTGTGCACGAGGGCAAGGCTCTCGGGCATGGCGGGCTCTCGGTACTCCTGGTGCAACCGGTCCTCGGTCGCCACCATCAGTAACTCCGGCCGTGCCGTCAGTGCCGCGACGAGCAACGCGGCCCGTCCCGCGTTCGCCGCCGCATCACCATGCGGTACGCCGTCCGGCAACAACCCACGAGCCTCTTTGGTCAGCACCCGCGTCGCCGGTACGTAGGCGACCACCGACAGTCCCGCCAGCGGCTCCAACCGGATCGCCCGGCCGGTCTCGCCCTCGGTCCACGCGATCGTGAACCCACCCAGCGCGCTCGCGGCCACGTTGTCGGGATGCCCCTCGATCTGGTTCGCCAACGCCAGCACGGCATCCCGATCCAGCGGCGTACCGGTCAGCCCGTACGCCGCTGCGATGCCGCCGACGATCGCGGCCGACGACGAACCGAGCCCGCGTCCGTGCGGAATCCGGTTGTCGCAACGCAGGGTGAAACCGGGCACGGACGCACCGAGCGATTCGAGTCCGGCGCGGATCGAGCGCACCACCAGATGCGACTCGTCCAGCGGTACCTCGCCCTCGCCGGGGCCGGTCACCTCGACGGTCACCCCGGATCCGCCGGGGATCACCGTGAGTTCGTCGTACCGGGTCAGGGCCAGGCCGAAGGCGTCGAAGCCCGGCCCCAGGTTGGCACTGGTGGCCGGAACCCGGACGCGGACCGGTCCACCGGCGGCCGGCGCCAACTCAGACCAGCCCGACGAGGCGTGCCACCGCGTCGGTGTCGGCCGGCGTCACCGGCGACTCCTCGACGGTCGCGAACGACAGTGCGGTGTCGATGTCCTTGAGGCCGTGACCCGTGACGGTGATCACCACGGTCGACCCCGCATCGAGCCGTCCCGCGGCCTTGGTGGCCAGCAACCCGGCGACACCTGCGGCCGAGGCGGGCTCCACGAAAACGCCTTCGCGGGCGGCGAGTTCGCGCTGGGCGGTGAGGATCTGCTGGTCACTGACCGCCTCGATCCGGCCACCGGACTCGTCCCGCGCGGCCTCTGCCAGCGTCCAGGACGCCGGGTTGCCGACCCGGATCGCGGTCGCGGCGGTGTCCGGCTGCTCGACGATCCGGCCGGTCACGATCGGCGCCGCGCCCTCGGCCTGGAATCCCCACATCTGCGGGGCCTTCGAGGAGATCTTGTCCTTCTTGTACTCCAGGTAGCCCTTCCAGTACGCCGCGATGTTGCCCGCGTTGCCGACCGGCAGCACGTGCAGGTCGGGGGCGTCGCCGAGCGCGTCGCACACCTCGAACGCCGCGGTCTTCTGGCCTTCCAGCCGGACCGGGTTGACCGAGTTCACCAGCGCGACCGGGTAGTGCTTGCCCAGTTCGCGCACGATCCGCAGGCAGTCGTCGAAGCCACCGTCGATCGAGACCAGCTTCGCGCCGTGCACGATCGCCTGGGCCAGCTTGCCCTTCGCGATCCGACCGGCCGGGATGAGTACCAGCGGCAGCAACCCCGCGCGGACGGCGTACGCCGCTGCGGAGGCCGAGGTGTTGCCCGTCGAGGCGCAGACAACCGCCTTGTCACCGGCCTGCGCGGCCAGCGAGATCGCCACCGTCATCCCGCGATCCTTGAACGAGCCGGTCGGGTTGTTGCCCTCGACCTTGAGCCAGACCTCGCAGTTGGTCTGCTCGCTCAGCCACTGCGCGGCCACCAGCGGCGTGCCGCCTTCGCCGAGCGTGACCACCGGAGTGTCCGCCGAGACCGGCAACCGGTCGCGGTATTCCTCGATCACGCCTCGCCATTGGTGGGGCCGCTGCTGAGCCATGTCCTACTCGCCTTCTACCCGCATCACACTGCTGACTTCTCGCACGATGTCCATGTCGCGCAGGGCTTCCACGGTCGCGGACAGTGCGGCGTCGGTGGCGGTGTGGGTGACGACCACGAGCTGCGCGTCACCGCCCCGGCCTTCCTGGCGGACGGTCTGGATCGACACGTCGTGCTCAGCGAACGCCTGGGCCACCGCCGACAGCACACCGGCCTTGTCGGCCACGTCCAGCGACACGTGATAGCGAGTGCGGGTGGCACCCATCGGCCGCGCGGCCCGCTGGGTGTACGACGACTCGCCGACCCCCGGCACACCCTTGAGCCGGTTGCGCGCGGCGGAAACCAGATCCCCGAGGACAGCACTGGCCGTCGGGGCACCGCCGGCACCACGACCATAGAACATCAGCTGGCCGGCCGCTTTGGATTCCACGAAAACCGCGTTGTAGGCGTCCCGGACCGAGGCCAGCGGATGGCTCAGCGGGATCATCGCGGGATAGACCCGGGCCCCGACCGAGTCACTCGCCTCGTCCAGCTCGCAGATCGCCAGGAACTTCACCACACAGCCCATCTCGCGGGCCGAGGCGATGTCGGTAGCGGACACCTCGGTGATGCCCTCGCGATGCACGTCCGCGATGGAAACCCTTGTATGGAAGGCCAAACTCGCCAGCAGGGCAGCCTTGGCGGCCGCGTCGAAACCCTCGATGTCGGCGGTCGGGTCGGCTTCGGCGTACCCGAGGGCCTGGGCTTCCTCGAGCGCCTCGTCGAAGCCCGCTCCGGTGGAGTCCATCTTGTCGAGGATGTAGTTGGTGGTGCCGTTGACGATGCCCATCACCTTGGTGACGTCGTCCCCGGCCAGCGACTCGCGCAGCGGCCGCAGGATCGGGATCGCACCGGCGACGGCGGCCTCGAAGTACAGGTCGCGCTCGTACTTCTCGGCGGCGGCGAACAGCGTCGGGCCGTCCTCGGCGAGCAGTGCCTTGTTTGCCGTGATGACGGAGGCGCCGTGCTCGAGTGCGGTCAGGATCAGGCTGCGGGCGGGCTCGATACCGCCGATCACCTCGATCACCAGGTCGAGGTCACCGCGCGAGACGAGCGCCTGCGCATCGGTGGTGACGAGCGCGGGGTCGACCGCGATGTCGCGCGCGCGGCCGGCCCGGCGTACTGCGATGCCCGCGATCTCCAGCGGGGCGCCGACCCGGGCGGCGAGGTCGTCGGCCCGCTCGGTGAGGATGCGGACCACCTCGGTCCCGACGACGCCGCACCCCAGCAGCGCCACCTTCAACGGCCGCTGCCCCGATCCCACGCTCAGCTTGTGGGGTTCTGAGTTCTCGGTCATTCGGCCCCCATGTCCAGTGCCAGCATGTCGTCCTCGGTCTCGCGACGGACCACGACCCGGGTCTGCCCGTCCTTGACCGCGATCACCGGTGGCCGCGGTACGTGGTTGTAGTTGCTCGCCATCGAGCGGCAGTACGCGCCGGTCCCCGGTACGGCGACCAGGTCGCCCGGCGTGACGTCGGCCGGGATGAACTCGTCGCGCACCAGGATGTCGCCCGACTCGCAGTGCTTGCCGACCACGCGGGACAGCGTCGGCTCGGCATCGGAGTACCGGTTGGCCAGCGTGCAGGAGTAGTCCGCGTCGTACAGCGCGGTGCGGATGTTGTCGCTCATCCCGCCGTCGACGGAGACGTACGTCCGCTGCGCGCCGGCGTCGAGCGCGACCTCCTTGACCGTGCCGACGGTGTAGACCGTGCAGACGGCCGGGCCGACGATCGCGCGGCCGGGCTCGATCGAGACCTTGGGCACCTCGACGCCGAACGCACGGCACTCGTGCTCGACGATCTTGCCCATCTCGGTGGCCAGCTGCGCGGGGTCGGGCGGGTCGTCCTGGGTGGTGTAGGCGATCCCGAAACCGCCACCCAGGTCGAGCTCCGGCATGTCCACGCCGAGCTCGTCGGAAACCCTTGCGTGCAAGGCGATCACGCGCTTGGCGGCCACCTCGAACCCGGACGAGTCGAAGATCTGCGAGCCGATGTGCGAGTGCAGCCCGAGCAGTTCCAGCTCGGCCGCTTCGTTGACCCGGGCAACGGCCTCGTACGCCGCTCCCGAGGTGATCGAGAAGCCGAACTTCTGGTCCTCGTGCGCGGTCGCGATGTACTCGTGGGTGTGCGCCTCGACGCCCGCGGTGACCCGGATCATCACCGGCGCGACCACGTCCCGCTCGCGGGCCAGCTCGATCAGCCGGGAGATCTCGTGCTGGGAGTCGACGATGATCCGGCCGATCCCGGCATCGAGTGCGCGGGCCAGCTCCTGCTCGGACTTGTTGTTGCCGTGGAACCCGAGCCGCTTCGGGTCGGCGCCGGCCCGCAACGCGACGGCCAGCTCGCCACCGCTGCAGATGTCGAGGTTGAGCCCCTCTTCCATCACCCAGCGGACGACCGTAGTACAGAGGAAGGCCTTGCCCGCGTAGTACACGTCGAAGTCCTTGAACCCGAGCTTGAACGCGCGGGCGCGGGCCCGGAAGTCGTCCTCGTCCAGCACGTACGCCGGGCTGCCGTGCTCGGCGACCAGGTCGCGCAGGTCGACGCCGCCGACCTCGAGGGCGCCTTCGGCGTTCTTCTTGGCCGTGTTCGACCACAGCGCCGGGACCAGGTCGTTGGGGTCACGCGGCGCGCGCAGCCACGGCGGTGCCCGGTGGCCGATGTCGGCGTGCAGCGTGCCCGCCTCGTGCGCCCTCACATCCGCTCCGGGGCGGAGACGCCGAGCAGGTCGAGCCCGTTGGCGAGAACCGTCCTGGTCGCACCGACCAGGGTCAGGCGAGCCTTGTGCACCGGCTCCACCTCCTCGTCGCCGCGCGGGAGCACCCGGCAGCTGTCGTAGAACTTGTGGAAGGACGACGCAGTGTCCTCCAGGTAGCGCGCGACCCGGTGCGGCTCGCGCAGCTCGGCCGCGGTGGCGACGACGCCGGGGAACTCGGCCAGCGCCCGGAGCAGGTCGCCCTCCTTCTCGTGACTGAGCAGGCCCGGGTCGAACTCGTCCAGCTTGATCCCGAGCTCGTCGGCGTTGCGCAGGATCGAGGCGAGCCGGGCGTGCGCGTACTGCACGTAGTACACCGGGTTCTCGCTGACCTGGCGGGTCATCTCCTCGATGTCCAGCGTCAGCGGGGAGTCGACCGGGTAGCGGCACAGCGTGTACCGCAGCGGGTCGACGCCGCTCTCCTCGACCAGCTCGGCCAGCGTGACGATGGTGCCGGCCCGCTTGGACAGCTTCATCTCCTCGCCGTTCTTGAGGATCTTCACGAGCTGGCCGATCAGGATCTCGATGTTGTGCTCGGGGTCGTCGCCGGCGCAGGCCGCGATCGCCTTCAGCCGGTTCACGTAGCCGTGGTGGTCGGCGCCGAGCAGGTAGATGCAGACCTCGAAACCGCGCTCGCGCTTGTTCACGTAGTACGCGGCGTCGGAGGCGAAGTACGTCGGCTCGCCGTTGGTCCGGATCAGTACCCGGTCCTTGTCGTCGGTGAAGTCGGTCGTGCGCATCCAGAGCGCGTCGTCCGCGTCGTACAGGTGGCCCTGCTCGCGGAGCTTCTCGATCGCGTGACCGACACCGTCTTGCTCGTGCAGGCTGCGCTCCGACATCCAGACCTCGAACTTGGTCCGGAACTGCTCGAGCTGACCCTGCTGCTCCTTCAGTTGCCGCTCGTAACCGGCCTCCCGGAACGCGACCAACTGCTGGTCCTCCGGCAGCTCCTTGATCCCCGGTACTTCGGCGACGATCCGGGCGGCGAGCTCGTTGATGTACTCACCGTGGTAGCCGTCCTCCGGCACCGGTACGCCGTGCGCGGCGGCCTGGAGCGAGGCGCCGAACTTGTCCATCTGGGCGCCCCGGTCGTTCACGTAGAACTCGCGCGTCACCTTGGCGCCCGCGGCGGTCAGCACCCGGGCCAGCGCGTCGCCGACGGCGGCCCAGCGGGTGTGGCCGAGATGCAGCGGACCGGTCGGGTTGGCGGAGATGAACTCCAGGTTGATCGGCTGACCCTTGAGCGTGTCACTCGATCCGTACGCCGGACCCGCTTCCAGGATCGCCGCGGCCACCTTGCCCTGGGCATCGGCGGCGACCCGGAGGTTGATGAACCCGGGGCCGGCGATCTCGACCGCCGTGACGGCGTCGTCGTCCTGCAACTTGGCCGCCAGCAACTCCGCGAGCTTGCGCGGGTTGCCGAGGCTGGACCGCTTGCCGAGCTGCATCGCGACGTTGGTCGCGTAGTCGCCGTGCTCGGGGTTCTTGGGTCGCTCCACCTTGAGCTCGCCGGGCAGGCCACCCTCGACCGTCAACGTCCCGTCATCGACGAGGGCGGTCAGGGCCAACAGAATCTTTTCAGCGAGCTGTTCCGGAGTCACCGGCCCAGCCTAATGGCCAACCCCCCAAACCCTTGACTCAGTATCCACAGCCCGGTACACCCTCACTCCCAGGGGTTCACCAACTCGACACCGGTCTCCAGGAAATCCTTGATATTCCGGGTCGCCAGCGCCATCTGCCCCGCCCGGCAGATGGCCGCGATCTGAGCGTCGAACGGCTCGATCGGCAGGCCCTTGCGCTCTCGCTCCAGAATCACCTGCGGGCAGATCTCCGCGGCGGCGGTGTCGAACGGCAGGATATTGCCGCCGAACTGGTCGAAGACCAGATCTGCGGCCTCGCTCATCCGCACCTTTCGCCGCCCGGCGGGTATCCGCTCGATTCCGTAGCGGATCTCCGTGACGGTGATAGCCGTGATGCACAACTCGTCCCTCGACTGCTGCACGATCCAGTTCCAGACAGCCTCGTCCGGTGTCACCTTCATCAACTCGGAGGCGACATTCGTGTCGAACACGATCATCAGTCGAAGTCCACCGACCTGATCGTGCCCGTCCGTGCGGGCAGTTCCAGATCGACCCCGCCGATCTCGGCGAACCGTCGATGCAATGCCATCCCGAGGTTCTCGCGCTCGTCCACCTCACCGTCACCGTCGACGGCATCGACGAGGATCGCGCGCACCTCCGCCTCCATCGAACGGCCATGCCTTGCTGCCCGGACCCGTAGCCGGTGTTTTACCTTGTCGTCCAGGTTACGTACAGTAATCACTGCCATCCGGAACCACCTCCTATGACGTCAATGCTAGCACTGACGCCGTTGACTTCAGGCGGGGCTGAGGCGCAGGATCGCGGTCTTTCCGACTACTGCGACAGTGACGACCTTGAGGTTGTTCATGCGATAGGAGCCGCCTGGGCGCTGGGCCTTGGTGCTGATGCTGCAGCAGCCGCCCGCGGCGCCGTAGTCGACCGTGCCGTCGCTCACTCGGCTGATCACCAAGATGTTGGTGAAGCCCAGGGCGCTCTTCTTGACCGGCAAGCGGGTGCCGGTACGTACTGCGACTTCACATCGGGCGTCCGCGCAAGCCTTGTAGTTGGTCCCGTCAGCGGCGGTGGGGACCGGCTTGGGTGGCTTGGGGGTCGGCTTCGGCATCGGCTTCGGCGTACCGGAGCCGGGTGCGGTGATCGGGGCTGAAGGCGTAACGCCTGGGGTCGGCGTCGCCTCGGGGCCTGGGGTGGGTCTGCCGGTGGGGCTCTGCGGGGTGGCGTTCGCGGTTGGTGAGGAGCCGGCAGTGCCGTCGTCCGGCGTACCGCCGCAGCCGGTGAGGGCGAAGGCCGCAACTGCGAGGAGGGCGAGTTTGCTCTTCATGAACGCCAGTCAACCGCGCCCGAGGGGCTCTCGGCGGCCGCGTGCCCGGTTCCTGCCACTCGGTCAGTGGGTGGCTTTGACCTCGATGGTGCTTTCGCGGGGGAGTTTGGTGTCCCACGAGGCTGGTTCGCCATTGACTCGAACCGTCAGGGAGGCGCAGGCGTCGGCCAGGCAGCGGGCGTCGTACCGGACTCCCCAGAGGGTGAAGAACTGGTTCAGGGTCGGGCGTTCTTCCTTCGTCTTCGCCTCGACGTAGATCAGGCCGTCCGTGCCGTGCGTGTGGATCGCCGCCTGCTCGGCCCGGATCCGGTCGACGCCGATCCCGGCCGGGACCTGCACCGGCTTGCCGTCCACCGCGACCGTGAGCGTCACCGTGAACGGAGCCGGACCCTGGAAGTCCAGCGGCAACCGCTCGAAGCCCGCCTTGTCGATGTACGAGACCGCGTCGCGCGGCGCGTCCCACGGCGGCGGGCCGGTCCGCAGCTCCGCCGGTCCGGCCGGCGCGGGACCGACCTGGCAACCGCTCAGTACCGGCACCAGGCTCACCGCGACGGCGACCAGCAGCACACCCACTCTCATGCCGAGCAGGGTTTCACGTCACCGCTCGGACGGCATCACGACCCAGAGCACGATGTAGGCGATGAACTGCGGACCGGGCAGCAGACAGCTGATCACGAAGATCAGCCGGACGGTGTTCGGCGACATCCCGAAGCGACGGGCCAGGCCGGCGCAGACACCACCGATCCAGCGACCACCGGACGGACGGACCAAAGTGCTAGCCATGAGTTCGTTTTCCTTTCGGTACTGGGACTTACGACCACTATGACGACCCGGTACCCCGACCAGATCCCGCCGCGCGGAAGACCCAGGGACCGATCAGGGTCTCCCCCGGTGCGAGCCCTGGCCGGATTTCCTGCTACTGTTCTGCTCGTTCCTGAGCCCCCGTAGCTCAGGGGATAGAGCACCGCCCTCCGGAGGCGGGTGCGCAGGTTCGAATCCTGCCGGGGGCGCGCGATCGATCTGGGCGATTCATGCTCGCGGAAAGCGCGAGCCTGGATCGCTCGCGGTGTTTTATGGGGGCGAGGCCCCCATGCCCCCGCCCGGAGGGGCTTCGCCGGCCCGGATGCCGAATGGCGCCAGCGGCTCCGCGCGGCCCAGGCGTTCGCCGCCGCCACCGACCCGATCAGCCAGTTCCACGACGCACCCGACGACGAACTCCGGGCCGAACTCCTCCGCGGCGCCGCCCTGATCCTCGGCCCGACCAAGCCCTGAAAACGGCGACGACCTTGCGATACATGACAAACTCCCAAGGGTGCGGAAGACCACACTTCTCGGCCGGGTAGCAGAGCAGGAACGCCTGGCCGCCCTCGTCAGCGGCATTACGGAGCATGGTGGAGCCCTGCTGCTTCGTGGGCAGGCAGGGATTGGGAAGTCTGCTCTGCTTGGTGAAGCGGCTGGGGTGGCGCAGGCTGGTGGGGTTCGGGTGTTGTCTGTCACCGGGGCTGAGTCCGAGCAGCATTTCCCGTACGCCGCGCTGCAGCAGCTCCTCTACCCGGTGCGCAGCGGGATCGAGGCGCTTCCTCGTCCGCAGCGTGATGCATTGAAGGCCGCGCTCGGGCTTGCCGAGGGTGGTCTGCCGGATGTGTACCTGGTCGGTCTGGCCGCGCTCAATCTTCTCTCCGAGGCCGGTACGCCGCTTCTGCTGCTCGTCGAGGACGCGCACTGGCTCGACCAGGCCAGTGCGGACGTGCTGGCCTTCGTCGCTCGGCGGCTGGAGTCCGAGCCGATCGTTTTCCTTTCCGCTGTTCGCGACGGCGTACGGTGCCAGTTCGACAAGGCCGGGTTGCCGTCTCTGCAGGTGGAGCCGTTGACCGACGAGCTGTCGGCGAGCCTGCTCGACCGCGTCTCCCCCGGGCTGGAGCAACCGGTCCGCGAAAGGCTACTGGCCGAGGCTGCCGGCAACCCGCTCGCGCTGACCGAGCTGCCGCACACGGTCCAGCCGGATTCATTGCTGAAGGCAACCTTGCCGTTGAACGTGCGACTCGAGCATGCCTTCGGCGACAAGTTCACTGCGCTGCCCGGACCGACCCGGATGTGCCTACTGGTTGCCGCGCTCAACGATCGCGGGACGGTAGCCGAGACGCTCGCGGCCGCCGCGGCAGCGCTCGGAGTACCGGTGGGGGCGGATGCGCTCGCACCGGCTGCCGAGGCGCGGCTGATCGACCTTGAAGGTGGGCTGACCTTCCGGCATCCGTTGATCCGGTCCGCGATCGTGCAGACCACCACGGCGCCGGAGCGGCAGGCGGCTCATCGGGCGCTGGCCGATGCGTTGGCGAAGGAGCCTGAGCGACAGGTCTGGCATCTCGCGGCAGCCACTTCCACGCCGGACGAGACGATCGCCAGTGCGCTTGTCACGGCTGCGGAGCGGGCGCAGTACCGGGCTGGGGTTGGCGCGGCCATTGCGGCGCTGCAGGAGGCCGCCCGGCTGAGCGAAACCCCGCAACTGCGGGCCGACCGGCTCCTTCGGGCAGCTGATCTCAGTGTCGAGGCCGGCCGGCCCGACCTGGTACGGCGGCTGCTGGCCGAGGCTGCGTCCGGCGAACTGACCGCGCAGGACCAGGCGCGGGCGACCTGGATCCGGAGCAGTTTCGACGACGGGCTGGTCGAGGACACGGCCGGTCCGATCGAGCTGGCCAAGCTGGCTCGTTCGGTCCACGAAGACGGCGATCTCGAGCTGGCGATGCGGGTGCTGTGGGGCGCGGGCATGCGCTGTTTCTGGTCCGAGCCCGGCCCGGAAGGGCGTCAGCACCTGCTCGACGTCGCGGACAGCCTGCCGCTCGACGAACGCGACCCGAGGCTGATCGCGATCCTCGCGTACGTCGCGCCGATCGAACGCGGCAAAACGGTGGCGGCCGGGCTGATGGAGCTGGCCGGGCAGACCGGCGGCGATCCGCAGATCGAGCGGTTCCTGGGCAGTGCGGCGCTGCAGATCGGTGGCTTCGAACTGTCGGCGCGCTTCTCCTCGTCGGCCGCGGCGGGGCTGCGGAAGCAGGGAAGGCTCGGGTTGCTCGGGCGTGCGCTGACTGTCCACGCCTGGAGCGCTACACGTCTCGGCAACCTCGGCGTCGCCCTGCCTGCGGCCGAGGAAGCGGCCAGGCTCGCCAAGGAGACCAACCAGACCTTCATGTACGGCTTCGCCCTCTCCACCCAGGCAGAGATAGCTGCACTCCGCGGCCAGTACGCCGAAGCCGCCGCGCTCGCCGCAGAAGCGGAGCACGTCGGCCTCGCGGCTGCAGCCCGGCCAGTGCTGGCCACTGTGCAGCTCGCCCGCGGGCTGGCCGCCCTGGGCGAAGGCAGGCATGCCGACGCCTTCGCCGACCTGCACCGGATCTTCGACCCCGCCGAACCGGCGTACCAGCTCGCGCTGCGCTGCTACGTGATCGCGGAGCTGGCCGAGGCGGCCATCCGCTGTGGGCAGGAGGACGCGGTCCGCAAGATCGTGCGCGAGCTGGAGAAGGACGCGCAGCAGACGTCGTCACCCGCTTTGCACACCGGGCTGCGCTACGTCCGCGCAGTACTGGCGAGTGACGACAAGGCTGAGAAGCTGTTCGGCGCCGCGCTGGCCGCTGATCTGACCGGGTGGCCGTTGGAGCGTGGGCGGCTGCAGCTCGCGTTCGGAGAGTGGTTGCGGCGGCACCGGCGAGCAGCGGAGTCGCGGGTGCACCTGCGGGCGGCCCGCGAGACGTTCGACGCGCTAGGCCTGGTCCCGTGGAGCGAGCGCGCCCGCAACGAGCTGCGCGCCGCCGGGGAGATCAGCCCACGCCGTACGCCGGACGCCCGCGAACAGCTCACCGCCCACGAACTGAGCATCGCCCAACTGGCCGCTGACGGCCTGACCAATCGCGAGATCGGCCAGCGGCTCTACCTGTCCCACCGCACCGTCAGCACCCACCTGCACCGAATCTTCCCGAAGCTGGGCATCACGTCCCGCGCGGACCTGCCCGCAGTACTGCAGAACGCGCAGGCTTGACGTACACCACCACCGTCACCTGACGGGCGCGAAGCGGGCACTGCTGTCCCTAACTTCGAGCCATGAGCGAGCTACTGAGCTACTTCCTCCACCCGCTGTTCTTCGACTGGTCCGACGCGACCACCCTCGAGCTGCTGCAGCAGGAGTACCGATGATCACCCGAAGGACCTTCGGCAAGGCAGTCGGCGCAGGAGCCGCCGCAGCGTCAATGACCGGCGTACCGGCGTCAGCAACCGCCCCTGCGCCCCGCGGCCTAGGTCAGCTCAAGAAGGTCCGCACTGACCTCCTGGAGATCGCGTACTACGAAGCCGGACCGGCCACCGGCCCCGTAGTACTGCTCGGCCACGGTTGGCCTTACAGCCCCTACGCCTTCGACCAGGTCGTCCCCGAGCTGGTACGCCGCGGCTACCGCGTCCTGACGCCCTACCTGCGAGGACACGGTCAGACCGTCTTCCTCTCAGCCGACACCTTCCGCTCCGGGCAACAAGCAGCACTCGGGTCGGACTGGATTGCCTTCATGGACGCCCTGCAGATCCCGCGGGCCATCTTCGCCGGCTACGACTGGGGCGGCCGCGGCCTGTGCGTCGCCGCCGCCCTCTGGCCAGAGCGCTGCGCCGCACTGGTCTCGGTCAACAGCTACCTGGTCCAGAACCTCGACCCCAAGCTCGCCTCGAACCCGGTGGCGCCGGCGATCGAGGCGGCCCAGTGGTACTTCGACTACTTCACCACTGAGCGCGGCAAGCGCGGGCTGACCCAGAACCGCAAGGAGATCGCCCGGGTGGTCTGGACCAAGAACTCTCCCACCTGGCACTACACAGAGGCCGATCTCGACCGGGCAGCCGCACTGATGACCAACCCGGACTACGTCGCCGTAGTACTGCACGTGTACCGCCACCGGCGGCTCACGGAGCCTGGCGATCCCCGGTACGACGACCTGGAAGCCTTGCTCCGCAAGCAGCCTCCGATCGCCGTCCCCACCGTCACACTCGACGGGAAGGACGACGGCAACTTCCCCTGGACCGACGGCACACCATCGGCCGCACGCTTCACCGGGCCGCGGGTGCACCACGTAGTACCGGGTGCTGGGCACAACCTGCCGCAGGAGAAGCCGCACGCCTTCGTCAGGGCTGTCTTCGAGGCAGCCAGACTCCACTGATCACCAGGACTGCTTGGCGGCCCAGTCCCGCAAGGACGTCGTACCGCGGCGGAAGGAAGCGGGTACGGGTGCCAGGTTGCGGTACGACCCCGCGACGCCTGCGGCAACTGCAGCGCCTACGTGCGGGCGCATCATCAGCTCGTACTCGTCCGGAGTGACCGACCGCCACTTGGCACCCAGTGCAGCGCCGACCTGGTCTCCGGTGAGGTCATCCGGGCCGCCTACCAGCTGCAGGCGCGGCGGCGTGGGAGTGGTGAGCGCCTCGACCATCACTGCGGCGACGTCGTCGGATGCCACCCACGGGATAGGCGTCTCGGCCGGCAAGGGGTACAGGACCTCGCCGGCCGCGACCAGTGGCGCTGACCAGGGAGCAACGAGGTTCTCGGCGTACATGGCCGCCGGGCCGACCGCTGCCGCAGTCTCCACCACGTTGGGCAGTTCCGCGATCAGTTGCACGCGGGCATCGATGAACGGCACGCCGATCATCACGTCCGGAACGGCGGCGCTGGTGTTGAACACCACCCGCGGTACGGCAGCCTTCTCCAGGGCAGCCAGTACTGCGCGGACCTGAGCCATGGCGCCGTCGTCGAAGACCATGGGCAGTTGCAGAGCGACCGCGTCGACACCGGTGTAGGCGGCAACCAACGCGTCGATATCGAGCAGGTCGGCCGGAGCAGCCTCGACGCCTGACGGAAGACCGTGCGGGCGGCGTGCGACGGCTCGGACGTTGTGGCCGGCGGCGAGCAAGGTGCGGAGGGCGGCGGATCCCTGGGATCCGGTGGCGCCGTGGACGGCGACAGTCAAAGAGTTCATGATGCGAAGCTAGTTCCCGAAATGAACTAGTACCCAGAAAGTGGCATAGTTTCCCTATGGAAACCGACGCCCTGGAAACCGACGCCGTGGAAACCGACGCCGTGGAAACCGACGCCGTGGAAACCGACGCTGTGGGAACCGACGCTGCTGCCCTGGACGCCGAACTCCTCGCCGCCCGCTGCGATTCTGGCGAGGACTGCGGCGTCAACCGGACCATCGCCGTCCTGGAGGGCAAGTGGACGACGCTGATCGTGCGCGAACTGCTCAGCGGCCCACTGCGCTTCACCGAACTCCGCGCGGCCCTCGGCAACCCGAGCGCCAAGACGCTGACCGATCGGCTCCGCGCTCTCGAGCACCACGGCATCCTCACCCGCACGATCCACGCCGAGATCCCGCCGCGCGTCGTCTACGAACTCACCGAGCAAGGCCTGAGCCTGCGAACCGTCCTGCACGCCATGCTCGAGTGGGGCCGGGCCAACCCCGCGCCGGCTCGTAGTACAGGCCTAGACTGAATCCGCTGTGGCGTCGTCAGTAGGAGGACTTCAGAATGCCCGACCCCCGTACCCAGACGATCGCCTACCCGGCGCCCGGTTCGCGCCCGTCCCGACGGGATCCCGAGCCGCTCGCGCCGCACGTGATCGTGTTGTTCGGGGCAACGGGTGACCTGGCCAAGCGCAAGCTGCTGCCGGGACTGGCGTATCTGCAGCACTCGCGGTTCGCGCCCGACGTCCGGATCATCGGTACTGCGATGGAGGACCTCACCTCGGACGAGTTCCGCGCCCGTGCGCGGCTGGCCGTCGACACCTACGGGACGCACCAGATCACCGACGAGGAGTGGGAGCAGTTCTCCGCCCGGCTCGAGTACGTGCCGACCTCGGCCGGGCCGGATGCGCTCGCGGCCGCGGTGAAGCTGGCCGAGACCGCGCTCGGCGCGGACGCCTGCCGGCTGCACTACCTGTCGGTGCCGCCGAAGGCCGCGCGCTCGGTGATCCAGATGCTGCGCGACGCCGACCTGGTCGATCGCGCCCGGGTGGTGATGGAGAAGCCGTTCGGTGACGACCTGCAGTCCGCGATCGAGCTGAACGACTTCGTGCACGAGACCTTCGACGAGGCGCAGATCTTCCGGATCGACCACTTCCTCGGCAAGGAGGCGGCGCAGAACATCCTCGCCTTCCGGTTCGCCAACGGGCTGTTCGAGCCGATCTGGAACCGCAACTTCATCGACCACGTCCAGATCGACATCCCCGAGTCGCTCGGCCTCGACCAGCGCGCCACCTTCTACGAGCCGACCGGCGCGTTCAAGGACATGGTCGTCACGCACGTCCTGCAAGTGCTCGCGTTCGTCGCGATGGAGCCGCCGACGGCCCTGGAACCGCGGGCCATCTCGGAGGAGAAGAACAAGGTCTTCCGCTCGATGCTGCCGATCCAGCCGAGCGACGTGGTCCGCGGCCAGTACGGCGGCTACCGCGCCGAGGAGGGGGTCGCGCCGGACTCCGACACCGAGACGTTCATCGCGATGAAGGTCGGCATCGACAACTGGCGCTGGGCCGGTGTGCCGTTCTACCTGCGCACCGGCAAGAAGATGGCCGAGGGGATGCGGATCATCTCGATCGCCTTCAAGGAAGCACCGAAGACGATGTTCCCGGCCGGCTCCGGCGTCGGGTCGCAGGGTCCGGACCACCTGACCTTCGACCTGGCCGACTCGTCGCGGGTGTCACTGTCCTTCTACGGCAAGCGTCCCGGCCCGGGCATGCGGCTGGAGAAGCTGTCGATGCAGTTCTCCACCCAGGAGACGGAGACGGCGGGCGACGTACTGGAAGCCTACGAGCGGCTGATCCTGGACGCGATGCGCGGCGACCACACCCTCTTCACCACCGCCGAGGGCATCGAGTCGCTCTGGGAGAACTCAGCCCTCCTGCTGGACGACCCGCCACCGGTCAAGCCCTACGCCCCCGGCACCTGGGGACCCAACGCCATCCACCAACTCATCGCCCCGCACGCCTGGCGCCTCCCTTTCGAACGCGAATGGCGCCACGGCAAGCCACCTTCGCAGGGCTAGCCATCGGAGGGACCGGCCGCTACCGTCGCGGCCGGCGCATGCCTTCGAGAGCCTCGGTCAGGGCGTCTTCCAGGTAGCTGAGGTCGCCGGTCGACTGAAGCAGCGTCACGCCGCCGGAGACGGCCGCGAGGATCGCGTTGGCCGTCCTCGGTACGTCGACGCGCGCGTCGATCTCACCCGATTCCTTCAGCGCCCGGACGCCGTCCGCCAGGTACCCGAGCCATTCGCTGGTGAGCCCGTCGATGATCTCCCGGGTGGTCGGATCCGCCAGTTGCGCGGTCAACGCCGACAGCGGGCAGGCCTGCCGCTGGGCGTCGTAGATCTGGATCACCCGGCGCCGCCATGCCTGCCACTTCCGCCAGCTCGTGAGGTCGCCGAGCTGCGGCATCTGGTCGCTGATCACCTGCTGCGCCTCGTACTTCGCGACCACCAGCATCAGGTCGGCCCGGCCGTTGGGGAAGTAGTGGAAGAGCTGGCTCTTGCTCGTCGCGGTGCTCGCCCGGATGTCGTCGAGACCGACCGCCGCTGCCCCGCGCTCGCGGATCAGCCGTGCGGCACCGTCGACGATCCGCTGCCGGGTCGCCGCACCTTTCGCGGTCAGCACACGCTCCATACCGCTCAGCCTAGCCGCCATTGGACCGGACAGTCCATTTTGAATGCTACTCTGGACCGAACGGTCCATTCTTAGCACTCGAGGAGAACTCATGCGGTTGGCAGGCAAGACAGCTTTGGTCACCGGCGCCACCAGCAACATCGGCCGCGCGATCGCCGTCGCACTGGCTGCCCAGGGCGCTCACGTCGTCGTTGCCGGGCGCAACAAGCAGCGCGGCGACGAGGTGGTCGCGCAGATCCGGACGACCGGTGGGCAGGCGGACTTCGTCGCGGTCGACCTGGACGGCAGCAAGGCGGCCGCTCAGGCGCTGGCCGACGCGGCGACCCGGTTGCTCGGCGGGCGGATCGACATCCTGGTCAACAACGCGGGCGCGATCGACGGCGGCCGCACGACCGAGACCGACGAGGCCACCTTCGATCAGGTCTACGCGGTGAACGTGAAGTCGCCGTACTTCCTGACTGCCGCGATCGCCCCGGCGATGGCCGCGGCCGGTGGCGGCGCGATCATCAACCTCGGCTCGTGGGTGGCGCGACTCGGCATCCCGATCGGCGCCGTGTACGCCGCGAGCAAGGGCGCACTCGAAACCCTGACCCGCGCCTGGTCGGCCGAGTTCGGCCCCTCCGGCGTACGGGTTAACGCCATCTCCCCCGGCGTCGTCCACACCGACCCGGACCACCCGGCCACCTCGATGATGACCGGTACGCCGTACGGCCGCATCGGCGAGCCGGACGCGATCGCCTCAGCAGCCGTCTTCCTGGCCGGCGACGAGGCCGCCTTCATCCACGGCACAGTCCTCGACGTCGACGGCGGCCGGATGGGCGTAGCCGTCATCGCCGGCTGATCAGCCCAGGGAGAGGGTGAAGGTAGAGCGGCCGTAGGGGTGGCCGTTGATCTGGAGCTCCAGCGCGTGCTCGCCTGGGTAGTAGCGACGGGTTGAGATCGGTTTGAACGAGTGTCGCTTGGCGATTGTCGCCTTCTCGCCTGGTGCGAGAGTGCGGGTGGTCAGTTTGAAGACCTTTGGTGCGAGTGATCCGTTCGCCTTGACGTGGTGGACGACGTAGTCGATCGCCAGCCGCAGCTCCGCAGTACTCCGGTTGTGCGCGTGGAACTCGAAAGCAAGCGACTCCCCCACGGCAACAGCCTGTACTGCGAGTTGCGGGCCGTCGACAACCAATCCGGTGGGCGGCTGGAATCCCAGCAAAGCAAGGGCTTTTGGGTCGGCGGCTTTGATCAGGGTGCGTAGCGCGTGTCGTACCAGTCGCTCGGTCGTCGGTGCCGGTGACGCCAGCCAATCGCCCGCGATCGACACGGCTAGCGCCGGATCCACGCGACTGAGGTCGTTCAGGTGATTGGCGACCGAGCGACGCACGTACTCCGATTCGTCGCTGCGGAGCGCTTCCAGGATCGGCCGGGTCAGCTCGGGGTACTCGATCAGGCCCGGTACGCGCTTTGCCCAGGGCAACCTGGTGCGCGTGCCTTCGCTCGCCAGGCGGCGGACGTGCTCGTCGGGGTGTTCGGTCCACTTGACGACTACCGCCAGGGTGCGATCCAGATCAGCCGCGAGAAACGTCCGCAGCGCGAACTCGCCGGTCAGCCTTGGTGTGAGGTCCGCGAGCAGTGCCAGCCCGGCCTCGAACTCGCCGGCCTCCACAGCCCGTACGGCGACGGCCTCGGTGACCGGCCAGGTCATCCAGCCGGTGAACGCGGGATCGTCGAGCGCGGCGCGGACGATCTTTTCCATTTGCGCGTACTGGGTCGGCAGGTCGGCCAGCAGGGCGTCGCGGACCACCCGTCCGCGCTCGCTGAACGTCAGGCCGACTACTTGCGAAGGCGCCGCCTTGGTAGCTGTTAGCTCCAGCTCGGAACCTAGGGCCTCTAGGCAGGCGCCGAGGGCGACCACGGACGCAGTACTGAGCATTTCTTCCGCAGTGGGCACGCGGGCGACCTCTCGACGACGTTACTTTGAAATTAGCAGTCACTGCCCGGACCGCTCGCTCCGGGGCGCCAACTACTCTCGGCGCCATGATGGAGATGAAGGTGATCGGGGTTGGAGCCGGCGATCCGGATCACGTGACGGTTCAGGCGGTGAAGGCGCTGAACCAGGTCGACGTGTTCTTCGTGCTCGACAAGGGCGAGGTCAAGCAGGAGCTGGTCGACCTGCGCGAGGAGATCCTGCGGCGGCACGCCGGCGAGCGCGAGTACCGGGTGGTGTTCGGGAAGGATCCCGAGCGGGACCGCGGCAGCGACGCCTATGTCGAGTCGGTCGACGACTGGCGCCGGCGACGCGCGGACGTCTGCGCGGACCTGATCGCGACCGAACTGAAGGACAGCCAGGTCGGCGCGTTCCTGGTCTGGGGCGACCCGTCGCTGTACGACAGCACGCTGGCGATCCTCGACGACATCCTCGCCCGCGGCGACCTGTCCTTCGAGATCGAGGTGATCCCCGGCATCAGCAGCGTCTCGACCCTGGCAGCCCGGCACCGGGTCAGCCTCAACCAGGTAGGCCGCCCGATCCAGGTCACCACCGGCCGCCGACTGGCGAAGAGCTGGCCGGACGAGGTCGACGATGTCGTGGTGATGCTCGACGCGCAGACCGCGTTCACCCACCACACCGACCAGAACGCCGAGATCTACTGGGGCGCCTACCTCGGCACCCCCGACGAGCTCCTGATCGCCGGCCCCCTGGCCGAGGTAGCCGACGAAATCGTCGAGGTCCGCGCAGAAGCCCGCCGCCGCAAAGGCTGGATCATGGACACCTACCTCCTCCGCCGCAACCGCACTCAAAGCTGAACTGAACCCGTCAGCGCTCGGTGGGCTCAAGTGCTCGGTGGCTCAAGGCTCGGTTGGCTCAGTTCTTGCTGGGCGCTTGGCGTTTGAGGAGGGTTGTGCCGAGGAGGAGGGCTGCTAGGGCGAAGGCTGATGCGGCGGCGAAGGCTGTGCTGTAGCCGTCTCGTAGGGCGCTGACTGGGTTGGCTCCCTCGGACAGTTGGCCTGCGGTGGTGGATGCAGCCAGCGTGGCCAGGACCGCGGTACCGATGGCTGCGCCTGCTTGTTGGGCTGTGTTGTTCAGGCCGGAGGCTAGGCCTGCGTCGGTCGGCTCTGCGCCGGACATGGCGAGCATGATGACGGCTGGGATCGCTGCGCCGGTTCCGGCGCCTACCAGGACCAGCGCGGCGACGACGTTGACGAAGTACGAGCCGTCGACTGGAGCCTGGGTCATCACGAGTAGGGCTGCGGCGAGGGCGACCAGTCCGGCCAGCATGAGGGCGCGGGCGCCGAAGCGGGCGACCAGACGCGGTCCGATGAACAGCGACATGACCGCACCGAGGATCGGGGCCGGCAGGAAGGCCAGGCCGGTACGGAGCGAGTCGAAGCCCAGTACTCGCTGCAAGTAGAGGGCTGTCATGAACTGGAAGCCGAAACCGGCTGCGAACAGCAGTACGACAACCAGGTTGGCCGCTGTCAGCTGGCGACTGCGGAAGATGCGCAGGGCAACCAAGGGCTGGGTGGCGCGGGCTTGGCGTAGTACGAAGCCTGCAAGGAGAGCTACTGAGACGGCGGCCAGCACGAGCGTCCGCAGTACGTCGGCAGTTGGCTCTGCGGTCTGGACGATCGTGTAGACGGCGAGCGAGAGGCCTGCGGTTACCAGGACCGCTCCGAGGACGTCTGCTCCTTTGCCGAGGCCGAGACCGGACTGCGCCTTCAGCAGCCGCTGGGCGAGTACCAGGGAGACCACACCGATCGGCACGTTGATCAGGAAGGCCCAGTGCCAGCCGACGGTCTGCGTGATCACACCGCCGAGGATGAGCCCGATCGAGGCGCCACCGGCGGAGGTGAAGCCGTAGACGCCCATCGCCCGCGCCTGGTCGGCCGGCGCCGGGTAGAGGCCGACGATCATGCCGAGGATGACAGCAGAGGCCAGCGCGCCGCCGACGCCTTGCAGGAAACGACCTGCGATCAGTACTTCGGAGGTTGTGGCGAGGCCGCAGAGCAGGGAGGCCGCGGTGAAGACGCCAAGACCGGCGAGGAAGACCTGCTTGCTGCCGACGAGGTCACCGATGCGGCCGGAGAGGAGGAGCAGGCCGGCGAAGGCGATCAGGTAGGAGTTCATCACCCAGGCGAGGCCGGCCTGGGTGAACCCGAGGTCACTCTGGATGGTCGGCAAGGCAACCGTCACCACCGTGGCGTCGAGGATGATCATCAACTGCATCACGCAGAGCACCGCGAGCGCCTTGGCCCGGTTCGGCTGGGCGGCTTCGCCGGCGAGGGCGGACCTGGTCGGGTCGGTCGTCGAGGTCATCGGTCGTTCTCCTTGTCAGCGGGGCAGGACAAGAACGACCTTAACAGATAGTTTGGTAGCAGACGATCTCTTAATGGACTACTTTCGCCGACGGGGGCGGCGGACCGGCTGATCCTCGACCGGCGTCGCCAACTGCCCGCCTACCAACTCGGCCAGGGAGTCCGCGAAGGGCTTGCGTTGAGACGCGGCCAGGGCAGCGAGCGCGTCACCGTGCACCTTGTCGACGATGCGCTGCCCTTCGGCGGCCGCCTTGGCACCGGCGGGGGTGACGGCGACGATGCGGGCGCGGCGATCGGTCGCGGACGGCTTGCGCTCGGCGTACCCGGCCTTTTCCAAAGCGTCCACAGTCCCGACCATCGTGGTCTTGTCGAGATACGCAAGCTCGGCAAGTTGGATCTGCGTCCGCTCCCCTTCGAGGGCATGCAGCAGCACACACTGCATCCGCGGCGTCATGCCGACCTCGGCCAGCGCTGCCGTGAGTTGGGTCTCGAGCACATGCCCTGCATGCAACAACAAGCCAGTCAGATCGGGCACAGTCCGCAACGGTGTCTCAGCCATACGATCAGAATACCGCGAGATAATCCAATACCAGATGATCCCGCCAGCTGACTATCCGTCAGGCGGTATCCGTTCCCGTTCGAGCTGATGCGGGCCGAGCTGAGCCGCCCGGGAGCGCGGAAGCGGCTGACCGCCACGTCGAGCTGTTCCGAACGACAGGATGTGCGGCTGTTTTCCCGGCATTTGGAGCCGCCGCTGAGCGTCAGGAGCTGCCCCGGGCGCGACTATGTCCTGTCCGTCGGCACACCGAACCCGGCAGTCGGCCGCTGAGCGGCATGAGTTGTCAGTCGCTGACGGCTCTCGGCACCGGTGCCGAGTCCCCCAGGAGTCGTGGGCAGTGCGCCTGCTCAGCAACCGCTGCCGATGCCGCCCGGGGTGCTGTACCGCGCCCCGGCCGCCTCCGTCGGGCGAACTCTGGCTTCGCGGACACTGGCCCGCCGTAGCCATCGCCGCCGCTGGGACGGGACCGGCATTCGACTCCGCCGGGCACCGCGCGCAGGTCGCGGCTCCCACCCGGGTGATCGACCCGTGGACACGCCGCGCCTACGCCTTCGCGCGGGCGACGGAGGAGCCTGCGTCGGCCGGGGGCGGGCCGGAGCAGCCGTGGAGTGGGCGGCGTCGGAGCGAGCGGACGGGTGCGTGGGGAGGTAGTAGTCCGCGCGGGAATGCGACGGCTTGGTGGGTGGGGATCACGGTGTCGCGAAGTCGCGTGGTTGGGGTGGGGGTGGCGGGGTCGACTGAGGCAATGGAGCTTTTGGAGGTACGGACGGGGTTTCGGGCTTGGGCCGGGGTGGGGTGTGTGACGGTTGGGATCTTTTTGATTGTGACCGTGGAGATTCTGCCGATCGGGTTGCTCGGGGCGATGGCGGGGGACTTTGGGGTCTCGGCTGGGCGGGGTGGGTGGTTGATGACTATGCCGGGGCTGGTTGCGGCCGTCGCGGCGCCCGTCGTCACCGTGGCGACCGCTCGGTTGGATCGGCGGCTCATGCTTTGTGCGTTGATGGCTCTGCTCGCCGCGGCCGACTTCCTCGCCGCGGCAGCTTCGGCGTACTGGGTTGAGTTGGTTGCGCGCGCGATGGTGGGGCTGACGATCGGTGGGTTCTGGTCGATCGGGGCGGGGCTGGCGGCTCGGCTGGTGCCTGAGCGGTGGGTGGTTCGGGCCACGGCGGTCATCTTCGCTGCCGTGCCACTGGGGTCGGTGCTCGGCGTACCGGCCGGGACCTTCCTCGGGGAGCATCTGGGTTGGCGGGTCCCGTTCGTAGTACTAGGTGTGCTGACCGTCGGCGTCCTCGTGGCCCTCGCAGTCGTCGTACCGCCGCTGCCGCCTCTCCAGGTGACAGGACTAGCAGTACTGCGCGATACCCTCCGCCTCAAGCAGACCCGCCTCGCGCTAGCCGCAACCTGCCTCATCGTGGCCGCACACTTCGGCACCTACACCTACATCACCCCATTCCTGCGCGACGTCACCGGGACAACCCACATCAGTGAGCTACTGCTCCTGTACGGCGTAGCAGGCGTAGCCGGCAACTTCATGGCCGGTACTACGGTCGCCAGCCACCTGCGGGCCACCTTCATCACCAGCGCAGCCCTCATCGCCGCCGCGACGTTCCTCCTGCCCGTCATCGGGACAACCACCCCTGCAGCGGCTGCGCTCCTAGTCGTCTGGGGAGTCGCGTACGGCGCAGTACCGGTCTGCTCGATGACCTGGTTCGCGGTAGCGGGTCCCCAAGCCCGTGAGGCGGCCACAGTGCTCTTCACCTCTTCATTCCAGGCAACGCTCTCCACCGGTGCGCTGCTGGGAGGACTGGTCGTCGACGCCAGTTCGGTGTCCGTCGCGATGGTCTGTGGAGGTCTCACAGCGCTTGCGATGGTGTCGGTCGTCGGGTGCGCTGTGCTAAACAGGCAGTAACCAAAGGGGCCCTCGTGGACCAGTTAGCACTCGGTGTCATCGGCCGTTCTCGCAAGGAGAACGAGCGTCGGCTGCCGATCCATCCGCATCATTTCGACCGCATCGACGAGGATCTGCGGCAACGCATCTTCCTCGAGTCCGGGTACGGCGAACAGTTCGGTGTCTCCGACGCACAGCTGTCCCAGTCCGTTGCGGGCGTCCTCGACCGGGAACAGCTGATCGCCAGGGCCGACGTCCTGCTCCTGCCGAAGCCCCAGCCGGAGGACCTCGCCGAGTTCCGCACCGGCCAAGTGCTGTGGGGCTGGCCGCACTGCGTCCAGGACGACAAGATGACCCAGCTCGCGATCGACCGCGAGCTGACCCTGATCGCGTTCGAGGCGATGAACCACTGGACCTCCGACGGGCGCTTCAACCTGCACGTCTTCCACAAGAACAACGAGCTGGCCGGCTACTGCTCGGTGCTGCACGCGCTGGAGCTGATCGGCTCGACCGGTGACTACGGTCGTCGGCTCAACGCCGCGGTGATCGGCTTCGGTGCGACGGCGCGAGGTGCGGTGACCGCGCTCGCCGCGCACGGCATCCACGACGTCGACGTACTGACCGGGCGGGGTGTGACGGCGGTCAGCTCGCCGATCCACTCGGCGCGGATGATCCAGTTCGACCACGAAGACCCCGACGACACCTCCGACCCGCGGCGCAGTCATGCGCTGATCGACGACGAGCGGGTGCCGCTGGCGGGGTTCCTGGCGCAGCACGACATCGTCGTGAACTGTGTGCTGCAGGACCCGGACGCGCCGTTGATGTTCCTGATCGAGGAGGACCTGGAGCTGTTCGCTCCCGGCAGCCTGATCATCGACGTCTCCTGCGACCTCGGCATGGGCTTCAGCTGGGCCCGCCCGACCGGCTTCAACGAGCCGACTTTCACGGTCGGGAACAACATCACGTACTACGGCGTCGACCACACCCCGTCGTACCTGTGGAACTCCGCGAGCTGGGAGATCAGCGAGGCGCTGCTGCCGTATCTGCGGACGGTGCTCGACGGGCCGGAAGCCTGGCACGCCGACACCACGATCGACCGGGCCATCGAGATCGAGGCCGGCCGCATCCGCAACCCGGGCATCCTCTCCTTCCAGCAGCGCTCCCCCGACCACCCCCACCCGCACCTCTAGCCCTACCCGTACTGCGCCCCCGCCCCCCGCCTGCACGCACCGATCTGGCCGTCGAGGGCGATTTGGCCGTCGAGGGGCGCACTTTGTGCACCACCTGAGCGCCTCGGCGGGCTCGACACGCTCACGCGGTGCACAGAGTCCCCCGAGAGGGGCGGGGCGCTCGGGTCGCGCGAGCGAGCGGGGCGGGGTGGGGCGGGGCGGTCGGTAGGTGGCGGGTTGTGAGGGGAAACACAGCGGTGGGGTGGGCAGTAGCATCACGGCCGTGGCGTCTCTTGGAAGGACCGAGCCGGACCGTTGTCCGGGGGTTCTTGCTGTCCACGAGGCGGCTGACGGTGGGCTGGCGCGCGTGCGGCTGCCTGGTGGGGTGCTGAGCGCGCAGCAGCTGAGAGTGCTCGCTGCGGCGGCGGTGGAGCTCGGGGACGGGCACCTGGAGCTGACGTCGCGGGCGAACGTGCAGATCCGGGCGCTGCGGGCAGGGGCGCCGGTGGAGCTGTCGGAGCGGCTGTACGCGGCGGGGTTGCTGCCGTCGATCAGCCACGAGCGGGTGCGCAACATCCTGGCCTCACCGCTCTCCGGACTCGATGCACACAGCCGGTACGACGTACTGCCGCTCGCGCGCGACCTGGACCGGCTGCTCTGCGCCCGCCCGGCGCTGGCTGAGCTGCCGGGGCGCTTCCTGTTCGCTCTGGACGATGGGCGCGGGGATCTGGCGTCGGCGAAGGCGGATGTCGCTATGCGGATGGTCGACAACCAGCTTGCTGAGCTGCTGCTCGCAGGCGCACCCACCGGCGTGCTGCTGCCGCCGGAGCAGGCACCGGAGCTGATGGTCGCTGCCGCCGAGGCATTCCTGGCGGAACGCGCACAGCAGCAGTCCGAGGCGTGGCGGCTGGCCGAACTACTGGACGGCCCGCAACGCGTGCTGGCACGGCTGGGGTTACACGAGCAGGTTGCTGAGCAGGCGGGGATGGCGGGTGCTGCGCAGGCGGTGGAGGTACGTGACGGCGGGCTGGCATTGGAAGGCGGGGGGAGGGTGCCGCGCGCGGCTGTGCCTCGGGCTGGGTGGGTGCAGGACGGTGTGGGTGTAGGGGCGTTTGTGGTGGGGGTGCCGCTGGGCGTGTTGGACGGCGGGCAGGCCGCGGTGATTGTTGCGGTCGCTGGGCGGGCGGAGAGCGCTGGTTTTGAGAGCTCACTCCGGGTTACCCGGGGGCGGGGGGTTGTGGTGGTTGGGGTTGGTGAGGAGGACCTACAGCAGCTGGCTGGGTGTGGGTTGGTGGTGGAGGCTGAGTCGGCCTGGAATGGGGTTACTTCTTGTGCCGGGCGGCCGGGGTGTGGGAAGGCGTTGGGGGATGTTCGGGGGGATGCTCGGCGCGTGGTGCCGGGGTGGAGTGCTGGGCAGAGGGCTGTGCACTGGTCTGGGTGTGAGCGGCGGTGTGGGAAGCCTGGTGGGGAGTTTGTGGATGTGCTTGCGCTCGCGGGCGGCGGCTACTCGGTCGACGGGGTCGCGATGACAGTCAATGAGGTCGGCGACGGAGTGAGGGTGCAGTGAGCGAGAACTACGAGTACGTGACCGATGGGGCGGAGATCTATCGGCGGTCGTTTGCCACGATCCGTGCCGAGGCCGCGCTGGAGGGGTTGCCGGCTGACGTTGCGCAGGTTGCTGTGCGGATGATTCATGCCTGCGGGATGACCGACCTCACCCAAGATCTCGCCTGGTCCGACGGTGTCGTGAAGGCCGCTAGGGCTGCCCTGCAAGGCGGAGCGCCGATCCTGTGCGACGCGGCGATGGTTGCCGCCGGTGTCACCCGCAAAAGGTTGCCGGCTGACAACGAGGTGCTGTGCACGCTGAGCGATCCGTCGGTGCCGGAGCTGGCCAAGCAGCTCGCAACGACGCGAAGCGCCGCGGCGATCGACCTGTGGACGGACCGCCTCGAAGGGTCGGTTGTTGCTATCGGCAACGCTCCGACCGCGCTCTTCCGGTTGCTCGAGCTGGTCCGCGACGGCGCGCCGCGCCCGGCCGCGGTCCTCGGCATCCCGGTCGGGTTCATCGGCGCCGCCGAGTCCAAGGAAGCTTTGGCCGCCAACGACCTGGGTCTGGAGTACCTGGTCGTCCGGGGCCGCCGGGGTGGCAGTGCGATCACCGCTGCCGCCATCAACGCGATCGCGAGCGAGGAAGAATGACCGGACGGCTCTGGGGGGTCGGGCTCGGCCCGGGCGACCCCGAACTCGTGACCGTGAAGGCGGCCCGGCTGATCGGCGAGGCGGATGTCGTCGCCTACCACGCAGCCCGGCACGGCCGGAGCATCGCCCGCTCGGTGGCCGCGCCGTACCTGCGTGAAGGCCAGCTCGAAGAGCTGCTGATGTACCCGCTCACCACGGAGACCACCGACCACCCCGGCGGCTACCAGGGCGCCATGGACGACTTCTACACCGAGTGCGCCGCCCGGCTGGCCGCGCATCTCGACGCCGGCCGCAACGTCGTAGTACTGGCGGAGGGCGACCCGCTGTTCTACGGCTCATATATGCACATGCACAAGCGGCTCACCGACCGCTACAACTGTGAGGTCGTGCCCGGCGTGACCTCGGTGAGCGCAGCAGCCGCAGTACTCGGCCGGCCGTTGTGTGAGCGCGACGAGATCCTCACGGTGCTCCCTGGCACGCTGCCACCCGACGTACTGGCCGAGCGGCTCCGGAACACCGACGCTGCCGCGGTCATGAAGCTGGGCAGGACCTTCGAGGGCGTCCGCGAGGCCTTCGAGCTGGCCGGTCGGGCAGACGAGGCCTGGTACGTCGAACGCGCGACCACTGACGCGCAGCGCACCGCACCGCTCAAAGACGTCGACCCCGACTCGGTGCCCTACTTCTCCCTCGCCCTGCTCCCCAGCCCGATCAACAACCCGGCACCCAGAGCGCACCACACAACCGAGAGCACCGAGGGCTCGGTGACCGTCGTAGGCCTCGGCCCGGCCGGCCCGCAGTGGATGACCCCGGAGGTCAGGTCCGCAATCGCCGAGGCCGACGACCTGATCGGCTACGGTCCGTACGTCGACCGGCTGCCCGACCGCGCGCGGCAACGCAAGCACGGCTCGGACAACAAGGTGGAGTCGGAGCGGGCCGCCTTCGCGCTCGACCTGGCCCGCAAGGGTTCCCGGGTTGTCGTGGTGTCCTCCGGCGACCCCGGTGTCTTCGCCATGGCCAGCGCGGTCACCGAGGTCGCCTCCGAGCCGGAGTACGCCGACATCGCCGTGACCGTGTTGCCAGGCATGACCGCGGCGCAGGCTGTCGCCAGCCGCGTGGGGGCGCCGCTCGGCCACGACTACTGCGTGCTGTCGCTGTCGGACCGCCTCAAGCCGTGGGACGTGATCGCTGCCCGCCTGACTGCGGCAGCGGCCGCCGACCTGGCCATCGCCATCTACAACCCGGCCTCCAAGTCCCGCACCTGGCAAGTAGGCGCCACCCGCGACCTCCTGCTCGAACACCGCTCGCCGGCCACCCCGGTGGTCATTGGTCGCGATGTAGGCGGTCCGGCCGAGTCGATCACCGTCACGACCCTGGCGGAGCTAGACCCGGAGCAGGTCGACATGCGGTGTCTGCTGCTGATCGGCTCCTCGCAGACCCAGACAGTGCCCCGCCCGGCCGGCCCACTGGTCTTCACCCCGCGCCGCTACCCACAGGAGAGCGCGCTACCCGCAGGAGATCGTTAATTCCTCGCCGGAGCCCGCATGACCCACGCACTGGGCGGGTAGGGACCGCCCGCAGGACCCACTCGTGAGGGGAAATGGCAGTGGAACAGCGCAATGGCGGTACCGGCACGTTGACCGAGCCTGAGGTCGATTCGACTCTGCGTTACCAGGAGGCGCGAGCAGCGGCCCACCGGGCGATGAGCAACGTCACGGTGGTCCCCGACACTCCCCTGCTGCCGATCGAACCCGAACGGCTGTCCTACCGCGGCTTCAAGTTCGGTGCTGCCTTCTTCGGCTGGCTGATCATGGGCTCGATGGTCGTCCTGCTCGCCGCTCTCATCACCGGGGCCACTGCCGGCACCACCTACGTTCTGGACTACACCACAGCCGACGCGGAGCGACAGGCCGGTACCGCGGCCATCGCCGCCGCGGCCGCCTTCGTCCTGATGCTCACCCTCGCCTTCTACACCGGCGGGTACGTCGCCGGCCGGCTCGCGCGGTTCGACGGCATGCGGCAGGGCTTCGGCGTCTGGATGATCACCTTCCTGCTGCTCGTGCTGGCGTCGTCCCTGGGGGCCTTCCTGAACAGCCACTACGACCTGACCGGCCGGGTCGACCGCCCCGACGTACCGCTGACCAACGACTCCCTGCTGACCGGAGGACTCATCACAGCCGCCGCGCTGCTGATGCTGCCGCTGCTCGCTTCGCTGCTCGGCGGCAGGACCGGCCAGCGGTACCACGAGAAGATCGACAGTCTGCTCGACTGACAGGCATACCCGCGGGTACTTAGGACGGGGAAACACGGGGCTGTCAAAACGAGGAGACAGCGATGGTTCAGCAGTATCGGGACGAGCCTGACACCCAGACAACGCCCGCGCGGTACAGAGAAGAGCACGACTACACCCAAGAAGAGCCGGTGGTCGAGCGGACCCAGCCGACCCACCGGGCCGACATCAAGACCTCCACGGCGGCCGAGGTCGACCCGGTGTACCGGGGCTTCAAAGCCGGATCGGCCTTCTTCGGCTGGCTGATCGCCGTCGGTCTGACGGTCCTGCTGACCGGAGTGATCGGGGCGATCGCCGCGGCGGTCGACTACGCGATCACCCTCGACCGCTCGACGGCCGAGGACAACGCCGGCACCATCGGCGTCGTCTCCGGCATCGTGCTGGTGCTGATGATGGCGATCGCCTACTACAACGGCGGGTACGTCGCCGGCCGGCTGGCCCGGTTCGACGGTGCTCGCCAGGGGTTCGGCGTCTGGGCCATCGGCCTGGTCGTTACACTCGTGGTGGCCGGCATCGGCGCGCTCGCCGGTTCGCAGTACGACGTCCTCGACCGGGTGGACCTGCCGTCCGTGCCGATCGCGGACGAGACGCTGACGACGGGCAGCCTGGTCCTGGCGGCCGCGGTGGTTGTAGTCAGCCTGCTGGCGGCAGTGATCGGCGGCAAGGCGGGTCAGCGCTACCACAAGCGCATCGACAACAGCTGGAGCTAGTAGCTAGGGAAGAGACGCACCGGGTGCAGGCGTTGCACCCGGTGTGAAGACGACTCGGGTAGCGGTGATCGGGGCCGGACAGGCCGGTCTCTCGGCCGCGTATCACCTGGTCCGGATGGGATTCGACCGGTACGACGGTGTTGTGGTGCTCGATCGCAACCCGGCACCCGGTGGCGCGTGGCAGCACCGGTGGGACTCGCTCACCATGCACGACGTGCACGGCATCGCGAACCTGCCGGGAGTCGCCGTACCAGAGAGTGCCGCGGACGAGCGAGCCAACGCCTTCGTCCCCCGGTACTTCGCGGACTACGAGACTCGTTTCGATCTCCCGGTGGTCCGGCCGGTGATCGTGGAGAGCGTCCGTCGCGACGGCGAGCTCTTCGAGCTGACCACCGACCGTGACACCTACCAGGCCGAGGCGATCGTCAACGCGACCGGCACCTGGAACCGTCCGTTCATTCCTTGGTATCCGGGCATCGAGACCTTCAAGGGCCGGAAGTTGCACACCGCCGACTACAACGGCGCTCAGGAGTTCGCGGGCCGGCACGTGCTCGTGGTCGGCGGCGGCGCGTCCGCAGTACAGCTGCTCGCCGAGATCTCGGAGTACGCCGACACCACGTGGGTGACGCGCAGGCCGCCGGAGTGGCGCAAGCCGGGTGAGGAGTTCGGGCCGGAGATCGGGCGGCAGATCATCGCCAAGGTCGAGGAGCGCGTCCGGGCCGGGCTACCACCCAAGAGCGTAGTAGCAGTCACCGGCTTGCAGTTGCGCGAGCAGGAGCAGGCGGCGTACCGGAAGGGCGTCTACAACCGGCTGCCGATGTTCGAGCGGATCACCCCCGACGGTGTCGAGTGGGCGGACGGGCGCAAGCAGCAGGTCGACGCCATCCTGTGGGCCACCGGTTTCCGGGCCGACCTCGGTCATCTCGCTCCCCTCCAGCTCCGCGAACGGTCCGGTGGCATTCGGATGGACGGCACCCACACGGTTCTCGAGCCGCGGGTTCATCTGGTCGGTTACGGACCGTCAGCCAGCACGATTGGCGGCAACCGCGCCGGTTTCGCCGCCGCTCGCCGGCTCCGCGACCTCCTCCAGCCGCTCGCCGCCTGAGCTCCTGCGGACCACCACCGGGATGAACGCTCCGGCCAGCAGGAAAATAGTGGCCGTGAGCAACCATCCCGGCCAGCCCCAGCTGACCGCGACCACCGTCAGCACGAACGGCGCGATCAGGTCGCCGACCTGGTGCCCCATCGCGTAAGCCCCTTGGTACTGCCCCTGCGCACCGGCCGGCGCCAGCTCGAAGCTGATCCCCCAGCCGCCCGCGGACTGCAACATCTCCCCCAGCACATGAACCAGCGCCGCGACCAGCAGCAAGGCGATCGTCACCGCGCCTGACGTCACGTCGGTCAACGCCAGCACTCCACAGGCCAGCGCGAGCAAGAGGCCGGCTCGACGACCGGCCCGCGCCGCACCGACCAGGGCTTCGGTGCCGCGGGCGACTCTGATCTGGAGCAGGATCACCGCCACCGAGTTGGTCACCAGCAGCATCGAGATCAGCCAGGTGGGCGCGTCCGTCGCGGTCGCCACCCACAGCGGGATGGCGATCTGGGCCATCGAGTTGTGCATGCTGAGCAGCCCGTCGAGCGCGACGAACACCACGAACGGACGGTCCTTCAGCGCGGTGAACCCGGACGGCCCACTCGCGGACGGCACCCGCGCGATGCGCGGCATCCCCCAGCCCACCAGCCCGGCCGTGACCAGGTACGTCGCCGCGTTGGCGAGCAGCGCGATCACATAGACCACCGGCCGGTAGACGGCGAGCACGATCCCGGCCAGGCCCATCCCGGCGCCCATCCCGATGTTCGTCGTCACCCGCAACATCGCCCGGGTCCGGACGCGTTGGTCCGGCGGCGCGAGACCGGCGATCAGCGCGCCCTTCGCGCCCCGCTGGCCGGAGTCCGCGATCGCGGTCACCGCCGCGACAGCGACGTACAGGGGAAAGGAACGGACCTGGGTCAGGGCGGTCATGGTGACGGCCTGGAGCAGCAGGAACGCGACGTACGCGCGGTTCGGGCCGAGGCGGTCGGCGACCACACCGAGCGGCGTACTGACGACCAGACCGACGAGGCCCGCGATCGTCAGGCCGATGCCGACCTGACCGACGGACAGCTCCGCCACCCGGGTCAGGTAGAGCGCGCCCACCGCCGCGTAGACGCCGTTGCCGAAGGTGTTGACCAGGGTCGCCGCGACCAGCCGGCGGACTTCCGGCGGAAGGGAAGAAGTCATGGCCGTCAGTCAACCGCCGGGACCCGCGGGCGGCGCTTGGATTGACGGAAGTCGTCAGCGCATCACGAGGTCGAGCAGATCTGTGCCGAGGTTGCGGACCGCCTGCTCGTCGAGCCGATAAGCAACGAACCGTCCCTGCCGCTCGGCCGTCACTAGCCCGACCCTGGTCAAAGCTCTGAGATGCCGGGTGACTTGCGTGGCGTTCAGCTTCCACAGAGCCGCGATCTCCCCGGCGGTCCGCGGCTCGCTGGCGACCGCCCGGCAGACCTGCAGCCGGTCGGCGACCGCGAGCGCCTCCAGCCGCTGGCGAATCACCTGAGCCGTCGGTACTGCGGAGCCGCGGCCGCCGACGGGATAGATGACCGTCAGCGGCTCGCCCGGGACCTCACCCAGGAAGAGGTGCGGAGCGATGAAGTTGCTCGGGACCAGCAGCAGCGACCGCTCCGCCAGATCGATGCGCTTGTTCTGCACCTTCTGCACGACGATGCTGTCGGCGTCCCTGACCTCGATCGAGCCGTCCAGCCCGGGCAGCATCACGCTCAACCCGTCCCGCACGGCCAGATCACGATCCTGCCGGCCCCGCGCGGCCAGTTGATCCCGCGACGCCTCCCAGATCTCACCGAACCAGCCCTGCCAGCAGGCTTCGAGGAAGTCGAGGAACTGCGCGACCGGCTCGGCCGGCGAGGTCAGCAGCGCCTCGACCAGCTCGGCCACCGGCCTCCCCCGGCTCAACGCCCAGCGCCGTACTGCAACCAGGTCCGTACTCCGGCTGCCCAGCGGCTGGCCACGCAACGGCCGGACCAGCTCGGCGGCCAGGTCTTCCGGCGGGCGGGAGCGCAGTACTGCGAGCTCGTCGGTGAATGACGGCAGGCCCGTCGCGGGGCTGGTGGCGAAGAACCGCGCCCGGACCGCCCGGACCGTCCAGGCCCAGGTGGCGAGGTCGGTTCGCAGTACGGCGGGCATGGCTGTCTTGACCTGGGCGGCCCACTCGGTGCGGCCGTGGTGGCGCGGTTCGGCGAGGACGTGCAGGGCGCAGCCGAGCTCGATCAGCGGTGAGGCGACGTGCCGGATCCGCTCGGGGTCGAGCCGGCCCAGCCCCGCCAGGACGGTCGGCATCCGCTCCTCCAGAGGTGTCCGGTGCAGGTTATCTCTTGCCGTGGTCCCGCCAAGAGATAACCTGCCCGAGTGAAGCGCTCCGTAGCCGTCTCGTTGCTGACTGCAAGTACTCTCGTCCTCGGCCTTGCCGCCACCCAGGCGACCGCCGCCGATCCCGGTGATGCCGCGTTGGCGCGGGACTCGCTGCGCACGGACCTTACCGGTGTGCCGTTCTACATGACGATGATCGACCGGTACGCCAACGGCGATCCGCGCAACGACCGCGGCGGGCTGACCACCGGGACGCGGCTGGAGAACGGGTTCGACCCGACGGACAAGCAGTTCTTCCACGGCGGCGACCTGGCCGGGCTGTCGTCGAAGGTGGACTACCTGGCCGGGCTGGGCGTCAAGGCGCTCTGGGTGAACCCGCCGTTCCGCAACCGCTGGGTCGTCGATCTCGGCCCGGCCGGCGCGTTCGCGGCGTACCACGGGTACGCGATCACCGACTTCACCAGCTTCGACCCGCACTTCGGGACAGCCCAGGAGATGCGCGCACTGGTCGACAAGGCGCATGCCCACGGCATCAAGGTGTTCTTCGATATCACCGCGCAGTACACCGCGGACGTGATCACCTTCGCGGGTGAGCATCCGTACAAGTCGTTGCAGGAGGCCCCTTACAAGGATGCCGCCGGCAAGCCTTTCGACATCCGCGCGATGGCCGGGCGGCCGGACTTCCCGAAGCTCTCTGTCGACAAATCCTTTCCGTACAAGCCGGTCCTGGCTCCTGCGGTGACCAAGCTGAAAAGGCCCGCATGGCTGAACGACCCGACGCTCTACCACAACCGCGGCGACGCGACCGTCTACGAAGGCGAGCAGTTGCTGTACGGCGACTTCTTCGGCCTGGACGATTTGATGACCGAACACCCGCGCGTCGTCGCCGGCATGCAGCAGATCTACTCGTCCTGGATCGACCAGATGGACATCGACGGCTACCGGGTGGACACCGCCAAGCATGTGAACGACGAGTTCTGGCAGGCGTTCGCGCCCGCGGTCCGGGCCCACGCCGAACAGCGTGGCAAGAAGGACTTCTTCATCTTCGGCGAGGTCTACAGCGGTGATCCCGAGCTGACGTCGCACTACAGCACCGCGGCGAAGATGCAGTCGGTGCTGGACTTCCCGTTCCAGGGCGCGGCCCGCGACTTCGTCTCCGGCAAGGGCTCGTCGCTGCTCGGCGAGGTGCTCGAGTCCGACGACCTCTACACCGACGCCGACTCGAACGCGTACTCGCTGACCACCTTCGTCGGCAACCACGACATGGGTCGGCTGGCGATGATGCTGAAGCAGGACCATCCGGACATCAGCGAGCAGGAGCTGCTGGCCAGGGTCAAGCTCGGCAACGAGCTGCTCTTCCTCTGGCGCGGCAACCCGGTCATCTACTACGGCGACGAGCAGGGCTTCGCCGGGACCGGCGGCGATGCCGAGACGCGGCAGGACATGTTCCCGACGCAGGTCGCCGACCACAAGACGCAGGACCAGGTCGGCACCGACAAGACTCCCGCGGACGACAACTTCGACCCCACGCATCCGCTCTACCGCCAGCTGCGCTCACTGGCCGGCTTCACCGCCTCGGATCCGGTGTGGAAGCGCGGCAACCAGGTACTGCGCCTCGCCTCCGGCGACCTGCTCGCCTACAGCCGGATCGACCGTACGACGGGTCGTGAGTTCCTCGTGGTCGCCAACTCCTCCACCTCGGCGAAGACTGTCGACGTGCCGGTGGGGGCATCGGGTACGCAGTACGAGCGGATCCGTCCTGCGCTGCAGACGGCAGGGGTCACACAGGTGACGAGTGCAGAGGGCACGGTCAAGCTCACTGTGCCGCCGTTGAGTGCGGCGGTCTACCGCAGCCGTAGCGCACTGCCGGCCGACCCGGCTGCTCCCAAGCCGACTCTCGCGCTGGGCGGCAACACCACCCAAGACGGCCGCACGGAGCTCGTCTCCACGGTCCCTGGCGTCTCCTACGCGCAGGCGACGTTCGCACTGCGCGTCCAGGGTCAGCAGAAGTGGACTGTCCTCGGCACCGACGACGCCCCGCCGTACCGGGTCTTCTCGAAGCTACCCACCGGCAAGCTCGAACTCCGCGTCGTAGTCAAGGATCGCCAGAACCGTATCGGTGCTGCATCGCTGCTCCGCTAGGCATTGCGGGACGCTCGTCGGAGGCGTCTACTGCAGATGTCTAAGGGGTCGCCATGGGGCGTTTGCGGTTGCTTGTGGGGTTGCTGTGTGGCGGGCTGACGCTGGGGATGGTGATACCGGCAGCAGCTGAGCCGGCCACGCCGGTGGGCTATCCGGCGAGTGCTACCGCGACCAGATTCACCGGCCTGGCGTTCGACACCTGTACTGCGCCGACAGTCGCGCAGATGACGGCGTGGAAGGCCTCGCCGTACAAGGCGATCGGGATCTACTTCGGCGGGGTGAACCGTGGTTGCGCCCAGCCGCAGCTGACAGCCAGCTGGGTGAGCACCGTGACGCGGATGGGCTGGCGGCTGATCCCTATCTACATGGGCTACCAGGCGCCCTGCACGACCCGCACCAACGCGGTGAAGATGACTGTGCCCTCCGCTGCAACGCAGGGGACGAGTCAGGCGGCTGATGCCGCCGCCAAGGCCGCGGCGATCGGGCTACTGCCGGGCAGTGCGATCTACGGCGACATGGAGCACTACAACGCAGCCGATGCGACCTGCCGGGCGACAGTACTGCGGTACCTGTCGTCCTGGACGAAGGAACTCCACCGCCGGGGCTACCTCTCCGCGGTGTACGCCCACCAGGACTCCGGCGCTCGCCACTTGGCAGAGGTCTACAACTCGACCCTCTACGCGCGCCCGGACGCCGTGTGGATCGCCCGCTGGGACCTGAACTCCGCACTGACTGGCTGGCCGCTGATCTCCGACCGCTACTGGGCTGTCGGCCAGCGGGCCAAGCAGTACCGGGGTGACCACACGGAGACGTACGGCGGCGTCACCCTGAACATCGACAACGACCGATTCGACGCGCCGGTCGCTTCCGTTTGGTACACGTACACGGTCCGGACCACCATCTACGCCTACAGCGGTCCGTCGACCGCCTATCCGGTCCGGGCGACGATCCCGCAGAACAGCAGTGTCCGCATCGTGTGCCAGACCTACGGCCCGAAGATCGGCACCAGCAGCGTCTGGAACAAGCTGATCAACGGCACTTACGTCATCGACTACTACGTCCGCACGCCCAACAAGACCGGCTACAGCCCGCCGATCCCTGGCTGCAGCTACCCGTACCAGACCACGGTCGACAACCTGGCCCGGCGAAGCGGCCCTGGTACGGCGTACAGCAGATACCCAGGACTCCTGCCGATCGGCTCGCTGGCGTGGGTCACGTGCCAGCGAGCCGGCTCGACAGTCGGTACTACGGCGGTCTGGGACCGGCTGACCGATGGCAGCTGGGTCACCGACTACTACGTCGCCACCCCGAGCAACACCACCTACAGCGCCCCCATCCGCCGCTGCTAGCCGACTACTTGGACCAGGGCGGCTGCACCTTGGTGCCGTCGGCCATGGTGCCGGTGAAGCCTGCAGTGATGGCGACGTGGATCTCAGCGTCGTCGTCACCGAGGTTGCGAACCTGGATCGGCTCTCCCGCCGGCGCTATGGCCGCATCGCCGGCGCTGAGCTTCTCGCCGCCCGGGGTGATCTGCACGGTGCCGGACAGGACCATGAAGACCTCGTCGCGGTCCAGCGTGTGCGGCGCGTCGTCGCGGGGGCCCGCGGCCAGCCGCAGCCGCCAGGTGCACAGCCCTTCGGAGCCCAGGCTCGGCGAGGCCAGCACGGTGAAGTGCGCGCCCTGAAGGTCGAACTGCGGCGCCTCGGCCGCTCGAGTCACAGTGGAAGGCATCTGGTCCCCTCGCGTATTTAGACAAGCTGACTTGTTCAACTCGGCTTGTCTATCATGAAGGACATGACGACGAATGACAAGCCCGATTTCGGCATCCTGCTGCTGCTCGCGGAACAGGAGTTCGTCCGCGAGCTGCGCGCGGTGACCGCGGCCCAGGGCTTCGACGACCAGGGCCGCAGCGACGGCTTCGTACTGCGAACGCTCGGCCGGGCGCCGGCGACGATCAGCACGCTCGCGCAGCGGCTGGACATCAGCAAGCAGGGCGCGGCGCAGATCGTCGACGACATGGAGCGCCGCGGCTACGTCGAGCGCCACCCCGATCCCACCGACGGGCGGGCCCGGCTGATCCACCTCTCGGAGCGCGGCCGGGCAGCGCTCGCCGCGGCCCGGCGCTTCCACCAGTCCTACGAACGCCGGCTTCGCAAGACCCACGGGGACGCGGCGATCGACGCAGTACGGGCCGTGCTGACCTCGATGGCCGGCGAGGACAGCACCACCGATCCGCAGTTCCGGGCGCTGCTGTTCTGAACCCCAGCAATCCAGTTGACCCTCACGTAGCGTGAGGCTGGAGAGTCGGGGCCATGAGTGACTACTACGACGCTTTCGAGCTGAGCCCCGTACCTGTTCCTGGCCCGGATGCGGTCCCGCCGGAGCCGTACCGCGGTATCTACGGTATGCCTGCCTTCGCCACGATCCCCACCACCGATCTGGCGGCGTCGGTGGACTTCTGGGTTCGGGGGCTCGGGTTCATCGACCTCTTCAGCGTCCCCGGCCGCCTGACCCACCTGCGCCGTTGGGCCTTCCAGGATGTCCTGCTCGTCGCGGCGGACAGCGCTCCGGCGCAGGCTCCCGAGACGAGCCTCAGCTTCGCGTGCGTGCTCAGCCAGGTCGAGTCGCTGGTCGAGACCTGTCGCGCGCTGCGACCGGACGCGGTCGACGGTCCCCGTGACACGCCCTGGAACACCGTCGATGTGGAGGTGATCACCCCGGAGAACACCCGGGTCATCATGACCGCGGCGAAGGTCTTCGACCCGGACAGCGAGGAGGCCCGGAACTTCGCGGCGATGGGGATCCCCGCGCCGGGTGCCGGTGGCGGCGACAATAGGACGCATGCTTGATGTCGCCGACACCGATGGCCTGACAGTCGGTCAGGTCTCGACGCGGGTGGGCGTGACGGTCCGCGCGCTGCATCACTGGGACGAGATCGGTCTCGCCCGACCGTCCCTGCGTACGGCCGCCGGGTACCGGCTCTACACCGCCGCCGACCTGGAACGCCTGCACCGCATCGTGGTCTATCGCGAGATCGGTCTCGGCCTGGACCGGATCCGGGCCGTCCTGGACGACTCGGCCGAGGACGTGCCCGGCGCGCTGCGGGCGCAACGCACCCAGGTGGCCGAACGGATCGACCGCCTCCAGCAACTCAGCGCGGGACTGGATCGGATGATCGACGCCCACGAACGCGGCTTGCTGCTCACTGCAGAGCAGCAGGCCGCGATCCTCGGCCCGCAATGGAATCCTGACTGGCCCGCCGAAGCCCGTCAGCGCTACGGAGACACGACGCAATGGCGCCAGTACGCCGAACGCTCAGCCTCGCGCAGCCCCGAGGAATGGCAGGCCATCGCCGACGCTGTCACCGGTCTCGAACGCGACCTCGGCGAGGCGATGGAAGCCGGCGTCACCCCGGGCAGCCCGGAAGCTGAGCAGCTCGTCGAGCGGCACCGGGAGATCTTCTCGTCGTACTTCCCCATCACCCGGCAGATGCAGGTCTGTCTCGGCCGCAGGTTCGAGGCCGACCCAGCGTTCGCTGCCCACTACGACAGCATCCGGGCCGGCCTCGCCACCTGGTTCCGCGAGCTCATCGACACTCACGCCGTTGCCCACGGCATCGATCCTGAAACCGCGACCTGGCAGTGACCCCCGAACGGCTACGCGGGGAAGTACTGCGGGAAGAGGTCGTTCGTCGGCCAGGTCCTTACCCCGCTGGCCGCGGTCCACAGCGCCGCGTCGATATCGCCGTACGACTTGCCGCTCGCGTCGTCGCGACGGTTGAAGAGCGCGGCCCAGCTCATCCCATTGTAGGTCCGGACGAGCAGCGAGAAGCTGCCCGGCAGGCTGCCGGTGTGCCAGGTGTTGCGACCGGTACCACCCTGAGTCGTCGGGCGCACCTGCCAGCCGAGGCCGTAGTACCAGCCGTTGGTGATGCCGATCTCGGGCTTCGCCCACACGCGGCCGAGCGACGTCGCGTTCAGCACGGTCGACGGTGCGTCGAACATCTTGGCCCAGCGGACCAGATCCGGCGCACTCGCGATCCAGCCGCCGTTGGCGTCCTGGATGCGCATGCTGTACGTCCCGTACGGCGCGGCGACGGTCGCGCCCGAGCCGTCCAGCACGGTCCGGCCGGTGTACTGCGAGTAGTACGGCATCTCGCCGGTGCGCTTGGCGATGGAATAGCCCAGCGCCATCCGCTTGATCCGCAACGGGGTCAGCAGCTTCTGCTGCACATAGGCGGCGTAGCTCAGACCGCTGACCTTCTCGATCACCCGGCCGGCCAGCAGATACCCGAAGTTGGAGTACGCGGCCTTGCTGCCGGGGGCGAAGTCGAGCTTCTGCCCGGCCATGTACTTGATCACGTCGGCGTGCCGCAGCTCCAGCGGTACGCCGAGCGTGCGGGAGATGGTGGCGTCCTTGAAGTTCGGGTCGCCGGAGACGTCGCGGTCCCAGCCGCCGAGGTGCTGCAGCAGCCGCCACATCGTGATCGACGACCAGCGCGGATCGCGGGTCAGGCCGGTGGCCGGGGTGATGCCGAGGATCGAGGTCACCGGCGTCGTCATGGTCAGCTTGCCGTCCTGCACCAGCTTGAGGATGGCGGCGGCGGTGAACGACTTCGACAGGCTCGCGACCCGGAACAGCGAGGTCGGCTGCACGGCCAGCGTGCTCTCCGTGCTGTAACCGCGGGCCAGCACCAGCCGGCCCTTGTAGGTGACCGCGAGCTGGCCGGCGGTGATGCCGCGGGCCTGCATGAACGTTTTCATCTGGGCGTCGAAGCCGGCCAGCGCCGGCACCGCCGTCCCGGTCGCTTTCCAGGTTGCGGCGGCGTCGGCGGAGCGGGCGATCGCGATACCGCCGGCGGCGGCAGCTCCGGTGGCGACGGCGAGCTTGCCCAGATCACGGCGTGACAGATCCACGGGTGAGAAATCCTTACAGGGGTAGGCGGAGTGACAGTGCTTGTTCTACAGCCTCAACGGTGCAGGCGGGGCTGTCCGGCGGTGCGGCCGGGCTGTTCGGTTACGGCTCGTCGACCACCGAGGCGTAGGCGATCACGCCGCGGCGGATCTGGTCGGTGACCTGGCGGGCGGTCGCGCGCAACGGCGTCGGGCCGGCCGCGTCGGCGACCTGCTCGGTGAGGTCGATCAGTTGCTTCACCCAACGGACGAAGTCACCGGCGGCCAGGTCGGACTCGTACAGGACCTCGGCGAGCGATGCACCCGACGACCACCGGAACGCGGCCCAGCAGAAGCCCAGATCCATCGGACGGAGGAAGTCGACCCGCATGTCCCGCTCGAGCGCCGACAGGTCCCGCCAGATCGTCCCCATCCGCTCCAGCGCGTCGCGCACCTCACCGCGCGGCAACCGGGGTGAGGTCGGCTCGTCCTTCGACCGCGACTCGTAGACCAGCGCGGCCAGACAGGCCGCCAGCTCCGGTACGTCGAGGTCGTCGAACACCCCGACCCGCAGGCACTCCGCCGCGACCAGGTCGAGCTCGGTGTAGATCCGCGACAGCCGGTCGCCGGCCTCGGTGGTCTTGTCGCCGTCCAGGTAGTGCAGCGCGTCGAGCACCTGGCAGACCCGGTCGAACTGGCGGGCGATCGTGTTCGTCCGCTGCTCGATCTTGCGCTGGACGTCGCGGTTCTCCCGGTCCAGCCGGAAGTACCGCTCGGCCCAGCGGGCGTGGTCCTCGCGATCCGAGCAGCCGTGGCACGGGTGCGCGCGCAACTCGGCCCGCATCTGCTGCAACTCCGGGTCGTCGGCGTGCGTGACGACATCGCCACTGCGGCTGCGGGACGACGGCGGGCCATCCTCCCCGATCATGTCGGTGCGACCACGCAGTACGTGGGCAAGCTCGCGGCGTTGCTGCGGGTTGCGCGGGTTGAACTTCTTCGGCACTCGCAGGGTGCTGATCGCCTCCACCGGCGTCGGGAAGTCGATCATCGACAGCTTGCGCACCTGCCGGTCCAGCGTCAGCACGGTCGGCCGTGGGCCTTCGCGCTCAGACCGGACACCGGCGTCGAGGACCAGTGCCCAGCCGGCGCTGCGGCCGGCCGGGATCCGGATGATGTCGCCGATCCGCAGCTTCTCCAGCGACTCCTGCGCCTCGACCCGGCGGTCCAGCTTGCGCCGCTTGGAGCCCGACGACTCCCGGTCGCCGATCCGGCGGCGCAGCGCGGCGTACTCGAGGAAGTCGCCGAGGTGGCAGTCGATGGACTCCTTGTACCCCTCCAGCGCCTCGGTGTTGCGCTGCACCTGGCGGGCCAGCCCGACCACAGCCTGGTCGGACTGGAACTGCGCGAACGACAGCTCCAGCATGTCCCGCGCCCTGCTGCGCCCCACCTGGCGAACCAGGTTGACGGCCATGTTGTACGACGGGGAGAACGACGACCGGAGCGGGTAGGTGCGGGTGGAGGCGAGGCCGGCCACGGCGCGCGGGTCGAACCCGGGCTGCCAGAGCACGACCGCATGCCCCTCGACGTCGATGCCGCGGCGACCGGCCCGGCCGGTCAGCTGGGTGTACTCCCCCGGCGTGATGTCGACGTGCGCCTCGCCGTTCCACTTGCTCAGCTTCTCCAGCACCACCGTGCGGGCCGGCATGTTGATGCCGAGGGCAAGCGTCTCGGTGGCGAAGACGACCTTGATCAGGCCGCGCGCGAACAGTTCCTCGACGACCTCCTTGAAGGACGCCAGCATGCCCGCGTGGTGGGCCGCGATCCCGCGGCTGAGCGCCTCGGCGAAGTCGTGGTACCCGAGTACGCCGAGGTCCTCGTCCGGCAGCTCCGAGGTGCGCTCGGCCAGCACCCGCTTGATCTCGTCCCGCTCACTCGGCTTGGTCAGCCGCAGGCCCGACCGCAGGCACTGCAGCATCGCGTCCTCGCAGCCCTTGCGGGAGAAGATGAAGTAGATCGCCGGCAGCAGCGCACCGGCGTCCAGCTCCTCGACCACGTCGGACCGGAAGGGCGTGAAGTTCGACCGGCTCGGGCGGCTCTTGGGCAGGTCCCGCCGGCGGCGTGGCTTGCGCGAGTCGTCCCGGAAGATCCGGCTGTCGTCGCGCGCGATCTTGACCAATTGCGGGTTGACCATGTCCTTGAGGTCGGGCGCCCCGTTGGCCTTCGCGGGGTTGCCGGACTTCTTGGCCGGACTCTGCGGCCCGTACTGCGCGACGCCCCCGGCGCGCGCGGTCGGCGCCTCCCCCGCGAACAGATCGTGCAGGCGCTTGCCGACCATGACGTGCTGGAACAGCGGTACCGGCCGCTTCTCCTCCAGCACCACCACGGTGTTGCCGCGGACCGTCTCCAGCCAGTCGCCGAACTCCTCGGCGTTGCTGACCGTCGCCGACAGCGACACCACGGCGACCGAGTCCGGCAGGTGGATGATCACTTCCTCCCAGACCGCGCCGCGGGCCCGGTCGGCCAGGTAGTGCACCTCGTCCATCACCACGTACGAGAGGCCGAGCAGCGTGTGCGAGGCGGCGTACAGCATGTTCCGGAGTACCTCGGTCGTCATCACGACGATCGGGGCCTCGGAGTTGATCGAGTTGTCACCGGTCAGCAGTCCGACGTTCTCACTGCCGTAGCGGTGCACCAGGTCGCTGTACTTCTGGTTGCTGAGCGCCTTGATCGGGGTGGTGTAGAAACACTTCTGCCCCCGCTGCAGGGCGAGATGCACGGCGAACTCACCGACCAGCGTCTTCCCGGACCCGGTCGGCGCCGCCACCAGCACCTGATGCCCGTCCTCCAGCGCCGCACAGGCCCGGAGCTGGAACTCGTCCAACTGGAAGTCGTAGAGCTCCCGGAACTCCTTCACCGCAGGATGCTCCTGGTCCGAGCGGAAAACGGCATATTTCTCGGACGGAGTACTCATGAACCCCAGGCTATGCGACGCCACCCCCCAACCCACGCCCACCCGCCCGGACGGGCCCGGGCGGAAGGGTCAGCAGAAGACGGTCAGGGCGCCGGGGGCGATGCCGATGTCGACTGGGAGGGGGCCGAGGATCTCGCCGTCGGCGTAGGCCGTGACGCCGGCTGCCTCGAGGCGGACCGATCGGCCGCGGAGGGTGTGCAGCTTCGGGTGGCCGACGTGACTTCCCTTGGCCAGCTTGGGGAACATCTGCAGCAGGGTCAGGCGGGACACCGGTTTGATGATCGTCACGTCGAGCAGGCCGTCGTCGATCTCGGCGCCGGCGCAGATCTGCAGTCCCCCGCCGTACGTCGGTCCGGTGCCCACCGCGACCAGCATCGCGTCGGTCTCGATCACCTCGCCGTCGACGGTGACGACGTACGAGATCGGCGTGAAGGTGCGCAGCTCGGCCAGGGTGGCGAGGGTGTAGCGCGAGTTGCCCTTCGGCCACGTCATCGCGTTGGCGCGCTTGTTCACCAACGAGTCGAAGCCACCGGCGACGACGGTGGTGATGTACTCGTCCTTGGCGGTGCCCAGATCGACCGACCTGGTCCGGCCGCCGACGATCAGGGCGGCCGCGGCCTTCGGATTCTTCAGCGGTACGCCGATGCCGCGGGCGAAGTCGTTGCCGGTGCCGGCCGGGATGACCCCCAGCGGCAGGCCGGACTTGGCCAGCACCTGGGCACCGAGGTGGAAGGTGCCGTCACCGCCGACGAGCGCGACCGCGTCCGCGCCGGAGGCGATCACCTCGGCGGAGATCCGGCCGACGTCCTCGGCGCAGGTGGTCGTGTACTCCTCGACGGTCAGCCCGCCGGCTTCCAGCTCCGCACGAACCACCGGAGCGACCCGGGCACCCAGACCGCGACCGCTGGTGGGGTTCACCACCAGCGCGATCTTGCGGGCCATCAGGCCTCCATCAGTTCTTGGTTCTTCCGGGCCTTCCGGCGGTCGTTCAGCTTGGCGATGATCTCGGAGGCGAAGAACAGCGCGCACATCGGGATCGCCAGGAACATCAGCGAGAACGGGTCACCGGACGGCGTCGCCACCGCGCCGAAGATGAAGATGGCCAAGATGATGTACGGCCGGAACTTCGCCAGGGCCGAGGCCGGGACGACGCCCAGGATGTTCAGCAGCACGACCACCAGCGGCAGCAGGAACGCGATCCCGAACACCAGCATCGTGCGCAGCACGAAGTCCAGATACTCCGGCAGGGTGATCAGGTTCTGGGCGAAGCTGGGGGTGAACCCGATCAGGATCTCGATGCCCTTGGGGAGGGTCCAGTAGGCAACCGCCAGACCGGCGCAGAACAGCGGGGTGGCGATCGCGGCGAACAGCATCGCCCAGCGCTTCTCGGTCCGGTGCAGGCCGGGCGCGATGAACGCCCACAGCTGGTACAGCCAGATCGGCGCGGCCAGCACCACGCCGAACACCAGCGAGATCTTGATCTGGAAGGTGAACGGCGAGGTGACCGAGTTGAAGGTGAGCTCGGGCCGCTTGCCGCCGTTCTTGCTCGCCAGCAGGTCGCCGACACCCTGGTCGAACGGGCGCTTGAGCAGGCTGAGGGCGAAGTCGTAGAAGATGTAGCCGACGATCGACATCACCACGATCGCGAGCACGGCGATGACGAGCCGGTTGCGCAGTTCGGCGATGTGCTCGCGCAGGGTCATCCGACCCTCTTCGTCCTTCGGGCGCTGTTCTTTCTTCCGCCCGAACCTCACCATCGTCACAGGTGGTGCGCGTGACTCAGTTGGCGGTGTGCGTCGGCGGCATGCCGTCGCCCGGCGCCTGGCCGTTCACCTGGTTCGGCTGCTGCGCGGGCTGCTGGGCCGCCTGCTGGCTGGGTGCCTGCACCTGCGGGTTGACCTGCTGGGTCGGAGCCTGGGTGCCCTCGGTCAGCTCGTCCTTCTTGCGGCCGCTGCCGACCTCTTCCTCCCAGATCTTCTTCGACTTGCCGAGCTGCCTGACCAGGGCCGGCAGCTTGGCCGACCCGAAGAGCAGCACCACGATCGCGAGGACGATGAGCCACTCCGCGCCCGAGGGCATGTTGATCAACGGAACCATGACGAACTCCCTTTACCGACTTCTGCTGTGGCTCGAACCGTGAGCGCCGATACTACGCCCGAGCTCGCGCCTTCCGGCCGGTCTGTCCGGACCCGGCCTGCGACTGCGCGTTCTCGAGCTTGGACTGGGCGGCGGCCAACTCACGAGTCAGCGCCTTGGTCTGGCCCCACAGCCTCCGGGCGAGCAGGGCGAGGACCACGAGCCACACCGCCACCACGCCGAGGAAGAGCAGGAACCAGTACATGCCCAAGAGCCTATCCGGTTCACGGTCACGGCTCCCCGTCAGCGTCCGTCACGGTGGACAACGCTGTCGGAACGTGATGGTAAGAACAGGGGACAACGAGAGTTCAGGGGGCTGGGTATGGAACGGATTTCGGTCGGGGAACGGCGGGCCAGGCTCGGGCGGCGGCATCGGTTGGCGCCGTCGTGCCAGGCGGCGGATCCGGTCGAGGCGGCCGCCTCGCTGGTGGTGCTGCACTCGACGGACCCGGCGACCGTGCACCTGTCCATCGCCGCGCGGGTGCCGGGCAGCGAGGTCGAGGCCACCGAACGGGCCCTGTACGACGACCGCACGCTGATCCGGATGCTGGGCATGCGGCGAACGGTGTTCGTCGTACCGACCTCGTTCGCGCCGGTGATCCAGGCGGCGTGCACCGACGACATCGCCCAGAAGCAGCGCAAGGTGCTGGTCAAGCATCTGACCGAGGCGGGCATCGGGGCGGATCTGGAGGCCTCGGCGACCTGGCTGCAGGCGGTCGAGGAGTCGACCGCGGCCGCGCTCGCGCTGCGGGGGTCGGCGACCGCGCAGGAGTTGTCGGCCGACGAGCCGCGCCTGCGGAGCCGGCTGGCGATGACGCCGGACAAGTCGTACGCCGCGCAGCCGTATGTCACCAGCCGGGTGTTGTTCCAGCTCTCGGCAGACGGCCGGATCGTTCGCGGCCGGCCGCTCGGCACCTGGTTGAGCGGCCAGCACCAGTGGTCTCCGGTGGAGAGCTGGCTGCCTGGCGGTCTGGGTGACAAGTTGCAGGGCGACGAGGCGCGGGCGACGCTTGCGCGCGCCTGGCTGACCACCTTCGGGCCGGGGACCTCTGCTGACTTGCAGTGGTGGACCGGGTGGACGCTCGGGCAGACGAAGAAGGCACTGACGGCAGTTGAGGCGGTCGCGGTGGACCTCGACGGCTCGGTCGGCTACGTGCTGCCGGGTGACGAGGCGCCGGAGACCGAGCCGGAGCCGTGGGTGGCGTTCCTGCCCGCGCTGGATCCGACGCCGATGGGCTGGAAGGAGCGTGGGTGGTATCTGGGCGAGCACAAGACCCGGATGTTCGACACCACCGGCAACATCGGACCGTCGATCTGGGCCGACGGGCGAATCGTCGGCGGCTGGGGACAGGCGGAGAACGGGGAGGTCCGCTACGAACTCCTCGAAGACGTCGGCACCGAGACAGCCAACGCCATCGAAACCGAAGCAGACCGCTGGACCAAATGGCTGGCAGGAGTCCGAGTAGCCCCCCGCGGCAGACGCCCCTCCCCCCTGGAAACCGAACTCTCCAAACGTTAGGAGAGTTGGTCGTCGTAGGCGGAGAGGGCGTCTCTTGCGGTGGCGGCGATTTGTTGGCCTAGGTCTTGGGGGTCCAGGACTGTGGCGGTGCCGCCGAGGCGGAGGATGAGGCGTTGGAGCCAGGCGGTGTCGGCCACCCGGAGCTTCACCACCAAGGAGTTGCCGGGGCCTTCCTCGACCGACTCCATCGGGTAGTACTCGGCGACCCAGCGTGCCGGCGGCTCCAGCTTGACCGTGGCCAGCAGGTCTCGCTCCGACGGCTGGAACATCCCGTTGGACAGGTCCCGCGGAGTCGCCTCAGGCGGCGGCTCACTGGGTAGCTCGAGCAGCTTCGCCGCGGCGATCCGATCCAGGCGGAACAGCCGGACGTCCTCCGCCAGCCGGCACCAAGCCTCCAAATAGCTGCGCCCCTCGGATACCACCAACCGCATCGGGTCCACATCCCGCTCGGTGGTCTCGTCACGCGACGGTACGTCGTACGTCAGGTGCAGCCGTCGTCGCCCAGCCAGCGCACGGTTGACCGTTTCGGCGATCTCCGGCGCGGCGGGCTCGACGTGCACGTGAGCGGCAGCACCCTCGACAGCGGCAGCGCCCTCCCCCGCAGCAGCCTCCAGCTTCGCGATCGCCCGGTCGACGGCGTCCCGGTCCTGGCCTGCCGTCACCTCGCGCAGCGTCCGCAACGCCGTCAGCAGGGCAAGCGCCTCGTCGGCCGCGAGCCGCAACGGGCGAGCCAGGTAGTCCGCGTTGTTGAGGTGGATGACCCCCTCGCCCTCAGCGGCATCGATGTCGATCTCGATCAGATCGCCCATCTGCGCACCCGGCAGACCGCAGAACCACAGCACCTTCAGGTCCGCGATGATCTGCTTCGGCCGCACCCCGAACTCGGCCGCGACGTCATCGACCCGCGCGCCGTCGTTCTCACGCAAATAGGGCACGAGCGCCAGCAACCGCTGCACCTGGTCACGAGCATTACTCATCCGTGACCTCGCTTCGCTCGGTCACGGATGAGTAGAAGCTGCTGTGCTTGTTGGTTCGCTCGCTGCGCTCCCTCACGATGCGACCCCCGCGATCGTCCGCAGCCGGCGCAGTACGCCGTCCAGCACGTCGCCCGGCCCTTCGACCACGGCATCCGGCCCGTACGACGCGATCTCCTCGGCGAGCACCCCGGAATCGGCGTACGGGACGTGCAGCAGGTCCCAGCCCTCCTCGTACGGTTCGATCGCGTTGGCCCGGCGGCGCAGGCTGACACACGACCCCGACCGGGCCCGGACCTTCGCCTCGGAGGTCGGTCGCGGCGGTGCGAGCTCGCTGACCAGGGAGCGGATGTCGGTGCCTTCGGGGACCGTGAACGCGTTCGGCTGACCGACCGTGCGGACGTTCCCGCCGATCCGGGACAGCCGGAACATCCGGGTCGCCTCACGATCGCGGTCACGGCCGACGACGTACCAGCGGCCGTGCCAGGAGACGATGCCCCACGGCTCGAGGGTGCGCATGGTCGCCTCGGAGTACCCGGTCCGGCGGTGCTCGAAGCGGACCACCGAGCGGCTCACCACGGCCGACCACAGCGGGTCGAAGGCCGGCTCGGAGGCGCCGACGTGCGGCTCGATCGCGCTCAGCGCGGACTGGTCGGTCTGGATCCCGGCGGCCTTCAGCTTGAGCACGGCCGACGTGGTCGCCTCGGCCAGGCTGGCGTGCTGCCAGACCCGCGCGGCGACCCCCAGGACCGCGGCCTCGTCCGGCTCCAGGTGCACCTCGGGCAACTCGAACACGTCGCGTCGGATCCGGTAGCCGACGTCGTCGGAGAAGAACTTGTCGATGCTGCCCATCTCGATCGGGATGCCCAGGTCGCGCAACTCGTCCTTGTCGCGCTCGAACATCTTCTCGAAGGCGTCGTCGGTCTGACCGGCGTATCCCTCGACCACCTCGCGGATCCGCTCCTTGGTCACGTACGTGCGCGCGACCAGCAGGCAGATCACCAAATTGAGCAGTCGCTCACTCTTCCGCGCCGACACCCGACCACCTTACGGGGTGATCGGTCCGGCGTCGTAGCTCCGCGCCGAACAGGTGTTCTAACCATTTTCGCCGGAGGCGGCGGCTGACCCGTGATGCCCTAGGGTCGCCGTGTGATGCGGTGGCGTGAAGGAGTCGTCAGTGAGCTCGGACGGAGTTGGTCCGGCGCTCAGGAGCTCGTGGTGGCTGTCGGGGACCGTGCTGTGCGATCCCTGGCCTATCCGGACCTTGTGGGCTCCCCCGTGGTCGGTGACCGCGTGCTGCTCAATGTGGGCGCTCTGGACCGGGGTCTGGGCACCGGTGGCTACGCACTGGTCGTCGCCATCCCCGACCGGCTGCCGGAGGACCCGCCGGAGACCGGGCACCTGGTCAAGGCTCGCTACACGCCATTGCAGTCCATGGTGCTCGGTGCGGATGAGCAGGAGTCGCCAGACCACGCAGTACTGCGGGACGCTGACGACCTCTTCGGTACGCCGGTCGTGGTGGCTGACCTGCACTCCGCGCTGCCCGCAGTACTGGCTGGTGTGTATGAGGCCCGGCCTGGCACTCGGGTGATCTACGTGATGACTGACGGTGGGGCGCTGCCGCTGGCGTTCTCTCGCACTGTCGCGGCACTGCGCGATGCTGGCTGGCTCGGAGGGACAGTGACCGTCGGGCAGGCGTACGGCGGTGACCGCGAGGCCGTGACGGTCCACACCGGCTTGCTGACCGCCGTACACGTCCTGGCGGCCGAGGTCGTCGTACTGACGCAGGGGCCCGGCAACCTGGGTACTGGGACCCGCTGGGGCTTCTCCGGGGTCCAGTCGGGTGAGGCGGTCAACGCGGTCGGCACGCTGGGTGGACGGGCTGTCGCGTCCCTGCGGATCTCGGAGGCCGACCCGCGACCACGGCACCGGGGCATTTCGCACCACAGCCTCACGGCGTACGGGCGAGTCGCGCTGCAGCCGGCGGACGTCGTAGTACCGGACCTGGCGGGTGAGTTCGGTGACGCCGTCCGAGACGCGGCAGAACCACTCAAGGGGCGGCACCGCGTAGTACGGGTCGGTGTGGACGGCCTGTACGACGCACTGCGGGCCGCGCCGGTCAAGCTGTCCACCATGGGGCGAGACCTCGACGCAGACCGCGCGTACTTCGAAGCAGCCGCCGCTGCGGGCCGACACGCGGCCGGGCTGGTGGACGTGCCCCCTGACGGAAGGAGCAATCGGTGAGGATTACCGCGGCAAGCTTCCCAACCCCGCATTTCATCCAGGTGTCGAGCAATCCGGCGGTCTGGGACCAGCAGGCCAGATTCGCGGAGATCCATGCCGGCGGCGCCAACCAGGCGCTGGACCGGCTGAGCGGGCTGCTGGACGCGGCCAACTCCGAGGCCCAACGGGTGCATGCCTTCGAGCAGACCTACCGCGAGCTGGCGCAGTGGCGGTACGACCTGTCGCAGCGATCCGACGGCCAACGGCCCGGCGCGACCCCCGAGAGCTACCGGTCCCCCATCGGCCGTGGCTACGCCACCGACGCCTTCGGTAAGGGCACCCATCGAGATGGCCAGGTGAAGCTGGACAGCCAGGGGAAGCTGGTCGGTGGCGCCGAGACACCGGCCAGCCGCCTCGCGGCCCGGCTCGCCGACATCGCCGCGGCGCGGTTCGCCTCCGAGGCGCCGGAGGCGGAGATGCTGCAGAACAAGGTTCGGCTGCCCGACGGCACCGTCAACGGCAACCAGATCCATCGCGGCCGGTCGGCGGCGGCGATGCGCAACGCTCCGGAGGGTATCCAGGACTACTACTGCACGCTGACGGGTGAGGAACCCGACCGCAAGGCGCTGCAGCAGGCCGCCTTCACCCGCCTCGCCGAGCTCGAGACGCAACGCGCCAGTGGCCGAACCGACCTGCTGGAGGACCCAGCAGCCCGCCGGGCCTTCGTCGAGGCGGAGTACTTCATCTACCAGGGCCCGGAGTACCAGCGCGGCGGCGACGCGAGCATCCGGGCTCTCCTGGTCGCGTCCCACACCCGCGTCTTCGATGCACCGGTGAAGCTCCCGCAGGACATCGATGTGATGGCCTACGTCGCCTCCCAGCAGGACTTCTACGCCCACGTCGAACGCAACCAGACGGTGCTCAGGACCGAGACGCCGGCCGCACAGGCCGAGATCAATCAAGGGGCCGCGCACGGGGCCGTGCAGGGAGCCGCGCAGGCTGCCGTCCCGGCGGCCCGTCGTACGGCCGGGCAGGAGCGCGACTGACCGCTGGGCTGGTGGACGTACCACCACCCGGTTCGGGGTCTCAGGACTCCTGATTCGGCCGGGCCGGACGGCGACAGTGGAGGCATGGCAACCACGGAGCGCACCCTCACCATCCACGACGTCGTCTCCAGCGAGCCGCCGGTTGCGATCCGGGCCGCGACCGCCGCGTGGTTCCTCGCGGTCGGCGCCGGGGTGGCCGAGTCGGTCCTCGGCGTCATCGACGCGATCCGCGACGGCTCGATGCCGCTGGCGGCGATCGCCGCGCAGGTCGGCTTCCGCGCCATCGTGTACGGCGGGCTGTTCGTGGTGATCGACAAGTACTTCCGGCTCGGCCGGAACTGGTCACGGCACCTGCTCGCCGGACTGCTCGGCGTGGTCGGGCTGGCGACCCTGCTGATGGGACCGATCGACTGGCTGCTCACCGACGGGGACTTCGGCTCGATCGACCTGAGCGCGGGCTTCCTCGGCTTCGCCGCGATCCGCGGCATCCACGTGATGGCGGTGATCGCCGCCATCGTGCTCATGTACCAGCCGGACGCCAACCGCTGGTTCCGCGCCAAGCGCCAGCGCTGACGGCGGCCGGACAAGCGGATGGGGGCGAGGTGGTGGTGCCGAAGCACCGCCGCCCCACCCCTACCACTACAACCAGCTACTGCTGCTTCGGCGCCGGGAAGCCACCCCCACCGCCTTTGCTCTTACTGCTGCTTCGGCGCAGGGAAAGCGTTCAGCACGTCGATGACGGCGAAGGCGTTGACCGCCTTGCCCTTCTCGTCCTTGCTGGCCGGCAGCTCGACCAGCACGCGGCTGCCGACCGGCATCCCCGCCAGGCCGTCCAGCGCTCCGGTCTGACCGTTCGGGCCCGGGCCGACCTGGAGCTTGTCGGTCGGCGACGGCGGCTGGGCCGGACCGGCCTGCGAGGCCGGCTGCGGGTCCCAGGTGCTGGCCTTCTTCTTGCCGGCGTAGTCGAAGACGACGTACCGGCCGACCAGCTGGTCGCCCTTGGCGATCGGCTTGCCCTTACCGGTGGCGATGACGACCGGCTTGCCCGGCTTGGCCGGCGGCTTGGCACCGGCGGGCACCGTCACCTTCGGCTCGGCGTCCAGCTCACCGGTGATCTTGAACGGCGTCGCGGGCGCCGCGACCGGCTCGGCGTCCAGCTTGGTCTTGCTCGAGGTCGCACCGACCAGGTCGACAACGAAGATCAGGGTGTCGTCGCCCTTGATCCCGGCGTCGGGGTTGCCCTTCTCCTTGTAACCCTTGTCGGACGGGATCGACATGACCACGCGGCTGCCGATCTTCTTGCCGACCAGTGCCTCGTCCCAGCCGGTGATGACGCTGCCGACGCCGATCGGGAACGACGAGGGCGCGCCGCGGTCGTAGGAGTTGTCGAACACCTTGCCGTCACGCCAGATCTGACCCAGGTAGTTGGCGGTCAGGTAGTCGCCCTTCTGGACCTCGGGACCGTCGCCCTCCTTGAGCACCTCGGTCACCAGGGCCTTGTCCGGCTCCCCGTCCTTGTGGGTGACGGTCGGCTTCTTGCCGAACTCCTCGGTCACCTTGATCCCGGCTTTGCCGAAGTCGCCGCCCTCGGCTTTGGGTTCCTCGGAGCCGCAGGCAACCAGGGACGACCCCAGCGCCAGCACCGCGACCAGACTCAACAGCTTGCGCACGAACGAGCACCTCGAAATCTCACGGCAGGCCTCAGCCGGTACGGCGGGCCCGCCTGGCTATACGGCCAGATGAACTCGCCCACCCTAGCCTGAGAGCCCAAACCGAACCCCAGTCGCCTGAGTCACCGTTCGATCACGTCACGCAGCGTCGCGTCACCCCGTGTGGCGGACTCCCCGCCCACTCACAGCCCGCTCACAGCCCGCTCCCCGCGCACTCACAGCAACCACCGGTACGCAGTACCGGTGGCCGCCCGCCGCCTCACATGCTGGCGATGAGTTTCTCGACCCGCTCGTCGTGGGACTTGAACGGGTCCTTGCACAGCACCGTCCGCTGGGCCTGGTCGTTGAGCTTGAGGTGCACCCAGTCGACGGTGAAGTCGCGCCTGCGCTCCTGCGCCCGCTTGATGAACTCGCCCCGCAGCCGGGCCCGGGTCGTCTGCGGCGGCACCGACTTCGCCTCGAACACCCGCAGGTCGTCGACCACGCGGGTGACCGCGCCCTTGCGCTCGAGCAGGTAGTAGAGCCCACGCGGCCGGTGAATGTCGTGGTACGCGAGGTCGAGCTGAGCGACTCGCGGGCTGGCCAGCCCGAGGTTGTTCTGCTGGCGGTAGCGCTCGATCAGCCGGTACTTGATCACCCAGTCGATCTCGCGCTCGATCCCGGACAGGTCGCCGGACTCGATCGCCTTCAGGCAGCGCTCCCACAGGTTGAGGGCGCGCTCCACCGCCGGAGTACCGAGCTCGCGGCGGTCGACGAAGTCGCGGGCCTTGGTCAGGTACTCACCCTGGATGTCGAGCGCGCTCGCCTCGCGGCCGTTGGCCAGCCGCACCTCGCGGCGACCGGTCATGTCGTGGCTGATCTCGCGGATCGCCCGGATCGGGTTGTCCAGGGTGAGGTCGCGCATCACGATGCCGGCCTCGATCATCCGCAGTACCAGGTCGGTGCTGGCCACCTTCAGCAGCATCGTGGTCTCGGACATGTTCGAGTCGCCGACGATCACGTGCAGCCGGCGGAACCGCTCGGCGTCCGCGTGCGGCTCGTCGCGGGTGTTGATGATCGGCCGGGACCGGGTGGTCGCGCTGGAGACGCCCTCCCAGATGTGCTCGGCGCGCTGCGACACGGAGTACACCGCGCCGCGCGGCGTCTGCAGCACCTTGCCGGCGCCGCAGATCAGCTGCCGGGTGACGAGGAACGGGATCAGCACGTCGGCCAGCTTGGCGAAGTCGCCGTGCCGGCTGACCAGGTAGTTCTCGTGGCAGCCGTAGCTGTTGCCGGCCGAGTCGGTGTTGTTCTTGAACAGGTAGACGTCGCCGAAGATGCCCTCGTCGTGCAGCCGCTTCTGCGCGTCGACGAGCAGACCTTCGAGGATCCGCTCGCCCGCCTTGTCATGGGCGATCAGGTCGGTGACCGAATCGCACTCGCCGGTCGCGTACTCCGGGTGGGAGCCCACGTCGAGGTAGAGCCGGGCCCCGTTGCGGAGGAAGACGTTGCTGCTCCGCCCCCAGGACACGACGCGCCGAAACAGGTACCGGGCCACCTCATCGGGGGTCAGTCGGCGCTGACCGCGAAAAGTGCAGGTGACTCCGTACTCGTTCTCCAGGCCGAAGATTCGCCGGTTCACAGTCCCCACCCTACGACCCCGCTCCGACAATCGGGCCGAGTCTCAGGCGCGCCGTCATCGCTTCGTTGCCCGGCAACCTTTTACCCACGCTCCGCATCGAGCTTGGTGATGGTCCTCGCACACAAGGAGAAAACGATATGCCGAGAAGTTGGAGAACGCGGTCCGCGTCCGTCGTACTGGGTGGTGCGCTGCTGGCTGCGACGCTGGTGTCGGCACCGGCGCAGGCGACTGGTACTACGAGTGCCGCGACCGTCTGTGGTCTCGGGCTGGGGTCCGTGACAGCGGGTGGCGACCACAAGGTGCAGGTGATCAGGGCCACTGCGCCACCGTCGGCCAGTACGCCGGTGGTGCGCCCCACGAACCTCTACCCCGACGGTGCCGCACGGCTGCCGAGCTCACTCGGCTTCGAGCCCGTAGTACCGGCTGGTGAGCAGCGGGCCGGGTTTGTCGTGCTCGGTGATCGCATGTACTCGACCTACTACACGCTGGACGGCAGCGGCGGGACAGTGCCCGGCTCCGTCGGGCAGACCCTGATCGGCGGCGGCTGGGCCCCGAACTACCGGTACTTCGACCGCAGCCTCTACTACGGCAGCACGGCCGTCCGGCAGAACGCCTACAGCCTCGTCGGCTTCGCGCTCGTCCGCTGGACGGTCAGCCCGACGGGCGGCTGGCGGAACTACACGTCGTACAAGGGCTTCACGTCGGTGAAGACGATGGCGCTGATCAGCCAGACCGCGACGTACGACACCTTCCTGGCCAACACCTACGGTGGCGCGCTCTACACGATCCGGGTGTACACGAGCGGGTCCGCAGCGCCGGTGGTGAAGAAGGTCCGGGCGTCGACCTGGCAGAACTTCGACTCGCTCGTCGCCGTGAAGTGCGGCACCCAGAGCACCCTGCTGCTGGGCATCGACAAGGAAACCAAGGCCGGCTACCTGTACGCCGTCGGTCATGCGAACGGCACGGCCACCTTGATCCGGAGCCTCGGCAAGGTGTCGGCCACCTTCTCCGACCCCAACTACTTCCGGTTCTTCGCCGACACCCCGGAAGCGGGGCACCTCTTCGGCGAGTAGCCCTCGTCAGAGATCGACGAGGTCGAGGAGCTGGCCCAGTTCCTTGCTGTCGAGTTCGCGGAGTTCGCCGGTGTGCAGGTTGCCGCGGCGGACGGGGCCGATCGCAGTACGGGTGAGACGTTTGACCGGGTGACCGATGGCGTCGAACATCCGGCGGACGATCCGGTTGCGGCCCTCGTGCAGAGTGATCTGCACGAGGGTCCGGCCCTTGATGCTGGAGATCTCCCGCACGGTGTCGGCCTGGGCCGGGCCGTCCTCGAGGTTCACGCCGTCGAGCAGGCGGCGCAGTACCGCCGGCTTCACGTTGCCCTCGACCTCGGCGACGTAGGTCTTGGAGACCTCGTACGACGGGTGCGCGAGGCGGTGGGCGAACTCCCCGTGGTTGGTGAGCAGCAGCAGTCCCTCGGTGTCGGTGTCGAGCCGGCCGATGTGGAACAACCGCTCGGGACGGTCGTGCACGTAGTCGGCGATACACGGCCGGCCCTGCGGGTCGGACATCGTGGTCACCACGCCGCGCGGCTTGTTCAGCACGATGTAGACGTGTGCGGTGATCGGCGGAATCCGCTCACCGTCCACCCGGATGACCGAGACGGCCGGATCGACGCGCGTCCCGAACTCGGTCACCACCTGCCCGTCCACCTCGACGCGCCCCTGCCCGATCAACTCCTCAGCTGCCCGCCGGCTGGCCACCCCCGCCTGAGCCAACGCCTTCTGCAGCCGAATCCCACCCTCCTCCTCAACCACGAGTCCCACTCTCATCCCACTCATCATCACGGCTGCTGCCGCCAAGCCCATCATCGTCTCCGGACACCACACCAGCGTCCTCTACCTCGCCGGCAGCGTCGCCACCGGCAACCAGGTCACCCTCGGCAACCTCATCACCAGTGGCGTCAACTTCCGAGGTCTCGCCGGCAGCATCACCTTCCACGCCGTCGGCGGCGTCCAGCTCGCCCACACCTTCGCCCGCGGTTGCCGACTCCCCGGCATCACCGCTGTCGTCCACCGCCGCATCGTCCCCCGCAACCTCGTCGTCCGCAGCGACCTCACCCTCGGCAGCCTCGTCGTCGTCCGCTTCGACCTCAGCGGGTGCGGGCGGTGGGGCGAGGTCGTTTTCGAGTGGGCCTTCGGAGTCTTCTGCGGCCGGAGGTACTGCCTGGGCTGCCAGTTCCTCCTCCATGTCGTCCATGTCGGGGAGGTACGGCGCGAGCTCCGGCAGGTCGTCCAACGACTGCATGCCCATGCGTTCGAGGAAGTACGAACTGGTGCGGTACAGCGTCGCCTGCGACTCCGTGTCGGCGCCGGCCTCTTCGACCAGCCCACGAGTGATCAGCGTCCGCATCACACCGTCGACGTTCACGCCGCGGATTGCGGAGACGCGCGCCCGGCTCACCGGCTGCTTGTACGCAACAACAGCCAACGTCTCCAGCGCCGCCTGCGTCAGCCGAGCCTGTTGACCATCCAGGACGAAGCGTTCGACGTACTGCGCGGCGTCCTCACGCGTGTAGTACCGCCAGCCGCCCCCGACCTCCCGCAGGTCGAACCCGCGCCGCTGCTCGGTGTACTCCTCCGACAGCCCCGCCAACGCCGCCGCAACATCAGCAACCGAACGACCCACCGTCCGAGCCAGCGTGATCGCCGGCAGCGGCTCGTCCGTCACCATCAAGATCGCTTCCAGAGCCCGCCGCATGGTGTCGTCGTCGATGGCGTCATCTCCCACCACCACGTCATCCACCTCGAGCAACGCCGCAACATCCCCCTCAACCGGTACGCCGCCCGCTCCCGCGTCACCCGACCCGTCGCCAGCCACCCCACCGCCGGAACCCGACCCACCGCCGGCCGCTCCGGTGAGCTCGTCCTCGACGGGCGCGTCCGTGGTTTGGGGAGGATCCTGCTCCCGGATCCGGACATCTTCCTCCCCGGTCGCGGGCAAGATGCTCCCCAACCCGGTAGGCGATGGCTCGGTGGGCAACTCGTCCTCGGCCGGTACGTCGGCGTCGAGGGTGGGCGGCGGCTGTGGGGCTGACCCTTCTCCGTGGGGTTCAGCTGCTGGTCGAGCAGTGGGCGAACCCTCCTCCGAGGCAGTGAGCCCATCCGAGGCGGTGAGTCCGTCGACGGCCGGGTCGGTTGGGGTTTGGTTGTCGGTCACTGCTCCACCGTCTCGTGCTCCTCCGGCCCGGTTCCGGGCTCGGCTCCGGGCTGCGGCTCTCCGTCAGGCTGGGACTCAGGCTGAGGCTCTGGATCGGACTCGGGACCGGGCTCAGGCTGAGGCTCTGGATCGGACTCGGGCTCGGGTTCCGGATCCGGCTCGGTCAGTTCCTCGCCGGGCTCCAGGAAGTCGGGCTCGTCGGTGACGACCGGGGCCTCGCCGTCCTCGTCCGCCGGCGCCGGTACCTCGTCGAACTCGTCGCCGACCGCGATCTCGCCCTCATCACTGCCGGTCCAGCGGATCGTCAGCTCCCCCAGCGGCGTCTCCTGGTCGAACGTGACCGCCGCCTCCCGGAACAACTCCAGCAACGCCAGGAACCGGCACACCGTCGTCACCGTGTCCGGCGAGTCCGACACCAGCATCCGGAACGTCGTACTGCGCTGCCGCCGCAACCGATCGATGATCACGGCAGCCTGCTCGCGCACGGTGACAGCCGGCGCGTGCAGGTGCGCCAGCGACACACCCTCCGGCACCACGTCCTTCTTCGGCGCCAACGCCCGCGCAGCCAGCTTGGCAAGCCCCTCGGGATCAACCCCGAGCAACACCTCGGGCAGCAGGTCCGCGAACCGCGGCTCCATCCCGACCGCCCGCGGGAAACGCTTGGCCTCTTCGGCCATCCGCACCTGCATCAGCGCCGCGATCTGCTTGAACGCGCGGTACTGCAGCAAGCGCGCGAACAACAGGTCCCGCGCCTCCAGCAGCGCCAGGTCCTCCGCGTCCTCGACGTCACCCTGCGGCAGCAACCGGGCCGCCTTCAGATCCAGCAAGGTCGCCGCGATCAGCAGGAACTCCGACGTCTGGTCCAGATCCCACTCCGACCCGAGCGCCTTGATGTGCGCGATGAACTCGTCGGTGATCACCGACAGCGCGATCTCGGTGATGTCCAGCTTGTGCTTGCTGATCAACTGCAGCAGCAGGTCGAACGGTCCCTCGAAGTTGACCAGGTGAACGCTGAAGCCCTTGGGCTCGGTCACCACCGGCGACTCCGCGTCCGGTACCCCGGGCAGGTCGATCGGCGGCTCCGAAGTCTCCGCGTCGGCCGCGGAGGCTCCGGGAGCCTGGGCATCACTCATCGCCCGGTCACTCCGGAGCCGCGGCCCGGAGGCGCTGCACCAGCACGGAGTCCGGTCCGTGGTCGACGAAGTCGGCCAGCAGCACGTCGATCGCCTCCCGGACGATCCGGCCGCGGTCGGCCGTCAGGCCGTGCTCGGCCCGCAACGCGAGCCGAGTCTGTTCGAGTCCGAGCAGCTCTTCCTCCGTCACGTACACGGTGATCTTCGTGTCGTGCCGGATCCGTCCACTGGACTTGCGGTCCTCGACGACGGCCGTACGGGCCCGTCCGTTGGAACCGGGGCGGTCGTCGGACAACGACGATCCGTCAGTGGTGGTGGTGCGCTTCTCGGGTCTGGTCTGCTTCGGTGCCGCACCCCCGAACAGCTCGCTGGCACCTGGCAGGCTCACCCGGCGGGACAACGCGCGAGCACCTCCTTGGCAAGGTCGCGGTACTGGGTAGCCGCAGATGAGGACGGCGCGTACGTCGTGATCGGTTCGCCGACGACCGTGGTCTCGGGGAACTTGACGGTACGCCGGATGACGGTGTGGAAGACCCGCTCGTCGAAGGCCTGGACGACCCGGTCGAGCACCTCCCGGGCGTGCGTGGTGCGCCCGTCGAACATGGTGCCGAGGATGCCGACGATCTCCAGCTTCGGGTTCAGCCGGTCCTGCACCTTGCCGATCGTGTCGGTCAGCATCGCCAGTCCGCGGAGCGCGAAGAACTCGCACTCCAGCGGTACGACGATGCCGTTCGACGCGGTCAGCGCGTTCACGGTGAGCAGGCCCAGCGACGGCGCGCAGTCGATCAGGATCACGTCGTACAGCGGGATGATCGGCTCGAGCACGCGCGACAGGGTGTACTCGCGGGCGACCTCCTGGACCAGCTGGACCTCGGCCGCGGACAGGTCGATGTTGGCCGGCAGCAGGTCGAGGTTCTCCACCTTGGTCGGCCGGATCACCTCGTCGGGGGTGATGTCGCGCTGCATCAGCAGGTTGTAGACCGAGATCTCCAGGTCGTGCGGCTGCACGCCGAGACCGATCGAGGCCGAGCCCTGCGGGTCGAAGTCGATCAGCAGCACCTTGCGCCCGGTCTCGGCGATCGCGGCACCGAGGTTGATGGTCGTCGTGGTCTTGCCGACGCCACCTTTCTGGTTGCACATGGCGATCACCTGCGCGGGTCCGCGCCGGGTCGGCGGCAACACGTCCGGCAGGACGGGCAACGGCCGTCCTGTCGGGCCGATCTTGCCGATCGCGCCGTTCGGCTCATTCACAGGGTGCAAGTCCTCCGCGGTGAGCTTGGCCGTCGGCCTGGGCATCTCCGCATAGTTACCGGGTGGGGTGACGGTCCGGGGCGGAACCGGGGTCGTCGGTGCTGGTGTCTCGGCCGCTGTCACGGCCGGTGCCTCGACTGGTGTCTCGACGGGTGAAGCGGGCGTGGCGGGCGCCGGGTCAGGAGTCGACGACATCGGTTCCGTCGACGACGACAGGTGCTGGGTGCCCGGGAATGTCGACTCGTTCATGACTCGTCAAACCTTTCAACCGATACGGGCGATCCCAGCGACTGTAAGCGTGCATTCAAGCACTCTCAACCAGCCACTCCGCAGCGGGGTCGGCCGACCTTCCAGGCAGAGTCGATCACCCCGCCAGAGTGACCGACCGTGACGGAATGATCGCACACCGCTCCGTACTACGCTCCGCCGGGTCCCCTTCGCGGTCAGTGTCCACCGAGCCAGTCGAGTACCACCCCGGTGAGCAACTCGGGTGCGACCAGGTGGACGTCATGCCCCACGTTCTCCAGCTCCACGAACCGGCTCCGCGGAATCGCCTCCGCCAACTCCTGAACCACAGCGGCCGGGCAGTACGGATCATCCGACCCGACAACCAGTAGTACCGGACAGGTGATCCCAGCAGCCCGCGACAAGCTGATGTCCCCACCAGCCGCAACGATGTCCCGCAGAGCTCCACCCCACCCGGCAGCCATCGCCCGTGCCCGCTCAGGCCCATACGCCTCAGCCAGGTACGCCGCCAATGGCAGCAACCCCTGGCTTGGCTCATCCAGCAAGTTCATCAGCGGGACGAAACCCTCTGCCGGCTCCACAACCTGCCCGGCGGCTCCCCAAGCGACTACCGACAGCGCACGGCTCGGTGCTAGAGCAGCCATCAGCAGCGCGACCTCACCGCCGTCACTGAAACCGACCAGATGAGCAGCGCCAACGCCCAGCCGATCAAGTAGCCCCAGAAACGCTGCCGCGTCCTCGGTGTAGAAGTCAGCCGTGTAGCTCCGCGGCTCCGACCGCCCACACCCAGGCAGGTCAGCGGCAACTACTCGGAACCCTTCACCAAGTTCTTGGCGGAGACGGTCGAGATCCGTGATGCTGCCGCCCCACCCGGGCAGTAGCAGCACAACGTCACCCTGCCCGCGGTCCTCGAAGTACATCTCAGGAGGACAAGGCTCGGGGGTGGGAGGTGGCGTAGACCTCGCGGAGTTTGTCGACGGTGACCAGGGTGTAGATCTGAGTGGTGGTGACGGAGGCGTGGCCCAGGAGTTCCTGGACTACGCGGACGTCGGCTCCGCCGTCCAGGAGGTGGGTGGCGAAGGAGTGGCGCAGGGTGTGCGGGGAGATCTCCTTGTTGATGCCTGCTCGGGTCGCTGCGCGGCGTAGTACGGTCCAGGCGCTTTGGCGGGACAGGCGGCCGCCGCGGGCGTTGAGGAAGAGGGCGTGCGTCCCACGGCCTCTCTGCACGAGATCCGGCCGGCCACGCACCAGGTACGCCGACAGCGCGTCGCGGGCGTAGGAGCCGACCGGTACGACGCGCTCTTTGCTTCCCTTGCCGCGCAGGAGCACCGCACCGGTCTCCAGGTCGATGTCGTCCACGTCCAGCCCGACAGCCTCCGAGATGCGCGCACCCGTCCCGTACAGGAACTCCAGCAGCGCAGCATCCCGAGTAGCCAGTACTGCGGGCTCCGCCTCGGCCCCGGCCGCAGCAGCGAGGACCCGGGTCACCTCGTCAACCGACAGGGCCTTGGGTAACCGCTTCGGCGGGGTAGGCGGCTTCACTGCCGTCGCCGGGTCGACAGTAGTCAGCCCCTCCCGCAGGAGGAACTTGTGGAACCCACGGACCGCTACAACGGTCCGGCCCGCACTGGACGCGGTCAGTGGCGGGTGGTCGATGTCCCCCTCGCGCAGGCGCATCAGGAAGTCGCCGATGACGGCCTCGGAGATCCTGCCGAGGCTGTCGATGTCCACGCTCGCCAGGTAGGCGTCGTACCGGCGCAGGTCGCGGCGGTACGACGCCAAGGTGTTGGGGGCCAGCCCGCGCTCGACCGTCAGGTGGTCGAGGTACGAGCTGACCGCCCGGGTGATCTCCCGGCTCAGACGAGCACCTCGTCGAGCTTCAGCTGGTCCAGGTCGTGCGCGTCCGCGACCGGGCCGTAGGTGATGTGGCCGTCGTAGGTGTTCAGGCCGAGCGCGAGGCTGTGGTCCTGCTTCAGGGCCTCCCGCCAGCCCAGGTTCGCCAGCTCGACGGCGTACGGCAGCGTCACGTTGGTGAGCGCGTACGTCGAGGTGTTCGGTACGGCGCCCGGCATGTTGGCGACGCAGTAGAACAGCGAGTTGTGCACCCGGTAGACCGGGTCGGCGTGGGTGGTCGGACGCGAGTCCTCGAAGCAACCGCCCTGGTCGATCGCGATATCGACGAGCACGCTGCCCGGCTTCATCTGGGCGACCAGGTCGTTGCTGATCAGCTTCGGCGCCTTGGCTCCGGTGACGAGGACGGCACCGATGACCAGGTCGGCGTCGAGCACCGACCGCTCGATCTCGAAGGCGTTCGACGCGATCGTGCGCAGGTGGCCCTGGTAGGTCCGGTCGGCGTCCCGCAGCCGGGCGATGTTGCGGTCGAACAGCAGCACCTCGGCCTGCATGCCGAGCGCGATCGCGGCCGCGTTCATCCCGGCCACGCCGGCGCCGATGATGACCACCTTGGCCGAGTGCACGCCGGAGACGCCGCCCATCAGGATGCCGCGGCCGCCACCGTTGGCCATCAAGTGGTAGGAGCCCGCCTGCGGCGCCAGCCGGCCGGCCACCTCGCTCATCGGGGCGAGCAGCGGCAGCGAACCGTCCGGAAGCTGGACCGTCTCGTACGCGATCGAGGTGATGCCGGACTCCAGCAGCGCGGCCGTGGTTTCGCGGCTCGCCGCCAGGTGCAGGTAGGTGAACAGCACCTGCCCCCTGCGCATCCGGTGGTACTCCTCGGCCACCGGCTCCTTGACCTTCAGTACCAGTTCGGCCTCGGCCCAGACCTCGTCGGCGGTGGGGACGATCCGGGCGCCCGCCGCGACGAACTCTTCATCGGGGAGCAGCGAGCCGGTACCGGCCCCCTGCTGGATCAGAACCTCGTGGCCGTACCGCACGAACTCGTGCACACCGGCCGGGGTGATCGCCACCCGGTACTCGTGGTTCTTGACTTCCTTCGGAACTCCGACCTTCACAACTTGCCCTTCTTCCGTATCCAGGTGACGCCTCGGAGCAACTGCCATCCGAGTCGCCGGCGGCTCACGTCGTTGTGGTCCGCGGCCCGGGCGTTTCGAGGGGTTGGGAACGCCAGGTCGCTGCCGAGTGTAAGCCCGCCGGGTTCATACCACCTGACCGGTTGGTCTTGTTCTGACCGACGCGCGGGGGCGACCTGCGTCGGTCAGGTTAAATCTTTACCGCGCTCTTTCACACAAGGGTTTTCTTAACCCGTTCAGCTACTTTCCGGTACCCGCCCGGAAACCCCCGCGGAGGTTGAACGGCCAACGAAATCGCCTGCTGGACAGGAGATCCGCGGCGGCGGCCTACTCGTTGCTTGCGCAACCATCGTTGAGTGCGGGCCGCGGGTCAGGGATGCTTGCACCTGTCATCGTTGCCAGGTGAGGCGATCCAGGCTGGAATGGTGACAGCTCCGCCCGCTGTTGCCGTTGTAGAACTGTGTGTCGTTTTCGAGGGTGTCGACGAGAGGAGCAGGACGTGGCGGTCGATCTGGGACGGTTCGGAGTCTGGCACCAGGCGGACAAATGGGGTCCCGAGCTCGCCGCGGGGGTGGAGCAGGCGGGGTACGGGGCTCTCTGGATCGGCGCCTCGCCCGCGGCCGACCTGCGCGATGCCGAGGTGCTGCTGGCCTCGACCAGCTCGGTGGTGGTCGGGACGAGCATCGTGAACCTGTGGAAGGACGACGCGGCCCCAGTGGCCGAGTCCTACCACCGGCTGGAGGAGGAGCACCCTGGGCGGTTCGTGCTGGGCGTCGGCATCGGGCATCCGGAACGCGACCGGGAGTACAAGTCGCCGTACGAGTCGATCGTCGACTACCTGGACGCGCTCGACGACGGGAAGGTCCCGGCGGATCGGCGGATGCTGGCCGCGCTCGGGCCACGGGTGCTGAAGCTGTCGGCCGAGCGGACGGCCGGCGCCCTCCCCTACCTGACCACTCCCGAGCACACCCGGCGGGCCCGCGAGACGCTGGGTGCCCGCGCGCTGCTGGTACCGGAGCAGAAGGTGCTGCTCGAGACCGATGACGAGATCGCCCGGGCGGTCGCCCGCGACTACCTCGCGTCGTACCTCAAACTGAGCAACTACACGAGCAACCTGAAGCGACTCGGCTACACCGACGAGGACATCGCCAACGGCGGCAGTGACGAACTGGTCGACGCACTGGTGCTGCATGGGACGGCAGTGGAGATCGCCGAGGGCCTGCAGGCGCACCTGGACGCCGGCGCCGACCAGGTCGTCGTACAGCAACTCGGTAAGGAAGGTCCTGACCTGCTGCCGGGCTACGAGGCGCTTGCAACAGTGCTGCTCTAGCGCAGGGTGAAGTCCGCGAAGTCGAAGCCGGGCGAGACGATGCAGGAGACCAGTACCGGCTGATCTCCCGCTGGACGCGCAGCCTGCCAAGCACCCGCCGGTACTACGGCCTGCGGGTGCTGGCCGGCTTTAACGTCCGGTCCGAGCGTGATCGCGTCGGGCTCGGCCGGGTCGTCGCCGGTGCCGCCGAGTTCGAGTGTCAGCGGCCCACCCGAGTGCCACAGCCAGATCTCCGCTGACCGCACCCGGTGCCACCGCGACTCCTCCCCCGGGGCCAGCAGGAAGTAGATGGCGGTCGCACTGGCGCGCTGCCCGTCGTACCCGTCCGGCTGGAAGGACACGTCCGACCGCCAGGTCTCCCGGAACCACCCACCCTCCGGGTGCCGCTCCAACCCCAACACCTCTGCCAGCTCCGGCTGCCCGTCTGTCGCCATGCCACAAACGGTAATCGCCGTGACATCTCCGGCACCGGGTGGGCAGAGTTCGGGCATGAGCGATGTGGAACTGCCCAGCGACTACCACCGCCGGCTCCCGTACGGCGGCCGCCTGCCGCCCGACCCACTACTGGGCGGGCCGTTCTTCCCCTTCGACGGCGACCTGCAGGTGGTCCCGCTGGCAGAGCCGGTGCTACCTGAGCCGCCGCGCGCAGGCGAGCCCGGCGGCGCACCGTGCCCGACCTGTGCCGACCCGGAGCAAGATGCGATCTGGGGCGACGATCAGTGGCTGCTGAAGGCAGGTTTCGAGGCCACCGGCTTGCCGCTGGTCGCACTGCTGGTCCCGCGAGAGCACCTCCGCCTGGATGAGCTGCCACCAGACCTCACCGCCACACTCGGCCCCATGATCCAGCGGACCGCGGGCGCGATCCGCCGGATCCCAGCAGTCGGCAGGACACACTTCAGCCGCTGGGGCGACGGAAGTGAGCACTTCCACGTCTGGTTCCTGGCCAGACCACTCGGCATGATGCAACTACGCGGCCCGATGCTCGCCACCTGGAACGACCTCCTGCCGCGGGTCCCGGACGAGGAGTTCCTCGCCAACGCCCGCACAGTCGCCGCTGCCCTAGCCGAAACCTCAGGCACCCCACTCGGGAGAGCGGTCTAGAAACGGCTGACCCAGCGGGCTACTTCATGGCGGTGGCACCGGCCGTATCTCCGCACCTCGCAGCAGGCCGCTCCTTCCTGCAACGCGCTGTTGTGCTTCCCGACGCGCGGAGTAGCGGTTAGCGTGACGCTGCCGAAGTGCTGCGCGACCTGTGGGGCTTCGGTGCTGGCCACCGGCTGATCCCGAACGCCTTAGAGGAGAACCATCGATGAGAGCCACCAGTGTCATCGCCTGTGCGGCGCTGACCGTCGCAGGACTGCTGTCCACCACCGGTACGGCGCTGGCGCAGCCGGCCGCTGACCAGGCCACTCCGCCGACCACCAGCGGCCCGTGCGGCTACACCGCGACGCCCGAGGACCCGTCACCGCGGCCGGTGTCGTTGCCGCCGGACCCGCAGCCCACACCGAGCAAGGGCGTCGTGAAGGTGGTGCTGGCCACCAACCAGGGCCCGATGTTCCTGACCCTGGACCGGGCGAAGGCGCCCTGCACGGTGCAGAGCTTCCTGCACCTGGCCAAGAGCCGCTTCTACGACTTCACCACCTGCCACCGGCTGACCCTCTACGACACCCTCAAGGTGCTCCAGTGCGGCGACCCGTCCGGTACCGGTGAGCGCGGCCCGGGCTACTCGTACAAGGACGAGCTCCCCACCGACCTGCCGACCTGGCCGGGCGACCCGACCGGCGAGCGCAAGGTCTACGCCCGCGGCACCCTGGCGATGGCGAACGCCGGCCCGAACACCAACGGCAGCCAGTTCTTCCTGGTCTTCGCCGACTCCCGCCTGCGCCCGAACTACACCGTGTTCGGCACAGTCGACCGCCTCGGCCTCAAGGCCCTCGACAAGATCGCCGCGGCCGGCGTCAAGCCCACCGCCGAAGACCCGGCCCCGGTAGACGGCGCTCCCGTCCGCAAGACCGACATCCTGGTAGCCCGCGCCCTGGGCCACTGAGTAGCTCCAAAACTGGTGGCCGCGGGGGCAATCCCTGCGGCCACTGCCGTTTCAGGCGGTCAGCAAGACCGGGGACAAGGACTTGAGGAAGTCCTTGGCGTCGAAGATCTTGCCGGCTGAGGTGACGCCGGTGACGTGGGTCTGGTTGGTCAGGATGCGGTGGGTGGCTTCTACGACCAGCGGAGCGGTGATGGCGTAGATGTCCTGGCCGCGGGCGGTGATGCGGCGTTCGGCGTCGCCTGCGCGGACTACTACGTCAACCACGAAGGTCTGGTCTGAGCGGCCCTGGTCATCGACGGCTACCGGCGCCGGGGTGTCTTCCCCGGCCAGGTCCCGGGCAGCTTCGACCGCCATGTAGTTGCGAACCTCAGGAATCGCCAGGTGGCTTGGCACGGTGACCACGTCGGCCATGGTGAACTCCGCGACCACAGCACGCTTCCCCAGTGGCTCCGGGAACTCCCAGTCCTGCTGCACGGGCTTGTCTTCGTGGTACTGCAGCTCGCCATCCCGGAAGCGCACCCGCTGGCCAGCACGGCGCTGGTGGGACACGGCCCCCGCAGTACGCGTGCCCTGTGTCGGGTGCCAACTGGTCAGCCCGTAAGCGATGTGCGCCTCGTCAGCACTGGTCCAGTCGCCCATAGCCGCCGTGACGAGCAAGTCGCCCAGCCCACCGAAGAAAGCCATCGCCGGTACTACGGGAACGCCCGCCTCCCGAGCCGCCTCCGCATAGTCGGCGAACGTCCCGGCATTCGCCTCGATCTCCGCCGCGACGTCGAGGTACGGGATGCCCGCACGCAAAGCGGCCTCCACCAACGGCCCCGCGGTGACAGCGAACGGCCCCGCACTGTTGATGACCGCATCGGCACCGGCAAGCGCCCGGTCCAACGACTCCGGGTCGTCCGCCGTGGCAGCTCGCACGGACAGGCCGTCCCATTCCTTGGCCAGTCCTTCGAGCCGCGCCGCATCCCGACCGGAGAGGATCGGCGCGTAACCCCGCTCGATGAGCTCGGCGACGATGAAGCGCCCGGTGTGCCCGGTCGCTCCGTAGACCACGACTGTCTTCGCTGTTTGCATGCCTCAACTCTCGCCGACATCGGCCACCGTCAGTGAGTGTCCGGAACGCCATCATGCGTACACTTTCGGACATGCACACGATCGCACTGGCCACGGCCGGCCATCTCCTGCATTTCGAGCTGGCCGTGGCCTACGAGATCTTCCGCACGCCCCCGGACGAACTCCCCCGCGCCGACTGGTACGACGTACTGCTGTGCGGCCCCGAACCGCTGGAGATCGGGCCTTTCACGCTCGAGCCGGAGTACGGGCTGGAACGCCTGCTCACCGCTGACACCGTGCTCGTCCCGGCCTGCGCCGACGTCGGCGTACCGCCACCGGCCGAACTCGTCGAAGCCCTCCGCGCGGCTCACGAGGCGGGTGCTCGCATCGCGTCCCTCTGCACGGGAGCGTTCGCACTCGGCGCCGCCGGGCTGCTGGACGGCCGCCGCGCCACCACTCACTGGGCTCACACGGAAGACCTCAGCAGCCGCTTTCCCAAGGCGCTCATCGACCCGGACGTGCTCTACACGGACAACGGCAGTGTGCTCACTGCAGCCGGCAAGGCGGCAGCGGTCGACCTCTGCATCCACCTGATCCACCTGGACCACGGCGCCATCATCGCTAACACCGTCGCCCGCCGCCTCGTCATGCCTCCCCACCGGCCTGGCGGCCAGGCCCAGTTCGTGGCCACTCCCATGCAGCCCTCCGGCGACCACCTGCTGGCCGGCCTGCTCGCCTGGACCCAGGAGCGCCTCGACGAGCCGCTGACCGTCACCGACCTGGCCAAGCAGGCCAACATGAGCACCCGCAACCTCGGCCGCCAGTTCCGCGCCGTCACCGGTCAGACGCCACTCCAATGGCTCCTCACCCAGCGCGTACGCCGCGCCCAGGAACTGCTGGAGTCCACACCTCAGAGCATCGAGTCAGTAGCCATCGCCACCGGCATGGGCACAGCCACCACACTCCGCCGCCAGTTCAAGCGAGTCGTAGGCGTCCCACCCGACACGTACCGCCGTACCTTCCAAACCACCTGACCGGAGACCTCAGATCGACTGGTCCGCCACCCAAAACCTCACCTTCGACCGCCACAACGTCCCCGAAGGCGACCACTTCACCACTTCACCTGCCGCTACGAAGCCTTCCGCACAGACCCCCGAACCGAACCCCCGCAAAACCAAGTGGGAGGTCGAACTGAACATCCGCCTCCAGTTGTGAGTGGACGAAGGCGATGTCGTCCCGCGCGATAGGTTGATCCCGTGGACGAGCCGCTCATCGCACGGGGATTCTGGGGGCCGCGGCGGGAGACGCCGGATCAGGTCGCCGACAGGTTGCTCGCGTTTCTCGCCGGGCTGGACGAAGTGGTCGGGGAGAGTGTTCGGTGGTCGTCTCCCGAGTCTTCGGGGCAGCCGCTCGCCGAGCCGGGACATGCCCGGCAGGTGATTTCCGACGCGTTCCGGGCGAACACCGATGCTCCGCAGCTCGGGATCAATCAGGCGTACGACGGGAGTGGGCAGCGGGTCCACAAGTTCCGGATCAGCATGGGCGTGGGGCGATACTCCGAATCCCCAGGCGCGCACAACTCGTTCGTGCTGCGGTGGGCCGGGGCCGAGGATCTCGCGGACCCGATCCTGCGCCAGGTCGTCACGGCTTGGGATCCCGACTGGGGCAATGTGACCTCAAGGTCTCTCAGGGACGCTCTGGGCGGCCTGCAACCTGCCGGGAAGCCGGGGCCGGACATCGGGTACCTGAACTACCTCTCCGAGGGCAGGGCGCAAGCCTTGCCAGGTGGCTTGGACCGGCAGATGGTCAAGCTCGACGACGGCGGCGTCATCATCGGCTCGGGCAAGAGCGGCGACCTCCCGCCAGTGGAGCAGACCGCCGAGCTCGCCAAGGTGCTCAGCCCCACCCCAGCCTTCGCCCCAACGCCAACCACCCGCAGCAAGCTCTAGCTCCGCGGCCCGCCTCGAGGGGTGTCGAGGCACCGCACCGCGAAGCGGTTCTCAACTCGATCGGAGACCGGATGACCGAGCTGACCACCGAACGCCTACTGATCAGGCAGTGGCAGGACGCTGACTACGAACCGTTCGCGGCAATGAACGCCGACCCAGCTGTCATGGAGCACTTTCCGGCGTTGCTGACTCGGGCAGCCAGCGACGAGATCGTCGACCGGCTCAGATCCGCGATCGACCGTCGGGGCTTCGGATTCTGGGCAGTCGAAATAGTGCAGACCGGCCGGTTCATTGGCTTCACCGGACTGTCGGTGCCGAGCCCCGAGGCACCGTTCCGCCCCGGCGTCGAGATCGGATGGCGGCTGGCGAAACAGGCCTGGGGCCACGGCTACGCGACCGAGGCGGCGCAGGCCTCGCTGGCCTACGCGTTCGGGTCCGCCGGACTGGACGAGGTGATGTCGTTCACCACGACGACGAACAAGCCGTCCCAGCGAGTCATGGAGCGGATCGGCATGACGCACAACGAGACCGACGACTTCGACGACCCGCGGCTGCCCATCGGGCACCCACTGCGTCGACACGTGCTCTACAGGATCACCCGCGCACAGTGGCAAGCGTGACGGCGCCCTACCCCATCCGGCCACAGCCCGCTTACCCCGGTCACGCTGTGACTCGCACAGACCTGTCAACCAGGCGATCTCGTCGCCCTTCCGAACGCCGGCCCTGGACACCAATGGGCTTCAGCTCCCCTGGCGTGGCTGGAACGTATCGCCTTCGCCATCGCGCGACGAAGGAGCGCCAAACACCGGGGTGGGTGGGAGCGTGCCCGCGATGCAGGAGCGGGCGTCGGAGGCTGCGTGGGGTCAGTCTTTGGCCGGCCAAGGGGAGTCGGCTGGGCGGAGGTTTTCGAAGCCGGGGCCGTTGAGGGCTGCCCAGGCTGCTAGGGCTCCCATCACCAGGATCGGGTTGTGGAGGTCGCCGGCCAGTACTGCGCCCACGACGTCGACCAGAGGCGCCCAGACGGTCTCCATGTCGGCTTCCTCGTGGAGACGGTCATAGGTCTCAGACGCCTCCGACAAGTCCCGTGCCAGGAAGATCCGCACGGCCTCGTTGGTCAGCCCCGGCGACGTGAAGGCGTCCACCAGCACTCGCCAGTCGGCTGCCTTGGTCGCCGCCTCCTCCCAGAGCTCTCGCTCAGCCCCGAGCCGGTACTCCTCCCCCGCCACATCCAGCAGACCAGCAGGCGGCTCCAACAACCGGTGGCCGATCGGGTGGCGGTACTGGCGCACCAGCAGCATCCGGTTGTCCGAGTCGAGCGCCACGACCCCGACAGCACCCGGATGCACCACCACGTCCCGTACGAAGGTGTCGCCACCGTTGGGCGGCACCACCTGGTCGCGGCGGACCGAGATCACCCGGCCGGTCGAGTGCACGACCTCCGACGACGAGACCTCCCACGACTCCGGGGAGTCGGCCAGCCCGGCGCCGAAGCGGAGTACCGGGTGGTCGCTCATCGCGCCTTCGCCGTCTCGGCCGCGGTGGCCCCAGACTCGGCGGCCCCGGACCCGGTGGCCTTGGACTCGGCAGCCTTCCCCTTGGCCGCAGGCTTGGCGGCAGCCGGCTTGGCGCCAGCAGCAGGGGCAGCACCACCAGCACTAGCACCAGCAGCACCGGTGGCAACCGGGACGTCCTCGACGGGCAGCCGGGACTCGCGCTGGCGGACCAGGGCGGCCGAGATCAGTCCGGAGAACAGCGGGTGCGGCTTGGTCGGCCGCGAGCGGAGCTCCGGGTGTGCCTGGGTGGCGACGAAGTACGGGTGCAGTTCGCGGTCCAGCTCGATGAACTCGACCAGCTCGTTGTCCGGCGACGTGCCGCTGAACACCAGGCCGGCCGCTTCCAGCTTGTCGCGGTAGGCGTTGTTGACCTCGTAGCGGTGCCGGTGCCGCTCCTGGATCGACGGCGTGCCGTACAGGCTGCGGACGATCGAGCCTTCGGCCAGGTTCGCCGGGTACAGGCCGAGCCGCATCGTGCCGCCGAGGTCGCCGGTGCCGTCGACGATGTGCTTCTGCTCCTCCATCGTCGCGACCACCGGCTGTTCCGCGTCCACGTCGAACTCGCTGGAGTTCGCCTCCACCAGCCCGGCCAGGTCGCGGGCGACCTCGATCACCATGCACTGCAGGCCGAGGCACAGTCCGAGGATCGGGATGCCGGTCTCGCGGGCGTACCGGATAGCGCCGATCTTGCCTTCGATGCCGCGGACCCCGAAACCGCCGGGGATGCAGACCGCGTCGACGTCACCGAGCAGCCGCGCGGCCGCCTCGGGCGTGGCGCACTCGTCGGAGGCGATCCAGCGCAGGTTGACCTTCGCGTCGTTGTCGAACCCGCCCGCGCGCAACGCCTCGGCGACCGACAGGTACGCGTCCGGCAGGTCGATGTACTTGCCGACCAGGGCCACCGTGACCTCGTCCGCCGGCTGGTGCACGACCCGGAGAAGCTCGTCCCAGCGGGTCCAGTCGACGTCGCGGAACGGCAGGTTCAGCCGCCGTACGACGAACGCGTCCAGCCCTTCGCCGTGCAGCACCTTCGGAATGTCATAGATCGAAGGCGCGTCCGGCGCGGCCACCACGGCCTCGACGTCGACGTCGCACATCAGCGAGATCTTGCGCTTCACCCCGTCCGGGATCGGCCGGTCGGCGCGGCACACGATCGCGTCGGGCTGGATACCGATCGAGCGCAGGGCCGCGACCGAGTGCTGGGTCGGCTTGGTCTTCAGCTCACCGCTCGGACCCATGTAGGGCACCAGCGAGATGTGCAGGAAGAACACGTTGTCGCGGCCGACGTCGTGCCGGACCTGGCGGGCGGCCTCGAGGAACGGCAGCGACTCGATGTCGCCGACGGTGCCGCCGATCTCGTGCAGCACCACGTCCACGTCGGCGCCGGCCATCGCCAGCATCCGTTCCTTGATCTCGTTGGTGATGTGCGGGATCACCTGGACGGTGTCGCCCAGGTACTCACCGCGGCGTTCCTTCGCGATCACCGACGAGTAGACCTGGCCGGTGGTGACGTTGGCGACCTGGGAGAGGTCCCGGTCGAGGAACCGCTCGTAGTGCCCGATGTCCAGGTCGGTCTCGGCGCCGTCGTTGGTGACGAACACCTCGCCGTGCTGGAACGGGTTCATGGTGCCGGGATCCACGTTGAGGTACGGATCCAGCTTCTGCATGGTGACCCGGATGCCCCGCGCCGTCAGCAGACTGCCGAGGCTTGACGCCGTCAGCCCCTTGCCGAGACTGGAGGCCACGCCACCGGTGACGAATACGTGCTTGGTCTGCTGCCCGAACGAAGCTCTGTCCACGGGCTTTTAGCCTACCTCTTGTCAAGCAGTGGTCGCGACGAGACCCGCGTAGATGTCGAGCAGATTCTTCGCCACCTCGTCCTCGTCCGGCCATCCTGAGGCCAACTTCAGGCCTTCCGTCCGCATAGCGGCCGCTTTGTCCGGATCAGAAAGAATTTCCTGTACTCCGGCCGCAAGCCCGGGCGCGTCGCCAGGAGCAGCCAGTACTGCGCTATCGCCCACCAACTCCGGTACGCCGCCCACCGCCGTCGCCACGACCGGTACGCCGGACTGGAGCGCCTCCTGCAGCACCAGAGCGCGCGCCTCCCAGTGCGAGGTCAGCAGGAACACGTCAGCTGCACCCAGCAGGTCGGCCACGTCACTCCGGTGACCCAGCAACCGCACCGGGAGTGACTCAGCGTCGATCCGGGCCTGCAGGTTGTCCCGCAGCGGCCCGTCTCCGACGACGGCGAAGACCACATCCGGGTCCTGCGCAGAGACGGCTGCCGCCACCGACAGCAGCGTCGGGTAGTCCTTCTGCGGAGCCAGGCGGCCCACTGAGAGCACCAGAGGCTTGTCCCCCAGCCCTAGCTCGGCCCGGACCGCAGCAGCCGGCGTACGGACCTCTGGGAGCGCCGGAGCCGCTACTGGCGCTAGCTGAGCCTTCCGTGCGCCCAGCGAGCGGGCGAGCTCCACCAGGTCGCTAGACGCTCCTAGAGTCAGGTCTGCCCCGCGAGCCACCAGCCGCTGGCCAAGCCGCATGACGACTCCCCGCGGCCCAGTGGTCAGTACTGCGTTGTGCCACGTGACCACGAGCGGCCGTAGACGCGACCGGTCGCGCAGGGCCGCAGTACCGGCTCGGTAGCCGTGCGCGTGGATCACGTCGCAGCCACGCAGTGCAGCCGCTTGTACGACGACAGTGGCGTCGCCGAAGTCGAAGTGTTCCGCAGTACCGGGTGGAGCGCAGACGACGACCTCATGGCCGGCTGCCAGGTAGCGGGGCACCAGTGAAGCGACGTGCTGCCCGATCCCTCCCCGGGACTCCGCCAGCAGCAGGCCGATCTTCATGACGTCTCCTCCACAGCAGTTGGGACACCCCGGCGCAGCAGCGCACGGGCGTCCGGACGGTCCAGCGCGACCGCGACCCCGGCGTACACGATCACGACGGCCAGGCCGGACAGTACCGAGAACAGCAGCGCAGTCGGCCAGCCACCGCCCTCAGCCGGCAGAGCAACCAGCCACCCAGCAGCTCCAGCCAGTACTGCGCCCGCAAGTGCGGCCAGCGTTGCGCGGCGCAGCCCACTGAGCACACCAGGACCCGCCACTCGTCGCAAGACCACAAGCAGCGCAACTGTGCCCAGCACCATGCCAACCGACATGGCTGCCGCCAGAGCGCCTACTGCGTCCACACCGTCCCAGCGGAGAGTCAGCAGTACTCCGGCCACTGCAACGACCAGCCAAGCTCCGCCCGTCACCAGAGCGACCTGCCGTCCGGCATGACGGGCGTAGAGCACTCGCCCGACATGCATCAACAGTCCGAACGCGATGATCGCCGGGGCGAAGGCAACGAGTCCTGCCGCCAGCGACGAGGCCTGCGTCTCCTGCACCGCGCCGTCGTTGTAGGCGAAGATGCGGGCCACCGGAATCGCAGTACCCACCAGCAGCGCGGCACCGGCACCGCCGGCCAGCATCACCGCGCGGGTCGAGGTTGCAGCGAACAGGTCGAACCCTGCCAGGTCACGAGCCTCGAAGGCCGCGGCCAGTCGAGGGAACACCGCAGTGGTGATCGGCACGGCCAGTACTGCGTACGGGAGCAAGTAGATCGCGTTGGCCCACATGTAGACGGCAATGCTGCCTGCTGCGCCACGGTGGTTGGCCAAGTAGGTGGTGACGACGAAGGCGAGCTGCTGCGCTACCAGTACTACGAGGCCTGCGGCAGCGAGCTTCCGTAGTACTGGGCCTACACCGGGGTCGAGACGGAGGGTCGGCTTGATCGGCAGGCGCAGCAGGAGCATGGGGACGAGGACGGTGAGAGCTAGGGCGAAGACCCCGGCAGTAGTGCCCCAGGCGAGCAGATCGGCCGCTCCCTGCGACGCCTGGTCGGCAGTAGGAGCTGCAGCGGCGAAGAGGAAGTAGGTCGCGACGACAACCAGGCTGGAGATCAGCGGGGCAACAGCACCGGCGGCAAAGCGCTTGTGCGACTGCAGCACTGCCGTCGCCACCACGGTGATCGCGTAGCCGAAGACCTGCGGCACGAAGATCAGCAGCATGCGAGTCGCTGTGCTGCCGGAGCCAGCACACTCTGGTCCGGCATCCAGCATCGCCGATGTGTACTGCGAGGCGAAAAGCCAAGCCAGCAAGGCGAACGGCGTCAGCAGCACCAGCGACCAGGTGAGCAGCGCGCCGATGATCCGGCCTTGTGCGGCACGATCACCACGAGCCACCGGCCCGGCCAGCACCGGAATGACCGCACCGGCCAACGCCCCGCCGACAACAATCTCGAAGACAACGTTCGGCAGTTGGTTGGCCGTCGCATACGCATCAGCCAGACACCCGGCACCAACAGTCTTCGAAAAGACCAACCACCGCCCAAACCCAACCACCCGCGCCAGCACGGTAACGCCGGCAACCAACAAGGCGGCCCGAGCAATCCGCCCGCCTGTGCTCACCGGGGTCGTCGGCCCCACTGGTCGATCTTGTCCAGGACCGGGGTGTTGGCGATCACCTTGGTGAAGCTGACCTTCTCGCTGGCCAGGTTGAGCGCCAGCACGGCACCCAGGGCCAGCACCTTCAACGGGCGCGGCAGCGAGGACGCCAGCGCAGTACCGGTGATCGCGCCGAGTCCGTTGGCTCCGCAGTCACCAAGCATCGACCGCTCACCCAGATCCGACGGCGCAGCAGCGGCAGCAGCGCCGACCACAGCGGCCGCCGGGCCACCGGCAACCAACGCAACCGGAGCGCTCACCGCGGTGATGCCTTTCAACGCCCGACCAGGCCGAAGATCCAGCAAATTGGCGAGGTTCGCAGTACCGGCGATCAAGGCGCCATCGGCAACAATCTCGACAACGGCACCAAAACCCTTGGAGCGACGAGGCAACAAAGCAGCCGCCGCCAGACCGGCAGCACCGACGCCGAGGATCTTCACCGACCCGCTCGTCACCTCACCACGACGCAACGCAGTCAGATGACCGCGGAATCCCTTGGTTTCGGTCGCTCCGGCCAGATCGTCATAGGCGCCGACAGCGCCCGACACCGAGCCCGCCAAAAGAGCAGCAGCCTTGACCCGTCCGTCCGCGCGACCAGCCGCAACCCCAGCCAACGCACCGAGCACCGCAACCGGACCTTCCAGCAACGTGACCGTCTCGCCCCGATGATTGGTCCGCTCGAACGGCTCGCGCTGCTCCTTCGGCAGCTTCGAAGCCGCGCGCCCCAGACCAGCCGTCGCGGCAGCGCCGATCACCGCACCCAGCAAACCCATCTCAGTTGTTGCCCTTCACCATGTCGGCCGACGGCGCGACGCCGTTCTTCGCATCCACTCCGCCGTACTGGCCGGCCTTGCCGCCCGCCTGCTCGACCAGCGCGAACACCACCGTCATCTGACCGCTCGGGATGTTCGCGACATCGACCGAGGACAGCGCCTTGGTCGCGTCGGAGTCACCGCGCAGCGCCTTCAGCAGGCCGCCGTTCTGCGCCGATTCCGGCATCCCGGCGACCACCACACCGGCGCTGCCCGCATCGAGGCCTTCGGTGAAGTCCACCGCGTCGTTGTACGACGCGTTGTCCGGGGCCGGCGCCGGCGGCTTGGCCGCGACCACGACGACCAGGCTGGCCCGGTCCTTCGGGTTCTTCAGCGAGATCAGCTTGGCGCTGGCCAGCCCGCTGACGATCTTGGACGAGTCCGCGTCGAACGGCTTGGCCTCCTCACGCGCCGCGACACCGCGGGCCAGGATCATCCCGGCCCGCTGGTAGGTGTTGCTGTCGGCGGGGAAGCTGATGTCGCTGGTGACGAGGTCGTTCACCAGCGGCTCGACCAACTGGCGCTGTCCGGGATCGAACAGCTTGCTGTCCAGCGCGACCCGGGTGGTGACCTGGCCGCCGGCCCGCTCGATCGACTCCTGGATGGAGTCCGCCATGTCCCCGGCCGCACCCGGCATCATCACCAGCGCGATCCGCTTGTTGGTCAGCTTGCCGTCGGTCAGGCCGGCGGTCACCTTGGCGAAGAAGTCGTCGCGGTACTTGTCCAGCGCCTTGGCCTGCAGCAACTGCTCACGCTGTTGCTCGACGGTGTCCCGGTCCTTGTTGGCCTGCGCCTGGACCACGTCGCTGGCGGTGCCCTTCAGCGGCCCGGCACCCAGCACCACACCGGCGCCGAGGGCGAAGAAGATCGCCACGATGGAGACGATGTGGTAGCGAAAGTCGATCACGTGAACAGCTCCCGGATCCAGTAGACGAAGTCGTTCCAGCGCGCCCGCAGGATCGACCAGAGCACGTCGTCGGCGCCGATGGCGACCATCGCCACCCCGAGCGCGAACAGGCCGGCCGCGATCAACGCGGCCACCTGGAAGGACGACACCCGGCTGCGGTACAGCCGGCCGACGCCCTTGGCGTCCACCAGCTTCGCCCCCACGCGGAGCCGGGTGATGAAGGTGCTGGCCATCCCGGAGCGCCCCTTGTCGAGGAACTCCACCAGCGAGTTGTGGGTGCCGACCGCGACGATCAGCGAGGCACCCTTGGAGTCGGCGAGCAGCATCGCGACGTCCTCGCTGGTGCCGGTGGCCGGGAACTCGATCGAGTCGACGCCGAGCCGCTCCAGCCGCTCGGACCCTGGCGCGTGACCGTTGCGGTAGGCGTGCACGACCACTTCGGCCCCGCACTTGAGCGTCTCGTCCTTGACCGAGTCCATGTCGCCGACGATCAGGTCGGGCACGTAACCGTTCTCCACCAGGGCATCCGCACCACCGTCGACCCCGATCAGGACCGGCCGGTACTCGCGGATGTACGGCCGCAGGGCCACCAGGTCCTCGCGGTAGTCGTAGCCGCGCACGACGATCAGCACGTGCTTGCCGTCCATCGCCGTGTGCACAGCCGGTACGCCGACGCCGTCCAGCAGCAGGTCGCGCTCCTGGCGCAGGTACTCCAACGTGTTCGCGGTGAACGCCTCGAGCTGGGTCGACAGGCCCGCACGGGCGTCGTCCATCAACTGCGCGACGGTCTGGCTGTCCTGGACGAGCCCCTTGGCGACGACTTCCTCACCGCGGTACAGGACGCCGTCGTGCAGGCGGACCCGCTCGCCCTCGTGCAGGACCGAGAAGACCTCGCGGCCGACCCCGTCGACCAGCGGGATGCCCGCCTCGACCAGGATCTCGGGGCCGAGGTTCGGGTAACGGCCGCTGATCGAGTCGGCCACGTTGACGACCGCGGCGATCCGGCAGTCCACCAGCGCCTCGGCGCTGACCCGGTCCAGGTCGACGTGGTCGATGACCGCGATCTCCCCCGGCTTGAGCCGTTTGGTGAGATTCTTGGTACGCCGGTCGAGCCGGACCACCCCGGCGATCCCGGGCAGTTCAGTTGGGCGTGCTCTCCGCAGGCTGGGCAGTTTCATCGCTTACTCATCCTGCCATGTCAAGAGCCTTCCACCCGCCTTTTCGGCGGTCGCCCCGGTGACAGCGGGTCAAATCATCCTTTTGAACCAGGACTCAGCTCACTGCTTTTCTTCTTCTTTGTCTTCACATGACGCTGGGCAGCGAGAGCGAGAAGTTCTTCCGCGTGGGCCTGCGCGGCATCGGAGTTCTCCAGCCCGGCCATCATCCGGGACAGTTCCTTCAGCCGGGCGTCGTCGTCCAGCGCGACCAGTCCGCTGGTGGTGACCGAACCGTCATCACTCTTCAGCACCACCGCGTGACGGTCCGCGAACGCGGCCACCTGCGGCAGGTGCGTCACCACGATCACCTGCGCCTTCTCCGCCAGCCGGGCCAGCCGCTTGCCGACCTCGACCGCGGCCCGTCCACCGATGCCCGCGTCGATCTCGTCGAACACCAGCGTCGGCACCGGATGCGTGTCGGACAGGATCACCTCGAGCGCCAGCATCACCCGCGAGAGTTCACCGCCCGAAGCGGCCTTCTGCAACGGCCGCGCCGGACTGCCCGGGTTCGCCGCGAAGCAGAACTCGATCTCGTCCGCCCCGAACGGCCCCGGCGAGGTCTCGTGGACCTCCACGGTCAGCGTCGCGTGCGGCATCGCCAGCCCGCTCAGCTCCTCCGACACGGCCACGCCCAACCGGGCCGCCGCCTCGCGGCGCGCAGTACTGACCTGGTCTCCGAGATCCTTCAGCTGGGCGCGCAGTTCCGCCAGCTCGGCGTTGAGCTGCTCGACGCGCTCGTCGCTGCCTTCCAGCTCGGCCAGCCGGGCCGCGGATCGCTTCGCCCACTCCAGTACTTCGTCGACCGTACCCTCCTCTGCACCGTGCTTGCGGACCAGCGCGGTCAGCAGCGCACGCCGCTCGCTCACGACGGCCAGCCGGGCCGGATCGGTGTCCACATCCGCGGCGTACGACGAAAGCTCGCCGGCCAGGTCAGCCGCGAGATAACCGAGCTCGCTCGCGCGATCGGCCAGCTCGGCCAGCTTCGCGTCGTGCTCACGCTCCGCATCCAGCGCCTGCTTGGCCAGTGAGAGCAGACCCAGCACGTCGCTAGGCCGGGTCGACTCCAGGTCTTCCGAGGCGAGCGCGTCGGCGGCGGTGGTGGCCGCAGTACGGAGGCCGTCCGCGTATGCGAGCCGCTCCTCCTCGGCAGCGAGCTCCACGTCCTCACCAGGCAAAGGCTCCGCCTTGGCGATCTCCTGCAGCCCGAACCGCAACAGATCCGCCTCGGCGAGCCGGTCGCGCTCGCGGGTGGTCAGCTCGGTCAGCTCGGCCTCGATCTCCCGATGCCGCTTGTACGCCGTCGCGTACTCGCCCAGCGGAACCAGAACCGGCTTGCCCGCAAAGGTGTCGAGCGTCTCGCGCTGCCTGGCCGGCTGCAGCAACCGCCACTGATCGGCCTGGCCGTGAATCGCGACCAGGTCGCCGGACACCTCGGCCAGCACGGACACCGGTACCGAAGCGCCACCCAGGAAGGCCCGCGACCGGCCCTCCGACGACAACTCTCGCGCGATCAGCAACTCGTCGTCGTCCAGCTCGCCGCCACGATCCTCGGCCTGCTGCACGATCGACCGCGGTACTCCGCTCGCCCGCCCCTCGACCCGGGCCCGCCGAACACCGTGCCGGACCAAGCCGCTGTCGGCGCGACCGCCGAGCAGCATGTTCACGCCGGTCACAACCATCGTCTTACCGGCCCCGGTCTCGCCGGTGACCGCGGTGAAGCCCGGATCGAGCTCCAGCGTGGCGTCCTCGATCACGCCCAGTCCGGTGATGCGGATCTCCGAGAGCACTTTACATCTCCTCTGGTGAACTGCTGTCACGCTCTGCGTCTGGGTTGCGGTCTCGTTCGGCGCGGCCGCGCCAGCCGAGGACCGGCAGGTCGAACTTCGCCACCAGCCGGTCGGTGAAGGACGCCTCGTGCGCCCTCGCCAGCCGGACCGGCCTCTTGCCGCGCCGGACCTGGATCCGCGCGCCCGGCGGCACCTCGACCATCCGCCGGCCGTCACACCACAGCACCCCGCGGCCGTGCCAGGCGGCGATCAGCTCGATCGACAACTGCGACGTCGGCGCCACCACGATCGGCCGGGAGAACAACGCGTGCGCACTGAGCGGGACCATCAGGATCGCCTCGACCTCCGGCCAGACGATCGGTCCACCGGCCGAGAACGCGTACGCCGTACTGCCGGTGGGCGTCGCGACCACCACCCCGTCACAGCCCCAGCGCGACAGCGGCCGGCCGTCGACCTCGACCATCACCTCGAGCATCTTCTCCCGGGCCGCCTTCTCCACACTGGCCTCGTTCAGCGCCCAGGTGTCGAAGATCAGCTCGTCCTCGTGCCACACGTCGACCGCGAGCGTCATCCGCTCCTCGACCGTGTAGCTGCGCTCGACCACGACATCGACGATCCGCTCCAGGTCGTCCCGCTCGGCCTCGGCGAGGAACCCGACGTGGCCGAGGTTCACTCCCAGCACCGGCGTACCGTGCGGGCGGGCCAGCTCGGCGCCGCGCAGGATCGACCCGTCGCCGCCGAGCACGATGATCAGCTCGACGTCCTGGGCGGCCTTGTCCGGGTCGTCGACGATCTCGACCGGGTCGAGTTTCATCGCCTCGGCCTCGATGGCGAGCAGCCGGATCACCAGTCCGGCGTCGGCCAGCAGCCGGTGTGCCTCGCGGGCCACCTCGACGGCCAGGTCACGGCCGGTGTGCGTCACCAGCAGCACGCGCCGGGGCTCGGACGCCGGGTCAACCACAGGGACCTGCCCTTCCTACATCGGTACAGCACTGATCGGTACCGCTCACTGCGGGCCGCTCTCGATGGCGGTCCGGAGCATCGTCTCATCGAGCGGAGGCGCAGTACGCCGTATCCACAGGAAGTATTCGACATTTCCTGACGGACCCGGCAGCGGACTGGCCGCCACCCCCGCCACTCCCCAGCCCAGCTCGGCCGCTTTCCGGGCCACGCCACGGACGGCGTCGGCGCGCAGTACCGGGTCGCGGACGACGCCACCCTTGCCGAGCCGTTCCTTGCCGACCTCGAACTGCGGCTTCACCATCAGCATCAGCTCGCCGTCGGGCTTCACCACACCGAGCAGCGCGGGCATCACCAGGGTCAGCGAGATGAAGCTCAGGTCGCTGACAACCAGGTCGACGGGCTCGCCGCCGATCGCGTCGAGAGTGAGCGTGCGGACGTTGGTCCGGTCCATCACGGTCACCCGGTCGTCGGTCTGCAGCGCCCAGACGAGCTGGCCGTAGCCGACGTCGACGGCAATCACGCTCTCCGCACCGTTCCTGAGCAGCACGTCGGTGAAGCCGCCGGTGGACGCACCCGCGTCAAGACACCGCCGACCTTTCACCTGTACTTCGGTGAACGCCTCGAGCGCACCGATGAGCTTGTGCGCACCGCGCGACGCGTACCCCGGATCGTCCGTCTCGGACGTGTCGACCAGGATCGGCGCATCCGCACCGACCCCCGTCGCCGGTTTCGTCGCCACCGTCCCGGAAACCTTCACCTTGCCGGCCATCACCAGCTCACTGGCATGATCCCGCGACCGCGCCAGCCCCCGGCGGACCAGCTCAGCATCCAGCCGGGACCGCTTCACCCCTTTAGCCATGGTCCCCCGCGGTCATTCAACCCCGGTCGCCATGCTCGGCGTCCGCCTCCACCAAAGCACTCTGCAACCGCTCATGCAGCTCCGCAAAAACCTCCGCATGCTCCCCCACCGGCCGCTCCCGCAACCCTTCCAACCGCCCCATAGTCTCCTCAACCAACGGATGCACCCCATCTTCACCAGCTTCCGGCACAGCCGCAGCCGCAGCGTCCTGAGGCGCAGCCGCCGCAGCAGCCGGACGCGGAGCAGCCGCAACCGCCGGATCAGCAGCTGCAGTAACAGCAGGCGCAGACATCTGCTCCCCGCCCGGCCGCGCAAACCCCTGCCCAGGCCTCGGCACGGCCCGCCCAAACGCCTGCCCCGGCGTAGGCACCGCAGCAGGCACCGAAGGCGCAGCTACCTCTTCGGCCGCCGCAGGCTCATCAACAGGTTCCGCGGGCTCCTCCGCAGCAGGCTCGTCGGTGGGCCAGTCTTCTGGGCCGTCGTCTACGTAGGAGTGGGTTTCCAGGGATGCTTCGAAGGCTTGTTCTGTGTCTTCGGCGGGTTCCGGGGTCGGGTCGCCGTAGACGGTGAAGCCCGCGAGTAGCGGGTCCGTGTGCGGGCGGCCTTGCAGCGTCGGGTTGACCCAGTTGCTCGGGCGGTACTGCGACTCCGGTTCGGGCTCGGAGTCGTAGTCGGGCTGGGACTGTTCGTCGGGTTCGGGCTCGTAGCCCGGCTCGACGTCGGGGTCGACTGCCGGGGGGAACTGCTCGCCGGGGTAGTCGGTCACGTCACGCCTTCTTCGCCGGGGCCTTCTTGGCCGTCTTCTTCGCCACGGACTTCTGCGCCGTGCTCTTCGGCGCAACCGTCTTCTTCGCGGCCGTCTTCTTGACCGGCGGCGTCTTCACGGCCTTCTTCGCCGCCTGCTTGCCCGGCGCACCTTCCAGCAGCGCGTCGCCCGCCGGCGCATCCCCGATCGGTGCCGTGGCCGCCACCGGCGCGGAGCCCGCAGCCGTCGCCGCGTTGGCAGCAGCCGCGGTCGCAGCCGCCAGGGCGTCACGGGCGTCGGCCAGCTCGCGCTCGAGCCCGTCCACGCGCCGGCTCAGCGCGCCGACCTCCTCGGACCGGACGAAACCGAGCCGCGCCACCGCGCCCTCGACCTCGTTCGCCACGATCGCCTGCAGCAGCTGGCGGTTGCTCTTGCTGGTGGCAACGATCTCCTCGGCCAGGTCGCTCACCTTGGTGGTCACCCCGGACGTCAGCGCGTCGGCGCCGGTCTGCTGCAGCAACGCCTTCGCGGCCTGCTGGGCCCGCTGCTTGGTCACCTCGGTCAGCCCGTTCGCCAGCTGTACGTAGCCACGCAGTGCATCCATCACCATGACAAACCTCCGTGCTCGATTCTGTCCCGCCCACCGCAGCGGTCAGGCCCGGTTGCAGCCACGGTATCGCGCTGTGCCCTTATTACCAGTCCACCCATGCTTTCCCCGGCCGGGCTATTTGCTCAGCCCGACCCGGTGCAGCGCCTCGTCGATCTTGATCGACCCGGGCTCCGGCGCGGGCTTCGGCAACGGCCGCCGCCCCCGCGAAGCGCTCTTGGCCGTGCTCTTCGCCACCGGCTTGGGCGGCGAGTCCACCGCTGCCCAGGTCGCCGACAGGATCGCCCGCAGCCCGTCGTACGGCTCGCCTTCGCCAGTCACGGCCACCGCGCCGTCGACGACCGACGCCGTCCAGCCTTTGCAGCTGTGCTTCGCCCCGTCGACCGTCACGCCCGGGTGCTTCTCCCGCAACGCGCCCAGCCCGGCTCCGATGTACGTCGGCCGCTCGTTCTTCGGCGCAGCCGCCAAGTCATGGGCATCGTGCACACCGGTCGCCACCCAGAGGCTGGCGATCCCGACCGCGTGCGCGCCGGCGATGTCGGAGTCCAGCCGGTCCCCGATCATCAACGGCCGCTCGGCCTTCAGCCGCTCGATACTCGTCTCCAGCAGCGGCGGCTCAGGCTTGCCGGCCACCACCGGATCCACCTCGACCGCCGCGCGAATCGCCTGCACCAGCGTCCCGTTCCCCGGTGCCTTGCCGCCCGCGGTCGGGATGGTCAGGTCGAGGTTCGTCGCGTACCACTTGGCGCCCTCGTTGATCGCGTGCGCGCCGTCCGCGAGCATCACCCAGTTCACGTCCGGGTGGAAGCCCTGGACGACGGCCACCGGGTTCGCGTCGCTGGATCGCACCGGCCGCAGCTCGTACTCCTCGAGCGCCGCGATCAGCCCTTCGCCACCGACCACGAGCACCGGCGAACCCTTCGGGAACTCCTTCGCGATCAGCTTTGCCGCCGCCTGCGCGGAAGTGACGACGTCCTCGCCGATCACGTCCAGCCCGAACGACGCCAGGTGCTCGGCGACCACCGAGGCCGGCCGGCTCGCGTTGTTGGTGATGTACCCGATCCGCAGACCCTCCTTGGCCGCCTTGCGCAGATTCTCCGGCGCGTCCGGCACCGGATCCGGGCCGACGTACACGACGCCGTCCAGATCGAGCAGCGCCACGTCGTACCGGCCGGCGAGCGGTTCGTCACAAGCGGACAGTGGAGCGGGCGATTCCGGTGTCCTGGTCATGCTTCCCCCCGTACGATGCCGCCCATGTCAGAAGCGTCCGCAAGCGTGCTACGGCTCGAGCCGCTGCGGGCCTGGCGGTTCGTCGCGGGCAAGGTGCGAACGCTCGGCGCGGTGACGTCGCCGCCGTACGACGTACTGGAACCCGCCATCGTCCGGCGGCTGACTGACTCTGATCTCCACAACATGGTGAGGCTCATCCTTCCACGCGATCCCGAGCTGGGTCCCGGCCGGTACGACGAGCCCGCGCACAGGCTGTCCACCTGGCAACGCGACGGGGTGGTGATCCAGGACCGCGAGCCTGCGCTCTACGTGTACGAGCAGCGGTTGCAGGGCGCCGTACTGTGCGGCCTGGTCGGTTCGCTGGTGCTCGATCCGGCCCGCAAAGTGGTGTTGCCGCACGAGGACGTGATGCCGCACTGGGTCGACGACCGGCTGGAACTGATGGAGGCCACGGACGCCGACCTGGAGCCGATCCTGCTCGCGTACGCCGGCGGGAGCCGGGAGAGCAACTTCGTCAGCGATGCCGTGGACGAGGCCCGTTCGGGCGAACCGTGGCTGGTCGCCGACACCGAGAACGGCGCCCACCACCAGATCTGGCGGATCGACGACCCGGTCGTGCTGACCAAGATCGCCGATGAGCTCGCCACCCACGAGGCGCTGATCGCCGACGGCCACCACCGGTACGCGGCGTACCTGGAACGCAATCGGCGCGAACCCGACCGCGACGGCACCGAAGTCGGCCTGGCGATGCTGGTCGACAACGACCGCCACCCACTGACCCTCGACCCGATCCACCGCGTCGTCCCAGGCCTCACGCTCGACGTAGTCCTGTCCCGTACGCCGCCTGGCTGGCAGGTGCTCCCCGGACGAGTAGAGGGCGTGCCTGACCGCATCGCCATCACTGACGGCACCTCCTGGGTGACACTGCAGTCCACAGAGGGTCAGGTGACTCCCACCGTCGCCCTGCTGCACAGAGAGCTGCTCCCAGCCTGGGGAGTCCCCGCAGACGAGATCACCTTCCACCACGCCCTAGCGGACGCAGTAGCCCTAGCCAGCCCTCAGCAGGCCGCCGTAGAGCTTGTAGCCCCCCGCATGGACCAGGTACTCCGCTCAGCCGTCCGCGGCGTAGTACTCCCCCAAAAAGCCACCTCCTTCGGCCCCAAACCCCGAGTAGGCCTCCTCTTCCGCATGCTCAGCTGAATCACAGCCCCGGAACGACAAACGGCCCGGGCAGCCGGCGGATCTCTCCACCAGCCACCCGGGCCACTCATTCCCTACGCTCACCTACCGCAGCATCCTGCGCCCAGCCAGCTCAGTCCTTCGCCTTACCGTCCTCAGCTTCGACATCGTCAGCCTCGTCGTCGTCCGCAGGAGCAACCTCGTCACCGACCTCGACGTCAGCGGTGTCTTCGTCCTCGTCGCCGTCGTCCGCAGCGTCCTCGTCGTCCGCGACGTCGCCGTTGTCGTCCGCCTTGGCGTCGGGCTCGATGTCGGCCGTGTCCTCGGCCTCGTCGTCTTCAGCCTCGTCGTCCTCGGGGTCGAGGTTGAGGTCTGCTTCGTCGAAGGTGATCAGCTCTTCTTCCTCGTCGTCCAGGTCGGTGAACTGGAGGCCTTCGAGTTCGGCGGCGCGTTCGGCGGCTCCGGTCGAGCCGTCCGCGTCGGCGCCGGCGGCGCGGTGGAACCAGATCAGCGCTTCCTCGATCCGGCCCGCCTCGGCCAGCGCGTCGGCGTACGCGTAGCGCAGCCGCGGCAACCACTCGGCGCGAGTCCGCTTGGTCAGCTCCGGGACCTCGAGCGTCTGGATCGCCGCCGCCGTCTGGCCCATGTCGCGCCGGGCGCCGGCCGCCACGATCAGCATCTCGATCTGCGAACCCTCTTCGAGCCCGACGACCTGCTTCTCCCGCGACAGCGCCAACGCCTTCTCCGGCCGTCCGAGCGCACGCTCGCAGTCGGCCATCGCCGGCAACACCTCGTGGTTGCCGGTCATCCGCCGTACCGCACGGAATTCCGTCAACGCCTCGTCATAGTGCTCCGACAGATAAGCCGTGACAGCCACAGCCTCCCGTACTCCGCCCAGCCGCGCCGCGAGGCGTCGCGCCGTCTTGGCGTGCTGGTAGGCGAGCTCGGGGTCGGAGTCCAGCAGTTGCCCGGACGCGACCAGGTGCTGCGCGACCAGGTCGGCCAGCGTGCGCGGCAACGACCGCAGCTCGGCCTTCACCCCACGGTCGAGCTCCGCACCGGTGATGCCGGCCGGAATGACCGGATCGTCCTTGCGCGGACCGACCCTCTCCTCGTCCTGACGCCCGCTCCCGCGACCACCGCGCTCGCGGTCGTCCCGCCGGCCACCGCGCTCCTCGCGACGGGGCCCGGACCGGTCATCGCGACGCGGTCCACGGTCGTCACCTCGAGGAGCCGGCCCCTGGTACCCGGTCCGATCATCCCGTCGCGGCGCAGACCCGGTCCGGTCATCACTCCGCGGCCCAGTCCGCTCGCCACCCTTGAACCCGGTAGGCCGACCATCCCGAGGCGGCCCAGTCCGAGCCCCACCCTGATACCCAGTCCGAGGAGCCCCACGATCATCCCGCCGAGGCGCAGCCCCACGGTCATCACGACGCGGCGCAGCACCCCGATCGTCACGCCGAGGCGCGCTGCGCTCATCACGGTTGTACCCACCGCGGTCATCCCGCTGCGGCGCACCCCGGTCGTACCCACCACGATCATCACGACGCGGAGCACTGCGCTCATCCCGGCTGTAACCACCACGGTCATCCCGCTGCGGCGCACGGTCATCGCGACGCGGAGCACTCCGCTCGTCACGGCTGTATCCGCCACGGTCATCGCGGCGGGGCGCACTGCGGTCATCGCGGTTGTACCCGCCACGGTCGTCACGGCGCGGAGCGCTGCGGTCGTCGCCGCGAGGTGCGGAGCGGCCGTCGGAGCCTAGAGAAGAACGGTCATCGCGGTTGTAACCACCACGCTCATCGCGGTTGTATCCCCCACGATCATCCCGACGGGGAGCGCTGCGGTCGTCGCGACGCGGGCCGCGGTCGTCGCCACGGCTCGGCAGCTGACCGCGGAACGGGTCGCGGCCAGGCTCGCTCTTGTCGTCCCAGCGCGTGTTCCGCTTGGCCGGCGGCTTGTCGTCCCGCCGCGGTGCGGACCGGTCGTCACGACGCGGAGCCGAGCGATCGTCCCGCGAGTAACCCGACTTCCCGGCGCCACCACCCGCGCGAGGACCACTGCCACCCGTGCGAGGGCCGCCGCCAGCACCACCGGTACGCGGAGCGCCACCACGGCCGCCACCCGATGAGCTCCAAGAACCACCCGAGGAACCACCAGAGCCGCCACGCGGACCACCCGAGGAGCTACCTCCCCGCGGACCACCAGAAGACCCGCCACGAGGAGCGCCGGAAGAACTACCTCCGCGAGGCGCACCAGAGGAACTCCCTCCGCGAGGACCACCGGACGAGCTGCCGCCACGGGGCGCGCCGGAGCTCGGACCGCCGGAGCGGGAGCCGCCGGCGTTCCCGGAGCGTCCACCGCCGCCGGCACGACCCGAACCGCCGGACGAACCACGGCCAGAGCGATCGCCCGGGCCAGAGCGGGGGTTGCGAGGTGGCGTAGCCACGGTGACTCCTATCGGTCGTACGAGGTGAAGAACGGCGCTCAGACAAAAATACAGGCACAAACATTAAGGGCCACCCGGTGTGGGTGGCCCTTAACAGTGTGAATGTCCGGCGACGTCCTACTCTCCCACGACCTCCCGGTCGCAGTACCATCGGCGCTGAAGGGCTTAACTTCCAGGTTCGGAATGGAGACTGGGTGTTTCCCCGACGCTATGGTCACCGTAACTCTATAGAAATATCAACCAACCACCCTGCAAGTCACCGTCCCCACACACGTTGTGTGGGTTCGAGCTGGGGTTGACCGTATTTCGGGAACCGTATAGTGGACGCGATTATGTCTTGCAGCAGTTTTGTTGCCCCAACTGTGTTGGTGTTGAGACAAGCCCTCGGCCTATTAGTACCAGTCAGCTCCACACCTTGCGGCGCTTCCACTTCTGGCCTATCAACCCAGTGGTCTACTGGGGGCCTTACCCGATTAACTCGGTGGGAGACCTCATCTTGAAGCGTGCTTCCCGCTTAGATGCTTTCAGCGGTTATCACTCCCGAACGTAGCCAACCAGCCGTGCTCCTGGCGGAACAACTGGCACACCAGAGGTTCGTCCACCCCGGTCCTCTCGTACTAGGGGCAGCCCTTCTCAAGTCTCCTGCGCGCGCAGCGGATAGGGACCGAACTGTCTCACGACGTTCTAAACCCAGCTCGCGTGCCGCTTTAATGGGCGAACAGCCCAACCCTTGGGACCTACTCCAGCCCCAGGATGCGACGAGCCGACATCGAGGTGCCAAACCATCCCGTCGATATGGACTCTTGGGGAAGATCAGCCTGTTATCCCCGGGGTACCTTTTATCCGTTGAGCGACGGTGCTCCCACATGCCACCGCCGGATCACTAGTTCCGACTTTCGTCCCTGCTCGACATGTCTGTCTCACAGTCAAGCTCCCTTGTGCACTTACACTCGACACCTGATTGCCAACCAGGCTGAGGGAACCTTTGAGCGCCTCCGTTACCTTTTAGGAGGCGACCGCCCCAGTCAAACTACCCACCAGGCACTGTCCCTGATCCAGATAATGGACCGAAGTTAGACAGCCAGAACAACCAGAGTGGTATTTCAACGATGACTCCACCCGAACTGGCGTCCAGGTTTCACAGTCTCCCACCTATCCTACACAAGTTGTACCGACCACCAATACCAAGTTGTAGTAAAGGTCCCGGGGTCTTTCCGTCCTGCTGCGCGTAACGAGCATCTTTACTCGTAATGCAATTTCGCCGAGTCCATGGTTGAGACAGCGCCCAAGTCGTTACGCCATTCGTGCAGGTCGGAACTTACCCGACAAGGAATTTCGCTACCTTAGGATGGTTATAGTTACCACCGCCGTTTACTGGCGCTTAAGTTCAAAGCTTCGCCGGCCAAAGCCAGCTAACCTGTCCCCTTAACGTTCCAGCACCGGGCAGGCGTCAGTCCGTATACATCGAATTACTTCTTCGCACGGACCTGTGTTTTTAGTAAACAGTCGCTTGGGCCTGGTCTCTGCGGCCATCAACGCTTCCGAGAGCAAGTCTCGTCACGAATCAGGCCCCCCTTCTCCCGAAGTTACGGGGGCATTTTGCCGAGTTCCTTAACCATGGTTCACTCGATCGCCTTGGTATTCTCTACCTGATCACCTGTGTCGGTTTGGGGTACGGGCGGCTCTAACACTCACTACGAAGTTTTTCTCGGCAGCATGGGATCATCCACTTCCCCTGAACGGGTCCGCCTCGGTTCTCAGGCTCTGTGAGACACGGATTTGCCTATGCCTCGCCCTACCACCTTGCCCGCGGATCAGCTTGCGCCTACCATCGCCGCGGATGGACTGCCCTCCTGCGTCACTCCTTAGTGCACCTAATACCAGTTCGGGTCGAAAGATCCACTCATCAGCCCGAAGGCCTCAAAGCTTCACGTTCTTAGCATCACCGGGTTCGGTCGGGTCGTGTTAATGCCGGTACGGGAATATCAACCCGTTGTCCATCGACTACGCCTGTCGGCCTCGCCTTAGGTCCCGACTTACCCAGGGCAGATTAGCTTGACCCTGGAACCCTTGATCATTCGGCGGACGGGTTTCTCACCCGTCATTCGCTACTCATGCCTGCATTCTCACTCGTGCAGCATCCACAACTAGATCACTCTGCTGCTTCACACGCTGCACGACGCTCCCCTACCCATCCACACACCTGGACCCACAAAGTGGGCCGGGTACGAGTGTGAATGCCACAGCTTCGGCGGATTGCTTGAGCCCCGCTACATTGTCGGCGCGGAATCACTTGACCAGTGAGCTATTACGCACTCTTTCAAGGGTGGCTGCTTCTAAGCCAACCTCCTGGTTGTCTGGGCAACTCCACATCCTTTTCCACTTAGCAATCGCTTAGGGGCCTTAGCTGGTGATCTGGGCTGTTTCCCTCTCGACTACGGAGCTTATCCCCCGCAGTCTCACTGCCGCGCTCTCACTTACCGGCATTCGGAGTTTGGCTGATTTCGGTAAGCCGGTAAGCCCCCTAGACCATCCAGTGCTCTACCTCCGGTAAGAAACACGCGACGCTGCACCTATATGCATTTCGGGGAGAACCAGCTATCACGGAGTTTGATTGGCCTTTCACCCCTATCCACAGGTCATCCCCCAGGTTTTCAACCCTGGTGGGTTCGGTCCTCCACGCGGTCTTACCCGCGCTTCAACCTGCCCATGGATAGATCACTCCGCTTCGGGTCTAGAGCATGCGACTCTGGTCGCCCTATTCAGACTCGCTTTCGCTACGGCTACCCCACACGGGTTAACCTCGCCACATACCACTAACTCGCAGGCTCATTCTTCAAAAGGCACGCCGTCACACCCACACAAGGTGAGCGCTCCGACGGATTGTAGGCAACCGGTTTCAGGTACTATTTCACTCCCCTCCCGGGGTACTTTTCATCTTTCCCTCACGGTACTAGTCCGCTATCGGTCACCAAGAAGTATTTAGGCTTAGCGGGTGGTCCCGCCAGATTCACACGGGATTTCAAGAGTCCCGTGCTACTTGGGAAAACACTCGGAAGTCACTGTCTTACGCCTACGGGGCTCTTACCCACTACGGCTCAACTTTCCAGAAAATTCGACTTCAACAGTGATTTATAACTCCCTGACCCCACGGCATTAGGATCTGAATGCTCCCACAACCCCATATACGCAACGCACGCCGGCTATCACACGCACATGGTTTAGCCTCATCCGCTTTCGCTCGCCACTACTCACGGAATCACTATTGTTTTCTCTTCCTGCGGGTACTGAGATGTTTCACTTCCCCGCGTTCCCTCCAGAACCCTATGTGTTCAGGCACTGGTAACTGGCTTTAGAATGCCAGCTGGGTTTCCCCATTCGGACACCCCCGGATCACAGCTTGGTTGCCAACTCCCCGGGGCTTATCGCAGGCTCCTACGTCCTTCATCGGCTCTTGGTGCCTAGACATCCACCGATTGCCCTTAGTAGCTTGTCACAAAAACAACAAAATACTGAAGATGCTCGCGTCCACTATACAGTTCTCAAAATACGGGCAGGAACACCAGCCCTTGTCCACCACTACCCTCGGACAGATCCAACGAAGGGAAAACACACCCTCGAAAAACCCATCACCAGGAGTTTGGTGAGAGCCGGCCCCAGCCACACAGCCACACCAACCCTGTGATCCGCAAAGATCCAGCAGTTGATGTAGTAGTGACCCAGAAAAACCGATCCAAGGATCCGAAGATCCATGGCCCGATTCCTCAGGACCCAACAGCGCGCCTCGATGATCCACTCGACTCTATGTGTGTTCCACGCGTCCTCTCCGAAGAGAATCAGCAGTACTTACCCACTCGGTTCCGTTTACTCATCTAATGGTCAATGTTCCACATTCCGAAGCATGGCCGCCCAGAAACATTCGTCCTGGAAACGACCTGTAGGCAACTACACCCTTACGGGTTGCAGCTGCCAATGCTCCTTAGAAAGGAGGTGATCCAGCCGCACCTTCCGGTACGGCTACCTTGTTACGACTTCGTCCTAATCGCCAGCCCCACCTTCGACGGCTCCCTCCACAAGGGTTAGGCCACCGGCTTCGGGTGTTGCCGACTTTCATGACGTGACGGGCGGTGTGTACAAGGCCCGGGAACGTATTCACCGCAGCGTTGCTGATCTGCGATTACTAGCGACTCCGACTTCATGGGGTCGAGTTGCAGACCCCAATCCGAACTGAGACCGGCTTTTTGGGATTCGCTCCACCTTGCGGTTTCGCAGCCCTTTGTACCGGCCATTGTAGCATGCGTGAAGCCCTGGACATAAGGGGCATGATGACTTGACGTCATCCCCACCTTCCTCCGAGTTGACCCCGGCAGTCTCCTATGAGTCCCCACCATAACGTGCTGGCAACATAGGACGAGGGTTGCGCTCGTTGCGGGACTTAACCCAACATCTCACGACACGAGCTGACGACAGCCATGCACCACCTGTATAGGACCCTTACGGACCCCCCATCTCTGGAGGATTTCCCTATATGTCAAACCCAGGTAAGGTTCTTCGCGTTGCATCGAATTAATCCGCATGCTCCGCCGCTTGTGCGGGCCCCCGTCAATTCCTTTGAGTTTTAGCCTTGCGGCCGTACTCCCCAGGCGGGGCGCTTAATGCGTTAGCTGCGGCACGGAGGACGTGGAATGTCCCCCACACCTAGCGCCCAACGTTTACGGCGTGGACTACCAGGGTATCTAATCCTGTTCGCTACCCACGCTTTCGCTCCTCAGCGTCAGGTAAGGCCCAGAGAGCCGCCTTCGCCACCGGTGTTCTTCCTGATATCTGCGCATTCCACCGCTACACCAGGAGTTCCGCTCTCCCCTGCCTACCTCTAGTCTGCCCGTATCGGAAGCAGGCTCGGAGTTGAGCTCCGAGTTTTCACTCCCGACGTGACGAACCGCCTACGAGCCCTTTACGCCCAATAATTCCGGACAACGCTCGGACCCTACGTATTACCGCGGCTGCTGGCACGTAGTTGGCCGGTCCTTCTTCTGCAGGTACCGTCACTCTCGCTTCGTCCCTGCTGAAAGAGGTTTACAACCCGAAGGCCGTCATCCCTCACGCGGCGTTGCTGCGTCAGACTTTCGTCCATTGCGCAATATTCCCCACTGCTGCCTCCCGTAGGAGTCTGGGCCGTGTCTCAGTCCCAGTGTGGCCGGTCGCCCTCTCAGGCCGGCTACCCGTCGACGCCTTGGTAGGCCATTACCCCACCAACAAGCTGATAGGCCGCGAGCCCATCCCCAACCGCCAGAACTTTCAACCCCAAACCATGAAGCCCGAGGTGATATCCGGTATTAGACCCCGTTTCCGAGGCTTATCCCGAAGTTGAGGGTAGGTTGCTCACGTGTTACTCACCCGTTCGCCGCTCGTGTACCCCCGAAGGGGCCTTACCGCTCGACTTGCATGTGTTAAGCACGCCGCCAGCGTTCGTCCTGAGCCAGGATCAAACTCTCCGTTGAATTCAATATGTCAACCACCCCGAAGGTGGATAACAGACATGAAACGAAAAACGATCCATTGCAATCAGAAACAAATCAAACTGACTTGAATCCAGAAAAATTACAAAGGAATCCGATACGACATCAGATGAAACATCCGATCCCGTATACGGGGTTAATGCTAAATTTCGGCATTGACTTTCGGCACGCTGTTGAGTTCTCAAGAATCGGGCGCACACCGCGTCTGTGGCTCTTCAGCCAGGACTCCGGGGCAACCTGCGTTACTTTACCGGACCAGATCCACCGAGTCAACCCCGGATTTTCTTGATCCGCGCCCCTCGCTTGAGCTACCGACCCGGATCAGACGACACGGTGCGGCTCAGCTAGCTTCAGGGGGTTCGGAGCGACCGGCCGCTTTCGCGTCCCGCGCCTCGCTCCAACAAGAAGAACATTACGTGGCCTGCAGGTGACCGTCAAATCCATTGCCGGAGGCCAGAGTCACAGCCCTGTAATTTGCCTCCGGCGCCGGCTCTGTGCGAGGGCTCAGGCGGCGGGTGGGACGACTCAACCACCGGCCGGCGTGACGAGAACCCCTGCGAACGAACGCTTCCCGCGCCGCAGTACCAGCGCTCCTCCGGGCAGCAGGTCCTCGCTGCTCGGGACGTACTCCGGGTCGCTCACCTTCTCGTTGTTCAGGTAGGCGCCACCTTCGGCGATCGTGCGCCGGGCAGCGGACTTGCTCGCCACCAGCTCCGAGAGCACCAGCAGGTCCGTGATGGTCGGCATCTGCTCGTCCGGCTTGAGCTCGTAGTGCGGCGCCTCCCGCAGCGCGGCCACCAAAGTTGTTCCCTGCAAGGCCTGAAGCTCCGACTGGCCGAACAGCGCCTTGGCCGCGAGCTTCACCTGCTCGGTCTCCTCGGCGCCGTGCACCAGCGTGGTCACGTCCTCCGCCAGCAGTCGCTGCGCCTCCCGGGCGTGCGGCCGCTCAGCGGTCGCCTCCTCGAGCGCAGCGATCTCCTCAGCCGTCCGGAACGTGTAGAACCGCACCAGCTGCATCACGTCGCGGTCATCGGTGTTGAACCAGAACTGGTAGAACGCGTACGGCGAAGTCAGCTCCCGGTCCAGCCACACGGTCCCCGACTCGGTCTTGCCGAACTTGGTCCCGTCCGCCTTCGTGACCAGCGGCGTCGCCAGCGCATGGGCCTTCCCAGCGTCCGAGCGGCGGATCAGCTCGACTCCAGCGGTCAGGTTCCCCCACTGGTCGCTACCGCCGGTCTGCAAGGTGCACCCGTGGCGCCGGTACAGCTCCAGGTAGTCCAGCGACTGCAGCAGCACGTAGCTGAACTCCGTGTAGCTGATCCCCTGCTCCAGGCGGGCCTTCACCACTTCCCGGCCGAGCATGCGGTTCACCGGGAAGTGCTTGCCGATGTCCCGGAGGAAGTCGAGCGTGTTGAGGTCCTTGGTCCAGTCGTAGTTGTTGACGATCCGCGCCGGGTTCGGCAGCGACGCGTCGAAGTCGACGAACCGCTCCACCTGGCCGCGGACCCTCTCGACCCACTGCTCGACGACGTCCTTGGGGTTCAGCACCCGCTCGGCCGACTCCTTGGGGTCACCGATCAAGCCGGTGGCGCCGCCGACCAGGCCGATCGGGTTGTGGCCGGCCAGCTGGAGCCGCCGCAACGTCAGCAGCTGCAACAGGTTGCCCATGTGCAGACTCGGGGCGGTCGGGTCGAACCCGACGTACGAGGTGATCGGTCCGGCGGCCATCGACGCACGGAGCGCGTCCGGGTCGGTGGAGTGCGCGATCAGGCCACGGCTCTCCAGGTCGTCGAGCACCTGGGTGCGGCTTGCGGTCCCGCTGTCGGTCACTTGGTCTCTCCTCGAGTCACGTCAGATCACGACAAGTGTCCTGTACCAGCCCCGGCTCGCGGGCGCCGGGTCAGCCGGCTTCAGGCCGCGACAGTACTGCGCGCAGTTGCGCGACCAGCGCGTGTCCGTCTGGCCCGTGCACGGTTGCGGCCGTCGGGCGATGCGGATCGTGAGCCCCTGGGTCCTGGTTCGGCACTGGCAGACCGTGGGACAGCACCTGCTCGGCAGGGGTCAGCTGGCGGATGGCGATCGCTCGCACGTGATCCGGGTGCGTCTGGGCGAAGTCGCCGTACAGCTGCGGGTCGTGCTGGCCGTCGTCCCCCACCAGCACCCACTTGACCTCTGGGAACTCCACTGCCAGCCGCCGCAGCGCAGTGCTCTTGTGCTCGCGTCCGCTGCGGAACCAGCCCGTGTTGGTCGGCCCCCAGTCCGTCATCAGCATCGGGCCGGCCGGGTAGCCGTGCCGCGCCAGGAACCTGGTCAGCGTGGGTGCCGTGTTCCAGGCGCCGGTCGACAGGTAGAAGATCGGCGCACCCGGGTGGTCGGCCAGCAGTTCGGCGTACATCTCCGCCATGCCCGGCACGACCCTGCGGGCTTGCTCGTCACGGACGAAGGTGTTCCAGGCGGCGATCAGTGGTCGCGGCAGCATCGTCAGCATCACCGTGTCGTCGATGTCGCTGACCAGACCGAAGCCTGCGTCCGGGTCGGGTACGTACACCTTCCCGCGCGCCTGCCGCTCGCCGTGCACACCCAGGCTGATCTCGTGCCACCCAGGAGGCAGCGCCACCGGCACGGTCAGGTCCACGAAGCCGCCGCGGTCAGTAGTCGCCTCGAAGGTCTCGCCGGAGACAGTGACGGCCACCTTCACCCCGGTCGCGGGCGCGGTGACAAACACCCGCCAGCCACGCACCACCTGGTCTTCGTCGTATCGGGGCTGGTTGCGGGGGTCGCGGCTCAGTACGACGCGAGCCAGCACCCGGGTGAACTCCCGGGTGCCGTAGCCGACGTGCGGGATGATCCGTTCCCGCCAGCCGCGGCGACGCAGGAGAACCCCGACACCGACGTTGAACCAGTCCTCCAGCCGGGAGGAGTAGTGCGGACGGGCCATGTCGGAAACCTACCCGTCCACAGGGCCTGTACTCGCACCGGGAGGACTGTCCCCGGCGACCTTTACAGTCTCGATATGACTCGGACCTCCGCAGCCCTCGGAATGTGCTTCCCCCGGACCTTCCCCGCCGCCCTGGTGACAGACGTGGCCCGCCGGCTCGACGCAGGTGGCGCCGACGAGCTCTGGCTGATCGAAGACTGCTTCTACACCGCAGGCCCGTCCCTGGTGTCGGCTGCCTTGGCCGTCACCGAGCGGCTCACCTGCGGGCTCGGCATCGCGCCCGCTGTCGCCCGTACTGCGGCCATGACCGCGATGGAGTTCGCCACTCTCGACGCGCTGGCACCGGGCCGGTTCCTGCCGGGCATCGGGCACGGTGTCCAAGCGTGGATGGGCCAGATGGGTGTCCGGCCGAAGTCGCCGCTCACTGCGCTCGAGGAGGTGACCACAGCCGTCACCCGCCTGCTGGCCGGCGAGAAGGTGACGATGAAGGGCGACTACGTCGTACTGGACGAGGTGCAGCTGGATGCGCCGCCGGTCGAGCCGCCGCCGATCCTGCTCGGTGTCCAGGGGCCGAAGTCGATGGCGCTTGCCGGGAGGGTCGGGGGTGGCGTTGTGCTCGCGGAGCCGGCCAGCCCGTCTTATGTCCGGGCGTCGATCGAGCAGGCTGGTTCACCGGAGGGGTTCGTCGTCGCTGTCTTCAGTGCGTTCTGCGTGCGGGGCGACCGCAAGACGGCGTACGAGTGGACAGCGCCGTGGCTGGCGGAGCGGATCGAGCAGCAGCACCCAGGTCTGCGCCCGATGCCGTTCTACGACGACCTGGTCAAGCTGCACGCCGACAAGGGCGCAGAGGGCCTCGTCGAGATGCCGCAGGACTGGTGGCAGGAGATCGGTCCGATCGGCACGCTCGACGACGCCGCGGCCCACATCGAGGCACTGGAGGCAGCCGGTGCACACCACATCGGCCTGTTCCCGGACCCCGAGGTCGAGCACGGCCTCCCCCAGCTCGACTACGTCCTCGAACTGGCCAACCGCTAGCCGGTACTACGCCCGCTCCCCTAGCCCGTACTGCGTTGCGTCGCCGGCCCGCACTCCCCGTGCGGGCTAGCGACGCTTCTTGGGCACATGCGGCCGGTACGGCGAAACCGTCGGGTCGCCCGGAATCCAGAACCGCCAGTCCCACTCAGCCGCCTCCCGCAGGCCGACGCGCGGACCCGTCGCGGGTTCGCCGTCGAAGCGTGATCCGGACAGCAGCTGAATGGGAGACCCGGCCGCCAGCAGATCAACCCCGTCGTCTTCCCGTCCGATGCCGAGCGCAACACACATCCGCGCGGGCCCACGGGCAAGATCGCGATCGGCAACAGCATTGGCGCGACGTGAGCGGGCCAGTTCCACGCCCTCGATGATCTCGCCGGCGCGCAGCAGGATGGCCGACGGTTGGCCGGCCGGGCCGGCGCTGATGTTCATGCAGAAGTGCATGCCGTAGGTGAAGTACACGTAGAGATGCCCGGGCGGGCCGAACATCACCGCATTGCGCGGAGTCTGCCCCCGGTAGGCGTGCGACCCCGGATCGTTCGGCCCGTCGTACGCCTCGACTTCCGTGAGACGTACGGCAACCACCCCTTCCGGCGTCGACCGCCGCAACACCATCCCCAGCAACTTGGGCGCCACTTCCAGCACCGGCCCGGCCAGCAGCGTACGTCGTACGGGCATCTAGGCGAGGCGCTCCGCGTGGGCAGCGGCACGACCGCGCAACTCGGCCAACTGCTCGGCCACACGTTCGCCTGCGGTACCGCCGCGACCGTTGCGGGAGGCTACTGAGCCTTCGACGCTCAGCACCGTCCGGACCTCAGGCGTCAGGGATGGCGAGATCGCGGCGAGGTCCTCGTCAGACAGGTCCCACAGCTCGATGCCGCGCTTCTCGCACTCCTGCACGCACGCGCCGGCCACCTCGTGCGCCACCCGGAAGGGCACCTTCTGGCGCACCAGCCACTCGGCGACGTCAGTCGCCAGCGAGAAGCCCTGCGGTGCCAGCTCCTCCAGCCGCTCGGTGTTGAAGACCAGGGTGCGGATCATCCCGGTGAACGCGGGCAGCAGCACCTCAAGGGTGTCCACGGAGTCGAAGACCGGCTCCTTGTCCTCCTGCAGGTCCCGGTTGTAGGCGAGCGGCTGCGCCTTCAGCGTGGCGAGCAGCCCGGTCAGGTTGCCGATCAGCCGGCCGGCCTTGCCGCGGGCGAGCTCGGCGATGTCCGGATTCTTCTTCTGCGGCATGATGCTCGACCCGGTCGAGTACCCGTCGTCGAGCTGGACGAAGCCGAACTCCTTCGTCGCCCAGATGATCACCTCTTCGGCCTGCCGGGACAGGTCGACGCCGATCTGCGCGGTGATGAAGGCGAACTCCGCCACGAAGTCCCGCGCGGCGGTCCCGTCGATCGAGTTCGCCGACGAGTTCGTGAAGCCCAGCTCGACCGCCACGAACTGCGGATCCAGCCCGAGCGAGGAGCCGGCCAGCGCCCCCGACCCGTACGGCGAATCGGCCGCGACGCGCGCGTCCCACTCGGCCAGCCGATCGAGATCGCGGATCAGCGGCCACGCGTGCGCCATCAGGTGATGCGACAACAACACCGGCTGCGCGTGCTGCAGATGCGTCCGGCCCGGCATCGCGACGCCGAGATGCTTCTCGGCCTGCTCGGCGATGGTGTTCACCTGGTCGAGCACCAGCGCGCTGATGATCCGGCCGTGGTCGCGCAGGAAGCTCTTGAACAGCGTGGCGATCTGGTCGTTCCGCGACCGCCCGGCCCGCAGCCGTCCACCCAGCTCGGCACCAAGCCGCTGCACCAGCCCGTGCTCGAGAGCCGTGTGCACGTCCTCGTCGCTCTCAGCGGCCACAAACGCACCGGAGAGCACGTCCGCCAGCAGCTCGTCGAGCCCGGCGAGCATCTTGGTGAGGTCGTCGTCGGTCAGCAGCCCCGCGCGGTGCAGCACCTTCGCGTGCGCCTTCGACCCGGCGATGTCGTACGGCGCCAGTCGCCAGTCGAAATGTGTCGACTTGCTCAACGCCGCCAGCGCATCGGCCGGCCCACCCGCAAACCGGCTCCCCCACAGGGCAGCGCTTTCACCAGAGCTCACAACAAGTCCTTTCAAAAAGCTTTAGTTCAGCAGTAAGAACTACTTGGCCTCGCTGCGGGCGGCCAGGTTGAGGAAGCGGGTGGCCAGGGCCTCGCCGCCGGAGGGGTCCCGGGAGACGACCATGACGGTGTCGTCGCCGGCGATGGTGCCGAGTACGTCGTCCAGTCCCACGTGGTCGATCGCCGACGCGAAGTACTGGGCCGCACCCGGCGGGGTTCGCAGGATCACCAGGTTGGCGCTGCCCTCCGCCGAGACGAGCAACTCCGACGCGACCCGGCCGAGTCGCGCCTCGAAGGCGGCCGCCTCACCGGCCCGCGGCGTACGGTCACCGCCTTCACCCGGTACCGCGTACACCAGCTGGCCGGACGAGTCGCGGACCTTGACCGCGCCGATCTCCACCAGGTCACGCGACAAGGTGGCCTGGCCGACGACGAGCCCGGCGTCGGCGAGCAGATCGGCCAGCTCGGTCTGGGAGCGGACCGGCTGACGCCCGAGCAGGTCGACGATGCGCTGCTGGCGCGCCGTCTTGGTAGTCGGTACCGCAGTGCTCATCCACGTCCTCGCTTCGCTCCGGGCGCGGATGAGACACGACACACGCTGTATTTGATGATGAGCTCGCTCCGCTCGCTCATGAGCTGAAGTTCCTCGCCAATAGCCACGACAGCAATGCCTTCTGCGCGTGCAGCCGGTTCTCGGCCTCGTCCCAGACGACCGACTGCGGACCGTCGAGCACGGCGGCCTCGATCTCCTTGCCCCGGTACGCCGGCAAGCAGTGCAGCACGATCGCGTCGCCGTTCGCCTTCGCCACCAGCTGCTCGGTCACGGCATAGGGTACGAAAGGCGCCTCCCGCAGCGCGGCCTCGGCCTCCTGCCCCATCGAAACCCAGGTGTCGGTGGCCAGCACATCGGCACCCGTGACAGCCTCCAGCGGATCAGCGGTCCACGCTGCCGAACCACCCGTGGCCGCGGCAATCTCCACGGCCTTGGCCAGTACTGCGGCATCAGGCTGGTACTCCGCCGGTGACGCGATGACCACATGCATGCCGGCTGTCACGCCACCGAGCAGGTACGAGTTCGCCATGTTGTTGGCGCCGTCGCCCAGGTAGACGAGTTTGAGCCCTGCCGTGCGGCCCTTGTGCTGCCGGACGGTGAGCAGGTCCGCGAGGATCTGGCACGGGTGGAACTCGTCGGTCAGCGCGTTGATCACCGGCACGCGCGACGCGGCGGCCATCTCCTCGATCCGCGTCTGGCCCGACGTCCGCCAGACGATCGCGCCGACCTGACGGTCGAGCACCCGAGCGGTGTCGGCGATCGGTTCACCCCGGCCGAGCTGCGAGCTCTGCGCGTCGATGATCAACGGAACCCCGCCGAGCTCGGCGATCCCGACAGCGAACGAGATCCGCGTCCGCGTCGAAGCCTTGTCGAAGAGCACCGCCACGGTCTGCGGGCCACTCAGCGGCTTGTGCCCGTACCGATCGATGGTCAACTGCTGAGCCAGCGTCAGCACCTCGTCCTGCTCTACCGGGCTCAGGTCGTCGTCGCGCAGGAAGTGTCGGGTCACGGGGCGGCCTCCACCTGGTCTAGCAGCGCGGGTAGTGCGGCGACGAAGCTGTCGGCGTCAGCTTTGCTGAGGATGTACGGCGGCGCCAGTCGCAACGCGTCGGGGAGCGGGTTGTTGACGATGAAGCCCGCTTCCAGTGCCAGCGCGGCGACCTGGTCCGACACCGGCTGGGTGAGCTGGATCGCGAGCAGCAGGCCGCGACCACGGACGCCCGCGATCAACGGGTGGCCGAGCGCCTCGATGCTCGCGGCGAGGTGGTTGCCGATGGCATCCACATTCGCGAGCAGGCCGTCCCGCTCGATCACGGTCAGCACGGCCAGACCCGCGATCGCCGCGACCGGGTTGCCGCCGAACGTCGTACCGTGGTTGCCCGGCTGCAGCAGGTCGGCTGCCGGGCCGAAGCCGAGGCAGGCGCCGATCGGGATGCCCGCGCCGAGGCCCTTGGCCAAGGTGACCAGGTCGGGCTGGATCCCCGCGGCCTGGAAGGCGAACCAGTCGCCCGTCCGCCCGACGCCGGTCTGGATCTCGTCGATCCACAGCAGCGCGCCATGCTCCGAGGTGATCCGGCGAGCCTCTGCGAGGTAGCCGTCCGGCGGTACGACGACGCCGTTCTCGCCCTGGATCGGTTCGAGCACCACAGCCGCCGTCTCGTCGTCGACCGCGGCGGCCAGCGCGGGCGCATCGCCGTACGGGACGAAGGTGACATCGCCGGGCAGCGGCGCGAACTGCTCCCGGTACGCCGGTTTCCAGGTGATCGCGAGCGCGCCCATCGAGCGGCCGTGGAAGGCGCCGACGGTGGAGACGATCTTGGTCCGGCCGGTCTTGCGGGTGATCTTGAACGCGGCCTCGTTGGCCTCGGTCCCCGAGTTCGTGAAGAAGACCTTGCCAGGAGCATCGAAGAGGGACAGCAGCTTCTCGGCCAGCGCGATCTGCGGCGCGGAGGCGAAGAAGTTCGAGACGTGCCCCAGCGTCGCAAGCTGGCTGGTGACGGCCGACACCACGAATGGATGCGCGTGCCCGAGACAGTTCACCGCGAGGCCACCGAGCAGGTCGAGATACTTCTTGCCGTCGGCATCCCAGAGGTAAGCGCCCTCGCCCCGAACCAGCACCCGCTTGGGCGCCCCGAAGGTGTTCATCAACGACTGCGAGTACCGCTCGACGAGCGCGCTCTGCGTGCCATCGACGGTCAGCAATTCGGTCATGAGGGGATCACCTGGGTTCCGCTTCCGGCGTCAGTGAAGATTTCTAGCAGCAGTGAGTGCGGGACGCGGCCGTCGATGACGGTTGCGCGGGAGACGCCGGACTGGACTGCGCGGAGGCAGGCTTCCATCTTCGGCACCATGCCGGAGGCGAGCGACGGGAGCAGCTCGGCCAGTTCGGCGGCGTCGATCTGGGTGATGATCTCCTCGCTGTCCGGCCAGTTGCGGTACAGCCCGGCGACGTCGGTCAGGACGACGAGCTTCTCCGCGCCGAGGGCGACCGCCAGCGCGGACGCGGCGGTGTCGGCGTTCACGTTGTGCGCCTGCCCGTCCTCGTCCGGGGCGATCGTCGAGACGACCGGGATCCGGCCGGCGTCGATCAGGTCGATGACGGCTTCCGGCCGGACGTCGACGACGTCACCGACCAGCCCGATGTCGACCGACTCGCCGTCGATCATCGCGCCGCGGCGTTCCGCGGTGAACAGCCCGGCGTCCTCACCGGACATGCCGACGGCGAACGGACCGTGCGCGTTCAGCAGTCCGACGAGTTCGCGACCGACCTTGCCCACCAGGACCATGCCGACCACGTCCATCGCCTCGGGCGTCGTCACCCGCAGACCGCCGCGGAACTCGCTGTCGATCCCGAGCCGCTGCAACATGTCGCTGATCTGCGGCCCGCCACCGTGCACGACCACGACCCGGACGCCACAATGCCGCAAGAACACGATGTCGGAGGCGAAGGCCTGCTTCAGCTCGTCGTCCACCATCGCGTTACCGCCGTACTTGACGACGATCGTCTTCCCGTGGAACTCCTTCAGCCAAGGCAGCGCCTCGGTCAGCACAGCGGCCTTCTCGACCGCACTGGCCTGCGTCGTAATGGTCATGAGGAGTAAGCCGAGTTCTCTTCGACGTAGGCGTGCGACAGATCGGTGGTCAGCACGGTCGCCGACGCGGACCCGGCGTGCAGGTCGATGACGACGTCGATCTCGAGACCGCTCAGATCGGCCTCGGAGCGGTCGACGCCCTTGCCGCCGGCAACGCAGATCGCGGCGCCGTTGAGGGTGATGTCGAGTAGCGAAGGGTCGAACGCGGTCGGGGCGTTGCCCACCGCCATCGCGATCCGGCCCCAGTTCGGGTCGGAGGCGAAGAAGGCGGTTTTGCAGAGGTTGTCCTCGGCAACGACCTTCGCGGCCGCGACCGCCTCGGCCTCGGTGGCCGCACCCTGGACCGTGATGCTCACGTGCTTGGTGACGCCTTCGGCATCCGCCTGAAGCTGCTTGACCAGATCCGCGGCCAGCGCGGTGAGCGCGGCCTCGAACTCGTCAACCGGTACTGCGACACCCGATGCGCCCGAGCTGAGCAGCAACACGGTGTCGTTGGTCGACGTACCGCCATCGACGTCGAGCCGGTTGAAGGTCTTGCCGACCGCGTTCCGTAGTACATGGTCGAGGTGTGGCTGGTCGACGATCGCGTCGGTGGTGATGACGGAGAGCATCGTCGCCATGTTCGGCGCGCACATGCCGGAGCCCTTGGCGAAGCCGCCGATGCTCCAACCGTCGGGGTGCTTGAAGACCGCCTGCTTCGGCACGTTGTCCGTCGTCATCACCGCGGTCGCGGCGGCGAGGCCGTGCTCAGCGGCGTTGCCGAGAGCATCGACCGCGGCCTTGAGCCCCGGCAGGAGCTTGTCCATCGGCAGCCGCTCACCGATCAGGCCGGTCGAGCAGACTCCAACCTCGATCGCACCGACGCCGAGAATCGCGGCCAGCTCTTCCGCGGTCTTGTGGGTGTCCTGAAAGCCTTCAGGTCCGGTGCACGCGTTGGCGCCGCCCGAGTTGAGGACGACCGCCTTCAGCTTGCCCGTGGTCAGCACCTGCTGCGACCAGAGCACGGGAGCGGCCTTCACCTTGTTCGTGGTGAAGACGCCCGCCGCGAGGTGGTACGGGCCGTCGTTGACGACCACAGTGAGGTCCGGTTTGCCGGCCGGTTTGATCCCGGCGATCACCCCGGCCGCACGGAAGCCGGCCGGCGCGGTGACTCCGGCGCTCCGATCGACTTGGGGGTGCGGGGTGACAGCGACGGTCACGGTGCTACTCCTACCAGGGGAAGGGCCAGCGTCTCGTCGAGACCGGCGGCCAGGTTCATGCACTGCACGGCGGCGCCGGCAGTGCCTTTGGTGAGGTTGTCCATCGCGGCCACGATCACAGCGCGGCCGATCCGCTGGTCCAGCGTGACCTGCAGCTGGACGGTGTTGGCACCGAGCGTCGCCTGCGTCTGCGGCCACTGCCCTTCCGGCAGCAGGTGCACGAACGGCTCGTCCTGGTACGCCGCTGCGTAGGCCTCCCGCAGCTGGTCAGCCGTGGTGCCCTCAGTCACGGGCGCACTGCACGTTGCCAGGATGCCGCGCGCCATCGGCGCCAGCACCGGCGTGAACGACACCGAAACGCCCAGGTCGGTCACCGCGGAGAGGTTCTGCTCGATCTCCGGAGTGTGCCGATGCACGCCACCGACCCCGTACGCCGTTGCCGAGCCCATCACCTCAGCACCCATCAGATGCGTCTTGGGCCCCTTGCCCGCTCCCGACGTCCCGCTCACCGCGACCACCACCAGCTGGCCCGGGTCGACAAGACCAGCCTGTACTGCGGGGAGCAGGGCAAGGGTCGACACAGTCGGATAACACCCCGGTACTGCGACCCGGTTGGTGCCGCGCAGCTTCTCCCGTTGACCGGGCAGCTCGGGCAGCCCGTAGGGCCACTGACCGGCGTGCTTGCCGCCGTAGAACTCCACCCACGCCTCCGCCTCGGCCAGCCGGAAGTCCGCGCCGCAGTCGATCACGGTGACGTCCTCGCCGAGTTGCTCGGCGATTCCGGCGGACTGCCCGTGCGGCAGGGCCAGGAACACGACGTCGTGACCCGCCAGCGTCTCGGCGGAGGTCTCGAGCAACGTGCGCCCGGCCAGAGGCAGGAGGTGTGGATGGTGGACGCCCAGCGTCGTACCGGCGCTGCCGCCCGCCGTGAGCGCTCCGATCTCGACTTCCGGATGCATCGACAGCAGCCGAAGCAGCTCTCCCCCGGCATATCCACTGGCTCCAGCCACCGCGACCTTCAAACTCATGTGAATGAGTATGTCAGACAACGCATGAATATCCAACCCGGAAGATCAGTAGATCCACTCAGGCGGCGGACCCGGCAACCCTCCATGATCGGACCATGGACACCTACCGGCCGGCCAGCGGGCACGACCTCCAGCATGCCGAAGTCCGCCGGTCCTCGCGCGGTTTCCTGGTGTTTCTCGCCTGGATCGGCGCCGAGCTGGTCATCTACGCGGCGCTGGTCTTCGCGGCGTCCGACGAAACTCGCCCGAACTGCAGCGGGCTCTGCTTCAGCGACCGGGAGCTGCTGATCCTGCTCGGCATGATGTTCGGCCTCGCGGCGCTGGTGGGTCAGCTGATCGTCGGTCTCCTGCTGACCAGGGTCTACCACCGCCGCCGGATGACGCCATTCGCCGCCGGCAGAACCGCTTTCTTCATCACCTTCGCCCTGACCGCACTGGTCCTCGGGTTGCTGGCGGTGACGCAGCTGTGAGGTCACGCAGTGCGGTGACGTTGATCAGCTGCGTGGCGATCGAGGTGGTCGCGTACTTCGTGGTGCTGCTGACGCGGTCGAGGCAGGAGCCGGCCGGGTGCGACGACTACTGCTGGAGCGACTGGGACTTCGCGGTCGGCTGGGGATACCTGGTCGTCGCGCCGCTCGTGGCCGGGCAACTCGTCGTCGGCGGAATCGCCGTCGCCCGAGCGGCCAGCAAGGACAGTCGGGGCATATCCACCGGCCTCCTCGCCTTCTTCGGGGCCACCGCGCTGACGCTCCTGCTGCTCTTCGGCGTCTACTACCTGCAATCGTCGTGACCGGCGTCACGTCACAAAGCAGGGGGCGCCGCGTGTCCGGAGGGGTGACACGAAGGAGGCTCGCGATGGCACGGATCGGCTACTGGGAGAATCACAGCGTGACGTCTGAGGATGAGCTGGCTGCCGAGTTCGCCGAGCATCGCGCAGTACTGGTCGGGGCGGCGTACCGGGTGGTCGGCAGTGTGGTCGACGCGGAGGACGTCGTCCAGGAGACGTGGTTGCGGTGGTCGGCCGCTGATCGCGAGGAGGTCCGCGACGTCCGGGCGTACCTGGTCCGGATCACCACGCGGCTCGCGCTCAACCGGTTGCGGCAGCAGAAGGCCAGACGCGAGCAGTACGTCGGACCGTGGCTGCCCGAGCCGATCCTCTCCACTCGGACCGAGGACGACCCAGCTGCCGTGGCCGAGATGGCCGACTCGGTATCGATGGCGATGCTCGTCGTACTGGAGACTCTGTCGCCGCTGGAACGCGCTGCCTTCGTACTGCGGGAGGTGTTCGACCTGCCGTTCGCGGAGATTGCGACGACTCTCGGTCGGTCGGAGGCCGCCGTGCGGCAGTTGGCTCACCGCGCCCGCGAGCACGTACACGCCCGGCAGCCGAGGCACAGCGTCGACAAGGCGCGGCACAGTGAGGTGACCAGCCAGTTCCTCACGGCCGCGTGGTCGGGCGACCTCACGCAGGTGGTCTCGCTGCTGGCGCCGGACGTCGAGCTGGTCAGTGACGGTGGCGGCAAGAAGAAGGCCGCGCTCAGGCCGTTGCTGGGGGCCGACAAGGTTGCCCGCTGGTTGCTGGCGCTGGTTGCTCCGGGCCAGGAGGCGTACAACTTCGAGGTCAGGCTGACCGAACTCAACGGCGAGAGCGCCGTCGTCTTCTACGCCGGCGACGAGGTCGACAGCGTCGGCTTCATGGAACTCGACGACACCGGCCGGATCCACCAGATCTACGTCGTCCGCAACCCCGACAAACTCACCAAGATCCCCCGCCTCAGCCAACTCTGACAGTCCACCCCAGAACGTCCGGGGCACCGCAGGTGCCGAGACCTTGTGCACCACCTGAGCGTTCTGGCTGGCGAGATCTACTCAGCTGGTGCACAAACTGCGCGTTTCAGGTGACGTGGGCGGCGATCGTGCGGGCGCAGTCGATGGACTCGGTGGTGGCGGTGTCGACCTCGAGGTCGTAGGCGACGCCTTCGTGCACGGCCGTCGCCTGCGACGCCGCCATCCCACCGACCCGGTCGCCACGGGCGATCTCCCGCCCGGCCGCGATCTCCGGTGCACAACGCACGCCCACCCACAGCACCTCGAGCCCGGCCAACTGCGCCCGCGTCCGCTCCTGCGAACCGGCGCCACTCAGGAAGACGTCGTCGAAGATGATCCGCGCCCCGGCCCGCGCCATCGCCGCGACACCGGCCATCCAGGCGGCCTCGATCTCGCGGAAGCCCGCGCCGACCTCGACCTCACCGTGCTCGCCGAACGCGATCCCGGACTCCTGGTCCAGCAGGCCCGGCGGCAGCGCGTCGACGAGGTCGTCCACGCCGAGACTGATCCACGGTTGCGGAAGCACCGCCTTCAGACAGCGCGCGATCCCCGTCTTGCCGGAACTCGAACCGCCGTTGAGCACGATCACCTGAGTAGCCACCGCGCCGATTCTGCCAGCCGTCCCGCTCAAGCCACCCGACTGAGGAACGGCCGGATCAACTCGACCACCTCATCCAGGTGGCTCTCCAGCAACCAGTGCCCGCCATCCTCGAGCAGATGCAGCTCGGCCTTCGGCAGGTCCTTCAGATAAGCCCGCGCCGATTCCGCCGGCATGTAGCCGTCCTGCGGACCCCACACGATCAGCGTCGGCGGCTGGTGCTCTCGCAGATAGGCCTGGTACTGCGGGTACAGCCGCACGCTCGACAGAATCTCCAGGAAGAAGCCGACCATGATGTCCCGGTTCGGCTCCATCAACGGCCAGGACAGCTGCCACAGATCCGGGCTGATCTTCTCGGCGGTCTGCGGCGGCACCTCGCCGAGAACCTCCTCGCGCAACCCCTCCGCGCTCACCGCCTTGGCCAGCTCGACCCGGCGCTCCGGTGTCGGCGACTCCCAGTACTCCCGCAACGGCCCGTACTTCGGCCCGAGCGTCTCCTCATAAGCATCGCCGTTCTGGATCACCAGGCCGGCGATCCGCGACGGATCCTTCATCGCCAACTGGAACCCGACCTGCGACCCGTAGTCGAACAGGTAAAGGACGAACCGCCGCACTCCAAGGACGTTGAGAAACTTGTCGAGCAACTCCGCATAGCCACCGAAGCTGTACTCGAAATCCGCCGGCGCTTCGCTGTAACCGAAGCCCGGGAAGTCCGGCGCGATCAGCCGCCACTGGTCGGCCAGCGCGGGCATCAGGCCGCGGTACTGGAAGGACGATGACGGGTAGCCGTGCGGCAGCAACAGCACCGGGGCATCCGGCGGCCCCGCCTCGCGGTAGAAGATCTTCACTCCGTCGACCTCGACGGTCCGGTGGGCGACGGTCGGCATCGCGACTCCTTTCTGCAGACCTCATCGACGTACCCGAACGGCTCCGGAGCTAACGGCCGTAGACTGCTATCTGCAAATCAGTCGCATCTGGGAGGTCGCCGTGGAGTACGTCGTCATCGAGCCCGACGCTGTCTCGGATCCCGGATTGCGGGCCGACCTACTGGACACCTGGGTCGCCGCCACCGACGCGGGCGGCAGTGTCGGCTTCACCCCGCCCGCCCCGGTGCAACTGGTTGCCGAGACCCTCGATCTCGCCCTCGACCGAGTTGCCGCCGGCAAGGACCTGCTCGGCGTCCTGCACAACGGCGAGCGGTACGTCGGCATGGGGCTGCTGGTCGATCGGGGCAGCGCTCTGAACATCCACTGGCGCACGGTGCTGCGCGTGATGGTGCATCCGAAGTACCAGGGTGGCGGCGCCGGTCGGTTGCTGATGGACGGACTGCGCCAGTCAGCGGTCGAGCTCGGGCTGGAGCAGTTGCAGCTCACCGTCCGCGACGGGAACAGCCTGGAGGAGTTCTACGGCAAGCTCGGCTATCGGGTGGTCGGCCGCCATCCGCGCGCAGTACGGGTCGCCGCTGACGACTATCGCGACGAGCTCATGCTGGTGACGGACCTCTAAGGCTTGCGGCTTCGGCGGGCTACCCGCAACAGCGTGATGCCCAGGGCAACCAGCAGTCCGGCCAGGGTGAGAAGCATGGCAGGTGGTCCTCCGGTATCAGGTAGCGCGGTCCCACGGGCAATTGTCCGGGACGCCGGCTGGGCCCCGATGGTCACCTTCACCTGCGAGTCCACTGTCACGCCGTTCGTGTCAGCGACCCGGTACGGCTGTTTCGCCGTACCGGTGAAGCCCCGCTCCGGAACGAGCCGGATCGTCCCGTCGGCACCGGCCGTCCAGACACCGACGGCCGGTACGACCACCCGCTTCCCACAAGTGGCCGGCCCGGTGACCAGGCAGAGACTGCCCGGGTCCCAGGCCGCGCCCCGGGTTGCGGCGTCGTTCAGGAGTGGGTTGATGACCACCGGGTTGCCCAGGCTGCCGGTACCGCTGTCGGGGATGGCCTTCGCCCCGCTGGGAGCACCGACGGTGATCTCCAGGCGAGCCGTGTCCGACGTCCCGTTCGCATCGGTCACCCGGTAGGTGAGCGATCTGGTGGTACCGATGAAGCCCTTCACCGGGGCGTATTCGACGGTGCCGTCCGGCCGGGCGGCAAAGCTGCCCTCGGCCGGGATGGTCACCGTGGTCTTGTCGGTCCCGTCCGCCGGGTCGCGCAGCACGACCGACGTCGGGACCAGCGGCGCGGACGGGTCGCCGGGCTTGTCGTTGCCGAGCACCGCAACGGTCACGGCCTTCCCGTACTGCGTACTCGCGCTGTCGTCCGCCGCAACGGGCCGGACCGGCAGCACGGTCACCGACACGGTCGAGCGGGCCGCGTTCCGATTGCTGTCTTTCACCTCGTACGCCGTCGGTCGCGTGCTGCCCACGAACCCGGTCACCGGCGTGAAGGTGATCTTGCCCCCAGCAACCGCATAGTGGCCCTGGGCCCCGACTGCCACCCGGTCGACCAAGTTGCCCGCGGCATCCACCAGGAGCAGCGTGTCCGGGTCGAGTTTCGCGCCGGCGCCGGGCTTGTCGTTGGCGAGCGGATCAAAGGTGACCGCGACGTGCTGCTTGGTCTCGGCCAGATCGGGAAGCGCCACCGGCTTGGTGCCGACGGTCACCACGAGCTTCGCAGTACCGGTGCTTCCGTTGGCATCACTGACCTGGTAGGCCACCGGCGTCGTTCGGCCCGTCCAGCCGCCCCACGGCAGCAGCCGGATCCCGCCGTCGGGCTGGACGGTGTAGGTGCCTTGCCCTTCGACCCGCAGGCTCATCACCGGGTCGCCGGTCGCGAAGTCGACCAGCCGGACACTGGCCGGGTCGAGCGGTGCCGTCGCATCGCCAGGCTTGTCGTTGATCAGCACCGGCACAGTGATCGGGGTGTCGAAGGCGGTCGATGCCGTGTCGTTCGCCGCGTCCGGCACGATCGGGTTCACCGTCACGGTGACGGTCGAGGTCGCCGTGTTCCTGGCCGTGTCCGTCACCTGGTACGCGATCGAAGTCGGCCCGCTGAAGGTCGGTACCGGGTCGAAGGTGACCTTGCCCGTCACCCCATCGACCTTGTAGGTGCCCTGCCCCGTGACGGTCGCTGTCTTCACCCAGGCCTTGCCGTCGTAGAGCTTGACCGACGTCTTCTCCAGTTCCGCGTGTGTGCCGGGCTCATCGTTGACGAGCGGCTCCACCACCGCGTTGACGTTCTGTTTCGTCGTACTGGTGTCGGGCTTGGCTTGCGGTCCCTTGCCGACCGTCAGGAAGAGCAGGCCGTCGGCCGGCGTCCCGTTGGTGTCGCTGATCCGGTACGTCGCCGGCGTGGTCATGCCCTGGTAGTCCTTCACCGGCACGAACGTGACCGAGCCGTCCGGCTTGGCCGTGTAGGTGCCTTCGCCCGGCTGGGTGACCGTCGTCAGGTACTTCGCCGGATGCGCCGGATCCTGCAGCAGCAGACTCGCCGGCACGAGCGGGGCACTCGGATCGCCGGGTTTGTCGTTGGTCAGCACGTTCAGCGTGATCGGCTGGTTGAACGGTGTGATCGCCGAGTCGTCGACGGTGAACGGCTGCACCCCGGTGACCTCGATGCCGAGCGTCGACGAGGCGGTGTTGTGCTGCGAGTCGGTCACCTTGTACTGGATCGCCTTGCCGCGGCCGTGGAAAGCAGGCAAGGGGTCGAACTCGATCGCGCCGCTCTTCTGCACGGTGTAGGTACCTTGCCCGGCGACCGTCACCGTCTTCCCGAAGGCCTTGGTCGCGGGTACGTCCTGGGCCGCGATGACCACCGACGCCGGGTCGAGCTTCGCGCCGGTGCCAGGGCTGTCGTTGGACAGCACGTTCACGGTGACTGTGACGTTCTGCAGCGTCGAGGCGTTGTCGGCCTGCGCGACCGGCGGCAACCCGACGGTGATCCACACCGTGGCGGTCGTGGTCGTTCCGTTGTCGTCGGCAACCTGATAGGTCAGCGCCGTCCCCGGCCCGCTGAAACCGGTCACCGGGGCGAACACGACAACGCCGGTCCGTGCGGTGTAGACGCCCTCGTCCTTGATGGTGCCCGCGGGCTTGTACAGCCCGTCGGCCGGGTCCTTGAGTAGCAGGCTGTCGATGACGAGCGGTGCGCTCAGATCGCCTGGCTTGTCGTTGGCGAGCACCTTGACCGTCGCGGTCACGCCGTACGGCGAGGTGGCGGTGTCGTCCTCGGCCTTGGGCACGATCGGTGTCACGGTGATCGTGATGGTCGAGCGGGTGTCCTGGTCGAACCAGTCGGAGACGCGATAGGTCAGCCTGGTCGCCGGCCCGGTGAAGGCCGGCAGCGGATCGAAGCTGATCGTGCCGTCCGGGTTCACGTGGTAGGTGCCCTGGCCGGTGATCGTGACGGCCTTCTTCAGCGAACCGTCCGCGGGATCGATCAGGACGACGCTCACCGGGTCGAGCCCGGTGCCCCGCCCGGACTCGTCGTTGACCAGCGGATCGAGGGTGAGTGGCTCATCCTGCTTGGTGGTCGCGGTGTCCGGCTTCGCGCTCGGCGGCGGCGGTTTGGCGATCGTGACGGTCAGGGTGGCGGTCGCGATCGTGCCGTTCACGTCCGAGACGGTGTAGGCCAGTGGTGTCACGACTCCGGTGTACGTCGGCAGCGGGTCGACCTGCACCTCGCCGTCCGCCACCACCGTGAAGGTCGCCTCCCCGTCCACCGTGACCTTCGTCATCGGCTGGTGCGTCTTCGGGTCGATCAGCTTGACGCTGCTCGGCACCAGCGGCACCGCGGGGTTGCCCGCACTGTCGTTGGCGAGCACGTCCACGGTCACGTTCTGGTCGTACGCCGTCCTGGCGGTGTCGTCCGTCGCGTCCGGCTGCACCTTGGCGATCTCGAGGGTCAGGGTCGACTGGCCGAGCGCGCCGTTGCCGTCGGCCACTTGATAGCCGATCGCGGTCGCCTTGCCGCTGAAGGCCGGGACCGCCTCGAACAGCACGCGGCCGTCGGGCTTCACCGTGTACTTGCCTTGCCCGGCAACGACCACACTGTTCGAGGGTTTGCCGCCGGCCGAGGTCGGTGGGATCAGCCGGAGCGTGCCCGGGACGATCGCCGAGCCCGTCGGTCCGGGCTGGTCGTTGTCGAGCACCGGGATGAACAGCGAGCCACCTTGCAGCAGGGTCGCCTGGTCCGGGTTGGCCACCGGCGGACCGGGCGCGTCGACCGACACGGTCAGCTGGGCCCGCGCCGGGGTGCCGTTCTTGTCGAGCACCTGATAGGTCAGCGGAGTGGTGACGCCCTGGAAGCCGTGGGCCGGCTGGAAGGTCACCTTGCCGTCAGCAACGACATAGGTGCCTTGTCGCGCCACCGTCACCTCGTCGACCAGCTTGCCGCTGACCGGATCGACCAGCTTGAGGGTCAGTGGGTTCAACGGGGCTTCCGGCGTACCGGGCAGGTCGTTGTCCAGGACCGGGATCAGGACGTTGGTGTCGAACGGTGTGGTGACCGAGTCGCCCGCCGCCATGGGCGTGACCGGCGTGACGGTGACCGCGAGAGTCGACTCGGCGACCTGGCGGGTGCTGTCGGTGACGCGGTATCCCAGCGAGGTCGCGACGCCGGTGAACTGCGGCAGCGGCATGAAGTCGACCGTGCCGTTGGGCTTCACCGCATACGTTCCCTCGCCCGGGACGACCACCTTCTTCTTGAAGGCCGCGCCGTTCTTGCCGGCGTCCGCCGGGTCACGCAGTACGACGGAATCCGCGACCAAGGTCACGCCGGGTGCCGCGCGGTCGTTGGCGAGTGGGGTGAGTGCGATGCTCACGTTCTGCTGGGTGATCGCCGTGTCGGCGGAGGCGACCGGCTTGGCGGGCAGCGCGACGATGATCGTCAGCTTCGCGGTCGCGGTCGTGCCGTTGGTGTCGGCGATGCGGTAGCTGACCGGTTTGCCCTGGCCGACGAACCCGGGCACCGGCTCGAAGTCGACCTTGCCATCCGACTTCGCGACGTACTTGCCCTCGGCCACCACGTTGACCATCTCCACGCACCGCTCGCCGGAGAGCAAGCACAGCGAACCCGGTCGCAGCGGACTGGCCGGATCGCCGGGCTTGTCGTTGCCCAGCACATCGGTCGTCAGGCCGGTGTTGTACGGCGTGGTCGCGGTGTCGTCGACCGCGACCGGCGGAGGCGGCGGGGCGATCACGATCGGGTGGTCCTCGACCTCACCACCGTCCGCGGCACCAGTGGCCTTCTCCACCTGGGCGATCGTGTACCCGGCCCGCAGCCGCGCGTACGTCGTACCGGCGGTCAGTTTCGGCAGGGTCGGCCAGGTCAGCGTCGCGGCACTCTGGCCGGCGGAGAACGTGGTGCACACGCGCTCCCCCGGCTGGAAGGTCCCGCTCTTGTCCAGGTCGATCCAGCCGCAGACGCGACCGGATTTACTCGCACCGGTCAGCGCGACGGTCGTCGAGTAGCTCTTGGCTGTGGTCGCGAGTGGCTTGAAGGCGACCGCGTCGTCCGCGCGGTCCTGCGTCACCGGACCCGTGGTGCCGTTGGCAACCGTCGCGTTGTCCTCGGTGATGTCGTCGCCCAGCCGGAGATCGCTGAGCAGCGACCAGGCGGCGCCGTACGACGTGGGTGCGTCGCCGAAGTCCTCGCCGACGGACGCGACGATCGAGAACGCGTCGCCGGAGGACTTGGCGTTGAAGGCGGGAACGGTCGCGTTCTTGGTGAAGACGGCGGTGAGGTCGAAGCTGATCGACCGGGCGACGCCGTTGACCTTGACCGACCCGCAGGCCGCGGTGGCGGCCGAGTCGGGGCCTTCGCCGGTGTCGGTGTTGATGCAGTTCGGGCCCGCGTCGGGATTGATCGCCGTGATCTTGTCGCTGCCGACGGCCAGGTTGTTGCCCTGGCCCACCTTTGTCAGGCTGAGTCCGGCGGTGGTGAGCCTGAGGACCGAGTGCAGCTCGGACTGGGCGTTGGTGCGGCCGTTCACGGTCTGTGTGGCGGCGCCGCCGAGGCCGGCCAGGTGCAGGATCGGGTCGCGGACGGGTTGCGAGAAGGTGATCGTCAGGGTGCCGCGGTTGCCGCAGGTGCCGATCGCCGCGCAGCTGCCGGTGTTGACGAGGATGTCCTGTGCCGGGGTGGTGCGGGCGATCGCCGGGTCGTAGGTCTTCGCGGTACTGCCCCGGACTCCTGCGGTCGTTGCGTCGAGCAACTCGGTCTGGCCGGTGACGGTGATCGTCTGGATGAGACCGGAGCCGGGCATCGTCGCGGTCGCCGAGTTGCCCTGGGCAAAGGGTGCCGTGGGCACCTGATAGGCGCCGGCCGGGTCCGCGGCAGTGACAGTCACAGCGGTCGCAAGGAGACCAAGAGCAGCCATCCCCGACAGCAGCCTCCGCCCGCCAGAGCTCGAGCCCGGGACAAAACTTTTTCTGGCGTTGGTCCCCGTCATCCCACGCCCTCCCGAGCACTCACGTTTCCGCATGCGTCGGCCTCGGGGCGAGCGGGCCAGCGTAGAGGTAACGCTCTACGCCAGCCCGATGTTACGCGGGATCAGCCCGTGAGTTCGTAGATCTTGACCCGTTGCCAGCTGTGTCGCAGTACCGCGAGCTTGTCGAGTTCCGGCGACACCGGTCCACCGAACAGATCGGCGTACAGCCAGCGGACCTGGTACTGCTCGCGCAACTGCCGCAGTACTTCGGGGGTCGGGTCGTAGATCGCCTGGTTGGTCAGCTCGACGCGATCCGGCCAGGGCGACGGCTGGTGGTTGTAGCGCAGGCCGCCGACGCCGTGGTTGACCATCGCCTGCGAGGTGTAGCCCCAGCCTTCGAGGAAGGTCCGGCGGCCGGCGATCCCGCTGACGATGTAGCCACGAGCGTCGCAGCCCGGGCCTTGTTTTCCGGCCGGGCGGCACCAGGTGTTGCTGACGACAACGTCTTCCGGGTCGGAGTTCTTCGCGAGCCAGAGCGCCGCGGCTTCCTCGTCCGGGTACACCCACCACGTCGCGGACGTGAAGGTCTGCGCCTGCTTACCGCCGTTGAGATGCAAGTTCTGCTCGAAAGTCCTTGCCGATGGCACCACCAGCATCGTCAGCAGCACCAGCAGCCCACCAAGCCCAGCCAGCCGCGGCACTCGCTTAATCAACAACAACCAGACAAACATGAGCCCCGCACCCACCGCCACAACAACAATCAACGGCCGAGCCACCAACGCAATCCGCCGCACCTGCGATCCAGCCGGAATGGCATCGGCGGTCAGCAACACCAACGCAAACACCCCACCAAGCACCACCGCGGCGGCCGCGATCCCAACCAGAACACCACGCCTACCCGCAGCCGGGTACGTTCTGGTGATGGTGGCGGCTAGCCAGCCTGCGGCGGCGAGGCTGAAGGGGACTGCGCTGTGGACGAAGTACGCCTCGCTGACCGAGGGGTGGTCGACGACCAGGAAGCCTGCCCAGCCCGCGATCAGCGCGCCGAGCAGGAACCACCCCACAGGTTCACGCCGCAACTCCCGCCGACCAACCAGCCCATAACCCACGACCGCCAACAGCTGACCGGTCAACAGCATGAGGGTGAGCACCAGAACGGCACCGATGGACAACACCTGCCCCGACGTCAGCGCCGGCAGGATCGCCCCGCCTTCGCCAACCAGCGTCTTGTCCTTCGTCGCCGACGCATACCCACCCTGCGTCTTGACGACCGCAAGCAACTGCAACCCCGACCCGCTCGTACTGCCCGCCACCGTGACCATCGTGCCGACGGCAGCAGCCACCAGCAGCGAACCCGCCGCAACGAACCGCACAGGCAACCGCCGGTCGCGGATCAACAGGAAGAGCGCCGGCAGGCCGACCGCCCCGACCAGGATCGGCAGAATCGTCGGCTTCGACCCACCACCCACGACCGCGACGGTAAACGCGAGGACCCACAACCCCTTCCCAACATCCCCTTTGAACAAGAGCTGAATCAAGAACACAGCGGCCGTAGTACCGGCGACCATGCCAAAGGTCTGCGACGGGCTGAGCAGGCTGAGTGGCGGCGACAGGTTCACCGCCGTGTCGATGAAGAGGAACAGCTGCGGCCCGGCCAACGCCGCAGCAGCCAGTACGCCGGTCCACCACGCACGGCTGACCGTCCTGGCCAGCGTCGCGCAGACCAGCAGCGCAACCAGCAACTGCGGCAGCAACCACAACCGGAACAGCACGGTGATCGGTGAGAGCCCGGTGATGTCCACGGCCGCGGCCATGTCGGCATTCGCGAACCAGTGATACTCCAGCGACTCCCCCGACACCTGCGGCAACTCCGGCGGCACCGAGCGAGTCAGCTCACTCAGCATCGACAAGTGATACAGCAAGTCCTGGTAGTAGGACGTGCCGTCCGGTGGCGCCGGGTGGTACTTCATCGCGCCGAGCACTGTCCCGCCGAGCAGGACGGCCGAGGCGATCACCATCCCCCAGGTCCACAGCAACGGCAGTGGCTTCGGCTCCCGGATTCGCCAGTACTTCCTCAGTCGCGGCAGCGCTGCGAAGGCAACGATCACCAGCGCCGGCCAGATCACCAACACTCGTTGCCACCCGAGCGCCGTGAAGATCGCCCACCCCGCCAGCTGGTACGTCGCTCCGACGGCCGACCCGAGCCCGAAGTCCTCCGCCCAGTTCCCGGTACTCCGCCACAGGGCGCGCAGAATCAGGATGCCCGGCAACGCGACCGCCAACGCGAAGTACAGGGTGTACTTCGCGATCGGGACGACCGGGACGTCGAGGGAGATCAGCGCTATGACCGTGACGGCGTACGGAAGCAACCACGGCAGAAGCCGTGGCAGGGAACGTGTCATCTCAGGGAACGCGTCATCTGGACGGGATCTCGTCGCGGGTCTGCGGACCGGTGTCTTCGAGGCTGTCGTAGCCGACCAGGAACTGCGGCCGTCGTTGACTCGACTGGAACAAGCGGGCCACGTACTCCCCCAGCAAGCCGAGGCAGAGCAACTGGATCGCGCCGATCACGCTGACCGCCAGCACCGTCGACGTCCAACCGGGAACGCTGTTGCCCGACAGCTTGATCACCAGCGCACCGACCGCGAAGAGACCGGACAGCAGCCCGCCCAGCAACCCGAACCAAGTGGCCAGCCGCAGCGGCGCCGCCGAGAACGCGGTCACACTGTCGAACGCCAGCCGGAACATCTTCGACCAGTTGTACTTCGTCACGCCCGCCGCCCGCTCAGCGCGAACGTAGGCCACCTCGGCACTCGGGAACCCCAGCCACGGGATCACCAGGCGGAAGACGCGACCGTCCTCCGGCAGACCGTTCACCGCGTCGACGACCCGGCGCGAGACCAGCCGGAAGTCCGCCGCATCGAACGGGATGTCCTTCCCGACCAGGCGGCACATCAGCCGGTAGTACAGCCGCGCGGTGGTTCGCTTCGGCCACGAGTCACTCGAGCGGTCGGAGCGCACGCCGTACACGACATCGACACCCTGGTCGCGAGCGGCGGCGAGCAGTTCGGCGATCACCTCGGGCGGATCCTGCAGGTCGGCATCGATGGTGACCAGGTACTTGCCCCTGGCGCGCCGGAAGCCGGCCGACTGCGCGGCCTGGTGACCGGAGTTGCGGAGCAGCCGGACGACCCGGAGCTCGGGCCACTCGGCGGTCGCGGCGAGCAGCATTGAGGCGGTCGCGTCCCCGCTGCCGTCGTCGACCACGAGCACCTCGTAGCTGATGCCGAGACCGTCCAGCAGGGGACGCATCCGCTCGAAGAAGATCGGCAGCACCTCTTCCTCGTCGTACATCGGCACGACGACGGAGAGTTCGGGATCCGGCATGTCCGGTGGTCCTCCACGACTGGTCTGGCTGAGGTGGCGAAACTAGCAGGTCAGGAACTCGGCGAGACGGCAACGGCCCCGGTACGGCGCGGGTCGCCGACCGCGAGCAGCCCGTCGGCCGGGTCCCAGAAGGCGGCCGCGACGCCACCGAAGTACATCGAGTGCGGTGGCATCGAGCGGGTCGGCAGATTGCTCGCGAAGCCCGACACGGCGAGGTCGTCCTCGTAGTCGACCACGATGTCCTCGCGGACGCGGACATGCAGTCGCGGATACTCCACCGCTTCCTGCAAGGACAGACCTCCGTGCGTGTAGAGCGCGTAGACCTGCGCGATCGCGGTCGGGATCCGGTCCGAACCCGGCGAGCTGATCGCCAGCACGGCACCGTCGCTGTCGCGGCGGGCGACGCTCGGCGCCATGTTCGAGGTGAGTCGGGTGCCGGGCGCGAGGCTGTGCGGACCGCTGTGCAGCAACTCCTGCTCGCCGAGCGCATTGTTGAGCCAGATGCCGGTGCCAGGCGTCATCACACCGGAGCCGTAGCCGGACGACACGGTGATCGCGCAGGCATCACCTTTGTCGTCGACCACGGAGACTGTCGCAGTACTGGGCGAGCCCAGAGCGCGCAGATCGCCGGCGGCCGCCAGGTCGAGCAGCTTCTGCCCTTCGAGCTGACGCACGTCTTCCTCGTCCAGCTCGGCCAGCCGACGGCCGAGCACAGCATGCTGTACTTCGATCAGTCGCTCCACCTCGGCCGGATTCCAGGCACCCTGCTTCGGCACTCCGGCGAGCAGCGCGAGCATTGCGGCCGCCGCGACTCCACCGACAGCGGGCGGCGGGTTGGTCGCCAACTGCCAGCCGTCCTGCCGGACAATCAGTGCCGGACGCACGACTGCCTCGTACGCCGCCAGGTCCTCCGCGGTCAGGATCCCGTCGTTGGCGGCCATGTCGCGAACCAGTAACTCCGCCAGTTCGCCGGTGTAGAGCGTCTCGGCACCCTGGTCGGCAATCAATTCGAGCGCTTCGGCGAGCTCCGGGATGACCACGGTGCTGCCGGCCTTGATCACCACGCCATCGTCGTCGTGCACGACCCCCTGGCTGGGCTGATGCCAGCCGAAGATGATGTCGTGGGTGTAGCCGAGGTAGTAGCCCGACGTGCGGCTCAGCGGAAATCCCTGCCGCGCCACCTCGATCGCGGGCCGGACCACCTCGCTCCACGGCGCCTTGCCGGACCGTTGGTGCGCCAGATCGAGCGCCTTCATCCCACCCGGCGTCGCCACCGAACCGTGGCCGATCGTGGTGGTCGTGCCGCCGCCGTACTCGGTGGTGACGTCCCAGACGCCCCGGCCGAACTTGTCCGTCGGCAACCCTCGCCCGGGCATCTCCACCCAGCCATCGATGGTGACGGCTTCGCCACCCTTGACCTGCAAGGTGACGAACCCACCCGAGGCCGGCGACACCACGCCGATCTCGTTGACCATCGTCACCAGGGTCGCGGCGATGGCGGCATCGACCGCGTTGCCACCCTCCGCGGCCAAGCGCACCCCGGCCGCGGCCGCCGCCGCATTGGGGGCAGCGACCGCAACCCGAGGATTACTCATCGCGGGTCAGCCGACGCGTTGCACTGCGCCGAAGCGGTCCACCGCGACCTGCACCGCCGCCTGGCGCGCGGCGCTGACCTCGGTTTCGGTCAGCGTCCGATCGGCCGCGCGGAAGCGCAGTGCGAAGGCGAGCGATTTCTTGCCCTCACCGATCTGCTCGCCGGTGTAGAGGTCGAACAGCCGGATCGACTCCAGCAGCTCGCCAGCACCCTCGACCAGCGCAGCCTCGACCTCCGCCGCCGCGACCTCGGCCCCGACGATCAGCGCGACGTCCTCCTTCGCGATCGGGTACGACGAGAACGGCTGCGCCACGACCGACGACGGACTCGCCGCCATCAACCCGTCCAGGTCGAGCTCGACCGCACACGACCGGGCCGGCAACCCGAACGCCTGACACACCTTGGGGTGCAGCTCGCCCGCATGACCGATGACCTTGCCATCGACCGAAACCTCGGCACAGCGGCCCGGATGCCAAGGCGCGAGCTCGACGTTCCGTAGTACCGGCTCGACGCCGACAACAGCGGCAACAGACCGAGCCACCTGTACTGCGTCCGCCCAGCCCGCGGGCTGGCCCTTGCCCCACCAGCCGGTCGGAGTCCGCGAGCCGGTCAGCACGACGCCGAGATGGAGCGGCTGCTCCGGGAGGGCGTCGTACAGCGCCTGGATCTCGTCGTCGCTCGGCCGCTGCGCGACGGAGGGCAGCGGCGCGGGCTTCGACTCTGCGCGAGGCAGGAAGACCAAGCCGGTCTGGAAGATCGCGAGATCGGTGGCGCCACGACCGGCGTTGCGCTCGGCCGTGCGAAGCAGGGTCGGCAGCAGCGTCGTCTGCATCGACGGCTCTTCGTCCGACAGCGGGTTGGCGAGCTTCACCGTGGTCCGGCGCGCGTCGTCCGCGGGCAGGCCCATCGCGTCGAAGTCGGCGTCACCCACGAACGGGTACGAAACGACCTCGGTCAGCCCGGCTCCGACCAGCGCGGTGGCGATCCGCCGGCGCCGCTTCTGCGCGACCGTCAGTCCCTGCCCACCCGGCGCCTTCGGCAACACCGACGGCACGTTGTCGAACCCGAACAGCCGGATGACCTCTTCGGCGAAGTCGTTGGGGTCCCGCAGGTCAGGCCGCCACGACGGCGGAGTGAGCGTCAGGAGATCGCCCTCACCCCCGCGATCGCTGTCGCCGCTCGCCGGGATTGCGGCTGGGACGACCTGGGCGTCCGCCAAGCCGGTCGCCTGCGCCAGCACGCCGGCGCCCACCGCCAGCTTGGCCAGCACACCATCGTTGCCCTGGGCAACCTCGCAGCCGACGGACCGCAGGTGCCGAATGGTCTCCTCGACCGAGATCGGCGCACCGGCGACGCGGGCCGCGTGATCCGCCCGGATGGTCACCGGCACAGGCAGCGCATGGGTGTCGATGACGGTCTCGTCCGGCTGGATGGTGCCACCGGCGAGCTCGGCGAGCAGGTCGGCGACGCGCTGGGCGGCGTACCGCGGCAGCCGCGGGTCGACCTCGCGCTCGAACCGGCGCGACGCCTCCGAGGACAGCTTGTGCCGGCGCGACGAGCGCGCGATCACGATCGGGTCGAAGTGCGCGGCCTCGATCACCACGTCGGTGGTCGCGTCGGAGATCTCGGTGGACGCGCCACCCATCACGCCGGCGATGCCGATCGGGCCTGAGTCGTCGGTGATCAGCAGATCCTCGGCGTCCAGCTCGCGGGTCTGGTCGTCCAGCGTCATCAGCTTCTCGCCGGCCGCGGCCCGGCGGACCACGATCTCGCCGGTCAGCCGCGCCTTGTCGTAGCCGTGGATCGGCTGGCCGAGCTCCAGCATCACGTAGTTGGTGACGTCGACACCGATCGAGATCGGCCGCATCCCCGCCATCACCAGCCGCTGCTGCAACCAGCGCGGCGACGGCGCCTTGGGGTCGATCCCGGTCACCGTGCGCGTCACGAAGACACTGCAGGCCTCGGCATCGTCCACCCGCACCGGGTAGCCGCCCTGCGCAGCGCCGGTCAGCGTCAACGCCGCCGGGTCCTTCAACTCCACCCCGTACGCCGTGGCCGCCTCGCGCGCGACGCCGCGAATCGACAGGCAGTAGCCCCGATCCGGCGTCACCGCGATGTCCAGGACGTCGTCCCGCAGGCCGAGCAGCTCGATCGCGTCGGTGCCGACCTCGGCCTCACCCGGCTGCAGGACGACGATGCCGTGCGTCCCGTCGTCGCCCAGGCCCAGCTCGGAGCTCGAGCAGATCATCCCGTTGGAGACGTGCCCGTAGGTCTTCCGCGCGGAGATCGCGAACCCGCCGGGCAGCACCGCGCCCGGCAGGACGACCACGACCAGGTCGCCGACCTCGAAGTTGTGCGCGCCGCAGACGACCCACTGCGGCTCGTCCTTGCCGATGTCGAGCGAGCACCAGCGGATGGTCTTGCCGTTCTTCTGTGGCTCCGGCTCGTAGCTGAGCACCTTGCCGACCACGAGCGGACCGGTCAGGCCGCCGCCCGCCTCGTCGACGGTCTCCACCTCGAGCCCCGCGCGAACCAGCTTCTCGCCGACCTCGCGACCGGTCACGCCGGCCGGCAGCTCGACGTACTCACGAAGCCATGACAGTGGGACCCGCATCAGATCTCCATCCCGAACTGGCGGCTGAACCGCACGTCACCTTCGACCATGTCCCGCATGTCCTCGACCCCGTTGCGGAACATCAGCGTCCGCTCCAGGCCCATCCCGAACGCGAACCCGGAGTACCGGTCGGTGTCGATCCCGCAGGCCTGCAGCACGCGCGGGTTGACCACACCGCAGCCTCCCCACTCGATCCAGCCCTCACTGCCACAGGTGCGGCACGGACGGTCCGGGTTGCCGACCGAGGCGCCGCGGCAGACGAAGCACTTGAGGTCGACCTCGGCCGACGGCTCGGTGAACGGGAAGAAGTTCGGCCGCAGCCGCGCTTCCAGGCCCTCACCGAACATCGAGACGACGAAGTGGTCGAGGGTCCCCTTGAGGTGCGCGAGCGTGATGCCCTCGTCCACGACCAGGCCCTCGACCTGGTAGAAGACCGGCGTGTGGGTCGCGTCCAGCTCGTCGGTGCGGAACACCCGGCCGGGGCAGATCACGTAGATCGGCGGCTTGCGAGTCAGCATCGATCGCGCCTGGACCGGCGACGTGTGCGTCCGCAGTACGGTGCCGGAACCGGGCGGGTCGACGAAGAAGGTGTCCTGCATCTGCCGCGCCGGGTGGTCGGGCTGGAAGTTCAGCGCGTCGAAGTTCAGCCACTCGGCCTCCACCTCGGGGCCTTCGGCGACGTCCCAGCCGAGCGCCGCGAAGACGTCCGCGACCTGCTCGGAGATCAGCGACAGCGGGTGCCGCGCGCCCAGCTCGGGCGTGTGCCACGGCAGCGTCACGTCGACACGCTCGGTGGCCAGCATCCGCTCCTCGTGCTCGGCCTCCAGCACCGCGAGCCGCGCCGCGAAAGCTTCGTTGAGCGCCTTGCGCGCCGACCCGATCCGCTGACCGGCCTCCTTGCGCCCCTGCGGCGGCAACGCTCCGATCTCCCGGTTCGCCAGCGCGATCGGCGAACGCTCGCCGAGATGGGCGACCTTCGCCTCCTGCAGCCCAGCCAGGTCAACCGCTTTCGCGAAGGCGTCGAGGGCCTCGTCGCGCGTCCGTTCGACCTCGTCGGCATGCAGAGGAGTGACCTCGACGGGGTCGTAGTTCTTGTTGGGACCGGACATGGCTCTCTTCCCGGGGTAGCTGAACACCGATTTGCTCAAAGCAGTCTAGGAACCCCCGGCCCCCGACCGTGAATCGGTCGTCCACAACCCCCTCCCACAAGCCTCCATCGCCCTCTCCCCCCGCCCTCCCCACCGAACCCCCTGGAGACAATTTCGGCGGTCAACCCCTCAGGTTGTGGGTTGCCACCCCGTATCCAGGGGTGGCAACCCACAAGTTCGGTGGTCAACCGCCGAAATGGCCGGGAGCTCAGGTCGCCGGTTTGTCCGACGCCTCGACCAGGTCGGGTTCGAAGGTGGCGGTGGTGTGGCGGGGTAGGACTATGAGGGCGACGATTGCGCCTGCTGCGGCGCCGATCAGGCCTACCGTCATGGCGATGGACATGGCGTCGGTGAAGGCTGAGCGGGCGGCTGCCAGGAACTCGGGGCCCAGCGCGAGGGTGTCGGCGATCGAGTTGCGGCCGGCCTCCGGGACCGAGTCCGGGAGTGATGAGGTGTAGGCCGCCGCGAGCACGCTGCCCAGGACCGCGACCGACAGCGCCGCCCCCGTCTGCTGCACCGTGTCGTTCATCGCCGACCCGACACCGCGATGCTCCGCCGGTACCGCTTGCATCAGCAGCGTGTACGCCGCCGGTCCCGCGAGGCCGCCGCCGATTCCCATCACCATCAACCCGACGATCAGGAGTCCGTACCCCGACGACTCGGAGACCTGCGACAGGATGGCGAAGCTCCCCGCGATCACCGCCAGACCGACCACGATCAGGGTGCGATCAGCCAGCTTCTTGCCCAGCGTCGCCCCGAGTCCGTTGAAGACCGTCGCGGCGACGGCGTACGGGATGAGCGCGAGGCCGGCCTTCAAAGGGCTGTAGCCGAGCACGAACTGCAAGTACTGCGTCAGCGCCAGCAACAACCCACCGGCTGTGAACGACAGCAACACGATCGAGAAGCTGGTACCGCTGAAGTTCCGGTCGCGGAACAGGTCGAGCGGCACCATCGGATGCGCGCTCCGTCGCTCCCACAGCGCGAAGCCGAGCAGCCCGAGCACGCCCACGGCCAGCCCGCCGAGGACCTTCGCCGACCCGATGCCGTCCGCCGGGATCGAAATGATCGCCCAGACCACAGCACCCATGCCGACCATCGAGAGCACCGCGCCCACCGGGTCGACGGGCCGCGCTGGACCGCGAGACTCCGGGATCAGGACGAGCGTGCCGACGATCGCCAGGATCGCGATCGGTACGTTCAGCCAGAAGATCGAGCCCCACCAGAAGTGGTTCAGCAGGACGCCGCCGACGGTCGGACCGGCCACCACGCCGACCATCGCCACCATCGACCAGCCGGCCATCGCCTTGCGCTGCTCCTCCGGCGGGAAGACCGTGAACAGCAACGACAAGGTGCTCGGCATGAGCAGCGATCCGCCGACGCCCATCAGGCCGCGGCAGGCGATCAGTTGCCACGGATTCTGGGCCAGCGTGGCGAGCAGCGACGCCAACCCGAAGATCACCAGCCCGAGCAGCAGCATCTTCCGCCGGCCGAACCGGTCGGACAGGCTTCCCGCGGTCAGCAGCAGCCCGGCGAACGCCAGGATGTAGGCGTCGATCACCCATTGGATGTCGGCCGGCGTCGCGGACAGGTCCCGCATCAGCGACGGGATCGCCAGGTTGAGCACGGTGTTGTCGACCACCAGCACCATCAGGCTCAGGCAGAGGATGAGCAGGATCCACCAACGCCGCGGGTGTCCCGCGGTCTTCGACTCGAACGCTGTACTAGTCACTCGCACACTGTACGACAAACTCGTACACCGTTCGAGTAGCAGTAAGATGGCCCCATGGCTGAATCGATCTGGACCCGGTCCCGGGCGGCCGCGCCGGCCCGGAAGACGCTCAACCGGTCCGAGATCGTGAAAGTCGCGATCGAACTCTTGGACGAAGAAGGCCTGGCCGGCCTGAGCGTGCGGAAGCTAGCCGCCAAGCTGGCGTCGGGCGCGACCAGCCTCTACTGGTACGTCGAGACCAAGGACGACCTGATCGACCTGGTCATCGACGAGATCTGGGGTGAGATCGACGTACCGGATCCGGCGCTGGCCGGCTGGCGCAACGGCGCGCTGTTGTTCGGCCACAGCCTGCGCGCGGCCGTGATCCGGCATCCCTGGCTGCCCGAGGTGATGTACACCCGGCCGAGCATCGGACCGAACGCGATGAAGCTCGGCGCCCGCGGCCTGACCTTGTTCGGCGCCGCCGGCTTCACCGGCAACGACCTGGACTACGCGATGGGCAGCGTAATGGCGTACACGCTCGGCACCGCGAGCGCCGAGGTCTCCACCCGCGAGATCTCCCGCAAGTCCGGCCAGTCACTGACGGAGTGGGCGGAGGTCGTGATGCAGGAGGCCGAAGCCACCGCCGACGACGACATGCGCGAGTCCATCCGCCGCCGCGTCAACCGCGACATCGACACCACCTTGAGCGAATCCTTCACCTTCGGCCTGGAAGCCCTCCTCGACGGCCTCGAAGCCAAGGTCAAGAAAACCCGCTAGTCGCGCCCCGCACGTTCCCGCGAGTGATGCTCACGACCGCCTGCCCGCCGCAGATGGTCAGGTCGTACCGCAGTTCCGCCGTGTGGAGCGGCCACATCCTGTACTCCGGCGACAACGCCCGGCGCGGGTGGCGCCTTTGGCCCGACGAACGTCCGGTGACTGTGGATGATCCAGTCGGAGTCCTTGAAGTGGGCTGACACCTTGCGACCGAGCGCAGCTTCGTCGAAGGGCCCGGTGGACTCGAAGACGCCGAGCGACAACGGCCGGTTGAGTCTGTCCTCCCAGCGCTTGGCCCAGTCGGAAAGGGCCGGCAGGGCTCCGCGGACCGCCTGCTTGTCGAGGTACCCATGGCCGCCCATGAAATCCCCGGCGTAGCGGTCACTGTGCTGGTCACGCCAGTGGGCCCGGGCCACTCGGACCGCGGCCGTGCTGTTGAGGTCGAGGTCGTAGTCGCTCGGCTCCGGCTCGAGCCCGAGCCGGTACATGGCGTCGTACGGACGGCGCAGCGGCCGCCGCTCGTCGCTGCCGAACCACTCCCGCATCCGGCCCAGCGCCTCCGGCTTACCGGCCAACTCGGCCTCGGTGGGCAGCGTCTTGCGCAGGCCCGAGAAAAACCCGGCCGCGGTGCCCTTGAGCCTGATGTCGACCTGGGATGCCTTGATCCGGTCCTGCTCGAGCGCTTCCAGCATCTCCCCGGCGAACTGCTGGTACAGCCTGGGAGTCAGGCCCATCGGCGATTCGCCGGTGAGCATCCACCGCAGGTGCTGCGGGTCGATGCACAGGAATTCCAGATCCCGGCGGGCAATGGTGTACCCGGAGTCGTCCCGCACCCACCACGCCGGCGCTTCCTCGTTGCCGTCGAGGATCCGCCCGATGCGGGCATCCAGTTCGTCCGGCGCTTTCAATCGCCCCGCCACGAGATGCGGCTGCCAGCCAGGAGCAGCCTCCGGCGTCGTCCCTGGAGTGGCGGCAGTTTGGCCGACTGCAAAAGATGCCAGCTCCCGCTCCTTGAGCCGCGGGTCCGGTACGACGCCGTCGACCACGGCCCGGTGGTCGCCGGGCAGCACGACCCACCTCTGCTGGCCCAGTTCTCCCATCCCGGTCGTCGGAAGCGAGACAAGATCCCGCGTCGAGTGCCGCGCAGCGAGGATCACGCCAGGCTCCTGCCGCGCCTTCAGCCAGTCAGCGATCACCTGCCGGTCAGGCGACCAACTCGCCAGCGGCCGCTGCGGCACCTCGACGACGTTCCCGACGCTGTTCTCATCGACCCACGGCGGCTGCTCCGACGGCCAGACGTACGCCCGGTACGAGATGAGTTCGGTGACCCCGCGCGCTTGAAGGACCGCCTGAGTCACCGTGTACTGCGTCCGAAGGAAGTCGGTCAGGGCATCCCTGTTGTACCTGAGCTCGCGCTCCACCGTTGCCCGCGTCGCGGGGTCCAGCTGCGACTGCCGCACACCTCGCAGTCCGAACTCGTCGCCAGCGATCTCCTGCAGTGCCAGCACCCGAGCGTTGTTGCTCGAGCCATAGGACCAAGCGCCCATCAACTCGGCGGTCGCGATCAGGCGAACGAGCCGCTCGGCCTCGGCCGTGTCCATCGGGACGGCGCGATGCGCGTGCTGCCGATACCTCGCGGAGCGGAGCTCGTCAGCGCGCAGTACGTCGGCACCCTTCGACGGATAGCGCTCATCGTGGGCAACCAATACATACCGGCCGTCCCCGAGCCGGCCGGCCATGTCGCTGCCGACGATCAGGCCCGTCGCCGCCAGCGCCAACTCGAGTGTTGAGGAGCGCAGGCGCGGGGCCAGTGTCTCAACGGCGAGGGTTGTCGCCTGCGGCGTACCGGTGACCCGGCCGTTGTCCGTCAAGAGTGCTTTGCCGAGACGTTCGTAGCTGAGTCGCTCCCCCGACCCAGGCGGCGGGATGCCGTCAGTGGCCATCGAGGAACTCCTGTGCCTCCGCGCGCAACCGAGCCGGGGCCTCCTTCCAGACCATGGTGTTCATCAGGGCGCGCAGCTTGACCTCCCGCACCTCCCGGGGCGCGTCAGCGCTGACCCGGAGATACCCCCACACTCCGTCCAATTCCTCTGGCAGGTCCCAGTCGAGGTCGAACGCGGTCGCCGCGGCGGTGGCTGGATCCTCCGGAATGACCAGTACTTCGTCGGCGGTGGCCGGTGGCTCGATCTCGACCAGCCGGAGACCGAGGTGGTCGATCGCAGCGCGGAAGGCGGCGCGCTGGGTCTCGACGAAGGCTGCGGACGGCTTGTCGCCCGTCGTCTGGAAGAGCGTGAACAGCCAGGCGTTGCCGTTCATACAGGCCAGATCGAGGACCAGTTCGGCGCCGTCGGGGTCGGTCAGCCTCCGGTGCGCCAGGCTGTCCGCGGCACCCGGTGGCTCGGTCCGAGGGCCTGCGGTCAGGCCGAACGTCTCCCGGAGCCAGCTGACCTGGTCTTCGGACAGTTCGCCGGTGGAGAGAGCCTGGAGCGCGGGCCACAGCATGTCGGAGGTCCTTTCGTCGGCAACACGTGACGAAAGCCTTGCACACCAAGGGCGTTCAGTGCGTTGAGTTGTCCACAGGGGGTAGGTGGATCGGGTTGGTCCAGGCGCGGCCGCCGGTGGTGTCTTCGATGGTGATGCGGCAGTGGGTGCCGCGGAAGAGGGCGAGTGGGAGGGAGCACTCGGTCAGGTCGGTGCCTTGGGCAACTTCTGCGCCGGGGTGGCCGCCGGTCAGGAGGATCTTGGTGGCCGGGGAGCAGTGGACCACGATCGCGTCGTCCTCGATACGTACGTCGTGCAGCTCGGGGCCGGTGCTGGAGTAGAAGTGGCCGGCTTTCAGGGCGGCCAGCAGGGCGTCCGGGGCGAGTGTCTCGGTGCGGACGTGGACCCAGGCCTGGCACGGGGGTGGGTCCTGGGGTTGTAGGTGCGCGTCGTCGGCGGCGTAGGTGGTGAGGCGGTGGCCGCGGTTCAGCAGGACGTCGGTGAGGTGCCAGCTGTCGCCACGGTTCTCGCGGTCGGCGAGCGCGTTGTAGACCTCGACCGAGTGGGCGGCGTCCAGACTCCCCGCATCGACCGCCGTCAGGAGTGAGGCCGACGGATGGGCCATCCCGATGAAGGCCCCGGCGGCCCGAGCCCGGCGGGCGAGTTCAGGTCCCGTCTCTGCCTCCCCCGGCGGCCCGAAATCCAGCGGCAGACCAACCGCCACGATGTGCCAGGACTGCCCGGCCTCGGTGCGCGGCGCGTGCAACTCGGCGCCGATCAGCGTGGTGAATCCGTCCGACCGCAGCCCGCGCGTATCCGTCACCGGGAACCCGTACTCCGGGCGGAAGTGGTCGGTGATCGCCACGAAGTCGTAGCCGGTCTCGCGATACACGCGAGCGGTCTCGTCCGGCGACAACGCGCCATCGGAGACGTTCGAGTGGGTATGCAGATTCCCTCGCCAGAACCGCCCCGGAATCCCGAACGGCAGCACGGTCACCGGCGTTGGGCGCGGGCCGACGCGTACAAGCAGATCGCGGCGGCGGTCGCGAGATTGAGCGACTCGGCCCGGCCGTAGATCGGGACCTTCACCGACCGGTCGACGATCGCGTCGAACCCGTCAGGCAACCCGTGGGCCTCGTTGCCGAACAGCCACACGGACGGCTTCGCCAGCGTGCCGTCCTCGATGCACTCGTCGAGATCGGAGCTGCCGTACCCGTCGGCGGCGAGCACTTGCAGGCCTTGTTCACGCCAAGCTTTAGCGGCCGTCACCACATCGGCCTCGACGGTGATCGGCAGGTGGAAGAGGCTGCCGACACTGGCCCGGACGGCCTTGGGATTGTGCGGATCGACCGACTCCGCCGACAGGACGACCGCATCGGCGCCGGCCGCGTCCGCAGTACGGATCAGCGTGCCGACATTGCCGGGGTCGCGCACCTGGACGCCGACGGCCACCAGCCGCGCGGTGCGCAGTACGGCCTCGTCGAGCGGTACGTCGACCAGCTGGCACACGGCGACGACGCCTTGCGAGGTGACCGTCTCGCTCAGCGCCTCGATCGCGGCCCGGTTGACGTCGTACCACGGGACTTCGGCGAGCTGGGCCAGGTCGCGCAGATCCCGGTGCCGGGTGGCGACGTCGGGCTCGGCGTACACCTCGACGACCAGCTCGCGGTGTTCGAGTGCCTCGCGAACAGCCTGCGGGCCTTCGGCCAGGAAGCGGCCGGACTTGCGCCGGAACGCACGAGTGGCGAGCCTTCGGGCCTGCTTGATCCGCACGGACTGTGCGGTCAGCAGACCTTGGCTCGCCACTTGAGGTGTTGTCGGAGGAACGCTGCGGCTCAGGCCGCGGCGTCGCTCTTGGCGTTCACGTCGGCCGGCAGGGCCGCCTTGGCCAGCGCCAGCAGCGCCGAGAACGCCTTCGGGTCGTTGACCGCCAGGTCAGCGAGGATCTTGCGGTCGACCTCGATCTCGGCCAGGCGAAGACCCTGGATGAGACGGTTGTAGGTCAGGCCTTCGGCGCGGGCCGCGGCGTTGATCCGCTGGATCCACAGCTTGCGGAAGTCACCCTTGCGCGCCTTGCGGTCACGGTAGGCGTAGACGAGCGAGTGGGTGACCTGCTCCTTGGCCTTGCGGTACAGCCTCGAACGCTGGCCGCGGTAACCGCTGGCCTGCTCGAGGACGACGCGACGCTTCTTGTGGGCATTCACTGCCCGCTTCACGCGTGCCATGAGGTGTTACTCCTTGAATATCTGCGCCGGAGAAGGTGGTCCACCCGGCGGGGGTGTTCGGGGTGGGAAAAAGCTCAGATACCGAGGAGCTTCTTGGCCTTCTTGACGTGCGACGAGGCGACCTCGACGGTGCCCGACAGGCGGCGCTTGCGCTTGGTCGACTTCGCCTCGGCGAGGTGACGCTTGCCGGTCTGCTCGCGACGCAGCTTGCCCGAACCGGTAACCCGGACGCGCTTCTTCATCCCCGAGTGGGTCTTCATCTTCGGCATGGCTATGTACTCCTGGTTTTCTTTCGTTGACTCGATCTGGTGACGGCTCCGGCTGGCCAACCCGGCGGGCCGGAGCGACACGTCACTCCGGATCGAGGTTGTCTGCCGGACCCTTCGGCTTCTTCGTCGCGCCGGCGGCCTGCTCGGCCTCGTGCTGCTTCAGCTGCTCAGCACGCTCCTGACGCTCGGCCTCCAACTCGGCCTCGTGCTCGGCGAGCTTCTTGGCCTTCTCGGCTTCCACGTCCACGCGCGCCTCGGACTTCTTCTTGTGCGGTCCGAGCACCATGATCATGTTCCGGCCGTCCTGACGCGGGGAGGACTCGACGAAGCCGAGCTCCTGCACGTCTTCGGCCAGCCGCTGCAGCAACCGGAACCCGAGCTCGGGCCGGGACTGCTCACGTCCGCGGAACATGATGGTGATCTTGACCTTGTCACCGCCACGCAGGAACCGGACGACGTGACCCTTTTTGGTCTCGTAGTCGTGCGGGTCGATCTTCGGCCGCAGCTTCATCTCTTTGATGACGGTGTTGGTCTGGTTCCGGCGTGACTCACGCGCCTTCTGCGCGGTCTCGTACTTGTACTTGCCGAAATCCATCAGCTTGCAGACCGGCGGGCGTGCCGTGGCCGCAACCTCGACCAGGTCGAGATCGGCTTCCTGTGCCAACCGAAGTGCGTCCTCGATCCGGACGATGCCTACCTGCTCACCGTTCGGTCCGACCAGGCGCACCTCAGGTACGCGGATGCGCTCGTTGACGCGCAGTTCAATGGTGATGGGTCCTCCTGGGTTGTTCGTTGACTGGGTGCCACCTCTGCCGACGCCCGCGAACCGCTTGCCGCCGAAACAGCAAAAGGCCCTCGTGCGTCCACACGAAGGCCCAATTCCCAGATCGACGGCTCGCGTCCCGTGACCGGGAAACTCGCCGTACGATCGCCTCGGTACTCCGGCCTGAGCCGCAGAACCTCGACGTGACCGGGACCCGCCGACTGTGCATCAGCTGGGTGGGAGGTGGCCCTCCGCTTAGACCTGAACCGTTGAAGTCCCTCGAACATTCCGCTCAGGGGTCACCATCGGACCGGGTCGGTCGCCATGTAAGAGTAACAGCATGAGCGACCAAGTCTCCACTCCACCTGCCACTGATCCGCTGTCGACGGTATCGCGCGACATCGCCGAAGTACCGAGTGTGGAGATCATCTCGACCGCCGCCCTGCACCTGATGAGCGCGGCGGCCGTCCACCTCGGCCTGGCCGAGGACCTCCCCGAGCACCGCGACCTGGACGAAGCCCGCTCCCTCATCGACGCCCTCGCCGGTCTCCTCGATGCCTCGGCCCCGTCCCTCGGTCACCACCACGCCGCTCCGCTCCGCGACGGCCTGCGCTCGCTCCAGCTCGCCTTCAAGGAAGCCTCCACCATCCCCGACGAGCCCGGCACCGGCCCCGGCGAGAAGTACACCGGCGAGGTCCACCCGACGGCGGCCTCCCGCCCGCAGTACACGAAGCCGCTGCCGGTCGCGGAGTAACCCGCGACCGGCTCGCATGAACTAGCTGTGATGTCCAGGGACGTTGGTCAGTCGGCTGACTGGTGGCCTGCCGCCGATTGCGGAGTGGGCTCGGTGGTGATTGTAGAAGTGGAGCCAGCCGGGCAGGGCTGTGTTGCGTTGGTCGGTTGAGGTGTAGAACCGGGCGTAGGCCCAGCCGTCGGCCAGGGTGCGGTGGAAGCGTTCGATCTTGCCGTTGGTTTGTGGCCGGTAGGGCCGGGTCCGTTTCGGGGTGATGCCGAGTGCTGCGCAGGTGTCGCGCCAGGCGAATGAGCGGTAGCAGGACCCGTTGTCGGACAGGACGCGTTCGACGGTGACGCCGTGGTCGGCGTACCAGGCGACGGCCCGCTGGAGTACTCCGGCGGCGGTGTCGGCTTTCTCGTCGGTGTGGATCTCGGCGTAGGCGACGCGGGAGTGGTCGTCGATGACGGTGTGCAGGAAGGCTTTGCCGGTGCGGGGTTTGTAGTCCTTGCCCTTGGGCAGGCCGGGTGTGGCGAGCTGATTTTGGTAGCCCTGCTGGCGGCCGACGAAGCGGTGGCCTCCGCCGTCGGGGATGTTGGCGAACTTGGTGACATCGACGTGTATCAGCGAGCCGGGGTGGTCGTGTTCGTAGCGGCGCAGCGGTTCGCCGGTGACCCGGTCGACGCGGGACAGGCGGTTGACCCGGCAGCGGACCAGTACGGCGTGCACGGTCGAGGCCGCGACGCCGAGCCGGCCGGCGATCTGGACCGGGCCGAGCCGGTGGCGCCAGCGCAGTCGCACGATCCGGCGTACCAGATGCGGCGGTGTCTTGGCGGGGCTGTGGTGTGGGCGGGAGCTGCGGTCAGCCATCCCAGCGGCCCCTTCGGCCCGGTACCGCTCGGCCCACTTGCGCGCCGTCTTGGCGGCAACCATGAACATTTTCGCCGCCGCGGCGTAGGTCCAGCCCTGATCGACGATCAGACGCGCCAGCCGTAGCCGGGTGCGTGGGGTCAGAGTCGCGTTAACGTGGGACACGAAGGCCTCCGGTTTGGTGAAGCGGTTCCTTAGACAGCTCCACTTCACAACCGGAGGCCTTCACCTGTCACACCGACTCACCGCCACAAGGCGGGCCAACCTCCCTGGACATCACAACTAGCCCTTGACGGCGCCTTCCTCGACGCCCTTGAAGAAGAAGCGCTGGCAGACGGCGAAGACGATCACGATCGGGATGAACGCGATCATCGTGCCGGCCGCGATCAGCCGGGGGTTGTTGCTGAACGTGCCGGACAGGTACTGCAGGCCGACGGTCAGCGTGTACTTGTCCGGGTCGGTCAGCACGATCAGCGGCCAGAGGAAGTCGTCCCAGGCGCCGATGAAGGCGAAGATCGCCACCACGCTGATCGTTCCGCGGACCGACGGCAGGCCGATGTAGACGAAGCGCTGCCAGACGTTCGCGCCGTCGACCACCGCCGCTTGGTCCACCTCGACCGGCAGCGAGCGGAACGCGTTGTACATCAGCAGCACGTTCAGCGCACCGATCATGCCGGGCAGCGCGACCCCGAACAGCGTGTTGGCCAGCCCGAGCTCCCGCACGGTCACGTACTGCGAAATGATCGTCACCTCGCCGGGCAGCACCAGCGTCGCCAGGAACAGCCCGAGCACGATCCGCCGGAACCGGAACTCCAGCCGGGACAACGCGAACCCGGCCAGCGACGACCCGATGATGTTGCCGCCGACAACCAGTACGGCGACCTGCAGCGAGTTGCGCATGTAGTCCCAGACCGGGATGGTGTCGGCCACCGCGCCGTAGTGGTCCAGAGTCGGCTGGGACGGGAACAGCCGCGGGATGCGGGTGTAGATGTCCTCCCCCGAACCCTTCAGCGAGGTGGACAACTGCCACAGGAACGGCCCGATCGTGATCAGCAGCACGAAGGCCAGCAGCAGATACCGCACCAGCTTCTCGCCCGGCGACATCGAGTTGAACCCGAAACCAGCCCGCTTCCGCCGCTTCGGCGGCGTAGTACCGGCCGCATCATCCGGTACTGCGACCGGCCGCGCGGGGTCGGTGACGATGCTCATGCGTCGGCTGCCTTTCGGTTCATGCGGGCTAGCAGCAGCATCGGGACGACCGTTACGAAGAACAGCACTATCGACAGCGCCGAGGCGTAGCCGAGGTTGCCTTCGAAGCCTTGGCTGTACTGCTGGATCAGCATCACCACGGAGTTGTCCCGGCCACCCGGGCCGCCCTTCCCGCCGCTGAGGATGAACAGTTCGGAGAAGACCCGCAGCGCCGACACCGAGATCAGGATCGAGATCAGGATCATCGTTCCGCGCACCCCCGGGATCGTCACGTTGACGAACCGGCGGAAGGCGGACGCGCCGTCGACCGCCGCGGCCTCGTGCAGCTCACGCCCGACGTTCCCGAGGGCGGCCAGGTAGATGATCATGTAGTACCCGAGCCCCTTCCAGATCGTCAGGCTGATCGCGCTGAACAGCAGCAGCCACTGGTCGCTGAGGAACGGCAGCGGCCCGGAGATCACACCGAGCTTCTCGGCCAGGCCGTTGACCAGACCGCGGTCGTCGAGGATCCACTGCCAGATCAGCGCGACGACGACCGCGGACGCGACCACGGGGGTGTAGAAGGCGGTCCGGAAGAAGGTGATCCCGGGCAGCTTCTTCTCCACCAGCAGGGCGAGCAGCAGCGGCAGGATGGTCAGGAACGGCAGGCAGACCACCATGTAGATGACGCTGTTCAGCAGCGCCCAGCGCAACTGCTCGTCGTGCAGCAGCGCCTCGAAGTTCTTCAGCCCGACGAACGTCCCGCCGCCGATCGGTTTGGCGTTGGTGAACGACAGGATGACGGTGTTGATCGACGGCCAGAGGTTGAACACCAGCAACCAGACGAGGGCCGGGATCACCAGCACCCAGGGCGTGAACCAGCGGTGGTAGCGCATCGATCAGGAGGCGAGCAGCTGGTTGGCCTTGGCCACCGCGGCGTCCAGGGCCTGCTTCGACGACACCTTGCCGGAGATCGCGAGCGAGATCTGCTGGTTGATGAAGTCGTTGGTGGCGCCGCTGATCACCGGCGGCTGCAGCACCTTCGCCTTGGCCAGGGACTCGAACGCGAGCACCTTGGCGTCGGACTCCGGCGTACCGTCGCTCTTGGAGAAGTACGGGTCCTGGGCCGACGCCTTGGTGGACGGGAAGATGTTGACGATCTTCGCGAACGCCGCCTGGTTCTCCGCGTTGGTGACGAACCGGGCCAGCGCGATCGCGGCCGCCTGGTTCTTCGTCTTGGCCGAGACCGACAGCCCCTGCACGTACAGCGGCGGGGTGTCGAGGGCCGGCGACGGGACGATCTTGCCCTTCAGCGACGGGTTGTCCTTGGTGAAGTCCTGGATCGCGTTGCCGCCACCGGTGGTCCAGGCGACCTTGTTCTGGGTGAAGAGCTTGGAGTTGCCCAGGTACTCCTGGGTGAGGATGTCGCGCGGCAGGTAGCCGGCCTTGTAGGCGGCGGCGTACTTGTCCAGCAGGGCGACGGCCTCGGGGGTGTTGAAGGTGAAGGTCTTGCCGTCGTCGGACAGCACCTTCACGCCCGCGTTGGTGAAGTCGCCGATGCCGGGCAGCCGGCTCATCATGTACTCCTTGCCGCCCGACTTGTCGTGCATCACCTTGGCGGCGGCGAGCAGCTCGTCGAAGGTCTTCGGCGGGTTCTTCGCGTCCAGACCGACCGCGGCGAACTTGGTCGCGTTCCAGTAGTCGATGTCGGTGTTCAGGTACCACGGGTAGCCGAAGGTGCCGGACTGCCCTTGGTACTGGTACGCCTGCACGCCGCCCTCGACGTACTCCTCGGCGATCTTCGGGTCGGCCGCGCCGACGTCGAGCAGCATCTGCTGCTTGGCCAGCGGGAGCGCGAAGTCCGGCGGCAGGTTGACCACGTCGGGCAGCTGGCCGGCCGAGGCCTGGCTCAGCACCTTCTTGTCGTACCCGTCACCGGGCTGGTCCAGCCAGGTCACCTTGGTCCCCGGGTACTTCGTCTCGAAGGCCTTGATCACGCCTTCGACGTACGCCGTGAACTTCGGCTTGAGCGCCCAGGTCTGGAAGCTCACCTCGCCCGTCACCTGGGCGTTCGCGTCGACCGTGGGCTTGCTGCCCGACGAGGTGTCTTCGGAGGAACCGAGGCCACAACCAGCGAGAGTGAGGGCCGCGACGGCAAGAGCTGCCACCGGTGTGAGACGACGACTACGCATGGAATTCTCCTGAGGTGATAAACCGGTATAGCTCCTGCACTATCCACATCGTAGAATCCGCTGTCAAGGGTGAGTGGGCCGACCGGACACCCGAACCCAGGCAGAGGAGGGCGAGATGGCGCGACCGACCATCGCGGACATCGCGGACAAGGCGGGGGTCTCCAAAGGCGCCGTCTCGTTCGCACTGAACGGACGTCCCGGGGTGAGCGACGCGACCCGGGCCAGGATCCTCCAGATCGCCGAGCAGATGAGCTGGCGTCCGCACAGCGCCGCCCGCGCGCTGGGCGCCTCCCGGGTGGACTCCGTCGGGCTGGTGATCGCCCGGCCGGCCCGCACGCTCGGGGTCGAACCGTTCTTCGCCCACCTGGTCTCCGGCCTGCAGTCCGGCCTGTCCGCGCACTCGATCTCGCTGCAACTGCTGATCGTCGAGGACACCGACGCCGAGATCGAGGTGTACCGGCGCTGGTCCTCGGAGCACCGGGTCGACGGCGTGATCCTGGTCGACCTGACCGTGAAAGACCCGCGCGTCGAGGCGCTGCGAGCGCTCGAACTGCCCGCCGTGGTGATCGGTGGGCGCGGCGGCAAGGGCGCACTGCCGTCGGTCTGGGCCGACGACCGCGACGCAATGCTCTCGATCGTGGACTACCTGGCCGCACTCGGCCACCGCCGGATCGCCCACGTCGCCGGTACGCCGAACTTCCAGCACACCCAGCGCCGGATCCGCGCGGTCCGCGACGCGATCCCCCGGCTCGGGCTGATCGATGCGCCGTCGCTGACCACCGATTTCAGCGATGCCGAAGGCGCCGCCACCACCCGCAAACTGCTCTCCCAGGCAGAGCGGCCGACCGCGATCGTCTACGACAGCGACGTGATGGCGGTGGCCGGACTGGGCGTCGCGATGGAGATGGGCGTCGCCGTCCCGGGCGACCTGTCGATCGTCGCGTTCGACGACTCGATCCTGACCCAGCTGATGCACCCGGCGCTGACCGCGCTGTCCCGGGACACCTTCGAGTTCGGCCGGCAGGCGGCCGAGGTGCTGCTCGAGGTGGTCGCCGAGCCGGCCAAGGTGATCAATCTGCGCACCGCCGACCCCGTTCTGACCGTCCGCGAGTCCACCGCCCCACCCAAGGGCTGAACCGGCAGTTGGCGTAATCCGCTAAACCGATTTAGCATCTGATCCATGCTCTCGGATCCCGCCACGCCCCGGTTCGGCGCGAACTACGTGCCCTCCCAGGGGTGGTTCTACAGCTGGCTCGACTACGACCCGGTGGCAGCCCGCCGGGACCTCGCCGACCTGGCCGGGCTGGGCCTGGACCACGTCCGGGTGTTCCCGGTCTGGCCCTGGATCCAGCCGAACCGGGCGATCATCCGCGAGCACGCGATCGAGGACCTGCTGGACGTGATCGACGCCGCCGCGGAGCACGGCCTGACCGTGGCGGTCGACCTGATCCAGGGGCACCTGTCGAGCTTCGACTTCCTGCCTTCCTGGGTGCTCACCTGGCACCGCGGCAGCCTGTTCGAGAGCGAGACGATCCGCGACGGCCTGACCGCGTACGTCGATGCTGTTGCGCGCGCGGTGGCCAGCAAGCCGAACGTCTTCGCCATCACCCTCGGCAACGAGGTGAACAACCTCTGGCCGGACAGCTCGACGACGCCGGAGGCCTCCACGGCCTGGGCGCAAGACCTGTTGGTCACGGTGAAGAAGGCGGCGCCGGACGTGCTCGCGCTGCACTCGGTCTTCGACGACGCCTGGTACAAGCCCGACCACCCCTTCCTCCCGGCCGACGTCGTCGACCTGGGTGATCTGAGCACCGTCCACTCGTGGGTTTTCAACGGGGTCTCACGGGTGGACGGCCCGCTCGGCCCGGCGACGCTGACCCACGCCGACTACCTGGTCGAGCTCGCGGCGGCCACTTCGCTGGACAGTTCAAGACCCGTCTGGCTGCAGGAAATCGGCGTACCCGGCCCAGATATCCCCGCTCACCTTCAGGCCGAGTTCACGAGCCGCACCGTCGAGCTCGTCATCGGCAACCCGGCCCTCTGGGGCATCACCTGGTGGTCCTCCCACGACATCGACCGCCGGCTGCTGGACTTCCCCGACCGCGAGTACGACCTCGGTCTCTTCACCGTCGACCACCAGCGCAAACCCGCCGCCCAGGCCCTCGCCGACGCGATCACCGAAATCCGCGCCACCGGCGTCACGCACCAACCGGCCGGCACCCTCGGAGCCCCGTTCAACCCCCGCACCGACCCCTCGCGCCGCGCCGAACTCGCCCCAGGCAGCGCCTTCCACCAAGCCTGGGTCGAGGCCCGCACGACCGGTCCGGTGCGGATCACTCTCCCCAGCTAGCGGCGGTCGATGAGGACCTGGATGCCGTCGAGGATGCGGTCCAGGCCGAAGTCGAAGTCGTCGTCGAGGGTGTCGGCGTACTGGTCGTTGGTGTACATCGCGAACAGCCGGTGGTAGCCGGCTGACTTCAGGCGGGGCACCAGGAACTCCCCCACCGCCGCCGACTCGACCGGGGCGGTATCGCTCGCGCCGAGCTGGCGGGCCAGGCTCGCGTAGCTGCGGGCGTAGCCGTCGAAGAGGACCGCGCAGCCGAGCGTGTCGTGCTGGTTCAGGCCGGTGTCGTCCATCACCTCGAGCAGCGTCTCGACCCAGTGCAGCAGGTTGGGCGTCACCGGCGCCCCGAGCACGGGCACGTCGAGCAACCACGGGCGTACGGCGTACAGGTCGACCTGGGCCTTGACCCACGCCCGCCCGCCGGCGCGCCAGCCAGGTGAGGCGGCGATGTGGTCCGGCGCGCGCCCCCAGGCCTTGTCGGCGACCAGCACGATCAGTTCGTCCTTGGACCGGACGTAGCGGTACATCGCGTTGGTGCTGACGCCCAGGTGGGCCGCGATCTTCTGCAGCGAGATGGCCTCGAAACCCTGGCTGTCCCCGAACTCGATCCCGGTGGCCACGATCTGGTCGACACTGAGGGCCGGTTTCGGCCCGCGCCGCTGGACGGGCAGGACGCCCCAGGACAGCGCGAGTCCGGGCGGTAGCTGCGCCGGCTCGTCACTCATCCGCGGTCAACTCTCCGGCTGGGTGATCCACCCGTAGCCGCCGTCTTCCAGCCTGACCACCTGGAGGCCGGCTGCGATTCGGCGTACATCGTCGGTCTCCAGCACTGCGGGCGCCGGGCCGGCCACGTCGATGACGATGGCGGCGGCGCCTTCCTGGATCGCGGCCGTCGCGACCAGCTGCGACTGGGCCGGCATCGGCCTGGCCTCGAGACTCCAGCGCGCGAGACTCTCGGTGCTGGTGAACGCCAGTAACGCGTTCCGGCCGTCCTGCCCCTGGAGCAACGCGACCGCCATGTCGGAGGTCTTGTCGTGCGCGAGCCCGCGGTCGTCGTACTCGACCTCGCCGAGCATCGCCACCACCGGCACCAGCAGCCGCGCCTTCGTCACCGCGGCCAGAATCGGCCCTTGCTCCCCCGCCCGCAGCGCCTCGCTGAGCGCGGCGTCGGCGGACCCGTCATCGTCGTCGAATCCGGTGAAGGCGAGCCTGCGTTCTGGTTGCACCCGTTCATTGTCCGGCAAGGGCTGTCCGGGGCCGGTTCAGGGTGGTGTCAGGGCTGTTCCCCCTTGGTTCGTGGCGCAGCTGTGCGAGCCTGGGTATGTGCCTGACTTCAATGATCTGACGCTGCTGCCGTTCTGTGTCGGCCTCACGCTGCTCGGCCTGATCGGCTCCTGGGCCGCCTGGCGGCGCCGTGGACTCGCTTCCGGGGTTCGCGGCGTGGCTTGGTCGCTGCTCCCGGTCTCGCTGTACCTGACCGGGCTGCTCGAGGTGCTCTGGGACGTGGTGAAGTCCGTCAGCAACTGGGTCACCAACCTGATCTTCTCCCCCAGCGTGTGGGCCGGGGTGGCGCTGTTCGGCGTCTCGGTCGTGCTCTACGTCGTCTCCGGCGTGGCCAAGGGGCGCGGCGCGGGCAAGCAGAAGGCAACCAAACCGCAGCCGGCCACCCGGCCGGCTGCTGACGCGATCGGTGAGCTGACCGCGAGCGGTCCGGCACCGGCCGACGCGGGCAAGCCCGCCAAGCGCCCCAAGGAATCGTCGGAGTTCGACGAGATCGAGGACATCCTGAAACGCCATGGAATCAACTAATCGCCTGACCAGCGACTCCCTGACCAGTCACCCCCTGAGCATCGACAGCCTGCTCGACCACGTCCAGGCGGCCCCCGCCCGGCTCGGCCGGACCCGGCTGATCAGCATCGACGGCCCGGCCGGATCCGGGAAGAGCACCCTGGCGGACCGCTTCGCCGCGCGTGCGGAGGCGCGCGGCCTGCACACCCTGGTGCTGCACATGGACGACCTGTACGACGGGTGGGACGGTGCGGTCCGTGGTTTCGCACTCCTGCGTGACCACGTGCTGACCCGGCTCGCCGACGGTCGCGAAGGCCGCTACCGCCGCTACGACTGGGCAACGGGCGCGTACGCCGAGCTGCATCTCGTCCCGGCGACCGTCGAGCTGCTGATCGTCGAGGGCGTCACCTCCTGCGACCGCGACGCCGACCCCTGGCAGTCGCTGAAGGTCTGGATCGAGACGACCAACGAGATCCGGCTGGAACGCGGCATCGACCGCGACGGCGAGGCGCTGCGCGACCGCTGGCTCGACTGGATGCGCTGGGAACGAGACCACTACGCCACCGAAAACACCCGAACCCGAGCCAACCTGATCGTCGACGGCAACCCCACCACCCCCCACAACCCAGCCACAGAACTCATCACCAAGTCCGTGAACCTCCCCCACAACTCAGCCGCCAGCTGAAATAACAGAGGATGGTCGGCATGAGTGTTTTGCCGTCGGGTGCGCAGTGGGAGATTCGGGCCGGGGAGTACGTCGGCACCGTGGTGAGTGTGGGTGGTGGGCTGCGGGGGCTCTCGTACGCCGCGCGGGAGGTGGTGATCGGGTATCCGGAGGATCAGCCAGCCAAAGCCGGGATCGGGCAGCATCTGATGCCGTGGCCGAACCGGATCACCGATGGCAAGTACACCTTCCAAGGTGTCGACCAGCAGCTCTACCTGACCGAGCCGCCGCGGAGTAACGCGATCCACGGCCTGACCCGCTGGGCCAACTGGGAGCGGGGCGACGACGGCACCGACGAGTCCTTCGTCGAGCTCGCCCACCGCCTGCACGGCCAACCGGGGTACCCGCACCAGCTCGACCTCACCCTCACCTACCAGCTCGACCCCACCACCGGTCTGACCATCACCGCCCGCGCCACCAACATCGGCACGAGCGACGCGCCGTACGGCTACGGCTCACACCCCTATCTCACCGTCGGACGCCAGATCGACGAGTGCGAGCTCGAGTTCACCGCCGAAAGCTGGCTCGAGGTAACCCCCGACAAGCTGAGCCCGATCGGCCTCGCCCCCGTCGCGGGTTCGCAGTACGACTTCCAGCAGGCTCACAAGCTGGGCGATCTCGACATCGACAACGCATTCACCGGACTGCCGCCGACCTGGGAAGTCCGCCTGACCGACCCCGAGACCGGCAACACCGCCCGGCTCACCAGCGACACCAAGTGGATGCAGCTCTACACCGCAGGCGCCCTCGGTCGCGCCGGCTTGGCCGTCGAGCCGATGACCTGTCCCCCGGACGCATTCATCAGCGGTGACGACCTCGTAGTACTGAAGCCCGGCAACGACCACGCCACCAGCTTCACGATCAGCGTCTAGGCAGGTTTGCCCGAGCCGGCTCCGTGCGAGCGAGCCACCGCGGCCAGTTCGTTGGCCGCGCGGCTCGCTCGTGATCCCTCCGACGCCTGCACAGCCAGTATGCCGAGCCGGTTGCCCTCGGCGTCGAACAGCTGCAGCCACGGGTCACCCGCGCGGAACCGCAGCGCCTTCACATCGGTCCACTCGTACCGGTAGCTGCGGAAGACGTTCCGCACCCGCAAGCAGTCCTCGTACGCCGAGACGCTCACCGTCCCCATCCGGTACAGCAGATAGAGCACGGTGCCGAAGAACGCCAGCAGGGTGAGCCGCTGGAACAAGGTGAACGTGTCGCGGGCGTCGGACGACAGCTGGAACCAGATCACCCCGAAGACCGCGATCATCGACAGTCCCATCACGCCGGCCATCATCGCGATCGCCCACGGCCGGAACGTCCACAACGTCTTCGGGGTCATCGCTCAGATCCGGCAGGCGTGGATGTCGGTGGTCAGGATCGCGCGCGCCCCGACCTCCCAGAGCTGGTCCATGATCCGCTGCGCGTCGGCTCGGAGCACCATCACCCGGACGGCGACCCAGCCTTCGCGATGAAGCGGCGAGACCGTCGGCGACTCCAGCCCGGGCGCGACCGCGTTCGCGGCCTCCACCGCCTCGGCGCGGATGTCGTAGTCCATCATCACGTAGTTGCGGGCGACCAGGACGCCCTCGAGTCGGCGGACCAGCTGATCCAGCCCGGCCGGCTGCTCGACGCTGCGCCGCTTGATCAGCACCGCCTCGGACTTGAGGATCACCTCGCCGAACACCTCCAGGCCCGCCTGGCGCAGCGTCGTACCGGTTTCGACGACGTCGGCGATCACGTCCGCGACACCGAGCTGGACCGCGGACTCCACCGCGCCGTCCAGCTTGACGACGGCCGCATCCACGCCGTTCTCGTCCAGGTGGTCGCGCAGAATGCCGGCGAACGAGGTGGCGATCCGCTTGCCCTGCAGGTCCTTCACCGACTGCGCGACGCCCGGGCGGCCGGCGAACCGGAAGGTCGAGCCACCGAAGCCGAGCTCCAGGATGGTGTCCGCGTCGGCGTGCGAGTCGAGCACCAGGTCGCGGCCGGAGATGCCGACGTCGAGGGTGCCCTCACCGACGTACACGGCGATGTCGCGCGGGCGCAGGTAGTAGAACTCGACCCCGTTGTCCGGGTCGGTCAGGGACAGGTCCTTAGTGGTCCGGCGCTGCCGGTAGCCGGCCTCGGCCAGGATGGACGTGGCGGCCTCGCTCAGCGAGCCTTTGTTGGGTACTGCGACGCGCAGCATGAACGGCCTTTCGGAGAGGGGTGAACCTGGTCTGTAGGTGCTCTCCTACAGATGTCGGTACACGTCGTCGAGGCTCAGGCCGAGCGCGTGCATCATCACCTGCGCGTGGTAGAGCAGCTGGCTCAGCTCCTCCGCGGCCCGTTCCTTGCCCTCGTGCTCGGCGGCCATCCAGGACTCGGCGGCCTCCTCGACCAGCTTCTTGCCGATCGTGTGCACGCCGGCATCCAGCGCTGCCACCGTGCCGGAGCCCTCCGGTCGGGTCAGCGCCTTCTCGCCCAGCTCGGCGAAGAGTTCGTCAAAGGTCTTCATCGCGGCTCCAGCCTAGAGGTCGCCGCCCGGCCGGTTGCGCTCAGGTCTCGCTCTCCGGACTTTCCCGCGGCGGCGAGTGCGCGTCGACGTACCAGCGATGCCCCTCGGCGAGCAGCCGTTTCGCCATCGCGAAGTCGATCCCGTCGTCGTCGGTCCGCAGGTGGAACGGCGGCGGGAAGTAGCAGTCCCCGAGCAGCATCACGCCCGAATCCGGCACGACGACCACCGAGGAATCAGCCGCATGCCGCCCACCCACATGCCGCACCTGTACGCCGGTACGCAGGCTGAGCTGGTCTTCGAAGGTGCGGTCCGGGAGCCGGATGGCGAAGTCGCTCCAGTCGGGCACGGCGAGTGCCCGGGCCCGGAAGCTGGGTCCGAGTTTCGGGTTCTCGGCGACCTGGTCGCGGAGGTACTGATGACTCCAGGGCCGCGCGGCCTCCACCTCGAGGAGCTCCGTCGCCGATGAGTGAGCGACGGTCTCGATGTCACCCCACGCGCAGGCTCCCCAGGTGTGGTCCCAGTGGTGATGCGTGTAGACGAGCGTGGTCGGCTGGTCCAGACCGGCGGCGGCGATCGCCTGCTGGATCTCGCGGGCGTGCTGCGGGCTGTTGCCCGCGTCGACGAGCACGTTGCCGCCGTCGTCCACGATCATCGCGACCGAGGCACGGATCGCGTCGGAGTCCGGATCGTGGGGGTAGAGCCACACCCGGCCGCTAATTCGCTGCAACTTCTCGACCATCTGCCCGACGATAGCTGGCATGCGAATTCGTGAGCTGGGGGTTGTGCCGGGCGTTCTGCCGACCGGGCCACTGAATGCCATCACCGACGTACCGGGGGTGCTGGTCGGGCAGACGACGCTGGCGACGGGTGCGCTGAACACCGGGGTGACCGCCATCGTGCCACCGGACTTCGCTGCCGGGCTGCCCGCGGCGGTTGCGGTGGGCAACGGGTACGGGAAGCTGGTCGGCTCGACGCAGGTGGACGAGCTGGGCGTGGTCGAGACGCCGATCCTGCTGACCGGAACGCTGTCGGTGTTCCGGGTCGCGGATGCGTTGCTCAGTTGGCTTCTGGAGCGCGATCCGTCGGCGACGAGCCTCAACCCGGTGGTCGGCGAGACGAACGACGGCTATCTGTCGGACATCCGCTCGCGGCCGATCACGCCCGAGCACGTCTTCGCCGCTCTCGACTCGGCCTCCGCGGACCTACCCGCGGAGGGCAACGTCGGAGCCGGCACCGGCACGGGCGCCCTCGGCTTCAAAGCAGGCATCGGTACGTCGTCCCGCGCCGTCGCCGACGGCCTCGTCGGAGTCCTGGTGCAGTCCAACTTCTCCGGAACCCTGACCGTGTTGGGGACGCCGATCAAGCCTCCGGTGGAGAAGGCCGCGCCGGAGGGAAACTCCTGCATGATCGTCGTCGCCACCGACCTGCCCTTGGATGCCCGGCAGTTGGGCCGGGTCGCTCGACGAGCCATCTTCGCGATGGGCCGGGTCGGCTCCGACTTCTCCCCGGGCAGCGGCGACTACGCGATCGCCTTCAGCACCAACCGGGCAGCCGTGCCGATGAGGGACAAAGCGTTGAAGGACGTCTTCAACGCAACCACTGAAGCGACCGAGGAAGCGCTGCTCAACTCGCTCACGATGGCCACGACCGTGACCGGGTACCACGGCAACACGCAGTACGCAGTACCGGAGGAACTGATCAGGAGTACAGCTCGCTGACTTCCTCGGCCAGCCGCTTGAGCTCGGCGCGCAGCTCGGGCGGCTCCAAAACCTCCAAAGCCTTGCCGTAGCGGATCAGCTGCTGTGCGGCGTGGCCCGGCGACTCGATCGGTAGCGCGACCGTGACGCTGCCGTCCGCGTCCGGCTCCGCGCCGCTGTCCGCGACCGCCTTGAGCAGCGGCGCCGCCGAGAGGTCGCTGAGGCGAGCCACCAGCCACGCTGAGATCCGGACCAGCGCCTCGCCGGTGAACCGCTGCTGCTCGAAGCGATCCAGGTGCGCTTGCCAGAACCCCGCGAGGTCGAAGTCGCCAGGCCGGGTGAACGCCTCGTCGGTCGGCGCGAGCTGCAGGATGTTGGAGACGCGATACGTCCGCACGCCACCTTTCGTCGCGGCGACGACGTACCAACTGCCGTTCTTCAGCACCAGCCCGTACGGTTCGAGCGTCCGCTCGACCTCCCGCGGCGCCTCCCAGCGCCGGTAGAGCACCTTGATCCGGCGGTCCTCCATGACCGCCGACGCGACCGAGGACAGGTACGGCGAGTCCTCCGCGTCCCGGTACCACGCGGGCATGTCGAGGTGGAAGCGGTTCTTCAGGCGGCCGGCGCGATCCCGCTGATCCGGCGCGAGCGCGGCAAGCAGCTTGAGCTCGGCCGCGCTGGTCTGCTCGGTCAACCCGAGCGCCGCCGCCGGTCCCGGCATCCCGACCAGAAACAGGGCTGCCGCCTCGCCCTCGTTGAGCCCGGTGAGTTTGGTGCGGTAGCCGTCGACCAGCCGATAGCCGCCGGCGCGACCCTGGTCGGCGTACACAGGAACTCCCGCCGCGGCGAGCGCCTCGACGTCCCGATAGATCGTCCGGAGCGAGACCTCCAACTCCTCGGCGAGCTCCCGGGCGGTGAGCTGACGGCGCGTCTGCAGAAGCAGGAGGATCTGCAGCAGCCGACTCGAACGCATACTCCGAGGTTAGCCCGAATCACTGCCATTCGCTGTCAGGTATAGGCGCGAGGCTGTGGTCATGAGCAGAATCACCAAGGTCACCGACGACTTCGACTTCCTGGTCGGCCACTTCGACGTGGTCAACCGCGTCCTGCAGCCCAGCGGCGAGTGGGAGGAGTTCGCCGGCACCTGCACCGGGCGGACCCATTTCGCCGGCGCCGTCAGCGTTGACGAGGCGCGCTTCCCGAGCAAAGGCCGGTACGGGATGTCACTGCGCCTGTACGACCCGGCCGACGACGCATGGACGATCTACTGGGTCGACAGCCGCACGGGCCGGCTCCAGCCGCCGGTCCGCGGCAGCTGGTCCAACGGCGTCTGCACCCTGTACGGCGAGGACGACCTCGGCGATCGCCGGATCCCCGTCCGACTGCGCTGGTCCGGCGTCACCGAGGAGACCGCGCACTGGGAGCAGGCGTACTCCGAGGACGGCGGCCAAACCTGGCAGACCAACTGGACGATGGACCTGACCCGGCGCGCGACCGAACCGCCGGCGCTCGACGTCCCCAAGGTCACCGGCGACTTCGACTTCTTCGTCGGCCAGTGGGACGTGCAGCACCGCCGCCTGACCGCGCCGCTGACGGGCAGCGACAAGTGGCGCGAGTTCCCCGGCACGTCGGAGGCATACACGCTCTTCGACGGTGCCGTCAGCATCGACGAGACGATCTTCCCGACCGAGGACTTCGACGGGATGACGGTTCGCCTGTACGACGTCGAAGCCGGCACCTGGGCGATCTACTGGATCAACAGCTCGCGCCACGTGCTGGAGCCACCTGTTTATGGCGGATTCGGACCGGACGGGGTCGGCATCCTCGAGGGGACCGACGAGCACGACGGGAAGCCGGTGGAGGTCCGCTTCCGCTGGACGAAGGGCGACGTACCGGTGTGGGAGCAGTTCTTCTCCGCCGACGACGGCGCCACCTGGGAGAGCAACTGGACGATGACGTTCACCCCGCGTGGCACCTTCCCGAAGCTGACCAGCGACTTCGACTTCCTGACCGGGCACTTCGACGTACGGCACCGGCGGCTGGCCAAGGTGTTCGTCGGCAGCGACGAGTGGGAGGAGTACGACGGGACGTGCACCGCGCGGACCCACTTCGACGGCGCGATCAGCATCGACGAGATGCAGTTCCCGACCAAGTCGTCGTACGGGATGTCGGTGCGGTTGTTCGATCCGGTCGAGAAGGACTGGACGATCTACTGGATCAGCAGCAAGACGATGGAGGTCAATCCGCCGGTGCGGGGGCGCTGGTCCGACGACGGCAGGTCGTGCTGGCTGGTCGGCGAGGAACAGCTCGACGGCCGGACGATCCTGGTCAGCTATGCCTGGTCTGACATCACCGCGACGACGGCGCACTGGGAGCAGTCGTTCTCCGAGGACGGTGGCGAGACCTGGGAGGTCAACTGGACGATGGACTTCACCCGGCGCGACACCGCACCACCGCGGGTCGACATCCCGAAGGTGACCGGCGACTTCGACTTCCAGGTCGGCGAGTGGGACATGCACAACGAACGGCGGCGGCCGCCGCTGGGCGAGCCGGCCGAGTGGTACGAGCTCACGTCGAAGCTGAAGGCCTTCACGTACTTCGACGGCTCGATCAGCTTCGACGAGGGCTGGTACCCGTCCGAGGGTTTCCGCGGCGCGACGCTCAGGCTCTACAACCCGAAGACCAGGACCTGGTCCATCCATTGGATCAACAGCCTGCGGGGCAAACTCGAGTCGCCGGTCATCGGCGCCTTCACCGAGGACGGCATCGGCATCTTCGAGGGCCCGGACACCTGGGAGGGCCAGCCGATCGACGTCCGCTTCGTCTGGACACCCGGCTCCCAGAAGTCGCATTGGGAGCAACTCTTCTCGACCGACGGCGGCCAGACCTGGCACAGCAACTGGAAGATGCGCCACACGCGCACCGCCTGACCATGCCAGGTCGCCGTTCCGGTCAGCCCAGCTGGCCGGGCTGGTAGTTGCCGACGGGCTGCTGGACGATGATGTTGAGCCGGTTGGCGGTGTTGATCAGGCTGATCAGGCAGACCAGCGTGGCGAGCTGGTCCTCGTCGTAGTACTTGGCGGCATTCGCCCACACGTCGTCGCTGACCCCACCGGCCGCGTCGGCGACCCGGGTGCCCTGCTCGGTCAGCTCCAGCGCCGCGCGCTCTTCCTCGGTGAACACACCGGCCTCCCGCCAGGCCGCGACCAGGTTGAGCCGGTCCTGCGTCTCACCGGCGTGCAACGCGTCCTTCGAGTGCATGTCGGTGCAGACGGAGCACCCGTTGATCTGGCTCGCCCGCAGCGTCACCAGATGCTGGGTCGCGGCGGGCAGCGACGACTCGCTGATGAGCCGATGCATCGCGATGAAGTGCTTCATGAGCTTCCCGGACGCCGGGTTGGTCATCAGGTTCAGACGAGCTTCCATCGTGGACTCCTTGGGTGATTGTGTTTGACCACAAGGCACCGCCGAGCCGCTCCCTGTGACGGCCCGGCGACGTGACGTGGATTACCCGGCACACTTGTCACAAGGCGGCGCCGGCCGGTGTCTGATGACTGACCCGGCCAGTGCGATCAGACAGGAGCAAGCAGATGGACTCCGCCACCGAGGTGTTCGTTGCCCACCGCAACCTGCTCTTCACCGTTGCCTACGAGATGCTCGGCTCGGCCACGGATGCGGAGGACGTCCTGCAGGAGACCTGGCTGCGCTGGGCGCAGGTCGACCTTGAAACCGTCCGGGAGCCCCGCGCGTACCTGGTCCGGATCACCACCCGGCAGGCGCTCAACAAACTGCGGTCACTGGGCCGGCGCAAGGAGTCGTACGTCGGCTCCTGGCTGCCCGAGCCGCTCCTGACCGCGCCCGACGTGGCGGACGACGTCGAACTGTCCGACAGCGTCTCGATGGCGATGCTGCTGGTCCTCGAAACGCTCACCCCGACCGAGCGGGCGGTCTTCGTCCTGCGCGATGTCTTCGCGCTCGAGTACGACGAGATCGCGGAAGCCGTCGGCAAGACTTCGGCCGCGGTTCGCCAGATCGCGCACCGGGCGCGCAACCACGTCGCCGCCCGCCGGCCGCGTGGAGTGGTGTCAGCCGCCGAGTCGAAAGGCGCTGTCGAGGCGTTCCAGAAGGCGGTCACCACCGGCGACCTGCAGAGCCTGATCGACATCCTCGCGCCGGACGTTGTCCTGCTCGGCGACGGCGGCGGCATCAAGCAGACCGTCCAGCGCCCGATCCTGGGCGCCGACAAGGTGGGACGCCTGATGATGGGCGGCCTGGGCCGGGTCACCAACCAGTTGACGGTCGAACCGGTCCAGGTCAACGGCAGCCCAGCGGTCGCCGTCTACTTCGACGGCGAGCTGGACGGCGTGATGGCCCTCCTCATCGAGGACGGCCTCATCAGCGGCCTGTACTACGTCCGCAACCCCGAAAAACTGTCGTGGATGCAGCAGGAGACCACTGTCAGCCGCTAAAGCGCGCGAGTGGCAAGCAGAGTGGCGAGGGCTGCGTGGGTTGACTCGTAGCCCTTGTCCTCGCGGCTGTCGGGAAGGCCCGCGCGGTCGAGGGCCTGCAGGTCGTTGTCACAGGTCAGCAGACCGAAGCCGACCGGTACGCCGGTGTCGACCGCGACTCGCATCAGCCCCTCGGTCGCCGCCTGGCAGACGTACTCGAAGTGCGGGGTGTCGCCACGGATCACGACGCCGAGCGCGACCACGACGTCGTACCCGCCTTTCGCTGCGTGCAGCGCCGCGACGGGCAACTCGAAGGAGCCGGGCACCCGGACCACCTTGTAATCGGTGACGCCCGAGGCCGCGAGTGCTCGCTCGGCACCGGCGACCAGCGAGTCGGTCACCTGGGGGTGCCACTGGGCCGCGATGACCGCGACCCGGACGCCCTCAGCTTGCGGGATTTCGATGGTGGGTGCTCCGCTGCCCGACATCAGCCGGCTCCGTTCTCGTCAGTGCCGGTGGGCAGGTGGTGCCCCATCCGGTCGCGTTTGGTCCGCAGGTACCGCAGGTTGTGCTCGGTCGGGTCGATCGAGATGCCGAGGCGCTCGATCACGTCGATGCCGTAGCCCTGGACGCCGGCCAGCTTGGCCGGGTTGTTGGTCAACAGCTTGACCGACGTGATGCCGAGGTCGGCCAGGATCTGCGCGCCGGTGCCGTAGTCGCGGGCGTCGGCGGGCAAGCCGAGGTCGAGGTTCGCATCGACCGTGTCGCGGCCCGCGTCCTGCAACTCGTACGCCTGCAGCTTGTGCAGCAGCCCGATCCCACGGCCCTCGTGCCCCCGCAGATAGACCACGACGCCGCCCTCGGCCGCGACCTGGCGCATCGCCTCGTCGAGCTGCGGACCACAGTCGCAGCGCAGCGAACCGAACACGTCACCCGTCAGACATTCCGAGTGCAATCGGACCAGGGTCGGCCCGTCACCGAGCTCGCCACGGACCAAGGCGAGCTGCTCGGTCCCGTCGATGGTGTTCCGGTAGCCGTGGGCAACAAAATCGCCGTACCGGGTCGGCAGGGTGGTGGTGGCGACCCGCTTGATCTGGCTCTCGGTCCGTCGCCGGTACCGGATCAGGTCCTCGATCGAGACGAGCACCAGGCCGTGTTCGTCGGCGAACGTGCGCAGGTCGCCGCCGCGCTTCATCGTTCCGTCGTCGTTCACCAGCTCGGCGATCACCGCGGACGGCCTGAGGCCGGCCAGCCGGGCGAGATCCAGTGAGGCCTCGGTGTGACCCGGCCGCACCAGTACGCCGCCTTCGCGCGCCCGCAGCGGGAACACGTGCCCGGGCTGCACCAGGTCGTATGACTCCGACGCCGAATCGGCCAGCACCCGGATCGTCCGTGCGCGGTCGGCGGCCGAGATGCCGGTGGTGACGTTGTCGCGGGCATCCACCGAGATCGTGTACGCCGTACGGAGCCGCTCGCGGTTGTGCGGTGTCATCAACGGGATGCCCAGCCGGTCGAGCTCCGCGGCCTCCATCGGGACGCAGACCACCCCGGAGCTGTAGCGGATCAGGAACGCCAGCAGTTCGGGTGTCGCCTTGGAGGCCGCGAACACCAGGTCGCCCTCGTTCTCACGGTCCTCGTCGTCGACCACGATCACGGGCCGCCCGGCCCGGATCTCGTCGATCGCATGCTCGATCGTGTCGAGCTTCAGTACCTCGCCCATCGGTCAGCCCACCGTCACTGGCTCAGGAGTGGCCGGAGTGGCCGCCTCGCGATTCTGGATCCGCCACCACGACGCGAATCCGAGGACACAGAAGAGCCCGTAGACGACGTACATGGCCGCCGACGGGTAGAACTTCGCTTGCAGCAGCAGTGGTACGCCGACGACGTCCACCGCGATCCAGATCAGCCAGAACTCGACGTACCCGCGCGCCATCCCGTACGTCGCCAGGATGGAGCCGGTCAGGATCCACGCGTCCCACTGCGGTCCCCACGAGCCCAAGGCCTTCAGCACCGGGTACGCGATTGCGTAGAGGACAACCGCGGCGCCCAGCAGCTCGAGCCGCTGACGAGTCGTCGCCCACCGCGGCTGTACTCCGGTCGCCGCGCCACCGTGGCGGGTCTGGTACCAGCGGTACCAGCCGTAGAGGCTGACGAGCGCGAAGAAGACCTGCCGCCCGGCCTGGCCCCAGAGGTCCTTGTCCTGCGGGTTGTCGAACAATCCACCAACAAAAACGGTGAATAGTAGAACGTTGCCGACGATGCCGACCGGCCAGGCCGCGACCAGCCGGCGCATCCCGAACAGCGCGCTGCCGAGCCCGAAGACGTTGCCGACGATCTCGCGGGTCAGGACGTGCGAGCCGCCGATGCTGAGCTGCGAGTGCAGCAACCAGTCGAAGAGGTTCATGCGTTATCTCCGGGCTTGGTGCTCGCGGTGAGTAGGCGTTCGACGTACTTGGCGATGACGTCGACCTCGAGGTTGACGGTGTCGCCGATCTTGTTCTGACCCAGCACGGTCAGCTCAAGCGTGGTCGGGATCAGGCTGATCCCGAAGGTGCCGGTGGCGTCGTCCACATCGGTGACCGTGAGCGAGACGCCATCGACGGCGATCGAACCCTTCTCGGCGACGTACCGCAGGATTTCCGCGGGCGCCGCGATCCGGACCAGCTCCCAGTGCTCGGCGGGCTCACGGCTCGCGATCGTGCCGACGCCGTCAACGTGGCCCTGGACGATGTGGCCGCCCAGCCGCGCGTGTGCGGCGACCGCGCGTTCGAGGTTGACCTTCGAACCCTTCTCGACGCTGCCGAGACTCGTGCGCTGCAACGTCTCGCGCATCACGTCGGCGGTGAAGGTGCCGTCGCCGTGCTCGATCACCGTGAGGCAACAGCCGTTCACCGAGATCGAGTCACCGTGGCCGGCGTCCTCGGTCACCTTCGGGCCGCGGATGGTGAGCCGCGCGGCGTCGCCGTCGAGCAGGTCCAGGGACTCGACCGTGCCGAGTTCTTCGATGATTCCGGTGAACATCTACTTTCCTCCCAGCGGAGTCAGGGTGAGCCGGACGTCGTCGCCGAAGCGAGTGACGTCCGCAAGGTGGAACCGTTTGAGGTGGTCGATCGATTCCGCGCCGAGGTCGCCGATCGCGGAAAAGCCGGAGCCGAGGAACGCCGGCGCGACGTACGCGACGATCTGGTCGACCAGGCCGGCCCGCAGGAACGCGGCCGCGAGGGTCGGACCGCCTTCGAGCCACAGATGCCGGATCTGGTGGTCGTCGAGCTGACGCAACACCTCGGCCGGGTCGTGCGTGGGCAGCAGCAGTGTCTCGGCGCGGTCGTTGCGCACCTTGGCGGTGAGCGGGATCGTCCGATCGCCGACCACGACGCGAAGCGGCTGCCGCGCGGCCGGGCGGCCCTGCTCGTCGCGCACGGTCAGCTCGGGGTCGTCGGTCAGCACGGTTTGGGTGCCGACGGCAATCGCATCGCACTCGGCCCGCTTCCGGTGCACGTCGGCGCGAGCGAGCGGGCCGGTGATCCACTTGCTCGACCGGTCCGGCGCGGCCGAGCGCCCGTCGAGTGTGGTGGCGAACTTCCAGGTGACGAACGGGCGGCCCTGACGCACGCTGTGCAGCCAGACGTGGTTCACGGCTTCGGCTTCATCCTGAAGCACGCCTTGAACCACCCGGATGTTCTTGGCCGCGAGCTTCTCGGCACCCCCGGCGGCCTGCTGGTTCGGATCCGGTACGGCGTACACGACCCGCGCGATCCCGGCCGCGATCAGCGCATCCGCACACGGCCCGGTCCGGCCGGTGTGGTTACACGGCTCCAGCGTCACGTACGCCGTACCGCCGCGGGCCCGGTCGCCCGCCATCGCGAGCGCCTCGACCTCGGCATGCGGGCCGCCCGGATAGGCGTGGAAACCTTCGCCGACCGGATGCCCGTCGCGGGCGGTGATGACACAGCCGACGACCGGATTCGGATGGGTGGAGCCGACACCGCGCGCGGCCAGCTCGACAGCACGACGCATCCAGGCGATGTCGATCGGCGAGGCGTTCTTCACTGACAGGTCCCTCGTTGTCACGGACGCACACCGGGGCCATGACAACCGGCGCACGCGCGGACCCGACGGCTCGCTCGCGAGACGCCGGAGCGCACGCCGATCGCGTGCGCCTCCCATCCGGACTTTCACCGTCGGTCCTGGAATTCCACCAGGTCAACCGGCCGAGATCCTGCTACGGCCGGGTCGCGGACTATCACCGCCGGCTCGGAATTACACCGACCCCGGAGCACGCGAGTGGGTTCACTCGTACTTGAAGTGTGCCACGCCCCCACAATCCCGCCACGACCTAGGTCACATCCTGGAACATCAGCCACCCCACCCGCGCTCACGTCGCAGACCGGCGCGCCGACCCCGCCCGAACCCCACGCCGCGCTGCCCCGACCCGCACCGAACCAGCAAGCAGATCACGACAAATACTTATCGGTCCGGTTCCTGCGATCAATCCATGACATCCCAGCGATACAGCCACTGGACCACGCGGCTCTTCGGGACGGCCTGGTGCCTGTTGGAGCGCTCGGGGACGGAGTGGGCTTCGAGCATCCGTCTCCACTCGTCGCCGGGAACCAGGAACAGAACCGGCACAGGTTCGGCGAAGTCCACCAGCACGACGACGTCGTAGGTCTCGTCGGCGGCATCTCGCTGCCAGTCATCGGTCTGCCAGTCCTCGCCGAACTTGCCGTAGACACGGATGCGCTGCTTCTGGCCGGCGGTGTCCAGCCGGTACGAGTTCTTGTGAGTGCGAACGGCGAGGTAGATGCCCCGCTGGGCGAACTGGTCGAGGACCGCACCGATCGCCCGTTGGTGCTTGGTTTCGTTCGTGATCGGCATCCCGCGAGGCTACGAGTTCACCCGCGATCGGTACAGGTCTGGTCATATTCATGATGACTGGTCGGTTACCGGTTTGAGCGGTAACATCTGGGGCATGACGATGAGGATCGCGGTGCTGGGTGCGGGTGGGGTCGGCGGGTACTTCGGTGGGCGGCTGGCCGAGGCGGGGTACGACGTGAGGTTTGTGGCGCGAGGTGAGCAGTTGGCCGCGCTGCGGCGGGACGGGTTGGCGGTTGAGAGCGTGGCGGGTGACTTCACCGTTGGCTCGGTCGTGGCTAGTGACGATCCGGCGGAGATCGGTGCGGTCGACTACGTGTTGCTTGGTGTGAAGACGTGGCAGCTCGATGCCGCGGTGCGGACGCTCAAGCCACTGATCGGCGAGGGCACCGCGGTCATCACCACTCAGAACGGGGTGGAGGCGCCGCGTCAGGTGGCGGATGTTGTCGGGCAGGGCGCAGTACTGCCGGGTGCGGTCGAGATCATCGCGTTCCTGGACGGCCCGGGACGGGTGCGGCACATCGGCGGGCTCGGGAAGCTGACGTTCGGCGAGTGGGACAACCGGACGAGCGAGCGGGTCGAGCGGCTGCGCGACGCGCTGCAGGCCTCGAAGCTGACCGCCGTCGTACCGGACGATGTCTGGGTCGCGCTGTGGAGCAAGTTCCTCGCGCTCGGATCGTTCGGCGCCGTCGCGACGTTGGCCGACGCGCCATTCGGCGTACTGCGAAGTCGTCCAGGTACTCGCCAGTTGATCGTCGACAGCATGAACGAGATCAGGCAGGTCGCGAAGGCGACCGGAGTCGAACTGCCGGCCGATGCCGTCGACAACACTCTGGCTTTCCTCGACAGCTTGCCGGAGGCCGGAACGACTTCGCTGCAACGCGACATCAAGGCCGGAAGGCCTTCAGAACTGGAAGCCTGGACCGGCGCCGTCGTCAGACTCGGCCGCCAAACTGGTACCCCGACGCCACTCAACAACCTCCTGTACGAACTGGCGAGCGCCCGCAGCCAGGCGGGTACCCAGACGGATTGATGGTGGATTGATGGCCGTCGACCTGCTCGCGTTCCCGTTCATCGGCGGTCGCCCCGTGCTGAACTTCCTCGGCACCCTCGGCAAACGCACGACCGAACCACTCGAACGCCTCCGTACTCCGGAAGACCTGACCCGCTGGTCCGAGAAGGCCGGCCTGGCGGGTCAGGGTGTGATTTCTGCTGGGCCGGCCGATCTGGAGGCGGCTCGGGCGTTGCGGGAAGCCCTTTACGGGTTGACGATGTCGGCGCTCGGGCGGGCCTCCGCGGAGCCGGGCGATGTGGAGATCGTCAACTATTGGGCCGCTCAGCCGACACCGGTGCCGGGCGTGGCGATCCGCTCGGGCGTGCTGCATCGAGAGGATCCGGCACCGACGGCTTCCGCAGTACTGGCTGCTGTTGCCCGCGACGGGATCGATCTGCTGACTGGTCCCGATGTGGAGTCGATCCGCGAGTGTGAGGACGCCACTTGCACGCTGCTCTTCCTGGACACCAGCCGCGGCCACCGCCGCCGCTGGTGCTCCATGAACATCTGCGGCGCCCGCGCCAAAATGCGCACCCTCCGCGCCTCGAACTAACCCCACAGAAGAAGCCAAGCAGTCAGCGCAGCAGCAGCCACGCAACCACCCCAAGCAGCCCAGCCGCACCCCCAAAACACCCAACCGCTACCCAAATCAGCCCACGCCGCCGCCCACCAGCAGCCCCAGCCGACCCCACCGCAGGTGTCTGCCCCGCGGCAGCAGCAGGCGGAGCAGCAGCGGGTGACTGTTCGGCTCTTTGCGCAGGCGGTGGGTCCGTTGGGGATGGGCTGGGACCGGTGGGGGTCCAGGTGGGTGGGAGGGGTGGGAGTTGGTCGAAGACTTCGGGTGGGTCTGGTTGGGCGGTCCATGGGGTGGTGCCGGGTGGTGGGAGCAGGCCGGTTGTTGCCAGCAGGCGGCCGGCGTCCGCGGCCGATGTGGGGCGGCTCTCCGGATCTTTTTGGGTGAGTAGTCGAATGAAGTCCCACAGCTCGTCATGCCCCTGGCCGGTAGGGAGGTCGCCGGTGATTGTGGGGCGTTCGCCGGTGAGGAGTTCGGCGGCTACTGCGCCTGCGGTGTAGAGGTCTTGGCGGGGGTCCGGGTCTGCGCCTGCCAGTTGTTCCGGGGCGATGTAGCCGGGGGTGCCGAGGATCGTGCTGTGGCGGGTCATTCTCGGCTCGCCGATCAGGCCGGCGATGCCAAAGTCCGAGAGTCGCAGTCGCGGCGTCGCCGTGCCGGTTGCGTCTAGCAACAGGTTGGCGGGCTTCAGATCACGATGGATGATGCCGGCGGCATGAACCGCGGACAGACCGTGCAGCAACTGATCGATCAGCACCGTGACGTACGACGCCGGCAGCGGCCCGTGATCGCCGAGCAGAGTGGCGACCGACCCGCCACGGACCAGGTCCATCGCGAACACGACCTTGTCGTCATCCGCAGCCCACCCGTGCGGCGCGACCACATGGGGATGCTCGATGCGCAAGGACTGCTCCCGCACGAAGCGCAGGAGGGTCGCCGCATCGTGCTGCCCGAGCACCTTCGCGGCGACATATCCCTTACGCCGCAGGTCCCACGCGCGCCACACCGAACCCATCCCGCCAGTGCCGACCAGATCGATCAGCACATACCGCCCAGCGAACGCCTCCACTCGCAAGAAGGTACCGGAACTCCACAGACAGGCGCGCCCGGCTGGAGGGGACAGCCGGGCGCGGTCAGGGAGGCCTGTGCGGAGGTAGGTCAGCGGAGAGGCGGTGCGGACGACTTGCGGAGCCGCAGAACTGCCCACGCACCCACCAGCATGAGGAGCAGAGCACCGCCACCCAGGCCGGCGACCAACCCAACCGGCACATCACCGCCGGACGAGGTGTCACCGGAGTCCTTGACCGGTCCCCCGGCCACGGTCTTCTCATCGGAAGGCGCCGCGGTCCCGTTCGACGCCGGGGTCGAGGTCAGGGTCGGCGTCGGTGTCGGCGTCACAGAGTCGCCCGTTACCGGTGTCGCGCCGTCGGCGTACTCCGGCCGTCCCTCTCCCGCGGTCCCTTGGAGCCCGATGGTCAGGGTCATCGGGACCGTGAATGCCTTGTCCACGTCCTTGCGGCTGAGCCCCACGGCGACGTAGTACTCGCCCGGCGTCGACGTTCCCTGGTCCTGGTTGTTGGGGCCGTTGCGGTTCAGGTAACGGATCTCCTTGGTCGTGATCCCGTGCACGATCCCCTGTTTGGTGAGGACGCCACGCTTACCCGTCCCCGGCGTCTTCTTGGCAAAGACGGCGTACACGTCTTCACCGATCGGCGAAATCACCGCGGTGTCGACATACCGGATCATGCCGAGGGCCTCAGCGGTCGCGCCGGCGAGTTGGGGCACGGTGACCTGCGCCTGGATCCGTTGACCCCAGTCCGCCTTGACCTTGTAGAGCTGCATCTCGCCCGGCATCAGCGTGGTCTTGTAGCTGCCCGGCTCCAGTACCGGCGCGTCAGCGAAGCTGGAGCCCGGGACGATCTCGCGCGGAGTGGACCCGGGCATCGACACCCACACCGGGTCGCCGGCCACGGCCGGGAGGTTCGTGGTCGACGTCACCGGCGGCTCCTCGTCGATCCGCAGTTCGTACGGGACGGCCGCGAGTTCGCGGTAGTCCTTGCCCGGTGAGACCGTGAGGACCATCTGGTCGGACTCGGCACACTCCTTCTGCCAGTCGGACCAGCTCGACGCGGTACCGGTCGCCAGTCCCTGGTGGCCTTCGAAGGCGCGAGGATAGCTCCAGCCGCAGTTCTTGCCGTCGACGGTGTCGAGCTTGACCTCCGTCTGGATGACCAGGCTGCCACCCGACGGCCGCCGGAAACTGACGCCGGCCCGCAGGGTCGACCCCGGGATGGTCCGCTTGATGAGGTAGTACTTCGCCGTCGGGCTGGTGGTGAACTTGTCCGAGTAGTGACCGGGGGCGAGCACCGGCGCACCTTCCTGCTGTGGGCCGCCCGTCACCGGCGTACCGGAGATGCGGAACGGCCGGAAGGCGCGGGTGGACAGGCGATCCAGGCCGGCCTCGAGGTCGATGGTGGAGTCGGCGTCGTAGTAGTCGCCGCGGCCCGCACGGGCAACGCACTGCAACTGACTGCGCGCCTTCGCGCCGACCCGGAATCCGACCACGTCGATCTTCAGGTCGATGCCCTGCTTGGCGATCTCCTGGGCGACCAGGCACGGGTCCGGGGCGCAGGTGGCCTCACCGTCCGAGACGAGCACGATCGTGCGCTGGCCGGTTGGCCCGAGATCCTTCGCCGCCTGCTGCAATGCGTACCCGATCGGAGTCTCACCGAACGGCTTGTAGGCGGAGATCGCCGTGAGCAACTGAGGCCGGTTCCCGGTGCCGATCGGCACGGTCAACTGAGTGTCCGTGCAAGCGCCGGGCTGGCTGCGTTTGAAGACTGTCGCGCCATAGACGCGCAGACCGACCTGCGACGTCTCGGGCAACTTGCTCACGACCTGGGCCAGGGCCGTCCGGGCCGCGACGATCTTCGTCTTGCCGTCACCGGCCGGTTCCTTCATCGAACCCGACGAGTCGAGCACCAGCACCAACTTGCCACTGTCGCCGGGCTCGGGATCGGCCTGCGCTGCCCCGGCCGGCAGCCACGCCAGCCCGACGGCGAGCAGGACGAGGGCCGCGAGGCGGCGAGGGCCCTTCGTTCGGGTCATCTTCTTCCTCCAGGTGAATTCGCTATCGCAATCTTTGCTGTTTGCGATAGCGAATGTCAAGTCGGATCCGGCTGGCTTTGCGCGTTCGCTGGTGCGAAGATGGAGACGTGGAGCAGACCGAGCAGAACCTGCGGCAGCAGACGGAACTGTACGGCGAGCCGCTCGGCGTGCTGATGCGCCGGATCGCCGGCACCCTCGGCCTGACCCAGGCCCGGCTCGCCGAGGCGATCGGCCTGTCCGCGCCCATGTTGTCGCAACTGATGAGCGGCCAGCGAGTGAAAATCGGCAACCCGGCCGTGGTGTCGCGACTCCACCGGCTCGACCTGCTCGTCCACCGCGTCACGGAGGAGGGCCTCGCGGAGCCGCAGATCGCGATCGAGCTGGACGACATTCGCGGCAGTACCGGCGCCTTCACCCGATCGACACCGGCCAGCGCCCCGCCAAGCTCGATGCCCACAGCAAGCAACCCGCGCCCGGACCAGCGCCCGGACCCGCGCACCGTAGTACGGGAGATCCAGGACCTCATCCGCGGTGTCGCCTCGGCCGGCGAAGTCCAGCGGGCCGCGGAGCTGATCGCCGCCGAGTCCCCCGGCCTCGCCGAGCTCCTCCTCACCTACGGCACCGGCCGCACCGACGACGCCGTGGCCCACTACGAACGCCATCGCTGACCTCATATATCACGAAGCAGGTAGACATTCCGGGGCCGTCTCATCCGCTGTCGGGGTGGAATTCGAGGGGGTCGGGCGGCGTTAGCGTCGGGTGGTGGGTCACCCCCACCGACACCCGAACACCCTGGTTCTAAGGAGACACCTGTGCGCGCCATCAGCGCCTTCCGCCGCCTCGCCGCTCTTGGTACGGCCGTCACCCTGGCCGTCGCGCTGGCAGCCTGCGGCAGTGACGACAAGTCCGATGCCTCAGGCCCCGATCTCGGCCTGCTCCAGGCGGGCACGCTGCGGATCGGTACGCTCACCGACGCGCCGCCCAACGTCTACGTCAAGGACGGCAAGTTCACCGGCTTCGACAACGACCTGATCACCGCGGTCGCGGCGAAGCTGAACCTGAAGCCCGAGTTCGTCGGCACCGACTTCTCCGCCCTGCTCTCGCAGGTCAACGGCGGCCAGTTCGACCTCGGCAGCTCGTCCATCACGGTCACCGAGGCGCGCAAGAAGACGGTTGCCTTCAGCAATGGCTACGACTTCGGCTACCTCGGCCTGAACACCACCAAGACGTCGGGTATCAAGAGCTTCGACGAGCTCAGTGGCAAGCGGGTGGTCGTTGTCCAGGGCACCGTCCAGGACGACTACGCCACCCAGAAGAACCTGAACCCGGTCCGGGTGCCGAACTACAACGCCGCGCTCGGTCAGCTCAAGGCGGGCACCGCCGATGCCTGGGTCTCGCCCGCCGAGATCGGCGAGAAGATGGCCAAGGAGCAGGGCGGCGGCACCGTCATCCTGGCCGCCAAGGAACTCAGCGACGCACCGATGGCGTTCGCCGTGGCCAAGAGCAACGACACGCTGCGCGAGGCCGTCAACAAGGCGCTCGACGAAGTGATTGCCGACGGCACCTGGACCAAGCTGGTCGAGCAGTACTACCCGGGTCGCGCGGTTCCGGTGAACTTCAAGCCCGGCAGCGGTTCGGTGAAGTTCACCGCGCCGTCGGCCACCCCCGCAGCCGGCTGAGATGGACATCTGGTCCACTCTGAAAGACACCTTCCTCGACTGGGAGTCGATGGAGGCGGTCCTGCCCGAGATGCTGAAGGTGGGGCTGGTCAACACCCTCATCCTCGCCGCCGCCTCGGTCGTGCTGGGCACCGTGCTCGGCATGATCGTGGCGGTGATGGGGCTGTCCCGCCGACGCTGGCTGCGGTGGCCGGCGAAGGTCTACACCGACATCTTCCGCGGTCTGCCGGCCATCCTCACCATCCTGCTGATCGGCCAGGGACTGTCGCCGATCACCCGGCACTGGTGGGGCCCGAACCCGTATCCGCTGGGCATCCTCGCGCTGTCGCTGATCGCAGCCGCCTACATCGGTGAGATCTTCCGCTCCGGCATCCAGAGCGTCGAGAAGGGCCAACTGGAAGCAGCGCGGGCACTCGGCTTCAGCTACACCTCCGGGATGCGGCTGGTGGTCATCCCCCAAGGCGTACGCCGGGTCCTGCCGGCCTTGGTCAACCAGTTCATTGCCTTGGTCAAAGAATCCAGTCTGGTCTACTTCCTGGGCTTGCTGGCCAGTCAGCGAGAGCTGTTCCGGATCGGTCAGGACTCCGCCGCGACGAACGGCAACCTGTCGCCGTTGCTGCTCGCGGGAATCTTCTACCTGATCATCACCGTCCCGTTGACCCACCTGGTCAACTACTTCGACAAGCGGCTGCGCGAAGGCCGTCCCGCCGATCTCGAGGTCGAGGAGCTCACCCATGCCGACCATCGTTGAGGCCGCGGCGAGCCTGGAGCTCACCGGCATCGAGCTTGCCTTTGGCAACAACAAGGTGCTGCGCGGCGTCGACCTCGCCGTACCGGCGGGCAAGACCGCGTGTGTGATCGGGCCGTCCGGATCCGGCAAGTCGACGTTGCTGCGGGCCACCAACCGGTTGCTCGAACCGGATGCGGGAGACATCAGGCTCGGTGGCGAGTCGGTACTGCGAAGCAACCCGGACGAGTTGCGGCGGCGCATCGGGATGGTGTTCCAGCACTTCAACCTGTTCCCCCACAAGACGGTGCTGGAGAACATCACCCTGCCGCTGCGCAAGATCAAGAAGCTGACCACGGAGGGCGCGATCGAGGCAGCCCGCGAGCAGCTCGAGTTGGTAGGACTGAAGGAGAAGGAGTCGGCGCGACCGGGCAACCTTTCCGGTGGCCAGCAGCAACGAGTTGCGATCGCCCGCGCGCTGGCGATGAAGCCCGAGGTGATGCTGTTCGACGAGGCGACCTCGGCGCTCGACCCGGAACTGGTGAAGGGCGTCCTCGGTCTGATGGCCGACCTGGCCCAAGCGGGAATGACGATGATCGTCGTCACCCACGAGATGGGTTTCGCGCGGCAGGTGGCCGATCAGGTCGCGTTCATGGATCGTGGCGTCGTGGTGGAGTCCGGCGTACCGGAGCAGCTGTTCACGGCCGCCGAGTCACCGCGGTTGCGGCAGTTCCTCTCTCAGGTGCTCTAGTAATTCCGGGCCGGCGGGTCGATGGTGGAGAGACAACAGTCTTTTCGAGGTCTTCACCATCGGCGTCTGGGGGCACCAATGATTCCTCGTCTTCCGGCCCAGGTCGTTGCGCTGGGCATCGGTCTGGCCCTGACCGCCGGTCTCGCGGCGGAGGCGGTACCCGAGCAGCCCGCGGTGAGCACGCCCGCCCCCATGGCGCCGCCGGCCGCGGCATTGGCGCCGCGGACCGCGACCGCCTCGAAGTACGTATATCTCACCTTCGACGACGGGCCGCATCCGAAGTACACGGCGCAGATCCTGGCGATCCTCCGGCGCTACGGTGTCCGGGCGACCTTCTTCCAGATCGGTCAGAACGTGGCGCGACATCCGCACTTGACCCGACGCGCCGACCTGTACGGGCACAGCGTGCAGAACCACACCTGGTCGCACCCGAATCTCCGCAAGGTGCGCTGGTCGACCTTCAAGTCGCAGGTGCAGTCGACGGATCGGGCTCTCCGGCGCCAGACCGGCTACACCCCGCGCTGCCTCAGGCCGCCGTACGGCGCCACCAACAGCCTGGTCGCCAAGAGGGCGGCCGCGCTCGGCAAGCGGGTCACGATGTGGTCGGTGGACACCGGCGACTGGGCGCGTCCCGGTAGTTCGGTGATCGCGCGCCGAGTGCTCACCAGAGTGCGCAACGGCTCGATTGTGCTCATGCACGACGGCGGTGGCAACCGCAGCCAGACCGTCGCCGCCCTGCCGACCATCCTGAAAACCCTCAAGGCGCGCGGTTACACCTTCTATGCGCTCTGGTGCCTCTGAGCGTCCGGTATCCGTGGTAGTTGACGCGGAAGCGGCGTGGATCCCGGTTTTGCCCGGGATCGGACCGATGGTGGGGGCGTGAGGTAGTGAGGCCACCCACGTTGGAGAGCACGCATGAGCCGTCGTCCGCCGCTCGAAGCCCGCCCGTACGCCGTACTGACGCTCGTCCTGACCCTGATCGCCGCACTCACCGCCCTCGCCGCGTGCAGCCAGGACGCGGGTAAGCCGGTCGCCGCGCTGCCACCGCCCGCGGCGCCGACGAAGTTCGTCGCCCTCACCTTCGACGACGGCCCGGACCCGGCCTACACCCCGAAGATCCTCGACATCCTCGACGAGTACGGCGCGAAGGCAACCTTCTTCGCGGTCGGCAAGGAGGTGGAGAGAGCACCGGAGCTGACCCGGCGCGTGCACGATCGCGGGCACGACGTCCAGAACCACACCTGGTCGCATCCCGATCTGCGCAAGCTCTCCTGGGCGAGCTTCCAGCAGCAGGTCGAGGCCACCGACGGGCTCATCCTCGAGCAGACCGACACCACCCCGCGCTGCCTGCGCCCGCCGTACGGTGGCATCAACAGCATCGTGAAGAAGCGCGCGACGGCCCTCGGCAAGAAGCTCGTCCTGTGGACCCTCGACTCCCGCGACTGGAGCCGCCCGGGAGAGGCCGCGATCGTCCAGCGGGTGCTCACCGGAGTACAGGACGGCTCGGTGCTCCTCTTCCACGACGGCGGCGGCGACCGCAGCCAAACCGTCGCCGCCCTCCCGACCATCCTGAAAACCCTCAAGGAGAAGGGCTACGGCTTCCGCCCGGCCTGTCCCTAAGGGGGATCAATCCGCCGGGTGCCGGTGTGGGAGACGCGGAACCTGAACCCGTGGCGGGTGGTCCAGTCCAGCGTGCCGTCGTCGAGGCGTTCGACGGTCCATCGCCCATGCGTCTTCACCCGGTGGCTGTAGCGCCGGAGCGGGGCGAGGTTGGCGATGCTGGTTTGGCCTGGTGGTCCGGTGTCGGTGAAGTCGTACGGCTTGAGGTGGTCGAGGTCCGTGCTGTTGGTTGTTTCGGCTGATCCGTAGGGGAATCGCTCGACGGGGTGAATGAGCTTGACCTGTTCGCGAATCTTTCGCGGGATCTCGTAGGCGTTGACGTCGAGCTTCTCGGCCAGGTCGATCACCGGCTTCACGATGATCTGGCCGTGGCCGAGCAGTTGCTCGAGCCGGCCGGCGAAGACAGGACCGAAGCGCTCTACGCGCGCGACGCCGCCTCCGTCGAGGAGGGTTTCGTCGGTGATGTGTACGTACAAGGTGGTGGGCGCGGGGCGGCGTCCCTTCGTTCCGATGCCGGTCGCGTAGGCGTTACGGCGGATCTCGGCCAGTCGCCGGCGGAGTTCACGGTGAGCGGCCGCAGGCGGTTCGGCGTCAGCGTCGGCGGTTGGGGTATGGGGAGCCGACGCGCCGGGTGATCCGTCATCTGGCACGTCGCTGGGACGGGCTGGATCCCGGCCGGAGCGATCTGGTGGTACCGAGCTGTCCGTCGCGGAAGAGGTTGCAGGGGGTGACTTGGTGAGGTGGTGGGCGACGGTAAGGAGTTCGTGGGTCAGGGCTGGGTCGCTGATGATGTCGACGGCTCGGGCCATGCGCTCTGGGAGGATGGCGGTGTCGCCTAGGTCGGCGAGGGCGTCTGCGATCTGGCGAAGGGTTGCCTTGAAGCGCAGTACGGCGCCGGTGTCTGCTCGGATGTAGAGGCTGGTGGTGCCGTGCTCGTCGGCTTGGCCGGCCCAGACGCCGCGTTCCTTGGCCTTCTTCTCGGCGGCGGCTCGGGCGGCTTCGGGATCGGCCTGGTGGATGGCGGCTTTCACGATGTTGTCCAGCTGGCGCGGGGTGACGGTGTTGATGATGGGAGCGACGCGGCGGTCGACGATCGCGGCGGCTTCGACGGACAAGGTCACGCAGGCGGTGGCGACCGTGCAGGCCTTCCACGGTTCGGCGTTCATGGCCTCGACCTGGGCCCAGAGGTGAGGCAGGCGGTGGCGCAGGGCGAGTGCTTGGCCGATCAGGTTGGCGGCTGAGCCGGCCGAGCGGCCCATCACTGCGCCGAACTCCGCGGCGGCGAACTCGGCGACGGCCGGGCAGCCGGGGCCGCCGTAGACGAGGGCACGTTCGCCGCCGGGTAGGGAGACATGCCCCGGGATGGTTGCGGGGTCGGGGAAGAGGTCGGCGTAGTGCTGGGCCAGACGGAGGATCTGAAGGTCGGCATGGGTTCGCAGCTCGTGCATGGTCGCGAGCGAGGTCAGCGTCTCGGTCGCGTCGAGGGTGGCGATATCCATGTCGAACATGTGTTCGATTCTATACTGCGCGTGACGGGACGCCAAACGCGCCGAGCCTGATTTCACCTTGTCCACAAGGGGAAACATCACACTGCAGAGGATGCGGAAGTGGATATACGAGGAGAAGGGCGACAGCGTACGCCCGATGCGGCCGTTGAGTTGCGGCTCAGGACATGGCGGCGATGAGGGGCACCACGTCGGCGATGGACTCGACGATGCGGGTCGGGCGGTAGGGGAAGCGTTCGACTTCGTGTTCGCCGGTGGAGCCGGAGAGGACGAGGATGCTGCGGAGGCCGGCTTCGAGGCCGCTGATGATGTCCGTGTCCATCCGGTCGCCGATCATGACCGACGTTTCGGAGTGGGCCTCGATGCGGTTCAGGGCGCTGCGCATCATCAGTGGGTTGGGCTTGCCGACGAAGTACGGGGCGACGCCGGTGGCGCGGGTGATCAGGGCGGCGACCGAACCGGTGGCGGGCAGTGGGCCCTCGGTGGACGGGCCGGTCGGGTCGGGGTTGGTGGCCAGGAAACGCGCGCCGCCGGCGATCAGGCGGATCGCGCGGGTGATCGCCTCGAAGGAGTACGTCCGGGTCTCGCCCAGCACCACATAGTCCGGTGCGCGCTCGGTCAGTACGTAGCCGACCTCGTGCAGCGCGGTGGTGAGGCCGGCCTCGCCGATCACGTACGCCGTACCGCCCGGTCGCTGGTCGTCCAGGAACTGGGCAGTGGCCAGCGCCGACGTCCAGATCGCCTGCTCCGGCACGTCGATGCCACCGGCAAGCAAGCGGGCGCGCAGGTCGCGCGGGGTGAAGATCGAGTTGTTGGTCAGCACGAGGAACTTCTTGCCGGAGGCCTGCAAGGAGCCGATGAACTCGCTGGCCCCGGGGATCGCGCGCTCCTCGTGCACGAGCACGCCGTCCATGTCGGTCAGCCAGCTCTCCACCGGCTTGTGCTCGCTCATCACCGCACTCCCTCGTCGAGCTTGCTCGCGCCGGCCGCCAGCGTGCGGAGCTGGTCGACCATCAGGTTGGGGTCGTCGGCCTTGTAGACCGCCGAACCGGCGACGAAGACGTCGGCGCCCGCGTCGGCACAGCGCTCGATCGTCTCGGTCGAGACGCCGCCGTCGATCTGGATCCAGATGTCCAGGCCGTGCTTGCTGATCAGCTCGCGGGTCCGGCGGATCTTCGGCAGGCAGACGTCGAGGAACTTCTGGCCGCCGAACCCGGGCTCCACGGTCATGATCAGGATCATGTCGAGCTCGGCCAGGATGTCCTCGTAGGGCTCGATCGGGCTGGCGGGCTTGAGCGCCATCGCCGCCCGGGCGCCCTTGGCGCGGATCTCGCGGGCGGTTCGGATCGGCGCCCGGCAGGCCTCGGCGTGGAAGGTGACGCTGGCCGCGCCCGCCTCGACGTACCCCGGCGCCCAGCGGTCCGGGTCCTCGATCATCAGGTGGCAGTCGATCGGCTGGGCGACCGCCTTGGCCAGCGACTCGACCACCGGCAGACCGAGAGTGAGGTTCGGGACGAAATGGTTGTCCATCACGTCGACATGCAGCCAGTCGGCGTTGGAGACCGCGGCCGCCTCGGCAGCGAGGTTGGCGAAGTCGGCGTTCAGGATGCTGGGGGCGATCTGGATTCCCATGAAACGACAATCTACCGGCGGGCCCTGGGCCGGCTGGTCACCCGGTTCGGTCAGCGAGCCAGGCCTGTACTTCGGCTGTGGTGTGCGCCACCTGGATCCCTGGGGGGAGCGGCGGCCGCTCGATCAGCACGACCGGGATGCCGAGCTGGCGCGCGGCCGTCAGCTTGGCGGCGGTCATGTCGCCACCGCTGTTCTTGGTGACCAGTACGTCGATCTGCCGGGTTTGCAGCAGCTCCAGCTCGCCGGCCACGTTGTAGGGGCCGCGATCCAGCAGGAGCTCGCACCAGGTCGGTACGGGGTCAGGCGGGTCGACACAGCGAGCCAGCGTCCACAGACCTGTGTCCGCAAAGGCGGCAAGCCCTTGCCGACCAATGGTGAGAAAGACACGGCGACCTAGCTTTGGTAGCAGGGTTGCGGCGGCTTGGGCGTCGGGCGTCCAGTGCCAGGTGTCTCCGGGTTGCTCCTGCCAGCCGGGGCGGCGTAGTACGAGGAGGGGGAGGTTGAGGGCGGTGGTGGCGGCTACTGCGTGGGCGGTCATGGTTGCGGCGAAGGGGTGGGTGGCGTCGACCACTGCGTCGATCCCTTGCTCAGCAAGCCATTGCGTGAGGCCGGCGACGCCGCCGAAGCCGCCCTGCCGTGACTCCCCCACCGGCAGCCGCAGCTCGGAGACGCGTCCAGCCAGCGACGACACCACGTCGTACTCCGAAGACAGCTCGTCGGCCAGCAGGCGAGCTTCGGCCGTGCCGCCGAGGAGCAGGACTCGGTCAGGCACGACTGCGGGTGGTGGAGTACAGGTGGCTGTCGCGGAAGTTGTCGGCGGCAAGGACTTTGCCGACGATGATCACCGCGGTGCGGAGGATGCCGGCGGCGCGGACCTGGTCGGCGATGTCGGCGAGGGTGCCGCGGAGGATGACCTCGTCGTCGCGGGAGGCGCGGGCGACAACGGCGACCGCACAGTCGGCACCGTAGTTGGCCGTCAGCTCCTGTACCACCCGGTCGATGTGCTGCACGGCGAGGTGCAGGACCAAGGTCGACTGACTCATGCCGAGGGTCGCCAGGTCCTCCCCCGGCGGCATCGCGGTCGCGCGCGCGGCGATCCGGGTCAGGATGACCGTCTGGCCGACCTCGGGGACGGTGAGTTCTCGCCGGAGCGAAGCGGCCGCTGCCGCGTACGCCGGTACGCCGGGCGTCACGTCGTACGGGATCCCCAGTGCGTCCAGCCGTCGCATCTGCTCGGCCATTGCACTGAAGACGGAGGGGTCGCCGGAGTGCAGTCGCGCAACGTCGGCGCCCGCCGAATGGGCGGCGACCAGCTCGGCCAGGATCTCGTCGAGGTTCAACGAGGCTGTGTCGATCTTGCGGGCACCGACCGGGCAGTGGTCCAGGAGTTCCACGGGCACGAGCGCACCGGCGTACAGGCAGACGGGTGAGGCGGCGATCAGGTCGCGGCCGCGGACGGTGATCAGGTCGGCCGCACCAGGGCCGGCGCCGATGAAGTGCACGGTGGGGGTCATTTGGTCACGCTCCAGATCGTCACGGGCATCGCGGGTCGCCAGCCGGTCATGCCGCCCACCGCCGAGGCTCGTTGGACGGCCAGGCGGACGAGGTCGCCACCCAATGAGGCGTACCAGTGGGCGATCAGCGATTCCGTCTCCAGCGTCACGCCGTTGACGACGAGCCGGCCGCCAGGTCGCAGCGCCTCCCAGCAGGTCTCGATCACGCCGGGCACCGTCGCGCCGCCGCCGACGAAGACGGCGTCCGGCGACTCCAGGCCGGCCAGCGACGATGGTGCCGCGCCGACGACGGTACGGACCGCGACTCCCAGCGTGGCGGCGTTGCGGTCGAGTCGCTTGGCGCGATCCGGGTCCTTCTCGATCGCGACCGCGCGGCAACTCGGGTGATGGCGCAACCATTCGATCGCGATGCTGCCCGCGCCTCCGCCGACATCCCAGAGCAGCTGTCCCGGCACGGGCGCGAGCCGCGACAGCGTGACCGCACGCACCTCACGCTTGGTCAACTGCCCATCACTCTCGTACGCTGAATCCGGCAAACCCGGTGCCGTCGACAACAACTCCGCACCCTCGTCCGGCCGGCACAGCACGCCGATCACGTTGAGCGCGTCGACCTCGTGGTCCCATGCGTCAGCTCTTGTACTACGTACGCGCTCGTCCGCCGAACCCAACTGCTCCAGCACGGTGAACACGCTCCCGCCGTACCCCCGAGCCACCAGCATCCCGGCGACCTCGGCAGGCGTATGCGCGCCCCAACTCAACACGACCAGTCGTCGCCCCGGCTGGATGTGCGGCTGCACCAGCTCAAGCGGATGCCCCACCAGACTGACCACCTGCACCTGCTCCTGCGCCCACCCCAACCGCGCACAAGCCAACGAAACACTCGACGGATGCGGAATCACCCGAACCGCCTCTGCCCCCAGCAGCCTGGTCAACGTCGTCCCGATCCCATGAAACGTCGGATCCCCACTAGCCAACACACAGATCCGCCGCCCACGATGCTCCGCCAGCAACCCCGGCAACGACTCCGACAACGGCGAAGACCAAGCAACCTTCTCCACCTCACCGTCAGGAACCAAGGCCAACTGACGGGTGCTGCCGAGCAGGACATCGGCGGCCAGCACCGCCTCGCGAGCGGTTGGGGAGAGGCTGGGCCAGCCGTCGGCGCCTAGGCCGACCACCGTGAGGGGGTCAGGCATTGCCGAGGACCCTGGTGACGACTATTTCCAGGACTACGCGTTGGGGGTTTACGCGTGGTTGGCGGTAGCGGTCGGCGTAGCGGCGTACGGCGTCGGCGATCTTTTCGGGGTCGTCGCTGAGGACGGCACGACCCTCCAGTGTCGACCAGCGGCGGCCGTCTACCTGGGTGATTGCGACCGCGGCACCCAGAGCGCCGGTCGCGCGGATCTGGCGGGCCTTGTGGGAGGTTCCCGAGCAGATCACCCGCGCGATGCCGGTCTTCAGGTCCACGGTCGCGCCGACCGGCGTCGCGTGCACAGTGCCGTCCGCGCGCACCGTGCTCAGCACACACAGATGCCGCTCGGTCCAGAAGTCCACGAACGAACCGGGTCGCTCACTCAGCAGTTCCACCCAGTGATCGTAAGCGGCGGCCGTTCTCAGCCAACGTCCCGTCGGCGGAACGAGATCGACCCCACAAGCAGCAGACCCAGCGCGATCGCCGCGAGCACGACCACCGGGGTGGCGGAGAGCTCACCGCCGGGGAGCCGTGGAGTGTGCGCGTACGGCGAGACGTCCATCACCCCTTGCGGCAGATCGAAGATCGGCCCGAACTGCCCGATCAGCAGGAACGCCCCGAACAATCCCCACGCAACAGTGACCACCTTGGGCGCCACCCCGAAGAGCAGCACCACCAACCCGGTGACCAGCCAGATCGCCGGCAACTGGACAGCGCCCGCGGCCAGCATCCGCGGCACCTGATGCCCCAGGTTGCCCAGCGACGCACCACTCGAGATGCCGGACCCGAGACCGCCGAGGAGCACCAGTACTCCGGTGCCGAGCAGCGCCATCAACGCGTGGCTCGCCAGCCACTGGTACCGCGTGACGCCCGTTGCCAGCAGCGGCTCGGCCCGAAGCGCTGTCTCCTCGGAGCGGAGCCGGAGCGCCGCCTGGATCCCGAACGCCGAGGCGAGCAGCCCGAGCATGCCCATCTCGGTCGAGAGGAACGCGTCGGTCAGGCCGTTCACGCCACCGAGTTTCTCCATCATTTCCTTGGCGCCGTCACTCGTGACGAACCCGTCGACGTTGGAGGCGATGCTGCCGACCAGCAGGCCCAGCAACAGAAAGGCGAACCCCCACGCGAAGAGCGAACCACGATGCAGCCGCCAGGCCAGTGCGAGAGGCGAGCGCAGCGAGGGCGCGGCCGTCGCCGGACCGGGCCGTGGCCGGACCAGACCGGCACCCACGTCCCGGCGGCGAATCAGGGCAAACGCGGCGGCGACCAGGACCACCAGCAACGCGAGCGGAGCCAACGCGACCGGCCAGCGATCACCGGCGTACGGGCGGATTTGCTGGGCCCAGCCGATCGGCGAGAGCCACGAGGCCCAGCGGGTGCCGCCGTCGGAGTCCGAGTCACCGAGAGCGCGCAGTACGTAGCTGACGCCCAGCACGATCGCGGTGAAGCCGTTGGCGGTCCGGGCGCCTTCGGTCAGCTGGGCCGTCAGCCCACCGACCCCGGCGAAGACCAGACCGGCGGAGATCCAGGTGAGGCCGAAGGCGAAGGACCCGCCCGCAGGCAGACCCGTCCCGATCAGGCTCACCGCGGTCAGTAGGCCGAGCACGATCACGGTGCCGGCCGAGACGATGAGCGCGGCCGCGAGGGCGGCGTACCGGCCCAGTACTCCAGCGCTCAGGAGCTCGAGCCTGCCGCTCTCCTCCTCGGCTCGGGTATGCCGGACCACGAGCATCGCGGCCAGCAGTCCGACCAGGAGCGCACCGAATGCGGTCAGCTTGAACAGGGAGAGAGCACCGAGGGAGGTTGGGTCGAAAATCCTTCCGTACAAGGAAACCAGGGCCGGTGAAGAGTTCGACGTCTCGGCAGCCTCGACGCGCGACGCCAGATCGGGGTAGAGATCGATCGATGCCGCCGCCGAGCCCGCGGCCATCGAGACGAAGACCAGGATCCACACCGGCAGGAGCACCCGATCGCGCCGGAGCGCGAGCCGCACCAGGGTCGTAGTACCAGCGAAGTCGTTCATCGCCCGGCCGCCACTGGGTCGGATGCCGCGACATCGTCTTCGTAGTGCCGCAGGAAGAGCTCCTCCAGCGTCGGCGGCTGCGCGACCAGACTCCTGATGCCACTGGCCGACAGCTGCTTCATCACACCGTCGAGCTGAGCGGTGTCGACCTCGCAACGCACCCGGTTGCCCTCGATGTCGAGGCTGTGCACACCGGGCAGCTGGGCCAGTCCGTTGGGCGAACCGGCCAGCTCGGCCTGGATCGACGTACGGGTCAGGTGCCGCAGGTCGGCCAGCGTGCCGGTCTCGACCACCTTGCCGCGGCGGATGATGCTGATCCGGTCACACAGCGCCTCGACCTCGGACAGGATGTGGCTGGACAGCAGCACCGTGCGGTTCCGGCCGCGCTCCTCCTCGATGCACTGGCGGAAGACTTCCTCCATCAGCGGGTCGAGACCGGAGGTGGGTTCGTCGAGGATGAGCAGCTCGACGTCGGAGGCGAGGGCGGCGACCAGCGCGACCTTCTGCCGGTTGCCCTTGGAGTAGGTCCGGCCCTTCTTGGTCGGGTCGAGGTCGAAGCGGCGCAGCAGGTCGTCGCGCTTCTTCGGGTCCAGCCCGCCGCGCAACCGGCCGAGCAGGTCGATCACCTCGCCGCCGGTCAGGTTCGGCCACAGGTTGACGTCACCGGGGACGTAGGCCAGCCGCCGGTGCAGCTTGGCCGCGTCGCGCCACGGATCGCCGCCGAGCAGCGACACGTCACCCTCGTCACCCTTCAGCAGACCGAGCAGGACCCTGATGGTGGTGGACTTCCCGGCGCCGTTCGGGCCGAGGAAGCCATGCACCTGTCCGGTCGCGACCTCCAGGTCGAGACCGTCGAGGGCGTGCGTACTGCCGTACGACTTGTGCAGTCCGGAGACCACGATGGCTGATGTCATGATTCAGAACATACACTTCATTCAGAAAATTGTGAATCTTGAGAATGTCGGGAGATGATGGGCCGGTGAGCGCACCCAGAGCACGCGACGACGATGCTGTCCGGCAGTACGCCGAGCAGTTCGCCAACGTGCTCGTCGACTCCGGCTGGCCGCGGATGCCGGCCCGGATCTTCGCCGCCATCCTGGGCAGCGAGAGCGGCCGGATGACCGCCGCCGAGCTGTCCGAGCAGCTGCAGGCCAGCCCGGCCGCCATCTCGGGCGCAGTGCGGTACCTGCTGCAGCTGGGCCTGGCCAGCCGGGAGCGAGAGCCCGGTAGCCGGCGCGACATCTACGTCGTCCAGGACGACTTCTGGTACCAGAGCATGATGCGGCGCGATCACCAGCTGGTGCGCTGGGAGGAGATCATCGGGCGGATGCTGGAGAACGCCGGTGAGGGCAGCGAGTCGCAGCAGCGACTACGAGCCACCCTCGGATTTCTCGAGTTCATCCAGGAAGAGGTCGACGGCCTCGCCGAGCGCTGGATCAAGCGCAAGGCCGAGATCGACGCGGAGAACAGCTGAGGGCCCGGACGGACGGGCCCTCAGCCGCGCATCGATCTACAGCAGCTACCGCAGCGCGGAGGCCGCGACGGTGTCGATCGCCTGCTGGAGCAGGGCGTTCACCTTGGTGTTGCCGGCCTTCGACTTCGGCAGGTGCACGGACTTGCCGTCCACCGGACCCCGGACCGGGTAGACGGACAGTTCCTCGGGCAGCGGCGTCGTACCGCAGACCTGGTTCTTCCCGGGCAGTTCGCCGGTGAAGACGAACTTGTCACCGATCGCCTCGGCGCACGAGGACGCCGATCCGACGTACTGACCGTGCTGGCCCTCGTCGTCGATCGCCACGAAGCGGGTGGCGGACTTGGTGTCGGTGTGCGTGCGCCAGGCGCCCTCGTACGACGTCGCCGGGTCGAGCTCACCCTGGACCATCAGCATCCGCGGCGACCCCTTGAGGTCGAGGGTGCGGTCCTGCGGCGCGTACTTCCAGAACGCGCACATCGGGACGCCGTTCATGTAGCCGAAGAAGTCGTACTTCTTCGCCATCCGGTCGGCCATCCTGAGGTAGAACTTCGGGTCGTTGTTCCAGGCGGTGTCGTTGCAGCGGACCGTGGTACCGATCGAGCCGAGGTTCACCGGCTGGTCACCCGAGGTCGCCTTCGCGGCAACGGCCCGAGCATCGGCGAGGACACTCTTCAGCGTGTCCACCTGGGTGGACGCCTTCAGGTCCGCCGAAGCGGTCGCGGACACGCCGTACCGGGCGCGGAGCGCGGCGAGCGTGTCGTACGCCTGCAGGTTCGGCGCGAGCCGGGCCCAGGCACGGTCGACGTGACCCAGCTCGACCTCACCCGAGTCGGCCGGGGCCTTGGCGTACTCGTCGGCGACCAGGATGTCGAGCGTGGCCCGGATGAACCGGGTGTTGCCGTAGATCGCGCTGTAGATCTTGCCGTCCAGGTCGTCACCGCGGACCGAGCTCTCACCGGCCTTGACCAGCGTGGTCAGCGAGGCACGGATCCCGTTGTACTTCGCGGTCACCTGGGCCGGCGTCTTGCCGAGTCCGGTGATCTGGTCGGCGTGCCGGGCAATCCACGGGAACAGCTGGGTGTCGCGGCGGCGCTGGCCAGACCATGGGTCGAAGTTCACGTTGTCCCACTGGGTGTGGGTCCAGTCCATGTTGGAGTCGAGCACGAACCGGCCGACCCGCGACGGGTAGGTGTCGGCGTACCAGCCGCCGAGCCAGGTGCCGTAGCTGTAACCGATGAAGTTCAGCTGCCGCGCCTTGAACAGCGCCCGGACGAACTCCATGTCGTAGACGGTCTGCTGGCTGCTGACGAACTGCCCGTACTCCGTCGCGGCGCAGGCCTCGGCCTGCAGCTTGGCCTCGGCCACCTCGACCTTGTGGGTGAGCTTCGTGCGCTCCTTGTAGTCAGGCGTCACCGGCAGCGCGTTGAGCGCCTCGGCCGTCGTGATGCACTGCAGCCGAGTGCTCGCGCCGAATCCGCGCGGGTCGAAGCCGACCAGGTCGAAGTCGCTGAACAGCTGCGGCTTGTCCGCGGCCAGAGCGGCCGACAGCGAGAGACCGGCGCCACCCGGGCCACCCGGGTTGCTGGTCATCAGGCCCTTCGACGTACCGGTCGCCAAGCTGTGCGAGATGGCGACCTCGATGTCGGGGTGCGCGTCCGGGTTCGCCCAGTCCATCGGGACCTTGACCTTGGCGCAGTTCGTGGTGGGCGCCTGCGGGTAGAGCCGCTTGACCGCGGCATCGAACGAGCAGACCGACCAGCTGATCGGCTGGTCGAGATAACGCTGCGGGATGGACGGGACCGGCGGGTCCGTCGGACCGGCAGCGGAGGCTGAGGTGGCAGTGGTCGCGGTGAGCAACGGAACTACCAGCGCGACGGCGGCTGCCGTGGCGATCTTGCGGGGACTGAGCACGCTGAGGTCTCCCTGTGTTCAGGCGGACAGGAAACCAGCAACGTATGCGCCCGACAACCTCCAGCAACAGGGATCAGGCCAACCTCGGTGCTACGTCAAGGGCAAACCCGCAGCTAAAGCTCGTAGACGGTGAAGATCGTGCAGTAGAGCGGGGGTGATTCCAGGCCCGGGTAATAGAGGCGGCCGGCTTCGTCGGTCACCTTGAAATAGGCCGTCGAGGCACCGACCTGGGACGGTGCCTGCAACGTCATCCGGACTGTCACGATCTCCCCCGGTACTGCGTCCGGCAGGCGTGCGCGCGACGGGGACCGGAGCCAGCCCGGCGTACCGGCTGCTCCTTGTCTGGTCAGCCAGCGGTCGTGCCAGTTGCTCTCGCCGCTGTTGCGGATCTGCCAGGTCTTCTCGAACTCCTCGTCCCGGCAGACCTGGGTGCCATCGGGCACCGTCTCGCCGACGAGCTCCGCCCGGTCCTCGGGGTCGTGGTCAGCGGGAACCGAACCGCCCAGCAGCATCGGGTGCGGCATCGAGTCGCGCCGGCGCATGTCCCGCATCGAGGTGTCCTTGCCGGCCCGTACTGCGGCGTCGAGCTCCATCAACTGGTTCACCAATGCGCTGCCGGCACCGAAGGAATCGTCGTACCACTCGATCAGTTCGCGGCTCGGTTTGGTGTGGCCGCGCTCGACCCGGGACAGGTGGCCCTTGTCCCAGCCGGACAGCACGGCGGCCTTCGTCAGCGGGACGCCCGCGGCCTCCCGCAGTTCGCGCATCCGGCAGCCGATCACGAAGCGAGCCTGAGCTGGTCGCACGCCGCACTCCCCGCATTCACGGTTAGTAATCTACACACTTTATCAAGTGATGGTTATTCAGTTTCCGGTTGCCCGCTGCGACAACGCGATCACTGTCTGATTGTCTGCGGATCAGAGCACATTCGCCAACCAGCGAAAGGAAAACCTCATGAAATCTTTCCTCGCCCGCGTCGCCGTCACCGCCCTCGTCGGCAGCGCCGCACTCATCGGTTCGGTCCTGCCGGCGCAAGCCGCACCCGCACCCACCGCGCCGACAGTTGCCAGTGTCACCGCCGCCGCACCGCAGTCCAGGGCGGACAACGCGGTCGCCTGGTTCGCGGCCCGCAACGGTTCGACCGCTTATCAGGGCTATTGCGAGAAAGCCGTCGAGAATGCCTATGGCCGCACCGGGATCTACGCCTCGGCCAAGGCGAACTGGAACGACGCCGTCCGTCGTGGGGTCGCCCACCGAGGCGACCTGAACCCACCGAGGGGCGCGCTCGTCTTCTGGAACATCAGCGCGTACGGGCACGTCGGCCTGGCGGTTGGCGACGGCACCTTCTGGGCCACCAGCGTGAACGGCCGGATCGGCAAGGCCCGGCTGCCGTACTTCTCCAACTACCTCGGCTGGGCCTGGCCGAACTTCTGAGCCGGCCTGAGCGAATCGGCCTGAGCGGATCGGGCCTGAGCGGATCGGCCAGGGCGGTTCGTTGCCCACTGCGACAACTCCGCCACGCTCTGATTCCCTGCGAGTGTTGGACTCTCCCAGAAGGGAACAAACTCATGCGGACCGCCCTCCTCCGTACCGTCTCCCGCCTCACCGCAACCGCCCTGCTCGGCGGCGTCGCCCTCGCCGGCGGCGCGGCCCTCCCGGCGCACGCCGCCACCGGCACCGTGGTCACCGACTCCGGCGCCGGGGTGACCATCCGCTCCGGCAACGCCACCACGTTCGGTGCGGTCGGCACCCAACCGAACGGCACCGTCCAGATCGACTGCCAGCTCTACGGCGAACCAGTGACCGGCAAGTACGGCCGCAGCCTGATCTGGGACCACATCCCCGGTAAGGGCTTCATCTCCGACGCCTACGTCAACACCGGCAGCAGCGGTCTGGTCGCGCCGCTGTGCACCTACAACCCACGCGCCGACAAGGCCATCGCCTGGTTCGCGGCTCGCAACGGCTCGACCGCCTATCAGGGGTACTGCGAGATGGCGGCCGAGAACTCCTACGGCAAGACCGGCATCTGGGCTTCGGCCAAGGCCGGCTGGAACGACGCGGTGGCCCGCGGCGCCGCCCATCGCGGTGACCTGAACCCACCCAAGGGCGCGCTGGTCTACTGGGACCTCGCCGCTCCGTACGGCCACGTCGGCGTCGCCCGCGGCGACGGCTACTTCTGGGCCACCAGCGTCAGAGGCGGCATCGGCCTGGCCAAACTCCCGTACTTCTCCAACTACCTCGGTTGGGCCTGGCCCAACTTCTGAGCGCCATCAGCCTCAGGCACGGGGGCTGATGGAAACCAGCACCCAGGCGCACTCGCCCCTCAAGCGCCTGGGTGCTTTTCTCCTGAGCCGCGTTGGATGAGTTGGCAGGGGAGGACTATGCGTTGGGGTGGGCGGGTGTCGGTTTTCGCGGCTCGGTCGAGGAGGAGGCGGGCTGCGGTGCGGCCTAGTTCGGCGATGTCGGAGGCAACGACTGTGACGGGGATCGGCAGCATGTCGGCCATCCGGAAGTCGTCGAAGCCGACTACGGCTGGTTCAGCGTCGACCTCGCGCAGGGCGCGGAGTACGCCTTCGGTGAGGAAGTTGGTGGAGGCAAACAACGCGGTCGGTGCGTCGGAGCGGTGCATCAGGTCGCGGGTCGCCTTCTCCGCCGCCTCCGCCGTACCTTCGGGCAGCTGGACGACCAGGCTCTCGTCGACCTCGATCCCGGCCGCACGGCAAGCGCGTCGATAACCCCTGAGCCGTCGTCCGGTTGTGTAGTACGACGGCGCGAGCAGGATCGCGATCCGCTCGTGGCCCTGCCGCAGCAGGTGTTCCGTGGCCAGCTTGCCGCCGCCCTCGTTGTCGACCATCACGATGTCGGCCTCGATCCCGTGCGCCGGGCGGTCCACGAACACCACCGGTACGCCGGCCCCGGCCAGGAACGAGTGGTCGCCTTGGTCGGGCACGATCATCAACCCGGCGACCTGACGCCCGATCAGCTCCTGGATCGCCCGCCGCTCCCCCTCGGGATCCTCGTCGACCGAACCGAGCACGACCGCGAAACCGTCCTGGCCGGCCACCTCGAGCGAGGCCTTCGCGATGGTCGCGTAGAACGGGTTGGTCAGGTCACCGAGCACCAGCGCAAGGCTGGACGACTTCTTGCCCGGCCGGAGCGCGCGGGCGACCTCGTTGCGCTGGAACCCCAGCGCGTCGATCGCGGCCCGCACCCGGCTCGCCGTCTCGTCCCGGACACCGGCGCCGCCGTTCACCACCCGGGACACCGTGCCCAACCCCACGCCGGCCCGCTTGGCCACGTCGATCATCGTCGGCCGAGCTGACCCGGACTGCTCTGGAAACGTTTCGGACACAGGGTTGACTTCCCTCTCAGGGCACGGCATCGTCACCTCACAGTAAACTTTGGAAACGTTACCGTCCAGGAGGCGGGAGTGAATCGTGACGGACGCCGGAGCCGGATCCGAGCGAAAGGAGGTGGGTTCAGCCGCAACGCAGGCTCGGACACCAAGGCCGCGTACCTGTTCATCGCGCCGGCCATCATCGGTTTCACCGTCTTCGTGGTCTATCCGCTGGTCCGGTCGTTCTACCTGTCGCTGACGAAGTACAACGGCCTGACCGATCCGGTCTTCGTCGGCCTGGGCAACTTCCGCCGGTTGTTCACCGTCGACCCCGCGTTCTGGCCGTCGCTGCGGGCCACCGCCTACCTGGTGATCCTGTACGTGCCGCTGTCACTGGCGATCGGGCTCGCCCTGGCGATGTTCTGCAACCAGCGCTTCGCGGGCGTCCGGATCGTGCGGACGCTCGCCTATCTGCCGGTGGTCCTGCCCGCGGTGGCAACGATCACGCTGTGGAAGTTCATCCTCAATCCCCAAGTGGGACTGGCGAACACCCTGCTGGACAAGCTCGGCTTGCCGACCAGTACCTGGTTGCAGAGCTCGTCGATGTCGATGCCGTCGATCGTGATCGTGATGCTGTGGGGTGTCGGCGGCACGATGATCATCTTCCTCGCCGCCCTGCAGGCGGTGCCGACCGAGCTGTACGAGGCGGCCCGCGTCGACGGCGCCGGGCAGTACTCGGTGTTCTTCCGGATCACCCTGCCGATGATCAGCCCGATCATGTTGCTGCAGGTGATCCTGCAGACCACGGCCGCGCTGCAGACGTTCAACCAGCCGAAGATCCTCACCAACGGTGGCCCCGGCTTCAGTACCAACGTGTTGATGCTGTCGATCTACAACAACGGCTTCTCCAACCTGGGCCGGGTCCCGCAGCTCGGCTACGCCTCGGCCCAGGTGTGGGTGCTGTTCGTCGTCATCATCGCCGTGATCGCCCTGACCGCGAAGTTCTCCTCGCTCTGGACCTACAGTGACAACACTCCCGACTGAAGCCCGCCGGCGCCCGCTGCGGACGGCCGGCTGGTACGCGACCGCCCTGTTCATCTGCGCGGTGATGATCGTCCCGCTGCTGTGGATGATCACCATCGGCCTGAAGAGCGGATCCGCGGTCTTCGAGATCCCGCCCCGGCTGCTGCCGCGCGAGTTCACCTGGAGCAACTTCGTCGACGGGCCGCAGGCGATCCGGTTCCCGCGACTGTTGCTCAATTCAACGATCATCACCGTGCTGAGCGTGCTGGGCGGCGTGATGACCGCGATGATGGCCGGGTACGCACTGGCCCGGTTGCGGTTCCCCGGCCGGAAGCTGTGGTTCTACCTGTTCGTCGGCAGCATGCTGCTGCCCGGCGTCGTCGGCCTGATCCCGCTCTTCCAGCTGTACAAGAGCATCGGCTGGTACGACACCTGGCTGCCGCTGATCGTGCCGGCCTTCTTCGGCGGCAACCCGCTGTTCATCTTCCTGGCCCGGCAGTACTTCCTGGCCATCCCGTACTCGATCGACGAGGCGGCCAAGATCGACGGCGCCGGCCACCTGCGGATCTTTGTCAGCGTGATGCTGCCGCTGACCCGGCCGGCCTGGATCACGATGGCCATCCTCGCCTTCCAGGCCTCCTGGAACGACTTCCTCAACCCGCTGGTCTACCTGTACTCCGCCGACAAGTGGCCGTTGTCGGTCGGGATGGCCCAGTTCGTCTCCCCGTTCGCCGGGCAGACGCCGAACTGGAGCTACTACATGGCCACCAACCTGCTCTACATGCTGCCGCCGCTGATCCTGTTCTTCGCCGCGCAGCGCTACTTCATCCAGGGCCTCGGCTCCCTGGGCAGCACGACGCAGAAGTGACTTCACCCCCTGAGGAGCTCAACAGTGAAAAGGATCATCGGTACCTCCCTGGCCTGCGCCGGGTTGCTGACCGCAACGGCCGCGTGCGGCGGATCGGACTCCGGCGGCACGTCCGACGGCCCGGTCACCGTGACGGTGATGACGTGGGAGACGCCCGAGACGAACACGGCCATCAAGAAGGCTCTCGAGGGCTTCAAGGACGACAACATCAAGGTCCAGCTGATCGACACCCCGAGCGGCGGGTACGGCGACAAACTCGCGTCGCTGACCCAGGCGAAGAAGCTGCCCGACCTGTTCTGGTGCGGCAACGACACCGAACAGCAGTACACCTCGCAAGGTCTGCTGGTCGACTGGTCGAAGCGGATCACCGACGGCAACGGCGACTTCAAGGCGGACAAGTTCGTCGGCTCGGCGATGGAGAACTGGAAGACCGGTGACGGCCAGATGGGTGGCCTGCCGTCGCTGATGAACACCTACGGCGTCTGGTACAACGCCGACGCCTTCAAGGCGGCCGGCATCCCCGAACCGAAGGCCGGCTGGAGCTGGGACGACATGTACTCCGCCGCCGGCAAGCTGGCGAACAAGGGCGGTGCGAAGTACGGGCTGGTCGCGGATCAGCTCACCTCGCTGGACGGGCCGTTCACGATGAGCATGTACGCGGTGTCCGCTGGTGGCGCACCGTTCACCGACAACGTGAACCGCCCGACCAAGGCCGAGGCGGACGCCAAGTTCACCGAGGGCGTGGAGAAGCTGGCCGCGGCGATCAAGTCCGGCGCGGTGGCGCCACCCGGGTACGACGCGTCGAACGTGTCGGCGCTGTTCTCCGGTGGCAAGGTGCCGATGATGTTCGGTGGGCAGTGGCTGGCCGCCGGGTTCCAGACCGACAAGCCCAAGATCAAGTACGGGTTCGCGCCCTTCCCGCAGGTGAACACCCCGGCCACGTTGTACGACTCGGTCGGCATCTGCACCCCGCAGTACACGGCGAACGAGGACGCGTCGTACAAGGTGCTCGAGTACATCAACACCAAGGTGTGGGACGCCGTACTGCCGGCCTCGCCGGTCGCTCCGCCCGCCTACATGCCGGCGCAGGAGAGCTACTTCAACGCGTTGACCAAGGCCGGGCAGACCACTGTCGTCGACACGGTGAAGGCGGACCTCGCGACCGAGAAGACCGTCGGGGTCCGCTTCACCACCCAGTGGGCGTCCCAGGTCGGTGACCTGACCACCGCGATGTACCAGCCGATCCTGACCGGCAAGAAGCCGGTCTCGGACCTGCAGGGTTACGTCGGCAAGATCAACGACCTGATCAAGTCCCAGGGCTAGACGGTCTGCCAAAGGGACAAAGCGAAGCGGTCCTGGGAGTCTGTCCACCAGGCGCCGGGCGCGAAGCCGGCCTTGTCGAGTTCCGCCGTGACGCCGTCGCGGCGGAACTTGGCCGACACCTCGGTACTGAGTTCCTCGCCCTCGGCGAAGTCGACCTCGAGCCCGATCTCCGGGATCAGCACCCGCATCGCCCGGTCGGCCCGCAGGTGCATCTCGATCCACTCGTTCTCCGGATCCCAGATCGCCCGGTGGCTGAACGCCTCCACGTCGAAGTCCGCGCCGAGCTGGCGGTTCAGCACCCGCAGCACGTTCCGGTTGAACTCGGCCGTCACCCCGGCGCTGTCGTCGTACGCCGCGACGAGGGTGGCCGGGTCCTTCACCAGATCGGTGCCGAGCAGCAACCACTCTCCCGGCTCCAGGACGTCGTGGATCGACCGGTAGAACTCGGCTCGCTCAGCGGGCAGCAGGTTGCCGATCGTGCCGCCGAGGAAGGCGACCACGCGGGGCGCCTCACCGGGAAGCTTGTCGAGGTGCTCGGTGAAGTCGCCGACCACGCCGTGCACGGTGAGTGCCGGGTAGTCGGCGTTGATCGCGGCGGCCGCGTCACGCAGCGCCGACTCCGACACGTCCAGCGGGACGAACGTGGTCAGCGTGCTGTGGTCGCGCAACCCGTCGAGCAATAGCCGGGTCTTCTCCGACGACCCCGACCCGAGCTCGACCAGCGTGTGCGCGCCGGTCAGCTCCGCGATCTCGCCGGACCGGGCGTCGAGGATCTCCCGCTCGGCGCGGGTCGGGTAGTACTCCGGCAGCCGGGTGATCTCCTCGAACAAGTCGCTGCCCCGGGCGTCGTAGAACCACTTCGGGGCGAGCCACTTCGGCTCGGCCGTCAGACCGGCCCGGGCGTCCTCGCGCAGCGCGCGGGAGGCGTAGTCCGGGGTCAGGTGGATGTCGATCGAGGTCACTCTTGTCCTTCCATCAAAGGGGTGACGGCCAGCGTGCTCTTGGTTGCCAGAAGCAATGAATGGTCGGGGACCTGCTCCCAGCCTGTCTCGGCCCACGGCTCGGAACTGACGGCGACCGCGTCGGCCGTCTGCCTCGTCCACAGTGAGTGCGTCCAGGTGGTGGCGACGATCTGCTCTCCGTCGGTGAGCAGGATGTTCAGCCGCGACTCCGGCGCGGCTGCCGCGACGTCGCGGACGACCGATGCGACCGCCTCGGCCGCAGGCGCACCGGAGTACAGGCGGTCTTGGACGAGGGCCCAGAGCAGGGCGGAGTCCATCGGTGCGTTGAGGGTGAGCAGGTCGGTGACGGGCAGCGACTCGGCCAGCTTGGCGACCGAGCCAGGCCAGCCGCTGATCAGTCCGTTGTGACTGAACAACCACTGGTCCCTGGTGAACGGCGCGACGGCTGATTCGTTCAGCGGCGAACCGACCGTCCCGTTCCGTACTGCGGCCAGCACCGCGCTCGCCTGGATCGACGAGGCCAGCCCTGGCAACGACTCGTCGGCCCAGATCGGCACGCTGCGCCGGTAGCGGACGACCGAGCCGTCGGCGTACCAGCCGAGGCCGAAGCCGTCCGCGTTGACCGACCCGCCGCCGCGCATGTCGATCGGCGCCCAGCTCTGCTTGTACAGCGAGTGCGGCGGATCGATGACCAGGGTGGACAGCGGGACCGGTGGCCCGAGGTAGGCCAGATGCCGGCACATCAGCCGAGCTCTTCGGGCCGGGGGTCGCGGGCGCAGCGGAAGCCGGCGAAGATCTGCCGGCGGATCGGGTAGTCCCAGTTCCGGAAGGTGCCGCGGGCAACGATCTCGTCGGTGCCGAACGAGCCGCCGCGCAGCATCTTGTAGTCGGTGCCGAAGAAGACCAGCGAGTACTCGTCGTACGGAAAGGCGCGGAAGCCCGGGTAGGGCTTGAAGTCGCTGCTGGTCCACTCCCAGATGTCGCCGATCAGCTGCTCGACACCGAGCGGTGACGCACCGGCCGGGTACGCCCCGACCGGTGCGGGCCGGAGATGCCGCTGCCCGAGGTTCGCGTGCTGCGGCCCCGGGCTCTCGTCACCCCACGGGAAGCGCCGCGTCCGCCCGGTCGCCGGGTCGTACCGCGCCGCGAACTCCCACTCCTCCTCGGTCGGCAGCCGCTTGCCCGCCCACTTCGCGTACGCCTCGGCCTCGTAGAAGCAGACATGCATGACCGGTTCGTCGAGCGGCAGCAGCTCGCGATGCCCGAAGCGCGTCCGCAGCCAGTTGCCGTCTTCGAGCTCCCAGAACCGCGGCGCGACCAGCGAGGCCTTCTGCACATGCGCCCAGCCGGCTTCGGACCACCACTGCGGATCCTGGTAACCACCACCGGTGACGAACTTCAGGTAGTCGCCGTTGCTCACCGGCGCCGTGTCGATCACGTACGGCGCGACGTGCACCGGGTGCGCGGGCCGCTCGTTGTCGAGGGCCCAGGGCTCGATCGACGTACCCATCTCGAAGACGCCGCCGGGCACCAGTACTTCGGGCGTCGCAAGCCGGCGGCCGGGTGGTGGCGCGGGCGCGTCGAGCACCGGGGCGCCCGTCCGGAGCTGGTGGGTCGCGAGCATCGTCTCGTCGTGCTGCTGCTCGTGCTGCACGATCATGCCGAACGCGAACGCGTTGTCGATCAGTTCGCTGCCCTGGAACTTCACGTGATCCAGCACGTCGAGCACCTTGTCGCGCACCTCCACGACGTACTGCCGGGTTTCGGCCGGGCCGAGCAAGGGCAGCGACGGGCGGTCCGCGCGGGCGTGCATGAACGCGTCGTACAGCTCGTCGATGTCCTGCCGGACCGGTTCGCGACCGCCGACGTCGCGGACCAGCCAGAGCTCTTCCTGGTTGCCGATGTGCGCGTAGTCCCAGACCAGCGGCGACATCAGCCGGGAGTGCTGACGGACCAGGTCGTCGGTGTCGACCGCGTCGGTCAGCTGGACGGTCCGGCCGCGTGAGCGCTCGAGTTGCGCGGCGACGAACGCGCGCAGCTCCTCGGCGGTCAGCTCGGACAACTGGTGAGTCATGATGCTCGCCTTCTGTGGGTGTCGTCGACGATGCAGTGCAGTCGGTCGCCGGTCTCGGAGATCAGGTCCTGATCCACTCCGGTCCGGCTCAGGTTCGTGGTGGCCAGCTCGACCAGGTCGCGAGCGGCCTGCAAAACGAGCTTGTCGTCCAGCCCTTCGCGGGCCGCGGGGAACCAGCGACCGGCAGCGGGGGCCGCGGCGGCCAGTGCCTGGTCGGTGACGGCCGGGTCGGACAGCAGTGCGGACAGCAGGAGGGTCGGCGCGATCCAGCCGTCCCCCGGCTGGGCGTCGAGGTAGCGGACTTCCAGATACCCGCGCGGCCGCACGGGCGGGAACAGCGTCGACAGGTGATAGTCCAGGTCGCCGTACGTCGGTCTGTCGTCCAGCGCGCCTTCTGCCCACGCACCGAAGGTGAGGCCGGCCGGTGCGTCCCAGGTCTCTCCCCGACGCAGGCAGAGCACGGGCGCTTCCATCGCAGTACGGGCCCAGGCCGCGGCGGGATCGCCGTCCAGCGGCGGTGGCTCGGTGAAGGGGGCGCAGGTGCCGAAGGTGGCCTCGGTCCGGGCGGAGGCCCAGCCGGTGTCGGCGCCTTCGCGCTGCCTGGAGTTGGCGAACAACGCGACCAGTGCGGGACCGAGGTCGTGCAGTGCTCGCCAGCGCAGTGCGGTCTGGTCGGCCTCGCCCGCGTCCAGGCAGACCTGCAGGCCGGCCGTGCTGCACATCATCCGCGGGCCGTGCGGGCCGAGTCTGGCGAAGGCGCGTTCCATCGCGGCGTACCGGGGAACGGTCAGGATGCGGCGGGGCGGCCGGAAGGCGTCGAGGCCGTGGCGGCCGGGCTCGAGGCTCTCGGCGGCCAGCAGGCTGGTGAGTTCCGCGGCGTCGGCCGCGGTGTCCTCGATCAGCCCGGGCACGGAGGCCGAGGCGGGGCCGGAGATCTCCACCTGGCCACCCGGCTCCACAGTGACCAGAGAACCCCGGCCGAGTGGCAGTTGCGGGCTCCCCCGGACCAGGGTCGCGGGCGCGTGCGCGCCCAGGGCCTTGCTCAGGTAACCGGCGTCGAGGGGCCGGTGCGGATCATCCGCATGGTGCACCGTCCACTCCAGCTCGACACCGTGCAGCAACGGAGGACCGTGCTTGAAACACACCATCGCGACGTAACCCTCCGCCTCCACCCGGGAGCCGATCGGGGCCGTCGCGGAGAACTCGCCGGACGTGGTCACGCCAGCGAACCTAACCGCGTCCGGGGACGTGGACAACCGACTGTGGGTTACCCCTCGGTGACTGTTCTGAAGGCTGGGTCGAAATCATGGTCGACATCGTGCCGGACGCCTCCGACAGTTTCTGGCCGTCGGGTAGGAAGGAGTCATGCGGACCTACGACGTCGTGGTGATCGGAGCCGGGGCGATGGGCTCGGCCGCGGCTCGCGCTGTTGCGGCTGCCGGCCGTGAGGTGCTGGTGCTGGAGCAGTACGAACTCGGGCATGTGCGTGGTGGGTCGCATGGCGGCACCAGGCTCTTCCGGCTGGCGATCGACGACGAGGGCGAGCTACTCCGGGCGGCCCGGGCGCGGGAGCTGTGGGAGGAACTGGAGAGCGAGACCGGCGTTCAGATGCTGGACCCGGTCGGCGGTGTCGACCACGGTCTCGACGAGCATCAGGTAGGCGAGTCGGCGGCGCTGCTCGAGCGACAGCGATCTCGGCGTCGCAGGAGCAGCCGCGGTTCTTCGCGCCGGTGGATGCGTCGGCGCCGTGGCCGGTCTTCGTGGATCGGCGGGTCCGGGCGTACGGGGTGTTCGAGGAGGGGCACGGCGTGAAGGTCGGACTGCACGCGACCGGGCCGAGGATCTCGCTCGATCGGCGGGACTTCCAGGTCGAACCAACTCGGGACGCTGAGTTGGTCGGCTATGTCCGGGAGTGGCTCCCGGGGCTGGACGTGACCCGGTCGGAGGCGATCAGTTGCCTCTACGACAACACGGAGCGCGGGGATTTCATCGTCGACCGGCGCGGGCCGATCAGTGTGGCGGCCGGGTTCCATGGCGAGGGGTTCAAGTTCGTGCCGCTGGTGGCGCACTACCTGCGCGAGTTGGTGACCGGCTCCGGGGCTGCGCCTGAGGTGTTCAGACTTTGACGCGGGGGCAGCCGCCGCAGGCCTTCACATTGGGGAGTGCGTAGAAGAAGCAGCAGGACGTGCGGATCTCCTGGTCGAGGCGGATCCCGAAGGCCTCGGCCGCGGTTGCCGCGTGCACAGCCTCTTCCGGGACCTTCAAGGCGCCACGAAGCTCGTCCTCGACCGCCCCTCGTCGCTGGAGCGAGCTCAGCTTCACTCCTGGCTGGTAGGAGTCGGTGAAGGCCCGGGTGTGCTGGTCGACCTGCGCGACCGCTTCTTCGAGGGAGACCGTCTTGTCGGACAGCAGGGCGACATCGGTCGGGTAGTGCGCGGTCGGATGCCTGCGGAAGGCCAGTGCCTCGGGTGACACGTCTGGCGAGACGCCTGTCAGTGCAGTGGAGAGGCCGGCGATCATGGACGGCACCGAGACGTACCAGAGCAGCACGAACATGGCAGCGACCTGCACTGGCGGCTCGATGTCGTACTCACGCCCGTAGTCGTCCAGCAGCGCCTTCCGCCACGCGTACGTCGGATCGCCGCCCGCCAACTGCTCGTTGAGGAGCTCGGCGCAGGAGATCCAGTCGGGGCCGGGCACCGCGGACGCAGTACGGACGGACAGCCAGGACACCTCGCCGTCCAGCAGGCCCGCGAGGCGGCTCGCGGTGTACGTCATACAGCCAGCCTACGGTCCGGGACCACCACCGGCGCTCCCCCGACTTCCACCACTGTCGCCTGCAGACCGAACACCTCCCGCAGAAGCTCTGCGCTCAGGATCCGCACCGGCGGGCCCTGAGCAGCGATCTCACCGTTGCCCATGACGACCAAATGGTCCGCGTACTGCGCCGCAAGAGTCAGGTCGTGCAGTACTACGACCACAGTGCGGCCGGTCGTGTGTGCTGCGGAGTGGACGACATTCATGACGTCTACTGCATGCGCCAGATCCAGGTAGGTGGTCGGCTCGTCCAGCAGCAAGTGCTGCGTACCTTGCGCGAGCACCATCGCGATCCAGACCCGCTGCCGCTGACCGCCGGACAGCTGGTCGACCGGCCGGTCCCTGAGCTCTTGCAGCTCGACTGCGGTCAGTGCCTCGTCGATAGCGGTCTCGTCGTCGGAACTGAGCCGCGCGAACAACCCGCGGTACGGGTGACGGCCGCGGGAGACCAGTTCGGCGGCAGTGATGCCTTCGGGCGTGACAGGCCCTTGGGGCAGGATGCCGAGCCGGCGGGCGAGTTCACGAGCCGGCAGTTGGTGGATGTCCTTGCCGTCCAGGACGACACGGCCGCTCTGCGGGACCATCAGGCGGCTCATGCCACGCAGCAGGGTGGACTTGCCGGAACCGTTCGGGCCGACGATCGCGGTCAGTTGCCCGGCCGGCACCTCCAGGGAGAGTCCCGACACGACCGGCTTGTCGCCGCCGTACGCGAGGGTCAGGTTCTCTACGTGCACCGGGTCACCGTCCCTTCTGCTGACGACCGATGAGATAGAGCAGGTACGGCGCTCCGGCTGCTGCGGTGACTACGCCGACCGGGAGTTCGTAGGGGCCGACCCGCAGTACTTCGAGACCGTTGCGGGCGACCAGGTCTGCGGCTGTGACGAACAGGGCGCCCAGCATCGCAGTAGTGAGCAGTGGCGGTCTTTCCGTCTTTGCCAGTCGCTGGGCGATCTGCGGCGCTACCAGTGCGATGAAGGCGATCGGGCCCGCTCCGGAGGTCGCCATGGCGGCCAGCACTGTGGCGATGACGAGCAGAGCGATCCGCACGCGAGACACGCGTACACCTAGTGAGGAGGCCACGTCGTCGCCCAGCACGAGGGCGTCCAGGTCGCGGTTGAACATCATGGCGACCGGTAGCAGCAGGAGAACCGCTAGGCCAACAGGTGTCGCGTCGGACCAGGTCCGTGCGTTCAGGGACCCGGCGAGCCAGGCAGCCGCGCGGCCGGCGTCGGTGACGTCTCCGATCACCAGCAACCAGGCGACTAACGAGTTGGCCGCTGCAGCAACGCCGACACCGATCAGGACGATCCGGCCGGCGTCGATGACGCCACGCTGGATCGAGAGGGCTCCGACGACGGCAGTGGCCAGCAGGCCGCCGATGATGGCTGCCAGTGGGATGCCCACCCGTGCGGCGACTCCGGAGATGTTGCCACCGCCGGTGCCGGCCAGGACGATCACAGCGACCGCTGCTGCCGAGGCGCCCGAGTTCACCCCGACGATGTCGGGGCTGGCGAGCGCGTTGCGGGCCAGGGTCTGGAGGAGGGCGCCGGAGACTGCGAAGGCGATTCCTACCAGAAGACCGGTGGCTACTCGAGGCAGGCGGAGTTCGAGCACGATCAGACGAGTACCGCCGTCTCCACCGCCCAGCAGCGACTGGACCACGTCTGCCAAGGGGAGTTTCGTAGTACCGACGCTGAGGCTGACCAGGGCGAGGGCAACGGCCAGCAGGGCGAAGGTGGCCGTCAGGACCACCGTGCGTCGGTTCACAGGACGACCGCCCGGCGGCGCACGACCATCACGAACAGCGGCGCACCGACAATCCCCAGTACTACGCCCGCTTGCACCTCGCCGGCCCCACCGACCAGCCGGCCGACCAGGTCGGCGCTGACCAGCGCGGCCGCACCGATCAGGGCCGACGCGGGGACCAGCCAGCTGTTGCGAGCACCGAAGATCCTCCTGGCGACGTGACCCGCGAGCAGTCCGAGAAAGCCGATCGGCCCACAGGCAGCCACTCCGGCTGCGGTCAGCAGACCTATCGCGAGCAACCCCACCAGCCTTGCCCGTTTGATCGACAGCCCGAGACCCGCTGCCACATCGTCACCCAGGGCCAGCAGATCGAGATCCCGCGCGTTGATTGCCGCCAGCAACAACCCGATAACCGCGAACGGCAACACCTGCCCGGCCACATCGAACCCGCGACCCGCCACGGACCCGACAGCCCAGAACCGGTAGCCATCGAGGGTGTTCGCATCGAGCAGCACGATCGCGGACGTCATCGCCCCGAGCAACGCGGCCACCGCGGCCCCCGTCAGCGCCAGCCCGACCGGCGAAGCCCCACTCCCCCGCGACGCCAACCGCTGCACCCCGAAGGTCGCGACCAGCGCACCGATCAGCGCACACCACACCGTCGACCCCACCGACTCGACCAGTCCGACCTGCAACCCCAGCACCACCGCGAAGGCGGCCCCCGCACTCACCCCGAAGATCCCCGGCTCGGCCAACGCGTTGCGCGTATGCCCCTGCATCAACGCCCCAGCCACTCCCATGCAGGCCCCTACCAACACGGCCACGGTCGTCCGCGGCAACCGCAGACTCCGGACGATCACGTCCGCGTCAGACCCGCTGTCCCCGAACAGCGCATGCCAGACCGCACCAGCCCCCAGCCACCGGGACCCCAACGCCAGACTCGCCGCGAACACCACGACCACTCCGACCACCAGCAACCCCAAGGCCACCGGCCGCCCCACCCGCCCACCACGCATCCCCACACCTTAGGTTACCCTTACCACTCCCGGAACGGGGGGCTTTGTTAGGTGAGCCTAACCTCTTTGGCGTAGGGTTTGCTCACTTGATCGTGATGGGTGAGGAGATGCTGGTGCGCCGGTCCTTGGTGGGTTCGTTGGTCGTGATTGCGGCCTTGGTGTTGAGCGGTTGCGGGGGTGGCGACAAGGAAGACGGCGCCGCCGCGGCCGGGAGCGGTGACGGGTTCCCGCGGACGATCGAACATGCGATGGGCAAGACCGAGGTGAAGACGAAGCCGAAGCGGGTGGTGGCGCTGGACACCAGCTACGTGGACGCCACGCTGATCCTGGACACGCCGGTCGTCGGGTACACCGACTACCGCACCATCAACGGGAAGCTGCCCGACTACCTGGGCGACGACCGGACGAAGTACGGGAGTGAGGCGCAGAGCGTCGGCACGCTGGCGGAGCCGAACCTGGAGAAGATCGCCGCGCTCAAGCCCGACCTGATCGTCTCGGCGAAGGTGCGGCACGAGAAGCTCTACGAGCAGCTGAGCAAGATCGCGCCGACCATCATGTCGGAGACCACCGGGGCGACCTGGAAGGACAACATCCGGCTCGAGGCGAAGGCGCTGGGCACCGAGGCGAAGGCCGAGGAGGAGATCTCGGCGTACGAGGCGGCCGCCAAGTCCGTCGGCGCGGCGATCAACGCCAAGGCGAAGAACCCGACCATCTCGGTGGTCCGGTTCGTTGACGGGCCGCCCCGGCTGTACCAGAAGGCGAGCTTCTCCGGCATCGTGCTGACCGACGCCGGCCTGGCCCGGCCGAAGTCGCAGGACGTGCAGGACTTCGCGCTGGAGATCAGCCCCGAGCGGATCAAGGACGCCGACGGCGACGCGATCTTCGTCGCCACCTACTTCGACGACAAGGGTCTCAGCAAGAAGACGGCCGACCAGTTCAAGGCGAACCCGCTGTGGAAGCCGCTGGCGCCGAAGGTGCACGAGGTCGAGGACATCACCTGGATGACCGCGGTCGGTCTGCAGGGCGCGTGGGTCATCCTCAGCGACCTGGCCAAGACCTTCGACGTCCCGGCACCGGCCAAGAGCTGACCCCGGTACTGCGAACCGCCGCGCCCGGCCCTGGGTAGGGTCGGGCGCATGGCACTGGAGCGCTGGCACGTCGGGCCGTGGACGACCTACGGCACGGCAGCGGGTGCGCCGTACGAACCTGGTTCGCGGCGCACCCCGGACGAGTTGAACTTCGATGTCGTCGGGCTGTCGCGGATCCTCGGGCGTCGGCAGTCGACGCCTGAGGAGATGCTGATGCGCCACTGCCAGGGTGAGCTGCGGCCGACCGATCCGCGGCTGTGCGGCGTGCAGACCATCGCCGACGCCGAGCTGGCGCGGGGGCTGGGCGAGCTGGCCGCGGTGTCCTTCGACTGGATTGCTCAGCAGGCCCCTGAGGGCTACGAGTTCGTCCGTACCGACGCTGTCCACCTTCGTCCGTTGAGCGATCTCACAGCGGAGGTGGTCACCGTCGATGCGGTGGTGCAAGCGGCAGCCGAGCGGGGCGACGCCCTGCCGGCCGACCGGCTCGCGGCCTCGCACGTACGGCGGTCGCGCAGCGGCGACTGGTTCGCCGGCGATGCGGTGTGCAACTGGTCGGGTCCCTACCCGACTGCCGAGCAGGCGGCGGACGCAGTACGGGCTGCTCGGGTGGAACTCGCCAACCAGTTGACTGAAGCGGGTCATGCCGATCTGGCCGCTACCGCGAGCCGTTGGGCCGAAGTACCTATAGAGCCCAGCTAGCCACGAAGTAGCCCACGCCGTACGGCGCTGCGTGGTAGCCCAGGTGTCCCCGCAGCCCCGCCATGGCGGTTGCGCCGGCGAGGACCTGCCAGGGGGGTCGTCCCGCGGCGTGAAGCTCCGTCGCCAAGTCCGGGTCGAGCGCGGCGAGGGTGTCCGTGTCGGCGAGCTCCAGGGCGGCCGCGACCGTGCTGTCGAAGATCTCGGCCCGCGGGTGCAGGTGAACCGGGGCGTGGTCGCTGCGCCGGGCGGAGCCGTCGCCCATCACCAGCAGCGCGATCCGCTCGTTGCCTTGGGCAATCTCTTGACCGAGGGCCAGACAGCCGGCGGGCGTCTCGGTCGCGGCGACGGTGATCGAGACGCGCGGCAGGGCGGCCGTTTTGGTCTGCTCCACCAGCCAGGCGCCGACCGCGAGCGACAGGGGCAGGACCGGCGTACCGGTCGGGGAGCCGACGGTCACGCCGGGGGCGCCGTACGGGCCGAAGCTGCCCGTCGCGGTGGCGTCGTACCGGGTGCCGGTGACAGGGCCTGAGCCGACGATCACCAAGCTGTCGGCAGCGGCCAGGTGTTCGATCGCGGCCAGGCAGAGCTCCCGGAGGTCGCTGAGCTCAGGGGCGGCGCCCGAGGCGAGGTCGGGGATCAGCAAGGGCGGGTGGGGGCAGACCGCGGCGGCGACGACCGGCACTGGTGACTCAGCCCCTGCCGTACCGCAGGAAGAGGAAGCCGTCGTCACCGGTGAGCACGTGGATCGGGTCGAGCCGGTGCGCCTGGGTCGACGCGAGCCCGTCCGTGATCCGGCGCGCGCCGGGGCCGGCCAGCAACGGAGAGACGGTCAGGCAGAGTTCGTCCACGAGATCCGCCGACGTCAACGAACCGAGCAGGTGAGGGCCGCCCTCGCACAGGATCTGCGGCAGCCCGCGCTTGACCAACTCATTGACCGCGACGGTCAGATCGACAGCCTCAGTCCCGCAGATCAGTACGTCGGCCACCTCCCCGAGCGCCTCGCGCCGGCCGGCCGAGGACGACTCGCAGGTGATGACGATCGGCCGCACCGGCGCCTCGGTGAACACCGAACTGTGCGGATCGAGCTCGAGCCGCGCGGACACGATCGCGAGGACGGGATTCTCCGGCCAGCCTTGCTCCTGGCGCCACTCCCGACGGGTCTTGCGCAGCCGCAAACCGTTGTACTGCTCGGCCCTGAGCGTCCCGGCACCGACCAGTACGACGTCGGCCAGCATCCGCAGCATGCCGAGCAACTCCTGGTCGTCCTTGTTCGACAGCCCGCCGGACAACCCGTCCAGCGTCACCGCGCCGTCGAGACTGGTGACGAAGTTGGCCCGCACCCGCGGCACCGACCGATCCAGTACGGCGTACGCGGCGATCACCTCCTCGCCCGTCAACTCCGCGCTGTTCGGCTGCTCGGCGGTGAAACCGCGACGCATCACACCAGACTCCTTCGGGTGTAGGCAGGTTGTTTCGTCTGTTGCAGGACGGCGATCAGATCGAGGGCCTGGCGAACCGCCGCGACGTCGTGGACCCGGAACACCCGCGCCCCCAGCCAGGCGGTGACACTGACGGCCGCCATCGTGGCCGGGCCGCGCTTGCCGGACGGCAGATCAAGGCTTTCGCCCAGGAAGTCCTTGTTGGACATGGCAACCAGGACCGGCCAGCCGGTCGCGGCCAGCTCGTCGACCCGCCGCGTCACCTCCAGCGAGTGCCAGGTGTTCTTGCCGAAGTCGTGGGTCGGGTCGATCACGATCGCGTCCCGCCGGACGCCGGCCGCGACCGCCTTCTCGGCCAGGGCCGTGGTGGTCCGAATGACGTCGGCCACCACATCGTCGTACGCCATCCGGTGCGGGTCGGTACGCGGCGCGAGCCCACCGACGTGACTGCAGACCACGCCCGCGCCGACCTCGGCAGCGGCGGTGGCCAGCTCGGGATCGGAGCCCGACCAGGTGTCGTTGATGAGGTTCGCGCCGGCCTCGCCGACGCGCTTGGCGACGCCACTGCGGTAGGTATCCACGCTGATCACCAGGTCTGGATGCCGGGACCGGACCTCGGCCACGAACTCGACCGTCCGGCGCAGTTCCTCGGTCTCGCTGACGGGTTCGCCGTAGCCGGCCTTCACACCGCCGACGTCCACCACGTCGGCACCGTCCGCGACGGCGCGGTCGATCGCGTCGAGCGCCGCCTGGGTCGCGTACGTCGCGCCGCCGTCGAAGAACGAGTCGGGTGTCCGGTTCACGATCGCCATCACCGCGAACTCGCCGGGCGCGAAGCTCCGCCGGCCCAACCGCAGTACCCCGTCGTCAGCCACGGTCCGACTCTATCCACCAGGTCGCCGGCCGAAGACTCGAACCAAGTCTTCAGGGCACTACGGCTTGACCCAAATATCCTATAGGATCTTCTCGACAAGGTCGGATCACACAGGAAACGGGTCCCGCATGCCGCGCTTCGCCGAGGTCGAGACGTACGACGTCCGCTTCCCCACGTCCCTGCAGCTGGACGGCTCCGACGCGATGAACGCCGACCCGGACTACTCCGCGGCGTACCTGATCCTGCGGACCGACGCCGGGGACGGACTCGAGGGGCACGGGTTCGCCTTCACCATCGGGCGGGGCAACGACATCCAGACGGCGGCGATCGAGGCGTTGCGCGAGCACGTCGTCGGGCTCGACGTGGACGAGACGCTCAACGACCTCGGCGGCTTCTGGAAAGCCCTGGTGCACGACTCGCAGCTGCGCTGGCTGGGCCCCGAGAAGGGCGTCATGCACATGGCAATCGGCGCGGTCGTCAACGCCGTCTGGGATCTGGCCGCCAAGCGGGCCGGTGTACCGCTGTGGAAGTTGCTGTCCGACCTGACGCCTGAGCAGATCGTCGATCTGGTCGACTTCCGGTACCTCACCGACGCACTCACCCGCGAGGAGGCGCTGGAGATCCTGTACGCCGCCCAGCCCGGCCGGGCCGAGCGCGAGAAGTTGCTCCGCGAGCAGGGCTATCCGGCGTACACGACGACGCCCGGCTGGCTCGGGTACGACGACGCGAAGCTGGTCCGGCTCTGCAAGGAGGCCGTCGCCGAGGGGTTCACCCAGATCAAGCTCAAGGTCGGGGCCGATCTGGACGACGACATCCGGCGGATGCGGCTGGCCCGGGAGGCGGTCGGCCCGGACATCCGGATCGCGATCGACGCGAACCAGCGCTGGGACGTCGCCGACGCGATCACCTGGATCGAGGCGCTGGCGCCGTACGCCGTGTGGTGGGTGGAGGAGCCGACGAGTCCGGACGACATCCTCGGGCATGCCGCGATCGCGCGGGCTGTCTCGCCGGTGCGGATCGCGACCGGTGAGCACGTGCAGAACCGGGTGGTGTTCAAGCAGATGCTGCAGGCTGAATCGCTGTCGTTCCTGCAGATCGACTCGGCCCGGGTGGCCGGGGTGAACGAGAACATCGCGATCCTGCTGCTGGCGGCGAAGTTCGGCGTACCGGTGTGTCCGCATGCCGGTGGGGTCGGATTGTGTGAGCTGGTGCAGCACCTGTCGATGTTCGACCTGGTCGCGGTCAGCGGCAGCACGGAGAATCGGGTCATCGAGTTCGTCGACCACCTGCACGAGCACTTCCTGGATCCGGTCGTGATCAAGGACGGGAACTATGTCGCGCCGCTGCGGCCGGGGTTCAGCGCTGAGATGGATGCGACGACCCTGGGCGACTATCGGTATCCGGCTGGCAAGATCTGGACCGAGCTGACTAAGGAGAGCGACAAGTGACTGATTTCGCCGGCCTCAAGGCCGTGGTGACCGGAGGCGCCTCGGGGATCGGCCTGGCCGCGGCCTCGCTGCTCGCCGCGCGCGGTGCCGAGGTCGTGGTCTTCGACCTGAAGCCGGACGTGCCCGCGCCGCTGACCGGGATCGCCGCGGATGTCAGCGACGACAGTTCGGTCCGCGACGCGGTAGCGGCAGCGGCCGAGCGGTTGGGCGGCATCGACATCCTGCTGAACAACGCGGGCATCGGCGCGCAGGGCACGGTCGCGGACAACGCGGACGAGGAATGGCTTCGCGTCCTGAACGTGAACGTCGTCGGGATCGCCCGGGTGACCCGCGCCGTGCTGCCTTACCTGCGGCGCTCCTCGGCCGCGGCGATCGTCAACACGTGCTCGATCGCGGCGACGGCAGGGATCCCGAACCGCGCGGTGTACAGCGCGAGCAAGGGCGCAGTACTGGCCCTGACGATGGCGATGGCCGCTGATCACGTCCGCGAGGGGATCCGCGTCAACTGTGTGAACCCCGGTACTGCGGACACGCCGTGGGTAGGCCGACTCCTCGACGTCGCCACCGACCCGGCCGCCGAGCGTGCCGCGCTGGAGGCCCGCCAGCCGATGGGCCGGCTCGTCTCGGCCGACGAGGTCGCCACGGCCATCGCTTACCTCGCCAGCCCTTTGGCCGGCTCGACCACCGGTACGGCGCTTGCGGTCGATGGCGGCATGCAGAACCTGCGACTCCCGGCTGCTCGGTCATGAAGCTCTTCGACGAGGGCAACCGAATCGGCCTGGGTGGAGCGCCACTGGCCGGGCTGTTCTCCCCCGTCGCCGAGGCCGAGGCGGTGGCGACAGTCCAGGCCGCGTGGGACGAGGGCTGGCGGTACTTCGATACGGCACCGCACTACGGGCTCGGTCTTGCCGAGGAACGACTCGGTGCCGGACTGGCGGGCAAGCCGCGGTCGGAGTACGTGCTGTCGTCGAAGGTCGGTCGGGTCATCTACGAGGCGGACACCCCTGAGCCCGACAGCGAGGGCTTCGCGGTGGTCACGAACCGGCGGCGGCGGTGGGACTTCAGCCGCGACGGTGTCCTGCAGAGCATCGAGGACTCGCTGCGGCGGCTCGGTACCGATCGGCTCGACGTCGTGTTCGTGCACGACCCGGACGACCACTACGAAGAAGCCGTCGCGACCGCCTTCCCCACCCTGATCGAGTTGCGCGACCAGGGCGTGATCGGCGCGATCGGCTCCGGCATGAACCAGACGGCCATGCTGACCCGCTTCGTCCGCGAGGTCGACATCGACGTCATCATGCTCGCCGGCCGCTACACCCTGCTCGACCCGGACGGCCTGGACAACGTACTCCCGGCCTGTCTGGAGCACGACGTCCAGGTGATCGCCGTCGGCGTCTTCAACTCCGGCCTGCTCTCCCAGCCCCGCCCAGCCGCCGACGCCACCTTCAACTACGCCCCCGCGCCACCCTCCCTGATCGACAGAGCCAACAAGCTGGCCGACGTCTGCGAATCCCACGGCGTGACGCTTCCAGCGGTCGCCCTGAAGTTCCCGCTGGCCCACCCCGCCGTCGCCGGCATCGCCGTCGGCTGCCGCACCGCGGACGAGGTGCACACCAACGCGGCCCTCGCCCGCACCGAAGTACCAGACACCCTCTGGTCAGAGCTCAAGGCGGAAGGCCTTCTGCGCGAGGACGCGCCCGCTGGACGTCATCGGCCGTAGTGATATCGACAGGCCGCGATGCGGATCTGATCGTCCGCGATCTTGTAGACGAGCCGATGCTCGTCGGTGATTCGCCTGGACCAGTATCCCTGGAAACCATGCTTCAGCGCCTCGGGCTTGCCGATCCCCTCATTGCCGTTGCGCTCGATGTCCTTGATCAACTGGTTGGTCCGCTTGAGAACCTTCCGATCCTGGGCCTGCCACCAGACGTAGTCGTCCCAGGCGTTCTCATCCCAGACGAGCTTCATTCAGCCAGATCGCGCTGGATGCCCTCGCCCGCTTCCAGCCGCTCGATCGAGGCGATCAGGCGACGCGCGTTCTCCGGGCTACGCAGCAAGTAGGCCGTCTCCTTGAGCGACTCGTAATCATCCAGCGAGACGATGACCACTGGTTCGTGGCCGGCCCGGGTGATGACGACCTCCTCGCGATCATTGATGACTGAATCGAGCGTCTCCGCATAGTTTGCCCGGGACTCCGAGTAGGTCATTGTCTTCATGGAACTCCTTTCGGGACGTACAAGATATTGTACGCCGGACAGCTGGTTAAGCCAATCCCTGTCGATTCCGAAGCATTTGGATCACAGCGGGTCTATTTCTGTGAGCTCGTTGTGGTTGAGGTGGAGCCAGCGGGTGATGCCGATTTCTCGGAGGAAGGGGAGATCATGGCTGGCGATGATCAGGGCGCCGTTGTAGGAGGCCAAGGCGTCCTGGAGTTGGGCGACGCTGGCCAGGTCGAGGTTGTTGGTTGGCTCGTCGAGCATGAGGAGTTGGGGTGGCGGCTCGGCGAGGAGCAGGGCGGCGAGGGTGGCGCGGAAGCGTTCGCCGCCGGACAAGGTGCTGACGGGCTGGTCGGCGGCTCGTCCTCGGAACAGGAAGCGGGCCAGGCGGGCCCGGCGGTCCTGGTTTTCCGCGCTGGGGGCGAGGATGGCCAGGTTTTCCACCACCGACAAGGACTCTTGCAGCAGGTCTAGGCGCTGCGGCAGGAGGCGCCATGGGACCAGTGGGAGGTCATCCCCGGCGATCGCGTGCAGGAGGGTGCTTTTGCCGGCGCCATTCGGGCCGGTCAGCGCGATCCGCTCAGGGCCCCGGATTTCCAGGTCGGTGTGCAGACCGGTTCGCAGTACGTAGTCCTCCATCCGCAGCACGATCTTGCCCGCCGGGACTGTGGTCTTCGGCAGGTCGACGCGGATCCGGTCGTCGTCGTGGACCTTCTCCTCCGCCTCGGCGAGTGCCTCCTGAGCAGCGTCGAGCCGCTCGCTGTGCATGCCGAGATGCTTGCCCGCCGACACCTGCGCGGCCCGCTTCAGCCCGCCCGCGACGATCTTCGGGATGCCGCCCTGCTCGAAGGCGCGCTGGCCCGCCGCCCGCCGGCGGTCCATCTTCATCCGCGCCTCGACCAGTTCCCGCTTCTGCTTCTTCAGGTCCGACTCGGCCGCCCGGACCATCCGCTCGGCAGCCTCCTGCTCCACGGCAACGGCTTCCTCGTACGCCGTCAGGTTGCCGCCGTACCAGGTGAGCTCGCCCTTGCGCAGGTCGCCGATCTGGTCGACCCGGTCGAGCAGTTCGCGGTCGTGGCTGACGATCAGCAACGCGCCGCGGAAGGCGTCGACCGCGTCGTACAGGTGACGGCGGGCGCGCAGGTCGAGGTTGTTGGTGGGTTCGTCGAGCAGCAGGACGTCGGGCCGCTTGAGCAGTTCGCCGGCCAGGCCGAGCAGGATCGTCTCGCCGCCGGACAGTTCGCCGACGCTGCGGTCGAGGCCGATCGAGCCGAGGCCGAGCTTGCCGAGGGTCGCCTCGGCCCGCTCCTCCACGTCCCAGCCGTCACCGACCACGGCGAAGTTGGCCTCGGACGCGTCGCCCTGCTCGATCGCCGTGATGGCGGCCCGGACGTCCGCGATGCCGAGCGCCTGGTCGACCCGCAGGCTGGTGTCGAGGGTGAGGTCCTGCGGCAGGTAGCCGAGCTCGCCGCTGACCCGGATCGCCCCGCGTTGCGGGGTGAGGCGTCCGGCGATCAGCCGCAGCAGGGTGGACTTGCCGGCGCCGTTGCGCCCGACCAGCCCGGACCGCACCGGTCCCGCCACGAAGGTCAGCCCGTCGAACAGCACGCCGCCGTCCGGCCAGGCGAAAAAGAGGTCACTACAGGTCAGGGAATGACTCATCAGGGTGTACTCCGAGATCTCGAACGAGACCGCGCACCGACCGGTGGCGATCAACCGCTGCTGCTAGAGATCTCAGTTCGACAACCCGCACCCCTGACGCCGGCAATGTGACGCCGTCAAGATTAGGCACCCGCGCCGACCGCTTCAACCCTATTTATCTGGGTGTGGTGGACGTGAACGTCTGTGCGATCGATGCCACCTGGTCCGGGCTCAAACTGGTCCGCCGAGTAGCCAATCGGTGAGAACTGGACTGATCCAGTGAGTGACGTTGGCCACATTTCTGCGCGATTGTATCCATCACCAGCCGCACGTACGCAGCTGCATACAGTGGCCAGACCGGCCTCCGCAAGCCCCGCCGGTACTGCGCGGCACCGGCCGGAAACCCACCTCTGCAACGGGTCCGGCAGTTCGGCCGCCGTCAGTCCAGTTCCGCGGATCGGCACCGGTCCGGCCGGTTGCTGGAACACCTGCCACGACAGTGTTTCAGCCCTCGATCGATCAACTGCCGCGGCGCCAACCACTCGATCGACTGGTCCGGTGATCCCGGGCTGCGGAACAGTTGTGGCTGCTATTAGCCTTGGGCTCGGAAGTCCCCCATAACTTCCCCGTGACACTGCTAGTCATAACCCGTGGTACCCGACCCGATCGGAAGAGGCGAACTGCCAAGTGGCCACCGAGCCATCAGAATCTGACCCCCTTGCAGCCTTCGGTGCGAACGAATGGCTGGTCGACGAGATGTACGAGAGTTACCTCGCGGACCCCAAGTCGGTGGACCCGGCCTGGAGTGCCTACTTCGAGGGCGACGGTTTCAAGGGGCACAGCCCGGGTGATGCGAAGCAGGTGAAGCCTGCTGACGCTCCCCGTCCCGATGCGGTGTCGGACAACAAGACTCCCGAGGCGCCGAGCCGCGGTACGGCGGCGGCCGCGCCGGCCTCCAGCCAGCCGGCCGCCCAGGCTGCAGCGGTAGCACCGGCCGCCGCGGCTCCCGCTGCGCCGGCACCGGCGGTTCCGGGCTCGGCCACTTCGGCCACCCAGCCCAGCAAGCCCCAGACCCAGCCAGCAGCGAACACACAGAAGGCAGCGCCTGCCGCCAGTGGCGCCCCGACCGGAGGCACGGTGAACCAGCCGCCCAGCGCGCAACCCAAGCCCGCACCCGCGACCAGCACGGACGCGGAGCGCAGGATCCTGCGCGGAGCGCCGGCCCGGACCGCCCAGAACATGGAGACCAGCCTCGGGGTGCCGACCGCGACCAGCGTGCGACAGGTCCCGGTCAAGCTGCTGATCGACAACCGGATCGTCGTCAACAACCACCTGCGTCGCGCCCGCGGCGGCAAGATCTCCTTCACCCACCTGGTCGGCTGGGCCCTGGTGAAGGCGCTCAAGACGCTGCCCGAGATGAACGCGTCGTACGACGAGACCGACGGCAAGCCGACCCTGGTCCAGCCCGAGCACATCAACCTCGGCCTGGCCATCGACATGCAGAAGCCCGACGGCACCCGGCAGCTGCTGGTCCCGTCGATCAAGGCGACCGAGTCGATGACGTTCGCCGAGTTCTGGATGGCCTACGAGGACATCGTCCGGCGGGCCCGGGACAACAAGCTGGCGCTGCCCGACTTCCAGGGCACCACGATCAGCCTGACCAACCCCGGCACGATCGGCACCCAGCACTCGGTACCGCGGCTGATGAGCGGCCAGGGCTGCATCATCGGCGTCGGCGCGATGGAGTACCCGACGGAGTACCAGGGCGCGGCCGAGGAGACGATGGCCAAGCTCGCGGTCAGCAAGGTGATGACGCTGACCTCGACGTACGACCACCGGATCATCCAGGGCGCCCAGTCGGGTGAGTTCCTGCGCCGGCTGCACCGGCTGCTGCTCGGCGAGGACGGTTTCTACGACGAGATCTTCCAGTCGCTGCGGATCCCCTACGAGCCGATCCGCTGGGCCGCCGACCTCCCGCACAGCCACGAGGAGGACGTCAGCAAGCAGGCCCGCATCCTCGAGCTGATCCACGCCTACCGGGTGCGCGGCCACATCATGGCCGACACCGACCCGCTGGAGTACAAGCAGCGCAGCCACCCCGACCTGGACGTCGCCACCCACGGGCTGACCCTGTGGGACCTGGACCGCGAGTTCGCCACCGGCTCCTTCGGGGCGCAGAGCGACCGCCGGTTCATGAAGCTGCGCGACATCCTCGGCATCCTGCGCGACTCGTACTGCCGGACCACCGGTATCGAGTACATGCACATCCAGGACCCCGAGCAGCGCAAGTGGATCCAGGAGCGGGTCGAGCGGCCGCACACCAAGCCGCCGCGCGAGGAGCAGCTGCGGATCCTGGCCAAGCTCAACGAGGCCGAAGCGTTCGAGACCTTCCTGCAGACCAAGTACGTCGGCCAGAAGCGGTTCTCGCTGGAAGGCGGCGAGACCACCATCCCGCTGCTCGACGAGCTCTGCGAGGAAGCGGCCGGCGCCGGCCTGGACGAGGTCACCATCGGGATGGCGCACCGCGGCCGGCTGAACGTGCTGGCCAACATCGTCGGCAAGTCGTACGGGCAGATCTTCCGTGAGTTCGACGGCAACATCGACCCGCGGACCGTCCAGGGCTCCGGTGACGTCAAGTACCACCTGGGCGCCGAGGGCGAGTTCGTCTCGGAGTTCGGCGACAAGATCAAGGTGTCGGTGGCGGCGAACCCGTCCCACCTGGAGACCGTCGACCCGGTGCTCGAGGGCATCGTCCGGGCCAAGCAGGACATCCTCGACCAGGGCGTGGCGTTCCCGGTGCTGCCGGTGCTCGTCCACGGCGACGCGGCCTTCGCCGGCCAGGGCGTCGTGGCCGAGACGCTGAACCTGTCCCAGCTGCGCGGCTACCGCACCGGCGGCACGATCCACGTGATCGTCAACAACCAGGTCGGTTTCACCACCTCGCCGGCCTCGTCGCGCTCGTCGATGTACTGCACCGACGTGGCCCGGATGGTGCAGGCGCCGATCTTCCACGTGAACGGCGACGACCCCGAGGCCTGCATCCGGGTCGCGTCGCTGGCTTTCGAGTACCGGCAGGCGTTCAACAAGGACGTCGTGATCGACCTGGTCTGCTACCGCCGCCGCGGTCACAACGAGGGCGACGACCCGAGCTTCACCCAGCCGCTGATGTACGACCTGATCGAGCAGAAGCGGTCCGTCCGCAAGCTCTACACCGAGGCGCTGATCGGCCGTGGCGACATCACGATCGAAGAGGCCGAGCAGGCGATGCGCGACTTCCAGCAGCGGCTGGAGCGGGTCTTCACCGAGGTCCGCGAGGCGAAGAACCAGGCAGACACGCCGGCGCCGTACGTGACCGTCCCGGTCTACCCCGACAAGCCGGAGGGCCCGGACGCGACCGCGACCACGCCCGAGGTGCTGAAGAAGATCGCCGACGCGTACACCACGCTGCCGGAGGGCTTCACCGCGCACCCGAAGGTGATGCCGCAGCTACAGCGCCGGGCCGCCGCGATCACCCAGGGCCCGGTCGACTGGGCCAGCGCGGAGATCACCGCGTTCGGTTCGCTGCTGCTGGCCGGGCGCCCGGTCCGGCTGGCCGGTCAGGACAGCCGCCGCGGCACGTTCGTCCAGCGGTTCGCCGCGATCATCGACCGGGTGAACGGGCAGGACTACGTCCCGCTGCAGAACCTGGACGAGAAGCAGGCCAACTTCTACGTCTACGACTCGCTGCTCAGCGAGTACGCCGCGCTCGGCTTCGAGTACGGGTACTCCGTGGCCCGGCCGGACGCGCTGGTGCTCTGGGAGGCGCAGTTCGGCGACTTCGTCAACGGCGCCCAGTCGATCATCGACGAGTACATCTCGGCCGGTGAGGCGAAGTGGGGCCAGAAGTCCGGGGTCGTGCTGCTGCTGCCGCACGGCTACGAGGGCCAGGGCCCGGACCACTCGTCGGCCCGGATCGAGCGCTTCATGCAGCTGTGCGCCGAGAACGCGATGACAGTGGCCCAGCCGTCGACGCCCGCGTCGTACTTCCACCTGCTCCGCCGGCACACCCTGCAGGAGGAGCACAACCCGCTGATCGTCTTCACGCCGAAGCAGCTGCTCCGGCGCAAGGAAGCGGTGTCGCAGCCGGAGGAGCTGACCAGCGGCACGTTCCGCCCGGTCATCAACGACCCGGAGGCCGAGCAGAACACGGCGGCCGTCGAGCGGGTCATCCTGACCTCGGGCCGGATCAGCTACGACCTGCTGGCCGAGCGCAAGAAGGCCGAGCCGGACAAGATCAGTACTGCGATCCTGCGGGTCGAGCAGCTCTACCCGCTGGCCTCGGAGGAGATCAAGGCCGAGCTGGCGAAGTACCCGAACCTGCAGGAGATCCGCTGGGTGCAGGACGAGCCGGCGAACCAGGGCCCGTGGCCGTTCATGGCACTGAACCTGACCGAGCACCTGGGCGGCAAGCCGTTCTACCGGGTGTCCCGGCCGGCCATGTCCGCGCCGTCGGTCGGCTCGATGGGCGTGCACCAGGCCGAGCAGGCGACGCTGCTGAAGCAGGCCTTCAGCTGACGTGTACTTCACCGACAGAGGGATCGAGGAGCTCGAGCGCCGGCGGGGCGAGGAGGAAGTCCCGCTGGCCTGGGTCGCCGAACGGCTGCGCGAGTTCGTCGACCTGAACCCCGAGTTCGAAACCCCGATCGAACGCTTCGCCACCTGGCTGGCCCGCCTCGACGACGAAGACGACTAACCCCTTCCTCACCTAGCTTGTGCAGATGCCCTTCGCAGCTCATCCCGTACGCCGGGTCGCCGCCGCGGAGGGCATCAGCGTTTCGCGGGAGTGGCCGCACACCATCCCGGCCGTCCGGCAACTCCTGACGGACGGGTTGGACCTAGGCCCGGGCGTGACCTTCCTGGTCGGCGAAAACGGCGCCGGCAAGTCCACCCTGGTCGAGGCGATCGCCGTCGCCTTCGGCATGTCACCCGAAGGCGGTTCGACCGGAGCCCGGCTGACCACCCGAGTGACCGAGTCCCCGCTGTACGAGCAGATCCAGCTGACCCGGGGCGCCGGTGCCGCCCGGGCGGGCTTCTTCCTGCGCGCCGAAACCATGCACGGCTTCTACAGCTACCTGGAAGACAATCCGCGGACCAGCGGCCCCGCGGACATCCCGTTCCACCGCATGAGCCACGGGGAGAGCTTCCTCAGCCTCATCGGCGACCGGTTCAGCCGCCGCGGCTTCTACTGCCTGGACGAGCCCGAGTCAGCGCTGTCCTTCTCCTCCAGCCTGGCCGTGGTCGGCGTGCTCAACCGCCTGGCCGAGTCGGGCTCGCAGGTGCTCTGCGCCACCCACTCCCCCGTCATCGCCGCCCTCCCCGGCGCCACCATCCTGGAGGTCGGCGAGTGGGGCATCCGCAAGACCGCCTGGGATGACCTGCAGCTGGTTGAGCACTGGCGCGCCTACCTCGGCGCCCCGGAGCGCTACCTGCGGCACGTCCTCTAGTCCGTGTGGGGTGGCCGGCGGCGTAGGGGTGGGTCGGGGGCCAGGGAGCCGTCTGGGGCGATGTGTTCGAAGATCTGGTCGACCAGGTTGAGCACGTGGGGGTCGTCGACGGTGTAGATGTGGCGGCGGCCGTCGCGGCGGGCGGTGATGATGCCGGCCAGCCGGAGCTTGCCGAGGTGCTGGCTGGCGGTGGCGATGCTCACTCCTACCCGCTCGGCCAGCGTGCCGACGTCGTACTCGCCCTGGGCGGCCAGTGAGACCAGGTGCAGCCGCACGGGCGCCGAGAGCATCGCGAACGTGCTGGCGGCGGAGTCGAGCTGAGCTCGCGTCGGTTCGGGGGGTGTCGTCATTGCGCAGTCATTGTGACCGCTGCGGAGGTCGTGGGGAACGCGGCAGGCCGTGGGCGAGGACGGTCTCATACTTGCGCAATTGCGAAAGTATCGAAACGATGAGATTCTTGATCACGTGATCAGAGCACTCCGGCCCGTCTTTCTCTGCCTGCTGGCGGCTGTTCCGGGTGTTGTCCTCCGGCTGAGCGGAGTGCACCCGGCGGCCCCGTTGGCCATCGTTGTCTTCGGTCTCGGAGTGGTCGCGGCCTCGTTCGTGCTGGCCTGGGCGGCAGAGGCGGCCGAGGTCGACATCTCCGGCGGCCTGGCGATCGCGCTGCTCGCGGTGATCGCCGTCCTGCCGGAGTACGCGGTGGACCTGTACTTCGCGCACACGGCCGGCAGCCAACCGGAGTACGTGGCCTATGCCGCCGCCAACATGACCGGCTCCAACCGGCTCCTGCTCGGCCTCGGCTGGTCCAGCGTCGTCCTGATCAGCCTGTACGTCGCCAGCAAGCGCAGCGGGCGGCCCATCAAGGCCCTGGTGCTCGAGTCGGGCTACCGCCGGGAACTGGGCTTCCTGGCAGTCGCCAGCGTGGTTGCCTTCATCATCCCGGTGACCGGGCAGATCCACTTGGTCCTGGGCATCGCCCTGCTGGCCTTCTTCGGGTACTACCTGTGGCGGGCGGCCGCGTCGGACCACGACGACGAGCCGGAGCTCATCGGCCCGGCAGCGCGGATCGGTGGGCTGGACACGGTCCAGCGGCGGGTCGCTGTCATCTCCATGTTCGTCGCGGCGGCCGGAGTGATCCTGCTGTCCGCAGAGCCGTTCGCCGACTCGCTGGTCGAGGGTGGGCACGCACTGGGCATCGACCAGTTCCTGCTGGTGCAGTGGCTGGCTCCACTGGCGTCTGAGGCGCCGGAGTTCATCATCGCGATCCTGTTCGCCTGGCGCGGCAAGGGAGCGGTCGCTCTCGGCCTGCTCATCTCCGCGAAGGTGAACCAGTGGACCTTGCTGATCGGCAGCCTCCCGATCGCCTACGGCATGGGCGGCGGCCCTGCTGCTCTCCCGCTGGACGGTCGCCAGGTGGAGGAGTTCCTGCTGACTGCTACTCAGACAGTGCTCGGCCTGGCCGTCCTGCTGAGCCTGCGCTTCCCGCGCTGGGCCGCCTGGACGCTGCTCGGGCTGTTCGCCGTGCAGTTCGCAGTACCGGGGCAGACCGGGCGCTATGTGCTCTGTGGCGTCTACACGGTCCTGGCGATCGCAGCGATCGTCCACAACCGCCAGTACGTCGTACAGACCCTGACGTCACCGTTCCGCCGCACCCCGAAGGTCGCAGCGGAACAGCCGAAGGAACTGGTCGGGGTCTAAGACTTAGCTGGCTTGCTGCTCCTCGACCATCGGGCGGCGGCGCTCCTGCGGGCCAGGGCGGCCACGGCGGCGGCCGGAGAGGAACTTCTCGCCCGCGGCGGTGCCGGTGAACTTGGTTCGGCGGGCCCACTCGCGGCAGTCTTCGATCACCGGGCACGAGGTCAGGCAGACGGCCTGCGCCTTGCGCTGCTCCCAGGCGCTCGCGGTCTCGTCGTACGCCGGCGCCTGGCCGATGCAGGCCGCACGCATCATCCAGCGGTCGGCGGGGTCCGCGATTACCGTCAAGGTCGGCCTCATGGGCACTCCTGCTCAGCACTCATCGATCGGGCGGATCGAACCCGCGGGGGTTTCCCGCGGTACGAACAGCGTGCGCCAGCCTCGTTGCCCCGGTGCGACAGCAATGTTTCAGGGAGGAAACGTCACCGCCGGACAGTGTCACATCGGTGCCGCTGTCAGTACTGTGCTCGGTTTCGCGGCCAGCAGAGTGCGTATGGTCTCCTCCGCACAGGCCTTGTTGGCACCGATTCCACCCCGCGCCCCACGCTTGATCCAGCCGGTGACGAAATGCCCCGGCCGACCGACCACCGCACCGCGTTCGTTCGGTACGACGCCCCGCACCTCGTCGAACGGCAACCCGTCGATCGGCTGCCCCACAAACCCGATCGCGGTGAAGAGGTTGCCCGCCGAGATCACCCCGCTGTCAGTGGTCAGCCCGACCCCCGGCTCCCACGCAAGAGGCCTGGTGTCGAACCGCAACACGATCCGCCGCCCCGGCTCGGGGTGAGCGCTGAGGTCGTTGGGACTCTGCCGCACCTCAACGCCTTCAAGAGCAAGGAGATCTTGGAAGGCCGACGGGGAGTACGACGCTGCGTCCGGCCCGCGACGGCCGACGATCACCACCTCGGTGATGCCACTGGTCGCCAACGCCTCGCGAACCGCCGGCGGGATTTGCAGACCGGCCAGCCGGTGGGAGTCGCTGATGAGCAGGCGGGCGAGGTCGAGCGCAACGTTGCCGTTGCCAACAATCACCGCCCGCGGACCGGACAGCCTCACCGGCAGCACCGCACCTGGGCGATTGTTGTACCAGGCAACCATCTGGCCCGCCGTGCAGCTCCCCGCCGCGTGCTCGCCCGGGATCCCAAGCCGCCGGCTCGAGAACGAACCGACCGCGTGCACCACCGCGTCGTACCGGCCCTCCAGCTCGGCCGCGACCACCTCGGTTCCCGGGCGCCAACCCACCCGCGGATGCGCGATCACCCGCTCGAAGGTCGCCACGATCTGCTTCGTCTGTGGATGATCGGGTGCCACCCCGAACCGCGCCAGCCCGCCAACCACCGGCAACCGGTCATAAACGGTCACCTCGGCGGTACTACGCAGCAACAGCTCCCGAGTCGCATACATCCCCGCCGGTCCGGCACCGACCACCGCAACGCGTCGCGGCCCACCCGTCCAGGACGAGAAGCTCGGCGCCTCCCACGTATCCAGGTCGAGCGCATCCAGAGCCGGCCGCGAGGCGAAGTACGAGCGATTCAGCTCCACCTCGACCGGTGTCGCCTGGTCGGCCGGCTTGGCCGCGCCCACCGGGCAGATGTCGGCACACGCGCCGCAGTCGATGCAGGTCCGCGGATCGATGAACAGCCCATCCGTCGTACCGAAGCCCGCCGAGCCTGGTGATGGGTGGATGCTGTTCATCGGGCAGACCGCCACGCAGCTCGCGTCCGAGCAGCAGTCCCCCGCGATCACGTACGTCATCAGCGCAACCCGGTACGCCGGTACACCCGTGTCGCCGCCGGCGTCAGCAGCCCGACCTCGCCCAGGAAGTCCATCAGGTTGGCGCAACTCGACCGCAGCAGCGCCCGGTGATGCTCGTTGCGCCGAGCCTCCCGGAGCGCGCGATCGGCATCGAGACCGGCGTTCGCGTAGACGGCCGGGGTGACCATGCTGCTCACGATCATGTCGGCGGCCAGCGCGATCACCAGCGCACTCACCCAGCGCCGCGCCCCGCTGCTGCCGACCAGCCGCTGCCGGGTCTCCTCCCGGGCGAACACCATGTGCCGCGACTCCTCGACGACGTGGATGTGGTTCACCGTCCGCACCAGCGGGGCGACCCGGCGATCGCGCATCCAGTCGCGCTGCATCACGTCGAGCACCTCTTCGGCGACCAGGATCGCGGCGTACGCCGTCTCACCGGTGGCCACCGTCTTGAACATCCGCCCGAGCTCGCGGGTGACCGGTCGCGGCCGGTACTCCGCGTCGACCAGCCGGCCGGTCGCCCGGGCGAACATGATCGAGTGCCGGCACTCGTCGGCGATCTCGGTCAGCGACCACTGGAACTCCGCACTCGCCGGGTTCAGGCCGTAGACGTCGCGGAGGATCAACTGCTGGAGGATGAGCTCGAACCAGATCCCGGTGGAGGCGACCGAGGCGGCCTCGTGCCGGGTCAGCTCCCGGCGCTGGACCTCGGTCAGCTCGTCCCAGTACGCCGTGCCGTACAGCGTGCTCCACTCCGGACTCAGCCCGTACCCGTCGCCGAGCGGCGCGTCCCAGTCGATCTCCGTCTCCGGATCGCGGGACAGCCGGGCCGAGGAATCGAGCAGCCGTCGTGCGGTCTGGTCCGTACCGTGCATGGAGCACCTCCCGGCGAGATACAACATTACCTATGTAACATAGGCTGTGTATCAAGCCGGGGCAACCCCAGGACAGTTATCGGGCCTCCCGGACCATCCTGATCTCCGGTACGCCGAAGTACGGCTCGTCCACCCGGGCGCCATCCTCGACGAACCCGTGCCGCCGGTAGAACGCCTTCGCCCGCTCGTTCCCCTCCAGCAGCCACAGGCTGGCGGCTTCCTTGCCGACGGCAACATCCAGCAACCGGTCACCGAGCCCGCTCCCCCACCACTTGGCTCGCACGTAGATCGCGTACAGCTCCAGCGGCGTCGGTGCGTCCTCGTCCCGCCCGGGTCCGGGCGAAGAGAACCCGATCACCCGGTCCTGGACCGGGGCAGCCGGATCCGGGTCGAGCGCGATCCAGCGCAGTACACCGTCCTCGATCGCGCTCGTCCAGCGCTCGACCCGCCGGTCGATGTCGCTGGTCTTCTCGAGCAGCCGCTCGGGGTCGACCAGGTCGGCGTAGGCCTCACGCCAGCAGGTCAGGTGACACCAGGCGCCGGCCTCGGCATCGGCGACCTCGGCACGGCGAATCTCGATCTCCACTCAGACAGTGAAGACGATCTTGCCGAAGACGTCACCTTCATTCATCTTCGCGAACCCCTTGCGCGCGTCGGCGAGCGGGAAGGTGCTGTCGATGTGCGGCTTGATCCCCGCGTTCGCCATGAACCGCAGCAGCTCGGACAGTTCGGTCCGGGTGCCCATCGTCGAGCCCTGCACCCGCAACTGCAGGAAGAAGATCCGGTTGAGCTCGGCCGACTTCGGCGCCTGGCCGCTGGTCGCGCCCGAGATCACCAGCGTGCCGCCCTGTTTGAGCGACTTCAGCGAGTGCGACCAGGTCGCCTGGCCGACGGTCTCCATCACGGCGTCGACCCGCTCGGGCAGCCGCGCGCCGGACTCGAACGCCTCGTGCGCGCCGATCTCGACCGCCTTCGCCCGCTTACCCTCGTCCCGGCTGGTCGCCCAGACCCGGATACCGGCCGCGCGCGCCAGCGTGATCAGCGAGGTCGCGACCCCGCCGCCAGCGCCTTGCACGAGCACGGTGTCACCCGGCTTCAGCCCCGACTGCGTGAACAGCATCCGGTACGCCGTCAGCCAGGCGGTCGGCAGGCAGGCTGCCTCGTCAAAGCTCAACCCAGCAGGCTTCGGTACGACGTTGTGCGCCGGTACGACGACCTTCTCCGCCAAGGTGCCCTGGTACCGCTCACTGAGCAGCGAGCGCTTCGGGTCGAGGGTCTCGTCACCCTTCCAGGCGGGATCCGAGATGACCGCGTGCACCACGACCTCGTTGCCGTCCGCATCGATCCCGGCCGCGTCGCAGCCGAGAATCATCGGCAGGCTCTGCTCGCCCAGCCCGACCCCCTTGAGCGACCACAGGTCGTGATGGTTCAGCGCGGTCGCCTTGACGTCGACCGTCACCCATCCCTCGGGCGCCACCGGCTCAGGCCGCTCCCCCACCTCCAACGCGGAGATCGGGTCGTCCGGACTGAACCTGGCGGCATAAGCAGCAAGCATGCCGCCCACCCTAGGACCCCGCTCGCACCCAGTCAGTAACCAACCTCACCGGCCCGCCCCGCCCCACACCATTTGGGGGGTCAACCCCTCAAAGGGTGGGTTGCCACCCCGGAATCCGGGGTGGCAACCCACAAGCTCGGGGGTTAACCGCCCAAACGTCAGGCGCGGGCTACGCCGTCGCGGTGGGCGGCGTTGGCGACTGCTGCGGCGACCGCGGGGGCGACGCGGGGGTCGAAGGGCGAGGGGATGACGTAGTCCGGGCGGAGGTCTTCCGGGGAGATGAGGTTGGCGAGGGCTTCGGCGGCGGCCAGTTTCATGCCTTCGGTGATCCGGCTGGCGTTGACGTCGAAGGCACCGCGGAAGATGCCGGGGAAGGCCAGCACGTTGTTGATCTGGTTGGGGAAGTCGGAGCGTCCCGTCGCGACCACCGCGGCGTACCGGTGGGCGATGTCGGGGTGGACCTCCGGGTTCGGGTTCGCCAGGGCGAAGATCATCGCGCCCGGTGCCATCCGCGCGACGGCCTCCTCCGGCACGGTTCCGCCGGACACGCCGAGGAACACGTCCGCGCCGTCGAGCGCGTCCACCAGCCGGCCGGACAGGCCACCGGTGTTGGTGTCCTTGGCCAGCGAAAGCTTGACCGGGTTGAGGTCGGCGCGATCCTCGTGCAGCACACCCTTGCTGTCGACAACGGCCAGGTCGCCGACGCCGGCCTGCAGCAGGATCCGGGCGCACGCGACGCCGGCCGCGCCCGCACCGGAGATCACCACCCGGATGTCCTCGATGGACTTGCCGGTCAGCCGGAGCGCGTTACGCAGGGCGGCCAGGACGACGACCGCCGTACCGTGCTGGTCGTCGTGGAAGACCGGGATGTCGAGGCGTTCCTTCAGCCGGCGCTCGATCTCGAAGCAGCGCGGGGCGGAGATGTCCTCCAGGTTGATACCGCCGAAGCTCGGGGCCAGCCGGACCACGGTCTCGACGAACTCGTCCACGTCGGTGCAGTCCAGCGCGATCGGCACCGAGTCGACGCCGCCGAACTCCTTGAACAGCAGGGCTTTGCCCTCCATCACCGGCAGCGACGCGGCCGGCCCGATGTCACCGAGTCCCAGGACCGCGGTGCCGTCGGTGACGACCGCGACCACGTTGGACTTCCAGGTGTATTTGCGGACCAGCGAGGGGTCCTCGGCGATCGCAGTACAGACCCGGGCGACGCCGGGGGTGTAGGCGCGGGACAGCTCGTCGGCGCTGCTCACCTGGACCGAGGAGGTCACCTCGATCTTGCCGCCGAGGTGCAGGTCGAAGACCGGGTCACCGGCGAACGGATCGGGAGCGGGCACAGGGGTGGACGGAAACGCTTCGGCGACCATGAAGGATCCTTCACTTCGGAATGCAGGCAAGTGGGTACGGAGAGTGGGCGTTCGATGAGGGTGCGTCGAACGGCGCCGTTGCCAGGGGGTCACCCGTCGCTACGAGTAAACCACAGCACGCACTGGTCCTATCTGTGAGGGTTCCCACACGGCTGCAGCACGGTGACGATCCAGTCTCGTCGGGGGTTAGCAGCCGACACACGCCTCCCTGCTGTGTCAGGATGCGAGAAATCCGGCCCGGCGCCTGAAACCGGAGTTCCAGATCCACTGTCTAGGAGTCCTAGCGATGAACATCGTCCCCATCCTCAGCAAGAGCCGCCGCGCGATCGCCGTTGTCTCGGTCGCCGCGCTCACCCTCACGTTGACCGCCTGCGGCGGCGACGACAAGGCCGGCGGCGGCGGAGGAGGCGAGGACAAGGCCAAGGCGGCCGGCATCACGCTGGTCAAGCCGGGCCAGCTGACCTCCTGCACGCACCTGTCGTACAAGCCCTTCGAGTTCAAGGAGGGCACCAAGGTCGTCGGGTTCGACGTCGACCTGATCGACCTGCTCGCCAAGGAGCTCGACCTCAAGCAGGAAGTGGTCAGCCTGGAGTGGGCCCAGATCACCTCCGGCGCCGCCTTCAAGGCCAAGAAGTGCGACGTCGGCATGGGCGCGATGACGATCACCCCGGAGCGGCAGGCGGCGATCGGGATCTCCGACCCGTACATGGACGCCAGCCAGGTGCTGCTGGTCAAGAAGGGCGCGGCCTACAAGACGCTGGCCGACCTGAAGGGCAAGAAGGTGGGCGTGCAGGCCGACACCACCGGTAAGGACTTCGCCGAGAAGACCCAGAAGGAGCTCGGCTACCAGGTCATCACCTTCCCGGACCTGACCAGCATGGCCAACAACGTGAAGTCCGGCCGGGTCGACGCCGGGGTGAACGACAACGGCGCGCTCTACGACTACGTCAAGGACAACCCGGACACCGAGGTGGCCGCCGAGTTCGACACCGGCGAGAAGTACGGCTTCGCCGCCGACAAGACCGACCCGAGCAGCGTGAAGCTGATCGAGATGCTGAACGCGGCGCTGAAGAAGGCCCGCGAGGACGGCACCTACAAGGAGCTGTACAAGAAGTGGTTCGGGGTTGAGCCGAAGCAGTGACCGCCACCTCGACCACCACTCCTGAGGCGCGAAAGGGGCTGAGTCCGCGGCAGCGGGCTCAGCGCTCCCGCCTGGTCCAGTACGCCCTGCTGGTCGTGCTCGCCGTCGTCGCGGCGCTCTCGGCCGACTGGGGCCAGATCATCGACGTGTTCTTCCGGCCGGAGCTGGTGAAGTCCGCCTTCGAGAACGGCCTGCTGAACGCGGTCTGGAAGACGATCGTCTACACGGCCGGCGCCTTCGTCATCGGCCTGGCCGGCGGCACCGTGCTGGCCCTGATGCGGCTCAGCCGGGTGGGTCCCTACCGCTGGCTCTCCACCGCCTACATCGAGTTCTTCCGGGGCCTGCCGGCCATCATCGTGTTCATCGCGTTCAGCCTGCTGCCGCTGGCGTTCGAAGGCCTCGTCATCCCGTTCGACCCGTACGGGACGGTCTGGCTGGCGCTCGGCATCGTGGCGGCGGCGTACATGGCCGAGGTGATCCGGGCCGGCATCCAGGCGGTCCCGAAGGGCCAGATCGAAGCGGCCCGCTCGCTCGGCATGCCGCCGGCGCTGGCGACCCGCAAGATCGTGCTGCCGCAGGCCTTCCGGATCGTGCTGCCCCCGCTGGCCAACGACCTGATCCTGCTGGTCAAGGACTCGTCGCTGATCTTCATCATCGGTACCTCGGCGACCGCGCTGGAGCTGACCGGCTTCGGCAAGGAACTGGCCAACAGCGAGTCGAACCTGACCCCGCTGGTCACCGCCGGGTTCTGTTACCTGCTCATCACGTTGCCGCTGGGGATCCTGGTCCGGCGGCTGGAGGCCAAGGCTGCGAGGGCCAACTGATGACCGAACTCGTCGAGATCAAGAACCTGCACAAGTCGTTCGGCAGCAACCACGTCCTGCGTGGGATCGACTTCACCGTGAGCGAGGGTGAGGTCGTCTGCGTGATCGGCCCGTCCGGTTCGGGCAAGTCCACCCTGCTGCGCTGCGTCAACCTGCTGGAGGTGCCGCAGCAGGGCCAGGTGCTGTTCCGCGGTGACGACATCACCGACCCGGACTGCCACCTGGACGCCGCGCGGCAGCACATCGGGATGGTCTTCCAGCAGTTCAACCTGTTCCCGCACCTGTCCGTGCTGGACAACTGCACGGTCGCGCAGACGACCGTGCTGAAACGCAGCAAGGCCGAGGCCGATCAGGTCGCCCGGGCCAACCTCGACCGGGTCGGCCTGAACGACAAGGTGAAGGCCTTCCCGATGCAGCTGTCCGGTGGGCAGCAGCAGCGGGTCGCGATCGCCCGGGCGCTGTCGATGGACCCGGCGCTGATGCTCTTCGACGAGCCCACGTCGGCCCTCGACCCCGAGCTGGTCGGCGACGTCCTGACGGTGATGCGCAAGCTCGCCCTGGACGGGATGACGATGCTCGTGGTCACCCACGAGATGGCCTTCGCCCGCGAGGTCGCGGACCGGGTCGTCTTCATGGACGGCGGGGTGATCGTCGAGCAGGGCCCGCCGGCCGAGGTGATCGGCAACCCGCAGGAGGAGCGCACCCGCACCTTCCTGCGCCGGGTCCTCGACCCGACCCACGTCGAGCCGACGTAGAACACTCGCTTCGAGGCCGGTTCCGCAGTACGGGACCGGCCTCGTTGCCTGTGGCCGTGCATTGCCGGGCCCCAGCGTGGAAGATGTACGCGGTGGGCCGAGCGCCCAAGAGTTCAGGCCCGCCTGGGAGGAAACACTGTGAGCAGCACCGGACGACCCGCCGAGGTCCGCCTCAGCATTCCCGCGGACAGCGCCTACATCGCCGTCCCGCGGTCCGTGGTCGGAAATCTCGCCGCCCGCAACGACTTCACCGTGGACGCGATCGACGACCTGCGGATCGCGGTCGACGAGGCGTGCGCGCTGCTGCTCCCGCAGGCCTCCGACGGCGTCCTGGACCTGGTCTTCGAGATCGCCCCGCCGCACCTGACGGTCAGTACGACGGCCACCGTGCCGAACGGCTGGAAGCCGGACACCGGCTCGTTCGGCTGGACCGTGCTGACCGCGCTGGTGGAGTCCGCCGCGGCCGAGACCGTCGAGGGGCGGCTGACGATCACCGTGTCGGCGACCGCCACCACGTCGGAGAAGGCGTGACCGAGGATCGATCCCTGGGCGGCGAGGCCCAGGAACCCGACCTACGCACCCGTACCGCCACCCTCTTCGCCGCGATGGCGGGCTCCACCCCCGGCGACCCGGCCCACACGCTGGCCCGCGACGGCCTGGTCTCCCTGCACATGCCGCTGGTCGAGCACCTGGCCCGGCGCTTCCGCAACCGCGGTGAGCCGTACGACGACCTGGTCCAGGTGGCCACCATCGGCCTGATCAAGGCGATCGACCGGTTCGACTCGGATCGCGGGGTCGAGTTCTCGACGTACGCGACGCCGACGATCCTGGGCGAGATCAAGCGGTACTTCCGGGACAAGGGCTGGGCGATCCGGGTGCCGCGCCGGCTGCAGGAGCTGCGGCTCTCGCTGACCGCGGCGACGGCCGAGCTGACCCAGGAGCAGGGCCGGGCCCCGACGGTCGGCGAGCTGTCCGAGCGGCTGGGACTGCCGGCCGACCTGATCATCGAGGGCCTGGAGTCCGCGAACGCCTACAACACGCTGTCGCTCGACGCCCCGGACCAGAACGAGGCGGACGCCACGACGGTCCTGGACGGCCTGGGCGGCGAGGACGAGGCGCTGGAGAGCGTGGAGTACCGCGAGTCGCTCAAACCGCTGCTGGCCCAGCTGGACACCCGGGAGAAGCGCATCCTGACGCTGCGGTTCTTCCGCGGCATGACCCAGTCCCAGATCGCCGACGAGATCGGCATCTCCCAGATGCACGTCTCCCGCCTGCTGGCCCGCACCCTCACCGAACTCCGGGCAGGCCTGCTCAAGGAGTGAGGACTAGAGGACCGGGTGATCCTTCGTAGGGTCGTCCGCCAGAGCTTCCATGGACTCCTTCTGGAACACGGCGACCAGTACTGCGGCCGCCGCGATCGCCAGCACTACGGCGACGGTGGTGGTGTTGCCACCCCAGAAGCTCCAGGCGACGCCGAGCTGGATCAGCTGGGCGAACACAGCCGGGCCGCGGCTCCAGGTCGAGGTCCGGTAGAGCCCGCGCGCCACGAAAACCAGCGCCGCGCCGTACAGAAGCAGGAATCCGGCGGTGGTCAGGCCCATCACCCAGCGGCTCGAGTCGATCGTTATTGCTTCGACAATTCCCAGAACAGCGAGCACGAGGCCTTCCGCAGCGACCACGGCCGCGGCTAGCTTGAGCGGGCGCGGAGCGGTGGACGGCGTCGTTTCAGTCGGCACGTGCTCCAGCGTAGTGCCGGGCTCAGGGCAGGACAGAGTCCGGCCGGTGAGCGTCCGGGCCGGCGACCCTCCTTCCCCGGAGGCTCGCGGTCGCAGAACTTCAGCCCCACAGGGATTCGAGGTTGTGCGTAACCCCGGGGCGGTTGGATCGGTTACTTGCAGTGAACGGGTGATCGCGCCAAGGGATGTCCGTCCGGTTTCCGGACGGTGCTCACCGCTGCACACCGGTTCGTAGTGTTAAGGAAGTGTTGTGATCGGATCGACAAGTCCATAACCCTTGTTTCGGTCACCCGAGATTGGGAACATGGAGTCGTTCGTGAAAACGTTCACAACGCTTCGCACCACCCCCGTGCGAGTACTGGCGCGCTGATTGGGCACAGACCAGCCTTCAGCGTAATCAACCACTGAGAGAGATGGGATTCGCCATGGATTGGCGCCACCGGGCCGTTTGCCTCGATGAGGACCCGGAACTGTTCTTCCCCATCGGCAACACCGGGCCCGCGATCATGCAGATCGAGGAGGCCAAGCAGGTGTGCCGTCGCTGCGACGTACGTGAACAGTGCCTCGCCTGGGCATTGGAGGCCGGACAGGACCACGGTGTCTGGGGCGGCCTGAGTGAGGACGAGCGACGCGCGCTGAAGCGCCGCAACGCCCGCGCCCGCATCCGTACCGCCTGACCAGGCAGCACGAAGCAGGCCCCGCGGGATCCGCGGGGCCTTTCGATTTTCCAGGGCCGATTCTTACCGGGCTTGTTACTCCTTGACCGGAAAGTCGAGGACGACGGTGGTGCCCGGACCGTCGGTGCGTGGGTGGAACTCGAGCATTCCGTCGAGTTCGCCGATCACCAGCGTGCGGACGATCGACAGCCCCAGATTGCCGGACGTCTCGGAGTCGAAGCTGTCCGGAAGCCCCTTGCCGTCATCGGTCACCACCACTCGCAACCGCCCCACCGACCTCTGCGCGGCCAGCTCGATGCTGCCTATCGCCTCTTCGGTCGACCGACTGCTGAACGCGTGCTCCACGGAGTTCTGCATCAGCTCGGTCAGCACCATCGCCAGCGGTGTCGCCACCTCGGAGTCCAGTACGCCGAAACTGCCGCTGCGGCTGATCGTCACCTGGGTCGAGATCGTCGACACGTCGGCGACCATCGCGGCCACCCGGTCGGCGACGTCGTCGAAATCCACGTGCTCGTCGAACGACTCCGACAGCGTCTCGTGCACGATCGCGATCGACCCCACCCGGCGGACCGCCTCGGCCAGCGCCGCCTGCGCCTCCGGCACGGTGATGCGCCGGCCCTGCATCCGCAGTAACGCGGCGACGGTCTGCAAGTTGTTCTTGACGCGATGATGAATCTCCCGGATGGTCGCCTCCTTGGTGACCAACTCCCGCTCCCGGCTCCGCAGCTCGGTCACGTCCCGGAGCAGGATCAGCGCGCCCACGTGCTCGCCCTCGGCGCGCAGCGGGATCGCCCGCAGGAACAGCGTCGCGTCGGAGTTCTCGATCTCGATCTCCTGCGCGGCCCGGCCGGTCAGCACCGACGCGAGCACGTCGTCGACCTTCTGGCCACTGTGGATGAGCTCGCCGGTGACGTCCTTCAGCCGGCTGCCGACCAGGTCGGTGACGAGACCCATCCGGCGGTACGCGGACAACGCATTGGGGCTGGCAAACGTCACCATGCCGTGCCGATCGACCCGGATACACCCGTCCCCCACTCGTGGGGTGGTCGAGAGCAACCGCTCCCCGCCGTACGGGAAGATGCCGTCGGTGATCATCCGGGCCAGGTCGGTCGCGCTCTGCAGGTAGGCGATCTCCAGGCGGCTCGGGGTCCGGACGCCGAGCAGGTTGGTGTTGCGGGCGATCACGGCGATCACCCGGCTGTCCCGGCGTACCGGGATCGTCTCGACCCGGACCGGCACGTCGTCGCGCCACTCCGGATCGCCCTCGCGGCAGATCCGGCCGCCGTCGTAGGCCTGGTCGAGCAGCGGCCGGCGTTCGCGCGGGATGAAGCTGCCGACGATATCGTCCAGGTACGCCGTCGGGCCGGTGGTCGGCCGCATCTGGGCGCCGGCCCAGAATCCGAGCCCTTCGGTGTCCGGCAGCCACAGGACCAGGTCCGCGAAGGACAGGTCGGCCAGCATCTGCCAGTCGGACACCAGCAGTTGCAGCCGGTCCAGGTCCGCCTGGTCCAGCGTCGTGTGGTTCCGCACCACATCGCTCAAGGACGGCACGCTCCTGAGCCTAGGCCATGGGGCCGGAGGGACCCGCGTTGCCGGGGTCCGTCGTGGACAGGCTCGACAGGAGGCGGTCCTTGGGTGTTGATTGAGCAGGTCCAAGTGAAAGGATGCATTGGTGGAGTCGACGTACTGGCAGGACGTGATGGCCGCGGACTACGCGGTACCCCGCGATCGTGCACTGACCGACCTCACCGAGGAGCTTGTCCGCGGCCTGGCCAGCACCAACCCGCAGGTGCGGGACGCGCTGGCCTACCCGACGCTCGCCACCTGGCTCGAGCGTGGGGTCTACGACGATCTGCTGCCCGGTTTCGGTGACGGTCTCTGCGCTGGTCTCGCGTACGGGCTCGGGGAGGACGGCACCGACACGGTGTTCCGGCGGTCCTTCACCGCGCTGACGCTGGCGGAGGTGATCCATCGCGACAACGCCGAGTTCCTCGTCCACGACGAGGTGGTGATGCGCTGGGGCGACCGGCTGGCCACCTGGCTGCTGCGCGAACGCGACCTGCGCGGGTACGTCGCCGACTGTGGCTGGGCGCACGCCGTTGCCCACGGAGCCGACGCGATCGGCGCGCTGGCCCGCTCCCGGCACTGCGACGCCGGCGTACTGCGAGCACTGCTCGACGTGCTGGCCGACCGGATCGTGAAGGAGACGCAGTACCGGTGGGTGCACGAGGAGCACGACCGGGTCGCGCACGCGGTGATGACGATCCTGCACCGCAACATGCTGACCAGCGACGAGCTGGAGCGCTGGCTGAAGCCGGTGGCGGCAACCGCGGCCCAGCAGCCGCTGATGCACGAGACCCTGCCCGAGTGGCCGACGCCAAACGTCTTCAACGCCCGCGGCGTCCTGCACGTCCTACTCAGCCAACTGGCAATCGGCGTGAAGGGCTTCCCCATCCCAGGCGACGACGAACTCTTCGGCCGCCCGATCGAAGCCCGAGCAGACATGCTCCTGATGCTCACCGAAGCAGTCCGAGGCTCCCAGCCCTACATCTACCGCCCAGCCGCCAACAACAGCTAGCCACTCCCCCGCGCCAGCTCCGCCGGCGTGGGGCTAGTTCTTGGGGACGGCGATTGTGGTGATGATTGCGCGGTGGTCGGTGCCTTTGAGGTTGTAGGTTCTGAAGCGGTTGGGGGCTATGCCGTTGGTGACTACTACGTGGTCTATCTGGGTGCGGAACAGGGCTGGGCGGTCGGACGGCCAGGTGCCCTGGAGGCCGGCGCCTACGGACGGCGCGACGCTCTTGCAGTGGCGGCCTAGGGCGTCGCGGAAGTCGGCGTGGTCGGTGGTGGCGTTGAAGTCGCCGGCGAGGACGGTCTGCGTGCCTGACGCGCACCAGCCCTCGAGCACCTCCAGGTCCCGCTTCCAGCTCGTCACGGCCGACGGGAGTGGCGGGTAGCCGTGGTACGCGATCAGCCGGAGCTTGCCGAGGTTCCCACCGGTGACGATGATGTGGCCGAACTGGGTCGTGGTCTGCTGGACCGGGCCGATCGTCTCGGCACCCGGGTCACCGGCGCCGGGTTTCGGCGTACCGGGTAGTTGTGAGCTGACCTTGCCGGTGTCCAGCTTCTCGGAGTCGAACTGGACATTGCCGAGAGTGGCGGAGACCAGAATGCTGGTGGCGCTCTCCACGGCCGCGTTGGCCTGCTGGGTGTAGCCGTAGTACCGCCGGCCCTGCAGGTGCGCCTCGATCTCCTGCCGTACGTCGACCTGGGCCTCCGGCAACGACACGACATCCGGCTTGTGCTCCAGGATCAGCTTGGCCACCTCCCCCGCGTCGGCTCCCCCACCGAGCACGTTGGCGACCATCACCGTCAGCACGCGAGTCCCGGCGGGTGGAGGCGTCGGGTCGGACAGGGCCCTCGGCGCCATCAGCGCGCCGCCGGTGAACGCCAGCAGGAGCAGCAGCCCGGCCGCGATCCGCCAGTTCCAGCGCAGCAGCATGCCCAGGCCCAGCAGCAGCACGAGCACCAGCAGCTGCGGCCGGAAGGACACCAGCTGGGTGAACGGAGTCACCTCGTCCAGCCCGTAGAGCTCCGGATACAGCGGCAGGGCAACGACCAGCAGAAACAGCACCGACAGCACAACCCGCCGCACATTCCACGCCGTCTCAGAATCCATGCCCCACCCTGAAGGTCTAGTCGTTCCCTGCCGGCGGAAGGTAGCGTTCACCCGCGCCTGTGTCCCGAGGAGGTTGCTGTGTCCAAGCTTGCCGCGGTCAGACCCGCGTACTGGATCGCCGGCTTTCTGCTGGCGGTCTCGGTGGTCGTACCACTCATAGTCTCCACCTACGCCCGGGAAGAACCCCGATTGTGGGGTTTCCCGTTCTTCTACTGGTACCAGTTGCTCTGGGTCTTCGTCTCCGCGATCACCGTGAGCATCTCGTACAAGCTGGTGACACGGGAGGAGCGCAGGCGACGGGCCGAGTCCGGCCTCGACGCGGGGTCCAGCAGGAAAGAGGGCAACCGGTGAACACCGAGGTCAACTGGGTGCAGCTGATCATCGTGGTGGCGATCTTCGTCGCCGTCACCGTGATGGGCTTCATGGCGGCGCGCTGGCGGCGTACCGGTGAGCTGGACAGTCTGGACGAGTGGGGTCTGGGTGGCCGCGGCTTCGGCACCTTCATCACCTGGTTCCTGCTCGGCGGGGACCTGTACACGGCGTACACGTTCATCGCCGTCCCGGCCGCGATGTACGCGACCGGCGCCGTCAGCGGGTTCTTCGCGGTGCCGTACACGATCGTGGTCTACCCGATCATCTTCATCTTCATGTCCCGGCTCTGGTCGGTCTCGCACCGCAACGGCTACGTGACGCCGGCGGACTTCGTCGGCGGCCGCTACGGCAGCAAGGGCCTGTCCCTCGCGGTGGCCGTCACGGGCATCCTCGCGACGATGCCGTACATCGCGCTGCAACTGGTCGGCATGCAGGCGGTCTTCGAGACGATGGGCCTGGGTGGCGACAACCTGCTCGCCAAGGACCTGCCGCTGCTGATCGCGTTCGCCGTCCTGGCGGCGTACACCTACTCGTCCGGGCTGCGGGCGCCGGCGATGATCGCGTTCGTCAAGGACGGCCTGATCTATCTCGTCATCGGAGCCGCGATCCTGTACCTGCCGGGCCAGCTCGGCGGCTGGGACTCGATCTTCGACGCGGCGAAAACGAAGATGGAAACCCCCAACCCGACCACCGGACGGCCGACCGGCGCATTTGTCCCGGGCGAATCGGGGTACTCCGCGTACTGGACCCTGGCGCTCGGCTCGGCGCTGGCGCTGTTCATGTATCCGCATTCGGTCACCGCCGTGCTGTCGACCAAGAACCGGAACGTCGTCCGGCGCAATGCGGCGATCCTGCCGGCCTATTCCCTGTTGCTCGGCCTGCTCGCGCTGCTCGGATTCATGGCGATCAAAGCCAATGTCAACGTGACGGGCCTGGACGGGCTGGCGAACCCGCAGCTGGCGATTCCGCGGCTGTTCGACCAGGAATTCCCGGCCTGGTTCGCCGGTATCGCTTTCGCGGCGATCGCGGTCGGCGCGCTGGTCCCGGCGGCGATCATGTCGATCGCGGCGGCGAACCTGTTCACCCGCAACATCTACCGCGACTTCCTGAAGAAGGACGCCACCCCGGCCCAGGAGGCCAAGGTGTCCAAGCTCGCCTCGCTGCTGGTGAAGTTCGGCGCGCTGGTGTTCGTGCTCGGGATGGACAAGACGGTCTCGCTGAACCTGCAACTGCTGGGCGGTATCTGGATCCTGCAGACCTTCCCGGCGATCGTGGTCGGGCTGTTCACCCGCTGGTTCCACAAGTGGGCGCTGCTGACCGGCTGGGCGGTGGCGATGGTCTGGGGCACGATCACGGCGTACAACGTGGTCAACCCGGCGACCAAGAAGCACTTCGGTGGCTCGCTGGCCAACATCCCGTTCACCGACACGATGGTCTACATCGGGCTCACCGCGTTCGGCATCAACCTGATCATCACGGTCGCGCTGACGTTCCTGCTGCGGGCGTTGAAGGTCGCCGACGGTACGGACAGCACCGACCCGTCGGACTACCTCGCGGATGCGGGCGACCCCGGCGTGAAGGACCTGCCCGAGCTGCTGGACGAGGGCGGACCGTCGCCCGCGAAGGCGTAGTACAGGCACTGGTAGTGGCCGCTCCGACACGCTCAGGAGTGGAGTAGGCCGGTTTGACGGGCCATGGCGGGCAGAATCACCAAGATGTTGCTGGTTCTGCTCGTCATGGTGCTCGCCGCGGGAGCGGCGCTGCTCACCGGCGGGCGTCTGACGGACCTGGCCGGCAACACGCTGTCCGGCCTGCACTGGCTCGTCGCGGCCGCTACCGGGCAGGTTCTGGGCTCTCTGACCGGCGGTATCGCCTATCCGGTCGGCCTGATCGGCTCCGCCGTCTGTGTCGGCGTCTTCCTCCGCCTCAACCTGTGGCGGCCCGGCGTCGCCCTGCTCGCCCTCGGCTTCGGCTGCAACGCCTTGGTGGTCAGCCTGAACGGCGCGATGCCGGTCTCGCTGGCCACGCTGGCCCGCGCCGGCATCGAAGGCTTCGCCGAAGACCCCCGCCACGAACTGGCCGACGCCGCGACCCGGCTCCCCTGGCTCGGCGACGTAGTACCGGTCGCTCTGCCCGGCCTCGGACAGGCGGTCAGCCCGGGCGACGTACTGATCGCCGCCGGCGCAGGCCTCCTCCTGTACGCCGGTATGGGCGGCACCGGCCGCGTTCCGACGCCTCCCGTTCCAACGTGGGAAGAGCTAGAACCGAAACCCGCGCCCGACCACCCGGCGCAGTGACTCCACCACGACGGGGTCGTACTCCGCGCCGATCCCCAGCCCGATGTTCTCCATCGCCTTGGCCGGCGTCTGGCCACCGTCCTCGCCGACCAGTTGCTCGTAGGCCAGCGCGACGTTGACGATCCCGCTCTCCAGCGGAATGGCCGAGTTGTTGGCCCGCCCATGCCGGTACGGATCATTCGAGTGCCGCACGATCTCCGCCACGTGATCCAGCACCCCGGACCGCTCGATGATCGAAGCCCCGATCTCCGCCGCCTGCTGCCGCTCCTCCCGACTCCGCAACAACGAGGCCCCACCCGGACTGGGATCCGCCAACGCCAACTGCCCAACCCCGGACAGCAACGCGGCGTACTCCAACGCCTCCATCCGAGCCGGCGTCAACCCCAGATCGTTCCCAATGGCAACCGCCAGACTCGCGGTCCGCGCATTCTGCCCCGGACTACTGAACCCAGCAATCTCCGTACTCCGAGCCATCGACCGAACCGTAGTCCGGTACGTCCGCTGAGCCGAAGCAAACCGCCGAAACGCAAACTGAGTCAACAACAACGGCACCACCACCAACGGCGGCGCCCACAACCCGAGCAATGAGGTCCCGGCGGCCAGCAGCATGCCGCTGATCCCCATCGCGATCCCGATCCGGCCCATCACACTGAGTTCGTCGCGCAGGGCCGCGGGGAATGGCCGATTCAGCCGCTCGGTGGCCTGCCCAGCCCCCACCAGCGCATCCATCAGACCGGCCGCAAGGACAGCCAGCAGCATCGTGCCCGCCAGCGGCAGCGCGTGTGTCCAGGATCCGTTCCAGTAGAACTTCTCCGGCGTGAGGAGGGCGAAGATCGCGGCAGCACAGCCGACGGAGAGCACCCGACGACTGGAGATCACCAGGTCCCAGCCAAGCCCGGCCACGGCCCTGGGCAGAATCCCGGCCAGCGTGGCTACGCCTGTCACGGCGATGATCTGGGCGACATCAGGCGGCACCTGGACGGCCGGGCCACGCAACATGACGTAGGCCAGCGCGGCGCTGGTGGCGATGGGTGCGCGGTTCCGGCTGCGATCCACCCGGAACTGCACCATCTCACCGACCGCGATCAAGAGCCCGAACGCGAGGGCGAACGGCCATTCGGTCAGGCCGCGACGCGCGGTCATGACCAGAGCGATGGCGCCGAGACAGCCGCCGGCGGCAACGATCACGAATCCGCTGCTGAGCCGGCGTGAATGCAGCTCTTCTGCCTCTCCGAGAAACATCACCCTGGGCCTGCCGCCGACCCGGCTGCACCGCCGCCGGCGCCGAGACTCAGGTCGTCGTGGTCGATGCTGACTTGAATGTTGTCGTCGGGGGGTGGCTGATCGGCGGCGGCCGCCGTCCAGCCACGGGTCTGGATCACCTCGACGAACTCGTCCACCAGCTCAGGGTCGAAGTGCGTGTACCGATCCTCGACCAGGATGGCCAGTGTCTCCTCGACGCTACGGGCCGGCCGGTACGACCGGGTCGAGGTGAGACAGTCGAAGGCGTCCACGATCCCGATCATCCGGGCGAAGTAGGGGATGTTGGTACCGCTGAGCCCGGCCGGATATCCCGAGCCGTCGTACTTCTCGTGATGGTGCAGGACCGCGGACTTGACCTCTTCGAGAAAGGGAATGTTGCCGATCAGTTCGACACCACGGGCAGGGTGCAGCCTGATGGCGTCCATCTCGGAGTCGTCCAGCTTGCCCGGCTTGCGGATGATGCTGGTCGGTACGCCGACCTTCCCCACGTCGTGCAGCAGTCCGGCGTGCTCGAGCGCGTTCTGGCGATCCTCGGACAACCGAAGGTGCTTGCCCAGCATGCCGACACCGGCACTGACCCGCTCCGAGTGCCCCCGGGTGTACAGATCCTTCGTCTCGATGACCTGGATGAAGGCCCTCATCGTCGCGGCCTGAGCGGCACGCTCGGCCTGATACTGGGACAGCGCCCAGCGGACGACCACGAGTGGGACCAGAACGAGCAGACAGGCAACGATGCCGAGCCCACCGATCCACATCACCGCCAGCAAGACACCGAGAGCGCTGTAGCCGAGCATGGGCAAGAAGGTCGGGCCGATCACGGACCGGAGGAAGTCGACGACGCGAACCTGGCCTTCGATCCACAGGATCAGGCTGAGCAGTACCGCGTTGGCCAACTGATGGCCGACGGTCGCCGCCAGAGCAGCCGCGAAGGTCAGCGGGACATGATCGAGAACCTGCGCTCCTACCGGCGCCCCGACCGCGGTATAGGCCAAGCCGCCACCAGCAGCAGCGAGGACTCGATATGAAGGGTTGAAGATCCGTTTCACCATGGGCGACGGTTGTCTGAGTTGCGGCAGGTAGCCGAAGACGGAGACAGCCACCGCGTACCAGGGCCCGGCAATCACGAACACTGCGACGAGCGCGATGGAATCGAGGACAGCCGGGTGGTTCGGCAATACACGAAACCGCAGCGCTCCGCCGAGGAGCATCAACAGACAAAGGGTGAGGACAGTCGAACTGTAGGTGATCCGCGTCAGCGCGACGACCAGAACGGTCACGGCTGATGCGGCGATGAGGGCCACCGCGACTCGAAGCAGTGATGCTCTCACTGGGGCGTCACCTCAAGCCTTCCGCTACGCCAAAGCTCACCAATCCCAGCTGTCGCCAAGCATCATAGTCACCTCCGACCAGCGGCGTAGTCTCTTGAACCCGCGACGGCGGGCAGGGGGGTGTGGACAGCGCATCGCTGACTGTTGACTTTATTTTCGCTCGTCCGTCTTGCGCCGAAACACTGTAAGGCCAGACCGTGACCCGCCGCACCGTGGCGAACCCACCGACATGGTATGAGAGACTGTGACTCTTTGCAGTTGTTACAAGGAGGCTTTCAAATGGGCAAGACCGGCCGCAAGCGTCGCGCACGGAAGAAGAAGGGCGCGAACCACGGCAAGCGCCCGAACGCCTGACTCAGGCGACTACGGACAGCGAGGACCCCGGTGAAAACCGGGGTCTTTGCAATTTGGTCACAGGTCCAGACAAGACCAGGAACCAAACTGGTTCATATACTCAGTGTTCCCCGCTGAACACTCCTTGCTATTACCCGGAATGATTTCGTAACCGACCCGGCACTGATCGTTATCAACCGGTTTTGTCCGCTCTTTACCCCGAACCTGCGCCCGGCCCGATGGCCGTCTGTGGATAACACCGGACGGGTGTCCGCCCGACCTCCTACAGTAGCGATTGGACCAATCGCGACAGGGTTGGCAAGCGGGCGACGAGGGGAGGGCCGACCATGGAATCGCTGGCCGCCCTCCTCCGCGGATTCCGTATCGCCGCGGGACTCACCCAGGCTCGACTGGCTGAGAACGCCGGGCTCAGTGAGCAGGCGATCAGCCTGCTCGAGCGCGGGGTCCGGCGACGTCCCCGGGCCGAGACCCTCCAGGCGATCAGCACGGCCTTGAGGCTCGCACCCGACGAGGAGCGGCAGCTTTTCATCGCCGCGCGGGGCGGCTCAGGGCCCAAGCCAGCCGCCAGTTCCGGCTCGACTCCGCGAGAACTTCCCCAGACCGTTGCCGACTTCACCGGTCGGGAAGGCCCGCTGGAGAAGGTGCTCGGGGCTCTCGCGCGGGCCGAGCTGTCGAGCGTCCGGCTGGTCATCACCGGGATGGGCGGCGTCGGCAAGACGGCGCTGGCCGTACATGCCGGACATCTCGCCGCGGATCGCTTCCCCGACGGCCAGCTGTACGTCGCGCTTCGCGGCTACGACCCCGGTGCCGCGCTGACCAGCGCCGAGGCTCTGGGGCAGATGCTGCGTTCCCTCCGCGTACAACCGGAGTCGATTCCCGACAACGTCGACGAGATGGCGCGGCTGTACCGATCCCGGGTCGCCGGACGGCGGATGCTGATCCTGCTGGACGACGCCAGTTCCGTGGACCAGGTGACGCCGTTGCTGCCCACCGATGGATCGGCGGCCATCGTCACCAGCAGACGGTTCCTCGCGACGCTGCCTGGGAGCGTGATCGTCCGCCTGCCGACTTTCACCGCTTCCGAATCGATGAGGCTACTGGCGAACGTCGCCGGTGAGGATCGGGTGAGCTCCGAGAAAGCAGCTGCGCGAGAGCTGTCGGAGCTGACCGGCGGTCTACCGCTCGCGTTGCGACTGATCGGTGCGCGGATGACGGCGCGCCCCAGTTGGTTGCTGCGGCACTTCGTCGACCAGCTACGGGACGAGCGTCGCCGCCTGGACGAACTCGGACAGGACCACTCCGGCGTCCGAGCCGCCTTTGCCTCCTCACTGAACGAACTGGCCGCGAGTCCACGGGAGACCGATCGTGAAGCCGCCGAGGCCTTCGACCTGTTGAGCCTGGCCCGCGGCCCGGTGATTTCCGCACAGCTGGTCGCCCGGCTCCTGGGCAAAACCCTTCTGACGACGGAGCGGCTGCTGGAGCGTCTCGTCGATCTGCATCTCCTGGACTCGGTCGCTCCCCTGCGCTATCAGCTGCACGATCTGCTGCGGGCGTACGCCGGCGAACGCCTGTCGGCCAAGGAACGCGAAGCCGAACGACGGGCGGCCGTCGAGCGAGGTCTGCGGTACTACGTCGCGGCCGCGTGGCAGGCACACCGGGTCACCCATCCCTGGAGCTTGCGGCAACCAACCCAGGAGCTCGATCTCACCGATGTGCCGGTCTTCGCGGACCTGACCGAGGCGCCTGCCTGGTTCGACGTGGAGTACGACTCGATCCTCGACCTCTACCAGGCAGCTTCGGCCGAGCCAGGACTGGCTCGGCGGTTCGGCCCCTCACTGGCGCTCGGGCTGTTCGGCTACCTGGAGATTCGCGCCCACTGGCCACGGATTCAAACCCTCTACGATCTCGCCCTGGCTTCGGGCCGGCCGGAGGACGATCCGGTCACCTGGGGCTGGCTCGAACACGATCGTGCCGTCCCGGACATCGAGCTGGGACACCTGGAGCTGGGCCGCGTGCGCCTGCTGCGTTCCCTTTCTCATTTCGAGACAGCCGGCGACTCCGCGGGCCTGGCGCGCTGCTGCTCTTCGCTGAGTCACGTCTGCGAGTTGCTCGATCAGGTGGATGAAGCGATCGCCTGGGGTGAGCGAGGCCTGAAGGTGGCTCAGGACGCCGGCGAACCGGGTGCGCTCGGCACCAGTCAGTTGGCGCTTGGCGTGCTGTACAACCGGGTGGGCCGCAGTACGGAAGCAGCCGCGGCCTTCCAAGCGAGCCTGGAGCTGGCCGACAACGACAGATCGCTGGCGCGACGTCATCGGGTGGTGGCCACCAGCCACCTCGCGGCCGGCGCCGACGAGGCCGCCATCGGCCACTTCAACGCCGCGCTCACCTTGTACGCCGGAATCGACGATCCCACCGGTCTGGCCGAGGTCCTTCAGTACCTCGCCAAGATCGAGTTTGCCCGCGGCCACTACTCCGAAGCCGAGGAGAAGATCCGCGAAGGCCTGCAGTTGACCGAGCTCCACAGCGACACCCACCGCCGGGCCTGGCTGCTCGCGAACCTGGCCACCATCCAGGACGTCACCGGCAAGCCGGCTGCCGCGCGGCGGACTCGGCAGCGGGCGATCGAGGTCTTTGAAGCCGACGGGGTGACTGCGGCGGCCGACCAGCTGCGGAGAGAGCAGGTCGGTGGGGCGAGCAGGGTGTTGGGGGGCTGACGTGGGGACGTTGGCGGAGTTGCTTCGGGGGTTTCGGGTTGAGGCTGGGCTGACGCAGGCTCGGCTGGCGGAGAAGGCGGGGCTCAGCGAGCAGGCGATCAGTCTCTTGGAGCGGGGGACGCGGCGGCGGCCGCGGGTGGAGACGGTGGAGGCGCTGGCGGAGGCTCTTGGGCTCGATCCTGAATCCGCCCGGCAGTTGTTCTTGGCTGCGAAGACTCCGCGTCGGCCGGGAGGCGAGCAGCCTGAGACGCCGGCGGCAGCCGCCCGCGTGGTGCCCCGGCAGCTTCCACCTGCTTCAGCCGACTTCACCGGGCGCGAGGCCGAGGTGGCAGAGCTCCTGCAGGTGTTCCAGCCGGGCGACCACCAGCCGGGCGACCACCAGCCGGCCGGGCTCCAACTGGCTGCCGTCACCGGAATGGGCGGCGTGGGGAAGACTGCTTTGGCGGTCCACGTCGCTCATCTGGTAGGCGACAGCTTCCCGGATGGACAGCTGTATCTCGACCTGCGCGGCTACGGCCCCGGTACTCCGCTCGACCCGATCGAGGCACTCGGCCAGCTGATTCGCTCACTCGGCTTCGACGACGAGCGGACCGTTCCTTCGGGCATCAACGAACTCGCCGGGCTCTATCGATCGCGGCTGGCCGGTCAGCGCGTGCTCATCCTGCTGGACAACGTCAACAGCGCTGCCCAGGTGCTGCCTTTGTTGCCGGGGGCGCCGGGCTCGGCTGTCATCGCGACCAGCCGTCGTGCACTGACCACTCTGCCGGGTTGCCGGCAGATCGCGCTGACGCCCCTGTCCGAGGCTGATTCAGTCGAGTTGCTGGCCACGATCGCCGGTCGCGAGCGCATCGCGGCGGAGAGCTCGGCGGCGCGATCCATCGCCCAGCTGACTGGACGGCTCCCGTTGGCGGTCCGCCTGATCGGTGCCCGGCTCGCGGCCCGGCCGAGCTGGCCGATCGAACACATGGTGGATCAACTGCGCGACGAGCACCGCCGGCTGGACGAGTTCGGCACCGGTGAGTCAGGAGTCCGCGCCAGCATCGCCGGCTCCCTGGAATCTCTTGCCAGCAGCAACCAAGAACTGGACCGCAAAGCCGCTACCGCCCTGCCGTTACTCGCCCTCCCGGACGGGGCGGACCTCAGCACCCTCACCGCCGCACACCTGCTCGACGTACCCGAGGACGCCGCCGAACACATCTTGGAACGCCTCGTCGACCTCAACCTGCTCTCCTCGGCGGTACCAGGGCGGTACCGGATGCACGACCTGATCCGGACCTTCGCCCGGGAGCGCGCGAGCCAGACACTGTCCGAAGGCGCCCGCACCGATGCGTTGACCCGCGTGCTTCAGCACTACACCGGCGTTGCCTGGCGAAGTCAGCAGCTCACGCACCCCGAGAGCCGCCGGCACCCCCTGGCCGCCCCATCGGCGCGCCCGCTGCCCAGGCTTCCCGATGCTCCGACCGCACTCACGCTCCTCGACCACGAACGAGCCAACATCCTCGGACTCGTTCGGCAGGCAAGTCGGTCGCCGGGTCTGCGGCCCTTCGTCCCGGAGCTGGCGGTCGCCTTGTTCGGGTACGCCGACGCGCGGTCGCGGTGGGTCGAGATGCGGACGATCGACCGGATCGGCCGCGAGATCGCCGGTGATCTCGGCTACGACCGCCTCGCGGCCTGGCTGGAGCACGACCTCGCGATCCCCGACGTGGAGCACGGCCACCTCGAAGCTTCACTGGTCCGATTCCGGGCGAGTCTGGAGATGTTCAACTCGATTCCCGACCTGGCCGGTCAAGCTCGCTGCTGCACCTCGCTCAGCTACGTCCTCGAACAGATGGGCCGGCTGGACGAGGCGCTCCGCTGGGCCGAGGAAGCTCTGCAGGTCAGCGCACGGATCGATGACCAGAGCGTCGTCGGGATCAGCCATCTCGCGATGGGCAGGTTGCACAGCCGTCGCGGGGCGTACGACCTGGCCGCCGAGTCGTTCGCACTGAGTTTCCGGCTGGCGGAGAAGTCCGGTAACCCGCGGTCGCTGGCCAAGCGACATGTGATCGCCGGGGAGGCATACCAGGAGGCTGGATTCCACGGGGCTTCGGTGGAGGTCCTGCGCAAGGGCTTCGAGCTCTTCGCACAGCTCAAGGATGGCAACGCCCAAGCCGAATGCCTGCAGCACCTGGCGTCGAACTCGCTAGCTACCGGCAACTGGGCAGCAGGCGCCGAGCAGGCCGAAAACGGCATCCGGCTGGCCAGGAACTACGGTAACCAGCAACGCGAAGGCCTGCTCCTGATCGAGCTGGGCAAGATCAGAGCTGCTTCCGGTGATTCCGCGGCTGCTGTCGCTGCCTGGCGCGAGGCGGTGGGTGTGCTTCATCCGCTCTTCCCCAACGACGAGGCGGCTGCTCGGGCGTTGCTTGCGGAGTACGGCGCGTCCTAGCCAGGGGCTACATCAGGGGGCGGAGTTCTACCGTGTCGCCCGGGGAGGTGAATTGGGCGGCTACTTCTTCGGCTCGTTGCTGGGTGGGGAAGTCGAAGAGGAAGAAGCCGGCTAGGTGTTCTTTGGCTTCGGCGTAGGGGCCGTCGGTGGTGACCGCGCCGGTGGGGCCGGCGGTGTAGAGGCGGGCGTGGGCTGGGTCGCCTAGGGCTTCGCCGGTGAGGAATTCGCCGGATGCCTTCAGTTCGGTCATCAGGGTCTCCCAGTCGCGGTCCATCTTTTCGCGCTGGGCGGCCGGGAGTTGCCGGCCTTTGGCGGTGTACGACGTTGTCGGGTGGCCCCAGGGTTCGGGGTTGGAGTGGATCAGGATCACGTACTTCACCGGGAGACCTCCACGGGTTCGGTACGCCGGGTGGCGCACCTTCTGCCGGGGACGTCGAAGCCTCGCGGGCGCCCTCGACATTCTGGAAAAAGAAAGCCCGGCCGGAGCCGGGCCGTTCTCAACGGGTCACTCTGGGCCGGGGCTGGTCGTCTCGATCCGGATCTGGGTCAGCCGGAGCAGGATCTTCTGGCGCAGGGCGTCGGGGGCGTGTTCGTCGCCGCAGGAGCGGTGGACGAGCTTCTTGACGCAGCGCTCGATGTCGTACTCGTCGAGGCAGGGTGCGCACTCTTCGAGGTGCTGGCGGATCTCGTCGGTGCTCGCGTCCTCGAGTTCGTTGTCGATGAAGACGTAGACCCGTTGCAGGATCTCGCCGCAGTCCACGTCGTGGTCCTCGCCGCAGCTCACGACTTCTCCTTCTCGGCCGCCGCGGCACCAGCCGCCGGCGCATCGTCTGACGCGGGGATCAGGCCCCGCTCCCGGGCGTAGTCGGCCAGCAGCTCGCGCAGCTGGCGCCGGCCGCGGTGCAACCGCGACATGACGGTCCCGACCGGCGTCCCCATGATGTCGGCGATCTCCTTGTAGGCAAACCCCTCGACATCAGCGAGATAGACGGCCAGCCGGAAGTCCTCCGGGATCGCCTGCAGCGCCGACTTCACGTCGGAGTCGGGCAGGTGCTCCAGAGCGACCGCCTCGGCCGACTTCAGGCCACCGGGAGTGTGCGACTCGGCGGCGGTGAGCTGCCAGTCCTCGATCTCCTCGGTCGGCGACTGCGTGGGCTGCCGCTGCCGCTTCCGGTAACCGTTGATGAAGGTATTGGTCAGGATCCGGTACAGCCACGCCTTCAGGTTGGTCCCGGGCGTGAACTGGTGGAACGAGCTGTACGCCTTCGCGAAGGTGTCCTGGACGAGGTCTTCGGCGTCGGACGGGTTGCGCGTCATCCGCATCGCGGCGGCGTACATCTGGTCGAGGAAGGGCAGCGCCTCGCGCTCGAAGCGCTCGGTCCGCTGCTCGGGTGTCTCGGTGGTCGTCGGAGTCGGCATCGTTACTGAGAATACCGGGGTCTTCGCGGTCTTCCGCGCAGGAGCCAGACTCGTCGCCGTCATGCTCATCACAACAAGGCCGCCCGCCACCTCATTCCCGGGCGCGGCGGGCAGTTCTACGGCTCAAACGACCGGCTGCTCAGCCCGAGATCTCCCGGGTCACCCATTCGAACACAGCTTCGACCAGCAGGTCGAAACTCTCCTCCTGGGTCAGCTCCGCGCGCTTCGGCACCTTGAACGAGTGGTCCCCGTCGGGCACCACGGCCATCTCGGTCAGCGGCGGGAACTCCTCCGGCGTACCGAACGGATCCCGCTCCCCCTGTACTACGAGGGTCGGCAGCCGCGCGCTCTGCAGCTCGTCGACCCGCGACTTCTCCGGCCGGCCCGGCGGATGCAGCGGGAAAGACAGCGCCAGTACTCCGGACGCGCCCAGCCCGCCGGCGGTCCGGCAGGCGACGCGCGCTCCGGCACTGCGGCCGCCCAGGACCAGCGGGGTCCTGATCCGCAGCTGACCGATGATCGAGATCCAGGCCTCGTCGAGCAGTTTCGGCGCCGGCGCGAGCTTCTTGCCGGCCCGCCGCCAGGGTTGCTCGATCAGGAACACGTTCATGTCCTGCTTCGGCAGCCGCGCGGCCAGCGCGGCCAGGTCTCCGGCCTCGATCCCGCCGCCCGCGCCATGGCCGAGTGCGAGCGTCGCCACCGGCCGCCGAGCCCGATGCGCCACGATCCGCGCCTCACCGTGCGGCGTCCGCACAATCCGTTCGTCGCTCACGCCCCCATCCTGTCATTCCCCGGGCCTGGGCGGCGGCACCGCACGGGAGCGTTCAGAACAGTGTGACTTCTTCGGGCTCGTCGGGTTTGTCGATGGGGTCGGTGCCGTCGGGTGGGAGGGGGTCGACGAGGTGAGGGCCGTTGTTCTTGACCGAGCTGACGGCCTTGGAGACGGCGTACGCCTCGAGGCGGCCGGGGGCAGCCGGTACGAGGAGCTCCAGGAGCTCGTCGGGATCGGAGCTCAGTGGGTTGAGCCAGGCGTCGTACCGGTCGGGCTCGACGAGGAGGGGCATCCGGTCGTGGATGCGGCCGAGGTCGTCGGTGGCCGTGGTGGTGAGGACGGTGCAGGTCCACAGCCAGGCTTCGTCGGAGTCGGGGTCGGCGACGGCTTTGTTGCGCCAGATCTCGTAGAGCCCGGCCATCGCGAGCACTCCGCCGTCGGCCGGGCGGATGAAGTACGGCTGCTTGACCGGCTTGCCGTTGACCTTCTGCTCCGAGGTGTACCACTCGTAATAACCGTCGGCCGGCAGGATGCAGCGGCGTACGGCGAAGGCCTTCTTGAACGCGGGCTTCTCCGCGACGGTCTCCATCCGCGCGTTGATCAGCCGGCTGCCGATCGAGGTGTCCTTGGCCCAGGACGGGACCAGCCCCCACTTCACCGTGGTGAGCTTGCGGACCACCTCGTCCGGGTTCTCCCGGTTCTTGCGCTCGACGACGGCGATCACCTCGTCGGTCGGCGCGACGTTGTAGTTGTCCGGCAGCTCCTGCACGGACTCCTTCACGTTCCCGGCCTCGATCTCGAACTCCACCACGAGATCCGCCGGGTCCCGGCTCGACGCATATCTCCCACACATGCCAGCCACCCTAGCCAGCCGCACCGACAATTTCCGGTACTACGGAATGCCCGGCGGGCGGAGTACCCGACAGGACAGCGGCGACGGATCGCCTACCCCGTGATAGGCGATCCGCCGCCGGTTAGATGCGCCCGGTCGTCCCCCTGTCGGCGACCGGACGCAGGTCCCTAGGCGGGGCGTGCCAGTTCGTCCAGGACGCGGCCGGCCCACTGCTCGGCCGCGGGGAGTCCTTCGATCCAGACCCGGGCGAGCTGTGGCTCGTCGGTGTCCAGGCGCCACTGGGTGATCAGCGCGCGGACCGTCTCGACCTGGTCCGGCAGGTCCGGCTCGCGGTCGACGAGCGCCGCCGCGCGGCGTGTGCCGAGGCGGCCCAGTACGTCACCGCCCGCGAACACGATCCGGAGGCACTCCGCGACGTCGATGAGCCGGAGCTCGCGTTCGAGCGGCGTGATCCCCGCCGGGTAGACCGGCTCGACCACCACCAGTGCGTGGGTCGCCGGTACGGAAGTTCCACGGAGTTCAGCCTCCCGGTAGATCTCGCCGAGCCGGGACCGCAGGTGCGCCAGGCTGGACAGCCCGGTCAGCGGGTCCTCGCAGGACAGCGAGTGCAGATAGATCAGTGAAGCCTCGGCCCAGCTGGAACTGAGTGCGCGTACCGCGTCGAAAGCCGGCTCGCCCCCGGCGATCGAGCGGTACAACGCACCCAGCCCATCCAGTGCCTCGAGCAACGAGACTCCGTCTTCCGCCAGCCGGCGGCCGACCTCGTCACTCGCGGGCACAACATCGGCACCGTCCTGCAGCGCTTCCGCAATGGCCAGATAGGCGCTGCGGTCGATGCCAGCCGTGCCGTGCGGCTCCCTCCTTCCGCACGGTTGCTCGGATGACGACGCTTCCGGCCTGTCCCGGGCGGGCGACCCCGCCAGGTTCAGGGACCGGCTGGGACGTAGCTCAAGCCGTTTGCGGATGTCCGCGAACAGCGACATGTCCCCTCCTCGGGTGGCCCCTTCGTCTCCCGACCGGGTGGCCGGAAGCGTCGTTCTGGAGATGAGACAGCGCGCTGATGCGTTCATGACGCGGATTTCGGAGGTTTTTTTCGCGTAACCTCAGCCCCGGCCCTGTCGTCATGAAAGGTGCGCGGATCCGTCCCTCATGGGAACCTTGATCCCGGCAACCACGTGACAGACGGTGACGATGTAGTGACAAACCCAGGGGGACCTCGGATGGAGACGCCGGAAGGACCGAGCGACGCGGAGCTGATCGCGCGCGTTCGCGCCGGCGACCTCGAGGCGTACGGCGAACTCTTCGCCCGGCATCACCACGCCGCCGAGCGAATGGCCCGCCAGCTGGTCCCGGCCAACGACGCCGACGACCTGGCCGGCGACGCCTTCGCCAAGGTGCTCGATGCCCTGCGCAACGGCGGCGGCCCGGACATCTCCTTCCGCGCGTACCTGCTGACCACCGTCCGGCGCGTCCACGTCGACCGGATCCGCTCGGGCCGCAAGGTCCAGACGACTGACGACATCGCGGCGTACGAGCGGGAGCCGCAGGGTTTCGACGACCCGACCGTGACCGGCTTCGAGAGTGGCGCAGCGGCGAAGGCCTTCGCCTCGCTGCCCGAGCGCTGGCAGGCCGTGCTCTGGCACACCGAGGTGGAGGGCGAGAAGCCCGCCGCCATCGCCCCACTGCTCGGCCTGACCGCCAACGGTGTCTCCGCCCTCGCCTACCGGGCTCGCGAGGGGCTGCGGCAGGCGTACCTCCAGCAGCACCTGGCTGACGTCGCTGGTGACCGCTGTCGCTGGACCACTGAGCGCCTGGGCGCCTACGTCCGCGGCGGCCTCACCAAGCGGGAGAACAAGAACGTCCGCGAGCACCTGGACGACTGTGCCAAGTGCACGGCGGTCTACCTCGAGCTGGTCGAGGTCAACAGCGCACTGCCGGCACTGCTCGCCCCCGCCCTGCTCGGTACTGCGGGCCTGGGCTACCTGGCCGCCGCCTCTGGCGCCAAGGTCGGCGTCGTCGGCTTCCTGGTCACCGGCTGGCGCAAGGCAACAGAGAACAGCACCCGTACTGCGGCCGGCGCGGGCGCTGTCGTAGTGGTAGTCGTTGCCGCCGTCATCGCCGCGTTGGCGCTCACCGGCAACGAGACACCCCCAGCAGCCATCGACAAGCCGCCGGCGCAGCAGCCGACCCAGCCGCCGGTGAAGCCACCACCGGTCAAGCCCCCTCCGGTGAAGCCGCCGAGCGTCAAGCCGCCGGTCGTCCCCCCGACCAACGAGCCGCAGCCGACCGAGCCCACTGACTCGACCGAGCCCACTCAGCCTGAGCCGACCACAGCGCCGACCAGCGCGCCGACGACGCCACCTGAGCCCACGCCGACTCCTCCGGTCCCGACCACGCCGATCCTCGACGAGGGGCTGCTGACGATCACGGCGCCCCGCGGCGGCGGTGCACCTGGCGGCCGTGCACCGGGCGAGCGCAGCTTCCGCGGCGAGACGGTCCAGGCGGCCGCTGGCACCTGGCTGATCACGATCAAGGTGCCTGCGCGCAACACCAAGCCAGTACTGATCGGCATCGACTACGGCTCGGCCCTGCAGTGGCCGATGAGCGGCAGCCCGCGCGGCTGGACCTGCACGCGAGCCAGCGACGGCAGCGGCATGTGCACCGCAGCCAACCCGGCCGCGCCGACCACCCTGCCGATCACCTTCACGGAACCGACCGGCGGCACGGCCGCCCAGCGCACCTTCACGGTCTCGGCCAAATCCGGCCGCCTGTACGACGACGACTCCGCGACCCTGGAAGCCCCCGCTCCCCCGCCGCCACCGAAGCCGCGCCTCGACGAGACGCTGCTGAAGCTCAGCACCACCAAGGCGGATCCGGACGCGCACTTCCGGACCATCACCGTCGCTCCCGGGACGCGCCCGAGCGTGACCGTGAAGCTCCAGTACGGCTCGGCGCTGTCCTGGCCGATCGCGCCGAATCCAGTCGGCTGGAAGTGCACCGTCTCCTCCCGGACCTGCACGGCGACCAATCCCGCGAAACCCGCGCCGCTGTACGGGAAGTTCGACGTACCGGAGGGCGGGGCGGCTTCGCGGACCTATTCGGTGGCGGCGACCGCTGGGTTGCTCTACGACACCGACACGGAGACTCTGCCCGGGCCACAGCCGGACGAGGGACTGCTGCGGATCGTCACACCGGACCCGCACAACGACCCGAACCCCTTTGTCTACAACCGTTTCCTGACCATCAACGGCAGCGCCGGCGGACGGGTGACGCTGGAGATCTCGTGGGGCCGCAACCTGACGCTGTTGTCGTACTTCGATCGCGGCTGGACCTGCTCGCGGTCCACCGACGTACGACGGGCCACCTGCAGCACCGAGAACTACCAGAAGGCCCTCAACACAGGGTGGGCCGCCTGGCCGGGCACGGGCCCTGCCAACACGATCACGGTGACGGCGACCACGCGGGGACGGTACGACACGGACACGGCCGTCATCCCACCAGGCAAAACCAGACGCTGAGGTATTGGCTTTGCGTTCGGCTTCGGCTCGCCTCTACGCTGTGCTTGTTCGCGGTGAAGGAACCGAGTAACACCCATCACCTCACGCACGAGAGAGTCGCCGGTAGCTGGGAAGGCGATGTGTGAGACGGGTGTGAAGACACTCCTGAGCGAATGAAACGCAAGAGGCCGGGTCGCCGTCGCGGTGACCTGGTGAAGGTGTGGTGGCACCGCGAGATCCCCTTCGCCCACACCTCCGGGGTTCAAACCGACCTTCGGAGGTGAACAACAGCGATGCGCATTCTCAACCACGAGATCCCCTCAGCAGTAGGCCAGACCGTCACGGTGGCCGGCTGGATCCATCGAAGACGACGGCTGGCGGCCGTCAGCTTCCTCGTACTACGGGACCGTTCCGGGCTCAGCCAGATCGTCGTCAAGACGCCGGAAACCCTGGCCCTGCTGGACGAACTCGGCGAGGAGACCGTCGTCCAGGTGACCGGCACGGTCGCCGCCAACCCGCAGGCGCCGGGTGGGGCCGAGATCGTCGACCCGATTATCGAGCCGTTGACCGAGCCGGCCCAGACACCGCCGATCGAGTTGTGGCGGCCGTCCGTCGGCGCCGGGTTGCCGGTGATCCTGGACAACGCGCCGATCGCTCTGCGGCATCCCGCGGTCCGGGCCGGCTGGGAGGTCGCGGCGGCCGCGTTGCACGGCTATCGCGGTTCGCTCGACCGGCAGGGATTCACCGAGATCCAGACCCCGAAGATCGTCGGCACGGCGACCGAGTCCGGCGCGAACGTGTTCGCCCTGGACTACTTCGGCGGCCCGGCGTACCTGGCTCAGTCGCCGCAGTTCTACAAGCAGACGATGGTCGGCGTCTTCGAACGCGTCTACGAGGTCGGCCCGGTGTTCCGCGCCGAGCCGCACGACACGGTCCGGCACCTGGCGGAGTACGTCTCGCTCGACGCCGAACTGGGCTTCATCCAGGACCACCGCGATGTGCTCGCCGTACTGCGGAACGTGCTGGCCGACATGCTGGCAGCAGTCGGTGAGCGGGCGGCCGGCGCGTTGGAACGGCTCGACGTCAAGCTGCCGGAGATCCCGGCCGAGGTGCCCGTCCTGCATTTCAGCGAGGCGCTGAAGCTGGCCGGCGCGAACCCGGACGAGCCGGACCTCGCACCGGCCGACGAACGCGCGATCGGTGCCTGGGCGCTGCGCGAACACGGCAGCGAGTTCGTCGCGGTCGAGGGCTATCCGATGGTGAAGCGGCCGTTCTACACCCATCCGCAGCCGTCGGACCCACGCTGGTCCAACTCGTTCGACCTTCTTTTCAAGGGGGTTGAGCTGGTCACCGGCGGCCAACGCCTGCACCGCTACAGCGACTACGTGGCGGCACTCGAGGCCCGCGGCGAGTCGGCAACCGCACCGGCGTACAGCTCGTACCTGCAGACGTTCAAGCACGGGATGCCACCGCACGGCGGCTTCGCGATCGGCCTGGAGCGCTTCGTCGCCCGCCTGACCGGCGCGGAGAACGTCCGCGAGGTAACCCTCTTCCCCCGCGACCTCCACCGGCTGACGCCGTAGCCCAGGGCGGGATGCATGATGGCGGCATGCTGAGTGAGGTGGAGCGGGACGTACTGGCCGCGGTGGATGACGCCCGGATCGTGGCGGATCTTCGGGAGTTGGTGCAGATCCCGAGTGTCGACGGGACGGCGGCTGAGGTCGACATCCAGGCGTGGTGTGCGGAGCGGTTGCGCAGTACCGGTCTGGAGGTGGATCACTGGCAGTTCGATCTGCCGGCGACCACCGGGGATCCTGACTTTCCCGGTATGGAGGTTGAGCGCGCCGACGCTTGGGGCTGTGTCGGTGTCCTGCAAGGCGGCGGCGGTACGCCGGGGCTGATCCTCAACGGGCATGTGGATGTGGTGCCGGTCGGCGAGTTGGCGGCCTGGCCGGACAGTGATCCGTTCTCGGCTCGGGTGACGGACGGGATCATGTGGGGCCGCGGCACCTGCGACATGAAGGGTGGGGTGGCGGCGATCTTCGGTGCTGTCGCCGCGATCGCCGCCGCGGGCGTCACCCTGCGCAAGCCGCTCGCCGTGCACACCGTGGTCGGCGAGGAGGACGGCGGGCTGGGCGCGTTCGGGACGCTCAAGCGCGGCCACACGGGCGAGGCCTGCCTGATCGCCGAGCCGACCGCCGGCGGCGTGATCCCGGCGAACTCGGGTTCGCTCACCTTCCGGCTGGAGATCCCCGGCCTCGCGACCCACGGATCCACCCGGACCCGCGGCGTCAGCGCGATCGAGAAGTTCACGCTCATCCAGCAGGCGCTGATCGCGCTGGAGATCGAGCGCAACCGCGACCCGCATCCGCTGCTCAAGCACCTCGACCTGGCCAACCCGCTGTCGGTCGGCACGATCCACGCGGGCGACTGGGCCAGCACTGTGCCCGACCTGCTGGTGGCAGAGGGCCGGTACGGCGTACGGCTGGGTGAGCCGGTTGCCGAGGCACAACAGGCCTTCGAGCGGGCGATCGAGGAGGCGTGCGCTGCCGACGACTGGCTGCGTACCCACCCGGTGCAGGTCAGCTGGCCGGGTGGGGTGTTCGCGTCCGGGGTGCTGCCCGACGGGGACCCGCTGCTGGACGACACGTTGCAGGCGGCAACGGCCGCTGGAGCGTCCGAAGTACCGGAGGTCAAGGGTGGGCCGTATGGCTCAGACCTGCGCCAGTACGCCGCTGCCGGCATCCCCACCCTGCAGTACGGCCCTGGAGACGTCCGCTACGCCCACGCCATGGATGAGCACGTGCCACTCGCGGAGGTCCTCCACTGCGCCCGCGCCTACGCCCTGCTCGCAGTACGGCGCTGCAGCTAGCGCTGAATGGTAGAAAGTGCGCATGGAACCGCTGCGGGGGCGCTCGGCTGAGCTGGGCCAACTGCTGGCGGCCATGCGTACTGCGGAGAGTGGCGAGGCCTCGCTGACCGTGGTCACCGGTGAGCCCGGCATCGGGAAGTCTGCTCTGGTCCGGGCTTTGGTGGAGCAGGCAGAGCGGCGCGGACTGCTTGTAGCCCAGGCAGCAGCCCACCAGACGGATGAGCTCAGTCCGCTGGCTTCCCTGGCTCCGGCGCTACGGTCGGGCACCGAGCCGCTCATCAGTACCGAACACTTCCTGGAGCTGGCCTCACTCAACGCCCAGCCGCTGTGGCTCGGCGAGCGGCTCGCGGACCTGATCGGCAAGCGGCTGGACGGCGTACCGGCTCTGATAGTCCTCGACGACGCCCAGTGGGCCGACCCGCTGACCAACTTCGTACTGCGGGTCGTCGTCGCCCGGTTGAGCCGCGCGAAGGTGATGTGGCTGCTCGCGACCCGTCCCGCGCCCGGTGCCTTGTTCGAGCAACTCGTGGACGCTGTCCGGGACCAGGTACCGGTGAACGCGATCCAGTTGGCTCCGCTGAGCACCGAGGCCGTCTTGGAGCTTGCCGCCGACCGGCTCGGCACGCCGGTTGACCCGGCATTGTCCGTCAGGCTGGGCGGCGTACAGGGGGTGCCGTTCCTGGCGGAGCAACTAGTGGCCGGGCTGTACCTGGCCGAGCTGCCGGATGGCCTGGTAGAGGGGGTGCGTCGTCGGGTCAGCAGTACTTCGGAGCTGTGCCAGGCGTTGCTGCGGACGGCTGCTGTCTTCGGCAGTGAGTTCCAGCTGGAGGATGTCGCCGTACTGATGGGTGAATCCATCGCCAAGCTGGCCGGCCCGCTGGAGGAGGCCATCCGCGCCGGGTTGCTGGCCGACGGGATGTCGACGGTGAGCTTCCGGCACGAGCTGCTGCGGGCCGCAGTACTGGCCGAGGTGCCGCCGTCTGCGCAGCGGGCTCTGCACCGGGCGATCGCGGATCAGCTGCTGGCCGGCGGGCGGGGTGCGTCGGCTGCGGCGCCGCACATCCTGGCGACGGCCGCCGCTGGTGACGTCGGCGCCATCAACACCCTCCGCAAGGCAGCCCACGAACTGCTGGAGACGATGTCGATCACCGCGATCAGCGTGATCCAGCAGACCTTCGAACTCACCCCTGTCGACGACAGCATCCGTGGCGACGTCGGCGAGGACGTTGTCGAAGTACTGCTCGGTGGACGCCAGTTCGCGGCTGCCGAGGCGTTCGCCGACGACTTGCTGGGCGGTACTGCGCTCTACCGCGGGCCGGTCTCCCCCGACCTGCGTGCGGCGATCCGGCTGCGCCTATTGCCGCACATGTGGGCTACTGGGCGGCTGGAGCAGTGCGAGCTGGACGTGCCGGGAGCCTCGGCGCCACTGGCCGACAGGATGCGGGCGTACCGGGTACTGGCTCGGCTGGAGGAGCCGTTCCGGACAACCGATCCAGTGGCAGCCGGCGTACAGCAACTGGCCGCCGCGGAACGCGCCAGGGCAGTCGGCCGGTACGCCGAGGCGCGCGATCTCTACCGTGCCGCGCGAGCCGCGACCGGCGACGAGGTCGGAAGTCATCCGGCCATGCACATCGAGCTCGCCGAACTGTTCTGCCGGGCGCAGCTCGACGACCTGGCCGGTGCCCTCGACCGCCTGCAGCAGCTGCTCGGCACCAGCGACTCCTGGCTCGCCCCTCAGCTGTCCGTACTGCGCGCGCGACTGGAGCTTGCCACCGGCAACCTATCGGCGGCAGCCGACGCCGCGGAGGACTGCCTCCGCTGGAGCACCGAGGTCTTCGACCTGTCGTCCCAAACCCCGGCCCGCCAGATCCTCGCCCTGGTCGCCCTGCTGAGAGGCCGCCTGACCGAGGCCCGCGAGCAAGCCACCGACGACCAGATCCGTGCGCTCCTGGAGGTGGCCGACGGAGAGACCGCAGCGGCCGCCAGGCTGCTGGACGCGCCGCTCGAGTACCCCGAACGCCACACTCTCCTGCTCTACGCGGCCACCGGTACTGCGGACCCGGAGGTCGCCGACCGAGCAGCCGAACTCCTGGCAAGCCAGGCAGAGGCGAGCCCCACCCCCACGTTCCGGTCGACCGCCGAGCTGGCTGCCTGCTGGAACGGGCTGACCTACCACCCCACTGCGGACGGCGACGGCGCTGCGGCACGCGCGCGGCTGGCCGAGGTGGTCGATGCCTTGCGGAGCTCGCCGCGGCCGCTGCTACTGGCGTGTGCGGAAGCCCTCTACGGCCGGGTCGAACTGGCGGGCGGTGAGCGCAAAACCGCAGTTGCCGCCCTGGAGAGCGCCCTGGCCTCCTTCACCGAGTTGGGAGCCGCCGCGCCGGCCACCAGGGTGCAGGCGGTGTTGCAAGCTGCTGGGGTCCGACGACGGAAGTGGGCTGCTGTGCAGGCGCGGCCTGAGTCGGGGTGGGAGGCGTTGACGCCGATGGAGCGGCGGGTGGCTTTGCTGGTCGCCGAGGGGCACACCAACCGGTCGGCGGCCGACGAGCTGGTGTTGTCGGCCAGTACGGTCGGTACTCACCTGAGGTCCGCTTTCGGCAAGCTCGGGGTGAACTCGCGGGTCCAGCTGACCCGGATGGTGCTGGAACGGTTCGCGTCTCCCCCGAACGCATGAGATTTGGGTGCACCGGCTGAGCTGACCCCGCCGCGGCACCCCGCACGGTTCCGCTGTTCGGTCGATTCGCGGACTCACCGTTCCGAGGTTTTCTTGCGGTGCTGGAAATCCCACCGCAAGAGAACGAGGAACAAGCAATGAGCGAGAAGCCCACCACCGTCGTCCTGGTCCACGGCGCGTTCGCCGACGCGTCCAGCTGGAACGAGGTCGTCACCGACCTCACCGCCCGCGGCATCCCCACCCTGGCCGTCGCCAACGAGCTGAGCGGCGCGGCCCGCGACGGCAGCCGGATCGCGGCCCAGGTCCGCGAGATCGACGGCCCGGTCGTGCTGGTCGGTCACTCGTACGGCGGCGCGGTGATCACCGCCGCGGCCAACGAGGCCGACAACGTCACCGGGCTGGTCTTCATCGCGGCCTTCGCGCCGGACGAGGGCGAGAGCCTGCAGGACCTGCTCGGCCAGTTCCCGGCCAACGACTTCGGCTCCGGCCTGGCACCGCACCAGCTGCCCGGCACCGACGGTGACGAGGTCTGGCTGAGCATCGCGCTCGACTCCTTCCACAAGCTGTTCGCCGCCGACGTACCGGTCGAGCAGGCCACCGCGATGGGTCGCTCGCAGCGCCCGATCGCTGCCGCCGCCTTCGAGGAGAAGGCCGGAGCGGCGAGCTGGAAGCGGCTGCCGAGCCACTTCCTGGTCGCGACCGGCGACCAGGCGATCCACCCCGAGGGCCAGCGCACGATGGCGAAGCGGGCCGGCGCCACCACGATCGAGGTCGACGGTTCCCACGCCGTCTCGGTCTCCCAGCCCAAGGCCGTCGCCGACTTCATCGCCTCTGCGCTCTGAATCACCCCTCATCGTCAACAGGAGATCCACGTCATGAACCGCCTTCGCCGTGCCCTCGTCGCCAGTGCCGGCCTCGTCCTGCTGGCAACCGGCGCCACCGCGGCAACCGCCACCACCAACAGCCCAGCCACCATCGACAAGCACCCCAAGCCGACCATCGTCCTCATCCACGGCGCCTTCGCTGACGGCTCGAGCTGGAACAAGGTCACCGAGAAGCTCCAGCGCGACGGCTACCAGGTCGTCGTACCGGCCAACCCGCTGCGTGGACCCGGTAGCGACTCCAGCTACCTCGCTGGCGTCCTGGCCGGCATCCCCGGGCCGAAGGTCCTGGTCGGCCACTCGTACGGCGGCGCGATCATCACCCAACTCGCTTCCGCCCCGGACGTGAAGGCGCTCGTGTACGTCGCCGCGTTCGTCCCGCAGGCCGGCGAGACGGTCGGCGAACTCAACGCGAAGTTCCCCGGCAGCGAGATCAACGCGGACACCACCAACACCATCACGTACGCCGGTGGGGCCGATCTGGTGATGCGTCCCGAGGCCTTCCGGACCGTCTTCGCGGCCGATCTGCCGCGATCCGAGCAGTCAGTGCTCGGCGCCTCTCAGCGGCCGATCGCGGCAGCGGCCTTCACCGAGCCGATCGCCAGGTCGGCGCCGGCCGCGCTGCCGAAGTACGCGATCGTCCCGAGCGGTGACAAGGCCATCGCGCCGGCCGGTGAGCTGTGGATGGCACAGCGGGCCGGAGCCAGGATCGTCAAGGTCGAGGGCGCCTCGCACCTGGTGATGATCTCCCACCCCGGCACCACCACGAAGCTGATCGAGAAGGCCGCCACCCGCTGACCACCTTCCAGCCCGAGCCGCGCGGCCCTGAGTTTCCCGGGGCCGCGCGGTCTTGGCTTGTGGCGTTGGTCGCACCGGGAATAGCGCCGCGGAGGCGGCAGTTGCCCAGTGGCATGCGCATTGATATCTGGTCCGACGTCGTCTGTCCGTGGTGCTACATCGGTAAGCGCCGGCTGGAAGAGGCTCTGACGTCAACCGGCGAGCAGGCCGAGATCGTCTGGCACAGCTTCCAGCTCGACCCCTCGTCGACCAACGACGACCCCCGCCCGCTGCACGTCCGGCTGGGTGAGAAGTACGGCCGCGGCCCGGAGTGGGGCCTGCAGGCCAACGCGCACGTGACGGAGACCGCCGCGGAGCTCGGGCTGGAGTTCCACCTCGCGGACGCCAAAGCCGCCAACACGGCCGACGCCCACCGCGTCCTGCACCTCGCCCTCGAGCTCGCCGAAGCCGGCGAAGTACCGGCCGATACGCAGAACCGGCTCAAGGAGCGCTATCTCAAGGCCTACTTCACCGACGCTCTCCCGGTCGGCGACCACGCGACGCTGACCAGGCTCGCCGTCGAGACCGGCGTGCCGGAGGACCGGGTGACCGAAGTGCTGGCCGGTACGGCGTACGCCGACGACGTCGCCGCCGACCAGGCGCAGGCCCTCTCGTACGGCGCGAACGGGGTGCCCTTCTTCGTGATCGACCAGAAGTACGGCGTCAGCGGCGCCCAGCCGGTCGAGGTGTTCCAGGAGGCGATCCGGCGGGCCAACGCCGAGCGGCAACCGGTCACGCTGATCACCAGCCCGGCAGCGACCGACGACGCCGCCTGCGGGCCGGACGGATGCGCGATTTGAGCCTGGGTACACGACACACGGGGCACCGGGTGCCTCACCGGGATTGTCGGACCAGGTAAGAAGGAGCCATGACTGTCGTGCGAGCACTGGCCAGGCCGTTGCTGTCCATCCTCTTCGTCGTGCAGGGCGCGAAGGCGATCAAGGATCCGGAGCCGCTCGTACCGAAGGCTCAGCCGGTCGCCGATCGGTTCGTCCCACTGATCCAGAAGGTGGCGCCGGCGCAGGTCGGCGACCGGATCCCGGAGAGTACAGCGGGCCTGGTCCGCCTCAACGGTGCCGCGCAACTGATCGGCGGGCTCGCGCTCGCGACCGGCCGGGGTCGCCGCCTCGGCGCCGTAGTACTGGCCGGGTCGCTGGTGCCGACGACGCTGGCCGGGCACTCGTTCTGGCAGGAGTCGGACAAGGCCGTCCGGGCCACCCAGAAGGTCCAGTTCATGAAGAACCTCGGGCTGATGGGTGGGCTGATGCTCGCCGCGGTCGACACCGAGGGCAAGCCGGGCGTCGCCTGGCGGGCCACCCACGGCGCCAAGGCGGTCAAGCGCGAGACCAAGCGCAGCGCGCGGCTGGCGAAGCGGGAGACGAAGCAGTTCGCCCGGACCGCCAAGCGCGAGGCCCGGCACGCGAAGCAGCTGGCGAAGGCCGAGCTCCCCTTCGGCTGATCCACCCGGTCTGGCCCGGATTATCCACAGCTCGTTCACCCTCGCCCTGCCGGCGGGTGAAGCCCGCTAGGGCGTGTCTCCCAGTTCCCTGCAGTCGCGAGCAGGTGCTCGGTGCGGTAGCTCGGCGTGCTGGAGCGAAGGCCTCGATGTTTTTCCATCGTTGCTTTTGCTCCAGTGCGCCGAGGTGCCGTGCCGAGTGCCGCGCAGCACGCAGGGAACTGGGAGACATGCCCTAGGCTCGGGGGCGAATCGTCCGTTGAGCTGGGAGTGAGATGGCAGGCAGTGGGTTGGAAGGGCAGCAGGGCTGGCCGGCGCCGTTGGCCGACGGTGCGGTCAGCGGCCGGGTGACGGTGCCCGGCTCGAAGTCGATCAGCAACCGGGCGCTCGTCCTGGCCGCGATCGCCGACGGTCCGTCCACGCTGTCCGGGCTCCTGGTGGCCCGCGACACGAACCTGATGCGCTCCGCTTTGGTCTCCCTCGGGGTCGGCATCACTGAACACGACGGGCTCGTGACCGTCACACCGGGCTCGCTCAAAGGCCCGGCGAGCGTCGACTGCGGTCTGGCCGGCACCGTGATGCGGTTCGTCCCGCCGGTCGCGGCCCTGGCCGACGGCGAGATCGCCTTCGACGGCGACCCCTACGCCCGCGAGCGCCCGATGAACGTCATCCTCGGCGCGCTGCGCACCCTCGGCGTCCAGATCGAGGACCACGGCACCGGCCGGATGCCGTACTCCGTGAGCGGGTCCGGCTCGGTCCGCGGCGGCAAGGTCACCCTCGACGCGTCCGGCTCGAGCCAGTTCGTCTCGGCCCTGCTCTTGGCCGGCGCCCGGTACGACGAGGGCGTCGACATCCTGCACGACGGCAAGCCGGTCCCGTCCCAGCCGCATCTGGACATGTCCATCGCGATGCTGCGCGAGCGCGGCGTCCAGGTCGACGACAGCGAGCCCAACCGCTGGATCGTTGCCCCCGGCCCCATTCGCGCCCTGGACACCGCGATCGAGCCCGACCTGTCCAACGCGGCCCCCTTCCTCGCGGCCGCGGTCGTCACGGGTGGCTCGGTCACCGTGACGGGCTGGCCGGCGCAGACCACGCAACCCGGTGGCCAGCTGCCCGAGATCTTCACCCGCTTCGGCGCCGAGGTGTCACTCGCCGACGGCGACCTGACTGTTCGCGGCACCGGCCGGATCCAGGGGGTCGACCTCGACCTGGGTGAGGTCGGTGAACTGACGCCGGTGCTCGCCGCGGTCGCCGCGCTCGCCGACGCACCGTCGTACCTGCGCGGGATCGCGCACCTGCGCAACCACGAGACCGACCGGCTGGCCGCGCTCGAGACCGAGCTCAACGCGCTCGGCGGCGACGTGAACCAGACCGCCGACGGGCTGGAGATCCGCCCGAAACCCTTGCACGGTGGGCTTTTCGGCACCTACCACGACCACCGGATGGCGCACGCCGCCGCGGTGCTCGGGCTCGCGGTCACCGGTCTGCAGATCGAGAACATCGGCACGACGGCGAAAACCCTGCCGGAGTTCCCCGAGCTCTGGTCGGCGCTGGTGAGCTGATGTCGCGGTACGACGAGGAAGCCAAGTACGACCGGCCCAAGCGCCGGACCCGGCCCCGCACCAAGGACCGGCCGACGTACGACGATGCCGTCACCGGTTTTGTCATCACCCGCGACCGCGGCCGCTACACCTGCTGGGTCGGTGAATCCGATCGTGTCGTGACCGCGATGAAGGCGCGCCAGCTCGGCCGCAAGGGCGTCATCGTCGGAGACCTGGTCAAGCTCGACGGCGACGCCAGCGGCGACGAGGGCACGCTGGCCCGGATCGTCGAGGTGCTCCCCCGCAAGACGTTGCTGCGCCGGTCCGCCGATGACGACGACCCGATCGAGCGGCCGCTGGTGGCCAACGCCGACCAGCTCGTCATCGTGGTCGCGGTGGCGAACCCGGAGCCGCGGACCAGGCTGATCGACCGGTTCCTGGTCGCGGCGTACGACGCCGGCATGCGGCCGCTGCTGTGCCTGACCAAGACCGACCTGGCCGACCCTGATCCGCTGCTGTCGATCTACCGGCCGCTGGGTGTCGAGTCCGTCGCCACCCGGCGCGACGGCGATCTCAGTGAGCTGGCCGAGCAGCTCCGCGACCGGACGAGCATGATGGTCGGCCACTCGGGTGTGGGCAAGTCGACGCTGGTCAACGCGTTGGTGCCCGGCACGAACCGCGCGATCGGCGTGGTCAACGACAACACCGGTCGCGGCCGGCACACGTCGACCAGCGCGTTGCTGCTCCGGCTGCCCGACGGTGGCTGGATCGTGGACACGCCGGGCATCCGGTCGTTCGGGCTGGCGCACGTCCAGCCTGATCAGCTGATCAACGCGTTCGGCGACCTGGCCGACGAGACCCGCGACTGTCCCCGCGGGTGCACCCACTCCGAGACCGAGCCGAACTGCGCCCTCGACGAAGCAGTCGCCGCCGGCCGCGTCGATGCGGAGCGAGTGGAGTCCTTCCGCCGCCTCCTGGCCAGCCGCGAAGGCCGCGACCTCGAAACTACTTAGCTATTTGGCGGGGAGCTGGCCGTCCCAGACGGCCTTGGCGCCGGAGTCGCCGGTGCGGATGGTCTGGTAGATGACCAGGATGCCGATCACCACGATCGCCGCGCTGATGACCAGCTCCAGCGGCCGGCTTTTCGTTGCCTTGGCGCCCTTTCCGCTGGCCAGTGCGGACGGGCCGCCGAGCAGCAGGAAGGCCACCACCGCGACCGCGGCGAAGATCAGCACGAACCAGAACAGCAGATTGCCACGGTCCTGGTGGGTCTTGACCAGCGGCTGCAGTTGCGGGATCGCGGCAACGAATGCCTCGCCGCTCTCCTTCGCCACGTACGCCACGACCACCGCGCCGAGGCCGAGCAGCAGGGTCGGCCAGCGCAGCAGCCAGCGCCACTTCGGCAGCAGGGCGAAGGCCATCGCGACCAGCGCGGCGACCGGCAGCAACAGCACCGCCAGGTGGATCACCAGGACGTGCAGCGGAAGATCCCCGAAGCGCTCGAACATGTCGCCTCCAGCAGTCGTTGAGTTCTGACATTAGCTGCACGTTCAACCACGTCGGACGGTTCACTTCCAGCCGAGACCCATCCGCAATCTTCGGGCCGAGCAGGTTAGCCTTCCGGCATGCCCTCGCACACCGACGACTTGCGGCTCGCCCACATCCTGGCGGACGATGCCGACTCCACCACGATGGACCGTTACAAGGCGCTCGACCTGCACGTCGCGACCAAGCCGGACCTCACCCCGGTGAGCGAGTCCGACCGCAAGGTCGAGGACGTGATGCGCAAGACGCTGGCCCGGGCCCGGCCGCGGGACGCGTTCGTCGGCGAGGAGGACGGCACCACCGGCTGGGGCGTGCGCCGCTGGGTGGTCGACCCGATCGACGGCACCAAGAACTACATCCGTGGCGTGCCCGTCTGGGCCACGCTGATCAGCCTGATGATCGAGGACCAGGTCGTCGTCGGCGTCGTTTCCGCGCCCGCGCTCGGCAAGCGCTGGTGGGCGTCGTACGGCGACGGCGCGTGGACCGGGCGCGCGCTGATGTCGGCCCAGCCGTGCCGGGTCAGCGACGTGGCGGCGATCGAGGACGCGTCGCTGTCGTACTCCTCGCTGAAGGGCTGGGAGAAACTCGGCAAGAAGGACCAGTTCGCCGACCTGATGGAGTCGGTTTGGCGGACCCGCGCGTACGGCGACTTCTGGTCGTACATGCTGGTCGCCGAGGGCGCCGTCGACATCGCCGCCGAGCCCGAGCTCAACCTGTACGACATGGCCGCGCTGGCGATCATCGTGGATGAGGCGGGCGGCAAGTTCACCTCCCTCGACGGGGTGCCCGGACCCAACGGCGCCAACGCCGTCGCCACCAACGGCCGGCTCCACCCCGAGGTGCTCGAACGCCTGCAACGCTGAACGGCAGGTCAGGCGTCAGGCCTTGACGGGCTGGTCGGTGTCGTGGCGCTGCAGGCGCCACACCGAAGGCACGAGCAGAACCGCAATCACGACCACCACGTGCACGGCCGCGCCGTACAGCTCGACCGCCTTCGCGCTCGTCACCGCAGCCAGGTAGCCGACCGACAGCTGCCCGATCGGCCCGGCGACGAACGACCCGAGCATGTCGTACGACGAGACCCGCGACAGCTTGTCGAGCGGGATGTGCTGACCGAGCGCGGTCTCCCAGCCGATCCCGAACAGCTCGAACCCGAGCCCCACCACGAACGCCGCCACCGCGATCACGATCGTGTGCGGCGCCAGCGCGAGGCACACGTACATCGGCACGATCGACAACATGCCGAACATCCCGATCCGGACCGGGTACCGCGGCTTCAACCGGATCATCACGATGCCGCCGGCGATCAGCCCGGCGCCGAAACACGCGCTCACCGCACCCCAGCCGACCCGGCCGAAGGTGTCGTCGGCGATCACCGGACCCAGCGTCGAGTAGCAGGCCGTGAAGACCATGTTCAGCACCAGGAACCCGGCCACCACCGTCCAGACCCACTGCCGGGAGACGAACTCGGTCCAGCCGACCCGCAGGTCGTGCAGCATCGAGCTGGCCGACCGCTCGATCCGCGGCACGGTCAGCAGCGACAGCAGCAACGCGCCCGCGCCGAACGTCGCCGCGTCGACGGCCAGCCCGATCCCCGGGCTGGTCAGGCCGACGATCACGCCGGCCACGGCGCCGCCGCCGATCAGTGCGATCGACCGGGCGAAACCGGACACCGCGTTCGCCTGGGGCAGCTCGGACCGGTCCAGGATCGACGGCAGGATGCCGACCATGGCCGGCAGGACGAACGCCGCCGCGATGCCGTTGACCGCCTCGATCACGGCCAACTGCCAGATCTGGGCGTCTCCCGACAGCACCAGCACTGCCGCCAGCGCCTGGGTCAGGGCGCAGACCGAGTTCGCCGCGATCAGCACGAGTTTGCGCGGCAACCGGTCGGAGATGACGCCGCCGACGAGCAGGAAGACGATGTTCGGGATGCTCCGGGCGGCCAGCACGATCCCGACCGCACTGGCCGCGTCGGACACGTCCAGGACCGCGAAGACGAGCGCGATCGGGGCGATCGACGACCCCAGCGTCGAGATGAACCGGGCACTGATGAAGATCCGGACGTCGCGGTGCCGCAGTACGGCGAGGTCCTCCCGCCAGCTCATCCGGCCACCGGGTGTGACGAGTTCGGGCCGCCGCTCCGGCGGACGGGAGGGGCTATGGTCACCATGCGCATTCTGTCAGACCTGCCGTTCACTGGTTTCATTCGCTACCCTTGGGTATTGGGCTCCGCACGACCACCAGGAGGCTCCGTGAAGATCAACGACGTACTGCGCGGCAAAGGCAATCAGGTCGTCACCATCGCCCCTGACGCCACCATCACCGAGCTCCTGGCACTGCTCGCCGAGCACAACATCGGCGCGGTCGTGGTCAGCCCGGACGGCCGTGAGGTTGCCGGCATCGTCTCCGAGCGCGACGTGGTCCGGCTGCTGCACGGTACGCCGGACGCGGGCCAGGTGCGGGTCAGCGCGATCATGACCGAGCAGGTGCACACCTGCGGGCCGGACGACCTGATCGACAACCTGATGCGGCTGATGACGGATCGCCGGATCCGGCACGTTCCGGTCGTCGTGGACGGCGCGCTGACCGGCATCGTCAGCATCGGTGACGTCGTCAAGACCCGGATCGGCGAGCTGGAGTTCGAACGCGAACAACTCTCCAACTACATCTCCGGCTGACTCCCGGAGGTTGCTCCCTGCCAGGACTAGCCTCCGAGCATGGAGCCGACACCACCCCACCAGCCCCCGCCTCACCCCGGCCATCTGCCCCAAGACGAGGGCCCGGCGGCCGACGGCTCCGGCCTGCCCCCGCAGGACGGCTCGGGGCTGCCTCCGCAAGGTGGCTCCGGGGTGCCGGCCCAGGGTGGGTATGGTTTCGCGCCGCAAGGTGGCTACCCGGCGCAGGGTGGCTATCCCCCGCCTGGTGTGGGGCAGCCGGGCTTCCCGGCGTACCCGGGCGGGCGGAACGAGCTGGTGCGGCCTGGGTCGGGTGGCACCAGCAGTGTGGCCGTGCTCGGGTTCATCTTCAGCCTGGTGGCCGCCATTCCGGTTGCTGTCGTGCTGTGTGTCGTCGCGCTCAACCGGATCCCGCGGCTCGCCCAGAAGGGCAAAGGCCTGGCGGTCGCCGGGCTGGTGATCACCGGTGTGTGGGTCCTCGGTCTGAGCGTGGCCGGTTTCCTGTACGGCGCCGGCAGCGAGCCCGACCGGGACGCGTCCGGCCAGGTGACCACCAAGCAGACGACGCGCCCCGACAAGCTCCGGGTCGGCGACTGCGTGACGGAGCTCAAGGAAGGCGATGTGAAGGACATCGGTATCCAGCCGTGCGACCAGCCCAACGGCGGCAAGGTGTTCGCGGTCTTCGACCTTCCGGCCGGCAAGTGGCCCGGCCTCGCGACCGTTCAGGCCGCCGCCGAGAAGGGCTGCACCGACCGCTTCAAGGCCGCCAAGGTGAAGCCGGACAAGCCGTCGGACATCTTCTTCCTGCACCCGGTGGAGGACGGCTGGGCCCTCGGCGACCGCGGCACCACCTGCCTCCTGACCCCCCGGTAGACCCTCAGCCCTAGCTGGACTCGAGTTTCTCCTTCAGCCGCTGGTAGCTGGCAGGTGCGGCCTTCGCCGCGATGCGACGGACCACCGGCGCCAGCGGCGCGGCGACCCCACGACCGTCGAAGTCCAGACCGAACGTCACCCGGCACCGATCGACACCCAGTGGCTCGACCTCGATCGTGGCGGACGGCAGGATCGGCCCGTCCACACCCCGCGCGGCCCACCGACGAGGCGGCGCGTTCTCGGTGATCTCCTGCGTCATGCCGCGCTCGGCCCCGGCCACCTTGCGGACGGTCACGAACCGCGACCCCACCTCGTGGCCCCCGACGTCCACCCGCGCCACGTCCCGCTGCCACTCGGGGAAGTGCCCAGGGTCGGTCGCGTACGCGAACACCTCCGCGGCCGGCCGGCCGATGTCGACACTGCGAACAAATGCTGTCATCGTCCTCTCCTTTCACCTGGAGAGAACCACGATATCATCACCTGATGAATTCGGTGGGCCGGCACCGTGGCACCGGCCCACCGCTTCAGTTGCTCAGTACCGGGTCACCGCGGCGTAGGCGTCGACGATGCCGTGGCCGTAGAAGCCGTTGAACTCCCGGCTGCCCTCACAGAGCGCGTTGAACTCCTCCGAACGTCCTTCGTTCAGGTAGGTCTGCAGGCGCGGCGTCGGGCAGGCGCGGGCTTGCGCGCTGTCCAGCAGGATCTTCCGCACCTTGTCCGGAGCCATCCCGAACGACTTGCGCGGTCCCTTCTTGCCGTACTCGCTGACGATCAGCGCGGAGACACCAGTCACGTGCGGCGACGCCATCGACGTGCCCTGCAGCCAGTTGTAGTAGCCACACTGCGTGTAGTCCGTGGCGCCCGGCGGGCACTGCTTCTGTACGCCGGCGTCGACGCCGTCCGGAGTGATCTCACCAGCCGGGTCGACCAGCCCGTCAGCCTGCAGCGTGTTCACCGGGTAGGTGGACAGGATGAGGTTCTCGTTGGTCCGGAACTTCGGCGTACCGAAGTAGTCGCGGAACCAGCCACCGGGCGCCGACACGTCGATCTGCTCGAGGCCGTAGTTGGAGTAGTCCGCCTTCTTGCCCGACGGGCCGAGGGCGGAAACGCCGATCACGTGCGGGCCCTCGACCGGCAGGTCCCAGCAGGTCGAGTTGTCGATCGGGCGCGGGTACGGCGGGACCTCGCCGAAGTCCGGGCTGCTGATGTCGGTGCGCGGCTTGCCCAGGTCCTCGTGGTTGTTCCCGAGCGACCCGACCAGCGTGACGCCCTTGTCGTGCGCGTAGTTCAGGGCGCGGTTCATGGTGGCGATGATGGTGCGCTGCTCGGCCTGCGCCTCCGGGCTGTCGGCCGGGTTGTTCAGGCAGTTGTAGAGCCACGGGTCGACGTAGAAGGACATGTTCACCACGTCCAGCCCGGCGTCACCGGCGTAGGTGAGCGCGTCGGTCACCGGACCGAGGAAGAGGTAGCCACTGTCCTGGCCGCCGCGGATGTTGACCAGCGACACGTTGGGCGCGACCCCGGACAGGCCGATACCGTTGAGTGCCGCGCCGATGGTGCCGGCCACGTGCGTCCCGTGCCCACTGTCGTCCCAGTCCGCCGGGTCGACACAGCCGCGGAACTCACAGGGCCCGTCGACCTCCGGCATGTCCGGGGCGAAGTTGCGCGACAGCTTCCGGTCGAAGTTCGGCGCGATGTCGGGGTTGCGCGCATCGATGCCGGAGTCGAGGACACCGACCTTGACGGCCTTCTTGCCCCGCTGCACGGCGTGCGACAGGTCCGCACGGACCATCCGCAGGCCCCACAGCTTGTCGTCGAGCGGATCGGCGGTCTTGCGGGCGGCAGGTTTCTTGGCCGGCACACCCTTGCCCTTGGCAACAGCCTTGAGGTGCTCCTTCTCGACCACGCCGGGCCGGACCTTCGGCAACTTGCCGATCGGCCGCGCGTGGGCCGCACCCTGGACGGCCGGCGAGGCGGCGACCCGGCTGACGAACCCGGACGCGGCGGCCTTGACCGTCATCGTGCCGAGGTTCGCGTTCTCCTTGACCAGGACGCCTCCGGCTGCCTTGACGGCCGCCAGCGCCTGGGCGCGGTCGGCACCCTGCTCCAGCAGCACCAGGTACTCCGTGGTGCCCCCGGCAACCGCTTTCGTACCGGCACCGGCGGTAGCCGGGACGGCCAGTGCACCGGCCAGCAGCGCGAACGCGCCGGTGGCCGCGCACAACGATCTACGGACGTCTCTCACGAGTGGATCCCCTCCCTGAAGTGAGTCTGACGGGCACACGGTAAAGCCGCGCGGGCAGGTCCACCAGGGTTCAGCGAAAGTCCGTCGTTGTCAGGATCAGCAAGCAAACGACTGAACCGGATCGTTCCGGCCGGTTCGTTGCCTGCTCACCGGGACGCGTCAGGTCCGGGCAAGGGCGACCAGGAAGATCAGCAGGAAGCTCGAGGCGACCAGTACGCCGAGGCCGAGCACGATAGTGCCGATGATGCCGGTGACCTGGCCGGCGATCGCCATCCCCCGGTTGCTGTAAACGCCGGGCGCCTCGTCGATCTCACCGAGCGCCTGCTGCGCCTTCCACCAGGCGATCGGCGAGATCACCACGAACATCGTGAACAGCCCGACCAGGCCGAGCACCATGGCCAGCGTCGCGTTCGAGTTGTCCCGCAGCACGCCGTACGCCGGCTGTGGGTACACGTAGCCGGGCTGCAGCGGGTACTGCGTCGGCGCCGGGCTCTGCTGGCCGTGGGGCTGGTCCTGCGGCCGATCCACGTACTGCGGAACGCTGTCCTGGGGTCGCCGCTCGTCGAACGACATGCGTACTGCTCCTCTGCTCAGGGCCGGAGGTACCACCGCCGACCCCGAGCAGGATGTCAGAAACTCAGCTCAGCTCGGTGATATCGTCGATGCCCAGCCCGGCGAGCTGGGAGCGAACCTCCTTCGCCTCCCCTACGACGATCACCAGCAGCCCGTTGGTTCCGACGTACCGGCGGTAGGCCTCGGTGGCCGACTCGGCAGTGGTCGCGGCGATCTGGGCAAGGTAGGTGTCAGCGAAGTCGAGCGGTACGCCGACGGCGATGTTGCTGCCGACCTGCTGCGCGATGGAGTCGGCCTGCTCGTAGCGCAGCGGCGCGGTACGGATCAGGCTGTCCTGCGCCTCCTGGACCTCGCGGTCGGTCAGGCCGTCCCGGGCTTCGCGCAGGATCCGGAGCGCGTCACCGATCGCGGCGCCGGTGACCTCGGTCCGGACAGCGCCGCCCAACGTGAACGTGCCACCCTTGCGCGGAGCGTTGAAGCTCGAGCGGGTGCCGTAGGTGTGGCCCTTCTCCTCGCGCAGCACGGTGTCGACGCGCGAGGTGATGGTGCCGCCGACCACGTGGTTGGCGACGGCGGCCGCGCCCCAGATGTCCTCCCGGCGATCGGGGCCAGGGCAACCGATCAGCAACTGGCTCTGCACCGAACCGGGCCGGTCGACGAGCACCAGCCGGTCACCCGTGCGGTAGAGCGGCTCAGGCGTGTCGATGGCGGTCCCGGCGTCCGAGGTCCAGTCCCCGAAGGCGTCGTCGATGATCGCGGCCACGTCGACCCCGGTGGCATCGCCGGCGAACAGGATCTGGGCCCGCGCGGGACCGATGTTGGCGCGGTAGAACTCGGCCACCTGGACGTTGGTCAGCGGCCGGATCGTGTCCGGCGTACCGGCGGTCGGGCGGGAGCGCCGGGTCGATGCGTCGAACAGGTGGGCGGCGAACGCCTCGCGGGCGCGGTAGCCCGCGTTTGCCCGCTCCTGGTTGATCTCACCGAGCCGGATCGTCACGTGCCGCCCGACATCGGCCTGGTTGAAGGCCGGCCGGGTGACCGCCTCGGCCAGCAGCTTGACGGCCGGCGCCAGCTGCGAGGTCGGCACCGAGATCTCCACGTGCAACGCGTCCGAACTGACATCCACCCCGTACGCCGCGCCGTGCCGCTCCAGCGCGGCCGCGAACTCGTTCGCCGACTTGAGCTCGGTGCCCTCGTCGAGGGTGCGCGACATGATCGTCGCGATCCCTTCCAGCTCCCGCGGCTCGATGGCCAGTGGCATGGCGACCGTGACGCGCACTGTGGCGACGTACTGGCCGGGGCGGTCGAACACGTGCACCGGCGTACCGGAGCGGGTCGTAGTACTGGTTGCGAGCGGGAACCGCCACGGGCGCGGCGGGGCCACCGGTGGCGGGGTGGTCAAGGCCTGGCTGCTCATTCCTGCTCCCCTGCTGCATCGCCGGCCGGCTGGTCCCCGGTCGCGGCTTCGGTCTGGCGTCGGTAGGTCACCTGGGCGCGGCCGCCGGCGCGGATCCACTTGCTGGCGGCGGCCTGCACCTGCTCGGCGGTGACGGCGCGCAGGTCGTCGATCCTGGTGTTGATCCGGTTCGGGTCACCGAACAGCAGCGCGTGGTGCGAGATCTCGTCGGCCCGGCCGCCGCAGGTGGCGAGCTGCTCGAGCCAGTCCCGCTCGGCCTGCGCCTGCACAGTCGCCAGCTCGTCGGCGGTGATACCGCCCTCGGCGAGCGTCTCGACCTCTTCGAGCAGCGCGTCCTCGACCTGCTGCAGGTCGACTCCGTCGGAGGCAATGCCGGTCAGCGTGCCGAACGAGACGCCACCGATCAGCGGCAGCGCGCCGCCGGACACCGACTGCGCGATCTGCTCGTCGCGGACCAGCCGGCGGTTGAGCCGGCCGCTCTGGCCACCGGCGAGGACGTCGAGGGCGAGCGCCGCGGCGTCCAGCTCCGGCGTGCCGTCGACGGGTAGCCGGAACATCATGGTGATCAGGTCGGACGGGACATCCTCGACGACGTCGTCCCGGAAGACGCCCTCCAGCGGGCCGACCGTGCCGTCCGGCGCGGGTGGCGGCGTGGGGATCGCCTGCAGGTGACCGAAGTACCGCTTGACCGCGTCGAACGCGTCCTCCTCGGCGACGTCGCCGACGATGGTCAGGACGGCGTTGTTCGGGCCGTAGTACTTGCGGAAGAACGCGTGCACGTCCTCGACCGCGGCCGCGTCCAGGTCGGCCATCGAACCGATCGTCATGTGCGCGTACGGATGGCCCTCGGGGAAGAGCAGCCGGACCAGCCGCTCGTACGAGTCGCCGTACGGCCGGTTGTCGTAGCTCTGCCGCTTCTCCTCCTTCACCACGTCGCGCTGGTTGTCCAGGTTCTCCTGGTTGACCGCGTCGAGCAGGAAGCCCATCCGGTCCGCCTCGAGCCACAGCGCGAGGTCGAGCCCGCCGCTGGGCAGCGACTCGAAGTAGTTGGTCCGGTCGAAGAAGGTGCTCGCGTTCAGGCTCGCGCCGACACTCTCCAGCAGCGAGAAGTGCTGCCCTGACTCCACGTTGCGCGAGCCCTGGAACATCAGGTGCTCGAAGAGGTGGGCGAACCCGGTCAGCCCCGGCGGCTCGTGCCGCGACCCCACGTCGTACCAGAGGTTCACCGACACGATCGGCACGTTCCGGTCGGAACTGACGACGACTCGCAGACCGTTGTCCAGGGTCTGCTCAGCAAGCGGATAGTTCAGCGGCATACGGACCACCCTACGTGCCATGCTGAAGCGATGCGGATCCTGTTCGTCGGCAACAGCTTCACTGCGCGGAACAACCTGCCGGGGCTGATCACGGGCCTCGCCGCCGCCCGCGGCATCACCGTCGAGCACCGGCTGATCTCGGCCGGCGGGGCCTCACTGCGCCAGCACCTGAACGCCGGCCAGGCCCTCGACGAAATTGCCTCGGGCAACTACGACACCGTCGTACTGCAGGAACAGAGCACGCTGCCGGGGAAGAACCCGGCCCGGATGCACGACAACATCCGCGACTTCCACACCGCGATCAGCGAGGCGGGCGCCGAGACCGCGCTGTACCTGACCTGGTCCCGCAAGGGCGCTCCCCAGGATCCGCTGACGACCGCCTACGCGTCCATCGCCGCGGAGCTCGGCGCCACGCTCGTCCCCGCGGGACTGATCTGGCAGCACTTCCAGGCGACGCACCCCGAGCTACCGCTGCACGCGCCCGACAACTCCCATCCCGCCCTGGCCGGCAGCTACCTGACGGCCTGCGTCTTCCTGATCACCCTCCTCCACGAGGACCCGACCGCGGTGGACCTTCCGGTCAAAGGCCTCGACGACGAAACAGCCGCGCTCCTGCGGCACTCCGCCTGGTCCATCTGCGAAGCGCTGACAAGTTAGGCCCCTGACCTCCGGCCGCCATCGCTCGCGGCATTGCTCATGGTCACCGTCCGTACGCCCTCCGCGCCGGTCGTGGCAGCTTCACGCCGCGCCCTACCGCAGCGGCCCCTACCTCAACGGCGCTACCCCTTGATGGCGCCCCCCAGAGCGAAGGCCCCACCGAGCTTCCTGCTCAGCAACAGGTAGAGCAGCAGAACGGGGAAGGTGTAGATGAGCGAGTACGCCGCCAGCTGGCCGTAGTTCGGTTCGCCGTACTGGCCGAAGAAGGTGAAGATGCTCACCGAGGCCGGCAGCCGCTCCGGGGACAGCAGCAGCATGAACGGGACGAAGAAGTTGCCCCACATCCCGATGAAGGTGAAGATCAGCACCACCGCGATCCCGGGCCACATCAGCGGCAGCACGATCCGGTAGAGCGCCTGCATGCTGCCCGCGCCGTCCACCCAGGCCGCTTCCTCCAGCGAGATCGGTACGCCGTCCATGAACGTCTTGGTCAGCCAGATCGCGAACGGCAGCGACGAGGTCGCCATGAACATGATCGTGCCGCCGAGCGTGTCGACCAGGTTCAGCTGGACGAACAAGCCGTAGACCGGCACCATCACCGCGGTGATCGGCAGACCGGTGCAGAACAGCACGGTGAGCAGGAACGGCCGGTTGAACTTGGTCTTGAACCTGGACAGCGGATAGGCCGCCAGCACCGAGCAGATCATCGTCAGCAGCGCGGCTCCACCACACAGCACGATCCCGTTCAGCACCGGCCGGTACGTCGTATCGGTGTTCAGTACCGCTGTGAAGTTGTCGAACGTCGGGCTGGTCGGCAACTCGACCCGCAACCCCGCCGTCCGGTTGACCGACGCGAACAGCACCCACAGCAACGGCAGCACGAACAGAATGCCGATCCCGAGCAGGACAAGGTTCGCGGTCAGCTTGCTGATCCGGTCGCGGGCAATCATGCTGCCTCCGAGTTGAGTCCGCGTAGGTAGATCAGCGAGAAGACCGCACCGATCGCCAGCATCACCAGGGCGATCGCGGTGCCGTAGCCGATCTGGGAGAAGCTGAACGCCTGCTCGTACATGTACAGCGGCAGCGTCTGGCTCTTGGTGCCGGGACCACCGCGGGTCATCGCGTAGATCAGGCCGAACACGCTCAGCGTCTGCAGCGTGATCAGCATCAGGTTCGTCATGATCGCGCGGCTGATCATCGGCAGCGTGACGAAGATCAGCTTGCGCGCACCGTGCGCGCCGTCCATCTCGGCCGACTCCTCGATCTCCTTCGGTACCTCGCTCAGCGCGGCCGAGTAGACCAGCATCGAGAACGCCGTACCGCGCCAGATGTTCGCGATCGACACCGCGATGATCGGTGCCGCGTACAACCAGTCCTGGCCGGGCAGGCCGACCTTGTGCAGGATCACGTTCAGCGTGCCGTCGTCGTTGAAGAACGCGCTGAGCAGGTAGGCCGCCACCACCTCGGGCAGCACCCACGCGCCGATCACGGCGGTCCCGACGAAGTTGCGGACCAGCTTGGTGGAGCGGCGCATCAGCAGCGCCAGGCCGAGCCCGAGGGTGTTCTGGCCGATGATCGCGGAGATCAGCGTGAACACCAGGGTCAGCCAGATCGAGTTGGTGAAGGCGCTGCTGCCGAAGGCTTTACGGAAGTTGTCCAGCCCGACGAACTGCACGTTCGCCGCCCCGGTACCGGTCAGCGCCATGTTCGTGAACGCGGCGTAGATGCAGTACAGGATCGGGCCGGCCAGGAAAATCACCATCAGCGTGATCGCCGGGGCCAGCGGCAACATCTTCACGACCTTGGCGCCGCGGGGTGCCCCGTTCCGGCCGGGCTTGGAGCCGGTCGGAACGGGGACGGCGGGAGCGGTTGTCGTCGTCACAGGGGAGAACCCTTTCGAACGCTACTGACCGGTGGTCGTCTTGTCCTTGCCGACGATGCTCTCGACCGCCTGGTCGTAGTTCTTGGCGGCTTCCTCCGGCGACGACTGACCGGTCATCACCGCCTCCATCGCGGTGATGATCTCGTTCGAGACCTTCGGGTACTCCGGCAGCGCCGGGCGGTAGACGGTGACCGAGACCAGGTCGGTGAAGAACTGGGTGCTCTTGGCCGACGACTTGTAGCCCGGGTCGGCGGCGACGTCCTTGCGGACCGCGATCTGCGCGCCGTCGGTGGCGTACTTGGTCGCGTTCTTCGGCGTCTGCAGGGTCTTGATGAAGTTCCAGGCGGCGTCGGGCGACTTCGACTTGGCCGGGATCGCCCAGGTCCAGCCGCCGGACAGGCTGACCTTGCCCTTGCCGTCACCCTTCTGGGTCGGCATCGCGGTCTGGCCGAGCACCTCGGTCCACTGCGGCCACGGCTTGGCGCCGGTCTTCTGCCAGTTGTTGTAGAGCCAGGAGCCGTCGAGCGCGATCGCCAGCTTGCCGTTCGGGAGCAGGTCGCTGCCGACCTTGTTGCCCCAGTTCGGGTCCAGCGCCTGCTTCGGCTGCGGCGCCACCTTCTCGTCCAGGAAGATGGTCTTGATGAAGCCGAGCGAGTCCTTGAAGCCCTGGCTGCCGACCACCCACTTGCTCTGGTCGAAGTTGTACAGCGGGTCCTTGGTGCCGTAGAGCAGCATCTCGAAGCCCTGCATCGCGGAGGCCTCACCCATCGGCTTACCGGAGTACACGTTCAGCGGGATGACGCCGGGGACCTTCTGCTTGATCGTCTTGGCCGTGTTGAGCACGTCGTCCCAGGTCTTCGGCTGCCAGTCGGCCGGCAGTCCGGCCTTGGCGAAGATCTGCTTGTTGTACCAGAGGGCCCGGGTGTCCGTGCCGTCCGGAATGCCGTACGTCTTGCCGTCCTGGCCCTTCGCGGCGCCCTTGGCGCTGTCCTCGAACTGGTTCCAGTCCGGCCAGTCCTTGATGTAGTCGTCGAGCGGCCTCAGGTACCCCGCGGTGATGTCGGAGTTGATCAGGAAGGTGTCCTCGTAGACGATGTCCGGCGCCGTGTTCGGCGACCGCATCATCAGCTGCAGCTTGGTGTAGTAGTCGTTCTCACTGGCCACGATCGGCACGATCTCGACCTTCGAGCCGGGGTTGGCGGCCTCGTACTCGGCCTTGGCGCCGGTGAGGAAGTTCTTCATCACCGTGCCGGGGCCCCACTGCTGGTAGGCGATCTTGATGTTCGCCGGACCGGAGCTCTGGCTGCCGCCCGCCTCCGGGGTCTTGGTCGTCGACCCCTGGCTGCAGGCCGAGACCCCCAGCAGCAGCGCTCCGACGGCGAGGACACCCGCTGTCTTGAAACCGTTCTTCATGGCCATCACGTCCACCTTCGGGCAATCGTTGTCATCCCGGTACCACCGCTCAAACCCACTGGGCTTTCCGCGACCGTAGGAGGCTGAGACCGATGAAGTCAATGGTTGAGAGACAACGTTGTCGGTGGCGCGAGGCCGTTACGCGGTGACCGGTTCGTAACGATCCGGTCACCGCGCCGTCAACTGTCAGACGGTGACCGGTGACGCTTCGTGACGGCCGTGGACGACGCTCTTGGCGCGACTGCGCAGCGCGCCCAGCCCGCAGAGCACCAGACCCAGCGCGATCCAGCAACTGAGCACGACGAACGGCTTGCCCGCGCCGGCGCCGTCGAAGAAGCTCACGGAGCGCAGCGCAGTACCGGCTGCTCCCGGCGGCAGTAGTTGACCGAGGGCACCCCAGCCGCCGGGCAGCATCTCCGGCGCGCTGGTCAGTCCGGACAGCGGGTTGCCGAGCAACATCATCACCGCTGCACCCGCGCCGAGTCCGGGTGTGCCGAGCAGCCACTCGAGACCCAGCAGGGTCAGCGAGATCGCCGCGATCGCCAGTGCGATCACACCGGCGTTGGCGAAGTAGTTGCCCTCGAACGAGCCGAGCCAGAACTGCAGCACCGCGGTCAGCGCCAGGGCACCGGTAACCGCATAGGTGAGCGCCCCGGCCATCCTTCGGCCGCCGCCCTGCACCAACTGGGTCAGCAGTGCGGCGCCGAGGATGCCGCCGAGGACGAGCGGCAGCGCACCGGCAGCAAGGCCGGCTCCGCGCGGATCGTCAGCCGGCAACGGCACCACATCGGTCACCTTCGCCTGTACGCCGGGATTCTGGGCCGCGACCCGCGACGACAGCTGGATCAGGATCTGCGCGACGGCGGGACCGCCGGCCGAGGCGGTGAGCACCTCGGGCGCCTGCGGGTCGAGCACGATCGCGCCGTACACGCCCCGGTCCTCGATCGCCTTGACCGCGGCTGCCCGGTCCTGGACCGCGGTGATCTCGAACCCGCCGGGCATCGCCTGCTCGAGGCTGCCCTGCACTTGCGCGACAGCCTGCGCGGGACCGGCGACAGCCAACGGAAGGTCCCGCGGCTCCGACCGGGCGGCCGGCCAGGCGAACGCGATCAGCAGGACGGTCAGTACTGCGGTCAGCAGGGTGACGACGACCGCGACCGGGGGACGGCGGCGCTCCTCGGCGGCGGGTTGGTCCGTGGACATCTCTGGTCAGCTCCTCGGGATGAAAAACGAATGACCGTTCTCTATTGATCCGAGCGTGGCGGGCCGAGCTCCAGTTGTCAAGAACGGACATTCGTTTTATGTTCAACGGGTGCCCAAGGTTTCGGACGAACACCGCGCCAGCCGCCGCAACGAGATCATCGTGGCGGCGCGCCGGTGCGTCATCGAGCAGGGCTTCCACAAGACGACGATGGCCGACGTCATTCGCACCTCGGGCCTGTCGGCGGGTGCGGTCTACGGGTACTTCAAGAGCAAGGACGAGATCGTCGCGGCGATCGCCGACGACGCGCTGAGCACGATCGACGAGCTCTTCGACCGGATCCTGGCGACCGACGAGCCGCTCAGCCCGGCGACAGCGGTCCGGATCGCCCTGGACTACATCCTCAGCCTCGCCGAGCAACCCGGCGGCGACCTGACCAGGGTGGCGATCCAGGCCTGGGCCGAGGCGCTGCACAACGAGACGATCATGGCGACCGCGTCCTCGAAGTACCGGCTCGTGCGCGGGAAGTTCGTCGCGGTGGCCGAGCGGGCCCAGAAGGACGGCACGGTCGACCCGGACACGGACCCGGAGTACATCGCCCAGGTCATCTTCGGCCTGCTGCCCGGATTCCTCCTGCAGCGGCTGATCCTCGGAGACGTCACCCCGGACAGCTACTCCGCCGGCCTGGCAGCCCTGCTCCGGCCACCCGCCCCACAATCCCGCTGAGCCTCTTCGCGACCGGAATCGGCAACCGCTTGAGACTGGGGACTTAACCGGTTAGCTTGTCTGTCGGAGGGTTATTTCAACCTTTGAAGTAAGAGCCCACACACTCACGGGGGGATGACCGATGCCGCTCGAGATCGGCTTGATCGGCGCTACCGCGCTCGCTGAACGCACGCTGCTCCAGCAGGGCGTCGGCATCACAGCGGTCGCGGCGAGCGACCCGGTCCGCGCCAAGGAGTACGCGAACCGGCACGGCATCCCGGTCGTGCACGACAGCTATGCGGCACTGCTGGCCGACCCGGCGATCGACGCGGTCTACATCTCCGAGCACAACGCGGCCCACCATCGCTGGGCGGTCCGGGCGGCTGTCGCCGGCAAGCACGTGATCGTCGAGAAGCCGCTGTGCCTCACGGCCGACGAGGTCGACGAACTGGCCTTCGCCGCCGCGGACGTGAAGGTCTTCGAAGCGGTCCCGACCGCGGACCACCCATGGCAGCGGACCGTTCATGAGTTCATCGACGAGGAGCCGTACGGTTCGTTGCTCTCGGCCACCACCCGGATGACGTTCGCGGAACGTCCCGCCCCCGCGGTGCTGACAAGCGCCGCGGTGCCCCTGGGCGGCGGAGTCTTCTTCGACGCCGCGAGCTACTGGCTCCAAGCGATCCAGGCGACGATCGGGCTCGATCCCGTGATCGCCGAAGGACGGTCGGACTTCGACGGGCCCCACGGTGTGGACTGCTCATTCGAAGCTTCGTTGCGTTGGGCAACCGATGTCAGCGCGACGCTGATCGCCGACGTCGGCGATCAAGATTTTTCCGAACACGTCTTCACCTTCGAGCGGGCGACCGTCACCTTGCGCGACTTCTTCCGCCCGCTGGCCGGCCCGGCCGGCCTCGCCCTGATCGTCACCCCGGCCGACGGCGACTGCCGCGAGATCGAGTTCCCGCCGGTCGCGTACTACGAACATCAGCTCGCCCGGATCCTCGACAGCACCACGGACGACCTGGCCGCCGCCGTACCGCGGATCACCCTGATGGACGAGATCTACGCGGACGCCGTGCGTCGCCACGCCGCGGAACGCCCCGGCGTAGCGACCCGATGAGCAACAAGCGCTACCTCGATCGCGCCGCCCTGCACGAACTCCTGCAAGAAGCCGGTATCGAGCTCAGCCCTCAAACCGAGGTCACCGAGCTGACCGAGGGCACCTTCAACACGGTCTACCGCATCGGTACCGAGCTGATCCTCAAGCTGTCCCCGGATCCCACCGCGCCGGTGATGGCCTACGAACAAGACCTGATTCACACCGAAGCGATGTTCTACCAGGCGGCCCGCGGCAAGGCGCCAGTCCCCGAAGTCGTGCACACCGGCGCCGACTACCTGCTGATGACAGCCCTTCCCGGTACGACGATGCGCGGTGTCACCGGCCCCGAGCGAGCCGGCCTCCGGCGGGAGTTGGGCGCCATCGTGGCGACGCTGCATGAGGTGACCGGGCCCGGGTTCGGCTATCCACAGAAGGGTTTGGTCAGCACGTGGAGCGCGGCATTCCTGTCGATGATCGACGACGTGCTCGGGGACGCCGACAGGTTCGCGGTGGAGCTGCCCCGGCCGGCCGAGCAGCTCCGCCAACTCGTCCTCGACCGCGTTGAGCTGCTGGACGAGGTACGGACTCCCCGGTTGATCCACTTCGACCTGTGGGACGGCAACATCCTCGTCGAGGACGGACGCATCGCCGGCCTGATCGACGGCGAGCGGGCGATGTGGGGTGACCCGGTCGCCGAGTTCGTCTCGCTGACTTTGTTCAAGTCGTCGGTGGATCCCGAGTTCCTGGCCGGGTACGGAAGCATCGAACTCGGCGAGACCATCGCGCTGTACCGCAGCTACCTGCACCTGATCATGCTGATCGAAGGCGCTCCCCGCGGTTACGACGGCCCGGACCACCAGGCAACGGTCCATCGCGTACTCCAGCTGTTGAACGAAGACCTGAACCGGCTGTGATCGAGAAACAGGGGGTCTAGCACTACCCCTTGAGGCTCCCCAGCTCCCTGGGGACGGCGGCTGCCGCTCCGTAGCGTCTTTCTCGTCAGTCGGGAAAGAACTTCAAGGGGCAGCCATGAGGCGCAAGCAACAAGAACTCGTCCGGTCGAACGACTCGGTCGTCCTCCAGGACGTACGCCGGATCTACGGCCGGGGCGGCAACGCCGTCACCGCGCTGGACGGTGTCAGCATCAGCTTCGCGCGCGGCACGTTCACCGCCGTGATGGGACCGTCCGGCTCCGGCAAGAGCACCTTCCTGCACTGCGCGGCAGGACTCGACCGGCCGACCTCCGGCACGGTCGCGATCGACGACGTACCGCTGGCCGGCCTGAACGAGCGGCAACTCACCGAGCTCCGCCGCGAGCGGATCGGCTTCGTCTTCCAGTCGTTCAACCTGCTGCCCGCGCTCACGGTCTGGCAGAACGTGACGTTGCCGCAGGAGCTCGACGGCCGCCGTACCAACAAGGCCGCCGTCCGCGAGGTACTGGACCGGGTCGGCCTCAGCGGCAAGCACAAGAGCCGCCCGGGCGAACTGTCCGGTGGCCAGCAGCAGCGCGTCGCGATCGCCCGCGCCTTGGTAGCCCGGCCCGCGGTCATCTTCGCCGATGAGCCGACGGGCGCCCTGGACACCCAGACCGCCGCCGATGTCCTCGACCTGCTGCGCGAGCCGGTCCGTACCCAGGGCCAGACCGTGGTGATGGTGACGCACGACCCCGTCGCTGCGTCGTACGCCGACCAGGTCGTCTTCCTCGCCGACGGTGTCCTGGCCGGCAGCATGCTGTCGCCGACCGCCGAGCAGGTCGCCGACCGGCTCACCCACCTCGGTGCCCGCGCCGCCCGTGCTGCCCAGGCGGCCCGCGCCGCTCAGGGGAGCCTCGCAACCGAGGCGGTCGCACGATGATGCGCCTCGCCGTCCGCACCTTGCGCTACCGCAAGAGCGGCTTCATCGCGACCTTCGTCGCCGTCATCTTCGGCACTGCGATCGTGCTCGCCTGCGGCGGTCTGATGGAGACCGGCATCCGCTCCAACGTAGCTCCCGAGCGCCTCGCCGCCGCTCCGATCGTCGTCACCGGCGAGCTCACGCACCTGCGGCCGGGCAAGGAAGACGCCACTCAGCTCACCGAGCAGGTCGGCATCGACGAGTCGGTGGCAGCCAAGATCCGTTCCCTGGAAGGAGTCACGGACGTCGTCGGCGACCTGACCTTCCCGACCCCCCTCGCCCTCGGGACCGGCTTCACCCAGGGCGAGGGCCACAACTGGGCTTCCGCAGTACTGGCTCCGTTCAACCTCACTTCCGGTACTGCGCCTCGCGGCGGCGAGGTCGTGCTCGACGCGACGACCGCGCAGCAGGTCAAGGCGAAGGTCGGCGGCAAGGTGAACCTGCTGGTCGGTGGCCAGCAGACCGCCTTCACCGTCAGCGGCATCGCCTCTGGTCCGGCTGGGCACACGTTCTTCTCCAATCAGGAAGCGAGCCGGTTCGCCAACCGGCCGGGGCAGTTCGCCTCGCTCGGCGTACTGGTTGCCCCTGGCACCAATCTCGAGGCGCTGCGGAAGAAGATCGAGGCGACGGCCGACGTGTCGGCGCTGTCCGGTCTGGATCGCGGCGTGGTCGAGCACCCGGACGCCAGCGCCAAGAAGGTCGTGCTCATCTCGGTGGCCGGTTCGTTCGGTGGCATCGCGACGATGACGATGATGTTCGTGGTCGCGTCGACGCTGGCGCTGGCCGCTCAGCAGCGGCAACGGGAGTTCGCGTTGCTGCGCAGCATCGGGACGACACCTGGTCAGGTCCGGCGGATGATCCTCGGCGAGGCGATGCTGGTCTCGCTGCCCGCGGTCGTGGTCGGCGTGATCCCCGGTGCGTTGCTCGGCCGGTTCCTCTTCGACCGGCTGTCGTCGAACGGGGTGGCGTCTCCGGACGTCACCTTCTACCAGGGCTTGATCCCGTTCGCGGCCGGCGCCGGGGCCGCAGTACTGGCTGCGGTCGGTGCCGCGTTGATGGCAGGCCGCCGCTCGGCCAAGATCCGGCCGGTCGAGGCACTGGTCGAGGCTTCGCTGCAGCGCAAGTGGTTCAGCTGGGTGCGGATGGTGACCGGGCTCCTCTTCCTCGGCGGCGGTTTCGCGCTGATGATCGTCACGGGCACCGTGATGACCGGGCCGCTGGCCGGAGCGACCGCGGGACCCGCCGTACTCTGCTTGGCGATCGGTCTCGCCACCCTCGGCCCGCTGGCCACCAAGGTTGTGCTCGCCATCCTCCGCTGGCCCCTGTACGCCGTCAGCCGCGTGAACGGCCGGCTCGCGATCATCAACGTGACGGCGCGATCCGTGGCGATGTCCGCCGCGGTGATGCCGGTCATGCTCGCCGTCGGCATCGCGACCGCCAACATCTACATGCAGACGACGCAGGTCGACGCCGCTTCAAAGGCCTTCACCAAAGACCTGCGAGCCGACGCCGTACTCGTCTCCACCGCGGCAGGTCTGTCTCCCTCGCTGCTCCCCCAGGTGCAGGCACTGCCGGGCGTAGCCAACGCCTCGGCCTACGTGACGAGCAACGGCGTCATCGATGAGCCGCGGAACGCTCCCTTCGACGAAGAAGGCGCATTGCTGCAGGGAATCTCGGCTCAGGGCCCGGACGGCGCGGCGCCGGTCAAGCTGACCACGGGCTCACTCGAAGGCCTGACGGGCAACACGGTCGCGCTGCCTGATCGCGTCGCGGAGAAGATCCAGCGCGGGGTCGGTACGTCGATCAAGATGACGCTCGGCGACGGAGCTTCGGTAGATCTCCGGGTGATCGCGACCTTCGCCGCCGAGCGCGGCTACGAGAGCATCGTGCTCCCCGCCGAACTGGTTGCCGCCCACACCACGAACCAGTTGGTGCCGCAGATCCTGGTGCGTGCCGAGCCGGGCGCGGCGATCGGGCCGGCGCTCAGCAAGCTGGCGGCGGCGACTCCCGGCGTACAGGTTGCCGATCGGGAGGCGTTGATCGCCGGCAACGGTGAAGACCTGAAGACGCAGGCGTGGATCAACTACCTGCTGGTGGGCATGCTGATCGCCTACACCGCGGTCTCGATCGTCAACACCCTGGCCTCGAGCACGGTCCGCCGCCGCCGCGAGTTCGGCCTGCAACGCCTAACAGGCTCAACCCGCGGCCAGGTACTACGAATGCTCACCACCGAAGGCATCTTGGTGGCCCTGGCCGGCATAGTCCTAGGCACCCTGGTAGCCCTGGGCACCCTGCTCCCCTTCGCCTCGGCAGTCTCCACCTCAGCCCTCCCCTCAGGCCCGATCTGGATCTACCTGGTCATCATCACCATCGCCTTCGCCCTCACCATGCTCTCCACCCTCATCCCCGCCACCAAAACCCTAACCATCCGCCCCGCCGAAGCCGCCGCCCGAGCCGACTAGTCACCCCGCCCCCGCCACCATTTCGGCGGTCAACCACCGAAGTGATGGGTTGCCACCCCGGACTCAGGGGTGGCAACCCACAAGCCCGGGGGTTGACCGCCGAAATGGTGAACGCCGGGCGGACGAAGATGGATGTCGGCCAGCAACCGATGGCTCGGCGCGGCCGACACCGTCACCGGCACCACCACCGCCCCTGCCAGCGCCTGATGCGGCAGCACATCCAGAAAGCTCTTCAGCAACCCCGTGTAGCTCCCCTTGTAAAACCGGCGTGGCCACGACGATCACCGACGCCGACGAGACGAGCTCGACAGCACTCTCCAGCGCCTCCCGAGACTCGTCCGCCGCCTGCTCCCCCTGGCAGATGGCCGGCGCGAACGTGACCAGATCCACCAACTCGTCGATCCGGTACGGCGTACCGAGCTCGGAGGCGAGCAACTCCGCGACGGCCGCGGCAGCCGCCGCTGTCCGGGAACCCGCTTTGGGATTGCCGACCACGGTGACGACGGACTGCGGCCAGATCGGCGGGTCGGGCACGATCCGCGACTCGAAGGCGAGTGAGGGCATCGGGACGCATCTCCAGAGGTTCGGCAGTGGGATCTCGAGCCTAACCAAAGTCGAGCGAGCTACTCGACATTCTCAGCTGGTGAACGCTTCGCTCTCAGCTTGACAACCACGAACCAGACGACCGCCGCCACCGCGGCGGCCAGCACCACATACTGAAGGACGCCGACCCACGACTCCACCACGTGCCATTGCTCCCCCAGCGCGTAGCCGGCGAGGATCAGCGCCGAGTTCCAGACCAGGCTGCCGAGCGCCGTCAGCGCGAGGAAGAGTGGGATCTTCATCCGCTCCACTCCGGCCGGCACCGAGATCAGGCTGCGCACCACAGGCACGCACCGGCCGATCAGCACCGCCTTGGCACCGTGCCGGGCGAACCACTCCTCCGCCTTGTCGACATCGGCCACCTTCACCAGTGGCAGGCGGGCGGCCAGCGCCCGAGTCCTGTCCCGGCCGAGCACGGCACCCACGCCGTACAGGGCGAGCGCGCCGACCACCGAGCCGAGGGTGGTGAAGAGGATGGCGCTGAACAGGCCGAGGTCGCCACGGTTGGCCGCGAAGCCCGCCAGCGGCAGGATCACCTCACTCGGCAGTGGCGGAAAGAGGTTTTCCAGGGCGACCGCCAAGCCGGCGCCCGGGGCACCCATCTTCTCCATCAACTCGATGGCCCAGCCCGCCACGCCATCGGTCGGTTGGGCCGTCGCCTGCGCTATCGCGCTCATCATCACCTGGTTCGTCGGGGTCATGGCGTCGACGCTAGGTCCGCGAACACCTCTCGCACCCTGCGGTCGACCGTCGTGTTTCCTCGGCTTTTCCACAGTACAGAACTGTGGAAAACCACAGTCCGCTCGTCTTCGGTGCCCACTAATCTTGCCCCCATGCGGAATCGCGTCGTAGTGCGAGCGGGCACCACCCTGGCCGGGGTGGTGCTCGGCGCGCTGCTGGGCGCGGTCGAGCTGGCCTTCCTGGTCGCGTCCAGCATCGCCCTGATTCCGATCGTCGCGGCGCCGCGCTCCCGCCCCCGCGTGGTCAGCTTCGGACATCGTTGCGCCCGGCAACTGACCCGGCTCGAGCAGCGGCGACTCGCCCGCTTCCACGACATCCGCGACCTCGGCCCGTACTCCGATCGCGCAGCGTTCCAATACATCGCCAGACGCTGGCCGATCGGGATGCTCGGCGGATTCGTCCTACTGCTTCTCCTGCTCGGCCTGGTGGTGGCCGGTTCGATGGTGTCGGCGTGGCTTGTCGGTGGCGACTGGGCCTTCATCGAGAACGGCGGCGGGGTCAGCCTGCTCTCGCTCGCCGCCGTGTCCCTGCCCGGATTGATCCTGCTCTACCTCAACGTGATGGGCATCATCGGCGTACCGGTCCTGGACGCCCGGCTGGCCCGCCGCTACCTGGCGCCCTCGACCGAGGAGTTGCTAGCCCGCCGCGTGTCCGAGCTGACCCTGAGCCGGGCCGAGGTGGTCGAGGTGGTGAACGACGAGCGCCGGCGAATCGAGCGCGATCTGCACGACGGCGTCCAGCAGCGACTGGTCGCCCTCGGGTTGCTGCTCAGTCGCGCTCGCCGGACCAAGGACCCGGTGCGGGCGGCCGAGCTCGTCCGGCAGGCCCACGAAGCATCCGAGCAAGCACTCGACGATCTGCGCGAGGTCGCCTGGCGGGTGTACCCGACCGTGCTCGACCAACTCGGCCTCCGCGACGTCATCGCCGTCCTCGCCGATCGCTCGAGCATCCCCGTCAGCCTGTACTACGACCTGCCGGCGCGGCCACCTGTCGCCGTCGAGACGGTCGCCTACTTCGTCGTCTCCGAGGCGGTCACCAACGCCGCGAAACACTCCGGGGCGGACAAACTCGAGATCAGCCTCACCCAGAGCGCCGGGCAGGTGGTCGTGCGAGTCACCGACAACGGCCGCGGCGGCGCCGACCCCGGGGGCCGCGGTCTCAGCGGACTGGCCGGCCGGGTCGCCGCCGGAGACGGACTCTTCACCGTCGACAGTCCCGCCGGTGGCCCGACGACCGTGAAGGCGGAACTGCCATGCGGGTGATGCTCGCCGAAGACCACGTCCTGCTCCGCGAAGGCATGGCCCACCTGCTCCGGGAGGAAGGCCACGAGATCCTCGCCTCAGTAGGCGACGCCGACTCCCTCCTGACCGCAATCAAAACCGCCTCCGCCGAACCGGCCGACACCATCGCCAGTGGTCTGCCGGATGTCGTGGTGGTGGATGTGCGGATGCCGCCGACCCATACCGACGAGGGCATCCAGGCGGCGCTGGCGATCCGGGAGCAGTGGTCGTCGATCGGCGTCCTCGTGCTCTCGCAATATGTGGAGAAGTCCTATGCGACCGAGTTGATCATCTCCGGGCAGGACGGCGTCGGCTATCTGCTGAAGGACCGGGTGATGCGCGTCGACGAGTTCCTGCAGGCCCTCGACCGGGTCGGTACCGGCGGAGTCGCCTTCGACCCCGACATGGTGCGGCAGCTCCTCGCCCGCACCACGCACACCGACCCACTCAGCCGCCTGACACCCCGCGAACACGACGTCCTGGAGAAGATGGCCGAAGGCCAGATCAACTCAGCCATCGCCGAAGCTCTCTTTATCTCCCAGAGCGCAGTCGAGAAACACATCAACTCGATCTTCGACAAATTCAACCTCAACCACGTCACCGGCTACAGCCGCCGAGTCCTGGCCATCCTCCAATACCTCGGCACCTAACCGCCCCCACCGGACAGGCGGGACGGCTTTCGGCCGGTCAGCAAGAGCAGGTGGTCGGCGACCGGGCCTCGGATTTCCTTCCCCTCGCCGACAGACCAATCGATGTCGGAGGCAACCAGTCGCAAACCGGTCAGGCGCCTGCGGGCTTTGAACGTAGCGGGCGACGTCCGCCGGGTGCCGGATCCGACGGATGCCCGGGCGCGGCTGGTCCAGATCGCCGAGCGCGGCGCGCAGACCATCCCGATCGCGGCGGCCGTGGTCGCCGAGGTCGAGGCCGAGTGGACCGCACACCTCGGCACCACCCGGGCCGCGCAACTCCGCGAGGCACTCGTGTCCCTTCGGGAAATCACCGACCCCTACACATAAGGCGGGGCGCGCAGCAGCCGCCAGCGAGCGGTGACCACGGCGTATATTCCTGGTATGGCAACTACGTTCGAGGTGTTGGCGGAGCCGCGGCGCCGGCAGATTCTCGATCTGCTCCGGGACGGCGAGCGGCCCGTCGGCGAACTGGTGGACGAACTCGATCTGAGTCAGCCGGCCGTCTCCAAGCATCTGAAGGTACTGCGCGACGCCGGCCTGGTCGAAGTCCGCCAGGACGCCCAGCGTCGGTGGTACCGCCTCCGCCCGGCCCCCTTGGTCGAGATCGACTCCTGGCTCGAGCCGTACCGCTACCTCTGGCGCGACCGCCTCGACGCCCTCGAAGCCCACCTCGACCACATGGACAGCTGACCCCAAGGCCGCCACTCATCAGGCCCAACCCGCCAGGCCCAACCCGCACAGGCCCGACCCGCTCAGGCGCTGCCGCGAAGCTCCAGCCGGGTGTCCAGGATGACCTGAGACTCCATCGACTCGCCGGCCAGCTGGCCGAGCAGCAGCCGGGTCATCTCCCGGCCCATCTCCTCGGTCGGCTGGAACACCGAGGTCAGCGGCGGATCGGAGTGCCGGCCACCCGGTGATCCGTCGAAGCCGACCACGGCCACATCCTCGGGAATCCGCCTCCCGGCCGCCTTCAGCACCCGCATCGCCCCGAACGCCATCGGGTCGGAAGCCGCGAAGACAGCATCCAGGTCCGGCTCCCGAGCCAGCAGCGCCGTCATCGCCTTGGCGCCACTCTCCTCGCTGAAGTCGCCGTACTCGACCAGGTCACCGCCGACCACCTCGCGGAACCCCTCCAACCGCGCCACCCCGGCAGCCATGTCCTGCGGACCGGCAACACAAGCGATCCGGCGGCGCCCCAGCTCCAGCAGGTACCGCGCCGCCTGGCGCCCGCCAGTCGCGTTGTCGGCGTCCACGAACGGCATCACGCCAACCTCCGGGCTCGCGGCCAGCGGCTGACCACACAGCACCAGCGGCAGTCCCCTGGCCCGAACCTGGGCCGGCAGCGGGTCGTCGGCGTGCTGGGAAAGCATCAACACGCCGTCGACATGCTCGCGGGTCAGGAAGCGACCCGTCCGCTCGCGCTCACTCGAGCTCGAGACCATCGACAGCCACAACTGCAACTGGGTTTGGGCCATGGCCGAGCTGATGCCGCGCACGATCCCGGCGAAGTACGGCTCGCTGAACAGCCGGTCGCCCGGCTCCGAGATCACCAGCGCCACACAGTCGGTACGCCGGGTCACCAGGTTGCGGGCCGCCCGGTTCGGTACGTAGCCCAGCTCGTCGATCGCCTTGAGCACGGCGGCCCGCGCGGCGGGGCTGACCTGGGACGATCCGTTGACCACGCGTGACGCGGTACCCCGCCCCACCCCCGCCCTGGCCGCGACGGTTTCGATGGTGGGACGGGAATCGTTCATGTCGCTAGTGTCCCGCAAGCGGGACACTGGGCCTGCCTCGGATCAGGTCTCCGTACCAAAACGCGCTGCTCTTGAGCGTCCGGACCTGCGTGGCGTAGTCGACGTAGACCAGCCCGAAGCGCCGCGAATAGCCCCAGGACCACTCGAAGTTGTCGAACAGCGACCAGCAGAAGTAGCCGCGCAACGGCACCCCCAGATCGATCGCCGCCTGGCAGGCACGCAGGTGGCCGTCCAGGTAGCTGATCCGATCCGGGTCGCGGACCAGTCCGTCGGGATCCGGTACGTCGGCGAAGGCCGCCCCGTTCTCGGTGACGTACAGCGGCACCGGCGGGTACTCCCGCGACACCCGCTCGAGAACGCGGGTCAGCCCTTCGGCGTGGATCTCCCACCCCATCGCGGTGACCGGCAACTCGCCCTTCAGGAATCCGACGTGCTCACTCCCCGGCCACGGCGACGCTCCGCTGCCGACTCCTCCCCCATGGCCGTCATCACCATCGGTCTGCTCACCCGTCACCACGTGACGGCTGTAGTAGTTGACACCCAGCACGTCGAGCGGGGTCGAGATGATCGCCAGGTCGCCGTCCCGCACGTGCGAGAAGTCGGTCACCGAAGCGAGGTCCGCGACCACGTCAGCCGGGTAGGAACCAAGCAGGACCGGGTCGAGGAAGAACCGGTTCTGCAGCCCGTCGATCCGCCGCGCCGCGTCGAGGTCGATCTCGCGGTCGCTGACCGGCGCAACGTCGTACAGGTTGATCGTCACGCCGACCTGGTGGCCGCCGGATCTGATCAGGCCGGCGGCGAGACCGTGTCCGAGCATCAGGTGATGCCCGGCCCGGACGGAGGCCGCCGGATCCTGCCGGCCCGGCGCGTGCACGCCGGACCCGTACCCGAGGAACGCCGAGCACCACGGCTCGTTCAGCGTGGTCCACTGCTTGACCCGATCACCCAGTACTGCGGTGATCGCGCCGGCGTAGTCGGCGAACCGCTCCGCCGTGTCGCGCTCGGGCCAGCCGCCGGCGTCCTCCAGCGGCTGGGGCAGATCCCAGTGGTACAGCGTCGGCCACGGCTCGATGCCGGCGGCAAGCAGTTCGTCGATCAGCCGCAAGTAGAAGTCCACCCCCGCCGGGTTGAGCGCACCGCGACCGTTCGGCTGGACCCGCGGCCAGGAGATCGAGAAGCGGTACGCCTTCAGCCCGAGCTCGGACATCAGCGCGACGTCCTCGCGGTACCGGTGGTAGTGCTCGATCGCGACATCGCCGGTCTCGCCACCGAGCACCCGGCCCGGCGTGTGCGAGAAGGTGTCCCAGATCGACGGCCCGCGCCCGTCGGCGGCCGCGGCACCCTCCACCTGGTAGGCGGCGGTGGCCGCGCCGAACAGGAACCCGGTGGGGAACTCCAGTCCGGTGCCTGGCTCGGTCTGGCTCTCGGTGGTCACGACTTGATCGAACCTTCCATGATGCCGCCGATGATCTGGCGGCCGAACAGGATGAACACCGCGAACAGGGGCAGCGTGGCCAGGGCCGTCGCCGCGAACACCTGCGCGTAGTCGGTGTAGTACGCCGTCGCCAGCAGGCTGAGTGACAACTGGACGGTGGGAGTGTTGGCGTCGAGCACGGCGTACGGCCAGATGAACTCGTTCCAGGTCTGCATGAAGGTCAGCAGACCGAGCACGGCGGCCGCGGGACGCAGTACCGGCAGAACGACGTTCCAGTAGACCCGGAAGGTCGAGCAACCGTCCACCCTGGCTGCCTCCACCAACTCGTCCGAGATCGCCTCGGCGGCGTACTGGCGCATCATGAAGACGCCGAAACCGCTGACCAGGAACGGCACGATCACCGATTGCAGATCACCGTTCCAGCCGATCTTCACCATCAGCATGTAGAGCGGGATCAGGCCGAGCTGGACCGGCACCATCATCGTCGCGACGATGATCAGCAGCATCGCGTTGCGGCCGCGGAAGCGCAGCTTGGCGAACGCGAACCCGGCCAGCGTGGAGAAGAAGACCACCGAGATGGTCACCACGCTGGAGACCACCAGCGAGTTCACCAGTCCGTACGCGAACGCCGCGTGATCGTTGGCGAACACCCGGCCGACGTTCGCGCCGAGCTCACCCCCGGGCAGCAGCGGCGGCGGGACGTCGTTGATCACGTCGTTGGACCGGGTGGCCACGACGGCCATCCAGTAGATCGGGAAGATCGAGATCAGGCAGCCCACGATCAGGGCCAGGTACGTCAACGGGCTGGTCCGCCACAGCCGCACCGAGGCGGCTCTCATCGCGGTCATCGGGCCGCCCTCCGAACCAGCAGCAGGTTGACCAGCGAGAACACCACGATCAGGCCGAACAGCGACCAGGCGATCGCGGCACCGTAGCCGTACTGGAAGCGCTGGAACGCCGTCTCGTACATGTACATGGCAACCGTCTGGAACTGCCCCATCGTGCCGCCGAGCATCCGGCCGTTGCCGAAGATGACCGGCTCGGTGAACAGCTGCAGGCCGCCGATGGTGGAGATGATCACGGTGAAGACCAGGGTCGGGCGCAGCATCGGCACGGTGATCCGCCAGAACTGCTGCCGGGGCGTCGCGCCGTCCAGCGCCGCCGCCTCGAACAGGTCCTTGGAGATCGCCTGCATCGCACCGAGCAGGATCAGGGTGTTGTAGCCGGTCCAGCGCCAGTCGACCATCACGGCGATCGCGATCCAGCTGGACCAGGTGTTGGCCTGCCAGTCGACCGCGTCCAGGCCGAAGGTGGTGACGACGTAGTTGACCAGGCCGACGTCGCGGGCGAACAACTGCCCGAAGACGATGCCGACCGCCGCCACCGAGGTGACGTTGGGGATCAGCACGCCCATCCGGAAGAAGGTCCGGCCGCGGATCTTGCGGTTCAGCAGGTTCGCCATCGTCAGCGCCAGCAGCAGCTGCGGCACGGTCGCGATCACGAAGATGCCGATGGTGTTCCGCAGCGCGTTCCAGAAGTCCGGGTCCGAGAACAGCGTCGTGTAGTTACCGAGGCCGACGAAGGTGTGCTCACCGATCAGGTGCCAGTCGTGCAGCGACACCCAGCCGGTGTAGATCAGTGGGAACGCCCCGAAGATCGCGAACAGGACGAAGAACGGCGCGATGAAGAAGTAGGGCGCGAACTTCACATCCGCGCGCGTCAGCCGGGAGCGCCAGGGAACCCGGTCGCCGGCGGCACGTGCTGCCGCCGGCGACCGGACGACGCTGGAAGAGGTCACTTCGCCTCTTTGACAGCGGTCTTCTGCGCCTGCTGCCAAGCCTTGTCGGGGGTGAGCTTGCCCTGCTCGACGGCCTGCATGGCCGGCTCGAAGGCCCGCTCCTTGACGGCCTGGTGCTTCGGGCCGAGCACGACCGGCTTCAGCGACTTGGCGCCTTCACCGAAGATCTTGCCGACCGGAGCGTTGGAGAAGTAGTCGTTGGTCAGCGCCAGGAACGCCGGGTCGTCCAGTGCCTTCGGCGAGGACGGCAGCGGTCCGGCCTCCTTGAAGGCGGCCACGTGACTTTCCGGAGTGGTCAGGAACTTGGCCAGCTCGTAGGCCTCCTTCGGGTGCTTGCTCTGCGCCGGTACGGCGAGCCACGAGCCACCCCAGTTGCCACCGCCACCAGGCACCGCGGCAACGTCCCACTTGCCCGCGTTCGCGGCACCGGAGTTGGTCTTGATGATGCCGAGCATCCACGACGGGCACATGGTGACCGCGAAGCTGCCGTTCTTGAAGCCCGCCTCCCAGTCCTTCGACCAGGTCGGGACCTTGGCGCTGACACCTTCCGACACCATCTTCATCGAGGTGTCCCAGGCCTGCTTGACGACCGGGTTCGAGTCCGCGATCAGCTTGTTGTCGCGGTCGTAGAAGTTCGTCTCGCCCGCCTGCGACAGCATCGCGCTGAAGCTGGTGGTGACCGAGTCGACGAAGCCCTTGGCGCCGGTGTTGGCCGCGCTGAACTTCTTGCCGGTGGCGATGAACTCGTCCCAGCCCGGCCACAGCTTCGAGACCGCGTCGCGGTCGGTCGGCAGGCCGGCCTTGGCGAACAGGTCCTTGCGGTAGCAGACGGCCAGACCGCCGACGTCGGTCCCGAGCCCGATCAGCGGCCCGTCGGCGCCGACCTTGCCGAGCTCCCACTTCCACGGCAGGAAGTTGGCCTGCTGGTCGGCCGCGCCGTGGTCGAGCAGGTTGACGAAGTTCTGCGGCTGGGTCTTGAACTCGTTGAGGATGCCCTCCTCGAGCGCGACCACGTCACCGGCGCCGGTCCCGGCGGCCAGGTACTGGGTCAGCTTGGGCTTGTAGTCGTCGAGCTTCTGCACACTGCGCAGCTCGACCTTCACGTTCGGATGGTCCTTCTGGTACTGCTCGACCAGCGCCTTGTAGCCGAACTCGCCGAACGTGTCGACGACCAGGTTGATCTGGCCGTCCGCGGCGGGCTTGGTACCGGCCGTTTCCTTGCTGCATGCCCCGACCATGCCCATTGCTGTCACGGCAGCCACCGTGACCGCCAGGAACCGCTTCGTCTGGCTCATCGCCTGACCCCTCCTCGATATTCTGCGCCTCATCTGGGAGCGCTCCCAAGAGCATCAGGCGTGGTTCCGAGGCTGTCAAGACCTCAGTGGGAGCGTTCCCAAATCGAGTCCGAGCCGTTGCTCCGGTCTCGCTGGGCCGTTACCGGGGGTCGCTGCGGTTCCTGCCTCGACAAGAAGCGGGGACCTCGGACGGGTCCTGCCTTGTCCGAGGTCCCCACTTCCTGTTCGGTGCGCTGCGGCAGTCAGGTCAGCTCGGGCACCCGCAAGTGGGCCAGCGCGAGTTCGAATTCGCCCACATCGAGCACCTCTGCCCCAGCGTCCTTCGAGCCCGCCGATCGCACCGCCGCGGCTGCCTCCCGGTTGCTTTCCATCGCCTGCACACTGTCGTACGTCACCGAGGAGACAACCCGACCGGAACTGCGGTCGACCAGCAGACTGGCGCTGCAGAAGCCGGCGAGCTCCTCGGCCCTCGGCAGGGATGCCAGCCGGAAGACGTCGATCGCCCGGTCCAGGTCCGCGGCGTCGACCTGCATCCAGGTGACGCGGACGCAGGCACCCTGCGTGGACTGGTGGTCGCGGTGCAGGACGGCGATCTCCCACTCGTCGACCTGCGGGCTGCCACCCAGCATCTCCGCGACGCGGTCCCGGATCGGCTGGAGCTCTTCGTCGGTGGCCCGCATCGCCTCCTCGGACCGCCAGGCGCTGGTGACGATGCACCGGCCGGATGACCGGTCGACCAGCATGGACAGGCCGATACAGCCTTCCATCCGCGTGATCATGGGCATCACGTTGTCGCGCACTTCAGCCATGCCGGCGTCGACGGACTCCGGCCTGGCCATGATCGTGGTGGAACGCGCGTACACGGTCCACCCCCTTCGGATCTGGGTGGCACCCCGGTGGCGCCACCGGTCCCTGTCCACATTCCTCCGCTCGCCGTCGGCTCGCAATACCTCCCATCGGCCTCTCACCGCCCAACTGTCGGCGCCCGGTGATTGACTGTCCGGATGGCACGCACGAGTACTCCGGACCGACCGTTGGACGACGAGCTGGCGCAGGCCCGCGCCACTCGCTGGTGGGTGCGCGGCCGCCGGGTGGGCTCGGTCGAGCGAGCCGGGAAGTTCATCGACGATGTCGGTTTCGCCCTGCTGTTCCCCGCACCCAAACCGATCGGCCCGTCACTGTGGGAGGCCGTGGCCGGTGAGGATGCCGAGCCCTTCGCCGACGGCATGGGCGAAGCCGAACAGAAGGTCTGGAGCTGGAAGGACGAACTCCCCCGGCGCGGCCTCGCCTGGTACGGCGCCTTCGTCGGCGGGCGGGGCACGTTCCTGTCACCAACCCTGCTGGCCGCTCTCTATCCGGGCGAGGGCGAGCTGGACGACCATGAGCGGCTGGAGCTCTCACCGGTAGCACACGAGCTCGCCGCGGCCCTGGCGATGGAGCCGCTGTCGAGCGCCTCGCTCCGCACGCTCGTCGGCGACAAGAACAGCTACCAACGCGGAATTGGTGAGCTCCAGAAAAACCTGCTGGTGACGACCGCGGGGATCGAGGAGCAGAGCAACGGCTGGCCGGCCACCCTGCTCACGCTCACCTGCGAGCAGTTCGAGGTCGGGGGCCGGCCAAATCACAGCGAGGCGGCTCGCCAGTACCTCGACACGATGCTGGACACCAGCGCCGCCGAGTTGGCCCGCGCCTTCCGCTGGCCGACGGCCGAGGCTCGCGAGCTGCTCGACGAAGTGGCCGGCACCGCGGACGGCCGCCGGTACCAGCCACTCTGAGCCGTCAGGTCAGCGCACCTCGCCCAGGTCGAAGACGTTGCCTTCAGGGTCGGCGAGCGTGACCCAGTGCGCGCCGTACTCGTCGAACTCGCCGACCCGCTTGGCGCCGAGGCCGACGATGCGGTCGAGCTCGGCGGTCCAGTCGGTGGCGGCGAGGTCGACGTGCAGCCGGTTCTTGCCGACCCGCTCCTCGGGCACCTGGATGAACATCAGCGCGGTGCCCTCGCCACCCTTGTTCACGGTGGCGAAGAACTCGTTGCCGTCAGCATCGACCTTGGACTTCAGCACACCGGCCCAGAAGCTCGCCAGCTCGGCGGCGTTCTTGCAGTCGAAGACGACGTGCTCGAGAGTGATGGACATCTGGTTCAGCCTTTCGGGGTGGGGATCCGCTGGATCGGCCAGCAGACCTCGGTACGGAACTCGGACTCGTCGACGCCGTCGCCCGGGCCGGTGACATACAGCTCGCGGATCGGCCCGGGCGCCACCTCGCAGTACTCCGCGACGTGACTGCCGAGCGCGCCGTAGACGCGGTCGAAGTCGGTGAACGGCCCTTCGTGCACGGTGATCGCGAAGAAGCCGGCCGGCAGGTCGACCAGGCCGACGCGATCGATCGGACTCTGGTCCGGCGCGACCGGCAGGAAGCCGACCACTTCACCGGCTTCCTCGGTGAAGAACTCGTCGCTGTACGTCGCGCCGGGCGTGGCCGTGATGCCGTGCCGGCCGGCGATCTCGCCGAGCAGGCCGAAGGTGGTCTGGCACCATTCGCTGATCGCGTCCCGCTCGACCCGATCGGTGACGGAGAACGCCCGGAACGCGGGCAGAAACCGGTACTCGACGGCGAGCTCTGCCAGCGGCAGGGTCAGCATCGAGCGCAGTGACGCGACCACGTCCCGGGTCTGGGCCAACTCGCGCTCCATCTGGTCCAGATGCAACCGCAACGTCTGATCGCGAGTCTGGACGTCGGGCGCCTCGACCACCGCTCGCACCTGAGCGAGCGGCATCTGCAGATCCCTGAGCCGCCGGATCAACTGCGCCACCGGCACCTGCGCGGTTTCGTACCGCCGGTAGCCCGACGACGCGTCGATCCGGGCCGGCGCGAGCAGCCCGATCTCGTGGTAGTGGTGCAAAGTCTTCACGCTGAGATGCGTGAGCCTGGAGAACTCTCCGATGGTCACCGACGCCGTCATGGGGACAACCTTCCACCCTCCGCCTACCGGAGAGTCAAGGCCGGTACTCCGCGCCGTTTTGGGCCGTTTCGGGCCTTTTGGGCGCAGCCCGACCGCCACCGGGGGCGCGGTGGCGGTCGGGCTGCCGGTGTCCCCGTGCGGACACCTGCTCAGGGGTGCGGGTCAGATCGTCCACTTCTGGTTCGCGGCGCCGGTGCAGCTCCAGATCTGCAGCCTGGTGCCGTTCGCGGAGTTGTTGCCGGTGACATCGAGGCACTTGTTCGCCTGTGGATTCACCAGGTCGCGCCCACTCGTGTAGGTCCACTGCTGGGCGGCACTGCCGTTGCAGGTGTAGAGCTGGGTTTGGGCGCCGTCCGCTGTCGAGCCGCCCGCCACGTCGAGGCACTTGCCGAGGGCGCGAAGGGTGCCGTCTCCAGGCCGGCTCCACTGCTGCGCGCTGGTGCCGTTGCAGTCGTACAGATTGACCGCAGTACCGTCCGCGCTGTTCGCACCGGCCACGTCGATGCATTTGCCGGCCAGGCCGGTGATCTGGCCGCCGGTACCGCCGCCGCTCTGGCTGCCGGACCAGGTGAAGGTCGCCGAGGTCTTGGTGGGGAGGGTGTAGACAAAGGACTGGCTGCCCCAGTTCACTCTGATCGACTGGTTACCGCCGGTGGTGTTGTAGGCGATCAGCGCCTTGGAGCCGTCAGAGTTCTTCCAGGCGACGTTCTTCACCGAGCTGTTCGCGTCGGACTGGATCCGGACCGCGCCCGGCTTCACGAACTTGGTCAGGTGGCCCATCGTGTAGTACTCGATCGTCTTGTCCACCTGGCCGGACCGCGAACCGCCGCGCTGGATGGTGACCAGCCCGGTACAGACGTTGCAGCCGGCACCGACGTACGGAAGCATGTTCTGGTCCTGGCCGAGGCTCCACTTGACCCACGACTTGCTCCAGTTGCGGGTGTAGTCGATCAGGTTGTTCATGTCCTCGACCTGCTGGTTCGGGATCCAGGTCCCGCCCGAGTGCTCGGTCATGTAGTGGTTCACGGCCGGGAACTGGTTGTGGATCGTGCTCTGCAGGTTCACGTCACCGCCGTAGCCGTGCCAGGCGATGCCGCCGAACAGCGGGTCGGCGCGCAGGCCGGCGTCGTTCAGCGGCACCGAGCCGAGGTCGTCGTAGTTGCCCCAGTTGTAGTCCAGGATCATCACCTTGGTGGTGATGCCGGCCGCCCGGAAGGCCGGGAACAGGTGGTTCTTGGTGAAGTTCAGCAGGCCGGCGCCGTTCCAGTTCATCGACGCGTAGCCGGTGTTGTCGGTGCCGCAACAGGTCGGTTCGTTCTGCACCGACACGTAGTCGATCTTGAGTCCCTGCGCGGCGTTCTGCTGCACGTACTTCACGAAGTACTGCGCGTAGAGCGGGTAGTACTCGGCCTTGAGCCAGCCGCGGTTGGTGAACTTGTTGTTGTCCTTCATCCAGGCCGGTGCGCTCCACGGCGCGCCCTTGACCTTCAGCGCCGGGTTCAGCTGCTTGGCCTGTTTGGTCAACGGGACCACATCGGCCAGGTCGTGGTTGATGGTGAAGTCGTTCAGGTCGCAGCAGGTGTCGTCGTACGAGTAGTTGAACCGGGCCAGGTCGGAGGCGCCCATCGGGTTACGGGTGAAGGCGAGGCCGATGCCGTTGACCGGGTCGAACAGGTCCTTCATCACCTGGTTGCGGGTGGTCGCGCTGATCGTGTTGCTGCTGTTCAGCAGCCACGCGGCGCTGTCGGTGAAGGACGCGCCACCGCCCTCGAAGGTCTGGTACGTCGTGTTCTCGTTGACCGTGATCGTCTGGTTCGCGCTGCCGCCGGCCGGACCGAAGTTCAGCGGCGTCTGCTGCTGCAGGCCGCGGGTCACGTTGCGGCCGGCGGAGTCGTTGGTGGTGGTCAGCCAGACGTTGACCTGCTCACTGGCGGCGTGCGCCGGCTGCGGGTGGCTGACGCCGGTCGCGATCACCGACAGCGCCGCGAGGCAGGCCAGGGCCGGGAGTGCGCGTCGGGGCAGAGACGAGGGCATGGGCGGATCTCCCTTTTGCTCAAGGGGTTTTGAGGCGTCTGCCCGCGCCGCAACTGGTGGTCAGCACGAGGTAACCATCCGTGAAGTTCGCTGTCAACGGTGCGAGGAGGCTTTTTTCACGACTTATATTTATGCGTGGCCTTGACCTGAGAGCGTTCTCACAGCAGGCTGCCACCCAGCGATTCCTGTCTCGCGACAGTCCGCCCCCGCCCCCACCGCGAGAAATGAGGCACGCATGAGATTCCCGCGTTCCCGGATCCGGTCCGCAGCACTCGCCGCCGCTGGCGTCGCAGTACTCGGCACCGCCCTCCTCCAGTCCCCAGCAACAGCCGGTACTACGACTGCCGAGACGGCAGCTGCCCCGACGGCAGCGGCCGCGGTCGGTCCGGTGCTCTTCGAGGACAACTTCGACGGCCCAGCCGGCCAGGCGCCGGACTCCAGCAAGTGGCGCTACGACATCGGCGGCCACGGCTGGGGCAACAACGAACGCCAGTACTACACCAACAGCACGCGCAACTCCGCCAAGGACGGTGCCGGGAACCTGGTGATCACGGCCCGTCGCGAGAGCGGTGGCTTCCAGTGCCACTACGGCCCCTGCGAGTACACCTCGGCCCGGCTGCTCACCGCCGCGACCTTCACCCACACGTACGGCCGGTACGAGGCGCGGATGAAGCTCCCGCGTACCCAGGGACTCTGGCCGGCGTTCTGGATGCTCGGCACCGGCAACAACGGCTGGCCGGGCAACGGCGAGATCGACATCATGGAGAACATCGGCAAGGAGCCGAGCAACTCCTACGGCACCCTGCACGGTCCCGGCTACTCCGCCGGCGAGGCGATCAGTTCGCGCTACACGCTGCCGAACGGGCAGCAGTTCGCCGACGGCTTCCACACCTTCACTGTCGACTGGGAGCCCAACGTCGTCACCTGGTATGTCGACGGCATCCAGTTCGCCCGCAAGACCCCGGCCGACCTCGGCGGCGACCCGTGGGTGTTCGACCACCCGTTCTTCATGATCATGAACGTGGCGGTCGGCGGCTACTGGCCCGGCTACCCCGACGGCAGCACGGTCATGCCACAGACCATGGTCGTCGACTACGTCCGCGTCAACAGCCTCACCAGCAACGGCGGCGGAGGCGGCGAGGTCAAGGCGCTGGGCAAGTGCATGGACGTCGCCGGAGCGAACGCATCCGACGGTACGCCGGTCCAGCTGTACGACTGCAACGGTTCCGCGGCCCAGAAGTGGAGCCGCCCGGGTGACGGCACGATCCGTGCCCTCGGCAAGTGTCTGGACGTCGCCGGCGGTGGAGTTGCCGACGGCACCAAGCTCCAGATCGCCAGCTGTAGTGGCAATCCGGCCCAGCAATGGACCTACACCGGCGCCCGCGATCTGGTGAACCCACAGTCGAACAAGTGCCTCGACGTCCCGTCCGCCAACCCCGCCAACGGCAACCGCCTGCAGATCTGGACCTGCAACGGCACCGCGGCCCAGAAGTGGACCTTGTAACTCTCGGGGGTTAACCCCCGAGAGGTTGGGTCGCCCCGTCAGATTCTGGCGGGGCAACCCTGCGTTTGAGGGGTTAACCCCTCAAACGCCAACTGCGCGGTGCGAGGCGATGAGCTCCCGGTAGGTCTTGCCGCTGGTCTTCATGACCCGCTCGCCGCTCGGGTAGTCGACATAAGCGAGGCCGAAGCGAGGCGCGTAACCGTAGGCCCACTCGAAGTTGTCCAGCAGGGACCAGGCGAAGTACCCGGCCAGCGGAGCGCCTTGCTCGACAGCGCGGACACAGGCGGCCAGATGCCCTTCCAGATAAGCGGTTCGGGCGGTGTCGTGGACATTGAAGTCCTGGTCCGGCTGGTCGACCCAGGCCGAACCGTTCTCGGTGACGTAGATCTTCTCGGCGCCGTACTCCTTGGTCAGCCGCAGGATCAGCTCCTCCAGACCCGCCGGGTGAACCTCCCAGTCCAGCATCGTGTGCTCCGGATTCGGACCCGGGACCTGGCGGAATCCCAGCACAGGAACGGATTCGTCGGCCTTGACGATCTGACGGAAGTAGTAGTTCAGCCCCACGAAGTCGGTCGGCGCCGCGATGAGCTCGGCATCGCCGGGTTGCTCGGGCAGCTCCACGCCGTACACGTCGACCATGTCGGCCGGGAAGCCACGACCGAACAGCGGATCGAGCCACCAACGGTTGATGTGGCCGTCGGCGACCTGCGCGGCGCGGATATCGGCGGGCTCTGTGGACACCGGTTCAACACCACTGAGGTTGACGACCAGCCCGACCGACGGCGACTTCGGCGCCGACGCGCGCAGCGCCGCGACCCCGAGCCCATGCGCCAGCATCAGGTGGTACGACGCCCGCACCGCGATCGCCGGATCGGTGATGCCGGGCGCCATCCGCCCTTCCCAGTGGCCGATCCAGGCCGAGCACAACGGCTCGTTCAGCGTGGCCCAGTCGGTCACCCGGTCACCCAGCTTCGCTCCGACCACAGCGGCGTACTCCGCGAACCGGTACGCCGTGTCGCGGTTCTCCCAGCCGCCGAGCTCCTGCAGCGCCTGGGGCAGATCCCAGTGGTACAAGGTGACGAAGGGTTTGATGCCATTGGCAAGCAAGTCGTCGACGACCCGGTCGTAGTACGCGAGGCCGGGCGCGTTGACGGCGCCGGAGCCGGTGGGGATCACCCGGGGCCAAGCGATCGAGAACCGGTACGCGTCGACACCGAGTTGCTTCAGGAGTTCGAGATCCTCGGGCCAACAGCGGTAGGAGTCGCAGGCGACATCCCCGGTGTCCCCATTGTCGATCGCACCGGGAACCCGGCAAAAGGTGTCCCAGATCGACGGCAGCCGGCCGTCGACGTCGACAGCACCTTCGATCTGGTACGCCGAAGTGGCAGTACCCCAGACGAAGTCCTGCCGGAGCGGGGAGAGCTCGACCATCGGTGACCCCCAAGGGGTAGCGGGCGGGTTTTTTCAAAGCATAGTTGAAGTGCTGAACCCGTAATAGCGATCCCGGGTTCCGGAACTCCCCGACGTCAAGCGGCAGGTTCGTCAGCGGGCCGTGGGAAGCGGCGGGCTTCCGCCATCACGGAGGAGGCGGAGGACCGGGAGGGTGGCGGCGCCCATGGCTACGGCGTCGCGGCCCAGCTCGCAGAGTTCGAGAGAGACCTGTGCGTAGGGCTGGCGGAGCGCGTGCCGGCCGACCGCTTCGCGGAGTTGCGGGAGATAACGTTCACCCAGCAAGAGACCGGACCAACCGCCGAGCACGATCTTCTCGGGATTGAACAGGTTGACCAGGTTCGCGAAGCCCGCGCCGAGATAGCCGATGGTGTCCTCGACCACCTTCGCCGCGACCTCCGAAGTACCGACGGCGTCGAGCAGGTTGGTGAAGGCGACTTCCTCATCGCCCGGCACGACCTCACCGCCGGCCAGCCGGTAGCGGTCGAGCACGCCCTCCGCACCGACGTACGCCTCCAGGCATCCTTCGGCGCCACAGCGACAGCCGCGACCGCCGTACATGATCGTGGTGTGGCCCCACTCCCCCGCGCTGCTGCGGATGCCTCGGTAGCTCGAGCCGCCGGTGACGAGCGCGGCCCCGACGCCGGACCCGACCAACGCGACGACCGCATCCGTCGCACCCCGGCCGGCCCCGAACCACATCTCTGCCTGGCCAAGGGTGTTCGCGCCGTTGTCGACCTGGATCGGGATCTCCGTCTCGGCGGCCAGCATCGCGCCGAACGGAACCGCGTCCCAGCCAAGCGTTTGAGCGTGCACCACCGCATCAGCCGGTCCCTCGACGATGCCGGCCACAGCCACCCCTAGACCGATCACCCGGTCGGACGAGATGTTCGCCTCCGCGAGCACTTCCGCCAAGCCGGCCAGCACATATTTCACCGCGAGCGCGGGAGCCGGTTTCGGGGTCTCGATCGGGTAGACCTTGGTCGCGAGCACGTTCATCGCGAGATCGAACAGCTCGACCCGGACCCGCGTCTCGCCGACCTCGGCGCCGGCGACGTACCCGAAGGCCGGGGCGACGCGCAGCAGCACTCGCGGCCGGCCACCGTCGGACTCGACCGAGCCGGCCTCCTCGACGACACCCTCGTCGAGCAGTTCCCCCACGAGATTGCTCACGCTGGCAGCACTCAGCGAGGTGCGGTGGCCCAGTTCGAAGCGGCTGAGCGGACCATCCCGGTAGATGCTCGTCAGCAGCACTGAGCGGTTGGACCGGCGCATGTCGCGCACCGTGGTCCGGCGTCCATCCATTGTCTGCGGTCCCACCCTTGGAAGTCACCGCCTGCCGACGGCCGAGAACGATCCCTCGCGGAAGCCTCCATCATGCACCAGCAGCGACCGCGGCCGGGCGGAAGCGGCCCTGTTCAGAAGACAACGAAAGACTTCTTACAAGTCGTGAACTTAGTGCATTTTCGTTACCGCTTCGTGATTGACGTGAGCTGACTCACTCCGGTTCACTCTACGGAACCGCTTCCGAAACCGGTTCCGGCCGGTTCGGTCACCAACCGGACACCCGCCACACCCACACCCCAACCGCCCGAGGGGAGCTGAAGTGTCGATCACCATCGCCGATGTCGCCGCCCGCGCGGGAGTCAGCAAGACCACAGTCTCCCGGGTACTGAACGGCAAGGGCGAGCTCGATCTGCGCACCGCCGAGCGGGTCCGTCAGGTGATCGCCGAGCTCGGCTACGTACCGAGCGCCCGCGCCGTCGGACTGGCCCGCGGCCGGACCCGGATCGTCGGCATGCTGGTCCCCTCGCTGACCTGGCCCTGGATGGGCGAGGTCCTGCAGGGCGCCGTGGACGTGGTCGAGTCCGAGGGCTACGGCCTGCTGCTGTTCACCTGCAACCGGGGTGAGGAATCCATGCAGCAGTTCGCCTCGCAGGTCTCGGCCCAGTCGTTCGACGGCCTGCTGGTGATCGAGCCGGAAGGCACGCTCGCCTACATCGAGCAGTTGCACGCGCGCGGCCTGCCCGTCGTACTGATCGACGACCGGGCCAAGCAGCCCCTCTTCCCGTCCGTCGCCACCACGAACCGGACGGGCGGCGCGACCGCGGCCCAGCACCTGCTGGAGCTCGGCCGCCATCATCCGCTGGTGATCACCGGCGTGGAACGGTTCGGCTGTACCCAGGAACGCCTGGAAGGTTTCCGCGACACCTACGCGGAAGCCGGTATCGAGCTCGACCCGCGGCTCGTCATCGAAGGCGACTTCACCCACGACTCCGGCCGCCGCGGCGTCCAGCAGGCACTCGACGCCGGACTGCGGTTCGACGCGATCTTCGCGCACAACGACCTGACCGCCGGCGGCGCCATCCAGGCCGTCCGGGAGACCGGCCGGAACGTGCCGAACGACGTGTCGGTCGTCGGTTTCGACGACATCCCCTACGCCCAGCACACCGAACCGCCGCTGACCACGGTGCACCAGCCGATGCGTCAGATGGGCCAGACCGCGGCCCGGCTGCTGATGAGCTACTTCGACGGCAATCCGCTGCCCGAGGAACCCCAAGTGCTGCCCACGACGCTGATCGTGCGCAGCTCAACCGCCCCCGTGACCGCCCGCCACAGCCCCGACCGCGCGCCGCGCTGAAGGCTCCGGCGGCGGGGTGGCTGCCCCCGCTCCGCCGCCGGACATCCACGTAACAAAAAGCACCGATATCGATCCGTTAGGGACGCTGTTCTTCCCATGAGAGCGCTTTCACGGCACGATGCGAACGCCCCCAGGCTCCACCAACCGACAGTCATCGCGCTGTCATCCGCCAACCAGTTGGACGAAACACAGGAGGAACGATGCGAGCTCGACGCTCAGTCGCGCTAGCCCTCACGGGCGTGCTCGCGGCAGCCCTGACGGCTGCCTGCAGTAGCGGGGAAGCCAAGAAGGAAACCGCCGGCTCGGGCGGCACCGCGACGGTGCTGAACGTCGGCATGCCGAACGGTCCGCAGACGGAGAACCACAATCCGTTCCTCGGCTCCTCGTCGGGCGCCTCGCTGGGGTACCGCTGGATGATCTACGAGCCGCTGGTGATGATCAACGGCATCAAGCCCAGCGAACCGGGCAAGCCGTGGCTGGCCACCGAATGGAAGTGGGCCGACAACTTCACCAAGCTCTCGCTCACCGTCCGCGACGGGGTCAAGTTCTCCGACGGTACGCCGATGACGGCCGAGGACGTCGCGTACTCCTTCCAGCTGCGCAAGGACAACGAAGGCCTCAACCAGGACGCGATCCCGTACGGCGCGATCACCGTCGCCGGGAACAAGGTCGACCTGACCTTCACCAAGTCGCAGTTCGTCAACCAGAACAAGGTGCTCACCGTCTTCGTGGTGCCGAAGGCCCAGTGGTCCACACTGAAGGACCCGAGCCAGGACACGCTGAAGAACCCGATCGGCACCGGCCCGTACAAGCTCAAGTCGTTCACCCCGCAGAGCACCACGCTGGAGGTCCGCGACTCGTACTGGCAGGACCTGCCGAAGGTCAAGGAGCTGCGGTACACGTCGTACAACGACAACAACGCGCAGACCACCGCGCTGGCCAACGGCGCCTCCGAGTGGAGCTTCGTCTTCGTTCCGAACGTGAAGACCGTCTTCCAGAACAAGAACCCCGAGCACCACAAGGTCTGGGCGCCGGCGAACCTCGGCATCCACGGCCTGTGGATCAACACCACCAAGAAGCCGTTCGACAACCCGGCACTGCGGCGGGCGATGGACAAGGTGATCAACCGCGACGACATCTTCCAGCAGGCCGAGGCCGGCTATTTCTACCCGAAGATCGAGTCCGTCACCGGCATCCCGACCCCGGCCGGTGAGTCGTACATCGCGCCGGAGTTCAAAGACAAGAAGCACACGGTCGACGTCGAGGGCGCCAAGAAGGAACTGGCCGACGCCGGTTTCAAGCTCGAGGGCGACGTCCTGAAGGACCAGAGCGGCAAGCCCGTCACGATCACGCTCACCGACCCGGCCGGCTGGTCCGACTACATCACCAGCCTGGAGATCATCAAGGACAACCTGTCCACGATCGGGATCAAGGCGACCGTCGACAAGGCCAACCAGGACGCCTGGTTCAAGGCCTTCGACGAGGGCAACTTCGAGGCCGGCATGCACTGGACCAACGGCGGCGCGACGCCGTACGACATCTACCAGAACATCATGGACGGCAAGATCCTGAAGCCGATCGGCAAGGGCGGCGTGAGCGGCAACTACGGCCGCTTCAACAGCCCGGAGGCGACCAAGGCGCTGGACGAGTACGCCAACGCCACCGATGACGCCGCACGCACCGCGGCGCTGCACCGGCTGCAGAAGATCATGGTCGAGCAGATGCCGATCGTGCCGACCGGCGCCTCCAACATCGGTGCGCTGTACAGCACCAAGAACTGGACCGGCTGGCCGGACGACTCCAACCAGTACGCGCCGGCCCAGCCGACGCAGCAGAACGCACTCCAGATCGTCCTGAACCTGAAGCCCGCAGGCGCCTAAGGACCTGCCGCGGCCGGGATCCCACCACCTGGGGGTCCCGGCCGCGGTACCGCGATCAAGCTAGGAGTTCGAAACGTCATGACGGCGACCGAGACAGCACCGGTGACCACGGGCGACGTGGTCCTCGAGGCCGAGGGCCTCACCAAACACTTCCCCGTACGCCGGGGGCTGCGCGACCTGTTCAGCAAGGAGCGCAAGGCGGTCCACGCGGTGGACGACGTCCAGCTGACGCTTCGCCGGGGCCGGGTCACCGCGCTCGTCGGCGAATCCGGCTCGGGCAAGTCGACCGTGGCGCGGCTGCTCGCACAGCTCTACTCCCGCACCGACGGCGACATCCGGCTGCACGGCAAGTCGATCACCGTGCACGGCGGGCGGAAGTTCCGCGCCTACTGCCGCCAGGTGCAGATGATCTTCCAGGACCCGTTCGCCTCGCTGAACCCGGTCCACACCGTGCGGTACCACCTGACCCGGTCGCTGAAGATCCACGGCCGTGCGGGCAAGAACGCCGCTGAGCTGGAGAAGAACCTCGCGGACCTGCTCAACCGCGTGCAACTGACCCCGCCGGAGCGCTACCTGGACAAGTTCCCGCACGAACTGTCCGGCGGGCAGCGCCAGCGCGTGTCGATCGCCCGCGCGCTCGGCGCCGACCCCGAGGCGCTGCTGGCCGACGAGCCGGTCTCGATGCTCGACGTCTCCATCCGGCTCGGCGTGCTGAACCTGCTGCGGGACCTGAAGGAACGCCTGAACCTGGCCATTCTCTACATCACCCACGACATCGCCTCGGCCCGGTACTTCGCCGACGAGACGCTGGTGATGTACGCCGGCCGGATGGTCGAGGGCGGCGACTCCGAGACCGTCACCCAGCACCCCGCGCACCCGTACACCCGGCTGCTCATCGAGAGCGCACCCGACCCCGACCGGCTCGACCGGGTCGGTGACGCGAAGGACGCGCCCGAGGACCAGGCCGGCGGTGAGCCGCCGAGTCTGATCGCGCCGCCGACCGGTTGCCGGTTCCATCCGCGCTGCATCCACGCGATGCCCAAGTGCTCCAGCGAACTGCCGCCCCGGTTCGAACTGCCGGTGATCGCCGGCGAGGGCGAACACTGGGCCGCTTGCTGGCTCTACGAGGAAGGGGCCGCGAAGTGAAGTTCCTGCTGCAGCGGATCGCGTTCTACCTGTTCACCGCCTGGGCCGCGATCACGATCAACTTCTTCATCCCGCGGATGATCCCCGGCGACCCGGTCACCTCGCTGATCAACAAGTTCCAGGGCCAGATGAGCACCGAGGCGATCCAGTCGCTCTACGTGCTGTTCGGCCTGGACAAGGACGCCAGCCTGTGGAGCCAGTACATCGACTACTGGGGCCAGGTGTTCCGCGGCGACCTCGGCTTGTCGTTCACCTTCTTCCCGACCCCGGTCTCGGAGATCCTCGGCCAGAGCCTGCCGTGGACGATCGCCCTGGTCGGCATCACCACGTTCGCCAGCTTCATGATCGGTACGTCGCTCGGCGTCCTGGCCGGTTGGCGCCGTGGCTCCTGGCTGGACGGACTGTTGCCGGTGACAACATTCCTGTCGTCCATCCCGTACTTCTGGCTCGGACTGCTGGCGATCGCCCTGCTGGCCGGCCAGGACAGCTTCTTCCCGTCGTCGGGTGGTTACGAGCCTGGCCTGGTGCCGTCGTGGGACGGTGCGTTCATCAGTAGCGCCGTCCAGCACAGCCTGTTGCCGGCCATCACCATCCTGATCTCGTCGGTGAGCGGCTGGATCCTCAGCATGCGCAACATGATGGTCACCGTCGCGTCGGAGGACTACATCACCGTCGCGCACGCCAAGGGCCTGAGCGAGCGCCGGGTGATGGTCAGCTACGCCGCCCGCAACGCGCTGCTGCCGAACGTGTCCGGCTTCGCGCTCTCGCTCGGCTTCATCGTCGGCGGCACCCTGCTGGTGGAGATCGTCTTCTCCTACCCCGGCATCGGCTACAACCTGTTCCAGGCCGTCGGCTCCAAGGACTATCCCCTGATGCAGGGCGTGTTCCTGGTCATCACGATGTCGGTCCTGCTCGCCAACCTGATCGCGGACGTCGCGTACCTGCTGCTCGATCCCCGCACCCGTAAGGAGGGCTGACCGATGTCCGCACCAGCCACCACCATCACCGCGGTCACCCCCGAAGGCCCGGCCGGCGCCGTCGCTCCGGCCAAGCGCCAGCGGCTGCGGTTCGTCGCCAACCCGAAGGCCGCGACCGGCCTGGTCGTGCTCGGCTTCTTCTGCCTGATCGCGGTCATCGGTCCGTGGATCGCGCCGTACGATCCGTCGGCCCGCAGCAACGACCTGATCCAGGCACCGTCCGGCAAACACTGGTTCGGTACGACGCACCTCGGCCAGGACATCTTCAGCCAGGTCCTCGTCGGCACCCGGGGCGTCATGTTCGTCGGCCTGCTGGCCGGCATCATCGCGACCGCGCTGTCGGTCCTGATCGGGGTCAGTTCCGGCTTCCTCGGCGGCGCCGCCGACGAGGCGCTGTCCGCGCTGTCGAACGTCTTCCTGGTCATCCCGGCACTGCCGCTGATCATCATCGTCGCCTCCACCATCCCCAGCGCCGGCGACCTGATGGTTGCCTTGGTCATCGGTCTGACCTCGTGGGCCTGGGGCGCCCGGGTACTGCGCGCGCAGACACTCTCGTTGCGGCGGCGCGACTACGTCGAGGCGGCCCGGGCCAACGGCGAGACCACCTGGCGGATCATCAGCTTCGAGATCCTGCCGAACCTGACCGCGATCATCGCGTCGGGCTTCGTCGGGACCGTGATCTTCGCCGTGATGTCCGAGATCACCCTGGCCTTCATCGGCATCTCCACCATCTCCGAGTGGAACTGGGGCACCATCCTGTTCTGGGCGCAGAGCCAGCAGGCGCTGGCCCAGGGCGCCTGGTGGTGGTTCGTCCCGGCCGGTCTGGCGATCGCCATCCTCGGTACGGCGCTGTCGCTGATCAACTTCGGCATCGACGAGTTCGTCAGCCCGCGGTTGCGCAGCAGCGGCCGGACCAAGGTGAAGACGGCCGACGGCCACACGGTCAAGATGCGGGTCGGCTTCACGCCCGTCCTGTCCCAGAACGGCAAGAAGGACCCGGTCACCCCGGTGATCCGGAAGGCCCCTGACGAAGCGAAGGGCGTCGCATGAAGGCACCGGTGCTGGAGATCAAGAACTTCGACGTCGACTACGGGTTGGGCGACCAGGCCGTACAGGCGGTTCGCGACGTCACCCTGACGCTGCATCGCGGCGAGGTGCTCGGCCTGGCCGGCGAGAGCGGAAGCGGTAAGTCGACACTTGCCTACGGCATCACCCGGCTGCTCCCACCGCCCGGCGTGATCAGCGGCGGCAGCGTCATCTACCACCCGCCCGGCGGCGAGCCGTACGACGTGATGGCGCTCAGCAACGCCGAGCTGCGCGCGTTCCGCTGGGCCGAGACCTCGATCGTCTTCCAGGGCGCGATGAACTCGCTCAACCCGGTGCACAAGGTCTCCACCCAGATGCTCGACGTGATCCGCGCGCACGAACCGCAGCTCAGCCAGGAGGCCCGGGTCGCCCGGGCCAAGGAGATGCTCAAGCTGGTCGGTATCTCCGCGGACCGGATGGACGCCTACCCGCACCAGCTGTCCGGCGGGATGCGGCAGCGGGTGATGATCGGGATGGCGCTCGTCCTCGAGCCGCAGGTCGTCATCATGGACGAACCGACCACCGCACTGGACGTCGTGATGCAACGCCAGATCCTCGCCCAGCTGGTCGAGCTGCGCGAACGGCTCGACTTCTCCGTTCTGTTCATCACCCACGACCTGTCGCTGCTGGTCGAGTTCTCCGACCGGATCGCGATCATGTACGGCGGCCGCATCGTCGAGCAGGCGAAGTCGGCCGACCTCTACAAGGACTCCCTGCACCCGTACAGCGAGGGACTGCTCAAGTCCTTCCCGGCACTGCGTGGCCCGCGCCGGGAGCTGGCCGGGATCCCGGGCTCGCCGCCGGACCTGCGCGGCATGCCCAGCGGTTGCGCGTTCCATCCGCGATGCCCGCACGCGTTCGACCGCTGCTCGACGGAGATCCCCGTCCTCGGCGTCCCCGAGGCGAGGAACGACCCGAACCGCGAGGTGGCCTGCTGGCTACCCGGCCGCGTTCCGGTCGGCTGATCTCCCACCCCCACACCACGAAGGGAGCCAGTACGGCGCTCGCCCACCGGCGGGCGCCGTACACACGCCTATGAACACCCCCGCCATTCCCACCACCACCGACTCCCCCACCACCACTGTGTTGACCGCGACAGCTGCTGAGCAGGAGCTGATCGCGGGCCTGCCGACCGGGTTCCGCTGGGGCGTCGCGACTTCGGCGTACCAGATCGAAGGAGCTGTCGACGCCGATGGCCGGACGCCGTCGATCTGGGACACCTTCTGCACCGTCCCGGGCGCGATCGACAACGGCGACACCGGCGACATCGCCTGCGAGCACTACACCCGGATGCCGCAAGACGTTGCCCTGATCAAGGAACTCGGGCTCGACACCTACCGCTTCTCGGTCTCCTGGTCACGCGTCCAGCCACACGGCACCGGCCCGGTCAACCCGGCCGGCATCGCGTTCTACGACCGCCTCGTCGACGAGCTACTTGCCCAAGGCATCGACCCGTGGGTGACGCTCTACCACTGGGATCTCCCGCAAGAACTCGAGGACGCCGGCGGCTGGCCGGTGCGCGATACGGCGTACCGGTTCGCGGACTACTCGATGCTGGTGTTCGACGCGCTGAGCGACCGAGTGGACACCTGGACCACGCTCAACGAGCCGTGGTGCTCGGCGATGCTCGGCTACGCGTACGGCGCCCACGCTCCCGGCCGCAAGGAGTACCCGGCCGCAGTCGCCGCGGTCCACCACCTCCTCCTCGGCCACGGCCTGGCCACCGAACGCATGCGTGAAGCTGCCCCCCGCAAACTCGACATCGGCATCACCCTCAACGCCGCAACGGCGTACCCGGCCAGCGACGCCGAGCCGGACCTCGAAGCAGCCCGTCGCGCCGACGGCATGGGCGCGCGCGTGTACCTCGACCCCCTGGTGCACGGCCGCTACCCCGCCGACGTGATCGCCGACCTGGCTGCCGAGGGGATCGAAATCCCTGTCCAGGAAGGCGATCTGGCCACCATCTCGGCCCCGATCGATGTCCTGGGCATCAACTACTACTTCAGCCAGAAGTTCACCGGGTACGACGAACAGGGCCGCACCACCGGCGACAACGGCCTCCCGATCACCCGGACCCTCCCACTGGACAAGCCGCGCACAGCGATGGACTGGGAGATCGTCCCCGAGGGTTTCACCGACCTCCTGGTGCGCATCAGCAAGGACTACCCCACCCTCCCGATGGTGATCACCGAGAACGGCTCCGCCTTCGAAGACACCCCCGACGAGAACGGCTACGTCGCCGACCACGGCCGCACCGCGTACTTCGCCTCCCACCTGGCCGCCGTAGCCGAAGCCATCAACCAAGGCGCCGACATCCGCGGCTATCTGGCCTGGTCCCTCCTCGACAACTTCGAATGGGCCTACGGCTACGACAAACGCTTCGGCATCGTCCGCGTCGACTACAAAACCCAAACCCGAACCCCCAAACAAAGCGCCCTCTACCTCCGCGACGTCGCCCACCACCACCGCACCCGCTGACCCGTACGACGGAACCCGCGCCCACCCAGGACGCGGGCTCCTCAGCTGACGGCCCCGGCCTAGTGCGATCATCCGCTCGTGTCTACGGAACTCCCGCCGGTTGCACCCGCCGCTGGCCGTCCTGTGTACGGAGCCTTGAATTTCCGCCACAAGCCGGTCGGCGCCGCGCCGCGCTTCGGCTCGGCGCATCTCCGGTTGAGTGCCGGCGTCCTGCCGCGGACCACTTTCTGCTACCCCGACAGCCATCGCGAACCGGCGAACTTCGCTGTGGCGGCGAGGATGTCCCTGATCGACTTGGCCGAGTCCGACAAGCAGGACGACCTTGACGACTACATCGAGGCACAGGTGCACGGCCCCGTGCGCCTTGATCACGACGTCGAGGCGTTGGTGCTCGACCCGAGCTACCGCGATACGCCGGTCGAAGTCGCGGCCCGCCAGTTGCCCTGCCTTGTCGAGTGGCATCACGGCTTCCGGTTGAGCGTCGAGGGGCTTCGACGGCACCCGGAGTACCGAGGTCAGCGGTACGTCGAGCTCGGGGCGACGATCGCCGTGGACGGGTGGCTGACGCCGAAGGTGATCGGCGATGCGGCGGCCCTTGGCAGCTATGACGATCAAGCCCTCAAGCGAGTCTGGCACTGCCTGGCACGCTTCGGCGGCATGAAGTGACTTCTGGGGCTGGGCTGTGTGCCGAGCGACAGGACGTGTTTGGCGAAGATCAGTGCACCTGAGCCTGGCCGCCGAGGTCGTGCACAGCGTTCCAAGGGTGCACTACCTGTCGTTCGGGACGTAGTCCGCCAGCAGCGTCATGGGCGGATGTTGAGGGTGTGGCGGAAGACGTTGGTGGGGTCGTACTGTTCTTTGATCTTCGCCAGGCGGGTGAGGTCGGGGGGCGAGTAGGCGCGGCGTACTGCGCCGGCATCGGTGTCGGAGATGGTGTTGACGTAGGAGCCGCTGGCGAATTGGTTGAGGCCGGCGGCGTAGTTGCGGACGGTGCTGATTCGGTGGTCGTCGTCGGTCGGGTCGGTCCAGCCTGCTGAGGAGGTGAATTCCACCAGTGCGTCCCGGTGGCTGTAGGCGGAGGCGCCTGGCGGTACGTCGGCGATGGCGCCGCCGTTCAGGGCCAGGCGGGCGCTGACCTCGGTGCGTTGATCAAGGAACGCGTCGATCGCCTCGTCCGGGAGATCGCGCAAGTAGAGGCCTTTGCAGTAGCGGCGGATCGCGTGTTGCTCGATGTCGTCGTCGCCCATCTGGAGCTCCAGGTAGGTGAGTTCACGGGAACCCTCTGAGGTCGGCCGGCCTAGAGCGGCGTACTGCGCCCGCAGGTGGCGCGCCTCGGCGGCGTCGCCGACCCAGACGAAGCCGATGCTCGCCATCGGACGGCCCGCGAACTCCTCCCATCGGCCGACTCGCGCGACCGGCGTGGCCTGGCGTGGGGTTTCCGGGAAGAGGTCACGCCAGCCTCGGAGCGCAGTACGGGCTTCTTGCAGGTCGTAGTAGAAGTCCGAGACATAAGCCTGGGTGCCGACCGGGTGCAGCCGGAACTCGAACTCGGTGACGATCCCGAAGTTCCCACCCCCGCCGCGCAGGGCCCAGAACAGGTCCGGGTGCTCGTCGGCGGCGACCCGCAGTACTGCGCCGTCGGCTGTCACGAGTTGGTAGGAGGCGACGTTGTCGCAGGTGAGGCCGTGCAGGCGGGCCAGCCAGCCGGTACCGCCGCCGAGTGTCAGGCCGCCGGCCCCGGTGTGGGAGACGTTGCCGGCCGTGGTCGCGAGGCCGAAGCGTTGGGCGGCGATGTCGAGCGCACCGAGCAGCGCGCCCCCGCCGACCCAAGCGCGCCGGCTCCCCGGATCGACCCGGACCGTCGCCAGCCCGGACAGGTCGATCATCAAGCCGCCCTCGACCACCGGGAGACCGAGGAAGCTGTGACCACCGCCCCGTACTCCGATCTCTAGCCCGGCTTCCCGACCGTACCGGACCGCGGCAACCACATCGGCGGTGCTCGCGCAGCGGGCGATCAGGGCCGGCCGCCGGTCGATGATCGCGTTCCAGACCGAGCGCGCCGCGTCATAGCCTTCGTCTTCGGGGTGAATCAAGACCCCTTCGAAACCACGGATCAGCAAGTCGGTCATCTCAACGCGCCTCCCCGGCGAACCGGGCGATCAGCGCACGGGTCGAGGAGCGGCGGAACCAGGCGACCAGCCCGGCGATCACCATGATGCCGAGCGGCACAGCAGGCGATCCACCGAGCACGAACAGGGTGGTGATCACGGCGCCACCCATCAGCAGCGCGAGCCCCAGCGCGGCGAGCCCGGTCAGGCGCGGGATCAGTACGCCGATCGCACCGGCGACCTCGAGCGCGCCGACCAGAAACCGGAGCCACTGCCCCGCACCGAGCTCGGCGAACATCTCGACCATCAGCGCGTTGCCGGCCAGCTTCATCACTCCCGCCATCACGAACTCCGCGGCCAGAAACAGCTGCAGAATCCACAGCCCGACCGCGCCCAGCCGGACCTTCTTCGTCGTAGTAGTGGTCGTACTGATAGTGGTCATTTCGTCCTCCGGTGGTGGTTGGTTCGGTACGACGACGATCCATCGGCGGGCGCACCCCGGGCATCCGTGCTCACCACGGAGGCGGCACGGATCCGGCACGGAGGACCGGGGATGGGCGATCATGGGCGGATGGTTCCCGACGGCCAGGTGGAGATCTCGGCGCGCGAGGCCGAGGTGCTCGCCGCGATCGCGGCTCACCGGTCGAACGCCCAGATCGCGCACGCCTTCCACATCTCGATCCGCACGGTCGAGAGCCATGTCTCCTCCCTCCTCCGCAAGTACGGCGTGACGGACCGCCGCCAACTCGCAGACCTGATCGCCGAGTCCCACCCCGACACCGCGGCAGCATCTTCGCGCTGGATCCCGGGAGGCGCTGGTGCGCGTGGCGCGCCTGCAGGTAGTCCAGGCGCAGGTGGCGGGGCCGGCGCCGCGGCGCGCAGGGGCGCGGGGGCGCTTGGGGGTGCGGGGGTTCGAGGGCTGCCGGGGAGTCGGACGACTTTTGTCGGGCGGTCGGTGGAGGCGGCGGCGGTGGGTGAGGCGCTGCGGGAGCCGGGGCTGGTGACGTTGCTCGGCCCAGGCGGGATGGGCAAGACCCGCCTCGCGGCCGTAGTCGCGGCGACGGTCGCGGAAGAGGCCTCCGTGCCCGGCGTCTTCGTGGATCTGGTGCCGGTGCGGGACCAGTTGGTGGCGCGCGCGGTCGCCACCGCGCTCGGCGTGACGGAACGCCCTCCGCAAACCCTCACCCAAGCGCTGATCGAGCAACTGTCCTCCACCCGCGCACTGCTCGTCCTCGACAACTGCGAGCACCTGGTGGCGGAGACGGCGGAACTCGTCGAGCTTCTCCTCGACGCCTGCCCAAACCTGAGCGTTCTAGCGACCAGCCGCGAGCGCCTCGCAGTACCGGGTGAACGCGTGATCCAACTGGAGTCTCTGCCGGCCGCATCCGACGGCGTTCAGCTCTTCCAGGACCGAGCCCGAGCCGTCGACTCCAAGTTCGCTGCCGACCCGGCCGACATCGCGCGCCTGTGTGAACGGCTGGACGGCATGCCGCTGGCCATCGAACTGGCCGCGGCCCGTACGGCGTCCCTCGGCATCGACGGTCTGCTTGCCCTCGACAACCAACTTCGCCTGCTGTCCGGCAGCCGTGCGGCAACCTCCCGCCATCGTTCGCTCAGCGCGGTGATCGGCTGGAGTCACGACCTGCTGGACGACGAAGAGCGACTGCTCTTCCGCCGGCTCGGCATCTACCTGGGCGGCGTCGACCTGGACGCGGCCTGCGCCACCAGTCCGGAGTACTCGCGAGGTGAGGTCGCGGACCTGATCGGCCGCCTCACCGACAAAAGCCTGCTGGTACGCCGCGGCGCCCGCTGGCGTCAACTCGAAACCGTCCGCGCGTTCGCTCTGGAACAACTGGAGACGGCAGCCGAGACCGCCATCGCCCGCGAACGCCATCTCCACTGGGCCGCCACCACAGCAGCCCAGCTGGAATCCCAACTCGATGGGACCTCCAACGACTGGCGGGCACGGTTCGGTGAGGTGGTGGACGACCTGCGCGCCGCCCTGGCGGCAACAGCCGCGCAGCCCGACCCGACGGCGCATCGGCTTGCTCGCTCGCTCGGCCATCTGACCTTCGCCTGTCAGGGATTCGTCGAGGCGGTCTGTCACTATCAGGCGGCGGCCGACCGCGCCGAGGACGGAGTCAGCGCGGCGCGAGATCTCCGCTCTGCCGCGGATGTCTCTCTCATCCTGTCCGACAGCCCAGCCACCGTCCGGATCCTGATGGCAGCGGCCGAGCGCGCAGTTGCCGATGGCAATGTCCGGGCGACGATGCTGGCCTCGGCAGTGATCGCAGTCAACCGCTACCCCGCCGGAGCGATGTACAACACGCCTCGGACCGAGAGCGCCCAACTGCTCGCCGACGCCTTCGCCGCAACCGCTGCCACGGCCACGGCCACGGCCGACGATTCCCAGGTCACCGCGCTCTTGGCCACGGCCAGCGCCTGGGAGCACGGCGAGCGACGGATCGGCGCGGACACCACGCTCGCCCACGCCGCCGTGGATGCCGCCCGACGGTCCGGCGACCCGGTCCTGATCGCGGGTGCTCTCGACGCCCTCTGTGTTGCTGCGGGCAACGCGGGACGGTTGCGCGAGGCCCGCAAGTACGCACTCGAAAGACTGGACCTGGTAGCCCCACTCCCCCGCCACGAGCCCTACGCCGCAGCGGAGATCGTCGATGCCTATCACGTGGCAGCAACCACCGCAGTTGCCACGGGCAACCTGCCGGCCGCGCTACCGGAGTACCAGGATCTCCCCGCGCTGGTCTCCGGCGCCGGCGACGCTGCCGGTGATCTCCTGGCCGGCGACCGCTCGTACCTCTGGCTGCCCAGAGTGATCCGCCTCAGCGGACTCACCGGTCGCTTCGACGAGTGCATCGCGGACGCCGACACGCTCTGGGCACGTTGGGAGCGGGCCGGTTCGCCACCCCAGGAGTGGATGTCGTCCGCGCTGGCGGTGGCCGCAATGGTCCATGGTTTGCGGCGAGACGGTTCGTTCGAGGTCTGGCGGCGGCGTGCGCTCGAACTCGCTCGAACTGGAGGCGATGCGGCGGCCCCTGTCCTGAGCGCCGTGAGTGCCTTCGCCGAGGCTCGCGTCGCAGTACACGACAACACGCGGTCGACGGTGCTGGTCGAGCAGGCCTTCGCTGACTTCGGCGAGCTCTGGTGGGCGCCGTACGCGCACGCCGCGGGCGCCGAACTGGCGGTCGTGGCCGAGCTTCCCGATGCCGAAAAGTGGCTGGAAGCTGCGGCCGTGACGGCCGCTGAGAACGACTGGGCGGAAGCCTGCCTGCTCCGCGCTAGGGGCAGGCTGTCCGGTGACCTTGCTGTACTGCGGCAAGCTGCGGCGCGCTTCGCTGACATCGGCGCCCGGTTCGAGCAGGCCTGCACGTGGCTGCTGATTCCGGACCGGGCCGACGAAGGGCGGGCCGTGCTCGCCGAGCTGCGGGTCAGCCCGCCAGGTAGCGATTGACTTCGGCAACCATCTCCGGAATCCGTTCGTCGTAGACGCCGTGCGCGCGGCGGTCGACCGTCTTGAGGATGGAGTTCGGCAGCTTCTGGTGCAGCTTGCGGGCCCAGGCGACCGGGATGCTGTCGCGGTCGGCCTGCACGATGAGCAGCCGAGTGTTGTTGCCGATGGCAAGGTCTGGCTCGGTGGTGTGGTCGGTCCAGTAGGCGCACGGAAGGATGGTGACGGCGAACAGCGGCTGCGTCTTGTGGTCGCGTCGCGCATCCCGCCAGTACTGCGCCGGCCCGCTCGGCCAGCCGTTGTCGTTACAGGTGTAGGAGAGCGACGCCGCCGCGAAGCGTGAGAGGTCAGGGCTGATCTCGAAGAACTGCCCCAGGAACCCCAGCAGCTCCTCCGACGGTTTGATCGGTTTGCCTGCTGCCGCATCGAGAAGGGTCCTGACGTTGCGGGCCATCAGGTCACGATCGCTCTCGTCCCCGAGAGCCGATTGCAGTACCCACGGCATCGCGGCCGAGTCTATCCGGTACTTGCCGACCTTGACCGGTGTCCGGCGGTACACCAGCTCGGTCACGTTCGCCCGCACCTGCATGCCGGTCCGCCCGAGGTGGTACTTGTCGTTCCGCCACGCCGCCCAAGCGGCCCACTCGTCGAAGGCCGCCTCAGCACCCAGCCCGGTCGCGAGATGCCGGTACTCCGAACCCTCCACGTCCGTCACGCTGTCGACCACCATCCGGTCGACGTTGGCGGAGAAGAGCTGGCTGTAGACGACACCGAGATCCGCGCCCCAGGAGACGCCGTAGTACGAGAGCTTGTCCTCGCCCAGTGCGGCGCGGATCGCGTCCAGGTCGCGCGCGGCTTCGCGGATGTTCGCGTGTTGAAGGAGGCCGGAGTTGTTTGCCCGACACGCAGCGGCGAAGGCGGCGGCGTGCCGGCTCCCGGTGATGAAGTCGCGACGAGTGATCGACGACCGATACAGGTCGGCAAGCCGAACCGGGCCGCAGTCAAGCGGATCGCTCCGGCCCATGAAACGAGCGTCAACCCCGATCAGGTCATACTGCGAAGCCACCTCACCCAGGAGCGGCTTCAGGTCCAGCGGATACGCCAGCCCGGGCCCACCCGGCCCACCCGGATTGGACAACAAGATCCCCCGCCGCTTCGCGGGGTCAGCCTTGATCCGCGAGATCGCGATATCAAGCGTCCGCCCATCCGGCCGAAGATGATCCACCGGCACCCGGACCGTAGTACAGGACGCTCCCACGTCATCAAGCGCCTTACCTTGCTGATCATCAGCACCGTTCTGGCACTCCCGCCAGGTGAGCCGACCGTCGTCCGCGCGAGATGGCCCCGCATACGCACCACCAACAGGAACAAGAAGAGCTACCAAGAAGCTGACCAAGATGAGTCTTCGCATGCTCCCGACGGTAGAAAGAAGCAGCCTCGACCGCGCCCACCTACAAGCCCGCCTTGAGGTAGCTTCCGCGCTACCTCAAGGCGGAATCGTCGGCTAGCCCACGCGAACCATCCGTGTCAGCGGGGCCGGGGTCAGGGTGCCGTGGGTGCGGAGATAGGTGGTGAAGGTTTCGTGGTCGGTGTTGTTGCGGACTGGGTTGGTGTAGGCCTTGAAGGCTGAGTAGCCGTCTGCGCCGATGACTGTGTAGGCGAGCGCCGCGATGCGGTAGGTGCGCGTTGGGTCCACGGCCTTGCCGTCGATAATCAGCACTCCACGGTCGCCAACGGGCTTTGTGGTGTCGTAGGTGAAGGTGGCGTTGGCTGAGATCGCCAGCGGTGCGTACTTCGTTGTGCCGTCCGCTTGCACCTGCCACTGCTGTTCCATGACCGCGTCAAGCTGCGCACCCGTCAAGCTCACAGTGAGCACCGGGTTTCCGTACCCATAGGCGTCCCACGATTCACCGAGCATGACCTTGCCCTCGGCATCACCCGGTTTGGTGCCTTTGGCAACCAGCAGGTCGCCACGGAGCGCAGTACTCCCAGTGGCCGGCTTCGTTGCGATCAGCCCCAGATCGGCCTTGCCCTGCTGCCGGGCCGTCCACAGATGCACATCGGCCGCCAGATCCCCGAGCGTGCTCTCGCCGGCCGCGTTCGCAGTACGGGTGAAGTCGCCGGTGATGGTGGCAACCTTTTCGGCGTACTTGCGATCTCCCGCGGCCGTCCAGTAGTCCACGATCCGCTGGAGCTCCCGGTCCGGCGTCACGTCGCGCGTGACGGCATGGTTGGTCGAGGTGGTCTTGTCGCGCAGAACCTCGCCGGTACGCCGGTCCAGCTGGAGGTTGATCTCGTTGATCAGCCGCCCATGGTTCGCTGCCTCGACAACCGGGCGCGGGTTGCCGGCCGGGTCAGCGATGCTGCAGTTGAACGCGGCATGCCAATGCCCCGTGACGATCGCGTCGATCTGCGGCGTGACCTTCTTGGCCAGCTCGATCGCCGGGCCGCTCGGGTTGACGCAGTTGTTGTACGTCGGCGACGCGTCCGTGCCGCCGTCGTGCACGTTCAGGACGATCGCCTTCACCCCGCGACGGGCGAGCTCGGCAGCGGCAGCGTTCGCCGACGCGACGGGTTCGAGCGCCTTGAGGTCGGGCTGGAACGACGTGGAGCCCACCGGAGTGTCCGGCACTGTCAGGCCGATGAAACCGACCGGGTACACGCGAGCGCCGTCGCGGACCCAGCGGATCTTGTACGGCGCGACGATCGTCCTGCCCTTGGCGTCGACGATGTTGGCGGACTGGAAGTCGAACTTCGCACCGCGGAAGCGCCGGCCGGTGGAGTCGGTGAAGCAGCTGTCGACCCCTGGCGTACCGAAGCACTTGCCCTTGGCCATGTGGTCGACCAGGAAGCTCCTGGAGACGTCGAGCTCGTGGTTGCCGACGCTGGTGAACTCGACCCCGAGCGCGTTCAGCGCCTCGATGGTCGGCTCGTCGGCGTGCGCGTCCACCTCGAACGGCCAGCCGGAGAAGTTGTCACCGTCGGCGAAGAAGATCGAGTTCCGGTGGCCGGCCCGGATGCTCTTGAGATGGGTCGCCAGGTACGCCGCCCCACCCACGGTGATCGCCTTGCCGTCGGCTCCGGCGATGGTGCCGCCGTCTGCCACCGACGGTGGACGCAGGTAGCCGTGGAAATCCGTGATCGACACCAACTGCACCGGGACGCCGGTGGCCTCCTGGGCCGCTGCGACGGATGGCTCTTGGGCCGCGGCAGTCGTGGGACCGCCAGCCGCGGTCAGGGCGAAGGTTGTCAGAGAGAGGGCGGTGAGCGCGGCGAGCGCTCTCGGGCGGGTCGAACTGCGCACAAGTGTCTCCTTCTGGGCGACGGCAAGCACTTACCAGCATCCATAAGCCTGGCCCAGAATGAACGCCATGTCACTACCAAACGCCAGATCCAAGAACATGGAAGGAATTTGCCGAGCCCTCTCCGCCCCCTTGCCGAGCGCCGCGCAGACATGTGAGGATTAATTCATAAATTATGTTTAAGTCCGAGGAGGCGCTGATGCGGCTGGATGGACGGGTGATCGTCGTGACCGGTGCGGCGACGGGGATCGGCGCTGCGTGTGTCCAGCGACTGCTCGACGAGGGAGCCTCGGTGGTGCAGGTGGATCTTCAGCCCTGCAAGGAGATACCCGGCAGAGCCCTGGGCATCGTCGGCGATGTCGCGTCACCGGACACCTGGGCCGAGGTCTCGTCCCGCGGCCGCGACGAGCTCGGGCCGATCACCGGACTGGTCAGCAACGCATTCACCATCGACGTCCGGCCGGCCCACGAGCTGCCGCCCGCGTCGTGGCAACGACAACTCGATGTGAACCTGACGGCGGCGTACCTGGGATTCAAAGCGCTGCACCAAGACTTGAGCACCAGCGGCGGATCCGTAGTACTGGTCTCGTCGGTGCACGCACTGACCGGCATCCCCGGTCATCCGGCGTACGCCGCCTCGAAGGGCGCGCTGGTCGCTTTGGGGCGTCAGCTCGGGGTGGAGTACGGCGGTTCGATCCGGGTGAACACCGTGCTTCCGGGCCCGATCGACACCGCCGCATGGGACCGGGTCAGCGCCGAGGGCAAGGCCCAGAGTGCGCGGGCGACCGCAGTCGGCCGGCTCGGCCGTCCCGACGAAGTCGCTCGGGCGGTGGCCTTCCTGTTGTCGGAGGACGCGTCATTCGTCACCGCTGCGAGCCTCGTGGTCGACGGCGGCTGGTCAGCGGTCAAGGACTCGGCATGACTGGGATACAGCGCGGGGTGTCGCGGGGGTTGCACGGGCAGATCGTGGAGGTGATGGCGCGGCGCATCCTGTCGGGGCGGATTCCCGAGGGGGCGACGATCAATGTGCCTGACCTGCAGGCCGATCTCGGCGTCAGCCTGACCGCGGTCCGGGAGGCGCTCAAGGTGCTGACCGCCAAGGGTCTGGTCGATGCCCGGCAGAAGCGCGGCACGTTCGTCCGGCCGCGTTCGGACTGGAACCTGCTCGATGCCGACATGATCCGCTGGCACTTCGACGACGACGTCCGGCCGGAGTTGCTGGAGGAACTGCACGAGGTACGCGGGATCGTTGAGCCCGCCGCGGCCCGGCTGGCCGCAGTACGGGCGTCTGCTGCGCAGCTCAATGCGTTGGACGAAGCGTTGGCGGCGATGTCGGCGGCGACCGATGACCTCGCCGCCGCGGCGGCGGATGTCGCGTTCCACAAGGCGTTGCTCGCTGCCACCGGCAACGAGTTGCTCACCAAACTGGAGATCGTCATCGAGACCGGTCTGGCCGGTCGCGACCGGCTGGTCCACAAGCTGAATCCCTCCGACGATCCGGTACCGAGTCATGCGCGCGTGGTCGACGCAGTACGAGCTCACGACCCGGAGGGCGCCGAACTCGCCATGCGAGAACTCCTGGCGAAAGCCGCCGAGGATCTGTCCGCGATCCGGAGCCGCAAATGAGGATCGAACGCATCGGGACGTTCCTGGTGGCGCCGCGGTGGTTGTTCTGCCGGATCGAGACCAGCGACGGCGTGGTCGGCTGGGGTGAACCCGTGGTCGAAGGGCGGGCCGAGGTGGTGCGCACGGCGGTCGACGTGCTGGCGGAGTACCTGATCGGCCGGGATCCGCTGCAGATCGAACGGCACTGGCAGATCCTCGCCAAGGGCGGGTTCTACCGCGGCGGACCGGTCCTCAGCAGCGCTCTCGCTGGAATCGATCAGGCGTTGTGGGACATCGCCGGGAAGGTGTACGGCGCTCCCGTCGCGTCGCTGCTCGGCGGACGCGTACGGGATCGCGTTCGTGTCTACGCCTGGGTCGGTGGGGACGATCCGGCCGAGATCGCCGAGCAGGTCGCGGCGCAGGTCGAGGCCGGCATGACCGCGGTGAAGATGAACGCGAGTGGACGGCTCCAGCCTTCACCTTCGCTGGCCGAGCTGAACGCGATGGTCGCGCGCTTGGCGGCTGCTCGGTCGGTGCTGGGCGATTCGCGGGACGTCGCGATCGACCTGCACGGCAGGGTCGGGGTTGCTGCCGCGCGGCGGATCATGCGGGCCGTGGAGCCTTTGCATCCGTTGTTCGTCGAGGAACCGGTGTTGCCGGAGCATCTGCAGCAACTGGCGTCAGTGGTCGGCGCCTCGACCGTGCCGGTGGCGCTCGGTGAGCGGCTCTACAGCCGGGCGGAGTTCATGCCCGCGCTCGAGGCCGGCGTGGCGGTGGTCCAGCCCGATGTGTCCCACGCCGGCGGCATCTCGGAGTTGCGGCGGATCGCAGTACTGGCTGATTCGCAGGGCGCTTTGCTGGCCCCGCATTGTCCGTTGGGCCCGATCTCGCTGGCGGCGAGTCTGCAGGTGTCGTTTGCGACGCCGAACTTCTTGATCCAGGAGCAGAGTCGGGGCATCCACTACAACGTGGACAGCGACCTGACGACGTACGTGACCGATCCGGCGCCGTTCGACTGGGTTGACGGTCACGCGGAGTGGAATCCGCTGCCGGGGTTGGGGATCACGGTGGACGAGGCCGCGGTCCGGGCGGCGGATCTGAAGGGCCATGCTTGGCGCAATCCGGTGTGGACGCACGCCGACGGATCTTTTGCGGAGTGGTGAGCTTGCTACTGGAGAACGAGGTCGCGATCGACCTGGACGACGGCGGGCGCTGGACTTCCCTCGTCCTGGGCGGCCGCGAGTGGCTGTGGCCGGGACCGGGATTGCTCACGACTTCTCGCGAGGGCATGAGTTCGTACGTCGACGTCGGCGGCCTGGACGAGTGCTTACCGACAGTGCGCGGCATGCCCGACCACGGTGGCTTGTGGAACCAGCCGTGGGGCTCACTGGAGGAGGACGAGGATTGGGACGTCGTCCAGTACGACGAGGCCGTCCTCCTCCGCCGCTTCAACGGCGGCCCCACCCCCGACATCGACGAAACCGGCGCAATCTGGGCCGACTACCGCCTGCTCGCGCCGCCCGGCTACACCTTCATCTGGGCGGCCCACGCCCTCCTGGACTGCGCAGTCGGCACCACCATCAATCCATCGCGCACCACAGAATGCCGTCTCTACGCTGACGATGCACGACCGTGGGTTGGGGGTGCGTGGCCGGTTGCGGGTGGGGTTGATCTGAGCGTTTATGGGCCGACCGACGGTACTGCGATGGGCGCGGTGCTGGTCGATTGCCCGACGGTCGAGGTCATCGATAGGGACCTGGCGTTGACGCTCAGCTTGAGTTGCCCGGGGCAACCTGTTTCGACGGCGCTCTGGCGCAATCTCGGTGGGTTCCCGGCGGATGCGCCGTACCGGAGTCTGGGCGTGGAACCCATGCTCGGCCGGGTTTTCGACTTGGCCGAAGCCGGCGCCGGCGACGCGGCCGTCGTACCGGAGTCGGGTGAGCTGACCTGGCGGCTCGTGGTGTCCGCCAGGTCAGTCTGATGGTTCGGCTACCCGAGCGGCAGGTCGAGTACTGCGTTCGGCGCGGTGGTGACGTTGCTCGTCCGGATGCTGTTCAACTCGGCCGCCGTGATCGCGCGTCGGTAGATGCGCACCTCGTCGAGCGAGCCGTCGAAATGATGCGCGCCGTCGAGTCGCTGACCGACGTACATCTTGAACGGTCTTCCCGGACTGACCGAGCCGGCCGGCGACGCGACGCTCGCCACCTGAGCGCCGTCGACCCAGATGGACAGTGTCCCCGCCTTGCGTTGCAGCGCGACGTGGTGCCAGGCGTTGTCGTTGTAGGCCCTGGTGGTCGCGACGGCGGCAGTGTTGCCGCCGGTCGTGATCAGGCCGCGGATGCGCGCGTTCGCCGGTTCGGCGCGCAGCCAGAACTGCGAGTACTCGTTGAGGTTGTAACCCCAGAAGATTGCCTGCGGCGTCGTTCGGGCGCCGTACTTGATCCAGGACATCGCGGTGAAGTCACCCGCACCCACCGCGAGCGACTCGGCGAAGGGCAGCTGGATCGCGTCGTCGGTCCCATCGAGATCCCGGGCCTGCCCGAACTTGCCGGCGACAACGGTCGTACCGCCGCGCAGGATGCCGTGGTTGCCGAGCCCGGAGACGTCGGGTGTGGTGGGTCCGGTCGGCGCATCGGGGTGCCCGATGTCGGTCTCGGTGAACCGCGCGAACCGGATCTGGTCACGCGCGTCGACCGGCCCGGCCTCGTACAGCAGGCCGATCTCGCCGGTGTCGAGCAGGGTCATGTCGGAGTACCCGGACCAGTCGCTGGTGATCCTGGTGCCTTCGGCAACGGACTGCCAGGTCTTGCCCTCGTCGAAGCTGGACCTGATCGTCATGTACCTGCGGCGCTCCGGATCGGCGGGCGACGCAAACAGGATCCGGTTGTACTTTGCACCCTGGTCGGTCGCCCGGAGACGGAGCAGCGAACCCTGCACGATCGGCGTGGTCAGGCCCGGGATCGTTGTGTAGTTGGTCGAATAGGTCTCGCCACCATCGTTGCTGATGGCAAACGCCCGACTGTTGTTCCCCGTGCCCGCACTGTTGTTCCGGGCACCGGCATAGATGCCGCCGTCAACCTTCTCGACGACACTGATCTCCTGCGGAACCATTCCGTCGGAACGCAGGTCGGTGGCGCCCTTGTGCCAGGTTTCGCCGCTGTCGTCGCTGTAGACGAGTTGCCCGGCACCCCGGCCGCCGGCGTCGTAGTTGGTCCCGGCCACCAGCCGGCCCTTGTGCGCTCCACGGGTCAACTGGATGCCATGCACCGGACCGGTCGCATACCAGCCCCAGGTCGGGTCGTCGATCTGCGCGCCGATGTTCCTGGCTTTGGTGAAGGTCTTGCCGTCGTCGTCGCTGAACTGCACGTACGGCGTCCGCGGGCGGCTGGTAGTACCGGGATCCATCGTGGTGAGCAGCACGATCCGGCCGGTCTCCAGATCCACGATCGGGGTCGGGTTGCCCCGGGTCGCGACGGCGTTCGGGTCGGTGTCGGTCCCCGACAGCACGATCTTCTGCGCCGACCAGGTGCGGCCGTCGTCCTCGGACCGGCGGACGACGAGGTCGATCTCCTGGGAGTCGCCACACCAGCTCCGCCGGGCTTCCGCGAAGGCGAGGAGGGTGCCGAGCTTGGTTCGGACGATCGCGGGGATCCGGTAGCAGCCGTAGCCTGCGCCACCTTTCTGGAAGAGGACACTCTGGACGACTGCGGCTTCGGCGGGCTGGGTCTGCTGCGGTCCGGCGAGGCCGGCGGCCAGCAAGGCGAGGGAGATCAGCAAGGGGCGGAATCTGGGCATGGGTACGGGGACCTGCCTTCCGGCAACGGAAAGTAAACAACGGGGCGGGGTTGCTCACTCGTAACTTAACCACCTTTCGGTGGTCTCAAACGCTAGACATCCCACGTCCTATGTATTGATCGATCCAATACGGTGAAAGCCACCATCGAAGGGGTGAACCACGTGGAGTTGCTCGCCGAACTGAGCCGGCGCAGGGTGCTGGCCATCATCCGGGCCGACGGTCCCGATCGCGCTGTCGAGTGCATCCGGACCCTGGTGACCGCCGGAATCACCCTGCTCGAGGTCTCGCTGACGACCCCGGGCGGCGCCGAGGCGATCGCCAGGGCGCGCGACGAGTTCGACCCTTCGGTGCTGATCGGCGCTGGAACTGTCGTCACCCCGGCCCAGGCCGACGAGGTCGCGGCCGCGCGGGCGGGCTTCGTCGTCACCCCGGCCATCACTCGCGGGGCGGTTCGCAGCGTCGAGCTTGGTGTGCCTCTCTTCTGCGGAGCGCTGACTCCGACGGAGATCGTCACGGCGCTGGACATCGGCGCCTTGGCCGTCAAGGTCTTCCCCGCGAAACTCCACGGACCCGGCTACTTCCGTGAACTCCGCGCGCCACTGCCGGATGCACCTCTCCTCGCAGTAGGCGGCGTCGACGTCACCACCGCCCCGCAGTACCTGCAGGCAGGCGCGCTCGCAGTAGGCCTCGGCTCCCCTCTCCTGGGTGATGCCGGAACCGGCGGGTCGCAGACGGAACTCGCCGGCCGAGCTGCCCGGTTCTTGGAGGCGATCAGCAATGCCTAGCCGGACGCCCAGCCCATCAATGGGCCACTCGCCACTCCCCTCCCCCGCTGAGCGTCAGCGCGGCGGGCGACCATTGGTGGGCTGGCGGTCCGCCGCTTTCCGGGGGATGCGATGACCGAGGTTCTCACCTTCGGCGAGGCGATGGTCTCGTTGCGTTCCAAGACCGCGCTGCGGATGGGCGGTGACGTGCACCTGTCGGTCGCCGGTTCGGAGAGCAACGTGGCGATCGGGCTGGCCCGGCTCGGTCATGACGTCGCCTGGTTAGGTGCTGTGGGCAACGATGAGCCCGGCCGGCTGATCCAGCGCACGCTGCGCGCGGAGAACGTCGACACCAGTCACCTGCGCTTCTCCGACGACTCGTTCACCGGCTTCATCGCCTTCGACCAGCCCGCCCACGACATCACCCGGGTCAGCTACCACCGCCGCGGCTCGGCGGGCTCCACGCTCGCTCCGGAGGAGTGCCTCGCCGCCCTCGCCGACCCGCCACGCATCCTGCACGTCACCGGCATCACGCCGGCTCTGTCCGACACGGCCCGCGCCGCGACGCTGGCCGCAGTACAGGCTGCTTCTGCTGCTGGGGTTCAGGTTTCGCTGGATGTGAACTACCGGGGTCGGCTCTGGTCGCGCACCGAGGCGGCCGCCGTACTGCGTGAGCTGCTGCCCCACTTGACCACGGTGTTCGCCTCGGACGACGAACTCGACATCCTCACCGATGCCGAGGACCCGATCGCCGAACTACTCTCCACCACGATCTCCGAGGTGGTCATCACCGCCGGTGGCAAAGGCGCCTGGACCCACACGGCGGACGGCACCATCCATCGGCCGGCCCTCCCGGTCACGGTCGTCGACTCGATCGGCGCCGGCGACGCGTTCGTCTCCGGCTACCTCTCGGCCACCCTCGACAACCTCCCACCCGAAGACCGCCTCGCCCGGGCCACCACCTCAGGCGCCTTCTGCGTGGGCGCCCACGGCGACTGGGAATCCCTCCCCACCCGCGAAGACCTCACCCTCCTCACCCACACCCACGGCACGGCCCTGCGCTGAACTAAGGTCGCCAGATGGGGAATCACTTCAATCCGCCAGGTATCTGGGCTCCCAACGGCCGCGCCTTCAACCAGGGCGTGATCCAGCCGGAGGGCAAGGTCATCCACGTCACCGGTCAGGTGGCGTGGGACGAGAACAGCAACGTCGTCGGTGAAGACGACGCCGGCGCACAACTCGAGAAGAGTCTGGACAACGTCCGGATCATTCTCGGGCAGGTCGGTGGAACGCTGGCCGACATCGTCAGCATGACCATCTACTTCCTGCATCGCGACGACCTGCCCGCGATCCAGGAAGCCCGCTCCCGCGCCTTCCCGGCCGCCACCGCGCCGGCGAGCATTCTGATCCAGGTCGCCGGCCTGGTGATTCCGGAGTTGCTGGTGGAGGTCGTCCCGATCGCCGTGGTCCCACTGGACAGATTCCGCGATCCTGCATAACGCTGGCCAGAAACGGCGAGGAGTCGACATGGCGAGCTATCCGGAGCTGATGCACACCGCGCTGGACACCACGGACGCCCGTGGGCTGGCGGAGTTCTATCGAGAGTTGCTGGGGCTGCAGTACCGGCCCGGCGACGAGCCGCCCGCTGATGGAGCGGCGGATGGCGCGGACTGGCTGGTGCTGGTCGATGCGGAGGGGCGGCGTCAGCTCGCGTTTCAGCAGGTTGACGAGCTGCCCCGGTCGACCTGGCCGGCTCCCGACGTACCGATGCAGTTGCATGTGGACTTCGCCGTACCGACGCGCGACGAGCTCGAAACCCATCGGCGACGGGCCGAGGGCCTCGGTGCGACCGTGTTGCTCGATCGCACCGAGGAGGGCGGGGAGCCGCTGTACGTCCTCGCCGACCCCGCCGGCCATCCGTTCTGCCTCCTGGTCGGCCACCCCTAGGCTCGGCCTTGGGGCGAAGCCTTAGGTCGAAGCCTTAGGACCAAGGCTTAAACCAAATCGGCCTGGGCCTGGATCTCGGATTCGGGATTGATCGGCAGCACGATCTTGAAGCGGGTGTCACCCGGCTTGGACTCGACCCGCAGGTCGCCGTGGTGCTTCTTCACGACGATCCGCCAGGAGATGTCCAGGCCGAGGCCGGTGCCCTCGCCGATCGGCTTGGTAGTGAAGAACGGCTCGAAGATCCGGGTCCGGATGTCGGCGGGGATACCGGGGCCCGTATCGCCGATCTCGACCACGGCGAACGCCCCGTCGCGCAGGGTCTTGATGGTCAGCGTGCCGGATCCGTTCATCGCGGCGACCGCGTTGTCGATCACGTTGGTCCAGACCTGGTTCAGCTCGGCCGCGTACGCCGGGATCGACGGCAGCTCCGGATCGAACTCCTTCACCACCATCAGGCCCTCGAACTTGCCCGACATCATCACCATCGTCGACTTCAGCAGCTCGTGCAGATCGACGATCTGGTACGGCGCGCGGTCGATCTGCGAGTACTGTTTCGCCGCCCCGACCAGGGTCGAGATCCGGGTCACCGAGTCGTCGATCTCGTTCATCAGCGACTCGGTGTCGATCGTGTACATCAGCCAGCGAACAGCACCTTCCAGGTACTCCGGTCCGACGGCCGCCAGCACACCTTCCATCCACGGCACGTCCAGCCCGACGGCCGCGAGCACCGGTGCGACGTCCCAGCTGTTGGCCACGTCGTGGTCGTCGAGCCAGTCGGACAAGGTGTCCTCGGCGTCGCTGAGCTCCATCGGCGAGAGTTCGCGGGCCTTCGCGACCCGCTCGACCGCGTCCTCCTGGAGCTCGACGATCTTGTGCAGCTTGGTGGCATCCAAGGTGCCGTCGGCAAGCATCGCCAGCTTGGCGCGCATCCCGGCGACTCGCTGGCGAAGCGTCGCCGCGGCACGGACGGCCGCCGCAGCGGGGTTGTTGAGCTCGTGCGTGAGGCCGGCCGACAAGGAGCCCAGGGCAAGCAACCGCTCGCGCTGTCCCATCGTCTCGTTGGTCCGGCGCATCCCCATCACGAAACCCTCGATCAGGTGCACCGCCATCGGGAACCAGGTGTTCATCATCGTCGCCATCGCCGCGGCGTCGATGACGAAGAACTGCGACGGCTCCAGGACATACAGCGAAGCCGTGTAACCGTTGCGGTCGTCGGTGCCGAAGAACGCGTTGAAGGCACCGGCGTACACGCCGCGCTGGGAGGTCCGGTTGATCTCGACCTCTTCGCCCTGCAGCAGCTTGCACATCCGCAACCCACCGGACATCAGCACGTAGCAGCAGGTCGCCTCTTCGCCCTCGGCGAAGACACGGCCCTCCTGGACGTCGAGGAGGTGGCCCTCGCGGACCAGCCAGTCGAGCTGCTCGTCGGACAGCGACTCGAACAGGAACAGCGTGCGCAGCTCGTCGCGCGTGATCCGGCGCGGTTCGTCGGTCTCCGGAACGGTCTCGGTCATCAGAGCATCTCCAGGTATCGGTGCACCAAGGTGACGGCCATCGCGCCGTCCCCGACCGCGGAGGCGACCCGCTTGACGGACTCGGCACGGACGTCGCCGGCCGCGAAGACGCCGGGCATGCTCGTCTCCAAGTGGTACGGATCGCGGTCGAGCGACCAGCCCGGCGGTCGCCCGCGCAGATCCGGCCCGGTCAGGACGAACCCGCGATCGTCGCGCAACAGGTCACCCGGCAACCAATCGGTCCGGGGTGCTGCGCCGATGAACACGAACATCCATTCCGTGTCCACCTCCCGGCTCTCCCCGGTCGCGCTGTTGGACAGCGTCACGCGTTCCAAATGATCCGAACCCTTGCAGGCCACCACCTGCGTACAGGTGTGCACCTCGATGTTGTCGATCTCGCCGATCTGCGCGATCAGGTACGACGACATGGTCGCCTCGAGCGAGGGACCTCTCACCAGCATATGCACGCGTTTGGCATGTCGGGAGAAATAGACGGCTGCCTGGCCGGCGGAGTTCGCGCCGCCGATGATGTAGACGTCCTGACCGGCGCAGTTCGGGCCTTCGGTGGTCGCCGAGCCGTAGTAGATGCCGCGCCCGCACAGGTCGTCCACGCCAGGGGCCTGGAGCGTCCGGTACGAGACGCCCGTCGCCAGGATGACCGAGTGCGCCGAGATCTCACTGCCGTCAGAGAACTGCAGGCGGCGGGCGGACCCGATCGTCTGCAACCCGACCACCTGGCGGGCGGTCAGCAACTCGGCGCCAAAGCGGACTGCCTGTCGCCGGGCCCGGTCGGTCAGCTGCGCGCCGGACACCCCGTCGGGGAAGCCCAGGTAGTTCTCGATCCGGCTCGACTGACCCGCCTGGCCACCAGTCGCGACCTGCTCGACCAGCACGGTCCGCAGGCCTTCGCTGGCGCCGTACACCGCGGCACCGAGGCCGGCCGGGCCGCCGCCGACCACGACCAGGTCGTAGAACGCCTCGGCGGGCTGGGTGGACAGACCGACCTTGTCGGCCAGGTCGGACTCCGACGGCGCGACCAGCACCGTGCCGTCCGGGGTGATGACCACAGGCAGCGTCGTACCGTCGAGTTCGGCGGCCGCGAGCAGCCGCTGGCTCTCCTCGTCGTCGACACCCATCCACCGGTACGGCACCGCGTTGCGGGCGAGGAAGTCGCGCGCGGCGAACGACGGCGCGGACCAGCGATGGCCGATCACCCGCGTCTCGTCGGCGGGGACGTCCGGCGTCGACCTCCACAGGTCGAGCATCGAGTCGACCACCGGGTAGAGCTTCTCCTCCGGCGGGTTCCACGGCTTCAGCAGATAGTGGTCGAGGTCTACGACGTTGATCGCCTGGATGGCGGCGTCCGTGTCGGCGTACGCGGTGAGCAGGACCCGGCGGGCCAGCGGGAACAGGTCCATCGCCGCTTCCAGGAAGTCGATCCCGGACATCCCCGGCATCCGGTAGTCCGCGAGCAGCAGGGCGACCGGCTCGCCCCGGAGCTTGAGCTCCTTGAGCGCGTCCAGGGCCTGGCCCGGCGCCTCGGCCCGGACGATCCGGTTCTCCTCGCCGTACCGGCGCCTCAGGTCGCGGGCGATCGACCGGGAGACGCCCGGATCGTCGTCCACGGTGAGGATCACCGGGCGGGTTGATGACGTTGGCATAGCTCTTTCATACCAGCGCCCGGCGAATCCCGGGCGCCGTTCATCCACAGGCTGATGACGGCCCAGGTCAGGGCAGAGCTGCCAGGTACGGCGCGTGGGCGTTCTGGAACTCCCAGTTGTAGTAGCGGTCCCAGTTGATCGACCAGGTCATCAAACCGCGCAGCGACGGTGAGGCGCCGCCGCGCAGGGTGTAGCCACCACAACTCTGACCCTTCACCAGACAGTCCAGCGCTTGGTGAACGGCTGCGGGGGCGGTGTAGCCGTTCCCTGCGCTGACTGCCGCCGGCAGACCGAAGGCGATCTGGTCCTGCCGGAGTCCTGGGAAGGTGTGACCGGTGTTCGCGACCGGGAAACCGGCCTTGATCATGTCGGTCATCGCGATGTGGAAGTCCGCGCCGCCCATGGTGTGGTACTGGTTGTCGAGGCCCATGACGGGCCCGGAGTTGTAGTCCTGGACGTGCAGCACGGTCAGTCCATCGCGCATCGCGTGGATCACCGGCAGGTACGAGCCGGTCCGGTTGTCGCCGCCACCCGCGCCGCCGTAGAACTGGTGGCCGACCTGCACGAAGAACGTCTCGGGCGCCATCGTCAGCACGAACTTCGTCCCGTACTTCGCCTTGAGCGTCTTCAGCGCACTGATCAGGTTCACCACCACCGGGGTGGTCGGGTTGCGGAAGTCGGTGTCGCCGGCATTGAGATAGAGCGAGTGACCCTCGAAGTCGATGTCGAGCCCGTCCAGCCCCCAGCGGTCGATGATCGCGCTGACCGAGTTCACGAACGCGTCGCGCGCCGCCGTACTGGTGAGCTGGACCTGGCCGTTGGCTCCGCCGATCGAGATCAGCACCTTCTTGCCCTGGGCCTGTTTCGCCTTGATCGCGGCGAGGAAGTCGGCGTCGCTCTCCACGTTCGGGCACTCGCTGACCGGGCACCGGTTGAAGCGGATGTCGCCGGAGGTGACCGAGGTCGGCTCACCGAAGGACAGGTTGATGAGATTCCACTGCGACGGGATGTCGGCCATTCGGATGTAGCCGGAGCCGTTCGCGAAACTCGCGTGCAGGTAGCCGATGAGGGCGTGCTTCGGGAGTCCGGTGTTGGTGCAGCCTGTCGTAGTACCGGAGGCTGCTGCGCTTTTGGCCGACTCACCGTTGCTGTTGTAGGCGGCAACTGTGTAGCTGTGGCTCGTGCATGCTGCTAGTCCGTCGATGCTGGTGGAGGTGCCAGTGACCGTCTTGACTTGGGTGGAGCCTTCGTAGACGCGGTAGCCGGTGACTGTCCCCGTGGAGGCCGGCCAGCTCAGTGAGATCGCGCTGTTCGTAGTACTGGTGACTGAAGGCGTCCCTGGTACGCCGGGAGCGCCACCGGTCGGCGGGTCGCCACCGGGGCCGTCCAGGTTGACGTCATCGGCCTGGTACGCCGGTTGGCCGTACCAACCGTGGAGGTAGATCTGCGCCGACGTCTGGCTGGCACTCGTCGTGAAGGCGACGGTCAGTTGCGTGTAGCCGCTCGCCGACGGTGTCCAGGTGGAGGCACCGCCAGTGACGCCCAGATACACGTAGGACCCACGCACCCAGGCCGACAACGTGTACGCCGTACTTGGCCGCACCGCCACGGTCTGGCTGCACTTGGCGAGGTCTGACGCCGACACTGCTCCGTTGAGAGCGAAGCCGCCCGAGCGAGTGGGACTGGTGATCACCGAGCCACCCGAGCAGGTCCATCCGGTCAGCGACCCCGCCTCGAACCCGGGGTTGGTCAACAGGTTCGCCGCCTGCGCGGTCTGCGGGACGCCGACCAGTCCGGCGACAACCAGCAGGAACCCGAGAAGGGCGGCAGAGCACCGTGAACGCATGGGCGGACCTCCAGCGATGAGCGTGTATTAAGTAGAGAGCCTTCAAAATTCCCGGTCAAGGCATCGCCCTGTCGGATCTCCGCCCGTGTGGGAAACCCGTCTCCGTGCTGAGCACCGCGGCGCGCAGATTGTTGGTAAGGCTTTTCGCGAAGTCGTAACGCCGACGGTGGGGTTGGCGATGAACGGTGGTGCCGCGCTTGCGGTCCGTTCCCGCCTTGTCGAGGCCCTGGGGGTCTGCGTTGTCCCGCTCTGTCCGTTTGCTGCGTCTGGTCGTGCCTGCGGGCCTGGTCGCAGGTGGTTTGGTCGCTGTGACTGGTTCGTCCGGTTCCGCCGCCGAACCCGGTCCTTACCGGCCGCCGTTCACCGCTCACCACACCGCCGCGAAGACCGAGTTCGAGCCGAACGCGGTGATGGTGAAGTTCAAGCCCAAGGCCACGTCCTCGGCCCGGAAGGCCGCGGTCGCCAAGGTCGGTGCGACCGCCGAGGATTCCGTGACCTCGAACGTCGTGAAGATCACGGGCGGCCTGCCGGCGCCTGAGCTGCTGAAGAAGGTCAAAGCCGACCCGACGGTCGAGTTGGCGTCGCTGAACTACAAGCGCCACATCGCCGCCGCACCGAACGACGAGTACTACACCACCGACCAGCGGACCTACCTGAACACCGTGCGGGTGCCGCAGGCCTGGGATCTCTCGAGGACGACCGGCAACCAGATCGTTGCCGTCCTCGACACCGGCGTCGACGCCGGTCATCCCGACCTGGCCGGGCATCTGGTGCCGGGCTATAACGCGGTCTCGAGCACCCGGCCGAACCCGGTCGACGACAACGGCCACGGCACGATGATGCTGGGCATCATCGCCGCGAGCGCCAACAACTCCATCGGCGTCGCGGGTGTCGGCTGGAATGTCAAGGCGATGCCGGTCAAGGTCCTGGACGCGAACGGCGAGGGGTACGACGCGGACATCGCCGAGGGCATCGACTGGGCGGTCACCCACGGCGCCAAGGTGATCAACCTGTCGCTCGGTGGCGACACCGACAACGTCGTCCTGCACGACGCAGTGAAGCGTGCGGTCGCCAAGGGGGTTGTCGTGGTGGCCGCGGCCGGAAACGACGGCAACAACGTCGTACAGTTCCCGGCGTCGTACCCCGAGGTGCTCGCCGTCGCGGCGACCAACGCCGGTGGTGCGCTGACCCACTTCAGCTCGTACGGCGACTGGGTGGACATCGCCGCTCCTGGCTGGGACATCCTCAGCACCGGTGTCCGGTCGATGACACCGTCAGGCTACGAGCCCTACTGGTACTGCACCGGCACCTCCTGCTCCGCGCCGATCGTCGCCGGGGTCGCGGCTCTGGTGAAGAACAAGCGGCCGTCGCTCACCGCGGCTCAGGTCGCTCAGCGGCTGAAGGCGCTGTCCCGTGACGCTGGTCCGCGTGGCACCGACCCCTACTACGGTGCCGGCATCCTGGACGCGTACGCCGCTCTTGGTGGCAAGTGGACCACGGACTTCCCGGTTGTTGCGCCGGACGGGAATGACCAGCCGGAGCGTGCACTTCATTTGATGACGACTTTTGCCGCCACCCAAATCAGCACCGAAGGCGAGGTCGACTGGTACAAATGGACCGCGACGACGTCCGACAAGCTCCGAGTGACGGTGCAGGGAAACGAGTTCAACTGCAGCTACTCGTCGAACATGGGCCCGCGGGTAGACGTGTACGACAGCAACCTACGGTCGCTCGGCCATGCGGCCACGCCGTACCCGACGACGCCGATCGACCCGGACACGGGCTGTCCGGAGCCTGCCTGGTTGACTGCGACCGTCGACGTCACCATGACGACCAGTCCCATCTTCATTGCCGTGCGCAACGACAACGGTTCGCGGGACACCCGGCGGTACAACCTGACCGTTTCGCCGGAGGGCTCTGGTGGCGCGACCACGGGAATCGACTACCCGGTGCAGGACGTGCAGCCGGCTGATTCGTCCACGGCCGCCGCTGTGACAGTGCGTCCGTCGGTGACGTTTGCACGGGCCGTGGTCGCGGACAGCGTTTCGGCCTCCACGGTACGCCTCGTCAACGGCAAGACCGGCAGCACGGTGGGCGGGACCGTCGCCTACGACGCGGCCACCAGGCAGGCCGTGATCACCCCGAACGCGCCGCTGCTCGACAACGCGCCGTACCGGATCGTCGTAACCGGCGTCCATGAGGCGGACGGGAGTGGGCTCGCGCCGTTCAGCAGCGTGTTCGCGACGGCCGACACGGCGCCGATGCCGGTGGGAACCTTCGACGCGAGTGGGGCCTACCTGGCCGCGAACCTCTCGTGGAAGGTTCCTGCGATGGCCGACCTGGATCAGGTGATCGTACGGCGAAACGCGGGGAGCCAGGTACCGACATTGACGAGCGGGACGCTCGTGTATGCGGGCACGGCGGCTGCGGTGAAGGCGACTGGTCTGGCGCAGGGCACGACATACACGTTCGCGGCCTGGGTGAAGGACCGCAGCGGCAAAGTCAGCCCGGCGGCAGTCACGCGGTTGCTCGGGATGAAGTCGGGCATCAGCACGACGCCGACGCTCATCACGTACGGCGGATCGATCACCCTGCGTGGGAGCACTCTGAGGATCGACAACAAGGCATACGCCGGGCTGGCGGTAAACGTCTATGTGCGGCCGAAGAACGTGTCCACGTTCAAGCTGCTGGCGGCGCCGAAGTCGTCGTCGACCGGGACCGTTGCTGTGGCTCACCAGCCGGCGGTGTCGTCGGTGTACATGCTCACCTTTCCCGGCAACGCGGATCTGATGGGCACCCGGACCGCCGACATCACCGTGCAGGTGACGCCGACGATCTCAGCGACACTGTCGCCGGCGACGATCCGGCTCGGGCAGGCGACAAAGTTCTCCGGGTACGTCGCTCCGGCGCACTACGGCAAGCCGGTCTACCTGCAGCAGTATGCGAACAAGACCTGGAAGTCGATTGCCTCGGTCAAGCTGAGCACCTCCGGCGCCTACGCCTTCGGCATCAAGCCGGCAATCCGCGGCCAGATCGCCTACCGCGTCTGGCTACCGGCCGACGCCGACCACACCCAGGCCTTCACAGCAAACAAGATCCTCACGATCAGCTGACCCAGACGCGCCCCGGTCCGATGCCGACCGGGGCGCCCGCTGCTAGATCCAGCGGCGACGGGCCGCTTGTACGCCGGCCTGGAAGCGGGTCTGGGCGCCGAGTGATTCCATCAGGGCGCGGACCCGGCGCTGCGTCGTCCGCGGGCTGATCCGCAGGTGACGGCTGATCTTGTCGTCGGTCGCTCCCCCGGCCAGCAGCAACAGGATGTCGCGGTCGCGCGGCCGCAGCCCGGAGAACTCACCGCTGAACGGCAGGCCGGGCATCGGGATCGCCAGTCCCCACAGCATCTCGAAGGTCGCGATCAGCCCGTCCAGCAGCCCGGACGAGCGGATCAGCAGGTGGTAGTCGCCCACCGCCCTCTTGGTCAGGCCGATCAGCGCAGTGTCGTCGTCGCCGACCGCCATCTTCATCGGCACCTGCGCGAGCACCCGGCTGACCTCACCGGCCGACTGCAGCGCCGGCAGCACGCCCAGGATGTCCTGGCTCTCGAACACCTCCGTGCCGTAGATCGCCCGGTACCCGACGCCGGCCCGCAACCGATCGAGCTCCAGCTGCTGCTGCGACGACGGCGGAGTCACATACGGCGGCCGATCCAGCACCCGTACTTCGCGCTGCGCGTCCTCCTGCAGCCGCTCGTAGGTGCGCAGCAGCGTCGGCCCGTCCTCGATCAGCTCCACCTGGTCGCCCGCGAAAATCGGCTTGCCCCGCGAGCCGCGCAACTCGTCGGCAACGTTGCGCAGCCGGCTCAGCTGCGCGTCCAACTCGTCCAACGGGTCGGTGAGGATGGAGTGGTGGACGGGGGACGGACCGTCCTGATCCTCGAATTCGTCTGGCAACTGCGACCTCTTCGAACGGTTCCTGCTCGGCGGACATCAGACTAAACGGGCCCCCAGCCCGCTGACAGCGTTCTCTCGTCACGGCCCACAACTCAGGCACGGCCAGACGAGTCCACAGCTGACACACCTCCCATCTACCCCCGGTGCGGCCAGCCGCAACCCATTGACCACCTGCCAATCCATCCGCTGCTCCGCCGGTCGCCCACCAGCGGCCGCAGTACCGGCTGGTGCGGCGGCGCCAGGAGGTGTGGGGAGCCAGCGGAGTTCGGCGCCGTTGCGGCCGTGCACCGCCAGTACCGCGTCGACACCGCCCTCCCAGACCGACGTCACCGGCCATTGCCCCCGCCAGCGCAGCGTCACCGCGCCGTCGGACCACTCGACTCCCTCGGCGACTGTGCCGGACGGCCGGACCAGGTGGAAGAGCCTTGGCTCTGGCTGCGGAGTGTTCATGGTCCAAGGCTGGTTGGTGAGGGGGTGTGGTCACCAGGTGTGAGCTGTGGGCTGCCCGAACAGCCCACAGTCACCACAGCACTGGCAGCACTCGCAGCACTCGCAGCACTCAAAGGCCAGCTCTCCAAGGGTTTCAGGAGGCTGTGGTTGCTGTCTGGGTGCTGTCCGGGCGGCGCCGCGGCGGGTTCTGTCGGTAGGGCCTTGTACGTTTTCGCTACGCACCGCAACCACCAGGCGTGACCAGTGGGCCGGCCAGACCGGCAGCTCGAGCAGGGGAGGATCCTGTGGCTGAGGCAGCGTTCGGCGTGCAGTTGAGGCGGTCCCGGGAGGCAGCCGCCCTGAGCTTGCGGCAGCTTGCCACCCGAGTGGGCTACGACCACAGCTACCTGTCCCAGGTCGAGCGCGGCCGGCGCCCGGGCTCAGCCCACCTCGCCCGCCTGTGCGACCGGGAGCTGGGCACCAGCCCGGCGTTGACGACCGCCTACGAGCAGGCTCATCCACCGGCGCCGCCCGAAGCTGCCACCGGCCCGGCCACACCCGCCGAGACACCGGCTCTCGCAGGGGCCGCTCTCGATGGGGCCACTCTCGAAGGACCGGCCGGGCGGGCTGGGCCGGCCGCCGGGGTGGAGCTGCTCGAGGCGGTCCGGCACGAGCTCGCCGGGTCGTTCGGCCCAGGGCAGGAGGTCGCTGAGTGGCGCGCTGTGGTGAGCAGCCACGGCCGGGAGTTCGCCACGACTCCCCCGGCCGAGCGCCTGCCGGAGCTCACCGCGGATCTCCAGCTGCTGCGTGCGAGCGCCGCGGCTGGTTCGGCTGCTCTTGCTGTTCCAGCGGCTGAGCTGGCCGTATTGATCGCCCTGACTCTCGCGCAGCTCGGCAGGATCCGCACGGCCGGGCGCTGGTGGCGGACGGCCCGCGCGACTGCCGACGGTTCCACCGAGCGCCGGATCGCCAGTCTGGCCCGGAGCTGGGCGGCGACCAGCGGGCTGGCCGAGCAGCGTCCCCTCCGCGACCTCCTCGAGCTCGCCGACGACGCACTGACGCTGGCAGACGGACCGGACGAGGTCGCGCGAGCTCTTGCGGCACGGGCCCGGGTGCTGGCGGCACAGGGCGAAGCAGACGGGGTCGGGCAGGCGGTGCGCGATCTCCAGGCAGTGACGGCCGAGCTGTCGGACCGCGCGGCAGCGAGCAGTTCGCCGTTCGCGTGGAGCGGCTCGGAGACGTGCTCCGTCGAGGGCCGGGTGTGGGCGACGCTCGGCGACACCCCCAGCGCGTACGTGGCTCTTGACCAGGCACTGGGGCTGCGCGCGTCGGAAACCACCGAGCGGGCTGAGCTGGAGTTGGTGGTTGCCCACTGCCTCGTGATGGACGGCGACGTCGCGGCCGGCCTGGCGGTGGCCATGCGAGTCCTGGTGGAGCTGCCCGACCAGTGGCACACCCACCACCTGTACGACACGGCCGGCCACGTGCTGGCCGCAGTACGGGGGTCTGATCTGGGGCGGGCCGCTGTGTGGGACTTCAGCGCACTGCTGAGGCGCAGGCCGTATGAGAACCGCAGTGTGGGCAGCGGCTCGAGTTCCAGCTGGCAGCAGGGGTAGCGTGCCGAGAGTGACAGGCGAGAATCAGGCAGCGACAGTGACAGACGCGTGGGACTTCCAGGTCGAGCTCAGTGCGGCTCCCGCGACAGCAGAGGCCCGTACTGCGGTACTGGCCAAGCCGGGCTTCGGGCAGTCCTTCACCGACCACATGGTGCTTGCCTCGTGGACCAGTGAGCGCGGTTGGCATGACCAGAAGGTGACTGCGTACGCGCCGCTCAAGGTCAGCCCGGCGGCCGCAGTACTGCACTATGCGCAGGAGATCTTCGAAGGGCTGAAGGCATACCGGCACGAGGACGGGTCGGTGTGGGCGTTCCGGCCGGAGGCCAACGCTGCCCGCTTCACCCGGAGCGCCCAGCGGCTCGCGCTGCCGCAGGTGCCAGAGGACGCATTCGTCGCGGCCCTTCGCGCACTGGTGACAGTTGACGAGGTGTGGGTGCCACCAGCGGGCAGTGGCGAGACCAGCCTCTACCTGCGGCCGTACATGATCGCCACTGAGCCCGCACTGAGCGTGCGCCCGGCGCAGGAGGTGCTCTTCGGGGTGATCGCCTCCCCGGCCGGCGCGTACTTCGACACCGGCCCCAAGCCCGTCTCCATCTGGCTGTCCAGTACGTCGATCCGCGCGACCCCAGGCGGCACTGGCGCGGCCAAGTGCGGCGGCAACTACGCAGCCAGCCTCGCCGCACTGGCCGAAGCCGTCGCGAACGGCTGCGACCAGGTCGCCTACCTCGACGCAGTGGAGCGCCGCTGGATCGAGGAGAGCGGCAGCATGAACATCTTCTTCGTGTACGCCGACGGCCGGATCGCCACGCCCGAGCTGTCCGGCTCGATCCTCGAAGGCGTCACCCGCGGCTCGGTACTGGAGCTGGCAGCCGACCTCGGCCACAAGGTGGTGGAGACCCGCATCTCTGCCGACGACTGGCGCGACGGTGTCCGCAGTGGCGACATCGCCGAGGTCTTCGCCTCCGGGACCGCCGCAGTGATCACCCCGATCGGCCGGCTGGCCTGGGAAGGCGGTGAGGTGGTCATCGGCGATCACGCGGTCAACCACGGCGTCGGCCCGGTCACTGCCACGCTGCGCAAGTCCCTGCTCGACCTCCAGCACGGCCGCTCCCCAGACCCCCACCACTGGCTGACCCGCCTCGCCTGACCGCAGTACGACGGCTGCCACGGCTCAGTAGCTGGGCCGTGGTTGCTGCCGGATGTCGGACCGGCCGGTTAGGTTGTTGGCATGGCGGAGTCGAAGGCGAGCAAGAGCAAGTCGCCGGCGGTTGAACTGGAGGTCGGGGATCGGACGGTGCGGATCTCCAATCCGGACCGGGTGTACTTCCCCGCGCGCGGTGAAACCAAGCTCGACCTGGTGCAGTACTACCTGTCCGTCGGTGACGGGATCGTGCGTGCACTGCGGGAGCGGCCGTGCATGATGCATCGGTTCCCGTCCGGCGTGGCCGGTGACAAGGTGCACCAGAAGCGACTACCCCAGGGCGCTCCGCCGTGGATGGAGACCGTCCGGGTGCACTTCCCGCGCTACAACCGGACCGCGGACGAGTTGTGCGTCACGGAGCTCGCTCATGTGGCGTGGGCGGTGCAGATGTCGACGGTCGAGTTCCACCCCTGGAACTCGCGCCGCGCCGACACCGAGAAGCCCGACGAGTGGCGGATCGACCTCGACCCGATGCCCGAGTGCCCGTTCGACCGGGTACGCCGGGTCGCGCACGTCGCGCACGAAGTACTGGACGACCTGGGCGCGACCGGTTTCCCGAAGACGTCCGGCGGTTCGGGAATCCACATCTATGTGCGGATCAAGCCCGAGCACGGCTTCTCTGACGTACGCCGCGCCGCGCTCGCGTTCGCGCGGGAGGTCGAGCGGCGCGCGCCCGAGGACGTCACGACGACCTGGTGGCGCAAGGACCGCGACCCGAAGAAGCTCTTCGTCGACTACAACCAGAACGCCCGCGACCACACCATCGCCAGCGCGTACTCCGTCCGCGGCAACCCCGAAGGCACTGTCTCGACCCCGATCAGCTGGGACGAGATCGACGACGTCGACCCGAAGGCCTTCACCATCGCGACCGTCCCGGACCGCTTCGCCAAGCTCGGCGACCTGCACGCCACCATCGACGACACCGCCTACTCCCTCGACACCCTGCTCGAGTGGGCCGCCCGAGACGAAGCCGAAGGCGCCGAGGAACCACCTCCGCCGGACGAATAGCTAGACCGTACGGACCTCGATGGTCGCGTCTGTGGTGAAGGCGGCGAGCAATGGCACCAGCTCTTCCTTTGTCAGCGGTTGATCGCCGAAGAGCGCGGGGTCGGGCTGAAAGTGGACGACCGTGCCGGTGTGCGGGCCGGCCTCGATCTCGGTCAGTTCGCTGTCGGGCAGGCCGTGGTTGTAGCGGCGGAGCCAGGCGCCGTCGAGGCGGCGGTTCTCGTGGGTGAGCCAGGTGCTGAGCGCCGCGACGACGGACATGCCGGTCCGCGGGAGGCCGTCGGGGAGTTGCTCGGCTTCGGGTTTGTCGAAGAAGCGAAGATCGCGGGTCGCCATGATCGGCTTGACCACCGGCTTGCCGTTGTCGTCGAAGAACACGTTGGTGCCGCGTCCGTTGTCCTCGACCGAGATCGAGCCGTCGGCGTGGAGCGTGACCAGCACGCGGTTCGTCGTACCGGCTTCCGCTTCGTCCACCGGGTAGGCGACAACCTCCAGGACGAGATGGACGAGGCCGCCACGCGAATAGCGAGCCGCGTCGGCGCGGATCGCCGCGATGTGGGCAGCGTCCGACTCCGCGGACCATTCGTGCGTGGTGACTGGTGGCAGATTGTTCATTGCGCCAACTGACGAGCGGAGTCGATGAGGGCCTGGATCAGGGCGGCGGAGGCGGGTGGGTCTGGCGGTTCGCCGTAGGTGACGGCGAAGATCCGGCGAGGAGAACTGTCGAGTTCGGTGGCGTGGATGTCGGGTCGGCGGTGGGCTCGGAGCGCGAGTCCGGGCAGGGTGGTGACACCGACACCGGCGGCGACCAGAGCTTGTACGACGACCATGTCGTCGCTGTGGGAGCCGATGCGGGGCGTGAACCCTTCTCGCTGACACACCTTGGTCAGTTCCTCCTGGCAGCGCTCGCAGCCACCGATCCAGGCGGAGTCGCGGTGGTTGGCAAGGCTGTCGCCGGCCTGCTGGCTGATGAGGTAGATCGGGTCCTCGCCGACCTGCACGAGGCGGAATCCGTCCTCCTCGATCGGGGCGTCGGCGTACCGGAAGATGAGGGCGACGTCGATCTCGCTGTGCCGCAGCATCTGCAGCGCTTCGACCGGATGGCGGTCGAACACGACCAGCTCGACGCCCGGATAGGCCTCGGCCAGCAGGCTCGCCGCCTGGGGCACGATCGTGGCCAGGGCCGACGCGTTGGCGGCCACCCGGACCCGTCCGGAGCGGAGGCCGACCTGGGCCGCGAGTTCGCTGGTCGCCGCGTCGAGGCGCCCCAGGATCTCGCCGGCCCGGTGGGCCAGCAGTTCACCTTCGGGGGTCAAGCGGATCCCGCGACCGACGCGCTGAACGACCTTGACCCCGACCGCCGCCTCCAGCCGCGACAGGTGGTGGCTGACGGAGGGCTGCGAGTAGTGCAACTCCTTCGCCGCTTCGGTCACCGACCGGTGCCGCGCCACCGCGGCCAGAACCTTGAGGTGCACCAGGCTCACCATGGATCAACAATATCAATGCGAATCCTCCAAGATCGGCATTGGACGACATGAATGCGGGCGCCTCATGCTTGCGGTAGCGGCATTTCATCCGATCTCCAGGGAGGCACCTCATGAGCAGGGTCATCGCCAACATCACGGTCTCTGCCGACGGCTACGGGGCCGGCCCGAACCAGACCGAGAAACGCCCCTTCGGCGAAGACGGCGGTGACGGCTGGGGGGACCGGCTGCACGCCTGGATGTTCGAGAACGCCGACGAGAACCGGGCCGAACTCGACCAGATCACGCCGTCCGGGGCGTACATCATGGGCCGGAACATGTTCGGCCCGGTGCGGGGCGAGTGGGACCGTCCGTGGAACGGGTGGTGGGGTGAGGATCCGCCGTACCACACCGACGTTTTCGTGCTCACCCATCACCCGCGCGATCCACAGCCGATGGAGGGCGGCACGACCTACCACTTCGTCACCGACGGCATCGAGGCGGCACTGGACCGGGCGCGGGCGGCAGCCGGAGATCGCGAGATCTCGATCCAGGGCGGCGCGTACACCATCAACCAGTACCTCGCCGCCGGCCTGATCGAGGAACTGCGGCTGCACATCGTGCCACTCACGCTCGGCGGGGGCAGCCGGATCTTCGACGGCGTCCCGGCCCTGCAGCTCGAGCAGGTGTACGCGAGGGCGGCTAGCACGGTCTCGCACGTGACCTATCGGGTCCTGCGCTGAGCCGAAGCGCTGAGCTTTCCAAGACGTTCAAAGGAGTTCGACCATGCAATCTGATGACTTGCAGGCCTTCATCGACGAGGTGGGGCACGTCGTCGGCAGCAGCGACGACCAGTACGAAATCACCCAGCGGGTCGCGCCGCTGCTGTCAGCTCTGTTAGCCGCCGGCTACCAGCTTCCGCCGGAGTTCGTCCGGCCATCACCGGTGCGCCATCTGACATATCCGCTCTACATCGCACCTGACGAGAGTTGGTCACTGGCGTCGGTGGTCTGGAACATCGGGCAACGCACGCCCGTACACGGACACGAGACCTGGGGCGTCGTCGGAATCTACTCCGGCACGGAACGAGAGATCCGGTACGTCAAGCCCACTGGTTCCGCGGTCGGCAAACCCCTGACGCCGGCCGGTGAGCACGCCTGGCAACGCGGGCAGGTCACCGTGTGCTGCACGACCGACGACGACGTCCACTCCGTGGTGGCGACCGGCGACGAGCCCACCGTCGGCATCCACGTCTACGGCGGCAACATCGGCACACTCAACCGCCCGTCGTACGACCCGGCAACTGGCGCGGTCCACTGGTTCGTCTCCGGCTGGGACGACCTTCCGGCTGGTGTTTCGTGATAGAGATGAGCGCCCGCTGGTAGACGCGGGCAGGGCGCCGGGGGAGATTTGATGGGTCGGCGCGGATGGCTGGCGGCTGCCGGGGTGGTGGTCGTCGCGGGTTGCGCCGTTGCGGGCGGGGCGGCTTGGCGAGGGCACGCAGACGGCGGCGAGTCGCCGGCTCCGGTTCCGGTTCCGGTCTCGAGTAGCCCGCTGCCGACCGCAGTACAGGTTGATGCTGCTGCCAAACCCGCTGTCGATGCCATCCTGCGGCGTCGAGCAGCCGCGGTGCTGAAGAAGAACGAAGCTCAGTTCCTGGCCGATGTCGATCCGCGGAACAAGAAGCTGCTGGCGGCCCAGAAGGTGTTGTTCGGGAATCTTGTGCAGTTCGGCTTCGCGAAACTGAGCTACGTGCCGGGACAGCCTCAGGTCAAGCAACCGCTGATGTCGCCCTCCTGGGGTACGGACCGTGGGCGCCGCGCTGGCTTGATGAGGGCGCGGCCGGGTATGTCGAAAGTCAGCCGATCGCCGGTGAACCGGACGCCGACCTCGACCGGCACCGAAAGCTGGCCCGCGCGGAGTACTTGAGTAAGGCGAACACGCTGCCGTCCGACGAGCAGTTCTACAAAACGCCGGACAGCTCGTACGCGATCGGCTGGCTGGCCGTCGACCACCTGGTCCGCAAGTACGGCCGGGCCAAGGTCCTCAGGCTCTGCCAGGAGCTGGCCACTCGAGGAACCGACCAGAGCCGGCGCGACCTGATCATGACCGCCCAGCTCGGCCGGACCGAGCAGCAACTGTTCGCCGACCTCAAGCGTGGCTAGCCGTCACTCGAGCGGCGGTGGCTTCCAACTCTCGGTTCAGCAGTCGAGTTCGAAGACCAGGAGGGCTTTGCCTGTTGGGGAGGTCCAGCGGTAGGCGACCAGGCAGGTGTCGGCGCCGTCGGGTGGCGAGCCGTCGTCGCGGATGTAGTTGGCCAGGACGAACGGCCGCCAGACTTTGCTCCGGCCGTCGAACCGATGGGCGCCGACGCCGTGATCCTCGAACCGGCCGATCAGTACCGGCTGGATGCGGGGGTCGCGCAGCAACCCTTCGACGACGCTGCGATCGAGCCATTCCCCGTCGTCCTCGGTGAAGGGCTGGCCGCGCAGGATGATCTCGTCTCCGTGCAGTGTGTTCGGGCGGATCGAGAACTCCGGCGCGGGGATGAGCAAGTTGGCGAGTTCCTGCAACATGCCGATCGACAGTAGCCGAGATCCGGCCTGCTGGGGATGGCTCAGCCGATCTTGGCGATCTGATCTTCCACGGTGAATTCGAGTCCGTCCGCGACGGCCAGGTAGACATCCTGGTCGACGAGGTTTCCGTCGAGCCGCAGGAGCCCGCGTGGGCTGTCGTAGAAGTGCCCGGTGGGCAGTGCGGAGACCGCGTCGATGGCGATCGAACCGGCCATTTCGCCCAACCGGGCAAGGAATCGAACCGCCTCGTAGCAGGACTCGCCGACCGCGTTGAGGGCCGGCGCCCAGGTGCCGAAACGGGTGTAGTAGTCCCGGGCGAACTCACCGCTCTCGACGGTGGCGAGGCCATCGAAGTACGCCGCTGCCGCATACAAACCCTTGTTTGCCGTAGATCCGGCGGCCAGCAGGGTGTTCTCCTCGATGGCCGGGCTGAGCCGGAGCAGTCTGTCGCTCAGGCCGGCCTTGGCGAACTGGCGGTTGAAGTGAACGGCGTCCTGGCCCATCAGCAGCATGATCACGCCATCGACCTGGGTCTGCTCCAGGTCTTGGATCACGCCCTTGAAGTCAGAGGTGCCCAACGGAACGAAGTCCGCTTGCACCACCGAAGAGCCCGACCCTCTGAGCGCTTGCGTGGTGGTCGAGGCAGTCACGCGCGGATAGACGTAGTCATTGCCGACCACGGCCCAGCGGCGTACGCCGTGCTGTTCGCGGATCCAGTGTGTTGCCGGAAGCAACTGATTGACCGGGCGCTCGCCGAGCATGAAGACGCCAGGGGTGTCGTCGCTGCCCTCGTGCATCGCGGCGAACGCGTAGACGACCTTGCCGCCGATCCGTTGGGTGAGGGCCACGCGTACGGCGGAGATGTGCCAGCCCGCGACGGCATCGACGCGGCCGCTGTCCACCAACCGGCCGACCTCCTCCGCGACGACGGCCGGCCGACGGCCGGCATCGACCTGGACGAGCTCGACCTGACGCCCGGCGATCCCGCTGCCGGCATTGAGCTGCTCGACCGCGAGCTGTCCGCAGGCCAGGCAGGACGGACCGTAGATGCCGGTTGGGCCTTGTAAGGGCACCACGAACGCGATCGACAGCACCTCGCGTACGCCGGAATTCCTCAGCATCGTGACCAGTGTGGCGCAGTCCAGGTGGAAAATCGGAGTGCTGAGCTATATTCGCCACACCGTGAGACAGCGTGAGGACTGACCGATGACGTCGAGCTTGCTCCTGCTGCTGAAGCAGGCCGAACGCCGGATCGAGCAACAACTGCTGCCGATCCTGGCCGAGTTCAGCCTGTCGCTGGAGCAGTGGCGGGTGATGTCGGCACTCGCGGACGAGCCCGGTCTGCCGATGTCCACCCTCGCCTCGACCGCGGTCCTGCCGAACGCGAGCCTGACCCGGCACGTCGACAAACTGGTCGAACGCGGTCTGGTCGTCCGGCGGATCCACGCCGACGACCGGCGTCGCGTGGTCACCGCGTTGTCCCCGGTCGGCACCACGGTCGCTGAGCGGCTGCGCGCCGAGGAGCGCCGGATCGAGTCCGCGATCGCCACCGAACTCGGCGACGACCGGCTGCAAGGTCTCGCCGGCGGACTCCGCCAGCTCCAACGCTCACTCTGACGCGGGGCCCCCGCCGTCCGCGGAGCAGCCATCGATTGCGGGGTCCGTGGCCCCGGCGGGCGTAGTACGGATGTTTCCAGATGGAAATACACGAGCTTAGCGAGTTGGAAACACCCACGTAACGCGGCGTTCCTAGGTTCCTTCCATTCGGGTGCATCAGTTCCGGCAGCGTCGCCGGGCGCCTTGCACCATCCCGCCCGAAGGTGCCGCAGGAGTTCGCCATGACCGTTGAACCCTCGATCGACCACCGCAGTGCCACCCCGCCGGAACCCACCGCCGCCACCCGCGAGACGCTCGAGGACTACACGCTGCGGTTCGCGCCGCGCTCGTACCGCAAGTGGTCGACCGGTGTCGTCGCCGTCTCCGCGCTCGGCGGTATCGCCTACCTGGCCGACTTCGCGATCGGCGCGAACATCGGCATCGCCTACGGCACCACGAACGCCCTGTGGGGCATCGGCATCTTCGCCGTCGTCATCTTCGCGACCGGCCTGCCGCTCGCGTACTACGCCGCGCGCTACAACATCGACCTCGACCTGATCACCCGCGGCAGCGGCTTCGGGTACTACGGGTCGGTGGTGACGAACGTGATCTTCGCGTCGTTCACGTTCATCTTCTTCGCGCTCGAAGGCTCGATCATGGCCCAGGGCCTGAAACTGGGCCTGAACATACCGCTCTGGCTCGGCTATGCCGTCTCGACGGTGGTGATCTTCCCGCTGGTGATCTACGGCATGAAGGTGCTGTCCACGCTGCAGGTCTGGACGACGCCACTGTGGTTGCTGCTGATGGTGCTGCCGTTCGTCTATCTGGTCGTCTCGCACCCGGAGTCGGTCTCGTCGTTCTTCGACTACCAGGGCGAGGAGGGCAAGGGCGCGACCGATGTCGGCTCGATGCTGCTCGCGGCCGGCGTCTGCCTGTCGCTGATCGCGCAGATCGCCGAGCAGATCGACTACCTGCGCTTCATGCCGCCGAAGACGCCGGAGAACTCGCGTCGCTGGTGGACCCACATGCTGCTCGCCGGACCGGGCTGGGTGATCTTCGGCGCGATCAAGCAGGTGATCGGCCTCTTCCTCGCCGTCTACCTCATCGCCAATCTGACCGACGGCGCCGCGGTGGCCAACGAGCCGGTCCACCAGTTCCTCGAGATCTACCAGGGCTTCCTGCCCGGCTGGCTCGCGATGACGCTGGCCGTAGTACTGGTCGTCATCAGCCAGGTGAAGATCAACGTGACGAACGCGTACTCCGGTTCGCTGGCGTGGACCAACTCCTACACCCGGCTGACCCGGCACTATCCCGGGCGACTCGTGTTCCTCGGTCTCAATCTGGTGATCGCGCTCGTGCTGATGGAAGCCAACATGTTCGACTTCCTCAACACCATCCTCGGCTTCTACGCCAACTGCGGCATCGCGTGGATCGTGGTCGTTGCCTCCGACATCGTCTTCAACAAGTACCTGCTGAAGCTGTCGCCGAAGGAGCCCGAGTTCCGTCGCGGCATGCTCTACGCCGTGAACCCGGTCGGGTTCGTGTCGATGGCGGTCGCCGCGGGCGTCTCGATCCTGGTGTTCTTCGGCGGACTCGGCGATGCGATCAAGCCGTACTCGCCGCTGGTCGCGATCGTGCTCGCCCTCGTCCTGCCGCCGGTGCTGGCCATCGCGACGCGTGGCAAGTACTACCTGCGTCGCACCAGCGACGGGATCGACCTGCCGATGTACGACGAACACGGCAACCCGTCGGGCGCAGTACTGAGTTGTCACGTGTGCCGGCAGGACTACGAGCGCCCGGACATGACTGCCTGCGAGACGCACGACGCGTATGTCTGCTCACTCTGCCTAAGCACCGACAAGGTCGCCGATCACGTCCTGGCGGCCCAAACGTGAACTTCACCCCATCCGAAATCGAAAAGCTACTGCTCTCCGTGGCCGGCATGGTCGCCCGCGACCGCCTGGCCCGGGGGGTGCTCCTCAACCACCCCGAGGCGGTCGCCCTCCTCAGCACCTGGGTCATCGAACGCGCCCGCGAAGGCGCCCTCGTCGCAGACCTGATGGAACAAGGCCGCCTGGTACTCAGCCGAGACCAGGTGATGGACGGCGTCGCGGACCTGCTCACCGACGTACAGGTCGAAGCAACGTTCCCCGACGGCCGAAAACTGGTCACTATCCACAGCCCCATCATCTGAACGGGAATCCCATGACCAGCAGCAGTAGACTTAGCAATGAAGGACAGGGGGCGGGCAACACGAACCCAGCCCCACAGCCAGCTGGCGACGCAGCCCTCACCAACTGGGGCCCCGGAGCAGTGCGAGTCGCGCCCGGCTCCATCGAACTCAACGCCGACCGCGCAAAGCTGACGCTGGTGATCGTCAACACCGGCGACCGCCCAGTCCAGATCGGCTCGCACCTACACCTACCGGACGCCAACACCGCCTTAGCCTTCGACCGCGACGCAGCCCACGGCTTCCGCCTGGACATCCCCTCCGGCACCTCGCAGCGGTTCGAGCCCGGGGCATCACGAGAGGTCATCGCCGTCGCGCTGGCCGGCCGACGTCTGGTGCCAGGGATCCAGTTGAAGCGTTCGGCACCTGGGAGCGAGGTGAAGAACGATGGCTGAGATCTCGCGGGCCGCGTACGCCGCGCTCTACGGGCCGACGGTTGGTGATCAGGTCAGATTGGGTGATACCGACTTGTGGATTGAGGTGGAGGAGGATCGCACGGTTGGGGGTGAGGAGGCGATCTTCGGTGGGGGGAAATCGATTCGGGAGTCGATGGCGCAAGGGACGGCGACGCGGGCTGAGGGGGCGCCCGACACGGTGATCACCAACGTGCTCGTGCTCGACTGGTGGGGGATCGTGCGGGCGGATGTCGGGATCCGGGACGGGCGGATCGTGGGGTTGGGGCGGGCCGGCAACCCGGACATCGCGGACGGGGTCCACCCGGAGCTGCGGATCGGGCCGTCGACCGATGTCATCGCTGGCGAGGGGCGGATCCTCACCGCAGGGGCGATCGACTCGCATGTGCATCTGTTGTCGCCGTCGCAACTGCACGAGGCGTCGGCGACCGGGATCACGACGATCGTGGGCGGCGGGACTGGGCCGAGCGAGGGTTCGAAGGCGACCACGGTCACGCCCGGGGCTTGGCATCTCGCGCAGATGCATCGCAGCCTCGACGCCTTTCCGCTCAACGTGTTGCTGCTGGCCAAGGGCAACACGGTCAGCGCCGAAGGGCTGGCCGAGCAAGCACTTGCGGGCGCGGCCGGCTACAAGGTGCACGAAGATTGGGGTTCAACACCCGCCGCGATCGATGCCGCGTTGAAGGCTGCCGACGACTGGGGCCTCCAGGTCGCCCTGCACGCGGACAGCCTGAACGAGGCCGGATTCGTCGAGTCGACGCTGAACGCGATCGCCGGCAGGTCGATCCACGCGTTCCACGTCGAGGGCGCCGGCGGTGGACACGCACCCGACATCCTCTCCATCGCGAGCCACCCGCACGTCATCCCGGGGTCGACCAACCCGACCCTCCCGCACACCGTGAACACCGTCGCCGAGCACCTCGACATGCTGATGGTCTGCCATCACCTGAGCCCCGACGTACCGGAGGATCTCGCCTTCGCCGAGTCGCGGATCCGGGCGACCACGATCGCCGCCGAGGACATTCTGCACGATCTCGGCGCGCTGTCGGTGACGTCGTCGGACGCGCAGGCGATGGGCCGGATCGGCGAGGTGATCACCCGCACGTGGCAGGTGGCCCACGTGATGAAGGCGCGTCGCGGTCCATTGAGCACCAGTCTCCCAGCCGACAACGAACGCGCCCGCCGGTACGTCGCGAAGTACACGATCAACCCGGCCGTTGCCCACGGCATCGATCATGTGGTCGGGTCGGTCGAGGTGGGCAAGCTGGCCGATCTCGCGCTCTGGGATCCCGCGTACTTCGGGGTGCGGCCGCGCCTCGTCATCAAGGGCGGCGCGATCGCGTGGGCCGCGCTCGGCGATCCGAATGCGTCCATTCCCACCCCGCAACCGGTACTGATGCGGCCGGCCTTCGGCGACGCGATCGGCGCGGATCTGTCCATCTCGTTCGTCTCCCCCGCCGCCCTCGACGACGGGCTCGCCGATCGGCTGCGGCTGAGGCGACGACTGGAAGGCGTCCGGCCGACCCGCGAGATCGGCAAGGCGCAGATGAAGAACAACGACGCCCTGCCGAGTATCGACATCGACCCCGAGACGTTCGCCATCAAGGTCGACGGCGAACTCATCGAACCGTCCCCGGCGGAACGCCTTCCGCTCGCCCAGCTCTACAACCTGTTCTGATGGGATCCCCCGAGTTGGTCGCGCTGATGCTCGCCGACGCGCGCCTGCCCACAGGCGGTCACACACAGTCGGCGGGTTTGGAGCCCGCAGTCCGCGCCGGACTGGGTGCCGACGGCGCGCGGCTCGCCGACGTGGCGGCGTACGCCGCGGATCGATTGCGCACCATCGTCCGGGTCGAGGCCGCGACAGCGGTCGTCGCGCGCCAACTCACCCTCGACGGCGAGCTGGTGGAACAGGCCGAAGCCGCTTGGGCAGCGCGGACGCCGAGCCAGGCTTTGCGGGCGGCATCTCGCAGGCAAGGGCGCGCCTACCTGCGATTGGCGTCGCGAGTTTGGCCTTCCACAGCAGAGTTATTGAAGGCCGATGCGGAGATCGCACGACCGGTTGTCGTTGGCGTCGTCGCGGCCGTGACCGGATTGTCAGCCGAACAAACCGCCAGGCTGATCGGGTACGACGACGCGCAAACCGTGGTGGCCGCCTCGCTCAAGTTGCTCCCGGTCGATCCGGCCGAAGCGGCGAGCTGGCTGCTGAGACTCCATCCGGACATCGAGGAACTCGTCACCGCCGTCAGCCGGACGACGACGTCGGCCGACATACCGGCGTACGGCGCTCCGCTGGTCGATGTCTTCGCCCAAGCTCACGCCGTCGAGAGAATGAGGTTGTTCCATGCCTGACCAAAACCACCGCTCGTTTCGCCTGGGCGTCGCCGGACCGGTCGGTACCGGCAAGAGCTCGCTGATCGCGATGGTCTGCCGCGAACTGGCGGCCGAACTCGAGCTCGGCGTCATCACCAACGACATCTACACCGACGAGGACGCCCGGCTGTTGCGCTCGGCCGGCGTACTCGATCCCGAACGGATCCGCGCCGTCGAGACCGGAGCCTGCCCGCACACGGCGATCCGCGACGACGTCACTCCGAACCTGATCGCGGTGGAAGACCTCGAACGCGACTTCGCCCCACTCGACGTCGTCCTGGTCGAGTCCGGTGGCGACAACCTGACCGCCACCTTCTCCCCCGCGCTCGTCGATGCGCAGATCTTCGTGCTCGATGTCGCGGGCGGCGGCGATGTCGCGCGCAAGGGCGGCCCCGGGATCGCGCGTGCCGATCTGCTCGTGGTCAACAAGACCGACCTCGCCCCGTACGTCGGCGTCGACGTACCGCGGATGGTCGCCGATGCCGAGGCGGCCCGGAGTGGCAAGCCCGTACTGGCCTTGTCGCGGACGGATCCGGATTCGGTACTTCGGCTCAAGGAATGGGTACTCGCGATGACCGCCGTGGTCCGGAGTGGTTCGCATACGCCGGTGGATCCCGGACCGATGGCTCCGCACTCGCATGTCGGTGACGACGGGGAGCTCATCACGCACACCCATGCTCACGCGCATTGAGGTCGTCGCCGATCCGGTTCGCGATCGGTGCCTGCTCACGACCGGGCTGCTCTCGCCGCGACGACTGCCGGCGCCGGACGGGGTCGTCCGGGTCGCGCTGATCGCGGCCTCGGCCTTGTTGCTCGCGGGAGATCAGGTCGAGATTCAGGTCGAGATCAAAGGTCCGGTGCGGGTGGAGATCATCGAGACCGCGGGTACGGTCGCGTACGCGATGCGCGGCGGATCGGCCAGCTGGGATGTGTCGATCTCGCTGACCGACGGGGCGCAGCTGACCTGGCACGGCGAGCCGTTCGTGGTCGCGGAGGGGGCTGATGTCACGCGATCCACCGAAGTCGTGTTGGAGGCGAACTGCTGGGCGGCGATCCGCGAGTCACTGGTGTTCGGGCGGCACGGGGAGGTGGGTGGCACGCTGCGGTCGTCACAGCGAGCATGGCTCGACGGTGAACTCCTCCTGGCCGAGGACCTCGACCTGTCCCCCGAGACCAGACCAGGCTGGGCCATCCTCGGCACAGCCCGCTGCCTCGACTCAATAACAACCCTCGGCCGCCGCCTCGATGGCAGCGACTTGGGAATACTGCAGCTGGAGGGGGTCGGGTCGGTGGCTCGGCGGTTGGTGGGGCAGCAGCACGAGAGTGATCTGGGGCAGACCTGGGCAGCGTCGGCGGCGGCTGACAAGATCTCCGGGTGGAGCTGAATCGAGACGAAGCGTTGAGCAGGGCCGTCACGCTCGCGACCCGCGGGCGACGCGCGATCCTTGGCATTACCGGCCCACCCGCCGCCGGCAAGTCGACGTACGCCGAACAACTCACCGCCGAACTCGTTGCCGCCGGCCACCACGTCGCGCTCGTGCCGATGGATGGCTATCACCTGGCGCAGTCGGCCCTCGAGGAGCTCGGGCTGGCCGATGTGAAGGGTGCACCGCAGACGTTCGACGGGTACGGGTTCGTTGCCTTGCTCAAGCGGTTGAAGGACTCGGTGGACGAGACGATCTGGGCGCCGAGGTTCGACCGGTCGATCGAAGATTCCATCGCCGCCAGCATCCCTGTGCGACCGGAGACCACGCTGGTAGTGACCGAAGGCAACTATCTGCTCTTCGATCAGGTGCCATGGGCAACCGGTCGGGCACTGCTCGACGAATGCTGGTACGTCGACCTCGACGACGACCTGAGGCACGCCCGGCTGGAAGCCCGCCACCGGCTCTTCGGCCGCTCACCAGAGGAAGCCCACGAACGCACCTACGGCTCCGACGAAGCGAACGCCAAACTCATCGCCGCCACCAAACCCTCCGCCGACGCCATCATCACCCTGACCTGAGCGAGCCACCCCCGACCACTCCCCACCCGCCGCAGCCGTGCGACCCATGAGAGAGGTCAGCCGGCGTCGGGCTGGCAGGTTCGGTCGATGAAGCCGGCGAGGCCGTCCAGGAAGAGTTGCAGGCCGAAGTCGAAGTCGGCTTCGTCTGCTTCGTCGAACGGGACCACCTCGTCGAAGACACCGGCGGCGACGACCTCGGCCAGTGCAGGGAGCTGACGCGGATCGACCACGCGAGCCAGCGTGGCGCCGTACCGGCTGAAGGCGTCCGGGTTGTCGGCGGCGCCCGCCGCGAGTTCCATGCTGAGCCGGATCTCGCCCTGCACGTAGGTCATCAACCCCATCACGACGCCGAGCTTGGTCTCCTCGCTCAGGCCCGTGTCCTTCAGCGCGCCGAGGGCGGAGTCGAGCCAGGCGAGGTTGTTCGGTCCGGCGGGCGGACCCGAGATGGGGAGGTGCGAGTACCAGCGGTGTTTGCGGACCGCGGCCAGTACTCCGGCCGTCCAGAAGGTCAGCCCGGTCCGCCAGTCCGCTCCCTCGGGCAATGGTTCAGGGCGCTCAAGCGCGGCGTCCGACATCAGTACGAGCAGCTCGTCCTTGTTCTTCACGTGCCGGTAGAGCGCCATCGTCGAGTTGCCCAGCCGCTCGGCCACCCGGGCCATCGACACCGCCGCTAGTCCCTCGGCATCCGCGAGCTCGATCGCCGCGCGGACGATGTCCTCGGCCGCCAGCGACGGCTTCGGCCCGCGCCTGGTGACGTCGCGCAGCCCCCACATCAGCGCGACGTCGGCCGGCAGTTCGGGCTGCTCACTCATCTCCACCACCTCAGTCTAGAAACTCGTACTGCGTACCTGCTACGCTAATTAGCGTAACTCATACGCAGTGAGGAGAGGATCATGATCGTCGAGGCGACCGGCCTGCGGAAGTCGTACGGGCCGACCGAGGTGCTGAAAGGCATAGACCTCGGGGTGCAAGAGGGCTCCGTGCTCGCGTTGCTCGGCCCCAACGGAGCGGGCAAGACGACCATCGTCCGGATCCTGGCGACGCTGAGCCGCCCCGATGCCGGGGTGGCGACGATCGCCGGGTACGACGTGGTCCGCGAACCCACCAAGGTCCGCGGCGTGATCAGCCTGACGGGCCAGTACGCCGCGGTCGACGACAACCAGACCGGCCGGGAGAACCTCGTCATGGTCGGCCGGCTGATGCATCTGGGCCGGCCGACGGCGGTCCGGCGCGCGGACGAGTTGCTCGAGCGGTTCGACCTGGTCGCGGCCATGAACCGGCGCGCCAAGACCTACTCGGGCGGCATGATGCGCCGCCTCGACCTCGCGATGAGCCTGGTGGCTCGGCCGCGTGTCATCTTCCTCGACGAGCCGACGACCGGACTCGATCCGGCCAGCCGGCTGACGATGTGGGACGCGATCGGCGAACTCGTCCGGGACGGGACGACGATCCTGCTCACCACCCAGTACCTCGAGGAGGCCGACCGTCTCGCCGACCGGATCGTGCTGCTCGACGGCGGCCGGATCACCGCGTCGGGTACCGCCGACGCGCTGAAGACGCAGGTCGGCGGCGAGCGGATCGAGCTGTACTTCGCCGCCGAACCCACCGCGAGGAAGGCGGCCGAGTTGCTCGGCGGGCATCACGAGGGGCAGCTCCTCAACCTGCCGTCGGACGGTACCGCCGACCACTTGTTGCAAGTCCTCGATCGACTCCGGGACACAGACCTGTCACCCGCCCGCGTCTCGTCGCACCGGCCGACGCTCGACGACGTCTTCCTCACCTTGACCGCGTCTCGCCCGTCCCAGGCCGAGACCAGCTCGCAGCCGGCTCTGATCGCCTAGGGGGCATAGATGACCACTCACCAGGAACTCGGCACTCATCAGGGCTTCGCGGCCGCCGTCAGCGACGTGGCGACGATGATCGATCGGAGCGTCCGGCTGACCCGGCGCAACGTCGACACGTTGTTCGTGTCGATTCTCCTGCCGCTGCTGATGATGGCGCTGTTCGTCTATGTCTTCGGCGGCGCGATCGACACCGGTACGCAGTACATCAACTATGTCGTGCCGGGCATCCTGCTGCTGACCAGCGGATACGGCGCCTCGAACACGGCGATGGCGGTGGCCGACGACATGACGACGGGCATGATCGACCGACTGCGGTCGCTGCCGATCCGCAGTTTCGCGGTCCTGACCGGACACGTCACCGCGAGCGTGGCGCGCAACGCGGTCTCCACCACGGTCGTCGTCCTGGCCGCGCTCGCGATGGGCTTCCGCCCGAACGCCGGCCCGGTCGACTGGCTCGCCGCGATCGGACTGCTGCTGCTGTACGTGGTCGCGCTGTCCTGGCTCGCCGCCGCGCTCGGTGTGATCGCGAAGTCGGTCGAGTCGGCGAGCGCGCTGAGCTTCTTCATGCTGTTCCTGCCCTATCTGAGCAGCGCGTTCGTCCGCACCGAGACGATGCCGGCCTTCCTCCGGCCGATCAGCGAGCACCAGCCGATCACGCCGGTGATCGAAGCGGTCCGCGGCTTCCTGACCGGTACGCCGGTCGGCTCGAACGGCTGGATCGCGCTCGCCTGGTGCGTCGGCCTGCTCGTCTTCTCGACGACTCTCGCGTCGGTGCTCTACCGTCGTCGTACGGCTCGCTGACCTCCCGGCGGGATCGCGGAGACGGAAGCGTCCTGGGACCGACCGTTGGGCGCATGATTCGACCGCTCGGCGAATGCGTCGAATTGAGCCCGCGAAGTGCTGGGCCGTGACCCCCGGCGAGGATAAATTCGAAATCCCCCCACGTGTGGAGGTCCCACTCCCCCCGGGACCCGCACGGACGAATGCCCCGATCATCGATCGGGGCATTCGTTTTCCCCGGACTTCACGGTGGCGGGCGGTTGCCGCTGTCACGGGGCGTGATCACCGGGCGCCCAATCCGGTTCTAGGCGAAAAAACTTCGTCCGGCATGTCCAAATCGCCGGTCCTGATCCGACGTATCAGTGAAAGCAGGAACTACCGACCGAGGAGAGGGTCAGGATGTCCGAGAACAGCAAGCAGCAGATGATCATCACGATGCTGGCCGAGGGAAACCCGGTCTGGTTCGTGGCCGGCATGGTCAACATGCGCAGCCACGATGTCTACCTGATCGGCAAAGCCGCTGGGTACCCCGACAAGTTCAAGCTGCGTCGCGCCGTCTGGGCGGCCCGCAACCAGGCTCACCCGCTCGCCGCCTGACCAGAAGTCAAGGCTTGATCGCTTTGCCGAAAGATCTGATCTCTCGGCAGCCAACGGGGTAGCTTGGTCGGGATGGAGATCTCGGTCGTCGACTACCACACAGCGGGTGAACCCTTCCGGATCGTCGCCTCCGGCCTGCCGCCGCTGGAAGGCGAGACGGTCCCCGAGCGGCGGTCGTACGCGATGACCACCGCTTCGGTCGACAAGTACCGGCAACTGCTCGTCAACGAGCCTCGCGGCCACGCCGACATGTACGGCGGATTCGTGGTCCCGGGCGATGACGCTGGCGCGCATCTCGGAGTGCTGTTCTGGCACAAGGACGGCTACTCCACCGCCTGCGGGCACGGCACGATCGCACTCGGCACCTGGGCTGTCGAGACGGGTCTGGTCGCCGCCGCGCGGGACGGCGACACCGACGTCGTGATCGACGTACCGTCGGGTCGAGTCGTTGCCCGCGTCACCTGTACTGCGGGGTCGGTGCAACACGTTGCCTTTCGCAACGTTCCGTCGTACGTGGTGACCCGTGACGTCGAGGTGAGCACCCGGCGAGGCGTGGTGCGCGCGGACATCAGCTTCGGCGGCGCCTTCTACGCGTCGGTCGCGGCATCGTCAGCCGGTCTGTCCGTGACGCCACCGGACTACGCGGAGCTGACCGCCCTCGGTCGGGAGATCAAGTGGGCGCTGAACGACAGCCCATGGGCCCGGCACTCATCCGACAGCCGCTTGGACGGCATCTACGGCACCATCCTGTACGACGACCTCGACCGAACCGCCACCGGTCCGCATCAGCGCAACGTCGCCGTCTTCGCCGACGGCGAGGTGGACCGCTCCCCCTGCGGCTCAGGCACCTCCGCCCGCCTCGCCCTCCTCGCCGACTCCGGCCAACTCGGCTCGGACGAGGTACTCCGTCACGACTCGATCATCGGTACGACGTTCCTCGGCCGCGTCGTCGCGGACACGGAGGCCGGCGTCATCACCGAGGTCCAGGGCTCCGCCTACCGCACCGGCACAGCCACCTTCACCCTGGACCCCAACGACCCCTTGTCGACCGGATTCACTCTCCGGTAGATGAAGCGCTGCTTGCGCCGCTGAGCCGTCGATAGCATCGGGATGACCGGTCCTCAGCTTTCAGGGAGTCCTCTGATGATCTTCATCACCGCCAAGTTCAAGGTCCTGCCCGAGCACGCCGACGACTGGGCCGCGATCACCGCCGACTTCACCGCCGCCACCCGCGCGGAGCCGGGTTGCCTGTGGTTCGACTGGTCGCGCAGTCTCGACAACCCTGACGAGTACGTCTTGGTAGAAGCTTTCGCCGATGACGACGCGGCCGGCGCCCACGTCAACTCCCCGCACTTCAAGGCCGCGCAGTCCACCCTCCCGCCCCACCTGGTGGAAACCCCACGCATCGTCAACTTCAAGCTCGACCAGTCCGACTGGTCCGAACTCGGCGAACTAGCCGTCAACCGCTGAGCCGGCAGGCCCGCGAGCCGACGGCTGAGCCGGGTCGCGCTGGCGGAGCCGAGGTCGCTCCGACTCTCAAGCCTCCGGTACGACGACCGTGTTCTGGGCGGCTGCGATTCGCCATTCGCCGTCGTCCTTGGCGAGGAGGTAGACCGGGCTGCCGGTTTCCACCGGGAGTTCTGCGGTGGAGCCGGGACGGAGGGCGTACTTCTGGTTGACGTTGACGACAGCGATGTCGGGGCGGACGAAGAGCAGGTGGTCGGGCGTGTAGGTCGCGTACGACTCCTTGGTCGCGCCAGGCAGCACGCGACGAGTGAACTCGGCGATGGTGTCACGCCCGTACAGCCGCTTGCCGTGCCCCGTCACCCACAACGAATCGTCATCGCGGAAGAGCGCAAGAAACGCATCCGCGTCCTCCTTGCTCTGTGCCTCCTCCACAGCCGCCACCAGGGCGAGGATCTGGTCGACATCAGCTTGACTGGGGATCTGTCCTGAGATCTTCATGGCACTCAGCCTGCTAGTTAAACCCAACTTGAGGTCAAGCGAACCGACCGCTCGATTCACCAGCAGTAGATGAGCAAAGGAACGGGCGAACCGCCGTGCTGACTCGTCATCGGCGGAACCTCAACCCACTCCAGACCAACCATCCTCGGACAGTTGCACCCGAGGTCATCCACCCCGAGCCGCGGCTCCCCGTCCGCGACATCAACCCGGAAGACCGTGGTCATCCCAGACGGGTACGGCACCTGCGCCACCTCGCGCGCCGCCGTCACCTCGAGCCCGACTTCTTCGAGCACCTCCCGCCGCACCGCCAGCGCAGGCTCCTCACCCAGCTCGATCCCACCACCCGGCAGAGTCCAGTACTCCGGTCCGTCGTGCCGCCCGGGCCCGGTCTGAACCCGCTCCCGCACCATCAGAACCCGATCGCCCCGCTGAATCACACCCGCCACCCGCACTCGCTCGCTCATCGCCACACCCTCGCACCCACAACCGACAATTCCGCGACGCTGCCCCGCAGGCACTGCGCCGCAGGCACTGCGCCGCCAGGTGAGCGCGCGGCGCCAGCCGACTCGCCGCCTCAACTCAGGAAGTGTGTTCGTTCTCGATCCGGTACTGCGTGGCAAGGTCCTCGAAGTCGGCGGGATCGCCCACAACCAGGTCGACCGGTTCGCCCACGACCGCCTTCACTCGCTCGAGGATCTCAGCCGCTTTCTCCGCGGATGAGTAGATCCGGACGACGAGGTCGTCACCCCCACCGGCGCGGGTGAATCCCCAAGGCACCTCGCACGGGCCGTTGTGATCCTCGACCGGACAAAGCATCCGGGCGATCCGCTCCTTCACGGCGTCATCCCCGCCGACCGCCGGCACTGTGATCGCGAATCCTTGCACCCCAAGTTCTGCTGCCATGCCACGACGCTAACAGCCGGACTGTTGCCCAGCGCACCGGTTTTCCCCTGGTCAAACCCTGAAATACTTGACGATCCGACTGAGGTCTTCCTCGGCTGCCGCCGGATAGGCGGTCAGCCTGTCGCGTACTGCCTTCGCCACGGGCAGGTCAGCGGACGCAGTGGCGAGCGCTACATCTTTAGCGGCAAGGCGAATCGGGTAGTAGGAGCCGTCGGCAAACGCCCGGCCTGCGAGGCCGGCCAAGGGCGACCTCTCCAGGGCTGCTCTGACCTGAGCCTCCGGCAGACCGAACGAGTCGGCCAGCGCCATAGCCTCACCCACCAAGGCGACACCGTTCACGACCGCGTTGATCAGCACGAGTTTCAGCGCTGCGCCGGTACCGGTGGCCCCGGTGCGGTTGACCGTGCCGAAGAGTTCGAGCAGAGGAAGTACCGGATCGGCGTTGCCACCGACCAGCAGCAAGAGTTCGCCACTGCCCGCTCGATCGACGCTGCCCATGACAGGCGCGTCGATCAGTTCGACGCCGTCCGGCAGCAACTCGGCCAGCTCCGCAACGGCTGACGGCCCGATCGTCGAGGTGTCGATCAGCACACTGCCCGGCTTCATCGACTTCGCAAAGGCACCCACCACTTCGCGCACCGCCGCTGGGTCTGCGAGCATCGTGATCACCACGTCGGCTTCGCGGACAGCCTCAGCCGGGGACCCCGCGACAGTGGCTTCCCCGAGGTCCGCAGTACGGGCGAAGTCCGCAGTACGGGCGACGGCGGTTTCCGCGAAGTTCGCAGTACGGGCGGGCGAGCGGTTCCAAACGGTCAGTGGGTAGCCGGCCGCCAGGACGCGTCGTGCCATCGGTGCGCCCATCGAGCCGAGTCCGAGAAAGGCGACCTTCGTGTTCTTGTCCATGGTTCAACGCTAGGCAGGGGCGAGCGGGCTGAGTAGCGACGGTCCGGCATGGATCCCATGCCGGACCGTCATGTCCTACGCGTTGTTGAAGGCGACCCGAACGGTCAGCGGCGGCGACCCCACCTCGTGGCACCGATGCCGGCCAGGTGGAGGGCGATGCAGAGCAGGCCGGCCATCAGCAAGGTCTGCGGCGTGAACGCGTCGCTGACGGTGGCGTTGGCCCAGTCGAGGATGAGGGCGAGTCCGAAGATTACTGCGGCAATGATGGCGAACATCGAGTGCTCCTGTCGAAGGGCGGGTGCAACAGTGGCGCTCATCTAACTGCCGGGGTAGAACCGCACACAAGAGCTACACCCATCAGGAAGACGAATCGATACCCAATACCCTCCGGCATGCGCCGATCCGCGGAACGGGCCTTGCCGCAGGGTCAGGAAATGCCGCGGAAGAAGACGCGGATGTCGTCCGCGAGCAGTTCCGTCTCCTCCATGGCGGGGAAGTGACCGCCCTCGGCGAACTCGCTCCAGTGGCCGATCGCCTTCCACGGGTCCAAGGCGCGGCGAATGAGCGGATGGCTGTCGAACACAGCCCATCCGGACGGCACGCCGGAGGCCATCACCAAGTCGAGTCCGGAATGCTCGGACTCGTAGTAGAACTGCGCGCTCGACGCGCCGCTGCGGGTGAACCAGTACAGGCTGATGTTCGTGAGGAGCTGGTCGCGGTCGACCGATTCGTCCGGCGTCCGGTTGGCGTCGCCGGTCCTGGTCTTGAACTTCTCGGCGATCCACGCAAGCTGACCGACCGGCGAGTCGGTGAGCGCCGCGCCAATCGTGTCGGGACGGTGGTTCTGCATCAGGAGGTAGCCGCGATCGGCCGCATCCTCGGTGCGCAGTACCTCGAGCTGGGCGATCTCGTCATCGGACAGGTCGTCGGGGTACGGGAACTTGTCGCCGACCAACCCGAGCCAGCGGGGGTCGGCGCCGAGGTGCGTGCCGATGACGCGCTCCGGGTACAGCGCCGCGAGGCGGCCGGTGGTACCCGCACCGATATCGGTGCCGTGGGCACCGAACCGCTCGTAACCGAGACGCGTCATGAGCTCGGCGTACGCCGCCGTCGTGCGCGCCAGCTCCCAGCCGGTCCCTGACAGCGGGCTGGAGAACCCGAAGCCGGGCAGCGACGGGATGACCACGTGGAACTCGTCGGTCAGCAGCGGGATGAGTCGCTGGTACTCGACGAACGAGCCCGGCCAGCCGTGGTTCAGCATCAGCGGGATGGCCTCCGGGTTCGCCGATCGCACGTGGACGACGTGGAACGTCTGGCCGTCGACGACCGTCGTGAACTGTTCGTACTGGTTGAGCTTCTCCTCCTGCGCACGCCAGTCGAATCCGTCGCGCCAGTACTCCGCGAGCTCTTCGAGGTACACCAGCGGGATGCCGCGGGTGAAGTCGGTGCGATCGTCTCGGCCCGGCACGGGGATCGGCCAACGCGTGCGGGCCAACCGGTCACGCAGGTCGTCCAGGTCGGCCGGGGGGATGTCGATGCGGAACGGTGTGAGTGCGTTCTGATTCATGACAGCGACGTTCCCAGACAATGCGGCAGGGTAGCTTCCGCAATTGCTGGAATGATCGAGACCATGTTGGAGACCTCGGTCCGCCTGCTCGAACTGCTGTCGCTGCTCCAGCTCAAGCGTGACTGGACGAGCTCCGAGCTCGCCGTCCGGCTCGCTGTGAGCAGGAGGACTGTGCGCGCCGACATCGGCAAGCTGCGGTCGATCGGCTATCCCGTGGACGCGCGCCCCGGCGTCGCGGGCGGGTACCGGCTGGCCGCTGGGACGGCGATGCCCCCACTCCTCCTCGACGATGACGAGGCCGTCGCCGTCGCGGTCGGACTGGGTGTGGTCGCGACCCAAAGGCTCGGCGTCGAAGAGACCTCGCTCACCGCGCTCGCCAAGCTGGAGCAAGTGCTGCCCTCGCGCCTGCGTCGGCGCGTCGAGGCGGTCCGCGAAGCGACGAGCGTCGTTCCAGGGACTCAGCCGCCGCTCGATCTCTCGGTACTCGGCGCGATCGCTGCCGCGGTCCGCGGCCACGAACGGCTCCGGTTCGGATACACGAAGCCCGGGGGCGGCGAAGCGGCCCGCAACACCGAACCGCGGCGGCTGGTGAGCTGGGGGCCGCTCTGGTACCTGCTCGCATGGGATCTCGACCGTGACGACTGGCGGGTCTTCCGGGTCGACCGCATGGTTCCGCACGCACCGACGGGTGCGCGGTTCCAGCCGCGCGTGCTCCCGGCGGACGACGTCGTCGAGTACGTCGTCGGACGCATCAGCAAAGGTGCCTGGAAGTACCGCGCCCGGGTACTCGTGCATGCGCCCGCGGCCGAGGTCGCCGCGAAGCTCCCGATTCCGGTCGATATCGAGGTGGTCGACGAGTCCACGTGCCAGCTCGAACTGGGTGCCGACGACCCGGACCGGCTCGCGCTGTGGCTGACGCGACTCGACGTCGACCTCGAGGTGATCGACGGAGACGAGCTTGCGGTGGCGTTCGATCGCCTCGCGACCAGGTTCCACCGCGCGGCGAGTCGCGCATCCTCGACGTGAATCGCTGCGGCGGCTACAAGCTGAAGGCGATCGACCTGAGGATCAGTGCGGCCAGGAAGACGATCGTGAAGGCGAGGTCGAGTGAGATGCCGCCGAGCCGCACCGGACGGACGCGTCGGCGTACCGGCGCGAGCACCGGCTCGGTCCAGGCGTGCGTGATCGTCCGCGCCCGGGTCACCCACGGTGGACTGCCGGCCCCCGCCACGCCGGCCCAGTCCAGCAACATGCGCGCGATCAACACCAAGATGAACGCCGTCAGGACGAACCCGACGAGGGCTCCGATCAGGCTCATGTCCCACTCCTCTGTTCCGTCTCACCAGCCTACCGAGCCGAACCCCTCGACCACGCCCGAACCACCAACTTCTCAGCCGACTATCAGGAGCCGCACTGGGGTTCGTAGCGGCGGATCGGTTCGCCGGTGATCCGGTCGAGATGGCTGAGGCGGTGAAGGCGGCAGCGGCGCAGTACGGCGTGCACGGTCGAGGCAGGCAGGCGGGTCCGTGGTCACGGTAGCGGTCGGCCCACCGTTTCGCGGTCGGCCATGCCACCTGGAACAAACACATTCACCTCGTGTCGTCACACGATCTCAACCAGCGTTCCTGGTCAGTACAGCTAGCGCCGAGTGAGCCGCGGAGGCGCGAAGGAGGCGCCGCGTGGGGATTGCGGTTGCCTGAGACAAAGGCGAAGGCCCGGACTGTATGGTCCGGGCCTTCTTTTGTAGCGGGGGCAGGATTTGAACCTGCGACCTCTGGGATCTCGGGTGGAATTTGCCGCCTGCGGGTGGAGCCACATTCTGCCTGGTCACAGGCAGTTTGACGCTCTTCGATTCACTGCTCGTGGCCGAAATCCCTGTTCTAGACCGTAGCCTTGGCCGTGGATTCAGACTCAACTGCGGCAGTGCGGGCAATTGCGCTTCCTCGAAGCAGGAGCCACGCACCCCGGGCTGAACGACGCTGACATGCATCCCAGGCCGACACTGACAAAGTCCAACCTCGGCCTGCACTCTCGGCAGACGCCGCGAGGGAGGCGTGGAAGTCGCTTTCGTGCTCGAACGACAAGCAGGCGCCCGGGGGCGACGAGTTGAAGCAGAGGCCCACCGAGTATCAAATCGCACCCACCAGAGTCTTCCTAGGGTACGATTCGATACATGTCTCCAGCGGATCCGCCTCGTGCGCGTCAACGGCTGGCGATGCTCCCGTTCACCTTCACCACAGCGCAGGCGCGCAGGGTTGGTCTATCGTCGCGAGAGCTAGCGACGCTCGTCAGCGAAGAGGCAGCACTTGAACTTTCGCGCGGCGTCTACCGTCGCTCCGACGCACCTGAGACTGCACATCTCGACCTCCTGGCCGTACACACACGAGCATCACATGCGGTGGTGTGCGGCGAGTCCGCACTCGCGCTTCACGATCTGATCGACGACATCCCAGCTGCCGTGCACATTGCCGTACCGCGTGGCACCCGCCGCCCGGCGATCTCCTACCCGCCCATCGTCGTCGCCCAGTACGCAGCCAAGACCTTCGACCTCAACATCGAGCAGTACGAGGCGGCGCCAGGCGAGTTCGTGCCCATCTACGACGCGGCCCGGAGCGTGGTCGACGCCATGCGCCACCGCAACCGCATCGGCCAGACACTAGCCCTGGCGGCACTCGGCCGCTACCTGCGAACCAGTGGACCCGACGGGGTCGGGAATCTCCAGCACATCGCCCGTGAGTTGCACGCTCTGTCCGTCATCCGGCCGGCCGTCGAAGCAGTGCTCGCCTGATGGTCAATCCAGCCCGCGACACCACTGCCGGCCGCGTCTACAACGATTTGCGGAACACAGCACGCCGGCAACGGCGCGCCACCGACGAAGTCATGGTCGAGTATGTCCTCGAACGGTTCCTCTACCGGCTCGCTACATCTCCGGCTGGTCGCGAACACTTTGTCCTCAAGGGCGGTCTGCTCCTGGCCCAGTTCGGCGCACGCCGCACGACGCGAGACATCGACATTCTCGGGCAAGCCTTCACCGGCGAGGACACCGAGATCATCCGACGGGTCAAGGCGATCGCCTCGACCGAAGTCGACGACGGCGTCGCGTTCGACGGCGCAAGCCTAAGAACCGCGCCGATTCGTGAGGACGGCCGCTACCACGGGCTCCGACTTGTCATGTCAGCCTCGATTGCCCGTGCGCAACTGAAGCTCCAACTCGACGTCAGCCTCGGCGACCCCATCACCCCCGAGCCCCAATACATCGCATACCAACAACTGCTGGAGGCCGAGACCTTCACCATCCTCGGCTATCCACTCGCCACCATCCTCGCCGAGAAACTGTCCACCGCCATCGAACTCGGCGACCTCAACACCCGCGACCGTGACTACGCCGATCTCTACCGCCTATTACGTGCCAACACACTCCGCGCCGACGAAGCATTGACCGCCCTCGAAGCCACGGCTGCGCACCGACAGATCACCCTACGGCCACTCAGCTCGAGCATCTCCGACCTCCCCCAGCAGCGACAATCTTCCTACACCGCATGGCTACGACGCCAAGGCCCAGCCGCCAACGGCTACCCAACCAGCTTTGCCGACACGGTCACGGTAATCACAGCCTTCGCGGACCCACTCATCAGCGGCGAAGCTCGTGGCAAAGACTGGGATCCAGACAACGCTCGGTGGACCTGACGACTCGTCAAAACTCCGGACCGCCGAGTCGACGTCTTCTACACGTCCGTCACCGGCCGAACAACCGGCTGCGCACCCCCACCCACCTGATGATCGCCGCGATCGCCGAGGACATCCCCTTTTCACGACGAACCCGGGCGACTTCAAGGGTCTCGACGATCTACTCACGGTCGTCCAGGTCACCAGGCCGAAGCCGCTCCCGGCCGCTGACCCTTGGCCCGCGTCACGACCCTCGTCGGACCTCTCGACTGCGAGCGTCCTCGTCGCTATGCCGCGACATCGGGCCACCTGGCCCGAGGTAACGCATGGGCTGGCCGTGCGTTAGGTCGCCGACTACGCTGGGCGACGGACAGGAATCATGCCGCGCTCGAGGGGGACGGTGGAAGAGAGCAGTGAGCATCAGGTAGACGGCTGGGAACTGGCGGGGTTTCCTGGCCGGCTCAAGGTCGCGGCGTACCTGACCGCGGATCAGCATGCGGCGCAGTACCGATTGATCGTTGACGCATTGTTGGACGCGCAGGAGCACTCGCTGACCGGCGTCAGCCGCGATGAACTTTTCGCCGCAGTGCGGGACCGGTTGCTGACGGCGACCGATGTGCCGACCGCCGACCGGCTGACCAGCACTGACATGTTCGATCTCGACGCCAGGATGAAGGCGTTGCTGCAGTGGGATGTGGTCATCAAGTGGCAGGACAAGGCGAAGACCGAGGCGGACTTCGTCCGGACGCGCGACCGGTTCCAGCTGACGAGCGCGGCCGCGGACCTGCATCGCTGGTTGCGGCGGAGCATCGACGACGATGCTGTCGCTACGAGCGCAGCGGCGTTTGCGCCCGCGGTCATCGCCGATCGGCTTGACGAGACGCTGCTCGCGATCGCGGACGGCGAGTATCTTCTGGCCGCCCGCTCCTGGGCGCAAGTCAGAACCACGCTGAACGACATGGCCGATGCAGCCGCGATCTGGCAGTCCCGGATGGCGTCGGCGCTAGCCGGTGCGCCGGACGGCGAGAAGATGAACCGGCTGCGGGAGACGTTGATCCAGTACGTCAATGTCTGGGGCGCGGGAGTCGACAGCTACAGCGTCCGGATCGGCGACGCCATCGCCCAACTACAGGCCGTCGGGCCTTCCGACTGGCGAGCTATCGCGCTTGCCGGGCTCGATGCTGAGGCAAGTGAGGATCTCGTCGGGGCAATCGTTGGGGGCCACCTCAGCACTCTCCGAACTCTGTACGCCTGGTTCCGGGACGATGGTCGCGGCCAGGCCCGCAACCTGCGGCGCCAGGTGCGTGACGTGGTGCCACCGCTGCTGCGCGGTTCGAGGGCATTGATGTCCGCCGGCGGAATCGTCACCCGCCGCGGCGAACTGCTGCGGATTGCGTCGCTGGTGGAGAGCGCTGACGACGATGCCGAGGCATGGCGACGCTGGTGCGCTGCCGTCGGCCTGTGGAGTGCTCGGCATCTGCCTGGGCAGCCGCCCGAACCAGACACATCTCCGGCCCACACCTCGTTCTGGGAAGCACCACCTGTACCGATCGAGCTGACGCTGCGGGAACGCGGGCCACGGTCGACACGCGGCCGTCCCGCGCAACTGCCCGATCATCGTCAGGCCCGGCAGGAGGCACGGAGACGGGCCGAGGCCGACCGAGCCGAGTACACCGTGGCCGAAATGAGCCTGCTCTCTCGATCCGGCAGCTACTTGGCGGAATGGGCGCCTGTGGAACGACGTGCGGAAGCGGGCCTGTTCTGGGACCTTCTCAGCGCACTCCTCAGGGCGCAGCCAGACGGCGGGGTGCGGATCGCCTACAGCCGCGACGGGCGCTTCCGCGTGACGGCAAACGCGGCGCCTCCTGGGCAGCTCACCGCAGTTGTCCAGACGCCCGACGGCTGCGTCGCTTGTGAGAACTGGCAACTGGAGCTGGTGCGGGTATGAGCCGCGGCGAGGCGCAGGACGCCTTCGTCGGGTTGCTGGCTCAGCCGCTGGTCACGGCCCACACTGCTCCGGAGCTGTTCCGGGCGTTGTTGCGGCATCGCTCCCAGCTCGGCGATTGGTGCGGGCGGCTCGGGTATCGGTTGATCTACTCCGGCACCGTCGCCAGGCTGCATCGTGACGCGTGTGGCCCGCAACTGACTGCTGCCCCGCCGCCGATGGCTCCACCGCCGAGGAGGGATCTGGTCCTGCTCGCCGTTGCGGCGGCAGCGTGTGAGGATGTCGACGAAACGACGACCGTCCAGGAGCTGTCCGACAACGGTCGAGCGCTGTCAGCCGGAGCGGACATCACGCCGTACAACCCTGACCGACGCGCCGAGAGGCAAGCTTTTCTGCGGGCTCTGGCACGGCTCGACGAGCTCGGAGTCATCACCAGGCGAACCAGCGACGAGAGTCTGCTGCGTCAGTGGGAGGACGACGGAACGGGTGTCGGCGGCGGCTTCGTGGTCAATGCGGATGCCCTGTTGCAGTTCACGGATCCGCACACGGTCGGTCTGCTGTTCACCGGCGGGGACGAGAGCGAGGAGGGCCGAATCGCGACGCGTGGACAGCGAGTGTTGCGGACCCTTGTCGAGGACACTGCTCTTCTCTACGCGGATCTGCATCCCGCCGATGCCGAGTACGCGCGGGCGCAGCGCTCGTGGCTCGCGAGCCAGGCTGTGAGCATGACCGGCGCGACGGTGGAGATGCGATCTGAAGGCATGCTGCTGCGGCTACCCACCGACCACCCGGGGGCGGCTGCGGTCACGCCGGTGTTTCCCGCGGCGACGGCTGCCTCTTGGTTCGCGCTCAAGATGCTCGAGGGCGTTCTGGGCGGCACGCGGGACGAGCTGGGCCGGGTACGCCGTTCGTCGGCGACGATCGACGACCTCGCCGAGCACCTGTACGCGGACCATCCCGCCGCCCTCACCCTTGCACTGAAGGAGTCACCCGACCGACTCAGGACCTCCAGCGAGGGCATCCTCGCCGGACTCGGCCTGCTCCGCGTCGAGGCCGACGGAGGGTGGACACTGCAACCAACCGCCGCGCGCTTCCGCGGCGCGCGCGCCGAGTGGGAAGCTGCTTCCCTACTGGATGAGCTATGACGACAACCTCCGAGCAGATCGACCTTGAACGCTGGCGTGCGGCCGCGATCCGCGGCGACCTGCCGCGACCGATCCGGTCCGACCGTTGGCAGCCCCTACGTGCGGGCGTGGTCAATCTCTGGGAGTACGACGTCACAGAGGTCTGGTATGCCGACGGCCACATGCAACTGCAGGGTGCCAACGAATCAGGCAAGTCGACGCTGATGACTCTGACTACCCTGTTGCTGCTCGCCGGCGATCTGTCGAGCCGCAACATCGACACACTTGGCGAGTCGAGCAAGAAGTTCCGGTATTACGTGGAGCCGACGAACCACCCGTTGGACCGGCGTGACACGGGCAACCAGAAGCACCGTGGCTGGGCGTGGACGGAGTACGGCCGGATCGGGCCCGACGGGCCGGAGTACTTCACGACGCTCCTGTTCGCCGAGACGCGGCGTGCGGACGGCAACCTGCGGCGGAAGTGGTGCACGCTGCAGGGCACCGGCCGGGTCCGCGCCGGCCTGATGCTGGTGAACGCGGGGTTCGTCGCGGAGCCGTCGCATCTCGCCGATGTACCACGCTTCAAAGCGCACGATACGGGCTCTGCTTATCGTGACGAGATCGCGCGCGAACTGTTCGGCACCGAGCACGGGTGGCTCGATCAACTGATCCGGATCCTGCGGGTGATTCGTACTCCGAAGATCGGTGACCGGCTGGATCTGGGGTTCCTCATCCAGGCCTTTCGCGAGGCGCTTCCGCCGCTCGCCGAGGACGAGATCCAGCAACTGGCCGACGGCTGGGACCAGCTCGAGCGGATGAAGACCGAGCGGGACAACACCGAACAGGCCCAGGCCGCGATCGCCGAGTTCACTCGCACCCGATGGCGCCCCTGGGCTGACGCCGTGATCCGGGCAACGGTCGATCCACTGACGACGGTCACCTCCGAGCTGACCGGCATCACCCGGCAAGAAACTGCCGCTCGGCAGCAGACCGAGACTCTCGCCGCCGAGGTCACCCGGCTCGGGAACCGGATCGGGCAGCTGAGGTCCGAGCTCGGGAACCGCCGTGCGGAACGTGAGGCGTTGCGCGAACGGCAGGACTACCAGGACGCAGTCTCTGCGATCGCCAATGCGGAGCAACTCGCCGAACGCGCCGGCGATCTGGCCAGGACAGCCGAGCGCTCAAGGACTCGAGCTGACGAGGCGGCGGCGAACATCGAACCCGCACGCCGACAACTCGAGGAGGCGAGAGAGAGCGTCTCAGACGCCGAACTCCAGGTGGACGATGCGACCGGCCACATCGCCGGTCATGCGCACCCGGCCGGACTGGTGGATCTGACTGCCCGCTTCCTGCCGAACCGTGATGCAGCGCGTCTTACGCAGGCAGGCGATCAGCGCAGTCGGCACATCGAGCAGGCGCTGCGGCTCCTGGACGGCCAAGCCAGGTTGTCCCGTCAGCACGAACAGAACGTCAAGCTGGCCAAGGCCGAGGAGGACAAGGCCGCGGCGGCCTGGTCGAAAGCCGCTGTGGCCACGCAAGCGGTCGAAGACAGCATCGCTGCGACAGGCGAGTTGCTCAGCGAGTGGGCCTTGCGGCTCCACGAGCCGATCAGACCGCCGGCTCAGCTCATCGAGAACTGGGCCGGCGCAGTCGCCGCCATCGCCGACGCCACCGAGCCTCGACCGGTGCTCGCGACCATCGTCTCTCGCGCATACCTGGCACCGACGCGCCGGCCCCTCGCCTCCGAATCGGTCACGGTCGAGAAATCCCTCGAAGCGAACGCCGCCGCCCGCGAGGCTGCCGCAGGAGAACTGGATGCGACACGAGCAGAGACCGACCCTGTTCCACCGCCGCCTCCGCTGTGGCGTCGCAGAGAGCGACCCAGCGGCATCAGCACCTCCGGGGCTTCGCTGTGGCGACTGGTCGAAGTCACCGGGGAACGCGTCGACATCGCGTTGCTCGAGGCCGCGCTGGACGCTGCCGGTCTGCTGCAGGCCTGGATTACGCCGGACGGTGCCTATCTTCCGGACCGGGACGGCGCCGAAACCGTCTGGACGACATCGTTCGAGAGCGCGGAGGCAAGTCTTCGCGACATACTGCGGCCCGCCGACGACGCCGGCGACCTCGGGCCAACGATCGATCGCCTGCTACGAACCGTGGCCTATGGAGAGTCGCTGCCTGCGGGGCAAGAGCTGGCGATCTGCCGGGACGGACGCTGGCGGCACGGGCCACTGACCGGCATCGCGGCAGCGACTGCGCAGGGACCACGCTTGCTCGGCGCAGCGGCACGCGCCGCGGACCGGACTCGGAGGATCGGCGAACTCGAAGCGCGACTCGCGCAGCTGGCATCGGAGGCCAACGAACTCCTGTCCCGTCAGTCGGACCTCACCGCCCTGCTCACGGCCCTGGACCAGGCTGAGAATCAGCTCCCATCTGACACGTTGGTTGTCGCCCAAGTGCTCGAACTCCGGCAAGCGGAAGCTTTCGCAAAGGCCGCGGAGGAGGAATCGGCGCGGGCCGGCGAGGCAGCGAAAGCGTCCGGCCAGGAACTCGACAACGCGTCCGCCGAGGTCGCTCAGCACGCGCAGGCCCACGACTTGCCACCAACCGCCGATCAGATCCGCGCCCAGCAGTCGGCCGTCGGCGAGTACCTTCTGTCGGTGCGGGAGTTGGTCTCCGCGTTGCAACTGCTCCCGATCGTGCAGGAGGCATCTCGGCAGACCGAGAAGGCACTGGCCGGGTACGTCGAAACGCACCAGCGCGCCATCGATGACGCGACCGGAGACCAACAGGAGGCCGACCGGGCTCGCGCCAAGGCGAACGCTGCCCGCATCGCGCTGTCGCAGTCCGGGCAGGACCTACTCGCGAGCTACCAGGATCTCGGCACGCAGATCGACAAGCTGGCCAAGTCCGAAGAGGCTATCTCAAGCGAGCTGAGCAACGCGGAGAAGCGGCAGATCAAGGCGGACGGCATTCTCGAGCAGGTCGAGGAACGCCGCCTGGAGGCTGAGGCGCGCCGCCAGACCGCGATGGACGACTGGTTCAGCTGCGTCGATTCCGGTCTGCCCACGCTCCGTGGCCTGGAACCCCCGGCGACGCGGAATGTGACCGGCGCACGCGACTCCGCCCGGCTGGCACGCGCGGCGATCACACCACGCGACTGGCCCGACGATCCGGCAGCTGCCGGCCACCGGGTCCAGCGAGCCTGGTCCCAGTTGGCAGACGGTGTGGCAGAGCTCCGCTCCCGGCTGGAGACCCTGGGCGGCCGTACTGTGCGTACCCTCGTACCAGGTGACGGCGACGCGAACTCCCCCGGCGCGGTCGAGATCATCGTCGACGGCACCGGCGTCGCACAGCCACCGCCCACCGCTGTTCGCACTCTCGACGCGCTGCTTGAGCGTCTCGAAACAGAGTACGACGAAGAGCTCACCAAAACGATCGATCAACTCCTCGGGAGCGCGTTCATCGAGCATCTCCGGGAGCGTCTCGTCGAAGCGGAACGACTCCGGCGCGACATCAACGCCAAGCTCCAGGAGAATCCCACCAGTACGACCGGCCTGACGCTGCGGATGGTACGTAAAGGGCTCGCCGCGGAGCGCGCAGCGAACGACGTGCTCGATGCGCTGGAACGCAGGTTCGGACTGCTCCCGGAGGCGACCCAGGATCAGGTCCGCTCGTTCCTGGTCAATCGAGTCACCGACGCGCAGGAGCAGGCCCGTGCGGGCGGCGACCACGACTGGCGAACTCGGCTGGCCGAGATCCTGGACTACCGGCGCTGGTTCGAACTGCGGATCGAATATCGGGCCGCCGGCAACGACACCATCGGTAGCTGGCGCCCTCTCGACCGCGACAACCACTCGCTGCTGTCCGGCGGCGCCAAGGTGGTGACCCTGCTGCAGCCGTTCATCGCAGCTTTGCACGCCATGTACGACCAATCCGGCGTCGGGCCGCGAATGATGTGGCTGGACGAGGCCTTCGACGGCGTCGACCCCGACAACCGCGCGACGATGCTGCGGCTGTTGACGTCCTGTGATCTCGACTGGCTGATCGCCGGTCCCGGACCGATCGTGAACGCCACGACAGTGCCGATGGCAACCATCTACGAAGTACGCCGGGCGCCGCGGCCGATCCCCGGCGTCTCCCTCGAACTTGCGCTCTGGTCCGGCCACGATCTCACCCATGTAGCAACCCCGGACCCGGCCGACCTCCCGGATCACACCTCCCGGCCGGAGGAACCCACGGCCGAAGTGTTCGACCTGGACCCGGCATGACGATGCCATCGGAGCTGATGGCTTGGGCACGCCAGCCAGGTCCCAGAAAAGTACTCGCGGCCGCGCGGCGCCGCTTGGAGAACGGTCACGGTGCCGACGGAAGCGCACTCCGCGTCAGTCTCAGCTCAGCGGAGCGCGAGCAGATCGGTGAACTCCTTGGTCTGCGGTGGACCAACAGCGGCCGCGCCCCCGGGATCAAGGCTCTCGCCGGTGCGGTTACCGACGCGGGCGCCGATCTGTCCGAACTGCTCGCGGCCATCGAAGGCCCGCTGCGGGACCGCCCCTCGGAGCGTACAGATGCCCGGCATCAGGCAGACGCCGAGCGAGCCGACGCCCAAGCGGTCCTCGTCGCGGCCGGCGTACCTGCCCAGCCAGCCGAGTCCTGGCTGAGCTCCCGCAGCAGCCCCAGAGCAGGGACTGGACTGCTACTCGACCGAGCCCATGAAGTTGCCGCCGTATGGCGACGGCTGCCGACCGACGGGGACTCGATGCTCCTCGCAGTACTGGCCACGGAAGCATTGGACCAGCCGCACTGCCTTGACCGCGGCGCAGCACTCGCATCGGCCGTACTGCGGATTGCCTCGCCGACCCAAGAACCGCCGGCCGATGCGGACGACTGGCGGCAAGCCTGGGAGGACCTCGGAATCGTCTGCGATCCTGTCTCCTCGCGCGCGCTGGTCCTCAACCTTCCGCTCACCGGGACCTCAGCGGCCGCCCGCCTGGCTCACGCAGCACCCGGCGAACCTGTGTGGCTCACTTGGCGAAGTCTGAACGAACCAGTCGGATCAACTGCACCGCAGGTCTATGTCTGCGAGAACCCGTCAGTGGTAATCGAGGTCGCCAACCAGCTCGGGCAGCACTCCGCCCCTTTGATCTGCACGAACGGCCGCCCCTCCTGCGCCACCCGCCGCCTCCTGACCGACCTGCACCGCGACGGCGTACGACACGTCCTCCGCGCCGACGACGACCCAGCCGGCCAAGACATCGTCGCCGGCCTGCGCAACCTCCTCCCAGGCGCGGACCTCTGGCGTTACACCCTCCGCACCCGAGCGGCGGCCGCAGCCGCACCGCAGTACGAGGAACACGTCATCCAGGACCTCGTCGACGACCTCCGCCTCGCAACGTACTGATCTGATCATCGGTGACAGATCAGCGCTCGCGGACGAACGGGCCGCGACTCTGGTCGGCGTACCGGACGACGTGAGCAGGGGTTCACGGATCGCGGGCGCAACTGCCGACCGACTGATTCGAGCGGTCTTGAGGCTTGTTGGAACGGGCTACACAGGAAGAGCTGGTGACTCATAGTCTTCCGTCCCAACCTGCCAGGTCTCTCCGAGTTCGTCCGGTCGCTGTTGCCCTGCCGCTGCCACCGTCTCCACCTCGGCCGCTGCGGGCGGCCTAGCCGATCGTCAGGGCCGGGGCTGTAGGAAGGCTGGGCCGGGTAGGAGTCGGCGGAGAGTTTCCAGTTGGGCTGGGACTACGGAGTACCAGGACCAGAGGCCGCGCTTTTCGCGGGTGAGGATGCCGGCCGTCACCAGGATCTTGAGGTGGTGGCTGATGGTGGGCTGGCTGAGCTCGAGCGGCTCGGTCAGGTCGGCGACGCAGGCTTCGCTGTTCGGGCTGGCCTCGATCATGGCGAGGAGCTGGAGGCGAGTGGGATCCGAGAGTGCTTTCAGGACCGTGGCGAGGCGTTCGGCCTCGTCGCGCTCGATCGCGACGCCGGAGACCTGGTGGGTGAACTCGTCGGCTGGCGCACCGGCTTTGGCCGCGGCGCTTCGACGGTTGTTCACCTCTGCAGTCTAGATCGCTGCCTTCACAGCAAACGGACCGACCTGCGTTTTGTTCACCCAACGGTTGCTTGATGTGAGGCGACCCTTCACGCAACTGCCCCGCCGTCCGGTGCGGACGGCGGGGCAGGGTGACAACGAAGGTCAGGCGCCGATCTCGCCGCCGTCGGGTCGCCAGGTGACGATCACGGCCGGACGGGCAAAGTCGCCGTCGGGCCAGGTGCTGGCCGGCTGGTCGACGGTCGCGCCAGTGACCTCTCCGGGGTGCTGAACCGACACCACGACAGACCGGTTGTCGGGAAGGACGGCGGCGGAGGCCTGCTCAGCCCCCACGGGCACGGAGAGGAACTGCTTGACCTTGCCCCGGTCAGGGCCTTCGACGGCGACGGCGAAAAGTCCGTCGTGGTAGTTCGTCCCGGTGTGGTCGGTCAGCGCGTTGCCGTCCGTGGAGATCCACAGGTTGCCGTGGGCATCGAAGTCGAGGTTGTCGGGGCAGGAGATCGGCGAGACCTTGGTCTTGTCGTAGCCCGCGAAGTACGTCGACGGGTCGGCAGGGTCGCCGCAGACGATCGGCAGCGACCAGGTGAACGCCTCGCTGTCGTGGTCGCCGTTCTCGATCAGTTCGAGCACCTGGCCGTGCTTGTTGGCATTGCGCGGCGCCGCCTCGTCCGCGGCAGGCTGACCAGCCGCACCGCGCCTGGAGTTGTTCGTCAGCGCGACGTAGACCTTGCCGGTCACCTTGCTGACCTCGATGTCCTCCGGCCGGTCCATCTTGGTGGCGCCGGCCTTGTCGGCCGCGAGCCGGGTGTGGACGAGCACCTCGTCGATGGCCATGCCGGGAATCAGCGACTTCCCGCCCCGGGTCAGCGGGATCCAGCGGCCGGTTCCGTTGAACGCGCCGTCGCTAGGCAGTTTGCCGCTTCCGTCGATCTCGCTCGCACTCGTGAAGTCGAGCTTGGCGACGTACAGCGTGCCGGACTCCAGCAGGCGCCGGTTGTTCTCGCGGTCGGACTTGCTGCTTCCCTTGCGGAGCTTGCGATCGGAGACGAACTTGTACATGTAGTCGAAGCGCTCGTCGTCGCCCATATAGGCAGCGACCTTGCCGGAGCGGGCCACGGCGATGGCCGCACCTTCGTGCTTGAAGCGGCCCAGCGCGGTGTGCTTGACCGGCGTCGAGTCGGGGTCGTACGGGTCCATCTCGATGATCCATCCGAAGCGGTTGGCCTCGTTCGGGTTCTTGGCCAGGTCGAAGCGCGCGTCGGCCTTGTCCCAGTACCGGCTGCCGGACGGATAGCGCTTGGAGATGTCGATCCCGTACCGCGCCAGGGCCGGCTTGGCGGCAGCGGGCGCGCCGTCGGCTCCGACGAAGTACTGGTTGAAGTTCTCCTCCCCCGACAGCACTGTTCCCCACGGCGTCAGGCCGCCCGAGCAGTTGTTCAACGTTCCAAGCACTCGTACGCCGCGCGGGTCGGCCTGCGTCCGCAGCAGAGCCGAGCCGGCCGCCGGGCCGCTGAAGCTAATCGGTGTGGTGGCCGTGATCCGGCGGTTGTAGCGGCGACGGCCACGAGTGACCACCTGCCATTCACCCGTACCGTCGACGCGCTCGACCTCGACCACGCTCAGGCCATGAGCCTGCAAGGCGATCCGCATCTGCTCCACGGTCGCGGTGGCGCCACCGGTGTACCCGCGGAACATCAGCTCTTCGTTGGTGTACTCGTGATTCACCACCAGCAGCCCCCGGCTGAACCGGCGATCCAGCGGCACCACGACGAGGAAGTCGTTGTTGTAGCCGAACTGACGAGCCTGGGCCGCGGCGCTCTGCCGATCGATGTCGAACTCCGGTGCTCCCGGCAGGATCGGGTCGCCCCAGCGGATCAGTACCTGGTCGTCGTAGCCGTTGGGGACGATCACCGTGTCCAGGGTGTTCGGCGGAATCGCCTTGAAGGTCAGCCCGGCACCGGAGGCAGGCTTGCCAGAAGCAGAAGCAGCGGCCGAGATCCTGCCACTAGGCGCAGCCGCGGCCGGCGCGGCGCCGACGGCACTGGCGCCGATGACCAGCGCGCCGGCGGCACCGGCCTTGAAGATCCCGCGCCGCGAGACCTCGGCGGTGACGGCATCACCGAAGTAGGCGTTGTCAGAGGAGTTCGGGGCGGGGTGCGCGCAGGCGTTTCCGCAGCGGTAGAGGCAGGTCATGGAACTACGGCCGCCGTGGCCAGCGGCCAGCGGCAGGAATCGGCGAGGCTCGTTGGCAAGCGTCATCGCGAGGTTTCCCCCTCAAGGAGAACGGTTTCTGAGCGGTCGCCGCGACGCTAACAATTACATAGCCACTCATCTATGTAGTTGCCGGTGACGAGTCGGTGGCCATCAGATGAACGACCAACTGCCCGTCACCGAACGGAGGCGGGCCACTACCTACGCGAACACTACATCGACATTCGTCTATCTGAAGGCGCGTGATCATCTCTCGTTCACCCGGTGTTTACATCGAAGATCTTCGATCTAGTTGTTACGTGAACGCGTGACGAGTCGCTGCGTCCCGACGGTGTCGGGGCCCAACTCTGGAGGGTTGCCCGGTGGTCATCCGCCCGGTCAAACACATGCGTTACCTCGCCGTCTCGGCGGCCGCCCTACTCGCCTTGTCCGCGTGTGGCGGCAACAACGAAACGCCCGCCGCGGGAGGCAGCAACGGCGAGGCCCTGTCCGGGCAGGTGGTCGTGGACGGCTCCAGCACCGTCGAGCCGCTGACCGCTGCCGCGGGCGAGCTGTTCAAGGAGGCACAGAAGGGCGTCGACGTCGCCGTCGGCACCTCCGGTACCGGTGGTGGTTTCAAGAAGTTCTGCGCCGGCGAAACCGACATCTCCAACGCGTCCCGTCCGATCAAGGACCAAGAGAAGAAGCTCTGCGCCGACAAGGGCGTGAAGTTCACCGAGCTCCAGATCGCCAACGACGCCCTCACGGTCGTGGTGAACAAGGAGAACAACTGGGCCGACTGCCTGACGGTCGCCCAGCTGAAGAAGATCTGGGAGCCGGGCTCGAAGGTGAAGACCTGGGACCAGGTCGACCCGAAGTTCCCGAAGGAGCCGCTGCCGCTGTACGGCGCGGGGTCGGACTCGGGCACCTTCGACTACTTCACCGACGAGATCAACGGCAAGGAAGGCGCAAGCCGGACCGACTACAACCCGACCGAGGACGACAACGTCACGGTGCAGGGTGTTTCCGGTGCCAAGGGTGCGCTCGGGTACTTCGGCTTCTCGTACTTCGAGGAGAACGCCGGCAAGCTGAAGGCGGTCAAGATCGACGGCGGCAAGGGCTGCGTCGAGCCGTCGGTGGCCGCCGCGCAGGACGGCAGCTACACACCGCTGGCGCGGCCGCTGTTCATCTACCCCTCCGACAAGGGGCTGGCCAAGAAGCAGGTGCTGAGCTTCGTCGAGTTCTACCTGGAGAAGAACCAGGAGATCGTCGAGGCCGCCAAGTTCGTCCCGCTGACCGATGAGCAGAAGACCAAGGCGAAGGCCGAACTGGACAAGCTGAAGGCCCAGGCGGCCGGTTCGTGACCATGCCGGACTCGACGGCGACTACCGCGACGGGTGGTTCCTCCGCGAGGAGGGGCCGCCCGCCCGCCTGGCGGGGGCCCGCGGTCGACCTCCGACAGCAACACCCCCGCCACGGTGAACGCGTCATCAAGGTGCTGCTGATCGCAGCCGCATGGGCGTCGGTCGCGGTGACGATCGGGATCGTGGTCTCGTTGCTGGCCCCGACGGTCACGTTCTTCACCCACGTAGGACTGGGCGACTTCCTGTTCGGCACCGAGTGGACCGGTGGATTCGGCGACAAGTTCACCTGGGACGACAAGTCCTGGGGTGTGCTGCCACTGGTCGTGGCCACCTTCATCATCACCGCCATCGCGCTGCTGGTCGCCGTGCCGCTAGGCCTGGGCGCGGCGATCTACCTGAGCGAGTACGCCTCCGAGCGGGTACGCAAGGTGCTCAAGCCTGTCCTCGAGGTGCTCGCCGGAATCCCGACGGTCGTCTACGGGTTCATGGCGCTGACCGTGTTCACGCCGATCCTGGCGAACCTGGTGCAGTTCAACACCATCCACAACATGCTCTCGCCCGGCATCGTCATGGGCTTCATGATCGTGCCCACCGTCGCCTCACTGAGCCAGGACGCGATGTCCGCGGTGCCGCTCGCACTGCGCCAAGGGTCCTACGCGCTCGGCGCGAACCGGATGAAAACCACCCTGCGGGTGGTGTTCCCGGCCGCCCTGTCGGGCATCGTCGCGGCGATCGTGCTGGGGATCTCCCGGGCTGTCGGCGAAACGATGATCGTCACCATCGCGGCCGGCAGTAGGGCCCACTTGACCTTCGACCCGCGGGAAGGTTCCCAGACCATGACCGGGTTCATCGCCCAGATCGCCAGCGGCGACGCACCCCAGGGCTCGCCCGTCTACTACTCGCTGTTCGCGGTCGGGGCGCTGCTGTTCGCGATCACCTTGTTGATCAACCTGGTCAGCATCCGACTGGTGCGCAAGTACAGGCAGGCCTACTGATGACTACAACCACGACAACACCCCGGCCCGCGTCCGCCGCAGAGTCCCTGCGCGGCAAGCAAGGCCGCGACGGGATCACCTCAGCCGTGTTCGCCGCCGTGCTGTGGCTGTGCCTGGCGCTGATCTGCGTCTTCCTCTTCTTCATCCTGGCGGTCATCGTCCAGAAAGGCGTCGCCCGCCTCGATCTCAACCTGATCACCAACCAGCCGTCGAAGATCCGCGCCGAGACGGCAGGCGTCCAGTCCGCACTGTTCGGCACGCTGTGGGTCGGCGCCATCACGGGACTGATCGCAATGCCGCTGGGGATCGCCGCCGCGGTGTATCTGGAGGAGTACGCCAACCCCCTGAAGTGGTGGAACCGGGCGATCGAACTCAACATCCAGAACCTCGCCGCTGTACCCGCGGTGATCTACGGAATCCTCACCCTCGGCTTCGTCGTCCGCGGCCCGGTATCCATCGGCGCGGTCGTCCTGGCGGGCGGTATCGCTCTGGCCCTGCTGATCCTGCCCGTCGTCATCATCACCACCCGGGAGGCGTTGCGATCAGTACCGCAAGAGATCCGGGACGGTTCCCTTGCGCTCGGCGCAACACAGTGGCAAACCACCTGGCGGCAAGTCCTGCCCGCCGCCGTGCCCGGGATCGCGACCGGTTCGATCCTCGCGATGTCGCGGGCAATCGGCGAGGCGGCCCCACTGATCCTGGTCGGCGCCACCACCTTCGTCACCTTCAACCCCGACGGCTTGCTGTCGAGGTACACGACCCTGCCCGTGCAGATCTACAACCTCGTTCCCCAGGACCGGGACGCGTTCCGCGACCTCGCCTACTCCGCGATCTTGTTGCTCATCGTCGTCTTGCTGGCCATGAACGCCGTCGCGATCTGGCTGCGCAACCGCTACCAGCGCAGCTGGTGAGCGTGGACACCTCAGGAGACCACCACATGACGCACGTCGAACCAGACCTGGCCACCGTCCCCGAGACCGTCGGCGTACCAGGCGCACCCCACGGAATCCAGGTCGATCTCGGTGGACGCAACCAGAAAACTCCCGCCGGAGAACCTGACGGCGTGATCGAGCTGCGGAACCTCGAGGTCTTCTACGACAAGTTCCGCGCGGTGTCGGGAGTCGACCTGCTGTTCGGCAGCAAGGAGATCACCGCGCTGATCGGCCCGTCCGGCTGCGGCAAGTCGACCGTACTGCGGTGCCTCAACCGGATGAACGACCTCGTCCCCGGCGCCCACGTCTTCGGTGACGTGACGTTCCACGGCGCCGACATGTACGCGCCCGAGGTGGACGTGATCGAGGTACGGCGCCGGATCGGGATGGTCTTCCAGAAGCCGAACCCGTTCCCCAAGTCGATCTACGACAATGTTGCCTACGGCCCCCGTGTCACCGGGATGAAGACCGACAACATGGACGACGTCGTCGAGCAGGCCCTGCGGGGCGCGGCGCTGTGGGACGAGGTCAAGGACAAACTCAAGCAGAGCGCCTTCGGCCTGTCCGGCGGGCAGCAGCAACGGCTGTGCATCGCCCGGACGATCGCCACCAGCCCCGAGGTCATCCTGATGGACGAGCCCTGCTCGGCGCTGGACCCGATCGCAACCGCCAAGATCGAAGACCTGATGGTCGATCTGGCCAAGACCTACACGATCATCATCGTCACCCACAACATGCAGCAGGCCGCCCGCGTCTCGCACCGGACCGCGTTCTTCACCGCCGCGGCCGACGAACACGGACAGCGCACCGGCCGGCTGGTCGAGTACGACCTCACCGGCAAGATCTTCGGCAACCCGGCCGACAAGCGCACCGAGGCCTACATCACCGGCCGGTTCGGGTAGAGCATGACGAGTTCGATGGTGAACGCGTGGGAGTCGGACAACTCCCAGTTCCATGCCCGGCGGCGGGCGTGTCTGTCCGGAGCCGACAAGGTCCACCACCGGGTCGCCGTACTGCTCGTCGACAACGGCGAGGAGGTCGACCAGTTCGTCGAGGCGATCGCGGGTCAGCCGGTCGAGTTGCACGTGTGCGCGGAACCCGCTGAGGCACTCCTATACGTCGGCCGACTGTGTCCCGACGTGGTCATTCTCGGTCCGGGCGGCGGGCTGCTGGACCCGATCGACTTCCTCACCATCGTTCGCACCGACGACCCGCAACTTCCCATCGTGGTCGGCGCCGGCGCGGACAGTGCCGACTTCACCGTCCGCGCCCACCATGCCGGCGCCAGTGCGGTGATACCGCGGCCCTATCGGGTTCGCGAACTGCTCGCGTTGGTCAACTCGTTGTCCCCGACCGCGCATCAGGTCGAGCTCAGGCCGTTGGCGATCGATCTTGGCCGCCTCCGGGTCGACGGCGCCGTTCCGCAGATGTGGCTGGACGGGAAGCTGATCGATCTACCGCCGATGGAGTTCCTGCTCCTGCGGTTCTTCGCCGAACGACTCGGCGCGCTCATCACCCGCCAAGAAGTTCTCGACGCGGTCTGGGGGCAAGGCTCCTCGGTCCGCAGCAACACCCTCAACGTCCACATCATGCGGCTGCGCAAACGCCTCGGCGACGACGACCAGAATCCCCGCTGGATCCGGTCCGTCCGTGGCCTCGGCTTCCAGTTCAGCGTCCCCGAAATCGAGCCGCTGACCAGCCCCGAGGCGGCTGGCGCGGCATCGGGCGTCAGCGAAGAGTTCGCCGGATGATGACGCCAAAGGCCACCAGCATTCGATCCGGCCTGGTGGCCTGGCGTGATCCGGCACGATCGCCGGGCGGAGACGACGGGAGCTGAGGTCTGTGCGGGTACTGGTGATCGGCGGAAGTGACGCCGGCGTGAGCGCGGCCCTGCGCGTGCGGGAGCGCTCCCCTGAGACCGAGGTCACGATGCTGGTCGCGGACGTCTATCCGAACTTCTCGATCTGCGGAATCCCCTACCACCTGTCCGGCGAAGTGCCCGCCTGGCAGGACCTGGCCCACCGCACCAGCGCCGAGATCGAAGCGACCGGTATCGACCTGCGCACCAACCATCGGGCCACAGCCATTGATCCTGCGGCGAAGCTCGTCACCGCGTCCACCGGCAACGGATCGGTGGGGCTGAGCTACGACCGGCTGGTGATCGGCACAGGCGCAGAGCCGCTACGTCCGCCCATCGCAGGTCTCGACAACCTGGGACCTGACGATGGAGTGCACTTGCTGCACACCATCGACGACGCCCGCCGGCTCGACGCCGACCTCGTACGACGGGGCGCCCGGCAGGTGATCATCATCGGCGCCGGCTATATCGGCATCGAGATGGCCGAGGCACTGGTCAACCGCGGTCTGAACGTCACGGTCCTCGAGCGCCTCGACACGCTGCTTCCCCGCACCCTTGACCGCGAACTCGCCGACGAGATCACCGCCGAACTGGTCAGGCATGGCGTCGAGGTCAGCTGCGGCACCACTGTGGACGAGATCCAGCGCGACGGCGATCATCTGGTCGTGACCGCCGATGACGGAACCCGCCGGGGCGACGCCGTACTGGTCGTCAGTGGTGTCAAACCGGACAGCGCGCTGGCCGCTTCGGCCGGCGTCGAGACCGACTCGCACGGCAGCATCCTCGTCGATCGACGGATGCGGACGAACCTCCCGGACATTTGGGCCGCCGGAGACTGCGTGCACACACATCACGTGCTGCTGGCGGAGCCGGCCTACGTTCCGCTTGGCACCACAGCCCACAAGCAGGGCCGAGTTGCGGGCGAGAACGCGGCCGGTGGCGACCGGGAGTTCGCCGGCATCGTCGGCACTCAGGTCGTCCGGGTCTTCGACCGGGTAGTCGCCGCAACCGGCCTTCGAGACACGGAGGCGGGTGCTGCCGGATACGAGTCGCTGACCGTCCAAACCACCGCCGACGACCACAAGCGCTACTACCCCGGCGCAACTCCCATCCAGATCCGAATCACCGGCGACCGCAGTACGGGCCGGCTCCTCGGCGCTCAGCTCGTCGGGACTCACGGCGCCGAGATCGCCAAGCGCGTCGACACCTACGCCGTCGCACTCCACCAAGGCCTGACCGTCGACCAACTGCTCGACCTCGACCTGTCCTACTCCCCACCGCTGGGCAGTCCCTGGGACGCCGTCCAGCTAGCCGCGCAGGCCTGGCTCGCCGCGCACTAACCCACACCGTCAGCGGAGGCAGACACTATGCGCGAGACCTACCACGAGCAGCTCGACCAAATCCTGGTCGAGCTCGAACGCATGACCCGCACCGTGTCGACCGCAGTACGGCGTTCGACCAGCGCACTGCTGACCGCCGACCTCGGAACCGCCGAAGAGGTGATCGCCGCAGACTCCCAACTCGATGTCAGCGGTGAGGCCGTTGAGGAGAAGGTGTTCGACCTGATGGCCCGGCAGGCCCCGGTCGCCAACGAACTGCGCATGCTGGTCGCCGCGCTGCGCATGGTCGCCGACCTGGAGCGAATGGGCGACCTGGCCGCCCACGTCTCCAAGATCGCCCGCCTGCGCTACCCAGCACCCGCCATCCCGGCCGAACTCCAGGGCGTGATCGCGGACATGGGACGGGTTGCCGAGCGAATGGTCAACCAGGCCGGGGACGTCATCCAGACCCGCGACGTCGAGGCCGCCTACCGGCTCGAATCCACCGACGACGAGATGGACAAACTCCGCAGCAACCAGTTCCGGCTGATGATGGACGACACCTGGCCACACGGCGTCGAGGTCGCCGTCGACATCGCCCTCCTCGGCCGGTACTACGAACGCATCGCCGACCACGCCGTCTCGATGGCCCGGCGCGTCATCTTCCTCGTCACAGGCGAACTACCCGCTTCGCAGTAGCGGCAACCGCCGGACGAGGGCCAACAGCGCCCCGGCGATGATGCAGGCAGCCGCGACGAGAAGCACAAGAGGCCGATAGCCGGCTGTCGCTGCAAGGAGCGCGCCGCCAAGTGGAGCGGCGGCGCGGGCGATCAGTACGGGCGTTGCGAGAGTGCCCGCGATTGTCGCGTAGCCGGTGGCGCCGTAGCGGTCGAGGAGGATCGCGGGGGTGGCGATCGAGGCGACGCCGAAGCCGAGGCCGAAGAGGACGAGGCAGGCGATCGCGCCAGCGAGATGCCGCCCAGCGAGCGGAAGAAGCGAGATCGCGACCCCTTGGATGACCAGGATGCCGGCGGTAGTGGTGGCCATGGGCAACCAGCGCAGAGAGACCGTGGCTACGACCCGGCCAGTGACAGAAAGCAGACCGAGAAGCCCGGCGAGGGTCGCAGCCAGGGCGGGTGAGTGGCCGAGACTGATGAGGTAGAGAACAAGATGGATCGCGATCACCGCCAGTGCAGCGCTGTGCAGGACGAACGCGACAGCCAACAGCCAGAAGCCTGGATCCCGTAGAACCCGGCCCGGTGACTCGGCTGTTCGCCGCTCTGAGTGCTTGCCCCGTGGGCCGGTACGGCGTAACGCCGCCGCGTGCAGCGGGACGGTGATGAAGGCAAGCAGACCCGCCAGGACCAGTAACGTCTGGCGCCAGCCGAAGGCCTCGACCAGCTGCCCGGTGAGCGGGATGAAGATGGTACTGGCGAAGCCGGCTACCAAGGTGATGCCGAGCAGCGCCTTCGCACGGTGCGCCGGTGCCGCGACCGCGACCACCACCGCGAACGCCGGTTCGTACAGAACCATGGCCGAGGCGGCACCGATCGCGACGAAGACGGCGTAGAGCTCAACGACCGTGTGGATCTGCGACCAAGCCAGGACGGACACCGCGCCGAGTAGCGAACCGACGGTCATCAGCGCGTGACCGCCGCGGGCATCGAGCCAGCGACCGACGGGGACCGACATCAGTCCGCTGACGAGGACCGCCGCCGTGAGGGCGCCGGCAGCCGTGGCCGTCGAGATGCCGAGGTCGCGGCTCATCGGACCGAGCAACACGCTGAACGCGTAGTACAGAACGCCGTAACCGACTGTCTGGGTGACAGCCAGCGCGGCCACGAGACGACGCGGGCCACCGCTCCCGACCCCAGGGGAATCGGAAGCGGTGGCCACGGCCTCGCGAGAGGACATCAGCTGCAGCAGCCCGCCTGGCCGGCCGGCTCGGTCACGGTCAGCAGACCTCCGCTGATCCCCGTTGCCAGCCCGCGACCGGCCGATGCGGAGATCGAGACCGCCTGCGGAGCTGCACCGCAGCACCCACCCGAGACCTCCTCCGAAGCCTCGACAGCGAGGTTCGAAGAGCAGACGCCGGTTTCCGGCAGGTTGAGTTGCACATCGCGAGCAGCCTCCCAGTCACCGGCCAGCGCTGCCACCACGGATCGAGCCTGCTCGTACCCCGTCGCCAGGAGGAAGGTCGGTGCCCGGCCGTACGACTTCGCACCGATCGCGTAGTAGCCCTTCTCCGGGTGCGCCAACTCCTCGACGCCGTGCGGGGGAACCGTTCCGCACGAATGCTGGTTGGGGTCGATCAGCGGTGCCAGTGCGCGGGTCGATCCCAGGATCGGGTCCAGGTCGAGGCGCAGCTCGGAGACGACGTCGTGGTCCGGGCGGAAGCCGGTCGAGTTGACCACGGTGTCCGCGACCACTCGCCGGTCCCCTGCCGAAAGCTCGACGCGTCCGTCCGGAGTCTTCGTGGCGGCCTCGATCCTGAAGCTGCTGACCAGTTCGATCCGGCCGGACTTCACCAGGTGCTGCAACCTGGAGCCCAGGGCACCACGGGCCGGCAGCTCGTCACCGTCTCCGCCACCGTAGGTGCGCGCCTGGTCCGCGCCCCGCACGACCCAGACGATCTCTGTGCCAGGGACCTGGTCCGCCAGTTCGCCGAGGTCGAGAAGAGTGGTGGCAGCGGAGTGGCCCGCGCCGACTACCGCAGTACGGCGGCCTGCGAAGCGGCTGCGCTCGCGGCCGAGCACGTCCGGCAGCGCACGCGAGATGCCGTCGGCGACCTCGGCTTCTCCGCGTGCGGGGATTCCCGAACCTCCGAGCACATTCGGGCGGCGCCAGGTCCCGGCGGCGTCGATCACGGCACCGGCAAGAATCTCGCTTCCGTCAGCAAACCTGACCAGGAACGGCGCCTCTTCGCGTCCCGCGGTACGGATGCGGTCGAAGCCGACCCGGGTCACCGCAGCCACCTGGGCGTCGTACCGGATGTGGTCCGCAAGTTCCGGCGACTTGGCCAACGGGCCGAGATAGGAGTCGATCAAGTCGCCGCCGGTGGGCAACGCTTCCAGGTCGGGCGCGGTCCAGCCGGCGCGTTCGAGCAAGCGCCGGGCCGCGCTGTCGATGTCGTAGCGCCACGGGCTGAAGAGCCTCACGTGCCGCCATTCGTCGATCGCCGCGGCCACGTTCGGGCCGGACTCCAGTACGACGAAGTCCAGGCCGCGTTCGGACAGGTGAGCAGCGGCAGCGAGGCCGATCGGGCCCGCACCGATCACCACGACCGGCAGGTCCTTGACTACGAGGTTCATCGAATTTCTCCAAGCTGTGCAGGGGTTTTGACGAGCTGTCGAACAGTGGCCAGCACGAGGCCGGCCGAAGCAAGCAGAGTCTCTGGATCGACGCGATCCGGTGTCTCCACCGGAGTTTGGTAGCCGGGCATGCCCATCCCGATCCCGACGGCAGGTAGCCCGGCCGCGGCATAGCGACGGTTGTCGGACGCCATCGCACCGGCCCTAAGCGGTACGCCGGTTTGGCGGCCGGCCTGATCGATGGCGGCGAGCAGTGGTTCGGCCGGACCACCTGCCTCGACAGCAGCCGCAGCACCGAGTTGGGCGGCGCCATCGATGTTGATCACGTATGTACCGGCCGGAACCTGGGGCGCGTGATGAGCCGATCCTCGAGCACCGGCCTCTTCGCCATCGAGCAACGCCACACTCAACGCGACGCCAGGTTCAGTGGCAAGGATGCGGGCCGCCTCGAGGACGACGGCAACACCAGAAGCGTTGTCAGCCGCTGCGGGCAGTCGCTGCTCCGGGTCATCACCAACTCCGTCGTAGTGGGCGGTCAACAGCACGCGAACGCCCGCAGCACCGAAGTCGCCGTGCACGTTCGTGCCCGTGACCGTGATCGTGTGCAGTGACATCGTCACGGTGACCTCGCCGGTCAACTCGGCGTGGAGATCGGTGCGGACCGACACGATGGGAATCTCACCGGTCGCAGGCCCTGCGATCATCTTGGGCATCCAGCCGGCCTCGTCGACGCCGCGTGGAACCAGCAGCCCTGCAGCACCTTCTGAGGAGGCCCGGGCAATCGTCTCCGCATCGGCAGCTCGGACCACGACCCAGCGATCCTGCCAGGAATCGGCAGCATCTGCGGCCAGCAGACCGGACAACGGCTCGTTCACTTCGCTCGTGGTGAGCTGCTCGGCGAAGTCGCGCCGGTGCACCAACGGCTGGTTGTTGTAGACCAGGCTCGGCGTGGCCCGGAGTTCCTTCACGCCGGTGACCGGGAAGTTGTCCAGGGCAACGGTTGCGCCGAGGTCCTCGAGGCGGCCTGCCAGCCATTGCGCGGCAGCTTGACCGCCGGCGGTCCCGACCCTGCGACCGGCGTACCGGTCGGCAGCCAACTCCTTGACGGTTGCCATCATCCGGTCAACGGAGGCGTCGTCGAGACCGGCCGCCGTGGCCACGACCGGCCCCGGCGACGCCGCGGTCATCCGCAGCACCCACTACCGGCTGCGACAGGCTCAGCGGCCGCAGTCGACCCGCAGCAACTGCCCGCCGCGACAGGCGCATCGGTGCCGCAGCAGCCGCCAGCTGCCTCAGAGGTCGTCTCACTGCTCGGGGCGCTGCCGCAACAACTGCCCGCGGCGGGCGGAGTGAAAGCCTCCGCCGGGTTGCCTGCGAATCCGCCGGTCGTCTCTGCCGTGTTCATATCTGTCAGCCTCCTCGTCGCCTGGCGGTCCACCGCCGGGACAACATTGATGTTCATCTAATCAGCGACGCCTAGCTTGCATCCTGTTTCGATAAGAGTCAAGATAGAAACATGTCGAATCAGGCGGTTCTCGAACAGCGCAGCGGTGGATGCTGCACGCCGATCATGGTTGCGCCGCTGGATCCGGCCGCTGCCGCCGACGGCTCAGCCGTCTTCAAGGCCCTCTCGGACCCGATCCGGCTCCGCTTGATGTCGATCATCGCCTCAGCGGGGAAAGAGGTCTGCGTGTGCGACCTCACCGGCTATTTCGACGTCAGCGCGCCTACCATCTCGCACCACCTTCGGGTCCTCCGCGAGGCCGGGCTCGTCGATTGCGAGCGCCGTGGCACCTGGGTTTACTACTGGCCACTGCCTGAGCGGCTGACCTGGCTGTCGACCCTGGTGTCGGTGCCGACAGCAACAGTCTGACCGACGCGCTTCACCCGCTATTCATCGACATACATCAATGTGGGCCGCGCGCACCGGCCGACCGTCAGGAGCTTCGCCATGCCCACGACCGCGGAAGACCTCGCTCTTCTCGATGTCGACACCGTACTGACTCGCGCCGCGGAACGACTCTCAGACCGTTTCGCCGGCATCTTCAGTCCGGAAACCGTCGACCGGTACGTGCACGAGTCGTACGTCGCGCTGTTCCGCACGGCCAAGGTGCAGCGCCACCTGCCCGCACTGGCTGAGCATTTCGCCACCGACCGGCTGACCGCCTTGGCTCACGCCAAGGGCGCGGTGACGAGCCCGGTGCCGCAGGTGCTGTTCCTGTGCGTCGCGAACGCCGGGCGCTCCCAGATGGCGGCAGCCCTGCTCAACCACCACGCCGAAGGCAAGGTCGTCGTCCGCTCAGCCGGATCACAACCCGGCGGCGAACTCGAGGAGCCGGTCGCGCCGATGCTGAACGAGCTCGGCATCGACCTGAACAACGCCTACCCGAAACCGTTGACCGACGACGTCGTCCGAGCGGCCGACGTGGTGGTGACCATGGGCTGCGGCGACGCATGCCCGGTACTCCCCGGCAAGCGGTACTACGACTGGGCCATCGACGACCCAGCCGGCCAGCCTGCCGACGTCGTACGCCGGATTCGTGACGACATCGACGCCCGGGTCCGCGCCCTGCTGACCGAACTGACCGACAATCCGTGACCACCCCAACCCAGCTGGAGCTGAATCTGTGAGCGACGTCGTAGCCGAGACCAGGACCACCGACGACGGATCAGTCGTCGCCAAACTCTCTTTCCTGGATCGGTTCCTGGCCCTCTGGATCCTGCTGGCGATGGGCGCCGGGCTGCTGCTCGGGCGGGTGATCCCCGGCCTGGACGACGCCCTCGACGCGGTCAAAATCGGCTCGGTGAGCCTCCCGATCGCGATCGGGCTGCTGCTGATGATGTACCCGGTGCTCGCCAAGGTCCGCTACACCGAGACCGCTCGCGTCACCGGCGACCGCCGCCTCTTGATCGCGTCACTGGTGCTCAACTGGGTTCTCGGGCCGGCATTGATGTTCGCGCTGGCATGGCTGCTGCTGCCGGACCTCCCGGAGTACCGGACTGGTCTGGTGATCGTCGGCCTGGCCCGGTGTATCGCGATGGTGCTGATCTGGAACGACCTGTCCTGCGGTGACCGCGAAGCGGCCGCAGTACTGGTGGCGATCAACTCCGTCTTCCAGATCATCGCTTTCGCGGCGCTCGGGTGGTTCTATCTGCAGCTCCTGCCGGGCTGGCTCGGACTCGAGACAACGAGCGCCGAGTTCTCCGTCGGGGCGATCGCGCTGAGTGTGCTGGTCTTCCTGGGCATTCCACTTGTCGCCGGCTATCTCACTCGGACACTCGGCGAGCGTGCCAAGGGCCGCGACTGGTACGAAGGCCGCTTCCTCCCGAAAATCGGCCCGATCGCGCTGTACGGACTGCTGTTCACGATCGTCATGCTGTTCGCCCTCCAAGGCGATGCGATCACCAGCCAACCGCTCGACGTAGTACGGATCGCCCTGCCGCTGCTCGCGTACTTCCTTCTCATGTTCGGCGGCTCCTTTGCCCTCGGCCACCGTCTCGGCCTCGGCTACGCCAAGACGGCCACCCTCGCTTTCACTGCCGCAGGCAACAACTTCGAGCTCGCCATCGCCGTCGCGATCGGTACGTTCGGCGTCACCTCAGGACAGGCCCTGGCCGGTGTCGTCGGGCCGCTGATCGAGGTACCGGTCCTGGTCGCTCTGGTCTACGTGTCACTCTGGGCCAAGCGGCGCTTTTACCCCGAAACCGTCAACTAACACCGCTGCAAGGAGCGTCTTCCGTGTCTGACAGCATCCCCGAAGTCTTGTTCGTCTGCATCCACAACGCCGGCCGCTCCCAGATGGCCGCCGCCCTGCTGGACCACCACGGCGCCGGGCGTGTCGTCGTCCGGTCCGCGGGCTCACAGCCGGCCGACCAGCTCAACCCGGCAGTCGTCGAGGCGATGGCCGAGCTGGGCCTGGACATCTCCCAGGAGTTCCCCAAGCCGCTCACCGATGACGCCGTCAAGGCCTCCGACGTCGTCATCACGATGGGCTGCGGCGACGAATGCCCTTACTACCCGGGCAAGCAGTACCTCGACTGGAAGCTCGAGGACCCGGCAGGCCAGGGCATCGACGCGGTACGGCCGATCCGCGACGAGATCGACAACCGCGTCCGCGCACTCCTCGCCGAGCTCGTCCCGTCCACCGACCCGGTCAGCTGAACCAGACAACAGGACCACTGCGCGAGGTGCGCGCGGTGGTCATCGGCGGTGGCCAGGCAGGCCTGGCCACCGGGTTCTACCTGCGCCGCGCCGGTCTCGTTCCAGGCAAGGACTTCGTGATCCTCGACGCTGCCGACCAACCCGGCGGCGCCTGGGCCGAGATGTGGCCGACCCTCCGCACTTTCTCCCCCACGCAGCACTCGTCGCTGCCAGGCTGGATGATGCCCGCCTGGACAGCGGACGACGGCTACCCGCTGGCAGCTCACGTCGTCGACTACCTGACGCGATACGAGGAGCGCTACCAGCTCTCCGTACTGCGTGGGGCCCGCGTTTCGTCAGTCCGGTGCGGCGATCGCGGCCGTCTCGCCGTTTCCACAAATCACGGCGTCTGGCTTGCGGAACACGTCGTGTCCGCAGCCGGCACTTGGTCCAGACCGTTCGTACCGACCTACCCCGGCCGTTTCGCCGGGCGCCAGCTGCACACAGCGCAGTACCGGCAGGCTTCTGACTTCGCCGGTCAGCGGGTAATGATCGTTGGCGGCGGCAACTCCGCGGCCCAGATCCTCGCCGAGGTGTCCGAGGTCGCCGACACCACCTGGGTAACCCTTCGGCCCCCGCGTTTCCTGCCCGACGACGTCGACGGGCGGGCGCTCTTCGAGATCGCCACCAACCGCCGACGCAGCCGCGAGGCGGGCGGACCTGACACCGGCGGGGTCGCGGGCCTCGGGGACATCGTCATGGTCGACAGCGTGCGCGCCGCGCGCGACCGCGACGTACTGCACGCCCGCGGGCCGTTCGAGCAACTCACGCACGACGGTGCCCGCTGGCACGACGGCACCCAGCTCACCGTTGACACCATCATCTGGTGCACCGGCTTCCGGCCCGCGCTCCACCACCTGGCGCCCCTTGGCCTTCGCGGACCTAACGGTCTCATCCCCACTGAAGGGACGCAGGCCGTCAAGGAGCCCCGCCTCCACCTGGTCGGGTACGGCGACTGGACCGGACCTGCCTCGGCCACTCTCATCGGCGTAGGCCAAACCGCGCGCGCCCTCGCCGCGGAGATCACAGCAGCTCTTTGAGCAACTCCCTGACCTGCTGTTCGATTTCGTCCCGGATCTTCCGCACCGCGGCCAATGGCCGGCCTTCGGGGTCGTCGATCGGCCAGTCGAGGTACCTCTTGCCCGGGTAGACGGGGCAGGCGTCGCCGCAGCCCATCGTGATGACGACGTCGGCAGCCCTGACGACCTCGTCGGACAACGGCTTCGGATAGGTACCACCCAGGAAGACGCCGACCTCGTCCATGGCAGCGATGACGTTGGGATCGACGGCCGCAACGGGGAACGAGCCTGCCGATCTGACGAGGATCCGGTCTCCGGCCAGCTGGCTCATCAGACCGGCCGCCATCTGAGAGCGCCCGGCATTGCGGACACACACGAACAACACCTCGCTGCCGGACCCGCTGCTCTTCCCACTCGCCTTGGCCAGAGCGCTGAGCCGGTCCGCTGCGAAGCTGGCGGTCAGGGACGGCAGGAACCGGCGGATCCGGGAACGCGAAGCGAGCATCTCGTAGCTCTCGTCCACGTACCGCCTGACCGTCTCCGGCGAGAAGATCCCGGCGAAACGATCCGCCAACTGGCCGGCGATGTGCTCGAGCTGCCGATGCACGACCGCTCCAGCGGGATCCATCGAGACGCGGCTCTGGCTGGCCGGCGGAGGCGCGGAACTCTGCTCCGCCACCTCGATCCCGAGCAGGGCCGCCAGCTCGGCCAGCGCGTGATGGGTTGGCCGGTAGAACGTGAACGACTGCCGCCGCTCGCGGATCAACAACCCCGCCTCACACAGCTGCCGCAGATGATGACTAATCGTCGTCGACGTCCCGTCTGCCTCGGCTGCAAGCTGACTACGGCTGACCTCGCCCGCGGGATGCGTCAGTACGACGCTCATCAACCGCAGTCGCACCGGATCGGCAACCGCACTCAGCAACGTCGCCCGGTACTCCGCATCCTCCCGCGACAACGGCACTTGGAGTAACGGCCGACGACGCGGTTTTGACATGCGTCGATCTTCACACCTGTCTATATACGCGTCAACGCCGTCAGCAGCAGCTCTGGAGGTAGGCCTGCAGGTCGGCAAGTGCCGTCGCGCTTCCCTGCTTATCCGCGCGATACAGGACGGTTTTGCCTTCGCGGCGGGAGGTGACGATGCCGCCGCGCCTGAGCAGGTCGAGTTGCTGGGATGCGGTCGATTGACCGATGCCGGCTTGTGCGGCCACCTCGTTGACGGACAGCTCGCCGCCACGCGCGAACAGCAGCATGATCCGCTGCCTGGTCGGACTCGCCAGGGCTTTGAGGAAGTCATGCGTCGCCGCGGAGAGTTCGACCGGCTCCACAGCACATGCGGGCGCCTGCGCCGCATCGGTTTTGGTCTGCTTGGCCATCGCTGTCCCTCCGGTCGATCGCGAGCCAGCCTAGCCCGTATCGTCATTTCGTCATATTGGGATATGAGGATATGTTGTCTTCATGACTTCCTCTTCTGAACTTGTGGTGGTGGTTGGTGGCGGCCAGTCCGGCCTGGCGGGCGCGCGGGCTCTGCTGGACGTGGGCCTTCGGCCCGTGGTCCTGGAGTCCGGGAGCCGGCCGGTGGGTTCCTGGCCGTCGTACTACGACTCGCTGATCCTCTTCTCACCGGCTCGCTACAGCGGTTTTCCCGGGACGCCGTTCGCCGGTGACCCGGATCGGTATCCGGTCCGCGACGAGGTCGTGGACCACCTGGAGAAGTACGCCGCGAGCCTGACCGCGGAGATCCGAACCGGCGCGACGGTCGCCGACGTGGAGCGGGCCGGCGCCGGGTTCGACGTCCACCTGCAGGACGGCAGCACGCTGCATGCTGCGGCGGTGGTCGCGGCCTCAGGCTCGTTCCGCAACCCATTCGTGCCGGAGATCCCCGGACGAGAGTTGTTCGACGGCGAGGTGCTGCACGTTGCTGACTACCGCTCCCCCAAGAAGTACACCGGTCGACGGGTCGTGGTGGTCGGTGCCGGGAACTCCGCGATCCAGGTCGCCTACGAGCTGGCCTCGGTGGCGAAGGTGACGCTGGCGACCAGGGCGCCCGTGCAGTACCTGCCTCAGATCCGCGGCGGTCACGACATCCACTTCTGGCTCGGCAAACTGAAACTCGACCTGCTGCCACCTGCGGTACTGGCACGCCTCTTCAACGGAACGCCAGTACTGGACACCGGCATCTACCGAACCGCAATCGAGTCCGGAGACCTGCCACGTCGCGACATGTTCACCGCCTTCGACACCGACGGCGTCGCATGGCCCGGCGGCGAACACGAGCAGGTCGACGCCGTACTGTTCGCCACCGGCTACCGCCCCCACCTCCCGTACCTGCGAAACCTGGAAGCGTTGACCCTAGACGGCATGCCGTTGCACCGGCAAGGAATGTCGACCACCCACCCCCGCCTTGCCTACCTGGGCATCGAGTTCCAGCGATCCTTCTCGTCGAACACCCTCCGCGGCGTACACCGCGACGCGAGATTCGTCGCAGCCGCGCTGAATCAGCAACTGACTCGCTGACAGTTGCTAGCGGGCGAAGACGCGGGGCAGATTGCGACCGGCCAGCGCGATGCGGATGAGGCTGGCCGGTACCGCCAAGGCCATCGCCCAGGTCATCGCCGGAGCGGCGAGAGCGACAGCCATAAGCATGCCGAGGTCGAGCAGGATCAACACCAGGGCGGCCGGCCCGGCGAGCCGGACTGTCGCGCAGTTGTTGCTCCTGGCAACAACACCGAGAGTCGCCGCGACAGCCAACAGGACGGCACCGAAGGCCGCTGCGACCGCCACGGGAATACCCCAGGTCCACACATGCCCGGTGAGCAACGTCGCTCCCCAGAGACCGGCGAACGCCGGGGCGCTGACCAGCAAGGCGATCGCGGTACGCCGCCCTGGGGAATGGCGGGCGAAAGCGGCAGCGACCAATTGCGGCCGCCCGAATTCGATGATGGCTGAACGCGCGGCGTCAGTAGGCGACTGGCCGCGACGTAACTGGCGCTGAAAGGTCTCCTCCAGGCCGTCGGCCAGTTCCTCGACGGCCTCGACAGGGAGGCGCCGTGCGAGCTCGGCCAGGTACCCGTCGATCAGGTCGCGGCCGGCCATGGACCCGGTTCCAAAAGTGTCGTCACGGCACTGGCGAACTCACGCCAGTTGGCTCGTTCACCGGCAAGCTTCTCGTGGCCCTCGGCGGTGAGCTGGTAGCTGCGCCGGCGACGCCCGTCGACGACCGACCACGATCCGCTGATCAGTCCAGCTCGCTCGAGCCGGTGCAGTGCCGGATAGACCGTCCCGGTCGGCAGGTCGAAGCGGCCGCCGCTGCCGTCCCGCAGAGCCTCCTTGATCGCATAGCCGTGCCGCGGCCCGTCGGTCAGCGTGGCCAGCAACAGAACGTCGAGGTGACCTTTCAAGGCTTGCGCATCCGCCCTCATAGGTAGTTATCCTACAACAGGCGGATAGGTAGTAATCCTAGCTATAGGCGGTGTCGTGATGAGCAAACCTGCGATCGTGGCCACCGGACTCATGAAGCGGTTCGGATCGATCGATGCGCTACGCGCTGTCGACCTGGAGGTGCGGGCCGGGACAGTACTGGGATTGCTCGGGCCGAACGGGGCAGGCAAGACGACTGTGGTCCGGATTCTCGCGACACTATTGCGACCGGAGGCGGGCACTGCCCGGGTGATGGGCCTGGACGTCGTCAGGCAAGCCGCAGCAGTGCGGCGGCACATCGGTTTGTCAGGCCAGTACGCGGCGGTCGATCCGTACCTCACAGGCAGAGAGAACCTGCAGCTGATCGGGCGCTTGTCCGGCCTGAGTCGCGCCCTTGCCCGCCAACGTGGCGACGAACTGCTGGATTCGTTCGACCTGGCCGGGGCAGCAGATCGGGTTCTTCGAGGCTATTCCGGAGGCATGCGGCGGCGTCTGGACGTCGCCGCCAGCCTCGTAGCCCAGCCATCGGTACTGTTCCTGGACGAACCGACTACCGGGCTGGATCCCCGGGGGCGGATCGGGTTGTGGCATGCGATCGAGGAGCTGGCCGCACAGGGCACGACGGTCCTGCTCACCACGCAGTACCTGGAGGAGGCTGACCAACTTGCCGACACCATCGTGGTCCTCGATGCCGGCCGGGTGATCGCCGCCGGAACGTCCGACCAGCTCAAGGCTCAGGTCGGCGGCGATCGGCTCGAGCTGCGCGCAGCGCAGGGCGTCGATCCGGCCGCAGTGGCTGCGGCCGTCGCACACCTCGGCTCCGGTCCACCGGTCGTCGACGCCGAGGACGGCCGGGTGGTGCTGCCGGTGGTCAACGGACCCGAGGTACTCGGCGACGCGGTCGCCCGGTTGGCGGCCGACGGTGTGCGAGTTACCGACCTGGCGTTGCGGAGGCCGTCGCTGGACGATGTCTTCCTGGCTCTCACCGGTCAGTCGGCATCCGCCGGTACTGCGTCGGATCCAGTCGAAGCGCGGAGCTCGTGATGGCCGCCAGGCCGGAGACCTCGCGTGGGTTGCGGTGGCTCCTGAGTGATGTCTGCCTGATGACGGGGCGGAACCTGCGCCGACTCGTGCGGGTCCCGACGTTGATCGCGTTCGCCACGGTGCAGCCGGTGTTGTTCGTCTTGCTGTTCACCTCTGTGTTCGGCGGGGCGATCAGCCCACCAGGAGTGGAACGGTACGTCGACTTCCTGCTGCCGGGGATCTTTGTCCTGGCGATCGCGTTCGGTGCTTCACAGACCGGGGTGGCGATCGCGGACGATCTGGCCACCGGGATGATCGATCGGTTCCGTGCGCTGCCGATGACCCGTTCCGCGGTACTGGCCGGGCGGACGGTGGCCGACGCGGTGCGCAACTTGTTCGTCTTGGTGTTGATGACGGGTGTCGGGCATCTAATCGGGTTCCGCTTCCACGCCGGTACCGCGGCGGCCGTTGGCGCGATCGGGCTGGCGTTGCTGGTCGGTGTCGCGTTCTCCTGGATCAACGCGTTGGTGGGTCTGCTGGTGCACGATGCCGAGACTGCCGGGTTGGTCGGGCTGATGCCGGTGATCGTCTTGGTGTTCACCAGCTCGACCTTCGTCCCCGTCGCGACCATGCCTGGCTGGCTGCAGGCTTTCGCGAAGATCAACCCGGTCACCGTCACGGTCGATGCGTTGCGCGCGCTGGTGCTCGGCGGTCCGACAGCGGAGCACGTCTGGCAGGCCGTCGCCTGGATCGTCGGGCTGCTCGTGTTCACCGTCCCGATTGCCGTACTCCGCTACCGCCACATCACCACCGACTGACAGGGCATGCTCAGAGCCACAGCGGCGCGAGCCAGCCGAGCACAACGGCCCCGAGGTACAGAGACCCGACGACCAGCGCGACGACGCGTCGGCGGGCGATGAGCAGCATGCCGCTGATCGCGCCGACGCTCGTACCGGCGCCGGTCACTAGGAACGCCAATGCCGGACCCGTGCCCATGCCTCCGTCCATCAAGGTCGCGACTAGCGGCAGCGATCCGTCGGTGTTGAGGTAAACCGGGATGCCGAGCAGCGCGGCTAGTGGTACCGCGAGGAACGAATCGCCGCCGAGGTAGTCGGTGAGCCACCGCGTGGGTACAGCCTCTATGAGCAGATAGCCCAGGGTGGCGAAACCGAAGAAGAACAAGGCCAGACGCCGACCGGTGGTGAGGATCTCGCGCGCCAGCTCGCGGAACTTGAGTCGGGCGACCAGGCCGGCTCGCGGTCCGGCCGGCGCAAGGACCGTGACGGGCCCTTGTGAAGTTCCAGTACCGGAGTCGCAGCACTCCGTCGTGCCGTCTTGTCCGGACGGCGCGGGAGTGCAGGAGGTGGCGGCCCCGGCCGGAGTGGTCATGCGAGCCTGACCTTCGAGCCAGCCGGTGCGTTCGATCGCGAACGTGGCGAGACCGGCAACGAGGCCGAGCACTATCGCGGCGATGAAGAAGGTCAGCGCGAACGGTGCGCCGAACAGGCCGGTGGACAGTACGAGTTCCTCCGGGCTGGTCAACGGCGAGGAGACCATGAACGCCACCACTGGTGCCCACGGCACATGCGAGGCCAACGCCCCCAGGACGACAGCGGTGGTGCCGCAGGAACAAAACGGCGTCGCCGCACCCAGGGCGACCGCGCCGACGACAGCGATCGGTGTGCTCTTCCGCAGCCAGACCGCCAACCGGTCAGTGCCGATGTAGACGACCAGCGCAGAGGCGATGACGATACTCGCGACCAGGAACGGCCACACGTGGGTGAAGGTGGACCATACGTCGCCGAGGACACGGCCCAGCAGATCCAGCACAGAACCGATCACGATCCCTTGCTCCCTCAGTCAGTGGAGTGGATGAGCAGCAGGCCAAGACCGTTCAAGGCCGCGAAGTCGGCGCGATAGTTGATTCGATTTCCCGCCCGGTCGGTGCGGACCAAGCCGCTGCGACGCAGAACCTTCAGGTGATGACTGATAGTCGGGCCGGTGACAGTGAATCCGCTCGAGAGGTCGCAGACACAACCGCCCTGATCTCCACAGCAAGCGATCACCGACAACAGACGAAGTCGGACCGGGTCAGCCAGCGCCTTGAAACCATCCGCAGCCAGGGCTGCCGCGACCGTATCGATCGGCGCGACGCCGATCGGGCCGGCCGGTATCAACAGCATGAGCCGAGCGAAGGCCGGACAGGTGTCTCGATCGGCCGACCCTCATCGACCCAGTCCTGCTTCCCACCGACATAGCGGTGCACGTCGCGGTAACCGAGGTCGACCAATCGCTGGGCAACCCGCAGCGAACTGTCACATTCCGCACTGCCGCAGTACACGACGATGCGCTCATCCAGGTTCGGCAGCAACGTCTTAGCCAACTCGACCACGCGCCGGGGCCGGATGTTCACCGCGCCCGGCAGATGCCCTTCCGCGTAGACCTCCTCGGGCAATGCTTCGACCAGGACGCCCTCGCCCCTGGCGATCAGATCGGCCACTTCGGCATGCTGGATCTCGGAAATGGGCATGACGGAACTCCTCAGATGTCGCAGGTGTGGTGAAACGGTGAGTCGGTCAGGTCTGGCTCAGGTGGATTCGGACAGGCACCAGGCGAGGTCGAGCAGACCGACCACGCAGCGGTCCTCGATGCGGTAGAAGATCCGGTTACCGTCGCGGCGGGTCGCCAAGATGCCCTTGTCGACCAGCCGCTGAAGCTGATTCGACACCGCCTGCGCCCGCAGATCGACAGCATCGGCCAACTGACTCACCGACAGCTCCTCGTCCCGCACCAACGCGTGCAGCAACCGCAACCTGGTGTCGTTCGCCAAAACCTTGAACACACCCTCCAGCTCAGCCGCATCCGCCGCCCCAATCAAAGGCCGCGCCCCCAATGCCGGCCGCCGGGACCCCACCGCCTGCTCACTCACAACCCCACTATTACACAAGCTGGTGTAATAGTGAACAGCTCCAAGGGTTGATGATTAGCGGTATGACCGTTGCGGAGGAGACGTTCCAACCGTCGGCGCCGGGTGTGTTGGTGCTGCGGTGGCAAGTTCGAGGACCGTGATCTGGTGCGGCTGGGGGCTCATCCGGAGGTCGGGGTCTGCATCGGGTGCGCGAAGTACCTGCAGCGCCGCGCGTCCGAGCGCGAGGACGAGCTGCGACCGTCACGGGCCGCGCGGGCGCGTGCCGCCGTCCGACGTGTGCGTGAGGGGGTGATCGGCCCGGGGCGGCACGAACGGCCGGTCGTTGGGCGGCTGCTGCGGCGGATCGGCACCTGCCATGACCCGACCGGCCGGCAGATCGCGAGGAGTGGCTGGAACAGGCGGGTGGCGGGTGGCGAGTTGCTCGGCTTCGGGCTGGTTGAGGATCTGTCCGGGGATACCGGGGTGGCTGCTCGTCCAGGTCTGCGCGGTGGCGTGGTCTGCGAAGAAGGTGAGGTAGTCGCAGCAGCAGTCGGCTGACGGGCCGCCGCCGGAATCAGCGCCAATGAACACCACCGCCGTCGCGGGCTGCCAGGTGGTGCGCCCGCTGGTGGTGACGGTGACTGGTTGCCCGGTGGTGACGTCGACGGACTCGATCCGGGTGTCTCTCCGAGCATGCGCAATGCCGAGGGTATCTATCGCGCACATCGCTTAGACGTCGTTCTTCGACTGCCTCGACACCGAACAGCTTTCGCTGATCTAGTCACGCCCACGGCCCCGTGATTCGGCTGCCCGGAAAGCACTGCCTGACCCCTAACCCCGATCCTGCAGTACCTCTGGTACTGGGCAGTGAACCTCCTCGGCTTAGCTGAGGCTCGGTCACCTGGCTGCATCCTGGAAACCGATGGAGCCGGCAAATCGTACGCGAGTGACCTCAGATCAGCCCTAGTGAGGACCAGTAACGCGATTCCCAGACCGTAGGCTAGACCGTAGCCAACCTGATCCAGAGCGAATGACGAAGGCCCTCTGACCAGGGTTTCCCCTGGTCAGAGGGCCTTTCAAGTAGCGGGGGAAGGATTTGAACCTTCGACCTCTGGGTTATGAGCCCAGCGAGCTACCGAGCTGCTCCACCCCGCGCCGCTTTCTTACGAGCTTGAGTCTAGATCATGGCCGCTGAGCGTCCAAATCAGGACCCGGAAAGGCGAAGGCCCGCACCTGATGGTCCGGGCCGATCACCACTCCACGTCGGGCGCCGGTGCCGACGCCGCTCGGGGTGCGGTGCCTCCCGAGCGGGCGTCGGTACTGGGGTCAGCGGGTGGTGCGGAAGGGGCCGGTGACCTCGTAGGTGATGCCGCCGCTGCTCGAACCGGTGGTGCCGCGCTGGGAGGAGAAGTACAGGCGGTTGCCGACGGGGTTGAAGGCGACGCCGCACAGTTCCGAGCCGGACTGGCCGGTCACTCGGAGGAAGGGCGCTACCACGTCGGCGGGGGTGATGATGCAGATCTCCATGTTGCCGCCGTCCTCGGCGACGTACAGGTCACCGACGGCGGTGCCGGTGATGTTGTCGACGCCGGTCAGCGGCGGGTTGCTGGTCAGGTTGTCGTCGTAGGCGATCGCGATGGTGTTGTTCACTGCGTTGTAGGCCCAGACGCGGTTGTCGCCCTTGGTGGTGAAGAAGCAGGTGCCGTTGCGGTAGTAGCAGCCTTCGCCGCCGTTGAATTTCTTCATGCCGGACACCTGCCGGCGGGTGGCGGTCGGGCTGCCGTCGGGGTCGGGAACCCTGACCCAGGACAGCGTGCCACCGGACTCGCGTAGTACCTGCAGGGTGCCGGCGGACAGGTCGCCCCAGGTGGTTGGCACGAAACGGTAGAACCCGCCGTCGGAGACGTCCTCGGTGAGGTAGATGACGCGCCGGTCGGGGTCGACCGCGGCGGCCTCGTGGGAGAAGCGGCCCATCGCCTGACGGCGTACCGCGGCCTTGATGCCGAGCGGGTCGGTCTCCCAGATGTAGCCCAGGCTGGTCTCCTCGCCGGACAGCCAGGTGCCCCACGGGGTCGCGCCGCCGGAGCAGTTCCGGGTGGTGCCGGACAGGATGCGGTAGGCACCGGTGATCGAGCCGCTGCTGTTGAACCGCAGAGCGCTTGCACCGCCGCTCCCGCTGCTCAGCTCGGAGTTGGACACGTAGATCCAGCCGGTGCCGTCGGCGAAGCACGCTCCGCCGTCGGGCGCGCTGTGCCAGGTGTAGCTCGTACCGCTCACGACCCGGGTTGACCTGGCCAGTACCCGACTGGTGAAACCCTGCGGCAGCATGATGCCGTTCGCGTCGGCGGCCCGCAGACCGCCGTACGGGCTTGGGCCGGTTTGGGCCGGAAACGCCAGCGCCTGCGGCGCCACGCTGAACCCGAAGGCGACCGAGGCGGACGAACCGATCACTGCCGCGCGAAGAAAACTCCGACGATCCACGACTGACTCCTCACAGTGACAAGGGCGGAGCCGACAGTGAACCGCACCGACATGAACACCGTCCGAAGCCCGCTTGCCGCGTATTTGTACGGCGCCCATCGCCCGGACCGCGCGGCCGTGCTGGTGACACCGCGGTCGAGCGTTTGGTCTGCAGCCGGTGTGCCGGGATGTCTGGTCAAGTGCGGTCCAGTCGGTCGGCGTCCTGCTGTCGGCGGATCGCAGTGCGGCGGGCCGGCGGTCGAACGACGAACTGCACGCTTTACTCGTCCGGCACGACGTCCGGTTGTTCGGCCTCTGACACCACGACGGCCCGGACCAGCACTCGGTCGGAGTACAGGGAGAAAAGCTCAGTACGCGATTCCTGGACCGTAGCCGACCTGATCCAGCGCGCGAATGACGAAGGCCCTCCGACCGTGGTTTCCCCGGTCAAAGGGCCTTCCGTGGTAGCGGGGATAGGATTTGAACCTATGACCTCTGGGTTATGAGCCCAGCGAGCTACCGAGCTGCTCCACCCCGCGTCGTTGTGTCTTTAGTTTAGGGGGTGTGGGCCGGTAGTCCAAATCGAGGGGTGGGAGGGGAAAGGGAAACGTGTGTCGGGGAACGGGGTGGACGGCGTAGCGTCCGGGTATGGGCGAAGGGGTGATTCGGCCGTTCGAGACGGCTGATCTGGTGGCGGCGGGGCGATTGCTGGCTGAGCGGCAGCGCAGGCATCGGGTGCGGCATCCGTTGTTGCCGGCGGAGTATGAGGATCCGGTACTGGCGCTGGTCGAGGTGACTGCCGCATGGGAGACCGAGGGCGCCTCGGGGGCTGTGCTGGTGGAGGACGGTGAGGTCACCGGGTATTTGCTGGGGGCCCCTAAGTCTTCGCCGGCGTGGGGAGACAACGTCTGGGTCGAGCGCGCTGGGCAGGCTGCGCGGGATCCGGAGAGCATCCGCGAGCTCTACGGGGTGGCCGCAACCAAGTGGGTGGCGGACGGGAAGACGGCGCAGTACGTGGTGGTGCCTGATGAGGCGGAGTTGGTGGATGCGTGGTTTCGCTTGGGTTTTGGGGCGCAGCACGCGCATGCCGTACGGCCAGTGCCGGTCGAGCCGCTGCCGCCTAGGCCCGGTTTGACCGTACGCCGGGCGCGGCGCGATGACATTCAGGTCCTGGCGGAGCTGGATCTCGTGTTGCCGCAGTATCAAGGAGCGTCGCCGGTGTTCAGTGCCGGGGAGGTGCCGACCCTCGAGGAGGCGCTGGCGGATTGGGAACAGGCGATCGACGACCGGGACTACGCGACATTCGTTGCTGAGCGCAACGGTGTGGTGATCGGCTCGTCGATCGGGTGCTCGATCGAGAAGTCCAGCGCGCACGGTGGCGTGGCCCAGCCTGACAATGCGGGCTTCCTTGCGTTCGCGGCCGTGTTCCCGCAGGCGCGTGGGCTCGGGGCCGGGCGCGCCCTGGGTGAAGCGGTGCTCAACTGGGCTGCCGAGGTCGGTTACACCTCCGTGGTGACGGACTGGCGGGTGACGAACCTGCTCTCGTCCAGAGCCTGGCCGCGGCTCGGATTCGTGCAGACCTTCCATCGTTTGCATCGCCTGATCGGGTACTGATCAATCAAACGCTCTGTATACGGATCGTCACGATGAGCTATTGAAATCGCTCGGTGCGCATGTTTGCATCTCCTCAGTGATCGTTCCTTAAGGGGGGAACCGATGCCACGACTGCTTTTGCCTGCCCGCCTCGCAGCATGTCTGCTGATGCTGGCGACGTTCCTCACCGTCGTCCGGCCCGCGGACGCCGCCGTACCCGACCGCAAGGGTTGGGTGCTGTGGAACCAGACCACCGCCACCACCATCGGTACCGGCACCTGGCCGGCCGGCAGCACCGTCGTGGTGCTGGCGCCCGGCCGGTATCAGGTCAAGCTGCCGGGACAGGGCGCACCCAACGGGGTCGTGCATGTCACGGCGATCAACAACGCGCCGCACTGGTGTCAGGCGGAGAACTGGTTCCAGTCCGGTCCCGACGAGATCATCAACATCCGGTGCTACCGCGTCGGTGGCGCCCTTGACCCGACGAGCTTCAGTGCGTTCTTCGTTCGAGCGTCAGGTGGTCCCGCGCCTGGTCCGTACGGGTACGTCGACTCCGCCGCGTCCGGTGCGCTCGTCAGCCAGTACAACTCGACCGGAGCCGCCAACACTTCGACGCCGACCGGGGTCGGCCAGTGGCTGGTCAAGTTCCCGGGCCTGGTGGCCGGTGGAACCTTGGACGGCAGCCTGCAGGCCACGGCTGTCAACGCGGCAACAGGTGCGCGGTGCAAGGTCTCGGGTTGGTCCTCCAGTGCGAGTGGACAGGCCGTGAAGGTGCTCTGCTTCAACTCGGCCGGAGCCTTGCTGAACACGCGGTTCGCCCTCACCTATCAGTACAAGGTCTCCCTGTACGGAGCAGCGATCCCGCCGAAGTACTACGGCTACTTCCTCAACCAGCCGCCGGCCGGACCGCCGAGCACCAATCTGAACTCGGTACTGGGACTCGGGGCGAACACGATCATGGCCACCGGTCCCGGACTGGCGATGGTCACCTTCCCGCGGATCGCCTTCACCCAGAACACGGTCCAGGTGACCGCCTACGGGGCGAACTCGAACTTCTGCGGGCTCCAGACGTTCTGGACCAACAGCACGGTGGGCCCAGATCTGTACGTGCGCAACGTCAACTGCTTCACCACCGCCGGAGCACCCGTCGCCACCGGCTTCACGGTCAGCGCCAACTCCATCCTCTGACCCGCGAGGCCGCCGGCCCCAAGGCTGGCGGCCCCGCAGCGCGGCGTGACCCGCAGCGCGGCGTGACCCGCAGCACGGGCCAACCCGCAAGGCCGGCTGCCAGCGAGGCCGTAGCCGCCCGCAGTGGGCCCACACCGTCAACGCCTCGGTGTGGGCCCCACGTCGGGCTCAGGCGGTGTCTTCCGGATGGAAGCCCATCGCCGTCGTCAGCAGGTCGTCCTCACCGAAACGGGTGCGGTCGATCGACACCTCGGCGGCCAGACCGGGCGAGATGAAGTAGAACACCTGGTCGTCGGTGCGATAGCCGCCGTAACCGCCGACGTCCAGCGGCGTCAGTTCCCAGCTCTCCGGGTCCTGCTCGTGGTACTCGGTCAGGTAGGTCCGCAGCGTCTCGAGGTCGATCAGTTTCTCGCCCCGGATCGTTTTGACCGTCAGGTCGACCTTGGTCGCTCCCTCGGGATCGGGACCGGTCTCCCAGACGCGGCTGTGGAAGACGACGTCCTCCCACTCGTACTCGAAGTCGCTCGGCGTACCGATGCCGCCGGGCACGTGGTCGATGACGAATCCGTCCAAGGTGCACGCCCTCTGCTGTGTCGATGGAGGCTGGGTCGAATGGGGCTGGGTCGATTCGGGCTGGGTCGATAGAAGCGTCCGATGGTGGCCGAACGATGACAGCGGAGCTGCCGCCGCGGTGGTCGGTACCAGGGCCCCCAGTGCGGCCGGTGCCGCCAGCGCGGCGATCGCGCCGCCGATCACGATACGACGACGGGTTGCGGGCCGGACCGCTGACCAGGACGAAGAACACGACATGGCTGCCTCCTCAGGCGAAGCACCCGGTGTGGAGCTCGGGTGAATGGTTCCTTGCCAGAGAAGGTGCACCGGCTTCCGCCGAAACCCGCGACGAGTTTCCCGCCTGTGGACAACCACCAAAGACGAACGCCGGAAACAGCACCAGAGACAACACTGGGCGGCGACACCAGAAGTGTCACCGCCCAGAGTGCTGAACCAGCCGAACGATCAGCCCGTCGGAGAACTCGGTGGGTTGGTCGGTGTCGGCGGCGTCGACGGATTCGGCGTCGGGTTGGGTGTCTGGGGTGCCGCTCCCGCCGCCACCGCCCGGTCGACGGCTGCCTTCATCTTGTTGACCTGCACCTCGTACTCGGCCAGGTTGCCGGCCCTCAGCGCCGCCTGCGCCGCCGAGTACGCGGTCTGCGCCTCGGCCAGCGCCTGCTTGATCGTCTGGTTCGAGGGCGGTGTCGTCGGGTTCGTCCCCGGCGGCCTCTCCCCTGTCTCGACGTCGGCGTTGAAGACCTTCTCCAGGGCTTCCTTCAGAGTCGTGCCGTACGCGACCCGGTCACCGAACCCGACCAGCACGTACCGCAGTACTGGATAGCTACCGGCGCCGCTCGAGCGGGTAGCGTAGACCGGCTGCACGTAGAGCAGACCGCCACCCAGTGGCAGGGTCAGCAGGTTGCCGAAGGTCGCTCTTGCCCCGCTGCTGGGCTGGTTCAGCGGCAGCAACGCCTGTCTGATGCTCTCGTCGGTCTGGAACTTGTTCGACACCTGGCCCGGTCCGGGGATCTGCACGTTGCCGGGCAGCTTAAGGATCCGGATCTGCCCGTAGTCAGGCGACGAAGCCTCGGAATCGACCGCCAGGAAGCCGGTCAGGTTCTCCCGCTGGGCGTTCGGCACGTACACCGAGGTCAGCGAGAACTTGCTCTCCTTCTGGTCCGGCATCCGCAGCGACAGGTAGAACGGAGGCTGGCTCACCGCTGCCGAGTCCGTGCCGGAGCCCGGGTTGGAGGTCGGGTCGGCCGGCACCCGCCACAGGTCGCTGTTCTGGTACCAGGTGGTGGAGTCCTCCACGTGGTACTTCGCGAGCAGGTCGCGCTGCACCTTGAACATGTCCTCGGGGTAGCGCAGGTGCGACATCAGCGCCGGCGAGATGTCCGAGCGCGGCTTGACCGTGTCCGGGAAGGCCTTCATCCAGGTCTTCAGCAATGGGTCGCTCTCGTCCCACGCGTACAGGTCGACCGAGCCGTCGAAGGCGTTCACGACCGCCTTGACCGAGTTGCGGATGTAGTTGATCTCCTCGCTCGGCTGCTGGGCGACCGTGCCCCGGCCCGTGGTGGTGTCCCGGGTGCTGTCGTCCAGCGCGACCTTCTGCGAGTACGGGAAGTTCGCGGAGGTGGTGTACCCGTCGACGATCCAGACCACTTGGCCGTCGACGATCGCCGGGTACGGGTCGCCGTCCGGCGTCAGCCACGGTGCGGCCTTCTCGACCCGCTCGCGCGGGTTGCGGTCGTAGAGGATCTTCGAGTCGCTGTTCACCCGGCTCGACAGCAGCAGGTTCGCGTCCCGGAACTTAGTGGCGTAGAGCAACTTGTTGCCGAACGAGCCGACCGGTACGCCGCCCTTGCCGGTGTAGGTGTTCAGGGTCGGCGGGCCACCGTTCTGGCCTTCCGGCGTGTCCAGCTCGACCGCCTGACCGCCCTTCGGGCCGCCGACGATCGAGTAGTCCGGGGACTGCTCGCCGAAGTAGATGCGCGGCTCGTAGTCGCCCAGCTCGCCGGTCGGCGGCAGGTCCTTGGAGGAAAACACCGGCGCACCGTCCGAGGCGCGCTGGTTGCCGTTGGCGGCCACCACGCCGTAGCCGTGGGTGTAGACGGTGTGGTCGTTGTTCCAGTTGCGCTGGCCGGCCGGCAGCCGGTCGATCTCGACTTCGCGGACCGCGATCACGGTGTCGCGGACCTCGTTCCCGATCTTGTACCGGTCGACGTCCAGGTCGGTCGGGAAGGAGTAGAAGCCGCGGACCTGCTGCAACTGCTCGAAGGTCGGCCCGACGACGCTCGGGTCGATCAGCCGGATACCGGGCAGCACGCCGGCGTCAGCCACCAGCTGACTCGGCGTCGCCGTCGTGGTCGCCGCGTAGTTGATGATCTTGGTCTTCTCCAGGCCGTACGCCTGCCGCGTCGCCTGGATGTTCTTGGTGATGTACGACGCTTCCTTCACCGGCTCGCTCGGGCGGACCCGCAACTGCTGCAGAGCCGCCGGCCAGAGCGCGCCGAGCAGGATGGCCGACAGGACCAGTACGACGGTACCGACGCCTGGCAGCAGCCAGGTCTTGCGGACCACGTTCGCGAAGAACAAAACGGCACAGAGCACCGCGATGACAGCAAGGATCTCCTTGCTGGGCAGGACCGCGTTGTCACCCGTGTACGAGATACCGGTGAACAGTTTGCTGTCGGACACGGCCAGGCCATAGCGGTCGAGCCAGTAGCTGAACGCCTTCAGCAGGACCAGCAGGCCGAGCAGTACGGAGAACTGCACCTGCGCGGCACCGGAGGCCTTCTGCCCCTTCGCCGACGGACGGAACCCGCCGTACAGGTAGTGGGTGATGATCGCGGCGACCAGGGACAGCAGCACGATCGAGTAGCCGAAGCCGAGCAGGACGCGCAGCCACGGGTAGTCGAAGACGAAGAACGCGATGTCCTTGTTGAAGTGCTTGTCCGTGACGCCGAACGGAGTCCGGTTCCGCCAGGCCAGGAAGACCTTCCACTCCCCCGACGCGGCCGAGCCGCCGAAGACGAGCATCAGGGTGGCCAGTGCGGCGATGGCGATCTTGCCGCGCTGCTGGAGCAGGTCGCCGTACCGCTCGAAGCCCGGGCTGGGCGATGGAGCGAGGGCGATCCGCGGCCGGGTCCGGAAGGCGACGATTACGTTCGCCACGACGGCGGCCGCCATCAGCAGACCGACGGCGAAGAACAGCAGTACCCGGGTGCCGAGTACGGTGCTGAACACCTCGCCGTAGTCGACCGAGCGGTACCACAGGCGCTGGGTCCACACGTCGGTGAAGACGCTGAAGAGGATGAGCAGCACGATCAGGGTGGCGATCGTGGGCAGTAGAGCCCGTGGGCGCTGGCCGGACGTTCGGCGCGTTCGCCGCGGCTCCTCCGGCATGTCGTAGACGCCGTCACTCATGGCAGCTTCTCCTCGTTGTCACTCGTACCGCCGAGCACAGAGCCAGGACCACCCGCGGTGGAAGGCTCGAATGTCAATGACAGTACTTGGCAAAGCGTAGGGACCAAGTCGACGCCGGTAAGTACCGCGCCGTCCTCGTCGTGGGTCCGCAGCCGGACGGCGCCGAAACGGTCCCCGTCGCGCAGTACCGCGGCCACCATCCGTACTTCGTGCCGGCGCGGGTCACTGCCCGCCAACCGGGCCAGCTCGGCGTCGGACTCGGCATCGGCCAGGCCGGACTCGACGGAGGCCGGCAGCACGATCCGCTCGACCGCGACGGCGCAGCCGCTGACTCCGTCCGGCCACTCGATCCGGGCCAGCGCGTCGGCCAGGTGCTCGTCGTCCATGCCGCCGGGCAGCTCGCCCTGGGCGACCGGCGTGAGCGGCTTGGACGCGTCGTCGGCGTCCAGCTGGGCGGCCAGCTGCGGCTCGGCCGCCAGCAGCTCCTCGGTCGGAACCAGCGCGAACAACTGCGCGGGCTGGTCCCAGCCCGCGCTGCTGACATGCCGCTCGATCTCGATCACCGCCTGGCTGAGCGCCTCCGCGGGGGAAATACCGTCAGGACCTACTTCGTACATGCCGGGACGTCTCCAGTTCCACTGGCCAGTGCTTTCAAAGCTTCGATCGCCTCGTGCAGCGTGCTGATCTTCACCAGGCGGATGCCGTCGACGCCCGCGTGCAGGGCGGCCTCACAGTTCTGTTCCGGGACCAGGAAAACCGTCGCGCCGTCATCCTTGGCGCCCGCGATCTTCTGCTGGATCCCGCCGATCGCGCCGACCTGGCCGAGCGCGTCGATGGTTCCGGTACCGGCCACGTGCTTGCCGTCGAGCAGCGCCCCGTCGGTGAGCTTGTCGTAGATGGCCAGCGCGAACACGGTGCCGGCGCTCGGGCCGCCGATGTCCTGGCCGAGGTTGACCGTCACCTTGACCGGCGAGTCGACGCCGATCGTGATGCCGACCATCGGCCGGTCCGCGTCACCGGGAGTGGCCGCGGTCTTCACGACAACGGTCTCCCGCTTGCCCCCGCGGCTGATCAGGAAGGTGACTTCCTCGCCGACCTTGTGCTTGCGGACCAGTTCACCGACCTGCGGGACCTGGGCGGCGGTCGTGCCATCGACCTGCAGCACGATGTCGCCGGGCTTGAGCTTGCCGTCGGCCGGGCTGCCCTTGGAGACCGTCGAGACCTTCGGCTTGAACGGCACCTTCGCCTCTTGCAGCGCGGCCGCGACGGCGCTGTCCTGCGAGCCGGTCATCTCCGCGGTGTTCTGCTCCTCGACCTCGTCGGCGCTCTGCTCCGGCGGGTAGATGATGTCGCGCGGGAACAGGTCGTGGTGCGGGTCGAGCCAGTTGCGCATCGCCTGCGGCAGGGTCAGCTCGCGATCCGGCGAGGTGACGCTCACCGTGGTGAGATCGAGCTGGCCGGTGGTCGGGAAGATCTGGTGACCGGTGACCTCGATCACCGGTTTGCCCTTCGACTCGCCGAGGGTGTCCTTCACCGGTCCCGGGCTGAACGAGACGAACGGCACCGGGAAGACGGTGACCAGTCCGAGCGTGAGGACGAGCACGACGATCGAGGTGACCAGCGTGGCGGTACGACGTGTCACGAGCCCTGCCCTGCGATCTTGGGTTTCCGGAAGAGCCCGCGCAGCCCGCGGCGCGGCTCAGGGGTGGCTCGGGGGCCGGGCGCGGCGATCGCCTCGTTGAAGCGACGGAAGTCCTCGACCGACGCGAAGGCGCCACCGGACCGGCGGGGGCCACGGGTCCGCCCACGCCACGCCGCCCAGCACATCGCCAGCACGGTCGCGACCAGCGGGAACGCCAGCCACGCCAAGACCTTCATCCAGCCACCTTCATGCGCCCAGCGTACGGGTCAGCAAGCGCCGACCCACTCGCTCGTACCGTCGGTGAAGTGCTGGTGTTTCCAAATCGGAACCTCCGCCTTGAGGTCGTCGATCAGCTGACGGCAGGCGGCGAAGGCGACATCGCGGTGCGCGGCGGCCACGGCGACGATCACCGCGGCGTCGCCGATGGCCAGTACGCCGGTGCGGTGCACGGCCGCCAGGGCGGTCACGGCGGGGTTCTCGCAGACCCGCTCGGCGACGGTGCGCAGGTGCTTCAGCGCCTCCGGGTGAGCCTCGTAGCGCAGCTCGTCGACCGGCTGGTCGTGGTCGTGGTTGCGCACGGTGCCGATGAACAGCGCAGTACCGCCGGCGCTCGGATCGGCGATCGCGGCCAGCACCTCGTCGCTGGACAGCGCGGTCTCGCGAATGTCCAGCAGCCTGATCGTCTCAACCATGTCCGGTCCCTTACTCTCTGCGCGAACCCTACTGTCTACCCGGTAGCACGCCGTGTGACTACGGTAATGCGTTCGCCTGTGGAGGAACGGAGCCGGGGAACCAGTACGTTGGAGTAGTACGCCCCACCTGCACAGGAAGGCCCACTCCGATGAGCGACGAACCGGACAACCCGTTCAAGGGAACTCCGTTCGAGGCCATGTTCCAGCAGTTCTCCGGTGCGGCCGGCCCTGGTGGCGCTGGCGGCGTAGACCTGAACGCGATCTTCGCGCAGGTCCAGCAGCTGCTCAGCGGTTCGGGAGACGGCAAGCCGGTCAACTGGGAGCTGGCCAAGGACATCGCCCGCAAGACCGTCGCCGCTGCCGGCGACCGGTCCGTCACCCCGACGGACAACGAGCGCGTTGCGGACGCAGTACGCCTGGCCGAGCACTGGCTGGACCCTGCTACGACGCTGCCCGAGGCATCTGCCACCTCCGCCGCCTGGAGCCGGGCCGAGTGGGTCGAGAACACGCTGCCGGTCTGGCAGACGGTGGTCGACCCGGTCGCCGAGCATGTAGCCGGTGCGATGGGCGGCGCCCTGCCCGCCGAGGCGCAGCAGCTGGCCGGTCCGATGGCCGGGATGCTCCGGCAGCTCGGCGGCTCGATCTTCGGCGCCCAGGTCGGCCAGGCGCTCGGCGAGCTGGCAGGCGAAGTGGTCAGCGCATCCGACATCGGCCTGCCGCTGGGCCCGGCCGGTCAGGCGGTGCTGGTCCCGGACAACGTGGCTAAGTTCGCGGAGGGCCTGGGGCTCACGGACGAGGACGTCCGCCTGTACCTCGCCCTGCGCGAGTGTGCCCACCAGCGGCTGTTCGCCGGGGTGCCGTGGCTGCGGCAGCACCTGTTCGCCGCAGTGGCCGACTATGCCTCGGGCATCGAGGTCGACAGCGGCAAGATCGAGCGTGCGATGGCCGACATCGACATGCAGAACCCAGAGGCCATGCAGGAGGCCCTGGCGGGCGGCCTGTTCGAGCCGGAGGACTCCCCGGCGCAGAAGGCCGCACTGGTCCGGCTGGAGACGGCACTAGCGCTAGTCGAGGGCTGGGTCGACGACGTAGTACGGGAGGCGACCAAGGACCGGATGCCTGCCGCAGTACAGCTCGCCGAGACCGTACGCCGTCGCCGCGCCGCCGGGGGTCCCGCGGAGCAGACCTTCGCCACCCTGGTCGGGCTCCAGCTCCGTCCCCGGCGACTCCGCGACGCGGCGAACCTGTGGGCCGCAGTACGGGATGCCCGGGGTGTCGACGGGCGCGACGAGCTGTGGTCGCACCCGGACCTGTTGCCGAACGCCACTGACCTGGACGACCCGATCGGTTTCGCCCAGCACGCCGGCGAACTGTCCGACATCGACATCACCGACTTCCTGACCGACGGGGACGACAAGGGTCCCGGCAGCAAGTGACGCTGCACGCCGACGCCACCGCAGTACTGACTGGGTGGGACCCGCCGGACGCCGAACAGGCTGAGCTGCGGGAGCACTACCTGAAGCACCTGGCCGGCTACGACGACGCGATGTGGCGGAGCTGCCGGCCGGAACATCTGACAGCGAGCGCGCTGGTCGTGGACCCCACCACAACCAGCGTGCTGCTGACGCTGCACGGGCTGGTCAACCGCTGGCTGCAACTAGGCGGCCACTGCGAGCCGGGCGACTCGACGCTCGCCGGCGCGGCGCTGCGGGAGGCGACGGAGGAGTCGGGCTTGACCGGCCTACAGATCGATCCCCTGCCTCTGCAGCTCTCACGGCACGAAATCACCGCTGGCGGCTGCAAGGGCGCTTTCCATCTGGATGTGCAGTTCCGGGTGACGGCGGGCGCGGGGACGCAGTACGTGGTGAGCGACGAGTCGCACGACTTGGCTTGGTTCGCCACAAACGCCCTACCGGAAGGCGTCGACCAGACCGTGGCTGACTTGGTGAAACGCGCTCCCCTGCCGAGTAGCCGCCAACTACACAGCAGCCGTCTTGTGACAGAGGAGAACTTTCGCCCGGATCGGTAGCATGATTCTCCCCCGATCGCGGCTGGAAACCTCCCCGAACCGGACCGGTGCTGGAGGTCAGCGGGACTGGCCTCGATGTCGCCGGGAGGCGTCATCGGGCGGAGCGCCGGCTCGCGCCGCTGACCGGGCTGCCTGCCTCGACCGTGCACGCGATCTTGACCGGGCACCGCCTGCACCGGCTGGCATGGATCGACCGTCCCCACGGTGGGTTGCAGCACCCACGAGCCAGAGGCGAGCGGATCGCGCAGCCTCATCCTGCGAGGTGACGTGAAGCGTCACGAGCCGGACCGCGGCTGGTCAGCTGGTTGGACCGTGCCGAGGTGGGTTGCAGCGCCCAGCCGGAGGCGGGCTGATCCTGCGTCTTCATCCCGCGATGTGACGCGCTGCGCTACGAGCCCGCGGCAGGGTGCTTCCCGCAGGATCTTCGTGCGAGGTGGCGCGCAGCGCCACGAGCCCGGGCGGAACCCACCACACCTTCGTGACGCAGGTGACGCTAACCGTCACGAGCCCGAAGCGGCTGCTCGCCGCAGAATCTTCCTGCGGGGTGACGGTAAGTGGCACGAGCCCGCTCTTGGCTGCTCGCCGCAGGAGCTGGCTGCGAGGTGACGCGAAGCGTCGCGAGCCTGGCGGATGGCTGCTGGTTCGCCTGGCGGGTGCCTGCTGGTTCGCTTGGTGGGTGGTGTTCGGGGCCGTCGTCGCTCCCCCCTTCACCGGGTTGTCGGTAGCACCGCCCCTGAACGGCACCGGCAGACCGGTTGCGACGACGGCCACCTGGTCCCCGTGCACTGGTTCCCCCGCTGCATGTGAAACGAGCCAGGGGGAAGAAGGTGACGGGTCAAACACCTCGAAGTAGGGATCTGGTGGCGTCCCAGCCTTCGAGGCCGGGGTCCAGGCGGGCGATGTCGGCTGCTGAGCGGAGGCGGTGCCAGCCGGGGCCGATGCCGATCGCGTGGCGGCGGGGCTTGAGTTTGTCCAGGTCGGCCAGTGGTGTGTCGAAGGTCAGAGGAGCTTCCAGCAGCCACTCGGCCGCGGGCAGACTCACGCCGATGGCTGCCAGCGACCCATCCTCGGCAGGCGTAACAGCCAGGTCGGCTGAGCCGAGCGCTCGGAACAGCTTGCCGATCAGAAGACCCGGCAGGTCCGGTACGTCGTAGCTGACCGCGACAACCGCCGCAGCGGGGCCGGCCTTCTCGACAGCGTCCAGCACCGGCCGCGCCGGATCAACGGAGTACACAGAAGTCCCAGGCCAGGTCAGAGCAGAGACCTCATGCAATGCAGCCTCGTCACCCCCGACAACCCCGACAGCCACGTCGACGATGTCCAGAGATGCCAGTACTTCGTACGTGTCCTCCGCCAGCGCCAACCGCCACGCATCGGGCGTCCGGCCAGGCGGCGCCCAGCTCCCGACGGCAGGCACGACCAGTACTACGACCCGTCGATCACTCACTGTGCAGACGCCCCGTCGTAGAGGTCGCGAGCTCGTAGTCGACCCGCACCGGCACCAGGTAGGCGTCGCACGACCGCGCGGCTTACTGGCGCGCCTGAGCGGGTCATACATCCCTCCAGAGCTGGTATCACTTCCCCAGAGAGAGTAGCTCTCCGCCAGGACTAGGAGGACTCCAGTAGTCCGAGCCGCATCGCGTTCATGATCGCCTGGGCGCGGTTCGAGGCGCCCAGCTTCTCGTAGAGCCTCGCCACGTAGGTCTTGGCGGTCGAGAGGCTGACACAGAGCGCAGTGGAGATCGCGCGGACCGAGAGACCCTGGCCGAGCAGCGACAGCACCTCGGTCTCTCGTGGGCTCAGCAGCTGGGTGGCCGGCTCCGCGCGTCTCGCCATCGCCCGAGCCAGGCCGGTTGCCGTGAAGCTGGTACCCGGCACTGCCGCATGACGGATCGCCGCCAGCACCTCCTCGGTCGGTGCTGTGTTGGTAACGAAAGCAGACACCCCTGACTCAAGCGCTTGGAAGAGCACGTCGTCCTGACCGTCCGAGGCCAGCAGGACGATGCCCAGGTCGGCGTACCGGCCGCGGACCTCGCGGGCCACATCCAGACCGTCGAGGTCTGGCAGTACGGCGTCCAGAACCAGTACGTCGGCCTGCGTGGTCGCCACGACCGGCATGGCCTCGGCTCCCAGGCCGGCCTCGCCGACAAGTTCGAGATCCGGCTCCTGGCCGACCAGTTCGGTCAGGCCGAACCGCACCAGTGTGTTGCCGTCCACGACGACAACCTTGACCTGCTCACTCATTGCTTCTTCTCCCCCGACCACAGAATGCACCCACGAACGCGTCAGAACCCCCATCAGCCAGGTAGCCAGGACACACGGATAGATGTAGTCCGAAGGTGAACCCTGGGGAAACGTCCGGCAGATCAATCGCCACACCGGTGAGACTTCCCGTTATCGAAACCCGCAAAGCACGAATCACCACACCGGCTTCGACGATCGGGCGATTGCCGCCCACAATCGTCAGATCCAGCGCTTTCGGCGGCGATCCCGCCTACAGAGTGGCGGCGACCGTCCGACGGGCACAGCGGGTGAACGGGTGACAGACAGGTGACAACCGGGTGGGCCGATCAGTCCACACCTGTCCACCGAACGCCCTACAGACAACCTCGGGTACGGTGCCTTGATCCGGGCTGTGAAGGGACGTGGGCGTGACGGCGAACGACGAAGGCTTCGACCGGTTGATCGAGCCTTTCCGTTCGGAGTTGCTGGCGTACTGCTACCGCATGCTCGGCACGATTCACGACGCCGAGGACCTGGTTCAGGACACGTACCTGAGAGCGTGGCGGGCGCGGGCGCAGTACGACGAGAGCTTGAGTTCTGTGCGGACATGGCTCTACCGGATCGCGACGAACGCCTGCCTGACCGCGCTGAAGAGCCACGGCCGGCGTCCACTGCCGTCCGGGCTGGTGGCCGAGTCCGAGCCGCTCGCACCGCTCGCCCAGGCATAGAACGTGTCCTGGCTCCAGCCGTTGCCAGACGCGATGCTGGCCGGCGGTGACCCGGCCGGTGCCGTGATCGACCGCAGCACCCTGCGTCTGGCGTTCGCCGGGGCCTTGCAGCACCTGTCGGCACGGGAGCGTGGAGCGCTGATCCTGCGTGATGTTCTCAGCTTCTCCGCAGCCGAGACGGCGGAGATCCTCGGTACCACGACGGCGTCGGTGAACAGTTCCCTGCAGCGGGCGCGCGCCCGGCTGAAGGAGACCGGGATCGAGCGCGAAGGTGCAGGCGAGCCGCTCGATGCCGAGCAACGGGCCTGGGTCGAGCGTTATATGAAGGCTTTCCTGAACGCTGATGTCGAAGGTCTCAAGCACCTGCTGACCGAGGACGTCATCATGGAGATGCCGCCGATGACGAACTGGTTCACGGGTCCGGGGAACTACGGCGTGTTTATGGAATGGGTCTTCGCGAAGGCCGGGACGGACTGGCAACTGAAGCCCGTCATGGCCAACGGCCAGCACGGTTTCGCTGCCTATCGGCGCGCCGGAGACGGGTACGAGCTACACACGCTCCAGCTCTTCACGGTGACGGCAGGGGGCATCTGCCGCACTTCGGTGTTCCAGGATGCCGGGGTGTTCGCGGCGTTCGGTCTGCCGGCCAGGCTCGACGCCTAGATTCTTTTTTCCTCGCGAGCGATGAGTTCCGGAGCTGTCGGCGGTATGTACTCCCGAGTTCGCCGGAATCCCCCGGACGAAACCGCTTACCAGGGAGAACCCGATGTCAGACAATCGCGCCGCAGACGTGGCCGCCATCCAGGCCGTGCTGGTCGACTCGTACCAGGCGTGGGAAGCCGGCGACGCGGACGGCATGGTCGCCAACTACACCGCGGATGCCACCGCCATCATGCCCGGCTCGCTTCGCGACAGCCGGGCGATGATCCGGGACAGCATGGCTCTTGCCTTCGACGGGCCGCTCAAGGGCACCTCGACGTACAACAAGCAGCTCGGCCTGCGTTTCGTCGGCCGGGACGCCGCGATCGTGATCAGCGAATCCGGGATCCTGTTCCCGGGCCAGAGCGAGGTTCCGGAGGCCGGGAAGGTGAACGCGACCTGGGTGTTCGAGCAGCGGGACGGTCACTGGCTGATCGTTGCCTACCACAACAGTCCGGCTCACTGAGATGAGGAGAGGGCTAGCTGGAGTCGGGCAGGGTTGCCTGGAGGTGGAGGGCGACCTGGACGTTCAGGGCGCGGTCGGGGTCCAGCCAGCCCTCTCCCAGGAGGACAGTGATTCTGTCCAGGCGTTGCTGGACCGTGTTGGGGTGCACGTGGAGGGCTTCGGCTGCGCGGGTTGGGCTTTGGCCGGCCGCGAAGTACGCGCGCAGGGTCCCGATGAGGTCGGTACCGCGCTGTTCGTCGTACTGGATGACAGCGCCGAGCACGTGGCTCACATGGGCTGCCACGTCGATCTCTGCGGCGCCGACGAGTCCTGCGAGGCCTAGGTCGTCGCGGGTTGCGGCCTGTCGGGTGCGGCCGAGGCGCAGCATCGTGGCGACCAGCCGGGCCGCCTCGCGGTGCACGGCGATGACCTCGCTTCCCCACGTCGCCGGGCCGGTCACCGCGATGGTGACGCCGGTACGCCGAGCCACCTCGCGCAACTCCCCCGCCACTCTCACCGGGTCGGAGTCGGCGATCAGCAGAACGAGGTCGCCGGCGTACGGTCCGATCAGGGCAAGCCTGTCTTCCAGCGGAGCTGACAGTCGAGCCAGTACTCCGGTGTGGTCGCCCCTGCAGACGGCAACGACTACCTGCTTCGGCAGCTCCATCTGCTTACCCAGCAGGCGAAAGCGGTCGGCGAGTGCGCGCGGGTCAGTTGTGCCACTGAGCGCGTCGGCGAGGATGTCAGCCTGAGCGCGTTGCGACTGCTCAGCTGCCTGCCTGCGGAAGAGCAGTACCAGCGCCGTGACCACAGCGGCACGCTCGACGATCCGCTGGTCGGCACCGGTCAGCTCGTCAACGCCTCCGATCACCAGCGCGCCAAGCCGCTCGCCCTTTGCCGTCGCGGCGACCACCCAGCAGTCACCCACTCGCGTCAACCGCCCCGAGGCCGGCGATGCTGCCCACGGAACCAGGCGACCAGACGGACGGCCGCCGCCTTGGCCGGCCTGGGAATTCACCTCGCCGGCCCGGACCAACTCGTTGCCGGTGGCATCGACCAGGATGACCCACACATCGAGCAGCTCGGCCAGCGCGGCGGCGATCGCGTCGACATCACCGCCGGAGAGCACGATCTCGGCGAACCGATCGTGGGCCGCGGCGGCGTGTTCGGCACCGGCGTGAGCCGCTGAGAGTTGCTCCAGCGCCGCGGCCGTTTCGGCGGCGGCCCTGACCTGGACGATCGTGACGGCCGCCAGCGCGGCCAGCGAGCCGAGCAAGGAGACTTCCTCGCGGCTGAAGGGCCGGCGGGTGCGGTTGGAGGCGAACAGTACGCCGACGAAGGCGCCGTCCACGATCAGCGGCGTACCGCAGATCGCCACCAGGCCTTCCTCGCCGACCGCGTTGTCGATCGTCGAGATGTGCTTGAAGCGATGATCCGCGGGATAGTCCGCCGTCCAGTAGGGCTTGTGGGTCTCCGCGACCAGCCCGCCCAGACCCGCGCCGAGCGGCAGCCTGAGCTGCTGGAACGCGGCCGACACCGATCCGTCGGTGGCTCGCATGAAGGTGTCGCCCCGCGCCGCGTCGTACAGGGTGAGGTAGGCGACGTCGGTGCCGATCAGGGTGCGGGCGCGGTGCACGATGGTGTCGAGGACGCTGCCGGGGTCGCGGGCGGAGGCCAGTTCGCGGGCGACATCGACCAGGGCCGACAACTCGGTCTCGCGCTTCTTGCTGGCGTCCATCCCGGCGCGGATCCGCAGCGCGAGGTCGCGGGCGGCCTGGTTGGACCCGGCCGCCCGCGCGAGCTCGCTGCCCGGCGCGTCCTCCGCCAGCAGGCGTAGCAGTTCCTCCATCAACGGATCATGTCACTGCGGGTCGTCACAGGTCAGCAAGGTTGCGTTTGCGGGTCTCGCCGTAGCTGACCACCGCGATGATCGAGATCAGCGAGCAGACCGCGACGTACACCGAGATGGCGAACCCGGAGTCGTACGCCTTCAGCAGCGCGACCGCGATGAACGGTGCCAGGCCACCCGCGATGACGGAGGCCAACTGGTAGCCGACCGACACCCCGGAGTACCGGACTCTGGTGCCGAACAGTTCGGTGAAGAAGGATGCCTGCGGCCCGTACATCGCGCCGTGCAGGATCAACCCGATGGTGACCGCGAGGACGGCAAGCCCGAAGCTCTTCGTGTTCACCATCGCGATGAAGACGAAACCCCACACCCCGACCCCGACCGCGCCGAGCAGATAGACCGGCTTGCGCCCGATCCGGTCCGACAGCGCACCCCACAGCGGGATCGCGCAGAAGTGCACCGCGGCCGCGATCAGGACGGCGTTCAGCGCGAACGACTTGTCCAGCTTGAGATGTTCCTTCGCGTACGTCGCGATCACGATCGTGAAGATGTAGTAGCTGACGTTCTCGGCCATCCGGGCACCCATCGCGGTCAGCACCTCACGCGGGTACTTCGTGATCACCTCGACGAACGGCAGCTTGCCGGCCGGCTCCTGCTCCTTCTTTGCCCGCGCCTCCTGGAACAGCGGCGACTCCTCGATCCGCAGCCGCACCCAGAGCCCGACCAGCACCAGTACGGCGGACAGCAGGAACGGGATCCGCCAGCCCCACTTGTCGAACGCCGCATCACTCTGGAACGCCGCAAGGCCGGCCAGGACGCCGTTCGCGAGCAACTGTCCCGCCGGCGCACCCGCCTGAGGCCACGACGACCAGAACCCACGCCGCTCAGGGCTGCCGTGCTCGGACACGATCAGTACCGCGCCACCCCACTCGCCGCCGAGCGCGAAGCCCTGGATGAGCCGCAGTACGGTCAGCAGGATCGGGGCCAGCGCGCCGACCTGGGCGTACGTCGGGAGCAGACCGATCGCGAACGTCGCCAGCCCCATCATCACCAGCGACAGGACGAGCAGGTTCTTGCGGCCCAGCTTGTCACCGAAGTGCCCGAACACGACACCGCCGACCGGCCGGGCGAAGAACCCGACGGCGAAGGTGGCGAAGCTGAGCAACGTGCCGGTGAGCTCCTCGCCCTTGGGGAAGAACAGATCCCCGAAGACGACGGACGCGGCGACGCCGTACAGGAAGAAGTCGTACCACTCGACGGTGGTACCGACCAGGCTCGCGCCGACGACCCTCCCGATCGGGGTCTTGGCCTTGGTCGGTTCGGTCGATGTTGCCATGGGCGGGCTCCTAGTGTCCTGGATCCGAGGGGTGGTTGAGTTGCTGGCGGCGCCAGGGCGCGGCTAGTGGGCGGTCCAGCCGCCGTCGAGAACGAGTGAGCTCCCCGTGAGCGAGGCCGACGCGGGTCCGCACAGCAGCGCGACCAGCTCGGCCACTTCGGCCGGCTCGATCAGCCGCTTCACCGCGACCGGTTCGAGCAGGATCTTGTCCAGTACCTCGGCCTCGGTCAGGCCGTGGATCGAGGCCTGGTCGGCGAGTTGGGCGGTCACCAGCGGCGTCCGGACGTAGGCCGGGTTGACGCAGTTGCTGGTCACGCCGTGCGCGGCGCCTTCGAGCGCCACCACTTTGCTGAGGCCTTCGAGGCCGTGCTTGGCCGCGACGTACGCGGCCTTGAACGGGCTGGCCCGCAGCCCGTGCACGGACGAGATGTTGACGACACGGCCCCAGCCACGGCCGTACATGTGCGGCAGCGTCTGCCGGATCAGCCGGAACGGCGACTCGAGCATCAGCCGCAGGATGTAGCCGAACCGCTCGGGCGGGAACTGCTCGATGGGGGCGACCTGCTGGACACCGGCGTTGTTCACCAGGATGTCGATGTCGGTCGGCAGGTCCTGCAGACGGTCCAGCTCGGACAGGTCGGCAGTCAGGGTCTCGATGCCGGGCCCGGAGAGTTCACGGAGACCTTCAGCGTCGTAGTCGACCGCGACGACCTGTACGCCGTCCGCGGCCAGTCGCTGGACGCAGGCCGCGCCGATGCCGGAGGCAGCTCCGGTGACTAGTGCTCGGGTCATGCGGAGACCATAGGAATCTCAGCAGACGCGAGCCATGGGCTGGCGGCACATACCTGCGCCGCCAGCCATGTGGTCTCACTTCACCAGCGGAACCTTCGCCCAGTCGAGGTCGGACGCCAGGTAGAAGCTGGTGTACGACGGCTGGTTGTAGGCCGTGTTCTGCCGCGCCACCTCCACGCGGTACTGCGGGTCGTGCATCAGCGTGTAGAGCTTGCGGTCGGTCACCTCGGTGCTCAGGTAGATGCGGATCGCGCTGCTGTCGGCAGTGCGGACCAGCAACTCCTCCCGCCAGTCGCCGAGGATGTCGGCCACCAGGGACGGGTTGCCCTTGGTGTGGTTGTTGGTCTGCGTCCCAGTGGCCGTCAGCAGCGTGCCGCGACGCCAGTCCTTGATGGCCGGCGTGACTGCCAGGGCGCCGTCGACGATCTGCGTAGTCATGTCGGCAGCCCAGCGGATGCTCGCGTTGGTGCCCGGGTACGTCGTCCCGAGCGCATCCCCGTCGGCGCTGCGCAGCCGCATCGCCCAGGTCTCCAGACCCGGCTCCTCCGGGACGATGTCGCCGATCATGCCGCGGCCGGTGTCGCGCCCGGAGTACTCGCCGTAGATGACCTTGCCGGTCGCCGCGTCCCGCAAGGCATAGCCGTACGGCGCCCACGTCCCGCCCTCGTGCACGGTGAAGATCTCCTGGCCGGGCCGCTGCGGGTCGATGTCCGTCACGTGCATGGCGTCGCCGTGTCCGAGCCTTGCGATCGCACCGGGGTCAGCACTGCCCGGCGGCATCACGTCCTTCGAGCTGTAGAGCAGGCTGCCGTCGTCATCGATCGTGGCTGCGCCGTAGACGATCTCCTGCTTCCCGTCGCCGTCGACGTCCGCCGCACTCAGCGAGTGGAAGCCCTGCGTGGTGATCGACCCGTACTCCGGGTCGGTGCCGTCCCGGCCGTGCGGCCCGTCGTTGAAGGGGTTAGTCATCGGGGTCCAGCCGCTGTCGACCGCCCAGCCCTTGGTGAGCTTCTTGCCGTCCCAGCCGTACGTGGCAAGCGTCGTACGGGTGTAGTAGCCGCGGGCGAAGACTGCTGACGGGCGCTTCCCATCCAGGTAGGCGACGCCGGCCAGGAAGCGGTCCACCCGGTTGCCGGGCTCGATCCGGGCCATGGCGTAGTCACCCCAGCGGAGGCCGTCGTCTGTCCGTCCCGGTTCGTAGTGCGTCGTCTGGAGCTCCTTGCCCGTCAGGCCGTCGAAGACAGTCAGGTACTCCGGGCCTTTGAGGATGAAGCCCTCGAAGTTGCGGAGCTGGTTGCGGGTGCTCCGGCTGGGCGCGTAGACGTCCATGAAGTGGTCGACCAGCGCAGCAGCGTCCGTGTGACTCAGCGGGTAGGTGTAGCGCTGGGCGATGCCGAATGCGGCTTCCAGGGTCGCCGGCCACTGGCCGCTCTTCACCTCGGGCTGGTAGTGCCACTGCTGGAACATGGCGACCAGGTGTTCGTAGTACCCGGTCTTGCTGACCCGGTAGTCGTCCCGATTGCTGTAGCCGGCCTTGCGGTCCTCTGCCGGCAGGGTGATGTAGCGCTCGGACCTGACCTCCCCCGACTTGGCGTACCGGGTGGTCTTGGTACCAGGGGCGGTCTTCAGCATCATCTCGGAGCGGCCGTCGCCGTCGAAGTCGTAGACCATGAACTGCGTGTAGTGCGCTCCGGCCCGGATGTTGACGCCCAGGTCCAGCCGGTGCAGCAGTCGGCCGTCTGCCTTGTAGGTGTCGATGTAGACGTTGCCGGTGTAGCCGATCTGGGAGACGTCCTTGGCGTTCGACGGGTTCCAGAGCACGACGTACTCGTACTCACCGTCGCCGTCCACGTCGCCGACGCTCATGTCATTGGCGGAGTAGGTGTACGCCTCCCCTGCCGGCGTGACGCCGTCGGCGGGCTTGCGGAGTGGCAGGTCGCGGTACCCGCCGGTCCACGGGGTGGCGTAGTCGCTGCGGTCCCGCTCCTGGCCGTTGACGACAGAGACGACCCGGTACCGCGAGGTCGGCGTACCGGCCTTGTCGAGGTAGTTGGTGCTGTCGGTGACGGTCGCCAGGCGCTTGCCGTCTCGGTAGACGGCGAAGTCGGTGCCAGCCAGGCCGTGGTCGGTCCTGCTGGTTGCCTCCTTGCCGAGCAGCCGCCAGCTGAGGAAGACACCCTCACTGGTGGTGGTCGCGACCAGCCCGCGATCGAGCTTCTCGAGCTTGGGGCCGGACGCAGTACCGGGTGGGGACGCGTGCGCGGTATCGGCTGCGGGTGGCGGCTGCGCGTACGTAGTACCGGCGGTGGCTGTGGTTGCGAGCAGTGCTGCGAGGACGAGGGCGGTGACTCGACGGGCTCGGCGGAAGGTCATGGCGGATCCTTCGGTGCGAGGGCGGTGGCAAGCGTTCTGACAAGCGTTGCGGCAAGCGCTGTGGCCAGCTTTGTGGCAAGCGTTTTCCAGGGAAGCTAGCGCGGCCTTGGCAAGCTGTCGACGGTTCTGTCCGCTATCGGTCGCGGCGAATCGTGACATCGGCGACGTCTATCGGACCTGCCGGCGCTGATAGCCAGAATTACAGTGGAACCATGGTCGACATCGAACAGCCGAAGAAGAAGGCCGCCGGCGTCCCCGCCGTGCTCTCGTCGTTCAAGTTCGGTTTCCGCGAGATGGGACCGCTGCGGACCGGCAAGGTGTTCCTCAAGATGAACCAGGATCGCGGCTTCGACTGCCCGTCCTGCGCCTGGCCGGACCCGGACAGCAAGCGCAAGCACGCGGCGGAATTCTGCGAGAACGGGGCGAAGGCCGTCGCCTGGGAGGCGACCCGCAAGCGGGTGCCGCGTTCCTTCTTCGCCGAGCACTCGATCGACGACCTTGGGCAGATCTCCGAGTTCGAGCTCGGCAAGCTCGGCCGGATCACCGAGCCGATGCTGCTGCGGGCCGGCGCCACGCACTACGAGCCCGTCGGTTGGGACGAGGCGTTCCACGTCGTGGCGCGACACTTGAAGGCACTGGACGACCCGAACGACGCTGTCTTCTACACCTCCGGCCGGACCAGCAACGAGGCCGCCTTCCTCTACCAGCTCTTCGTCCGCGCCTACGGCACGAACAACCTGCCCGACTGCTCCAACATGTGCCACGAATCCTCCGGTACTGCGCTGTCGCGGGTGATCGGCAGCGGCAAGGGCGCGGTGACGCTGGAGATGCTCGAGCAGGCCGAGCTGATCGTGGTGGTCGGGCAGAACCCGGGCACCAACGCGCCGCGGATGCTCAGCCATCTCGAGATCGCGAAGAAGAACGGCGCCGAGCTTGTCGCGGTGAACCCGCTGCCCGAGCCCGGGATGATGAACTTCAAGAACCCGCAGCGGGTCTCCGGGTGGGTCGGCAAGGGCACCTCGCTGGCTGACCAGCACTTGCAGATCCGGATCGGTGGCGACCAGGCTTTGTTCCTTGCCGTCGGCCACTTGTTGCTCGAGGCTGAGGCAGCTGCGCCCGGGACGGTGCTGGACAAGGAGTTCATCGAGCAGCACACGAGTGGGTACGAGCTGTACGCCAAGCACAACGCCGAGCTGGACTGGCCGGCGGTCGAGCTGGCGACCGGGCTGACCCGGGCCGAGATCGAGGAGTTCACCCAGCGATTCATCAAGTCGAAGGCGACGGTGATCTGCTGGGCGATGGGTCTCACCCAGCATCGTGAAGCCGTTGCCACCATCACCGAGATCGTCAACGTGCTGTTGTTGCAGGGAAACATCGGCAAGCCGGGTGCGGGGCCATGCCCGGTGCGCGGGCACTCGAACGTGCAGGGCGATCGCAGTATGGGCATCTGGGAGAAGATGCCCGACGCGTTTCTGGACCGGCTGGATCGGGAGTTTTCGTTTACCGCGCCGCGGGAGCACGGCGTGGATGCGGCCGCGACGGTGCAGCGGTTGCGCGAGGGCGCAGTACGGGTGTTCTTCGCGATGGGTGGCAACTTCGCGATGGCGACACCGGACACCGAGATCGTGCATGCGGGTCTGCGGCAATGCGACCTGACCGTGCAGGTGTCGACCAAGCTGAACAGATCGCACACGGTGGTGGGACGCGAGGCGCTGATCCTGCCGACGCTCGGGCGGACGGACCACGACCACACGCCGGCGGGCCCACAGTCCGTGACAGTCGAGGACTCCCAGGGCGCGGTCCACCTGTCGACGGGCAATTTGTTGCCCCCGGCCCCTGAACTGAAGTCGGAGATCGGCATAATCTGCGGCATCGCGTCACTGGTGGTGGGGGACGTCGGCGAGATCCCGTGGCCGGACTTCGCCGACGACTACAGCCTGATCCGGCAACGAATCGGTCGAGTCTGCGACGGCTACGAAAACTTCGAACAACGCCTACAGGCAACCGGGGGCTTCCTGCTCGCCCACGCCGCCCGAGACAACCGCCAGTTCAAAACCTCAGACGCCAAAGCCCAATTCAGCGCCAACGACCTGACCTGGCTACCGACAGAACCAGGCCGCCTCCTCCTCCAGACGATGCGCAGCCACGACCAGTTCAACACCACCATCTACGGCCTGGAAGACCGCTACCGAGGCATCCACGGCACCAGAGAAGTCGTCTTCGTAAACCCCGAAGACCTAGCAGCCCTAGGCCTGACAGACGGCCAAAAGGTAGACATAATCTCCGAATTCGCCGGCACCGAACGCCGAGCTCGCGGCTTCCGCCTAGTCTCCTACCCCACAGCCCGAGGCTGCGTAGCCGCCTACTACCCAGAAACCAACGTCCTGATGTCAGCCGACGACGTAGCCCGAGGCAGCAACACCCCAGTAGCCAAGGGCCTAACAGTCCGCCTAGAACCAACCACCTAGATCACAAAGGGGTTCAGACGCCCGCTCCGGATGGAGCGGGCGATCTGTTGTGGCTACCCAGGACCGTGAGACGGAGCGTTCTTCAGAAGCCTCTGCAGCCACGCGGACCAGCAGTCATTCGCGAGCCTGTCCATCTGGTGCGGTCACCGCTCGCCGCCCGCTTCGGTGAATCAGCTGAAGACACAGTGTCAGCCAGCGCAGTCGACAGCACTAGCCATCGACGCGTCCGCGACTACTGCTGCGGTACATAGACCGACTGCCTGCACCACCCTGCACCACGTCGGTGACCAGCCTCTCCGTCTTCGCCGAAGCCCTCCCCGGCCCGGCACCCAGCCGCCACGTCCGATCTCTCGAGCAACCACAGCCAACGGCGGACTCTGTCTGTTGCTCTTGTCTGTTGCTCTTGTCTGTTGCTCTTGTCTGTTGCTCTTGTCTGTTGCTCTTGTCTGTTGCTCTTGTCTGTTGCTCTTGTCTGTTGCTCTTGTCTGTTGCTCTTGTCTGTTGCTCTTGTCTGTTGGTGGCAGGCAGATGCCCCGCCCGGCTGGTGCCGGGCGGGGCGTTGGTGGATGGGGTGGGTTAGCCGACGGGGGTTAGTTCTCGGTCTTCTTCGGGGGTGGGGGTGGTTACTGCGTGCTTGGGTTGTTTGGTGCGGAGCCACTTGGGGGCCCACCAGTTGGCGTCGCCTAGGAGGGTCATGATGCTGGGGAGGACGACCGCGCGGATGATGGTGGCGTCGATCAGGATCGCTACCGCGAGGCCTACGCCCAGCTGCTTCATGTCGAGGGTGCTCAGGGTGGCGAAGACTGCGAAGACGCCGATCATGACGGCTGCTGCGCTGGTCACCACACCCGCGGAGCCGGTGATGCCCTCGGCAACAGCCTGCTTGGTCGGGACTCCCCGCAGTACCGCCTCGCGGATCCGGCTGACCACGAACACGTGGTAGTCCATCGACAGACCGAACAGCACCACGAAGAGGAACAGCGGCAGCCAAGAGACGACTGCTCCGTTGGAGCGGAAGTCGAGGATGCCTTCGGCCCAGGTGTTCTGGAAGACCGCGGTGACGACCCCGTACGCCGCGCCGGCGCTGAGCAGGTTGAGCCCGATCGCGGTGACCGCGACCACCACGGACCGGAACGTCACCATCATCACGATCATCGTCAGCAGCAGTACGAACCCGATCACCAGTGGCAGCTTCTCCCTGGTGTGGGCGGCGTAGTCGACATCGGCGGCCACGAACCCACCCACCGCGTACTCGACGCCCGGCACCTTGCCGAAGGTCTGCGGCATCAACTCCGAGCGCAGCTTGGTCAGCGAGTCACGCGCCTGGTCGCTGCTGCCCTCATAGGGCGTCGAGACCGAGAAGACCGACACAGTGCCGTCTGCCGACACCTTCGGCTCCTCCAGCCCGTCTTGTGCGAACAGCTTGTCGGACTGGGTCCGCTTGGTCAGATCGGCGAACGCAGCCTTCACAGCAGGCTGCTGGTCGGCCGGAGCCCGTACTGCGACCTCGTGGCTGGTGCCGGTGCTCGGGAAGGCCGCGGTCAGCCGGTCGTAGGCCTGCATCACTGCGGTGTCGCGCGGCAGGTCCTCGGTGCCGGGGAACTTCAGGTTCATGCCCAGGGCGGGTGACGCTACGGCGAGCAGAGCGGTGACCGAGACGAGCAGGGTGGCGACCGGGTACTTCAGAGCCGGCTTCAGCAGGGCCGGCCACATACGCGGGTTCGTCTTGTTCGCGGTGAGGCGCCACAGGAGCGGAACGCGCGGCCGGTCGACCCAACGGCCCAGCTTGGCGAGCAGTGCGGGCAGCACGGTTAGCGAACCGACCACTGCGACAGCTACCACCAGGATCGATCCGACAGCGAAGGAAGAGAAGACAGCGTCCTGAGCCAGGAACAGGCCGGCCATCGAGATGATCACCGCAGTACCGGAGACGACCACAGCGTGCCCGGAGGTTGCTGCCGCGATCTCGACCGCGTCCACGTGACCGCGACCCTTGGCGCGTTCCTCGCGCTCTCGGCGCAGGTAGAAGAGTGAGTAGTCGACGCCGACCGCCATACCGATCAGCAGGATCACGCTGTTGACCGCGTCGACCGCGGGCACGAGCTGGGATGCCGCGGCGGAGAGGCCGATCGCGGCAGCGACGGCGGACAGGGCGAGCAGCAGCGGTACTGCGGCCGCGATGAGCGCGCCGAACGCGACTAGGAGAATGGCCAGCGTCACCGGCAGGCTGAACATCTCGGCGCGTTTGAAGTCCTCGCCGAGTGTCTCCTCGAGCGCCTTGCCGATCGACTCACCGCCGACCTGTTCGACTCTGATTCCCGGATTCTCCTGCTGCACCTTCGCGGTGGCGTCGAGCAGCGGCTGGACCCGGTTGTCGTCCTCGCCGTCCTTCAGCGTGACGCGGACGATCAGGGCGTCCTTGTTCGGCGAGAGGATGGGCTTCGCGACCTCCGCGACCCCACCGAGGGCGCGCATCCGCTCCGTCACCACGCCGGCGACCTTGTTGGCTTCGGTCTGGTCGAGAGCGCCCGACTTCGGCGTGATCAGCACGCTCTCCACGTCGTGGTCGGGGAAGTTGCCGGACTTGACGATGTTGTCGGCCCGGGTCACCTCGCCGATGTCGCCCTCGTTGGTCGACTCCTTGGTCCCGGTGACCGAGCCGAGCGCGAAACACGCCACGACGACGGCCAGCCACATGGCGATCGCCCGCCACGGATGGGTGGCACTCCATCGTGCGACCCGGACGGTGAGTTGTCCCGTGTATGTGGACCTGGACATGGTGACTCCTACCCCTCAGCGCCCGCCTCTGGACGCACCCTCCCAGCCCCGGCCCGACGCCGCTGCTGGCTACGGGTCTCAGCTTTCGTTAAGGCAGGTACTCGCCACCATGCAGGAAGCCACCGAGTTCACCCTGGGGCTGACCCCACCCCACCCTGGGGAAAACCACAGCAAAGACCGCCCAGTACGCCGTACCGCCTGACGGAACGTGCCAGTAATCATCACCGAGAGTGCGGTCTCAGGCTCAGCCACCCATCGGCAGAGGGACCACACCCGGATTGACCCCTCGGGGGTATCCCCGAGGGGTCAACGAGAGCGAGCGTCGGGAGCGGGCACGGCGCCCACCACGGCGTACGGGCTGGGATCAGAAGTCTTCGGGGGGCTGGGTGGTGGCGGCTGAGATGCCTTCCAGGTACCCCTCAGCTCGTTCGGCCTTGGGGTAGCGGTGGACGAGTTCCCAGAAGGCGGCGTTGTGGGACGGTTCCACCAGGTGGGCCAGCTCGTGCACCAGGACGTAGTCGACGACCCAGGCCGGCATCGACTGCAAACGGGTCGACAGGCGGATCGAGCGGTCGGCCGGAGTGCAGGAGCCCCAGCGCCGATTTTGGTTCGAAACCCACCTGACTGACGCAGGTTCGGGCACTTCAGGCAGGTGGCGACACGCGAGTTCGTGTGCTCTGGCCAACAATTTTTCGTCCGACACGCGGGATCGGCTGCGCTGCTTCTCCAGCCGTTGCAGCATGGTTTCCACCCACCGCGCCTCCTCGGTGGCGGACAGCCGATCGGGCATCAGCACGATCACCCGCTCGCCGTCCCGGTAGGCGCTGACGGTCCGCTTGCGCCGCTTGCTGCGACGGATGTCCACATAGGGCGGGATCGGGCGCGGTGGAGAGTCGGCCATGAGTCAGACCGTACCGCCTGAATCCCCCAACTTTCTTCTGTCCACATCCTGTGAATTGACGTTTCCGCAGGTCAGACCCCAATTGGCGAATCGGTGGACGCCGGTTGTTCACATCCTGTTCCCCCGTTCGTCCACAGTGTCGCCCGGCGCGCCCCACAGCTTGCCCACAGGTTTATCCACAGGGGTGGACAACCGGGACTTGCCAGCGTGGCCGGCACCTCCTAGCGTCGGATCCAGCAGGCTCCCGGACCGCCTCCGGGGCTGCTCGGAGGGGAAGCCGAGCGGTTCCGAAGGCGGACAACCGGGAGCCTGTTCCGCGTCCGCCAGGACCACGGAAAGCGATTTCCACGCGGCACGCGGAGCCCGAGGTGGACTTGAGCGACTGCCAGCCTGCCGTAGGGTGAATCCCGACTGGGCCGAACGGCCTACGGCAGGACGATCTGCCGTTAGCATCCACGACGGCCGGGGTCTAATGCCCCGGCTGGTATTCGAAGCAAGGAGAGGGCCCTCATGGCAGAGACCTGGAGCGGCGAGTTCTACTGCGTCAAGTGCAAGGCCAAGCGCACCGCCGACGGCGAGGTCAAGGTCAACGACAAGGGCACGCGCATGGCCAAGGCCAAGTGCCCCGAGTGCGGTACGAACCTGAACCGGATCCTCGGCAAGGCCTGACGCACCAAGTCGTGGGGGCGGTGGTGCGACCTTCGGGTCCACCACCGCCCCTCCGTCGTCCACAGCGAGGTTCGGGCCCACTACTGGTGGGCGTGAACCCCAAAGAGTGACCTCGAATAAGCTGTGCACTGTTCAAGCCCGCCGTTTGGTGTCCGAGCCCACCACAGGTGGCGTGCCGGTGATGACCGAGGGCGTGACCAGGCTCGCTTGTGACAAGAGTCGCGGTGCCCCGGCGGGTCTGCCGCTTGGGTGACCCGACAGAATGGGGAGCGTGTCCGACCTCCCCCGCAAGGCCCTCAGCCGAACCGCGAAGCTGGCCAGTCTGCCGCTGGGTGCCGCGGGCCGCGCGACCGTCGGACTGGGCCGCCGAATAGGCGGTGCGCCGGCCGAGACGGTGATGGCCGAGTTCCAGCGCCGTACCGCGGATCAACTGTTCTCCGTCCTGGGTGAGCTCAAGGGCGGCGCGATGAAGTTCGGCCAGATGCTGAGCCTGATGGAATCGGCGATGCCCGAGGAACTCGCGGCGCCGTACCGAGCCACGCTGACCAAGTTGCAGGACTCCGCGCCACCGATGCCGGCCTCCACCGTGCAGACCATCCTGTCGCGCGAGCTGGGCAAACGCTGGCGGGACCGGTTCGAGGAGTTCGACGATCTGCCCGCGGCGGCCGCGTCGATCGGCCAGGTGCATCGCGGCATGCTGAAGGACGGCCGCGAGGTCGCGGTGAAACTCCAGTACCCCGGCGCCGGCGAGGCGTTGCGGGCAGACCTCAAGCAGCTCGGGCGCTTCGCCCGGACCTTCGGCGCACTCGTCCCCGGTGTGGACATGAAGCCGCTGGTCGCGGAGTTGCAGGAGCGCATCGGCGAGGAGCTCGACTACGACCGCGAGGCCCAGGCCCAGCAGCAGTACGCCGATGCCTTCAAGGACCACCCCGAGTTCGTCGTACCCCGCGTCATCAAGCACTCCCCCACCGTCATCGTGTCCGAGTGGATCGAGGGCACGCCGCTGTCGAAGGTGATCACCGAGGGCAGCAAGGAGGAGCGGGACGAGATCGGGCTGAAGTACGTCCGGTTCATGTTCAGCGGGCCGCTGCTGGCCGGGCTGCTGCACTCCGACCCGCATCCCGGCAACTTCCGGGTGATGCCGGACGGGCGGCTCGGCGTGGTCGACTTCGGACTCTGCGCCCGGCTGCCGGACGGCCTGCCGCCCGCTATCGGCCGACTGCTGCGGATCTCGCTGGAGGGCGACGGTGACGCAGTACTGGATGGTTTGCGGGCCGAGGGCTTCATCAAGCCGCGGATGGAGATCGAACCGGCGCAACTGATGGACTACCTGGCGCCGTTCGCGGAGCCGGCCCGGGCGGAGTCGTTTCAGTTCAGCCGCGCCTGGATGCGGGCGCAGGCCAACCGGACCAGTGACTTCCGCTCACCGAACGCGTCGATGGCACTCAAGATCAACCTGCCCCCGTCGTACCTGCTGATCCATCGGGTCTGGATCGGTGGCATCGCCGTCCTGTCCCAGCTGGAGGCCGAGGCACCGTTCCGCTCGGTGCTCGAGGAGTTCCTGCCGGGATTCACCGACTGAGGTCAACTCACCACCAGAGGCTGTCCAGCTTCCCCTCGATACCGCGGACGTTCTCGCGAGCGCAGCGGTCGCAGTACAGAAGCTTGCGGCCGTTCTCGAGTGAGGTGACCCAGGTCAGCGGCGGCTCTTCGGTGTCAGCTTCCTGGCCGCAGAGGGAGCAGATGGCATTGGACATATCCCCAGTGTGCTCCGGCCGTTCCCGGCACCACAGCTAGGCTCCCGGGCATGCAGTGGCTGGTGCATGGTGAGCAGACGGTGTGGAGCAGTCCCTGGCTGAGGGTGAGCCGGCTGGACGTCGAGCAGCCGGACGGACAGCGGGTCGGGTACGACGCTGTCCGGCTGAGCGATGTCGCCGCAGTGGTCGTCACCGACGCCGAGGAGCGGGTCCTGCTGCTGTGGCGGCACCGGTTCCTGACCGACACCTGGGCGTGGGAACTGCCGATGGGGATCGTCGAGCCGGGCGAGACTCCGGCCGAGGCGGGAGCACGGGAGGTCGAGGAGGAGACCGGCTGGCGACCGGGTCCGCTCACCGAACTGATCCGCTCCCAGCCGGGTGCGGGGATCATGGACTGCACGCATCACGTGTACCGGGCAACCAGCGCGGCGTACGTCGGCGAACCGGTCGAACGGAACGAGTCGGACCGGATCGAGTGGCTGCCGCTGGCCGACGTACCGGGCCTGATCGCGCGGCAGGAGATCGTCAGCGGAATCACCCTGCTGGGCCTGCAACAGACGCTGCTGCAGGCAACCAAGGCCGTGGAGTCGCCAGCGCAGTGAACGTGCCGAGAGGCGGCATCCGCTAGATGCCGCCTCTCAGGGTGGTCAGCTGCTGGCCGGCAGCGGCGGCTCAGGTCCGCGCTGTCGGTCAGGCTGGTGTCCCGGGTGGCGCTGCCGGAGTCTGTGGCGACCTGGTTCCCCGCGGAACCAGGTGGCGCCTACCAGTACTCCGGGCCTGCGCTGCCCGGGGGTTTGCGGCTTCAGCGGTGTGGTGGAGATTGGCTCCGACCGCGTCAGCCTGGATTTCGGCTCAGGCCGGCCGGACCCTCTCGCGAGGGCCGGCCGGTGGCTGAGAGCCGGGGTGGATCAGACCAGGCGGGCGAGGGAGAGGCGTGCCTTTGCACTGGCCCTCTCCGCGCGCCGCGTGGCCCGTTCGGCCTGCTTCTGCGCCTTGGCGAACTGGGTCGCCAGACGGAAGCGCCGGTTCTGCTCGGCGTCGATCAGGATGTTACGACAATGAGCACGTGCGAGATCTTCTTGAAGTAAATGCATTTCAACTCTCCTGGGTGAAGTCTGGGTAGTCATGGTTCTGGAGTCTCGATTCGGGATTGGTCGTCAGGCTGCGGTCACGGTGTCGCACTTGCGTGGACGCCCACGGGGCCGCTTGCGCGGAACCACAACACCCTGGACGAACAGTTCGCCTCCCCACACACCCCACGGCTCGGAACGCTCGAGCGCTCCGGCAAGGCACTCGGCCTTGAGTGGGCAGGTGGTGCACAGAGACTTTGCATACTCGACGTCCGCCGGGGATTCGGCGAAGAAGAGTTCTGGCGCGTAGGACCGACAGGGCAGGTCCTGCGACGTTGCAACCTCGGTGAAGGCATCGAGGAAGCTAACGCTCATTCCGGTCACCTCCTAGTGACTGTCTTGCTGTGTTCTCTTGCTGTCTTCGACCGCCACCGGTTGATGGGGGCCAAACTCTTGGGACAAACAAAAGGGCCGCGGGACCCTGGTGAGGGTTCCGCGGCCTTGGAGGTGCCGGCTGACTTGGGTGTCAGACCGGTGGACTCCATGCTCGAGAACCCTGACCGCCGTACTTCGCATCGCCCACAGCTGCGCCCTTGACCTGGGCAAAGCCATCAGCGAGCACCACAACCGTCTCGACGTGCAGACGCGACAGGGCGGCACCCTGAATCGGGGCGCACGGCAGCGCGCTGATGCTGTTCGGCTTCATCGTGGTGTTGACCATTTCCAAGGCACCTCCTCTCGTAGTGGCGAAGTGAGCGGCAAGCTCATCGCTATGGTTTGAAGTTTTCGGCCAGCCTTCGACCGCAGAAAGAACAGTACGCTGACCTCACCGGAGGCCGCAAACTATTTATCGCAGGTTGGCGAAGTTGGCCGGAAGTTGCCGCCCAGGAGGCCGGAACTTGCTGCCGATCCACCGGTCCAGCACGCTCCGGCGCACCGGTGGCACCCTCCGGAACCGTTGCCTTTGACATCTAGTTGCCACGGCCCGGCCCGGTGTCTGCCACCAGCAGAAAACCTGCCCGACGAGTGTCCCGCCCGCTCGGCCCACCCCGCAACGGTTTTTCCGCCGGCCCGCCGAACGGTGCCCGATCGGGCAGCCGGCTGGGTCGATCGGGCAGGTGGTCGATCGGGCAGGTGGTCGATCGGGCAGGTGGTCGATCGGGCAGGTTCAGAGGGTCGAGCAAACGGCTGAACGGTCAGCGGGTGCAGATGTTCAGCACGGATTCGCCGTACTTCGCGAGCTTGGTGCGGCCGATGCCGGTGATCCGGAGCAGCTCGCGCTCGTCGGTCGGGCGGGCTTCGGCGATCGCGGTCAGGGTCGCGTCGGTGAAGATGACGAAGGCCGGCATCGACTCCTCGGCCGCCTTCTCGGCGCGCCACTCGAACAGGGCGTCGTACAGGGCCTGGTCCATCGTGGACGGGCAGTCCTCGCAGCGGCCGAGCTTGCGGGCGGCCGGCTCGGTGAGGCCGCGGCCGCAGACCCGGCACTTCGGGATCGGCAGGTCCGAGCGCTCTGATCGCTGGCTGCGGGCGCGCGGCGACGGCTCCCGCTCACCGCTGCGCGGAGTACGGACTCCGATCGGGTCCAGGAAGCGGGTCGGTCCACGAGACGCTCGGCCGCCAGGTGAGCGGGAGGTCGACCAACTGATCGAGAGCTGATCCTTGGCCCGCGTCACGCCGACATAGAACAGCCGCCGCTCCTCCTCCACCTGCGCCGGCGTCTGGGCGTAGCTGATCGGCAGCGTGCCCTCGTGGGCGCCGACGATGAAGACGCACTTCCACTCCAGACCCTTCGCCGCGTGCAGCGTCGCGAGCGTGACGCCCTCGGCCAGCGGCGCGTGCTGGATCGACGCCCGCCGGTCGAGCTCGGCCATCAACTCCACGATCCCGGCCTCCGGATGTGCGGTCGCGAAGTCGGACGCCATCGTCACCAGCGCGCTCAGCGACTCCCAGCGGTCCCGGACAGCACCTGTCCCGGCCGGCGGCTCGGCGGTCCAGCCGGCGCCACCGAGGACAGCTCTCACCGTCTCGAGCAGATTCCCGCCGGAGTCCCCCGCCTTGGCCTGACCACGCAGCAGTACTGCGGCCTGCCGGATCTCGGCGCGCTCGAAGAACCGCTCGGCGCCCTTCAGCATCGCGGGGATCTTCCGCTCGGCCAGCGCCTGCTCGAAGTTCTCCGACTGGGCGTTGGTCCGGAAAAGCACGGCGATGTCCCGCAGCGCAGTACCGGAGTCCTGCAGGCGGGAGATGGCTCGGGCGACCGCGTCAGCCTCCGCGACCTCGTCCGAGTACTCGCGGTAGGTCGGCGCCGGCCCGGGGTCGCGCTGCGAGCGGAGGGTGACGCGGCCGGGCAGTCCGCTGGGGCCGGCCGCGTCGAGGACCTTGTTGGCGACCTCGACGATCTGCGGGGTCGAGCGGTAGTCACGGACCAGCTTGATGACCTGGGCCTTGGGGTGGCGCTGGGCGAAGCGGACCAGGTTTTCCGGGTCGGCGCCTGCCCACGAGTAGATGGTCTGGGCCGGGTCGCCGACCACGCAGACGTCCTCGCGGCCGCCGAGCCACAGGTCGAGCAGGCTCTGCTGCAGCGGGCTGACGTCCTGGTACTCGTCGACGACGAAGGTCCGGTACTGCCGGCGGATCTCGGCCGCCACCCGCTCGTCTTCGGCGAGCAACGCGACCGCACAGAGCAGCACGTCCTCCAGGTCGATCCGGCCGCGCTCGAGCTTCACGTCCTCGTACGCCGCGAACACCCGCGCGATCGTGGGCGGATCGAACGCGGCGAGCGCCCGGGCCGACTGGGGAGCGATCTTCGCGTAGTCGTCGGGACGGACGTTGCTCACCTTCGCCCACTCGACCTCACCGGCCAGGTCGCGCAGGGCCGGTGTGTCGACGCGGACGCGGCAGCGCGAGGCCGCCTCGGTGAGCAGCGGGAACTTCCGGTCGATGATCGGCGGGAGCTCGCCGCCGTACACCTTCGGCCAGAAGTACCGCGCTTGCCGCAGCGCGGCCGAGTGGAAGGTCCGGGCCTGGACGCCGTTGGTGCCGAGCTGGGCGAGCCGGCCGCGCATCTCCCCGGCCGCGCGCTGGGTGAAGGTGACGGCGAGCACGCGAGCCGGGTCGTAGGTGCCGGTGCGGACGCCGTACGCGATCCGGTGGGTGATCGCGCGGGTCTTGCCGGTGCCGGCACCGGCCATCACGACGACGGGTCCGTGCAACGCGGTCGCGACGGCGCGCTGCTCGGGGTCGAGCGCCTCGAGCAAGGCGTCGGCGGAGCGGCCGGCGACGGCCTGTGTGATGTCACTCACGGACTGGGACATGCGGGAACAGCACTCCGACCGACGGGGTTCAGATACAAGGTAGAGCCACCCTAGACGGGTCGCCGGACAGTTTCCGTGCGCCCGCCCCCAGCCAGAGACGGAGTCAGCCACGATGGCGGCATTCACGATGTACTCGACACCTTGGTGCGGTTACTGCCACCGCCTGAAGGGCCAGCTGAAGCGGGCCGGGATCGAGTTCGCCGAGGTCGACATCGAGCAGGTACCGGACGCGGCGAAGATCGTCGAGAAGGTCAACAACGGCAACCAGACGGTCCCGACGGTGGTCTTCCCCGACGGCAGCGCGATGACGAACCCGTCCATCGCCCAGATCGCCGAGAAGCTCGCCGCTTAACTTCCAGTACTACGTACGCCCCGCAGGCGCCCCGCCCGCAGGTGCCGCGTGCTGAGGCCTGCGGTGGCTGAGGTTACTGCGGGGTTTTTTTGGGGGCCGCCCTGTGGTGGTGGGCGGCTCCGCAGCGCACGCATGCTCGGGCGCGGGCACCGCGCGCTGAGGTCAGGCGGGGGACGAGGTCGGCGGGCTGAGATCGGCGGGGCTGAGGTGGTTACCAGCTGCCGGTTAGTTCTTCGCCGTACCAGCCTTCGATGAGGCGGCGGGAGATGGAGATGTTGCCGGGGAGGGCCATGGTGCCTGCTTCGACCAGGGCCTTCAGGTCCTCGCGGCTGAACCACTTGGCTTCGGCGATCTCGTCGCCGTCGACGTCGATGGTGTAGCCGGTGGCCTTGGCGTAGAAGCCGAGCATCAGGCTCGACGGGAGCGGCCAGGGCTGGCTGCCGGCGTACTGGATGTCCTCGCCGATCACCACACCCGTCTCCTCGAACACCTCCCGGCGTACTGCGGCCTCCAGCGACTCCCCCGGCTCCACAAAGCCGGCAAGAGTCGAGTAGCGCCCCTCCGGCCAGGCCTCGTGGCGGCCGAGCAGTGCGCGGTCCTGGTCGTCGGTGACCAGCACGATGATCGCCGGGTCGCTGCGCGGGAAGTGGCTGAGGCCGCAGGACGGGCAGCGCCGTACGTGGCCTGCGTCCACCACCTCCGTGTGGGCGCCGCAGTTGGCGCAGTGGGTGTGTATTGCGTGCCAGTTGGACAGCCCGACCACGTTGACCGCCATCCCGGCCTCCCGGTCGTTCAGTACGCCGCCGATCTCCCGCAGCCCGGCGTACGACTCGTCCGGCTCAGCATCGACCAGTACTGCGAACACCGCGCGCCCGTCAGCCGTCTGCCCAGCCCCCTCGACCCGGTCGATCCCCAGGAAGACCCGGGTGCCCTCCGGCGCGGCAGCCGGCGGCACCAGGTGCAGCGACTTGCGGTCGGCCTCCACTGCCATCTGGTCCCCGGCTACGAGCATCACCTGGGTGTCGGCGGCGGCCCAGGCCTTCTCCAGCCACTCCACGTCTCGCCGCCGGTCAGCGGCTCGGTCCAGCACGGAACGGGACAGCGACAGGGAACCGGGAACGATCGAATAAGCCACGGCTTCAACGTATCTCGCCTGCTCACCATGAGAGCATCCCGGCATGAGTATTCACATCGCCGCCGAGAAGGGACAGATCGCGCCCCGCGTGCTGTTCCCCGGGGATCCGCTGAGGGCCAAGTGGATCGCCGAGACGTACCTGTCCGACGTCACCTGCTACACCGAGATCCGGAACATGTTCGGTTTCACCGGCACCTACAAGGGTGAGCGGATCTCCGTGCAGGGCTCGGGCATGGGTCAGGCGTCGGCCTCGATCTACGCCAACGAGCTGTTCGCCGAGTACGACGTGCAGACCCTGATCCGGGTCGGCACCTGTGGCGCCCTCACCGAGGCGGTCCGGGTCCGCGACGTGATCGTGGCGATGTCCGCGAGCACCGACTCGCAGATGAACCGGCTGCGCTTCCACGGCATCGACTACGCGCCGACGGCCGACTACCAGCTGCTGCGCGCCGCTGTGGACGCCGCCGAGGCGGCCGGGCTGAACGTCCACGTCGGCCAGGTGTTCTCCGGCGACCTGTTCTACAACGACCGCCCGGACCTGGTGTCGCGCACGGCGGAGTACGGCGTACTGGGGATCGAGATGGAGGCCGCGGCGCTCTACACGCTGGCCGCCAAGTTCGGTCGCCGGGCGCTCGGCATCATGACCGTGTCGGACCACCTCATCACCAAGGAGGAGACGACTGCCGCCGAGCGGCAGACCACCTTCTCCGAGATGATCACGATCGCCCTCGACGCGGCGATCGAGGTGCCGGTCTGAAGCGGGTCGCCACCGCCCTGGCACTCACCGCTCTGCTGATCGGTACTACGGCCTGCTCCGGCTCCGACAAGAAGGCGGCCGCGCCCGAGTCGGGTCAGTCGTCCAGCACGCCGGTCGACCCGGTGCTGCCGGACGCCACCCCGGCTGAGGTGGTCAGCGGGCTGACCGGCGCCGGGTACAAGTGCGGCGCGGAGCCCCCGTACGCAATCTGTACTGCGGACACGGTGTCGATCTGGGTGCTCACCGGCAGCCACAACCGGCCGCCGGTCGTGTCGCTGCACGCGACCGGGCCGATCGAGAAGGCCACGGCAGACCTCAGCGCGAAGCTACCGCGGGCGCTCGAGCTGGCGCACATCAACCCGCGCACGCCGATCGTCGACTGGTTCGGCAAGCTGGGGGGCAAGCCCACCGACCAGCTGACGGCAGGCGACTGGCAGGCGGACTGGTCGGCCGAGGTAGTCGACACCGACGAGCCGGGCGCGCACCTGACGCTGGTGGACAAGCTGTGCAAGGTGAACTGTCAGGCGGAGTGAGTCAGCCGCTCCCCGAGTAACCGCTGGAAGGGCTCGACCAGCCCGGCCCGCTGGCGGACATAACGACGAGTAGAACCGTCGTCGAGCCTCAGCTCGACGGCGGTTCCTCTGATATCGGGCCCTACGCGTGCGGCGACCACCCGGTCCGCGGCGACGAACTCTGGGCCTTTGGTGATCTCCATGAGGTCGTCGGTGATCCCCTTGGCCTGGGCGCGGAGCTGCCTGCGTCCACCGCGGCTGAGGGCTGTCGCTGCCATCGATCCGACCCCGAACAGCGTGGCCAGGAAGTCGAGGCCGACCAGGATCGCGCCGGCGGCGAGCAGGACGCCGGCAACGATCAGCAGCACTCGAGCCAGCGAGTCGAGGCCGGCCAAGCTGGCCAGCCACCCGAGCAGCAGCCCTGCGAACATGCCGATGGCGCACCACTGCGCCGGGTCAGGTCGCGACCCCTGAATCTGCCGAGCGGTCCATCCCTGCTCGGTGAACGTCAGGTCCACCAACCCACCCGGCTCCGACCGCACTCGCTTCACTGTCACCACAACCGCCGACCATAAGTCCCCACCCGGTCACCCGAGGCCAGGGAACCGCCAGCCAGCGGCGCACTGCCTCAGGAGCTGCCGCATGCCGCCGGGTTGCGGTGGCTGGCCGACACCAGGGGCGGAAGTCAACGACCGGCCGCTGGCAACGTGGTGCTGGCGGTCAGGAGCTGCCGGCGCCTGCTGTGCTGGCTACGACTATGGCGGCGGTGACGGCGGCCTGCATTTCCTGGACCGCCTTGCGGACTGCCGAGGCGGCCCAGTCGGATTCCGAGATCTCCTTGGCCCGCTGCTTCAGCGCCTTCTTGTCGACCGCGTCGGTGACCACCTTCGGGACGACGTTCAGGGCGCTCAGCAGGGCGATGAGGGAGGCAGTGCGCTCGTCAGGCTGCGTACCGAGCTTCAGCACGTTCTCCAACCGGCTGCGGACCTCCGCCTCGTGCCGCGCGTCCTTGGCCGGCCAGCGAGTGACCGGGAACAACCCCAGTACCTTGCCCTTGTCAGCCTCGAGCACACCGCGCTCCGCCAGCTTGGCCAGCACCTGGTCTCGCAGCTTCTTCGAGAGCTTGCCCATCAGGTCTTTCGGCTTGGCACCCGGCTTGCCCGCCAGGATGGCCAGCCGCTCGTCGAGTACGGCGTCTCCGGTGGGCGTGGTGTCCAGGACCTTCAGCCGGCCGGCCTTGACCTGGTCACCGGCTTCGGCGATGTCCACCTTGCCCAGCAGCGTCAACTCGATCAGCACGGCTCCACCGAGGGCGTAGTCGAGCCCGGGCGAACCAGCGATGGGCTTCCCGCTCTCGTCGTCGTACAGGAGCAACAAGAGGTCTTCCGCGATCAACATGGTGCCAACGCTAGGCGGCCACGCAGTACCGGGGCATCAGCCGCGCGGCTTACCCGTCGTCTCCCCCGCCAGCGCTAGACGCTGACGAACACCGCCAGCCGCGGCTCCGCCACCTGCGGCAGCAACTCCCGCCACCCGATCCGCCGGTAGAACGCGACTGTGTCGACCGCTTGGTGGGCCGTGAGCAACCAGGACGGCTCGCCCCCGCAGAGCGTGTTCAACACGGCCCGCCCGAGGCCGAGCCCTTGACTCTCTGGGTGGACCGCCAGTTCGTCGACCTCGAACGCGCCGACCAGCTCGCGCTCGACCTGGACCGCGCCGAACTCGTCGAACACCTCGCCGTAGGAACGATCCCTCCGAAACGGGGGCGAGGTCGGCCAGCCGGCGCCGAGCCCGCGGACTTCGCCGTCGACAACGGCTGTGACGAGCCGGAACCCGGGCCGTGAGACGTTCTCCTCCAGCCGTGGCCGGAAGGTAGCCAGTTGGGCCGGCTCCTCGTTCCAGGGCGGGGCGCTGAACACCTCGCGATACAGCGACTCGACCTCATCGGCAACCTGCAAGGCGTCGGCACCGACGTACGTGGTCAGCTCCATCGCAACTCCCTCGGGGTAGGTTCCGAGGCCATGCTAACTGCGACTGAGTCGCATTGGCTCGGCTGCTCAGAGGAGTTGGGCGATGAGGGCGTCGGCCAGCCAGTGTTCGTACTCGTCGTTGGTCCAGCCGCGTTCCAGGACCAGAGTCCGGTAGACCTCGGCCACCGTGCAGGCGAGCAGGATGTCCAGCGCGCGGGACGCGGTCACCGCGAGCTCGTCCTCGAAGGCGGCCAGGTACTGAGTGAGTTCACGCTCGCGGGCGCGCGGGGTTGAGGTGCGCAGTACGCGCGGGGGACGCAGTACACGGTGCGGGTGCGCGGGGTGCGGCGCGCAGTACGCGGTGCGGGGTGCTCGGGGCGGGAAGCGGTGCTCGACGCCGGAGTAGGGGCCCGAGGGTCGGCTGTGCGGTGCGCGATGCGCGGCGGTTGCGCGGAGCGCGATGCGGATTCGGGTGCGCGGGGGTGCGGTGCGCGGTACGCGGCGCGGGGCGCTCGGGGGGCGAAGCGGTGCTCGACGCCGGAGTGGGGCCCGAGGGTCGGGTGTGCGGAGCGCGATGCGCGGTGGGTGTGCGGCGCGATGCGCGGTGGGAGGCGGACGGGCAGCCCATCAAAGGTGGAGTCGGGGTGTGGTTGTGAGCGCGGAGGGTTGGCTGGAGGTGGGGGTTTGATGGGCTGGAGGTCCGCCCACCCACCGCAACGGGGAGGTAGCGACTCGTGGCTGTGGATAACTTCCGCGGTGGGAGGCGGGTTTCCGGGATGCTGGTTGAGTGATTGAGCGAGTGATGCCCGCGGCGCGGGTGCGGGTGCCGGACAGCCGCCGGTACGAGGTGATAGACGGGCGGCTGGTGGTTACAGGCCTTCAACCGCCTGTGCACCAGGCGGCTGTGGTCGGCCTGATGGTGCAACTCAAACAGGCGTGCCCACCGGACCAACTCGTTGCCGTCGGCTCCCTCGACTTCCGCCCGGCCCCGAAGATGTCCCTCCGCCCAGACATACTCGTCTGCCACCGCGACAACGCCGTCGGCCTCAACAACTCCAGCCCGGCGACCGGCGCGCAGTACGTCCACCAGATCCTGCTGGCCGTCGAGGTGCTCTCACCGACAACCCGCGTCATGGACGTCGTCACCAAACGCGAGCTCTACGCCCAACACGGCGTACCGGCGTACTGGCTGCTCGACCCCGACACCGAGGAACTCACCCTCCTCGAACTCACCGGCCCCCACTACACCTGCCACGCAGTCCTCCAGGGCGAGGAAACCATCGACCTAACCACCCCCTTCCCCATCACCCTCTCTCCCGCCGGTTTCTTCAAATGACCGGGCACCACCCGGGCAGATTCGGGGCACCGTGGGGGCAGATCAGCAGAACCGGCCAGACAGGCGACCAACCACCAGCATGCTGGTCAGGTGACTCCAAAGGAAGCCATGTTGCTCCCCGACGACGGCAGTCAGTACGAGCGTGTTGACGGGATCTACCTGGTGACGCCGTTGCCCACGCTGCTGCACCAGGTGGCAGCGGCTGAGCTCAGCTATGTTCTGCGTCGGAACTGCCCGCCGGAGTATTGGGTCATTCAGGCGCCGATGGACTACCGCCCGACGTCGACCCGGTCACTCCAGCCTGATGTGCTGGTGGCCAGCCGCAACGATCCCGGGCCGGACGCGCTGCGCCTTCCTCTTTTGCTGGCGGTCGAGATCCTCTCGCCGGCGACTCGGTCGAAGGATCTGGTTCTCAAGCGGAGCCTGTACGAAGAGGCCGGCGTCGCGTCGTACTGGATCTTCGATCCGGACGCCGAAATCCTCACCGTTCTGGAGTTGGCGGACGGCCGGTACGTCGAGCGGGTTGTGGTCAAGGGCGACGACGCCTTCGACGCACAGCTCCCGTTCCCGGTGCGCGTGGTGCCGAGTGAGCTGTTACGGCGGACCAGTCATCCGCGAGGGTGACGAGGCAGCTGACCAGCTGACCTCGGTGGCACGCAAACCCACCCGGACAAAGGAATCCCGGCAGTTCACCGTGGCTGATCTTGAGGGGCTGCCGGACGACGGGATGCGGTACGAGTTGGTTGACGGGCAGTTGCTGGTGACGCCGGCGCCGCTTCCGATTCATCAGCGGGTCGTGGTGCAGCTCACCGTGCGGCTGGAGGCGAGTTGTCCTGAGGAGTTCGAGGTGTTCGTCGCGCCTTTCGACTTCCGGCCCGCCAGCGGGCGGTCGCTGCAGCCGGACGTTCTCGTGTGCCGTTGCGAGGATGTCGGCCCGAAAGGTGTAGAGCGTCGCCCGCTCCTGCTGGCCGTGGAGGTTCTCTCCTCCTCGACCCGGATGACCGACCTGCTCCTCAAACGAGCGGTCTACGAGGAGGCCGGCGTCGGATCGTACTGGCTGATCGATCCCGACCAGGAAGCCCTGACCCGTGCTCGAGTTGGAGCACGGTCGGTATGTCGAGCGGGCTGTGGTCAAGGGAGACGAGGCGTTCGAGGCGCGGCTTCCGTTCGAGGTTCGGGTGGTGCCCGGCGAGCTGGTACGACGGGTCAGCCGTTCAGGAGGGTGATTAGTTGGGGTTTGGTGGGGAGGTTTTCGGGGCGGACTATGTCGCCGGTTCGGACGTAGTAGAAGGCGGCTCCTACCTGGGCTACCGGGATGCCTACGAGTTCGGCCCAGGCTACTCGGTAGATGGCTAGTTGGAGGGGGTCGGCTGCTTCGGTTCGGCTGGTTTTCCAGTCGACTACGTCGTAGCCGCGGGAGCCGTCTGGGCGGATGACCTGGTAGACGGCGTCGATGCGGCCGCGGACCATACGGCCGCCGATCGCCAACGCGAAGGGGGCTTCGATTTCGTAGGGCATTTGTTCGCCATACGGGCCGTTGCGGAAGGCTTCCATCAGTTCGGTGAGGTCGGTGTCGTCGACGATGTCTTCGTCGGCGGCGCCAGGTAGGTCGTCGGGGTCGAGCAGGAACTGCTGGCCGAAATAGCTCTCCACCCAAGCGTGGAACCGGGTGCCGAAGCGTGCCGCCCGGTTGGGTTTGCGGGGCATCGGGCGGGCCAGCTCGGCGGCCAGGCCGTCCGGGTCCTTGGCCAGGCGCATCATCTGGGTCGCCGACAACGACGAGGGCAGCTCGACGTCGTACGCCTTCCGGCTGCGGCTTTCCCTTGCCTCTGACAACAATCGTTCCAGCTCGGAGTCCCAGCGCGCGACCGTCGCCTGCTCGTCCAGGAACAGCGACTCCTCGGCTTCCTGCGACGGGCCCTCCGCGCGCGACTGCTCCACCAGCGCGACCGCATCGAGCCGCCGTTGGTAGCCGGCTTCGTCGTACGGCGCGGGCCACGGCGCGAGGGTTTGCTCGGCGAGCTCCGGGTTCTCCTCGTTCAGTTCGGGCTGCGGCGCCCACTCGATGACGCGCTCCCCCGCGTGCTTCTTCAACGTCTCCAGGTACGACGAGGGCCCGCGCGGGCGTTTCTGCGTCGGCCCCCACCAGTGTCCGGTCGCGACCAGGATCTCCTTGGCGCGCGTGAAGGCGACGTATCCGAGTCGCCGCTCCTCCAGTGCGTTGACCTCCTTGCACTCGTCCGCGAAAGCCTTCAACCCGGCGTTCGACAAGTCATGGAAGTTGGGCAACGTGTCGGCATCACCACGCAACGGCCAGGGCAGCACCTTCGCGTTGGTGGTCCATTTGTCGCGACCGCGATCCGACGGGAACACCTTGTTCACCAGGGTCGGCACGAACACGATCGGCCACTCCAGCCCTTTCGACCGGTGCGTGGTCAGCAACTTCACCGAGTCCGCTTCACTCGGTACTGCGAGGTCGAGACCGGCGGCGTACTCCTCTTCGGCCGCCAGGTACGCGAGCAGACCGTCCAGCGAGCCACTCGACTCGGTAGACGCAAAGTTGCCCACGGCATCCAAAAACGCGGCCAGGTGATCGCGACGGCCGGCGTCGACGTGGTCGGGGGTCGCGGTCAGTTCGACATCGAGCCCGATCGTGCTGATCACCCGGCGGACCAGGTCGAGCAACGGTTCGCCCGCGTGCGCGCGCAGCTCGCGCAACTCGGTCGACAGCTCCCTGAACCGCTCGAGCGCCTCCTCCGAGTAGCCCCAACCAGCTGGCCCCGGATCGTCGACAGCCTCGGCCAGTGAGATGACCTCCGTCGAATCCATCCCGGCCACCGCCGCATCGAGGGCCGCGACCAAGTCATCCGTGGCCGGACGGTCGCCCGAGTCCGCCAGCAAGCGGGCGCGGTTGGCCAGCAGCGCGAGGTCACGGTGACCGATCCGGTACCGCGGGCCGGTCAGGATGCGCAGCATCGCGGCGTTCGCGGTCAGGTCGTTGACCGCTTGCAGCGTGGCGACGACGTCGACGACCTCGGGCAGCGCCAGCAGACCACCGAGGCCGACCACCTCGACCGGCACCTTGCGGGCGATCAGTGCCTCGTGCACCGCGCTGAGGTCGACGTTCGTCCGCATCAGGATGCCGATGTCCTTCCACCGGCGGTTCGGCGTCTTGTGGGCGGCGACGATCGCGTCCGCGACCCACTCGATCTCCTTCGAGCGGGTCTCGAACAGGCCGACCGTGATCGCGCCTTCGGGTGCTTCCGGCGGCGCCTCCAGCGGGATCACGCCGGGGTGCTGCGCGTACAGCTCGGCCGCGTGCTGGTTCGCCGCCGCGAGAATCCGGCTGCCGCAGCGCCGATTGACACTCAGCACGTACCGGCGGGCCGGTGACCCGTCGGCGTTCGGGAAGTGCTCCGGGAACTCGTCCAGGTTGGCGACAGAAGCCCCACGCCACCCGTAGATGGCCTGACAAGGGTCGCCCACAGCAGTGACCGGATGACCGTCCCGGCCAAAAAGCGCAGTCAGCATCCGGCGCTGGGAGACCGACGTGTCCTGGTACTCATCAAGCAGCACGACCTTGTACCGCGAGCGCTCGATCAGCGGAACCTCGGGAGCCTGCTCGGCCAGCCGAGCCCCAAGAGCCATCTGATCAGCGAAGTCCACGACCCCGCGCTCACCCTTGTAGGCCTGGTATTCCTCGACCAGCTGCAGGATCTCGCCCCGCTTCAACGCGGTCTCGGCGAGCTTCTTCACCTCGACCGTCTGCTTGCGCGCAGCCGCGACCTCGACCCGGACAGCCTCATCATGAGCCCGTACTTCGGCAGCCTCCAGCAGGTGGTCGGCCAGCTCACCGTCGAGCGCGAGCAGACTGTTGACGAGCGTCGGCACATGATGCGACGCGAACCGGATCGGCCCGTTGGACCGCCGCACGACCCGCCCGGCGAGCTGGAACCTGGTCGCGTCGGCAAGCACCCGGACATCGGGCTCCAACCCCAGCCGCAGACCGTGCTCGGCGATCAGCGTGCCGGCGAACGCGTGGTACGTCGAGACGACCGGCTCTCCCGGCTCCTCGGGCTCCCAGTTGGGGATGTTGCTGCGCAGGTGAGCAGCCAGGATCGGGTGCTGGTCGCGCGGCAGGGTGGAACCGAGCACCCCGGCCTTGGTCAGGTCCTCGCGGATCCGTACGTCGAGCTCGTTGGCCGCCTTCTTGGTGAAGGTCAGGCCGAGCACCTCTTCCGGCTGGACCTGCCCGGTGCAGATCAGCCACACCACACGCGCCGCCATCGCGGTCGTCTTGCCCGATCCGGCACCCGCCACGATCACCGCGGGCGCCAACGGCGCTGTGATCGCCTCCAACTGCTGATCGCTGAACGGGATCCCGAGCAGATCGACCAGGTCGGCCGTCGTCTCCAGCTTGGCGCGCATCAGACGATCTCCCGGCCTTCGGGCTGGATGGGACACAGTGAGCGGACCTCGCAGCGGTCGCAGCCGGAGTTGCGTTTGGCGATGAACTCCTCGGAGCGGACCATCGCCTCGGCGTCCTCGACCGCATCGTCCAGCCAGGTGCGGCCTTCCTCGTCCGGCTCCAGCGGCGCCTGGCCCTGGACCTTCGGCAGGCCGACGTCGTCGTGACGCAACTGGACCAGCTCGGCACCGCCACTGCGCGGCTCCTCGCCGAGTTTCTTCAACTGGCGTGACTCGATCGCGCGCTGGTAGATCGCCAGCTGGACATGTCGCTCGAGCGCCGGCTTGGTCGGCACGGTGCGCCCGGTCTTCAGGTCGATCACGCGAATCGCGCCGTCACCGTCCTGCTCCAGCCGGTCCATCCGGCCCTTCACCCGGACCGCGGGCTTGTCCTCGTCCGGCAGCAGGACGTCGAACTCCACCTCGGTCCCGAGCAACGTCCGGTCCGGCCGTCCCTGATGCCAGGCGACGAACCGGCGCAACGCCTGCTCCGCCTCGACCCGCTCCCGGTCGGAGATCCACGACGACTCGAACTCCAGTTGCGTCCACACCTTGTCGAGCCAGCCGTTCAGTTCGTCGATGTCGGGCGGCAGCGTGCCGGTCGCGACGGCGTCGGCGAGCGTGTGCAGCACCATGCCGAACCCGATGGCCGAGTTGCTCGGAGTTTCACCGCCCGCGCGGCGCTGCAGGAACCAGCGCAACGGGCAGTCGACGATCGTGGTGAGCGCGCTCCCGGTCAACGGCACCGGCAGCTCGGGATTCGTGATCGGCCGCTCCGACTTGGTCCGCTCCCGCACACCCCACCAGCGCTGCGGATCGGCCGTCGGGACCAACGGGTACTCACGATCGTCGACGGCGTCGGCGAGTTGCGCCAGCCGGTCCGCCGCGACCCGCTTCAGCGCGGGCGACGTCGCAGGGTCGCTCAGCACACAGCGAAGGTCAGCGACCAGACCAGGCAGCGACAGCGGACGACGAGGCCGCCCGGCCACCAACTTCAAAGGAATGTCCAGCTCGCCAAGCAAGCGCGACGGCTGATCACCATCGGCCTCGGGGGCCTGCACGGCCGTCACGATCAGCCGCTCCCGGGCTCGCGTGATCGCGACGTAGAACAGCCGTCTCTCCTCGGCCAGGATCGCGCCCGCCGACAACGGATCCACCAGACCGTCCGGTCCGAGCCGGTCCGGCTCGAGCAATGAACCCCGCCGGCGCAGATCGGGCCATTGCCCTTCCTGCACGCTCGCCACCACGACCAGTCGCCACTGCAAACCCTTGGACCGGTGCGCGGTCATCAACTGCACCCCGGCCTCCCGGTACGTCGCGTCGTACCGGTTGTCGCCCGCGATGTCGAGCGCCTCCAGCTCGGCCAGAAAAGTCGCCACGCCCTTGAAGCCGACCTGCTCCTCGGCCCGGCTGGCCGCGTCGAACAGTGCGCAGAGCGAGTCGAGATCGCGGTTCGCCGTACGGGCGACCTCGCCGCCACTGTTCGCCTGGCCGCGCAGGCGGCGCAACCAGGGCGACTCCGACCACAGCGACCACATCACCTCGTCGGGCGCCGCGCCGGCGTTCACAATGTTTCTTGCCTTGAGCAACCTTTCGCCGAGGGCGACGAACCGGGCCTCGGCCGGGGACGCCTGCTCGTCGAGCAGCAACGGGTTCAGCAACGCTTCGCGGAGCAGCTCGTCGGACGGTCGCGGCAACCGCTGCCCACCCGCCGCCTCACGATCCCGCTTGCGCAGTACTCGAGCCAGCCTGCGCAACTGCCCCGCATCCATCGCACCCAACGGCGACAACGCCAAGGCCCGTACTACGTCCACGGTCAGCGTCGACGGATCGGCCACCGCCCGCAACGCCAGCAACATCGGCCGTACTGCGGGCTCACGCGACAGCGGCAACTCGTCACCCGCGACATCGACCGGAATACCCGCGGCGGCCAGGGCGCGCCTCAACGGTGGGATCGAGCGGGTGCCGGATCGCACCAGGACAGCCATCTCGTGCCACCCCACACCGTCTTGCACGTGCGCCCGACGGAGCAGGTCGGCGATGTGTTCGAGCTCGGCGCCGCTGGTCGAGTACAGGTTGGCCTCGACCTTGCCGGGCCCGTAGACGCATGAGCTCGCGTCGGGATTGCGGAACCGCTCGAAGGTGTCGCGGTCGAGTGTGCCGGGGACGCCGAGCCGGTTGACCACGTTGCGGGAGACGCGTTGCAGCGTCGTACCGAAGCGGCGGGTCGTGGCCAGCGCGATCTGGGCGGCCTCGGCGCCGTCCGCGGTACGGAACTCGTCGGTGAAGCGGAGCAGGCCGCGGACGTCGGCGCCGCGAAACGTGTAGATGGACTGGTCCGGGTCGCCGACGACGACCAGGTCGCGGCCGTCACCGGCGATGGCCTGCAGCAGCTTGGTCTGACCGGGATCGGTGTCCTGGTACTCGTCGACGAAGACGGCTTTGAACTCCTCGCGGAGTCTGGCCTTGACGTGCGGCTGCCGCGCCAGGATGACCGCGCGGTGGATGAGCTCGGAATAGTCCAGGACCTGTTCGTGGTCGAGGATCTGCAGGTACTCCTCGAAGAAGTCGCCGACCGCGACCCACTCCGGCCGGCCCGCCGAGCGGCCGATCTCGGACAGGTCCTCCGGGTCCAGCCCGAGCTGGCGGGCCTTGCCGATCACGGCTTGCACCTCGTCGGTGAACCCGCGCGTCTTCAGCGCCGGATGCAGACTGCTCGGCCACTTGGTCACCCCGACCTCGCGGCTCCCGGCGAGCGACTCGCTCAGCCGCAGGGTCTGCTCAGGACCGGACGGCAACCGCAATGGGATATCGAAGGCGTCCGCGGGAGTGAACCTGCGCAGCAACGCGTAACAGAAAGCGTGAAAGGTCATCGACGGCATCACGCGCGTCGTCCGGCCCAGGCGCGCGGTGATCCGGTCGCGCAACTCGGTCGCGGCCTTCCGGCCGAAGGTCAGCACCAGCACTTGATCGGGACTCAGCCCACGATTGCCAACGCGATCGACGACAGCCTCGACCAATGTCGTCGTCTTCCCCGTCCCCGGCCCGGCGAGCACGAGCAGCGGTCCACCGGGATGATCGACGACGGACTGCTGGTCAGCATCCAGCACCGGCGCCTCGGTGACCCGGACCTCGTGCCCGTCACCTCGCACCAAGCGATATCTGGAACCAGTTCTGCTGACCATGTCCCCCATCCCATCAGACGCCGCCGACAATCCGCGCCGCCGACGCGCTCAGGCCAGTGACTTGGCGTAGAAGACCTCCGCGTAATCGCCTTGTTTATAAGGAGGAACTTCGAGGTAGCCGTGCCGCAGATACAGCGCGCGAGCCTCGGTCAGGTCGAGCCGGGTGTCGAGCAGGATGCGCTTCACGCCGAGCGCACGGGCGGTACGGTCGATGGCGCTCAGCAGGGCCGTACCGCCGCCGGTGCCGCGACGCGCCGGGTTGACGTAGACGCGAGCCAGCTCGGCGGTGCGGTCCGGTTGCAGCCGGAGCCCGGCACAAGCGGCCGGCTCACCGTCGTACCGGCCGAGCAGGAAGACTCCGGTCGGCGGCGCGAGATCGTCACTCGGCGCGCCAGCCAGCCCCGTCTCGATCTCCTCCGCCGTCCCCGGCCGGCCGAGATGCAGTTGGTAGTACCGGTCGGCGACATCGACGTAGTACTCCCGCAGAAGCCGCTGAGCCTCCACCGTCCGGACACCAGCAACCTCAACCGCCCACTCGTTCACCCCCGCAGTCTGTCAGCCGCCGCCGACAGAAGCAGGAGCTCGAGTCGGATGTTTCGATTGTTTCGGCTGTTTCGGATATGCTTCACGGGGAGAGGAGCCGCAACATGGCCGTCAGCAAGAGCAACAGGAGCGCGACTTCCGGAAGGGCTTCGACACCGGTCAAGGTCCGTAAGAAGCCGGCTCGGGGACTCACCCACAAGACACCGTCCCGCGGCCGCAGGCCGTCCGACGACAGGCAGACCCACGAGGAGCTTGTGGTGCCGGTGGCGACTCCGAGCCGCGCTCTGGTGCGCGAGCTCGACCTGGTCCTCAGCCAAGGCGCCGAGGTGACGATCTTCCAGGGCAAGAACAGCGTGAAGGTCACCGGCGAGACCCTCGCCGCGATTCGGCAGATGATCGCGGCACTCAGTGCGGGGCCGGTCAGTCTGATCATCGGCGATGCGCGGGACACCGAGCTGACCAGCCAAGAGGTGGCCGACCTGCTCAACGTGTCGCGGCCGTACGTCGTGAAACTGGCGCGAGAGGGTCAGATCGCCCACAAGATGGTGGGGAACAGGCATCGCTTTCTGTTGTCCGACGTACAGGCCTTCGAGCACGACCGACGGGTCGAACGCGAGCAGGCGCTGGCCGCGATGACACCCGACGACGGCTACACCGACGGGGACTTCTGACCGATGCCCGTCCCGCGGAGCGGTCGCCCGACCGCCGCTCTCGACGCCTGCGTACTGATTCCGTCCGGCCTCCGCGACCTCCTGCTGTCGTGCGCACACGAGTCGGCGTTCCGTCCGGTCTGGCAGGACGAGATTCTCGACGAGGTGCAGCGCAACTCGGTTCGGCTGTTGCAGGATCGCTCCGGACTGGCCGAACCGGCCGCGATCGCAGCCACCGCGCACACGTTGAAGCAGATGGCGCGGGCCTTTCCTGACGCGCGCCAGCCGAGCGAGGTCTGGCTGCCGTTGGTGCCGGACCTGACCTGTGACGACAAGGACCGCCATGTGCTGGCCGTGGCGATCGGCGCCGGGGCGACACACCTGGTCACGGACAATGCCCGCGACTTCCTCCGGCGTCGGTGCCACAGTACCTGGATGTCGTGCCACCCGATCAGTTTCTTCTGGACCTGCTGAGGGCTGCTCCCGACCGCATCACGGATGCGGTGGAGGGAATGTCCAGACGGCTTCACCAGCCGCGTAAGAGCGCCATCGAGTTAGCGGAACAGATGGCCAAGGGCCGCTATGTGCCGGGCTTCGGAGATGAGCTAGGCAGAATCCTCACCGAAGGTCGGACCGGAGGAGCGCCACGGGCGTAGCCATACCCCGAGGCAGTCGCCCCTGAGACTCAGGCCGCTACTCGTCGGGGTGCCAGCGGACCTGGTTGAGGTTGATTTTGCCGTTGGTGACGCGGACTCCGTCGCCGCGGAGGAGTTGGAGTTGGTCGTCGACGACCTCGTCGGCGGGGATGCCGCTGGCGCGGATGACTCGCCACCAGGGGACGCCGCCGCCGTACTCGCGCATGATGGCGCCGACCTGGCGTGGGCCGCCCTGGCCGACGTACGCGGCGATGTCTCCGTACGTCGCCACGCGGCCCGGCGGAATCGACTCGACCGCGACCAGCACGGCCTCCACGTACTCCTCCCGATCCACGGGCCTACGCTATCCGGCCCCGCCGACAGCCCGGTACTGCGTCAGCTCACGGCTTTGGCGAGTGGCTCCAGCACCGAGGGCGGGGCGTCGTGCGGGAGGTTGAGGACAACCAGGTCCACTCCCGCTTCCCCGTACGCCGTTGCGCTGGTGACCGCCGCGTCGATCGCCTGGTCGAGCGGCTTGTCCCCATCGATCCGGACGTTGACCGAGCAGGTGATCTCGGCGACGTCGCGGCCGAGGTCCTCGCAGTGGGCGACCAGGATGTCCTTGAGCGGCTTCCACTCTTCGGGGCTCGTGACGATGACGTTCCAGTGCTGGGCCCAGCGGGCCACCGCGCGCAGGGTCCGCTTCGGGCCCTTGCCGCCGATGGTGATCGGGGGATGCGGGGTCTGGACCGGCTTCGGTTCGCAGTACGCGTCGGTGAGCTTGACGTACTGGCCGTCGAAGTTCGAGACCTTCTCGGTGAGCAGGCTGATCAGCGCCTGGGTGCCCTCGTCGAAGCGGTCGAAGCGTTCCTTCAGCGGGGGCAGCGCGATGCCGTAGGCGTCGCACTCCTGCTGGTTCCAGCCGGCGCCGATGCCGAGCTCGAGACGGCCACCCGAGATGATGTCGGTGGTCGCGGCCATGTTGGCGAGCACGGCCGGGTGCCGGTAGATCATCCCGGTCACCTGACAGCCGACCCGGATCCGCTTGGTCGCCTGGGCCAGCGCGGCCAGCGTCGTCCAGGCCTCCAGGTTCGGGCCGGTGGTGTCGCCGGTCAGCGGGTAGAAGTGGTCCCAGTGCCAGGCCGACTCGAAGACCTCGTACTCGTCTGCCGCGATCCACACGTCCCGCAGCTGCTGCCAGCTCGTGTGCTCAGGCCTGGTCTTGATGGCGAACCGCATCCACAGCCTCCTCGGTAAGGGTTTTCCCACCGCGAAACCTACAACAGCACCAACCGCCAACCCAGGCTGATCGGTCCGGGCTGCTCAGCCCAGGTTGGCTCAGTCCGGGCTGCTCAGTCCAGGCCGAGGCGGGCCCGTACTTCGGGTCTGCGCAGCGGCGGCACCGTCTGCGGCGGGACCCGGCGCTCCGGCATCTCCTCCAGCAGCGCCTCGGTGATCTTGGCGACCTCGGCCGCGGCCCGCTCGATCGGGCCGCGGGTGGTCGCGCTGAGCGAACCCACCCCGGTCACCTTGCGCACGTATTGCAGGGCGGCCGCGTAGATCTCCTCGGAGGTCGCGGCCGGCTCAAGTCCACGAAGAACAGTGATGTTTCTGCACATGACACGACAGTACGTGCCACCGGGGACACTCCAGCGGAAGATCTACGAGCTATTGACTTACCTACGACCATTAGGTTTTCCTCAAAGCATGAGCACAGCAAGCGTCGACCGCCGGAGCAGGCGCCGTCAGCAGACCATCGACGAGATCCTCGACGTCTCCATCGCGCTGATGGAGACCGAGGGCGTCGCGGCGCTGAGCCTGTCCGCGGTGGCCCGGCAGCTCGGCATGCAGCCGCCGTCGCTCTACCAGTACTTCCCGAACAAACTCGCGATCTACGACGCGCTGTTCCGGCGAGGAGCCGAGCAGGTCCGCGATGCCCAGCGCGCGGCGCGGGCCGAGGTACTGGTCGAGCAGCAACTCGAGCACGGGATGGCGGGGTTCGCGCGCTGGTGCATGGAGAACCAGGTGCTGGGCCAGTTGCTCTTCTGGCGCACGGTTCCGGGGTTCGAGCCGTCGCCTGAGGCGTTCGCCCCGGCGCTGGAAGGGATGGCGGACCTGAAGTCCTACCTCCAGGAGGCGGTCGACGGCGGCCGGCTCCATCCGGACGCAGTGAGCGACGACGGCCTGGCGCTGTTCACCTCGCTGACTGCCGGCCTGCTGTCCCAGCAGATGGCCAACGAACCACAGGCGAGCTTCGAGAACGGCCGGTACATGAAGCTGCTGCCGGTCGTGCTCGAGCTGTTCTTTCATCACTACCAACCAAGCAGGGGGAAAGCGAAATGATCACCACCGAGACAACCGCGCGGGAGATCGCCCGCGCCGACCGGGCCACCGCCCGGCGACACCGCGACGCCGAGATCGCGGCCTGGCAAGACCTGCTGGACACCATCGACGGCACCGAGTGGAAACGCCGTACCGTCTGCACCGAGTGGGACGTGGCCGACATCGTCGGGCACCTGTGCGGGCAGGCCGAGGACGTCAACAAGCCGTGGTCGTTCCCGCTCCGCGACCGTCGGGCCCGGCGGGCCTACCCGACGATCTCGTTGATCGACGCGCACATGCTGGTCCAGGCCGACGACCATCGCGGGACGCCGCCCGACGTCCTGCGGCAGCGTTTCGGCAAGCTGTGGGGGAAGGCGACGCGGACCATCAGCCGCAACCCGGCCCTGATCCGCAACCTGCAGGTGAAGATCGACGGCATCCCGGGCTTCGAGAAGATCAGCCTCGGCTTCATCCAGGACATCCTGCTCACCCGCGACCTGTGGATGCATCGCAACGACGTCTGCCAGGCACTCGGCCGCGAGTTCGACGCCGGCCCGTACGCCGTCGAGCTGATCGCCCAAGTGATGCGGGATCTCGAGGACGGCCCGTTCTGGCAAGGTACGCCTGTCACGCTGACCCTCACCGGTCAGGGCGGCGGCACCTACCGTCTCGGGCGAGGCGAACCGATCGCCACCGTCAGCACCGATGCAGTGGGCTACATGCGCACCCTGTCCGGCCGCGACGACCAGCCGACCGTAGTACTGGTCGAGGGAGACCCGGCCGGCGCTGAAGCTGTCGCCAACTGCCGGATGCCGTTCTGAACCAGCTGTGGGACACTATGACGGGGCACGCTCAGTACGACCTACTACCGGATGCGGATCGACCACACCGGCCCGGTCGCAGTACCGGAGCCTCCAGCCGGTACTGCGCTGCGCACCGGCGCCGATGGCGAGGAGACGGGGCAGGCGATCCATGCCGTGATGACAGAGGCGTTCGCCGGTCGGGAGAGCGAGGCTGTCCGGCCGTACGACGACTGGGTGGACGTGCACGAGAGGCGTGCGACCACAGACTGGTCGCAGGTGAGCCTGGTGGAGCTGGACTGCCGGCCGGTGGCGGCAAGCGACTGCAGCCACGCATTCGTCGAGCTGGAGAACTGGGGGTACGTCGGAAGGCTCGGCGTCATCCCCGAGGCGCGCGGGCGTGGGTTGGCGAAGTACTTGCTGCAGCAGGCGTTTGCGGTCGATGCCGCGGCGGGCTTCGACGGCACGCTGCTGCACGTCGACACGAACAACCCGACGTCGGCGCTCGCGCTGTACGAGTCGGTCGGCATGCGCCCGGTCCAGACCGGCGACCTGTGGGAGAAGCACCTCTGAGCAAAGCCGGCCCCGCACTACGGCGGGACCGGCTCATAGGCTGCAGAGCTCAGGAGCTCAGGAGCTCAGGAGGCAGGCTCAACTAGGCAGGCTCAGTAGGCGGGTTGCGACGGGTCGATCTGGTCGACCCAGGCGACCACGCCGCCGCCGACGTGGACGGCGTCGGAGAAGCCCGCGCCCTTGGCGATGGCCAGCACCTCGGCCGAGCGGACACCGGACTTGCAGTGGAAGACCAGCTGCTTGTCCTGCGGCAGTTTCTCCAGCGCCACTCCGGTCTGGAAGTCGGCCTTCGGGATCAGCACCGAGCCGGGGATCCGGTTGATCTCGTACTCGTTGGGCTCCCGGACGTCGATCAGCAGGAAGTCCTTCTCGCCGTTGTCCTTCAGCTTGATCCAGTCGTTCAGCGTCTTCACCGAGATGGTCGAACCGACGGCCGCGTCGGCGGCCTCCTCGGTGATCGCGCCGCAGAACGCGTCGTAGTCGACCAGCTCGGTGACGGTCGGGTTCTCGCCGCAGATCGCGCAGTTCGGGTCCTTGCGGACCTTCAGCGAACGCCAGTTCAGGTCGAGCGCCTCGTAGATGTTCAGCCGGCCCAGCGACGGGTCGCCGATACCGGTGAGCAGCTTGATCGCCTCGGTCACCTGGGCGGCACCGACGGACGCGCACAGCACACCCAGCACGCCACCTTCGGCGCAGGACGGGACCATGCCGGGCGGCGGCGGCTCGGGGTACAGGCAGCGGTAGCACGGCCCGTGCTCGGCCCAGAAGACGCTGATCTGGCCGTCGAAACGGAAGATCGAGCCCCAGACGTACGGCTTGCCGAGCAGCACCGCCGCGTCGTTCACCAGGTACCGGGTGGCGAAGTTGTCGGTGCCGTCGACGATCAGGTCGTACTGCTCGAAGATCTCGAACACGTTGTCGTTGTCGAGGCGGACCTCGTGCAGTACGACGTTCGTGTTCGGGTTGGTCTCGAGGATCGACTCCTTGGCCGACTGCGCCTTGGACTTGCCGACGTCGGACTGGCCGTGGATGATCTGGCGCTGCAGGTTCGACTCGTCGACGGTGTCGAACTCGACGATGCCGAGCGTGCCGACCCCGGCCGCGGCCAGGTAGAGCAGCGCCGGGCTGCCGAGACCGCCGGCGCCGATCACCAGCACCTTGGCGTTCTTCAGCCGCTTCTGACCGGCCATCCCGACCTCGGGAATGATCAGGTGCCGGGAATAGCGGCGGACCTCGTCGATGGTCAGCTCGTCGGCCGGTTCGACCAGCGGTGGCAGCTGTGGCACGTGACACTCCTCGTCAGCGGGAAACTTCGCGGGACTCCGGGTTCAACCAGCCGTCCCTCCCCCATGTTCCCGCACCACCCCAGCCTCGCCCCGCCAAGTCCGCATCCCGGACCCCACGTCTCAAAACCATCTGCCAACGCGCTCCGCGCGGAGGGGGTGAGCAGAGCGGACGACCGGGGTCGACTCCGCGGAGCGGGTGAGCGGAGCGGGCGGAGCGGAGCGGGCGGAGCGGAGCGGGCGGAGCGGAGCGGGCGGAGCGCTGCGCCGGCACCCGGGGAGGGGTGCCGGCGGCTTTGTGGGGGTCAGTCGTTGTCGGTGATGGTGGCGGTGGTCGGGGGTGGGTGGGGGTGGTCGAGGCCGTCGACGTCGATCACGGTGACGGTGAAGGTTTCGGTGGGTTCCTTGACCTTGTCGTCGATCAGTTCGACCTCGATCTGTCCGGTGGTCCGGCCGCTTTGGAGCTGGCCGTAGACCATGCGGTCGGGCGGGTTCTGGCTGCCGTCGTCCTCCATCGAGGTGAAGTCCTTGCGCACCACGGCGGTGCCGTCCTTCAACTCCCCGAGCAGCCCGACGTACTTGTCGCTCGGTGCCGACAGTTTCAGCGGGAACTTCAGCGTTCCCGCGTTCTCCGCCGCCTTCGGCGAGCCGATCGTCAGAGTCGGTTCCGGGTCGTCGTCGATCACCTCGGCGTTGCCGAACGACTGCCCCAGCAACGCCTCGTGCGGCACCGACAGCACCAGGCTGAAGGCGAGGTCGTAGCTGTCCCGGGTGTTGGAACTGACCGGAACAGTCACCTTCTGCCTGACCTGGCCCGGCCTGAAGACCAGCTGCTTCGCCACCTGACCGACCGTCGCGCCGAGGTCACCCGCCGCTTCGGCGTACACCGTCACCGGCCGCGGGCTCGGCCGCGACAGCGTCACCCAGAAGTCGAGGTTCTTGGTGCCCTTGTCGCCCTCCGGCACCTTGCCGACGTTCGACGCCGACACGCGCACCAACCTCGACGGCGCCGACTTGCCCAGTCCCGGAGTCGAGAAGGCGAGGTCGCTCACGAACACCGACCCGGCAGCGACCTTGTCGGTCACCAGCTCGACCGCGCGGACGTCCCGCAGGTTGATCCCCTTCAACGAGCTCACCGGGATTCGCACAGTGCGCAGCAGATTCTTCGGCAGCCCCGACCCGGGCGCCCCCGGCATCCGCAGCAGCGCATCACTGACAGCCGACACCGGTACTGCGGCGGCACGACCCTTGCCGTCCACCACCCGCACGGTCAGGTCCGTCTTCGGTGCACCGGACGGGTCAGGAGTCGCCCGGAACGTCAGTACGGAGTACCGGCGGACGTCCCGCTGAGCGACCCCGAGGTTGATCCGTACGACGCCCTTGCCGGTCCACGTCAGCTTGGTGACCGCCGTGGTCGGCGTGTGCGGGGCGAACCAAGCCTCCACCCAGTGCGGCGAATCCCAGCTGTCGCTCGTCTTCACACACGTCGCCGCCTGGGCGCGAGAGGCCTCGTCGGTCCCGGCGCACTCTGTCGCCTTGACGCTGCCCGTGACCGCTCCGGTCGGCAGTGCCTTGTCCAGGCGGTTCACATCCCGCCGCGACGCTTCCGGCGCCTGCGACACGACCCGTACTACGGCCCGCCCGGCCGAAGCCGGATGCGCGTTGGACCCGTCGAGCAGCGGGAGCAGCTTGGTCTCCTGGCCGAGCTGCAACCGGAAGAAGCCGGCCACGTACGCCGTACCGACCGCCTGCTGCTCCTTGGCCGTCAACCGGCCCGCGTACTTCGCTCCACACGGTGCAGCCTTGGTGTCGTCGCTCCACCAGTCGTCGTTGGACGGCGCGACCGACTGGCCCGGAGTCCACTCGGTGTTGAAGAAGTTGTGGTTCGCGCCGAGGATCGTCACGGTCGAGCGGGCCGCGGCGTCGCGGGTGACGGCGTACCGGGTGTCGTCGTAGAACTTCTGCCCCTGCAGATCGGACACGTCGCCGTCGCAGTACGGCAGGATCACGCTCATCGCGACACCGGGCACGGTGGCCCGCGCGAAGTCGGTGGGTGCCAGCGGGAGGACCGCACGGATGCCGTACTGGCCGCCGCGATCGGCGTTCACCACCGCGGCCCGGGCGACGCCCTCGCCACCACGCGAGTGACCCATCAGGCCGACGTTCTGCAGGTCCACCTTGCCGACGAACCTGCTGCCGAACGGGCCGCCGCCGACCGTCGACCACTTCTTCCACAGCGCCAGGTGGTCGAGGATCAGCTCGGCCCGCGCCTGCGCGCCCTGGTCGTAGACGCCGCCGTCGAATGCATTGACAGCGTTCGCGCTGATCGAGACGACCTGGTAGCCGTTGCTGGCCAGGGCCTTCGCCGGGCCGTCGTAGCCGCGGTAGCTCGGGATCGGCTTCTCCCCCTTGGCGCACGGCCACGGAACGGTCGGCTCCTCGGTCGGATCGCCGTAACAAACCGAGTGGCGGCCGTGCAGGAAGACGACCAGCGGTCGCGGGCCGCGCGCGCCGCGCGGCGAGTAGACCTTGCCGAGGAGCTCGGCCTTCTGACCGAGGCCGGGCAGGAAGACCGCCTGGTCTCCGAGGTTGTACTCGGCCGTGTCGACCGCGTATTTCCCGGTGGCACCGGGATCAACCGCCAGCGGCGGGCCCAGCGGCGCCTTCAGCCACTCCTTGTCGGTGGTGACTCCACCGACAAGGTTCTTACCCTGCTTGCCCTTGGTCCGGCCGAGATCCCCCGACCAGACCAGCTGGACGTCCTTCGCCGCCGGGACCGACGGGTTCGGCGTGACGACCGAGACGGTACGCCGGTCCGGCGACTGTTGCGCCACCCCGACCGGTACGCCGTTCACCGCGATCAGCGGCAGCGCGGCGCGCATCGGCGCCGGCGCGTCGAGGTGCAGCGTGATCCGGTACCCACCGGCTTCCGGGTGGATCTCCCAATTCTTGCCTTTGGCAACCGGTTGGTCCGGCGGCGCGGCCTGCGCCTGGCCGGCCGGGGCGAGCAGTGCCATCACCCCGAGCAGTGCAGCCCCCAGCAACCCCGCTCTTCCGAATACCCGCACAGCGGTCCTCTCGTCAGCAGACAGATCACCCTGCTGACGCCGCAGCCGAAGCAATAGTTGTCGAGGGCCACGAAATGCTCGCAGGATCATCCCCGGGTATGACCCCGCCGCGCCGATCCCCTCCCCAGGTCGGTACCGCACGGCCCATGGGTACTGCTACTGCGGAGGCCCGAACCGCCCCCACTCACTAACCTCCTCCACGCAGCCCGACGCCCACCCACTCACGCCTGACCAGGACCGGCGATGGCCGGCACAGGTGAGTTTGTGAGTGGGGGCGGTCCGGGGTCTCAGCGGATCAACTGCCGGAAGGCTCGCTCGACTTCTTGCGGGTGTTCCATCTGGGCGACGTGGCCGGACTTCGGCAGGTAGAGCAGCCGGGCGTCGGCGAAGCTGCGTTGCGCCTTCGTGCGGATTTTCGCATCGACGAGTCGATCCTTGCCGCCGTAGACCAGCAGCACGGGACAGCGCACCTTGGCCGCGTCCGCCCACAGCGACCGGCGCGGCGGCGCCAACGTGGACAGCAACACGCTGCGCGCTCCCTCGAGCGTCGCCTGGTATCCCCACGGCTGCGCGTCCCGGCGGCGCAACTCCTGCTCGTACGCCTCCAGTACTTCGGGCGGCAGCGACTTCGCATCACCGAAGATGATCGCGAGCGAGGCCTTGAGCCGCCGCTCGAACGGCAACCGGGCGGTCCGCTCCAGCACCGCCTTCCCCAGTCGCGGCGTCGACACCGCGGTGAACCAGACCGCCGACGCCGAAGCCCGCGGATGCGGCAACGCCGGCGAAATCAGCGTGAGGGAGGCGACCTTCTCCGGACTCCGAGCCGCCAGCGCCACCGCGGCAGCCCCTCCCATCGAGTTGCCGAACAAGTGGACGGGCTGGTCGAGCTCCGAGTCGATCAGGTGGTCGAGCAACTCGGCCTGCTGCCGGATGCCGCCGAGACCCGGCACAGCCGGCGTACGGCCGAAGCCGGGTAGGTCGGGGGCGATGCCGCGGACCGTGTCGTTGAGGAGCAGGCCGAGGGCGGTCCAGTTCATCGACGAGCCGCCAAGACCGTGCACGAACAGCGCCGGCGGAAGGTCCTTCGCCGCTCCTGGCGTTTCCCGGACCAACAGGTCGACTCCGGCGACCGGCACGGTGCGTGCCGGCCATTCCTGCGCGCCCAACGGCACAGATGCACCGGTTACTGCCCCGTAACTGTCCACATGTGCCTCGCTTCGGTGGTTGTTCGAGTGACTCCGGTGGTCAGGTGCGTGGATCCCGGTGCTGGACGAGTGCCCTCGATGCGCAGCATCGTGGGCACTCGGCTAGTGCCGGGAGGCGCGTGCCTGGGCGCCGGAGGCACCGAAGAACCACCGAAGCGAGGCACATGATGCATGGTAGGACGCATGGCAGCTGCACCGAAGCAATTGACCACTGAGGTGGATGGGCAGGCGATGAAGCTCACTAACCTCGACAAGGTGCTGTACCCGCAGACCGGGTTCACCAAGGCCGAGGTGATCGACTTCTATCTCCAGGTCGCGCCGCTGCTGCTGCCGCACCTGTCCGACCGGCCGCTGACCCGCAAGCGCTGGCCGGACGGCACCGGAGCGGCGTACTTCTTCGAGAAGAACGCACCCCGCGGTACGCCGAACTGGGTCCGCACCGTGACGCTGCCGACCCCCGGGAGTTCCACCGGGCGGGACGAGGCCGACTTCGTCATCGCCGACGACATCCAGACGATCGTCTGGCTGGCCAACCTGGCGGCGCTCGAACTGCACGTCCCGCAGTGGCGGATCGGCCTGTCCGACACCGGCAAGAACCCGATGGCCGACCTGATCGTCTTCGACCTCGACCCAGGCCCCGGTACGACGATCGTCGAGTGCTGCGACGTGGCGCTGGCCCTGCGCGAGCTGCTGAACCACTTCGGCCTCGAAGGCTGGCCCAAGACCTCCGGCAACAAGGGCATGCACCTCTACGTGCCGATCGAGCCGGCCTCCTCGCGCGCCACCAGTGCCTTCGCCAAGCAGCTCGCCGAGCAACTCGCCGAGGCGCTGCCGGAGAACGTCACCGCGAACATGACCAAGGCGCTCCGCCCGGGCAAGGTCTTCATCGACTGGAGCCAGAACGCCAGCGCCAAGACCACGCTGGCGCCGTACTCGCTGCGGGGTGCCGAGGAGCCGCGCGTCTCCACGCCGATCGACTGGGACGAGGTCGCGGCCGCCACCGAACCGGCCGACCTGACCTTCCTGCCGGCCGACGTGCTGGCCCGGATCGACGAGTACGGCGACATCCTCGAAGGCCTGTACGACGATCCGCAACCGTTGCCCTCATAACCACCGGCACTCTGGGTACAGAGTCCTGACCGCACGACGCAGAGGAGAGCTCGATGACCAGCGATCCGTACGAACCGCTCGACCGGCCCATCCTCGACACCGAACGCCGCGACGATGCGCCCGAGGCCGACGTCCTGGAGCAACTGCTGGGTCCCCTCGACGACCAGGACGCCGTCGAGGACTTCGAAGTACCGGCCGAGGCCGACCCTGCCGATGTGGCCGACCAGCACCGGCTTGCCGGTGAGGACGACGACGGCGACTACCGGCAGTGACGCCGGTCCGAAGTACCAGTGCCCGGCGGGCGAAGCTACTGGGCGGACACACCGCTGGGTAGGATTCAGTTCAACTACCCGGGGGTCGTGCTCGGGTGCCGCACCATCCGAAGGAGCCCGACGTGTCGACGACACCGGAGACCGCGCCCAAGCGCGGCAGCCGTCTGCCGCGGTTGGCGCGCCGCGCTCAACTGCTCGAGGCGGCCCAGGAAGTCTTCGTCGCGAACGGCTACCACGCCGCCGCGATGGACGACATCGCGGACCGCGCCGGCGTCTCGAAGCCCGTGCTCTACCAGCACTTCCCCGGCAAGCTGGAGCTGTACCTGGCGTTGCTGGACACCTCCTGCGAGGCGATCGTGGCCTCGGTCCGGGACGCACTGCGCTCCACTGACGACAACAAGGAGCGGGTCGGTGCGACGATCCACGCCTTCTACGACTACGTCGCGAACGCGCAGGGCGCCTTCCGGCTGGTTTTCGAGTCCGACCTGACCAACGAGCCCGCCGTCCGTGAGCGGGTCGACCGGGTGACGCACGCGTGCGCCGAGGCGTGTTCCGAGGTGATCAGCGCGGACGCCGGGCTGAACAAGGAACAGTCGATGGTGCTCGCGGTCAGCCTGGTCGGCATGGCGCAGGTGAGCGCGCGGTACTGGCTCGCCTCGGAGAACCCGACGCTCGCCCAGGAGCAGGCCGCCGACCTGGTCGCCAGCCTGGCCTGGCGAGGCATCCGCGCCTTCCCCCGCTCCGAAAGCTGATTCCTCGCACCTGGGGCCTGTACTGCGGCGTACTGGCACCGCCGGTCTCCGCCGGGGGCTGGTCCGGGCCGCGGAGGTTCTGCTCTGGGCGGACGGGTGAGAACGCGGAGTCGGTAGCGGATAGGCTCGAATCGGGTACCGGCGAGAGCCGCCGGTCGGAACGTGCCCGGGAGGGTTTCGTGGAGGTCAAGATCGGCGTACAGCACGCCAATCGCGAGTTGGTGCTCGAGAGTGAGCAGAGCCCCGAAGAGGTCGAGCAGGCCGTCGCGGACGCGCTCGGCGGCAAGTCCGGTCTGTTGCAGCTGACCGACGAGAAGGGTCGCAAGGTGCTCGTCCCGGCCGAGAAGCTGGCCTACGTGGAGATCGGCGAGGTCTCGATCCGCAAGGTCGGTTTCGGCGCGATCTGAACCGATCCTGGTGACGGCCGCGGCACGGCGCGACAACGGTTGACCCCGGGCACGTTTACCGGGGCCCGGCGCCGGTAACCGGTTCCACTACGACGGGACAAAACGTCACGCCGTGCGGACGTGGTCGTCACTAGGAGGAACCAGCGTCATGGAAATCATTGGCGTCATCATTGCGGGCATCATCATCGGCCTGCTCGGCAAGTTCGTGGCCCCGGGCGACCGGGACAACATCCCGATCTGGCTGACGGTGCTCTGCGGCATCGGCGGCGTACTGATCGGTTACTACCTGGCCGCCGCACTCGGCGTCGAGGCCACCAGCGGCATCGACTGGGTCCGCTGGATCATCAGCATCGTCGTCGCGGCCGTGCTGGTCGTGGTCGCCGCGATGGTGACCGGCCGTTCCAAGAGCCGCACGATCTGACCGACGGCTCAACCACCACACAGCAAACCGGTAACCCGGCATCGGCCGTCGCCCTCAGGGGCGGCGGCCGATCCGCTGTGCAGCCGGTGAACATCCGGTCACGGACGGCGAGTCGGCCGGGCGGGCCGGTCGCGCGCGGAGGACGATGAGTTGCAGACCTGTGCGGCCGGTGGTGCTTTTGCACCACCGAGCCGACGGTCAAGCCATCCCTCAAGGAGGAACCGTGGGTTACTGGGTCTGGATGATCATCGTCAGTCTCATCGCCGGAGTCATCTTCGGGCCACTGGCCCGGCTGGTGCTGCCGGGCAAGCAGAACATCAGCCTCGGCTGGACCATCCTGGGCGGCGGCATCGGCGCCTTCATCGGCGGTCTGATCGCTTACTTCCTCGACGTCAAGGACACCAACGGGCCGGACTGGATCCAGTACCTGATCCAGATCATCTGTGCCGCGGTCGTCGTCGCCATCATCTCGTCGCGCAACAGCAAGGCAAGAGTCTGAGCAGGACCCTCACAGCGGCCGCCACCCCAACCGGGGCAGGCGGCCGCTCTGCTTTTCGGAGGCCTCGCAGTACGGAGGCCTCGCAGTACGGAGGCCTCGCTGTCCGAAGGCCTCAGGCCTGCAGGCCGAGAGCGGTCATGCGGGCGGTGTGGGCCTCGGTGAGGCGGGTGAACATCCGGCCGATCGCGGCCAGGTCGAGACCGGGGCGGTCGACGCTGCCGGCCAGCAGGGCGGCGAGCGGGTCTCGGTCGGCGGCGATGCGCTGGGCCTGGCTGAGGGCCTCACCCACCAGGCGGCGTCCCCACAGCGCAAGGCGGCCGCCCACCTTCGGGTCCTCGTCGATCGCGGCGCGGACGCGGTCCACCACGAACTCCGCCTGACCGGAGTCGGCGAACACCTCCAGCACCAGCGCCCGCGTCTCGGCATCCACGTACGCCGCGACCTCGCGGTAGAAGTCGTTCGCCAGACCGTCACCCACGTACGCCTTGACCAGGCCCTCCAGCCAGTCCGACGGCGCGGTGTGGTCGTGGAAGGCGTCCAGCGGCGTGACGAACGGCTGCATCGCCTCCATCGGGTCCACCCCGAGCGCGACCAGCCGGTCCCGCAACTGGACGAAATGGCCGAACTCGGTGGTCGCCAGCTGGGCCAGCTGCGCCTTGTCGTCCAGGGTCGGAGCGAGCTTGGCGTCCTCGGCGATCCGCTCGAACGCGGTCAGTTCGCCGTACGCCAGCACGCCCAGCAGATCCACCGCCGCGGCCCGGTAGGCGGGATCATCAAAGGCCGTCATCTCACTCACGAACATCCTCGCTTCGCTGCGGTGTTCGCGAGGCTCCAAGTCGGGCTGTTTTGTTTGATTCCCTCGCGATGCTCGGTCATGCTGCGCACACTATCTGCCCGCAAGCGCCTGGGGTGGAAAACGGTGAAGCGAGCCGGAACGGGTATTCCGGCTACACTGGACGGTGTTTCGCCGGTGACGCGCCCAGATGGGCAGCTGGTGCGAGCCGCTTGCACAGTGTCCCGCGCCGTGAAAAGTAGGGCAGACCACGCCCACCCGGCCACTGTTGCAACCTGTCCGTATCAAGCATGTGAGAGGCGATCAGCCTGACCACCTTCCGAGAGCTCGGGGTTCTGCCCGAGATCTGCGACGCGCTCGACCGCGTCAACATCACCGAGCCTTTCCCGATCCAGGAGATGACGCTCCCCGTCGCACTGCTGGGGACCGACCTGATCGGCCAGGCCCGTACCGGTACCGGTAAGACCCTCGGGTTCGGTATCCCGCTGCTGCAGCGCACCATCTCCCCCGGCGAAGCCGACTACGAGGAACTGGCCGCGCCCGGCAAGCCGCAGGCCCTGGTCGTCACCCCGACCCGCGAGCTGACCATCCAGGTCGCCAAGGACCTCACGACCGCTTCCACGGTGCGCACCGTGCGGATCCTCACCATCTACGGCGGGGTCGCCTACGACCCGCAGCTCGACCAGCTGAAGGCCGGCGTCGACGTCGTCGTCGGTACGCCGGGCCGGCTGCTCGACCTGGCCAACCGGGGTGTGCTCGACCTGAGCCACATCAAGGTGCTCGTCCTCGACGAGGCCGACGAGATGCTCGATCTGGGCTTCCTGCCCGACGTCGAGCGGATCCTGCGCAAGACCCCCGAGCTGCGCCAGACCATGTTGTTCTCGGCGACCATGCCGTCGGCCGTGATCGGCCTGGCCCGCACCCACATGCGGCACCCGCTGAACATCCGCGCCGAGTCGCACGACGACTCCCAGATGGTGCCGACCACGGCCCAGTTCGTCTACCGGGCGCACGATCTGGACAAGCCCGAGGTGGTGGCCCGGATCCTGCAGGCCGACGACCGCGGGCGGGTGATGATCTTCTGCCGGACCAAGCGCGAGGCGTCCCGGCTCACCGACGACCTGATCGACCGTGGCTTCCGGGCCGCCGCGATCCACGGTGACCTGAACCAGCAGGCCCGCGAGCGGGCACTGACCCGGTTCCGCGGCGACAAGATCGACGTGCTGATCTGTACCGACGTCGCGGCCCGCGGGATCGATGTCGAGGGCGTCACGCACGTCATCAACAACACCTGCCCCGAGGACGAGAAGGCCTACGTGCACCGGATCGGCCGCACCGGCCGGGCCGGCGCGAGCGGGATCGCCGTCACCTTCGTCGACTGGCCGGACCTGGTCCGCTGGAAGACGATCAACAAGGCGCTCGACCTGCCGTACGACGAGCCGCAGGAGATCTACTCCACGTCGCCCGAGCTCTACCACGACCTCGGGATCCCCACCGAGGCCAAGGGCCGGATCAAGCCGCCGCGCGAAGCCGTCGAGCGGCAGGAGCGCAGCCACGACAAGCCGTCCGGACGCCGCGGCGAGCGGGACCGTGACCGGGTCCGCAGCCACGACGGTGATCGCGACCGCGTCCGCAGCCATGACGGCGAGCCGAAGACCGACGGTGCTGCCGCCGGTGGCGACCGCCCGGCGCGGAAGCGGCCGAACCGCAACCGCCGCCGGCTGCGCGCCGGTCAGCCGGTCGAGGGTGGCGAGTCGACGGAGCAGAAGTCCGAAGCCGACGTCACCGCGAAGACCGCGGTACCGCCGAACGTCGAGGCCTCCACCGAGGCGCCGGCCGAGCGCAAGCCCCGCCAGCGCAGCCGCCGTCGCCGCGAGTCGGGCGCCGAGACGCAGGTCGAAGCCGCCGAGGCACCGACCGCGGTCAGCTCCGAGCAGACTGCGGTCAGCAATGAGCCGGTGAGCGCAAAGGCTGAGGGCGAGCAGGCGCCGGCGAGGCGCACGCGCACTCGGCGTCGCGTGTCGGAGGCGGCCGCTGAGGCGAGCGAGCCGCAGTCGGCTGCTGTCGAGACGCCTGTTGCTGCTGAGGCATCTGTTGAGGTGGCGGCTGAGAAGGCGCCGGCCAAGAAGCGGACGCGGAAGCGGGCCTCGGCGGAGGCGGCGCCTCAGGCTGTTGAGCCGCAGGCTGCGGTTGAGACACCTGTTGCTGAGGCTCCTGTTGCTGAGGCTCCTGCTGTCAAGACTGCTGCTGAGAAGCCGGTGAAGAAGGCGACTCGGAAGCGGGCTGCCAAGAAGGTTGCCGAGAAGCCGGCTGACGATCTCGCGGCAGCGGCCGCAGTACCGGCTGCTGAGGCGGTTGCTGAGGCGCCTGTCGAGGCTGCTGCTGAGCGGCCGGCGGCCAAGAAGAAGGCTGCTGCCAAGAAGGCTGCCGTCAAGAAGTCGGCCGAGAAGCCGGCGGCGACCAAGGGCGAGAAGGCTGAGCAGGCGCCGAAGAAGACGACGGCGAAGTCGACTGCCAAGAAGGCTGTGAAGAAGGCTCCGGTGAAGAAGAGCGCGGCGGGTGTCGTCGTACCCACCTTCACGTCACCTGAGTGAACGAGTAACCGGCGCGTCACCGTCCGCGGCGAGACCAGTTCGTCGCCGCTCTGTGCCTGAACGGTGACCGCCGGGCGCAACACCCGGCCTCCCCACCCCGTCCTAGAAACGACGGGGACCATCGTGGGAGGAAGGGTGTGGCGATGACGAGGATGCGTACGTCGGCCGCGGTTGCAGGAGTGTTCCTGGCCGCGGCCGTGCTGTTGTCCGGCTGCGGCGGCTCCGGCGGCAACGACAGTGCCAGCGAAGGCGCCGCGGCTCCGGACCGGGGCAGCGCGGCCGCTCCGGAGAGCAAGCCCGGCCAGAACCAGGCCGGTCAGGGTCAGGCCGGGACGGACGGCAAGGGAGCGCCGGCCGCACAGCCGACGATCAGCCGGGCCATCATCAAGACCGGCTCGCTGGCCGTCGAGGTCGAGCACAACAAGGTCAGCGACCAGCGGCAGAAGGCGATCGGCGTCGTCACCGGCCTGCGCGGCCAGGTCGCCTCCGAGGACACGACCAGCGACAACGACGGCCGGATCACCCGGGCCAACCTGGTGCTGAAGGTGCCGACGGCGGCGTACGAGACCGCGATCGAGCGGCTCTCGGGGCTCGGTAAGCGGACCTCGATCCACCAGGAATCCAGCGACGTGACCGAGCAGGTGGTCGACGTCGACAGCCGGATCGCCTCTCAGCGGGCCAGCCTGAATCGGATGCGCGCACTGCTCGCCAAGGCGACCACGATCGGCGACGTCGTCTCGGTGGAAAGCGAACTGACCCGGCGCGAGGCCGACCTCGAGGCGCTACTGGCCAAGCAGAAGAACCTGTCCCTGCAGACCGAACTGGCGACCCTGACGCTGACCCTGGCCGAGAAGGGCAAAGAACCCGTGGTGGAGAAGGCGGAAGACCCCGGCTTCCTGTCCGGCCTGCGCGGCGGCTGGGACGCCTTCACAGCAACGTTCTCCGCCCTCGCGACAGCCTTCGGCGCAGTACTGCCGTTCCTGATCGCTTTCCTCCTGATCGGCTACCCGATCTGGCGCTACCGCAACCGCTTCCGCCGCCCGCAGGCTCCGGCCGTCGCAACGGCAACAGCATCAGCCGGTACGCCGACCAGCAACGCGCCACTCCCCCAACACCCCGACCGCCACTGACCCCTTAGAGCAGAGATGCCGCCACGTCTCGGTAGGCCTTTGCGCCTGCCGAGCGGGGTGCGGTGGTGAGGATGGTCTGACCGATCGCGGGCGCCTCGGCGAAGCGGATGGACTTCGGGATCGGCGGGGCGAGCACGGTCAGCGCGTAGGTTTCGGCGATCGTGTCCAGCACGGCTCGCGCATGGGTCGTCCGGCCGTCGTACAGGGTCGGTAGGACGCCCAGTACTTCGAGGGCGGGGTTGGTCAGGCGCTGGACGTCGTGGATGGTGTCCAGCAACTGGCCGACGCCGCGGTGCGCCAAAGTCTCGCACTGCAAGGGAATCAGCACGTCCGTCGCCGCGGTGAGCCCGTTCACCGTCAGCAGTCCGAGGGTGGGCGGGCAGTCGATCAGAATCCAGTCGTACGCCGCTACAACCGGCCGCAGCGCGGATCGGACCACGTGCTCGGCATCGCTCTCGGAAGCCAGCCTCACCTCGGCCGTGGCGAGCTCGATCGTGGCCGGCAGCAGGTCAGGACCCTCGTCGGACGGCACGATCACGTCGCGTGCCTTCACCCCGCCGAGCAGCACCTGGTAGATCGACTTGTCGAGGTCCTCGGGGTCGAGCCCGACCGAGAACGTCAAGCAGGCTTGAGGGTCCAGGTCCACCAGCAGGACCCGCTGCCCGAGCCCGGCCAGCGCAGCGCCGAGCGAGGCCCCCGTGGTCGTCTTGGCCACGCCGCCCTTCTGGTTCGCAACCGCAAGTGTGCGAGGCACCCGGCCATTGTGCCGCACGGTGAAACGCCCGGCCCGGCGGGGCGAGCCTCGACTTAAAGTTTTATTGAGGTCTCAGGATCATCGACCCCAGTGCGGCCGGTTGGGCTGAACGACCCGATACCTTGGACTCGTGAGTACGCCGCGCACGCTGACACTGCCCGACGGGGTCCGCCCCGCGACCCTGGAGACCGACCGTGGCAACTTCGCCACCTTGCAGGCCAGGCCCGACATCGGTACGCCGCTGGGCACGGTCCTGCTGGTTCCCGGCTGGACCGGCAGCAAGGAAGACTTCACCCCGCTCGTAGACCACTTGGCACGCTACGGGTGGATCGCGGTGGCGGTGGACCAGCGCGGCCAGTTCGAGACGCCGGGGCCGGACGACCCGTCGGCGTACACGCTGGCGGAGCTCGGGGCCGACGTGGTGGCGATGAGCAAGGCGCTCGGCGGCTACAGCCAACTGGTCGGGCACTCGTTCGGTGGGCTGGTGGCCCGGGAGGCGGTGCTGACGGACCCGAGCGTGTTCTCGACGATCACGCTGCTGTGCTCGGGCCCGGCCGCCTTCAGCGACGAGCCGAAGGTGCAGGGGCTGCAGATGCTCGCGTACGGGCTGGAGAACCTGCCGATCGAGCAGGTCTACGACCTCAAGCTGGAGCACGACAGCAAGGAAGCGCGCTACCTCAAGCCGGCCGAGGACATCGCCGCCTTCCTGCGCAAGCGGTTCACCGGCAACACCCCGGCCGGGCTGGCCGCCGTCACCCGGCGGCTGATCGACACCGACGACCGGACCGACCTGCTGGCGGAGTCGGGCGTCCGCGTTCAGGTCGTGTACGGCGAGTCCGATGACGGCTGGCCGTTGGAGGTCCAGGACGCGATGGCGGCGAAGCTCGGCGTACCGGCTCAGGTCGTGCCGGATGCTGCCCACTCCCCCGCGATCGAGCAGCCGGCCGCGACGGCTCGGCTGCTGGTCGACTTCTTCCACCACCACTGAGTCGCCGCGCTGCTGATCCGCGGTTGGCAACCGTTTCCACCAGGATGAAATCCCCCTCGCACTGGCCTCCGGCCGACCTAATCTGGTCTAGTCAGGTCTGGCTAGCGAAGGGACAGGTTCATGCCCGAGCGGAGCTGTTCGAGGATCACCGCATGACCGCGGACGTGACCGCACCGCCGACGCGGAGCCCCCAGCACACCGAACTGGTGCTGGGCCCGCTGGACCGGGTGCGGGTCTCGGTGGCGCCGGCGCCGATGGCCAGCCTGCTGTCGCTAGTGGTGGATGCGCTCGGCGGCCCCCGGCAGGGCATCGCGCCGGACTGGATCAAGAGCATCCGCAGAGGCCTCCCGGGCGATGCGGCGCGGGCGGTGATCCCGATGTTCGACCGGACCGGGGCCTTGCTGCCGGCCTGTCTCACCCCGCTGGGTATCGACGGCGCACCTGTCTCGGAGCAACTCGCGCGGGTCGCAGACCTGTCGCCGGACGACCTGCAGCAGGGCGTCGAACTGATGTCGCCCAGCGATCCGCCCCCGCCCTGGCGCAATGCACTGCGTCATCCGCAGAAGTGGCTGAACCTGTATGCGGCACTGCTGTCCGCGGCCTGGCGGGCGTACGCGCCGATCTGGCAGCAGTCCACCGCGCTCCGGAACCGCGAGACCGAGCGGATCGGCGCCGCCGTGGTGACGAACGGGCTCGACGTACTGTTCGCGGGCTTGAGCAACCGGGTCCAGTACCAGCACGAAACGCTGTACCTGTCGGACCGGCACCCGTACCGGGTCGAGCTGGAGGACCGGCCGATCGTGCTGGTGCCACTCGTCTCCGGGTCGGCGGCGTCGGTCTTCAACCTCGACGAGCCCGAGCGGGCCTGGCTCGGCTATCCCGTACCGGGTCTCGGCCGGCTGGGCGCCGGGCCACCGCAAGCAACGACCGACAGCCTCACCCTGCTGATCGGGCCGATCCGGGCCGCGATCCTGCGCGCACTGGACCGCCCGAACAGCATGGGCGGCCTCGCCGACCACCTGGCCGCCGGGCCCAGTACTGCGACGTACCACTGCAGCCAGTTGGCGGCGGCAGGCCTGGTACTACGCCAGCGGGTCGGCCGCGAGGTCAGAATCCAGCGAACCCCTCGAGGCGATGCTCTGGTCGACCTCTTGAGCTGATCTAACTGTTGGGGCTGAGGTGACGCGCCGGGCAGAATGGGAGCTGCTGCCCGGCGCGTCTCGAATCGCCGGCCTGGTGCAACAGGCCCGGCGATGGTCTCGCCAGGGCTGTTTCAGCCCGGATGGAAAGATACCCAGCGGTGAGGTCACCGCTGGGCATCTTTGGTTGCTCTCAGCAAATTTGTCAGCGGATCGGGCGCACCGACGGGGTGATGTCCAGCTTCTCCAGGCCCAGCGGAGTCAGGGCAGCCTTGGCTTTGTCGTCGAACACCAGCAGGTGCACGGGGACCAGGCCCTCGTCGCCCCGGCTGCCGCCGCCGTGGAAGATGCTCAGGTCCTTGCGCTCACCCATCAGCGTGGAGAGAGCCTCGGTGATCTGCGTGTTCTCAGCGAGACTGATCTTGCCCCGGAACACACACAAGTTGCCCTTATAGACCGTCTCCAGTGCCTTGCGGAACGCCGCCAGGTCTCCCTTGGCGACACCGACCGAGAAGACCACCGGCGCCTTCCGGCTGTGGCCGGCCGGATAGCTGACCCGCTGACCGGAGATCACGTCGGCCTTCGACGTCAGGAAGTCCTGCACCGGCTTCGAGTCCAGGTTGCTCGGCCGCGACTGCCAGCCGCCGGCCGGCGGCGGGCACGACATCTGCTCGGCCGGCTCCGACCCCGGCAGCTTTCGGTACGCCGCCTGCTCCTCGACCGTGATGGTCTTGGCGCGCCAGGTCCCGACCACGTGGCCGAACCCACTGCGGACCCCTTGAGTCAGCTTCGGCTCGCTCAGCTTGGCCAGATCAAGACCGATCAGCTTGACCGACTGGTCGTCTCCGCAGTACGGCGGCGGCTCCTTACCCGGTGGGTACCCGGGAAGTGTCCGGATGACGTCCGGGCAGAAGACCGGGTCCTTGCCGGGGACGGCGACGATCTGACCGTTGATCTCCACCTTGTCGCCGTCGCGGACCAGGAGGCCGTCGGCACCGGGTTGTGCGGCCGTGGGCTGAACCGACCGCGGTTCACCTTGCATGACCTTGGGCGCGCTCGGCGGTGGGGCGACGGCCGGCTCCGTGCGGTCCGGGAGAACGATCAGCGCGGCGGTGGCGATGGCGGCCACACTCGCCGCGGCCAGCGTGGGCACCAGCCAGCGGCGCTTCCGCTGGGCACTGGTGATGCGGTCGAGGTCCGGTTCGGGCGCGGACGGCTGGCTCGCGCGCCACTGGGCGCCGGCCTTCGTCAGCAGGTCGTCGACCTTGTCGGTCGGTTTCATTCGCTGACCTCCAGCAGAGAGCGCAGGCGGGCCCGCGCATCGGAAAGAGTGGACTTGACGGTGCCTTCGGAGCAATCCATCACCGCGGCGGTGTCGGCGATCGACAGGTCCGCGAAGTAGTAGCAGTCGACGGCCAGCCGTTGCCGGGGCGACAGCTCGCCGAGGGCCTGGTCGACATCGACCTGCGCCTCGACGTCGGGACGGCGTACCGGCTGGTCGTGGTCGGCCAGCTCGGCGACCGGACGCAACCGGCGAACCGCCTTGCGGGCCTGGTCCGCGGTGATCGCCAGCAACCACGACGACGCGGTACCGCGGCTGCCGTCGTACTGGTCGCGTTTCAGCCAGGCGCGGGTCAGTGCTTCCTGGACGATGTCGTCGCGGTCGGCGCCGACCGCGAGCCGCGCCGCCACCCTGGCCATCGCGGGCAGGTGCGGCCGCACCCAGTCGACGAATCCGGCTCCGTCCGCGGGCGGAGCCTTCGCCGGCACTGGGTCGTCCGTCGTCATCGTCGGCATACCTTGTCTACCCCGGGAACACCGATCCGGTTGGGGCCCTCCCGCAAGTCAACGAGATCGGCCCGCTCAAGTCATGGTCTCCCGGGGCCGTGGACCATCACGGTCCTGACACAGCTCCGGCCGTCACAATCGAGTTGACGCCCCGCGGCGGCCCGGCGTACTGTCCGATTCCTTCCCTTGACAACGGCATGGTTTCCCGTGCCGCCACAGTGGTGTCCGAACCCCCGGTCCTTCGCGGAACCGGGGCGGTTCCGCATGCCGCTGGGGCTTTGTCCGGACACCACCTCGAGTGTTCCGAAGGAGGTTGCGTGGGGGTTTACTGGGCGATCGCGGTGCGGTCGTTCCGCCGGTTCTCGACGTACCGGATCGCCACCGTGTCCGGCATCTTCACCAACACAGTGTTCGGCTTCATCTTCTGCGGCGTCTACCTGACGCTGTGGGACGCCCGCCCTGGCCTCGGCGGGTACGACGTGTCCGACGCGCTCACCTTCGTCTGGCTCCAGCAGGGGTTGCTGCTGCCGGTCGGGATCTTCGGCGCCACCACCACGGCCGAGCTCGGCGAACGCGTCCGGACCGGGGAGATCGCGGTCGATCTGTACCGGCCGACCCACCTGATGTTGTGGTGGCTCTCCGTCGACGCGGGCCGGGCGCTCTTTCAGTTGCTGGTCCGCGGTGGTGCTCCGCTGCTGGTCGGGGCGCTCGTGTTCGACCTGAACTTCCCGTCGTCCGCGGTGCAGTGGCTGGCGGTTGCGGTAGCAGTGGTGTTCGGGATCACGGTCAGCTTCGGGGTCCGGTACCTGGTGGCGCTGTCCGGGTTCTGGATCACCGACTCGCGCGGAATGGAGAACCTGGCGATGGCGCTGTCGCTGTTCTTCTCCGGCTCGACGCTGCCGCTGGTGCTGTTCCCCGGCTGGATCGGCGAGTTCGCCCGGGCCACTCCGTGGGCAGCAACTCTGCAGGTGCCGATCGATGTCTGGCTGGGTCGCAATCCCGGCGGGGTCGGGTCGGCGCTGGCCTTCCAGTTGCTGTGGATCCTGATCCTGGTGCTGGCCGGACAGTTGGCGACGTACTTCGCGACGCGGAAGGTGGTGATCGCCGGTGGCTGACGCAGCGGTGACCTCACGCCTTCGCGCCGCGCTGGGCTGGCCCGGTCAGTACTGGCTGCTGATGACGATGTGGATGCGGTCCGGGCTGGCCTATCCGTTGTCGTTCGCGCTGACCGTCCTGACCGGCGTACTGATCACCGGGACCGACTTCGCCGCCGTGTTCCTGATGTTCAGCCACATCAAGTCGTTCGGCGGGTTCAGTCTGGGCGAGATGGCGATCCTCTACGGCACGGCATCGATGACGCTCGGGCTGGCGAACCTGCTCACCGGGTCGCTCGACCAGGTCGGGCAACGGATCCGGACCGGCGAACTGGACGTGTGGCTGGTTCGCCCCGTGCCCGCTTTCCTCCAGGCGGTGGCAGGAGACTTCGCGCTCCGCCGGATCGGCCGGCCGCTGCAGGCCGGACTGATCCTGGCCATCGCGCTGTCCCGGACCGAGCTCGACTGGACCGTTGCCAAGGGCATCGTTCTCGGGGTGTCGCTGATCACCGGCACGATGATCTTCGGCGCGATCTTCGTGCTCGGTGCCGCGTTCCAGTTCATCGCGATCGACTCTGCCGAGCTGTCCAACTCGTTCACCTACGGCGGGCAGCAGCTGACGCAGTACCCGCTGGTGGTCTTCGGCCAGGACGTCGTCCGCGCCGTCACCTTCGTCGTACCGCTCGCGTTCGTGAACTACTACCCGGTGCTCTACGTGCTGGGCAAACCCGCCCCGTTGGGGCTGCCGTCCTGGATCGGCCTGCTCGCGCCTTTGGTGGCCATCGCGATGATCGCGCTGGCGTCACTGGCCTGGCGAGCCGGCCTCCGCCGCTACCGCAGTACAGGGAGCTAGCAGTGTCCGTGATCGAACTGGAGAACGTGTCCCGCGCCTTCACCGTGACGAGCCGGGTCGGGCTGCGGCGTACCCGGCGGGAGGTGCGGGCGGTCGACGGGCTGTCCTTCACCGTCGAGCCCGGCGAGGTGATGGGCTACATCGGGCCGAACGGCGCCGGCAAGTCGACCACGATCAAGATGCTCACCGGCATCCTCGTCCCGACCGGCGGATCGATCCGGGTGGCCGGCGTGGACCCGTCCCGCCACCGGCTCAAACTGGCCAAGCGGATCGGCGTCGTCTTCGGGCAGCGGACGACGCTGTGGTGGGACCTGCCGCTGAAGGACTCGTTCGCGGTGCTGCAGAAGATGTACGGCGTACCGAAGGCGCGGCATCTGGAGAACCTGGCGACGTTTGTGGAGCTGCTGGATCTCGGCGACCTGCTCGACGTACCGGTGCGGCAACTGTCGCTGGGGCAGCGCATGCGCGGCGACATCGCGGCGGCGCTGCTGCACGACCCGGAGATCGTCTACCTCGACGAGCCGACGATCGGCCTCGACATCATCAGCAAGGCGCGACTGCGGGAGTTCCTGGCGCAGGTCAACCAGGAACGCGGCACCACGATCATCCTCACCACCCACGACCTGGACGACATCGAGGCGCTCTGCTCCCGCGTGATGGTCATCGACCACGGCCACCAGGTCTACGACGGCACCCTCACCGGCCTCCGAGCCAGCCAGTCGGCCCCCCGCACCCTGATAGTCGACCTGGCCACCTCGCTACCACCCATCGAAATCCCCGGCACCACAGTCACCAAAACCGAAGGCCCCCGCCAGCACCTGACCTTCCCACCCACCACCAGCGCCGCCCCGCTGGTAGCCCAGATCGCCGCCCGCTACCCCCTCGTAGACCTCTCCATAGCCGACCCCACCATCGAATCCATCATCGCCCGCCTCTACGCGGGCTCGGCGGCGTCAGGAAAGATCGGCGATGTGTGAGGCGAAGACGATTTCTGTGCTCATCGCCTCAGGATCCTGCTGCCACTTCTCCAGCGCGTCCGCCTGCCACTCCTCGGTCAAGGTTCCGACGCCGGCGGCGATCAACCGGCGTGCCTCGGACAGGCCGACCTCGGTGTACTCCAGCTCCTTGAGCATGAAGAAGTCGTGCCGCAGGCCGGCGTTGCGATGAAAGCGCCCGGTGTTGGCGACGTAGGTCCAGATGTCCTCGTCGATCAACGCCGCCACCCACACCGTCACCCCATCTTCACGAACCACAAAGAGCCGCGTCACCGCCCCATCCCCTTTCCCTGCTGAAGATCCATGGCTACTTGTTGAGCGGTGCCTTTACCTGCCTCGGCGGGAGGCACGGCCGCACCGGGGCGCATCGCGCCTCTCCCGTACGCCTCACCGTAGCTTCTGACTGCTACCGGTACGCCGCCCAGTTCGCTCAGCTCGCCGAGACCGGCAGGTCGACGCATCCCGTCCGACAGCGCGATGCAGCGACCGCGCGCATCGGCGCGGACGGTGTAGCGCAGAACATCCTGAGGCTCCGCGGGCTTCGAGCGGTGCGCGTTCGACGCGCTGATCTTCCGGGCGAGTGACCGCGGCGACTTCACCCGGGACTCCAGTTGGTAAGAGACGCTGCGAGGAGGCACGGCAGCAACGAAATCCTCGGTCACCAGATGCTCGGCGTCCGCGATCCTGGCCAGCATCGCCAGACTCGCCACCGCCGCCACCTCGCCGAACTCCTTGGCGAGCTCACGTTTCGTCGGAAGCGGATCTTCCCACTCAAGCCTCCTGCGCTCGGAAAGCCGCGCATGCAGCTCACGCGGTTCCGGAAGGTTGTCCAGGCTGACTGGGGCGGACGCCATCTGTTCCCCCTGACTCGGTCGATACCTCGACGGTAGTCAGGGTGGAACGGGTGGTGGGGTGGAGATTTGGATCTGTGGATAAGTCTGGTCAGGTGGGGTCGGGGGTGGGGGTTGGTACGTCTTCCAGGGCTGACCAGGGGGGTCGGGTGGGGGCTGCTCGGCGGCCGGGTGGGCAGATTTGGGCGTAGTCGCACCAGCCGCAGAGGGGGGAGGGTTCGGGTGGGAAGTGTTTGTCGGCTTCGGCTGGGGTTAGGCCGGTGCGCCAGTGGGCTTCGGCTGCTGCGGCGTCGTCGGCTATTGATTCGGCTCGGCGTTGGTGGCGGGCCAGGGAGGCGTCGTCGTGGTCGGCGGCGGCGACTGTGTTGGTCGGTAGGTGGTGTAGCTCGACTCGGGTCGACGGGCGGCGGAGGACTCGGCGGGCGCCCAGGACGTAGAGAGCCATCGCCAAGGAGGAGCGGGCGTCTGTGCTGGTGAGTGGATGGCGGCCGGTCTTGTAGTCGACGATGGCCAACTCTGATCCGCCGCTGCCGTCGCGGGCCGGGCGCTCGTCGATGCGGTCCACCCGGCCGCGCAGGCTGGCGCGCTCGGTGGTAAAGGCAACTGTGCGCTCGACGCCGAGCGGTTCGTAGTACGGGTCGCTGTCGCGGAGGTAGCCGAGGACCATGTCGGTGGCCCGTTCGCGCCAGGTCAGCGACTGCTGCTCGTCGCGGAATCCGTCCTGCCGCCAGCTCGAGCGGATCTTCGCGACGACCTCGTCCGGCGTACGGCGAGCCGCCGGCCAGCGGCCGAAGAACTCGGCGAGCACTTCGTGCACGACCCCGCCGACCGTGTTGTGCGCCCAGGCCGGGCCCTTCGGCGGGCGTGGCGTCTCCAGGTAGGTGTAGCGATACTTGCGCTTGCAGTCGGCGAAGTTCAGCAGCTTGGTCGGTGTCGCGACGAACAGCTTGGTGGGCATGCCCGGCAGGGTGTCGGGCATCAGCCGGCCTTGATGAAGTCTGTCACCGCATCCGCCACCAGTTGTACTGCGATGGCGCTCAGCAGCAGACCCGCGATCCGGGTGACGAGGAGGACGCCGTTCTCCCCCAGCAGCCGCATGATCAGCCCGGAGAAGCGCAGCGTCAGCCACATCACCACGTGGATCAGCACGATACCGACCGAGATCGCCACCACGTCCGGCAACGCTCCGTCAGCACGCTGGACGAAAACCATCGTGGCGACGATCGCGCCCGGACCGGCCAGCAGCGGCGTACCGAGGGGGACGAAGGCGATGTTCACGTTCTTGGTCTGGACCGGGTCCTCGGCGGTGTCGGTCAGCAACTGCAACGCGATCAGCAGGAGCAGCAAACCGCCCGCGCATTGCAGAGCAGGCAGGGAGATATGGAGCTGGGTCAGGATCTGCTGGCCGAAGATCGCGAACGCGACGATCACGCCGAACGCGACCAGCACCGCCTGCCACGCGGCCTTCTTGCGGACCGCGCGCGACTGCCCCGCCGTCAGCGAGATGAAGACCGGCACCGTGCCCGGGGGGTCCATGATCACGAACAGCGTGACGAAGACCGAGCTGAGCAAGGAGAGGTTGATGATGTCGTTCATGGCAGGTACGCCTCGGCTGCGGTTGCGTCAGGGGCGGCGGCCGCGTTCGCCTTGGCCACCTCGAGGAGCCGCTCGAACTGCTCCGGCTCGGTGGTGTTGACGCCCAGGTCGTGGTCGACCTTGCCCGCGCCGTGGTGGTCACTGGACCCGGTGTAGATGATGCCGAGCTCCCGCGCGATCGCGCGCAACGTCGTACGGGACTGCGGTGAGTGGTCCTGGTGGTCGACCTCGATGCCGGCCAGGCCGTGGTCGGCGACCAGGCGCGCGATCGTCTCGGCGGTCATCACCCTGTGGCTGGACCGGCCCCACGGATGCGCGATCACCGGTACGCCGCCGGCCGCGCGGACCACCTCGATCGCCCGGCCCGGCTCGATCGCGTAGTGCGAGACGTGCCCTGGGCGCCCGTCGGCCAGGAACCGGTCGAAGGCCTCACCGCGATCGGCGACGGTGCCGTTGGCAACCAGTGCGTCGGCGACGTGCGGGCGGCCGACGGACGGCGTACCGGTCGCTTGGGCGAGCACCTCGTCGACGGTCAGGGCGACGCCCATCCGGTTGAGGCGGGCAACGATCGAGGGAATCCGGTCGGTCCGGCCGTCGCGGACGGTGGACAGCTCGTCGGCCAGCGGCTGGTACGACGGGTCCAGCAGGTACCCGAGCAGGTGCACGCTGATCCCGTTGAGCTTGCAGGAGATCTCGATCCCCGGCACGAAGCCGATCCCGACCTCCTCGGCGGCCCGCCGACCTTCGCCCCAGCCGTCGGCCGTGTCGTGATCGGTGAGCGCGATCACGTCCAGGCCGTCCCGCTTCGCGTGCGCGATCAGGACGTCGACCGGGTCGGTGCCGTCCGAGCGGTTCGAATGGGTGTGCAGGTCGATGCGCACGAGTGATCGGGATCCCTTCTCTGGACAACTGTCAGCAGTGATGCTATCCGGGTCGGTCGGCGGCCCTATGGTTTTCCACATGGAAGAGCCGTTGGAGTTCCCCAGCCGGCCGCAGCGGGTCGACTGCGTCGGCGCTCTCGTGTACGACGAACAGCACCGGCTGCTCGTCATCCAGCGCGCCAACGAACCCGGCCGCGGACTCTGGTCGTTGCCGGGTGGCCGGGTCGAGCCGGGCGAGGACGACCCGACCGCGGTGGCCCGGGAAGTCGCGGAAGAAACCGGTCTCACGGTCGAGGTCGGCGACCTGGTCGGCGAGGTCGAACGCGACGCTCCGAACGGCAGGCTGTACGTGATCCGTGACTACCAGGCGGAGCCGGTCGGCGGCACGCTGACAGCGGGTGACGACGCGCTGGACGCGCGATTCGTCAGCCGCGAGGAGTTCGAGAACCTTCCCACCACGACGTTGCTCGCCTCGACACTGGCGCAGTGGAACGCGTTGCCGGGGTAAACCGGTCGCAATCTGTCGGTGGGTTGGCGGAGACTCGGACAGGTGGACGAGACTCCAGCAATCGACGGCAGCGTTGATGCGCTGACGCGAGCGATCGAGGGCAACGCGGCTGAACTGCTGCTGGCGATGGGTGCCGCGGGTGGTGGGCGGCAGCGGTCGGCCGATGGGGTGCGGTGGACGATCGGTGGGTCGCCGCTCGACTACCACAACGCGGTCGTCGACTGCTCGGTCGACGACGGCGCAGCGGACCAAGTAGTCGCCGAATCCCTTCAGGAGTTGAAGGATCACGGCGTACCGGGTAGCTGGCACGTCGGGCCGTCGATGCGTCCGCTGGATCTGGGTGACCGGCTCCTCACCGCCGGTTTCCGCCACGGCGGCGCAGAGCCCGGCATGGCCCTCCGGCTCACCGAACTGCGGGAGGCGGAGGCTGCCGGGCTGCGGGTCGAGCGGATCGGTCTTGCGGAGTTGGGCGTCTGGGCGGACACCTTGGGCCGGGGATTCGGCGAAGGCCCGAAGGAGGCGCAGTGGGTGGCTCAGGTCTACCGCCGGCTGGGCGTCGCGGATCCGTGGCGGCACTACTTGGGCTACCTCGACGGCGAACCGGTGGCCACAGCAACGGTGTTCTTGGCAGCTGGAGTGGCCGGGGTGTACTTCGTGATGACGGTGCCCGAGGCGAGGCGACGCGGGATCGGCGCCGCGCTCACCTCCGCCGCACTGCGGGAGGCTCGCGACTCGGGCAGCCAGTACGCCGTACTGGGCTCGTCTCCGGCCGGCCGGTCAGTTTACGAGCGCCTGGGCTTTCGGGAGTTCTGCAGCATCAACCTGTACGAGTTGGCGCTCCCGCAGGAGTAGGCCGGCGACGATGACCGCGGTCAGAGCCGTGGCACCGAGAGCCGTGGCGGCCGAACCCACCGGTGGAAAGACCGCGACCGGCAGTCCGACAGCATCACTGACACTGCCGTCGGCAGAATATCTAGCAGGGCTAGGATCATGGCGCGTCACACTGCTCACCAACCGGATCGCCGGCCCGAGGGAAAGCTGATCAGGCGTTCCACTGGTGGATGGCCGGGGAGCCGCGTTCCCAGCCGAGGATGGAGACGGTGGCTGTGTTGAGGACGAAGTGGCGGCCTTCGGTGACGTCGAGTTCCAGCCAGCGGGCGGTCAGCGCGCGCAGGGCGTGCGAGTGACCGAAGACGAGGACGTCGCCGTCGACCGCGGCGATCTTCGCGTTGACCCGGTCGAGACGGGTTGAGACCTGCTCCGGGGTATCACCGTTCGGCGTGGGGTGGGCCCAGACCGTCCAGCCGGGGACCGTCTTGCGGATCTCCGCGGTGGTGATGCCCTCGTAGTCGCCGTAGTTCCACTCGACCAGGTCCTCGTCGACCTCCGCGTCCGCGAAGCCGGCCAGTTCCGCCGTACGCCGGGCGCGCTGGCGCGGGCTGGTCAGCACCAGATCGAACTCCTGTCCCGCCAGCCGCTCCTTCAGCGACTTGGCGATCCGCTCCCCCTCCTCGGTCAGCGGCAGGTCGGTCGTCGAGGTGTGTTTACCCGACTTGCTCCACTCCGTCTCGCCGTGCCGAACCAGCCAGAGCCGGTCCTTCCGTTCACCGGGCTGCGCGTGTGTACTCACCCCGCCATCGTCGCAGAAAGCCGGATCCACTCCGGCCGAGCCCTTGACCAACCGCCTCGGGACAAGGCAAGGTCGAAAACTGTAAGCGCTTCCACTTTACCGTGAGGAGACCGACGGATGCCCTCCGGACCGACCGGCAGGCCCGCGACGATCTACGATGTCGCGGCGCTGGCGAAGCTGTCGATCGCGACTGTTTCGCGCGTCCTGCAAGGGACCGGACCGGTTTCGGCGAAGGCTCGGGCGCGAGTCGACCAGGCGGCGCAGGAGCTGAACTACGTGCCCCTGCGGGCGGCTCGAAGTCTCGCTGTGCAACGGCATGAGGCGCACGGCCTGGTCCTGCCCGACCTGGCGGGTCCGTTCTACGGCGACCTGCTGATGGGGTACGAGCGGTGGGCCGGTGAGCACGGCCAGAGCGTGATCCTGACCGTCACGCACGGCAACCCCGATCCGTCCCGAACCCTGCGCGATCTGGCCAGTCGCGTCGACGGAATCGTTGTCCACGGCAACGCACTGGACCTGCCCGCGATCCAGGGTCTGCGACGAGCGAACGTCCCGATCGTGCTGGTGGCGCATCCACCGCTGACCGGATGCGACTCGGTGCGCAGCGAGAACGCGTCCAGTGCCGAGCAGCTGACGAGTCGGTTGCTGGATCACGGTCACCAGAGTCTGCTGTTCGTCGGCGATCCCGACAGCTCGTACGACGTCTCCGAACGCTACGCCGGCTTCTCGTCAGCACTCCGCGCACGCGCTCTCGACGTCCCCAAACCAGAACGAGTCCCCCTCACAGAAGAAGCAGGTACGACCTTCGCCGCACGGTTGCTAGAAGCAACCAACTGGGGAAAGGACGGCACCCCCGCAGAGGGCGGGGCCGTGGAGGACAGCGCAGTTGGCGGAGCCGGCGGCGGGGCGGCAGGAGCCGAGGTGTGCTGGTCTGCAGGGCGGCCGGACGGCTTGGTTTGTGCTAACGACGAGTTGGCGTTGGCGATTGTGAAAGGGCTGGGGGACGGCGGGGTTCGGGTGCCTGGGGATGTGGTGGTGACGGGGTGGGATGACGTGATGGCGGCTCGGTATGTGTCGCCGGGGCTGACGACGGTGCGGCAGCCGATGGCCGAGTTGGGGCGGTTGGCGGCTCAGCGGTTGCACGAACGGATCAGCGGGGAGCGGACGCGGGCGCGGAACGACGTACTGGGGACGGAGCTTGTGCTGCGCGGTAGTTGCGGCACGGGACCGGGGGAAACACAGGCAGCACCATCAACCGGTTGAGGAGAAATCACTGATGTTCACCCAGACCACCCGCCGCCGACTGGTGATCGGCGGTGCGGCACTCACGGCGACGACGCTGGCGCTGGCCGGCTGCGGCCGGTCGGACGACTCCGGACAATCAGCGCCACAGGCAACGACCAGTATCAGCGACGGACCCGCCACCGGCGAGATCACCGTCTGGGCGATGGGCACCGAGGGCGAGAACCTGCCCAAGCTGACCGCCGCCTTCGAGCAGGCCAACCCGGGCGCCAAGGTCAAGATCACCCCGATCCCCTGGGACGCCGCGCACAGCAAGTTCACCACCGCGATCACCGCGCAGACGCTGCCGGACGCCGCGATGGTCGGCACCACCTGGATGGGTGAGTTCGCCGACCTCGACGCACTCGACCCGACCCCGGCCGGGATCGACACCAGCGGCTTCTTCGCGGGTGCCAACGAGACCACCAAGGTCGGCGGGACCAGCTACGGCGTCCCCTGGTACGTCGAGACGCGGCTGGTCTACTACCGCAAGGACCTGGCCGCCAAGGCCGGGATCACCACGCCGCCGACCGACTGGGACGGGCTCAAGGCGATGGCGAAGGCGATGAAGGAGAAGGCCGGCGCGAAGTACGGGATCAATCTGCAGCCGGGCGGGACCGGGTCGTGGCAGACCGTGATGCCGTTCGCGTGGTCGGCCGGGGCGAACATCACCACCGACGACCAGAAGACGTTCACCTTCGACACCCCGGAGATGCAGGAGGGGCTCAAGTACTACCAGAGCTTCTTCACCGACAAGCTGGCCGGCACCGACCTGCCGGCCAACCAGACCGAGGCGCAGTTCGTCAGCGGTGAGGTGCCGATGTTCATCTCCGGCCCGTGGATGGCCGGCTCGGTGACCAAGCTGGGTGGCGACAAGATCAAGCCGAACATCGGCGTCTTCCAGCTGCCGAAGAACAAGACCGCGACGTCGTTCGTCGGTGGCAGCAACTTCGTCGTGTTCAAGAACAGCAAGAACAAGGACAGCGCCTGGAAGCTGGTGAAGTGGCTGTCCGACGCCAAGACGCAGGCGCAGTGGTTCAAGCTGTCGACCGATCTGCCGGCCGTGAAGAGCGCGTGGGAGGACCCCAGCATCGCGAGTGACCCGCTGCTGCCGGTGTTCGGCAAGCAGCTCGAGGATGCGAAGGCACCGCCCGCGATCGTGAGCTGGGAGCAGGTCGCCGCCGCGTTCGACGCCGAGGTGGAGAAGATGGCCAAGTCCGGCCAGTCCCCCGCCGACACCGCGAAGGCGATCCAGACCAAAGCAGCGTCGATCGGCACCGGCGGCTGATCGCGGTGAACTCGACGTCACTGCAGGGCTCGACCGAGCCAAGCACCTCTCCCGGCGCCCGGCCGCCGAGGCGGCCGGGCGCCGGGCGAGGTGGAGGGGGTAGAGCAGGCGGCCGCAGCAGGGGGCGGTCGGCGGCCTCCGGCCGTCAGACCGCGGCTGCTTGGATCCTTACCTTGCCGTTTGTCGTGCTCTTTCTGGCCTTTACTGCTGGGCCGGTGCTTGGGTCGTTGGGGATGAGTTTTACCGATCTCAGGCAGCGGGATCTGCGGACGCCGTTTGCGGTGAACGGGGTCGGTTTCGACAACTACCTCAGGGCTTTTCAGGACGAGACGTTTCGTAAGGCCGCGCTCAACACGGCGTACTTCGTGCTGGTCGGGGTGCCGTTGACTCTCGTCCTCGCGCTGGCGGCGGCTCTGCTGCTGGATCGCGGCGTCAAGCGGTTCCAGAGTCTGTTCAAGGTCGGCTACTACCTGCCGGTGATCACCTCGATCGTCGCCATCGCGGTGATCTGGCGGTTCGTGCTCGCCCCGGAGGCCGGCCTGCTCAACACCGTCCTGTCCTGGGTCGGCATCGACGGCCCGAACTGGCTGGCGTCGAAGACCTGGGCGATGCCGTCGCTGATCATGATGGCGGTCTGGCGCAACTTCGGCTCGGCGATGATCATCTTCCTGGCCGGTCTGCAGGGCATCCCGCAGTCCGTCGAGGAGGCCGGCCAGCTCGACGGTGCGGGCTCGTGGCAACGGTTCCGGTACCTGATCCTGCCGTTGCTCCGGCCGACCGTCCTGTTCACCAGCGTGACCACCGGGATCGGCTACCTGCAGTTCTTCGAGGAGCCGTTCGTGATGACGCAGGGCGGGCCGCTGAACAGCACGGTGTCGGTGTCGATGTACACCTACCAGCAGTTCGGCTTCGGCAACTACGGGCTGGCCACGTCGATGAGCTACATCCTCTTCGTGGTGATCGCCGTGGTGACCTTCATCCAGTTCAAGCTGCTGAGGGAGAAGTGATGCGCCGGACCTGGTGGATCTACCTGATCGCGATCCTCGGGCTGGTCGCGGTGGCCGCGCCGTTCCTGTGGATGCTGCTCGGCAGTTTCAAGACCCAGGGCGAGCTGCTCCGGGTGCCGCCGACCTGGTTGCCCGAGGCACCGACCACGCAGAACTACGACGACCTGTTCGCGAAGGCGAACTTCCCCCGGTACTTCCTCAACTCGACGGTCGTCGCACTGGCCGTGACGGCCGGCAACCTGATCTTCTGCTCGATGGTCGGGTATGCGCTGGCCAAGCTGCACTTCCGCGGCCGGACCGCGCTGTTCGTCCTGGTACTGGGCACGTTGATGGTGCCGGGAGTGGTCACCTTCGTCCCGCTGTTCGTCCTGGTCACCAACGCCGGGCTGGCCAACACCTACCCCGGCCTGATCCTGCCGTTCCTGGTCTCGCCGTTCGGGGTGTTCCTGATGCGGCAGTTCTTCCAGGGTCTGCCCGACGACCTGATGGACGCCGGCCGGGTGGACGGCAGCAGCGAGCTCGGCATCTTCGCCCGGATCATGCTCCCGTTGACCAGGCCTGCCCTGGCCACCCTCGGGATCCTCACCTTCCTCGGCTCCTGGAACAACTTCCTGTGGCCTCTCGTGGTCGCGCAGACCGAGGAGAAGTACACCTTGCCCGTCGCCCTGGCGCTGTACTCGACCGGCCAGAACGCGCAGAACTTCGGCCTGCTGATGGCCGGCGCGGTGGTCGTCGTAGTACCGGTGCTGGTGATCTTCCTGGCCTTCCAGCGCCACGTCACCAAGGGCATCGCCATCACCGGCATCAAATAACTCTCTGGAGGCTCGGATGACCGCCAACATCAGCCGACGCACGTTACTGGCAGCCACTGGCGCTGCCACCCTCGCCGGATCCGCCGGCATCACCACCAGCTCGTACGCCGGTACGCCGGATCCCGCCGCTCTCCTTCGGGGTGGGTGGCAGCCAAGTCGCCAGGACCGGGCTCTGGTCGGCCGCTGGGCCCGGGACACCTGGCGCAGCCTGGTCGCGATGACCGACGAGAAGACCGGCCTGCCCGCCGACAACATCGGGGAGTCCGTCACCAACCCGGTCCGCAGCAGGTACACCTCGCCGACCAACATCGGCGGCTACCTGTGGAGCACGATCGTCGCCCGCGAGCTCGGCCTCATCACCCGGGGCGAGTCCATCCGGCGACTCACCCAGACGCTGACCACGATGACCCGCGTCGACCATCACGACCCGAGCGGCATGTACTTCAACTGGTACGACGAATCGACCGGCGAGGTCCTGCGGGTCGATCCCGACGGGACCAAGGCGATCACGCCGTTCGTGTCCAGCGTGGACAACGGCTGGTTCGCGGCGGCGCTGATGGTGGTCCGCAACGCGGAGCCCGCCGTACGCCGGCTGGCCGACCCGCTGCTCGCCAAGATGAACTTCGCCTACTACTACAACCCCGACGCCCGGCCCGGCCTCGGAGCGGGCCTGATGCGCGGTGGCTTCTTCGAGACGTCGCCGCCCGACGAGGCGACCGACAAGGGCAACCACGCCGGCGCCGGGCCGGACGTGTACTACCGCAAGTTCCACTACGACACCTGCAACACCGAAGCGCGGATCGCGCCGTACATCGGCATCGCGCGCGGACAGGTGCCACCGCAGCAGTACTTCGCCACCTACCGCACCTTCCCGGATTCCTGCGACTGGTCGTGGGTGGAGCAGCGGCCGGTGGGCGTGCATCGGACCTACCTGGGCATCGACGTGTTCGAGGGCAGCTACTCGTACCGCGGGATGCGGCTCGTGCCGTCCTGGGGTGGCGACATGTTCGAGTCGCTGATGCCCGATCTGTTCGTGCCGGAGTCGAGTTGGGCGCCGCGCAGTTGGGGCATCAACCACCCGTTGACAGTCCGGGCGCAGATCGAGCACGGGATGGACGAAGCGAAGTACGGGTATTGGGGCTTCTCGCCGGCGAGCAACCCGAAGGGCGGGTACTCGGTCTACGGTGTCGACGCGATCGGGATGGACCCGGGCGGCTACCCCTCGGATCTCGAGGCGACCAACTACGACGCGGGGTTCGAGGGTTGCCGCGAGGGGACCAACCCGAACCCGACGTACGGCGACGGCGTGGTGACGCCGCATGCCGCGTTCCTGGCGATGCAGTACGCGCCGCGGCAGGCGATCGAGAACCTCAGCCGGATCGAGTCGATGCTGCACGCGTACGGCGGAGGTGGGTTCTTCGACTCGGTCGCGGTGAAGTCCGGGCTGATCGCCCGGCGCTATCTGTCCCTCGACCAGGCGATGGTGATGGGTGCCATCGGCAACGTCTTCGCGGGTGACTCGATCCGGCGCAACTTCGCCGTCGGCGACATGGTCCGGCGGGTCCGCCCGCTGATCGCGATGGAGCAGTTCACCGCCGGCCTCGACTGATCGACCAACGGGAGTCACTGGGATGCAGAGCAACGCGAGGGCCGACTGGGACGAGCGGATCGCCCGGCACAGCGACGAGACCCGCGCGGTCTCGTTGCCCGACCTCGATCCGCCGGCGTGGGTGACGGCGGTGGGCGGGGTCGGCCAGGTGACGGTGGACTGGTCACCGGTACCGGGCGCGGTCGGGTACGTGATCCTGCGCGGCCTGGACGACTCCTCGCTCGGACCGGTCGACCACCACAGCCGCGACATCCTGTCGGTCCCGGCGCCCCCGTACGTCGACACGACGGGCACGCCCGGTACGACGTACCGGTATGCGGTGGCGAGTGTCCCCGAGGTGACCGTGCACGGTCGGCCGGGTCCGTCGGTCGAGGCAACCGCTTTGGTTGCCGGTGACAACTTGCCTGGTGTCCGGGTGACTGTGGATGCGGTTGCCGAGGGCACTGAGTTGCCGCGGCCCTGGGTGCCGATGGTGGGCAGCGAACGGCTCAGCCAGTTGCTCTGCAAGGACCTCACCGGCGGTCGCGAGATCGGGGTCGAGCTGGAGCAGGCGCTGCGCCGGATGCGTGACGAGATCGGCGTCCGGACGGTGCGGGCGCATGCGATCTTCCACGACGACACCCGGGTCTACACCGAGGTGGACGGCGTACCGGCGTACGACTTCGCGGTGGTCGACGCGATCTACGACAAGGTGCTCGGGCTCGGGTTGCGGCCGGTGGTCGAGCTCGGGTTCATGCCCCGGGAGCTCGCGGCCGACCCGTCGAGGACCGTCTTCGAGTACGGCGCGATCATCTCGCCGCCGAAGTCGTACGAGCGCTGGCACGACCTGGTCCGTGCGCTCGTCCAGCATCTCGTCGACCGGTACGGGCTGGACGAAGTACTGACCTGGGACTTCGAGGTGTGGAACGAGGCGAACCTCGAGGTCTTCTGGTCCGGCACGAAAACGGAGTGGCTACACCTGTACGACGTGACCGCCGCCGCGGTGAAGTCCGTCGACGCGCGGCTGGCCGTCGGCGGTCCGTCCTCTGCTGCAGCCGGGTGGGTGGACGACCTGCTTGCGCATGCGGCCTCGAGTGGTGCGGCCGTGGATTTCGTGACGACGCACACCTATGGGAGCCCGCCGCTCGACGTACGGGCGTCGCTGGAGCGGCACGGGTTCGGCGAGGCGCGGATCCTGTGGACCGAGTGGGGCGTGACGCCGACGCATTTCAATCCGATCAGCGACTCGGTGTTCTCCGGGGTGTTCCTGCTGCGCGGGATGCGTTCGGCGGCAGGGCGGGTGGACGCGCTGGCCTATTGGGTGGCGTCGGACCACTTCGAGGAGCTCGGCCGGCCGCCGCGGCTGCTGCACGGCGGATTCGGGCTGCAGACGGTCGGCGGGCTGGCGAAGCCACGCTTCCACGCGCTGTCGCTGCTGAGCCGTCTCGGTCCGGTCGAGCTGCCCGTGGTCGTCGAGGGCGACGGTGGCGGGAGTCTGGTGGAGGCGTGGGCATCCCGGGATCGCGACCGGATCGCCGTACTGGTTTGGAACCTGACCCTCGACCAGTCCAAGGCGGAGGGCGCGGCCGACCTCGGCCGGGAGATCACCTTGAACTTCCCCGGCGTAGATCCGTCGTGGCAGGCAACCGCCACCTGGCTGTCCGAGGACTCGGGCAACCTGGTGGCGGAGGCAGAAGCTCTGGAGATCGGCGACTGGCCGACCGACGACCAGTGGCAACTACTTGCCGAGCGCAACACACTCCGCACGACCCCGTTGGAACGATCAACAGAAGCAGTAACCCTCATCCTGCAGATGCCCAGCGCCGTCCTGGTCGAGCTCCGCCCACCCAACCCCTAAATCCCACTTTGTGCAGCACCTGAGCGTCGTACTGGCAGGTAGCCACTCACCCGGTGCACAAAGTGCACGTTTCGGGATGCGCCGGCAGCCAGCCGGCGGTGGGGTGGGGTGGGGTGGGGTGGGGCGGGGGTGGGTCAGGTGAGGGGGGTGGGGCGGGCCGGCTGGTCTCCGCCGCGGGCTTGCAGGTAGCTGTCTTTCGGGACCATGACCTTGCGCTTGAACAGGCAGACCACGGTGCCGTCCTGCTTGTAGCCCTTGGTTTCGACGTAGACGACGCCGCGGTCGTCCTTGGACTTGGACTCCCACTTGTCCAGCACGGTGGTCTCGCCGTAGATGGTGTCGCCGTGGAAGGTCGGGGCGATGTGCCGCAACGACTCGATCTCCAGGTTGGCGATCGCCTTGCCGCTCACGTCGGGGACCGACATGCCGAGCAGGATCGAGTAGATGTAGTTGCCAACCACAACGTTCTTGCCGAACTGGGTGGTCTGCTCGGCGTAGTTGGCGTCCAGGTGCAGCGGGTGGTGGTTCATCGTGAGCAGGCAGAACAGGTGGTCGTCGGACTCGGTGACCGTCTTGCCGGGCCAGTGCTTGTACACCGCGCCGACCTCGAACTCCTCGTAACTGCGACCGAACTGCATCCCTGCTCCTTCCGCTGACCCCGTCCCGCGGCCCATGCTGCCCAATCGGGGGCCGCAGCGGCAGTACCTCGCCGCGTGGCCTTCCTCTCAGCAGCGTCACGGCCCGGGAGAGATACGTCACCCGCAGGTGAGCGATCGGTAAGGCCTTGCTGTTTCCCTGGTCTTCTGGGGCCGCTGGAGCCGCCTTGGAGGCTCCGGACTGGGAAGGAACAGCATGCTGCGTATTCACTTCACCGCCGAGGACATCGCCCGGACGACGCTGGCCGCGGAGCCGGACCCGCTCTGGGAGGTGTTGCTGAGCCTCCACATGCTGCAGGTCGAGGACGGCCCGCTCGCGTACGGCGCCTGGCGGCAGCGGATGCGTCGCAGGCTCCAACGGGAGGTGGTCGGACCGCTGGCCGCGCTGGCGCCGCCGGTGGGCTACTCCCCCGACTTCCTGACGCCGACCAGCCAGTCGAGTGACTTCGGTGACGCGGTGGACCTGATGTTGTCGACGCCACGCCACCGGGTCCGCAGGGACCTGTCGCTGCTGAAGCCGAACCGTACGTCGGTCACTTGGGTGCGCCAGCTCAGCGAGGCCCGCCCGGAGAGCCTGCATCGGCTCGGCCACTCGGTGCGGGTGTACCACCGGTCCGCGCTGGCGGCGTACTGGCCGTCGTTGCGGTCGGCGGTGCAGGCGGACAACCGGCACCGGATGCACCAGCTGACCACAGGTGGAGTCGGGTCGATGCTGACCGGGATCCACCCGCAGGCGCGCTGGCAGGGGCAGGTCCTGGAGATCCCCGCCTTCCCGGACGGGGAGATGCGGCTCAACGGCCGGGGTCTGCGGCTGCAGCCGTCGTACTTCTGCTGGAAGCAGCCCACGAAGCTGATGGACGACCAGCTCCCCCCGGTCCTCGTGTTCCCGGTCCAGTACGCCGGTGGGCTGCTGCACAAGGAGCGCTCGAGTGAGGACACGCAGGAGCGGCTGGCCTCACTGGTCGGCCGGACCCGCGCGACCGTCCTGGCCCTGACCGTCGAGGGCGCGACCACGACTCAGCTGGCTCGCTCCTGCAGCATCACCTTGGCCACTGCCAGCCACCAGACCGCCGTACTGCGGGACGCCGGTCTGATCATTTCGCAGCGCCGGGGCAAATCGGTGATCCATCAGGCAACCCAACTCGGACACGCGTTGCTGGAAGGTACCGACCCCTGGTCAGGTAACACTGACCTGCATGAGTCCCGTCTTCCGTCTGCTAGGTCCCATTGCGGTCCTTGAGGAGGGAACGGAGGTGCCGATCGGGGCACCCCGGTTGCGGAACCTGCTGGCCGCCCTGCTGATCAACGCGAACCAGACCGTCACCTTCCCGGAGTTGGTCCTCTGGCTCTGGGGTGGTGAGCCGCCGACCCGGCCGCAGCGCGCCCTGCACACGGCCGTGTCGAGGCTGCGGGCCGTGCTCGGCCCGGAAGCCCGGCTCCAGACGGTGATCGGCGGCTACCGACTGGATGTCGAGGATCACCAGCTGGACCTTCTGCAGTTCCGGCTGCTGGCGGCTGCCGGCACCATCGAGGACCTGACGGCGGCACTGCAGCTGTGGGAAGGGGAGCCGCTGACCGGCACCCTGGACTACCCGGTGGTCCGGGACCAGAGAGCGGTGCTGCAGGAGGAGTGGCTGCGCGTCACCGAGCAGCTGATCGACGAACGGCTCACCCTGCGTGAGCACACCCAACTGGTACCGGAGCTGACCGCACTGACCAAGCAGTACCCGCTCCGCGAGCGGTTCTGGGCCCAGCTGATGCTCGCCCTGCACAACTCGGCTCGGCAGGGTGACGCCCTGGCGGCGTACCACCAGGTGGCTGCTCTGCTGCGGGACGAGCTGGGTGTCGATCCCGGTGAGGAGATCCGTCGCGTCCACATCGCCGTACTGGCCGGGCAACAGACTGAGCGCCCGGCGGCCTCGGCCGAGTGGCAGGTGCACCGGCAGCTCCCACTCGACATCGGGGACTTCGTCGGCCGTCAGGACGAGGTGGACGCGATCCTGGACCGGCTGACGAGCCCTGCCGCAGTACCGGTGGTCACCATCAGCGGGCCGCCGGGTGCGGGCAAGACGGCGCTGGCAGTGCGGGTCGCTCACCGGTTGCGGAGCAGGTATCCCGACGGGCAGTGGTACGTGCGCCTGGACGGCGCCGGTGACTCCGAGAGGGACCCACTGGAGGTACTGCGCTCGCTGCTGGAGCTGGCCGGTGCTGAGGCGATGACGGGTGATGTCGACACACTGTCGGCCCGGTTGCGCTCGCTACTGGCCGACAAGCGGGTCCTGATCCTGCTCGACGATGCCAAGAACTCACCGCAGGTCCGGCCACTACTGCCGGGCTCACGCGACAGCGCAGTACTGGTGACGAGCCGGAATGAGCTGGCCGGGTTGAGTGTCCTGGACAGCGCATTGGGCACGACGGTCGCAGTACTGGAGTTGGCCGAAGCCGTTGAGCTACTGCGGGCTGTACTCGGGTCGGAAAGAGTCGATGGTGAGCTACCGGCTGTGGAGGAGCTAGCCAAGCTCTGTGGCTGTCTCCCCCTCGCTCTGCGGATCGCCGCCGGTCACCTGGCTCAACGCTCGGAGGACTCGATCGCGGCGTACGTCGAGGAGCTTCGGGGCAGCAACAGGTTGCTGGCGCTGTCAGTAGTCGGTGAACCCGACGCAGCCGTCGAGGGCGCCTTCGCGCGTTCGTACGAGGGCTTGCTCCCCGACTCCCGACACCTGTTCGCCCTACTGGGACTGGTGCCCGGTCCAGACGTGACAATCCCGACTGCCGCCGCACTACTCGGCACGGGAACGCAGGAGGCCGGCACACTCCTCGACAGCCTGGTCAGCGCCAACCTGCTGGTCCGCCAAGCCGACCGGTACCGCATGCACGACCTCATCCGCCTGTACGCCGAACAGCGTGCCGAGGCGGAGCCGGAAGCCCAGGCGGCCTGGCTGCGACTGTGTGAGTGGTACCTGTCGACCGCTGACGCCGCTACCCGCTTCGCCTACCTGCCTGCGGTCCGGCTGACACCTCGACTCGGCTCGCAGACGTTCGGCGACCCCGACGAGGCGCACACCTGGCTCGAGCAGGAGGAGGCGGGCCTGGTTGCCATGATCAAGCGCGCTGCCGAGCGCGGCCCGAATCAGGTGGCGTGGCAGTTGGCCGACATCCTCCGCCACTACCTGACCATCAACCATAGGCTGGATGCGTGGCGGGCAACGGTTCTGGCCGGGATGGCGGCCGCCAGGAACAGTGGCGACCTCGGCGGGCAAGGCGCGATGCTGCACAGTCTTGGAGCGCTGCAGTTCGTCAGTGGCGACAACGCCGCGGCCATCGAGCTGGCCCGTGAGGCTGCGGAGTTCTACGCGCGGGCGGGATTCACCCTGGGGTACTCGGCACTGCTCTGCAACCTGGGCATGGCCTACGACGATAAGGGCCAGTCGCTGAAGGCAGCGGAGTTGCTGAAGCGGGGAGTCGCCGGTCTGCGCGAGCACGACCGCCCGGTAGCTCTGGCCAACGCCCTGAACAGCCTCAGCAATGCGCAGTGCAACCTGGGCGACCTCGCCGGGGCACTCGCGGCCGCGGACGAGGCTGTCGCCATCGCGCCCGACAGCCGCAGCAGGACAGTGGCTCTGTTCAACCGAGGCGTGGCCCACCGGTTACTGGGAGACCTGACCCAAGCAGAGACGGATCTCAGCGAGGCCGCGCAGTCGGAGGACGAGTCACTGCCGCAGCAGTACGAGACGGCCTTGCTCTACGCCGATCTGGGCTACCTGGAGGAGGCCGAGAGCTGGACCAGAAGGGCACTGACCCGCAGCCACGGCAGCGGCCGGCCGTGGCACGAGGCCGCGGCTCTGAACGTCCTGGGAAAGATCTGCAGCCGGCGGGGCCACTGGAACGACGCTGCGCGCCATCACCAGGCTGCTCGCGGTATCGCCCGCAGCAACGGCCACCAGGCCACAGTCGCGGAGTCCGTGCTGGGCCTGGCCGAAGCCGACCTGGGGCGAGGGCAACCGGAACGGGCAGCGGAGCTGGCCAAGCAGGCGTTGCGGTCCGCCCGCCAGCTCGGCCATCGCATCCTCGCCTGCCGTGCCTTGCTCCTGCTCGCCGTCGTGGAACCTGCCGCCGGCCACGCCACCGAAGCGGCCAGGATCCAGGAGGAGACCGGCTTCGTCCCCGGTGTCAGCTAGTGCCCTGCGTTCCTAGTTCGACTGCTCCGGCAGCCGCGGGGCGACCTCGCCCTTGAGGGCCAGCTTGGCCAGGTGGTTCCGGGCCTCTTCGGCGTGCTTGAAGTCGCACAGCACGTCGTACGTCGTCGCCACCACCGCGGTGCGCGAGGTGAAGTCGCGGCGGCCGCCGAGCTGGGCGTAGCCGATCGCACCGAACGCCATCCCGAAGAGCGCGCCCAGCACCACGCCGGTCACCACGGCCGCCAGCCAGCCGCCGTTGCCGCTGGTGAACAAGCCGAGCAGGACACCGACGAACAGGCCGAACCAGGCGCCGCTGGCCAGCCCGGCGGTGAGTGCCTTGCCCCAGCTCAGCCGCCCGGTGATCTTCTCCACCTGGCGAAGGTTGTTGCCGACGATGGTGGTGTGCTCGACCGGGAACTTCTCGTCCGAGAGGTAGTCGACCGCTCGCTGCGCCTCCCGGTAGGTGTCATAGGTCCCGATCGTCAGACCGGTGGGTCTGGGGTCCATCGAGGGCATGCCCTGCGTGGTCATCGTCGTTCCTCTCCGCTTGCTGGCAACTCCATCATTGCCGACGACTGGTGACGGGCCGTTGATAGCCTCGCCTCGATGACCGGATGGAAGTGGGACATGGGCGCGACACGCCGGGTGGGACGCGTCTTCGCCAGGCGTTCCCCGGGTGCCGGCGCACCTCTCGACCTGGTCGGCAGCGGCAAGCTGGACGGCGCCCTGGTCGACTGGGCCTACTACCGGGGCGGCCGCCGCGACCCCCGGCCCGCGTCGTACGTCGACGCCCTCACCCGGGCCAGACGCGGCGACGGGTTCGTCTGGATCGGTCTGTTCGAGCCCAACGAGCGCCAGCTGGCAGTGCTCGGCAGTGAGTTCGGGTTGCACCAGCTGGCGCTCGAGGACGCCACCGAGGCACACCAGCGGCCGAAGCTGGAGCGGTACGGCGAGACGCTGTTCGCAGTACTGAAGACGGTCCGGTACGTGCCGCACGGCGACCTGACCGCCACCAGTGAGGTGGTGGAGACCGGTGAGGTGATGGTCTTCTGCGGTCCCGGCTTCGTGATCACCGTGCGGCACGGGGACCACGGCGAGCTGACCGGGCTGCGGCAGCAGCTGGAGAAGGTGCCGAAACGTCTGGCGGCCGGACCGGGCGGCGTACTGCACGCCATCGCCGACCATGTGGTCGACAGCTACCTTGCCGTCGCGGCCGCGGTACAGGCCGACATCGACCTGATCGAGGTCGACATGTTCAGCCCGCGGGGCTGGCGCAACATCGACCGGGTGTACCAGCTCAAGCGCGAGGTACTGGAGCTGAAGCGGGCAGTGGCGCCGCTGACCGGCCCGATGCGCGCGCTGTCGACACAGGAGCACCCGCTGATCAGCGACGAGACCAGGAACTACTTCCGCGACGTCGACGACCACCTGCTGCGGGTCAAGGAGCAGGTGGTCTCGTTCGACGAGCTGCTGAGCTCGATCCTGCAGGCCGGGCTGGCCCAGGTCCAGGTGTCGGAGAACGACGACATGCGCCGGATCTCTGCCTGGGTGGCGATCCTCGCGGTGCCGACGATGATCGCCGGCGTCTACGGGATGAACTTCGACAACATGCCCGAGACGACCTGGAAGTACGGGTACTACGCGGTGCTCGGGCTGATGCTGACCGCCTGCACGGTGCTCTACCTGTTGTTCAAGCGCAATCGGTGGCTCTGACAACTCACCGCCACCCGCATTGACCGGCCGGCCGCCATACCCGTTCTCCGGCCGGTTGGCAACCTCTTGCCATGGCCGCCACTGCCCCGGCCGAGTGTGACTCAAACGGTTGTGTGCTCTGGAATAGACCTGATTCAATCGGGCCATAGCGTTCGGTCAGTGGTCCGCCACGATCCGCGACCGACGGCAACGGGGACGCCGGGACGCTGAGGATGAGGGAGGGTTCCGTGCTGCGCATTCATTTCACTCCACGCGACCTCGCGCGGACGACCGTCTCCACGAAGCCGGCGCCGTCGTGGGAGATCCTGCTCAGTCTGCACATGCTCCAGCACTCCGAGGGCCGGCTGATCTTCGAGGACTGGCGCCGCTCGATCCGCACCAAGGTGGCGCCGGACCAGATGCGGCTGCTGCTCGAGCTGACCCCGCCGAAGGGCTACTCCCCCGACTTCCTCACCCCGGCCGCGTCCGCGCCGGACTTCGAGACCGCGCTGGAGCTGATGCTGTCGACGCCACGTCAGCAGTTGCGCAGCCAGCTGCAATTGCTGAGCAGGTACCGTCCGGTCTCCCCGTGGACCCGGGAGCTGGCACAGGGCGAGAGCAGCGCCCTGCACAAGCTCGGCCGGGCGATCCGGTCGTACCACGATGCCGCCATCGCGCCGTACTGGAAGTCGATCGGCACCCACGTCTCCGCTGACCACGCGCATCGCGGCGAAGCCCTTGCACGGCACGGTGTCGACCGGTTGCTGTCGACGCTGCACCCGCGCGTCCGCTGGGTGGCGCCGGTGCTGCAGGTGCTGGACATGCAGGACCGCGACCTCTACCTGGACGGGCGTGGCATCGAGCTGCAGCCGTCCGCCTTCTGCTGGCAGGTCCCCACCAAGCTGCGGGATCCCGAGCTGAAGCCGATCCTGGTCTACCCGATCCAGCACGCGCCGGGCATCCTGCGCCAGGCCACCTCCGACTCGACGGACTCCTCGGACGTCCTCGGCTCCCTGCTCGGCTCCACGCGCGCCGCCGCGCTGGAAGCCACAGTGACCGGCTGTACGACGACCGAGCTGGCCCGCCGTTGCAAGATCTCCCCGGCCGCGGCCAGCCACCAGGCGACCGTACTGCGGGAGGCGGGGCTGATCACCACGCGGCGAGTCGGCGCATCCGTCCAGCACGAGGTGACCCAGTTGGGCATCTGGCTACTGTCCGGCCACGGCTCCGGCAGCCTGCGCCAGAACGCGCGGCCCGCAGTACCAGCGCACTGAAGTCCTACAGCTTGTAGTCCTCGAGCAGACGACGGCCGATGATCATCCGCTGGATGTCGGCCGTGCCCTCGCCGATCAGCAACATCGGCGCCTCGCGGTAGAGCCGCTCGATCTCGTACTCCTTGGAGAACCCGTAGCCGCCGTGGATCCGGAACGAGTCCTCGACCACCTGTGAGCAGTACTCACTGGCCAGGTACTTCGCCACGCCGGCCTCGAAGTCGTTGCGCGAACCGGCGTCCTTCTTCCGGGCCGCCTTGACCATCAGCTCGTGCGCGGCCTCCACCTTGACCGCCATGTCGGCCAGCCGGAACAACACCGCCTGGTGCTCGGCGATCTTCTTGCCGAACGTCTCGCGCTGCTGGGCGTAGGAGATGCCGAGCTCGAACGCCCGCCGGGCCACCCCGCAGCCGCGCGCGGCCACGTTCACCCGGCCGACCTCGACACCGTCCATCATCTGGTAGAAACCCCTGCCCGGTACGCCGCCGAGGATCTGGCCGGCGTCGATCCGGTAGCCGTCGAAGATCAGCTCGGTCGTGTCGACGCCCTTGTAGCCCATCTTCTCGATCTTGCCCGGCACGGTCAGGCCCTTGTCGACCTCACCGAAACCCGGCTCCTTCTCGACCAGGAAGGTGGTCATGTTCTTGTAGACCGAGTCCGAGCCCTCGTCGGTCTTGGTCAGGACGGCGACCAGGTTGGCGCTGCCGCCGTTGGTCAGCCACATCTTCTGGCCGTTGACGACGTACATGTCACCATCTTTGACGGCCTTGGTCTTGATCGCGGCGACGTCGGAACCACAGCCGGGCTCGGACATCGAGAACGCGCCGCGGACCTCGCCGGCGGCCATCCGCGGCAGGTACTTCTGCTTCTGCTCGTCGGTGCCGTGCTGCAGCAGCATGTAGGCGACGATGAAGTGCGTGTTGATGATGCCCGACACGCTCATCCAGCCGCGGGCGATCTCCTCGACGCAGAGCGCGTAGGTGAGCAGCGACTCGCCCAGCCCGCCGTACTCCTCCGGGATCATCAGCCCGAACAGGCCGAGCTCCTTGAGGCCCTCGACGATCTGGGTCGGGTACTCGTCCTTGTGTTCCAGCTCGGTCGCCACCGGCAGGATCTCGGACTCGACGAAGGCCCGGACCGTCTTCAGGATCTCCTCCTGGATGTCGGTGAGTCCCTCGGTCTGCTGCAACCTGCTCATCAGCGGCGCTCCTTCCGTCGGCCCGCGACCCCTAGCTACGGCACTACTGGTGAGTATCGCGGCTCCCAGCATGTCGGCCCAGCCCGACACCCGCTGTGACACCGGCCACCCCGCGACCGTCACCTGCCTCACGCCGGTACTGCGGTGCGCGGGGTTCGGCCGGCTGGTTCAGTTGCTGTTCCAGCCGTTGCCGTTCCAGCCGCTGCCGTCACCGTCGTTGTTGTCGCCGTCGCCGTCGTCCTCCCGCAACGTAGCGCCGATGACCGCGAACATGGCGGAGATCTGCGGGGTGGAGCGCCAGCGCCCTTCGCGCTGAGCCTCCAGCAGCCGCTGCCTGGCCTGCTGGAACTGCTTCCTCGCCTGCTCGACGTCGTCTTCCTCGAGCGCCTTGGCCGCCTGATCCAGATCCTTGGCAGCCTCGCGCGCGGTCTTCATGCCGCGCTCCTGCTCGTGCTGCCGCAGCATCTGGGCCAACAACCGCAGCGACGCCGGCGAACCGACCTGCGGAGTAGACGGCTTCTTCGTAGCGGTCTTCTTGGGCGTCGGCTTCTTACTGGGCGTCTTACTCGGCGTAGGAGTCGCCTTGGGCGTCACCACCGCCTTGACCGTCACAGACGGAGTAACCGAAGGCACCCCACCCGCCTGAGCCGGCGAATCAGAAGCCACCCCCTGCCGCAACAACACAGCAATAACCACCCCAACCACCACAACCCCAGCCGCCACACCGGCCTTCACAAACGCTCCCCGCCGCGACTCCCGCTCAACCGGCTCGTCACGCTCGTCAAACGCACCCGCCGGCAAGATCCCCGCCGCAGCCACCGGCGCCGACCCTGCAGCTGCTTCTGCGGAGCCTCCAACTACCTGTGCCGGAAGCGTCGGCAGGACTCGGGTGCTGTTGTCTGCGGGTTGGGTCGTGGAGCTGTTCAGGTACGCGGCTACTGCAGCGGCTGAGGAGGGGCGAGCGGCTGGGTTTTTGGAGAGGAGGGTCATGACTAGGTCTGCTAGGCCGGGGACTGTCTCGGTCTGGCGGACTGGGGGTGGTGGGGTGTCCAGGTGTTGGTGCATGACGTTCATGACGTCTGTGCCGGTGAAGGGTGGCGTGCCTTCGAGGAGTTCGTAGAGGACGCAGCCGAAGGCGTACCAGTCGCTGGCGGGGGTGGCGCGCTCGCCGCGGACCTGTTCGGGCGAGACGTAGCCGGCGGTGCCGAGTAGTACCGGTCCAGTGGAGTTGTCGACGCCAACGGCCTGGGCGATACCGAAGTCGGTCATCTTGAGTGTGCCGTCGGGCGCCAGCAACAGGTTGCCGGGTTTCACGTCGCGGTGGACGATCCCCGCCGCGTGGGCCGCATCCAACGCGCGAGCACCCTGCAGTGCGATGTCAGCGACGAATTGATCCGGCGGCAACCCCTTCGAGCGCAGCAACTGCGCCAGGTCCGGCCCGTCGACGAGTTCCATCACCAGGAAGACCTGGCCGTTCGCAGTACCGACGTCGTAGGTCGCGACCACGTTCGGATGGGTCAGCCGGGCCGACGCGCGTGCCTCGGTGCGGAAGCGCTCGACGGCGTCCACCGGGTCGCCTTCCAGCCGGCGCAGCAGTTTCACCGCCACCGGTCGGGCCAGCACCGAGTCCTCGGCCCGCCACACCTCGCCCGCGCCGCCGCGCCCCAGCGGGGCCAGCAATCGATAGCGCCCCGCGAGTACCTCGCCGTTCACACCCAACACCTCACTGTCAGCCGATCAGCGCCCCACCCTAGGCGGCTCGCCCGCCCGGTGCGAGTGCGCGGCCCTTTCCTTCGGCAAAACCTGAGGTGGCGGACCCCCAGGCCATCAAAGCCCCCACGCGTACGCCGGGCTGCCCGGCGGCCCGGCGTACGGGTCGGGCGTTTGATGGGCCGGGAATCCGGTGACATCGCTGTCACCCGCAGCTAGGTTGACCCGTATGTTGCGCAAACTCAGCTTGCTGGTCGTCGCCGGACTTGCCGCGTCGACCCTGACCTCGACCACCGCGGGCGCCGCGCCCGCCGCACCGGCCGGGACCCGGCCGCCGACCGTGCAGTGCGAGTTCACCCCGACTCCGGAGAACCCGGCCGCCAAGCCGGTCACCATCCCACCGGCCACCGCGGTCGCGAAGGGCACCGTCGACGTGTTCTTCGCGACCAACTACGGCTCGTTCGTGGTCCGGATGGATCGCGCGAACGCGCCCTGTGGCGTGTCCAGCTTCGTGCACCTGACCAACAGCCGGTTCTACGACAGGACCCAGTGCTTCCGGCTGACCAACTCCGCCCGGCTCGGTGTCCTGCAGTGCGGTGACATCTATCGGCAGGAGGAGGGCGGACCGGGGTACAAGTTCCCCGACGAGGTGACCGGCAAGGAGACCTACCCCCGCGGCACCGTTGCCATGGGCAACCAAGGCCCGGGCACCAACGGCAGCGAGTTCTTCGTCGTGCACTCGTTCGCCAACATCCCGCCGAACTACACCGTGCTCGGCCGGGTGATCCACGGGATGGCCACCTTCGACCGGATGGTCAAGGCCGGCATCGCCGACCCGGACCTGGACGGCCCGCCGGCCCGCCCGATCCACATCCTCAAGGCGCTCACCTTCAGCTGACCCCCCAGCCCCCTCTGGTGGGTTTGAACACCTTCCGGTGACCTTGAACAGGAAATGACTTGTTCAAGGTGCCAAAAGAGGGTGCGAACCCACCAGTGGTGGCGCGGTCAGGCCTCGGGCTTCCAGATGTTGGTGCGGGTCATGCCGGCGGCGCGGCCCTTGGCGGAGATGACGAGGGCCATCTTGCGGGACGCCTCGTCGATCATCTCGTCGCCGAGCATCACCGCGCCGCGGGCGCCACCGGCGGCCGAGGTGTAGTGGTCGTAGGCATCGAGGATGTTCTCGGAGTGGTCGTAGTCGTCCTGGCGCGGCGAGTAGACCTCGTTCGCGGCGGCGATCTGGTCCGGGTGCAGCACCCACTTGCCGTCGAAGCCGAGCGCGGCCGAGCGGCTCGCGACCCGGCGGAAGCCGTCCAGCTCCTTGATCTGCAGGTACGGCCCGTCGATCGCCTGCTTCCCGTACGCCCGGGCGGCCATCAGGATCTGCATCAAGATGTAGTGGTAGGCGTCACCGACGTCGTACCCGGGCGGCTGCTCGCCGACCACCAGCGACTTCATGTTGATCGAGGCCATGAAGTCGGCCGGGCCGAAGATGATCGTCTCGACCCGCGGCGAGGCGGCCGCGATCGCGTTCACGTTGGTCAGGCCGAGCGCGTTCTCGATCTGCGCCTCGATCCCGAGCCGGCCCGGCTCCAGGCCGTGCACCTTCTCCAGCTGGGTCAGCAGCAGATCGAGCGCGACCACCTGCTCGGCGGTCTGCACCTTCGGCAGCATGATGCAGTCGAGGTTGGCACCGGCCCCGCCGACCACCTCGATCACGTCGGCGTAGGTCCACTCGGTGGTCCAGTCGTTCACCCGGACCACCCGGGTCTTGCTGCCCCAGCCGCCCTCGTTCAGCGCCGCGACGATGTTCTTGCGCGCGTCCACCTTGGCGATCGGCGCGACCGAGTCCTCCAGGTCGAGGAACACCTGGTCGGCGTCCAGGCCCTTGGCCTTCTCCAGGAAGCGCGGGTTGGAGCCCGGCGTCGCCAGGCACGAACGCCTGCTCCGGAAGGCCTTGCCGGTGGTTGTCTCGTCAGCCATCGCCGCATCCCTAAGCTCGGTTACCCGTCAGTCACTCGCAGCGTACGGCGAAACCGCCCGCTCGGCGCCGGTGACATCGCTCACGCCAGTCGGCGATGTGGTGGGGGTCACCGCAAGACACAGACCCCGGTGTGGGCGATGATCGTGCAGTGCTGGAGCCACTCGGTCTGACCCGCGCTGAGCAGGACCTGTATGAGCGACTCGTGTCCAACCGGCCGCTGACGCAGGCGGAAGTGGGCGACCCGGCCGCCGCCGACCGGCTGGTGGAACTCGGCCTGATCACGCTCATGCCGTCCGACCCACCGCGCTACCTCGTGCTCCCGCCGGACATCACCCTGGAGCTCCTGGTCCGCGACCGCGAGCTGGAGCTGGCCAAGGCCCGGCAGGAGACCGTCCTGCTCGCCACCCGCTTCCACACCAGTACTGCGCGCAGCGAGCCGCCCGAGCTGATCGAGGTCCTGCGGGGCGAGCCGGAGATCGCCGACGGGATCGAGCGGCTGGTCCGCAGCGCCAAGGGCGAGCTGTCCTTCTCGGACGCGCCGCCGTTCATGGAAGACCCGTCGCAGGTGGACCAGGAGCCGCTGGAGAAGCTCGCCGAGATGGACATCAGTATCCGGATCCTCTACGACCGGACCCGCTCGGTGGACCGGCCGGGGCGACTGGCGGCCCGGGTGCGGGGCGTCAACGACGGCGAGCAGGCCCGGGTCGGCGACGTACCGCTCAAGATGCTGCTGACCGACGGGCCGATGGCGTTCGTCCCGATCGACGTCAACGCGACCAGCTACACGGCCGGTCTGCTGATCCATGACCCGGTCCTGGTCACCGGGCTGCAGGGCCTGTTCGAGCAGCTCTGGAGCCGGGCCATCCCGCTGGCCACGTACGCCGGGCAGTCAAGCAGCGCGGACGAGCCCACCGACCAGGAGCGCGACCTGCTCGCCCTGCTGATGTCAGGGCTCACCGACAGCGAGTCGGCCGCCCAGCTCGGCTGGACCGAGCGCAGTGTGCGGTCCAGGATCGAGCGGATGCGACTACGGCTGGGTACCGACACCAGGTTCCAGGCGGGCTACCAGGCTGTACTGCGGGGATGGTTGGACCCACATGACGGATGACCTGACAGTGCTCGGGCTGACGCCGGCCGAGCACGCGGCGTACCGGGCTCTGGTCTCGCATGAGCCGGTGGCTGACAGCGACGCGGTGACGGCCCTGGTGGACAAGGGACTGGCGACGCTGGTGGACGGCGTCACCGTCGCAGTGTCGCCGGACATCGCGCTGGAGGTGCTGCTGGTCGACCACGAGCAGCGGCTGCGGGAGGCCCGCGAACACATCGCCGCCCTCAAGGTCGCCTACCGCAAGCATGTGACCAGGCCGACGCCGACACTGATCGAGTACGTGAGCGGTGTGGCGGCTGTGCGTCAACGGGTCGCCCAGGTCCAGCAGGCGGCGCGGTCCGAGGTGCGGAGGTTGATCCGGTCGCAGCAACCGCCCGTCGAGGTCCATGTGGACTGCCGGACCATCTATGAGGCGGCAGTACTGCCGACGGACGCTCCTGCCGAGGCGCGAGTGGTGCCACTGCTGCCGATGGAGCTGTACCTCCTCGACGAGCGGCTGGGGCTGATAGTGCTCGGGGAGGACCGTGCTGCGATCTTGCAGCCGTGCGGGTTGCTCGACGCCTATCAGGAGCTCTTCGAGAGGCAGTGGGAGCGGGCGCTGCCTGCTGTGCCGGATGACGAGGCAGAGACGCGTCTGCTGATCTCACTGCTGCTGTCGGGCTTCTCGGATCAGGCGATAGCGCAGGAACTCGGGGTCAGCCCGCGGACGGCTCAGCGCAAGCTGGCGGCGCTACTGCACGGCCTGGGTGCCCACACTCGGTTCCAAGCGGGAGTGCAGGCTGCCATCCGTGACTTGTGACACCCTGTGCTGGTGACGACTGACGAGGCTGTTGCGGAGATCGCCGGGGTGATGAAGAAGGCCGGCCTCGTCTGGTTGTCGTGGAACGGCGGCCGGCCCGCCCCTGCTTGGTTCGCCACAGTGGACGGTGCGTACGTAGTACTGGCTGACAGGGCTGGGAGTGCTGAGCAGCCGCTGCCCGGGTTGGCTGAAGCGGGCACGGCTGAGGTCGTAGTACCGGCCAAGCCTGCGACTAGTCGCCTGGCGGGCTGGAAGGCCGCAGTACGGCGGCTGGAGCCCGGTAGCGAGGAGTGGACCGCCGCAGCCCAGGTACTGCGAACGGAGCGGCTCAACGCCGACGGTCTGGACACTCAGCTCGACCGCTGGCAGTCCGAAGCCGACCTGCTCGTCCTGGAGCCCACCGGCGAAATCACCGAGGCCGCGGGCCGGTACGACGACCGCCTGCGACTGGAGACGCCCGCAGGCAGCCCTGCCACGACTCGCGGCAAACGCCCGATCACCCTTCACCGCCGCTCCAGCCGCCGACCCAAGCTCACCTGACGGTCACCGGGCGCCGGGACAATGTACGGAGTTTTAGTCCTGGGGCACTAGCCTCAGTGCCATGAGCGGATCACCGTCGCGCGTTTACATCGCCCGGCTGGCCGGTCTCCCGGTGTACGACCCGAACGGGGACCAGGTCGGCAAGGTTCGCGACGTCGTCGTCATGCTCCGGCAGGGGACGCAGCCGCCACGGGTGCTCGGGCTGGTGGTCGAGGTGTTCACCCGGCGGCGGATCTTCCTGCCGATGACCCGGGTGACGTCGGTCGAGGCCGGTCACGTGATAACCACCGGGCTGGTGAACATGCGCCGCTTCAAGCAGCGCGCGACCGAAGTACTGGTGCTCGGTGAGCTGCTGGACCGGACCGTGACGATCCGCGAGTCGGGGACCGAGGCGACCGTCTTCGACCTGGCGATGGAGCAGTGGCGGACCCGCGACTGGGTGCTGTCGAAGGTCGCGGTGACCGAGGGCGCGAAGCGGTTCCGGCGGCGCCGCGGACAGTCGCACGTGCTCGACTGGGTCGATGTGAGCGGCTTCGCGCAGATGGAGGAGGGCCAGGGCGCGACCCACATCCTGGCCGCTTTCGAATCGATGAAGCCGGCCGACCTGGCCGGAGTACTGCACGAGCTTTCACCCAAGCGGCGCAAGGAGATCGCTGCGGCTCTGGACGACGAGCGGCTGGCCGACGTACTGGAGGAGCTGCCCGAGGACGACCAGGTGGAGATCCTGGCCGGGCTGGACACCGAGCGGGCCGCGGACGTGCTCGAGGAGATGTCTCCCGACGACGCGGCCGACCTGATCGCCGAGCTGCCGACCGACACGGCCGAACGGCTGCTGACCCTGATGGAGCCGGACGAGGCCGAGGACGTCCGCCGGCTGCTGACCTACGAGGAGCGCACGGCCGGCGGCCTGATGACGTCGGAGCCGGTGATCCTGCCGGCCGACGCGACCATCGCCGACGCGCTCGCGCACGTCCGCAACGCGGAACTGAGCCCGGCCCTGGCCGCGATGATCTACGTCTGCCGGCCGCCGCTGGAGACGCCGACCGGCCGGTTCATCGGCGTCGGGCACATCCAGCGGCTGCTCCGCGAACCGCCGTCCGCGCTGGTGTCCGTTGCCCTGGACACCGATCTCGACGGGCTCCGGCCGGACGACAGTCTGCATGCCGTGAGCAAGTACCTCGCCACCTACAACCTGGTGGCGGCGCCGGTACTGGACGACGAGGGCCGGCTGCTCGGCGCGGTCACCGTCGACGACGTACTGGACCATCTACTCCCCGACGACTGGCGCGAACCCGATCAGCAGGAGGTGGACGGCCATGCCCCGTGACGACCGCAGTAGCGACGAGCGCCGGTTGATGCGGCCGGCCGCCGACCGGCTGGACATCCCGCGCGAGCTGCGCCGGACGATCGTGCGCCGGCGCGCGTACGACGCGGACGCCTTCGGCCGGCTGTCCGAGCGGATCGCCCGCTTCCTCGGCACGGGGCAGTTCCTGGTCTACATGACCGGCACGATCGTCTTCTGGGTGACCTGGAACATCTTCGCGCCCGAGCACCTGCGCTGGGACCAGTACCCGTTCATCTTCCTGACCCTCGCGCTCAGCCTGCAGGCCTCGTACGCCGCTCCGCTGATCCTGCTCGCCCAGAACCGGCAGGAGTCCCGCGACCGGGTCCAGTACGAACGCGACCGCGACGTGGACGACCGGACCCGCGCCGACATGGAGTTCCTGGCCCGCGAGATGGCCTCCCTCCGGATGTCCGTCGGCGAGGTCGCCACCCGGGACTTCCTCCGCTCGGAACTCCGCTCCCTGCTGGCCGAACTGGAACTCAAGGACCGCGAGGACGACCGCGTCTGAGGTTAGGGTCGCCTTGCCGGGCCTACGTCACATGGACCGGGATGGGTGGGTGTGTGGGGAGCACGTAGCCTGGTGGGTATGGCCCCAACTGCTGACCAAGTGACCGCCGCGCTCGGTGGCGTCATCGACCCGGAGATCAAGAAGCCGATCACTGAACTCGGCATGGTCGAATCGGTCGTGGTGAAGACCGATGGCGTGGTCGCGGTGAAAATCCTGCTGACCGTCGCCGGCTGCCCGATGAAGGACACGCTGCGCCGCGACACCACCGCCGCCGTCAGCGCGCTCGACGGCGTGACCGGGGTGGAGATCGAGCTCGGGGTGATGTCGGCCGAGCAGCGCGCGGCCCTGCAGACGCAGTTGCGCGGCGGGGTGGCGGAGAAGGAGATCCCGTTCTCCCGGGCCGACTCGCTGACCAAGGTGTTCGCGATCGCCTCCGGCAAGGGTGGCGTCGGCAAGTCGTCGGTGACGGTGAACCTGGCCGTCGCGATGGCGGCCAAGGGGTTGTCGGTCGGTGTCCTGGACGCCGACATCTACGGTCACTCGATCCCGGCGATGTTCGGGGTGGCCGACGAGCGGCCGACCGCGGTCGACGACATGATCATGCCGGTGCCCGCGCACGGCGTGAAGGTGATCTCGATCGGCATGCTGAAGCCCAAGCGCGACCAGGTGGTCGCCTGGCGCGGGCCGATCCTGGACCGTGCGCTGGTGCAGATGCTGGCCGACGTCTACTGGGGCGACCTCGACGTCCTGCTGCTCGACCTGCCGCCGGGCACCGGTGACATCGCGATCTCGGTCGGCCAGCGGCTGACCAGCGCCGAGGTGATCGTCGTGACCACCCCGCAGGAGGCCGCCGCCGAGGTGGCCGAGCGGGCCGGGACGATGGCCCAGATGGTGCACCAGCGAGTGGCCGGCGTGATCGAGAACATGTCCTTCCTGCCCTGCCCGCACTGCGGTCCCGAGCACCGGATCGAGATCTTCGGCTCCGGCGGCGGCGCCCGGGTGGCGGCAACCCTGTCTCAGCGCCTTGGGTACGACATCCCCCTGCTGGGCGAGGTGCCGCTGGACGAGCGCCTTCGCAGCGGCGGCGACATCGGCGAGCCGCTGGTGAAGGCAGACCCGGAGACCCCGGCTGCCCTGGTCCTCGGCGAGATCGCCGAGCGCCTGGGCGGCAAACCCCGAGGCCTCCTCGGCCGCCAACTGGGCCTCTCCCCCGTCGGCCGCTGATTTTCCGGGCGTCAATCTGGGCGACTGAATTACCGGTTGCCCTCTGCCCGCGCATTCGGAAGAGTGCGCGGGTGGTCCTTCCCAGCGATGCCCCTGTCCTGACCGACGGCGTGGTGACCTTGCGTCCGCCGCGCCCGGATGACCTGCCCGGCGCGATCGAGCGCTACACCAGCGAGAACACCTCGTACGACGCCGCTGACGCGCGCAACTGGATCCTGCACGGCATCACCGAGTCGTGGTCGGCCGGCACCCGCCTCGTCTTCGTGATCGAGTACCAGAACCGGTACGCCGGAACCGTCGGCCTGGAGCCCGACCGCCTGGGCAACGCGAGTGTGCACTTCGGCTTGTCCCCGTGGGCCCGAGGAGCCGGCGTCGCCTCGCGGGCGGTGCGACTGGCGCTGGAGTTCGGCTTCTCCACTTGCGGGTTCGCCGTCATTCACTGGTGGGCGGTGCGGGGCAACTGGGGGTCCCGCCGAGTCGCCTGGGCCACCGGGTTCCACTTCGGCCCTACGATTCCGGATATGGCGGAAACCGGCGGCCGGCGTACCGATGCCTGGACCGGATGGATCTCACCGTCCGATCGACGCGCACCGCGCGGACCATGGTTCGAGAATCCTGTGCTGGAGACCGACCGGCTGCGGTTGCGGACCTGGCGCGGCGATGAGGTCGAGCGGATCACGACGGCACGGACCAATCAGGCGACGGCTCATTTTCTGCCCTTCATCCCGCAGCCCTTCACTGCGGAGGACGCTCGCTTCTGGCTGAAGGACATGGCTGAGCAAGCGGCGGCGGGGGTGCGGTTCAACTGGTGCCTGGCTGATCGCGCGTCGGATGTTGCTCTAGGCAACCTCACGCTGTTCGACCTGCGCAACGGTGCGGGCGAGCTCGGCTACTGGCTGCATCCCGAGGCTCAGGGCCGGGGGCTGACCGCCGAGGCGGTGCGAGGAGTGGCGCAGTGGTTCTTCGCTCCTGTGCCGGAGGGCTTCGGTCAGCGGCGCTTGGTGATCCGCACCGCCGGTACCAACGTCGCCGCCCGCCGCAGCGCGGAAGCAGCCGGCTTCCGCCACGCCGGAACGGAACACCAGGCCTTCTCCCTCCGATCCGGCGTCCTGGACGACCGCGTCACCTACGAGCTCCTCCACACCTGACAGGCCAAACCGAAGCCCTCGCCGCAACCGGCGAGGGCCTCGGGATGTTTCGGACTACTTCAGTTTGTAGGCGGAGATGACTGACTGGTCGGTGGTGTTGCCGGCTCGATCGACCAGGTGGGCTCGAAGCGAGACGGTGGGGCCGGCCGGGGTGATGAAGGCGGCCTGGTAGCCCTTGGTGGTGCGGGTGACCAATGCCTGCTTCCAGGTGGTGCCGTTGTCACCGGAGACCTCGACTTTCAGCGACTTGAGGTCCGTTGCGCCGTCGACCACAACCGGCAGCACGGTGAGCTTGGTGCGGGCCGCCAGATTGTCGCCGTCGACCTTGGGCTGGAAGCGGACGGTGCTGATCGCCAGCGGCGTGTCCTGCATGGACGCGGCCGAGGTGAAGGTCGCGGTCAGGTCGACGCGGGTCGCGAACTCGGTCCGCGACTGCGTTCCGGTGGTCACCAGCTTGTACGTCGCCTGGCCGGCCGGCAGGCCGTCGGCGATCACGTACCCGAAGGTGTCGTTGCTCGCCACCTGGACACCGTCCCGGTACAGGGCAACGCTCCCCGAGTCCAGCGGGGTACGACCGTAGTGCCCCTCGGCGTCACCCGCGTTCCCGGCCAGCACCACCATCGTTGCGCCTGTCCGCTGGGCCCAGAAAACGCGCGGACCGAACGCTGCCGCGTTCCACCGCTCCTGGTACGTCTGCCCGGCGCGGAACACCTGCGGCGACACGCTCTCCAGACTCCAGTCCGTGCCCTCCGCCCCACCGAGCCAGCCGTCCGGGAGCTCGTCGTAGTAGAAGCTGACCGGCCGCTTCGTGTCGAACATGATGCCGCGCGACAGGGGGACGGTGCCGGGGATCACCGGCCAGACGAACCGGTAGGCGCTGTCCCCGGACGTCGCGTTGATCGTCGAGGTCACCGTCGCAAGGTCACCCGGCCGCGCGACGCGCTCGTAGCCGGTGGCGAACATCCCAGGCTGGATTTTGGCCAGCTGGTACACATAGGGCGTGTTGGTGAAGCGGCCGTCCGCACCGGGCTTCGCCAGCTGCGACGTCACGTAGCCGCTCAGCTGCGCAGCCGGCAGCTGCGGACCGGTGCCGAGGGTGTAGAGCGCATCCCGGGACACAGCCATCCCCAACGAGAAGCGTAGTGCGCCGGGCGTCGCCGACTGCCGGGTGAAACCAGCCTCGGTTTTCACCTGTTCGGCATCCGCCGCGGGCGCGCTCTGGCGCACGGGCTTGGCCAGCCGGGCGTCGAGGACGACGGTCCGGTCGGCGTCGAGGGTGACGCTCGGAGCAGCCATTTCGTAGATCGCCCAGTCGTCCGCGGCGCGCTCGTGCTCCAGGAAGTGCTCGACGACGTAGTCCCCCTTCGGCAGCTTGACCGTCAGCGTGCCGTCGGTGTCGTACCGGGTCAGCTCGGGGTTGTCGACATCGACGATCACCACCGGGTAGTCCGACGGCGCACCGGCCGGATTGATCGTCTTCACGGTCAGGTTGTAGCTCTCGACCTCCTTCTCCACCGCGACCGGTACGCCGATCGTGTGGCCGGCCCCGGTCGCGACGATCCGGCCGGAGTAGAAGCCGTCCGGCCCGGTGTGCTTGGTGTTCGACGTGACCTGGACCGAGGCGGTCCGGCCGGCCGGCACGGTCACCGTGGTCGCGCTCAACTGCAGCGCACCCGCGGGTGCCGGGTTGCCGGCCGCGTCGTTGAAGGTCGCCGCCAGCTGCAGCGTGACCGCCTCGTCGCCGAGATTGCGATAGGTCAGCGTCTTGGTGACCGGCTCGTCGTCGGTGTGCGGATAGGTCGCCAGCCCGAACGACACATTGCCTTCCACCGCGACCACGTTCTGCTTGACCGCAGCGGCGGCGTCGATCCGCCCGGCCCCCTGCTGGACCGCCGTCTGGTCCGCGGCCGCCTTGGCCGATCCCATCAACGTGCTCTTCAGCTCACCCGCCTTCCACGCCGGGTGCTGCTGCATGAGCAGGGCCGCCGCACCAGCGGTGTGCGGCGCCGCCATCGACGTACCGGACAGCTGCAGGTACTGCTCGCCGACCGGCTCGCCGATGATCGAGTCCTTCGCCTTGGCGGCGACCACAGCGACCCCGGGCCCGGTCACGTCCGGCTTCAGCGCACTGTCGCCGACTCGCGGTCCACGACTGGAGAAGTCGGCCAACTGGTCTTGCTTGTCGACCGCTCCGACGGTCAGCGCGGCGTCCGCACTGCCCGGTGAACCGACGGTCCGGGCGGCCGGACCGGAGTTGCCGGCCGCGATCACGAACAAGGCTCCGGTCTCCGCGGTCAGCCGATTGACGGCCTCTTCCAGCGGATCGAGCTCCGGGGTGTCCGGACCGCCGAGGCTCACGTTGATGACAGCGGCCTTGATGTCCTTGGCCGCCCACTCCATCGCGGCCACGATCGCCGAGTCCGGACACTGGCCGAAGCCGTTACAGACCTGGCCGTCGTACAACTTCGCGTCCGGCGCCACCCCCTTGTACCTGCCACCCGACGCGGCACCGGTGCCCGCGATCGTGGACGCGACGTGCGTGCCGTGCCCGAAGTGATCGCCGGTCTCGGCATCGGTGAAGTTCTTCGCCTCCACCACCTGACTCGCCAGATCCGGATGTGACGCGTCGATCCCGGTGTCGAGGACGGCGACCTTCACGTCCTTGCCGGTGAAGCCCGCCTCCCACGCGGCCGGAGCACCGATCTGCGGGACCGTCTGGTCCAGCGTCACCTGACGCATGCCATCCAGCCAGATCTTGGCCGACCCACCCGGCTTCGCCAGGAAGGCACCGGCCTTCGCCTTGTCCACCGCCAGGGCCGCACCCTTGATCGACGGCAACTGCCGCTTCACCCTCGCGCCCACCGGCGCGCTGCGCTTGGCCGCCCCGTCGTACGTCGCCAGCACGGGGATCACCGTGGACGACGCATCGTCGTACCCAGCCTTGATCAACCCGGTCACGTCGAACAGCCGCTTGTCCAGCCGACCGGCGCCGATCGCCTTGGTCACATCGGACGGAATCACGTACGAGTGATCCCCCGAGCGATAGGTCTGGAAGCTGACGCGGTCCCGGCCGGCTCCCCGCTCGACCGACTGCTTCGCCGGATCCCCGCCGTGCAGGACGACCCGGTCGCCGGTGATCAGCGTGACCTGCACGTCTTTCCCAGCAGGGGCTGAGGGTTTGCCAGCAGGGCTTGGGGGTTCGCCGGCGACCGGCGCCGCACCTGCCTGTGCGGTCACCCCGGAAAGTGCAAGACCCGCGATCGCCACAACGGCGATCGCGGGCCTCGTTCTAGAACGTCGAGCCATGTCAGGCCCTCCCAGATCTCGGTCGAAGTCAACGGACCAAGACGGATCGACCGGGAGCTGACGTTGCATGCCTCGGCAGATTCGACGGCAGGTGCTAGCGCTTGCTGGGGTAGCGGGCGGCGTACGCGGTCGGGGGTTCGCTGAACATGCGGGTGAAGTCGCGTGTCAGGTGGGCCTGGTCGGCGTACCCGAGGGTGTCGGCGAGGGTGGCCCAGTCGATCGGCTTGGCTTCCGCCATCCGGTCGGCGGCCTCTTGCAGGCGATAGCGGCGAATCACCCACTTCGGCCCCACACCGACATGCTCGGCGAACAGTCGCTCGAGTTGGCGGACGCTGACCTCGAGCTGTCTGGCGAGGAGATCCACGCGTTGGATGCGGGGCTCTGTGGCGATCGTGTCGATGGCCGCGGTGGCGAGATCTGCTGATGGATCGGAGGTCGGCAGACGCTGTCGGAGCATCGCCTCGATCAGCGGGATCTCTGGGCGATCCGGTACGTCGGCGAAGACTTCCGCGGCGGGCACGGATCGGTCCGTGATCGACCGCACTGCCTTGCCGAGGAAATGCCGGAAGCAGCCGGGGCGAAACGTCACCCCGAATGCGCAACCGTTGCCGGCCAACTCCCTGAAGGTGTGGCCGCGAGAAACCCCGTGAATTTCCGGGAGGCTGCCGCAGCGGTACGACAGATTCACTTGGGGCAACGGGACGATCAACTGCCGGTACGGCGTTGTGTACCGCCAACTCGCATGCCAATAACGCACCACGAACTGCGCGAGATCCTCGGACGGCTGGAAGAACTGGTGACGCTGATGACGCGGCCAGTCGAGTTCGCGCTTGTCGCGTTTGTTCAAGACAGCCATTTAGTCCCAGACCTAACCTGTCCGGCATGCATGGACACCACCTGATGACTCGAGCCGCCGCAACAACCGCCAAGGTGGTCAGCGCGATCGAGCCCGGCCAACTCGCCGCGCCGACGCCGTGCGCGGAGTACGACGTACGGAGCCTGATCAATCATCTCCTCTTCTGGGGCCCGTCACTCGAAGCGGCTGCCCGCAAGGAGGCTCTGATGCCACCGGCTGCCGCGGAGAACGACATCGACCTCACCACCGGAGACTGCACCGTGGACCTCGCCACCCAGCTACGCCAGACAGCCGACGCCTGGAGCGACCCCGCCGCGTGGGAAGGCTTGACACCCCTCGGCGGTCAGAACTCTCCCGCCCCGTTGATCGGCGGCATGATCCTGGTCGAGTTCGTAGTCCACGGCTGGGACCTCGCCCGCGCAACAGGCCAAGACGTCAGCTACGACGACGAGGTCCTCGACTTCGTCCACACCGAAACCGTTGGTCATGCACCTTTCGGCCGCGAAATGGGTCTCTACGGCCCGGAAGTCCCCGTTCCGTCCACCGCCGCACTGCTTGACCGCACCCTCGGCTTGACGGGGAGAAATCCTCACTGGACACGGGCGTAACGCCGATCGAGCGCGGCTGAGGTTAGGCGTCGCCTCAGGCTGACACGGTGCGGCGCTGGTAGACGGTGAGCAGGGTGCTGTCGCCGTACGCCGTCGCTTCGCTGAGCGTCCACGCGGTCTTGTCCGGCGTCTCTGCCCAGAGCCGGCGGCCGTGGCCGAGGACGAGCGGTGAGGTCATCAGGTGGATCTCGTCGACGAGGTCGAGGGCGAGAAGGCTCTGGGCGAGCTGGATGCTTCCGGCCACGGAGATCTCGCCGTCGACCTCTTGCTTGAGCCGGGTCACGTCCTGTTCCAGATCGCCGCTCAGCACGGTCGTGCCTGCCCACTTGGGGTCGGTGAGGGTACGGGAGACGACGTACTTGGGCATGGTGTTGTACTTGTCGGCCAGTTCACCCTCGTACTGCGGCCAGGCTGCGGCGAAACCCTCATAGGTCCTGCGCCCGAGGAGGAGCGCGGCAGCCTGGAGCGATTCGGCCTCTTTGTACCGTTCGCCGTCGCCGCGGTCGAACTCGAAGGTCCAGTTCGGGTACTTGAAGTCCTCTCCGCCGGGTGCTTCCACGACGCCGTCGATGGACATGAACTCGGTGAGCACGATCTTGCCCATGTCAGTTCTCCTTGATGAATGCGCGCAGCGCGGCGGCCAGTACGTCGGGGGTGGTCGAGTGCTCCTCACCGGGTACCGGCGTGAGAGTGGAAGTGGGCAGGTGCGCGGCAATGGCGCGGGAGCCCGCGGCCAGGGCGGGCCAGGTGTCGATCCCGTGCATCACCAGGACCGGGATGTCGATCTTGTTCCACAGCTCGGAGCGCAGCGGCTTGCCCGAGAGCGTGTCGCCGACCTGACGGCCGTCGTAGGCGATCGTGGGGGCGATGGCCTCGAGTCCCGCCCAGAAGTCCTGCTCGCGCATCCCGGCGACCGCTTCCTCGGGCAGCATGACCGCGGCGGTCATGAACAGCGCGACCGCATCGCCCGGCCGGCCGGCGGCGACGGCCGCGTCGAGGCGCTGGACGTAGTCGCCGGGCAGCGGCGGGCGGGCGTTGTCGACGGCCGCGTTCGGCTCGAACAGCGCGAGACGCGCGATCGGTACGCCGTCCTGGGCGGCGTTGAGCGCGAGATTGCCGCCGGAGGACCAGCCGAACACGGTCACCGGCCGCCCCTGGCCGGCCTGTTCGATGATCGCCTCGAGGTCCTCGAACTCGCGCTCGACGACGTACGGCGGGGTGTCGCCGCTCTCCCCGCGACCGCGCCGGTCGTAGTTGATGACCAGGAACTCGTCGGCGAGCAGTTCCGCCGTCTCCTGGTTCAACGGGTTGGTGGCGCGATAGGCGGTCGCGCCGTCGACGATGACGATCGGGTCGCCGGCGCCCCACGCCGTGTAGGCGATGGTGGTGCCATCGGCGGAGGTGACGGTGCCTTCTGACATTGGAGTGGCCTTTCGTTGTGTCGCGGTGGTGGTCACCGCGTGCACACAACGCTATGAGCCGGCTGGATCCTCGGGCTTGTACAGAAGCGACAGGGGATCGGCGGTGGGATCAGGCTGACGCAGTTGCGTGGCGGTTCGGCCGATGAACCGTTGCAGGGAGCGGGCCAGGTGCGGCTGGTCGTAGTACCCGCACCGGTGCACGACCTCCAGGGCGGGGACCCCCGCCCCGAGCAGCACCGCAGCCTCCCGCGCCCGTTCGATCTGACGGATCGCCCCCTGGGTGAGTCCTGTGGCGGCGGCCACGCGGCGCTGCACTGACCGCGACCCGACCCGCGCGGCGCCGCCCCACACCACCTCGTTCACGAGGGGGTCCCGGACGAGGACGCCGGCGCGCACCAACTTCTCCACGAACAACTCCGCGTCGTCGAAGTCGGGAATCTGCCACTCCTCGCCCCGCAGCAGGAACGTCCGTTCGGTCACGTACGGACTGCCACGTTCACCGTCGACGAGCTCGCCGATCGGAAGATGAGGCATCGAGGTGCCATGCGCGAACGTGATCCCAAACGACTCCGAGTCCCCGGCCGCCTCGGCACGAGACGCCGTCGTCTCCGGCCCCCGCACAGCAGCGTGCATGACCCCCTGCTGCTCCCAAAAGACCAACTCCCAGGTCGAAGTGGCAACAGACGTCAGCTGCTCCACCCCAGACGTCCGCCCACGCCAAACCCGCGCCACATAAGGCGAGTCCGACCCCCGATGCTCACTCTCCACCGCCATAGCCCACCCCCAGCCCAATCACCGCGCCCTACGCCACCCGGCGAGCGTAACAACGGCGGGCACCACCACGACGAGGATTCTGACGCTGGCGCAGAACCCAACCACTCCACAGCCACCCCACCCTCGAGCAATCCGGCCATGCGCTCCGCAGTCACCTCAGGCAGTCGGGTTGCCCCGCACAACCACCTTCACCAGCCACACGGGCGGCCTCACCTGACCACCTCGCTGTCACCAAGCGGGCGACGGAGGAGCCCGCGCCCCGGGGGTGGGTGGGAGCTAGCGCCGCGGGAGCGACGAAGGAGCGAGCAAGAGCGCCTGCGTGGACATTTAAGTGGCTTCGGGGTCGAACGGCGCTCGTACTCCGGCCGGCAGCCTTTGCGGCGTCATCATGTCGTTCGAGTTCGACACCGGTTTGTCGTCGAAGTCGTCGTCGATGCCGTCGAGCAGGTGTTTGCGGACGAAGCTGCGCGGGTTGAGGTCGCGGACGTCCAGGTCGGCGAACTCCGGGCCGAGCTCCTCGCGGAGGTCGTTCTGGGCGTTGTTGACCATCTGGCGGACCTGGCGCAGCAGCTTGCCCGCGGTGCGGGCGAACTCGGGCAGCCGGTCAGGGCCGAAGACGAGGATGGCGACGATCGCGATCACAGCCAACTCGAGCGGCCCGATGCCGAACATGGCCCCACCTTTCCCAACCCTGAGCGTTGCGTTGCGCCGCGGACAGCGTAGCTCGCGGCCGGTCGACGTCCCGGACGGGTCAGCCTGTCTGCTGGCCCAGCGTCACGGTGGCCTGGCGTGCTCTCCCGGCCCGCTCGAAGTCGAGCCGGACGCTTTCGCCCGGCCGATGGGCGCGGATCGCGACGATCAGTGCCTCGGCGGTGTCGACCGGCTGGTTGTTGATCCGGATGATCACGTCGCCGGTGCGCAGGCCGGCGCGCTGGGCGGGCGAGCCGGGCGTGACCTCGCTGACCCGGGCGCCACCTTCGAACTGCATGTCCACGTTCGCGCCGATCACCGGGTACGACGCTTTGCCGGAGGCGATCAACTGCTGGGCGGTACGCCGGGCCTGGTCGATCGGGATCGCGAACCCGAGCCCGATGTTGCCGCTGGTGCCTTCCTGGGCGCCGCGCACGGTGGCGATCGCGGAGTTGACCCCGATCACGTGCCCTTCCATGTCGACCAGCGGGCCGCCGGAGTTGCCGGGGTTGATCGCCGCGTCGGTCTGCAGCGCGTTGATGTAGGAGATCTCGCCTTCGCCGCCGGCGGTGACCGGGCGGTTCTTGGCCGAGACGATGCCGGAGGTGACCGTGCCGGCCAAGCCGAGCGGCGAACCGATCGCGACCACGTCCTGCCCGACGATCGCCTTCGCGGACTCACCGAACTGCACCGACGGCGCGTCCACCCCGACCACCTGGACCACGGCCAGGTCGTACGCCGGTGAGCGGCCGACCAAGCGCGCGGTGGAGGTCTTGCCCTTCTGCGTCACCACCTGGATCGAACCGCCGGACGCGGCGGCCGAGACCACATGGTTGTTGGTCAGGATGTGGCCGGAGTTGTCGATGACGAAGCCGGAGCCGGTCGCGTTGGAGTTGTCCGCGCCTTCCACCTTCAACTGCACGACGCTCGGCAGCAGCGCCTGGGCGATGGACGCGACGGAGCCGGTCTTGACCTTCGGGTCGGCGCCCTGGCCGACTGGCGGGCCTGCCTGCTCATCAACAGGGCCGTTGCGGTCGAGGGCCACGACGGCTGCAGCCGCACCAGCACCGGCGATCAGGCCGACGATCAGCGCGACGATGGCCGCGAGGCCGATCACCCTGTTCGGCTTCTGCGGCGGCGCCGGGGTATAGGCGCGGGCCTGCTGCTGGTGCCAGTCAAGCGGCGGCGGAGGCGTGTACGTCGGCTGCTGGGTCGGCCAGGCCTGCCCCTGGTACACCGGCCGGAATGGCTCGTCAGGCACCCCGAAGCTCCGCTGGGTCGTGGACCGGCCATTGCCCTGCGCGTACGCCGTACTGCTGCCCGGAGCCGGCAGCGGCATCGACCCGGCCGCAGGACTCGGCGGAACCAAAGCAGACACCGCAGGACCAGCCGAAGCCGAACCCGAAGCTGCCGCCCCCGCAGCGGCAGGTGCAGCGGGCGCGCCAGGTCCAGCGGCCGCAGGAGGTTCAGCAGGAGTCACGGGGACTGGTGCGGTGAGGGCTGAAGCCGCGTCGACGAGAGTGGTTTCACTGGACTCGACGGGCGCCGTACCGGCGCGTGTGGGGGCGGGTGGGATCTCTTGGGTGCTGTCCGGAGCCGCTGGGTTCTGCGGGTTCCGGACAGTCGGCTCGGCGTCATCCCAGCTCACGGTGCCCGCCTCAGGTCGTCGTCGTCTCGGTAGTGGAAGTACCCGCACCGGGGTGCCGGGAAGTACTCCCTCCAGTGATTATCCCAGCTTGCGCGAGAGCGCACCCATCGGCGTGAGCCACGACGCGATTTTGGCCAGTCCGGTGCCCATCCGTTCGACCGCGGTCACCTTCGGTGGCGGCGCGTGCGGGAAGGCCTCGACCACCTTCTGCAGCGTCTCGAACGGCAGGTCGCCGACCAGTGTGTAGACGATCCCGCCGGACGACCAGACCACGTACGACGGCATCCCGTACCGCTGGTACACCCGGGCGCCCTCGGCCGTCGTGGTCGCCGTGTAGCCGGCGACAGCCGACGGGTCGAGCTCCCCTCGCTGCTCGAAGAGCGAGACGTTGAAGAGCCCGTCGGAGTACGAGAACTGCAGGGCCTTGGTGGTCTGGTCCTGGTGGACGTCATAGAGCTGCAGCGCCGCCGGGAGGGTGGGCGAACAGGTCCAGCCCTGCGACCGGAGCCCCTCGATGTTGCCCAAGCCGACCGGCTCCACGCTGCCCGGCGCCATCGGCGGCAGGTGCCCGATGAACTGCGAGCCCTCGATCTCCAGGTCGGTGAACACGGTCGCCCGGACCATCGTCTTGCCGTCGGTGCTGAACAGCTGCCGCTGCAGCAGCAACCCGGTGGCCCGATCGATCCAGAACCGCGCCGCCAGCGTCTGGTCGGCCCGCAACGCCTCGATCAGTACTGCGGCCCGCCCGATCGTGTCCGTGCAGCATTTGTAGACCAGGTCGTACGTCGCCTTGAGGAGCGCGAGCGGCCCGCCGTCGACAGTCGGCCCCACCGCGTGGTTGGCCCGCTGGACGAACGCCTTGGCTCCCGGCGAAGCGGGTGACCCGACCACGCTGATCTCCGACCCCTGCGAGGCGGCGTGGACGATGTCGAGCATCGCCGAGCTGGAGCCCTGCGGCCCCCAGGAGGTGATGATCTGGGTGCCGTGGAAGGACACGTGATCCGGTGCCGCCGCCGCGCGTTCCAGCCAGGCGACTGCCGTCGGGTTGTCTTCACGCTGACCGACCGGTGGCGGCGCGGCCCCTGCGGGCATGGGCAGGCCGAAGCCGATCAGCGCAGTGCCGACCAGCACGGCGAGCCGGGAGAGGCTCACAGGTCAACGCCCCGTCAAGGCCACCGGCTGGAGCGTCGGGCTCAGCCCGGCGTATCCCGCCCCGTTGAAGGAGTTCATGATCGCCACCGGGTCCGCGAAGGGCGCACCAGCGCTGGCTGCACCGAGGTCGGCGGAGAAGGTCGCCACCGGCGGCTGCAGCGCAGGCGGCTGCTCCGACCGCGCCGGGTCACCCAGGACGAACGCAGTACCGAGTAGTGAGGCCATGGCTGCCGCAGAGCCGGCTGCACCCAGCACGCCGGTCCGCCGGCGGCTGCGGGGCGCAGTACGGACACCTGGCCGGGTGCTGTCGTTGCGGGCCGCGGGGAACGCCGAACGCTGCGGGCTGAGCGTGAAGGCGGCCGGTGTGAGCACCGGGCGGACCTCCTCGCGCGGCTCCGTCGAGAACGACGGGACGCCCATCAGGCGCTGCATCAGGTCGAGGGACGGCTCCGGGTCGGCCACTGCCGCCAGCCGGGCCTTCAGCCGGCGCTGGGCATCTACCTCGGAGCGGCAGTCGTCGCAGCTGACCAGGTGGCTCAGCACCTTGTCCCGCGAGTCGTGGTCCAGCTCGCCGTCGACGACGGCGCTCAGCTTGTCCAAGGGATGTTGCAGGGTCACCGGTCGCCACCTCCGGCAAGACCACCCTGATCGGGGTGGAAGGGCCCGTCGGACGGCGGGCCACTGACACGGGTCTGGCCGGACCGGGGCGCGCGGTGCTCTAGGTGCTTGCGCAGCATCGAGCGGCCGCGGTGGATCCGGCTGCGGACGGTGCCGAGCTTCACGTCCAGCACGTCAGCGATCTCGTCGTACGTCATGCCCTCGATGTCGCAGAGCACCACGGCCGCGCGGAAGTCCTCCGGCAGCGCGTCCAGCGCGTACTGCACATCGTGGTCGAACAGGTCGTGGTCGAGCTTCTCGGCCGGCCCGGAGCCCTTGGAGGGCAGCCGGTCGTGCGCGTCGTCGGGCAGGCCGTCGAACCGGATCCGCTGCTTGCGGCGCGCGCCGTCCAGGAACAGGTTGGTGGTGATCCGGTAGAGCCAGCCCTCGAAGGTGCCGGGCGTGTAGGACGACAGCGAGCGGAAGACCCGCACGAAAACCTCTTGGGTCAGGTCCTCGGCGTCGTGCTTGTTACCGGTCAGCCGGTAGGCCAGCCGGTACACGCGAGCGGAGTGGGCCCGGACGATCTCGTCCCAGGACGGCAGCGTCTCGGCCTCGGGCCGGAGCTGCGGGGTGCTCTGAGCAGGCACCACGGAGGTGTCGACGGGCTTCACGACAACGCCTCCCTGGGTCCGCTCGGCAACGAGTGAGAACACCATGGTGCCGCGTTCACCGTCCTCTTCGCACGTCGGGTACACCCTGGTTCGACCCTGGGATGCCAGTACGACGAGTCAACGGCCCCCGCGAACGGGAAGTTCCCGGCTCTCACTGAGGAAGACGCGCTCACTGCCACTTTGGTTGATCGTCACTTCTCATCGATCACGGCGATCGGGTCGCCGTCCCGGACGACCTCACCCGCGGCGACCTTCATCTCACTGATCGTGCCGGCCACCTCGGCCAGCACCGGGATCTCCATCTTCATCGATTCCAGGATGACGAGGGTGTCCTCCGGCCCGACCGTGTCCCCGGCCTTGGCGATCACCGACTGGACGTTCGCCACCAGCTCTGCCACCACGGTGTGACTCACGTGCGCTCCTCTGTTGCCGGATCCCGAGGCTCGATCCTAGGCGTCGCTTTGCGGGCGCGGTACGACGCGACGCGGGTGCGGCTGGAGCAGGTCGGCGTACAGAACCGGCGGGGGCGGCGCTCGGCGGCGTTGACGAAGACGCGTTCGCAGTCGGGCGCGGCGCAGGTGTGGATCGCCTCGAACCCGTGCCCGGCGGCGAACCCCGCCAGCCCGAGCGCGGCACCGGCAGCCAGCCACTCGGCCCAGGTCGCATCGGGCTTGGCCACGTGCAGGTGCCACGGCGACCCGTCGTGATCGGACAGATACGGCCGTACTGCGTAGTCGCCGAGCAACTCGTTGAGCACGCCGGCCGCGGCTGCCGGCTCGGCGTGGAAGACCGCGCGGAGCCGCTCACGGATCGCCTTCACGGCTGCCAGGTCACCCTCGTCGACCGTCGCGGTCGGCTCGCCGTGGTCGAGCAGGAACCGCTTCAGCGCTTCCGGAGAGGTCAGCTGCTCCGGGTCCAGCGTCTTGGTGTTCACCAGGTCGACGGCGAGCCGGATCATCCGGTCCAATGTCGTCAGGCTTTCCACTCGACCGATCGTAACGCTTTTGCTAGCGTAACGCGTAACTGACAGCTATGCGTTACAGGAGACTCAGATGCTGCCGCGCTACCTACTCGCCGCCACCCTTGCGCGGGTCGGGGCCGAGATGGTCGCCTTCACGCTCGTCCTGCTCGTCCTGGAGCGGACCGACAGCGCGGCCCTTGCCGGTCTCACCGGAGCCGCCTACGCCCTGCCAGCTGTCATCACGGGGCCCCTGCTCGGCGCCTGGCTGGACCGGACGCAGTACCGGCGTACGGCGCTAGCGGTCAGCCAGGCAGTGCTGGGCGCTGTCATGCTCGCCATGCTGGCCGTAGTCGGCCATACCGCCGCCTGGGTGACACCAGTCCTCGCGGCAGTCGCCGGTACGACGCTGCCGCTCGTCAGCGGTGGGTTCACCAGCATGCTGCCCAGCCTGGTCCCGTCTGAGCGTCTACCCCGAGCGAACTCGCTGGAGGCGGCCAGCTTCGGCATAGCAGCGATCACCGGGCCAGCAGCGGCCGCCACGCTCGCAGCCGCCGTGTCGGCCGAGGCAGCCGCAGTAGTCATCGCTGCGATGGCAGCACTGAGCATCCTGGCCATCGGACGCCTACCCGCTCTACCGCCAGCACCGGCAGCCCCAGAGCCCTTCCTGGGTTCCGTAATAGCCGGGCTCGCCCACCTAGCCCGTACTCCGCGGCTGCGGGCCTCCACAGTCACCACCACCCTACTGATGGGCGTCACCGGGATGCTGCTGATCACCCTGCCGCTGCACATGGCATCAGTCGGAGCACCACGGTCGGCGGCCGGCTACCTCTGGACAGCACTGGAGTTGGGTAGCGTCACTACCGCACTTCTCCTGGGTCGCCTGCAGGTTCGCTGGCGACCGGAGTACGTCGTGATGGTGTCAGTGGCCGCCTACGGCTTGGCCTTTGCCGCCTGGCCGCTCGCTGGCACCTTTGCGGTTCTCCTCGTGCTTGCTGCGGCCACCGGTCTGGTGGAAGGCCCGATGCTGCCGGCGATGTTCGCTGCTCGGCAGCAGTACTCACCGACGGCTCTGCAGGGTCGGGTCAGCACTACAGCCGCCAGCCTGCGAGTAGGTGCAGCAGCACTCGGCCAAGCGGGGGCTGGGTTGCTGGTCCCGGTGGTCGGCACCCACAGAGCTCTCCTGCTGGTGGCAGCAGGACTAGTAGCCGCCTCCGGCATCGGCTGGCTAGCAGGCGGTCCGACGCAAGCGGAGCGAGACAGCGCATGCCAGTTGAAGTAGGAGCGTGGGCTGCGGGGTGGGCGATCGCTCGAGGCACTCCTTCCCCGGTGGCAGTGCCTGAGGGGTATCGCATCGACGTCGGCCTGCCAGGGCACCTCACGCGCTACGTGCTGCCCAACCACTCCTCGGCCCTGGCCGCTCGACTCACGGCGCCTGGCACGTGGCTGAAGATCTGCGCCGACCAGCCCGCACTCGACGCTCGGTGGCAGATCCAGCCGCCGGAGTACCTGATGAGCACTCAGCTGACATGCAAGCCGCCCACCTGCGCACCGGAGTACGAGCTGGAAGTGGTGCGGGCCGGCAGCGTCATCGACGTGGTGGTTAGCAGGCAGGGCGAGCAGGCGGCGCGGGGCAAGGCAGCAGTCGACGGCGAGTACGCAGTGATCGACCAGGTGGTGACCGAGCCGGATCACCGGCGTCGTGGTCTCGGCACCACGGTCATGCGCGCCCTCAGCCAGGCAGCTAGCCGCAGCGGCGCGCGTACCGGAGTACTGGTCGCCACGGCTGATGGCCTGGCCCTCTACAGCCGCCTGGGCTGGGCGCTGGTGTCTCCCGTTACGGCTGCTCGCATGTGACATTCGTACCGAGCTGCGCATCGAAAGGGGTGACGCCAACCGAGGAGAACGATGCCGAACCCCAGTGGATCAAGTCATCAGCAGGAGTTCGAGGAGTTCGCCCATGCGCGTGCCGGGCAGCTCTACCGCTCGGCATGGTTGCTCTGTGGCAGTCACCACCAGGCCGAGGACCTTGTCCAGGAGACCCTCGCGAAGGTCTATGCCCGGTGGCGACGGCCGTTCGGCCGGATCGACAACCCCGCCGCGTATGCCCAGACGACGCTGACCCGCACGTTCCTGGGCGGCAAACGCCGCCGCAGCGACGGCGAGCAGCCGTACGCCGACGTCCCCGACCAGGCGGTCACCGATCCGGCGACAGGTGCCAGCGTCCGGGTCGCGCTCCTGCAGCTGCTGGCCGAGCTGCCGCCGGCGGACCGCGTCGTCCTGGTCCTGCGCTATCTCGAAGACCTCAGCGTCGACGAGGTGGCGGACCGGATGGGCATCTCGGCCGGGGCGGTCCGCAACCGCAGTATGCGCGCCCTGGAACGGATCCGCGGGCTGGCCGACGACTCACTGAGGATTGGAAAGGACTGACCATGTACGACGACAACACCACTGACAGCGACGGCCGGGTCTCCACGCTCTTCCACGACACCACCGCGCACCTCGAGCCCGACGTCGCCGCGCTGGTCCAGGGCAGCGTCGAACGCGGCCAGGTCCGACGACGCCGCAACGCCATCGGTACTGCGGCTGCCGCGGCCGTCGCCGTCGCCGCGGTCGTCGGGGCCGCGGTGAATCTGGCTCCGAACGTCGGCGGCACCGGGTTCGCCCCAGCCGGCGCACCCGCCGGCGCGGCGGTCTCGACGCCGAGCGCAGCCTCGAAACCGAGCACAGCCCCGAATCCGAGCACCGCCCCGAATTCGGGCAGGGACCGCGCGAACACCGTCCAACCGTCCGGCAAGCCCGTCAAAACCGGTCCGCTGGGTGGCGCGGTCGCCGACATCCCGGTCAAGGCTGCCGACCTGCCAGGTCTGTTCACCCGGCTCTACCCCGGCAAGGTCACCCCCGCCGAGGAGCGGACCGGCCGCATCATCGACAACGGCAAGGAGGGCCAGTACGCGCATTTCCTGTGGAACGGCTTCAGCACGACTGTCGGCTTCGGCGCGTACGCCGGTACTCCGGAGGAGCGGTGCCGCTTACTTCAGGGAGCAAACAAGCAGCTGACCTGCACGCAACGTCCCGACGGGACGGTGCTCATGACCTGGCGCTCGGTCGGTCCCGCCGAGATGCCAGGCGTCTGCCAGTCGGCATCGCTGCTCACCAAGGACGGCTACGAGATCGCCATCCTGTCGTACAACACTGCGCGCAAGTCCGGCCCGATGCTGGCCGCCGAACCGCCGTTCAGCATCGCCCAGCTGACAGCTGCCGTCACCAGCAAGGTCTGGTTCTAGCTAGATACCTGTGTAGGGCCCGGCCGGTGTCATCCGGCCGGGCCCTACCCACGTTCAGTCCAGGATGACCGAGCGGCTCAGGCTGCGGGGCTGGTCGGGGTTGAGGCCGAGGGCCAGCGCCTTGGCGACTGCGACTCGCTGGGCCACCACCAGGGAGGCCATCGGGTCCAGCTCGGGGTGGTGGACGATCGTCGCGCCAGTAGCCGCCACGTCCTCGACCAGGCCGACAGGCGGCTCGCCGAAGATCCAGACGCCGCGGCCCGGCTGCGCGATCGCGATCGGGCCGTGGCGGTAGTCCATGGCCGGGTACGCCTCGGTCCACGCCGACGCCGCCTCGCGCTGCTTCAGGCCCGCCTCGTGGGCCAGCCCGACCGTCCAGCGCGTCCCGACGTACGTGACCTGCTCCAGCTTCGCCAGCTCGTCCACGTCGATCGTGAGCGCGACCTCGGCATCAGCGGCAGCCTGCGACAGATCCTGCCCGAGCGACGCCCGCAGGAGCGCCAACGTCGTCGTCGCAAACCTGGTCTGTACGACGGACTGCTCGTCGGCGAAGTCGAGCATGATCGTGTGGTCGGCCAGCTCGACGATCGGCGACCCCGGCGTCGCGGTGATCGCGATGGTCGGCAACGAGGTCTGCCGGATCAGGTCGAGCACCTCGGTCGTCGTACCGGACCGGCTGATCACCACCACCGCGTCGTACTCGCGGCCGGCCGGGAACTCCGACCCGGCGAACGCGTCGGTCAGGCCCTGGCCGAGGTCCTCGCGCAGCGCGGCGTACGCCATCGCCATGAACCACGACGTCCCGCAGCCGACCGCCGCGACGCGTTGACCCGGACCGGGCAATGCGCCACCGTACTGCGCGAAACCGGCCGACACCTGCCGCCACAACTCGGGCTGAGTGGCGATCTCAGTGCTCACGAATGGCGTCTGCGTCATGTGGTCTCCGGAGATGTAATGGTCGAAACTGCTCGAACGTGATCGAATGGTGCCAACCGGCAGCCGTGCGGCTGACCGATTCTGTGAAGGAGGACGCCCGGGTGAAGCGTTACGAACGCCTGAATACGTTGCTCGAGTCGCTCGCGGAGAAGGGCGCGATCGATGTCGACGAGCTCGCGGAGCAGCTGCACGTCTCCGCTGCGACGATTCGGCGCGATCTGGACCACCTGGGAAAACAGCAGCTCCTGACCCGGACCCGCGGCGGCGCGGTCGCCAACGCGGTCTCCTACGACCTGCCGCTGCGCTACAAGACTGCGCGTTTCGCGTCGGAGAAGCAGCGGATCGCGCAGGCCGCGGCCACGCTGGTGCGGCGCGGCATGGTGATCGGGATGAACGGCGGTACGACGATCTCCGAGGTGGCCCGCACGCTGGCGACCCGGCCGGAGCTGTCCGCCGAGCACGGTGAGCCCGCCTTCACGCTCGTCACCAACGCGCTGAACATCGCCAACGAGCTGATCGTCCGCCCGCACGTGAAGATGGTGCTGACCGGCGGCGTCGCGCGGCCGCAGTCGTACGAGATGATCGGGCCGCTGTCGCACCGGATCCTGGCCGACCTGTCGCTGGACATCGCCTTCATCGGCGTCGACGGCATCGACGAGACCGGCGCCACCGCCCACCACGAGGGCGAGGCGAACATCAACCAGCTGATCGTCAGCCGGGCCGCCAAGGTGGTCGTGGTGGCCGACTCCAGCAAGCTCGGTCAGCGGGCCTTCGCCCGGATCTGTGAGCTGACCGAGATCGACACGCTCGTCACCGACGCCCAGGCCGACGAGTCGCAGCTGACCGTGTTCAAGGAAGCCGGCATCGACGTCATTCGTTCCTGACATCGCTCGGACCTCCTTCAGCGGGTGATTGCTGCCTCGTCAACACGATCATATCTGCTCAAGGGCCCAAGTTACGAGCAGGAGTGCGCAATGTCCGCGCGGGAGGCGCTGACCGGACGCCTCGGGACGCTAGGCTTCGCCCTATATGAGCAGCGCAGGGATGACCAGCGCAGGGATGAGTACCGCAGCGGCATCGATCAGGGAGGGCATCATCGCCACGGGCATCGACCCCACGTCCTGGGCCTACGCCGAGGACTACACCGGTGAGGACGAGGTCGTCACCGGTGCCCGGGCGAGCGCCGAGGACAGCGGCATCTCCGCGATCGGCCCCGGCGCGGCCTCCGCGCTGAGCATGCTGGCCGCCGCGGCGGGCGCTAAGGCGGTCGTCGAGATCGGCACCGGGACCGGCGTCTCCGGCCTGGCGCTGCTGCGCGGCATGCGCTCCGACGGCACGCTGACCACGGTCGACCTGGACGCGGAGAACCAGCGCCTGGCCCGCAAGACGTTCCTGGACGCCGGCATCCCGTCCAACCGCTTCCGGCTGATCGCCGGCTCAGCGCTGGACGTCGTCACCCGGCTCACCGACGGCCACTACGACCTGGTGTTCTGCGACGCGGACAAGCGCGAGTACACGGCGTACCTGCACGAGGCGCTGCGCCTGCTCCGCCCCGGCGGCGTCGTCGCCTTCGACAACGCCCTGCACCGCGGCCGGGTCGCCGACCCGTCCCACCGCGACCCGGAAACCACCGCCGTCCGCGACCTGATCCGAGCCGTCCGCGACAACGACGACCTCACCTCAGCCCTCCTCCCCACCAGCAACGGCCTCCTGGCCGCCGTCAAACGCGCCTGACGCCTAGGGCATGTCTGACAATCCCCTGCAGTCGCGAGCAGGTGCTCGGTGCGGTAGCTCGGCGTGCTGGAGCGAGGGCAGCGATGCGGCGCATCGTGGCCCTTGTTCCAGTGCGGCGAGGTGCCGTGCCGAGTGCCGCGCAGCACGCAGGGGATTGTCAGACATGCCCTAGCTACTGAAGCGGGTCAGTTCGGCTATGACGTGGTGCCAGGCTTCGCTGTAGGGATCGATCACGTCGTAGTGGCCGGCGCCCGCGACGGGGATGAGCTTCGCCGTGGGATGGGCAGTCACGTAGGACTCGGAGACACCGATCGGCACGCGCTGGTCGGTAGTGCCGTGGATGATGGCGACGGGCATGATCGGGGCGGGGAGGTGGGTGGGGTCGAGGTCGTTGCGGACGCCGCCGCCGATGAAGTCCTGTACTGCGGTCTTGTCGAGCCCTAGTTGGTCAGCCATCAGCAGGTCGGCGACTGGCGCCAGCGCGAGGACTCCGCGGAGCCGGACCGGGTTGAACGTTGCCGCGGCCCACAAAGCCAGGTGGCCGCCCGCTGAGTGGCCGGTCAGCACGAAGCCGGCTTGGAGGTCCATCAGGTCGGGCAGCCGGTCGAGCGCATCGCGGACGTCCTCCGCAGTACGGTCGGGATGTCCCGGCTCGCGGCGGTACTCGATCGATGCCACCGGCCAGCCCTCGTCGGCCAGCGCCTCACCGAGCGGGCGGGCATGGGTCCGGTCGTACTCCGGGCGCCAGAACCCGCCATGGATGAAGACGATCGTCGGGCGGTAGTCCTTCGCGTGCCAGACGTCGACCACTTGCTCCGGGTAGTCGCCGTACTGCAGCTGGTCGTCGGGTTCCCTCGCCTCGCGTGACAGTACGGAGCGGTCTTCCGTCATCAGACCTCCCAGCTAGTGCCCCGCTGACGGGACGCTCGGGCCCAGGAAACGCAGGGCGTTCTCTGACAGCAGCTTGACCTGCTGATCGGCCGAGAGCCAGTCGGCCCGCCGGACAACCTCCCCCACGGGCCGTTCACCGAGCGGGTACGGGTAGTCACTGCCGACCATCACCTGGTCCTCACCAAGGGTCTCCACCAGTAACCGCAGGGCTGGTTGCTCAAACACCACAGTATCGACCGAGAACCGCCCGAGATAGTGACTGGGCGGATGCTGCGACTTTCCCCGTACTACGTCGCCGCGGCGCTGCCACGCGTTTTCCACCCGGCCGAGCCAGAAGGCGAAACTCCCACCACCGTGGGCGAAACAGATCCGCAGCGACTCGGGCAGCTCGTCGAAGGCGCCGCCGAGGATCATCGCGAGCAGGGAAAGATGTGTCTCCGCGGGCATTCCGGTCAGCCAGCGCGCCATCCACCGGTCGAGGCGCGGGCCGCCCGGCATGTCCCACGGGTGCACCAGGACGGGGGCGCCGACGTCCGCGCAGTGCTTGAGGAAGGCAACAATCCCGGCGTCGTCGAGATCCTTGTCGCCGACGTGGTTACCGATTTCAACGCCGACGTGCCCGGCAGCAAGACACCGGTCGAGCTCCGCACAGGCCGCATCCGGATCCTGCAACGGCACCTGACAGAACGGCACCATCCTGTTGTCCCCGGCAAGCGTCTCCAAGGTCAGATCGTTGAAGATCCGCGCCACCTTGACCGCCTGATCCGCCGGCCGCTCATAAGCAAAGAACACCGGCGTAGGCGATACCACCTGCAAATCGATGCCATCAGCATCCATATCCGCCCGCCGATGCACCGGATCCCAAGCCTGCGCCCCCACCGGCCTGAACTCCGTCTCCTCAACCATGATCATCGCCGCGCGCTCAGAATCCACCCGCAACCAAGGCCACCCGTCGCCGCCACACGCAGCCCCCAGGTCCGGCCAGCCCTTCGGCACCAGATGCGTGTGGACGTCGACGGTGCGGGGCATCAGGCCTTGCCTGGGTGGAGGGTGTTGCAGGTGGGGCAGGTGCGGGCCTCTTCGCTTTCGTAGAAGGCCTGGAAGACTGGGGGGAGGTCGGCGACGATGTCGGTGACCTGGAGTTCTACCTCGTGGACTATGCCGTTGCAGTTGGCGCAGTACCAGCGGAACTTTTCCAGGGTGCCTGGTTCGCGGACTCGTTCGATCACCAGGCCGATCGAGTCCGCGTCGCGTTGCGGGGAGTGCGGCATGTTGCGGGGCAGCACCCACATCTCGCCTTCGTTGATGTCGACGCGGGCCGGTCCGTCCTCCGTCATCACGTCGACGTGCATGGTGCCTTTGATCTGGTAGAAGAACTCCTCGTACGGGTCGACGTGGAAGTCGTTGCGCTGGTTCGGGCCGCCGACCACCATGGTGATGAAGTCGTCGCCGGTCGGGAACATCTGCTTGTTGCCCACCGGCGGCTTGAGCAGGTGCTTGTTCTGCTCGATCCACTCCGGGAAGTTCGTGGACTCCAGACTGACCATCATTCGCTCCTTTGCGGGCTGTGCACTTGGGAGACGGCCGCTACGGCTTGAATCTCGATCAACAATTGAGGATGTGGGAGCTGGTGCACCGCGACAGTCGTCCGCGCCGGGCCGGTCTCGTCGAAGAACTCGCCGTAGACCTCGTTGTAGCCACCGAAGTCGTTCATCGACACCAGGTACGTCGTGACGCTGACCAGATCGTCGAGGCCCGCGCCGACCGCCGCGAGAATGTCGCGGATGTTCTCCAGCACGGCCCGCGTCTGCACCCGGATATCGAGCGTCGTCGTCCCGAACTCGTCGACCGATGCCCCCGCGATCGTGTTGTCCGGCAACCGGCTGGACGTCCCCGACACATAGGCGAACCCGCCGGCCACCTTCACGTGCGGAAACCGCCCGCGCGGCGTCGCCTTCCCCGCCACCAGCTTCGCCTCGCTCATGACAGCTCCACGCACACGTTGGTCAGTTCGGAATAGAAGTGCAGCGAGTGGTTGCCACCCTCCCGGCCGATACCGGAGAGCTTCATCCCACCAAACGGCGTCCGCAGATCGCGGAGGAACCACGTGTTCACCCACACAATGCCCACGTCGAGCGCCGCGCCGGCTCGATGCGCCCGGCCGACGTCCCGCGTCCAGACCGTTGCCGCCAGCCCGTACTGACTGTCGTTGGCCAAGGCAAACGCTTCGTCCTCGGAGTCGAACGGCGCCACGTGACAGATCGGCCCGAAGATCTCCTCGGTGTTCGTCCGAGCCGAAGCAGCCAACCCGGTCACTACCGTCGGTTGCACATAGCAACCGTTGTCACGCGCATCACCAAAGGACGGAACGCCACCGCCGGTGAGGACCGACGCACCCTCGGCGCGCGCGAGGTCGTAGTACGAGAGGACCTTGTCGCGGTGGGTCTTGGAGATTAGTGGCATGTTCACCGTGGCCTCGTCGGAAGGCCAGCCGAAGGGCATCTCAGCGGCGCGGGCCGCGAGGCGGGTGCAGAACTCGTCGAAGATCGACCGCTCGATGTAGAGCCGTTCGGTGCAGAGGCAGACCTGGCCGCCGTTGGTGAAGACCGACCGGACCGAGCCTTCGACCGCCGCGTCCAGGTCGGCGTCGGCAAACACCAACCCGGCGTTCTTGCCACCCAACTCGAAGGAGACCGCCTTCACCCCGTCGGCCGCGACCTTGGCGATCGCCGAGCCAGTCGCCGACTCACCCGTGAACGTGATCGCGTCGACCCCAGGATGCCGGGTCAGGAACTCGCCGGCCGACGACGGTCCGAACCCATGCACCAGATTGAAAACTCCAGCCGGTACTCCGGCCGCGTCCATCACCTCGGCGAGAACGGTGGCCGACGACGGAGTCTCCTCGGAAGGCTTCACCACCACAGTGTTGCCACAGGCAAGCGCCGGCGCCACCTTCCAGGTGAGCAGCAGCAGCGGAAGGTTCCACGGCACGATGATCGCGACGACCCCGACCGGTTTACGGACCGCGTAGTTCAAAGCCCGCCGGCCGTCAGCGAGCACAGTCGTGAAGGACTCGGTCGAAGCAGTAGTCGCGAAGTCGGCGAACGACCGGAAGTTGGCCGCGCCCCGGGGAATGTCGAGCGCCCGAGCCTGGCTGATCGACTTGCCGGTGTCCCCGACCTCAGCCGCCACCAGATCTTCGAAGCGCCGCTCCAACTCTGAAGCCACCCGCCTGAGCACGACCGCCCGCTCCTGCTCGCTCATCCGCCCCCACGGCCCGTCCAACGCGGCCCGCGCGGCCGACACCGCGGCATCCACCATCCCGGCGTCGGCCTCGGACACGTCGAAGATCTGCTCGCCCGTCACCGGGCTGATCTTCGCGAAGGTCGAGCCACCGCCGTCCACGAAGGCCCCGCCGACGTAATTCCGCAGCAGCCCCACAGAGGCCGGCTGCCCAGTCAGGAGCCCTGGCTCCCACAGACTCATCGCGGTCTCCGGGCGATCCGCGCAGCGGCTCCCACCACACCTGCACCCAGCAACGCGGCAGCAGCGAGGTACTGGTGCTGCCGCTGCACCCGCTGCCGGATCTGTGCGTACGGCGTGGTCGTGAAGGACACCAGTTCGTACCGGGAGATGTAGCGCCCGGGGAAGAGTCGCTCCAACCCATGCTCAACGCGCTTGCCCAGCCGGAAGACCGGCGAGGCCACCTTGTCGCGCATCTCGACGAAGTTGGCCAGCGCCATCTCCGCGATGGCCTCGGTGTTCTCCCGACGGCGGTGCTCGTACAACGGCAAGGCGCGCGCCCACGAGCCACCCGTGTCGGACAGACAACGGTCCAGCTCGACCACGTCCTCGAAGGCACAGTTGGCGCCCTGCCCGTAGAACGGCACGATCGCGTGGGCCGCGTCACCGATCAGCGCGGTCCGGCCGTGAGCCTGCCACGGCTGCGTGTGCACGGTCCCCAGTACGCCGACCGGGTTGTGCAGGTAGTCGTCCACCAACGAAGGTGCCATCGGCAACAGATCCGGATAGTGCTCGCGGAAGTGCAGTTCGATCGACTCCCGGTTGCTCAGGGCATCGAAACTGCCGGCCGGCCAGAACAACGTGCAGGTGAACGACTGATCCGGGTTCGGCAGCGCGATCATCATCGACGTACCGCGCGGCCAGATGTGCAATGCGCCGGGATCCATCGCGAACGTCCCGTCCGCCGGCGGGATGCTCAACTCCTTGTACCCGTAGTCGAGGAAGTCGACCTCCTCCCCCACAGCCCCTTCCGCCAGCAACTGCTCACGCACCGCCGACCCCGCGCCATCAGCACCCAGTACGACGTCCGCCGTCGCCTTCACCATACCCGCGGGCGTCTCGAACACCATCGAGCCCGAGGCAGAGTCGAGCTCCACCAGCCGGTGCTCGAACAGCACCTCCACGCCGGGAGCCGCCGCGGCCGCGTCGAGCAGCGCGTTGTTCAGCGTGCCGCGGCTGATCGAGTTGATCGCCCGCTCCCCCGACGCGCTGTACTGCTGGAAGTCCAGCGGCCCCTCGACCGGATGGATCATCCGCCCCTTCATCGGCAACGCGTCGGCCATCACCTGCTCGACCAGCCCGATCCGGCGCAACGCGTCCAGCCCGCGCTCGGAGATCGCCAGGTTGATCGACCGCCCCCGCTCGGGCTGCCCGACCCGCGGATCCGGCCGCCGCTCGTACAGGGTGACGGCCAGCCCGCGACGCGCCAGGTAACACCCGAGCAGGCTCCCCGCCAGCCCGGCGCCGACGATGGCTACACGTTCGCTCATGCACTCTCCGGGACGGCTTGAGCCAGCGCTTCCGCCGCGCGCCAGCAGTCGTGGTACTGCGAATAGAGTGGGACGGGCGCCAGCCGGAGTACGTCGGGCTCTCGTGCGTCCGCGATCACGCCGTGCTCGAAGCGCAGCGTCTTCGCCAGCTCACCGGCCCGCAGCGAACCGCTGATGCGCAGCGACAGCTGAGCGCCCCGCCGCGATGGATCGGACGGCGTGATCACCTGAAGCGGCCGGCTAGGCGTGAGATCGGCGAGCAACCTCTCGAGGTACGCCGTCAGCCGCAGGCTGCGCTCGCGGAGTACGGCGATGCCGACCTTGTCGAAGAGTTCCAGCGACGTGCGGACCGGACTCATCGCGAAGATCGGCGGGTTGGACACCTGCCACGCGTCGGCGGTCGCGGGCGGCCGCGACTCCGGCGCCATCTCGAACCGGCTCCCCTGCTCGGTGCTCCACCAACCCTCGAAGCGCTGCAGCGAGGCACCGAGGTGCCGCTCGTGCACGAACGCACCGGCCAGCGAGCCCGGCCCCGAGTTCAGGTACTTGTACGAGCACCAGGCGGCGAAGTCGACGTCCCAGTCGTGCAGCGACAACGGGACGTTCCCGGCGGCATGCGCGAGATCCCAGCCGACGATGGCACCAGCAGCGCGGCCGGCCGCCGTGATCCCCGGGATGTCCATCAGCTCGCCGGTCAGGTAGTTCACTCCACCGAGGAGCACGAGCGCCACGTCAGAGCCGCTGATCCGCTCGACGACGTCTTCGGTTCGCAGTACGGACTCACCAGGCCGCGGCGCGAGCCGGACGATTGCCTCGTCGGGCGAGTAGCCGTGGAACCGCGCCTGCGACCGCACGGCGTAGCTGTCCGACGGGAACGCCGAGTCCTCGATGACGATCTTGAAGCGATCCGCGGACGGCCGGTAGAACGACACCATCAGCAGGTGCAGGTTGACCGTCAGCGAGTTCATCACGACGGTCTCGCTCGGCAGCGCGCCGACCAGCCGCGCGGCCGGCTCGGTCAGCAACGAGTGGTACGGCAACCACGGCCGGGCCGCATCCAGATGCCCCTCGACCCCGAGCGTGGCCCACGCGTCGAGATCCTCGAGCAGCTCGGCCCGCGTCGCCTTCGGCCGCAACCCCAGCGAGTTGCCCGCGAAGTACGCGACCTCCGGATACCGCCCACCCTCGGCCGGCGGTACGTCGAACAACTCCCGATGCCCGGGATCCGCGGCATCGAGCGCCTTGGCCTCAGCCTCGCCGGAGCTCACGGTTCGATGACCGTTCCCTTCCCGATCGCCGTCACGCCGCCTTTGCTGACGGTGAAGCCGCGTTCGCGGTCCAGGTCCGGGTCGACGCCGATCTTCACGCCGGGTGGCACCACGATGTTCTTGTCCAGGATCACGTTCCGCAGTACGGCGTTGGCGCCGATCCGGCAGTTGTCCATGATCACCGCGCGCTCGATCGTCGCGCCCGAGCTGACGATCACGTTCGCGCCGAGCACCGAGTGGTCCACACAGGCGCCGGTGATGATCGAGCCGGAGCAGACGATCGTCTCGCCGACGGTCGCGTCGTCGGTGAACTTCGCGCCCGGCAGCTGCGGGTGCGAGGTGAAGATCGGCCAGTCGTGGTTGTACAGGTTGAACACCGGCTGGATCGAGACCAGGTCCATGTGCGCCTCGTGGTACGAGTCCAGCGAGCCGACGTCGCGCCAGTACGAGCGGTCCCGGTCGAGCGCACCCGGTACGTCGTTGTCCTTGAAGTCGTAGACCCCGGCCTTGCCCTCGGCCACCATCATCGGGACGATGTCGCCGCCCATGTCGTGCCGCGACGCCGGGTTCGCGGCGTCCTTGCGCAGCGCCTCGACCAGGACGTCGGCGGTGAAGACGTAGTTGCCCATCGAGGCGAACGTCTCGTCCGGCGAGTCCGGCAGCCCGGGCGGATCGGCCGGCTTCTCCAGGAAGTCGGCGATCGTGTGCCCGTCGTCGGCGGTCTTGATCACGCCGAACTCCGACGCCTCGGACCGCGGCACCCGGATCCCGGCCACGGTCACCCCGTTACCGCGCTCGAGGTGCGCCGCGACCATCTGCGAGGCATCCATCCGGTACACGTGATCGGCGCCGAACACCACGATGATGTCGGGCTGGAAGTCGTCGATCAGGTTCATCGACTGGTAGATCGCGTCCGCGCTGCCCTGGTACCACTGCGGGCCGAGCCGCTGCTGGGCCGGGACGCAGCTGACGAAGTTGCCCAGGAAGGTGGACATCCGCCAGGTGATCGTCACGTGCCGGTCCAGCGAGTGCGACTTGTACTGGGTCAGAACGAACAGGTTGCGGATGCCCGCGTTGACCAGGTTGGACAGCACGAAGTCGATCAGGCGATAACTCCCGCCGAACGGCACGGCCGGTTTGGCCCGGTCCGCCGTGAGCGGCATCAGCCGCTTGCCTTCGCCGCCGGCCAGCACGATTCCGAGAACTCTGGGAGCCTTCGCCATGTCCGCACCTTAGCTTTCGAACTCGGGTTACATAAGACGGTTGCGAGTGTCGCGGAGACTAGGGGCATGCCAATTCTTGTCGAACCCACTACCGCGGTGCGCCGATCCTTCCTCGAGGCCTGGGGGGAGCTGGACGATTCGGAGCAGCGGTGGATGGGTGCGCGAGGGTTTCATGAGGAGTGGAGCCGGGAGCGGGCCGAGGATCCGGTGCAGTTCGCCCGGATGGTCGACGCGATCCGGGCGCAGGCCGACGAGAGCTTGCCGCCGCCGGCCGACATCGTCCACGAGACCATGCTCTGGTTCGTCGACGGCATCGACTGGATCGGCCGGGTCGCCATCCGGCACGATCTCACCCCGGTCCTGCTGGAGCTCGGCGGCCACATCGGGTACTTCGTCCGCCCGTCCGCCCGCCGCCGCGGCTACGCCACCCAGATGCTGACCCAGTCGCTGCCGATCGCGGCCCGGCTCGGCATCGACCCGGCCCTGCTCACCTGCGACGAGGACAACGAGGTGTCCCGCCGCGTCATCCTCGCGGCCGGCGGCGAACTCGAGGACGAACGCCACGGCAAACTCCGCTTCTGGGTCCCGACGCGCACATCCTGAATCCGCGAACCGGGTGGCTTATGGTCGGGGGATGAAGATCGCGATCCTCACGCGTGAGTTCCCTCCGGACGTGTACGGCGGGGCGGGGGTGCATGTGGACTTCCTGGTCCGCGAGTTACGCAAGAAACTCACGGTGGACGTGCACTGCATGGGTGAGCCGCGGGCCGGCGCGATCGCGCACTCCGAGGACGACGAACGCATCCCGCTGGCCAACTCGGCCCTGCGGGTGCTGTCCACCGACCTGACCATGACGGCGGCCGTGGACAGCGCCGAACTCGTCCACTCCCACACCTGGTACGCGAACATGGCCGGCCACTGGGCCAAGCTCCTGTACGGCGTACCGCACGTGGTGACGGCGCACTCGCTGGAGCCGCTGCGACCGTGGAAGGCGGAGCAGCTGGGCGGCGGGTACCGACTGTCGAGCTGGGCCGAGCGGACGGCGTACGAGGCCGCCGATGCCGTGGTCGCGGTCAGCAACGCGACCCGGGACGACATCCTCGCCAGCTACCCGGCCATCGACCCGGCCAAGGTGCACATCATCACCAACGGCATCGACGCGGACTTCTACCACCCGGATCCGTCGACGACCGTGCTCGAACACCTCGGCGTCGACCTCAGCCGCCCGTACGTGACGTTCGTCGGCCGGATCACCCGCCAGAAGGGTGTCCCGCACCTGCTCCGCGCCGGGCTGCAGCTCGACCCGTCGGTGCAGCTCGTGCTGCTGGCCGGCGCCGCCGACACCCCCGAGCTGAAGGCCGAGACCGATGCCCTCGTCGACGAACTGAAGGCCACTCGCGACGGCGTGTTCATCGTCTCGGAGATGCTGCCGCGCGAAGACGTCCGTCAGGTGCTCACCCACGCGCTGGCGTTCTGCTGCCCGTCCGTCTACGAGCCGCTCGGCATCGTGAACCTGGAGGCGATGGCGTGCGAGACCGCCGTCGTCGCCAGCGCGGTCGGCGGCATCCCCGACGTCGTCGTCGACGGCGTCACGGGCACGCTGGTCCGGTACGACGAGAACGACATCGCCACCTTCGAGCGCGAACTCGCCGAGGGCATCAACGCCCTGGTCGCCGACCCTGCCCGGGCCGAGGCGATGGGTAAGGCCGGCCGCGCCCGGGCCATCTCCGAATTCGGCTGGGACGCGGTCGCGGACCGGACCGTCGAGCTGTACGAGTCGCTGGTGGGAACCACGAACTGATTCAGGTCGCTGGTCGGAACCACAAGCTGACTCAGGCGGGCGGACGAGCTTTCGGGGCGACCCGGACGTGGGCTCGTTCGCCTTGTTTGCCGATCAGGCTGAGGAACTCGACCGGCCCCGCACTGGTGGCGCCGAACCAGTGCGGCGTACGGGTGTCGAACTCGGCGGCCTCACCTGGTTGGAGGAGCAGGTCGTGGTCGCCCAGGACGAGGCGCAGGGTGCCGTTCAGCACGTACGCCCAGTCGTAGCCCTCGTGGGTGCGCAGCTCCGGCTCGGCATCGTCCTTGCCTGCTGGTAGAACGAACTTGTACGCCTGGATGCCTCCGGGCCGGCGAGTCAGCGGCAGGATGACCGAGCCGTCGTCGCAGTTGATCGGTCGCAGGGTGACGCGCGGATTGCCAGTGGGCGGGGCGTCGACGAGTTCGTCGATGGTGACGCCGTAGAAGCGGGCCAGCGGAAGCAACTGCTCCAGCGTGGGGCGTCGTAGTCCGGCCTCCAGCCTGGACAGGGTGCTGACGGAGATGCCCGTCTCCTGCGCCAGCTCGACGAGGGTGACGTCGCGGCGTTGCCGGAGCTGTTTCAGTCTTGGTCCGACCGCCTCGAGGGTGCGGTCCAGCGAATCGTTCATCGGCGCCAATTTTCCATTCGGCAACGTAGTTTGCTCATCCGTGCTCATGGTCGCACGCTCGTCAAGGAAAGCTGACGAGAGGACGTGGAGATGACCGAGCAGCACCGATTCGACCGGGAGTACTGGGAACAGCACTGGACCGGCGGCGGTCGCGGACCGTTGAGCACGAACCCGCCGAACCCGTACTTGTCTCGCGAGGTCGGCGACCTCGTCCCGGGTACTGCGCTCGACGCCGGCTGCGGCGAGGGCGCCGAGGCAACCTGGCTCGCCTCCAACGGCTGGCAGGTAACAGCAGCCGACATCTCCCGCGAAGCCCTAGCCCGCGCCGCCACCCGCGAGGCTGCGAGCGGAGCCGCCGAGCACGCGGCTGACCACGGAGCCGCTGAGCGCGCGGCTGAGCGCGGATCGGCGGGGCGGGTGCAGTGGGTCGAGGCGGACCTGAGCGTCTGGGAGCCGGGGACGCAGTACGACCTGGTCATGACCCACTACGCCCACCCGGCGATGCCCCAGCTGGAGTTCTACGACCGCCTCGCCACCTGGGTAGCGCCCGGCGGCACCCTGCTGATCGTCGGCCACCTGCACACCCACGCGACCGGCCACGGACACGACCATCACCCTCCCGCCGAGGCAACCGCCACCGCCGCCGCCATCACAGCCCGCCTCAATCCCGCCGAGTGGGAAGTCGTCACCGCCGAGGAGCAGCAACGCACCCTCTCCGGCATCCGAGAGCTGACCCTCCACGACGTCATCGTCCGCGCCACCCGCCGGGCCTGAAGCGACCTCCCGAAAGGAACTCATGAGCACCAACCACCCTGCCCCGGCAGGACCCGCGGAAGCGACCGTCGACGATCCGCGGCAGCGGCGGGCGATTCTGATTGCCGTCTGTATCGCGTTGATGGCCGTCATCGCCTCGGTCTCCGGGCTGAACGTCGCCCAGCCCGAGCTTGCCGTCGAGTTCGGTGCCTCGCAGAGCACCGTCTTGTGGATCATCAACATCTACACGATCAGCCTCGCCGCGCTGCTCCTCCCGCTCGGCGCGATCGGCGACCGCTGGGGCCGCAAGCCGGTCCTGCTCACCGGCCTCGCCATCTTCGGAGTAGCGAGCGCCGCCGCCGGCCTCGCCACTTCAACCGAACTCATGCTCGCCGCACGGCTCCTCAGCGGCGTAGGCGCGGCGATGATCATGCCGGTCACCCTCGCCGTCATCACCTCGACCTTCCCCGACCAGGAGCGGTCGAAGGCAATCGGCGTGTGGAGCGGCGTCGCCGGTGGCGGCGGCATCCTCGGGATGTTCCTCTCGGCCGTCCTGGTCGACCTGGCCACCTGGCGCTGGCTCTTCGTCCTGCCGGTCGCCCTCGTCCTCGCCGCCGCCCTGATGTCCTTGCGCTCCGTCCCGAACTCCCGCGAAACCAGCGAACATCGCTTCGACCTCATCGGCTCGCTGACGTCGGTGGTCGCAGTACTCGGCCTGATCTTCGTCCTCCACGAAGGCCCGGTGCACGGATGGACGGAGCCCGCGACCCTGCTGAGTCTCCTCGTCGGAATCCTCGCCGCAGCTTGCTTCATCGCCTGGGAGCTACGTCAGCAGGCCCCGCTCCTCGACATCCGGCTCTTCCGAGAGCGCGGACTGGCCAGTGGTTCCGTGTCGCTGCTGGCCGTCTTCGGCGTACTGGCGGGGATCTTCGTCGTCCTCTTCCCGTACTTCCAGGCAGTGCTCGGCTGGTCCGGGCTGCGCTCGACCTTCGCGCTGATGCCGATGGCGCTGCTGATGATGCTCGCCTCCGGCCTGGCACCACATCTCGCCGCCCGGATCGGGAGCCGCTCGACGATGGCATCCGGAATCCTCCTCGCCGCCGCGGGCCTGGCCCTGATGGCGACCTTCGTCTCCGTCGAGGGCGGCTACCTCTCGGTCCTGCCCGGGATGCTGGCGATGGGACTCGGGATGGGCCTGTCGATGACCCCGTCCACCGAAGCCATCACCACCGCGTTGCCCCGCGAACGCCAAGGAGTCGCGTCTGCCCTCAACGACGTCACCAGAGAGTTCGGTACTGCGCTCGGCGTCGCCCTCCTCGGCGCAGTCCTGTCCGCCGGCTACAGCAGCGCCATCGATTCCAGGCTCGCCGGTACGCCGGGCATCCCCGAGGGCGCGGCCGACACCGCGCGCGAAGGCATGGCCAACGCCATCGCGGCAGCAGAGGGAGCCGGCCCGCAAGCGGAGGCACTCATCCGTGCCGCGCAGGAGTCCTTCGTCGACGGCTGGCAACAGGCCATGTGGGCAGGCTTCGCCGTGATGGCCACGCTGTTCGTCTACGTCCTCGTGCGCGGCCCTCAGAGCGCCTCGCCCCGAAAGACGGCTAGCTGATCCCGGCCGTGGGCGCTTCGCTTGTCAGCCAGGTGGTGAGCAGGCGGGCGCCCGCACCGGTCGCGCCGAGGGAGTACTCGAACTCGTCGCGCGGCGACTCCGCGATGCTGGACAGATCGAGGTGTGCCCACGGCAGGTCGCCGGCGAAGGTCTTCAGGAACAACGCGGCCGTGATGGAGCCCGGCCCCTTCGAGCTGTTCACCGAATCGGCGATCGGCGTCGAGATCAGGTCGGCGTACTGGTCCGGCAGCGGCATCCGCCACAGTCGCTCGCCCGACACCTCGCCGGCCGCGGTCAGTTGCCCCGCGAGCGCGTCGTCGGTGGCGAACAGTCCGCCGTACAGCATCGACCCGAGCGACACCTTGATCGCGCCGGTCAGCGTCGCGATGTCGACGACCGCGTCGGGCTTCAGCTCCTTCACCGCGTAGGCGAGTCCGTCGGCCAGCACCAGCCGCCCTTCGGCGTCGGTGTTCTTGACCTCGGTCGTCCGGCCGCCGTAGTGCCGGATCACGTCGTCCGGCCGGTACGCCGTTCCCGAGGGCATGTTCTCCGCCGAACACACCAGCCCGGTCACCTTGACCTGCGCACCCAGCTCGCGCAGGGCCGCCATGGTCGCGATCACCGAACCGCCGCCGGTCATGTCGCGCTTCATCGACACCATGCCCTCGCGCGGCTTCAGCGACAGGCCGCCGGTGTCGTACGTGATGCCCTTGCCCACCAGGACGACGTACGGCGTGTCCTTGGTGGCGCCTTCGGGGGTGTAGTCCAGCCGGATCAGCCGCGGCGGGCGGGTCGAGCCCTGGCCGACCGCGAGGATGCCGCCGAAGCCGTCGGCCGCGAGCTGCTTCTCGTCCCAGACCCGGACGTCCAGCCCGGTCTTGCCGGCCAGTTCGGTGGCGCGGGCAGCCAGCCAGGCCGGGTCCTTCTCGTTCGAAGGAGTTGTTGCCAGTTCGCGCGCCAGCCAACCGGTTCGCCCGATCACCAAGCCGCGCTCCAGCACGTCAGCACGATCCAGGTCGGTGCCGTCCGTCAGGACCACGCGCTCGACGATCGGCTTGCCGACGTCGACGGTCTTGCGGGTGAACGTGAACGACCCCAGCACGATGCCCTCGGCAAACGCCTGGAGCGCCTCGTCGTCGATGCCCTCGGCAACAACCGTGGTCAGCTCGTCCTTGCCCCGGCCGAACCGCGCGATCGCCGCTCCGGCGTGTCGCAGGTCCCGCGCGGAGCCGTCGCCGGCCCCCACCAGCAGCACCTCGGCCACCTCGCCGGTCAGCAGCGGGTACGCCGCGGTCGCGCCGGCGCCCGGACTGAACCCGGTGCCGCGCTGCGCCTCGAGCAGCCGGCCGAGGTCGACACCGAGCCGCTCACCGGCTTCCTTGGCAGCGGCCGGCAGTCCCGCCTCGCCGACCACGATCACCCAGGTGCGCGACCCGTGGACCGGGAGCCCGGGCTGCCAGACGACGGCAGGCAGAGTCGGGAAGATGTTGCGGGCGCTGCTGCGGCGAGCCACCTGACGTCCTCACTTTTGATCAAAGGTTGTGGGTGCAACCGTAACGACCCCGGCCGGTGCCGGAAAAGGCACCCACCGGGGTCGCGGAGTGGTTCAGGGTGCGTTCTGACGAACGCCCCGGGGGATCGGATCAGCCGACAACGGCTTTGAGCGCGTTTCCCAGCTCGGTCGCCTCATCGGCGTTCAGCTCGACGACGAGCCGACCGCCGCCCTCGAGCGGAACCCGCATCACGATGCCCCGGCCCTCCTTGGTGACCTCGAGCGGACCATCGCCCGTCCGCGGCTTCATCGCCGCCATGCGCGCACCCCTTCCCTCATTGGATACTGCCCTCTTCGGTGTTGAGCGACGACACCACGAGGGAGTTCCGTCGCCGGCGCCCACGTGGTGATGCGCCGTCGGCGCGCATCGCACTGTCTATCTGGACCCATTATCCCCGATCACGGGCCAGAGCCGTGCACCATACGGCAGACTCAGGTCTCGTGCACGCCCGTTCAGCGCTCTTCGACCTGTACGGCGACCACCTGCGCGCGCGGGGAGCGCGTGCTCCGGTGGCCGCCCTGGTCCGGCTGCTCGCCCCGCTGGGCGTGCATCCGCCGGCCGTCCGGACCGCCGTCTCGCGGATGGTCCGGCAGGGCTGGCTCGAGCCGGTGAAGATCGACGGACAACCCGGCTACGCGCTCACCGCCCGGGCGCGTCGCCGCCTCGACGACGCCGCTGCCCGGATCTACCGGACCGGTACCGACGGCGCCGAGGGCGAGTGGGACGGGCACTGGCATCTGAGCATCCTGCGCGAGATCCCGAACGCCCGCCGCCGCGAGCAGCTGGCGAGCCAATTCGCCTTCCTGGGTTGGGCTCCGCTGTCCGACGCGGCCTGGGTCGGGCTGCGCCACGACGCCGAGGTGGACCAGATCCTCGACATCGAGGGGATCGCGGCCGACCGGTTCCGCGCACCGGTCGACGACGACGCGGCGGCGTTCGCCCGGCGGGTCTGGAAACTGGACGAGCTCGGCGCGTCGTACGACGCCTGGCTGAACGAGGCCAAGGCGCTGGCGGACAGCGCGGGCGACGGTGTCACCGACGAGCAGGCGTTCGCAGTACGGTCTGAGCTGGTGCACGAATGGCGCAAGTTCCTGTTCCTCGATCCGGGCCTGCCGGCCGAGCTGCTGCCGACCGACTGGGCCGGGACCAGGGCGGCCGCGTTCTTCGATTTCCACGCCACCCGGCTGAGCCACGCGGCCGGGCGTTTCGTGGACAACTGCCTGACCGTTCACTGACTGTTTTTCACCGAGTGTTGGGAGCCAGCAACGATGAGTGACTCTGTCGCGTACGACGTGACGGCGGGCGTCGCCACGATCACCCTGAACCGGCCGGAGGCGATGAACTCGCTCGACACGCCGACCAAGGTGGCCCTGCGGGACGCCGTCGCCGCGGCCGCCGAGGACGAGGCGGTCCGGTGCGTCGTACTGACCGGGACCGGGCGGGCGTTCTGCGTCGGCCAGGACCTGAAGGAGCACATCGGGCTGCTCCAGGCCAATGACCTGGACGCGCTGTGGAGCACGGTCCCCGACCACTACGCCCCGATCGCGCTGGCGCTGGCCGAGATGCCGAAGCCGGTGATCGCCTCGGTCAACGGAGTCGCCGCCGGCGCGGGCGCGTCGATGGCCTTCGCCTGCGACTTCCGGATCGTCGCCGACACGGCAGGCTTCAACTTCGCCTTCGCCGGCATCGCGCTGTCCTGCGACACCGGCATCTCGTGGACCCTGCCCCGGCTGGTCGGCCACGCGAAAGCGACCGAATTGTTGTACTTCCCCCGCACGATCCCGGCGACCGAAGCACTCACGCTCGGCCTGGCGAGTTCCGTCGTACCGGCCGACGAGCTCGGTACGGCGACCAGCGAGCTGGCGACCAAGCTGGCCGACGGGCCGACTGTTGCCTACGGCGCTCTTCGGCAGTCGCTCGCGTACTCCGCGACGCACACGCTCGCCGAGGCGCTGAAGTTCGAGGCCGGCAAGATGGAGCTGACCGGCGCCACCGAGGACCACCGCAACGCGGTCTCGTCCTTCGTCGCCAAGGAGAAGCCGACCTTCCAGGGCAAGTGACCAGACCGCGGCCCGGAACCTGATCGGTTCCGGGCCGCGGCCTTGTTCGGGCGGGGTTTGATTTCGGCGGGGGCTTTCGGCCGGGTCAGCGAGCGGTCGTGTACGCGTTCAGACCACCGGTGAAGCCGTTGGCCCACAGCCGGTTGACGCGGCTGCGCTCGGTCGAGTTCGGCCAGGCGTTGGTGCAGGACGGACCAGGACCGCCACCCGACATCAGCTCACTGCACGGACCGGAGTAGTGGTCCGGCAGGCCGAGCACGTGGCCGGTCTCGTGCGAAGTGATCCGGGTCGAGTCGTACACCTGCGCCTGGCGGTAGTCGAGGAAGATGTACCCACGACCGTGACCGTTGGTAGACGCGTACGAACCACGCGGGTCGTTGCCCTCGGTGTAGTAGAAGTCGTACCCACTGGAGCTCTGCACCAGCCGCACGTTGGTGACGGACGAGTTCCAGATCTGAGTAGAGCGGGCGATCTGAGTCGCGAAGGTCGGCGCATTCACCCGATACCGAACGGTGACCGCCGCGAGCGAGTTACCACTCTTGGCCTGCTTGGCCAGAGCCGACTTCATCACCGCGTCGTAAAACGCCTTGTTAGCAGCCGCCTCCTGCGGCGACCCGGCGTACGACGAAATCGTGGTCGCCTCGGGCGCAGGGGCGGCCGCGGCGGGCAGGGCGGCAAGGGCGGGGACGCCGAGGGCGGCGGCCAGAACGGCCAGGGAGGACAGGATCTTGCGTCGGGGCATGGGCGGGCCTCACTCCAGATCAGTAACGGAAAGCAATCGGCAAACTACCGAAAGCACCTGACCCAGCAGTGATAGCAACCCACCACGATTTTCCGCACCATCCCGCGAAATAACCGAGGGTATACCTGCGCACACCCTCGGTAGATCTCCGCACTTCGCGGGGTAACCCCTCAGGGCGTCAGCGTTCAGCCGGTCAGCGCGCGACGCAGTCGGCTACGTGGTCGTTGACTATGCCGGTGGCTTGCATGAGGGCGTAGCTGGTGGTGGGGCCGATGAAGACGAAGCCCTTTTTCTTCAGGGCTTTGGACATCGCGATTGACTCTGGGGTGGTGGCCGGGACCTCGGCTTCGGTTTGGGGAGCCGGCCGCTGGGCGGGCTGGAAGGACCAGAGCAACTCGGTCAGTTCGCCGGGCGTCAGGTCGAGGAGGGCGCGGGCGTTGGTGATGGCGGCGTTGATCTTCAGGCGGTTGCGGACGATGCCCGGGTCGGCCATCAGCCGGTCGAAGTCAGCCGGTCCGTACGCCGCGACCCGCTCGGGGTCGAAGTTGGCGAACGCCTTCCGGAAGTTCTCCCGCTTGCGCAGGATCGTGATCCAGGACAGCCCCGACTGGAACCCTTCGAGCGTCAGCCGCTCGTACAGGCCCTGGTCGTCGCGGATCTCCTGACCCCACTCGTCGTCGTGGTACGCGATGTACTCCGGCGCCGACGTCGCCCAGCTGCAGCGCGGTTTGCCGTCCGGGCCGATCACGCTCATCGGGCGATCCCGTCGGCGAGGCGCTTCAGCGAGATCCTCATCATCAGCTCGAACGCGGGGCGCACCAGCGGCCACGCAGTACGGCCGAGTGGTCCCAGTGGCGGGATAACGTCTTCGGACCAGACGAAGGTGCTGCCCTCCGGCGTGGCGCGGACGGCGAAGGTGCCGGTACCTCGGACGACCGCGCCGAGGTGTTCGACCGTACATTCGCGCGGCGGGTCCCAGTGCGTGATGACCATGTCGTCAGTGAATCCCACGGGACCGACACTTGTCCGCGCGGCGACACCGCCGCCGACGCCCTGGCCGTGGTTGCCGGTCGCCCAGACGCGGGTGAACAGCATCCAGGCGGACTGACCGTTCCAGTCCATCACCACGTCCCAGGCGGCCTGTTGGTCGAGCGGAAGGTCGACGGCCGCTTCCGCGTGGCAGGTCATCAGTTCGGTCGCTGCACGGCGCCCAGGTCGGGGGCGGCGCTGTGCCGGCCACGAGGCTCACCACTCGCCTCGTCGGAATCAGTCTCCGGATCCGCGTCGGTGGCGCCTTCGGCGGCGGGGTCCGCGGTGTGATCGGGCGGAGGTGGCTTGGCCTCGAACCAGGGCGTCGGCTCTGGTTCGTTCGCGTCGTGCGTGTGCACCAGCTCCTGCAGCAGAGGAGGAAGCGGCACCGGGGCCTGAGGCCCATCAAGTACGGAGGCCGGCTCACGCTCCTCGTCTTCCTGTACTACGTCCGCCGGTTCCGCAGGTGCCTCCGCGTCCGTTACTGCGTTGGGCTCGGGAAGCGCGTCCGCGGTGGCCGTCGCCTCCGGCTGGGCACCCACCTGCGCCTCCGGCTGGGCGGTAGCTTCGGTGGGCGGGGGTGCGTCCGGCGGGGCTACCGCGAGCGCGTCCTGCGAGCCCGCCGCTTGCGGCTGGGCGAGGGCTGCCTGCTCGGGTGGCTCCGGCGAGGCTGCGGGCTCTTGCTGCTCGCGTGCCGCTACCGGAGTCGGCTCCGGGGTGGGGAAGTCACCGCCTACGAGGATGGGTTTGTTGTAGCCGGTGTCTTCGAAGTCTGTGGCGTCGTACTCGGAGCGGGACGTGAAGCCCGCGCCCTCGGGGCCGTGGATGATCGGGGAGACCGCTCGTTCCAGGTCGGCGATCCGGCGGTCGCGTTCGGCCACCTCGCGGGTCACCCGTTCGAGCAGGGTGTCCACCTCGTCCATCCGGTAACCGCGCAGGCCGACGCCGAAGCGGGCCTTGGCGAGGTCTTCCGCGGTGAGCGCCTGCCGCGCCGGCACGGTCAGGTCCGGCCGGTCGTCGTACGCGGGGGCCATCGCACCCCAGCGTCCGGAGGCAACGACGGCAACAGCTCCGATCAGGAGCACGACAATGAGCCCGAAGAACCACATCACGGGACCGATCGTGCCATGTCCCCGGACTACCCCGCACAACCCCGGGCCAGTCGCCCGCTGTCAAGAGCCAGTTCGGCCTCCGGCACGCGCGTCCCGCGGCTGCCGATTTCAGCTGCCGTCCGAGCCGAGCCGGCGGACCTCGCGGCGTTCCCGGGCCTCCGGGCTGTCGGCCTCGTCGACGTCCCGCTGGGCCTCGGCCGCGGCCTCCTCGGCGGCCGCGTCGGCCAGCTCGCCGGCCTTCAGGATGTAGCTGATCGCCTCGTCGACGTCGTCGGTGATCGTGAACATCTCCAGGTCCGCCGCCGAGATCTTGCCATCGGCAAGCATCGTCTCGCGCAGCCAGTCGGCCAGTCCGCTCCAGTACGACGTACCGAACAGCACCACCGGGAACGACGTGACCTTGCGGGTCTGCGCCAGGGTGAGCGCCTCGAACAGCTCGTCCAGGGTGCCGAACCCGCCCGGCATCACCACGAACCCCTGCGCGTACTTCACGAACATCGTCTTGCGGGTGAAGAAGTAGCGGAAGTTCATCCCGATGTCGACCCACTCGTTCAGGCCGTTCTCGAAGGGCAGCTCGATGCCCAGGCCGACCGACACACCACCGGCCTCCGAGGCGCCCTTGTTCGCCGCCTCCATCACCCCCGGCCCACCCCCGGTGATCACCGCGTAGCCCGCGGCGACCAGCTTGCGGCCGAACTCCTCCGCGGCGGCGTACATCGGGTCCGTCGGCTTGGTCCGCGCCGACCCGAAGACGCTGATGGCCGGCCCGAGCTCGGCCAGCATGCCGAAGCCCTCGATGAACTCCGACTGGATCCGCAGTACCCGCCACGGGTCGGTGTGCACCCAGTCCGAGGGGCCGCGGCTGTCCAGCAACCGCTGCTCGGAGGTCGACTGCTGCACCTGGTTGCGGCGCATCACGACAGGCCCGCGCTGCTGTGAGCCCTGCGGACGGTCTGGGTGGATCGATGGGTCTGCCATGCCCCCAGGTTAGTCCGGCGACCCGGTTCAGGCCCGCCGAAACCGGCCGGGCCTCACGCCGTCAACCAACTCCTCAACCGCTGTTCACACTGCTCGATCTCAGCCTCCGGCACGTACTCCTCCTGCTTGTGCGCGAGCAGCGGGTCCCCCGGCCCGTAGTTCACCGCCGGCACTCCCAGCAGGGTGAAGCGCGCCACGTCGGTCCAGCCGAACTTCGGTTTCGGCTCTCCCCCGACGACCTGGAGGAACGCAGCCGCCGCCGGCCGCTCCAGCCCCGGCAACCCGCCCGGTGACGAATCGGTCACCACGACGTCGAACCCCGCGAAGACCTCCCGGACATGCGCCTCGGCCTCCGCCTCGGACCGGCTCGGCGCGAATCGGTAGTTGACCGACACCGTGCACAGATCCGGTACGACGTTGCCGGCGACTCCGCCGCTGATCGCGACCGCGTTGAGCCCCTCGCGGTACTCGAGCCCGTCGATCGGCACCCGCCGCGGCTCGTACGCCGCCAGCCGGTCGAGGATCTCCCCGGCCGCGTGGATCGCGTTCTTGCCCATCCACGAGCGCGCCGAGTGGGCCCGCTCGCCGTACGTCGTGACGTCGACCCGCATCGTGCCCTGACAGCCGGCCTCGACGGCCGCGTTCGACGGCTCCATCACGACCGCGAACACGCCCTGCAGCAGCTCGGGATGGGTCTGGGTCAGCTTGAAGAGCCCGTTCAGCTCGGCGTCGACCTCTTCGCAGTCGTAGAAGACATAGGTGACATCCCGGTTCGGCTCGGTCAGAGTCGCCGCCAGCCGCAGCCCGACGGCGACGCCACCCTTCATGTCGCAGGCGCCGAGCCCGTGGATCAGGCCGTCCGCGCGGCGAGACGGCAGGTTCGCGTTCAGCGGCACGGTGTCCAGGTGCCCGGCGATGACGATCCGCTCCGCACGCCCCAACTCGGTCCGCGCCACCACGGTGTTCCCGTGCCGCGACACCGTCAGATGCCCGTACGCCGACAACGCCGCCTCAACGGCGTCAGCCAACTCCTGCTCGGTACCACTGACCGACGAAACATCGACCAGAGCCTCGCACAGGTCAGGACTGGACTGGTCAAGATCAAGCTTCGCCATCAGATTCCTCGGTCGCCGGTGGTAGAAAAACACAGAACTCGTTGCCCTCGGGATCAGCGCAGACGTGCCAGCTGATGGTGTCGTCCTTGGGCCGCAGTAGTGTCGCACCCGCTGCCAGAACGGCGTCGAGGTCGTCCGCTGTGATGTCCCAGTGGATCCGGTTCTTCACCGTCTTGGGCTCGGGCACCGGGACGAACACCCAGTACTGAAACGGCAGCCCCGGCACGTTCTCCAGCCAGTACCACGGCTTGTCCGGGTCGTGCGAGAAATCGCCACCGACGATCCCCGCCCACCAGCGCGCCTGAGCCTCAGCGTCCGCCGAGTCCACCACCAGCTCCATCAGCCGGTACTCCGAGTGGTTCTCGCGCACGAATCCGCAGAACTCCCCGCCCTCGGGATCGGCCATCACGGCCCAGTGCTGCTCCTCGGTGATCGGCTCCAGCACGCTCGCCCCGAGCCGCTCGAGATCCTCGATCGCGCCGGTGTGCACGTCCAGATGAACCCGCTGCTTCACGGTCCGCGGCTCCGGCACCTGGTTGAGCCAGATCGTCTTCTCCGGCCGGTCGCCGAGCAGCACCTCCGGATTGTCCGCCGGGGTGGTCAGCCCGAGCACCTGCCCCCAGAAGGCCGCCATCAGACTCGTGGACCCGACATCGACGCACAGATCCTTGAACCGCCCGACACTCATCCCCCCAGGCTAACGGCGCTCGCGGCCCTGCCCCGAGAACCGCCGCCCGCGGAACCGTCACAAAATTGTGCAGCGGATTCCGCCGGCGGGCGCGTTTATGACGCCGCGCCTTGGTAACCGATAGTCACGTTACTGCTACAGACCGGCGGGCCGCCTCCTGCCCCGAGATCGTTGGAGGCTTGATGACCATCCCCAACCGGCTCGCCGCGGTAGCCGGCCTCACCGCGCTCGCGCTGGTCTCGACGGCTGGTGGCACCGCCGTCAGCGCGGCCGCCGCGCCCGCCCCCGCAGCGCCGAAGTACAAGTACTACGTGGCGTTGGGAGACAACTACACCGCCGCGCCACTCGTGCCACCCTTGGACCTGGCCAACCTGGCCTGTCTGCGGTCGGGCGGCAACTACCCGGCCTTGCTGGTCCAGAAGCTGAAGGTGCCGAAGTCGACCGACGTCAGTTGCGGCGGTGCGGACACCACCCATGTCGAGGCCTCGCAGACCACCCCGGCCGGTTTCCTGCCTGCCCAGCTCGATGCTGTCAGCAAGCAGGCCGACCTGGTCACGATCGGTTTCGGTGCCAACGACTTCGGGGTGCTGGCCAGCCTGCTCACCGTCTGCCCCAAGCTGCGCAAGTCGGACCCTGACGGCGCGCCCTGCAAGAAGAAGTTCACCACCGGCGGCAAGGACCAGCTGAAGCAGAACGTCGCCAAGACGAAGGGTCGGCTGACCGCCGTGGTGAAGGCGGTCAAGGGCAAGGCCGCGCCCAAGGCGACGATCGTACTGGTCGGCTATCCCACCCTCGCGCCGCCGAAGACCACCTGTGCCGAACTGCCGCTGGCCAAGGGCGACTACGCCTATCTGACGGAGATCCTGTCCGAGCTCAACAAGGCGATCCAGGCTGCCGCCAAAGCCGGGCAGGCAAAGTACGTCGATGTCTTCAAGGCGTCGGTGGGTCACGATGTCTGTGCCAAGGCCAAGGCCTGGATCCAGGGGAAGGAGCCGGACCTGCTGAAGGCGGCCGCGTTCCACCCGAAGGCCGAGGAGCAGGCCGCGGTGGCCGACCTGATCGTCAAGACGGTCTCCGGCCGGGACGCGACGATCACTTCCGCAGAGCAGGAGGCCTGGCTGGCCGGCGTCGAGGCCCGCCAGCAGCAGTCGGCCGCGATCCTCGCCACGCCAGATGCTCGCAACCGCGTCACCGACCGCCTGCGGCAGGGAGGCCTGTTCCCATCCGGCGGGTAGAGCCTGGCCGGTGGAGCCCGGCCGGGCGCCCGGCCGGCTCCGCGGTTTAGGTTTGGAGGGTGAAACCTGACATGGAAGCAACGGTCGCACGGCTGACCGCAGTACTGGCAGGTCTTGACGACGAGGCGGTGCGGGCGCCGTCCGGGTTGCCCGGGTGGTCGCGTGGGCATGTGCTGACGCACATCGCGTACTTCAGCGAGGCGATGACACGGCAGGTCGAGGAAGCTCTGGCGGGCCGGCTGGTCGAGATGTACGACGGCGGCCGCCCGGCTCGCGATGCCGCGATCGAGGCCGGCGCCGGGCGGTCGGCGGACGAGTTGCGGGAGCACGTCCGGACCGCCACCGCCGGACTGCTCGACGCCTGGCGGAAGGTCGACGACTGGTCGCGACCGGTCACGCACCGCAACGGCGACCTGGCGGCGACCGTCTACACGGGCTGGCGCGAACTCGAAGTACACACTGTCGACCTCGCTCTCGAGCCGACCTCCGACGACTGGTCGGTGGAGTTCTGCCTGCACCTGCTCGACTTCCTCAAGGCGCGCACACCTGACGGGCTCCACCTCATCCTGGTCGGGGGCAACACCCGCTGGGAGAACGGCACCGGCGAAGACCGCATCCTCACCGGCACCTTCACCGACCTCACCGCCTGGATGGCCGGCCGCCGCCCCGTCCGGCCCATCACCGGCGACCTGCCCGAGCTGAAGCCCTGGCCCTGATCCCGAGCAACAATGGGCACCATGTCAGGTGATCCCGAGTTACGCGCAGCGCTCACCGCCGACCGAACCAGTACGGCGGAACGCATCGCGGCGCTCAGCACCGACCTGGAAGCGATCGTGGAGGCCTCGCGGCTGGTCGCGACCGACGACGAACACGATCCGGAGGGTTCGACGATCGCGTTCGAGCGGTCGCAGACGAGCACTCTTCTCGCGGACGCCCGCAAGCGCCTCGAGGAGCTCGACAGCGCCTTGGCGCGGCTGGACGCGGGTGACTACGGCCGCTGCGAGCGCTGCGGCGAACCGATCGCGACCGGCCGGCTCCTCGCCCGGCCGACCGCGCGAACCTGCATCACCTGCGCGACCTGAGCCGCGGAGCACCGAGCCCGGAGCACCCATCCCGGCGCGCGGAGCCCGGAGCCCGGAGCCCGGAGCCCGGAGCAACTACTTCAGGCCGGTGGTCTTCATCGCGTCGACCAGGCGTTTCTGGCCGGCGACGAAGACGACGACGGTCGGGATCGCCGCGATCACCGCGGCCGCGAGGATGAGGTTCCAGGCGGAGGCGTACTGGCCCTGCATGCCGGAGATGCCGAGCTGGATGACCCGGAGATCCGGATTGCGGGTGATCGTGAGCGGCCAGAGGAAGGCGTTCCAGTTGGCCAGGAAGAACAGCACCGACAGGCTGGCCAGCACCGGGCGGCTGAGCGGCAGGATGACACTCCAGTACCGGCGCCAGTAGCCACAGCCGTCCAGGTCGGCCGCTTCCTCCAGCTCCCGCGGAATGTTCAGGTAGTACTGCCGGAGCAGGAAGATGCCGAAGGCATGAAAGATGCTCGGCACGATCAGTCCCGCGTAGCTGTCGAGCAGGCCGAGTTGCTTGGCTACCAGGAACAGCGGGACAAGGATGACCGGCAGCGAGACCAGCAGGGTGGACATGATGCCGGAGAAGATGATGCCGCGGCCGGGGAACCGCAGGCGCGCGAGCGCGTAGGCCGCCATCGAGTGGAAGAACAACGCGACCACGGTGACGACCACCGCGACGATCGCGCTGTTCATCAGGAACCGCGGTAACGGGATCTTCAGCAGCACGTACTGCAGGTTGTCCAGCGTCCAGGTCGACGGCCAGCCGAACGAGAAGATCTCCTCCGGCGGCTTCAGCACGCTGATCAGCACCCAGAGCAGTGGCGCTACCGCGAGAACTGCCAGGACATGAGCCAGGACGGGAAAGAATCTAGTCCTCATCGAAGCGGCCTCCTCGGGTGACGGCGAACATCAGGCCGGTACAGAGGATGAGCAGCGTGACGACGACGGTGGTCAGCGCGGCGGCGTACCCCATGTTGTTGAAGGTGAAGGCCTGTTCGTAGATGTAGAGGACGACCGTGCTGGTGGCCCGGGCCGGTCCGCCCTTGGTGAGCACGTAGACCAGGTCGAACGCCTGCAAGCCGGTCACCGCGCCGATCGTCGAGTTGACCACGACGAAGAAGCTGGTCGGTCGCAGCAGCGGCCAGATCACGTAGCGGAACCGCTGCCACGCGCTCGCGCCATCGATCTGCGCCGCGTCCTCCAACTCCTTCGGCACGTCCTTCAGCCCGGCCAGGAAGACCAGCATCTGGTAGCCCATCAGGAACCAGACGCTGATCACCACATAGGTGCCTAGGGCAAGCGCCGGCGTACCGAGGAAGGACACGTCGCCCAGCCCGAGCGGGCCGAGCAGCTTCGACAGGGCACCGCGCTTGTCGACCAGCAGGAACTGCCAGATCAGGCCGACCACGACCAGGCTGACCACGTTCGGCAGGAAGAACGCCGAGCGGACCCAGCCGATGCCGCGGAAATGGTTGCGCACCAGCATCGCCAGCGCGAAGCTCACCACGAACGCGAGCGGGACGAAGGTGACGACGTAGATCGCGGTGATCTTGAGCGACGCCAGCAACTGGTCGTCACCGATCATCAACTTGTAGTTGGCCAGACCGACGTACTGGTAGTTGCCGAAGCCATCGACCTTGAAGAAGGCGACGCCGAAGGCGAGCAGCATCGGCAGCGCGACGAAGATCAGCAGGCCGATCGCGTCCGGCGCCAGGAAGGCGTATGCCGCCAGTGCCTCGCGCCGCCGCTTCGTCATCGGCTTCTTCTCCCGGACCGCCGTCAACCGGGGCGGTCTCGACGGTGGCGCGCTCGTGGTCGTCGTCATGTGATGGGCGCACCCTGGTAGGTCTTCAGGAACGTGTCGATCTTCTGCGCCGCGTCCGCCGCCGCCTTGCCGGGATCGCCGCCGTTCAGCTGGCAGGCCTGGATCGCGTCCGCGATCGGCTGGTACACCTCCGGTGGGAAGCGCGGCTCGGGTTTGCCGGTCGGCGCGATCTCGGTGACGAACTTCTTCAGCACGCCTTCGGCGAAAGCACCCTTGGCGTCGGCGGCGGTCTGGACCGACTTGCGCGGCGGGACGTTCGTCTTGACCACGGTGTTCCACTGCCGCTGCCGCTCGACTCCTTCGGCATCGGTCGAGCCGAGCGCCCAGGCGATGAACTTGGCCGCGGCCTCGGGGTTCTTGCCCTTCGAGTTGGCCACAAAGGCCCAGCCGCCGAGGTCACTGGCAGGCTTGCCACCGTCGGGGATCGGGTGCGGAATGATGCCGTACTTGAAGTTCTTCGCCTTGCTGCGCAGGTCGGAGACAGCCCAGATGCCGCTCTGCTGCATCGCCACGGCGCCCGAGCCGAGGTTGGACAGGACATCACCGCCGCCGTCACCGAGAGCTTTCCGCGGGGCGACCTTGTTCTTGATCGTGTCCTGCCAGAACTTCAGCGCCTGTACGGCGGCCGGCGAGTCGAAGGCGACCTTGCCGTCCTTGATCGGCGTACCGTCGCCCTGCCAGAGGAACGGGTACCAGGTGAAGTTCTGGTAGTACCCGGGCAGGGTTTCGAACATCACGCCGTACCGGTCCTTGCCGGTCAGCTTCTCCGCGACGGCCAGCGTCTGGTCCCAGGTCTTCGGGAGGTCAGCCTCGGACAGGCCGGCCTTCTCGAAGGCGGTTTCGCTGTAATACATCGCGAGCGGCTCGATCTCCATCGGGAGGCCGTAGACCTTGCCGTCGACGCTGCGCGCCTCCAGCAGGCCGGGCAGGTAGTCAGCCTTGGTCTCGGCGGACAGGTCGCCGGACAGGTCCTGCAGGACGCCGCCGTTGTAGTAGCGCAGGAAGTCGCCGGGGCTGATCAGGAAGATGTCCGGGCCCTGCCCCGACTGGAACGCGGTCTGCAGTGTCGTACCACTGAGGTAGTCCTTGCCGGGGATGTAGCGCAGCTTCACCTTGACGTCGTTGTTCGCGTTCCACTGGTCGGCGAGTGCGACGAACCACTTGCTCTGCGGACTGTTGTCGTCGGACGGTCCGTAGAAGTTCCAGAAGGACAGCTCCTTGCCGTCGCCACCGGCGTCGTCACCGCCGCAGGCAGTCAGCAGGGGTCCGGCGAAGGCCGACACGGCCAGGGCGCCGAGGCCGCCGCGCAGTACCGATCGCCGGCTGATCGGCCTGGGATTTACAGGGGAGGTTGCGGGCATCAGGAACTCCAGGGGTCGAGCGGCCAGACTGGGCAATCGATTTCTCGCAATCTACGATCGCGGCCGGGAGTGGTCAAGAGTCCCGATGTCAACGATTTGACCGGAGCTGCCGTTCACGCTTGTTTTGAACAGGATGCAGCCGTTGACACTGTGTCGCCGTCTTGCCTAGTCTTCGGAAATCGATTTCTGACTCTGGACCGGAAAGCGGGTCGAGAATGCCAGTAGTGCCGAGGACGGAGTTGCCGCGAGAACTCGTGACCCAAGGGCTGGCGGCAGCGCGGAACGCGATCGAGACCGAGGCGGCGGCGGTGTCGGCACTGGCCGGGCGGCTCGACGGGGTGTTCCTCGACGTACTGAAAGCGGCAGCCGCGTGTGAAGGGCACCTGGTCGTCACCGGACTGGGCAAGTCCGGGCTGGTCGGACGCAAGATCGCCGCCACGCTCGCGAGTACCGGCACGCCCGCGTCCTTCATCCACGCCGGCGACGCGTTGCACGGCGACTCCGGCGCGGTGACCGAACGCGATCTGGTGCTGGCGTTGTCCGCGTCGGGTGAGACCGCCGAGGTCTGCGCGTTCGCCCGGATGCTGCGCGACCGCGAGATCCCGGTGATCGCGATGACGGGCGCCGAGGACTCGACGCTCGCCCGGCTGGCGACGTACACGCTCGACACCATGGTCCTGCGCGAGGCCGACCCGCTGAACCTCGCCCCGACCGCCTCCACCACCGCCGCCCTGGTGATGGGCGACGCGCTCGCCTGCGCACTCGTCGTACTGCGCGACTTCACCCACCACGACTTCGCCCGCTATCACCCGTCCGGCGCGCTCGGCCGCAAGCTGCTCGGCGCCGGGGAGGCGGAATGACCCGGTACGACGTGTGTGTGCTCGGGTCGTTCATGAAGGACCTGGTCGCCAGTGCGGAACGGCGGCCGTTGCCCGGCGAGACCTTGCACGGCACCGGATTCGCCGAGCACCTGGGCGGCAAGGGAGTGAACCAGGCGATCGCAGCCGCGCGGATGGGAGCCCGCACCGCGATCGTCGGCACCATCGGGGACGACCGGTACGGCGAGGAGTTTCTCGAGCTGCTCAAGACCGACGGGGTCGACACCAGTTGGGTGGTTCGGCATCCGGAGCTCGGGACCGGCGTGGGACTCCCGCTGGTGCTGCCGGACGGGGGCAACTCGATCATCATCGTGTCCCGCGCGAACTCCGCGATCACCCCGGCGGAGGTGGAGGCGGCGTCCGCCGTACTGACGTCCAGCAAGGTTCTCAGTGTGCAACTCGAACTCCCGGTCGAGGCGAGCAGAGCTGCCCTCCAGCTCGCCTCGGCCGCGGGCGTTCTGACGATCCTCACTCCGGCGCCGGCCGGACCGGTCGATACCGGGCTGGCCGCCTTCGTCGACATCCTGGTGCCGAACGAGGTGGAGGCCGCGGCGCTGACCGGCCTGGACTGCGACGACGAAACCCAGGTACCGGCGATCGCCCGGCGTCTGGCCGATGAGTGGGATCTGCGCGGCTGCGTTGTCACCCTCGGCTCGCGCGGCGCCTTCGTCTTGGATCGTCAATATGGCGTGGAAATGCGCGTCCCGGCCCACTCCGTCGCAACTGTGGACACAGTCGGTGCAGGAGATGCCTTCTGCGGATCGCTCGCCGCATCGCTGGCAGACGGCGCCGCGCTCGTTGACGCAGTACAGCTGGCCAATGCCGCGGGCGCGCTGTCCACCACCTTGGACGGTGCGGCCGCCTCGGCCCCGACCCGCGCAGCCGCTTTGGCCTTGCTCGACGCGCAAGCACGTGCTGCGATGCCTTTCGCTGTCGGGCAACCTCCGCCGTGAGATCCTTGTGCCGTCCAGACGGCAGCTAGGCCTCGAGCGGGGAGCGAGTATGACGACGATCTACGACGTCGCGCGTAGATCTGGCGTATCGCCGGCCACTGTGTCGCGGGTGCTCAGCGGCCGCCGGAACGTGGATCCGGAACTGTCCGAGAAGGTCCGCGCGGCCGTGGCCGAGCTCGGCTACCGCCCGAACGGAGTGGCGCGCAACCTGCGTCGCGCCAGCACGAACCTGTGGGCAGTGGTCATCTCCGACATCGAGAACCCGTTCTTCACCTCGCTGGTCCGCGGACTCGAGGACGTCGCACAGACCGAGGGCTACCACGTGGTGCTGTGCAACTCCGACGAGGACCCGGCCAAGGAAGCGGCGTACGCGTCGGCCGTGCTGACCGAGCAGATGGCCGGTGTGGTGATCTCGCCGACGTCGACCGCCGAAGGCGTCCAGCAGCTCGACGAGGCGAAGACGCCGATGGTGCTGATCGACCGCCGGGTCGAGGGCGTCGAGGCGGACACCGTCCTGGTCGACAACGAGCACGGCGCGGCCGAAGGCGTGAAGCACCTGATCGACGGCGGCTACCGCCGGATCGCCTGCATCACCGGACCTCGACGAGTCAGTACTGCGATGGACCGGCTGGCCGGCTACCGCTCCGCTCTTCGCGGCGCCGGCATCCGCTTCGAGAAGGACCTGGTCCGCCATGCCGACTTCCGCGAGGCCGGCGGCTTCGCGGCGATGGAAAGCCTGCTGGACCAGCCCGAACCGCCAGAAGCCCTCTTCGTCGCCAACAACCTGATGACCGTCGGCGCCCTGGAATGCCTGGCCAAGCGCGGCCTCCGCGCCCCCGACGACATCGCCGTGGTCGGCTTCGACGACCTCCCCTGGGCCGACCTGGTCGTCCCCTCCCTCACCACCGTCGCCCAGCCCACCTACGAACTGGGCCGCACCGCAGGCCTCCTCCTCAAAGACCGCATAGCCTCCCCCGGCCGCCCCCCATCCACAGTCACCCTGAGAACCGAACTCCACATCCGAGCCACCTCAGCCCCCAAAACCCCCTAACCCCACCTGCTACTCGGGTGTTTGGGGTTTGTGGCGGGGGACCCAGTGGGCTAGCCAGGTGGCGCCTAGGGTGGTTAGGGCTCCTAGGGTGAGGGTGGCTGTGGCTAGAGGGGCTAGGAAGGTGATGGCGCTGATCAGGAGGGGGCCTAGGACTCCGCCTAGTTCGGCGCAGGCGGTCCAGCCGGCCAGGAACTGGGCTCGGAGGGCTGGTGGGGCGGCGTCGGCGCCCAGGGTGATGATGATGCCGGAGCCGAGACCGTTGCCTATGGCCATCAAGCTGGCGACGGCGAGTACGGCGTACAGGGTGCTGGTGAGCGGGAGGACGAGCATGCCGAGGCCGAGCGCGAGGGTGCACGGGACGGCGATCCAGACACGGCCGAAGCGGTCCATCACCAGGCCGGCGGGGTAGAACAGCAGCATCTCGATGCCGTTGGTGATGCCGAAGACGATCGAGATGTCGGTGGCGGACAGGCCGACGTGTTCACCCCAGAGCGGGACCAGGCTGACCCGTGCGATCCTCGCCACCGCGATCACGAAGACGCCGGTGCCGAGGGTGAGGAAGACGCGGCGGCTGTCCCAGAGCACCTTCCGGATCGGCTGTCGCTCCGGCAGGACGTGCTCCCGGACAGGATCACCGGCACAGAGCAGCAGTACTGCGGCGCCGAGCGAACTGGCGACCCCGACGGCGTACGCGGCGGCGATCCCCCACCGATGGCCCGCCGCCGCACCGAGGAACGGGCCGACGAACAAGCCGATCCGGTTCACTCCGCCGAGCGTCGACATCGCCCGGGCACGCATCCCGATCGGCACCACATCGGTGAGATACGACTGCCTCGCCAAGCTGAACACCGCGCCCGACAGACCGGCGACGACCAGCGCCAGACCAAGCACCTGCCAACTGCCCGCGAGCCACGCCAAGAGCCAAGCCGCCGCCGTGACGATTGCCGCCAGCAACAATGCCCGCCGCTCGCCGATCCGCACCACCAACGCGCCGGCGGGCAGCGACCCCGCGAAGTACCCGAACCCCAGTACGCCGACCAGAAAGGCCGCCGTCCCGACCGAAGCGCCCAACTCCAGCGCCGACAGGGCGATGATCGGCAGAATCGCCCCCATCCCCACCGAGTTCACCACCGTCGGCCCGAACACCGGCACGGCGACCTGCCACAAGCTGAACCGCTCGGCCACGATCAGTGCGGCGGTGGGGGTGGGGTGTTTCCGGCTTGGATCCACTCCATGCAAGCTCGCGCCGAGTCGGCCGCCGGCCGCACCTCAAGACCGGCGGCTAGCGCTCTGGAGTTGTCGAGGAGGAAGGTCCCGTCGTTCGATCCGTCGTGCGGCAGGTGGAAGCGATCCACGGCCGGCTCCCAGTCCACCGGCGGACTTCCCGGTACTACGGACCGCCACGCCTCGGCGAGGGTCGCCATCGTCATCGACTCGCTCACCGCGTTGAACGCTCCGGCGCGGCGGTCAACCGTCACCCGCAGTAGGAACGCCGCCAGGTCACGGGCGTCGAGGTACTGGATCGGCTGATCCGGTCTCGCGGCGCATTCGAGTGGTTTGCCGGTGGCGAGCGCCTCGCCCCAGTTGCCGAAGTCCGGGTTGTACGGTCCGACGACGAAGCCCGACCGGACAGCCGTGGTGCGCTCACCGAACGTCTCGGCCAGCAGTCCTTCGGCCCGGGCCTTCGACGGTCCGTAGAGATCCATCGTGAGCTCGTCTTCCGGAGCACCCTCGGGCCACGGCAACAAAGGCGCGTCCTCCGTCATCCCCGGCGTTGTCCTGCGCGCGTACACCGCGATCGAGGACATGAAGGTGTAGTGGCCGACGCGGTCCCGCAGCAGTTCAGCACTTCGGCGCAGGTCTCGAACCAGGAAGCCGGACATGTCGATGACGGCATCCCACTCCCCCGACGCCAGCGCCTCGGGCGCCGATCGGTCGCCCCGCAGGTGGGTCGCCTCGGGAAAGAGGGTGGTGTTGGTCCGGCCGCGATTGAAGAGGGTCAGCTCATGCCCGGCGGCGAGCGCTGCTTCGGCGACGTGGCGGCCGAGATTCTTGGTTCCGCCGAGGATCAGGTCCCTCATCGCAGGTTGGTGGTGATGTCGGTCAACTCCGCCAGCAGCGGCGCGATCCACTCTCTGGAGGAGGGCACGGTATTCACGCCTTCCTCGACGACCCAGGTCAGGGCGCGCAGGGTGAACGCGATTCCCCCGATCGCGAGCTGGCGCTGGACCAGCTGAGGATCGGTGCCGGAAGCATCGATGTAGCGGGCAACGATCGGCCCGCGTTGGTGGCCGACGGCAACAGCATCGCGGAGCAGGGTGTAGAGGTCGCTCAGGTGTGGAGCCACGTGCGCGAGCGGCCAGTCGACGACGGTCCAGCGGGTGCCGTCGGTGACAAGATTCTTCGGCACGAAGTCACCGTGGACCACGCGGGCCGGCGTCTCCTTCTGCAACTCCTCCAGCTTCGCAACCCCTACCGTCTCGAGTCGCGCCGCCAGCTCGCCGTCGGCCGGACTCCGGCGTACCAGGTCTCGGAGGTGGTCGGGCGTGAACTCGCTGGGCGCATCGATCGGCTGCGAACGAACAGCGGCGATCAGCTCGGCAGCGGCCAGGAAGCCCTCCGCGGTCGGCTCCTGCTCCAGACTCCCCAGGCCGACATCGGCGAGCACGAGCAGTACGGCGTCGTCCGTCCCCTCGGCGTGGATCAACTTCGGCGCCGGCAACTGGAGCGGCACGACAAGCCGCCGGTACGCCGCGGCCTCGGTCACCTGCGCGTCGCTGCCGCGCTTGGCGATCACACTGCGCAGGCCGTACGACAGGCGCCAGACCTCTGACGAGCCCCATTCGCGCAGGACCTCGCCCTTGAGGTCGCCGAGGTTCGGCGCCTGGGTGGCGGCCAGGACGGGTCCGGCGATCGGATCGAGCCAAGCGGGCAGCATGCGGGCGTCCTCCAGGAGTGAGTTGATCGCAGGTCAATCGATCGCCGACCAGTCGATCGCGAGCCAGTCGATCTCAGGTCGGTTAGTGGCTGGTCAGTTGCTGGCTGGTCAGTTGATGGCGGCGAGCATCCGGTCGACGATCCGGCGGGTGACCCGCTCGGGGTCCAGGTCGGTGACGATCCGGTGCGGGCCGGCCGGGTCCGCCGCGAACCGGGTCAGCCCGTCATCCTCCACGACGATCCGCCCGGTGGCGAACGAAAAGAGCTCCGGCTCGACCATCATCAGCACCGCCGCCGGATCGTGCGGCTGGTTGAAGTCGCGCTGCCGGAACTCCCAGAACTGCCGGATCTCCGCGCCGGCCAGCTCACCCAACGACCCCGCGGACTCGAGTTCGGCGACCAGCGCCGCGTCGAGCCGGAGCCGCCTCGTCTGGTCGATGCCGATCGTCGTCAAGGGCAACCCGGAGCCGAAGACCGCAGCCGCCGCGGTGACGTCGCACTTGAGGTTGTGCTCGGGCTCGTCGCCGCCGCCGAAGTCCCCGCCCATCAGGACCAGCTCCTCAATCTGATGCCCAGGGGCCTCGACCGCCTCAGCGACATTGGTCAGCGGCCCGACCGCCAGCACCGTCGCCGACCCGGCCAGCAGAGCGACAGGGTCATCCGTACTGACCTCCTCCTGCTCGAGCCCCGGCATCAGCGTGCCCTCGTGCCCGGCCCACCAGACCTCACGACCGGATCGCGGCTCGCCACGCCCTGGCACGATCGGCCCGACGTCACGACCGGCGAGGCGGGCCACCCTGGCCACCATCCGCGCCCGCAACAACACGTCGCCGTACACGGTGGTCACGCCGGCCAGGGCGAGTTCGGGCGAACCCAGGATGGCCGTCAACGCCAGCAGGTCGTCGACGTCGGTACCGAAATCGGTGTCGAGGATCAGGGAAACCGGCATGGGAATCCTTTCGTCGCGGTCCGGTACGCCTGCTGCGAGGCTATCCACTGTTCAGACCGGTGGACGAGCGATGACCCGGCGTCTGGCAGGCTTTGGGCATGACTGAGAACGCCACCCGCGCCTGGGGCTTCGGCCTCGCCACCGTCACCCCCTCCGGCAGCGTGCTCGACGTCTGGTACCCGGCCCCCGCCCTGGGCGAGGCCCCCGCCGAGGTGAAGGCACCGGCCGAGCTGATCGCTGCCGAGGGCAACGACGACCTCCGCCAGGTACGCCGTACCGTCGTCCAGGCCGAGATCGTGCTGGACGAGGCACCCGCGGACACCGCTGACGCGTACCTGCGACTGCACCTGCTCTCGCACCGGCTGGTCCGTCCGCACGGCCTGAACCTGGACGGCATCTTCGGCGCGTTGCCGAACAACGCCTGGACCTCGCACGGCCCGGTCCCGGTCGAGGAGATCGAGAACGTCCGGCTCCGCGCCCGCGCGGCCGGCCTGCACCTGACCGTGACGAGTGTGGACAAGTTCCCCCGGATGACCGACTACGTCGTACCGTCCGGCGTCCGGATCGGCGACGCGGACCGGGTCCGGCTCGGCGCGCACCTGGCCTCGGGCACCACCGTCATGCACGAGGGCTTCGTCAACTTCAACGCCGGCACGCTCGGGACGTCGATGGTGGAAGGCCGGATCGTGGCCGGGGTCGTGGTCGACGACGGCAGCGACATCGGCGCGGGCGCCTCGATCATGGGCACCCTGTCGGGTGGCGGCAAGGCCGTCGTCTCGATCGGCAAGCGCTGCCTGCTCGGCGCGAACGGTGGCGTCGGCATCTCGCTCGGTGACGACTGCGTGGTCGAGGCGGGTCTCTACGTCACCGCCGGTACGAAGGTCACGCTGCCCGACGGCTCCGTCGTGAAGGCCCGCGACCTGTCCGGCCAGCCCGGCCTGCTCTACCTGCGCAACTCGGTCACCGGCGCCGTCGAGGCCCGCCCGCGCAAGGGTGAGGGCATCACGCTCAACGAAGCCCTGCACGCCAACGCGTGACAAATCACGCCAACCTAGGCGAGGAGCGGCGCGTCATACTCAGCGTGACCCATCTCCAGGAACCTGTACGCCGGTCCCGAACGTTGGAACTCGTATGCCGATGAACCGGGGCACGCTGGTTGCCGTAGGAGCAATAGGTGCGCTCGCGCTTGCCGTCGGGGTGGGGATCGCGTGGATCGGCGGCAAGGGCGTCGGGCCGCTGCTGCCGCCCCGTGAGCAGTGCATGGCGACGGTCAGCGACGCGAGCGTCGTACTGGACCTGGAGCAGGCCGAGTCCGCGGCGATCATCGTGGGCATCGCAGTACGGCGTGGTCTGCCGGCGCGGGCTGCCACGATCGCGCTGGCCACGGCGTACCAGGAGTCCGGACTGCGCAACCTGGCGCATGGTGACCGGGACTCGCTCGGGCTGTTCCAGCAGCGGCCGTCGCAGGGCTGGGGGACGCCTGCGCAGGTGCAGGACCCGCACTACGCGGCGGCGAAGTTCTACGACGCGCTGGTGAAGGTGAAGAACTACCAGAAGCTTGCGGTGACGGTTGCTGCTGACCGGGTCCAGCGGAGCGCCTTCCCCAACGCCTATGCCGACCACGAGGCGGATGCGCGAGTGCTGGCGTCCGCGCTCACCGGCCAGTCCAAGGCGGCCTTCAGTTGCACGGTCAGCACCGCCTCGCTGCCGGCCGAGACCATGGGCAAGACCGGGCTGACACCACGGGCAGAGACGGTCCGGAGGGATCTGGTCGCGACGTTCGGGAAGCTGTCGACCGGGGGTTACCAGCCGGGTGGCGTGACGACGGGACACATGGAGGGCTCGGCCCACTACGAGGGCCGGGCGGTCGACATCTTCGTGAAGCCGATCTCGACGGCGAACACGGTCAAGGGCTGGGCGGTGGCGCAGTACCTGGTGGCGCGCGCCGACCACCTCGGGATCCGCACCGTCATCTTCGCCGACAAGATCTGGACTTCCGGCGGCCGCTCCGACAGTGGCTGGCGCGACTACACGGCGCCCGACCGCCCCGGCAACAAGGACACCCTCCGCCACCTCGACCACGTCCACGTCGACGTCATCGAGGAATAGTCAGAGCTTCAGTTCGCGGAGCGGGGTGCCGCCGTCGATGAAGAGGCGGCCGGTGGGGGTCAGGGCCGCGGCTATGCGGGCCAGAGACGGCGCCTGCTGAGCTGGGTGGCGGCCGTCGAGGGCGCCTACTCGGATGGCAAAGGCGAGGTCGTACGGGGCTTCGCCTGGCTCCAACTCGAACACGTCGACGGCGGACTGGCGGAAGGCCAGGTTGGAGAGCTGCTCAGCGGCCAGGGCCTGCTGGATGGCCTTCGGGGAGCGGTCGACGCCGAGGACGAAACCGCTCGGGCCGACGCGACGGGCAACCTCACGGGCGGCCGCGCCCGGGCCGCAGCCGAACTCGAGGACGCGGAGCCCCGGGACGAGCGGCAGCGCGTCGACGACCGCGGCAAGCCGCGAAGACAACGAAGCAGACACCAGAGACCTCCTTCAGTCTCAATACCGCCTACCTGCGGGCACAGCAACGCCCGGATGGCCTGGGACCGATCCGGGCGTGTGCAGGACTTGCCTACTCGTCGTGCTCCTGCGGGGGGAGGGCGGCGATGAAGGGGTGGTCCTTGTCGATCTTGCCCATCTTGGACGCGCCACCGGGCGAACCCAGGTCGTTGAAGAAGTCGACGTTGGCGGTGTAGTAGTCCTTCCACTGCTCCGGGGTGTCGTCCTCGTAGTAGATCGCCTCCACCGGGCAGACCGGCTCGCACGCCCCACAGTCGACACACTCGTCCGGGTGGATGTACAGCATCCGGTTGCCCTCGTAGATGCAGTCGACGGGGCACTCCTCGACGCAGGCGAGGTCCTTGAGGTCAACACACGGCTGCGCGATGACGTAGGTCACTGGTACTCCTCCTATAGCCAGCAGGCGCAGCGGTCAGGATGCTGCGGTGCGGTGTTCCCGATGCTCATATGGTGGTGCGGCTACCTAGTATCACGGTAGTCCTTGCCCCACTCTGCCAGGAGTCCGCATCGTGTCAGGTCTCAGCGCCCGTGATATCGGCCACCGTGTCGTGGTCCGCCACCGGCTTCCTGGCGGACAGCTGACCGATGTCATCGGGGTGTTGCAGGCATACGACGCGGGTTGGCTGGTGGTCCGGCACTCCGACAGTACGCCGTACCGGATCCGTCTGGAGGACGTCTCAGCAGCCAAACGGATTCCACCGATGCCGCTACGACACGTGGACGTCGAGCAACTCTTCCTCACCACAGCCCTCGGCCGCCCCGCGGCAGAGACCTCGTACGTCGGTCAGTGGCTCCTGCGAGCCTCTGGTGGCTGGACTGGCCGGGCCAACTCCCTGCTGCCCGCCGGTGATCCCGAGATGCCCGTCTCGGAGGCTCTGAAGCGCGCTGAAGCCTTCTATGCCGAGCGCGACCTCCCCCCGCTGGCCCTGGTCCGCCTGGACAGCCCTGTGGCCCAGGAGATCAAGCAGCTCGGCTGGGTCGACGCCCGGCCGGAGCAGAGCGACGTACTGGTTCTGCACGCGACTCTGGACCACCTCAACGCAGAGCCGGCTCATGAGGTGGCTATCCGGGACAAGCCGGACGCAGCTTGGTACCAGGCAGCCTTTGAGGGCACTCCCCCGGCGGCAGCGCCCGCAGTGATGGAAGGCGCCCCCAAAGCCGTCTTCGCCTCCATAGAGCTGGACGGCCAGGTCGTAGCGGTCGGCCGCGGCTCTATGACCGGCCACTGGCTGGGGGTGGACGCAGTACGGGTAGACCCGACGTACAGACGCCGTGGGCTCGCCACAGCCGTCCTGCAGGGCCTTGCACGCTGGTCTGGGCAGCAGGGAGGTCGCCGGAGCTACGTAGAGGTCCTGGAGGAGAACACTGCCGCCATGACGACCTACACGAACCTCGGGTACGCCGTTGCGTATCGCTACCGCTACCTCACGGTCGGTGCGGCGCCGAGTCGGTAGGGTCGGCACATGACTGAGGTGGTGCGACCTGAGTACGCGGGCGACTACGAGGGCAGGGTGCACGTCGAATACACGCCGCATCCCGACGACGGGGTGGCTGATCCGGGCGAGATCGTCTGGACCTGGGTGCCCTTCGAGGAAGACCACAACCGGGGCAAGGACCGGCCGGTCCTGGTAGTCGGGTCCGACGGGCCCTTCCTGCTGGCGCTCATCCTGACCAGCAAGGACCACGACCGGGACGCGGCCGACGAGAAGCGCTGGGGCCGGGTCTGGCTCGACATCGGCAGCGGCCCCTGGGACAAGGCCGGCCGCGCCAGCGAGCTCCGGCTCGATCGGGTACTACGGATCGACCCGGCCGAGGTACGCCGGGAAGGCGCCGTGATCGGCGAGGAGCTGTTCGGCCAGATCGCCGCCGGTCTGCACACCCTGCACCCGCAATAGGCCCGGCGCACAAATGTGGGCCGCCCCCGGAGGAAACGGCCCACATCGACTACTGGCTCAGCTGCCCGGCGGACGCGTGGTCGTCGACGGCTTGGCGCCACCCGGAAGCGGCGTGGTCTCCGTCGACGGCGGCGTCGTGCCCGGCTTCGGGCCACACCGGATGTCGTCGGCCGCGTTGTACTTCGTCGTGAAGGACTCCGTCTTGACCCGCTGGCCGTTCTTGTTGAAGTAGCGGTAGATGGTGATGTCGAAACCGGTCGTCGGCGCCTGCGGCCGGCAGTTCTTCTCGGTGTTGTAGACCAGTCCGGGAGCGCGGAAGTTCGACTTCGCCGACTGCCCGGCGGTGATGTCCCAGACCTTGGTGCCCCAGATCTTCACCGTCAGGCTACCCGAGCTGCTCGGCGTCGACGCGGTGAAGATGGTCTGCACCAGGATGCCGTTGCCGGAGTCGTTGAGGAACTTCAGGTCCACCGACGGCCAGGCCACGGTGGCCTCGCGGCCGACCGGGTAGCGGTCGATGTAGACGCTGTGCGCCTTGTGCTCGACGTCCTTCAGGCCGGCGAAGAACGCCGCGTTGAAGGTCGTCGTGGCCGACTGCGAGACACCGCCGCCGAGGTCCAGGACGAACTTGCCGCCGTTGATGATGTTGCCCTCGGTGAACCCGTTGGCCTTGGTCCGCTCGCCCACGATCTTGTTCAGGCTGAACATCTCGCCCGGCTTCAGCAGCGTGCCGTTGATCTTGCGCGCGGCGGTGCCGATGTTCACGTTGCGGTAGGTGGCGTGCGGGAACTTGGTGGTGGCCTCGCCCATCACCTCCTTGATCCCGAGCGCCGCGGCCGCCTCGGTGGTGACGGCAGCCTTGGTGTGCGCCAGGCCGACGGCAGCGGTGCGCTGGCCGATCGGCTTGGGCAGCAGCGCGAGGATCGCCGGGACGACCTTGTCGCGGGCGACCACCATGCCGTCGACGGCCGGGATCACCTTCGGCTTGCCGCCGACGATCTGCACCGTCGCGTCCTTCGGCAGCGTCTCGAGCTTCTTGAACCGCTCGGCGAACAGCGGCTCGAGCATCTTGGCGTTCAGGGTCGGCGTGAAAACGCCGTCCTTGGCGACCAGGGTCAGCGCGGGAGCGATCTCCTCGGGTTCGAGGTCGGCGCTCTTCTCACCGACGGTCAACCGGACCGGGCCGGACATCGCGGGCACGGCGTACTCGGCCATCGCCTTGTCGATCACGTCGCTGCCGGCCTTCGGCTTGGTCACGTCGACCTGGAGGGCCTTGGGGTTGCCGTCCGACGGGAAGCCGGCCACGACCGTCTGGGTGGCGGCCTCGACGTCCAGCTGCACACCGTCGGCGGACGGGTGCTTCACCGCCTTGGCCTTGACGAAGGTGATGGTGCCTTCGGTGGCGGGCCGGTTCACCTGGCCGGCCAGCTTCTCGATCGCGGCCTTCAGCTTGGCCTCGTCCTTGGCGATCACCGGCTGGACCGCTTCGCCGCCGGTCATCGACTGCCAGATGTGCGCCGGGTTCAGGCTGCGGCCGGCGCCGGCCTCGGCGACGGTAGCGTCCACGTCCAGGGTGAGACCGGCCTCGGCGGGTTTCACCTGGAACGTCCGGGAGCCGACCTTGACGTTGATGGGCAGCACCAGGCGGTCCTTCAGCCCGGCCTGCAACTTGGCCTTCGCGTCATCCTCGGACAGGCCACCGAGGGGAATCCCCAGCACCGTCGTATCCCCGGGCACCTTGTCGCCGGTCAGCGCGAACGCCAGACCGTACCCGGCCACGAGCACCCCGAACCCCGCCGCGGCGATGATCCCCGCGAGCTGTTTTCTCCCCACCGGACAGAGTCCTCCTGCTCGAAACCAAGTAACAGCAACGGCACAGACTACAGGACCGGGCGGTGTGACTTGCCCTCGAGTGCCCTGTACTGGCCTGCGTAGTACATCAGTGCGGCGGGGTCATCCGGGTCGCCCACGCCGAGGCTGAGGACCTCGCCGACGACGATCGTGTGGTCGCCGCCGGGATAGGTCGCCCAGGTGCGGCACTCCAGCCACGAGAGCGCTCCCTCGATCAGCGGGCAGCCGGTCTTCGGACCCGGCTGGGTGCCGATCCCGTCGAACTGGCTGTACAGGTCCCGGCCCGACTTGGCGAACCGCTCGGCGATGCCCTGCTGACGGCCGGCCAGCACGGACACCGCCCAATACCCACAGTCCAGCACCGCGTCGTGCATCCGGACCCCGCGATCCACGCACACCAGCACCAGCGGCGGCTCCAGCGACACGGAGGTGAACGCGTTCGCGGTCATCGCGTGCGCGATCCCGTCCTGCAGCGTGCTCATGATCGTGATCCCGGAGCCGAACCGGCCCAGCGCGGTACGGAACTCCGCGGACTCGATACTGCCGGGGTCCGTCGTCACCCCAGCAGCCTAAGTCGTAGAGATGGTTGATACCTCAACCCAGTGTGTGTCACCGATCACTGTCACAGGCCTGCGAAGAGGTCCGTCTCGACGCCGTCGGGGCCGGGCGCCGCGGCGCCCTTGACCAGGCGGTAGGCCTCACTGCCCCAGATCTCGCTGCCGTTGTTGTTCGACAGGGCGAAGAACGGGCCGTCGACGGTGATCTGGGTGGCGTGCGCCTTCATCGCGTTCATCTTGCGATCGATGAAGCCCTCGCCGGCGATCACGCAGTCGATGAACCGGTCCGGGGTGACGAACGGGCCGAGCGGGCCTTCCGGGTCCATGCCCTCGAAGGTCGTGGTGTCACCGGACTCGCGCAGCTTGCGCAGGCTCTCCCGCATGCCCGACTCGGCCATCGCCATCCAGTAGATCTTCGCGATGTCCCAGGCCTCCCCCAGGTCTTCCCGGTACGACGGTGCCGCGGCCAGGGCAGCGGCGTACGTGGCCACCCGGTGCGCCTTGACGTGGTCAGGGTGACCGTAGTTGCCGAACTCGTCGTACGTCACGAGCACCTGCGGGCGGACCTCGCGGATGATCGGGACCAGATCGTTCGCCGCGGTCAGCAGGTCGGCCTGCCAGAAGCTGTCCAGCCGGGTCTGCGGCGGGACGGCGGCGTTGCCCTGCTCGTCGTAGATCATCCCGGTGTCGCGGTACTTGCCCGGGCCGCCGAGGAAGCGGTGGTCGGTGACGCCGAGCTCGCGCATCGCGGCCTCCAGCTCGCCGATCCGGTGCTTGCCGAGGCCGTCGGTCTGGTCGGCGGCCAGGTGCGCCAGCTCCGGGACCAGGACCTCGCCTTCCTCACCGAGGGTGCAGGTGACCAAGGTGACCCGCGCACCCTCGGCGACATAGCGCGCCATCGTCACGCCGTTGTTGATCGTCTCGTCGTCGGGATGGGCATGGACCAGCAGCAGACGACGGTCAGGAAGCTCACTCATGTCGCCAGCCTACGTGGCCCCTCCGACAGCCCCCGGCCCTCCGCTTTCCGGCTTTCCGCCGCCCCGGCTCAGCCGAACCGGCGGACCAGCAGGCAGCCTGCCTGGAACCGCGACTTGGCCCCCAGCCCAGCGATCAGCGCGCTGATCTCGGCCCGGACGGTCCGCAGCGAGAGCCCGAGCTGACGGGCGATGGCCGCGTCCTTGGCGCCGGTGGCCATCAACCGCCCGATGGTGACCTGGCGGCCGGTCAGCTCCTCCGCGACGGCCGGCGTCCGGCGCCGCGACTCCAGCTCGTAGACCTCACAGACAACCTCCGGCGCGAAGTCCTCCCGGCGCACAGCAGGAACAGCCTGGTAAACCGACATGCACATCTCCTCCCCAGTCGTCGTGCAGGTCCAATTCTCGATTGGTCCAGACCGGCTCACCAGGTACAACCCATACAGTTCACCCATACAAAAGCGGCGATCGGGGGAAGTGTGGCAGTGGATTCCCAGTTCGCGGCCCTGCTCCGCCGGCATCGGACGGCGGCAGGGCTGACCCAGGAAGAGCTGTCGGAGGACTCCGGCATCAGCGTCCAGGCGATCAGCACCCTCGAGCGCGGCACCCGGCGCTACCCCCAACCGAGCACAGTGCGGGCGCTGGCCCGAGCGCTCCGCCTGGATCCCGACCAGACCGCCGCACTGGCCGCCGCGGCCTCTCGTCGCGGCCGGAGCGACAAGACCAAACCGAAGACCAAGCCAGCCGTGGCTGCCTCCCCCAGACAGCTCCCGTTCGCCAGTGGCGACTTCACCGGCCGGGTCCGGGAGATCGAGCTGCTGACCCGCTACCTGACCACTGGCAAAGGGGTCAGCGTCACGGCGATCACCGGCATGGGCGGGATCGGTAAGACCACTTTGGCCATCCACACCGCTCACCGGGTCGCTGAGCACTTCCCGGACGGTCAGCTGTACCTCGACCTGCGCGGCTTCGGCATCGGCCCACCACTCGAACCACTGGACGCTCTCACCTATCTCCTGGAGGACATGGGCGAGACGACACCAGCCGACCTGGCCACCGCCTCCGCACGATTCCGTACTGCGCTCGCGGACCGCCGTCTGGTGCTGCTACTCGACAATGCGGCCGACCAGGACCAAGTCCGCCCGCTGCTACCGGGTACTGGCGGCTGCGCGGTCATCGTGACGAGCCGGCGCAGCATGGCCGGTCTTGGCGGCCGTCAGTTCCAGTTGGCCGAGCCGCCACTGGAGGAGTCCATCGAGATGCTCCGCCGCATCTCGGAGCGCCCAGACGCGCCGGAGGACGAGTGTGCCGAGGTAGTGCGCCAGTGCGGTGGCCTGCCCCTGGCGATCCGGATGGCAGGTGCCCGGCTGGCGTCCCGCCCGACCTGGCCGGTGGCACACCTCGCCGAGCGGCTGGCTGACGGCCGTCGCCGGCTGGACGAGTTGCAGCTGGACGACTCCGGCGTACGGGCGACTCTGGTGTTGTCGATCGAGCAGCTGGCCGGCAGTGACGACCCGATCGACGTACAGGCCGTCACGATGTTCGCGCTGCTCGGGTTGTCGGAGTCTGTGGAGCTAACGTCGGCTCTGGCGGCTGCACTGTCGGACAGTCCTGAGCCCGAGGCTGTCGTAGTACTGGAGCGGCTGGTCGACGTGCACCTGCTGGGGACGCCGGCCCCAGGACGGTACCGGCTGCACGACCTTCTCCGGGTGGCTGCACGGGAGCTTGCCGAGCAGATGTTGACCGAGCCGGACAAGACGGCTGCCATCACTAGGTGGATCAAGCGGGTCTCCGCTGTCGTCTGGAAGGCCAGTGAGTACGCCGGGCACGGGGTGACCCGCGAGCGGTGGCTCGACAAGGAGTGGCTGGCCGACGCCGAGGACCTGCCCAGCCATGAGCACGTACTCGCCTGGCTGGACAACGAGCGCCCCAACCTGGTCGGCATCGTGCAACAGGCCGCAGCGGAGCAGCCCGGCCTCGCAGTACAGCTGGCTGTCGGGCTGAACGCGTACTACGCGGTCCGCAGAGCATGGCTCGAGTGGCTGCAGACCAACGAGGCCGTACTGCGCCTGGTCAGCGGTGGCCCCGACCGCATCGCCGAAGGGCTCGTCCTGCATGACCTCGGTGCGGCACACGCGGAGCTGGGGCAGTACGAGCAAGCAGTGGCTCCCCTCCGCCGAGCGGTCGACACTGCGGAGAGCTCGGGTGACGGCAACCTGCAAGCGCTCTGCCTCAGCAGCCTCAGCCACGTGCTGGAGCGCACCGGCCGCACCACCGACGGCATCCCGTACGCCGCACGCGCCCGGGAGATCGGCCTGCGCCTGGGCATCCCACCGCGAGCGGCCTGGGCCTGTCTGGCACTCGGCATGCTCTACCTGAAGACCGGCAGGCCCGAGGCGGCTCAGCGGCACTTCGACGAGGCGATGGACCTGCTGGTCGAGCCAGGGCTGGAGAAGTACCGCGGCATGATCGCGCAGAACGTCGGAGTCGCCTACCGCGAAGCCGGCCAGTACGAGATCGCCGGCGAAGCCCTGCGCCAGAGCCTGGAGCTCTACCGAACCGCGGAGGCGGCGATCCCCCAGGCCGAAGTACTGAACGAGCTGGGCCGCCTGCGGATGGCAGAGGGCCGGTACGACGAAGCCATCGCCGCCCAGAGCGAGGGCCTGGCCATCGCCGGCCAGTACGGCGACTGGCTGTGCGAGGCGGACATCCGCAAGAGCCTCGGCGAGCTCCACCTGGCCCAGGGCCGATTGCCGGAGGCGCGACGCGAGTGGCGGATCGCGTTGTCGATCCACGAGCAGCACGACGCGCACGGCGCCGCCGATCTGGTGCAACTCCTGCGCACCACCTGATCTTCACAACACGCAGAAGGGGCGGCTCCCCGAAGGGAACCGCCCCTCCTTCACCTAACTGCTAACGGCGAAGGTCCTGCACCTGGATCAGTTCGCCTTCTTCAGCGCGATCTGGGTGAGGTCCGGCAGACCACCCGTGTTGGGGTCGGCCACCGCGTTGTCGATGTTCGAACCGACGACGTACACGTTGAGGTCCTGAACGGTCGGCACCAGCGGCGCCGTCTTCATGATCTCGGTGTAGAGGTCGGACAGGCCGGTGGTGAGCTTGGCCTTGTCGGTTTCCTTGGACAGCTCGGCCATCTTGTCCCAGCCGACCTGGCTGCGCGCGTAGTTGTTCTGCGCGGCCTTGTTCGGCGCGGTGCTGTCGGGACCGAACACCGGCGGCACGATGGTCGCCAGCGTCGCCCAGTCGTAGCACCAGCCGGCGGTGATCAGGTCGGTCGCCGACTTGTCCACCTGCTGGGTCGAGTAGTAGTTGTCACCCGGGATCTTGCGGATGTCGACGTTGATGCCGATAGCCTTCCAGGATGCCTGAGCCGCCTCGGAAGCCTTGACGGCCAGACCGGCGTCAGCGGTGCCCAGGACGAGCTTCTCGCCCTTGTAGCCGGACTCGGCCAGTGCTGCCTTGGCCTTCTCCTTGTCGCCCTCCGGCGGAGCCTTGAAGTGCTCCTCCGCCTTGTAGCCCTCGAGGTCGTCCGGGATGATCGAGTCGACCACCGCGGCCAGCCGCTCGCCACCACGCGCGTCGCGGTAGCTGGTCCGGTCCAGACCGTAGTACAGCGCCTCGCGCAGCTTCTGGTCCTTCAGCAGCGGCTTCTGGGTGTTGAAGGCGATGTAACGACGGCAGATGTCCTCGGACGAGATGACCCGGTCCTTGACGTTCGCCTGGTTGGTCTTGGCGATGTTCTCCGGCTGCACACCGGAGAAGCTCACCGAGCTCTTGTCGGCCGCACCATCGGCGAACAGCCGCTGGTCGACGGTCGCCTCGGCGTCACCGAACTTGAAGACGAACTTGTCCGGCATCGCGGTCCGCAGCGGGTCGGTCTTCTGGTCCCAGTTCTCGTTGCGGACCAGCGTGAGCTGCTTCTTGCGGGTGTAGGACTCGATCTTGTACGGGCCGGTCGAGACGGGCTTGTTGTCGTACGCGGTCTTGGTGTCCTTGGCCTTCGGGACCGGCGACCAGACCTTCATGCTGGCCGTGCCCTCGAAGGTCGGGACCGGACGGTTCAGCTTGAACACGACCGTCTTCTCGTCCGGGACCTCGATCGCGGAGCAGCCCTTGTCACCGCCGGCCACGTACGGGCCCTTGTAACCGGGGCAGTCGAGGTACTCGTGCGCGTACGGCGCACCCTCGGCCATGTCGGCGGCGAACGAACGCTCGGCGCCGTACTTGATGTCGGCGGCAACGACCGGCGAACCGTCCTCGTACTTCAGCCCGTCCTTCAGCTTGAAGGTCCAGGTCTTGAAGTCGGGCGTCGACTCGTAGCTGGCAGCCAGGTCGTTCTCCAGCACGATCTTCTTCGCCTTGGCGTCGTAACGGTAGTCCGTCAGCGTCCGGGTGATCAGCTTGCCGATCATCGAGGAGTCGGTGACGAAGTTACGCTGCGGGTCGAGGTGTTCTACGTCGTTGACGTGGTAAACGGTGACGGTGCCCCCCTTGGCCCCGGCCGTGCTGCCTTGCGTGGACGTGCCGCCGGCGTCATCGTTCCCGCCGCCGCAAGCGGTCGCCACCAGGGTCAAGCTGACCCCTACGGCAACTACCTGTCCTACTCGTTTGGCGTACTTCATAGCCAGTAGTTCCTTCCTTGTCATGACGTTCCACGCCGGGTCGCGGCGGCCGGATAGGTCATCTGGCGTCAATTCGCGGTCATCAACTCACGGAATCACAAGTGGCGCAACGAGAGTTCGGCTCGGTGACCAGATCGTGATTGCATCATTGCCATCGATAGATCTAACGGCTACTCTCCGCACTGTTCAGATCACATCGCGCTCCTCTGGGAAGTGACACGCAGCCCGATGACCCGGAGCACCGATCTGCAGCAATTCGGGTTCTTTCTCGGCGCAGACGTCCTGCGCCTTCCAGCACCGGGTCCGGAAACGGCACCCGGACGGCGGGTTCAAGGGGCTCGGCACGTCACCGGTGAGGCGGATCCGCTCCCGGTGAGCGAGCGCGTCGGGGTCGGCTTCGGGAACCGCCGACAGCAGCGCGTGCGTGTACGGGTGCCGAGCATGGTTGTAGAGCTCGTCGCGCTCGGCGATCTCGACCACCTTGCCCAGGTACATCACCGCGACCCGGTCCGAGATGTGCCGGATGACCGACAGGTCGTGGGCGATGAACAGATAGGCAAGGTTGAACTCGTCCTGCAGGTCCTCCAGCAGGTTCACGATCTGGGCCTGGATCGAGACGTCGAGCGCGGAGACCGGCTCGTCGCAGACGATCAGCTTCGGCCGCAGGGCCAGCGCCCGGGCGACGCCGATCCGCTGCCGCTGGCCGCCGGAGAACTCGTGCGGGTACCGGTTGTAGTGCTCCGGGTTCAGCCCGACCCGTTCCATCAGCGCCTGGACGGCCTTCTTGGTCCCGCCCTCGCTGTCCACCTTCTGGATCTGGAACGGCGCCGCGATGATCGTGCCGATCGTCTGCCGCGGGTTCAGCGACGAGAACGGGTCCTGGAAGATCATCTGGATCTCCCGCCGGTACGGCCGCATCCGGGCGCGGCTCAGGTGCGTGATGTCGGTGCCGCTGAACCGGATCGAGCCACCGGTCGGCTCGTCCAGCCGGGTCACCAGCCGGCCCGTGGTGGTCTTGCCACAGCCCGACTCGCCGACCACGCCAAGGGTCTCGCCGGAGTGGATGGTCAGGTCGATGCCGTCGACCGCCTTGACCGCTCCGGTCTGCTTCTGGAAGACGATGCCACGGGTGACCGGGAAGTAGCGCTGCAGACCCTTGACCTCGAGCAGCACCTCCCCCTGCCCCGCCTGGACGGCCTGCTCGGCCGACGTCGACGTACTCACGATCGCTCCTCGTCCTTCGGTGCCGGCATCACAGGTTCGGCTTGATCTGCTCGATGAACAGCTTCTTGCGCTGCTCGGTCTCGATGTGGCAGCGCACCCGGTGGCCACTGGTACCGATCTGCAGCAGTTCGGGGACCTCGCCCTTGCAGGAGTGGCCCTCGACGTACTGCTGGTAGTCGCAGCGCGGCTGGAACGGGCACCCGGCCGGGAGGTTGATCAGGGACGGCGGAGTACCCCGGATGGACTTGAGCCGGTGATCGCCCCCGCGGTTCACCCGCGGGATCGAGCCGAGCAGACCCCAGGTGTAGGGCATCTCGGGCCGATAGAAGATGTCGCGGACCGGGCCGGACTCGACCACCCGGCCGCCGTACATGACCACCACGTCCTGCGCCATCTGGGCGACGACACCGAGGTCGTGGGTGATGATGATGATCGCGGAGTTGAACTCCTTCTGCAGATCCATCATCAGGTCGAGGATCTGCGCCTGCACGGTGACGTCCAGGGCGGTGGTCGGCTCGTCGGCGATCAGCAACTGCGGGTCGCACATCAGCGCCATCGCGATCATCGCGCGCTGCCGCATACCGCCGGAGAACTGGTGCGGGTAGTCGAAGAACCGCTTGTCCGGCGACGGGATGCCGACCCGGTCGAGCAGGTCGATGGCGCGCTTCTTGGCGACCGCCTTGGTCACGTCGTTGTGCACCTTGTACGCCTCGACCAGTTGGTCGCCGACGCGGTAGAAGGGGTGCATCGCCGACAGCGGGTCCTGGAAGATCATCGCCACCTGCTGGCCGCGCAGCCGGCGGATCTCCGGCACGGACATGCCCACCAGTTCGGCGCCGTCCAGCCAGATCTCACCGCCCACCTTGGCCCGGCTGCCCTTGTGCAGACCCATGATGGCCAGGCTCGAGACGCTCTTGCCGGAGCCCGACTCGCCCACGATGCCCAGCGTCTTGCCGCGTTCCAGCGTGAAGCTCAGCCCGTTGACGGCCTTCACCACGCCGTCGTCGGTGGGGAAGTGCACCTGCAGGTCCTTCAGTTCCAGGAACGGCTTGCCGGTCCTGGCGTTCGTACTCGCTGTGGTTGTCACAGACTCGGTCACTTGTCTCCTCGTCGGATCAGGACAACCGCACGCGCGGGTCGATGAAGGCGTACAGGACGTCGACGATCACATTGGCCAGGACGACGAAGATCGCGGCGAACAGGACGACCCCCATGATGGCCGGCAGGTCGTTGCTGAGCACCGAGTCGATCGCGAACCGGCCCAGGCCGGTGATGCTGAAGATCTGCTCGGTGATCACCGCGCCGCCGAGCAGGCCGCCGAGGTCCAGGCCGAAGATGGTGACGATCGGGGTCAGCGCCGAGCGCAGCCCGTGCTTGAAGATCACCGTCCCCTCGCCCAAACCCTTGGCCCGGGCGGTGCGGATGTAGTCCTCGTTCATCGTGTCGATCATGTTGGCCCGGGTGAGCCGGGTGTACAGCGCCGCGTAGACCAGGGCCAGCGTCATCCACGGCAGGATGTAGAACTGCATCCATTTCAGCGGGCCGACGCTGAACAGGGCCGAGTTCGCGGTGTCCGGGAACGGGATCCACTGGAGTTTGACGATGAACAGGAACAACAGCAGATAGCCGAACACGATGGTCGGGAACGAGACGCCGAACAGGGCTAATCCCACACTGAGCTTGTCGATCGCCTTGCCCTTGCGTAAGGCGGCGATCAGTCCCAGCATCACGCCGAAGAACAGCCAGATGACCGCGGCCCCGGAGGCAAGCCAGAAGGTCGCCGGGAAGGCTGTGGAGATCGACTCCCAGACCGGGATGCCGTTCTGGTACGACTCGCCGAAGCACGGCCACGCGCAGGTGCGTTCGTTGCCCTCGGAGCCGATCTCGCGGCCGGTCGGGCTGACCAGCCCCTGCATGTACGTGCCGTACTGGACGATCAGCGGCTTGTCGAACCCGTAGGTCGCGTTCACCGTGGCGATCGTGTCGGTGTTGCAGTTCCGTCCGCAGATCAGCAGGGCGGGGTTCGCCGGGGTGATCCAGAACAGGAAGAACGTGATGGCGCTGATCACCCAGAGGATGACGATCGTCTGGAGCAGACGCCGGATCAGATAGCGGCCCATGGGTCAGCTCCTCCCGGCGCGCGGGTCGAGGGCGTCACGCACGGAGTCGCCCAGCAGGTTGAAGGCCAGCACCGTGATGAACAACGCGATGCCGGGGAAGAACAGGTACAGCGGGTTGCTCTCGATCCAGTCCGAGGCGTCGTCGATCATCCGGCCCCAGGAAGCCGTCGGCTCCTTGATACCGACGCCCAGGAAGGACAGCGCGGCCTCCGCGGTGATGTTTCCCGGAATCAGCAGGGTGGTGTAGACGAGCAGCGTCGGCATCAGGTTCGGCAGGATCTGCTTGAAGATCACGTACGCCGGACCGGCGCCCAGCGACCGGGACGCCTCGACGAACTCGCGCTCCCGCAGTGACAGCGTCTGGCCCCGCACGATCCGGGCCAGGTAGGCCCAGCCGAAGAAGCCGAGGACGAACATCAGCACGCCTAATCGGAGTCTGTTGTCGTCGGGTATCCCCAGCAGGTCCTGCCCGCGGTCCGCGACCACCGGCGTCAGCGCCATGATGAACAGCAGCGCCGGGAAGCTCAGCATGATGTCCATCAGCCGGCTGAGCAGGGTGTCGATCCAGCCACCGAAGTAGCCGGCCACCATGCCGATGACGGTGCCGATCACGATCGCGATCAGGGTGCCGCCGAGGGCGACCAGCAGCGAGACCCGGGTGCCGTAGACGAGCCGGGAGAAGACGTCGCGGCCGTTCTGCGGCTCGACGCCGAGCCAGTGCTCACTGCTCGTACCGCTGCCCCACAGGCCGCCGATCGGGATACCGCCGTCGCGCGTGTTCAGCAACGGGTTGCCGTCCGCATCGACCTTGTTGAACTGGTCCGGCGGGAAGCCGTTGAGCTTGACGATCAGCGGCGCGAAGATCGCCACCGCGATGATCAGCAGGATGACGATCGCGCTGATCACGGCGATCTTGTCCTTCTTCAGCCGGGCCCAGGCGATCTGCCCCAGGGAGCGCCCTTCGATCTGTTTGGCCTCAGCGGTCTCGGCCAAACCATCTGCCGGCAGACCGCCTTCTGGAGACAGGTCGTCCGAAACCCCCAGCGTCATCGCTGTTGCCTACCTTCCGCTTTTGGTCGCACCGCCGTCACCCAGACGGTCGAGTTGCCGGGAACCCTACGGATCTCGCACTGTGGACGCCACTGGGCTGGCGTCGATGTCACGGAATCGTGACGGATCTCGTGCGCTTAACACTTAGATGTCACAAACCATTACTTTGCGTAGCTCACTGAGGAACGGACGGTCAGCCGGCAGCCAATTCAGGCCGGCCAATTCCGCCGGTCCGACCCACCTGATCGCGCTGTGTTCATGGAGAACCGGTTCACCACCCAGCAGGTCCGCGGCGTACACCTTAAGCAAGTACTTCTCGCCGATCGCCTGGGGCGGCCCCAATGAGCGCCGCGGCTTGATCTCCAGGGCCAGTTCCTCGCGCAGCTCACGGACGGCGGCCTGCTCGTCGGTCTCCCCCGGCTCGACCTTGCCGCCGGGAAACTCCCAGCCACCGTCCGGTCCGGGACGCAGCGCGGCCAGCACCCGGCCGGCCCGGATCACGGCCACCCCGACGACGATCTGCGGCTCATTCATGGGCATGCACTGTGCCATGTCCCACGGTGATGATGGTCCCGTGCCACTACAGAACAGAGTGCTACCCACCCAGGAGATCGTCGCCGAGTCCGGCCGCGGTCTGCTGATGGGCAACCGCGGCACGCTGCACCGGCCCGATCGCACCCTGGGCGTCACCCGCTGGCGGTCGAACGCCTGGATCTGTTGCGTCCTGGACTGGAAGGGCGGCCAGCGCGATCCGATGCCGCCTGGCCGCTGGACCGCACTGTTCTTCTTCGACGAGGCCGTCGCCCTGGCCGCCGGCCATCGCCCGTGCGCCTACTGCCGCCGCCACGACTACCTCCTGTACGCCGGTGCGTGGGCCGCCGGGCGTGGTCTGTCCGAGCGCCCGCGGGCCGCCGCGATGGACCGCCAGCTGCATCTCGAACGCGTCGAACCACGAACCCGCCGGCAACGCACGACCATCGCCGAGCTGGACGAACTGCCCGATGGCGCGATGATCCGGTTCGACGGCCGGCCGGCTCTGGTGCTCGACGGTTCGGTACTCAGCTGGTCATGGGAGGGGTATGCCTCGCCGACTCGGCCGGCCGGGTTGCGGCAGGTCGAAGTACTGACGCCGCCCGCGAATCTCCTTGTCCTGAAGGCCGGATTCGCTCCATTACTCCACTCGTCGGCTCCTCGGCAACTGAGGTAGCCCTAACTAGAAACACGCCGTACCGAGGGGTCTTCCGTTGTGCGCCCGGCGAGGGCAAAGTGTGCCCATACTGACAGCGACAAAACCATCACTGGAGTCGGCATGGGTGACGGCAACAGCACCGTGGCAGCGGTGCAACGCGCTCTCGAAGCGCTGCATGCCAGCGTCGGAAAGCTCAGTCAGGAGTACGGTGACACCCTCGGCGTTCGCCGATTGGTGTCGGACGTGGCCAGGCTGAGTGACGACCTGGCCGAGCTCGGCCCTCCCGACCCTCATCACAGACCCGGACCTGTTCCGGAGGAACTCGAGGAGATCCCCGACGTGGAATACGACGCGTCCATGTGGACCGACGCGGAGCACGAAGGCTTCGGCGCACCGGACCGGCACGCCCCCTGATGGCGACTGGAACGAGCAGTCCCGGTCGCGCGCAGATCGGGCAGAAGACACTACGCACTGACCGCTGGTGGCTGGCGCCGCTGCGGATCGGGGTGATCCTGGGCTTCTTCGTCGTCTACGCGACGGTCCGGATCTTCATGAACAAGTGGTACTGGGTCGACGACTTCCACTACCTCACGCCGCTGTACTCGCCGTGCGTCACCGAGTCCTGCGTCCCGGGCTCCAGCCACCTCGGCACCTGGTTCGGCGAGTTCCCGCGGGTGATCCCGTTCAGCATCATCACCTTCGCGGTGCTGGCCGGCTTCCGCGGTACTTGTTACTACTACCGCAAGGCCGGCTACCGCTCGCTGTTCTTCGCGCCGGCGGCCTGCGCCGTACCGGAGCCGCACAAGAGCTACACCGGTGAGCGGAAGTTCCCGCTGGTCGCGCTGAACCTGCACCGCTACTTCTTCTACGGCGCGCTGGTCTTCGGTGTTCTCAACGTGTACGACGGCGTGCTCGCCTTCCACGGCAAGGACGGCGGCTTCGGCATCGGCCTGGGGACCGTGATCATCTGGATCAACCTGGTCTTCCTGTGGCTGTACACGCTGTCCTGCCACGCCTGCCGGCACATCGTCGGTGGACGGCTGAAGAACTTCTCCAAGCACCCGCTGCGCTACCGGTACTGGACCTTCGTATCCAAGCTGAACCCGAAGCACGGCACCTTCGCGATGATCTCGCTGTTCACCGTGATCCTCACCGACGCGTACATCATGTCGCTGTCGGCCGGCTGGTTCTCTGACCTGCGCTTCTTCAACTGATTCGGACGTCTGATCTCTTATGACTGAGCTGGAACGACACCAATACGACGTCGTCGTGATCGGGGCCGGCGGCGCCGGCCTGCGCGCGGCGATCGAGGCCCGTGAGCAGGGCAAGCGCACCGCGATCGTGTGTAAGTCGCTGTTCGGCAAGGCGCACACCGTGATGGCCGAGGGCGGCTGCGCGGCGGCGATGGGCAACGCGAACTCCAACGACAACTGGCAGGTCCACTACCGCGACACGATGCGCGGCGGGAAGTTCCTGAACAACTGGCGGATGGCCGAACTGCACGCGCAGGAAGCGCCCGACCGGGTCTGGGAGCTGGAGAGCTACGGCGCGCTGTTCGACCGTACGCCGGACGGCCGGATCAGCCAGCGCAACTTCGGCGGCCACTCCTACCCGCGGCTCGCGCACGTCGGCGACCGCACCGGCCTCGAACTCATCCGCACCCTGCAGCAGAAGATCGTCTCGCTGCAGCAGGAGGACTTCGCCGCCACCGGCGACTACGAGGCCAACCTCAAGGTGTACGCCGAGTGTACCGTGACCGAGTTGCTCAAGGACGGCGACGCGATCTCCGGTGCCTTCGGCTACTGGCGTGAGTCCGGCCGGTTCATCCTGTTCGACGCACCGGCGGTGATCCTGGCCACCGGTGGGGTCGGCAAGTCGTTCAAGGTCACCTCGAACTCGTGGGAGTACACCGGCGACGGTCACGCGCTGGCGATGCGGGCCGGCGCGACGCTGATCAACATGGAGTTCATCCAGTTCCACCCGACCGGCATGGTCTGGCCGCCGTCGGTGAAGGGCATCCTGGTCACCGAGTCGGTCCGCGGTGACGGCGGAGTACTGAAGAACTCCGAGGGCAAGCGGTTCATGTTCGAGTACGTGCCGGACGTGTTCCGGGCGCAGTACGCGGAGACCGAGGAAGAGGCCGACCGCTGGTACAAGGATGCCGACAACAACCGGCGTCCCCCCGAGCTGCTGCCCCGCGACGAGGTCGCCCGGGCGATCAACTCCGAGGTCAAGGCCGGCCGCGGTACGCCGCACGGTGGCGTCTTCCTGGACGTGTCGTCGCGGCTCCCGGCCGAGGAGATCAAGCGCCGGCTGCCGTCGATGCACCACCAGTTCAAGGAGCTCGCGGACGTCGACATCACCGCCGAGCCGATGGAGGTCGGCCCGACCTGTCACTACGTGATGGGTGGCGTCGAGGTGGACCCCGACACGGCGTCGTCCGTCGTACCGGGCCTGTTCGCGGCCGGTGAGGTCGCGGGCGGGATGCACGGGTCGAACCGGCTGGGCGGCAACTCGCTGTCCGACCTGCTCGTCTTCGGCCGCCGGGCCGGGATGGGCGCGGCGATGTACGTCGACTCGCTCGGTGCGAACCGGCCGAAGATCGCCGAGGCCGACATCGACACGGCGGCGGCCGAGGCGCTGGCGCCGTTCGAGCTCGAGGGCGGGGAGAACCCGTACACGATCCACCAGGAACTGCAGCAGGCGATGAACGACCTGGTCGGCATCATCCGCAAGGCCGAGGAGATGGAGCAGGCGCTCGCGCGGCTGGCCGAGTTCCGCGGCCGGATCGCGAAGATGACCGTCGAGGGCCACCGGCAGTTCAACCCGGGCTGGCACCTGGCGCTCGACCTGCGCAACATGCTGACCGTTTCGGAGTGCGTCGCCAAGGCGGCACTGGAGCGGGAGGAGTCGCGCGGCGGTCACACCCGCGACGACTTCCCGGGCATGAACGCCGAGTGGCGCAAGCTGCTGCTGGTCTGTGGGCTGAACGCCGACGGCAGCGTGGACGTTTCGCGCAAGGACCAGATCCCGATGCGCGAGGACCTGCTGGAGCTGTTCGAGCTGGACGAACTCAAGAAGTACCTGACCGAAGAGGAGCTGCCGGCATGACCTACAAAGGCAAGTTCCGGGTCTGGCGGGGTGACGCCGAAGGTGGTGAGCTCCAGGACTACGAGGTGGACGTCAACGAGGGCGAGGTCGTCCTCGACGTCATCCACCGGCTGCAGGCGACCCAGACACCGGACCTGGCGGTCCGCTGGAACTGCAAGGCCGGCAAGTGCGGCTCCTGCAGCGCCGAGATCAACGGCATGCCCAAGCTGATGTGCATGTGCCGGATGAACACGTTCGAGGAGGGCGAGACCGTCACGGTCACCCCGATGCGGACGTTCCCGGTGATCCGCGATCTGGTCACCGACGTCTCGTTCAACTACCAGAAGGCCCGCGAGATCCCCTCGTTCACTCCCCCGGCCGACCTGAAGCCGGGCGAGTACCGGATGCAGCAGGTCGACGTGGAGCGCTCGCAGGAGTTCCGCAAGTGCATCGAGTGCTTCCTGTGCCAGGACACCTGCCACGTGATCCGCGACCACGACGAGAACAAGGAGTCCTTCTCGGGCCCGCGCTTCCTGATGCGGATCGCCGAACTGGACATGCACCCCCTCGACGCCGCGGACCGCCAGCACCAGGCCCAGGACCAGCACGGCCTCGGCTTCTGCAACATCACCAAGTGCTGCACCGAGGTCTGCCCCGAACACATCAAGATCACCGACAACGCCCTCATCCCGATGAAGGAACGAGTCGCCGACCGCAAGTACGACCCCATAGTCTGGCTAGGCAACAAAATCCGCCGCCGCCCAGCCTGACCCAGCCGTACCCGAAGGCCGTCCCCAGCACCCGCTGCGGACGGCCTTCGCACGTCCAGGACCCGCACTGGAGAGCAGGAGCAGACTCGACCAGTGCACCAAGCTCGGCGATCCGCTCGGTCCAACCCCCACCCCAAGCCCCCGGCCCACGCTCGTCAAACCCGCACTTTGTGCACCGCCTGAGTGTCTACTCGCCGGTAGAACACTCTCGTCGTGCACAAAGTGCGCCTTTGGCGGCGATGGGGGTGGGGGTGGGCTGGGGGTGGGGTTTGGGGTTGGGGGTGGTAGGTGGCTCGGTGCGCGGCGGCCCGGCTGGAGTGCTCGGCAACCGGCGGCAGCCCCACTATCTCTTGTCTCGCTTTGTTCTGCTCGTCCGTAGTCGCTGCCGGGGGAGGGAGGTGGGTCCCTCGGGTGGGTGAGGTGGGTGGGTGATGCAGCGTTTAGGGTTCCCGGCATGGATGTGGTGGTTGTCGGGCTGATCAATGTCGGTGTGTTCATGGTGGTGTTTGTGCCGTTTTCGCAGCGGTTGCTGGGGGTGCGGTTCGGGTTGGGGCGGTTGGCGGTGGGGGCCGCTTTGACGTTGGCCATGTTTGGGCCGTTGATGACTGCGTTGGCTGGGCCCTTGCCCTGGACGGGGTCCAGCGGGGCGGCGTTCGCGTTGCTTGGGTTGACGGCGTTGTGTTCGATGTTGACCGGGTTGATCTTTCTGGTGTTGTCCGAGGCGCTGGTGCCGACCGGGTCGTTGCCTCGGGCCCGGGATTTGCGCCGGGATATTAGTGGCCGGGTGGCGCGCACTCGCCGTTATCTGCAGATCCTGCGGATCGCCATCAAGCACGGGCTCGGTCCGTATCTGCGGGGGCGCCGGCGCCCGGGGCATGAGAATGCGGCTGGGCAGGCTGATCTGGCTCGGTCGTTGCGGATCGCGCTCGACGAGGCTGGTGTCACCTTCGTCAAGCTCGGGCAGGTGTTGTCGACTCGGAGTGACGTCATCCCCGCATCGGTCGCGCTCGAGCTCAGCCGGTTGCAGGACCAGGTCTCCCCCGCGCCGTGGGATCAGGTCGAGGCCGTGCTCACCGAGGAGCTCGGTGCGCCGCCGCGGCAGGTGTTCGCCGACTTCTCCATCGAGCCTCTCGCCGCGGCTTCCGTGGCTCAGGTGTACGCCGCCCGGCTGGACGACGTACCGGTCGTGGTGAAGGTGCAACGGCCCGGCATCGCGAGTGTTGTCGCGCGGGATCTGGACATCGTGCAGCGACTCGCGCGGCTGCTCGAGCGGAACACCGACTGGGGCCGGTCGATGGGCGTGCGCTCGCTGGCCGAAGGGTTCGCCGACGCGATGCGCGAGGAGCTCGACTTCACCGTCGAGGCAGGCAACATGGCCAGCGTCGCGGCCGGCAAGTCGGTGACCAACAACCCCGACATCGTCGTACCGGAACTGCACAAGCGCTTGTGCACGCGACGGGTCCTCACGATGCAGCGCCTCGACGGGATCGGGCTCGGTGCGGCCGCTCCCTCGATCGCCGAGCGCGGTCTCGACCCCGCCCGGCTGGCGAAGGTGCTCTTCGAGTGCCTGCTCGGGCAGGTCGCGATCGACGGTGTCTTCCACGCGGACCCGCACCCGGGCAACTTCCTGCTGCTGACCGATGGCCGGATCGGCATGCTCGACCTCGGCTCGGTCGGGCGGCTCGATCCGTCCACCCGCGAAGCGCTGCAGCGGTTCCTGCTCGCCGTCGACCACGGCGACCCGGTCGCGGCGACCGACGCATTGCTGGAGATCGTCCACCGGCCGGACGTGATCGACGAGCAGAGCCTGGAGCGCGCGGTCGGCCAGTTCATGGCGCGGCATCTCGGTGCGGGCGCACAACTCGGCCCGGCCATGTTCAACGACCTGTTCCGGATCATCGCGTCGCACGAACTAGGGGTACCGCCCGAGGTCGCCGCGGTGTTCCGCGCCCTCGCCACTGTGGAGGGCACGATCGCGCGGATCTTCCCGGGCTTCGACCTCGTCGGCGCCTCCCGCCAGTTCGCCGCCGCGCACGTCACCGATCGGCTCGCCCCCGACGCACTGCGCCGTACGGCGACCGAAGAACTCGCCACCCTCCTGCCGATGCTCAGGAGACTGCCCCGCCGGATCGACCGGATCGCGGCCGCGGCGGAGAGCGGTCGTCTCAACCTCAACGTCCGCCTGTTCGCCGACGAACGCGACCGCCGGCACCTGACCGGCCTGCTCCACCAAGCACTGCTGGTGATCCTCGGCTCGACCGCGGGCCTGATGGCGGTCCTGCTCCTCGGTACGCCGGGCGGCCCGCGGGTGACCACCACGCTCACCCTCTACCAGCTCTTCGCCTACAACCTGCTGGTCATCTGCGCAGTCCTCGTACTACGGGTCCTGGTGCTCGTCTTCCGCCTACCCGACAGCCGATCTCGCACCTGACGCCGAACACCAAGTCACCCTGACCGTTTGACCTCAAGCGCGCTTTAACACTCAGGATTGCCGGCATGCCCGCCACTGAGGTCTCCCCACCACCGCCCCGGCTGTTCAGCGGAACCCACCTGCCGCTCGTTCTCGGCGTCATCTCGCTGGTCACCCTGGCCGCGTTCGAGAACCGCGCGGTGGGAACCGCGTTGCCGACGATGGTGCAGGAGTTCGACGCGTTGAGCGCCTTCGGCCTGGCCAATGCCGCGCCGAATGCGAGCTACCTGGTATCGCTGGCGATCGCCGGATTGTGGAGCGACCGTCGCGGTCCGATCCCGACGCTGCGGGCCGGTGCGATCGCATTCGCGCTGGCCCAGTTGCTGGTCGGCACAGCGCAGGGCATGCCGATGGTGGTGGCCGGCCGACTGCTGAGTGGCTTCGCGGAAGGCCTGCTCGACGTCGCCCTGATGGTGCTCGTGGCAAGGACTCTTCCGGCCGTACTACGCCCGCGGATGTTCTCGTTGTTCGCGGCCATGTGGATTCTCCCGTCAGTCGCGGGCCCATTCTTGACCGGCTTGGTGACCGAGCAGGTCGGCTGGCGATGGGTCTTCCTCGGCGCACTCTTCTTGCTGGTGCCGAGCTGGTTCCTGCTCCGGCCGGCGATGCGAGTCGCCTCGCGCACACCCGCGCCCGAACGCAGTACGGAGGATGCCGCTGAGTTGGCTGCGTGGCGCGCCGCCATGCCGTGGGCGTTCGCCGCGTCGGTTGCGCTCTTCTCGATGACGCTGGCCGGCGACCAACTGGAGCATCACCGCTGGCCGGCCGGGGTGACGATCGCGGTGAGCGTCGTGGTGCTCGCCACGGCCGCGGTTCGGGTGATGCCTCGGGGCACGTTCGTACTCCGGCGCGGCTTCCCGTCCGTCGTCGCGGCGCGCGGGCTGACCGGTGCGGCCTTCGCGGGCACGGGCGCCTACCTGCCACTCCTGCTCACCCTGGAACACGACTTCAGCCCGTCCCGCGCCGGCATCACGCTGTCGATCACCGGCGTCAGCTGGGCATTCGGCTCCTGGCTGCAGGGGCGCGAGCACGGCTTGCAGCGAGTGACCGTACTGCGCTCAGGCCTGACGCTGATGACTGCTGGACTGGCCGGCACCTCCCTGCTCGCGTGGGCCGGCGACATCCTCTGGCTCGGCCTGATCGGCTGGACGATCGCCGGGATCGGCATGGGCCTCAGTTCGTCGAGCCTGTCGGTGCTGACCCTCGATCTGTCCGACGACAGCAACTCGGGCCGCAACGTCAGCGCCGCCCAGATGGCCGGGACGATGAGCATCTCCACCGCGCTCGCGATCAGCGGAACCCTGCTGGCGCTCAACGCCGGCGATCCGCGCCCGTGGGTCTTCGGTGTCATCATCTCCGCCGGCGTCGCCCTGGCCCTCGCCGCCCTCCTCACCGCGACCAGAATCCGCACCACATGACCTAATTTGCTTGGCTGAGCTAATATTTGCTTATGCGAGCAAAACGAACCCTGACCGAGCAGGCGCGCCGGGCCCAGATCGTCGCGGCGGCGATCGAGGTGATCGCGCGGGACGGTGTCGCGCAGGCGTCGTTCAAGGAGATCGCCCGCGAGGCCGGGCTGAGCAGTACCGGCCTGATCTCCTACCACTTCGCCGGCAAGCAGGAGCTGATCGAGGAGGTCGGCCGCGAGATCCTGACCCGGTTCGGCGAGTTCGTCCTCACCCGGACCGACGGCGTCGAGGAACCGCTCGCCGTCCTGCACGGCTTCGTCGAGGCGAACGTCGCGTTCCTCCGCACCCATCGCAGCCACGCGTCCACCCTGGTCCGGATCAAGAGCGACCTCGCGCCGGCCGAGCTGACCCGTTCCGACCAGGCCGCCCTCGCCGCGGTGCTCGAGCAGGGCCAACGGAGCGGCGTACTGCGGGACTTCGATCCGCAGCTCGTTGCCGTCTTCATCCTCTCGATTCGCGACGGCCTGATCCGCCAACTCGACCTGGACCCTGAGTTGGACCTCGACGCGGCGGCCCAGGAGTTCGCGACTCTCGTCGACCTCACCACCAGGAAGGCCTGAGATGAAACGCCTACTGGCACTCCCCCTTGCCCTTCTCCTAGTTGCCGGCTGCAACGAGGACCCACCACCACAAGCAGAACCGCCCGGCCCGGTCGTCCACACGGACACCGGCGACGTCCGCGGCATCGTGCATCCCGACCGCCGCGTCTTCAACGGCGTCCCGTACGCCGCCCCGCCCGTCGGCGACCTGCGCTGGGCACCGCCCGAACCGGCCAAGCCGTGGACCGGCGAACGCGCCGCCACCAAACCGGGCAGCGCCTGCCCACAGAACAAGAACGCCATCGCAAACCTTGCCAGCAGCAACGAAGACTGCCTGTTCCTCAACGTCACCACGCCGAAGTCCGCCTCACCCGAGCAGCGCAAGCCGGTGATGGTGTGGATCCACGGCGACGGCGCGATCGGTGCGGGCGACCAGTTCGACCCAGCGCGACTCGCGGTCACCGGTGACGTCGTGGTGATCACCTTCAACTTCCGCCTCGGCGTCTTCGGCGGTTTCGGGTTCCCCGGCCTCGAGCACTCCGGCACGATCGGCCTGCAGGATCAACGCGCCGTACTGCGCTGGGTCCAGCGCAACGCGGCCGCCTTCGGTGGCGACCCGGCCAACGTGACCCTGTTCGGCGTCTCGTACGGCGCGACCGCGACCAGCGCGCATCTGATGTCGGAGCAGTCGCGCGGACTGTTCCACCGGGTCATCATGCAGAGCGGCTTCACCCTGATGGACATGCCTGCCGGCGCGACCTATCCAGGACTACCCGCACTGCCGTGGTACGGGTGGACCACGACGAAGGATGCCGAGACGCAAGGCCAGGTGGTCGCGAAACAGCTTGGCTGCAAGGATCTTGCCTGCCTTCGCAAGGTGCCGGCGCCGAAGCTTCTCGCCGTACCGCAGGTGATGAACATCTTCCAGCCGTATGCGCTGGGCAACGATCAGCTACCGCCTGATCCGGACAAGGCGCTTGCTGCTGGCAACTTCACCGAGGTGCCGGTGCTGTCCGGGACGACGCGGGACGAGCACACCACATTCGTAGCGTTCTTCCGGGAGCTGGCCGGCAGCCCGGTGACCGCGGCCGGCTATCCGGAACTGCTCCGCACGGCCTTTGGCGACCAGGCCGCGAAGGTCGCCGCGGAGTACCCGTTGAAGGACTATCCGACACCGGCCAGGGCCTGGGCTGCGGTGATCACGGACCGGATGTGGGCCCGGTCCCAGCTCCGGCAGAACCAGTTGCTCTCGGCAAAGAACCCGCTGTGGTTCTACGAGTTCGCCGACCGGGACGCACCGCTCGACATCCCGTTCCCGAAGGGCTACGACCCGGGCGCCTGGCACGCAGGCGACGTGAGCTACCTGTTCCCCGATTCCAAGAGCACCGCGGCGATGCGGCCGGACCAGGTCGCGCTGTCGGACACGATGATCCGCTACTGGGCGAACTTCGCCCATCGCGGCGACCCGAACGGCACCGGCGTACCGGAGTGGAAGCGGTTCAGCGGGCCCGGCAGCGTCCAGTCGCTGGCTCCCGGCAAGATCGCGCCGGTCGACTACGAACAGGAGCACCGACTGGCCTTCTGGCGGTCACTGGAGCCCAAATAGAAGCACTAGTGCGTCGTGCCGGACATTCCGTTGCGCTACCGGCGCCCAGGCACGCACCTGGGCGCCGCTATCGCTAACGGAATGTCCGGCACGACGCACTAGAGTGTCGGCTATGGCTGAGCTGCTGACCGATGACCAGATCGACGCCGCGTTGCGTGACCACCTGCCCGAGTGGAAGGTCGTGGACAACGCGCTGGTGCGCAGCGTGAAGAAGCCCTCCTTCCTGGACGGCATCCGGCTGGTCGCGACGGTGGCCCAGCTGGCCGAGTCGATGAACCACCACCCCGACATCGACATCCGCTACACCACGATCACCTTCCGGGTCACCAACCACGAAGCCGGCGGCCTCACCGACGACGACCTGGTGCTGGCCCGCCACATCGACACCGCCGCCGGCTGACCCGCCGCCACAGCCGGCCAGGACAACGCCCAGGCACCGGAAACCGGGAGGCTTGGTAAGTATCCAACGGCTACGGTTGAGTGTGTGACTACCGTTGACGAGTACCGCCTGCTGGGTTTCACCGACGCCGATCGGGAGGCCGCGGAGCAGTTCGAGGCCGATCCGGCCGCGGTCGAGAAGCTGGCCGGGCAGCTCCGTACCGCGATCGGCGCGTTCCGCCCCGAGGGTGACGGGCTGGAGATGCCCGACGACCCGCGCATCTCGGTCGCGGCGTTCCTGGAGACGCTGCCCGACATCCGGCGGTACCACCAGGAGCGCGGGGTCAGCGACGAGGTCAGCTGGGCCACGCTGGCCGATCTGGGACAACAGCTCGACGTACACCGCCGGACGTTCGGCGAGTACGGCCTGGCGACGCACTGGTGGATGGCGATCCACTGGAGCGGCGTCCTCTACGCGCTCGGCCGGCTCCAGTTCCTGCTGCACCAGGTGCCGGCGGACAAGCCGGTGCCCGGGACCGAGACTGGTGAGTGGGTCATCGGCGTCCACATCCCCGAGACGGGTCCGCTGACGCCCGAGGCGATCGACGACAGTTTCGACCAGGCTCGTGAGTTCTTCCCGCGCGTGTTCCCGGAGTACCCGGTGAAGACCGCGACGCTCGGCTCCTGGCTGCTCGACCCGTACCTGCTGGACAACCTGCCGCAGGACTCCAACATGGTCCGGTTCGGCCGCCGCTTCACCCCGTACGGCGAACCGCGCGACTCTCAGGACAGCGCGATCTTCTTCACGTTCCGCAGCCACGATCTCGACAAGCTGGACGAGTTCCCGCAGGACACCAAGCTGCAGCGCCTCATCGTCGAGCGGATCAAGGCCGGCGGCACCTGGCAGAACGCCTTCGGCTACCTCAAGCTCTGAAGCAAGAGCTTCTCAGCCCGCGGTGGCCCTGGAGGCACGGCGGCGGACCGCGATCCGGCGGCTGGTCTCGATGACGAGACCGATCGTGAAGGCCATGCCGAGACTGAACGCGAGCGCCTTGAGCGAGTCGTGCGCGAAGGCGTCCCCGCCCAGGTAGCCGAGCAGCGCGACGTAGGTGTAGGCGATCGTGACGCCGGCGGCGGTGAACAGGATGAACTTGCGGTACGAGTACGCCGTCGCTCCGGCGGTCAGCGTCGCGACCATCCGCGCGCCCGGGACGTAACGCACGGTCATCAGGATCAGCCCGCCGCGCGAGTGCAGCGCCTTGGACACCTTCTCGAACATCCGCTGCCGGGCGTCCCGGCGGCGCATCCAGCGCAGCAGCGTGGGACCTGAACCACGGCCGAGCAGGTAGCAGACGGATTCGCCGATGATCGAGCCGGCCATCGCGGCGACGATCACCAGCAGCAGGTTCTGGTGGCCGGCCGCGGCTGCCATCCCCGCGGTGACGACCAGGCCCTCGCTCGGTACGACCGGGAAGACGGCGTCGATGGCGGCGGCCAGGAAGAGCACCAGGATCAGCCAGGGAGACGCCATGGCGACCTCGAGGACGTGCCGGGCGGTCTCCATCAGCTCTGTCACGACTTGAAGCATGCCATCCGAAGTCAACCCCCACCGAATCCGCGAACCCGCCGCCAGGCGGGAGAGCACCAGAAATTCATCCGTAAGGACCAGTGCGTTTACAGCCTCACCGGCAGCCGGGTGATGGCATTGATCAGCAGTCCCTGGCTGCGGATCGGGTCGTCGTCGGCGGCCAGTTCCAGCCCGGGAAAGCGGTCGAAGAGCATGCCGAGCGCGATCCGGCCCTCCAGCCTGGCCAGCGGTGCGCCGAGGCAGTGATGGATGCCGTGGCCGAACGCGACGTGCGAGGCCTCCCGGGTGATGTCGAGCCGGTCGGGCTGCTCGAACTTGCCCGCGTCGCGGTTGGCGGCGAGCAGCGCGAAGACGATCACCTCACCCGGCGCGATCACGTGCCAGCCGATCTCGATCGGGGCCTTGGCGATGTACGGGATCGCGGCCTGCAGCGGGCCGTCGTACCGGAGGAGCTCCTCGACGGCGGCCGGCAGTCGCTCGGGCTCGGCCTTGAGCAGCGCCAGCTGGTCCGGGTTCCGCAGGAGCGCGTGGACGCCGTTGGTGATCAGGCTGACGGTGGTCTCGTGCCCGGCCGCGAGCAGCAGGTAGACCATCGAGGTGAGTTCGTCCGGGCTCAACCGGTCGCCGCCGTCGCGGACCGCGATCAGGTCCGACAGCAGGTCGTTCGAGGGGCTGACGCGCTTGTCCTCGATCAGTTCGCGGATGAACATGACCATCGCGGTCGCGGCCTCGATGTAGACCTCGGCCGGGTGGACGGCCGCGTTGACCACCACCGACGACCAGCGTCGGAAGTCGTCCCGCCGGATCGCCGGGATGCCGATCAGCTCGGAGATCACCGTGATCGGCAGCGGGTAGCTGTAGGAGTCGACCAGATCGACCTCGCCGCCCGCGGCCGCCATCTCGTCCAGCAGGCCGGCGGCGATCTCCAGGATCCGCGGTTCCAGCTGCTCGATCCGGCGCCGGGTGAAGGCGGCCGAGACGAGCTTGCGCAGGCGGGTGTGGTCGGGCGGGTTGGCGCTGAGCATGTGCTGCTCCAGCGACGCGATCAGTTCGTCGGTCACCTCGTCGCGGTGCGGCCCGTCCAGCTCCGACCTGACCACATCGGGATGCGCCAGCAACTCCCGCGTCTCGGCGTACCCGGTCACCAGCCAGACCGGTACGCCGGTGAACAGGGTCAAGCGATGGAGCGGGGCCTTCGCACCCAGTTCCGCGAAGCCCGCGTGCCGTTTCGTTCCACTCGTTTCCAGATAGGGCGAGGTCACGTCGGCCAGGTTACGTCGGCCCCGGGCCACCCTTCGCGAGAATTTCGGCCAGCTCCGGACGAGAGTGGATGCCCAGTTTCGTGTAGACCTTGCGCAGGTGGTACTCGACCGTCTTGGGGCTCAGGAAGAGTCGTGCCGCGACACTGCGGGTGCTGTGCCCGTCGGCAAGGAGCCGGGCGATCTGCCGCTCCTGCGGGGTCAGGTCGTCCGCAGTACTGGGCTCTCGGCGGCGTGCTGTCTCCCCTGTGGCCTTCAGCTCGGCCGCAGCCTGGTCGGCCCAGCCTGGTGCACCTAGCTGGTCGAACGCTGCTACTGCGCGCCGTAGCTGCTCGCGGGCATCCACCCGCCGTCGTACGCGCCGCAGCCAGGCTCCGTAGACCAGGCGGGTCCGTGCGGCCTGGAAGACGTCCAGTGTCCGTTCATGCCACTCCAACGCTTGCAGGAACTGCTGCTCATCCTCGTCGACCAGTCCCAACGCCCTGGCCGCCCTCGCCTGCGCCCACGGCTGCCCCTTCTCACCAGCCCGTACTGCGAAAGCCCGCGCCACCGCGGCAGCGTCGTCGGCTCTCCCTAGTCGCAGGTAGACCTCGACCAGCTCCGGTACTGGCGACAGGTCAGGGTCCAGCACTCCCAACGACGTCAGCACTTCAGCCAACCGCTCGTACTGCGGCAGCGCCGACTGTGGATCGCCCTGGCCCAGTGCCAGCTCCCCCAACGCGAACAGCGACCAGACGAGCCCCAGATGGATCTGCCGCTCCGAGCAGATCTCCATCGCCTCCGCGGCGAGTGCCCGGCACTGCGCTGCGTGCCCCTGCTGGGCCGACAGCCACGCCAGTCCCGCCAGGTTGAGCGCCAGCTCGGTCGTCTGCCCGGTCTCTCGGCTCAGCCGGATCCCCTCGTCGTACGACGCAGCCGCATCAGCCCAGCGCTCAGTGGTTGCGTCATCACGGGCCAGCAGGAAGAGCACCGCCGGCAGTACTCCGACCGCGACCTGGTCCCGTCGTTCCCGCATCGCCTCTTCGATCAGGGCGCGGCCGGTACCGCTCTCGCGCAGGAACATCGGGGCGAGCATCATCCAGACCTGGCGGCGCCGGTCGTGTTCCAGGGCCACCGACGGTGCCAGCGCCAGGGCCTGACGGATCTCCTCGGTCCCGCCACGGCCAGAGAGCACCTTGGCGACCCCACAAGCGAGCAGGCCGATCACGCGAGTACCTGGGCGATCGATGTCCTGCAGCAACTTGCTCAGGTTGTCTGCAGCTTGCAGAGCCCCAGCAGCGTCGCCTAGGCGGAAGCAGGCGTTGACCACGTCAGCGAGTAGACCCACTGCCGCTTCCGGGTCGGCACTCTCAGCCGCTGCGAACAGGATGTCGCGGGCTCTTGCAGGGGAGCCACACTTCAGCGCGATGTCGCCGCGCAGCTCGTTGGCGTGAGTACGGACCTGCTGGGGTGGATCCAGGGCGAGTGCCTCACTCAGCAACTCGTCCGCTCGCTCCGGCGACCCGGCAAACCAGGCCGCCTCACCTGCTGCGACCAGCCGCAGCGCGCGAGCGCCCGTAGTACCGGTGAGGCGGGCGGCTCGTTCGAAGGCGGTTGCGGCGACTGCGTGTGCTCCGCGGTCTACCGCGTGGTTGCCGGCTACCTCCAGTGCGGCGGCTACTGCGTCGTCTGTGCCGAGTGTTGCCTCGGAGAGGTGCCAGGCGCGGCGGTCGTCATCCTGTACTGCGTTGGCCACCGCTAGGTGGACAGCACGACGGTGAGCGGGCTCGGCGTTCGAGTAGATGGCAGAGCGGACCAGGGGGTGCCTGAACTCGACACGACCGTCCTTGAGCTTCACCAGCGAGGCCCGCTCCCCTTCGGCGAAGACGGCGATGTCAACGCCCAGGTCGGCGCAGGCGCGGGCCACTACTCCCAACTCACCGTCATCCACGGAGGCGACGAGCAGTGCGGTCCGAGCAGCCTCACTGAGCTTGTTTGCCCTTGCAGCAAAGGCTTCTGCGAGCAGTGCCGGGACAGGCACCGGTACTCCGGGCGGAACGCGTCGCAGCTGCTCGGGATCCCTTGCCAGCTCCAGGAGTGCCAGCGGGTTGCCCGCGACCGTGCGGTGGAGACTGGCGACCAGGTCGACCGGCAGTCCCGCGACCAGCTCCTGTGCCGCCTCCAGCCCGACCCCACTCAGCTGAAGCTGCGGCAGGTCCGCCTGAGCCAACGGATGCACCTCACCGGCCCGCGCCGCGATCACCAGCACAATCGGATCAGCCACCAACCGCCGAGCTGCGAACAACAACGCCTCAGCACTCGGCAGGTCCAGCAGATGCGCGTCATCCACCAACACCGCCACCGGCGCCCGCTCGGCGTACCGGCAAACCAAACTCAGCACTCCCGCTCCCACGGCGAACCGCTCCTGCGCGCTGGCACTGGAGTGTCCGGTTGTGGCAGTCAGGGCAAGAGCAGCTGACAGTGCCTCCCGCTGGGGTGCGGGGATTCGGGAGAGTTCGCCGAGCGCGGGGCGAAGGAGCTGATGGAGGGCACTGAACGGAATCTCGTGTTCTGCTTCGGTGCCGCGAGCCGTCAGGACGCGCAGGCCCGCGGCGAGTGTCGCCGCCTCGGTCACGAGAGCTGTCTTCCCGATTCCCGGTTCTCCGGTGATCAGGAGTACCCCGCTGGATCCCACCCGCGCCCCCGCGACCAGCCGTTCGATCGCCCGCCGTTCGGTCGCCCGCCCGATCAGCATGTCTGGCAGTACACCACCTACCGACTAGGTAGGTCACCTGATGCGAGCAACTCCCCCGCACTCCTAGGTTCGCGGTACAGATCCAGGGAGGGAACTGACATGACCACAGTCGCAATCGACATGGACAAACTGATGGCGTTCGTGGGGCAGGCCGTGGGCGAGGTGGGGGCGACGCTGAACGCGGCGCTGGTCGTCATGGGCGACCGCCTCGGCTACTACCGCGCACTGGCCGACGCAGGCGCGACCACACCCGCCGAGCTGGCCGAGCGCACCAACACCAGCGAGCACTACACACGCGAATGGCTCAACGCACAGGCCGCCGGGGGCTTCGTCGAGTACGACCCGGCCACCGGTAAGTACCTGCTGCCGCCGGAGCAGGCAGTAGCGCTGACGGACGAGAACAGCCCGGCATTCCTGCCCGGCTTCTTCCAGATCGCTCTCGGCACCGTGCAGCACACCAGCCAGACCATCGAGGCGGCCAGGAGCGGTGCGGGCATCGGCTGGCACGAGCACACCTCCGACGTCCACATCGGCTGCGAGCGGTTCTTCCGCCCCGGCTACAACGCGAACCTGGTGGCCGGCTGGCTGCCCGCCCTCGACGGCGTCGTACAGAAGCTGGAGACGGGTGCCAGGGTGGCCGACATCGGCTGCGGGCACGGTGCCTCGACCATCCTGATGGCCCAGGCTTTCCCGCGCTCCACCTTCGTCGGTTCCGACTACCACGCGGAGTCGATCGAGACCGCCCGGTTGCGAGCGGACGAGGCCGGGGTCGCGGATCGTGTGACGTTCGAGGTCGCGGCAGCTACGCAGTACGGCGGAACCGGGTACGACCTGGCGACCACCTTCGACGCGCTGCACGACATGGGCGACCCGGTCGGCGCCGCCAAGCACGTCCGTGAGTCGCTGGCGCCCGACGGCACCTGGATGGTCGTCGAGCCGATGGCGGGCGACCGTGTCGAGGACAACCTCAACCCGGTCGGCCGCGCCTACTACGGCTTCTCCACACTGCTCTGTACTCCGGCCTCGCTGTCGCAGGACGTCGGCCTGGCACTGGGCACTCAAGCCGGCCCGGCCCGCATCCGCGACGTCACCACGGCAGCGGGCTTCACCCAGTTCCGTACCGCGGCCGAGACCCCCTTCAACCTGGTCTTCGAAGTCCGCCCCTGACACAGTGCGACTAGGGGGTGAGCACATGCATCAGGTTGTAGAGCGCCCTGCTCGACCGGCCGACCAGATGGGGACGGTCGAGCGGGACGGCGTGACGATCGCGTACCAGGTCTGGGACGGGCCCGCCGGCAAGACAGGGCCCACGGTTGTCCTCCTGCCGACCTGGTCGATCGTGCCGTCGCGGGTGTGGAAGGCACAGGTGCCCTACCTGGCCAGGCACTTCCGGGTGATCACCTTCGACGGCAGGGGCGCTGGTGCTTCCAGCAGGCCGGTAGGGGCCGCGGCGTACGCGGATCAGGAGTACGTCGCGGACGCGCTCGCAGTACTGGATGCAGCGGGTGCTCAGCAGTGCGTGCTCGTCGGGTTCTCGCGGGGGTGCCCGTGGGCGCTGCAGCTGGCAGCAGCGCAACCTGATCGTGTACTGGGCATCGTCTGTGTCGGTGTGGCGGCCGGGCTCGTCCCGAGTCTGGAGGAAAGGTCCCGCTGGAACTGGAACGAGCGGCACGACAGCAACGAAGGCTGGGCGAAGTACAACCGGCACTACTGGCTGGAAGGCGGCTACGAGGACTTCGTCCGGTTCTTCTTCGGGCAGCTCTTCAACGAGCCGCACTCCACCAAGCAGACCGAGGACTGCATCCGGTGGAGCCTGCAGACCACTCCAGAGGTGCTGGTGGACACCGAGGAGGCCCGGCAGGACCGTACGCCGGGTGCACCCGACGTGACGTGCCCAGTGCTGGTGGTGCAGGGCGACAAGGACGCCATCCGGCCTTATGCCGAAGGTGTCCGGCTCGCCGAGCTGACCGGTGGTTCGCTCGTCACGATCGCGGGTGGCGGCCACGCGCCGCACGCCCGCGATCCGGTGGCGTTCAACCGGCTGCTGAAAGCCTTCGTCGACCAGGTCGCGCCACAGCCGGTACGGCGTACCTGGGTGCGCGCGATGAACCGGCCGCGACGGGCGCTCTACCTGTCGTCACCGATCGGTCTCGGGCATGCTCGACGCGACCTGGCGATCGCCCAGGAGCTGCGTCGCCGCCGGCCGGAGCTGCAAATCGACTGGCTCGCGCAACATCCCGTCACGCGGGTGCTCGAGGACTCCGGCGAGACGGTCCACCCGGCGTCGGCGTACCTGATCAACGAGTCGGCGCACGTGGAGTTCGAGGCCGAGGAGCACGACCTGCACGCGTTCCAGGCGATCCGCCGGATGGACGAGATCCTGGTCGCCAACTTCCTCACCTTCGCCGATGTGGTGGACGACCGGCACTACGACCTGGTGATCGGCGACGAGGCGTGGGAGGTCGACTACTTCCTGCACGAGAATCCGGAGCTCAAACGCTTCTCCTATGCCTGGCTGACCGACTTCGTCGGCTGGCTCCCGATGCCCGACGGCGGCGCCGCGGAGGCTCACCTGACCGCGGACTACAACGCCGAGATGCTGGGCCATCGGGCCCGCTTCCCGCGGTTGCGCGATCACTCGCTCTTCGTCGGCGACTCCGACGACATCATCACCGCGACCTTCGGCCCAGGCCTGCCCTCGATCCGCGACTGGACCACGGCCAACTACACCTTCACCGGCTACATCACGGGCTTCCGGCCGGCTCTTGAGCAACCTCGGCGTCGCAGTGACCGGCTGTTGTGTGTAGTGACCGTCGGCGGATCAGGGGTCGGCTCTGCTCTACTGCGGCGAGTGCTCGATGCGGTGCCGCTGGCTCGCCGACTGGTGCCGGAGCTGGAGTTCATGTTCGTCACTGGGCCACGGCTCGACCCAGCCGAACTGCCCGTCGTCGAAGGCGTGACCGTGCACGGCTACCTGCCGGATCTCCCGCAGCAACTGGCGGTGGCCGATCTGGCCATCACCCAGGGCGGCTTGACCACCTGCATGGAGCTGACGGCACAGCGGGTGCCGTTCATCTACATACCGCTGCAGCACCACTTCGAGCAGGAGTTCCACGTCCGCACCCGCCTCGACCGCTACAACGCCGGCCACCACCTGAGTTACGCCGAAGCCTCCGACCCCCAGGTACTGGCCGAGGCGATCGCCAAGCGGCTGACCCAACCGGTCGACTACCTCCCGGTGGCCACGGACGGCGCGGTGCGAGCCGCCGAGCTCCTCGACCAGCTCCTGTGACCTCTTGACAAACACTTCACCACTTGGTGAAGTGTCAGTCATGCCTCTGGCCACCACCTTCGCCGCGCTCGCGGATCCGACCCGGCTGGCGATCGTGCAGCAGCTGAGCCGTGGCGAGGCGACGATGGGTGAGCTCGCGGCGCCGCATCGGATCACCGCGCCGGCGATGACCAAGCATGTTGGCGTGCTCGTCGACGCCGGGGTGGTCCGCCGCCGCAAACTCGGGCGCACTGTCGTCTGCACGCTGCAACCCGCCGCGCTGACCGAAGTACAGGGCTGGCTGGGTGACCTCACGACGTACTGGAACAGCACGGTCGATCGGCTGGAAGAACTCCTGGAGAGCGAAGATGACGACTGACATCCGGATCGAACGGGTGCTGAAGGCAACGATCGAGCGCGTCTATGCCGCCTGGACGGAACCCGGGCTGCTGACCCGGTGGTACTGCCCCAACCCGTCGCTCGACCTCAAGGTCGACGCCGACGTCCGGGTCGGCGGCGAGTACGTCGTCACGATGGGCCCGTACGTCGTCCGCGGCCGCTACACCGAGGTCGACGCCCCGAAACTCCTCGAGTTCACCTGGCAGTGGGACCACGAGGGCGAGCCGTCCCAGGTCCGGGTCGAGCTGACCGAGGTTGCCGGCGGCACGCGCATGCTTCTCACCCACACCGGCCTGAGCACCCCGGAGGACGCCAGCGGTCACTTGGAAGGCTGGGAGCTTCAGCTCGGCCGGCTGACCGAGCTCATCAGCGCTCCACCGAACGGCCGCGCAGCCGATCCAGTGTGACGACGAGGACGACGGTCACGGCCAGGAGGACCAGCGACTCGGCGGCTGCGGTGAATGTCTGGCCGCGATCGGTCAGCGCGAACACGCTCACCGGCAAGGTCCGCCACGACGCCGGGTAGACCATGATCGTCGCGCCGACCTCACCCATCGACAGCGCGATCGACAGGCTCGCGGCCGAGACGATTGCCGGACGCAACATCGGCAACCGGATCCGCCAGAGCACCCGGGCCGGTGACGCGCCGAGGGAGGCCGCGACCTCGGCGTACGAGCGGTCGGTTCGTTGCAGTGCGGCGGCAACCGTTCCGTAGCTGAAGGCAACCATCAGGACGAGGTGGGCGATCACCACGATCCACTGGGTGCCGTTGAGCAGCACCGGTTGGCGCGAGAAGGCAACGAGCAGGCTCAGTCCGACGACCACGGACGGTACTGCGATCGGCAGGTGGTGCAGGCTGTCCGCGAACCTGGCCAGTGGTTTCGGCGCTGTTTGCGCGGCGATCGCAGCCCAGCTGCCGAGAACGACGGCGAGCAGGCCGCCGAGGAATGCGGTCTGAAGGCTCACGATCAGCGATGCCAGCTCGTCGCCTGACAGCGCCTCTGCGAGGTGCGACGCGGTCGGGTTCGACGGGAAGACGCCGTTCCAGCTACCCGCGAAGGCTGCGGCCGCCACGACGATGAAGGGCGCCAGGATCAAGACGCCGAAGACGAGCCCGAAGGCGATCCAGGTGACGAGCTTGCCGGATCTAGTCCAGAGCAGCACGGCTGCCTCCTTGCCGGGTGAGGACCGCGCGCAGTGCGACGTACAGGCCGATCGAGAGCAGGACCTGGACCACGGCGATCACGCAGGCGCCCGGGTAGTCGAACATCACGATGCCTTTGGTGTGGACGAGGATCGGCAGGGTCGTGGTGTCGCGGGCGCCGAGGAACAGCACGATGCCGAACTCGTTGAGGGTCAGCAGCAACGTCAGGCCGCCACCGGCCGCGAGCGCGGGCTTGACCTCGGGCAGGACGATCTGGCGGAGCACTCGCCACGGACCGCCACCGAGACTCGCGGCGACATCGAGCTGGACCCGCGGGATCTGCGCCATCGCGCCCAGCAGCGGCCGCATCACGAACGGGGTGTAGAAGGTGATCTCGGCCAGGACGACAGCCCACGGCGTGGTGAGGAAGCCGCCGACGCCGACCAGTGAGCCGACTACGCCGGCCGTTCCGTAGAGGAAGGTGAAGGAGAGAGCGACGAGGAACGACGGCAGCGCGAGCATCGCGTCGACCAGGCCGGAGACCACGCGGGCGCCGGGAAACGGAACGAACGTGATCACCACGGCGAGGAACGTCCCGACGACCAGGCAGCCGATCGTCGAACAGGCGGCGATCTGGATCGTGCGGACGAGCGCGTCGCGGAACTCCGCCGAACCGGCCACCTCCCGCCAGGTGGCGAACCCGCCGGTGAAGGACTCCGTGGCGACGAGGATCAGCGGATAGACGACGAGCGCCGCGAGCACCAGGAGTGGAGGCAGCAGCCAGCCGGATCCGCTTCTGCCCGGCGCGATTTTATTGCCAAGGGCAAGTGGTGTGGTGACTGCTTCGACGGCCATCAGCGCGCCTCCGCGGCAACCAGCGTGCAGGCTTCCGGCGGCAACTCGATGGAGACGCTGCTCCCGATCTCGGGCAACCGCCCATCAGCCGGTACGTCGACCTGCACCGGTACGCCGGGCAACCCGTCAAGCGTGCAGGTCAACCGGCTGGAAGCACCCCGCCATTGCGCCGCCACCAGCTGCCCGGGCCATCCCCCGCCGTCGATGAGCTTGATGGCATGAGGTCTGATGCAGAGCAGAAGTTCTTCGTCCTGCTTGTCCGGGCGAAATCCGTTCACTGGGCGGCCCGCCAGGCGAACTCCGCCTTGCACCAGCTCTACCGGCAACAGGTTGGCGCCGCCGAGGAACGACGCGGTGAAGGCGGACGGCGGAGCGGAGTACAGGTCCGCGGCGGGCGCTATATCGACAAGTCGAGCATCGCGCATCACGGCGATCCGGTCGGCCAGCGCGAGCGCCTCGGACTGGTCGTGCGTGACGTAGACGATCGCGACGTCCGGCACCTCGCGCCGCAACTTCTGCAACTCGGCCAGCATGTCAGCGCGCAGTTGCGCATCCAGCGCGGCCAGCGGTTCGTCCAGCAGCAGCACCGGTGGCCGGATCGCGAGCGCCCGCGCGATGGCGACCCGCTGCTGCTGCCCGCCGGACAACTCCCGCGGAAACCTTCGCGCGTACTTCGCCATCCCCACCATCTCGAGCATCTCCCCCACCCGGCGAGCGACCTCCGCCTTCGGCTTGCGGGCGGCCCGCAGCCCGAACGCGACGTTGTCCGCAACCCGCAGATGCGGAAACAGCGCATACTGCTGGACCACCACCCCGATCCCTCGCCTGGCCGGAGGTACGCCGGTAACGTCCTGACCCGCCAGCCAGATCCGGCCGCGACTCGGCTGGACGAACCCCGCGATCGCCTTGAGCGCGGTGGACTTGCCCGACCCCGACGGACCGAGCAAGGCCACCGTCTCACCGGCCGCGACGGTCAGGTCGAGCCCTTCCAACGCAACCGTCCGGCCGAACCGCACAGTCACGTCCTCGAGCCGAACGGTCATCCCTGCACTGCCTTGTTGTAGGCGGCAACGTCTGCGTCGAGATCGGCGAGAACCGCGTTCCAGTCGGGCTGCCAGATCTCCACCCCGGCGGTTGCCTTCAGCACCGACTGGAAGTTGGCGTCGGTGGGCTTCACGTCCGACCGGGCCGGAATGCCGAAGGCGTCACCGGACACCGTCTGCTGCGCTTCCGGCGAGAGCAGGTACGTCATCAGCTTCTCGCCACCGTCCTTGTTCGGCGCGCCCGCGCCGAGTCCCATGACGTAAGGAAGCGCCACCGTACTGCGCTTGCCGTCAGCCGTCGCCGGGAAGAACAGCGTGAAGGCCGACTTGTCGTGCGCGATCGAGGTGAGGTTCATCTGGACGTCCCCGTTGGCGACCCAGATCTCCCCCTTGCTCACCTTCGGCTGGAGCTTGCCGGTCGATGCGGATGGGCCGACGTTGTTCGCCTCGAGCTTCTTGAGGTAGTCGAGTGCGCCCTGCTTGCCCAGGAGGTGCTGCAGCAACAACAGCACCGCAGTACCGTCGCCTGCCTGGCCGGGGGTCGAGTACTGGATCTTGCCCTTGAAGCGCGGATCCAGCAGGTCGTCGAACGTCTTCGGTGCCGCCGTCTTGGAGGTGTTGACGATGAAGGTCAGGTAGTTGTCGATCACGGCCACGTAGTCGGCGGCCTTCGGTCCCTTGACCTGGTCGCTGCCGGGCACTGCGTAGGGCTGCAGCAGCTTGTCGGCCGATGCCTTCTGGATGAACGGCGGCAACGTGATGACGACATCGGCCTGCGGGTTCGACTGCTCCTTCTGCAGCCGGGAGACGACCTCCCCCGAGCCGGCTTCGACCAACTGGACCTTGATCCCGGTCTGCTGGGTGAATGCGTCGAACCTGGTCTTGTACCAGTCCGCCAGGCCGTCGGCGCTGTACACGGTGACGGTCTTGTCATCACCACCGCCGGTGGTGGAAGCGGCGCCGGTGCCACCGCAGGCGACCAGCGAGGTGAGCAGGGCACCGGCGAGCAGACCGGTGAGGACACGCGAGCGGAACATCACAACTCCGTCTGGTTAGTGGTTGAGCAGACCGGGCAGGTCCCGGACCGACTCGAGGACATGGGTGGCGCCGGCGGCTGCCAGCTGATCGTTGCCGTGGGCACCGGTCAGGACTCCGGCGATGATCCAGGCGCCGGCCCGGACCCCCGTGGTCATGTCGTACGCGGTGTCGCCGGCCACAGCCACGGCGTACACGGCATCGGCTTTGAGGGCGAGCACGGCCGTGAGGACCATGTCTGGGTACGGTCGGCCGCGACCTGCCTGGGCTGGGCAGAGGGTGAGGTCGGCGAGGTTCTTCCAGCCGAGCGCGCCGAGGATCCGCTGCTGGGTCGTCTCGGAGAAGCCGGTGGTGAGGCAGACCTTGACGCCGTTGCTTTGCAGTTCGCGGATGGTTTCCTCGGCGCCTTCGATCGGGCTGCAGCGACCTTCGTCGACCAATGCGCCATAGGCGGTCTCGAAGGCCTGGTTGGCTTGTTGCGCGGCCGCTTCGTCGCTGCCGAGGAGGTGACGGAAGACGGTGATCTTCGACTCCCCCATCGTCGCCCGTACGTGGCGCAGCATCTCGCCGTACCGCGCACTGTCAGGCTCGATGCCTTGGGCACCGATCGCGTGGGTGAAGGCTTCCTCGACGAGGCCGTCGTCGGCGACCGTCGTACCGGCCATGTCGAGCACCGCGAGCTGGATCACAGGCCGGCCTCCTGGTAGCTGGTTTCGGCGATCGCGGGCGCCATGGTCATCCCGCGACCACCCGGACCGGTGACGAGGGTGACGTTGCGATCGACGGTTCGCCGTACGACGACTCCGCCGTCGGTCGCTTGCGAGTAGACGCCGGCCCAACGACGGACGATCGGCGGCAAGGGGCGGCCGAGCAGACTCTCGACCGTGGTCCTCAGGTAGTCGTACGGATCACTCTGGACGTCGAACCCGAACGGCTCGGCGTACTCGTGTGTGTCGCCGATCGTCAGCCCGCCATCGGCTCGCTGGACCATCAGCAGTTGCATCGCGTTGTCCGCGGCAACAGTTGCCTGCGGCGTCTGTTTCAGCGCATCCAGCGCCGCTCCCTGGTACGCCGGGTAGTAGCGGAAGCTGTCCGCATCGGCCACGGCCGTGGTGAGCTGCTCGTCCAGCGGAGCGGTCTGCATCATCTGCAGCCGGACCTTGCGGAGCGGCAACTCGCCGGCCAGCTCACGGATGAGGCCGCTGTGCCAGGCGCCGGTACAGAGGAAGATCTCGTCGGCCGCGTGGATCTCGCCGTGATCGTCACGCACCGCGCCTGTTCGGACCTCCCGGACCTCGCGGCCGGGGAGGAACTGGTAGCGACCGGACTTCTCCAGTTCGGCTCTGAGCTCCCGGAGTACGCGGCGGGGTTCGACGATGGCGTCGCGGGCGCACCAGAGCGCGCCCAGCAGGTCGCCCTTCAGCGCCGGATTTCTTGTGCGCGTCTGCTCGGCGTCGAGCACTTCGAAGTTGCGGGCGGCGGCATCTGCGCGGCTCGCTGCTTCCTTGGCGACGGCCAGCTCGTCCTCGGTCCGGCACACCGTCAACGACCCGGCCGGGCGGAACCCGATCCCCGGGACGCGCTCCCACAACTCCCTCGCCCGGAGTGCTGTCTCGAGCTCGTTGCCGGGTGCCCGCCCACTCACCCAGACCAGCCCGAAGTTCCGCACACTCGCGCCGCGGCCCTCGAGCTCGCGCTCGACTTGCAGGACGTCGTACCCGCGTCTCACCCCCTCCCGGGCATGAAACGTCCCCAGCACGCCAGCACCGACCACCACAACCCGCACCGCGACCACTCCCTCAGCTCAACTAGAGCCAAGATTGGTCCGGACCAATTACCCGCCGCCGCCCACCCGCCAACCAACAGGTGAAGCCCCGGCAAACACCCCGGACCGCCCCCACTCACAAACCTCAGCCGGTCGCACCCGGCCGAGCGTGCGCCGGCCTCCACCCGCGGAGGAACGGCAGGGTTTGTGAGTGTGGGCGGTCCGGCCGGCTAGGGGCGGAGGGTGGCGCGGAAGCCGACGCGGTCGCCTCGGTAGAGGGAGCGGACCGACTCGATCGGGCGGCCGGTGGTGTCGCGGGTGGTGCGGTGGAGGAGAAGCATCGGCAGTGACTGGGTTGCCTTGAGCAACTCGGCTTCGCGCGGGCTGGCGATGACCGTCTCGACCAGTTCCTCACCCTCGGCGAACTGGACGCCGAGGTCGTCGGTCAGGCAGCGATAGAGCGAGCCCTCCGGCTGCAGCACCTCGCGCAAAGTGGGAAAACGCGCCACCGACAGGTACGTCGTCTCCAGGCCGATCGGTTGACCGTCCGCGAGGAGCACTCGCTCCAGCCGGTGTACCGGATCGCCGACCGCGATCTCGAGTTGGCCGGCGAGCACCTCGTCGGCGGCAATCTCCTCGAAAACGACCACCTCACGGCCAGGCTGGAGCCCCTGCGCCCGCAACGCCTCTGTATAGCTCAGCAGCGCGAGCGGCTGGATCAGCTTCGGCGTCGCCACGAAGGTCCCCTGCCCCTGCCGCGCGCGCAACCGGCCGTCCGCGACCAGCTCCCGGATCGCCTGCCGCATGGTCCACCGCGAGACGCCGAACTCCTTAGCCAGCGTCCGCTCCGGCGGTAACGCAGCCCCCTCGCCAAGCCGTTCGAGCAACTCGACCAGCCGGGTCTTGACGGCGAAATGCAACGGCACGCTCACCCGGCAGACCTTAACCGAGCCGGCGCCCACCCCCGTCGTACCGGGGAAAGCCGGCGCCCCCGTCGTACCGGGCGAAGCCGGCGCTCTCGTCGTACCGGGCGAAGCTGGCGCTCTCGTCGTACCGGGCGAAGCCGGCGCTCTCGTCGTACCCGGGGAAAAGCTAGAGCCCCGGGCGGTAACCCGGGGCTCGGTACGGATGGTTGGCGGCGGAAATCAGCTGCCGGACTTGCGCCGGAACTGGCGCTTCTGCTTGTCGTTGTGCGCCTCGCCGACACCCTCGTGCCGCGGCCCGCTACCGGGGTGCGACTCGTGGGTCTGGTTCTTCTTGGCGAGTGCCTCGCGGAACTTCTTCTGCAGATCGTCCTTGGCCGGCTTGCTGGGCGTCTCGCTCATACCGTCTCCTTCAAACCGTCAGGCATTCCAGGTTCTAGCTAACCAATTGTGACTGCTCTCCCGCCAGCGAATATCGGCGGGGGCCCTCAACGCGTCTCAGCGGAGGAAAATCCTTCCGGCGCCGGCCGGCACGACTGTTAGTTTCACTGCGGCAGCAACGACGTCGGAGGGGACAGTTTGATGGTGGTCAGCACCGAGGCACTGATCGGGATCGCGCTCATCGAGCTCGGCCTGGTCGTCATTCCCGGCCCGAACATGATCTACCTCGTCTCGCGTTCCGTCACCCAGGGCCGCCGCGCCGGGCTCACCTCGCTGGCCGGTGTCGGCGTCGGGTTCCTCGTCTACCTGCTCGCCGCGACCGCCGGCCTGGCGACCCTGTTCGCGCTGGTCCCGCAGATCTACGTGGCGCTGAAGCTGGCCGGCGCGGCGTACCTGCTCTGGCTCGCCTGGGGCGCTCTCCGGCCCGGCGGCAGCTCCGCCTTCACCCCGAACGCGCTCGAACCTGATCGCCCGCGCAAGCTGTTCGGCATGGGCCTGCTGACCTGCCTGCTCAACCCGAAGATCGCGATCCTCTACATCTCGCTGCTCCCCCAGTTCGTCGACCCGTCCCGCGGCCACGTCGCCGCCCAGAGCCTGATCCTCGGCCTCACCCAGCTCGCGGTCGGCGTCGGAGTGAACGCGATCTTCGTCATCACCGCCGGCTCTGTCGCGGTCTTCTTCAGCCGCAAACCGCTGTGGGCCCGCATCCACCGCTACCTGATGGGCACCGCGCTGGCCGTCTTCGCTGTGAAGCTCGCCACAGACCGCACCGTTCCTGCCGCCGCTCCGTAACCCCGCACACACCCTCCGCCGCGGAAACCCCTTACCTGCAAGCCTTCCAGCCCATCACCACTGCACGCCGTTTGGCCCACCGACATACCTTTAAGCAGGCCAGGGTGCCGGTGACCCCCACCCCTGCCCGGCGCCCTGGCCGTACCAACTACGGCAGCCGGCGGGTGACGAAGACGAACTCGAGCTGGGGCCGATCGGGTGCGTCCCGTACTTCGTCGACCGCGAACCCGGCCTGGGTGAGCGACTCCTCGAGCTCGGCCTTGGTGCGGAAGCGCAGTGTGGACTGTGATGTGAGGGTCGCGCCGTCTTCGGCGAAGAGATAGGTCGACTTGAAGGTCACCAGTGGCAACCGGACCTCGACTAGGTCAGTCCAGTTCTCCACCCTGCCGACGCCTGGTACGTCGATCCGCTTGTAGGTGTCGTCCCGGTTCCATCTCAGCCACGCTTGTTGGGCCGGATCCCTTGTTTCAAAGACGAAACGTCCGCCCGGAGCAAGCGCACGCCGTACTGCGGTCAGCGTCGCGGCCCAGTCGTCATGCTGGATGAACACCTGCGCCACGTTGCCGGTCATCACCGCCAGGTCGACCTGCAACGGCGGCAACGCCCCCGCATCGCCATGAACCCACTGAACCCGCTCAGCCCCCGCCTTCCCCCGAGCCACCTCCAGCGAAGCCAACGCCGGGTCGACCCCCACCACCTCGACCCCACGCTCAGCCAACATCACGGCAAAGCTCCCCGTCCCACACCCGACATCCAGCACGCTCGACGCGCCGAACTCCCCCACCATCGCCAGATAGGCCTCGAGATCAGGCCGTTCCGGCTCCAGCGGATCGTAGACAGCCGCCAACCGAGGTACAGAGAACAGGGCATCAGGCATGCCCATGACCCTAGACCCGCCGGCCTCAGGCGATCCATCGATTTCCAGCCCGCCGACCGGTCAGTCGGTCAGTCGGTCAGTCGGTGGATTGGGTGCGGGCGCGTAAGGCCGCCCACTGGCGGAGGCGTTCGGTGATCTGGGCTTCGTAGCCATTCCGGGTGGGCTGGTAGTACGCCTCGCGGTCCATGTCTTCGGGGAAGTAGTCGGCGCCGGAGAAGCCCTCAGCGGTGTCGGGGTCGTACTGGTAGTCCTTGCCGTAGCCAAGCTGTTTCATCAGCCGCGTCGGCGCATTCAAAATGTGGGCAGGCGGCATCAGCGAGCCGGTGCGGTGAGCGGATCGCTGCGCGGCGCCGAAGCCTCGATAGACGGCGATGGACTTGGGCGCGGTCGCCAGGTAGACAACGGCCTGCGCGATCGCCAGTTCTCCCTCGGGCGAGCCGAGTCGCTCGTACACGTCCCAGGCGGCGAGCGCCTGCTGTACTGCGTGCGGGTCGGCCATGCCGATGTCCTCGTTGGCGAAGCGGACGATCCGCCGGGCCACGAAGAGCGGATCCTCACCGCCGTCGAGCATCCGGGCGAGCCAGTACAGGGCCGCGTCCGGGTCGGAGCCGCGCATCGACTTGTGCAGCGCGGAAATGAGGTTGTAGTGGCCCTCCTGCGACTTGTCGTACAGCGGGGCGCGTTGCTGGACGTGCCGGGCCAGCGCGGTGGTGTCCAGCGGTTCGTCGGTGACGGGCAAGGCTTGGAGTTGCTCGATCATGTTGAGCAGATAGCGGCCGTCGCCGTCCGACATCGCGATCAGGGCATGGCGGGCAGTGTCGTCGAGTGGCAAGGGGCGGCCGGTGAGCTCCTCCGCGCGGCCGATCAGCGTCGACAGGGCTGTCTCGTCGAGGCGTTTGAGGACGAAGACCTGGGTGCGGGAGAGGAGAGCGCCGTTGAGTTCGAAGCTCGGGTTCTCCGTCGTGGCGCCGACCAGGACCACCGTGCCGTCCTCGACGTACGGCAGGAAGCTGTCCTGCTGGGCACGGTTGAAGCGATGGATCTCGTCGACGAAGAGCAGGGTGCCCTGCCCGATGGTGCGCCTCTTCTGGGCCGCGGCGAACACCTTGCGCAGGTCGGCCACCCCGGAGAAGGTCGCCGAGACTGGCTCGAAGACGAGATTGGTCTGCTCGGCGAGCAGACGCGCGATGGTCGTCTTGCCGACCCCGGGCGGCCCCCACAGGATCGACGAGACCAGCCGCTGCTGGGCGACCATGCGGCCGAGCGGGGCGTCGGGGGCGAGGAGGTGTTCCTGCCCGACGACCTGGTCCAGCTGGGTCGGCCGCATCCGGTCAGCCAGCGGCCGTGCGGGTTCGTCGTCGAAGAGCGGCAACGCTGGTTCGGTCGGTTCCATCGGTCTCTCAGCTCGGGTGTGGGACGGCTGCGCCGGTCGGCTCGCAGCGCCAGGTCCCATCATGTCCCCGGCCACGGACAATTCGGACGGTAGGCTGCGGACACGTGGTGGTCGACAAGCGACACTCCGAGAACTCTGCCGGGCTCGGGCGGGGCTCCGCGCCCCGCTCCTTGGCGGAGCCCGGCCCACGCCCGCGCACCCGGGCAGCCACCGTGCCGCTGTACGGCTTCCAGCCGCCGGCCGGTACGCCGTACGGGCTCGAAGTGACCACGCTCGAGGACTTTCACGCCCGCCACGACGACTGGCCGTGGAACCCGCCCCGGCCGGGTCGCGCCACCTTCCACTACATGATTCTGGTCACCGAGGGTGAGATGCGGCACGACGTCGACCACGTCACGCGCACCGTAGCTCCGGGCCAGTGGCTGTGGGTGCGCCCCGGGCAGGCGCAGTGCTGGCACGAGCCTGGTACCGCCCGTGGACCCTTCATCCTGTTCGAACCGGATGTACTACGGCCCGACACGGCCGGCCTCCTGTCGTCCCTCACCGCGCACGACGCGCCTGCTGTGCTGACCCCGCACCCGGACGACGCCCCCTGGCTGCAGCAGACGGCGCTGCAGCTGCTGGACGAGCACCGTGCGATGGGACACCGCCCGCTGGCCGTTCACCACGCGTTGCGGCGCAGCCTCCTGGAAGCGCTGCTACTGCGCCTGGTCCAGACCCCCGATGTTTCGAGCAAGCGGGTGGCCGCCGCCGTACGCCGTGACACCTACGACCGCTTCCTGGACGTGCTGCAGCTGCACTTCCGTGAGCTGCACCAGGCCAAGGAGTACTCGCAACTGCTGGGCTGCTCGGTGCGCACGCTCAGCCGTGCCGTGCAGGACGCCACCGGCAAGGGGGTGCGGGAGGTGGTCAACGAGCGGCGAGTGCTCGAAGCACGTCGCCTTCTCGCCAATGCCCAGTGGACCCCTCAAGCGGTTGCCGCTCATCTCGGGTTCACCGACGCGGCCAACTTCGGCCGGTTCTTCCGTCAGCACGTCGGCCTGACGCCGGCCGCCTATGCGGCCCGCGACACCACCGCCGACTAGTAGCGGAGTTTCAGGCTCGGAGGTGCTCACGCAAGTACCGGCCGGTGACGCTGTCGGGGGTCTGAGCGACCTCCTCGGGATTACCTGTCGCGGTGATGCGCCCGCCGTCAGCGCCGCCGCCAGGACCGAGGTCGATGACGTGGTCGGCGTTGGCGATCAGGTCGAGGTCGTGCTCGATGAAGAGGACGGTGGCGCCGTTGTCGACCAGCCGCTGCAGGACGCCGAGCAGGACGCGTACGTCGAGGGGATGCAGGCCGACGCTGGGTTCGTCCAGGACGAACAGGGCGTCGTGCTGGTCGCGGTCGAGTTCGGAGGCGAGCTTGAGCCGCTGCGCCTCGCCGCCCGAGAGGGCCGGCGTGGCCTCGCCGAGGGTGAGGTAACCAAGGCCGAGCTCCTGCAGCGTTTCCAGGCGGGAGCGGACCTTCTTCAGGTCGCCCGCGTACTCGATGCCCTGGGCAACGGTGCAGGCCAGCAGTTCGGGCAGGGTCAGGCCCTCGTCTTCGCCGACGGTACGCCGAATGGCGTCGGCGGCCGGGGCATAGCGCCTTCCCTCGCAGTCGGGACAGATGATGTCGACATCGGGCAGGAACTGGACGTCGAGCTCGATCTGGCCGGTGCCCTCACAGGTCGGGCAGCGCAGGCTGCCGGTGTTGTAGGAGAAGTCGCCTGCCTTCAGGCCGCGTTCCTTCGCCGCGGGGGTGGCGGCGTACGCGCGGCGCAGCTCGTCCAGGACGCCGCTGTACGTCGCGACGGTGGAGCGTACGTTGATGCCGATCGGGGCGGCGTCGACGACGTTGACCCGGGTGATGCCGTCGGGGGTGAGCTTGCGGACGTGAGCGGGAAGTTGGTTGCCGGCCGCATGCGCTTTCAATGCCGGGACCAGGCTCTCCAGGACAAGGGTGGTCTTACCTGAACCGGAGGCTCCGGTCACGGCGATCATTCGGCCGCGCGGGAGGTCGAGGTCGAGGGCATGGACGGTGTGCAGCGGGTCGGTGCGCAGGTGGACCCGGCCGAGTTCGAAGACCTCGTCCGGATCGGGGCGGGCGCGGACGACCACGTCCTCGCGCCCGGTGAGGAACCCGGCGATCCGGGAGTCGCTGGAACGAGCGACGTCGTCGAGGGTGCCGGCGGCGATGACAGTGCCACCGTCGCGGCCGGAGCCCGGTCCGATCTCGATCAGCCAGTCGGCTTGTCGCAGTAGCTGGGTGTCGTGGTCGACGACGACCACAGAGTTGCCGTCGGCAAGGAGGCTGCGGATGACGCTCAACAGGCCGTCGACATTGGCCGGGTGCAGGCCGATCGAGGGCTCGTCGAGGACGTACAGGACACCTGTGGTGCGGTTGCGCACAGCACGGGACAGGGCGACGCGCTGACGTTCACCGGTGGACAGGGTCGACGAGGCACGGTCGAGGGTGAGGTAGCCGAGGCCGAGTTCGATCAGGCGCTGGGCGGTCTCGACCATCTGGACCACGATGCTGTCGGCCATCGCGGTCATCGGTCCCGGCATCGTGGCGGGGATCTTCTGGACCCACGCGGCGACGTCGTCGAGTGACTTGGCGGTGGCCTCGGCGAGGTTGATGCCGTCGACGAGGGTGGACCGGGCCAGCTCACTGAGCCGCGTGCCGTGGCAGTCCGGGCAGGTCTGGACGGACAGGAACCGGTCGACGCGGTCCAGGCCTTTGGCGGTCGTGGCGTTCTTCAGTGCTTGCTCGACCGCCTGGCGGGCGTTGCGGTAGCTGGCGTTCAACTCGAAGAGTTTGCCGTTCTTGGCCGGGTAGACGATCCGCCGCTTGACCGGCTCCCCCTCGAAGACGACCGCCCGTTCCTTCTTCGTCAGCTCCGCGAACGGCACGTCGGTCCGTACGCCGAGCTCGGCGACCACCTTCGGAATGGCGGCCAGCCCGAACATCGACCAGGGAACGACCGCGCCCTCGTCGATGCTGCGCGACGGGTCGGGGACGAGCGAGTCGTCGTCGACATCGCGGATGGTCCCGGTGCCGCTGCAGCGGGGGCAGGCTCCGTCGCTGTTGAAGGCGTACGACTCGGCGCCCGGCGGTCCGAACACCACCTCGCAGACCGGACAGGTCAGCGGCAGGTCGAGGGCGACGTCCATGGTGGGTTCGAGGCGGTGGCCGTTGGGGCATTGGTGGTGCCCGAGCCGGGAGTAGATCAGGCGGAGGCTGTTGAGCAGTTCGGTCGAGGTACCGAACGTACTGCGGACGCCGGGGATGCTGGGTCGCTGGCGTAGTGCGAGCGCGGCAGGCACGTGTTCAACGCTGTCCACGGCCGCGCGGCCAGCCTGGGTCAGGCGGCGCCGGGTGTAGGTGGACAAGGCTTCCAGGTAGCGACGGGACCCCTCGGCGTACAGGACCCCGAGAGCAAGCGAGGACTTGCCCGAGCCGGAGACTCCGGCGATCGCAACAAGCTTCCCCAACGGCACCGTGACGTCGATGTTCTTCAGGTTGTGCACCCGCGCCCGGTGCACCTTGATCGCATCCGGCGCTGTGGCTGTGTTGCTCACTACTCGGTCCTTCCCGGATTGTCGAGCAGTACTACGTGCTTGCCCGGGCTGGTGCCGGCCTCGATGGCGGCGTGAGCCTCGCGGACCTGCTCCAGACCGTGGTAGACCTTCGCGACCGGGGCCTTGAGCCGCCCATCGGCGATGGCGTCCAACTGCTCCTGGAACACCCGCGCAGGCAAGTCCCTGGCCCCGCCCGCGTAGCTGGTCAGCCGTACTCCGGTGGGGATCAGGAACGGGGAGAAGTCGGGCAGCGTCCACGCACCCGCCAGCGCTCCGGTGAAGCAGACCGTGCCGTAGACGCGCACGCACCCGAGCGTGTCAGCCAGCACCGAGCAACCCACCAACTCCAGCGCGGCATCCACGCCGTCCGGGGCAATCTCCCGAACCTTCCCGGCGATCTCCCCGTTATCCACGATCGGGTGATCGACACCCATCGCCAGCAGTTCATCGATCCGGTTGGCGTCGCGCGTGGTAGCGATCACGGTCGCTCCGAGCCCTTTCGCCATCGCCGCCGCACTCAGCCCCACGGTCGAGGTACCACCGCGAATCAGCACCGTCTGCCCGGCCTCGAGTTTCAGCCCCTTGTCCAGCGACCCGTAGGCAGTCTGAAACATCTCCGGCAACGCCCCAACCACATCCCAAGGCAGCCTGGTCTCAAACGAGATGACCTGATCAACCGGCACAACCACGTACTGCGCATAGGAACCGTCAAACGACCGCCCCATCCCACCCATCATCGTCGCCACCCGCTGCCCCACCCGCAGCCCACTACCCTCGGGGGCCAGGTCGACGATCCCTACGCCCTCGATGCCGGGGACCCGCGGATACGTCACCTCACCGTCCGACTCGCCTTTGCGAGTGGTGACCTCAGATTCGTTGACACCGAACGCCTTCACCTTGATGCGCACCCATCCGGGCGGCGACTCGGGCAACGGCACCGTGCTCAACCGAAGCGCATCCAAACCACCGGTCTCACCGACAACAACAGCCCGCATAGTCGCCGCAGCCGACCCTCCGGCAACTCCCCGCTCTCCCACAACAATTCCCTCCGGTCAGGCACCCACGGCAACCGACTGCCGCAGCACCTCCCTATCGTTGCCCGGAATCCAGCCCATCTGGCAGTTACCAGCGGACACCCGCTAGTCACCAGGTGACACGACCTCTACCTGCCCCGGGCCGCACCGTAAAGGTCGGACGAGTTCGTGCTCGGCTGGGTCAGGAGTTGACGACGGAACGCCGTCTCGGTGACGCTCCACCCACCCTTGTCGAACGTCACCCACGCCGCTCGTACCACCCGCGCGCAGGAGGACTCGCGGTCTCAAGGACGCCCGACATCACCCCTCGATCAGCACGAATCCCCGGCGCTTGCTCTCTTGCAGATTGCGTCCCAGCTCGTAATCAATCCTGGCCTCATAATCAGGTGGGAGGGGGCAACCTTCGCCCCCGCCGCCGAAACCCTGCTGCTGCTCAGGGGGGCATCGAAGCTCCGGGGGCAGACCCCGGTCGATCGGGATGCACATCATATGCTCATGGCCCGAGCGGCAGATAAACTTGACCCGGACGCGGTATTGATCACTCACCGGCTCCTCCTTCGTCACCTGTTCGACCTACGAACATTTGAGGGGTGACGTACGTCCTACTATCCGAGAACCGCGGAGAATAGTGAATAGCGGAACGTCAGCAGGCAACTCCGCCGCCTGCTAGCGTGGGTGACAGTCGGCCCCCAGGCACAAGATGGCTCAGCGGCGACCGTGAAACTCCTGGATGAGCGCCCCGACGAGGTTGCGGGCGACCTCGTCTGCACCCAGGTCGAACGCGGCCGCCGATACGGTTTCGTCCGGGACGACATGGACATGCTCGTCGCTGTTCATCGCGTAGCTCACCGACGAGCGGGCGACGCCGGTCACCTTTCCCTCGGTGATCATGTTGCCGCCGCTGAGCCCGATAGCGATTGCAAAGCGGCCTCCATCAAGCACGCCGAGGGCGCCGGCCAACCGGAGGTGGAATGCGGTGGTCGTGACCAGTTCGTCGGGGTCCAGGATTGCAGCCATCGAATCGCCTGGCAGGGTCCACCACACTGACAACTGTCCGGCTGCGACTAGGCGAACGCCGCGCAGCTGAGCAGGATGGGTCGTACCGATACCCGAGCCTCCGCGCGGCGGTGGCGGGAGTTCGATGACCGCTTCGGTATTCGACGTTCGCGGTTCGACACCCTGATGGGTCGACAGCGCCCCGAACTCACGAAGCCGGGTCACCAGGGTGTCGCTGATGGCACGCATTATTCGCCCTGGCCGACCGCCACCGTCGAGCGGCACGATGTGAAGCTCGACCATGCCGAGTCCGCTGCTCTGACCGCTCCAGGTGGTGTCCTGGGGCTTCCGCCAGTCGTCCCGCCACGAGAATGTTGGCGTCTGATCGTGCGGGAGTGTCTCGTACGTCAGTGGGCTGGGTGCGGCAGCGAGACGGCGTAGGGCTTCGACAACCTTCCTCTGCAGGTCGGTAGTGTCGGAGAAGGTCGCGTAGAAGATCCCGGATGCGTAGTCGCCTACCTTCTCGATGAAGGTCCTCTGCCGAGGCTCAGTGGTGGCGTCGATGCCCGCCTTCCGAAACACCAGTTTCGGCATGCCCTTAGTGATGGCCGCTACCCACTCATCCTCGGTGGGAGACTGGCCCGTCTCAGGGAGCGGGTCGCCATAGGCCGGCCCCAGGAGCAAAAGGTAGACGTCGCTGGCCTGGACGCCACGAACGCAGGCCTCCCGACTGGGTGTGGGCAAGGCGCCGAAGTCCTCGAACCGCGCGGGCTCGAAGCCGGTCGCGATCAGCAGGCCAGGTAGGGCATCCCGCTCCGACTCCAGCCCCCGGCGGACACTGCTGATGAAGACCCGCATCTGACCAGTATGCAGGATGTCTCCGCCATCCCCGGTCAGGATGACCAGCCCTGCGCGGGATGAACGGACGTGGCCGATACAACGGCCCGCAAGACCCAATGCTTGCATTAGCTGGGCATACCGCTAAAGGTCACGGCATTGACTCCCTGCAGGTGACCCCGATCTCGAGATACTAGGCTCGGGAAGCAGGCATTAAGCTCTTTTTGCTGTATTTCTGATGAGCGCTGTGCACGCTGGGAGGCCCCCCGGTCACCGCAGTAACGCCCGGATTAGACGTTGAAGCGGAACTCGACCCAGTTACGCTACGATCCAACGTGTGATCATGCAGCCGAGCCGCCGAGCCGCCCTGTATCTGCGCATCAGCCTGGACGCTACTGGGGAGATGCTGGCCATCGATCGCCAGCGGGAGGACTGCCTCCGGATCTGCGACGAGCGAGGATGGACGATCGTTGGTGAGTTCGTCGACAACAGCGTAAGCGCCAGCGATGAGCGGAAAAAGCGTCCGGGTTACGACGCCCTGATTAGCGCATACGACGCCGGATCATTTGATGCACTGGCTTGCTATGACCTTGACCGACTGACGCGTCAGCCTCGGCAACTCGAAGACTGGATTGATCGAGCGAAGACAGGGCAATTGGTCATCGTCACCGCAAACGGCGAGGCGGATCTCTCTACGGATGGAGGCATGCTTTTCGCTCGAATCAAACTCGCCGTAGCTCGCGGCGAGGTAGATCGCAAAAGTGCTCGACAAAAACGCGCCCTGCAACAGCGCGCAGATATGGGTCGCCCTCCCTTGGGAGTCCGGTTGACCGGATACACCACGACGGGCGAGATTGTGGAATCTGAGGCAGTTCTTATTAGGCGCATATTCGAAGAGTTCAGCCATGGCGAATCACTGAAAGGTATCGCTGCACGATTCGAAGCGGAGGGAATAAAGACGCGGCGTGGTGGTCGTTGGAACTACTCCTCTATTTCTTCAATCCTTCGCAATCCTCGATATGCAGGACTGGCGATATACAAGGGTGAAGTTACAGGAAAACCCGGCAACTGGGAGCCTCTGGTTTCAGAAGACCAATTCGCCTTGGTGCAAGCGCGATTAGCTGATCCACGTCGGAAGACGAACAAAATCGGCACTCATCGCCGCCACTTAGGAAGTGGTCTCTTCCTGTGCTGTGATTGCGGCTCACGGATCTACGCCTGGTCCGGCAACCGATACCGCTGCCCGAACGCGTGCCTGGTCCGCTCCATAGCTCCCGTAGACGCGTACGTGATTTCAGTCATCAAAGCGCGACTCAGCCTGACCGATGTTCTGGCACGAATGCGCCGCGCACCGGCAGAGTCGGCCACACCGCTTGAAGCGGAATCCAGGGCGCTTAGAGCGAGGCTTGAGCTTATAGAGAACGACTACGACGCCGGACACATCGACGGTCGCCGCTATTCAGTCGCGACTGAGAAGATTCGGGTCGAGCTTCAGGATATCGAGCGGCGACTTGCAGCCATTAGCGGCACTGCTCCCCTGGTCGAACTATTAAGCCGACCCGACCCGGCCGCCGCATTCGATGACCTGACGCTTATGGCACAAAGAACCGTGCTTGACAGCCTCATGACGGTGATCCTCCGACCCGGCAAGCACGGTGACAGAAGGTTCAACCCGGCGACTGTTCCGATTCACTGGAATGGCGCGAATAGCCTGGCATAAAGACAAGCAGGTCCGGCCCCAGAGCGAGGGACCGGACCTGCTTTGTTGGTGACCGCTATGCGGCGCGGGAATCGCCGTAGATGCGATCGCGCTTGTCACGCGCGGTGCGCGTGCGCATCTGCGCGGTCGTGTTCTTCGGAGCGAGTAGCGAGACGATCGTCCTCAACTGCTCCTCAGTCAGCGGCGGGGCGGCTGCTACAACAGCCGCGATGTGGGCTGCCAACTCATCGGCCATCACTTGGCTCACAGTGCTAGGTCTCCCTGTGTCGATGATGCCCTGACAAAAATGACAAAAATGACAGAAGTTGGGTTTCGTCATTTTTGTCATTTTTGTCAGGGGGTTTGGAGGGTGGCGGGGTGGACGTCGAAGGCGATGGAGGGGCGGCCTCGTCCGGGCTTGTTTTCGCGGAGTCGGATGTAGCCGTGGTCGGTGAGTACGCGCAGCGGGGTTTCGAGGGCGGCGGCGGTGTTGAGTCCGGTTCGGCCGTTTTTGGCGCGGAGTAGGTCGCGTTGGGTGAAGGTGTCGCGGCCGGTTTTGTGGCAGTGCTTGGTGATCCAGTCGAGTACTTCGCGGGCGTCGTCTAGGTCGGGGTCGGAGCGGCCCATGAGGTCGTAGACGGCCAGGGCGTGGTCGAGGTAGTAGCGGCCGATGCGTTCGGCGGCATGCATGGTGTCGGCGGTGATGGGGGTGGCGTAGCCGGTGGTGAAGGTGTGGGCCAGGTGGAGCAGGGCGGCGAGGCGGACGACGGCTCCGGCGAGCTTGGAGGCCCAGTCGGTGACGGTGGCGAGTTGCCCGGTGCGGGGGTGGAGGCGGGGTTCGATCCAGTCTTGGAAGTCGAGCAGGATCTGGCGGGCGTCGGGGGTGAGGGTGAGCAGGTGCGGGGTGTCGTGGTCGGCCAGGAGCAGGACGAGGGTGCGGAGAGTGTCGCGGTAGGTCTGTTCGATGGGTTCGGGGACGGGTTCGGCTTGGTTGTTGCGGGTGCCGACGGTGTTGACGGGCAGGCTGTAGAGGATGCGGGCGATGACGCCTCGGTCGCGGAAGCCGGGTTGGGCTGCGAGTCCTTGCAGGGTGCCGGGTTGGGTGGTGACTCCGAGCGTGAGCGCGGGTCGTTCGATCGACTCGGACTCGCGGCCTTTGCGATCGACTTGGATCGGGTCGCCTGCGTGGCCTTTGAGGAACACTCCGAGGTTGGGCGCGGCCGAATAGCGGGTGCCGGTGAGGGTGGCGAACACATCGCCCTCGGCCGACAGGACAGCGATCCGGCCGTCGTGGTTGGCCATGAGGGACACGCACGCTTCCGGCGTCACGTCGTCGGTCATCAGTTGCGGCAGCGCGGGCACCACGATTCCCGCGGCTTCCTTGGCTGCCTCGGTCGCGTCGGCCAGAGCCTCTTGCGGGTTGGCGGTGGCGCGTTCGGCCTTCTTAGCAAGGTCTTCGGCGCGGGCCAGGGCGATCCGGGAGGCTAGTTCGGCTTCGACGCGCTGCTCTGCGGTGGTCTCGCGCAGCGCCTGTTCGGCGTCGTTGAGCGGGCCGGTCATCGCGCGGAACACCGGCGACTTGCGCGACCCGGGCGGCAGTGCAGTGACGGTGTAGAGGTTGACGGGCTCGACCCAGGACCGATCGACTTGCACGAGCACCTTGCCACCGGCCGCCGTGGACAAGCAGGCCAGTGCCACCGACCCGGCCAGGTCGGCCGGTGTCTGGGTCGCTTCGGCCACCGCGTGAACGTGGTCGGCCAGCCAGCCAGGGAAGGTGTCTACCGGGAACGGCCGTAGCAGCCGGTCAGTCCTCAGCGGCACCGGTTCGCCGTCCCACACGGGCCCGGCCGCAACGGTGGCAGGCGTGCCCATCGGGTCGTGATGCATGGGTGTGTGCTGAAGATTTTGGGTTGGCCTGAGCGGTGTCGGTGGGATGATCGGCTCGGTTTCCCAGGGGTCTTCGGGTGGCTCTTCGAGGGGTGGGAGCCAGTCGGGCAGGTGCTCGGCGCTCATGCGGCGGCGATCCCTTCGTCACGGAATCCGCCGGTAATGGCGGCTCGGATGTCTCGGTCGCTTTGCGCGGCAACGTGACCTGCGTAGGTGAGCGCGGCGACGGCGTCGGCTTGGTCGATGACTCCGGCCGCGACCATCCGCGCAACGCCTCTAGCGGCCCCGTAGAGGGTGGTTCGGCGCTTGCCCTTGGGGGCGTGGCGTACGGCGTCGATGTGGGCGCTGAGGAGCTTGTCGGGGTGGGAGATGCCCCCGCCCGGAATCGTGGTGGTTGGGGTGGTCGGCGGGGCGGGCGAAAGTGCCGGCATAGGCGGCAGGCAGGCCTCGACGAGGGCGGGGGGCATCTCTTCGAGCTCGTGTGCGATGCCCCATCGGTAGGCGCGGCCGGTGCGGTGGTGGATCGAGGGCGGAAGGACGACGTAGCCGCCGTCTGCCTTCACATCGATTCCGGGCCGGTTCGGCATCGGCCGGGACGCAATGTGCTGTCCGGGGTGGCGGTAGTACAGGTGCAGGCCACCAGAGCCGGTGTGAACGTGCAGGGTGCGCGGCACCAGCCGCTCAGTCATCAGGCCGGAGAGGCTGTGGTCGCCGCCGTGTGCGGGGTCTACATCGACCACCGCTAGCCCGGACACGACACCGGTTCGTACGGCGAGTTGTCCGCGCGGGACGGCCGCGACGATCGCGGCGACGCGGGCCGGGTCGGTGGCGGCGGCGTAGAAGCCGTGGCAGGTCAGGTGTCCGCAGGTCGCCGGGTCGTGCGCGTCGGGCGGGCAGTCGTCGCAGTTGGCTACGGGTCGCTTGGAGCGTCCGAGCATGAACACTGGCCAGCCGTGTTCGGCGGCGTCCAGGGCGGTGGTCAGGATGTCGCTCATCGCGTTCTCCCCTCGAGGGATTCGGAGTCAGGCGGCGGTGTTGTAGCGGTCGGCGTAGGCCGCGATGCACAGGTCGCAGCGGCCGTCTGAGGTGGGGATGCAGTAGTCGGTGACCCGGCCGCACTGCCCGCAGGTGCGGCGGGCTTGCATGGCCTTGTCGAGGGCGTTCAACTGGGCCGGTGACGGCACGCGTGACGGCCGGGCGAGATCGAGCCGGTACAGGTATGCCCAGCGCTGCCCGTTGCGCCACACGAGCAGGGCGTAGGGCTCGTGTCCGCCCGGGCACATGCGCATTGCGCGGAGTTGGCGGCGGGTGGCGAGTCCTGCGGGTGCCCACTTGAACTTGAACACTGGGGTGCCATGGTGGTCCCAGCCGAGGGCTTGTTTGTCGTTCCACAAGGTGATCCAGCGCGCCCGTGCCGGGTGCAGACTCGCCTTGTCCATCAGGCGGCGGGTCACTTCTTGTTGCCTTTGCTGACGGTGTTGGTGCCCGCCCCTCGGGTGGCGCGGATGTGGTTGACGACGTGGCGGCCGAGCCGCAGCCGCAGCCCGGAGCCACGGCACCGGCCGCAGTGGCGGTAGGCGCTGCCGAGCGGGGATTTGAACTTGCCCTCGCCGTGGCAGCGGCGGCACTTGCCGAACGGCCAGACCAGACAGGTGAGCAGGTAGAACGCGGCGACGCCGGTCACGATGAGTGCCACGACAGCGGCTTGAGCGATGGTGTGGGCGGTGGCTGCCAGCTCGCCGGACAGGCCGACGAGGGCGCTACCCTGCCCGCTACCGTGGGTAGCGGCGGCGAGGGTAGAGGTAGCGGAGGGGGAGAGCATGAAAAGCCTCCAGAGGGCTGTTTTTGGGCGTGAGGAGCCTGAGCCGCGACCCGATACCTGCGGATATACGGCCTGGTCAGGGTGGAGTTGTGGGGTAGCGGGGCGGGTAGCGTTGCCGCTACCGGTAGCGCTGGGCGCGCTACCTGAACCGTCCCGCGACCCCTGTTGAGTTGGTTACTGTCTGTAGATCGTGGTGATTGCCGGCATCTGGGTTAGCTGCCCGCGTCGCGGCGCTCGATCGCCTTGCGGATGTCGTCGGCGCGGGCACCCTTGCGGTTGACGCCGTCGCGCTTCACGTCCCGGCTGGGGACGTTGAGCGCGCGGGCCTGAGCCGAGATCGCCTCCGGCGTCGTGCCCTCGTACTGCTCGGGCATCTGCTCGGCGAGCCGTCCGGCGATCGCCTCCCAGTGCGCGGCGGTGTCGGCACCCAGCACGGTGAGGATGTCGGCCAGCACGTCGCGGCTTGCCCGCTCGATCTGCTCGCCTGCTGCCTCGCCGGTGAGCAGGTTCATCGCCTCGCGGTGCTTGCGGGCAGCGGTGAGGATCTTGTCGGCGTCCTTGGCGTCGGCCAGGTAGGTGCGCACTGTCGGCGGGTGGTCGTCCGCGCCGTACAGGTAGCCGACTCCCCGGAACTTGTCGCCCAGCGGCAGTGTGGAGGCGTCGAAGCCTTCCTGGTAGGCGTCGCCACCCAGGACGGCCATGGACACGTCACGGTTACCGCAGCGCAGCGCGAACCGCAGCGTGTGGTTGTCGCGGAACCGGTTGAACAACCGGCCCACGTCACCGGCACCGACGCCAGAAGGCTTTTGCGAGCAGGAGATCAGCCACACACCAGCCGATGGGCCGACTGCCTGGATCAGCGACAGCTTGCGGGCAATCTGCTTGTTGACCTCCTGGTCCTCGGTCTCGAAGTACTTCTGGAATTCCTCCATCACCAGCACCCACACGCGAAGGTCGGGATAGCGCGGGTCGCGGGCCAGTTCCTCGGTCAGCTTCCCGTCCGGGCACACATCGACCGGCAGGGTGGTGAGCAGGCTGTTGACGGTGTCGATGTGGGCGATGATCTCGTCCAGCGACGCGAGCAGGTGCCCGATCGGGTCGGGGTCGTTCACGTTCGGGACCTCACCGAAAATCATCCGGTGGGCGATCTTCTTGAAGCCCAGCCAGTCCGGAGAGTTCTTGCCGTCGACAACGATCAACTTCACGTACGGGTCGAGCGCGGCGTGCAGCGCGACCAGCCGGGCAGAGAAGGTTTTGCCCTTGCGGGGTTGGGCTCCGACCAGCAGGGAGAACCACGGCAGCGACAGCCAGACCACGTTGCCGCGCTCGTCCAGGCCGAACCGGACGGGCTTCCATATCGAGCGGCGCTTGCCGTCCAACAGGTCGGTGTGCCCGGCCGGGATGCCCAGCGGGTCCACGTCGGCCACGAACAACCGGTGACGGCGCGACGAGGAATCGTCCGGGGACAGGAACACCTGACGCTCGTGCACGTCCAGGCCAGAAGCGATCTTCTCCCGGGCTTTCAGCACGTCTGACCAGCCCAAACCCCACGGCAGGTCGATCAGGACCTCTGTACCGGTGTCGGACTTGTCTCGCGACATGGTTGAGCCGAAGTTGACCTGCTTGTCGGTCTTGTCCGGGTTCCCCAGACCGGCCGCGTAGTAGGCACGAAGAACGATGTCTGAGTTCAGCTTGCGGAACCGCGGAGCGACCACCGCTGTCCCGACCAGCGTCTGACCAGCCGGACGGCCGTAGTGCGCCAGGGCAGCGACCGCACCGGCCCCGGCAGCGACCACAGCGGCCGTAGGAGCCATGTTCACAGCGATCGGCGCACCAATGGCCACGGCCAGGTTCTGAGCGGCAAGAACGCCACCACGCCACGCGCGGGTTGCCTTGACCTGCCTGTGGATTCGTTCCCACTCCTTGTAGGCCGAGTCATCGGCAGTCTTCTGCAGCAGCGAGAACGAGTTCGGCACCCACCACCAGCGGATCTGGTTGCGCACCAGCCGGGTGAAACCGCGACCGGCGAACCACGCCAGCTTCGTCCCGTACCAGGGCGAACGAACGGCGTGGAACGCGGCCACATGGCCCGACCGGGCGAGCGCCCGCGAGATCGTGCCGCGCAGGTTCCCCGGTAGCAGGTGAACCGGGATGATCGGCAGCCGCTCACCTTCAGCCACCGGCACGGCCAGTCCCGGGCGATCGACCGGCACCAGCACCTTGCCCGCGCCCGGGTCGGTGTCGGACTCGTCATCCAGCGCGACTTCGTAGGCGGTGTCCATCCGCTCAACCTCACGCGGCGACAGCGGGACCGAAGTGCCGGCACTCTCGGTCGAGCCGTCAGCATCGGCGGCGGCCGTGGTGGTGGCGTCGGTCTTCGGGTCGTCGCGGCGAGCGCGGCGCGCGTCCAGGTCGATCGGCTCAGGCACGTTGTCGTTGGGGAGCTCGGTCATCGCTCAGTCCTCCTCGGTGGTGGGACGGGCGTGGATCAGGTGGGCCAGGGCGGCACCCATGCCGAGCACGGCCACCGGGAGGCAGGCAACGGCCATGACGATCGGCCAGGGGGCTTTCGTGTATCCGGCTGCTTCGAGCAGGTGATAGGCCACCTGACCCAGCGCGCCGGTCAGCAGGGAACCGAGCGCGGACCACATCGCGAACTTGCGCGCCCGGCTCGGGACCGTGCCGGACAGCCAGACCCGCAGCGCAAACGCGGCGTACGTCTCGACTCCGATCGGCAGCGTGATCGCGGTGTTGATCGTGAACCCGTCAGCGATGCCGGGCAGCGGCGCGACCACCCCGAACCCGGTCAGCCCACCCAGTCCGACCCAGCCCGACCACACCGCGACGAACGCGGGCAGCGCCAGCACCCACACCGGCCAGGTGCGAACCGGCTTGCCCGCCTCGGCCGGGACTGGGGCAGCAGTCGGGGCAGTGGTCTTGTCCGGTTCTGTGTGCGGCGTGACCTGCGGAGATGCCCCCGCCTGAGGCGCGGGGGGCATCTCCTCGCCACTACCGGCAGGCTCACCGTCAGGCCCGTTGTCGGGCTCGGTGGGCGCGTCCGGGGTCTGGTCCTCGACTACGCGCAAGTGCGGCTCGACCGGTTCCGGTGCCGGGTCGGGAGTGGGCTGGGAGTCGAACCCCATCAGGGCGGCACGGACCATACGAGCCTTTTCCGTGCCGATCCGAAGCTCGGTCTTGATCTTGTTCTGTGACGGGATCCTGCCGAGCTTGTCAGCGAGTTTGCGGGCGGCCGGGATCAGTTCCTCGACCGGGGCCGGGTAGGTCGTGCGAAGCGGCGTGCTCATGCTGCAATCTCCTTGCCTGCAAGGACGCGGCGAGCGTCGGTCAGGAAGCCGGACAGCGCCCACAGGTCGCCAGCGGCAACCGCAGCTTCGGCTGAATCGGCGGGCGGAACCTCACCGGTCACGGTGGCCAGCAACGCCACCAGACGGGCTTCAAGTTCGGTTGGCACAGCGGCCGGGTCAACGCCAAGGCGGCGGGCCTGTACATCCCACAGACTCACCCTGCGCGGCCGCCTCATGCCACAACCTCCGAACCGGCGTCGGCGTCGGCGTCGGCCAGCTCGCGGCTGACGGCCAGTACACGCCGCTCAGCGCGGCGCACCCGGCGACGGTCCAGCGCGCACGGCGACGGACCAGCGTTGATGAAGGAAATCTGCGCGTCCAGCAGATCCAGTTCGGCCGCGATCAGCGGCCACTCACGATCGATCTTCGCCAAATCGGAGGCGGTCGGCTCTTCGCCGCTGACGGGGGAAAGGTGGATGATGCTCACGGGTTGTGCTCCTCTACGCGAATGGACTAGTGCGACCCGGACGCCTCGGTGGTGCCAGCCACCGGGGCGTCGCTCAGTTCGGTTCTGAAGGGCCGTCATCCCACTGGTCATCCTAGGACTACCAGTGGGAGTGATGTCAAGCACTGGTAGTCCTAGGCATGCGGAAGCCCTCGCCCCATCCCCGTCAGTGGCGGGGGAGGCGAGGGCTTCGGGAGCGGGTTGCTTTAGGTAGCTTGCAGCAATTTCCGGAGGGCAGTCACTTCGGAGACGAATCGATCTTCCGGCATCTGGACTTCATTGTCAGATTGGGGGAGTAGTGGAAATGGCTGCCCAGGACGCGGATCGATCTCATAGCGCGGTAAGAGGTGCGTGTGAAGATGCGGACTAGTGTTGCCGAGTGTTTCGTAATTCATCTTGAGAGGTTGGTAGAACTGCATCAAGGCGCGAGCGACGGTGAGTGTTTCTATCCAGAATCCCGCTGCTTCTCTGTCGTGCAACTCGGTCGGCTCAACTATGTGGCGGCCCTTCCAGATTGCCAGGGTGTAGCCACGCTGAATATCCGCGCTTTGCAAGTATCCATCGACATATTCGCCAGAGAAGATCCGTGCGCCGTAGGCATTTCTGTCTTGGCCGCCATTCTCGCAGAAATCGCAACTTGCGCCTGAGATGCGCTCGCTCCAGTCCGCAGGCCATTCAGGCACGGTCATTTGTTACCGCCTTCTGGCTCGGACCATATAAATGCAAACTCGTGCTGATCTGCCGCGTATAAATCATCGGCAACCTGAAGGGGGCGGTTGTCCGGGTCGTAGTCGATATGAAGCATCCGAACTACAGGTACGCCCGGGTCGAGTTGCAACAGTCGGCGCTCGTGGGGGGTGGGCATCCGCGCACGAAAGACCTCAGTGCCCCATGAGAATCGGTGTCCCAGATTCTCAATCGTCGCGTCTGGTCCGACTTTCAATGCGTCCGGTGACTCTAGATCGGTGTCAGCGGCCAACCAGAGTGGGTAGTAGCTCATTGATAAAACGGCCGGCCGATCATCGAGCAACTGCAATCGGCGTCGGATGACTACCTCGTCTCCAGGGGAGCAGGCGAGCCAAGGCGCAATGTCAGAGGGGACAGGTCCACGCTCGACACCCAGAATGCGCCGTGATGGAACCCTGCCCTGCATATCGGCTTCGGCGTCGAATACTGGCTTGCCTGAATTGCGGTGGACGGCATGCCGGGAATCGGAGGAAATCCGGCGAACGGGAGGTTGTTCGCGCACGAAGGACCCATACCCTTTTCTCTTAACGACGATGCCCTCAAGAACGAGCTCATCTAAGGCGTCCCGGACTACCGTTCGGCTGATTCCGTAGTCCTGCTCAAATTCACGTTCGCTAGGTAATTGGCTACCCTGCTGACGCTGCCCGGAGTGGATTTCACTCCGCAGCATGTCAGCCAGTTGATCGGTCAGGGAGCGGTCAGCCGAAGGATCCAGGGAAACGCGGCTCATAGTGCGCACAAACTCCTTAGGGTCCTAGTACTACAGGATCCTTTAGCGTATACCCACCTAGTGGAGAGATCCAGGCGCAAGGCCATGTGTCAGACGGTCACCGCCTGGTCACGAAGCGGAGAGGGACCGCCCGTGCACGCCCCACGGCATGGGAGGTACGGACTTCTAGCAACCGTCGCGCAGATCATCCCGGTTCATCCATCGAGCGCGTACCTTACGGAGGTCGTGCCGGGTGGGGATGAGCGGCGAGCCTTCCAGTACAACTTGAAGCGACGGCCCGTGCCGGGTACCCAGCTTCGAAGGCGAGTGGCGGCCGATTAAGCCAAGCAAGGTCAGCTCGCTTCCCTCATGCAGCAGGGGGTGGGCTCTCTAGTCGGAGAGCCACCCCCTGCTGCATGTCAGATTACTTGCTGCTGCCAGATTGGACCGAAGCGGAATTCGTTGCACAATCGCAATTCGATTTGTCGCCTCTGCGCGACGAGCGCCTCAGTCAGGAGAAGAAATCTGATTCTCCCCTTCAACCGGTCCATAAAGCCGCCTAGCTACAATTGAGGAAGGGATCGGGGAACCGAACTGATCTCTCCAAGTCTGACGTGCCGTATAAACAAAGAGACCTACAGGGAATATGAACAATAGACTAAGCACCCGCTCCCTCGGCAGGGTGTTTCCTTTTCTTATCTCCTCAGCCAACTCAGCCTGACCCGATGTTGATGTCACGTCAAACTGAGAGATGTCGACGAGTTCCGGATTCTTGAATTGCATGAGAGCCAACAAAACGACAACTACAGCCGATGCCACTACAGTTGAAAGAATGAAGGCCAAGGCGAAAATTGGCCGGAAGCGACTGGACCCAGGGTGCACATCGTTACCTCTTAGCAGATGCCACACGCGCTTGAAGATGGGTCGCACCGCAATGACATTGAGAGACGGTGGCGTGAGAACCGTCTTTGTTTTACCTGAAAGGGTCGCGCCCCGGATAGTCCCTGTAACCGTCGCCGCCTGATCGCCCACATGCAGCACCTCGAATACAGCGCCGTCACCGGCGTCAAGAAAGTCAAACTTTAACAGCACCTTGGTTGGATCATCAGGATCCAATTCTGGCGCAATCTGGCATTGCTCACGACTGACGGCGAGAAGCTGGACTTGCAAGATCGCGTCATCATCGCCTTCGACTTGAATCCGGAGCGGGTCATGAGTGAGTGTGTCGGTCCCGTTTATGGTATCGCCGCCCTTCTCATTCCAAATGGCGATATTGGTGCGACTGACTCGCTCGATGCTCCTGTCCTTGTAGGCGATACTTAGTGCCTCGCGCGCGATCCCCTGCTCAGGACTCATGAGGATGTCAAAATCTTCGGCCGTACGGAGTTTTGGTCGCTGCCGACCACGCCGCGCGAGAACTACTGCAAGCGGGATACCAACGATGCTAGCTAGCAGACCCGCAAGCCCTATCCACCGATCCACGTTCATGGAACTCCACCTCGCTGTTAATAGACCGGCCGTCCCTCTCGCTACGACACCCGCGCCAGGAGATCGACACCACCTGCAGGAGATTCCTACTTGCCGGACCCAATGTTGGGCTGAAGCGGAACTCGACTACGCAGAATTCCCATCTTGCATATTACGCCGCAGGGATTCGTCCGAAGCGTCATTGACAACACGGCCGTAGGCCCGCCACAACTCGGCGTCATCAGCCGGATTTCGCCAAGTGACAATAGTCCATTCAGCCGATCGCCCGTGCACATCGAAGTTGAATGCACTCTCCCCGCAGGATTGGTTCGTCACAAGAATTCCGAACTGAGAAATCCTGCCCAGCGGTCTGACGGCGCGAAAGAACTCCACGTCGTCAACCGGCTGCTCAAACCATTTTACTGCGATCCCGATAACCCCGCTCTCAGGGCCAGTGAAGACGACACCGCCGTCTGCGAATTCAGTGCCGTCAAGCTCGATCCTACGATCAGAACCAACTGTTCGCATAAGCGCAGAGCTGACGTCTCGCTCATAAGCCATCGACTGGCGACGATCTTCGAGCACCGCATGAACTACATCCTTGACGCTCTTTGGAAGCGGAAGATCGTCTTCGTCCAGATGCTCAGCAACTTCCGCCTTGGCATAATCCGAGATATCCGGATCCTTCAAGATTCGTTTGAACGAACGGCCGAATGCCGCTTCATTGTCGCCAAGCTTCAGACGGGTCAGTCGCTGACCCGAGATAGCGATATAGCCGAATAATGCGCCGATACCTAGCAGTACGGGGACACCGGCGCTACTCGCACCGTCAACGAACACTCCCACGCCTCCGCCGGCCCCCGTCACCAGCGCAACCGCCGTACAGACCACACGCTGACTGGTCGCCAACTCTCCGTCGTCTTCTCCAGGACGCTCCGACGCGTCCGGGTCTTCACGCATCACAGCCCACGCCGGTCACTTGCCCACCCTCCTGCCTCTTGACTAAGCCAGGCGTAGGACTGAATCGAACCTCCCTGGCCCATCGCGGATCGACCACCCGCGCCACGATCAGGCTTTCTTCGCGCCAGACGTTGGACTGAAGCGGAACTCGACTACGTCGCCGTCGGACATGATGTAGTCCTTGCCTTCCATGCGGACCTTGCCGGCTGCTTTGGCTGCTGCCATGGAGCCGGCTTCCATCAGGTCGTTGAAGGAGACTATTTCGGCCTTGATGAAGCCGCGCTGGAAGTCGGTGTGGATGACGCCGGCGGCTTCGGGGGCGGTGGCGCCCTTTTTGATGGTCCAGGCGCGGGATTCCTTGGGGCCTGCCGTGAGGTAGGTCTGGAGGCCCAGGGTTTCGAAGCCTACGCGGGCCAGTACGTCGAGACCCGGCTCCTCGACGCCCATTTCGGCGAGCATCTCGCGGGCTTCGTCCTCGTCGCCGAGTTCGACCAGTTCGGCCTCGAACTTGGCGTCCAGGAAGATCGCCTCGGCCGGCGCGACCAGGTCGCGCATCTGCTGCTTGAGCGACTCGTCGGCCAGTTCGTCGGCGTCGCAGTTGAAGACGAACAGGTACGGCTTGGCCGTCATCAGCATGAGTTCGCGGATCGCGTCCCGGTCGACGTCGGTGGCGATGATCGGCGTACCGGCCTCGAGGTGCTTCTGCGCGACGCGGACCGCCTCCAAAACGGCGACGCTCTCCTTCTTCAGGCGCGACTCCTTCTCCAGCCGCGGGATCGCCTTCTCGACGGTCTGCAGGTCGGCCAGGATCAGCTCGGTCTGGATCGTGGAGATGTCGTCGGCGGGCGAGACCTTGCCGTCGACGTGGGTGACGTCGTCGTCGCGGAACACCCGGGTGACCTGGCAGATCGCGTCCGACTCGCGGATGTGGCTGAGGAACTTGTTGCCCAGCCCCTCCCCCTCCGACGCGCCGCGGACGATGCCGGCGATGTCGACGAACTGCACGGTGGCCGGCAGCTGCTTGGCCGAGCCGAACAGTTCGGCGAGCTTGCCCAGCCGGGCGTCGGGTACGCCGACCACCCCGACGTTGGGCTCGATCGTGGCGAACGGGTAGTTCGCCGCGAGCACGTTGTTCTTGGTCAGCGCGTTGAAGAGCGTGGACTTGCCCGCATTGGGGAGCCCGACGATTCCGATGGAGAGTGCCACGGGCGACAAGACTACGCGGCCCGGCCCGGCCGACCTAAATAGTCGGTGCCGCCACCCGATCACACACCGTGGCCATCGGTACGCCGGTACGCCGGCCTGCACCGCAAGGTCACTGAGATGTGGTCGCAACACGGCTGCGCCAACCACCGCGACAGGCAGGGCGTCTCCTCTTGTGAAAGCTCCTTGAGGGGGAGCGTTTCTGGGGAACATCCGCCTGATCCGCAAGGGAGCATCATGTCCCGCAAGCTTGCCGCCTTCATTGCCACCGGGGTCGCGGCCGCGCTGGTCGTCGGTTCACTCATCGCCCTGGCGTTGGGCCACACCACACCGCCCAAGCCGGCCGTCTCGTCCAAACCGCACACCTCGCCATCCCCGCAGCCGCCACCCACTCCGCCGACGTCGACCCCGACCACAGGCAAGCCGGGCTCCGGTACGCCGGGCGTCCCGGCCGGCAACCCGACCGCGGCCGCGGCGGCGGGCAACAAGAAGGTCATCTTCTTCAGTTTCGACGACGGCCCCGATCCGGTCTGGACACCGAAGATCCTGCAGGTGCTGGCGAAATACGGCGCCCACGCGACCTTCTTCCAACTGGGCACCATGCAGTCGGCCCACCCCGGCCTACGCGAACAGATCCTTGCCGCAGGCAACACAATCGGCAGTCACTCGATCTCACATGCGCAACTGACCGCGATCTCCGCGGCCAAACGCCACCACGAGATCTTCGACGGCCCGCGGTCGAAGTGCTTCCGTCCGCCGTACGGCGCGTCGAACCCGAAGGTCCGCGCCGACATCAAGGCGGCCGGCATGGTCGAGGTGCTCTGGGACGTCGACCCTCGCGACTGGGCCCGGCCGGGAACCCAGGCCATCGTCAACAACATCCTGACGAACGCCCATCGCCGCAACATCGTCCTCATGCACGACGGCGGCGGCGACCGCAGCCAAACCGTCGCGGCCCTCGACAAGGCGCTGCGCATCCTGAAGGCCCAGGGTTACACCTTCCCCGCGATGGAGTGCTAACTCACCCTTGAACTAAAGCGCCCTTGAAGTTTTACGGTCGGCCACATGGCGAAGACGACGACACAGACCGGTACCTGGCGTGAACTGCTCGGCCGCACCTATGCCCCCGTGGCGGTGGTGCTGGCCGGCGGGGTACTGATGGAAGCCAGCAACGTCTACCTCACCACCAGCCTGCTGCCGACGATCGTCGGCGACATCGGCGGCGCCGGCTTCTACGCCTGGACGATGACCGCCTTCCTGGTCGCCTCGGTGATCAGTTCGATGCTGGTCAGCCGGATCCTCACCACCCGTGGCTCGCTGTTCGCCTATCTGCTGGCGTTCGGGTTGTTCGGCGCAGGCTCACTGCTCGCGGCCGCCAGCCCGGGCATCGGCGTCTTCCTGGCCGGCCGGGCCGTGCAAGGGCTCGGCGGAGGTCTCCTTGCCGGTCTCGGTTACGCACTCCTGCAGCGAGCGCTGCCTGAGCGGTTGTGGGCCAAGGGAGCGGCGCTCGTCTCGGCGATGTGGGGAGTCGGCAACCTGGTCGGCCCGGCCGCAGGTGGTGCCTTCGGCGAGGTCGGGGTATGGCGGCCGGCCTTCGGCATCCTGGTCGCGCTTGCCGCAGTACTGATGGTCGTCGTCGTGCGCGTGATCCCGCGGACCGAGCGTTCGGCGTCCAGCTCCGCAGTACCGGCTGTATCGCTGGTCTTGTTGACTGCTGCTGTTGCGATGGTCAGCATCGCGAGCATCGTGCCCGCGGGTGTGGCAACCGGTCTGGCGCTGATCGTCGGGCTCGGATTGGGTGCCGCGTTCGTTGCGCATGAGCGCACCGCCAAGGCAGCGGTTCTTCCCCGGGTCACCTTCGCGCGCGGCACTGCGCTGAAGTGGGTCTACCTCACCGTCGGTGTTCTTGCCTTCGGCATCGGTACCGAGGCGTTCATCCCGCTGTTCGGTCAGGAGCTGGGCGGATTGTCGCCGTTGCTGGCCGGCTTCCTCGGCGCCGCTCTGTCACTGGGTTGGTCGCTGAGCCAGACGGTCAGCGCGAGCGCCAACCAGCCGGGCGTCGTACGGCGATTGCTCGTCGGCGGTCCCGCTTTGCTGGCGATCGGCCTGGCTGCGTACGCCGCTCTGCAACAGCACACCCCGCCCGCGGTGGTGGTGACTCTGTGGTTCGTCACTCTGTTCGCGGCCGGCGCCGGGATCGGCATCGCGTTCCCGCACCTCGCTGTCGCCGCGTTCAGCAGCGTCGCGGACGAGGAGGAGGCAGCCAAGGCTTCGGCAGGCATCAACACGGTCTTCCTGATGGCAAGCGCCTTCAGCGCCGCGCTGGCCGGAGTACTGGTCAAGCTCGGTGAGCCTTCCGTGCTCGACTCGGCCCACTTGCTGCTCTGGGTCTTCGCCGCGGCGGCCCTGCTCGGCACCTTCCCGGCGTGGCGCATCACCCGCTCCCGCGCCGTCCGCGAGGCCGGGGAGAAGCCGGAACTCGTGCTCTAGAAACGGGCAGTTCGAGGCCGCCGGGCTTGTCGGCGAGAAATTGTCGGTGCCGTCTGCAACTGTCGGTGACATGACCGGTACTGCGGTTCTGCTGCTCCTCGTGTTTTTGCTGGTCGGGCTCGGGCTCGGCTGGGTCTTCGGCGTGCTCTGGTCGCGGGGGCGCGACGGTGCCGAGCTCGCCCGGATCACGGCCGAGCGCGACGCGGCGGAAGACCGGGTGGTGGAGCTGACGCAGGAGCGGACCACGGTCGGGCAGCAGATGTCGGGCCAGGCGGTCGTCAAGGAGTCGCTCGACCGATTGCATGCCCAGCTCAACCAGTTGGAGAAGGGGCGTGCCGCCTGGCAGAGCCAGTTGCACCAGCAGGTGAACGAAGTACGGATGAGTGGTGAGGCGTTGCGGCGCGAGACCGCGTCGCTGTCGACCGCGTTGCGAAAACCGCAGGTGCGCGGGCGGTGGGGTGAGCTGCACCTTCGGCGTACGGTCGAGCTGGCCGGGATGGTCGCGCACTGCGACTTCACCGAGCAGACGACGACCACGTCCGTCGACGGGATGCTGCGTCCCGACATGGTGGTGAGACTTGCCGAGGGCAAGAATCTGGTGGTCGACTCGAAGGTGCCGCTGGCCGCGTTCCTGGAGGCGGCCGAGAGCGACGATGCGGACTTCCGCGAAGAGCGGTTGCGGGCGCATGCGCGCCACCTGCGCACGCACGTCGACCAGCTCTCCGCCAAGGCGTACTGGTCGAGGCTGCCCTCGACACCGGAGTTCGTCATCCTCTTCGTGCCCGGGGAGTCGTTCCTGTCCGCGGCGCTCGACGTGGAGCCGAGCCTGCTCGAGTACGCCGCCGAACGCCGCGTCATCCTGGCGACGCCGACGACCCTGATCGCGACACTGCGCGCAGCGGCGTACGCGTGGAACCAGTCGGCCTTGACCGAGTCGGCCCAGCAGGTCTTCGAGCTCGGCCGCGAACTCTACGAACGCCTCAGCACGATGGGCGAACACCTCAGCCGGGTCGGCCGCTCCCTCACCTCAGCTGTCGACGCCTACAACAGCACCGTCGGCTCGTTCGAACGCCGTGTCTTTACCTCCGCCCGCAAACTCCGCGACCTTCACGTCACCGAAGCCGAGCTCACCGCGATGGAGTCGATAGAGGCCTCGACGCGCCCGCTCACCGCACCCGAGTTCCTGGCCGTCGAAGACTCCGCCGACACCCACCGCTGGCTCCCCGGCCCCACCGTCGACAAAACCCGCCGAGAGCCACCGCCACTCCCCGGCTTCGACACCGAGGCCGGCTGAGGCACGTCAATCTGACAGCACATCGAGGGGGAGACCGAAGCCGGGGCGGTCTGGGACGGTGAGGTTGCCGTCTTGCCAGCGGTAGGCGGTGGTGTCCACCCCGAGCGTCTCGCCGGGGACGCCCTCGATGGTGTCGACACAGCCCAGGCCGGCGGCGAGTTGGGCGGCGTACAGGGTCTTGAGTGGGAGGCCCCAGGCGTGGGGTGATGCCCGGACGCGGAGCCGTCCGAGGGTCGGCATCACCGAGCGCCAGCTGGTCAGGCCGAACGAGACCACATCCATCAGCAGGACGTCGAGGTCTCCACGGCCCGCGATCTCCAGCAGCAACGTCAAGTCCGGGTTGCTCTCGCCCTCGGCGATCAGCGTCGCCGATCCGGTCTCCCGGAGATAGCCGCGCAGCCGAGCGAGATCGTCCGGATCGTCGAGGAACGGCTCCTCGACCCAGTAGAGATCGCAGTCATCGACCGCCCGCAGATACTCGATGAAGCCGTCGCAGTCATACCCGTCGTTGGCGTCCACCAGCAGACGATGCTCGGGATAGGCCGCCCGAACGGCCCGCGTCACCTCGATGTCCCGCGCGTCACCGGCCGCGCGTTCCATCCACCGGTTGCCCCGGCCGATCTTCAGCTTGAACGCCCGATACCCGGCCGCATCATCGGCAGCACAGTCAGCCAGTACTGCGGCCGGCCCACCCGGCTCCTCATCCGGATCGAGATCGGCGAAGTAGATCGCCCCGTCGTACGCCGGCACCGTCGTACGGCCTCGCCCGCCGAGCAGCGCATACACCGGCAGATCCTCGATCTGCCCCACCAGGTCATGCAGTGCGAAGTCCAGCCCGCGCAGCGACTCGTCCCGCACCCCCGACGCGGGATCGATCAACTCCTCCACCGACCGCCCCACCACGTCTGGGACCGGACCGGCAACAAGCCCCCACCCGACCTTGCCGGTATCGGTGCGCAGGACAACGATCTCGTCCTCTCCCCCGCTCCCATGGCTGCCGAGCCGCGCGTTCCGCCCGACGACGCGTGGATACCGCGTCCGGACACTCGACAGCTGGACGCTCCGAACAAAATGTTGCCCAAGGCTCATGTCCCGAGCATTGACCGTCCCGCGCGGCCGGAAACCCGTCGGCCGGCACTTGTCAGGCCGATCAAGGCCAGGTCGGCATATCAAGCGTCGGAAAGCCGCCACCTGCCGGAGGTTGACAAGGCGGGAAGGGCAACTCAAGTATGAGAGCGCTCTCACTCATTCGGCGATCCACCGTCCCTCGCCGGATGACGCCTTCTCACCTGGGACAAACCTGAGGAGGAGCTGTGCGCATCACAACAAAGTTGCTGGCGGTTCTCGCCGCCGCGAGTACCGTCGCCGCCGGACTGGTGGCAACGGTCACGATCCCGGCCGAAGCCGTGCCGTCGACCATCCCGCTGAAGATCTCCAACAAGTCCGGCCGGGCCGACCCCGTCTACATCTACAACCTCGGCACCAATCTGCAGACCGGCCAGCAGGGCTGGGCCGATGCCAACGGCACCTTCCACGCGTGGCCCGCCGGCGGCAACCCGCCCACCCCGGCACCCGACGCGTCGATCGCCGGACCCGCCAACGGCCAGTCGATCACGATCCGGATGCCGAAGTTCTCCGGCCGGGTGTACTTCTCCTACGGCCAGAAGCTCGTCTTCAAACTGACCACCGGCGGCCTGGTGCAGCCGGCTGTTCAGAACCCGAGCGACCCCAACCGCAACATCCTCTTCAACTGGACCGAGTACACGCTGAACGACTCCGGCCTGTGGATCAACAGCACCCAGGTCGACATGTTCTCGGCCCCGTACGCCGTCGGCGTCCAGCTCGCGAACGGCAGCACCAAGAACACCGGCCATCTCAAGCCCGGTGGCTACAACAACTTCTTCAACGCCCTCCGCGGCCAGCCCGGCGGCTGGGCGAACCTGATCCAGACAGCACCCAACGGGTCCATCCTGCGCGCCCTCGCCCCGACGTACGGGGTGGAGACGGGCGCGTTGCCGGCCTCGATCATGGATGACTACGTCAACCGGGTCTGGTCGAAGTACAGCTCGCAGACGCTCACCGTGACGCCGTTCGGCGACCAGCCGAACATCAAGTACTTCGGGCGCGTCTCGGGCAACGTCATGAACTTCACCAACAGCTCCGGCGCGGTCGTCACCTCGTTCCAGAAGCCCAACTCGGCCAGCATCTTCGGCTGCGCGGGCCTGCTCGACGCTCCGAACGACCTGGTTCGCGGGCCGATCTCCCGCACGCTGTGCGCCGGGTTCAACCGCTCCACGCTGCTGACCAACCCGAACCAGCCCGACGCGAACAACTCCGGCTTCTACCTCGACAACGTGACCAACCACTACTCGCGCAAGATCCACGCCCAGATGGTCGACGGCAAGGCCTACGGCTTCGCCTTCGACGACGTCGGCCACCACGAGTCGCTCGTCCACGACGGCAACCCGCAACAGGCCTACATCACCCTCGACCCCTTCAGCTGACCAGTACTCCGGTACGCCGGCCACCCCGGGTCCCGCGCATCCGCCCGCGCGGGGTCCGGGGTTCTGCCACGGTCTGGACAGCTGCGATGGTAAGTGGCAACTTACCGTTCGTGGGTACTTACCAAGCGGGCGCCGTTCTGGACGCCCTCGGTGATCCGACCCGGCGCACGATCCTGGAGATCCTGCGCCGGGGCGGACCGAGCTCGGTGGCCGGGCTCGCCGAACGCGTCCCGGTCAGCCGACCGGCGATCTCCCAGCACCTGAAGGTGCTCGGCCGGGCCGGACTGGTCGACCACGAGACGCGGGGCACCCGGAACATCTACCGGATCGACCGCGGCGGTCTGGACGAAGTACGGGACTGGCTCGACCAGTTCTGGGGCGACGCGCTGGACGCCTTCGCCGAGCACGTCGAGCGTGCCGAAACGGTCACCGCCCATGCGGGCACCGAGAAGGGCGCCGGCAAGGGCACCGGCGAAGCGACTCAGGAGGACCAGAGATGAGCATCGCGCCATTGATCAAACGGCTGGTCGTGCCGGTCGGCCCGGAGCGCGCCTTCGAGTTGTTCACCGCCGAGATCGGCGCCTGGTGGCCGCTCGCCACGCACTCAGTCGGCCATGCCAAGGCGACCGACGTCAAACTCGAGGGCGCGGTCGGCGGCCGCATCGTCGAGTACGGCGAAGACGGCCCGCTCGGTTACTGGGGCACGATCTCGGACTGGGACCCGCCCAAGAGCCTGTCCTTCACCTGGCATCCAGGCACCGACCCGAAGCAGGCCGGCAGCATCAAGGTCAGCTTCATCCCACTCGACGACGGAACCGAGGTCGAATTGATCCACACCGGCTGGGAACGCCGCCCCGACGGCGAGGAAGCCCGCACCGCCTACGACACCGGCTGGGTCTACACCCTCGACCGCTACCTGGACTACACCAGCCAACCAGCCTGAGGCCCGACCGGTCCACGGAGCGCCCCGGTGGGCGACTTGTGTCCCGACCGACAGGTAGTGCACCCCGTATACGCCGTCTCGCCTGCAAGACTCAGGCGTAACCGCTCTACAAGTTCGAGCGGCACATCCTGTCGTTTGGCACGCGATTACCCCGCCACCCGAGCGGGTGGCGGGCCCACGGGGGCTTCTCAGTAGCCGACCGTGAAGCGCTGGCGGGAGTGGGCGGGGGTTTCGAGTTCGTTGACGAGGGCGATGGCGTAGTCCTCGGCCGAGATCTCGGTGCCGACCGGCTCGTCGAGGCCGAGGCGGAAGCTGCCGGTGCGCTCGCCCGGCTGGATGACCTGAGCCGGCGACAGCATTGTCCACTCGACACCAGCAGGGGTCGCGCGCAACGTGTCGAGCACGCCGGCGACGACCAGCGCCTCCGACTTGTAGATCTCCGGGAACTCGGGCGAGTCCACCAACCGCTTGCCATCGGCAACCAAGCTTCCGGCGCCACCGACGACGACCAGGCGGGTTCCACCAGCCGCGGCGATCAGCGTGTCGATCGCGTTCACGAACTCCTGCGGGTCTCCACCGGTCCGGCTCGGTCCGATCGCCGACACCAGCACGTCGACCGACGACGCGATCTCCTTCACCGACGCCTCGTCGTTCGCACTGCCGACCACCGCCCGTACGCCGGCCGGCTGCTCGCCACCCGACCGCGTGATGCCCACGACCTCATGCCCACGGCTGACCGCCTCGGCGGCAATCCGGCTCCCGACCATCCCGCTCGCACCGTAGATCGCGATCTTCATGAACAGCTCTCCTCTCGTTGACCGACACAACAGCGCCGACAGTAACCATTGGTAACTGGCTACTTCAACGTGCTATAAGTACCTGGTGGTTACCAATGGAGAGGACCTGGCCGCCAGGCTGTTCACCCGGGGCGACGTGTTCGACCCCGACTGCCCGACTCGCCTGGTCCTGGACCGGATCGGCGACAAGTGGACCGTGCTCGCCGTCCTGCTGCTGAGCAGCGGCCCGATGCGCTTCACCGAGCTCCGCGACGGCATCGGCAAGGTCGCGCCCAAGGTGCTCACCCAGACCCTGCGCCGGCTCCAGCGCGACGGGCTGGTGAGCCGCGAGATCTTCGCCGAAGTACCGCCGCGGGTCGTCTACACGCTGACTCCGATGGGCGAGTCCCTGATCGGCCCGATCCAGGCCGTCAGCGACTGGGCCGAGGAGCACATGCCGGCCATCTCGGCCGCACAGAACAGTTACGACCTCGACTCCGCCTGATCACACGTCAACCTTTTGCCCCGGCCCGGTCATCACACTGCTGACCGAGTCACCTGAGGGGGCATCTGATGGATCCAGGGCTGGACGCCGAGTTCGCCGCGTTCGTCGACGGACGTTTCACCGCACTGCAACGGTTCGGCTACCTGCTGACCGGTGAATGGCATCTGGCCGAGGATCTCGTCCAGACCTCGCTGACCAAGGTGTGGTTCCACCGCAAGACCCTGCGCAGTCCCAACGCGCTGGAGTCCTACACCCGCACGGTGATGATCCCCTGATCGCTCCGGCCGCCAGCGCCGCGGCCCGGAAGGAGGGCTGACCCATGCCCGAAGAGCTGAAGGACAGGTTCCAGCAACTGGTCGCGGATCCGCCACCGCCCAGCGCAGTACCGAGTGAAGCGGTGTTCGCGAAGGTCCGCACCGTACGCCGCCGTCGTACCGCGGGTGTCGCCGTACTGGCAGCCGCGGCAGTGGTTGCGATCACTGTGGCGGGCAACAGCCTCACCGAGATCAACACCAGCCCACCGGTCTCCGGTAAGCCGGGCGGCGGGAGCTCGATCGTGGACCTGCCGCCAACTGGTGGCATCACCGTCACCGTGACCAGATCTCCGACCACAACCCCGCCGCCTGTTCCGCCGGCGATCGGCGTCGCCGTGACGCTCACGCCGACGGTGACCGGCCGGTCCCTGCTGATGGAGGTGACGCTCAAGGGCACGGTGATCTCACCGCTCGGCATCGAAGGGGACACCACGGCCGGCACCGAACTACCGGCCGGCACCAGCTTCCTGAACCGCACACTGGGCACCGACTACACCTACGGCGACGGTGAGCAGAGCGGTTCCGACGGCGGCTCGGTCACCTGTACCGGCGCCAAGAAGCGGGTCACCTCACAGGAGACCTACACCCTCATGGACGGTCCGCACGTCTACCAGAAGGCCGGCACGTACACCTTCAGCTACACGGTCATGTACTGCGGCGCGAACGGTAAGACGCTCCGGGCGACCAAGTCCGCCAAGATCGTCATCCGCTGACCCTCAGGCGTGGTCCGAAGTACCGGTGGTCGGCATGCCCGCCGCCTTGAGGTCGGCGCGCAGCTCGCGGGGGAGAGAGAAAACCAGGCTCTCCTCCGCAGTGGTGACCTCCTGGACGTCGGCGTAACCGCGCTCGGCGAGCCAGCTGAGCACGTCGCGCACCAGCAGCTCGGGCACGCTGGCGCCGCTGGTGACACCGACCGAGTCGACGCCCTCCAGCCAGGCCTCGTCGATCTCCGCCGCGTAGTCGACCAGGTAGCCCGCCTTCGTGCCGTGCTCGAGGGCGACCTCGACCAGCCGGACCGAGTTGGACGAGTTGCGCGAGCCGACCACGATCATCAGGTCGACGTCCGGCGCCATCTTCTTCACCGCGGTCTGCCGGTTCTGGGTGGCGTAGCAGATGTCGTCGCTCGGCGGGTCCTGCAGCTGCGGGAACCGCTCGCGCAGGCGGCGTACGGTCTCCATCGTCTCGTCCACCGAGAGGGTCGTCTGGGACAGCCAGACCACCTTCTCCGGGTCACGGACGACCACGTTCGGTACGTCGCCCGGGCCGTCGACCAGGTGCACGTGGTCGGGAGCCTCACCGCTGGTGCCGATGACTTCCTCGTGCCCGTCGTGACCGATCAGCAGGATGTCGTAGTCGACGGCGGCGAACCGCTTCGCCTCGTGGTGCACCTTGGTGACCAGCGGGCAGGTCGCGTCGATCGTCTTCAGCTGCCGCGCGGCCGCCTCCTGGTGCACCACCGGCGCCACGCCGTGCGCGGAGAAGATCACCGTCTCGCCCTCGGGCACCTCGTCGGTCTCGTCGACGAAGATCGCCCCGCGCGCCTGCAGCGTGGAGACGACGTGCTTGTTGTGCACGATCTCCTTGCGCACGTAGACCGGCGGCCCGTACAGGTCGAGCGCCTTCTCGACCGCCACCACGGCCCGGTCCACGCCGGCGCAGTATCCCCGCGGTGCCGCGAGCAGAACCCGCTTGGTTCTCACGGCGGTCGAAGTAGCGGTGGTCTTAGGCTGGGCAGTCACGGCTCCCATCGTACGGGGCGTAGCCGGACACCCCACCGGCCGTGGCGGACATCACGGCCTGCGACGGGTCAGCTGTCACCGAGCGTGAGCAGACCGCGATGAAACGCTTCGGCCACACGGCGCCCCGGTCGCTGACGCCGACGGCCGGTGAGCGGAACCTTGCGGCCGGGCCTCGCGCATTGACCAACCAGCTCTTGTCGCAGCTCAACCGATCGGCTGAGTACGCGTCAGCCGACCGGTCGACTTTGTTGCTGACAGCAAGCGAAATCAGTCGCCCGCCCTATCCGGGCGACTGATTCCAGGAGGTGTACCTTCCCCACAAGAATGCGTCCTTGCTGCCTTTGACGCAAAGGAATTAGCGGGGTTCGTAGGTCAGGACAGCCACTCCGCTGCGGTAGACCTGATGGTCCACCGCAAATCGACGAACTCATCGAGAAGGTTGTGACCGGTTGCCTTCGCCCCAGGCTCTGATCGCGACGAAGTCCGCCGGTGTCAGTCCGCGGTTGGCCTCGACGCGATGTAGGCGAAATGGTCCGATTCCCTCGGTCGACTCCAGGTAGAACCGGTCGTGGCGGTTGATCTCGTCGTCGATCCAGAGGAACGGCCGACCGCCCACCCAGCGGGCCACGTGCGGCGTCTTCGAGCTGGTAGCCGGGTGGGATCGTCTTCGCGCGGTACGGATTGAGCGGGCCGTCAACGTCCAGGAGGAGGTACGGGCGGGCTGCCATGACACGCAACCTGGTGGCGCCGGCGGGGGTTGTCGGTGCGGGGTCGTAGAGTCGCCGGGTGGCATTGGAAACCTCGCCGGACGCACCCGCGGCCGTTCGCACGATTGCGAACGGCATTGCCGGCTGGATCAACCAGCTCGGCGCCGTGTGGGTCGAGGGGCAGCTGACGGACGTCTCGGCAGGGCGGGGCATGACCACCGTCTTCGGCACCCTGCGCGACACCGACGCGGACATCTCGCTGCGCTTCACCTGCAACCGGCGGATCTTCGACGCGGTGGATCCACCGGTGACCGACGGCGCCCGGGTCGTGGTGAACGCCAAGGCCAACTTCTTCGCCAAGCGCGGCACGCTCGCGCTCGCGGTCAGCGAGATCCGGCACGTCGGCATCGGTGAGTTGCTGGCCCGGATCGAGCGGCTGAAGCAACTACTCGCCGCCGAGGGGCTGTTCGAGTCGTACCGCAAGAAGAAGCTGCCGTTCCTGCCGCACACCATCGGGCTGATCTGCGGCCGCGACTCCGCCGCGGAGCGCGACGTCCTGGAGAACGCCAAACGCCGCTGGCCGGCGGTCGCGTTCCGCGTCGAGTACGCGTCGGTCCAGGGCCCGGCCGCGGCCGGTGAGGTGATGACCGCGCTCCGCCGGCTCGACAGCGACGAGTCCGTCGAGGTGATCGTGATCGCCCGCGGCGGCGGTTCGCTCGAAGACCTGCTGCCGTTCTCCGACGAGGGCCTGATCCGCGCCGTCTCCCAGGCCAGTACGCCGATCGTCAGCGCGATCGGCCACGAGCCCGACTCGCCCCTGCTCGACCTGGTCGCCGACCTGCGCGCCTCGACCCCGACCGACGCGGCCAAGCGGATCGTGCCGGACGTGCGGGAGGAGCTCGACGGCGTACGGCTGCTGCGTGAGCGGGGGTCGCGGGCGATCCGCGGCTGGCTGGAGCGCGAGGCGCATGCGCTGGCCGCGATCCGCAGCCGGCCGTCGCTGGCCGCTCCGACAACAGATCTGCAACGGCGGTCCGACGAGGTCGCCGCACTGCTCGACCGCAGCCGCCGCACCCTGACCCACCGGCTGGATCGCGCGAGTGACGATCTCGCGCACCGGCTGGCGAGCGTCCGGGCGCTGTCCCCCAAGGCCACCCTCGAGCGCGGGTACTCCGTGCTGCAACTGGACGACGGGACAGCGGTGCGCGAGGTGGCTCAGGTGGCAGCGGGTGATGTGCTGAACGCACGGGTCAGCGACGGCCGTTTCGACGTACAGGTGAAGGAGAGCACGTGAGCAAGAGCGCCGAACCGGCGGCCCGCCCGGAGATCTCGTACGAACAAGCCCGTGAGGAACTCGTCGAGGTAGTCCGCAAACTCGAAGCCGGCGGCACCACCCTCGAGGAATCCCTGGCGCTGTGGGAGCGCGGCGAACAACTCGCCACCACCTGCCAGCAATGGCTCGACGGCGCCCGCCAACGCCTAGCCGAAGCGCAAGCCAGCCACGAGGACAAGTCGAACTGATCCTGCTTCCTGGGTTTCAGGAAGTGAGCAGGGCTGTGGTGGCTGTGATGAGGGCTGATTGCATGCGCGGGAGGGTGAAGCCTTCGGCGCGGAGGGCCTGGTGGAGGTCGGCTGCCAGCGGGGCCAGGATGAAGTGGGCGGTGTAGTCGGCGTCCAGGTCTGGGCGGGCCTCTTCGACGAGCATCGCGATGTGGCGGTGCCACAGGCGGTATGAGCCGATGCGGTAGCGGGCGCCGTCTGACGCGTTTTCGCTGTCGACGAACAGTTCGACGTGGCGGTCCAGCAGTTCGCAGTACGCCGTCAGGAAGGCGTTCACCCGGTCGATCGCGGGTGCTCCCGGGCCGAGGGGTGGCGGGCCGGACAGGATTTTCGTCTGCAGCTCCACCTCGCGCTCATCCAGCAGCGCGACGGCGAGGCCGGCCCGATCGCCGAAGCGGCGGAAGACGGTGCCCTTCCCTACGCCTGCCTCGGCCGCGATCGCGTCCAGCGACACATTCTTCACGCCTTGCTCCGCGAAGAGCCGCTCCGCCGCCTCCAGCACCTTCAGCCGGTTTCGGCGTGCGTCCGCGCGCTCTGGGCGTGGTTCACCCAGAAGTGGCAGAGTCGTTGGAGAAACGGACTGCGGTCCGGTACTGTCGTTCATAAGACGGACTGTAGTCCGCACACGACCGTTGGAGGAAGCACCATGAGCAACCCATCCGTCCGGATCGCGATCGCCTTCCACTCGGGCTACGGGCACACCGCGAGGCAGGCCGAGGCCGTCGCGGCGGGCGCGTCCGCAGTACCGGGAGCCGTCGCCGAGCTGGTACCGCTGGACGAACTGACCGATGACGTGTGGGAGCGGCTGACCGCCGCCGACGCGATCATCTTCGGCGCGCCGACCTACATGGGCAGCCCGAGCGCGGTGTTCAAGGCGTTCGCCGAGGCCAGCGTGAAGGTCTGGGCCGCCGATCTGGCCTGGCGGGACAAGATCGCCGCCGGTTTCACCAACTCCAAGGCGATGTCGGGCGACAAGCTGAACAGCCTGGTCGACATGGCCGTGTTCGCCGCCCAGCACGGGATGATCTGGGTCGGTCTCGACCTCTACCCCGGCTGGGCCGATTCGACCGCAAGCATCGAGGACCTCAACCGGCTCGGCAGCTGGCTGGGCGCGATGGCGCAGTCGGATGCCGACCTGTCCGCGGAGAAAGCGCCGCCGGAGACCGACCTGCGCACCGCCGCCGCCCTCGGCGCCCGGGTCGCGAACGTCACGCTGCGCCACCAGCGTGGCTCGTTGGCGGCCTGATGGCCTGGCTGGTGCTGATCGCCGCGGCCGTGTTCGAGATCGCGTTCGCACTGAGCCTCAAACCGAGCGACGGGTTCAGCCGCTTCTGGCCGACGGCCGGCGTTCTCGTCTTCGGGGTGATCTCGGTGGTGCTGCTGTCCAAGACGCTCGACCGCCTCCCGGTCGGCACGGCGTACGCCGTCTGGACCGGGCTGGGCTCGCTCGGAGTCGTCACCCTCGGCGTACTCCTCTTCGGCGAACAACTCAGCTTTCCCCGCCTGGCTTGTATAGCCCTGATCCTGATCGGCGTCATCGGCCTTCGCCTCACCGGAAGCGAGTAGACGGCGTACAGAGTCAGACGCGGCGGCGGTGGTGGGGGCGGCGGGTGATGCGGCCCCGGGTGGGGAGGGCGGCCGGCGGGACGATCGGCGGGTCGAGGCCGCGGGTGTGGGGCTGGGCGACCAGCGACTGGTAGTCGTCCCAGCTCTCGACCCGGAGCGGAATGTTGCCTACGGCATCTACATCGGTGACCGGGTGGCGGCTGGCGGCGATCACCGCCCAGATGTCCTGGTCATTGCGCAGCTGCCGCAGCTCGCCGAACAGCTCCCGCCCGAACCAGCACGGGTTGCCGCGGCCGTTGTCGTAGCGGCTCACGCCGATCGGTGTCGACGGCCCGGCCACCTCTGCGACCAGCGACCAGACAGTGGCCGATGTCACTCCCGGCTGGTCACCGAGCATCACCACAATGCCGTCGGTACGCCGATCGACCGCGTCCAGCGCCGGCACGATCGAGGAGCTCCCGGTGTCGGCATGCGGCGACTCGATCACCCGCGCGCCGTCCAGATCGACCCGTTCGCGAACCTGCTCCGACGCCGTCCCGAGCGTCACGATCAACTGGTCGAAGCCGCATTCGCGCGCGGTCTCCAGGGACGCCTCCAGCAACGTGCCGCCCTGATAGGCCAGCAATTGCTTCGGTACGCCGAGGCGCGGGGACCCGTCGGCGGCCAGGACCAGTCCGGTGACGAACACGCGGCATCAACCCCTGGACCGGTCGATGCGAAACATCGGAACTCCTCCGTCGATGCCGACCCGACGATAGAACCGCGTCCGGCCCGGTGTGTCAACGGCTGAATAGGTTCCGGAATTCAGCGCAAAGTAGCGGCAAACGTTTCCAGTACGGGATAACCCGCATTTCCGGTGACGATCGTGGTGACCCCGGAGCCGATCAGAACAAGCGCATGCTCATTCTTTCGCTCCAGCAGGGTTTTGCGCTGCCAGACCACGCCCGCCACGGTCGCCGTACCGTCGTCCTCGGTTTTGCCGAGTTTGTCGGTCTGGAATCCATTGCTGGTCACGTTCGACTGCTCCAGCCCGACGTATTTCTTCTGGTCGGTGACAATTCCCAGGTGCCAGGTGATCGGGCTTTGCTGCGGCGCCCGGAATGTCGCGCTGGTCGCGGTCCAGCCGGCCGGCATCGGCTCGGGCCCGCGAACCCAGGGGGCGACCTTGCGGGCTTCGGCCAGTTGAGGCGTGTAGTCGACCGCGCGGACCCGCTCCTCCTTGGGCCGCCAGGTGACGAGCATCAGGAACGCGACCACGATGAAGCAGGCCAGCAGGGCCCAGACCATGTTGGTCAGCGTCCGCGCCTTGGCCCGGTCGATCTTGTTCTGCGCACGGTAGGCCTCGGCCTCGGCACGCACCTGTGCGCGCTCCGCCTGGGCCCGTGTCTGCGCCGCCGTCTGCTCCTCACCTGTCGAGCTCATGGCACCAGTGTCCCCCGAGACCGCTCACGGCCGGACACCGGTCGTTGGCTACGATCCGTGGCATGAGCGACCCGTCCACTCCCCCTGCCCATCTCGAGGTCGACGAGCACGCGCCCGACCGCAACCTCGCCCTGGAACTCGTCCGGGTCACCGAGGCAGCCGCGATGGCGGCCGGACGGTGGGTCGGCCGGGGCGACAAGAACGGCGCCGACGGCGCGGCCGTGAACGCGATGCGGACCCTGATCGGCACCGTCGGGATGAACGGCGTGGTGGTGATCGGCGAGGGCGAGAAGGACAACGCCCCGATGCTCTACAACGGCGAGCAGGTCGGTTCCGGCGACGGCCCGGAGTGCGACGTGGCGGTCGACCCGGTCGACGGGACGACGCTGGTCGCCAAGGGGATGGCCAACGGCATCGCCGTGATGGCGGTGGCGCCGCGCCACACGATGTACGACCCGTCCGCGGTGTTCTACATGGAGAAGCTCGTCGTCGGCCCGGAGGCCGCTGACGTGGTGGACATCCGGCTGCCGGTCGCGGAGAACATCCGGAGGGTCGCGAAGGCGAAGGGCTCCTCGGTCGACGACGTCACCGTCGTACTGCTCGACCGTCCGCGGCACGACGACCTGGCGGCGCAGATCCGGGCGACCGGTGCGCGGATCAAGTTCATCAGCGACGGCGATGTCGCGGGTGCGGTCGAGGCGGCCCGGCCCGACACCGGTCTGGACATGCTGGTCGGCATCGGCGGTACGCCGGAGGGCATCATCGCGGCCTGCGCGATGAAGTGCATGGGCGGGATGATCCAGGGCCGGCTCTGGCCGAAGGACGACGACGAGCGGCAGAAGGCGATCGACGCCGGCCACGACCTCGACCGGGTGCTGTCGACCGACGACCTGGTCAGCGGCGACGACTGCTTCTTCGTCGCGACCGGCATCACCGACGGCGAGCTGCTCCGCGGCGTGCGATACCGCAGCTCGATCGCGCGCACCCACTCACTGGTGATGCGCTCCCGCAGCGGCACCATCCGCAGCATCGAAAGCGAACACCAGCTGGCGAAGCTCCGCGCCTACTCCGCAATCGACTTCGAGCACGCCCGATGAGGCTCTGCTTTTGGCCTCGCCTCCGGCTCGGCGCGGTCATGGGGCTAACCTCCCGGTCTTCCCTCGTCGCTCCGTCGCTTCGCTCCTCCGCTCCTCAGTCCAGACCGGGAGGCCCCATGACCGGGCTGCCTCACCTCATTGGTCAAGGGCGGGTGGCGGTATGACCGCGCCCGTACTCGTGATCGGTGAGGCGCTCGTCGACATCGTCTCCAGCCGTAGCGGATCGGGGACTGGTTCTGGGCGGAACGGGAAGAACGGGAGCAAGGCGACGCCTGGTGGGTCTCCTGCCAACGTGGCGGTTGGGCTGGCTCGGCTTGGGCTGCCGACCGAGCTGGTGACGCGGTTCGGCACGGACCCGTACGGCGATCAGCTCGGCGCGCACCTGTTCGGGAACGGCGTCCAGCTGTCCCCCGGCTCGGTCGACCCGAACTTCCGGACCAGTACTGCGACCGCGACGCTCGACGCCAACGGGGTCGCGTCGTACCAGTTCGACATCACCTGGGAGCCTCCGGCGCTCTCGTTGCGGCGCGGCTGCCCGGCGGTGCACACGGGCTCGATCGCCACCGTGCTCGAACCAGGCGCCGCCGCGATCCGCACCTTCCTCGCATCGCTGACCGAGCAGCCCGTCACGGTCACCCTCGACCCGAACGCGCGCCCAACGATCACGCCCGACCCGGAAAGCACCTGGACCGCAGTACGGGAGCTGGCAGCCTCGGCGGACCTGGTGAAACTGAGCGACGAGGACTGCGAGTTCCTGCGCCCCGGTGCGTCGCCGGACGAGATCGCGGCCGAACTACTAACTGTCGACCGGACCAAGTGCGTGGTGATCACCCGCGGCGGCGACGGCGCCATCGGCCTCACCCGCACCACCCGCGTCGAGGTGACCGCCCCGGCCATCAAGGTCGTCGACACAGTAGGCGCCGGCGACTCCTTCATGTCAGCCCTGATCGCAGGCCTGCAAACCCGAGGCCTACTAGGCGCAGCACGCCTCGAAGGCCTGAACGAACAAACCCTCCACGCTGTCATCGACTACGCAGTCAAGGCCGCCGCCATCACCTGCACCCGCCCCGGCGCCGACCCACCCACAGCCACAGACCACACCACAACCTGGGGCTGAGTGAGCCGCGCGGGCTCAGATCAGGCCGAGGCGTTTGGTTAGGCGGGGGCCTCGTTTGATTTTTATGTCGCCGAGGATGGCGGTGCCTCGGATGTGGAAGGTTTTGGGTGGGGTGGTGGGGGGTGCGGCGACTGGGCCTAGGCCGCTTTCGCCTTGTTCGGTGACGGAGCCTAGGACTGGGTTGCTGTCCAGGTGGACGATTGCGTTCTGGGGGACCCGGATCTTCACGTCCGCGAGGATCGACTTCACCTCGATGAAGACCTCGTCGTACGGGATGTGCGCCTCGGTGTAGTCCAGGGTCACGTCGCCCAGGACGGCGTTGATCTCCTGGTGTTGTGGGGCGAGCCAGTTGCCGACGCGCTTCGCGTCGGAGAGGAAGACCTTGATGGCCGGTGCGTGCACGGTCATCCCCGGCTCCGCTGCGGGCGTGACTGCTGCAGCGCTCGCCTGACCGGCCGTCGCGGCAGGCAGGGCGGGGCCGTTCGGGAGGTCGGCGGTGATCTCGACGAGCTCGCCGTAGGTCTTGGCGGAGTACAGGGTCTCCAGCCGGTCTTCCAGCTCGGTGTAGCTCAGCCGGCCTTCGGCCGCGGATTCGCGCAGTACGTCGGCGACCTCTTCGCGCTCGAAGTCCGACACCCGCCGCCGCAATGCCAACTCATCGCCACCCAGCGGCGCCGGCCGCGCAGGCGGCGGGGTGTCCTGCGGGCGGTCGGGCTGCGGTGCGTCGTCGTGGGCCACAACCAAACCTTACGCGCGAGAACGGCCACTCGCCGATGCGTTATCACCCCGATCCACCCCTGAGGCAAACCCTGAGATCACAGTCGAAGTGAACCCGGCACCGCGCCATCCTGGCCGCTCAGCTTTCACCGAGGAGACCAACCTTGAAACGAACGATGACTGTGTTCGCCGCGCTCGTCGCCGCGGTCGTGGCGTTCTGCCTCCAGCCGTCCGCCGCCCAGGCGGCCCCCTCCAGTTCGGGCAACTACGGCGCCCTGGCCTATGAGGGGTCCTACCCGACAATCGCCGGGTGCAGCGGCACCTTCTTCCTTCCGTCCGATGTCCCGCGCGGTGCGGTCCAGTACGCCGGCTGGCAGGGCCGCCAGGTCAAGCTGGAGTTCTACTACTCGAACCGCTGCGGCGCCTACGGGCGGATCAGCAACGCACCGCAGGGCTGTTCTGTCATCGTCCACCGCGACTCCAACGGTGACCGGATCTCCGACGGAGCCGTCAGCGAGAGCGTCGATCCCGGCATTGACTTCGCCTACACCAAGATGGCCAACAATCTGAACGGTCGACTGGCCAAGGCGACCCTGGTCTGCAGGGACGCCAACGGTTCCTGGGCGCTCGCCTACACCGACTGGTACTGATCCGGCGGCCCCCGGTCCGGCGTGAGGGACGGCACAGTCCGTCCCCTGTCGGAGCGGGGGCGACCCGGGCGGCTTAGGCTGAGCACCGACTCAGACCACTTGCCAGGAGGTACGCACCGGTGTCCGCCGACTTCAACTTCTCCGAACTGCTGCCGCTGGGTGCCGACGACACGGAGTACAGGCTCCTCACCACCGAGGGCGTGAGCACGTTCACGGCGGGCGGCCGCACGTTCCTGCAGGTGGAGCCGGCGGTGCTGCAGCAGCTCACGGCCGAGGCGATGCACGACATCTCGCACTACCTCCGTACTGCGCACCTCGCCCAGCTGCGGCGGATCATCGACGACCCGGAGGCGTCCGGGAACGACCGGTTCGTCGCGCTCGACCTGCTGAAGAACGCGAACATCTCGGCCGGCGGCGTGCTGCCGATGTGCCAGGACACCGGTACGGCGATCGTGATGGGCAAGAAGTCCGAGGGCGTGCTCACCGGCGCGATCGACGAGGAGTGGATCAGCCGGGGCGTGTACGACGCCTACACCAAGCTCAACCTGCGCTACTCGCAGATGGCGCCGCTGACCATGTGGGACGAGGAGAACACCGGCTCGAACCTGCCGGCCCAGATCGAGCTCTACTCGACGCCGGGCTCGGCCGCGGCGGACCCGGCGTACAAGTTCCTCTTCATGGCCAAGGGTGGCGGGTCGGCGAACAAGTCGTTCCTGTTCCAGGAGACCAAGGCGGTGCTGAACCCGGACGGGATGATGAAGTTCCTGGACGAGAAGATCCGCTCCCTCGGTACCGCGGCCTGCCCGCCGTACCATCTCGCGATCGTGGTCGGCGGGACGTCCGCGGAGTACGCGCTGAAGACCGCGAAGTACGCGTCGGCGCACTACCTCGACGCGCTGCCGACGACGGGATCGCCGCTGGGGCACGGGTTCCGTGACGTCGAACTGGAGGAGGAAGTCTTCAAGCTGACCCAGGAGTTCGGGATCGGCGCGCAGTTCGGTGGCAAATACTTCTGCCACGACGTCCGGGTGATCCGGCTGCCGCGGCACGGCGCGTCCTGCCCGGTCGCGATCGCGGTGTCCTGCTCGGCGGACCGGCAGGCGCTGGCGAAGATCACGCCGGAGGGTGTCTTCCTGGAGCAGCTCGAGCGCGATCCGGCGCGGTTCCTGCCGGACACGACCGATGAGCACCTGGCCGAGGAGTCGGAGGTCGTCCGGATCGACCTGAACCGGCCGATGACGGAGATCCGCGCCGAGCTGTCGAAGCTGCCGGTGAAGACGCGGCTGTCGCTGAACGGGCCGCTGGTGGTGGCGCGCGACATCGCGCACGCCAAGATCAAGGAGCGGCTCGACGCGGGTGAGCCGATGCCGCAGTACCTGAAGGACCACGCCGTGTACTACGCGGGGCCGGCCAAGACGCCGGAGGGTTACGCGTCGGGGTCGTTCGGGCCGACGACGGCGGGGCGGATGGACGCGTACGTCGACCAGTTCCAGGCGGCCGGGGGATCCTTCGTGATGCTTGCCAAGGGCAACCGCTCGGCGAAGGTGACGGCGGCCTGCAAGGAGCACGGCGGCTTCTACCTCGGCTCGATCGGCGGACCGGCGGCGCGGCTGGCGCAGGACTGCATCAAGTCCGTCGACGTGATCGAGTACGCCGAACTCGGGATGGAAGCGGTGTGGAAGATCGAGGTCGAAGACTTCCCGGCCTTCGTCGTGGTCGATGACAAAGGCAACGACTTCTTCACCGACACCCGGAAGCCGGTCCCACTGACCGTCCGCCCGCGAAGCTGACCCATGAGCACCCGCGACGTCCCCGCCCAGATCGGCGACCTACCCCCGATCGGCCGCCCGGCAAACAGCGCCCTCCTGGCAGCCGGAATCACCACCCTCACCCAGCTTGCCACCCACTCCCGACGCGACCTTCTCGCGATGCACGGAGTAGGCCCGAAGGCCGTCACGATCCTCGAGGCCGCGCTCGCGGACCGCGGCCTCGGCTTCGCCGAGTAAACCTGTAGTTGGTCAGCCGGCGTCGGCTGCTGTGGCTGGGTCGGGGAGGCGGATCATCAGGTGTTTTGCGGCGCGGAGCTGCTCGGCTTCGTCGTGGCCGAAGGCTTGCAGGTAGGAGCGCAGGGCGTGTCGCAGCAGCCGGAGCTCCTCGTCGTTCAGTTCGATGGTGTGCATGTTTCTCACGGTAAACCCGTCCCCGGAGAAAAGCGCCGCCCGTAATCGACCCGTTGCGGTCCCCAGGCTCAGTGGTCGATCCAGCCTGCGGTCAGCAGGATCTTGGCGGCGGTCTCCGGGGCCGGGCGGTCGTTTGTGATGGCGAAGTCCTCGACCCCGGGGGTTTCGTCGTACTCCGCCAGCGCCTGCTGGAGGTCCCACTCCGGGCCTCGAGTGGTGCCCCGGGTGCGGCTCTCGACCAGCGTCGGCGGGGTCAGCAACTTGACCATCTGCACGTCACAGCCCGCCAGAGACTCGGTGAACGCCTGACGGAGTTCCGGGCTGCCGATGGCCCCGCTGACTACGACAAACCGGGCACCGGCTGCCCGATAGGTCGCCCAGACCGCCGCGAGGTTCCGGATCCGGAGCCGGTCGTGGAACCCACGCTCGGTCGCCGGCGCCGGCCCGTACTGCGCCAGCGCGTCGAGGTCGATCACCGCGGTCGGCAGCAACCGGTCGGTGAGGATCCGCGCGATCGCCTGCCCCATGGTCGTTTTGCCGGCTCCCCCACCGCCGGCGATCAACAACCCCCGGCAGCCGGTATCCATCATCGCCATCCCCCAAGTCTGCCGGACCCGGCCCCACTCCAGGCCGCATCAGCCGGCGCGACACACACGGCAAGTGACCGACGGAGGCTAGCCGAGGAGTTCCTTGGTGATGTGGGTGACCTTGTAGCCGGTGGGGGCCTCGGGGAGGCGGAGGGTGGGGTCGGGGCGCCAGTCTTTCCAGTTGTCGGTGAACGGTGGGCCCCAGGCTTCGATCTCCTGGACCGCGGCGTGGGCGTCGGCGGTGATGCGGGTCGCCTCGGCGGCGGTGAACCGGCCGGTGGTGACGGCGCCTTCCAGTTCGTCCTCGTCCTTCCAGTCGATCCGGCGGTCCGGCGTGATCCACAGGTCGAGGACATGATCGACCGAGCTGGTACGCCGGGCCGCCACGTCGCGCCGGTGCTCCTCTTCCAGGTTCACGTACCACCCCAGGAACGTGTCGTCGGCAGCCCAGAAGTGCCAGATCGACCAGGGCTTGCCGGTCGGTGCCACCTTGAGGATGCCGGTGCCGTGCCAGATGTCGAGCTTGAGCACCCGATCCTCGGTGAACATGCCCTCCGGACCGGCGTACCGCATCTCGCGGCCGTCGGACAGGACCGGCTTGATCACCGGGGTGCCGGGGGCGAGCCAGGCGACCAGTCCGTCCTCGTCGTCGCGGATCACCGTCATCGGCCGCACGTTCGGCAGGTCGCTGAACCGGCCCGTTCCTTCGTAGATCCACTCGATCGTCGTCCCGGGCGCCCAGTGCAGGTCCGTCCCGGCCGTCGCGGCGGCCGTCACGAGTCGGCCGGCCGGGTCATCGAGAGCAGGTCGAGGGCGGCGTCGAGCTGGGCCTCGGTCAGGTCGCCGTTCGCGACGTGACCGTTCTCGATCACGACCTCGCGGATCGTCTTGCCCTGCTTGAGCGCGCTCTTGGCCACCGCCGCGGCGTTCTCGTACCCGATGTAGCGGTTGAGCGGGGTGACGATCGACGGCGACGACTCGGCCAGTGCGCGGGCGTGCTCGACGTTCGCGGTGATGCCGTCGACGCAGCGGTCGGCGAGCAGGCGGGAGGCGTTGCTCAGCAGCTGGATCGACTCGAGCAGGTTGCGCGCGATCACCGGGAGCATCACGTTCAGCTCGAAGTTTCCGCCCGCGCCGGACACCGTGATGGTGGTGTCGTTGCCGATCACCTGCGCGGCGACCATCAGCGTCGCCTCGCAGATCACCGGGTTCACCTTGCCGGGCATGATGCTCGAGCCCGGCTGCAGGTCCGGCAACGCGATCTCGCCGAGCCCGGCGCGCGGCCCCGAACCCATCCAGCGCAGGTCGTTGCAGATCTTCGTCAGGCTGACCGCGATGGTCTTCAGCTGGCCCGACAACTCGACCAGCGCGTCGCGGGCACCCTGTGCCTCGAAGTGGTCGGCCGCCTCGCTGAGCTCCAGCCCGGTACGCCGGTTCAGCTCAGTGATCACCTTGGCCGCGAACCCCGCCGGCGTGTTGATCCCGGTCCCCACCGCCGTCCCGCCCAGCGGCAACTCGGTCACGCGCGGGAGGGTCGCGCGGACGCGATCGGCCCCACGGGTGATCTGCGCGGCGTACCCGTTGAACTCCTGCCCGAGGGTGACCGGTGTCGCGTCCATCAGGTGCGTGCGCCCGGACTTCACCACCTCGGCGAACTCAGAGCCCTTGCGCGACAGGGACTCCGCCAGGTGCTCCAACGCAGGCAGCAGGTCGTGGACCACACCCGCCGTCGCGGCGACGTGGATCGCCGACGGGAAGGTGTCGTTGCTGGACTGGCTCGCGTTGACGTGGTCGTTCGGGTGCACCTCGGCGTCCAGCTCGCGGGTCGCCAAGGTGGCCAGCACCTCGTTCACGTTCATGTTGGTCGACGTCCCGGACCCCGTCTGGAACACGTCGATCGGGAACTCGGCGTCGAACTCCCCCGCGGCCACCCGGTCCGCGGCCGCCACGATGCCGTCGGCAAGCTTCTGGTCCACCACCCCGAGCTCGGCGTTGACCACCGCGGCCGACGCCTTGATCTGGGCGAGCGCGTGCACCAGCGCCGGCGCCAGCGGCCGGCCGGAGATCGGGAAGTTCTCCACCGCACGCTGGGTCTGCGCCCGCCACAACGCGTCGCGCGGCACCTTCACCTCGCCCATCGTGTCGTGCTCGATCCTGAATTCCACGTTGTCTCCCATACCTGCAGAGTACTTCGATCCGCACTGTCGGCCGGGACTGATAGAACCGTTGTGGACAACGACACCAAGGGAGTTCCGATGCGCTTCACCCAGGCTTTCGAGATCACCAAGTGGGACCAGTCGGACTACGACGACTCGGGTGATCTCACCCTGGGCCGGGCCGTGGTCGGCAAGACCTTCAGCAGCGCCGAGCTGGAGGGCAGCGGTCTCGACGGGACCAGCTCGGCCGAGCTGCTGATGGTGGGCACCCCGGCCGGCCCCGCGGCGTACACGGCGGTGGAGCGGTTCACCGGCACGCTGGCCGGTCGCGAGGGCACCTTCGTGATGGTGCACGGGGCCAGCGCCGACCAGGACTCCTCCCCCGGCAAGATCGTCGCGGCCGACGGCGACCTGACCGGCCTCACCGGCGCGGTCGTCTTCGAGCACGACGACAAGGGCCCGCGCCTCACCCTCGACTACGAACTGCCCTGATAGACGTAGTACGCCTCGGCCCGTCCCTGCAGTCGCACCGGGACGGGTCGCACCTCACACCTGCCGAAAGTCTCCCGAATCGCCAGCTCCAACGCGGCTGACGCCGACGACGACCACACGGTCAGCACCCCACCCGGAGCCAGCCGCCGCCTGCACTCAGCCAGGAAGTCACTCTCGTACAACGCCGAATTCTCGTTGTACACAAGGAAATCCGGCCCATTGTCCACATCCAGCAACAACCCGTCCAACGACGCGGGAGGCTGAGCCAGTACTACGTCTCGCACGTCGCCCACCTCGACTGCAACCCGGTCGTCGTCCAGCACCGACGGCACCAGCCCGTCCCGCATCCACTGCACGACCGCCGGCTCGATCTCCGCGACCACCACCGACTCCACTCGCGAGTCGGCCAGCAACGCGCGCACGGTGTACCCGAGCCCCAACCCGCCCACCAGCACCCGGGCGGGCCGTAGTACGGCGTCCAGAGCCGCAGAGGCGAGCAACTCCTCGCTGGAGGTCTCGGCATCGTCCATCACGAACACGCCGTTCACCCGCAGCTCGAGTGCCCCGTCTTCTCGGCGTCGCAGCAGGAGCTCGCCCCGCTCGCTGATCGCCCGCGCCAGCTCGCTCAGTACCAGCCCTTAGCTCTGGAGTGGGCCCAGGCGCCGCAGGGGGAGTTGTGGCGGTTCTCGATGTAGTCGAGGCCCCACTTGATCTGGGTGACCGGGTTGGTGCGCCAGTCCTTGCCGTACGCCGCCATCCGGTTGCCGGGGAGGGCCTGCGGGATGCCGTAGGCGCTGGAGGTCGGGTTGTCCGCCGACACCCGCCAGCCCGATTCCTTCATCCACAACTTGTCCAGGCAGCTGAACTGGCTCTCGCCCCAGCCGTGGTCGGCCAGCAGGTTCTTCGCGATCTCCCGCGGGGTGCCCTCGAGCTTCTTGCGCTCGGCGTCCCGGCTGGCGCGTTCCTCGCGGGAGCTCTCCTCGGTCTTCTTCAGTGCCTTGTACCGGGCGAGGGCGGTGTTCTTCGCCTTCTGCTTCCGGTCGGAGGCGTCCTGCGCGGCCCGGCGGGCGGCGTCGACGGCCTCGATCTGGTTGCGCAGCTGGATGACTTCCTGGGCCTGCTCGGCGGCCGACTTCGGCTTCGGGGTCGGCGCCTTGGCGGCCAGCGCGCGCTCGCTGTTCATCACGGCCATCTCGGCGCGCCCGGAGACCGCGCCGGACGCCGAGTTACTGCCCGGGGAGGCGAAGAGGTCGAAGCCTGCGACAACCGATACAACGGCGATACCACTGACTGCGAGGATCGCGACAGAGCGCTTCGCTTTCATCTGTCCTTCCGAGATACCCGACCCCCGTCGGCTGCAACAGGAACATACTCTGGCCTAATCAGAGCGTGATCACAACAACGTCACAAGGAACGGTGCGGCCACCTGGCAGGTGGCCGCACCGGGTACCGCGAAAGTCTTACTCTTGTTTTACAGAACTGCCGGCGAGAAGACCTAGAGCTGGACGTCCTCCAGCATCTCGGTGACCAGCGCCGCGATCGGCGAGCGCTCCGACCGGGTCAGCGTCACGTGGGCGAAGAGTGGGTGACCCTTCAGCTTCTCGACCACCGCGACGACACCGTCGTGCCGGCCGACCCGCAGGTTGTCACGCTGCGCCACGTCGTGGGTGAGCACCACCCGTGAGTTCGCGCCGATCCGGGACAGCACGGTGAGCAGCACGTTGCGCTCCAGCGACTGCGCCTCGTCGACGATCACGAACGCGTCGTGCAGCGACCGGCCGCGGATGTGGGTCAGCGGCAGGACTTCGAGCATGCCGCGGTCCATCACCTCGTCGATCACGTCACCGCTGGTCAGCGCGCCGAGCGTGTCGTGCACGGCCTGCGCCCACGGCGCCATCTTCTCGGACTCCGAACCGGGCAGGTAGCCCAGCTCCTGGCCGCCGACCGCGAACAGCGGCCGGAAGACGACCACCTTCTTGTGCTGGCGGCGCTCCATCACCGCCTCGAGCCCGGCACACAGCGCCAGCGCCGACTTGCCGGTACCGGCCCGGCCGCCGAGCGAGATGATCCCGACGTCGGGATCCAGCAGCAGGTCAAGCGCGACCCGCTGCTCCGCCGACCGCCCGCGGATCCCGAACGCCTCCCGGTCGCCGCGCACCAGCCGGATCCGCTTGTCCGGCATCACCCGGCCCAGCGCGCTGCCTCGTTCGGACAGCAGCACCAGCCCAGTGTGGGTCGGGAACTCACGACCCTCCGGGATGTCCAGTACGCCGTCCTCGTACAACGCGTCGACGTCGCTCACCGGGACCTCGAGCTCGTCCATCCCGGTCCAGCCCGACTCCAGGGCCAGCTCGGCCCGGTACTCCTCGGCGTCCAGCCCGCAGGCCGAGGCCTTGACCCGCATCGGCAGGTCCTTGGAGACCAGCGTGACGTTGCGGCCCTCGGCCTGGAAGTTGCAGGCCACCGCGAGGATGCGGCTGTCGTTGTCGCCGAGCCGGAAACCGGCCGGCAGGCTCTCGGGGTCGGTGTGATTGAGCTCGACCCGGAGTGTTCCACCCTTCTCCCCCACTGGCAGGGGTGCGTCCAACCGTCCGTGCTGGATCCGGAGCTCGTCCATCAAGCGCAACGCGGTGCGAGCGAAGTAGCCGAGCTCAGGGTGATGCCGTTTTGCCTCCAGTTCGGTGACGACGACCACCGGAATGACCACCTCGTGCTCGTCGAACCGCTCCATCGCATGCGGATCCGACAGCAGCACCGAGGTGTCCAGCACGAAAGTGCGCTGGTCCGGTGTGGATGAGGGGTTTGACGCCTTGGCGTGGGTGGCAGCCATGTCGCACGTCCTCTCGGACCGCAGCGTGCACCACGCCCGGCCCACCAGTGGTTAGGTGTTGGACCGGGTCCGGACCCGGAGGTCTGGTGCAGACCCCCTCCGTTCCGCTGCACGCACGGAACCGGAAATCAGCGAGAATGAGACCGTGGGTCTCGGGCACTCCGTTCGGCCCCTCATGGGGCTACCGGCGAGCAGTTGCGTCTCATCTGATCGGGCCTCCCGGACGACCGGCTTCCCCTCCGACCGTCACTAGTGAGCGTAGGTCTGTCCCGCAAATGGCGCAGCCCGACACGCCCGGCCACGGGGTTAACGGCTTGTTACACGTTTCCCTCCACCGGGCGACGCCGTTCACCCCGCCGGGTGAGCCGGTACGCCGGTACGCCGCCGCACGCTCTACGTATGCTGAAAAACGCGCTGGGTTACGCCACATCGCTCTGGTCGCTGACTTATGGAGCACTAGGCATCTATTGGGCCACCGGCGGCTCCGGCTACCCGTTCGCCCGCGTCGACGACGACCACTCGACCGCCTCACTGCTGGAAGGCGCTCCGGTGGACGTGGTGGCCCCGGCGATGGCCGTGCTCGGCCTGCTGGGCGCGATCGTCGCACTGGTGATGACTCTGCAGAGGCCGACGGCCCGGCCAGCGGCTGGCCCGAGCGGCGGCCGCCAAGGCGGCGACGGCCGAGGCGGCAGAGGCGGCGGGGTTCTGCTGCTGGGTTTTGCCGGCACCATGGCCGTTCTGCTGGCACTGGTCATCCCCGACTACACGCCGCTGGGGATGCTCGCGCTGTCGCCGGCGATCCTCGTGTTCGCCTTCACCGGCGTACCAGGCGCACAGGAGGGCATCGGCGACATCCTGTACTGGCACCGCGTGAACATCCTGATCATGTTCCTCGGCGGCCTCCTGTGGGCCGCTACAGCCGTCAGCTACCACCGCAGGCGCCGTCAGGCCTGTGGCAGCTGCGGTCGAAGCGAGCGGCCACTCAGGCCCTGGCAGACCCCCGAGGGCGCCCTGCGCTGGGGCCGCCGCGCAGTACTCGTCGCAGTAGTTGCCAACATCCCCTACGAGCTCACCCGGATCGCCTGGTACTTCGGCTGGCAGCTCGGCATCACCGACGAGTTCCACCAGATGATGGCCGACACCCCCGGCATGCTCGAGATGGGTCTCGGGATGGCGCTCATGGCGGTTGCCGGCAGCATCCTGACGCACGGCCTGGTGCACCGCTGGGGTGAGGTCTACCCACGCTGGATCTGGTTCAAGGCCGGCCGGCGGGTCCCACCGATGCTGGCGATCATCCCGGCGTCGATCGTGGCCGTAGTACTGATCCCTGCCGGGCTGATGAACCTGCGGCTGTCAGACGAGGACGGCGGCGACCTGTGGGGCCTGACGCTGCCAGGCACCCTCTGGGTCGTCTGGGGCGTGGCACTGGGCGCAGCAACCTACGCCTACTACCTCCGACGCCGTACTACGTGCCGCCGGTGCGGCCGGGGTGCTCCCGAGGCCGCAGTACTCACGTCCCGAAGCGGCGCTCGCGCTGGGCGTAGCTCCGGATCGCCCGCAGGAAGTCGACGTGACGGAAGTCCGGCCAGAGCGCCTCGCAGAAGTAGAACTCGCTCAGCGCGCTCTGCCACAGCAGGAACCCGCCCAGCCGCTGCTCCCCCGACGTCCGGATGACCAGGTCCGGATCCGGCTGGCCCTTGGTGTAGAGGTGCTCGGCGATGTGCTCGACGTCGACCCGCTCGGCCAGCTCCTCGATCGAGATGCCCTTGGCGGCCTCCTCCAGCAACAGCGACCGGACCGCGTCTGCCAGCTCACGGCGGCCGCCGTACCCGACGGCGACGTTGACCAGCATGCCCTGCGCGTGCTCGGTGGCGGCCTCGGCGCCTTTCAGTACTTCGGCGGTCGCACCGGGCAGCAGGTCGAGCGCGCCGACCGGGTGGATCCGCCACTGGCCGATCTCGGTCAGCTCCTCGACCGTCTGCTCGATGATCCGCAGCAGCGGCTCCAGCTCGTCGGCCGGGCGGGTCAGGTTGTCGGTGGAGAGCATCCACACCGTGACCACCTTGACGCCGACCTCGTCGCACCAGTGCAGGAACTCGGTGATCTTGGTGGCGCCCGCCTCGTGACCGCGCGACACCGGGTCGCCGGCGGCCCTGGCCCAGCGCCGGTTGCCGTCGATGATCACGCCGATGTGGCGGGGCATCCGGTCCGGCGACAGCGATCGCGCCAGCCTGCGCTCGTACAGTCCGTAGACCAGGTCGCGCAGCTTGGCCTTGCCAGGTGTCCGCATGGGCAGTGTGCTCTCCTCGACGACGCTGAGGCTTCGAGGCTAGCCGACATTTCCGGTTCGTAGCGGGATCGAACTTTTGCCGGAGTTCGTGCATCGGACACTCCGTGGGGGCTGTCCGTGCCGGTGATCTCGCCTACATTTCATCCTTCGGGAGGAACCAACCTACGGTCCCGTAGGTTACGGTTGGGTAAGGATTTTTGGACGCCCCAGCGAGAGGACGGCGATGACGGCCAGGACCACAGCCAGCACCCCGACCGATGCCACTCCGCACGAGGACGAGCACGAGCACGGCCATCGGTTGAGCGACAAGCTCTCGCCGCTGAAGCCCAAGCTGCGCGGCTGGCTGCACGCCGGCACCTTCCCGCTCGCGACCGCGGCCGGCATCGTGCTGATCTGTCTCGCGCCGACCTCGAGCGCTCGCTGGGCCGCTGCCGTCTACACGATGGGCTCGATGCTGCTGTTCGGCATCTCCGCGCTCTACCACCGGTTCTACTGGGGTTCGACCGGCGAGGCGATCCTGCGCCGGCTCGACCACAGCAACATCTTCCTGCTGATCGCCGGCACCTACACCCCACTGGGCGTGGTGCTGCTGCGCGGCAACGACCGGATCCTGCTGCTCAGCCTGGCCTGGGGCGGCGCGCTGATCGGCATCCTGTTCCGGATCTTCTGGGTCGGCGCCCCGCGCTGGCTCTACACCCCGATCTACCTGGCCCTGGGCTGGGTGGCCATCTTCTGGATGGGTGACTTCTACCAGCTGGGCGGCGCGGCCGTGGTGAGCCTGCTGGCCGTCGGCGGCGGGCTCTACTCGATCGGCGCGGTCATCTACGGCACCAAGCGGCCGAACCCGTCCCCGCTGTGGTTCGGCTTCCACGAGATCTTCCACGCCTGCACGGTGGCCGCGTTCATCTGCCACTACATCGCGGTCAGCATCGCCACCTACCGGGCCGGCTGACTCCGGCCGCGCTGACTCCAGGGGGCTGACTCCAGGGGGCTGACACCGGGTGGGCTGATCCGGGGTCCCAGCGCGGCGATCTGAAGGTGAGCTGAAGGTTCGGGTGCATCCTCGGACCATCACCGCAGAACGCCGGGGGGACCCATGCAGACCACCACCATCACCAGCCTGGCCCCGCTGGGCCGGGACGCACCCGACGAACGCGCCCTGACCGAGCTGGTCCGCGCCGTCACCGGCAGTGCCGACGCCCAGCCGCTCACCGCCCGGGTCGAACCGGTCGACTACGAGATCGGTACGCCGAGCACCGAGCAACTCCTCCGGGTGGCCGGCACCGCGACCGTCGCCGGCCGGACCGTCGAGTGGTCCACCTTCGTCAAGAAGCTCCGCTCGGCCCGGCACTGGCCACTGATCCACCTCGTCCCGGAGCCGTTCCGCGAGCACTTCGTCGAGAACCTGCCCTGGCAACTCGAGGTCGCGGCGCACCGGAGCAACATCGCGACCCTGCTGCCGGACGGACTGCGGTTGCCCAAGATGTACCGGATCACCGAGTACGACGACGACCGGGCGACCCTGTGGATGGAAGACGTCATCCAGGCGCCCGGCGCCTGGCCACTCGGGCGCTTCGAGCACGCGGCCCACCTGATCGGCCAGCTGTCCGCCCGCCGCCAAGCCCACCTCGTCGAGCCACTCCTCGAGCGGGCCAACGTGCACGAACCCGGGGCCGGCCTGCGGTACTACGCGAACGGCCGAGTCATCATGGGCGCACTCCCCTTGCTGGCTGACGACCAGACCTGGCGTCACCCGCTGCTGGCCGAGGCTGTCTGCGCCACCGGCGATCACGGGCTTCGGGACGAGCTGCTCGACCTGGGGAGCCGGCTGCCCGCAGTACTGGATCGGCTGGATACCTTGCCGCAGACGTATCAGCACGGGGACGCGAGTCCGCAGAATCTGCTGGTACCGAAGGACAACCAGGACGAGTTCGTCGTGATCGACTGGGGGTTCGACTGCCCTCAGGCGATCGGGTTCGACCTGGGCCAGCTCCTGGTCGGCCTGGCGCACGCCGGGGAGCTCAAGGCGGAGGACCTGCCCACAATCCACACGGTCATCCTCAGGGGATTTCTGGACGGAGTGGCCGCGGAGGGCATGACCGTCACCGAGGACGAGGTGCTCTACGGCTACCTCGGCTCGCTGCTGGTCCGGGCGACCTTCACCGCGCTGCCACTGGAGCAGCTGGGCAAGCTGACCGAGTGCGGCCTCGACCTCTTCGAGGAGCGAGTGCGCCTGACCCGCGCGCTGGTCGACCTGGTGTCGACGGTCATCGAGGAGTGAGGACGAACACCCGGATCGCGCGGCCGCTGCGTTCGCCGTACGTGTCGTAGGCAGACCAGACCCGGGTGACCAGAGGCCAGACCCGGTCCCGCTCAGCCCCTTCTGCCAGGGCTGCGCGGACCGGGATCTGGCGTCCACCCGGCAGAGCGACCGTCGCCCCGTCGCAGGCGAGCAGGTTGCCCGACCAGGCCGGGTGGTTCTGCTGTCCCCAGTTCGAGGCGGTGACGACGAAGTTGTCGCCGTCGGGCGCGTAGAGCAGCGGGACGGTCCGGGGCAGACCGGACTTGCGTCCCTTGGTGGTCAGCAGCAAAGTCGGCAGGGCGAGACGGCCGAGGACCATGATCCGACCACCCGTCTTCTGTTGCAGCCAGCGATCAACTGGTACCGCAGCGCGACCGACCGTGGCGAACACCGGCCGATGCCCTAACGAGCGGATGACATTCGTGTACCAGCCCATGCACGAAGTCTGCCGTCAGCCGATTGATGGGTATGCATGAGGGTGTGAGACACCTTCGGTTCGCAGTACTGGCAGCGACAGCCGGCCTCGCCCTCGCCGGGTGTGGCGACGAATCCGATCCTGGCGCGGGCAGTACGCCGTCCCTGCCCGGGGCGACTACACCGATCACCAGTACTCCGAGCGCGACGCCCGGCGCCGGCCCGCTGCCGTTCACCGTGACCCGGACGGGCGGTTTCGCCGGCTTCAACGACACGGTCGTGGTGGGCACCGACGGAGTCGCCACCGTCACCTCGATGGGCAAGGAGCCCGCGAAGTGCAAGCTGGACGCCGGTTTGCTCGGCGACCTCACCACCGCGATCCAGCAGGTCGACTGGGCCTCGGTCGGCATCACGAAGCCGACGGTGCGGCACCCGGACGACATGATCGTCGCGGTGTCGGCCGGTGGCGGGCTGGCCCGGCTCGAGGACCCGAAGCTGAAGCCGATGGTGGCCCCGGTGGGCACGCTGCTCACCGAAGCCACCAAACCCGGCAACCGCTGCAAGCCGGTCTAGCTGATCTAGCCGGCGGTGACCGCCACGTCGTCGATGACGAAGCTCGTCTGCAGCGACGAATCCTCGGCGCCGACGAACTTCACCGTGATCGTTTTGCCCTTGTAGGCAAGGACGTTCAGCGTCTTCTGCACGTACGACGTGGACTTGTTGAGATTCGAGTACGTCGCCAGCGTGGTCGTCGTCGTCCCGTCGACCACCTGCACCTTCACGGTGTCGTAGACGGTCGAACTGGTCGTCTCCGCGGTGTCGATGCGAATCCACAACGACAGGGAGGCAGCGGTCGCCGACGCCGGGATGGCGACCGACTGGCCGATGTTCTCGGTGCTGGTGCGGCCGTTGCCCTGCAGCCACGCCTTGTAGGTGCCGGTGCGGGCCGGCTTCGAGGTGCTGCTGGTGATGACGCCGGTGGTGCCGGTCCAGTTCACCGCGCCGGACTCGAAGCCCGGGTTCTGGAGCAGGTTGTCGCCGGTCGGCGGTTCGGTCGTGCCGTAGTCCTTCTGCGCGTAGTTCCAGACCATGTGACCGATCGCGTCGATCTGGCGGTCCAGCGACGTCAGGTTGAGGTTGTTGATGTTGTCGCACGAGCGGTGGTAGCAGGGGTCGTACGCCCGTCCGGCTGTGCCTCCCCATTTCGCCGCCTGGGCTGACGTCTTGGTGCCCTCGGCGCCGGAGAAGGTCCCGGCGGTGGCGATCCCGAGCGACCGGAACGCGGCATGGTCCGACCGGCCCTGCACGTCGACGTACTCGGTCTGGATGTTCTTGCTGGTGAAGTAGCTGACGAAGTCGTCGCGGGCGCCGTTGCCGGCCGGGTTGTCGTTGTAGACGAAGTACCCCGGGTTCGGCGACCCGATCATGTCGAAGTTCAGGTAGAGCTCGATCTTGGCCCGGTCGGCCGAGGGCAGGCTGTTCACGTAGTACTTCGAGCCGAGCAGGCCGAGCTCCTCGGCGCCCCAGAAGCCGAACCGCAACCGGTTCTTGGGCACCTGCCCACTGGCGGCGTACGCGAGTGCGGTTTCCAGCACGCCCGCGCTGCCGGTGCCGTTGTCGTTGATGCCGGGACCGGAGCTGACGCTGTCGAGGTGCGAGCCGGCCATCACGACGTGGTTGGCATCGCCGTACGGCCACTCCGCGATCACGTTGTACGACGTACCGGCCGAGGTCGAGAACGACTGCAGGAAGGTGGTGTAGCCGGCCGCGTCGAGCTTGGACTTCACCCAGTTGGCGGACGCGAGGTAGCCGGGGCGGCCGGTGTAGCGGTTGCCACCGTTGTTCGTGGCGATCGACTGCAACTGGTCGAGATGCGCCTTGGCGTTGGTGACCGAGATGTCGGGCGAGACGACAGCCTGGGCGGAGCTGCCGGGGACGAGGACGGCGGCTGCGACGAGGGCGGTGCCGAGGACGCCGATCACGGGGGACTTGAGCATGGGGGACTCCTTGCCTCACAAGGGCGGTGGTGCGGGGAAAACAGACGGGGCGTACGGCCTGGGCGGAGGCCGTACGCCCCGGGCTTGGAGAAGCGGGACTACTTGGTGCGGGCTGGGATCAGCCGGCGACCAGGGACACGTCGTCGATGACGAAGCTGGTCTGCAGCGAGTAGTCCTCCTGGCCGACGAACTTCACGGTGACGGTTTTGCCCTTGTAGGCGGTCATGTTGAAGGTCTTCTGCACGTAGGAGGTGTTCTTGTTCAGGTTCGACAGGGTGCCGAGCGTGGTGGTGGTCGTACCGTCCACGACCTGGACCTTTACCGTGTCGTAGACCCTGGAGCTGGTGGTCTCCGCGGTGTCGATCCGGATCCAGAAGGACAGGCTGGCCGCGGTGGCCGTGGCCGGGATGGCGACGGACTGGCCGATGTTCTCGGTGCTGGAGCGGCCGTTGCCCTGCAGCCACGCCTTGTAGCTGCCGGTGCGGGCCGGCTTGGAGGTGCTGTTGGTGATCACACCGGTGGTGCCGGTCCAGTTCACCGCGCCCGACTCGAAGCCCGGGTTCTTCAGCAGGTTGTCACCGGTCGGCGGCTCCGGGTCGGTGCCACCGCCACAGGCGGCCGTGCCGGCCGGGACCGAGATGCCGTCGAAGGCAGCCTGGATGCCCTTGCACTGCGCGGAGTCTGCGCCGTACAGCTCCATGGCGGAGTTGATCGCCCCTTCGCGGGCGGCCTTGTAGTTGCTGCCCGAGGTGAGCTTGGTGCTCAGCGTGCGGTACCAGACCTTGGCCGCCACGTCGCGGCCGACCGGGGTGATGGTGGCGCCGTTGCAGGCGGTGCTGCTGTGCGTGACGCCGCCGATGACCTTGCTGCCGGTGCCCTCGGAGGCCAGGTAGAACCAGTGGTTCAGCGGGCCGGAGGAGTAGTGCGGGTCCATACCGCCGGTGCTCGTCGACCAGCAGTCCACGCTACGACCGTCCTTCGACGGCTTGTCCATGTAGCGCAGCGGCGTGCCGTTGCCCCGGATGTTGATCTTCTCGCCGATCAGGTAGTCGCCCGGGTCCTGCGTGTTGTTGGCGGCGAACTCAGCCGCGGTACCGAAGATGTCGGAGGTGGACTCGTTCAGGCCGCCCGCGTCACCGGAGTAGTTCAGGTTGGCGGTCGCCTCGGTGACGCCGTGGCTCATCTCATGGGCGGCCACGTCGAGCGAGGTCAACGGCTGGGCGTTGTTCGCGCCGTCGCCGTACGTCATCTGGGTGCCGTCCCAGAACGCGTTCACGTAGGCGTTGCCGTAGTGCACGCGGGACCGCGCACCCCGGCCGTCGTTCCAGATGCCGTTGCGGCCGTGGACGTTCTTGTAGTAGTCCCAGGTCACCTGCGCTCCGTAGTGCGCGTCGACGCCGGCGGTCTGGCGGTTCGCGGTCGTGCCGCTGCCCCAGGTGTCGTCGGGATCGGTGAAGATCGTGCCGGTGCCGGAGGTGCCGCCGTTCAGGTCGGTGGTGTTGTTGCCACCGCGGCTCGGGTCCGACATCGAGTAGCTGCCGGAGGTCCCGATGCTGACCTGGCCGGAGTACATCGAGTTACCGGTACCGGACTTGACCTCGTCGTCCTGCTCGAGCACGGCGCCGGTCTTGGCGTCGACGATCGAGTGCAGCACGGACGGGGTCTGGTCGGCCTTGACGCCCGACGTGACGACCTCGTAGGCCAGCACTGGCTTGCCGGTGCCGACGAAGACGACCAGCGTCCCCTTGTTGCTGGTGGCCTTGAAGTTCGCTGACTTCGAGCCCTTGGCCAGGGCGGCGGCCTGGGACAGCGACGGCTTGATGGAGGCGACCCCGACGGCCTTGGCGCCGCGGTTGTAGACCACCTTCTTGATCGCGTTGCTCTTGCGCTCCACGATCAGGTCACCACCGATGACCTTGAGGCCGTTGAACGTGCGGTCGTAGCGCACGTGCTCGGTGCCGTCGGCGTCCTTGACGATGTCGCGGACCTGCAGTACCTCACCGCCCGCCAAACCGAGAGCTGCGGCCGTCTGCGCGGTCAGCGCCTGTTCGGCCTGGACGGCGGCCGGCTGGTTGAAGCCGGATGCCGGAAGCGGAGCCGTACGGTCGGCGGCTCCTGCGGGCGATCCTGTGAAAGCTCCGGCCATTCCCGCTGCTGCGACGATGGCCACCGCCCCTGCTGATGTCAGTCGTTTCAAGACAACATCTCCTCACGGTGTGGTCGCTGTTTGGGCGCAACGACCAATTCAATTGGGGACGCCGGATGCTTCTGGCCCAGCAGTGCCACTGCTCACCTGTGACACTATGTATCAGGACATGCGAAATCTGTTACATCCGACTGAGGGTGGACTCTGGCCCTCAGGACCCCGAGAGTCAAGAGATTCCAGCGAAATGGCAGGGAAAACCCGCACTGACGCAGGTTGTCAGCGAGCAGCCGTCAACTCACGGCGAAGGTCTTCCGGCAACACGACCGGCAGCCGGCAGGTGAACTTCTGACACACGTACGCCGCGGGGCTGCCGTCGACCAGCCCACGACCGGCCAGCAGTGGAACGTTCGAACCCGGCACCCCGGTGGCGATCGCAGTCCCCCACGGCGCCTGCACCATTGCCTCGCGCAACAACTCGTCGGAGCCGCCGATGATGGCGATCTCGAGTGGACCGGAAGCAAAGCCGTCGGCAACGGCCAGCGCTCGGCCGGCGAAGCGCGGCGCCCTGCCTGCGATCGACGCGGACAACCGCAGTGCTTGCTGCGCAGCGTCCTCGTACCGGGCCGATCCGGTCACCGACGCCAGCGTGGTGAACGCCTCGGCCGCCAGTGACACACCGGACGGACTCGCATTGTCGGTCGCGTCCTGCGGCCGCCACACCAGCGCCTCCGCATCAGCCGCCGTGTCATAGAAGGTGCCATCAGCAACAAACTGCTCCAGCACCCGGTCCAGCAAGGTTTGCGCCAGCTCCAGCCACGCATCGTTGCCGGTGACACCCAGCAACGTCAGGCAGGCTTGCGCATACGCCGCATAGTCCTCCAGCACACCGTGCGCGCCGCCGACCTGCCCGTCCCGCGACGTCCGATGCAGGATTCCGGCCTGATCCAGATGCACCTCCCGGACCAATTCGGCCGCCGCCACCGCAGCCTCGACGTACTCCGGCTTCTCCAGTACTACGCCCGCGCGCGCAAGGGCCGTGATCGCCAATCCGTTCCACGCCGCGACCACCTTGTCGTCGCGCCCGGGATAGGTGCGGGCGCGACGGGCGTCGCGGAGTACTGACCTGAGCTTCTGCCAGCGCACCGGGTCGTCGGGATCCTCGCGCAACTGCAGAACGGACGTGCCGTGCTCGAACGTGCCGGTCACGTCGCAGAGGTCGATCACCCAGCCGGCGTCCTCGTCGCCGAGCAATTGGCGGAGCTCGTCAGGCGTCCAGACGTAGTACCGGCCCTCTTCGCCTTCCGTGTCGGCGTCGAGGGCGGAGGCGAAGCCGCCCTCGGGAGTGCGCAGCTCGGCGAGCAGGAAGTCGGCGGTCTCGATGGCGATCCGCTTCGCCAGCGGCTCCTCGGTGATCGCCCACCAGTGGGTGTAGACGTCGAGCAGCAGGGCATTGTCGTACAGCATCTTCTCGAAGTGCGGGATCACCCACTGCCCGTCGACGCTGTACCGGGCGAATCCCCCGGCGAGCTGGTCGTACATGCCACCGCGCGCCATTCGTTCACAGGTCTGGCTGACCATCTCGAGCGCCTCCGCCGAACCGGTCCGCCGGTGGTATCGGAGCAGAAAGTCGAGCACCATCGACGGCGGGAACTTCGGCGCCCTCCCGAAGCCCGCGTCGACCGGATCGAAGTCCGCCTTCAGCAACGCGACAGCGCGCTCCAGCGTCTCCTCACCGATGACTCCCTCAGCGGCCGCCGCCGGAGCACCAAGCTGCTCGACAACCGAGCGACCGACCTTGTCGATGTCCCCGCGCTTGGTCTGCCACGCGTTCACCAGCGACTCCAGCACCTGCCGGAAACTCGCCATCCCGTGCCGCGGCTCCGACGGGAAGTAGGTCCCGCAGAAGAAGGGCTCGGCCGCCGGCGTCAGGAACACCGACATCGGCCAGCCACCGTGCCCGGTCATCGCGACGGTCGCCTGCATGTAGATCGCGTCGACGTCGGGTCGCTCCTCCCGGTCGACCTTCACACACACGAAGTTCTCGTTCAGATAAGCCGCCGTCGCCGCGTCCTCGAACGACTCGTGCGCCATTACATGACACCAGTGACAAGCCGAGTACCCGACCGACAGGAACACCGGAACATCCCGCTCCCGCGCCTCCGCGAACACCCCCTCCGACCACTCCCGCCAGTGCACCGGGTTGTCGGCGTGCTGCCGAAGATAGGGCGAAGTCGACTTACCAAGCTCGTTGGAGGCCATACCCCCACGTTAGGTCGTCGCCGGCAACCCCGGGCGCCGGGCTGCACGCAGCGCGTGCCGCCCCGTCAGCTCTGGTGCCGCTTGACAGCTGACTGGAACGTGGCGATCAGATCGTCGACCTGCTCGGCGGAGGCGTGGTCGAGCTTGATCTCGTAGCCATCGAGCTGCACGTACACACCGCGATCCTTGTGACGCCTGGCAAAACCGGTGAGCACCCGGACCAGCGCCTCGATCTGTACCGGGGCGACGCCCGTCAGCACATTCAGGACGGCGGGGGCCGGCTCGGCGTCCCCCTTGTCCCCAGGCTTCGGCTCACTGACCAGCCTGGACACCTCGCCGACCGCTGACAGGTCCGCCTCGAGATCTGTCGTCAGCCGCTCGAGGCCCAGCGCGTCATCACCGGCGAGAATGTCGAAGCTGACCTGGCTCTGTACTTGGGTCACGGCGCCCACCCCTTGTCCTTGTTGCTCAGCACACTAGGGCAATCGGTGACGGTGGCGATGCTTCGCGTGTCAGGTGGTTTGGGCGAGGGCTACGGAGAGGCCGATGGCTACGGCCATGATGAAGAGTTCGGTGCCGACCAGTTGCCAGAAGCCGCGGCCGGTGGTGGTGACGTTGTCGACGGCGTGGCGGCGGTGGAGCCAGCCGCCGATGATGAGGGCGACGAAGGCGACGGTTTTGGCGAGCAGGAGGGCGCCGTACGCGTCCGAGGTGAGGACGTCGAGGACCGCGTCGAAGCCACCGCCCTTGGCGGCGAGGCGGCCGACCGCGCTGATCAGGCCGCTGATCAGGACGGCGATCGAGGAGGCCAGCGCGACCTGGCTGAAGCGTTCGAGGACGAGCGGGAGGCCGTTGCGGCTGGCCCTTCCGTAGCGAACCAGGCCGGCCAGGCCGCCGACCCAGCTCGTCGCCGCGATCACGTGGATGACGAGCGCCGCGCCCGCGAGGACGACGTACGGCTCGTTGCGGGGATAGCTGGTCAGCGCGGGCGGGATGAGGGCGGCGATCGCCACCAGTACGCCGAGTCCGGCGGCCGAGGAGGTCTGGACGCGACGGATGCCGACCGCGAGCGCGACCACCAGGATGGTGCTGATCAGCAGCGCCTTCACCTCGGGGACGCCGAGTGCGTCGTCCAGGCGGAGGCGGAGCAGGTCGACCGGGGTGTTCAGTAGGACCGCGGCGGTCAGGATCGCGCCGGCCAACGCGGCGGCGGCCCAGATGATCGCGGAGTTGCTGGCGTCCCGGATCGCCCGCCGGCCTTGCAGACCGAGCGGTCCGCCGTCGGTCCGCAGCAGAACGACCGCGGCCAGCAATGCGCCGGCGCAGCCGACGGTGGCCATGGTGGCTAGCAATCGGGACAGCGGTAGCAGCCATTCGGTCAAGGCACTGGGCCCGCCAAGTCCTCCGGCCTCCCCCGTCGGCTCACTGCCGGACGCGTAGAGAGCGATCACCATCGCCACCGCGGCGACCAGGACAGCGCTTGCACCACCCGCGACCAGACGTCCGGGCATGCGATGCCGGGCGGCGCGGGTCGCGGTCACAGAGCGTTCCCGCCCTCGGGGCCATGGATGGACACGCGCACACTATAGGTGAGCTATCTAACAGTGTCCCGGCACGACACCATCTCGTGATCAGACCAGCGCAAACGGTTGCCAGAGCGTGACTTTCGGCGATCCCAGCCTGCCGCCGGCACCGCCGACCGTTGCCCCAGGCACCAACTCCCGGCGCTGCCTACCCGCGGTGAGCAGGCGTCAGTTCGTGGGGTGGTCCACCGGGCGGTCGGCGTCAGTGGCTTTGTCCGCCGTCTTCGGCTCGGCAGCGTCCGCCGGGGCCGGGGAGGTGGTCGGCGGGACGTCGGACGGTGCTCGGTCGCGCGCACCAGCGTCCGGATCGAAGTCGATCTTCTTCAGCTGCTTGGCCATGTTGCGCCACAGCAGGAAGGTGGCGCCACCGAGCGCGAGCACGATCAGCAGCGCGACCCAGCCGGGCCGCACCGAGTTCGGGTCGATCTCGGCCATCGGCAGACTGATGCTCAGGAGTGGGCTCATCGCTGTCACCTTGCCAGTGTCTCACCGTCTGCTCCCGCCGTCAGCGCAGCCCCGCGAAGAGGTCGTCCTCAGGCAGTTCGGACTCCACCAGACTCCGGGCCAGCTCGTAGTCCTCGGTCGGCCACGCCTGCTGGTGAACGTCCAGCGGTACTGCGAACCACGCGCCGTCGGGGTCGATCTGGGTCGCGTGCGCGAGCAACGCGCGATCGCGCACCTCGAAGTACTGGGCGCAGGCGACCCGGGTGGTGATCCGCTTCTCGTTCTCCGGGTCCGGCTTCCAGTCCTTCAGGCGATCGGCGTACGGCGATTCCAGGCCGCGCGCGAGCATCGCGTCGTGCAGCGCCTTCATCCGCTCGCGGTGGAAGGTGTGGTGGTAGTAGAGCTTCAGCGGCTGGTACGGCGTACCGAGCTCCGGGTACGCGTCCGGGTCGCCGGCCGCCTCGAACGCCGCGACCGTGATCTGGTGGCACATCACGTGATCGGGATGCGGGTAGCCGCCGTTCTCGTCGTACGTCGTGACGACCTGCGGACGGAACTCGCGGATCAGCTTCACCAGCGGCGCCGCCGCGTCCTCCACCTTGAGCGAGGCGAAGCAGCCCTCCGGCAGCGGCGGCAGCGGGTCACCTTCGGGGAAGCCGGAGTCGACCCAGCCGAGCCACTCCTGCCGGACGCCGAGGATTTCGCGGGCCGCGTCCATCTCCTGGCGGCGGATCTCGGTAATGTTCGCCAGCACGTCCGGGCGGTCCATCTTGGGGTTGAGGATCGAGCCGCGTTCCCCGCCGGTACAGGTGGCGACCATCACATCGACGCCTTCGGCGACGTAGCGGGCGGTCGACGCGGCACCCTTGCTGGACTCGTCGTCGGGGTGGGCATGGACATGCAGCAGGCGAAGATCTTCGGTCACAAGACACAATGGTCCTCCAAGCCCGAGGAGAACCAGTGACCGACCCACGCCCTGCCGCCCCGACCGGCAGCCGGAGCGCCGCTCTGGACGCCCGCTACGGACGGACCGGCCGCGGCCGGAAACCGCTGCTGTACGGCGTCATCGGCGCGCTCGCCCTGGTCGCGCTGGCCTGGCTGCTCTGGGTCGCGCTGATCCAGTCGAACCCGCCGGTATCGTCGCGGCTGCTGGGTTTCCGGATCACTTCGCCGACCTCGGCGACCGCGACGATCCAGGTCGATCGGACCAAGTCGGTCGAGGCGCAGTGCCGGGTGCAGGCGAAAGCGGCCGACTTCTCGATCGTCGGCGAGATCACCGTGACGGTGCCCGCCGATTCGCCCCGCCAGCAGGCGGTCGACGCGACGCTGACCACGCAGCGGGCCGCGACGGCCGTCGTACTGATCGGCTGTACTACGGCCGACGCCCACCGTCCGAACTGAGGATCCCCCCGCGCCGGCTCTTTCCGGGCAGCCCGGGCAGGGCAAACGATTACCTCGACTTCGTTGGTAACCGTTTGCCAAGTGTTTGCGCAGGCGAAGAACTGTGGGGTTCTGAGCGCAGTCTTGCTACGCTCAGTGGATTGGTCGCCGTCGACGACGGCGGCCCTGTTGCTTTTCTACCCATCCCATCGACAAAGGAGCAGCCCGTGACGCAGAAGATCGACGAGGACAGCGTTGTCTGGCTGACACAGGATGGTTACGACCAGCTGAAGTCCGAGCTCGAGGAGCTGAAGGGTCCCGGCCGGTCCGAGATCACCCAGCGGATCAGCGAGGCGCGGGACGAGGGCGACCTCAAGGAGAACGGTGGCTACCACGCCGCCAAGGACGAGCAGGGCAAGATGGAGGCGCGGATCCGGCAGCTCGAGGACATGCTGCGCCGCGCCCGCGTCGGCGAGACCCCGAAGGCCGGCGGCAAGGTCGAGCCCGGGATGAAGGTCTCGATCAAGTTCGCCGGTGACGACGAGGTCGAGACGTTCCTGCTCGGCTCCCGCGAGCTGCTCGCCCTGGACACCTCGGTCGACATCGACGTGTACTCACCGCAGTCCCCGCTCGGCTCGGCCATCCTGGGCAAGAAGAAGGGTGAGAAGGCGACCTACGAGGCCCCGAACGGCAAGCCCGTCACGGTGGAGATCGTCGCCGCGGTCCCCTTCAAAGCCTGACCGCTTCCTGGAAGACACCCCGGGGACCAGTTCACATCGGTCCCCGGGGTTCTTCTTTGCTCCGGTACTACGTCCGAGCCGGTACTGCGGGGTCTCAGTGGCCGGTGGCTCGGCGGTACTTGTTGACGGCGAGTGGGGCGAAGACGGCGATGATGACGGTGCACCAGATCAGGGAGAGCAGGACCGGGTGCTGGGCCGGGAAGCCGTCGGGGCTGGCGAACGGGCTCGGGTTGCCGAACAGGTGACGGCAGGCGGCGACGATCGAGGAGATCGGGTTCCACTCGGCCACCGGTTGCAGACCGCCGGGCAGGTTGGGGGTCGGCACGAAGGCGTTCGAAAGGAACGTCAACGGGAACAGCCAGAGCAGCCCGGCTGAGGCCGCGACCTCCGGGCCGCCGACCGACAGGCCGATCAGCGCGCCGACCCACAGCATGGCGAACGCGAACAGCAGCAGGATCGCGAACGCCGCCAGTGCGTTGCCCAGACCGTTGTGCCAGCGCCAGCCGACGATGAAGCCGCAGATCACCATCACCAGCATGACGAACGCGTTGAAGACGACGTCACCGATCACCCGCCCGGCGATCACGCCCGAGCGCGCCATCGGCAGCGACCGGAACCGGTCGATCAGGCCCTTGGACATGTCGTCGGCGAGCCCGACGCTGGCCGAGGCGACCGCGAACGCCATCGTCTGCGCGAAGATCCCGGACATCAGGAACTCCCGGTAGGCCCGCGCCCCCGGGAAGCCCGGGATCGGGATCGCGTTGCCGAAGACGTACGCGAACAGCAGCACGAACATGATCGGCTGGATGGTCGCGTAGATCAGCATGTCCGGAGTCCGCGGGATGCGCTTCAGGCTGCGCCAGGCCAGGATGCCCGCATCCGAGACCGCCCGGCCGAGCGGGCTCACCTTCACCGGCGTACCGGTCGTGCTCATGACTTCACCTTCTTCTTCGCGGAGCCGGCCTGGTCCTCGTCGGTGGCCGTGTCGGGGTTGTCGGTCACGTGGCCGGTCAGGCTGAGGAACACGTCGTCGAGCGTCGGCCGGCGCAGACCGATGTCGGCGATCCGGATCCCGGCGTTGTCCAGCGTGCGGATCACCGTGACCAGCGCGTCCGAGCCGCCCGGTGCCGGCATCGTCACCCGCTTGCTGTGCTGCTCGAGCGTGGTCGCGTCCGGGTCGGTGATCTCCAGTGCCGCGGTCAGCAGCTCGAGCGCCCGATAGGTCTCGTCGGGCTCGCTCACCACGAGCTCGATCCGCTCGCCACCCACCTTGGCCTTCAGCTCGTCCGCCGTACCGCGGGCGATCACCGAACCGTGGTCGACCACGGCGATCGTGTCGGCCAGCTCGTCGGCCTCTTCCAGGTACTGCGTGGTCAGCAGGATCGTCACGCCCTCGCTGACCCGGTCGCGGATGATCTTCCACAGGTCGAGCCGGCTGCGCGGGTCGAGCCCGGTGGTCGGCTCGTCCAGGAACAGCACCTTCGGGTGCGCGATCAGCGAACCGGCCAGGTCGAGCCGGCGGCGCATGCCACCGGAGTACGTCTTCAGGATCCGGTCGGCCGCGTCGGTCAGATCGAAGATCTCGAGCAGTTCGTCGGCCCGCTGCTTGGCCTGCGCGCTGTTCAGCCGGTAGAGCCGGCCGAACATCCACAGGTTCTCCCGGCCGGTCAGTAGCTCGTCGACCGCGGCGTACTGGCCGGACAGCCCGACCAGACTGCGCACGGTGTCGGCCTCCTTCACCACGTCGTGGCCGAGCACGCGGGCGCTGCCCGCATCCGGCCTCATCAGCGTGGTGAGCACCCGGACCGTGGTGGTCTTGCCCGCGCCGTTCGGCCCGAGCAGACCGAGCACGGTGCCTTCGGGGACCTCCAGGTCGATACCGTCGAGCGCTTTGACCGTGTTCTTGCGGGCCTTGAACGTCTTCACGAGGCCGCTCGCCTCGATTGCAGCCATCGCAGCCGCTCCTTCCAGGGATGTGATGCAGGTCATCCTGGCGGACCTCGCCGACAGTTTTCGAGGGCTTTTCCGTGCCAGCCCAACCTGAGTCGCCTCGACTCAACTTTGTTGACATTGAGTCGACAGGGCTCAAGTTTGCGTCCTACCGTCGGCTTCATGACGCCTCCCGCTCGCGACGGGTCCGGCCCCACGCCGCCGGGCATCCTCCGCCATCCCGACTTCCGCCGCTTGTGGATCGCGGACCTGCTGAGCCAGCTCGGCAGTCGCCTCGGCATGATGGCGGCGCCGCTGCTCGCAGTACTGGTCCTGGACGCCTCCACGCTGCAGGTCTCGCTGCTGCGCACCTGCGAGACGGCAGCCTGGCTGCTGATCGGGTTGTTCGCCGGCGCTTGGGTTGACCGAGTGCGCTGCCTGCCGGTGCTCGTCGCTGCGGATCTGGGCCGGGCTGTGCTCTTCGGGTCCATCCCGGTGGCGGCGTGGTTCGGAGTACTGACTCTCACGCAGCTGTACGTCGTACTGGCGGTGGCTGGTCTGTTGACTGTGCTGTTCGACGTGGCGCACAGCTCCTATCCGCCGCGGTTGCTCGCTCCTGAACAGCTCCTGCCCGGCAATGCGAAGCTCGCGGCCAACCACTCGGTTGCCGCTATCGCAGGAGCTGGTGCTGGCGGGTTCCTGGTCCAGTGGATCGGTGCAGCCGTCACGCTCGGCCTCAACGCCGTCGGCTTCCTCTGGTCAGCCTTGTGGCTCCGCTCGATCCGTACTCCGGAACCGCGGCCGGCGCCGGCGGAACGGCCGAACCTGCGGCGGGAGATCGGTGAAGGGCTGCAGTACGTGTTCCGGCATCCGCTGTTGCGCCCGATCGCGTTGAACCAGACCACGACGATGCTGTTCCAGATGGCCAGCGGGGCGGTGATGATCGTGTTCCTGGTCCGGGAGATCCACCTGTCGCCGAGCACGATCGGGCTGCTCAGCATGGTCGGCTTACTGGGTGCGCTGGCGGCTTCATGGTTCACGGAGCGGCTGAGCAGGCGGGTGGGCGACGCACGGGCGCTCGTACTGTCGTCAGCGGGCATCGGGGTGGCGTTCACGATGCAGGCGCTGACCGGGCCCGGCTGGGGACTCGCCTGGTATGTACTGGGCACTCTGCTGGCGGCGATCTGCATCATCGTCAGCTACATCCTGGCGATCAGCACCCGCCAACGCCTGTGCCCACCAGACCTCCAGGGCCGAGTCAGCGCCACCATGAGCTTCGTCAGCTGGGGAGCTGCCCCCGTAGGCAGCCTCCTAGGCGGCCTCACTGCCACAGCCCTCGGCCTACGCCCCACCCTTCTCATAGCCGGCCTAGCCACGTTGCTAGGCACCACCTGGCTACTCCTCTCCCCCTACCGCACCCTCCGCACCATCCCCACCCCAGCAGACAGCCACTGAGGCGGGGCGTGCAGGTAGATGTGCGGTTAGTCGGAGGTGATTTGGGCGGAGCCGACCAGGACCTCGACGTCCAGAGCGGCTCGGCCTCGGCCGATTTCCACGTCTTTGGATTGACCGGAGACTGCGCCGGACCAGCTGACGCGGCCGAGTTGGGCTTCGGTGTGGACGCGGACGTCGGAGCCGCGGCGGAGGATGACGTTGGCAGCGCCGGACTCGACCCGCACCCGGGAGCGGCCCTTGGTGATCTGGGCGTCGAGGGTGGCGGTGCCGGCCTGGACGAGCAGGTCGATCGGGCCGTCGACGTCGGTGACCTTCGCCGTCCCGGCGGTGACGCGGACGCGGGCCAGGCCGGGGAGGCGTTCGGCCGTGACACTTCCGCCGGTCACCTCGATCTCCACCTGGAGCATCGGGTTGACCCGGATCGACAGCTCCTTGGCGAGGCCGTTCACGTGCGACTTCAGGTCGGTCGGGTTGCGCAGCATGCTGAACCCGTCGATCGAGACGCCCATGTCGCCTTCGCTGCTGATCGCGAGGGTGTCGCCGTCGCGCTTGATCACGTGCGGCCCGTCGACCGCGACACCGGTGACGGCCGGCTCCCCGATCAGCCGCACCCGGCGGCCGATCGCGCGAATCGTCACCCGTCGTACGCCGGCCGGTACGACGAGATTGCTGTGCAACGTCTCGTCCTGAACCACCGACTCGGCGGCCGGCGGCGGCTCGGCCGTCCGCTCGGGCTCCCGCACGATCGCGGCGTCATCCACCACGCTGCCCTCGCCACCTGAAGCCGCCACAGTCGGCTCAGCCGGCTGCGAAGGCTGCGACGGCTCTGCGGCGTGCTTCGGCGCGCCGGGTGCCGGGATCGTGGTGTCGGGCGTGTCGACGACCTCGGCCCAGACAGCCGCCGACGGCGTACCGGAATCAGCCTCGTCTTCCGCCTCAGCGGCGGGCGTGCTGGGTTCGCCGGAGGCGCCGGGGGTGGGTGGGGCGCTCTCTGAGCTGGACGTGGTCGGGATGGCAGCGATCAGGGTCGCGGCTTCTTCGGAGGTGAGGTGGCCGTTGGCGACTCGGTCGAGGATGTCCTTGACCCGTCGGTCGTAGTTGCTCTGATCGCTCATACCCCCAGTCCAGCACCCGGACGGGTCGAAACCAATCGGGGATAGCCCGGAGCTCTCCCGCGCAGCCCCTGAACTGCCCGCCGCCCAGGTGCCAGGACAGGGGTCAGGTGGCCGGGCGGAAGCTGTCCGTGATGGTGCGCCACAGATCCTGACTAGCCGCCCACTGCCCCTCGGGTGTCGACCAGTAGATCCCGTACGCCTGCTGCGGGCTGGTGACCACGCCACGGTTCAGCACGTGCTGCCGCCCGCCGCGGACCGCGTAGCTGAACTCCCAGTCGGCAGCCTTCTGGAAGTAGTCCACCGCCTCCAGCCGGATCCGCCTGTACTCCGGATAGCTGTCCCGTCGCGCAGCCTCCTGCTGACGCCAGTCGGCCACCGGATCAGCCTTCGGCTGGTCGGTCTGGTCGATGAGCAGGAAGCGCGGCCCCCCGGACTCACGGAAGTACACCCGGCTTCCTTCGCGCCGCACGGTCCAGTTGTCCGGTACTGCGAGCGAGAACCCGGTCGGATCGACATGCCGCTCAAACCCAGCCGGTACTGCGCCCGCGTTGCCCGGCTGAGTGTTCCGACTGGTTGGCCGCGTGGTCGGAGCCGGAGTGGAAGGCGCACTGCTCTGCGGCCGGGTGCTCGGCGGCTGACTCGTCTGCGGCTGGCTGGTCTGCGGCTGGCTCGTCTGTGGCTGGCTGGTCTGGGGCTGACTACTCGGAGGGGCACTGCTCTGCCCTGCAGCAGTCGGCTGCGAGGTCGGCGCAACCGTAGGTGCCGCACTGGACGTCCCCGGTGACTGGCTCCGCGGGCTGTCGTCGTCCGGACGGAAGGCGGCCCACGCCCCAAGAGCTGCAATCAGCAACAGGCAAACCAACAGCACAGGCAGCAGCCGAGGCCTCCGGTCGCCCGAAGGCGGCGGCGGAGCCACAGGCGGTGGCGCAGGCGGTGGCACAACCGGCGAGGTGGACGCAGAGGCGACCTCCGGCACCTCGGCCTCCGGAACAACCGGCGGCACCGGAAGCACCCGAGTCCCCTGCCCCCGATCCGCGTCAGGTCGTGGGGTGGGCGCAGGACGCGGCACGGTTGCCGGAGTGATGGGGGTGGCCGCTTGTAGTAGCAACTGGCGGGCGGTAGCGGCGTCTACGCGGTCTGCTGGGCTCTTGCGGAGTAGACCTTCCAGTGCCGGCCACAGCGGCCCCGCCAGCCTCGGTGGATCGGGAGGCTCGGTCACCGCAGCGGTCAGGGTGGTCAGCGCATTGCCGCGCTCGTACGGCGGCCGACCCTCGACCGCCGTGTACAGAGTGGCGCCCAGCGACCACAGGTCCGACTCGGGCCCGGCGCCTCGCGCCTGCACGCGTTCAGGAGCGATGTACGCCGGAGATCCCACCAGCGTCCCCGACTGGGTCAGCGTCGACTCACCCTCCAGCGTCGCGATGCCGAAGTCGGTGAGCACCACGCGCCCATCGTCGGCCAGCAGCACATTGCTCGGCTTCACATCGCGATGCAGCACGCCCGCCGGATGCGCCGCCTCCAATGCGGCCAGCACCTGCAGCCCGATCTTCGCCACCTGCCGGTACGGCAGCGGCCCGTCCTGCCGGACGACGTCGGCCAGCGTGCGGGACTTGACGAACTCCATCACGATCCACGGCCGGCCCTCTTCCTCCACGACGTCGTACACAGCGACGACGTTCGGGTCACTGAGCCTGGCCGCCGAGCGGGCCTCCCGGAGCGTTCGGCGTCGCAGTACGGCGCGTTCCTCCTCGGGCAACTCGGGCGGCAGCACGATCTCCTTGACCGCCACCTCGCGGTCGAGCACCTCGTCCCGCGCATGCCAGACCAACCCCATCCCGCCCCGGCCCAGTACTTCGAGTAGCCGGTACCTCGCGGCCAGGAGACGACCTTCCGACTCTTCGGTGCGCATCCATCACCGGTGCCCAGCCACGCCCAACTGGAACATGGCAGTGCGGGTCACGGCGGAGTAGCCCGTGACCCGCACTGCTTCTCTCTGTGGTGTTCAGGCGACCGGGCTCATTTCCTCGTCCGCCAGTTCTTTCTGCACTGCTTCGAGTTCGGCAGCTTCCGCGGCCGCGGAAGCCCGCCGGGCGTTCAGGCCACGCAGCCCAGCCAGGCCGATCAGCAGGCCGCCGATGGTGATGGCGGTGATGACGATCAGGGCCGGCTTGTACGCCGAGAGCATCCCGCTCGGCGTGGTGACGCCATGCGACTGGCTACCGATCACCGCGGTGGTGATGGCGAGCACGATCGCTCCACCCACCTGGCTGGAGGTGTTGAAGACCCCCGAGGCGAGCCCCTGCTCGTGGTCCGGGATGCCGTTGACCGCCTGCATGTTCAGCGCCGGGAAGCTGAGCGCGAAGCCGAGACCGATCAGCACGATCGTCGGCAGCACGGTCGCCACGTAGTCCGACGACGGGCCGATCCGCAGGAACAGCGCGTAGCCGACGACGAACAGCGCCAGGCCGGTCGCGACCATCCGCTCGGTACCGATCCGGTCCGCCACTTTGCCGGCGTTCGGCGCCAGGAAGGCCACGATCAGGCCGGCCGGCAGGAAGCCGAGCGCGGTCTCCAGCGACGACCAGCCGAGCATGTTCTGCAGGTAGAGCGTTCCGATGAACTGGAAGGAGACGTAGGCCCCGAAGACCGTCATGATCGCCAGGTTGGCGCGCCGCAGGTTGCCTTCCCGGAAGATGCCGAGCCGGACCAGCGGGTACTTGGTCTTCAGTTCGATCAGGACGAAGGCCGCCAGCAGGGCAGCGGCCAGGACGAACAGGCCGATGGTGCGGAAGGATCCCCAGCCGGCCCCTTCGGCGCCGACGACCGCGAAGACCAGCGTCAGCATGCCGGCCGTGACGGTGATGGCACCCGGTACGTCGTACCCGCTGACGGTCTCGTCGCGGGGGCTGTTCGGGATCAGCTTGACGGCGAACAGCAGCACGATCAGCGCGACCGGGCCGGGCGCGAGGAAGGTCCAGCGCCAGCCGACCTCGGTCAGCAGGCCGCCGAGGATCAGGCCCATCGAGAAGCCGCTGGCGGCGCAGGTGGTGAAGATACTGAGGGCACGGTTGCGATCCGGGCCCTCGTGGAAGGTCGTGGTGAGGATCGAGAGCGCGGCCGGCGCGGTGAAGGCGGCGGCGATGCCCTTCACGAACCGGGTCGCGACGAGCAGTTCGGGGTTGGTGGCCAGTGAGCTCAGCATGGAGACCACGGCGAAGACGGCCAGCGCGATCAGGAAGACCTTGCGGCGACCGAGCAGGTCGGCCGTGCGGCCACCGAGCAGCAGGAACCCGCCGTACCCGAGCACGTAGCCGGTGACGACCCACTGCAGGGAGGAGAGCGAGACGCCCAGGTCGGCCCCGATCGAGGGCAGCGACATACCGACCATGGACACGTCCAGGCCGTCGAGGAAGATCACGCCGCAGACCACGAGGAGGGCGCCCCAGAGGCGCGCGTCCCAGGTCAGGCGGGCCGGTGCGGTGGTTTGCGTTGTTTGTGTCACGACGGCCAGCAGATCGGTCAGCGACTCCTGGTCCGGCCGGGAGACGCTGACCCGGCCCGAGCCGAGCAGCACCTCGTGCCCGATCTCGTGGGCGAAGTTCGCCACCAGCACGGACGGCTCGGCAAGCAGCCGCCCGCTGATGAAGACCGTGTTGTACTCCTTGCCCGGCAGCCACGACCCGAACCGCAGGCGAGTCGCTCCGGCGATCTGGGGCGCCTGCCTACCGCGGTACCTGTCGAGGTGGCCGTCGAGGGCATCCAGGTCGAAGCGCACTATCAGCCGGCCGGGCAGCACGCCCATCCGCTCGCGAACCCGCTCGAAGAGGGCGCGCGCAGCCGTCTCGGAGCCGTCGTACTCCGCCGCAACGAACTCGGACGGCAGCACGATCGGGCGCTCCAGCACGTCGCGCCCGAACTGCTCGACGAACCAGTCCATCGAGTCCTGGATCCACTGATCCTGACCGCCGGGCAGCTCCTCCAGCGGTGCCTTCAGTTGCTCGAGGACGGTCGCTTGATCCTTGATGCGCCGGAACCAGGCGGCGAAGAGGTTGACCATATCCGTCGGACGCTGGGTGCGACCGACTGGTTGCAGCAGGTGACCGTCACGGCATCGGAATTTGGCTTGCGTGGGTCAACTAGCGTCAACCCGTATGAGAGTCACGGCGGTGGTGGTGCGACCGGACGACGAATCCCTTCTGGTGTTGCCTACTGGGCTCCCTCGGGTGGAGGTCGCGGACGACTTCTGGTTCCCCGATGTCGAGCCGGCGGTGCGGGCTTTGAGCGATCAGCTCGGGATCGATGCGTACGTCCTGAGCTGCCTCGACGACGGCAAAGCTGCCGCTGGGTCCGGCGCTGGGTCCGGCGAGGTGATGTATCTGATGGTGAACACCGGGGCGATCCCTCCCGGGGCGCGCTGGGTTGCCGACTTCGACGACCCAGCGGCCGAGTCAGCGAGACGGCAGCTGGCCCTGCCCTCGGATGCTCCCGTGACACCGGCCTGGACGAGACCTGGCTGGTACGCCGAGGCGCTGCCGTGGATCAAGAAGCAGCTGACCGACGCGGGCACCCCGCTGACCGGCGTACCGGCTCAAGTGCGGTGCTGGGGTTTGTCGAACGTACTGCGGTGTCCCACTGCCAAAGGGAACGTGTATTTCAAGGCTCTGGGGCATTCGAGCACGATCCGGCCGGCCCGGGCCGACGCGTTGCCGTTGTTGTTCGCGCATGAGCCGGTGTTGTTGCGCGGGCTGTCCGACGCCCGGCCCGGTGAGGTTCCCGCGCCGCTGGCGATCGACGAGGAGCGCGCTTGGATGCTGCTGCCCGATCTCGGGCGGGCGCTGGCTCATGAAACCGGGGTTGAGCTGTGGATCGAGTCCTTGCGGGGTCATGCGCGTCTGCAGCGCAGCTTCGCGGACCAGACCGAGGTGCTTTTCTCCCTCACCTGCGTAGATCGCCGACTCGCGGTGCTCGACGGCGAAATCGACCGGCTCCTCGGGGCCAACGCGGCGACCGAGCAACTCGAGCCGCACGAGCGCGCCGAGCTGCCTCGCCGGGCGGAGGAGTTGCGGAAAGCCATCGGCGAGCTGGCGGCGATCGGCGTACCGGAGACGTTGCTGCATGGCGACCTGCACCCGCGCAACCTTGCAGTACGGGATGGGGAGGTGCTGGCCTTCGACTGGACCGACGCGGCGGTGTCGCATCCGTTCCTCGACCTGGTCACCTTCGTCGAGAAACGATCACCGCTGTCGACCAGCCCGCAGGTGCGAGACGCCTATCTGGCCGAGTGGCAGGAGTACGCGTCGCCGGCCGAGCTGCGCCGCGCGCTCACGCTCGCCGAGGAGCTGGGCGCGCTCCATCAAACGATGACCTCCCTGCACCTCGCGGATCACCTGTCCGATCGGGGTACCGGCGCCATGATCCGCGGTGCTCTCTGGTGGCTTCGCAGACTGATTGCTACTTGAGGAGGAGCTTGCCGAGGCGGCGGGAGGCGACGTACATGCCGACGGTGCCCATCGCCGCGAGGTACAGGGCGTTGATGAGCAGGGTCCAGCTGACCGTGCCGGTGGTGAGGGCTCGCTCCAGCACCACCCCTTGGTAGAGCGGGGTGAGCTCGACCAGCCAGCGGATCCAGCCGGGGTAGGTCTCGACCGGGTAGAAGGTCGCCGAGAACAGGAACATCGGCATCGTCGCCAGCTGGACGAACTCGAAGTCCTGCCAGCTGCGCATGAACGTGGTCAGCGCCATCCCGGCGCCGGCGAACGCGTAGCCGATCAGCACCGCCCCCGGCAGCGCGAGCACTGCCCACCAGGACTCCACCAGGCCCAGCGCGAGCATCACCAGGATGAACATCGCCGAGTAGCACGCGCCGCGCAGCAACGCCCACGTCACCTCACCGGTCGCGACGTCCCACGGCCGCAGCGGCGTGGCGAGGATCGAGTCGTAGAGCTTGGCGTATTTCATCCGGAAGAAGATGTTGTACGTCGAGTCGAAGATCGCCCCGTTCATCGCGGAACTGGCCAGCATCGCGGGCGCGACGAACGCCGCGTACCCGATCACCGTGCCGTCGGACAGGGTGAAGTCACCGACCAGTTGGGCGACTCCGATGCCGATCGACAGCAGGTAGAACACCGGCTCGAAGAACCCGGAGACGAACACCACCCAGGCCCGGCGGTAGACCAGGAAGTTGCGCTCCACCAACTGGCGGCCGTTGCCGGGCCGCACCGGTACTGGTACGACGCGGGCGGCGAGTGTCGCCATCAGCTGATCAACCTCTCGTGCAGGCGGCGGACCGCGAACCAGGTGCCGACGGCGAACCAGGCCGCCAGATAGGCGAGGTTGCCGAGCGCGGGCAGGACTTCGACCGTGCTGAGGCTGAGGTCACGGGACAACTCGACGCCGTGCCACAACGGGCTCACGTAGGCGAGCCACTCGATCCAGTTCGGCAGTTGCGAGACCGGGAAGAACGCGCCGGAGAACAGGAACGCCGGGATGACGCCGAACCGGAAGATCATCGCGAAACCGGCGTCGTTGTCGAGCCCGACCGCGACCGCGCAGACCGGCGCCGACGCCGCCATCCCGGTGAGCAACGCGACCGGCAACGCGAGCAGACCCCACGCCGATCCCAGCCCACCGAAGGCGGCGATCACCGCGAGGAACACCAGGCAGGTCGTCAGCACCCGGAAGGCGATGAAGGCCAGCTGCCCGTACATCACGTCGGCCGGCCGCAGCGGCGTGGCGACCATCGAGAAGTAGGTCTTGTGCCACCTGATCCCGCCCATCACCGGGTACGTCGACTCGCCCACCGCGATCTGCAACGCGGTCGCGGCGAGCAGCCCCGGCGCGATGAACTGCAGATAGCTGACGCCGCCGAGCGCACCCGTCCCGTTGCCGTCGACAAACGATCCGAGCCCGATCCCCATCGCGGCCAGATAGAGCAGTGGCAGCAGGAAACTGCTGACCAGGCTGCCCTTCCAGGTGCGTTTGTAGACCGTGAGCCAGTAGTCGAACTGACGCAGGCCGTTCTCCACCGCGACGGACATCAGTCGACCAGGGTCCGGCCGGTCAACCGGAGGAACACGTCCTCCAGGGTGGACCGGCGTACCAGGACGGCCGCGGGCTGCAGACCACGCTCGTGCACCGCCGCGACCGCACGCTCACCGTCATCGGTGTAGAGCAGCAACCGATCAGGCAGTACTTCGATGCGCTGCGCGAGGTCCTCCACCTTGCCGGCCAAAGCATCGTGATCCGAACTCATCACCTCCGGCCCGAACCGCAGCTCGGTCACCTCACGGGTCGAGTAGTCGCGGATCAGCTCGGCCGGCGACCCCTCGGCCGCGATCTGGCCGGCATCCATCACCACCAGCCGGTCACACAGCTGCTCGGCCTCGTCCATGTAGTGGGTGGTGATGATGAGCGTGACGCCCGCCTGCTTCAGGCGGAACAACTTGTCCCAGAGCAGATGCCGCGCCTGCGGGTCCAGCCCGGTCGTCGGCTCGTCCAGCAGCAACAGGTCCGGCTTGCTCACCAGGGACCGGGCGATCGTCAGCCGCCGCTTCATCCCACCGGACAGCTCGTCGACCTTGACCTTGGCCTTCTCGGTCAGCGCGACGAACTCGAGCAACTCGTCGGCCCGCTCCCGGCAGACGGCCCGGCTGAGCCCGAAGTACCGGCCGTAGATCGTCAGGTTCTCGTGCACGGACAACTCGAGGTCGAGTGAGTCGTCCTGTGGACAGACTCCCAGCCGCCCCCGGATCGCCGGCCCGTCGGTCGCCGGATCCATCCCGAGGATCCGCAACTCACCACCACTGATCGGCGACACCGCCCCGATCATCCGCATCGTCGACGACTTGCCCGCGCCGTTCGGTCCGAGGAACCCGAACGCCTCGCCCTTCCAGACGTCCAGGTCGATCCCCGCGACGGCCTCGAAGTCCCCATAGGACTTCCGCAACCCCCGCGCCCGCACCAACGACTCCCGCAACTCCGCCACACCCCGACCCTAGACCGCCCCACCGACAAGCCGCCCGCGGATTACGGAGGTGCGCAGTACCTAGCCGCGCCCCACGAACGGCATGCCGGCCGCCATCACTGTCAGGGTTGGCACTGCGACGTCGGTGGGCAACTGGGCGATCCGCACCACGAAGTCCGCCACGATCTTCGGGTCGAAGGTTGGCTCGGCCGCCACCGAGCCGTCGGCCTGCAGCACCCCCTCGCCCATCCCCGCCGTCATCGACGTGGCCGCGTTGCCGATGTCGATCTGGCAAGCCGTGATCCCGCGCCCGCGGCCTTCCAGCTCCAGGCCCTTGGTCAGGCCGGTGATCGCATGCTTCGACGCCGTGTACGCGATCGCGTGCGGCCGCGGCGCGTGCGCCGAGATCGAGCCGTTGTTGATGATCCGCCCACCCGACGGCTCCTGCCGCAACATCAACGCGAACGCCGCCTGCGCACACAGAAACGACCCAGTCAGATTCGTGTCGACAACTCGCCGCCAGTCCTCCTCGGTCACATCCTGTACTGCGGCCGCCGGCGCCCCCGTCCCCGCGTTGTTCACCAGCAGATCGATCCGCTCCAGCGACTCGAAGAACGCAGCCACAGCACGACCATCCACCACATCCAGTACTGCGGTCCGCACCTCTCCCACACCCGCCGACCCGACAGCAGCCACGCTGGCCGCCTGGGCCGTCTCGCGCAGTTTCGCCTCGGTCCGCCCGGTCACCGTGACCTGGAACCCGACTGCGGCCAGCGCGAGCGCCATCTCCCGCCCCAGCCCCGATCCCCCGCCGGTCACTACCGCCACCTGCTGCATACCCGTCCTCCAAGTTCGCCCGATTGCCTCATTCTGTCCTCCCAGAAACCATTTGCGTGCATCACGCAAGTATGTATATGCTTGCACCATGCATGTAAATGAAGGCTCAGAGCCGAAGACGCCGGTGGAGGGCGTTCTGCACGCCTTCACCCGGATCGGCCGCAGGCTGCGGTCGAAGCAACCCGGCGACACGATCGACCACAGCGCTCATCTCGTGCTGTTCGTCCTGCGGTGCAACGGCGCACTGCGGCTGTCCGATCTCGCCGCCAAGATGGAGATCGACGCCTCGACCGCCAGCCGGCACGTCCGGGCGCTCGAGCAGGCGGGCCTGCTGCGCCGCTCCCCGGACCCCGACGACGGACGCGCCTTCCGGGTCGAGCTGACCGAGCAGGGCAGCGAAGAGTGGGAAGCCGCCGCCAAGCGGCGGATGGAACTGCTCAGCCAGGCGATGAACGGCTGGTCCGAGAGCGATATCGAGACTTTCGAGCGGCTGATGACCCGGTTCGCCGACGGCGTCACCAGTCTCGTCGACGAGCGTGGCGACGCCGGCAAGGCCTGGGCCGACAAGGGCTGGGCCGCTGCCGCCGCCGCGCACCGCAAATCCGTAGAGAACGTGGAGAACAACAGATGAGCACCACAGAGCCCGCCGTCGCCGGCGGCGGCGCAGCGCCAGACCCGGATGCCCCGAGCTACCTGTCCCACAAGCAGATCATGGTGGTCCTCGGCGGCCTGATGGCCGGCATGTTCCTGGCCGCCCTCGACCAGAGCATCGTCGGTACCGCGCTGCCGCAGATCGTCAGCGAGTTCAACAGTCTCGACAAGCTGTCCTGGGTGGTCACGGCGTACCTGCTGACGTCGACCGCCTCCACTCCCCTGTGGGGCAAGATCTCCGACCTGTACGGCCGGCGCCCGCTGTTCATCGCGGCGATCGTCACCTTCCTGGCCGGTTCGGTGCTGGCAGCGCTGGCGCAGAACATCGAGATGCTGATCGGCTTCCGGGCCGTCCAGGGTCTGGGCGCCGGCGGCCTGCTGTCGCTGGCGTTCGCCACCATCGCCGACGTGGTCCCGCCGCGCGAGCGCGGCAAGTACATGGGATGGTTCGGTGCCGTCTTTGGTCTGTCCTCGGTGGCCGGCCCGCTGCTCGGCGGCCTGCTCACCGACGGACCGGGCTGGCGCTGGATCTTCTGGATCAACCTGCCGATCGGCCTGGTCGCACTGGCCGTCGTCGCCGCCGTCCTGAAGTTGCCGCACGTGCGGCGCAACCACAAGATCGACTACCTGGGCGCCGCGATCGTGACCGGCGCGGTGACCGCGCTGCTGCTGGCGGTGTCCTGGTCCGGTCCCGAGAACGGCTGGGGCAACGTCACCACGCTCGCGCTGCTGATCGGCGCCGTCGTACTGGCCGTCGTCTTCGTCCTGGTCGAGCTGCGGGTGTCCGAACCGATCATCCCGATGGACCTGTTCAAGGGCCGCATCTTCTCCGGCTACGCGGGCTACGCGTTCCTGCTGGGATTCGCGATGTTCGGTGCGCTGATCTTCCTGCCGCTGTACCTGCAGGCGGTCAAGGACATGTCCCCGACCAGGTCGGGGCTGGCCCTGCTGCCGATGATCGTCGGCATCTTCTCCGCCTCGATCCCGAGCGGCCAGCTGATGAGCAAGACCGGGCGGTACAAGATCTACCCGATCATCTCCGCGGTCCTGGTCGGCGGTGCGATGGTGATGCTGTCCACGATCGGGCTGACCACGCCGTACTGGCACCTGGCGATCTACATGTTCGTGATGGGAGCCGGTCTCGGCCTGTCGATGCAGATCACCGTCACGGCCGCGCAGAACAGCGTGCCCCGGCAGCACATGGGGACCGCGACCTCGACGATGACGTTCTTCCGTTCGATGGGTGGCGCGATCGGCACGGCCGTGTACGGCGCGGTGCTGACCAGCCGGCTGGAGGTCCACCTGAAGGACATCGTCCCGAACGCGACCCAGAGCATGGTCGACGGACTCGCCAAGGCCGCCAACAGCGTGCAGGCACTGCACGAGCTGAAGGAACCGATGAAGGGCTGGGCCCTCAACGGCCTGGTCAGCGCGATGGACGACGTGTTCCTGGTCTCGCTGCCCTTCCTGGCGATCGCCCTGGTCCTCGCGATCATCACCCCGGAGCAGCGCCTGGCCGGCCGCGCCGACGGCCCGCAGAACCCCGACGAGCAGAACATCGAAACCTCGTCCGCCGCCGCCTTGCACTGATCCACACCACTACCAGCAGCCGCCTTCGGGATCCCCCGGGGGCGGCTGTTCTGTGCCGGCGATTCGGCCGGCGTACCGGCGGCTGATCTGCGCCGGCAACTCGACCGGCGTCCCGGCGGCTGTTTCGCGCCGGCGACTCGGCCGGCGTACCGGCGTACCGGGTCGGGCTGACGCAGACTGTCGGCATGAATCCGCTGCAGACCAGGCTGGCGACCGTCGGCCTGCGTGCCGTTGCCGGCGACGGGTTCGTCCTAGCCGGCGGTTATGCGTTGCGAGCGCACGGCTTCGGCGAACGCGACTCCGACGACATCGACCTGTTCACCAATGTGCTGGACCCCGAGCTCTTCGCCCAGGCGGTCGAGCAGCTTGCGGCGGCGTACCGGGCTGATGGTCTCGACGTCGTGGTGGCCCGGCAGGCTCCGCTCTTCGCCCGGCTCGTCGTCACCGCCGAGGACGGCACCAACGCCAAGGCCGACCTCGGCGTCGACCACCGCGGTCACCCGCCCGTCGAGCTGGCCGTCGGCCCGGTGCTGTCAGAGCCCGACGCGGTCGGCAGCAAGGTCGGCGCGCTGTACTCCCGCCTGGAGCCCCGAGACCTCATGGACATCCAGGCAGTACTCGACAGCGGCCGCTACGACACGGACGCCCTCCTCACCCTCGCCGACCACCGAGAAGCCACTCCCCTGGACCGCCCGATGCTCGCCACCCAACTCCGCACCGCCAGCCGCCTCCCCGCCTCCGGCTTCGAACGCTACGGCGCATCACCCGAGCTCATCGCCAGGATCCGCACCACCGCGACCGAATGGGCCGAGCGGCTGAGCCAGGCATCAGCGAGAATGGCCGAATGAACGAGGAGCGCCGGACCCAGCCCGGAGACACGTACGCGTCCCGGATCCCGTACGTCGTACCGCAGTCTCTCGACCAGCTCACCGGCCCGCGTTCTGGGACCGTCGAGGTCGGCGTGCCGATCGACTGGAGTCCGCCGCGGACCTACGACCTGGCCAACTCCGACGACCGGGTATCGCTGTACACCGCGGTGCTGAGCGAGGCCTCGACCGTCGAGGACCTGAGCCGTTTCCTGAACAAGGAGCTGCTCATCGAGCTGTGGCCGCAGCTGCGACTGCCCCGGTACTGCGTCCGTCGCTGGCACACCGCGTTCCCTGAGCTGGCGGCGCTGGGGGCCGGCGGCGTGTGGCAGTGATGGATCCGGATCACGAAGCAGCCGCCCGGATCGCCCTGTCGGCCAGCCGCGAGCAGGGGTTCGCGCTGGCCGGCGGCAACGCGTTGACCATGCACGGGATCGGCAGCAGGCCGTCCAAGGACGTCGACATCTTCACCGACCGGCAGACGGACTTCAACAGCGCGGTCACCAACGTGCAGTCGGCCTTCGAGGCGGAGGGCTACCAGGTCGCGGTTCCCCGCCAGTACGAGGAGTTCGCCCAGCTGCAGGTCACCAAGGACGGCCGGACGACCCAGCTCGACATGGGCCGCGACTACCGCAGCCGTCCCGCGGTGGAGTCCGACGTGGGGCCGGTACTGTCGGTCGACGACGCGGTCGGTTCGAAGGTGGGTGCGGCCTATGGTCGCGGTGAAGCCAAGGATTTTGTCGACCTGCAGTCCGCGGTCCAGGACGGCCGGTACTCCCGCGACGAGTTGCTTGCCCTGGGCGACGAGCGCGAGGGCACTCCGATGGACCGGCAGATGTTCGCCGAGCAGTTGTCGACGGCCGCGCGCATCCCGGACGCGAAGTACGCCGAACAAGGCCTCGGCCCGGAGCAGACCGCAGCCCTCAAGCAGGACATGTCCGCCTGGGCCCAGGAGATGCGAACCCGCGCCGCGTCCCCTGACCTCGACAACTCCATGCGCCTCCTCCAGACCGGCCACACCCGCCCCGGCGTACCCCAAGCAGCAGCCTCCACCGGCGAAGCAACCCGCCGCCCCTATGAACAATCCCGCGGCCCCGAGGAACGCGAACGCTGACGCCGCGCCTCTCGTCCTCCGCGACGGATCCAGCGCAACCGCGTAGTGGCGTGCTGGGTTTACGGGAGTGGGTCGTCCACTGGTCTTCTGGGTGGGCGGCGGCGGGGAATTGTTCTGGGGATGGGGCGTGGGGGTTCTGGGTCCACGTCGTTGCCGGCCAGGTGGTTGATGATGGTGTTGAGGACTGCGGCGGTCGGGACCGCGAGCAGGGCGCCGACGATGCCGGCGACGACAACGCCGGTGGCGATCGCCAGGATGACTGCCAGCGGGTGGACGCTGACGGCGCGGCCGAGCAAGAACGGCTGCAGGACATGGGCCTCTAGTTGCTGCACGCCGATCACGACCGCCAGCATGATGATCGCGACGATCGGGCCCTTGGCGACCAAGGCGACCAGGACCGCGACGATGCCGCTGACCAGCGCGCCGACCACCGGGACGAAGGCGCCGACGAAGACCAGGATGCCGATCGCGCTCACCAGTGGCAGGCCGAGGATCGCCGCGCCGAGGGAGATGCCGATCGCGTCGACCGCGGCCACGATGATCGTCGCGCGGACGAACGCCGTCAGCGAGACCCAGGCCTTGCGCCCGGACGAGTCCGCCTTGTCGCGGGCGTGCAGCGGGAACAGCCGCACCACCCAGGCCCAGATCTGCGGTCCCTGGTAGAGGAAGAAGAACAGGCAGAACAGCGCGATGAACATACCCGCGATGGCGTGCGTCGCCGTCGTACCGACCTCGGCCGCGCGCTGACCGATACCGCCGCCACTCATCACGGTTTCGCGGAGCTTGTTGAGCGAGTCGGTGATGTCCTTCTCGGTCAGCCCGAAGCTGATCCGGAGCATGTCGCGCAACTGCTGGACGCCCTCGCCGACCTGGGCCGACAACTTGTCGAACTGGCTGGCGATCTGCGCGCCGACCAGCGTGAGCAGCCCGGCGACGACCACGATCGTCGCGATCACCGTGATGCCGGCGGCCGGACCGCGCGGTAGCCGAAGCTTCTGCAGCCCGTTGGTCACCGGCACGAGCAGCGCGGTGAGCAGGACGCCGACGGTCACCGGTACGACGACCTCGGACAGGTACCGCATCCCGTAGCCGATCACCAGCACGGCTGCCACGATCACCAGGAACCGCCACGACCACGCACTGGCGATCTGCATCGCCGGCGTCACGCCGAGATCGACCCGCCCGCGGCTCGACGACGCGACCAGGTGTTCCTCAGCGGCGGGCACTGTCGTGCTGACCCGAGTGGCGGCGGAGTTGTCCGCGACCGGGCTCTCCTGGTCGCCGCCGACGTCAGGCACCCCGGGATGCGGCACACCGGCGTCGTCGGATTCCGGTCGGACCGGCTCGTCCGGTTTGCTCATGACACCTCCGGGTCTCAAAGTTCTTCGAGACTAGTGCCCGGCGCCAACCGTTCCATGAATCTGTGCGGCCAGTCCTTCAGCAGCCACCGGGTCGAGGTCAGCGAGGAGCCCGACGCCGGCCAGAACGTAGTCCGAGTCCACGCAGGTGCGAGGTGAGTTCGGCACCAGCCAGCCTTCCTCCTGCGCCCCGAGCGAGATGCCGCCGAGGATCCGCGCGGCGACCTCCGGCCCGTTGTGCCGCAGCACTCCCCCGGACCCGACCAGTAGGTCCACTTCGCGCAGATCCTTGCCGGAGCGCTCGATCACGCGGCCACCCGGCCCGAAGACCACCCGCTGCCGGCCCGCGTGCCGCCGCAGCGCCACCGTCGCGGCCACCCGCGCAAGAGTTTCGTCGTACGACGCCTCCGCCGCATCACCCGGCAGGAACGCGGGGTCCTCGTGTCGCCGGGCGGCGGCAGCGTCAAGCGGCGTACCGGCTTCGAGCAGGCCAGCCTCGATCCCGGCCGCCACCACCGGTACTGCGCTCCAGCGCATCCCGAGATCGCCTTCGACGGTCCGGGTGACCGGGTGGGTCGCGACCACCTCACGGCCGAGGTTCGCGTCCTCCGGGTCGAGCTCGATGACCGAGTGCACGTCCGTGGTCGCGCCACCGATGTCGACCACCGCGACGTCACCGTGCAACTTGGCGAGCACCCCGACGCCGCGCAGTACGACGTCCGGCGTCGCCGCCCGGACCATCGCGGCGAAGCCCGGATCGCGGGACAGGTTCTTCCCACCGATCACATGCGCCAGGAACATCTCCCGGATCGCCGCCCGCGCCCCGTCCGGCGCGAACACCCCGATCTCCGGTACGACGTTCGCCGCGATCACGTGCGGAACGTTTGCCGCTGACAACAACTCACGAATCTCGCCCTGAGCATCAACGTTGCCCGCAGCAACCACAGGACGCCGCCACTTGTACTTCGCCAGCACCGCGGCCGCGTTAGTGATGACCGCCGAGTTGCCACCGTCCGTGCCGCCGAGCAAGAGGACGACGTCAGGCCGCTCGGCCCGCAGCGCCTTCAGAGAAGTTGCCGTGAGCCCACCGTTGACCACAGCAACCACTCGCCCACCGCTGGACAACGCGACCCGCCGGCCCGCCTCCGCGGTGACGAGCTCTTCGTTGCCTACGACACCGATCCGCAGCCCGCCACCCGCGCTGGAGCAGGCGAGCACGTCAGCCTTGGCGACACCGGCGTCCGCCGCCAGCAGCGCAGTACGACAGGCCTGCCAGCCGTCCAGTACGTCGGTGTCGATGGTGGTGCGGTGTTCGGCCCGGGCGACCAGGTCGCCCGAGCCCGCGTCCACCGCGATCGCCTTCGTGAAGGTCGACCCGAAGTCGACCGCCACCCACAGGCTCACGCCATCGCGCGGTCGAGGTCCAGCAGCAGGTCGTCGATCGTCTCGATGCCCACGCTGAGCCGGATCAGGTCGGCCGGCACCTCCAGCGGTGTACCGGCGACCGAGGCGTGCGTCATCTTGCCCGGGTGCTCGATGAGCGACTCGACGCCGCCGAGCGACTCACCCAGGGTGAAGACCTCGGCCTTGTTGCAGATCTCCAGCGCGTGCTCCAGACCGCCGGTGACCCGGAACGACACGATCCCGCCGAACCGCTTCATCTGCTTGGCGGCCGTCTCGTGACCGGGGTGGCCGTCGATGCCCGGGTAGAGCACCGAGGTGACGCCCGGGTGCCGCTGCAGGAACTCGACGACCTTCTCCGCGTTGTCGCTGTGCCGGTCCATCCGGACGCCGAGCGTCTTGATACCGCGCAGCACCAGGAAGGAGTCGAACGGGCCGGCCACCGCGCCGATCGCGTTCTGGTGGAAGGCGATCTTGTCGGCCAGCTCCTGGTCGCGGACGATCAGCGCGCCGCCGATCACGTCGGAGTGCCCACCCATGTACTTCGTGGTGGAGTGCACCACCACGTCGGCGCCGAGCTCCAGCGGCTGCTGCAGGTACGCCGAGGCGAACGTGTTGTCGACCACCAGCAACGCGCCGGCGTCGTGCGCGATCTGGGCGACGATCGCGATGTCGGCCACGTTGAGCAGCGGGTTGGTCGGCGTCTCCAGCCAGACCACCTTGGTCTTGCCCGGCCGGATCGCGGCCCGGATCGCGTCCGGGTGCGTCACCGCCGCCGGGGTCATCTCGACACCCCAGGTGCCGAGCACCTTGGCGAACAGCCGGAAGGTGCCGCCGTACGCGTCGTCGGGGAAGACCACGTGGTCACCCGGCACGCACAGTGACCGGATCAGCGTGTCCTCGGCCGCCAGCCCGCTCGCGAACGCGAACCCGCGGGTGCCCGCCTCGATCGCCGCCAGACACTCCTCCAGCGCCGTCCGGGTCGGGTTGGCCGACCGGGAGTACTCGTAACCGTTGCGCAGCCCGCCGACACCGTCCTGCTTGTAGGTGCTGGTCGCGTAGATCGGCGGTACCACCGCGCCGGTGGTCGGGTCGGGCTCGTTCCCGGCGTGGATCGCAAGCGTCTCGAAGCCGTAGGAGTGTTCAGAGTTCACCGGACCAGCGTACGTCCTGGTCCTATCCCGTCCGGCACCCCGTCCACAGCTACGGCGGGGGCGCACGGAGTGCCTGTGGATAGCGACTGGCGGTGACCCCGGAAGGGGCCTACGGTTTGCCTGGTTGACGCGTTGTGACGGACGGAAGGAACGCCGCGGATGAGAACGCAGGACAGGCTGCTCGACCAGGACGACCGGGCGTTGGCCGACTTCGCCGAGATCGCCGACTGGAGCCTGCTGGCCGGTCCGGACGACGACGAGTCGGGTCCGGCGGTCGTCCGCGCCCTGGTCAACCGGGTGATGACGCACACGACCTGGAAGCCGTGGCCGCTCGAACCGGGCGAGGTGATCGACGACGAGATGGTCTCCTGGGGCTTCACCACCCCGCGCGGGACCACGATGATCGTCTTCGCCGGGCTGGCCTTCTCGGACTGCCCGGACAGCGGCTGGTCGGCGTACGAGATCGGTCCTGACGACCTGGCCGCGGCCGAGGCCGGGCTGGACGCGCACTGGCCGGACCACGTCGCGCTGGTGACCCGGCACTTCGGCGTCCCGGACTACGTGGGCGACGACAGCATCGACGGGTTCGACGACGAGTGGGAACCGGGTGCCGGCGCGGGCCGTCGACACCTTGCGGTCTGGATGCGCCCGGGCGCGCAACTGCGGCTGTACAGCACCAAGCCGACCAAGGATCCGCTGACCACGGCCGTCGGGGTCAACTACGCCGTCTACATCGACTAGGAGAACCGTGAGCCGCTGGAGGAATCCGTCCCCGAAGAAGTTCACCAAGCAAGGCACCAGCACGCTGAAGGCCGCGTACGCCCAGGCGATGCGGGACGTGAAGCGGATGGACCCGGCCGTGCTGGCCGCCATCGGGCGCTCGGGGATGAACAGCAGCGACCTGAAGCACTTGGCGCACGCCAACGTCGAGGGCCTCTACGGGAACGGGCACGAGCGCTTCGCCCAGCAAATCAACGCCCAGGCCAGCGCTCAGGTCCAGGCGACGACGCCGTCGCACCAGAAGACCCGCAATCCGTTCAAGAAGCTTTCGCGGTGGAACGAGAACCGCAAGGACGTCCGCGCCGGTAAGCAAATCCTCAAGCAGGCCTATGCCCAGGCCAAGAGCGAGGTGAAGCGGGTCGACCCGAAGGTCCGGGAGGCGATCGGCCGATCAGGGGTCAACAAGCAGGATCTGAAGATGCTCTCCCATGCCCAGCTGAGTGGCGTCGTGCGCAACGGCATCGAGCAAGCGGCGCAGCAGCACTACACCCAGGCGCGGGCAGCCGCGGCAGCCGTCGCGGCACGACCAGATCCTGTCCGCCAGACCATGGGGCAGCGAACGGCGAACGTGGTCAACACGGCATCGCGCTGGTCCAAGGCCGTGGCTGACGGCTCCAGAGCGGTGGCGAACGGCGCGAAGGAGAAGGCCGAGAAGTTCGCCGCCGACTACAACGAACGCCGCCAGAACCCGACCGGGCGCAGCGCACAGCAGCCAACGGCCGCTGCGGCTGCTCCGGGTCGAGAGGAAGCGGCCGCGGTCCAGGTCCCAACCCCGGCCGAGGCCGGGCCGGCTGCGGCGCAGGTCCCCACTCCGGCCGAGGCCGCGCCGGCTGCGGCGCAGGTCTCGACTCCGGCCGAGGCCGCGCCGGTTGCCGCTGTCGACGACAACGGACCGCCGACGTTGGTCAATGTGCCTGTCGTGCCGGAGAACGCTGCCGCTGCCGCGCAGGCGGCTCCGGACCTCCCCGCGGCCAAGGCCGCGGAGGCCAAGTCTTTCCACGCCGCGCTCAACAACACGATGCCGATGCCTGCCGCCGAGGCGCAGCAGACCGGCGGACGTCACCGTGCGCCCGAGGTCGAGGCCGGCAGCAACGGCCCGACCATCAACGGCCCGGTCAACGGCGTACAGGTGGCCAGCGGCAACACCGGCCCGGTGACGCAGACCCAGAACGGTGTAGCGAACGCCCCCGCCGGCCAGCAGTCGGGCGAGGGCGGCAAGCCGGCTAAGAGCGGCCCACCGGCACCAGGAGCGGACCCAGCCATGGCCCCCGCCTCCGCGGCGGTCGCCACCAAGCCGGCGGCTCAGGCAGCCGCAGGCCACAAGGGCGAGGCTGCCAACAGCCACAACAAGCACCGCAAACCAGACAGCCCGGAGCGCTGACCCCAGCACTCACCCGCTGACGTCCGGCTCCCCAGGCCGGGCGTCAGCGCCTTTTCACCCGCCGGTACTGCGCTCCGGCCGGCGCGCTCCATGCCTGGCACCACGCCCGTTGCTCACCGCCAGCGCGTTCGACGCCCAGTACTGCGTCAGCGGGTTCTGCGGGACAGTACTGCGCCTGCGGCGTCCAGCAGGATGGCCCGCAGCTCCTCGTCGGGCATCACCTCCGGTTCCATCCCGGCGGACAGCACCGCGCCGATCACCTCGACCGCGGCCGACGCCCGGACCCGATCGGCCGGGCTCGGGTCCGGCCCGGCCAGCCACACCTGGAAGCGCCGGCTGTGCTTGATCAGGTTGTCCAACTCGTCACCGAAAGCGGCCAGTACCGCGGTCATGTCCCGCACCAGAGTCGGGCCGGTCGAGCGGTGCTTGATGACGACGTCCAGGTACTCGCCCAGCAGCACCATCTCGTTCTCCGGTGACCACTCGAGGCTGTCGACCCGCTCGAACAGCACCGCGATGTCCTCGAAGAACGTCCCCATGATCGCCCGCAGCAGATCCTGCTTGGACGAGTAGTGGTAGTACAGCGACGCCTTCGTGATGCCTACCTGCTCGGCGATTTCTCGCAGGCTCGTCTTCTCGTAGCCCTGGCTGGAGAACAGCGCCAGCGCCGCCCGATGGATCTCGGCCTTGGTGTCGCGGGGGCGGCCGCCGTCTCGCGAAGTCTCGTGCTGCACGTCCCCACCCTCTCATTTTTCTTATCTACCGTGCGGCAGGTAGTCTACCTACCTACCGACCGGCAGGTAAGTGAGACATGACTGTCAGGAGGGACCTGTGTTCACCAAGCTCGGACGCTTTGTCGTCCACAACCCGTGGAAGGTGATCGCCGCCTGGGTGATCGCGGCCGTCGCCGTGGTCGCCTTCGCGCCGACGCTGGCCGACGTGACCAACAAGGACCAGGCGAGCTTCCTGCCTGATTCCTACGAGTCCGTCCAGGCCCAGAAACTGGCCGCCGACGCGTTCGGCCAGACCAACGACGCCACGGCGAGCATCGTGGTGAAACGCTCCGACGGCGGCGCGCTGACAGCGGCCGACCAGACCAAGGTCGCTGATCTCGCGACCAAGATCACCGCCGCGAAGATCGAGCGGGTCACCGGCGCCGTCACCGGCCCTCAGGCGGTCTCGCCGAACAAGCAGGTCCAGCTCGTCAGCGTCGGCCTCAAGGGTCTGGCCGAGGACCAGGCCGTCCTCGACGCGGTCCAGAAGGTCCGCGACGTGGCCGGCCCGGCCATGAAGGACAGCGGCCTGCAGTACGGCGTCACCGGCGATGTCGCGCTCTTCCTCGACAACCAGGACGCGTTCGAGAACGCCTTCGTCGTGGTCGGGATCGCGACCCTCGTCCTGATCGTCGGCCTGCTGTTGTTCATCTACCGCAGCCCGGTCGCGGCCCTGCTGCCGATCCTCACGGTCGGTCTGGTCAGCGCGATCGCTCCGGGGCTGATCGCCCTTGCTGCAAAGGCGTTCGACCTGCAGGTGACCCAGGACCTGCAGACAATCCTGACCGTCGTCCTGTACGGCGTCGGGACGGACTACATCCTGTTCCTGCTGTTCCGCTTCCGGGAACGCCTGCGCGCCGGTGAGCAGCCGAAGGAGGCTCTGGTCTCGGCGACCGCGCGAGTGTCCGAGGTCATCGTGTCGGCGGCCGGAGCGATCGTGGTCGCCTTCAGCGCACTGCTGCTGGCCGTGTTCGGTGGCTTCAAGAGCCTCGGCCCCGGCCTGGCGATCGCTGTCGCGGTGATGGCCTTCGCCGCGATCACCTTGATCCCGGCGGTCGTCTCACTGCTCGGCCCGAAGGTGTTTTGGCCGTCGAAGTCCTGGCAGAAGACGCCGAAGGGCGCCACCTTCAAGCGGCTCGGCCAGTTCACCGCCCGCCGGCCGGGTGTGGTCGCACTGGTCTCCGGCGGAATCATGGTGCTGCTCGCGCTCGGGACGCTGGGGATGAAGGTCGACTACGACGCCTTCAGCCAACTGCCGAAGGACACCGAGTCCGGTCGCGCGATCAAGGATCTCCAGGCCGGCTTCCCGGCCGGGGCGCTCAACCCGACCACGGTCTACGTCAAGAGCACCGACGGTTCGCCGCTCGATCCCGCCGAGCTCCAGACGTTCGCGGGCAAGCTGGCGAAGGTGCCGGGTGTCGGCTCGGTTCTTCCCGCCGGGGCCGACGGTTCGCCGGCCGCGCTCAACCCGGACAAGTCAGTTGCCCAGATCAACGTGGTGCTGGCCGACGCGCCGTACGCGAAAGCCTCGCTGGATCTCATCGACGGCGAGCTGAACGACGTCGCCCACGCCCAGGCCCCGGCCGGTACGACGACGCTGATCGGCGGGGTCAGTGCGAGCTACGCCGACATCCGGGACGCCAACAGCCGCGACCTCAAGGTGATCTTCCCGGTCGCGGGCGGCTTGATCGCGATCATCCTGGCGCTTCTGCTGCGCAGCCTGCTGGCGCCGCTGATGCTGATGCTGGCGGTCGTGCTCAGCTTCTTCAGCACCACCGGCGCGACCGTGCTGGTCTTCCAGGGCGCGGCCGGGCACGCGGGCGTGACGTTCTCGCTGCCGATCATGCTCTACCTGTTCGTCGTTGCCATCGGCACCGACTACAACATCCTGATGATCGCGCGGCTGCGCGAGGAAGCCGAGCTCGGTACCGATCCGCGCGAAGCTGCGGATCTGGCCATCGAGCACGGCGGTCCGTCGGTGGCGGCGGCCGGGCTGATCCTCGCCGGGACGTTCTCGTCGCTGATGCTGGCCGGGATGGCGCTGCTGACCGAGATGGGCTTCTCGGTCGCGGCGGGGATCGCGATCTCGGCGTTCCTGATGTCGATCTTCCTGGTCCCGAGCCTGACCGCGCTGCTCGGCCACCGGATCTGGTGGCCGCGGAAGCTGAAGATCAAGCCGGCCGCGCCCACCGAGGACCGGGCGATGGAACCGGTCGGCTGATCTGTCCGGACGCAGGTCTGAGGGGTCCTGCGAAACAAGCGGCTCCCGATCCACCTGGATCGGGAGCCGCTGCCTGTTGGGCCGTTGGCTCAGCTCTTTGCCTCGGCCCGGTCGGGGAGTTTGACGGTGAAGATCGGAAGGAGGACGTGCACGAGTGGGCCGATCGCCAGGGCGTAGAAAACGGTGCCGAAGCCGACCACGCCGCCGAGCAGCCAGCCGATCGCAAGCACGGTGACCTCGATGCTGGTCCGCACCAGCCGCACACTCTTCCCGGTACGCCGGACCAGACCGGTCATCATCCCGTCGCGCGGACCCGGCCCGAGCTGGGCGCCGATGTAGAGCGCGCCTGCCACGGCATTCACCACGACGCCCGCGGTCATGAACACGATCCGCACCCAGAGCGCGTCCGGCCGGTCGACGACCGACAGCGTCAGGTCGGTGACCAGGCCGATCACGATGGCGTTGCTGATCGTGCCGAGTCCGGGCCACTGCCGCAGCGGGATCCAGGCGAGCAACACGAGGAAGCTCATCGCGATCACCACGGTGCCGAAGCTCACGTCGACGTGCTGGGTGATGCCGTAGTGCAGGACGTCCCACGGGTCGAGTCCCAGGTTGCCCTGGATCATCAGGCCCATCGACGCGCCGTACAGGGTCAGGCCGACGTAGAGCTGGACGAGGCGGCGCGGGAGGTGGCCGGCACGGAGCTGCTCGATCGGGTTCAGTGCGGCTAGTTGGCGGCCCCGAGCGGGCGGGGCTTCAGAAGTGGCGGTCACAGTGACCACTTTGCGGCCGATTGGCCTGGTGTTCGATAGCCAATTAGGTAATAGTGGACTGCATGACAGGGCAACAGGTTCCCGCCAGCACGCTCGCCGGTCTGCTCGGAAGCTGGTCGGACGGCTCCGGACCGGCGTACCGGAGTCTTGCCGAGCGGCTGCGGTTGCTGATCGCCGATGGCCGGCTGATGCCCGGCGCACGGGTTCCGTCGGAGCGCGAACTGACCGACGCGTTGGGAGTCAGCCGCACGACGGTCGCCTCGGCATACCGGGAGCTGCGTGACCGCGGCTATCTGACCAGCCGACGCGGTTCGGGCAGTGTCACCTCGCTGCCGTCGAAGGTCGAGCCGGAGCTCGGCCGCCATCATGCACCGGGGATCGACACCGACGGGCTCTACGACTTCACCTGCGCCGCGTCACCGGCCGTGCCGGGGATCAGCAGTGCCGTGAGCGACGCGCTCGAGGACCTGCCTAGGCATCTGGCCACGGCCGGCTACCACCCGCAGGGGCTGCCTGAGTTGCGGGAGGAGATCGCCGCGACGTACCGGGAGCGCGGCTTGCCCACCACGGCCGACCAGATCGTCGTCACCGCCGGCGCGCTGGCCGCGACCTCGCTCGCGATCCGCGCGATGACCCAGATCGGCGACCGGGTGCTGACCGAGAGCCCGACCCACCCCAACTCCGTCGACGCGATCCGGCGCAGCGGCTGCCGCGTCGTCGCCGTCCCGATGAGCCCGCACGGCTGGGACCTTCCCTTGCTGGAGGCAACGATCCGGCAGTCGTCGCCACGCGCCGCCTGGCTGGTGATCGACTTCCAGAACCCGACCGGCCGGCTGATGTCCGCCGACGACCGGAAGCGGCTGGCAACCGCGTTCGCGCGGGCCCGGACCACCGCGATCATCGACGAGACCCTGTTCGAACTGTCGCTCGACGGGCAGGAGATGCCGCCGCCGTTCGCCGCGTTCGACCCACAGGGCGTGCTCACGATCGGCTCGGTCAGCAAGTCGTTCTGGGGCGGCCTCCGGATCGGCTGGCTACGCGCCCCCGAAACCCTCGTCGCCCGCATCCTCGACGCCCGCGCCTCCCTCGACCTGGGCGCCCCGGTCCTCGAACAACTCATCGTCACCCGGCTGCTACGGTCGCGCACCTCGCTGATGACCGAGCGCCGAGCAGAACTCGCCCGCCGCCGCGACACGTTGGCCGATGCTCTCCGTACTGCGCTTCCGTCGTGGCGATTCGAGATGCCGGGAGGCGGGTTGTCGATGTGGTGTGAACTGCCGGAGCCGGTGAGTTCGAGCTTGGTGGGGGTGGCCCAGCGGAACGGAGTACTGGTGGTGGCGGGGTCGCGGTTCTCGCCTGATGGCGGGTTGGAGTCGTTCTTGCGGTTGCCGTACACGCTTGATCCGGACACGTTGCGTGACGCTGTCGCGCGACTGGCGTCGTCGTACGAGTCGCTGACCGAGGCGCCACCGTTCCGTCGTACCGCCGCGATGATCGCCTGACGGCCTTGGCCGTGTGGGCCGTGTTGGCCGCCTTGCCTCGCTTGGCCGCCTTGCCTCGCTTGGCCGGTTGGACGTAAACGTCCCGTAATCGGCTGGGGGAAGGTTCGCTCCGGGTGTGGCGTTGGGAGACTATGAGAGTCACTCTGCGAGAGGCGTGAGATGTCGTTCTTCAACCACAAGACAGCCCTGGTCGAGCCGGAGGCCGCCCTGCCGGGCCGGCCGGAGCCCACATTCGCCGTACCGGCGGAGAACATCGTGCTGGGTACGCCGCAGACCGCACCCGCCCCCGAAGGGTTCGAGGAGGTCTGGTTCGGCACCGGCTGCTTCTGGGGCACCGAGGAGATCTTCTGGCAGCAGCCCGGGGTCTACACCACCGCAGTCGGCTACGCCGGCGGCTACACCCCGAACCCGACGTACGAGGAAGTCTGCAGCGGCCGCACCGGCCAGACCGAGGCTGTTCGGGTGGTTTACGACCCGTCGAAAACCACCTTCACCGACTTGCTGAAGGTCTTCTGGGAAACCCACGACCCAACCCAGGGCATGCGCCAGGGCAACGACCTCGGCTCCCAGTACCGCTCGGCGATCTACTACACCACCGAGGAGCAGAAGGCAGAGGCCGAACGAACCCGCGACCTCTACGCCCCAGTCATCAAGCCCCTCGGCTACGGCGACATCACCACCGAAATAGCCCCAGCCGACACCTTCTACTACGCCGAGGCCTACCACCAGCAGTATTTACACAAGGTGCCGAACGGCTACAGATGCCACAGCAACACTGGGGTGCCGTTCCCGGGCTAGCAGATTCCCCCACCCGTACTCACGTTCCGGGCTGGAGCGTTGAGCTCACCCGAACCCATAGCGAGGCCCCCGCGATGCGGACCAACCCGTATCGCGTGGGCCCGCACCTTGCCGACCCGGAATCGCATCGTTGCACTCGAACCAGACGGGCGAAGCGGTACTGCCGGCGGCGAGTCGACGCTCCAACCCACTTCGCCTGACACACCCTGACCAAGGCCGGCCTGCCCCTTCCCCCCACCCTCACCCAGCCGATCCGGTGAGCTGATCGCCTACGATCGGCGGTTGCGCTTGGCCTCGGCTCGTTCGAGTTTCGTCTGCCGGCGATAGCCGGGGTCCTGGCCGCAAGCGAAGGCAACCTCGGCCCGGATTGGCTCCAGATCGCTGGTCCAGGGTTCGCCCTCGGAACCGGGCCAACGCTCCCACGGCCCGCCGGGGGCAGTGAACCGTTGCGCATACTCGGTGCCGAGCTTCTCGTCGAGGTACTCAAGCGCGACGAGAGCACCGGCTTGCAAGGGATTCGAATCGCTTTCATCGGGCGGCAGGGCCAAAGCCCGCTCCAGGTAAGTGACGAGTATCCGGGCATCTTCGTCGGTGCCCAGACAGGCCAGCGTGCGGCAGTAGTCCCACCCCAACCCGTACGGCATCTCGCCGACGAAGCCACGTTCGATAGCTGGACGCAGATCCTCACGTCGTCCGGCCGCGATGAGCCAGGTGGCGACCATCCCTGTCCGCGCGCCGGATTCGAGCAGCACGATCGCGTCGGCGGCGGGGATTCGACGGCCCGCTCTGTACAGGCGCCACTGGAACCATCGCTGCCGAGGGCGCGGCATGACGAAAGCCTTGACACCCCGCAGGCGTGGATAGCGCCAGGTCGGAGTCAGCCACCGAAAGACCAGTTGATCAAGGCGTTCTTCCGGAGTGCGGCGCTCCCCCTTCTTCCACGTGCGGCTCTCTGGCATGGCGCCCAGCCTCCCAGAACTGTCAAGAGGAAGAGCGAAGGCCCGACCAATACTCCGTGCGACCGACCCGCCGCGATCCGTCCCCGGCAACCACTACGGTTCGACCTGGAGATCACCGGGAGGAACGATCGTGACGGTACGTGGAACGTCGTAGTGTCAGCTGCGGTCCGCGACAAGCTCGGACCGAGCGTGCAGTGACTGCTGGAGATGTGACGGCTGGGAACAAAACCTCCGGGCAGGGGTCCGCCGACTACTTCAAGTCAGACACGGCGTCCTCCCGCTACAAGGACCTTCTGTCGCCTCCGTGGTACTGCTACCGCCAGCAGTACCTCCACAAAAACCCCAACGGCTACCGCTGCCACAGCAACACCGGCGTACCGTTCCCAAGCTAGGCCCATCGCCCCACCCGTACTCGTAAATCGGACTGGAGCGTCGCACCCGCCCGAACCCATAGCGAACTCCCCGCGATGCGGATCCAACCCGCATCGCGGACCCGGGTCGGCGTCTCGCACCCACCCGTACTCATACGGCGGGCCGCAGTTTTGCGCCCACCCGAGCCCAACGGCGGCCTCACGTGACGCCAACCGGACCCGCGTCGCTCGCGCCGCCCCAATCCCTTCGCTTTGAAGGCGGCCCCCACCGGGTAGTGGGGGCCGCTTTCGTTTGCAGGAAGTGGCAGAGGATGGGTGGTTGGTCCGGAGGGGGCGCTATCGTCTGCGGTCCGGGGTTCAGGATTGTGGAGGGGCGGGGCGATGGGCGTGCGGCGACTCGGGTTGGTTCTGGGTGGGGTCGGAGTGTTGGTGGCCAGCGGATTATCAGGGCCGGCGCAGGCTGCTGTTGCCGATTCGGTGCCGTGCATCAATCGGATTGTCTGGACTGACAGCGCGAACGCCGTGCAGGAGGCTGACATCCTCGCTGCAAAGCCGCCGCGAGTCTGGGATCGCTTTGAGGTTGCGCAGTTCGTGCCGGTCAGGGCGATGTCGACCTGGCACATGTCGACGACGCGTCAGGGTCAGCAGTACTCCTACGGGCTGCTGCTGCAAGGCGGGAACTTGTACCGGCACTCGACCATCACCCCGCCGGGTAGCCGGGCACGGGTGACCGCGACGAAGCTCGGCGGCGGGTGGACGAGCTTCAAGGCGATCGCCACCTCGAACTACGCCGACCCGCTCGGTCACAAGCACTCGTTCCTGTACGGCCTGAACACCAATGGGAGCCTCTACCGGTACGCGGCGAACGGCATCGGATACAAGGCATACGGCTCGTTCGGTGGGTTCAAGAGCTTCAAGGCGATGGCGATGATCAGCCAGCAGCCGACGTACGACACGCTCCTGATGACGACCACCGCCGGCGCGCTCTACACAATCCGCATCCCCACCACCGCGACAGCGAAGCCGGTCGTCAAGCTGATCCGCAAGGCCGGCTGGTCCTCCTTCGAGTCGCTCCAGGTCGAGCACTGCGGCAACAACTACGGGTCCATCGTCGTGGGCATCGACCACAACACCGACTCCGGCTACCAATACGCCTTCAGCAAGGCCAACGGCACGGCGACCGCGATCACGTCGCACGGCAAGATCCCGGTCGCCTTCACCGGCGCAGTCCACGCCACCCGCACCAACGCCTGGCTGGACGGCGAATAGCCGGGCCACGGCTACTCGTCGCAGCCATGGTGGGAGGAAGAACCTGGGACGTTCGTGCCCGGGTCTATGGCGCCAGTGGCTGGGGAAGACGGTCGGGTGGTGCTGGACGATGAGGGTAATCCGGTCATGGCACCAGTCGCGCCGACCGACGGTACTGCCGGGGTATTGCCGGCCGACACCACGCGCCGAATCGTTAGGAATCCGGATGGCTCGGTGGGCGAACAGGTGAGCATCTCCTACGAGTAGCACCCACCGACTGGTCCCCGCTCCCGGCGGACGAGAGCGGCTTCGCCTGCCGGGATTGACGGACGCACACCGGCCTACCTTTCCGAGCGCTAGGTCGGTCGTCCCGCCGGCACTCACGTCCCTGCAGCAACACATCACATCCATCAGCGCGTCATGTGCCTCGCGCCGGGGGTGCCGCGGCTGCCGTCGTGAGGGCGGGTGTGCCGAGCGACAGGACGTAGTGCCTGATTCCGGACTGCCGGCGTGGTCCGTGAGCGTGCGGAACCGCGGTCGTGCGGGCTACATCCTGTCGCTCGGGACACTCAAGCCCACGGGCGTGGCTGCATGAGGCGCGCTCGGCGGGCTGCACTCACCGTCCAGGTTCGGCTAACGGCGTCTTGAGCCTCGGTATTGTTACGATCGTGTGAAAACAGCCCGGCTACAGAGGGAGGGGCGATCGTGGCGAGTGGACAGGATGGTCCGAGGCACGAGGACGAGCGGGATGAGGTGCAGGCGGAGAATCTGTATTCCCGGAAGCGTTGGGTTGGGCATTTGGGGTTGTTTGTGGTGGGGCAGGTCGTGTTGGTGGTGATTGGGCAGTCTTGGCCGCTGGATGCTATTCAGGACGGCATCCCTGAGGGGACTCCTCGGTGGAACTGGTTGTTCGGCAATGACCGGGAGAACTCGACTCTGCTGAAGTTTTGGAGTCGGATCTGGTGCTTCGTGTTCGTTATTGACACGCTTTGGACCTGGATCTCCATCAGACGCCGAAGCGGGGCCAAATCCCAAGCCTCGCCTACTGGCTAGCGGCGTTTGCGTTCTACTGCCAGGACGGGGATCTTGCGGGTGGTCAGAGTTCTGTAGGTGCCGAGGCGGGGGTTGGTCTCTACCAAGCCGGCGAACAGTCGGTTGCGTTCTTCGCCCTTGACCTCCGCCGCCGTTGCCTCGTAGGTGTCGGTGCCGGTTTCCACCACGAGGTCTGGGTTGGCGACCAGGTTGTGGTACCACGCGGGATGCGTGTCGGAGCCGGCGTACGTGGCGGCTATGGCGATGCGGTCGCCGTCGGCGTAGTAGGCGAGCGGGCTCACTCGATCCTCGCCGGTCTTTGCGCCTTTCGTGATGATGAGGACCAGGGGTATGCCGTCGAACACCCCGCCGACCTTTCCGGCATTACTGCGAAATTCTTCGATGACGTCCTTGTTGAATACGCGGAAGTCGATTTTGTTTTCCGTCATCACCACTCCGTTCAAGGGCCGAGAAGTTCTCGCCCCTGGCCATCGTATGACCTATTTCGGCACGCCCTGAGCCACTTTCGGCTGTGAGTAATGTCGCGCTTGACGCAACCGCTTGATCTGTGGGCACGAAGATGGAATGCGCAGTCCCAACCGACGGGCGGAGAATTTTTCAGTAGCGTGTCGGAATCTGTGGTGGGCGTTCGTAGTAGGGGTGAGTGGCGGTTGGAGAAGGCTGCCTGGGACCTAGGAGTGGTGCGATGCCGAAGTACCTGATCTCGTTCGAGAAGGGCGCGATGGACCACATCCCCGTGGAGGACTTCCCGGAGGTGAGCAGGGTCAGTCATGCGGTGGTGCAGGAGGCCAAGGATGCCGGGGTGTTCGTTTTCGCCGGTGGGCTGCGTTACGACGACAACGACGTTGAGCACGCGGTGGTCGACACGGGCGGGCTCGTGACGGACGGTCCGTATCCGGAGAGCAAGGAGGTCATCGGCGGGGTGATGATCGTCGACGTACCCACGCGGGAGGACGCATTGAAGTGGGCGGCCAAGACCGCGGTTGCCTGTCGTTGCGCGCAGGACGTGCGCAAATTTATGTACGACCCCGAACAGACCGATTGAACAGGCGAGAACCCGGCCAGCAACGCCGGCCGGGTTCTGGGTCGGTCAGCCCATGGATTTCTGGCCGTCTATGGACTCTCGGATGATGTCGGCGTGGCCGGCGTGTTGGGCGGTTTCGGCGGTGATGTGGAGGAAGACGCGGCGTACCGACCAGAAGACGCCCGGGGGTTGCCAGGGGGCGGCCGGGAGCTCGTAGGTGGTGTCGAGGTCGAGGGTGCGGACGAGCTCGTCGGTGGCGGCCGCGACCTTCTCGTACTCCGCCAGTACGCCGGCGAGCGTCTCGCTCTCGGCGAGGCGGAACTGGTTCTCCCACTCGGCGATCCGTTCCGGGGTGAACTCGATCTCCTCGGGCACCTGCTGGCCGCCACCCGCCTGGGCGAACTCGGCCCAGTTCCGCTCGACCGCGGTGACGTGCTTGATCAGCCCGCCGATCGTCAGCGCGCTGACGGTACTGCGCGTGTTCGCCTGCTCGTCGGAGAGACCCTGCGCGGTGTACCGCAGGAAGTACCGGTGCTTCCCGAGAAAGTCCAGGATGTCGGCCCGCTCGCCCGTCACGTTCTGCTGCTCAATCGCTGTCGTCATACTCCGACCCTAGAAGCAGTAGCGGACAACTATTGACCTCTACTCATTCCAGTTCTGTCCTCCGTCGGGTGCTGCGCGACACTTGTCCGCCAGGTGAGCTGCGACAGGTGAAAGCACGGATTGCGGCAGCTCCGGATGGGGGCACAGCGCACGGTGTGGCCATGTGAGCTGGTTGCGATCAGCATGCGCCAGGAGCACCATGTCAACCATGAACGAGGCGTTCATCGTTCCTCCTGGCCAGGGCCGGCATCTCGATCTGGGCAACTTCGAGGCCGAAGTCCTGGCAACATCTACGCAGACAGCTGGCCAGTTCACTCTGCTGCAGACGCAAAGTGAGCCACCGGAGTTTGGTCCCTCACTCCACCTTCATCGTGATGCTGCCGAGGCGTTCTTTGTGCTTGAGGGTGAATACTTGATGTTCATCGAGGAGCAGCAAACCCTGTGTCCGCCCGGAACTTTTGTCTACGTACCAAGAGCCACGCCCCACACGTTCAAGGTCGTTTCGGCGGGTCCTGGTAAGAAGCTGAATCTCTTCTCGCCTGCCGCCATGGTCCAGTATTTCGAGGAGTTGGCCGACGCAGTAGCAACCGACTCGGCGACGCCGGAACTACTGGACGAGATCGCAGCCCGATGCCAGGTGGATGTTCTTGGGCCGGTGCCGGAGAGCTATCTCTGAGTCCGCTCATCGGCGGATCGCGGATCTCTTGGCTGATCACATACTCATTCCAGTTCCAAGTACTACGAGCCGGTCCAGACGAGTCGCTCGGCAAAGGCGCCTCGGGCGACTGCCTTGTCGCGGCGGACCCGATCCAAGGTGGACGAGTCGGCTCCCAGATCGGCGGCCAGCGCATAGACGACCTCGAGCACATCAGCGAGTTCTTCGATCGCCTCGTCCGGCTGGGCCGTCAGGAACTCGTCGACCTCCTCCAGCAACTTGTCGCGAAGCCTGCGGCGATACTCGGCCGCGTCGGCCCGGTACGTCACCAACTCCTCGCCCTTGGCCCGGACAATCTCGGGGATCCGGTCTCTGATCAACTTGCCGGCGGTGGACGGTGGTTCATGCATCTGCGCATACTCCCGCATCCCGCGGCCGCTAGTGCGCTGCCGGTTGAGGTGTGGTGATGGCGGTGAGGAGGCCGGGGAACGCCTGGTCGAGGTCTTCGCGGCGGAGGGTGTTGAGGCGGGAGGTGCCTACGTAGTACTGGCGGATCAGGCCGGCCTCGCGGAGGACCTTGAAGTGGTGGGTGGCGGTGGACTTGTGGACGGACAGGTCGAAGTCGCCGCACTTGATGTCGTGGCCGGCGGCATCGAGTTGCTGGACGATGCTGCGGCGGACCGGGTCGACGAGCGCCTCCAGGACCTGCTGGAGGTCGAACTCGGACAGCTCGGGGTGGTGCGACGTACGGCCCATGTGCTCCATAGTACGACAGCCATCATAGTTTGACAGTCGTCATAGTTCTGGGGTTCCCTGGAGCGCATGGCGATCACCGTGCGGTTTCAGGAGACAGGCGGGCCCGACGTACTGCGACTCGACGACGTCGAGCCCGGCCAACCAGGCCCGGGTGAGGTCCTCCTCAGGGTCGAAGCCATCGGGCTGAACCGGGCCGACATCCTCTTCCGCAGCGGTCAGTACATCGAGCCGGTCAAGCAGTTCCCCGCCGGCCTGGGCAGCGAATCAGCCGGCGTGATCGAGGCACTCGGCCCCGGCGTCAGCGGGTTCACAAAAGGGCAACCGGTCAGCGTCATCCCGAACTTCTCCCAGAACGACTACCCCCAGTACTCCGAACGCGCGCTCGCGCCGGTGACCGCGTTGCTCCCCCGCCCCGAGTCGGTCGACGCCGTATCGGGTGCGGCGGTCTGGATGCCCTACCTCACGGCGTACGGCGCGATGGTCGAGGTCGGCCGTGTCCGGGCGGGCGATGTGGTCGTGATCAACGCGGCGTCGAGCAGCGTCGGGCTGGCGGCGATCCACACCGCGAACCGACTGGGCGCCACACCGGTCGCCGTCACTCGGACCAGCGGCAAGAGCCAGCGGCTGCTCGACGAGGGTGCTGCCGAGGTGATCATTTCGGACGAAGAGGACGTGGCGGGCCGCATCCTGGCGCTGACGAGCGGGCGCGGCGCGGAGTACGTGTTCGATGCGGTGGCGGGGCCGGGCGTGGTCGATCTGGCGCGCGCCGTCGCTGCCGACGGGACGCTCTTCCTGTGGGGTGCGGCGAGCGGGCAGCCGACGCCGTACCCGGGATTCGAGCTCGGGATGCCTGCGCTCAACCTGCGCACCTACACGGTTCACGAGATCAGTCGCGATCCTGAGCGGCTGCGCCGGGCTGTCGCCTTTGTCAGCACGGGTCTGCGGTCGGGCGGGTTCCGGCCGGTCGTCGATCGCACCTTCCCGCTGGAGGACATCGTCGAGGCCCACCGGCACCTCGAGGCCAACACGCACGTGGGCAAGATCGTGGTCACAACCTCTCGCTGAATCAGGGCGGGAAATTGTCCGGGTGCTGCTCTACCGTGCGAGGTATGACTGAGGATTCCGGCATCTTCGAAGAGGTCACGCTGCGGGACGCACAGTTCCGCTCGGCGAAGTTGCCGGGGGCACAGTTCGAGCGCGTGGACCTGAGCGGCGCAGTACTGCGCGACGTCGATCTGAGCGATTCGGTACTGCGCAGCGTCAATTTGGACGGGGCCCTGCTTCGCGACGTCAACCTGCACGGCGCCGAACTGCGCGGCGTGGAGCTGACGGACGTGCGGATCACCGGCGAGGTCCAGAACGTCACCATCAATGGGGTCGACGTCGCACCCTTGGTCGAGGCCGAGCTCGACCGGCGTGATCCCGACCGGCCCAAGATGCGTCCCACCGACCCCACCGGCTTCCGGGAAGCGTGGGATCTGCTGGAGCGGCGCTGGGACGAGACGGTCGCGCGGGCCAGAGCGCTGCCACCGGAGGCCCTGCACGAGAGCGTGAACGGCGAGTGGTCCTTCATCGAGACGCTGCGCCACCTCGCCTTCGCCACCGATGCCTGGGTACGCCGCGCGATCCTGGGCGACCCCTCACCGTGGCATCCGCTCGACCTGCCATGGGACGAGATGCCGGACATGCCCGGCGTACCGCGAGATCGCGCCGCCCGCCCGACCTTGGACGAGGCGCTTGCCCTGCGCAAGGACCGGATGGCGACCGTACGCCGGTACGTCGACCAACTCACCGAGGACCAACTGGCCGGCGACACCACCCCGGTGACCGGAGCATCGGGCTGGCCCCATCCCATCAGCTACCCGATCCGCGAATGCCTCTCGATCGTCCTCAACGAGGAATACCAGCACCGCCAGTACGCCGAACGCGACCTCGCTACCCTCGAGCGAACCCACACCGCCTAGCTTGGGCGAACGACCTGGGGTTCTCGCCGCAGTCATGCGGCGGACAGCCACCGCGGTGGCTGCTGCCGGCGTCCGCCGAGTAGTTGATTGATGCCTTCACCCGATGGTCGCTCTGCCTGTGCCGCCGGAGGCGCTGGCCGGCCTGGTCGGCGAAGCCTTGGGTTCTCGCCGCAGTCATGCGGCGGACAGCCACCGCGGTGGCTGCTGCCGGCGTCCGCCGAGTAGTAATGCCTTCACCCGATGGTCGCTCTGCCTTGTGCCGCCGGTGGACGCGTGACAAGCAAGGTGCTGTCCGCATCGGAGTTCTCGGCGGTGAGCCACGCGGTTCGGTCGGCTCTCCTACCGCGGGCCGACGAGCTGGACGACTAGCGCCAGTACCTGTTCTCGGATGCGGTCAGCACGACGGTCATCGCGGCCCGGGCGCTGCTCAAGCGGGAGCGCATCGCGCAGGAGCACTACACGGTGCTGGTCGAGCCGTTCGCCCAAGCCGGCGTAGCCGTCCCCGCCAAGCCGCCGGGCCGGCGTAGCCATCCCCGCGAAGCCGCCCCGGCCTGACCGTCCCCGCCTAGCCGGTCCCCCTTAGCCGTCCCCGCCTAGCCGGTCCCCCTTAGCCGTCCCCGCCTAGCCGGTCCCCCTTAGCCGTCCCCGCCTAGCCGGTCCCCCTTAGCCGTCCCCGCCTAGCCGGTCCCCCTTAGCCGTCCCCGCCTAGCCGTCCTGAGATGGGCCGGCGCACTCCGCTGGTAGCTGGGTACCGGGGGCTCGCGGGCCGGTCCCGGCGCCGGGCGATCGCGGGTGGTTTGTCGGTGGGGTGGAGCAGAATGCGGGGTATGGGGATGGATGGCGTGGATCGGATGTTGATCTCGTTTCTGGATGCTCAGCGGGATCGGGTGTTCGAGGTGGTGGCGGGGCTCGATGACAAGCAGTTGGCGACCGCGGTGCTGCCTTCTGGCTGGACAATGCTCGGCATGATCGAGCACCTCGCGCACGCGGAGCGGCACTGGTTCCAAGAGGTCGCGCTCGGGTCCGCAGGTCCGCTCCCCTGGCCGGACGACCCGGACGACCCGGACGATCCCGACGAGAAGGACGGCGACGCGTTCACCAGCCCACACTCGGCCGAGACCGTCTTCGCGTTCTACCGCGACCAGATCGCCCGCGCGGACTCAGTACTGGAAACCCTGCCGCTGTCCACCGTCCCCGTCGGCGACCACGGTCAGGGTGACACCGCGCTGATCACCGACCTGCGTTTCATCGTCCTGCACATGATCGAGGAGACCGCCCGCCACCTCGGCCACCTGGACGCCGCCCGCGAACTCATCGACGGCCGCACCGAGCTCGGCCAGGACCCGCTCTAAAGCCATTGGAGATCCCACACCCGCTCCGCGAGACTGACCGGATGCTCGACGAAGCGGTAGACCTCGCCCGCCAGTTGGTGAAGGAGCGCTACCCGCAGGCGCGCGCCGCCTGGCTGGGCGGCAGCGTCGCCCGCGGCACCGCGACCACAACCTCCGACCTCGACATCACCGTGCTCCTCCCCGGCCCGCCGGCGCCGCTCCGCGAATCACTCCAGTACGCCGCCTGGCCGGTCGAACTCTTCGTCCACACCGAAGCCTCACTTGCCACGTACTGCGAGAAGGACCGCCAACGCCGCCAGCCGTCGATGATGCGCCTGATCGGCGAGACCATCATCCTGCTCGACACCGACGGTTCCGCGACCCGATGGCAGGAGAGCGGCAAAGCCCAGATCCAGGCCGGCCCACCACCCCTGACGAACACCGAACTCCAGCTGCTGCGCTACAAGATCACCGACCTCCTCGAGGACCTGATCGGTGCCGACAGCAACGACGTGAGAACCGCCGTCGCCTCGATCCTCTGGCAGGAAGCCGCCGCCCTGCTACTCACCGGCTCCCACCACTGGACCGGCACAGGCAAAGGCCTCCTGCGGGAGCTCACGGCGTACGACACAAAGCACGCCACCGACTACGTGACCGCCCTCCCCGCCGCGATGCGCGCAGCCGCAAACGGCAACCCGGAAGCACTGACAGCAACCGTCGACGCCATCCTCACCCCACACGGCGGCCGCCTCTTCGCCGGCTTCCACCTGTCAGGAAACTGAATCAGAAGTCGTTGTGCCGGCGGAGCTTTCGGGGGCGGCCGTCCGGGTCGTAGAGGTGGTTGTACAGCGGGCGCGCCCACAGCTTGGTCAGCCGTCCGAGCGGGGCGGGATCATGGGACCGGATCTGGCCCGGCGGACGCGGCCCAATCCGGCCCGAAAAATGCCAGGCATCCAGCGCGGCGGCGACCGACCTCCATTGCTCGAAGCCCTCCACCGGATCGAGTTGCGGCTCGCCACCCAAGTGTTCCGACCAGAGCTCCGACCGCACCGAGCGCGCCAGTCCCTCGCCGACCACAGCACACGTCAGTTCGCTGTCATTCGTCCAGGAGCGCCGGTTGAAGTTGTCCGACCCACAGGTGAACCACTCGTCGTCGACTACGCACACCTTCGCGTGCACGTAGATCGGCGTACTCTCCGCATTCTCCAGGTCGTAGACCCCGACCCGGTCCGGCGCCGCCGAGCGCAGAGTCTCCAGTGCCTGCAGCCGCCCGTACCACTCGGGCGGTCCGCTGATCCGTCCGCCCGCATCCGGGTACCGCGGCACCACCGCGATCACCCGCAACTCCGGCGACCGCTCCAGCGCCTCACGGATGCCGTCGGCAACCACTGCCGACCACAGGTACTGATCCTCGCAGTAGATCAGCCGTTGCGCCCGCCCGAACGCCTTCCGGTAGGCGCGCGCCACGCTGTACTCCCCCTTCGGAGCAAAGCGAAAGGGCGGATGCTTGTGCCCGTACGTCCGCAGCAGCTGTACTGCGTGCTGCCCCGCCTCCGGCGGATCCGGAAACGTCTCGGGCAGCTTCGACGGGTGGCGCGGCATCCTCTCCTTACGCTGCACGAACATCCGGTACGGCGTCCGCCGGTCGAGGGGATGCGGATCGTCCCAGCGCTCGACGAAGGTGAGCAGGACGTCCCCGACCACCGGCCCTCGCAGTTCCAGCATCGCGTCGTGCCACGGCGTCCGCGGACCGTACTTCGGGTCCATCGGCGCCTGCTGCGGATCGCCCAGGTGCCGCCGGTCGTCCCGGCGCTGATGACACAGATCGATCCCACCCACGAACGCGACATCCGAGGCCGCCGCCCCCTTGTGCCGGATGACGAACAGCTTCTGGTGGTGGGAGGCCAGCCTGCGGACCCGCTGATCGAGGAGGATCTCAGCACCGGCCTCGTTGAGCTCGGTCCCGAGCCGCTGGTTCTCCTGCGCGCTGAACCGCAGATGGTCCGAGTGCGACCGCCAGAGCAACCCGCGGACCTCGACCCCCTTGCGCACCAGGTCGCAGAGCAGATCGCCGATCGCCGGCCCGTCCTCGGTCAGCCGCTCGTCGGCGTCTCCGCGCCAGTCGGTGAAGTAGACGCGATCGCCGCGCGAGAGCCCGCGCAGTTCGTCGTACAGGCGCTGGAAGTAGACGGCTCCGTGGACCAGCAGGCGCACCGAGTTGCCGGTCGACCAGGCGCGGTCGAGCTCGGTCGCGGGATTTCCTCGCTCGGCGGCGGTCAGGAACCAGTCGCTCACCGGCACCCGGTACCCGCCCGGAGCGATCCCGAACTGGTGAGAAGGTGGAGGCGTGGATCTGGTGAGGCGTAGAGCGGGCAGCGTGTTCGTGCTCGGACTGCTGTCGATGCTGGGGTGGAGTCTGGCAGTGTCGGCCTCGATGCCGAGCTGGTTCGATCCGGACCGCGACTGCCTGGAGGCGTTCCCACTAGCCGAGGGCGATGGTCTACGGATCACCACGCAGTGGCTGCCTCCGCACGCGGCGTGCGATTACGGCAGCGAGGTCCACCAGTTCATCTCGCCCACCCGCTCGACGGTCCTGACGATCATCTTCGTCCTCACCGCCGCCTTCACCGCGTTCGGCCTGTACTGCGTACTTCGGCGGCTGGCCGAGCCGCCAGGCATCCCGCGTTCCGCGGAAGCCGTCAACCTCCGCACCCGCCGACTCTGGCATCTCGGGATCGGCGGGGGCCTCACCTTCCTGGCCCTCGGCCTGTACGCCGGCGCCAACGTGTTCGCCGCGATCCTCGGCGGACCTCCGGGCGCGCTGGTCATGGCCGTCGCAATGGTCGCCGGTCTGGCCGCTCTCGCGACGAAAGTTGATCGCGGCAACGGTCCGCTGCCCAGCACCGCCCGCGACTCCCGTCGGCGCGGCACCGTCGCCGGTCTCGTCACGTACGCCGTGATCTTCGTGGTGAGCGTTGCCTCCGGCAAGTTTCCCTTCTACCAGCTCTGGATCGCGCCGCTCGGCGTCGCCGCGTACCTGATCGTGGTCGGTCTCCAGTGGTCGCGCCTGAAGCGGACCACCGTCACCTCTGAGCTGGTCTCCTAAGCGGGCAAGATGTTGTGGTTCAGGTGGAACACGTTGCCGGGATCGAACTCGGCCTTCACCCGCGCCAGCCGGTCGTAGTTCTCCTGACCGAAGCCCGCGACCACCCGGCCATGCCCCTCGTCGCCGATGAAGTTCAGGTACACCGCACCGGTCGACCACGGCTTCAGGTGCGCGCAGACGTTCCGCGCCCATTCGATCCCGCGCTCGTCATCGGCCGCATCCATCCACAGTCCGAACGGATGCACCACCCAGGCGGCGTTCCGGTGCGGCAACGGCCACTTGCCGGCATCTCGGGCCACGGCACCGCCCCACGGAAAGAGCGCCTGTTGTGACGGCGACGGGTGCGGCCGATCGGCGTCCCGGTCGCAGAAGGCCTTGATCGCCTCGTCCGGCAGTTCGGTCAGATGCTCGGCCGACCAGTAGTTGCGCAGACCCGGCGGATCGTCCAGCGAGGACTGGATCTCGGCGTACGGCATCTCGGCGACCATCACGCCTTCCGGCCCGAGGTCGAACATCGGCGCGAACAGCTCCCGCGCCTCGTCCTCCGGCCCCGCGTGGACGGCAGCTACGGCGATCAGCCGCTCATCCTGCAGATGCAGCGGTACGAACGGCTCCGGCGGCCCGGTCAGGAAGATCACGCCACCACCGAGTTCCTCGGGCGCACCGGCCTCGAACAGGTCGCGATACCGGCGGATCACCTCGGGCCCCGCGTCAGCCGGCCACAACAGCAGCATCAAGGTCGCGGACGTCAGCGGCCGCAGCTTGAACGTCAGCGCCGTCGCGATCCCGAAGTTGCCGCCACCGCCGTGCAAGGCCCAGAACAGTTCGGTGTTCTTGGTCTCGTCGGCGATCACCAGCTGCCCGTCCGCGGTGATCAGCTCCACCGACACCAGGCTGTCGCAGGCCAGGCCGAACTTGCGTTCCAGCCAGCCCGACCCGCCCCCGAGCGTCAGCCCTGCAACCCCCGTCGTCGAAACCCGGCCGCCGGTCGTCGCCAGCCAGTACCGCTGGCAGGCTCCGTCAAGGTCCGCCCAGGTGGCGCCACCAGCCACCCGGGCAAGCTTGGCCTCCGGATCGAGCTGGACCGACCGCATCTTGCGCAGGTCGACGACCACACCGCCGTCCGTCACCGATGCGCCGGCAACGCTGTGACCGCCGCCGCGGACCGCGATCTCGAGTCCCTCAGCGACGCCGTACCGGACCGCTGCGGCGACATCGGCGGCCGACTCGCACTGCGCGATCACGCCCGGCCGCTTGTCGATCATTGCGTTGAACACCGATCGGGCCTCGTCGTACGGCGGATCGCCCGGCCGCAGTACCACTCCCCCGAACCCGTCCGGCCGTCCCCGGTGAGCTCCTGGCGTACGCGCGATCGTGTCGGACATGGGAACTCCCCCTCGCTCAGCTGTTCCCCAGTGGACACGCCGATCGTGCTCCCCGGCGGCCGAACCGGTCAACGGCTCATCCCTTACGGGCCGGTAATCCCTTGCCTACCAAGGGTTTCCGGTTGACTACAGCTGGGAGCCGCCGGTTGCGTCGAGGTACTGGCCACTCACCCAGCGAGCGTCGTCAGAGGCAACAAACCCGACCACGTCGGCGACGTCGGCGGGTTGGCCGACGCGGTTGAAGGTCGAGTACGCCGCTGCGGAGGCGGCCGCGGCCGGGTCGGCCAGCCAGCCGTTCATCTCGGTCTCGATGATGCCTGGGGCAACCGTGTTGACGGTGATCCCGCGTGGCCCGAGTTCCTTGGCCAAGGCAAGCGTCAGGATGTTCAGCGCACCCTTGGTCATCGAGTACGCCGTGTCGGCGGGGAACGCGATCCGGGTCACGCCAGAGCCGATGTTGATGATCCGGCCACCATCGCGCAACCGCGACAGACCCTGCTGGATCAGGAAGAACGGCGCCTTGGCGTTCACCGCGAACAACTCGTCGAACCACTCGGGTGTGACGTCCGCGAGCGGCTGCTGCTTGCCGATCCCCGCGTTGTTCACCAGGATGTCGAGCCCGTCAGCCTGCGCATCGAACGCGGCCCAGAGCGTCCGCGCCGCATCCTCGGCCGCCAGATCCGCCCGTACTGCGAACGCTGCGCCGCCGGCCGCCTCGATGTCGGCGATCGTCTGTTTCGCGGCGACCTCGTTGCGGCCGTAGTGGACCGCCACGCGGGCGCCGTCGGCCGCCAGCCGGAGCGAGATCGCCCGGCCGATCCCGCGGCTGCCACCGGTCACCAGCGCCGTCTTGCCCTGCAGCTTCTTCATCCTCGAGCCCTTTCTCTAGTGATCACTACAGAAAGAACCGTACCATGTTTTGTAGCGAGCGCTATAGAATGTTTCGCATGACAGCGCAACGCGGACGGCCGCGCTCCTTCGACCGCCAGGCGGCGCTCGAGCAGGCGGCCCTGACCTTCTGGGAGCACGGGTACGAGGCGACCTCGATCAGCGACCTGACCACGGCGCTCGGGATCGGCGCGCCCAGCCTGTACGCCGCGTTCGGCGACAAGCGGCAGCTCTTCCAGGAGGCGGTCGCGAGCTACCAGCAGACCCACGGCTCGTTCACCGCGAAGGCGCTGGCAGAGGAACCGACCGCCCGGGAGGCGATCGCACGCATGCTGCTCGAAGCGGCCGCGGAGTACACGTCACCGGATCACCCCCGCGGCTGCCTGGTGATCAGCGCCGCCCAGAACTGCTCAGCGGCCTCCGCCGACGTCGAAGAGTCTCTCCGCGCCATGCGCAACGCCAATGTGGCGGCCCTGGAGTCCCGCATCCAGTCCGACATCGACGCAGGCATCCTCCCGCCGACCGCCGACGCCCGCACCCTCGCCCTCTTCACCGGCGCCACCCTCCAGGGCATGTCCCAGCAATCCCGCGACGGCGCAACCCCGGCAGACCTGACCGCCATAGCCACCGCAGCCCTCAAAGCCTGGCCCACCTGACCGCCCGCATCCCCCTCTCCGGAGGCGAGGCTCGGCAATCGCTTCCCGCTACGCTTTGGGGATGGGTGTGATGGAGGTGCCGAGGGCGACCGTGCTGGGTGGAGCCGGGCAGGTGCTGTCCGGCGGTGAGGTCAGCGATTTCATCCGCGACCAGTTGGCCGGCGCCGGACTGGACGGGCGAAGCGTCTGCGTCATCGTCCCCGACGCCACCCGCAGCTGCCCCCTCCCGCTCCTGCTCGGTGCCGTCCACAGCGCGCTGGCCGGCAAGGTCTCCCGGCTGACCGTACTCGTTGCTCTAGGCACCCATGCCGAGATGTCGCCGGCCGAGCTGACCGCCCACCTCGGCGGCCGGTACGACGACCTGACCGTCCTGAACCACGAATGGTGGAAGGAGGAGACCTTCGTCGACCTCGGCACCATCAGCGCGTCCCGGGTCGCCGAGATCTCCGGCGGACTCCTCCACGAGGCCGTCCCGGTCCGCCTCAACCGTGCGGTCGTCGAGCACGATGTCGCCCTCGTCGTGGGACCGGTCTTCCCGCACGAAGTGGTCGGGTTCTCCGGGGGCAACAAGTACTTCTTCCCAGGCGTCGCCGGCCAGGAGGTGATCGACCTGTCCCACTGGCTGGGCGCGCTCATCACCAGCGCCGGCATCATCGGTACGCCGGGCATCACCCCCGTCCGCGCGCTGATCGACGAGGCCGCCGCCCTTATCCCGGCCGAGAAACTCGCCCTCAGCGTCGTCGCCCAATCCGGCACGGACGCCTTGCACGCCGTGGCTTTCGGCGACACCGCCTCCTCCTGGCAAGCAGCGGCTGCCGTCTCCGCGCAGACCCACGTCCGCTACCTCGACAAGCCGGTACGCCGCGTCGTGTCGCTGATGCCAGCGCGGTACCAGGACATCTGGACGGCCGCCAAAGGGTTCTACAAGGTCGAGCCGATCGTCGCCGACGGCGGTGAGGTCATCCTCTACGCGCCGCACATCACCCAACTGGCCGCTATGCATCCGGAGATCGAGCAGCTCGGGTACCACTGCCGCGACTACTTCCTCGGCCAGTGGGACAGGTTCCGGTCGATGCACTGGGGTGTGCTCGCCCACTCGACCCACCTCCGCGGCGCAGGTACCTGGGGCCCGGTCGAGGGCGAGCGCTGCCGCGTCGACGTCACGCTGGCGACGGGCATCCCGGAAGACGTCGTCCGCGGCGCCCACCTCGGGTACCTGGATCCGGCGGGGTTCGACCTGGCGCAGTACGAGAAGGATCCGGACACCCTCGTCATCCCGAACGCCGGGGAGATCCTGCATCGGCTGAAACTCGACCCGGAAGAGCACTGACACCGGACCTGACTGGCCGGTAACCTTCGCTGCTATGGCAGCCGGCGCAGGTTCGCAAACAGTCGAGGTCGCGATCGTCGGGTCCGGGTTCGCGGGCCTGTGCATGGCGATCAAACTCCGCCAGGCCGGCTGCGAGAACTTCGTCATCCTGGAGAAGGCCGACCGGCTCGGCGGCACCTGGCGGGACAACACCTATCCGGGCTGCGCCTGCGACATCCCGTCGTACCTGTACTCCTTCTCGTTCGAGCAGAACCCGCGCTGGACCAGGATGTTCGCGCCCTGGGACGAGATCCTCGCCTACCTGGAGCACTGCGCCGCGAAGTACGGGATCGCCGACAAGATCCGGTACGGCGCCGACGTCACCGAGGCGGCGTTCGACGAGCTGACCGGGCAGTGGACGGTCACGGTCAACGGCACCGAGACGCTCGAGACGCAGGCCCTGGTGGCCGGTGTGGGCAACCTGCACAAGCCGAAGTACCCCGACATCGTTGGGCTCGATTCCTTTGCCGGCAAGGCGTTTCACTCGTCGCAGTGGGACCACGAGCACGACCTGACCGGGCGCCGGGTGGCAGTGATCGGGACGGGGGCCTCGGCGATCCAGTTCGTCCCGCCGGTCGCCGAGCAGGCCGCTCAGGTGGACGTGTACCAGCGGACCGCGCCGTGGGTCACGCCGAAGCCGGACCGCGCGATCGGTCCGCGTGAGCGGGCGCTGCACTCCCGTTTCCCGGCTGGGCAGCGGGCGATCCGCGACGTCATCTTCTGGGGGCTGGAGGCGCGCGGGCTCGGGTTCGCGGCCAACCCGAAGCTGATGAAGGGCCTAGAACTGCAGGCCAAACGCCACCTCCGCAAGCAGATCACCGACCCCGTACTCCGGGCCAAGCTGACGCCGGACTACCAGATCGGTTGCAAGCGGATCCTCATTTCGAACGACTACTACCCGGCCTTGATGCGCGACAACGTCGAGGTGGTGACGACCGGGATCAGCCGCGTCACGCCGACCGGTGTGGTGACCGACGACGGGCTTGAGCGGGAGTGCGACACGATCGTGCTCGGCACCGGGTTCGAGGTGTCCGGCAACCTGACCCGGATCGGCATCCTCGGCCGCGAGGGGATCGACCTCGCCGACACCTGGAAGCAGAACGGCATCGGCGCCCACCTGGGCATCACGGTGGCCGGCTACCCGAACCTGTTCCTGCTGGTCGGCCCGAACACCGCACTCGGGCACTCCTCGATGGTGTTCATGATCGAGGCGCAGGTGCGCTACGTGATGCAGGCACTAGACCTGCTGCGGCGGAGAGGCGCGTCGTCGGTCGAAGTACGAGAGGAGGCGCAGGAGCGGTTCGTCACCGAGGTCCAGAGCGAGCTCGACGACACGGTCTGGCAGTCGGGCTGCAACAGCTGGTACCTCGACCCCCAGGGCCGCAACTCCACCATCTGGCCCAAGTTCACCATCTCCTACTGGAACCGAACCCGCCGCCTCAACCCCGCCGACTACGTCCTCACCCACTAGCCCCGCCAACGCCGCGCCGCACGGGGTGGGCGCGGACCGCTCCCACTCACAAACCTTGCCCAGCCGGCACGGACCAGGCCCAGCCACGCGTGGCGGGGTGCGTTCGGGCCCGCGGAGAGCAGGTTTGTGAGTGGGGGCGGTCCGGCACTCTCAGGGTCCCCCCGGAGTACTGAAGTCGGAGCCGCTCAGGGCCGGCCTACGACTATGGGTGGAGAAGAAGACTGGTCCTTGGACCGACGTTTTCCATCACCCGGCGAAGGATCCTTGGAGCATGAACCTCCTCCAGATCCTCAGCACAGTAGTCATCGTCGGCGGTGTCCTGATCACCGCCCTGATCGCCATCATCCCCACCGTCGTCGACCGCTGACCCCAGCCGAAAACCTCAGCCGACGGACAGGTGACCGAGCAGGTCCTGCCGGGTCAGCACGCCGACCGGCTTGCCGTCGTCGAGCACCATCAGGGCGTCGCGCCCTTCCAGCATCTCGACCGCCTTCGTGACCGACTCGCCCGCTCCGAGTGACGGTAGCGCCGGGTCCATGTGCAGCTCGACGATGTCGGCGAGCCGCGCCTTGCCGGAGTACAGGGCGTCCATCAGCGTCCGCTCCGACACCGAGCCGGCCACCTCGGCCGCCATCACCGGCGGCTCCGCGCGGACGACCGGCATCTGCGAGACGCCGTACTCGCGCAGGATCTCAACCGCCTCGGCGATCGTCTCGTGCGGGTGCGTGTGCACCAGCGGCGGCAGGCTGCCGTCCTTGCGGGCGAGCACCTCGCCCAGCGTCGCGCCCTGCCGCTCGTGCGCCAGGAACCCGTACTGCGCCAGCCACTCGTCGTTGAACACCTTGGTCAGGTAGCCGCGCCCGCCGTCCGGCAGCAGTACGACGATCACGGCCTCCGGGTCGTCCAGCTCGTGTGCCAGCCGGATCGCCGCAGCGGCCGCCATCCCGGCGGAACCGCCGACCAGCATCGCCTCTTCGCGAGCCAGCCGTCGCGTCACCGCGAACGAGTCCGCGTCGGAGACCTCGATGATCCGGTCGGCGATGTTCCGGTCGTAGGTTTCCGGCCAGAAGTCCTCACCGACGCCCTCGACCAGGTACGGCCGGCCGCTGCCGCCGGAGTACACCGAGCCCACCGGGTCAGCGCCGATGATCTGGACGCGACCGCCGGAGACCTCCTTGAGGTACTTGCCGGTGCCGCTGATCGTGCCGCCGGTGCCGACACCCGCGACAAAGTGGGTGATCTTGCCCTCGGTCTGCTCCCACAGCTCGGGACCGGTCGACTCGTAGTGCGAGATCGGGTTGTTCACATTGGCGTACTGGTTCGGCTTCCAGGCGCCCTCGATCTCGCGGACCAGACGGTCGGACACGTTGTAATACGAGTTCGGGTGCTCCGGCGCGACCGCGGTCGGGCAGACCACGACCTCCGCGCCGTACGCCTTCAGCACGTTGCGCTTGTCCTCGCTGACCTTGTCCGGGCAGACGAAGACGCACTTGTACCCCTTGGCCTGGGCAACCATCGCCAGCCCGACCCCGGTGTTGCCGGACGTCGGCTCGACGATCGTGCCGCCCGGCTTGAGCTCGCCGGAAGCCTCGGCCGCCTCGACCATCCGGACGGCGATCCGGTCCTTCACGGACCCGCCCGGGTTGAAGTACTCGACCTTCGCGAGCACCAGCGGCTTGGCGCCGTCAGTGGTCTTCGAAAGCCGCACGAGCGGCGTGTTGCCGACCAGGTCCAGGAGTGAGTTCACGTAGCGCACGTATCTCACTGTATGGGACAAGTGCCACCTCGGCGCCATCGCGTGAGTGATGGCGGCGTCCAGGTGCGTGCATCGCAAGGCGGAGAAGCGTCCTCGATGCCCAGCATCGTGGACGTTTCTCCAACGCCGCGAGGTGCGTGCCTGGGCGTCGCCAGCGCCACGCGATAGCGCCGAGGTGGCACTTGAGCGCGTCGATGGCCTATTTCGCTTGCGTGGTGTTCACAGCATGTAATCCTTGGGGTATGACAAAAGCCCGGGCCGCGAAGAAACTGGCCCAGGCCGCAGCCTTCGGTGGCGGGGGACTCGGACTGATCGGGGCGACGCTGTACGGCGTACTGACCGCGGAAGCGCGGTACGCGAAGCGCGTCATCGGTCCGATGAAGGCTCACCCGGCCAAGGGCGACGGCCTGTACGGCCGCTACCCAGGTCACCCGATCACGCTCGCGATGATCGGCGACTCCAGCGCCGCCGGATACGGCACCTCCTCACCCGACGAGACCCCCGGCGTCCTGCTCGCCTGCGGTCTCGCCGAGCTGGCGAAGCGCCCGGTCCGGCTGGTCGACGTCTCGCGCACCGGCGCCAAGTCGATCGACCTGGCCGGTCAGGTCGACAACGCCCTGCTGGCCGGCCCGCACGTGGCCGCGATCCTGATCGGCGTCAACGACGTGAAGTCCCAGGTGCCGCCGTCCACCTCGGTCCGGCTGCTCGACGCCGCCGTACGCCGGCTCCGCGCCGCGAACTGCGAGGTCGTCGTCGGCACCTGCCCGGACCTCGGCGTCGTCCGGCCGATCATGCCGCCGCTGCGCCAGGTGGCGCGCTCGTGGAGCCAGCGACTGGCCGCGGCCCAGACGATCAGCGTGGTCGAGGCCGGCGGCCGGACGGTGTCGATGGGCTCACTGCTCAGCGAGGCCTTCCGGACCAACCCGTCGATGTGGGGCGAGGACAACTTCCACCCCTCCGTCACCGGGTACGCCGCAGCCGCGGCCGCGCTGCTGCCCTCGGTGGCCGCCGCGATGGGGATCGGCCCGGAATCGTTCGTCCACCCGGAGCCGTTCCGGGGCGAAGCGGTGCTGCCGATCGCGGAGGCCGCAGTACAGGCTGCTCGCACCGCCGGTACCGAGGTCGCGGCCGCTCAGGTCGCCGGCCACGAACGCGGTCCGCGGGGCCGTTGGGCTGAGTTGCGGCATCGCCGCCGGCACCCGAATCCCGAGGTCGAGCGCGTCGAGGAGCCGTCCGAATCCACCCCGGACGCTGTGCCTGTTGGGAAATAGAGCGTCCGCTGAGCGTTGACTTTCATCAAGAAGGTCTTGTCTGTGGCGTTTTCCTGAGGCACAGTCGATAGCAACGCGATACCCCGATGACGGGAGGCGAAGATGGGCTTGAACCACTCCGAGGAGACGCACCAACGCCTGGTGGAGAAGGTGCCCCGGTGCACCGGACGCGAGATGGATGAGTGGTTCAAACTGATGAACGACGGACCGTCGTTCCTGCGCTTCGACGACAGGGTGAGATGGCTTTCCAGCGAGTACGCCCTCGCTCACGGGCACGCCACAGCCATCGTCCACGAATACGACCTGGTCAAAGCGCAAAGGCGAATGGGCTGACGAGCCGAACAGGAGACTGACTTTTCGCGGAGACCTGCCCTTTCAGGTGGAAGGGCAGGTCTTCGTTGTTCCCGCGGCCGTACTACGAACCCCCCACGCGCCGCCGCCGCTCCCAGCTCTGGCCGCTCCCACCCGCCCCTCCTTTGCCGCTCCTACGTCGCGGTGGGTGCCCACGCGCGGCGAGCTTCCGGCCGGGAGGATCCGCTGCAAACTCGTTCGCCCGGGACTCGCTGCGTAAGGTGTCGGGTCGTGGCTGAGCGAACTGAGATTGTGTGTATCTGCGGGTCTGCCCGGTTCCTGGACGAGATGCAGGCGGCGAACCGTGAGCTGACCTTGGCCGGCGTCATCGTCGTGGCGCCAGGGGTCTTTCCGCGCGCCGGGGATCACGAAGCAGACGGGCTCATCAGCGACGAGCAGAAGGCCGCGTTGGGCGCGCTTCACATGCGCAAGATCGACCTGGCTGACCGGGTTCTGGTCGTCAACCCCGGTGGGTACATCGGTGAGTCCACGAGCCGCGAGATCGCCTACGCCCGCGCCGCCGGCAAGCCGATCTCGTTCACCGACCCCGCCTGACCGGTCGACGCTTCGCCTGACCACTGACGCTTCGCGACGCGCGGCCAGCGAGTCCCGGTCCGTCACCTAGCGTGTTGCCCGCGGCGTACCGGGGACGACGAAGGCCCGGCTCCTCCACCTGAAGGAGCCGGGCCTTGTGTCAGTCGGCTAGCTTGCTGCCGCTAGTTGCTGATCAGTCGCCACCGCGCAGGATCGCGAGGATCCGGAGCAGGTTCCAGTACAGCCAGACCAGCGTGACGGTCAGGCCGAAGGCGGCGCGCCAGGCCTCGTTCTGCGGGGCTCCGGCGCGGACACCCTGCTCGACCATGTCGAAGTCGAGGATCAGGTTGAACACCGCCAGTCCGGCACCGATCGCGGCGAACAGCAGACCCATCGGGCCGAAGCCGCCGATCCCGGAGTTGTAGCCGAACATGCTGGCGATGAAGTTGATCAGGATCACACCGGCGAAGCCCATCGTGCCGATGATGACCATCTTGGTGAACTTCGGCGTCACCTTGATCGCGAAGTACTTGTACGACGCGAGCGTCAGAGCCGCTGTCACCATCGTGGCCAGGATCGCCTGGACGACGATGCCCGCGTCATTGACGTACGCGGCGATGAACTTGCTGCCGATCCCGAGGAACACACCCTCGGCGGCGGCGAACACCATCACCAGCGCGGGATTGATCCGGCGCGAGAACGACAGCACCATCGAGAGCGCGAACGCCAGCAACATGCCGGCCAGGAACACCGGCGTGACCAGGTTGTTCGGCACCATGACCCAGGCGGCCGCCGCGGCCGCGACCACGACACCGAGCGTGATGCTGGTCTTGACGATGACGTCGTCCAACGTCATGGGGCGGCTGTCAGCCGGCGCGCCCTGGTACTGCTGGGGCGGCATACCGGGCCCGCCGTACTGGCCGGGCTGACCGTAAGGACCCGGCTGACCGTACGGAGCGGCCCCGGGATAGGCCTGGCCTTGGCCAGGCGCAAATGCACTCGACCGGTTCAGGACCGGGTTACTGCTCTGCATGTCATCCTCCTGATGACCCACTGTCGACCCGCTGTGGGTCGTACACCGATACTACGGGCCCACCCTTAACAACGCCTGAGGATCACCCCCTGTTCCCCACCAATTCCCTCCCGCCCCACGAAACCAGTTGCAAAACCCAACCGATCAGCAGGTGTGACGCAGGTGTCGGCGGACAGTCAACGGCTCTCACGACACTCTGACAATGCCGGCGAGGCGGACATCTACGATCGGCGGATGACTGACTCCGCCGCCATGGACTCCCCCGACGCCGCCATCGCCGCCGACCGCGCTGAGCTTGAAGGGATGGTGGATGCGTTCTTCGGGGCGTTCACCTCTGGGGAGGGGTGCGCCGAGCGGCTTGGCGTACTGCGGGAGCTGTTTCTTGCGGAAGCTGTGATCGTGCGGACTGGTGGCGGCGAGCCCGCTGTCTATGGGGTTGAGGACTTCATCGCTCCGCGTCAGGTGTTGCTGGAGGGCGGCACGCTGGTCGACTTCCGTGAATGGGCCGAGACCGGGCGGACCGAGATTTTCGGGGACATCGCGCACTGGTGGGGCAGCTATGCCAAGAAGGGTGTGCAGAACGGCGTCGCCTTCACGGGTCGTGGCATGAAGACGATGCAGTTCATCCGCAGTGCTGACGGCTGGCGCATCTCCGCGGCCGCCTGGGACGACGAACGGCCCGGCCTGTCGATCGACGCCTAGTCGAACGGTCCTCTGGTGTTGGACACGTCGTGCTTGAGCACCTGCATGTCCAGCATTTCGATCCGCTCCGCCGGCGCCGGCGCGATCGCCCGGAAAGCATCCAGGGAGTCGTGCGAATCCCAGTACTCGTAGATATTCACCCGCCCCGGCTCCACGGAATCCGGCGAAACCGACAATTCCAGGCAGCCCGGATATTCCCGCCCCCGCTCGACAATCTCCCGATGCGCCGCCACAAAACGGTCCCGCACCGCCGGATCGACGTACACCTTGCCGGCCACAATCACATTCACGCTCGACTCCTTCCGTCACCCAGTACGACGAACAGCCTCGCCGCTATCGGACAGGCTCCACCGAAACGGTCAGCCGCTTCGCCCGGAAAGAGATCTCCGACTGATAGGTGACCAACCCGAACGAGTCACCACCGTCGTACGAGAAATCACTCACCTGCCCGGCGACGTTCGCGGGAGCTGATTCCTCATCCTCGTGATCCTGGCGCCATTCGCGAATCACCACGTCGTCGAAGGCCATCACCACGACCGGGGTGTCGACCGCCTCCGCCGGCGTCCACTGCGGATCGTCGTACGCAAACCGCACCACCAGCCTTCGCAGTACGGGCTGCCACTCGAGGCTGGTCAACGTGGTGTCATGCAAATACACCGGTACGCCGCCGGCGGTCCGGAACTCGTAAAGCCCGGTCCCGCCACTCGCGACATCGTGCCGGGGATCGTCCGTGACACCGAGGATCTCGGTCGCCGGCGCGTCCTGGACAACTGCTCCAGGCGACGTCTCGCGAACAAACCAACTCCGCAACGACCTCATGGACTCAGGCGCGCTTGGCGTTCCGCCGACGGGCCAGCCAATCGCGGAGTGCGTAGACGGCAGTGACGATCAGACAGGTCCAGATGTAGGCGTTCGTGAGGATGCGCTCGAAGAACGACCGATCGCTCGCCGAATCCGCGTCGACGATCCGCCAGACGAGCCAGCCGACCCCGCTGCCCACCCCGAAAAGAACCAGCTGGACGAGCCAGAGCCGCCAACCCCGCCGCCCTTCCTCCGAGTAAAAAGAGTTGATGTCGAACAGCTGACGGAAAATCCCCACCCGGCCTGCCTGCGCATCGACAGTCGACTCCTCAGACTGCTGCGGCTGTGTCCCCTCCATCCCGCCAGTTTGACAGCCCTGAGGTCCGCTCGTCCCCGCTCTATAGGGTGCTCAGGTGAATCTCGCGCGTCCGCTGACGACCGAAGTACTGCTCAGACCTGTCGAACTCAGCGACGCCGCCGCGTTCTGTACGGCGCAGTGGCGCAGCCGCGAGCAACTGGCACCGTGGGAACCGCGCCGCCCACCCGAGTGGTACGAACCGGACTTCCAGACAGCGCGATTCGAGGACCTGCTCTCCAGGGAGAACACCATCCCGTGGGTGCTCGTAGCCGGCGACCGCCTGATCGGAACCGCAACCTTGTCCAACATCGTCGCCGGAGCCCTCCGCAGCGGCGACCTCGGCTACTGGATCGAGGCCTCGAACGTAGGCCGCGGCCTGGCCTCGGCCGCCGTCGCAACCGTCTGCGAGATCGCCGACGCCGACCTCCTATTGCACCGAATCGCAGCCAGCACCAACGCCGAGAACACCGCATCCCAACGCGTCCTCACCAAGAACAACTTCGAGCAGTACGGCTTGGCCCGCAACTACCTACACATCAACAACGCCTGGCGAGACAGCACCCTCTACCACCGAATCCTCAACAACCGCGCCCCCGGCGAACCACCGAGCTAATCCCAACGGCTGGCACCACCCAATGAATGACGGCGAGCCACGAATGGAGGGCGGGGGCCGATGTTCCTGCTGCAGATGTCTGGCGTTCCAGGTTCGGGGAAATCCACCGTCGCGGCCCACGTCGTACACACGTTCGGTGCGGTCGCCGTGGACTACGACGTCATCAAGTCCGCTCTTCTCGGCGCCGGCTTCGACCTGGCCAGTAGTACCAAGGCGGCGTACGAGGTGATGTATGCGCAGGCCCGCCACGTGCTCGCTCAAGGGCATCCCGTAGTCATGGACAGCCCATGCTTCTGGCCGAGGATCCTGACCGAGGGCATGGAAATCGCCAGGGAGCACAACGCGACCTACAGATACATCGAATGCCAGGTTCGTGACCTGAAGATCCTCGACGAAAGGCTTCGCCAACGACCGCGACTCAGAAGCCACCGCCGCGGCGTCAACCATCCACCACTAGACCTCGGCAACGAACTGGCGGACGGCGAGGCGCTGTTCCGCGATGGGATGAATCGCATCCAACGACCCCCAGGAAACTACCTCCAACTGGACATGCACCAGCCCCTGCCCGAAGCCCTACCAAAGGTCGACTTCTACCTGAACCCATAGGCCGAGGACGGTGTGCTGAACTACGGCCTGCCCAGTCCCTAGGATCCGATCATGGCGCAGCTCATCGTCGAGATTCACATACCGCTCGTCAGCACAGGTCTGCCGCCCGGCACCACCTGGCCGCGGAGTACAGCCATCATCCCGGATGACTATCCGTGTCCCTGGATCTTCGAGGTCGATGAGTACCTCACCGAGCGGGAGGACGAAGGAACCTTCGAGGTATACGACGATGGTGAAGAACTCGGCGACGAGTACTTGTACTTCATCACCGGGGCCAGCGAAGACATCCTCCTCACCGTGGCCGGCGACGTGGCCGCATTGCCTGGCATCCCGCAGGGTGTTTTCGCCATTGTCACCAATGACGAGGCTGAGGAGATCGGCGTCGGCCGCCGGATGCCGCTCACCTAGACGTACTCCTGTCAGCCCATCGGCTGAGCGTTGCCCGCACTGAGATCAGTGGGACGCCACCTCGGTGTCCCAGTACGGGGGTAGGTCGGCTGGGGCCCAGGACGGGTCGGGGCGGAAGTCTGTGTACTGGCCGTCGAATGGGAAGCGGGCGGCCTCGATGTCGCCGATGACGCGCTTGCCGGCGGCGCGGACGCGGTCGGCCTCGGCTGCCGTCCAGTACGCCGGGTGATCGGTGCGCTCGGCCAGCTCGTCCTCGTCCTTCCAGGACCAGCTGCGATCGGGCGCGACCACGATGTCCAGCGCGTGATCGAGGATGTCGTACCCGGCCGACCAGCGGCGCACCGGAGACTCCAGGTTCACGTACCAGCCTTCGAACCTCATCTCCAGGTCGAAGAACCACCACACCGAATGGTCGGCCCCGGGTTCGGTGCGGATCAGCACGTGCCGGCCTTCCCACCGCCGCGGCCAGAGCATGGACGGCGTGCGGTCCCGCTCCGCCACCGACATCTTCCGAATCGACGCGCCATCCCGAGTGCCACGCAACATGCAGTCCGACCCGGCTGCAGTCCAGGTGAGCAGCGCCTCCGCGTCGTCCCGCACGACCCGCGCAGTCTCCACCGCGGCAATCATCCCGTTACGATGCACATCCCGGCGAGCAATCGACCGACCAGAACCAAAGAACATCGAGCCATGCTACGACCGCCGCAGCCCAGCCATGAGGTTCGGGATCTGCGACAGTCGAGCGCGCGGATCGCGGCAGCTGAGTATGTTGCGGTCAGACCACAGAGGCTCGATCGGCCTGCCAATACCTCAACCCGACCTCGTCGAAACGCGATTCGAGGGCCTCCAGGCCCGAGGCGACCTTGAAGTCTCGCTCCGCGTCGGAGATCGGAAGGAGCCACAAGAACTCGACGTGACGATCACCAACGTGGCACGTCTGCAACTCGGGACCGTAGGGGTACGGGAGGCTGATCAGTAGGTGGTCGCAAACTGACCCCGGGAGCCACGGCTCACCGATCGGCAGCGTGTGCGCCAGTCCGAGCTTCCCTCCGCGGTTGTAGAAGACCGTCATCGCCAGCAGTTCCACAGCGCGGTCCTCGGCAGCGGCCGTGCAGATCAGAAACTCGAGACCGAAATCTCCATCGGTCGAGGCCCAGCCGCCCACGGAGACGTAGGTCCAGACGTCGGCGGCGGTTGCTGGTGCGACGCGAAGAACCCTGAAGTGAGGATTCTGTTCGTGGATGGGCCCAGCCGGCCACGTGAACGCGTCGATGGCTCGGCCCGCAAAGTAGCGCCTGACGTGTTCCTCGAGAGCGCCGCAGACGTCATCACAAGGCGGGAAGTCTGGCACCAGATCACTCTATGCGGAGGACGGGCGCTGCAACCGCGCAGGCAATCGCGAAAAGCCATGGTCACTTTGCCGGTACTTCTTGGGTCAGGTGCCGTGTGTGCCCGGGGATTCGAACCCGTATGCCTGTTAGGGCCGCGAGGTTTAAGTTCGACCTGACCTTATCCTTGCCCGTCCATAGACGTTCGCGGGAGTCGTGGCCAGCTCGGCCAGCACCGCATCGATCACTGATGAACAGGGGTGAACTGCAACCGCTAATGCAACCGCGCCTCATCGTTCCAAACTGGGGCAACGACGTCAGAACGGGGCCATTCAAGCGCAGCCGTGGTCGATACCGAGCCCTTCGGACCGACCTGACCGACCTGACCGACCTGACCGACCTGACCGACCTGACCGACCTGACCGACCTGACCGACCTGACCGACCTGACCGACCTGACCGACCTGACCGACCTGACCGACCTGACCGACCTGACCGACCTGACCGACCTGACCGACCTGACCGACCTGTCCAGCGCGGACCGACCGACTGCGTTCGTGATCCTACCCCCTACATGATGCTTCTCGGTTGCGCTTCAGGGCACACTGGAGATGTGGAGCATGTGCCAGTCGCAGTCACGGGGGGTGGTGGGCCTTGAGCTCTATGCAGTCGCGAGACGCCATGGCACGATGCTCGCTGTGCCACAGTTCCCGTCAGTTAAGGCTGATGCACTGTTGGCGGTACTGCTGCGGGCGCCATTGAAGTACAAGATCGTGAGGCAGAACGGGTCGCATCGAGTGCTTCGGAGCGAGGGGAGACCTCAAATTTTGTACTCCTATCACTCGGGTGCCACAGTTCCGCCGGGAGTAGTCAGGAAGATCCTGGTTGACAGCGTCGGCTTGGATGAAGATGAAGCGCTGGATTTGCTATAGATAGAAGGGAGGCCTTGCAGTGAAAACAATTCGCATTCAATACCATCATGAATTAGATGGTTGGTGGGCGGACTCACCGGACATTAGTGGGTATGTCGTGGTCGGTGACAGTTTGGCTGAGGTCCGCGGTCTTGTTAAAGATGGTTTACCTTTCTATCTAGAGACCGAGGACATTGAGCTTCTTGAGACATCGTCTAGCGGTGCGGTTGTTGTTGCTGAGATTTCTGCGGGAAAGTCACTGACGGCACCGCTCGGCATAGGTGCAAGCTCGGGCGATGTCGTTCGCCAACATTTCTCTGCCTTCATGTCCTACGGGTTCGCGTTTCCGGTGCAATCGTCAAACGGACTGGAAGCCGAGGTCAATGAGCACCTGGAGCTAGCTGGATGGCAATAAGAGTCACGATGCTGCTGTGCGACCATGTGCAGGTGGCGGACGGCAAGCTCTTCATCTCCGGTGGCGGATGGAGTGTCACAGGTCCTGGGCCGTTCACCTCAGCGTTGGCCCTGAAGTTCGATGTTCCCTGGGATCGGACAAATGAGCCGTTTGCGCTATTTATGAGACTTCTGGGTGAGGACGGCGAGCCCGTGACGCAGCCTGGTCCGGCTGGTGACACAGCCATAGAGGTGCGGGGCTCATTCGAGGTCGGTCGGCCAGCAGGCTTAAAGCAAGGTACGCCGATCGATGTCCCGCTTGCGATCAACATCCCCGTCCTCGCGCTCGCTCCCGGCAAGAGGTATTCGTGGCACCTTCAGATCAATGGGGAAGAGCAAGAGGACTGGCATCTGTCCTTCTCAACTCGACCATCCCCGGAAATGAACCAAGCCCCTCAAACCTGAGGATGCGGGCAGTCCTCCCGCATCGCCCCGATAGCTGCCGACGTTAGGTTTGGTTCGGTGCGGGTCAAGGGGCTCGATCGCGAAGCGACGCCGAAGGCGCCCTTGACGCGTGCCGGGCCGGACCGTCCCTTCCATGATTGCTAGCGGGGCGATGCGGTAGCTCAGGATCAGAGGGCGGGCGGCCTGGACCACGGCGGCGAGTGGCCGGCCGATTTGCGAGTGGCTACATCACAGGGTGTCGATCGTTGATGGCGAGTTCTGCTGTCTGCGACCGGCACCTTTGGCACGTGCGCGCCAAGCCAACGGGGGACGGGGCCGACGAGCCCTTAGGCGAGGAGCCGGAGGCTGCCCCGCTCCCCCGGTCCTTCGGTGGCGGCGCGCCTTTCGGGCCCTGGAGGGGCCCGTCTTGAAGCCGTACAGAAAGTTGTCAGATCTCGATGGACGGAGGGGGCCGAGAGGGCTGGAGATTCTGACGCCCGCGGTCGGAGGACACGGCTGACACTGCGCCGACTGCAACCGCGCCTGCAACCGCGACAGCCGTGGTCTGTCAGACCGCCTGTATTTCGCAGTCAGGTTCCGTGTGCCCGGGACGGGATTCGAACCCGTATGCCTGTTAGGGCCGCGAGGTTTAAGCTCGCTGCGTCTGCCGTTCCGCCACCCGGGCGTGAGACCAGAGGAGCACCTTACAAGTAGATGCTGGCCACGGACACAGGGTAAGCAGGTCGGGTGCGGTGGGTATGTCCGGACAGGCGATTGAGGTGGATCAGCTCGGCGCAGACGCAGCGGTCCCGGCAGGGTAGACACCGCGTGACGCTCGCACCCGGGGAGGGCGGGCGGGAAACCAGGTTCCGCCAGCGCTTGATGCTCAACCGCATGGAGGGCGGGCGGGGTATCCAGCTCCCGCTGACGCTTGACGGGCAGCAGCAGGGTGGGCGGGTGGGGAAACCACAGTCGGCCTACCTCTGACGGCACCCGCAATAGCCCTTGACGACATGAGGTGGTGGGTGGGGCGATGTGGGTCGGCGGATGGGGAGTACGGGGCAGAGACCGTCAGCGGGGGCCTACAGGTAGGCCTTTCGGGCGTAGTCGCGGGCGAATCGCCGGTGGGCGGTCAGCCACGCCTGCGTCCGTTCCCTGCCCGGCGGTCGTGACGGCGAGCGGAGGCGGAGCCCTATAGTTCTGTCGCATGTCTTCGCCGCTGCGCTCGTACGGGTTCACCGGCAGGCGGCCGGTCGCGGTCGAGGTCGCGTTTTGGATCGCGGTTGTGGTGCCGCCGGTGGCGATCGTGCTCAACGTGGCCGCCTTCGTGGTCGTGAAGAGGGCTGTGGACGATGTGTTCGGCACGACGGGCGGGGACGTTCAGGCGTCGATGGTCGAACTCCGTGACAAGGTGAACGGGCCTCTGCTCGCCTTGTTCGTCTTCTTCACGGTCCGAGACCTGCTCCTGAGCGGGCTCTGGATCCTGCTCGGCCTCAAGATGCGTAGCGGCCGGCACTGGGCGCGGATCACGATGACCGTGCTCGCCTCCCTGTGGGCCCTGTCCAGCCTCGTCGCGCTGACCCGGGGCGACACCCAGGGCTTCACGACCGGCTACATACCCCCATTCTTCGAGTTCCCGAGTTCGTACTTCGTACTGGACTACGCGCGAAGCGCCCTGGCTCTGCTCGCGATGGTCGCATCCATTCCGCTGGTCTTCCTGAGGCGGTTCAACCAGTATTTCGCGGCCCGGCGCCCACCTGCCTGAGTGCGTGTTTTGAGTGGTTGATTCGGTCAGGATGCCGGGGTGATGCGAGGTCGTGTTATCCCTCGGAGCTGTCCGACGATGAGTGGGCGTTGGTTGAGCCGCTGCCGCCGCCTGGGGAGGGTGGGCGGGCGGGGAAACCAGCTTTCGCCCACGCTTGGCGCTCACCCCAAAGGGTGGGTGGGCGGGGAAGCCAGAGTCGGCCTGCGCCTGACGCGCACCCGCAATAGCCCACGGCGAGACGAGGGGGTGGGTGGGGCGACGTGCGTACGCGGATGAGGAGTACGGGGCAGAAGCCGTCGCCGGGGGCCTACAGGTAGACCTTTCGGGGGTAGATGGCGTGGGCGCCTGCGACGCGGTCCAGAAACAAAGCACCCGCGCAGTGGTCGATTTCGTGTTGGATTGCGCGGGCTTCGAAGGCGTCCGTGGTCAGGGTGACCTCGTCCTTCGTACCGGGCAGGACGCCTGTCACGGTCAGGCGGGTGGCTCGTTTGACGTCTCCGGTGAGGTCTGGCACCGACATGCAGCCCTCGCGGGCCTTCTCCTGGCGGGTGGCTTCCACGATGACGGCGTTGCACAGCACGAAGACGCCGTGGCAGGTGCGGGTTTTCGGATGGCCGGTCACGTCCAGGGCGAACATCTGGGCCGCTACCCCCACCTGCGGCGCCGCCAGCCCCACGCACCCCGGCGATACCCGCATGGTCGCCACCAAATCGGCAGCCAGCGCGACCATCACCGGGTCCAGCGGGTCGACCTCAGCGCCCTCAGTGGCGAGCACGGGATGAGGCGCCTGGACTACCTCCAGTACGTCGCCGACGAGGCCCAGTTGGGCTGGGCTCCAGCTGGCGAGAGCCTGGTTGGGGTGCGCGGCTTGCGAGCTCACAGATCGTCGCTCTCGGCCGGGCGCAGGGTTACGCCGACACCGAGTTCCTCGGCGGTGATCTCCAGTGCGCGTTGCAGCATGCCCAGCTCGGCCGTCGCCGGGATCTCCACCTCGGCGGTCAGCACGTACAGCGAGCCGCTCAGCCGGGTCGTCTGGTCGGTGATCGTGCCGCCGACGCTCGCGATCATCCGGGTCACCGCGGAGACGATGCCCGGCCGGTCGGCGCCGTGGACGCTCAGCAGGTACGGCGCTCCGATGGGCGCGTGGGCGTGTTCGGGACCGATCTCGCGGACGGTGATGACCAGTTCCCCACGCAGCGGCTCGAGCGCCTCGCGGACCTCGGCCAGCGGGCCGGTGCAGACGATCATCATGGCGAAATGGCCGCGGAGCAGCGTCATCGTGGAGTCTTCGAGGTTGGTGCCGGTCTGCGCCAGCGCCTCGGTGACGTCGGCGATGATGCCCGGGCGATCCGGGCCGATGACGGTGACTGCGAGCTGACTCATGGGCGAAAACCTACCCGGACCAAAGTCTCGACCCGCCACGACTTCGGTATCCGGACACGGTCAACCGGCCCCGGAGGCGCGGAAGTCTGGCTATCTTCGTCCTCATGGTCGGATCCGAAGGCCCTCGACGCAGCGTCCGGGACTGGGCGGTCGACAGCCTCAGCTTTCTCGTCGCGGTGTTCGGCGGGTTCCTCCTGTACGACGACGGCAAGAGCGACCCGATCGCCCCCTGGTTGCTCGCGCTCGACTTCTGGGCCGGAATGGCGCTGTGCCTGGCACTCTGGTTCCGGCGCCGGTGGCCGGTCCAGCTGGGGGTGATCTCGGCGCTCCTCGGGACGTTCTCGGACACGGCCGGGATCGCGACCCTGTTCCTGATCCTCACCGTGGCGATCTACCGGCCGTTCCGGACCACCGCGATGATCTTCGGCCTCAACCTGATCTGCCTGATGATCTACATCGAGGTCCGGCAGAAGGCCGAGACGCCGAGGGAAGTCGCCCTCTGGGCGATCCTGATCTACGTGGCTCTGGCGGGCTGGGGCCTGTACCTGCGGTCCCGCCGGCAACTCCTGCAGACCCTCCGCGATCGCGCAGACCGAGCCGAGGCGGTGGCCCGCCTCCAGGCACAGCAGGCCCAGATGAGGGCCCGGGAGGAGATCGCCCGCGAGATGCACGACGTACTCGGGCACCGACTGTCCCTGCTCAGCGTCCACGCGGGTGCCCTGGCCTACCGCCCGGACGCGACAACGCAGGAGGTCGCCGGCGCCGCGGAGACCATCCGGGCCAGCGCGCACCAAGCCCTCCAGGACCTCCGCGAAGTGATCGGCGTACTCCGCGCGCCGGTCGGCGAACTCCCCCAGCCGACCTTCGCCGATCTGCCGGTTCTGGTCGAGGATTCCCGCCAGGCCGGCGTACCGGTCGAGCTGAATTTCGATGCCCCGGGCAACCCTCCGGACCACGTCGGGCGGACTGCGTACCGGATCGTCCAGGAAGGTCTGACCAATGCGCTCAAGCACGCTCCGGGCCAGGCGGTGCGGATCCAGGTGATCGGTGCACCAGGCAACGGATTGAAGGTCGAAGTGACGAATCCCGCGCCCAGCAAGCGATTCGGCGACGGTCAGGGACTGCTCGGCCTGACCGAACGCGCCCAGCTCGTCGACGGCCGGCTCGAACACGGCCGGACCCCCGAGGGCGAGTTCCGGCTCGCCGCCTGGTTACCGTGGCCGGCATGACCATTCGGGTACTGATCGTGGACGACGATCCGCTGCTGCGCGCCGGCCTGCAGCTGATGCTCGGTGGTGCGCCCGACATCCGGGTGGTCGGCGAGGCGGGCGACGGCAGCGGCGTCCAGAGCCTGATCGACCGGCTCTCCCCCGATGTCGTGCTGATGGACATCCGGATGCCCGGGATGGACGGCCTGACCGCCACCGAGGCGGTCCGCCGACGGCCGAAAGCGCCCGAGGTCGTCATCCTGACCACCTTCGACGCCGACGAGCACGTACTGCGCGCGCTCCGCGCGGGCGCCGCGGGCTTCATCCTCAAGGACACTCCACCGGCGGAGATCGTCGAGTCGGTACGCCGGGTCGCGAGCGGCCAGCCGGTGTTGTCGCCGGTCGTCACCAAGCGGCTGATCAACCGGGTCGCCGCCTCCGGCCAGGACCAGCGCAAACTCAAGGCCGTCAACCGCCTCAAGGACCTGAACGACCGCGAACGCGACATCGCCGTGGCCGTCGGCGAGGGCAAGTCGAACGCCGAGATCAGCGCGACCCTCTACCTCAGCATCCCGACGGTGAAGACGCACGTCTCCCGCATCCTCACCAAGCTGGACCTGAACAACCGCGTCCAGATCGCCCTGCTCGTCCACGACGCCGGCCTCCTCGACGACACGCGCTGATCACCGCCGCTTCACTCAACCGCTTTAGCCTCGAACCCTCCCGCCCGTCCCGGAAGGTTCTCCATGCGCCTGCTCGTCGGTGGTCTCGCTCTGGTCCTGCTGTTGCCCGCCGTACCGGCTGAAGCCTCGGTGGATCCAGCCTCGTACGTCGACCCGCTGATCGGCTCCGCCCGGGACGGGAACACCTGGCCCGGAGCGGTCCGCCCGTTCGGGATGATCTCGTGGAGCCCGACCAGCACGCGCGGCGACCAGACCAGTACCGGCGCGGCCAACGGCTATCAGTACGACGTGACGCGGGTGCGTGGCTTCAGCCTCACGCACGTCAACGGCGCCGGCTGCAATCCGGGCGCGGCCGGTGACGTGCCGATCATGCCGTACGTCGGTGCGGTGGACACCTCGCCGACGGCCGACACCACCGACGCGAAGTACGCGAGCAACTTCAGCCATGCGGACGAAGTCGCCAAGCCCGGCCGGTACACCGTGACGCTGGCGAACGGGGTGAAGTCGGATCTCGCGGTCACCACCCGCGCGGGCGTCGGCGACTTCTCCTTCCCCAGCGAGGGCCGGCCCCATCTGCTCTTCCGTACGTCGAACTCGCTCAACGGCAGCGAGGACGCGGAGATCACCCTCGACGCGGCCGGCCGCAAGGTGACGGGCTCCGTGCTGACCGGCGCGTTCTGCGGCCGGCGTGCCAACGGTGGCATCAACAACCGCAAGTCGTACTACCGGCTCTACTTCACCGCCTCCTTCGACCAGCCTGTGGTCGCGACCGGGACGTGGAAGGACAGCACGATCACGCCGGGCGGCACCCGGACCACGGGCGGCGAGGGCTACGCTACGGGCGCGGACCGGGCTGGTCGCGGCTCGGGCGGTTACGTCAGCTTCGCGCCCGGTGCGAAGGTGCGGATGCGGATCGGCATCTCCTACGTCAGCCTCGCAGGTGCGGAGCAGAACCTCGCCGCCGAGGTGCGCCCGAACGCGACCGTGAACCGGATCGCCGCCGACGGCTACAAGCAGTGGAAGAACGAGTTGCAGAAGGTCCGGATCACCGGCGGAAGCCAAGCGCAGCGGACCACCTTCTACACCGCGCTCTACCACGCGATGCTGCAGCCGAACATCTTCAACGACGTCGACGGTCAGTACCTCGGCAGCGACCAGCGGATCCACCGCCTCGCCGAGGGACAGCGGGCGCAGTACGGGACGTTCTCGGGGTGGGACCAATACCGGGCGCACATCCAGCTGCTGGCCTTGCTGAAGCCGGACATCGCGGGTGACTTCGCACAGTCGATGTACCAGTTCGCCCAGCAGAACAAGGGGATCTGGGATCGCTGGCTGCACAACAACGGCCCGACCCACGTGATGACCGGCGATCCGGCGGCGCCGACGCTGGCGACCTTCGCGGCGATGGGTGTGCGGAACTTCGATGCCGAGGGCGCCTATGACTCCTTGGTGCGGCAGGCAACGGTTCAGAACGCCGACGCGGAGAACGACGGCGGTTGCCCGGGGCAATGCACTGGGCAACGACCCGCTCTGAACACCTATCTGGCAAAGCACTTTGCGCCGCAGGACGCGTGTCACTGCTGGGGTGGCGCGGCCGAGACGCTGGAGAACTCGCTGGCCGACTTCTCCCTTGCCCAGTGGGGATCGCGGCTCGGGAAGCAGTTCGACGCGGAACGCGGTAGCTGGTGGAAGAACACCTTCGATCCGGCCGTCGGCTACCAGCGGGCAAGGAAGGCTGACGGGACCTGGCAGCCGGGGTTCACCCCGTCGACCGAGGTGGGATTCGCGCAGGGATCCAGTGCGACGTACACGTGGATGGTGCCGCAGGACGTGTCCGGGCTCGCGGCGGCGATCGGCAGTGACGTCGTACCGCGGCTTGACGGGTTCTTCCACGATGCCGCGGGCAACTGGGCGGTCAAGGGCGGCAGTCCGCTGCGGTACGACCCGACCAACGAACCGGGGCTGCACACGCCCTGGCTCTACAACGGACTGGGCGTGGCTTGGAAGACGCAGGCGACGACTCGCGAGATCGTCGACACGGTCTATGGGACCGGACCGTCGGGGCTGCCCGGGAATGACGATCTGGGGACGTTGTCGGCCTGGTACGTGTTCGCCGCGATCGGGCTGTTCCCGCAGACGCCGGGGCGGGCCGAGTTGCTCGTCGGGAGTCCCCTGTTCCCGAAGGTCGAGCTTCACCGCAGCAACGGAGTACGACTCACCATCACGGCACCGGAGACCTCGGATGCCAACCAGTACGTGCAATCGCTGAGCCTGAACGGGAAGGCGCGCGCCGAGTCCTGGTTACCCGAGTCGTTCATCACGAATGGCGGGCGGATCGACGTACAGATGGGAGCGGCCCCCACCAACTGGGGTACCGCTCCCATCGACTACTGATCAGCTGCCGGTAGCCCGGCGGAACTCGTCGTTCGGGGTCTGCAGGCTCCCCAGGCTGGTGACCTCGCGGCGGAAGAACAGCGCGAGGGTCCAGTCCAGGATGACCCGGGCCTTGCGGTTGAAGGTGGGGACGCGGGACACGTGGTACGTCCGGTGCAGGAACCAGGCCGGCCAGCCCTTGACCTTCACGCCGTACAGCTGGGCGACGCCCTTGTGCAGGCCGAGGCTCGCCACCGAGCCGACGTACTTGTGCTTGTACTCCTGCGGCTCCTGACCGTCGACCACCCGGAGGATGTTCGCCGCGAGCCGGTTGGCCTGCCGTACTGCGTGCTGTGCGTTCGGTGCGCAGTACACACCGGGCTCCGCCGTCAGGTCCGGTACGGCGGCGTTGTCACCGGCGGACCAGGCGTCGTCGACACCCTCGATCCGCAGGTTGGCCAGGCACTTGACCCGGCCGCGCTCGTCCAGCGGGAAGCCGGTCGCGGCGAGCGCCGGGTTGGCCTTCACGCCGGCCGTCCAGACGATGGTGTCGGAGTCGAACTCCTCGCCGTCGCTGAGCACGACGTGGCCCTTCTCGCAGGACTCCAGCCGGGTCTCCAGCTTGATGTCCATGTTGCGCTTGCGCAGCTGCTCGACGGTGTACTGGCCGAGCTCCGGGCCGACCTCGGGCAGGATCCGGTTGGTCGCCTCGACGAGCACCCAGCGCATGTCCTCGGGCTGGATGTTGTCGTAGTACCGGGTGGCGTAGCGGGCCATGTCCTCGAGCTCGGCGAACGCCTCGATGCCTGCGTATCCGCCACCGACGAAGACGAAGGTCAGCGCGGACTTGCGCAGCGCCGGGTCGGGCTGGGAGGACGCGACGTCGAGCCGGTCCAGCACCTTGTTGCGCAGGGCGATCGCTTCCTCGACGTTCTTGAACCCGGTGGCCTCCTCGGCCAGCCCCGGGATCGGCAGCGTCCGGGCGATCGAGCCGATCGCGATCACGACCTGGTCGTACGCGAGCTCGTAGTCCGGGCCCTCCTCGGGCATCACCTTGGCGACCTTGCGGTCGTGGTCGATGCCGGTGACGCGGCCGGTGACCACCCGGCAGCCCTTGAGGGTCTTGCGCAGCGGCACCACGACGTGCCGCGGCTCCACCGAACCGGCCGCCGCTTCGGGCAGGAACGGCTGGTAGGTCATCACCGAGCGGGGGTCGACCACGGTGACCCGGATCTTGCCCGGGCGGGCGGCCTTGCGCAGGCCGTAGGCGGTGTACATCCCGACGTAACCGCCTCCGACGACGAGGATGTGCGGTACCTGGGCTGCCATTGCTTCACTCTCCCTGAGTGGATGCTCCAACTTCATGTCCGCTTCAGCATAACGCGCTCGTGAAAACTTTCACAAACCCTCTGGCGGGTGATCTCAACCACCGGAAGTCCCTCATCCGGGGGACCAACGTCCCCTATCCTGCGTCCTGCCCCGTACCCAGTCCTAGCGATAACCCATTACAGCCCGGCGATGGTTTTGGCTCGGCTCAGGAGGGGTGCCGGACGGTCAGTCCCAGAGTCCGGCGCAGAGCCTCTCGATGACCACCTCGCGGCGGACGAGATCTGAAGTCCACCGCGGGATGGTCTCGTGCCCCAACTCACCCACCAGTCGGCTCCGGACCAGGGGCGGCCACCTGGCCTCCAGCTCGCGAGTTCGCTCCGGCCCGATCTTGACGGCAACGTCCCGTCCGAGCAGTTCCGCGGAGGCCAGTAGTTGGTCAAAGTCCGCGGCCAGCAGGATCGCCCTGCCTTCGTCGGTCTCGAAGAGGCGATTCTTGATGTCATCAGATTCCGCGTACCAGTAGAGCGCTGCTGCAATGTCGGCTCCGTCCCGGTACTCGTAGCCCGGGCAGCGAGCCGCCCAGGCGGACAGCTTCAGCGCGCAGTACCCGGCCGGGTCAGGGATCCGGACCTCGAGACCCGATCTCAACGAGAGCTTCAACGCTCCTTCGAAGACTTCACTGAAGGCAAAGACATTCATATCCTCCGCCCGCCGCGCCGGCATCACTGTGCCTACCGGATCTTCCACCTCACCGAAGGGCATGAGATCTACGGCGATCTCCCGGACGAGGTAGCGAATTCCGTTGGAACCGGTCGGTTGCAACTGCTGGGTCAGTGTCTCGAAAGGCGCCCACGCAGGAAGCGCGATGGCCACGTCGACATCCGTGGTCGCTCGAAGCGCGAAATCGTGCCCCAAACCCGCATGCAGGATGTCGCGGCACGAAGCTCCCACGATCATGAGGTGGTCCGGTTCGAGGTCACCCAGTTCCAGGAGTTCCTCGACGACCAGGCGGGCAAGGTCGAGCTGTCGGACGTCAACATCGTCAAAACGCAGCAAGCTCGTCCCTCAGTTGGCGAGCGATGTCCCGCTGGCGCGACTCGCCGGTCGCCATCAGATCGGCGTACGCCAAGGTCCACGGCACCAGCAGCATCCCGTCCGACAACTCCTTGGCGGGCTCGGGTTCGTTCCAGAATTTCTGCCTGACCGAGATGTTCGGCCGTTCGTCGGAGCGCCAGCGGTTGACGAGCGCCAGCATCGGGTCCCACTGCTCGACATAGATCGTGAGAGAGACCGGCCGGATCATCCGCGGGACGGCCGACTCTCCACTGACGAAGATCGGCTGATTCGCGGACCGCACTTGATCGATGTCGCCGGAGTACTCCCGTAGCCCGAGGGTCGGTGCCAAGCCTGACGAATAGGCGGCAGTCCAGTGATCCAGGAGGTCTTCAGCATCACGCAACTCACGGTGCCGACCGGAACCTACATATCCGTTCTGCGCCAGCAGGTCGAGAGAGTCGTGCGCGAGTCCTGGCGACACGCCTGCGACGGTCGCAAGCTCACGGATACTCGCCTTGACCAACTGCGGCCAAGTGACGAGCGCGAAGACGACGCGCGCCCGGCGCGGGCTGAACAGGTTGACCGAACGGGCCGACGAAGCCGGCCTCAGTCTCGGCAGAGGACTGCGCCGTCCCCTGATGTCGATCAGGACATCCTCGAAGGCGATGTAGGCGTTACCCGCACTGTCGAGGTACTGGATGTCCGCATCTCGGAGGGCACTCGCACTCCGCTCGGAGATTCGCTCGCCAAGCACCAGCAGCGGGCGCTCGCCGGCCCAGTGCCTGAGTCTGCTGACCTCCGTCAGAGTCATATCCGGTTGATAGCTCAGCCAGTAGGACCGCCGCGTCCCGCGACGGCTCAGGTTGGCAGTCAGCGGTTCCCCAGCCTCGACCACCTCTGACAAGGTCGGCCCGTCAATCCGCAATCCAACTGCCTCTAGCTGCTCCCTCAGGAGCCCGCCGATCTCCGAATCCACCCTGTTGTTCACTCCGTTCAATATTTTGACATGTTCAATCTAGCTGAACACGCTCGGAAATTGAACACATGTCCATTACAGCCCGGCGATGGTTTTGGCTCGGGTGAGGACCGCGTCGAGCATGGGTTCGGTGAGTTTGCCGGTGAAGGTGTTCTGCTGGCTGGGGTGGAAGCAGCCGAGGACGGTGACTTCGCCGTACGGGCCCGGTACGGCGTACTCGACCGCGTGGCCGAAGGTGGGGCGGGGGCGCGGGACCTGGCCGCCGACCGCCTGCAGCGCGTTGAGCAGGACGTCGAAGCCGAATTTGCCGAGGCAGACGATGGCCCGGGTGGTCGGCAGGACGAGCTTCAGTTCGGCGTGGAACCAGGGTGCGCAGGTGTCGCGCTCCAGCGGGGTCGGCTTGTTGGCGGGTGGGGCACAGCGGACCGCGGCCATCATCCGGGCACCGAGCAGGTGGAGGCCGTCGCCGGCGTGTTCGCTGGTCGGCTGGGACGCCAGGCCGACCCGGTAGAGCGAGGCGAACAGCCAGTCGCCCGAGCGGTCGCCGGTGAAGACGCGACCGGTCCGGTTGCCGCCGTTCGCGGCCGGCGCCAGACCCGCGATCAGCACGCGAGGCTCGGCCGCACCCCAGCCCGCGATCGGGCGACCCCAGTACGGCTGGTCGGCAAAGGACTTTCGCTTGCTCAAGGCAACGTCTTCACGCCACTCGACCAATCGCGGACAGGCCCGGCAGACGGACACTCTCGCGTCGATCTCCGCCAAATCATCCGTCTGCGCAAGCTCCACGACTTCGTTCGCATCATGAGCAACCGGCGTACTGCGCGCCGCCGGATCCTCGGGCCAGCCCGTGCCCGGCGGCACCGGACTTTCATACAACTCCCCCGTCAACGGGTGCGGTAGTCGCATCCAGCCAGGTTATATGGGTGGCCGTGGCCGGCCGGGACCGGAAAGATGTCGTGGATGGACGCTGAGGTGGCAGCCAATCGGGTGGCGTGGGAGCGGGCGTCGCGGAAGCATGTGGATGAGTACGACGAGCTTCTGGCTGAGGCCCGGCGGCTGGAGTCGTTGAGGGCGTGGGAGCTGGAGTTGCTGGGGCCGACGCTCGCTGAGGCTCCGGTGGTGGTGCATCTGCAGAGTGGGCATGGGCTCGACGACGTGGACCTGCTGGCGAAGGGTGCGCGGAAGGTGGTGGGGGTCGACTACAGCTCGACGGCGGCCGCGGCGGCGCAGCGGAGGGCGTGTGAACTGGAGGTCGGAGTCCAGTACGTCGTGGCCGAGGTGCCGACGCTCCCGCTCCGGGACGGGTGCGCGGATCTGGTCTACACGGGCAAGGGCGCGCTCATCTGGATGCGCGACATCCAGGCCTGGGCGACGGAGGTCGCGAGGCTGCTCAAGCCTGGTGGCCGGCTTTATGTGTACGAGGCACACCCGACCGTGCCGTTGTGGTCCTGGGACGAGGACAAGCCACGGATCCGGGACGATCGCAGTTACTTCGCGAGGTCGCACATCAACGACAGCTTCCCGGCGAACGGCGCTCAGGAGTGGCAGTGGTCGCTGGGCGACATCGTCACCGCGTGCGTCCGGGCGGGTCTCGCGATCGAGGCGCTGGAAGAGTACGCCGAACCGTTCTGGCGTCCCGCCGACGGACACCGGGCAGCCGCCTGGGAGGGCCGCCTCCCCAACAGCTTCTCGCTACTCGCCCGTCGCGAGGGCTAGCGCGACTCCGTCGAGGATGTCGTGTTCCGACACCAGCACCTCGTCGAAAGCCAGCCCATCGGCAACCCGGTCGTGCAACCGCTGCAGAATCAACGCGCCCGCCCCGATGACATCAACCCGCCCAGGATGAATCGCCGGTACTACGGAACGTGCGGCGCGACTCGACCCCATCAACCACGAAGTCGTGTCCAGCAACAAAGGGGCCGCGATCCGGGCATGGTGGATCACGCCGGGGTCGTACTCGGTCAGTTTGAGCGCGACCGCGGCGACCGTCGTCACCGTCCCGGCCACCCCGATCAAACACCGCGCCTCCGACAACGGCACGGAGGTCGAGTCGAGCAGCGCGTCCACATCCTTCGTCGCGGCCCGCATCTCCTCGATCGACGCCGGATCCGAGTGCAGATGCCGCTCGGTCATCCGAACCGACCCCATGTCGAGCGACTCGGCAGCCAGTACTCCGCGGGCGTCGCCGAGCACCAACTCGGTCGACCCACCCCCGATGTCGGCCACCAGATACGGACCTGGCACCTCGAGCGCAGCCAGCCCACTCGTCGCACCGCGAAAGCTCAGCGCCGCCTCCTCAGCACCCGAGATGATGTCCGGCTCGACCCCGAACCGCTCGGACACGCCCGCGAAGAACTCGTCCCGGTTGCTCACGTCTCGCGCAGCCGACGTCGCCACGAACCTCAACCGCTCGACACCGGCCGCCCGCACGATCCCGGCGTACTCCGCACACGCCTCGAAGGTGCGCGCCAGCGCCTCGGCCGCGAACGCCCCAGTCGAGTCGACCCCCTGCCCCAGCCGGACGATCCGCATCTGCCGATCAACCTCGCTGAGCTCCCCGTCGGCATAGTCGGCAATCAACAGCCGAATCGAGTTGGTCCCACAATCGACGGCCGCAACGCGCAACGACTCAGACACAGGGGCCTCGGCGGCCCCAGTCGGGGAGCATGGCTAGGGCTTCGTCGCCTAGGGGGTTGATGCCGGGGCCGGCGGCCAGTGAATGGCCGACCAGTACGTGCAGGCACTTGACTCGCGTCGGCATGCCGCCGGCGCTGATGCCTTCGACCTCCGGTACGTCGCCCAGTGCCTTGCGCCGGCGCAGGTAGTCCTCGTGCGCGGCGCGATAGCGGGCAGCGAGCTCCTCGTCCTCACCCAAGCGCTCCGTCATCTCCTTCATCACGCCTTCCGCCTCGAGCCGGCCGATCGCCGAGGCGAGTCGTGGGCAGGTGACGTAGTACGTGGTGGGGAACGGGGTGCCGTCGGGCAGCCGGGGCTCGGTTTCGGCGACGTCGGGCAGGCCGCAGCTGCAGCGGTGCGCGATCGAGCGGATCCCGCGGGCCGGGCGGCCGAGCTGCTCGCTGACGGCCGTGGCGTCCCTGGACGACCCGGTCTCGGGGGTGACGCTCACCTGCTGCCCTTCGGTGGTGCGGTCAGAACTGGTTTGGGGGTCGGCTTCGGCGTCGCCGGTTTCACCGGCTCCGGCGGCTTGCCCGCGCCTTCGACGCTGCCCCAGAGCTTGGTGTACCAGGTCGGCTTCTCCGGGTCGTCGGCCTGCGGATCGGCCGGTCCGGCCGGCTCGGGCGGGGCGCCGATCGGCTTGCCGTCCGCGCCGATCACCCGGTAGCCGATCTCGCCGGGCATCACCCAGCCGAGCCTTTGCCGCGCCTGCGCCTTGACGTAGGCGTCGTCGTTCCAGCGCTGGACCTCGTCGCCCAGCTGGTCGACCCGCTTCTCCCGGTCGCGGATCTCCTGCTGCAGCGTGCTGATCTGCTGGTGCTGGTCGAACCAGACCCGCAGGCTCTGCGCGTACGAGACGATCAGCGCACCGAGCACGAGCAGCACGACGGCTGCCCGGCCGGTGAGGTTGCGAGAACCCCGGGTCCGGGGTGGCCCGGCCGGGGCACTCGTCGTCCGGCGTTTCGGCTGGGTGCCGTCCCGGCGGGCAGGTGGGCGTGACGGAGTACGACTCGTCGGTCGCGAGCCTGGGCGCGCACCTGGATCCCGGCGGGAGGACATCTCAGCAGCTTACGTCGGTCAGCCCTTGAAACGAGGGAAGGCCGAACGGCCGGCGTACCGGGCCGCGTCGTCGAGCTCCTCCTCGATCCGGAGCAGCTGGTTGTACTTCGCGGTGCGATCGGACCGGGCCGGGGCGCCGGACTTGATCTGGCCGCAGTTGGTCGCCACCGCGAGGTCGGCGATCGTGGTGTCCTCGGTCTCGCCGGAGCGGTGGCTCATCATGCAGGTGAAGCCGCTGCGGTGGGCCAGGTCGACGGCGTCCAGCGTCTCGGTCAGCGAGCCGATCTGGTTCACCTTGACCAGCAGCGAGTTCGCCGCCTTCTCGGTGATACCGCGCTGCAGCCGCTCGACGTTGGTGACGAACAGGTCGTCGCCGACGATCTGGATCTTGTCGCCGAGCTGGGAGCTGAGGCTGATCCAGCCGGCCCAGTCCTCCTCGTTCAGCGGGTCCTCGATCGACACGATCGGGTAGGACGCGACCAGCTCGGCGTAGTACGCGATCATCTCGTCGGTCGTCTTCTTGCCACCCTCGAAGGCGTACACGCCGTCGGTGTGGAACTCGCTCGCGGCCACGTCCATGGCCAGCGCGATGTCCTTGCCCGGCTGCAGGCCGGCCCGCTCGATCGCGACCAGGATCAGGTCCAGCGCGTCGCGGTTGCTCGGCAGGTTCGGGGCGAAGCCGCCCTCGTCGCCGAGCCCGGTGGACAGGCCCTTCTCCTTCAGCACGGCCTTCAGCGCGTGGTAGACGCCGGCGCCCTGCATGACGGCCTCGGAGTAGGTCGCCGCGCCGATCGGGGCGATCATGAACTCCTGCACGTCGACGTTGCTGTCCGCGTGCGAACCGCCGTTGAGGATGTTCATCATCGGCACCGGGAGCACGTGCGCGTTCGGGCCGCCGACGTAGCGGTACAGGTCCAGACCGGCACTCTCGGCCGCGGCCTTGGCGACCGCCAGGCTGACGCCGAGGATGGCGTTCGCGCCCAGCTTGGACTTGTTCGGCGTACCGTCCAGGTCGAGCATGGCCTGGTCGATCAGCCGCTGCTCGTGGACGTCGTAGCCGACGATCTCCTTGTCGATGTCCTCCAGAATGGCCGTGACGGCCTTCTGGACCCCCTTGCCGCCGTAACGGGACTTGTCCCCGTCACGCAGCTCGACGGCCTCGAACTGGCCGGTGGAAGCACCCGACGGCACTGCCGCCCGGGCTACGGTGTCGTCGTCGAGGAGAACCTCGACCTCGACAGTGGGGTTACCGCGCGAGTCAAGAATCTCGCGGGCGCCGACGGCCTCGATGGTGGCCACATCTACTCCCTTGTTCACACCTGATGTCAGCCCCGAGCCTAGCGGCCAGACCAGCCGGCCCGGTGGACCGCGTCCGATACCAGTGGGGAAACGCTCAGGAAACCTCTGCTCCGGTTGATTGGCCGCACAGCCACGTCCGCAGCATCCTGGAAGGAACCTGACATGTCTCTGCCAGAAAACGGTCTCGACCGCCGCGCATTCCTGCAGCGAGCCGGTACTGCGGCCGCGGCCGGCGCGGCCCTTCCCCTGCTGGGTTCCACGCTCCCGGCGTACGCCGCCCCGGCCGATCCGGATCAGCTCTTCTGGCAAGGCCGGTTCGCGGACGCCGAGTGGGGCTACCGATGCCTGCTGCGCGACGACCCGGACAACGCTCACGCTCACGCCCGGATCGGTTACATCGCGCTACTGGCCAACCGATTCCGTACTGCGGAGACGCATCTGTCCGAAGCCATCTCCCTGGCGCCTGGCGACATCGCTTCCACCCAGCGCCTCGCGGAGTCCTTCGTACGGCGGGACCAACTCGCTCGCGCGGTCCCGCTGATGCGGCGTACCGGCCGTCCGCGCGACACAGCGTTCGGCGAGGTCTACTCCCAACTCAAGGGCAGGCCCTGGCAGATCTCCGGGGCCCGCAGTACCCGCGTACCCTTCCACACCTTGGATCCGGTGCCGTCGGTCGAGGCGCGTCTCAACGGTGGAAGGCCGGAGAAGTTCTATCTCGACACCTACGGCACGCTGGACCTGTCGCCAGAGGCCGCGGAGAAGGCAGGACTGCGGACGCTGGCCAGCTGGGAAGGCGGCGTCGTTGACGGCCAGCCCGTCGTGATCCACCTGGGCATCCTGGCTTCGTTCAGGATCGGCGACATCGAGATCCGCAACATCCCGGTGCAGTGGAACAACGTGCAGCGGCCGCCCCTTCCCGACGGCTCGCAGGCGGCCGGTGCGTTCGGCACCACGGTCTTCTACCACTTCCTGACCACGATGGACTATGCCGGCCAGGCCCTGCTGCTGCGGCGCACTCCTGCTCGTCCCCCACGCAACGAGCTCGCCAGATTGCCGCTGTGGCTGGCCGGCGACCACTTCCCGTGCACGGTGGGCAGCCTCGGGCGGCACAAACCCAAGATGGTGACCGTGGACACCGGTGGCATCGCCAGCGGCCTGGACACGACGGTGGCGATCGCCGAGCAGTACGGCCTCACCGTGGACTACGCCCATCCGAGGGAGCGGAACGGGATCAAGGTGTACCCGGTCACCGCCGACCGGATCAGTCTCGGCAACGCGGTCAGGCGCAACATCCGGGGCAACGCCGTGGAGAAGCTCGGCCCCGGCATCCCCGGCCCGGGACAGTCGGCGCAGTTCGGGTTCGACCTGATCGCCAACTTCACCCATGAGTTCTTCAAGCCGTACGCCGTCACCTTCGACTACGTCGGGATGAAACTCTCGATCACACAGAGGTGACCTTCTCCACCAGGCAGATCGCAGCGGGCGGGACCGAGCGGACCAGCAGGACCCCGTTGGGAGCTTCGAAAACCGGCTGGCCGAGCCTCGCCGGGTGGATGCCGAGGAGTACCTCGACCTTGGATCGCCTGCCGACAGGGCTGTCCGGGGCTGGGGCGAGGTGCACGTGGGTACGCCGGCCCGGGTGCAGGCCCGCGGCCAGGATGGAGTCGAGCGCGGCCAGATTCGTGCCGTGCCACAGGAGTTCGGTGGGGGTCACCTGGCGCCAACTGTTTTCCAGAGCTTCCAGGGTGACCGGCATGCCCTCGCTGGAATGCCCTTGGCAGGCGCGGATCCGGTCGCCGTCCACCTGCAGGCGCGCCTTATCGTTGCGCTCGACGGCGGCCGCGAGCGCAGTACGGTCCAGGTGGAGGAGTTCGCAGACGTCTTCGATCAGAGCCCAGCCGTCGGGGGTCATGGCGAGGCCGCGCTCGCCCGCGGTGTGTCTGAGCAGTCGGGACAACTGCCGGCTCGCCTGGCTCACGAGACGTAGCGTGTCAGCAAGGTCCGCAACGTGTCGAGACGGTTGTCGGCGGGGCGGTTGCGACGGGTGACCAGGTAGTAACGGATCTTCGGGAGGTCCTTGATCGGGATGGTCCGTACGGCGGCAGGCGTACGGACGAAGCCGTTGACCACCGCGGGCGCGATCCCCATCCGGACGAAGTGGACCAGCAGAACCCAGCCTTCGGCCTCCACCGCGACGGACCAGTCGACGCCCGCGTCCAGCAGGCTCCGCTCCAGTTGCTGCCGATGCGGGCGGGTCTTCGGCGGTACGACGAGCGCCTCTCCCTGGAGATCCTTCAATCGCACCGTACGCCGCTCCGCCAGCCGATGATCGGGCCGAACCGCGAGCACCTGCGGGTACTGCGTCAGCAACGCGCAGTCGAGATCCTCCGGCGGAATCGTGAGCGCGGTGACCCCGACATCAGCCGTGCCATCCCGTACTGCGGCGAGCGTGGCGTCCGAGTCGGTGGTCATCAGGCGCAACCCAAGCTTGCGATCGAGGTACCGGCGGAGCACGTCACCGATGACGTAGAGATACGCCCCGGAGCCGGCCGCGAGGACGAGCGGCCGGGGCGGCAGGACGTCGAGCGAGTCGAGGAACGCGGCGGCGCGCGACCTGGTGTCGTTGGCGAAAGCAGCAAGCTGGTCGCCGGTCTCGGTGAGCAGGAGGGTGCGGCCCTGCTTCTCGTACAGCTGCTTGCCCAGCGTCTGCTCGAGCTTGCGGATCCTGGCATGCAACGCGGGCTGGCTGACGTGCAGCTCGCCGGCCGCATGGGTGAAGTTGCGGTGCTTGGCGAAGACCGCGAACGTCTCCAGGTCCTCGGCGACCAGGCGATCCAGAATCATCACTTCAAACTATAGCTTTCAGGTCGCTTAATAGTTCTGTCGACATAGTCCGCAGCGGCACCATCGATCCATGAACAGATTGGGCATCGACATCGGCCGCGTCATCATCGACAGCCCGCCCGGCGAGGACACCGCGTTCTTCCACGGCGACCGGGCGGCCGTACTGCGTACTCCCGGCGTACCGGGCGCTTTCGCGGCCATCACCCGCTTGGTGGAACTCTTCGACGGCCAGGCCTGGCTGGTCTCCAAGTGCGGCCCACGCATCCAGCAACGCTCACTCGACTGGCTGCGGCACCACGACTTCTTCACCCGGACCGGGATCCCCGAAGCCAACGTCCGCTTCTGCCTCCGCCGCCCCGACAAGGCGATCCACTGCGCGGACTTGGCCATCACCCACTTCATCGACGACAAACCCGACGTCCACCACGCCCTGGCCGGCCTGGTCCCCCACCGCTACCTCTTCGGCCCCCAGCGAACCATCCCAGCCGGCCTGACCCACACCCCGAACTGGCCGACCGCCGAAGCAGCCATCACCGCGACCTGGAAAATCGAACCGCTGGAGCACGGATCCTACCGACGGTAGGATAGCCCCATGGGTGAACCAGCACGCACCGACAAGATGAGCGTCACCATTCCCTCCGAGCTGGCTGCCGAGCTCAGGGCGAGGGCCGGTCGCGGCAACGTGTCCGCCTACGTGACGGAGGCGCTGGTTCGCCAACTGGAGCACGACCGCCTCGGCGATCTGCTGGCCGAGCTTGCGGAGAACCACGATCCGGTGACCGAGGAAGAACTGGCGCAGGCCCGCGCCGAATGGCCCGAGCAGTGAGTGCCCGCAAGCGCGTGCGTTCCACCGCGCAAGGGACTCTGGTTCTGGACAACGAAGGCCTGTCGCGGGCGGCCACCGACCGCGCCATGTACATCCGGCTGCAAGCCGCGTACCTCGACGGCCGTCGCGTCGTCACCTCCGCCGCGATCCTCGCCGAAGCCCTTCGCGGCTCACCGCGTGACGCGGGCGTCCACCGCGTCCTCGGTGGGATCGTCGTTCAGCCGGTCACCCCGGCGATCGGTGAACACGCCGGGAAGCTGATCGGTAGTGCCAGGCTGGGATCCGGTCAGGCGGTGGATGCGATCCTCGTCGCCACCGCGCTCGCGGAACCGGGTCCCTGCGTGATCGCGACCTCCGACCTCGGCGACCTGGTCGCCCTGGTCGGCGACGAGGCTCGTGTCTCGGTCGTAGCGGCCGACAAGATCTGATCCAAGCCTGGATCCGCAAGCTAGCCGGTTTCTGCGGTTCGGATCTGGTCGGCGAGGCGGTGGGTGGCAGTGCGAAGGGCCTGCTCTGGGTCCACGCCGACCGCGCGGGCCTGGCGGACGAGGTCGAGCAGGAGTTGGCCGATGCGCGCGTCTTCATCGGTGGCTTCAACAGTTGGAAGACCATCAGGAAGGACTTTGGCCGCTCTGCCCAGGACCTTGTCGGCGAGTGCCAGGGCGGGGAGGGCGAGCGGGATGCCTTCGAGGACTGAGGTGCGTTGTTTTTCGGTGGCTTTGATGGATTCCCAGTTCGCCTCGACCGCGGCCGCGTCGGCGACCGGGACGCCGGCGAAGACGTGCGGGTGGCGGCGGATGAGTTTTTCGACCAGGTCGCCGGCCACGTCGTCGATCGAGAAGCCGTCGTCGTCGGGGTCGATCTCCTCGGCGATGCGGGAGTGGAAGATGACCTGGAAGACCAGGTCGCCGAGCTCCTCGCGCAGGTGCACGTAGTCGCCGGAGTCGATCGCCTCGAGCGTCTCGTAGGTCTCTTCCAGCAGGTACTTCGCCAGGCTCTGGTGCGTCTGCTCCTGGTCCCACGGGCAGACCCGGCGGAGCCGGTCCATCACCCGGACCAGGTCGATCAGCCGCGCCCCCGGTACGTCGTACGAGCCGTGCACGATCTCGACCTCGTACTCCGGTCGCGGCTCGCGGCTGAGCTCGTCGGCGATCAGCCGGAGCAACGCGGGCTCGCCGTCCTCACCGACCAGCCAGGCTACGTCGGAACCGTCCAACGCAGCGCTCGTCAGCCAGCTCCACTGCTCGGAGACATCGCCGTCGATGTGCTGGACGACGAGCCCGGACCCGATCAGCGCCTGGACGTCAGGCCGGGAAGGCCCGGCCGAGGCGCCGATCTGGCCGGCGTCGGTGAACACCTGCCAGGCTGCCCGGGTCAGCAACCCGGGCGCGACCCGTGGACTGGTGAGGACGACCTTGATCGAGCCCGGCAAGGATCAGCCCTGCGGCTCGGCCGGCGGCTGCTCGGGCTGCTGCTGTTGCTGCGGGTCAGGCGTCTGGGCCTTCTTGGACTGCTCGGACAGGTTCGACAGCGAGCCCGAACCCTCCTTGAGCTGGGTGCCGTCCCAGCTGCCGTAGCGCGGCGCGATGTCGACGTTGATGGCCTTCGCCGCCTCCTCGACCAGCCTGGCGCCCTCGGCGCTCTGCTGCTGCGCGTTCGGGTCGGTGACCGACCCGGTACCGCCGCCCAGCTTGATCTGGCCGACCACCGCGCGGGCCGCCGCCCGGAGGAAGTCGGTGGTGACCGGGTTCGCCACGAACTTCGGGTAGAGCGACTGGTCGACGACGACCTTCATGGCCGGCGCGAGCTCGGCGTCGCTGACCTTGATCGAGCGCTGGTCGAGCACCTGGGCGGCCAGCTCGTTGCTGACCAGGATCTTCAGCACGGCCGCCGGCGCGACCTGCTGCTCGGAGCCCACCGCGCTCTGGATCGCCGTGGTGGACTTCTCCAGCTCGCCGACGCTGATCTCCTTGTCGCCGATCGTCGCCGCCGCGCCCGGGTGGGTGCCCGCTGCGCAGCCGCCGAGCAGCAGGACCGAGGCCAGCGCCACGCCACCTACCCGCAGCCTGGCCGCCCGAAGCCGTCGCGAAGTGCTCACCGAATCTCCTCGCATCTTCCAGTTCTTGGTCATACCGACGCGCCGACCGGTTCGGCGATCACGTCGTCGATCAGTCTGGTGCACCACTGCAGCAGCTCCTGGTCGCGGAACGGCTGACCGGCGACCGGCCGGGTGGCAGGTCTCGGCACCAGGATCGTACGCAGTTGCGGCTTGACCAGACTCTTCGGGTACAGCCTGTTGAGCCGCAGGACCTTCGAATCGGGCAGCTCGACCGGTCCGAACCTGATCAGATTGCCCTGCAGGGTGACGTCGTGCAGCCCGGCCTTGCGAGCGTGGTTGCGGAACTTCGCCACCTCGATCAGGTTCAGCACCGGCTGCGGGATGTCGCCGTACCGGTCGTGCAGCTCCTCGACCAGTTCCGCGATGCCGTCCTCGTCCCGTACCGCGGCCAGCCGCTGGTACATCTCCAGGCGCAGCCGCTGTGACGGCACGTAGTCGTGCGGCAGGTGCGCGTCGATCGGCAGCTCGATCTTGACCTCGGGCTCATCGGCCTGGGTGTCGCCCCGGTACTCCGCGACCGCCTCGCCGACCAGCCGGACATACAAGTCGAACCCGACGTCCGCGATGTGCCCGGACTGCTCGCCGCCGAGCAGGTTGCCGGCGCCGCGGATCTCCAGGTCCTTCATCGCGACCTGCATGCCGGCACCCAGGTCGGCGTGCTGCGCGATGGTGGCCAGCCGGTCGTGTGCCGTCTCGGTGAGCGGTTTCTCCGGCGGGAAGAAGAAGTACGCGTAGGCGCGCTCGCGGCCACGGCCGACCCGGCCGCGCAGCTGGTGCAGCTGGGACAGGCCGAGCAGGTCGGCGCGCTCGACGATCAGGGTGTTCGCGTTCGAGATATCGATGCCGGACTCGACGATCGTCGTACAGACGATGACGTCGGACTCCTTTTCCCAGAAGCCCTGGATGACCTGCTCGAGCTGGTGCTCCGGCATCTGCCCGTGCGCGACGCTGACCCGGGCCTCGGGGACCAGCTGGCGGATCCGGGCGGCCGCCTTCTCGATCGTGTTCACCCGGTTGTGGACGAAGAAGACCTGGCCCTCGCGGAGCAGCTCGCGCCGGATCGCGGCGGTCACCTGACCCTCTTCGTAGGCACCGACGAAGGTCAGTACCGGGTGCCGCTCCTCGGGCGGGGTCGCGATCGTGGACATCTCGCGGATGCCGGTGATCGACATCTCCAGCGTGCGCGGGATCGGCGTCGCGGACATCGTCAGTACGTCGACCGCGGTCCTGAGCTGCTTGAGCTGCTCCTTGTGCTCGACCCCGAAGCGCTGCTCCTCGTCGACCACGACCAGGCCGAGATCCTTGAACGCGACCTCACCGCCGAGCAGCCGGTGCGTCCCGATCACCACGTCGACCGAGCCGTCGGCCAGACCGTCCAGCGTCGCCTTGGACTCCTTGTCGGTCTGGAACCGCGACAACGGCGCGACGTTCACCGGGAAGGCGGCGTACCGCTCGGCGAAGGTCGCGTAGTGCTGCTGGACCAGCAGCGTGGTCGGCACCAGTACGGCGACCTGCTTGCCGTCCTGCACCGCCTTGAACGCGGCCCGGACGGCGATCTCCGTCTTGCCGTAACCGACGTCACCGCAGACGATCCGGTCCATCGGGGTGACGCGTTCCATGTCGTGCTTCACGTCGTCGATGGTGGCCAGCTGGTCGGGCGTCTCCACGAACGGGAACGCGTCTTCCAGCTCACGCTGCCACGGGGTGTCCTTGGCGAACGCGTGCCCCTTGGTCGCCTGGCGCGCGGCGTACAGCTTGATCAGTTCGCCGGCGATCTGGCGGACCGCCTTGCGAGCGCGGCCCTTGCGCTTGGCCCAGTCGCCGCCGCCCATCTTGTCGAGCGAGGGCTGCTCGCCGCCGACGTACCGGGTGACCTGGTCGAGCTGGTCGGTCGGCACGTACAGCCGGTCGCCCGGCTGGCCGCGTTTGCTCGGCGCGAACTCGATGACGATGTACTCGCGAGTGGCCTTCTGCGCGCCGGTGCCGACGGTGCGTTGCAGCATCTCGGCGTACCGGCCGACGCCGTGCTGTTCGTGCACGACGTAGTCGCCGGGCGCGAGCTCCAGCGGGTCGACGGTCTTCTTCCGCCGACTCGGCATCCGTTGCTGGGAACGCCGTTCGGCCGCCGACCGCTGACCGGCCAGGTCGTTCTCGGTCAGTACGGCGAACTTGATGCCTTCGGCAATGAATCCGCGTTCGAGCTGGCCCTGCGAGATCTGCACGACACCCGTCGGCGGGATCTCGTCGATGCTCTCGACGGTCCGCGCCGGCAGCTCCGCCTCGGAGAACACCTCGGCCAGACGCTGCGCCGGGCCGTGTCCCTCGGTGACGCAGACGACGCGCCACCCGTCCCGAAGCCAGCGACGCACATCCTCAACGGCAGCAGCCGTTTCGCCGCGGTACGGGTCGACCTCGGTGACCGCGATCGAGCGGCTGCGGACCGCGCCGGCATCGGTGTCGATGTCGACCGAGATCCGCTCGCCCATCGAGTCGCGCAGGTCGGTCGGCACGTCGGTCGGGGCCGCCGCGAACGGCGACATGCTCCACCAGGCAAGGCCCTTGCTCAGCGCGTGCGCCCGGACGTCGGCCAGCGAGATGTACGCCGCCGCGCCCAGGTCGATCGGCGCCTGGCCACCACCGGCAGCGGCCGCCCAGGACGCCTCCAGGAACTCCTGGCTGGTGGCGACCAGATCGTGCGCCCGGGCCCGGACCCGCTCGGGGTCGCTGACGATGACGTGGGTGCCGGCCGGCATCAGGTCGACCAGCAACTCCATGTGGTCGACCAGGACGGGCGCGAGCGACTCCATCCCCTCGACCGCGTGCCCCTCGGCAAGCTTCTCGAACAGTTCGGACAGCTGAGGGTGTTCCTTGGCCAGTACTGCGGCGCGGGAGCGCACCTCGTCGGTGAGCAACAGCTCGCGGCAGGGTGGAGCCCACAGGCCGTGCTGGGCGATCTCGAGCGACCGCTGGTCGGCGACCGCGAAGTACCGGATCTCCTCCACATCGTCACCGAAGAAGTCCACCCGCAGCGGGTGCTCCTCGGTCGGCGGGAAGACGTCGATGATGCCGCCGCGGACCGCGAACTCGCCACGCCGCTCGACCAGATCGACCCGGTGGTACGCCGCCGCTGAGAGCCGCTCGGTGACGTCCTCGAGCTCGACGGAGTCGCCGACGTGCAGCTGGACCGGCCGGAGATCGGCCAGCCCGGCGACCTGCGGCTGCAGCACGGACCGGACCGGCGCGACCAGGATCTTGATCGGCCCGGTGGTCTCGTCCGACGGATCGGGGTGCGCGAGCCGGCGCAGTACGGCGAGCCGGCGGCCGACCGTGTCGGACCGGGGCGACAGGCGCTCGTGCGGCAGGGTCTCCCAGGCCGGGTAGTAGGCGACCGTGCCGGGCTCGACCAGGCACTGCAGCGACTCGGTGAGCTCCTCGGCCTCGCGGAAGGTTGCGGTGACAGCGAGGACGGGACGGTCCGCGCCACGGGCAGCGGCGAGGGCAGCCATCAGGACCGGGCGGACCGGCCCGGGAGCGCTCAGGTCGAGGGTCGTGACGTCGTCCGTGCGGGCGTCCCGCACCGCCTCGGCCACCACCGGATCGGTGATCAGGGTGTCGACCAGACCGGCCAGTTTCACGAGTTGTCCATCACTACGAGTTATACCGTCCTTGGGTCACTTCTAGGCCATCCGTCAGCAGGGACTCGACGGCGTCGGCGGTCCGGTCGACCGCGAACGGGAGATCCTTGCGTTCGGCTGAGGAGAACTCGTTCAGCACGAAGTCGGCCGGGTTCTGCCGCCCGGGCGGGCGGCCGACCCCGAACCGGACCCGATAGTAGTCGCCGGTACCGACAGACTTCCGGATCGACTTGAGTCCGTTGTGCCCGTTGTCGCCGCCGCCGAACTTGGCCCGGAGTACGCCGAAGTCGATGTCCAGCTCGTCGTGCAGCACGATCAGGTTCGTCGGCTCCACCTTGAAGAACTTCAGCAGCCCGGAGACCGGGCCGCCCGACTCGTTCATGTACGACCGGGGCTTGGCCAGGATGGTCCGGATGCCGCTGATCCTGGTCTCGACCACGTCGGCCTTGGCCTGCTTGTGCTGCTTGAAGTTGCCGCCGGACCGGGCGGCCAGCTCGTCGGCGACCATCTGCCCGACGTTGTGCCGGGTCTTGGCATAGGAAGGGCCGGGATTCCCCAGCCCGACGACCAACCACACGTCGTCCGCCACGGATCCCGGCCCTCCTGTCGAACTTTGTTACCTACTGCTGGGGCGTACTGCCTAGGCGCTGGCCTCGGCAGCGGCCGGCTCGTCGCGCTCGATACCGGCCTCGGCCTCCGCCTCGGCCATCTCGGCGTCGGCCTGCGCGGCGGTCTGGGCCGCGGTGACGTTGACGATCAGGGTGTCCGGGTCGACGGCCAGCGTCGTACCGGCCGGCAGCTGCAGGTCGGACGCGTGGATCTGCGCACCGGCGTCCAGGCCCTCGACGGAGACGGTGACGCCGTCCGGGATGTGGGTCGCCTCGGCCTCGACCAGGATGGACGCGTTCTCCAGCACCACCAGGGTCTCGGAGACGGCCTCGCCCTCGACGTGCACGGCGATCTCGACCTGGACCTTCTCGCCACGCTTCACGATCACCAGGTCGACGTGCTCGATGGTGTTCTTGATCGGGTCACGCTGGACCTGCTTGGGCAGTGCGAGCAGGCTGTCGGAGCCCTCGACCTCGATCAGCAGCAGCGCGTTGGCGGTCTTCAGCGCCAGCATCGTGTCGTGACCGGGCAGGGTGATGTGCACCGGGTCCGTGCCGTGACCGTAGAGAACGGCGGGCACCTTGTGGTCCCGGCGGATACGGCGGGCAGCACCCTTGCCGAACTCCGTGCGCGACTCGGCTTGGATCTTGACCTCGGCCACGAGATGAACTCCTCAAGTGCGTTGCGGTGATGTGTTGTGGTGGTCCTGCACAGCTGCTGGCCTCAGCGGGCACGTCTTGACTCCGGAAGGCGTCAGGCAACGAACCACCGCGTCGATCACGGAGCCGCGCCCGACAGATCACGGGTGAGCGTGACTGCGTCCGGGGGGCGTCCCTCGCCGAGGCAACCAAAACAGTCTACCCACGTGTGCGCCCAGACGAGAAATCCGCTCCGGGGGTGATTTTCTCCCCTCGCGCCGGCGCCGACTTTCGGGCGGGGTGGAGCGGAGTTTCGTCCGGGCTTACTGAAAATGGTTGTCAAGTCAGATACAGTCCTGCTGCACGCTGACAACCGAACCCTGGGGGACCCGGTGACCGCCGCTCACCAACGCTTCAGCCCTGCCCTGCCCACCTCCGCCCGACCCGACAGGCGCCGTTCCGTTCTGCGGAGTGCCGCTGCCGCCGGGTTCGCGCTGGTGCTGGCACTGGCGGTGGCGTTCCTGCCGTTGCGCTCGTACGCCGAAGCGCCGCCCGAGGTGCTGCAGGCGGTCCACACCGACGCCCTGCACACGACGTACGACGGCTCGGCGCTGCGACTCAACACGCGGATCGGACTGGGTGACTACCGCGAGGCGGACCCGGCCGGGCTGATCTTCAACCTGGAGGACAAGGGCACGGCCAGGGTGGAACTCCCCGACCACCCGGCCTTCGCGTTCCTCGGCAAGCCCGGCGACTCGGTCTGGATCGCACCGGAGGCGCAGGATCCCGAGCTGATCTGGCCGGGCTGGGACACCGAGACGATCGCCCCCGGCGTACTGGCCGGCGACGTCGTCGACCTGACGCTGGTGTCGGCCACCGGGCCGGGCAACGTCGAGGTCTTCTTCAACTACAACGAGTTCACCGGCGTAGCGCAGAGAGTGTTCAGCTCAGCCGACCCCGCAATCCGCGTCCACCGCCAACAGGTCGGCCGACACGTCCACGCGAACTGGTCGTTCTCCCAGCTAGGCACCTACACCCTCACCTTCCAAGCAACCGCCACCACAACAGCCGGCGCCCCGCTGAGCTCAGGCCCAGTCACCTACACCTTCGTAGTCGGCCCCTACACCCCACCAACCCCCACCCCCACCGTCACCCCACCGACCAGCCCGACGGTGACCCCGCCCACCAGCACCCCACCGACCAGCCCGACGGTGACCCCACCGACCGGCACCCCACCCACCACCCCTCCGGTCACCCCACCCACGGGCACTCCCCCGACCACGCCTCCGGTCACCCCACCCACCGGCACCCCACCCACCACCCCTCCGGTGACCCCACCGACGAGCACTCCCCCGACCACGCCACCCACCACCCCGCCGGCCACCCCACCGACGACACCACCGACCACCGCGCCGACTCCTCCCGGCACCAGCCCGACGCCGACGCCGTCCTCGACGCCAACGCCCACCCAACCGCGGACCTCGCCCACCGCTCCTTCTGGCGGGCAAGCGGATGACAACTCAAGTGATTCCCCGCCGAATCCCAACCCGACCAGCACGCCCTCGGGCAACCTCCCACCCTGCATCACCACCCCACCGCCGGCCCCCACCACGACCGCACCGGGCGGAACCACCTCCACCAGCACCCCGAACCAACCCGGCGACACCACCACCTCTCCCGGCGCCACCACGTCTTCTCCCGGCGGCACCACCTCCCCCGGCACAACCCCCAGCACCACCACCCCGCCCAACCCACCAGGCGCCGACCCAACTCGAGTAACCCTCTCCAACGGCCACGCCGACTACGCCGTACGCCTGGAGGGCAACAAACTCACCTCCCGGGTAAAGGACGGCACAAAGCCCGGCACCCCGATCTGGCGCGACCCCGCCAAGGTCACCATCCGCCTGACCGCGGCAGCCGCCACCCGAGCACCCGGCGGAGCGTTCGGCTTCCTCGGCCCTGAGGGCGCGCAACTCTGGCAGATCCCGCAGACGCAGAAGGACGGCGTCATCTGGCTCGGCTGGAACACCGAGGAACTCACCGCCGGCCAGCTCTCCACCGGTGTCGACTGGCGCCTCGACCGGGTCACCGGACCGGGCAACTTCGCCATCTTCGAGTTCGACTCGTTCGGCCGCCCGAAGATCATCTTCAACAGCGGTGACGGCCTGCCGGACACCTACAGGATCCCGCTGGGCACCCACGCCCACGGCAACTGGGCCTTCACCACGCCAGGCACCTACCAAGCCACCTTCACCCACACCGCAACGCTCACCAGCGGAGCCACCTCCTCCACCACCGCAACCCTCACCTTCGTTGTAGCCACCACCGCCAACGCCCCCGGCGGCGCCGCCTACCCAGCAGCCGCCCGCGCCACGGGCGCACAGAACACAGCCGCCTCGAATGCGGTTGCTATAGGCGGCAGCGGCACCCAGAGCGCAGTGACCGCGTTGGTGGCGGGTGGTTCGCCTCGGCCTGGGGTGGACTGCAAGTTGGCTTCTACCGGCGGTGACATCGGCGCCGGGTGGGTTGGCGGCGGGGCTGCGCTGGTAGTGATCGGTGTTGTCGTGCTGGTTGCCACTCGCCGCCGGAGTGACGCGTGAGGCGCGGCAGGCGGGTGACCGCCGCGGCGCTGGCGTTCGTAGTACTGGCTGCCAGTGGATGTTCTGGAGTTGCGGCCGGTGGTGGCGGGAAGCTCAATGTCGTCGCGACGACCGAGATTCTGGCTGACCTCGCCCAGCGCGTGGGTGGTGACCGGGTGGAGGCGTCCTCGCTGGTACCGGCCGGTGGTGACCCGCATTCCTACGAGCCGGCCCCGGCGGACGCCAAGCGCGTGGCCAAGGCCGACGTCACCTTCACCAACCACCTGCTGCTCGAACCGCAGGCCCTGATCAAGACGATCGACGCGAACGCGCCCAAGGACTCCCCCAACGTCTCGCTCGCCGAGGCGGCCGAGTCGTACGGCGCGCACGTGATCCCGCTCGTCGAGGACATCGGCCTGGACGTGCTGTGGCTCGGTCTTCGCGTTCGCGGCAACGGCAAGGCGCGCGGCGCCACCCGTACGTCGTCCGTCCAGCTCACCGCCACCAAGGTCGTCGGCCCCGGCAAACTCGTCGCCTACCTGACCGAGTCGCTCGGCCAGCCCGACGTGTACTTCGACTCCGACGGCCCGGCGGAGAGCATGACGCTGCCACCCGCCGCCCACACCCACCTCAACTGGGCCTTCACCAAACCCGGCGTCTACCACCTCACCCTCGAGGGCAAGCTCGACGTCGGCGACGGCAAACCCCTGCAGACACTGGGCAGCGGCACCTTCACCTTCGCCGTCGGAGTCGAACCCCACCAGGTCCGCCCGGCCGACGGCGGCAAGGCGACCGTCCTCGACGACGGCCACACCGACTTGACCGTCGACCTCGACACCGGCCAGGTCTACGCGTACTCCGATGCGAAGCAGCCAGGCGAGGCGCAAACCGTCGTACCGGCGGCCCGCGTCGTCATCGACGTCCCGGGCAAGGCGCTCGAGACCGTGCCGGACGATCCGCGGTTCGCGTTCCTCGGCAAGGCGGGAGCGCAGATCCACCAACTCCCGCAGGCGGTGCTCGGCAAGCACGTGCACGGCGAGATCGACCCGCATCTGTGGGAGGACGTCGCGAACGTGAAGGCCTACGTGCAGTTGATGCGGGACACGCTGGTCAAGGTCGATCCGGATGGGGCGAATACCTATCGCAGCAACACCGACGCGTATCTGCGGGAGCTCGACGACCTCGACTCCTATGTCCGCTCCCAGTTGGCGAAGATTCCGGCCGCGCGGCGGCAGCTGATCACGACCCATGACGCGTTCGGCTACCTGGCGTCGGCGTACGGGATGAAGGTGGCCGGGTTCGTCGTACCGAATCCGGCGCAGGAGCCGAGTGTCGAGCAGGTGCGCAAGCTGTCCGAGACGATCCGCAACCTGAAGGTGCCTGCCGTTTTCATCGAGCCGAACCTGGCGCAGCGCGCGTCCGTGCTGACCCAGGTCGCCCGCGACAACGGCGTCCGGGTCTGCTCGATCTACGGCGACTCGTTCGACGAGAAGGCCAAGACCTACGTCGCAATGATGCGGCACAACGCCGACGAACTGCTGCGCTGCCTGGGGGATCCGAAGTGAGACTGCTGCTCGCGCTTTTGTTGCCGGTGGCAATTGTTCCGGCGCCGCCGACCGAACAGGTGGTGATCGCCACGGGGCATGTCGACATCGGGCCGCGGTTCGTGGACGGCAAGTGGACGATCCAGTTGCGCGACGACACCGGTGACCCGACGGTCTGGCGGCCGCTGGAGAACGTCGTCGTCCAGGCGACCGACAAAGCGTCACTCGCCGTGCCCGCCGATCCGTCGTACGAGTTCCTCGGCAAGCCGGGGGCGAAGGTGTGGGTGATCCCGCAGGTGCAGCAGGACGGTGTGGTCTGGCCGGGCTGGAACACGCAGGACACCGAGGTGGCGAAGCGCGTCGACCGTGAGGTGACGTGGTCGCTTGAAGGCGTCGAAGGGCCGGGCACCTTCACGCTCTTCCTGAACTCGGACTTCGGCAAGCCGTCGCCGGTCTTCGACAGCCGCAAGCCGTTCCCGCAGCAGACCGGCGTCGACGTCAACACCCACGTGCACGGCAACTGGACCTTCTCCGCGCCCGGCACCTACCTGCTCGACATCGCCATGACCGCGAAACTCACCGACGGCACCACCGTCACCGACCGCAGACCCCTCCGCCTGTACGCCGGCCCCGGCAACCCCCGAGAAGCCTTCAAACCCACAACCGCAGGCGCGGAGGCACCCGCCGCTGAGCAGCAGCCGGCGGACGAGGGCAGCGGCACGCCTTGGCCATGGATCGGCGGCTCCGCCGCCCTGATCGCGCTACTCGCTGCGACCTACGTCCTCATCCACCGGAGGCGAGCATGAAGGCGGGCGCCTCCGACGCCGAGGCAACTGTTGGCGCCGGCACCTCGTCCGCAGTACTACGGGTTGCGGGTGTGGGTGTGGCGTTGGGTGGGCGGCGGGTCCTGCACGACGTGGATCTGGTCGTCGAGGAAGGCGAGCAGGTTGGATTGATCGGACCCAACGGAGCTGGCAAGACGACGCTGTTGCGGGCTTTGCTCGGGCTCCTGCCGGTGAAGGAAGGCAGCATCGTCGTCGGCGGGCAGTCGCCGCGGGAAGCCCGCGGGCGGATCGGCTACGTGCCGCAGCGGCACGAGTTCGTCTGGGACTATCCGGTCGACGTCCGGACCGCGGTGATGACCGGCCGGACACATCGGATCGGGTGGCTGCGAAGGCCCGGCAAAGACGACCACGCAGCTGTCGCCGAAGCGCTGGAGCGCGTGGACCTGACCGATCTCCAGCGCCGGCCGATCGGTGAGTTGTCCGGTGGGCAGCGCCAGCGCGTGCTGGTCGCCCGCGCCCTCGCGCTGCGCCCGAGCCTTCTCCTGCTGGACGAGCCGTTCACGGGTCTCGACGTACCGACGCAGGAGATTCTCACCCGGCTGTTCCGCACGCTGACCAGTGAAGGCACCGCGATTCTGATGACCACGCACGACTTGCCGGCCGCCGCCGACACCTGTGGCCGGCTCTGTCTGCTGAACGAGACCGTCATCGCCGACGGATCGCCCGAGGAGCTGCGGGATCCCGCCATCTGGCTGCGGGCCTTCGGCGTCGCGCGGTCCGAGCAGCTGCTGCACACGCTCGGGGTGACCCGATGATCGAGTTCTTCGTCGAGCCGTGGCAGCACGTGTTCATGCAGCGGGCGTTCCTCGTCGTCCTGATGTCCGGCGTCGTCTGCGGCGTGATCGGCAGCCACGTGGCGCTGCGCGGGATGGCGTTCATCGGCGATGCGGTGGCGCATGCGGTCTTCCCCGGTATCGCGATCGCCTTCGTGCTGCAGACCAGCCTGGTGGCCGGGGGAATCGTTGCCGGGCTGATCACCGCCTTCTCGATCGCGGTCGTTTCCCAGAACCGCCGGCTCAAGGAGGACACCGTGATCGGGGTGTTCTTCGCGGCGGCGTTCGGGCTCGGCATCGTGGTGATGAGCACCGCGCCGGGGTACGGCGGATCGCTGGAGTCGTTCCTGTTCGGCTCGGTGCTCGGGATCAGTGACGGTGACGTCGTCACGGTCGCGGTCGCGGGTGCCGTCCTGCTGCTGGTCAGTGCGGCGTTCCACAAGGAGTTCGTCACCGTCGGTCTCGACCGGGAGACCGCGCGCTCGGTCGGGCTGCCGATCTTCTGGCTGGACATGGCCCTGTACGCGATGGTGACGATCGCGATCGTCATCTCGATCCAGGCCGTCGGCAACATCCTGGTGCTGGCGCTGCTGATCACCCCGGCCGCCTGCGCCCGGCTGCTCACCGACCGGATCGTCGCGATGATGCTGATCGCGCCGCTGATCGGCGCGTTCTCCGGCCTGACCGGCCTGTACCTATCCTACGCGTTCAACCTCGCCGCCGGCGGGCTGATCGTGCTGACGGCGACCGCCGTCTTCCTCGCCTGCTGGGTGTTCGCGCCCCGGCACGGCCTCCTCCGCCACCGTCGCAGCTCCGCTGCGGCGGCTGTAGTCCCCGCCCGAGTGTGAAAGGAAAGTCATGCGCAAACTCCACCGCGTGGCGCTGCCTGCCGTAGCAGTGCTCGCGTTCTCCGGCGTCGCCCTGCCGGCCGACGCCACCACCTCGAGGGTCGTGCTGGACCAGGGCCACGTCGACGTGGTCGGGATCGCCTTCGAGGACGGTGCCTTCAACGTGCACGTCCACGACGACGAGACCGACACCGAGTACGCCCCCTCGGAGGTCCAGCTGGTCGCCAAGCCCGGCTCCGAGATCGCCGTACCCGCCGACCCGCAGTACAGCTTCCTCGGTGCTCCGGGCGCTCGCGCCTGGGTGCTGCCCCAGGTGCAGGACCCCGAGCTGCTCTGGCCCGGGATCGGCTCCGAGGAGGTCACTCCCGGTACCTTCACCCACGACTCGCTGAAGGTCGACGTCGTCGGGGTCAGCGGCCCGGGCCAGCTGAGCATCTTCACCACCGACGCCTTCGGCGCGCCGACCGTCCTGGTCGACAGCGGCAACGGGCTGCCCGACCGGATCAACACCTCGGCCGGCGGTCACCTGCACGCCAACTGGGCGTTCGAGGCGGCCGGCACCTACCAGGTGAAGGTCCGGGTCAGCGGAACGCTGGCGGCGACCGGCAAGAGGGTCACCTCGGCCATCGCCACCTACTGCTTCAAGGTCGGCCAGTGAAGGGCCGGGTGCTCGCCGGCGCTGCCACTGCCGCAGTGCTGACCATGCTCCAGGTCCTGCCGGCTCACGCTCTCACCACCATCTCCCAGGGTCACGTCGACGCCGTGGACGTCGACTGGACCGGCTCCGCACTCACCCTCGACCTCCGCGACGCCACGGTCACCCCGGCGGTCGACCGGGCCCCGGCGGACGTTGTACTGAATGCTGTGTCGGCCAGTAAGACCACGGTGCCGTCGGGATCGGCGTACGCGTTCCTCGGTACGGCGGGCTCGCCGGTGTGGATCCTGCCGCAGACCCAGGCGAGCAACCTCGTCTGGCCTGGCATCAACACCGAAGGCGTACCCAGCGGAGCGCTGCAGGGCAACAACCTGAGCGTCAAGCTGGTCTCCGTTACCGGGCCGGCCCACGTCAGCCTCTTCACCACCAACTCGTTCGGGACGCCGACGGTCTGGTACGACAGCGGCAACGGACTGCCGGACACCCGGACGTTCGCCATCAACACCCACGCCCACGCCAACTGGGCCTTCGAGGCAGCCGGCACCTACACCGTCACCTTCGAAGCCACCGGTACTACGGCCGCCGGCGCCGCGGTGACCACCGGACAGAAGACCTACACCTTCACCGTCCAGCCGTAATCGTCACGTCCGGCCTCTGAGGGGTTGACCCCTCCACGAGCGGGTTGCCCAGCGAGTTTCCGGCTGGGCAACCCACCCTCCGAGGGGTTGACCCCTCAGAGGGTTTCGGGATCTGCGATGGCGACGGTCACGTCGTAAAGTCGAGGGATGAGGATCGTCTCGCTGCTGCCCTCGGCCACCGAGATCTGCTTCGCGCTCGGGGCCGGGGACGACGTCGTGGGCGTGACTTTCGAGTGCGACTATCCGCGCGAGGCACGGGAGCGGCGGATCGTCTCGGCCACCAGCCTCCCCGCGGGCCTGACGCCGGCCGAGATCGACGCGACCGTCCGGGAACGGGTGGCCGCGGGCGAAGACCTCTACAAGCTGGACCGCGATGCCCTGCGCGACCTGTCCCCCGATCTCGTCATCACCCAGGACCTGTGCGCCGTCTGCGCGGTCGACGTGGACGATGTCGAGGAGGCGTTGAGCTACCTCGGCTGCGAGGCGCAGGTGGTGAGCACGGACCCGTACGACCTCGACGGCGTCTTCGACTCGATCGAGCTGATCGGTGACGCGATCGGGCGTCCGGCCGGCCGATTCGCCGAGGACCTGCGCAAGCGGCTGGCGAAGGTCCGGATCCAGGGCAGCATCCGGGTGATGGTGCTGGAGTGGACCGATCCACCGTTCGCGCCCGGCCACTGGATCCCGGAGATGGTCGAGTACGCCGGCGGTTTCCCCGTACTCGGCACGGCCGGACTCCGGTCGGTGCGGACGACCTGGCCCGCCATCGAGGCGGCTAGGCCCGAGGTGATCGTGTCGGCGCCCTGCGGCTTCGACCTCGACGAGGCCAGCCGGCTCACGCAGGACCTGCTCGACCAGGGCTCGCTGCCACGCGCAGTACCGGTCTGGGCTGTGGATGCGAACGGTTGCTTCGCGCGCCCAGGCCCGCGGCTGGTGGACGGCGTCGAGGCGCTGGCGGCTTTGTTGCACGACGGCGCAGTAGACCCCTCCGTGGCCCGCCGCCTCCGCTAGGGTCCCGGGGCCGGGACGCCAGCTCCCGCGACCACGGACAGGCGGCGTACATGAACGAACTTCTCCTCACCATCGCGTCCATCCTGGTCCCGATCGCCGGCTGCATCGCGCTCTACCGGTACTTCGTGACGCGGGCCAAGCGGCGGCTGGCGGCCCGTGCCGCGGCGGCGGTCGAACTGGGCTGGGACTACGGCGACCCGGATCTCGAGCTGGCAGCCGTTGCCGTGGACATCTTCGGCCACTGGGGCGAGGCCCACGTGACCTTCACCGGCGAGCACAACGGCCACTCGTTCCGGCTGTTCGACTACACGTACGTGACCAGGTCGGGCAAGTCGACCAGGATCAACGAGGTGCACATGGTCGTCGTCGACCTGCCGGTCGCCCTGCCCCGCCTGGTGGTGGACAAGGACCAGCCGGTCCTGCGAACGCTGGGCGTGCCGGATCTGGAACTCGAGAGCAACGCCTTCAACAAGAACTTCTGGGTCCAGGGACCCGACGACCGCTTCTCCTCGGCTGTGCTGCACCCGCAGATGATGGAGTGGATGCTGCGGTACCCGGACGTTACCTGGCGGATCGAGAACCACCTGCTGATCTCGCCGGGCAGGGACTACTGGACCATCATCCAGGCTCTGCAGGATCTCGACTGCCTGACCGGCGTCGTAGACCGTCTGCCCCCGTTCGTCCTGACCGACTACGGCAAGCCTATTGACTGAGCTTGGTCCAGACCTGGCGGAGCGCGCGGGCCGCGTCGCCTTCGAGGCCCGCGGCGTCGAGGGTCTCGCCTAGTTCGTCGAACTCGGGGCCCCAACGCCAGGCGACTCGTCGCAGGTTGTCGGGGAGGCCGGGGTCCTTGAGTGCCTCCGCGTCCAGTCGGACGTGTTGGGCGGTCAGCGCGTCCGTGACACCGTGCTTCTCGGCGAGCTGGAACGCCAGGACCGCGAGCGCCGCCTTGCCCTTGTTGTAAAGGGCGTACGCCGCCTTGGCCGCACTGGCGGCACCTACCTCGGCACCCACGACCATCGGCGTCAGGGCCGTCCCGGCCCAGAACTCAGCGACCTGCTGAGCCGCCGATCCCGACAGCATCAGGTGCGTCGGCAACGGTCCGCCCACCGGCGGCGGGCCGAGCACGCCGGCGTCGACGAAGGTTGCGTCTGGCAACGCTTCCTGGGCCTTGCGCAACGAGCTCGGAGACAGTGGATTCGCCTCGATGTAGATGCCGGTGAAGCCGGCTGCTCCCACCCGGGCCGCGACGTCGACCGCGCCTTGGGGTGCGCACGAGCAGAGCACGGCATCGGCCGCGCCGACCGCGTCAGCGAACGGAGTACCGATCAGTCCGGCTGCCTCGGCCCGCTCGACGGAGGCTGGGCTGCGACCTTCCGGGTCCCAGTGGACTTCGTGGCCTGCAGCAACCAGTTGGGCTGCGAGCCGCGAACCCATCGCGCCGGGGTGGAAGACGGCGATGCGCATGTGGCCAGCTCCTTCGGAAGTCAGTTCTGACCAAGATAGGCCAGGACCGCAAGCACCCGCCGGTCATCCTCGGCGTTCGACACCAGGCCGAGCTTGGCCATGATGCTGCCGACATGGGTCTCGACGGTGCGCTCGTTGAGCCAGAGCCGGCGGCCGATCCCGACGTTAGATCGCCGGACTGCTCACCGCGGTACCGATGACGGCCGCCAGCCTCGGTACGGCGTACTGCGCGTGGCGCCGGCTCGGGCAGCGTGCGGGCTAGCGCATGTCGCCGACTGTGCCGGCCGTCAGCGGGCGGGCGGCGGCTTGGTCAGCCGTCAGGCGTGGTCAGCCGTCAGGCGTGGTCAGCCGTCAGGCGTGGTCGGCCGGCGGGTTGGTCAGGTCAGTGCGGCTGACCGGCGGGTTGGTCAGGCGCGGCCGTCGAAGAGTTTGGTGACCGAGCCGTCTTCGAAGACCTCGCGGATCGCCTGGCTGATCAGCGGCGCGATGGTCAGCACGGTGAGCTTGTCGAACTCGCTCTCCTCGGCGATCGGCAGCGTGTTGGTGACGATCACCTCGCTCGCCTGGCAGTTCTTCAGCCGGTCGACCGCCGGGCCGGACAGGATCGCGTGCGTCGCCGCGATCACCACACCCGCGGCGCCGTCGGCCATCAGCGCGTCGGCCGCCTTGGTGATCGTGCCGCCGGTGTCGATCATGTCGTCGACCAGGATGCAGACCCGGTCCTTGACCTCACCGACGACCCGGTTGGCGACCGTCTCGTTCGGCCGGTGGATGTCGCGGGTCTTGTGGATGAAGGCCAGCGGCGCGTTGTCCAGCCGGGCCGACCACTGCTCGGCCACCTTGATCCGGCCGGCGTCCGGGGAGACGACGGCCAGCTGCTGGTCGCCGTACTTGTCCCGCACGTAGTCGGTCAGGATCGGCAGCGCCATCAGGTGGTCCACCGGGCCGTCGAAGAAGCCCTGGATCTGCGAGGTGTGCAGGTCGACGCAGATCAGCCGGTTCGCGCCGGCGGTCTTGAACAGGTCGGCCATCAGCCGGGCCGAGATCGGCTCCCGGCCGCGGTGCTTCTTGTCCTGCCGGGCGTAGCCGTAGAACGGCAGTACGACGGTGATCCGCTTGGCCGACGCCCGCTTCAGCGCGTCGACCATGATCAGCTGCTCCATGATCCACTCGTTGATCGGCGAGGTGTGGCTCTGGATCACGAACGCGTCGCTGCCCCGGACCGACTCCTCGAACCGGACGTAGATCTCGCCGTTGGCGAAGTCGTACGCCGAGGTCGGCACCAGCCCCGATCCGAGCTCCTCGGCGACCTGCTCGGCCAGGGCGGGGTGCGCCCGGCCTGAGAACACCATCAGGTTCTTCTCGGTGGTCCGCTTCATCCCACTCATGGCCATGCCTCCCGTTACGCCTTCTCGCCAGTGTCGCTCTGAGCGCCGCCCGGCGCAGCATCCGAGCCACCGGCCGGTGTCTCGCCGGCCGCCGCGAGTGCCGCCTCGGCGGCCTTCGCCGTCTTCGTCCCGGCCCGCTTGCGCGCGACCCAGCCTCGGATGTTGCGCTGGCGGCCCCGGGCGACCGCGATCTCGCCCGGCCCGACCGGGGCGTCGATCGCACTGCCCGCCGCGATGTAGGCGCCGTCGGCAATGTCCGCCGGCGCGACCAGGACCGAGTTGCTGCCGACGAACGAGTACTTGCCGATCGTCGAGTGGAACTTGTTGACCCCGTCGTAGTTGGCGAAGATCGTGCCGGCGCCGATGTTGGCGCCCTCACCGATCGTCGCGTCCCCGGCGTAGGTGAGGTGCGGGACCTTGGCGCCGTCCGCGATCGCGGCGTTCTTGGTCTCCACGAAGGTGCCGATCTTGCCCTTGACGCCCAGCGTCGTACCGGGCCGCAGGTAGGCGAACGGACCGACCGTCGCCTGGGCGCCGATCACCGCGCCCGAGCCGTGGCACCGGATGATCGAGGCGCCCTCGCCGACCTCGACGTCGGTCAGCGTGGTGTCCGGGCCGATCGTGGCGCCGGTGGCGACCTTGGTGGCACCGTGCAGCTGGGTGTTCGGCAGCAGGGTGACGTCGCGGTCGAGGGTGACGGTGGAGTCGACCCAGGTGGTGTTCGGGTCGACCACGGTGACGCCGGCCCGCATCAGGCCGTCGAGCGTGCGCCGGTTGAGCTCGGCGCGGAGCGTGGCCAGCTGGACGCGGTCGTTCACGCCCTCGGTCTGCATCGCGTCCTCGGTGACGTACGCGCCGACCCGCTTGCCGTCGCTCTTGGCGATCGCGAGTACGTCGGTCAGGTACAGCTCGCCCTGGGCGTTGTCGGTGGTGATCCGGGTCAGCCCGTCGCGCAGGGTGGCCGCGTCGAAGGCGTAGATCCCGGCGTTGATCTCGTCGATCTGGCGCTGCTCGGGCGTCGCGTCCTTGTGCTCCACGATGCCGGCGACACTGCCGTCCTCACCCGGGATGATCCGGCCGTAGCCGGTCGGGTCGGGCACCCGCGCGGTCAGCACGGTGACCGCGTTGCCGCTGCGCTCGTGCTCGGCGACGAGCTCCTGGAGCGTCTCGGCCGCGAGCAGCGGAACGTCACCCGACGTGACGATCACGGCGCCATCGAAATCAGCCGGTACTGCGCTCAGGCCCGAGCGGACCGCGTCGCCGGTGCCCAGCTGCTGCTCCTGGACGGCGGTGCGGGCGTCGGGGTCGATCTCGGCCAGGTGGGCCTCGACCAGCTCGCGGCCGGTACCGACCACGACGACCAGGTGCTCAGGTGCCAGCGCACGGGCGGTGACCACCGCGTGCCCGACGAGACTGCGCCCGCCGATCTCGTGCAGCACCTTGGGGGTGGCGGATTTCATCCGGGTCCCCTGCCCGGCGGCCATGATGATGACAGAGGCAGGACGGTGGGAGGTCACGCGGTTTTCTCCTCGAGTTCCCGGCGAGTTCGGCTGGAACGACTGTCACGGACACTCGGAACGGTGCCTTAGCAAGCCTACTGGCTCAGCGCGCGGTCCCACGCACGGCCTCCACCAGCCGCGCTGGCGTGAACCCGGTGTATTCCTGCATCAGCCGCTCCCTGGCAGCGTCGTTGTAGCCCCGACGAGCGACCTGACGGTAGTACTCCGTGACCCGTTTCACTCCCGCTTCCGAGACCAAACGCTCCACCGCCAGCCAACTGACCCCCTCGGCTGCCCGTCCAGCGGGCCCGTCGCCTCCACCTCGGACGCCCCCTGCGCCAACTGCAGCGGTACCGGCTCCACGTCCTCCCGCGACTCCGCCGTCGGCACCTTCCCCAGCCACCCCGGCGCCACCTCCACCGGCGACTCCCTCGCCACCCCCGCCGGTACCGGCGCCACCTCCGCCGGCGGTCCCGCCGCCGGCACCTCCGGTGAACTCGTCATCACTGGGCAGCCTGGTGAGGCGCGTGAGCTCTTGCTGGGTGATGGCGGCCCGCATTTTGGCTCGCTGCGCAGCCGGCAACCGCAGGTTCCCGGCGTACTGCGCCATGCCCTCAGACAACCAGCGGGGCGCTCCGTCGCCGAGTCTGACCGGCAGGAGATGCATGAGCACATGACTCCACTGGGCCGTGGTCAGCGCGGGTTGCCGGAGTACCAGCCAGCCACCAGCCGGCTGGATCGAATCGCTCGCCGGGCTCGGCATCGCTCGCACCTGAGCCGGTTCGTCGCCGGGAATCGTCGGCGGGAGCTCGGTCAAGACCTGCGGCTCGCGCAGCGCCACGACGTACGGGACTGTCTGTAGCTGCCCAGGCCAGATCTTGCGGATCTCCCGAGCCCCCGCAACCGTCTCGTCGGCGAGACGCACGGCACGCTGGAGCTGACCTTGGTTCGCGATCACGACCACATTGACCCTGCGGACCACCGCGACAGGACCGAAGTCCCAGGGCTGACGGTTGGAGCCGATGGCCCGGTCGAGGTCGCGATCGGAGACGAGCAGCAGGCGGCCTTTGCGGAAAGAGTAGGTGTAGCCGACGTCCGTGGCCGCTTGACCGAGGCGGCTGCCGCGGAGGAGATATCGCATGCTGACGCGGAAGGTCGTGGTCTCCGTGCCGAACTTGTCCCAGGGCTCGGCGCGACGGTAGGTCACGCTCACGCCAATGGCCTGGAGATTGCGGAACAACTGCGCCTGCCTGGGCCGCAACGCGGGCGCAACATCCTGCAGGAAAAGCGCAAGGTTGCCAGTCCGGACGGCGACGCCGCGACGAGCCAGACTCGCATCCACAGCATTAGCCAGTCGCGGATCAACGTCACCGGTCGCACTGGGCCGCACATCGCGCAAGGTGACCCCGCGAGCAGCATCACTAGTCAACCGAACAGTGCTCTCCGTCGGCGAAATCGCCAACCACAACCCAGCCGCAACCACGAGGGCCGCAATCGCCGGCCTCAACAACTCCCGCACCCCGTCACCTACTCGATATAGCCAGTGACCGGATCAACCTGATCCAAAAACCCCCGAATCGACTCCTCCAGCGCGGCCGCGGTGCGATCCGACCCGTCTGAGCTAGCCGAGCTGAAGCCATAACCAGGGTTGGGCCCAGACAGCCAGGTGAAGTCGTACTGCCCCGGCGTCTCAGGGCGCGCGACTACCTCAAACCGCTCCCCATCCACCTCGACCTCGAACCGCCCCGACCCTTCGCCGACCGCCATGCCCACCCTCCGTCAACATCCGACCGGCAGAGTACAACGGCCTAGCACCTACCCACACCCGTGCTCTTGTCGCCGCCTGGAGCGTTGCGCCACCCGAACCTAGTTGCGGTGCAGGCATTTGGGTCCACCTGGCCTGGCGTCGATCGGGTAACCGCCCGCCCGCACCTGTCCCCATGCCGCGGCAGCGCCTCATCCCCAGCCTGGCCGGATGGGAGTGCAGGCCCATACGTCTCAGCCTCGGACCGCGTCGGTCGACGCCGGACGCCTGACGTGTTTCGCGGACCGGCCGCACTCACAAACCTCGTCCAGCCATCCCGGTCAGGCGTGGATGGGCATGGTCTCGCGCTGTGCAGAGCAGTTTGTGAGTGTTGGCGGTTCGGTTCCCACCAGCTGTACGGCTCAGCGGTTGTCGCCACTGCCGCCAAGCATTGCCCGGTCCTGCCGATCGGCAAGCTTCGCGATGTTGAGTCGGGCAACGTCATCGAGCGAAATGCCGAAGTAGTCCGCGATCACCGCGACGTACCAGAGCGTGTCCCCGAGCTCCTTGCTGAGATCTTCGATATCCCACTGCGAGAAGTCACTGTCCTTGTCCCGCACGATCTTCTTGGCCTTCTCAGCGATCTCACCTGTCTCGCCGACCAGCCCGAGCAGCAGATGAAACACCTCGTTGAACTTCTCCTTCGGCGCAGCCGTCCGAAGCGCCGCTCGTTGATACTCATCCAATTCCATGCCGAAACCATAAACAGAACACGAACGCCACCACCGAGCCGCAGCGAAGCCATGCCCGATCCGAAGCACCGCTCCACCGCGGCCAGCCGCTACCGCCGGCCTAAGCGGCACCACGGGCTATCCCAGACCGCGCGCTTCGACGAGGGAGGCCACCCGCGTACGCGGCGGCTCATGGCAACCAGCCACCCACGCTGCTGAGCAACCACCTCAGCCTGACCAGGGCGTACGACGCACCGCGGGCCGGATGACCAGTCTCTTGCCGACTTCAGCGACCAGGTGCTGTTGGCGATCCACAAACCCGACAACATCGGGAGCCAGCCAGGCCAACCGGCCGCCCCCTGCCCGCATCCTGGGTAGCCAGCAGTGTTGTCCTCCGCGCCGTCCCGCGGCGCTGCCCGCGGGTTGGCAGCGGCGATGTCCCGCGACGCTGTCCCCGCACCGCTGCCCGCGGGTTGGCAGCGGCGTTGTCCCGCCGCGCTGTCTCCCCAGCGCTGCCCGCGGATTGGCGGCGGCGCTGTCCCCGAAGCGCTGCGCGCGGGTTGGCGGCGGCGTTCTCCCGCGGCAGAGCTGGCGTCGAGAGCTCGGCTCGTACTGCGCTCTGCTGCTCGTGGAATGCTGCTGCGGTCATCGGGCTGCGGTCATCGGCCTGCGGTCATCGAGCGTGCGATGACGTGCTTTTGCGCGCCCCCCTGCCCGTGGCCGATGGGGGTTTCGGGCGGCGGCCTGAGAACCGCCGCCCGGCGCGGTGGCTACTACGGCCCGGCGGAAGGGGGTGCCGCCGTCGCCCCACGGATCGAGGAGTGCGACAGCTTCGGGAGTCAGCCAGGGCAAGGCGCCGCCGCCTGGCTGCGGACCGGGCCCCGAGCTGCTCTGCGGACTCAGCTGCGGACTGGGCTCCGGGCTGACCCGCCGGCTGATCTGCCGGTCGGGTTGTCCGGTGAGGCTGGTGCCCGGGAGCCGGTTGGGGTGCTCGTGGTTCGGGGTGACGTTGGGGTGCTCGTGGGGCGTGGTGATGCTGGGGTGTTCGTGGTGGGGGTTGACGCTGACCTGTCGGCCGGAGGTCGAGGTGTACCTGGACAGGTCGGTGAGGTTGGCGAGATCCGCGGCGGTGGTGGTGCCGGGGCTGGTCCAGGTGGGCCGGGTTACGTGGACGACGCCGCCGGTGATGGTGATGGCCCACTGGCCGGAGTGCACGGCGCGGTGGTGACCGGCGCACAGCAGCACCAGATTGGCGATCGAGGTCGGGCCGCCGTCGATCCAGTGGATGAGGTGGTGGGCGTGGCACTGCCACGGCGGCGCCTTGCAGACCACGCAGCCCTTGTCCCGCCTCATCAGCGCGCGCCGGATCGGCCGGGTCACGAAGCGTTGTTCGGTGCCGACGTCGAGCGGTTGGGAGTCCGAGCCGAGCACGATCGGCAGGATGGCAGCGTCGCAGGCGAGGCGCCGGATCGCGGAGGCGGACAGGTTGTCGCCGTAAACCAGTTCGCCGACGGCGTGGGCGGTGGCGGTGCGGAGGTCGTCGAAGTCGATGGTGATGGTGATGTGCGGGACGCCCGGGGCGTGCGAGCCGTTCGAGGTGGCCGGGTCGTTGTCGGTGCGGGGTGTGTTGGCCGCGGCGAGGTCCAGGATCAAGCTCAACGCGTCGGCCTGGCGCTTGTCGTGCGGGCGCGGGTCCAGCTCACCGTCGACGGTGCGGTGAGGCTTGGACAACCGGTTGATCTGGGTGCGGAACTGTTCGGCGTTCTCGCCCGCGAGGTAGCCGGTGAACTTCACGCCGCCGTCGGCCCGGTGCAAGGTAAGAGTTTCCTTGGCGGCGGCGTCGTGTTCGGCGGGTTCGGGGCCGTCGGTGTCCAGCCGGGCCAGGACTTCGCGGCCGAAACCCAGGAGCCCGTCGGGAGTGAGCAGCTGGGAGGCTTCGATCATCTGCTCCTCGGCCACCCGCAACAACTCGACCGGGACCGACGCTGGGGCTTTCTTCAAGGTGGTGATGATCGCTTCGGCCTGGCCCGGGTTCAACACCAGGCCCAGTGCCGGGGCGTCGGCGGTGGTGGGTGTCGGGTCGGCGGGTGCTGCCGGGTCGGGCAGGGCGGCGGTGACGGCGGTGTAGCTGGGGAGGGCCTCGGCGGTCGTGAGGTCTCGCTTGATCTCGCGGCGGTTGCGATGGTGACGCAGCGACAAGAACTCGATGGTGTCGCGGGCACCGTGTTGGGCCGCGAGGCCGCGCTGGTCGAAGTCGGCGACCAACTGCAGGCGGTACGTGGTCAAGGTGGAGAGGGCAGCGTCCACGGCGTCGAGGGTGGACAGCAGGTCGCTGTCGCCGAGTCTCGATGGTGGGAGTAGCTGCGTGGTCTCCATGCAGAAGACTCTAGACACCGCCACCGACAGTTTCCGTGCCCAGACCGCCTTGTAGATAAGGGAAAGCGCGTTTGGCAGGAAGTGGCCATGTTGTACACAAGGAGGTCAATCCTGTGGACGACGGCGTGATGTTGCGTGGGGCAACATGTGAACTACTCACCACCTCGACGAAGTGCGGCGATGGTCTCTTGGTTGCGATGGCGGGGCGACCGGATATTCCTGGGCGTTGGCCACGTCGTAGTGGCCAGCCGCCCGGGGAATCCGGCCGACCAAGGAACCAGCCAAGCTGCGCGTGATGGTCGCCGGCGTACTCAGGCGGCCGCCTGACGAGCCCTCAGCGGTCCCTAGGAGCCACGATCACCCCGTCCCTGGTGGTCGTGCTCTTGTCTTCCGTTTGTGCGTCAGTGCTCCGTACGACCTTGCCGACCATGCCGCCTGCTGCGAATCTCGCCAGAGGAGGGGATGATTTTCATGAGGAAGTTCGTAGCGACAATTGGCAGCATTGCAGTGGTTGCCATGCTGGCTAGCTGCAGCGGGGAGGAGCCACCCTCAAACGGGCCGGGCGATACGGCGGCGTGCAAGGCAGCAATGAAGGCCGACTATGGCAAGGCGCTGGCGACACCTGGTGGCCCAACAGCGAGCCGTCCCACAGCCTGCAACGGCATTGATGATGCGACAGCGCAAAGGCTCGCGGGTGAAGTAATGAGCGAGGTCACGCCAGCGCCGCCAACGCCGACGCCAACCTCAACGCCGACGCCGAAGGTCCTGACCATCGCGCAGGCAGGCAAAGTCTATTTGGCTGCGGTGGAACCGAGGAATGTCACCAGTGAGAAGTTCGCCAAAGATTACGACGCAGGCGCATCGGCAAAGGCACTACGGGCCGACGCCGTCAAGGGACTGAAGACCGAGCGTCATTTCTTGGAGGTGCTGGACCGTACATTGTGGCCAGAGGTGGTTGCCGCGAATGTGGCAAACCTGATTGACTGCCAAGGCCAGCTTGTGAGTTGGTTCAGCGCAAACACGCGCATCACGAAGCGCTCACAGATCACCGGCGCGCCGGATTGTGGCACAGGGGATGCTCAGATCGTTAGGGCGCGCCTAGGCTTGCCTCCCGCCTGACCAAGGCGCGGCCGGCGCACCAAGCTCGTTGACTCCCTTAGACCGGAACTGGGGACCAACTGATATCGGGCCGAGGTGTGGGCGCTGACCGCTTTGCTGGTCAGGCAGGGGTGTCGATGAGTTCGCGGATCATGTCGGCGTGGCCGGCGTGCTGGGCTGTTTCGGTGAGCATTCTGATCAGCAGGACCCCCAACGTGGTCGTCTGCTGATCCTCGGGCCAGTGGGCTACGTGGCCGGGGCTGTCCAGGGTGAGGGTGCCGACGGTGGTGTCCGAGTGGGCGCAGGCCTGGCGGTACACGCCGATGATGTAGTCGGTCGACTCGTTCGGCTCGGCCCACATGTCGATCTCGTCGTACGGGTCGTCGCGGAACCAGGTCGGGCGCTCGGGCGCTGGACGACCGAACGATTCGCCGAGATACCCGTACTCCAGGCCGGCCAGGTGTTTGACTAGCCCGAGCAGGTTGGTACCGGTCGGTGTCAGCGGGCGGCGGCGGTCGTACTCCGGCAGCCCGTCCAGCTTGGCGAGCATGATCGCCCGGCTGCTCTGCAAGGTCCGCAAGAGCTCGAGCTTGAGGTCCGGCACCTGTTCAGTCGTCTTCGGAGCGGAAGGAATCGACGGCCCGCTCGCGGAGCATGTCGAGTTGGATGGTCAGGATGCCGATCACCTCTTCGACGTTCATTCCCTCGGTCTCGCGAAACGCCCAGCTCGGATGGCCCTCGTCGTCCAGACACTTGACCAGTACGACGCCTTCCAGGGCAGTCCAGCCCGGAAGCAGCGGCGGCACGCGGAAGCCGTCGCCGAGTACCTGGGCGAGAGGGAGTCCGTATTCAGTCGACATAACCCCCATCCTCTCCCGCATCCCAGATCGGGGCGAACATCTTGCGGCGGTTCTGTCGTATCCGCCCGGCGCCGTTCGTAGCGTAGGTGGAGGCGGACAGCGGGTCCGCCCGAGCCGAAGGAGCAGACATGCCCGAGTACCTCATCTACTTCAACCAGCAGTGGGTGGGTGACCACACCGAGCAATGGTTCGCCGGACGCGGCCCCCGCGCCATGGCCGTCGTGAACGAGATGAAGGAAGCCGGCGTCTACGTCTTCGCCGGCGGCCTCGAGGAAGAAGACGGCCCGATCTACAACGCCGACCCCACGTCCGGCGAGATCCTCATCACCGACGGCCCGTACGTCGAAACCAAGGAGTTCCTGGGCGGATTCGCTCTGGTAGACGTCCCCGACGACGAAACCGCCAAACACTGGGCCGCCAAAGTAGCCGAAGCCTGCGGCTGGCCCCACGAAGTCCGCCGCTTCAAACCCCGCCCCCAAACCAAGTAGGGCCAGGTCAGCCTGCCGACCTGGGATTCAGGTTTCGCACCACCCGTGCTCCTGTTGGAGCAGGTCGGCAAGCTTGGCATCCACCCAGGTCGGAGTTTGCCCCACAGCCGTCCACACCCTGTTAGCAAAAGCGTTAGCAAGATCGACCCGAAGGAGCAGACCATGCCGGGTCCGGCAGGCGGGACTCTTGTCCACATCAACCCGATTTTGAACGTCTCCGACCTGCAAGTCAGCCTCAAGTTCTACACAGAGGTTCTCGACTTCGAGCTTCTTGCCACCTTCGGAGATCCAGCCGACTTCGGCATCATCCGCTGGGATGAACACGAGATCTATCTCTGCGTGGGCGGCCAGGGACAGCCCGGCACATGGCTCGCGCTGTTCGTCACCGAACCCGCCGCGCTGTACGACCGCCTCATCACCAAGGATGCCAAGATCCTGGTGCCCTACGCGGGTGACGATGCAGAATTTCGTGTCGCCGATCCGGACGGCCATGTACTCCGAGTGTTCTCAGGCTCGCCGGAGGAGTAGCCGAGCTGTCCCCGACCTTGCGGACAACGGCGGAGGACGGCAGCCAGCGCATCGGTGGTTGCAGGGGGCGGCGCGCGTCGACCCTGCCGACGCACCGCGAGCCAGACGCCCAAACGCCCCACCCCGGCCACCTGGTTCGGGTGGGCACAACGCTCTAGCTGTGATGTCCAGGGAGGTTGGCCCGCCTTGTGGCGGTGAGTCGGTGTGACAGGTGAAGGCCTCCGGTTGTGAAGTGGAGCTGTCTAAGGAACCGCTTCACCAAACCGGAGGCCTTCGTGTCCCACGTTAACGCGACTCTGACCCCACGCACCCGGCTACGGCTGGCGCGTCTGATCGTCGATCAGGGCTGGACCTACGCCGCGGCGGCGAAAATGTTCATGGTTGCCGCCAAGACGGCGCGCAAGTGGGCCGAGCGGTACCGGGCCGAAGGGGCCGCTGGGATGGCTGACCGCAGCTCCCGCCCACACCACAGCCCCGCCAAGACACCGCCGCATCTGGTACGCCGGATCGTGCGACTGCGCTGGCGCCACCGGCTCGGCCCGGTCCAGATCGCCGGCCGGCTCGGCGTCGCGGCCTCGACCGTGCACGCCGTACTGGTCCGCTGCCGGGTCAACCGCCTGTCCCGCGTCGACCGGGTCACCGGCGAACCGCTGCGCCGCTACGAACACGACCACCCCGGCTCGCTGATACACGTCGATGTCACCAAGTTCGCCAACATCCCCGACGGCGGAGGCCACCGCTTCGTCGGCCGCCAGCAGGGCTACCAAAATCAGCTCGCCACACCCGGCCTGCCCAAGGGCAAGGACTACAAACCCCGCACCGGCAAAGCCTTCCTGCACACCGTCATCGACGACCACTCCCGCGTCGCCTACGCCGAGATCCACACCGACGAGAAAGCCGACACCGCCGCCGGAGTACTCCAGCGGGCCGTCGCCTGGTACGCCGACCACGGCGTCACCGTCGAACGCGTCCTGTCCGACAACGGGTCCTGCTACCGCTCATTCGCCTGGCGCGACACCTGCGCAGCACTCGGCATCACCCCGAAACGGACCCGGCCCTACCGGCCACAAACCAACGGCAAGATCGAACGCTTCCACCGCACCCTGGCCGACGGCTGGGCCTACGCCCGGTTCTACACCTCAACCGACCAACGCAACACAGCCCTGCCCGGCTGGCTCCACTTCTACAATCATCACCGAGCCCACTCCGCAATCGGCGGCAGGCCACCAGTCAGCCGACTGACCAACGTCCCTGGACATCACATCTAGCCCCGCGACACGAGTACGAGTGGGTGCGAAGTACAGGAAACCCCCAGGTCAGAGCTCTGACCTGGGGGTTTGTGTTGCTCCCCCGCCTGGTTTCGATCCAGATCTTCGAGATTCAAAGTCTCGCGGGCTGCCGATTACCCCACGGGGGATCGCGTGGACGCCGGAACAGTCTGCCATGGGTGGGCAAGGCGACACGCCAGGGGTTCCTTACCTACGGCTCCGTAGCTTACGGTTGCGTAGGTAAGCCGTCCTCCACCAAGGGGAAATCATGACTCCAGTTGCGGCACCGGAGGCGCCCATCGGCGCCCGGCAGGCTGGCGAGTTCGACACCGATCACGGGACGCGTGGGGGTGAGCAGAAGGGGATCTGGGAGCAGATCGCCCTGGCGCTGTTCATCGGGATCCCGTTCCTGGCGGTGCTGGCAGCGGTACCGATCGCCTGGGGTGGGTTCCTCGGCTGGCGGGACATCGTGATCGCGGCCGTGTTCTACACGGTCTCCGGGCACGGGATCTCGATCGGCTTCCACCGGTATTTCACCCACAAGTCGTTCAAGCCGAACCGGCCGCTCAAGTATGCGCTGGCAATCGCCGGTTCGCTGGCGATCGAGGGGCCGGTGGTGCGCTGGGTGGCGGACCACCGCAAGCACCACAAGTTCTCCGACCGCGAGGGCGACCCGCACAGCCCGTGGAAGTACGGCACCAGTTTCGGCGCGCTGACCAAGGGCTTCCTGCATGCGCACATCGGCTGGCTGTTCGACACCGAACAGACCCCGCAGCGGCAGTACGCGCCGGATCTGCTCAAGGATCGCGACATCGTCAAGGTGTCCCGGATGTTCCCGTTCCTGGTGCTGGCGAGCCTGTTCGCGCCGGCTGTCATCGGCGGGCTCTGGTCATGGTCGATCGAGGGTGCGCTGACCGCGTTCTTCTGGGCCAGCCTGGTCCGGATCGCGCTGCTGCACCACGTCACCTGGTCGATCAACTCGATCTGCCACACGATCGGCGCGCGGCCGTTCAAGAGCCGGGACAAGTCGGGCAACGTCTGGTGGCTGGCGATCCTCAGCCAGGGTGAGTCGTGGCACAACCTGCACCACTCCGACCCGACCTGCGCACGTCATGGCGTACTCCGCGGGCAGCTGGACACCTCCGCGCGGTGCATCTGGTTCTTCGAGAAACTCGGGTGGGTCAGCGACGTCCGCTGGCCGGTCAAGGAACGTCTCGAAGCGCGGCGGGTGACTGCCGCAGACCGTGCGGCGGCCTGAGCGGGCCGTAAATCTCCCACCTCCGACCCCCGAATTGCGGCATGATGCTGACGTGATCGTTAGGGCGTGTCCGCAGTGACCGATCCCAAGCCGCGCCGGTCGACCCGGGTCCGGATGACCAGTGCCGACCGGCGCGAGCAGCTCATCGTGATAGCCCGCGGCCTGTTCGCCGAGAAGGGCTACGAGGCGACGTCCGTGGAGGAGATCGCCGCCCGCGCCGAGGTCTCCAAGCCGGTCGTCTACGAGCACTTCGGCGGCAAAGAGGGCCTGTACGCCGTAGTCGTGGATCGCGAGGTCCGCAAACTGCTCGACACGGTGACAGCCAGTCTGACGGCCGGCCGCGCTCACGAGTTGGTCGAGCAGGCCGCGCTGGCGCTGCTGGACTACATCGAGAACTCCTCCGACGGCTTCCGCATCCTGGTCCGCGACTCACCGGTCGGCTCGGCCACCGGTTCGTTCATCTCGATCCTGAGCGACGTCGGCACCCGGGTCGAACACATCCTGGCCGAGGAGTTCAAGCGCCGCGGCCTGGACCCGAAGTTCGCCCCGATGTACGCCCAGATGCTGGTCGGCATGGTCGCGCTGACCGGCCAGTGGTGGCTCGACGTACGCCGCCCGAAGAAGCCCGATGTCGCCGCTCACCTGGTCAACCTCGCCTGGAACGGCCTCTCCGGCCTCGAGGCGAAGCCCACCCTCTCGACCCGCCCGCACAAGTAGCCCGCAGTACGACGGCGAGCCGGACGCCGGTACGCCGTCAAGTCCCGCGCCGACCGCGCCAGCCAGTACGCCGTACGCGCGTGAGTCCGCAGTACGGCGCACGCGGATGAGACCCCGGTAGGACGCCGACATCCACCTGGGGCATGACCAAATCGGGCCCGGTACGCCGTAATCTGGCCGCTATGACGGGGACCATGGCCGGGATCCTGGCGCCCCGGCGACAGGTCAGCCCGAGCAGCAAGGCGTTCGACCTGCTGCTTGCGGGCGGGCTCAGCCTGTTCGTCGGACTCCTGTCGCTCGCCTACGAGGGCCTCGCCGGCGTACTGGGCTTCGGCATGCTGGTGCCCCTGGTCTGGCGTCGCAGCCACCCCGAGCCGGTCTTCTTCGCCGTCTCGGGAGTCGCCGTCCTGCAGTGGCTCTCCGGTGCGCAACTGATGCCGGCCAACGTCGGCCTGCTGATCGCGCTCTACACGATCGCCGTGTACGGCGAGGTGAAGTACAGCCGGATCGCCCTCGCCGTCGGCGGACTCGGCGTCCTGATGGCGACCGCGCGGTACTACAGCAGCTCGGACTGGCGCCAGCAGGTCACCATGATGGTCGCGCTCGGCGCGATGGTGTTCGGCGTCTGGGCGTTCGGCGAGCGCCGCCGGACCAAGGGCCTGTACGTCGCCCAGCTGGAGGAGCGCGCCGCGCAACTCGAACGCGACCGCGACCGGGAGGCCAAGCTCGCCGTCTCGAACGAACGGACCCGGATCGCCCGCGAGATCCACGACGTGGTCGCGCACGGCCTGTCCATCATGATCGTCCAGGCCGACGGCGGCCTGTACGCCGCGGACGCCTCGCCCGAGCAGGCCAAGAAGGCGCTGGCCACCATCGGCGACACCGGCCGCGCCTCGCTGACCGAGATGCGCAAGATGCTCGGCATTCTCAAGCAGGACGCCCAGCCCGAGCTCGACCCGGACCAGCCGCGCCCGCAACCCGGCGTCTCGTCGCTGCCCGAGCTGATCGAGAACGTGCGGCAGGCCGGGCTCACCGTCGACTACGAGGTGACCGGCACCCCCCGCGATCTGCCCGCGCTGCTGGGACTGACGGCGTACCGGATCGTGCAGGAAGGGCTGACCAACACGCTGAAACACGCCGGGCCGGGAGCGCGGACCTGCGTCCAACTCGACTTCGGGCGCGAGATGCTGACCGTGGTGGTCACCGACGACGGGCGCGGCGCCGGGGTCGCGCCGGGCAACGACCCGGGGCACGGGCTGGTCGGGATGCGGCAACGCGCGTCGATCTCCGGCGGTACGGTGAACGCCGGACCGAAGGCGGGCGGCGGTTACGAGGTGATCGCCAAGCTGCCGTACAACCTGCCCCACGGAGGAGTTCAGTGACCGACACCGCATCGACCGACGGCACCCGACCGACCGACGAGACGATCCGGGTGTTCCTGGTGGACGACCAGGAACTGGTCCGGGCGGGCTTCACCATGCTGGTGGACTCGCAGCCGGACATGCGGGTGGTCGGCCAGGCCGGTGACGGTGGCGAGGCGCTGGAGAAGCTCCGGGTCACCGCCTGCGACGTAGTACTGATGGACGTCCGGATGCCCCGGCTGGACGGAGTTGAGGCGACGCGGCAACTACAATCGTTGCCCGAAGCCCCCAGAGTCATCGTGCTGACGACGTTCGATCTGGACGAGTACGCGTTCGCCGCGATCAAGGCCGGCGCGGCCGGCTTCCTGCTCAAGAACACTCCCCCGGCCGACCTGCTCTCCGCGATCCGCCAGGTCCACTCCGGCGACGCGGTCGTCTCCCCCAGTACTACGCGCCGCCTGCTCGAGCACTTCGCCGGCTCCCTCCCCGACGAGGAGCGCGAACGCCCCGACCTGGCCGACCTGACGGCTCGCGAACGCGAGGTCCTGGTCGAGGTGGCCCGCGGCCTGTCGAACACCGAGATCGCCCGGCTCTTCACGTTGTCCGAGGCGACGGTCAAGACCCACATCGGCAGGATCCTGGCCAAAACAGGCCTCCGCGACCGGGTCGCCCTGGTGGTCCTCGGCTACGAAACCGGCATCGTCAAACCACCTCGCTGATGATGCAAGACCCGGTACTGCGCCACTGGGGCCCCGGCCGCTTCACCTTCACCTGCGCCGGCGTGCTGATCGTTGCGGCCATCGTCGCCGCCATCGTGCTCGATCCGGCGATCGCCGGATCGATTGTTCTGCTCCTCTTCGTGCTGGTCATGGCGATGGTCAACGACGTCAAGATCACCGAGGACGAACTGCTGGTGGGTCATCCGATCAGGACCAGCCGGTTTCACCGGAGCGAAGTGGACTTCGCCCAGTTCGAATACCGCCCACTGGGGATCTTCCTGGAGATCCATCTGCGCGATGGCAGGGTCATCCAGGTCCTCCAGCAGCCGAAGATGACGTCGACGGAGTTGAGTGGGGGTCCGCCGCAGCCCGGCGGTGCGGCGTACGAGATCACTGCGTGGGCTGGGAAGTAGTACGACTCTGGTCGTACGCACACTCCATTCCCTGGTCCGACTCTTCAGCGGCGGTTGATCAGTAGCTTCTTGGAAGGTGGGCGAGAACGTCTCGTCCCGGGCCTTTCGAGGAGAACGATGACCATCCAGACCGGTGAGCTCCCGCTCGGCCGTTTGCCGCAGGACGCCGCTGACCGGACCGCCATCCGCGCGCACGAACTTCGCAAGGTGTACGGCCAGGGTGACACCGCGGTTGCCGCCCTCGACGGGGTCTCCGTCGACTTCGGGGTCGGGCGGTTCACCGCGATCATGGGTCCGTCGGGCTCGGGCAAGTCGACCCTGATGCACTGCCTGGCCGGGCTGGACACCCCGACCTCGGGACAGGTCCTGCTCGGGGAGACCGAGCTGACCCAGCTGCCCGACGCGGCGCTGACGAGGATCCGGCGGGACCGGATCGGCTTCGTCTTCCAGTCCTTCAACCTGCTGCCGATGCTGTCCGCCAAGGACAACATCCTGCTCCCGCTGGAGCTCGGCGGCCGCAAACCCGACCAGCAGTGGATGAGCACGCTGATCGACGTACTCGGCCTGGCGGACCGGCTCACGCATCGCCCGTCGGAGCTGTCCGGCGGTCAGCAGCAGCGGGTCGCGGTGGCCCGCGCGCTGGTCGGCCGGCCCGAGGTGGTCTTCGCCGACGAGCCGACCGGCAATCTGGACTCCCGCTCCGGCGCCGAGGTGCTGGGCTTCCTGCGCCGATCGGTGCGCGAGTTCGGCCAGACCGTGGTGATGGTCACCCACGACCCGCTGGCGGCGTCGTACGCCGACCGCGTCGTGATGCTTGCCGACGGCAAGCTTGCCGGTGAGCTCGCCGACCCGACCCCGGAGTCCGTCCTGGACGCCCTGCGGCAGCTGGGGGCCTGACCGTGCGACGCTCCATCCTCTCCTCCCTGCGCGCCCATCTGGGCCGCCTGGTCGCCGCCTGCCTGGCGATCGTGCTCGGGGTCGGCTTCGGCACCCTGGCGATGACCGCGCATTCGTCGGCCACCAACGGTATCGACCAGACCATCGGCAAGCAGAACGCCGGCGTCGACGCGGTCGCCAACCCGAATCGTGAGTCGATCACGACCGCGGAGGCAGCCGCGGTGGCGAAACTGCCGCAGGCCGCATCGGTCGTCACCGAGCTCTCGGCGTACATGCAGGTCCAGTGGGCCGGTCAGGTCCGGCCGGACAGCCTGGGCGTCGACGCGCGCTACGACACCGCCAAGATCGCCGGGCCGACGGCCAAGTCCGGGAAGTTGCCGGACGCAAAGAACGAGATCGCGCTGCCGGTCAAGCTGGCCGAGAAGTACAAGGTCGCGGTCGGCCAGGAGCTCAAGCTCAGCACCTGGGAGGGCAAGACCTACCCGGTGAAGGTCGTCGGCCTGCTCGACGACAGTACGTCGATCGGCGGCGCGAACGCGGTCGCCACCGCCGAGACCGTGAACACCTTCGAACCGGGGAGCTACCTCAACCGGATCAAGGTCGCGGCCGCGCCCGGCGTGACCCAGGCCGCGCTGGCCGCCGCGATCGACGGCGTCGTCAACGACGGCGTGGACGTCTACACCGGTACGGCGTGGATCGACCACGAAGTGAAAGGCATCACCAGCGGGATCGACGTCCTCGGTGGCGTGTTCGGCATGTTCGCCGTGATCGCGCTGTTCGTCGCCTGCCTGGTGATCGCCAACACGTTCACCATCGTGATCGCCCAGCGGACCCGCGAGATGGCGCTGCTGCGCTGTGTCGGCGCGTCCCGCAAGCAGGTGTTCTCCTCGGTCCTCGCGGAAGCCACCATCGTCGGATTGGTTGCCTCCGGCATCGGTGTGGTCTTCGGCGTCGCGCTGTCCGCGATCGCCCTGACGTTGGCCCGCACGTTCGACTGGGGACTGCCGCCGGTCGCTCTCCACCTCGGCCTCGCGTCGGTGTTCGTCCCGCTCGCGCTCGGTACGGTCGCCACGATCCTGGCTGCCGTCGTACCGGCGAGGCGGGCGACCAGGGTTGCTCCGCTGGCGGCTCTCCGGCCCGAGGCGGCTCCGGTCGCCAAGTCCAAGGCCGGCGTACTGCGACTCGTCCTCGGCTTCCTGTTGCTGGCCGGTGGTGGAGCCCTCCTCGTCATGGCCGCCACGTCGAGCCAGGTGCTCATCGGAGTCGCCGGCGGGGTGATGTCCTTCCTCGGCGTACTGGCGGTCGGTTCCTTGCTCGTACCGGCGCTGGTCAGGGTCCTGGGCGCGTTGCCCGCGCGGAGTGGTGGGGTGCCCGCGCGGATCGCCGTCGCCAACGCTGTCCGCAATCCGCGGCGCACCGCGGCGACCACCTCGGCGCTGCTGATCGGCGTGACGCTGATCAGCCTGACCTGTGTCGGCATCGCCTCCGTCCGCAAGACGTTCGACGTCACGATGGACAAGGAGTACCCGGTCGATGTGACACTGAAGGTGTACGACGAGAAGATGCCGGCCACCGCGGCCAAGCAACTGCAGGACATCAAGGGCATCACGCAGGTGGTGCCGGTCAAGTCAGCGAAGGTCAAGACCGGCGGCGAGACGCTGGACATCACCGGCGTCGACCAGGGGGTGGCCGGCTCGGTGATCCACGACCCGAAGCTGGTCGGTCAACTGCAGCCCGGTACCGCGCTGATCGACCGCCAGACGCTGGGCATGCTCAACGTCGAGGACGGCTCGACGATCACCATCGTGTCAGGCAAGCAGAAGCTCACCCTGAAGGCTGTCCGGGCGGGCGGTCTGGATCCGATCACCATCACGCAGGCGGATCTGAGCAAGCTCGCGCCGAACGCGGCCGTGACCGGCTACTGGCTGGCCTCCGATCCCAAGGCTGACGGTCCCGAGGTGATCGATGCGCTCAAGCAGTCGCTGCCCACGGTCAAGAGCCTGACCATCGGCGGCGGGCTGGCCGAGCGGAGCTTCTACACCAAGGTGTTCGACGTACTGCTGCTCGTCGCGGTCGGCCTGCTCGGGGTCTCGGTCCTGATCGCACTGGTCGGGGTCGGGAACACCCTCAGCCTGTCCGTGCTCGAACGCACCCGGGAGAACGCGTTGCTGCGGGCGATGGGGCTGACCCGGCGACAGTTGCGCGGCATGCTCGCGGTCGAGTCGTTGCTGATGGCACTCGTCGCGGCCGGCCTCGGGATCGCGCTCGGCCTGATCTATGGGTGGACCGGGACCTCAGCGTTGATGGGTAGCCAGGTCGACGGTCCGGTCCAGTACGCCGTACCGGGTCGTCTGTTGCTAACGATCGCGTTGGTCGCTGCTGTGGCCGGTCTGCTTGCGTCGGTCCTGCCGGCTCGGCGCGCGGCCAAGGTGGCCCCGGCCGGAGCGCTGGCCACCGAGTAGGTCAGACGATCTCGACTCGATTCCCGTGGCCGTCGGCGGTGTGGAACCGCCGGCGGCCCGGGATCGTTTCGTTGTCCCACTTGACCGGATATCCCTTGGCCTGCAGGGTTTCGGCGAGTGCATCCAGGTCGTCGACGGCCAGTGCGGGGTGGGCTTTCAGCGCCGGTGTGAAGTTCTCCTCGACGCCGACGTGCACCTCGGCAGTACCGTCCTTGAACCAGCAACCGCCGCGGGCGGCGAGCAACGGCGGCTTCTCGAGCTCGGTCATCCCCAACGCGTCGCGGTAGAAGGCGCGGGCGACCTCCTCACCGCCGGGCGGACAGGACACCTGCACATGGTCGAGCCTCATCATCAGTTTCCCTTCTGAGCAACAGCGAAGATCCGCCGGAACGGCAGCAACGTCCCGAACGGCTGCTGCGGATAAGCCTCGTTAAGCCGAGCCCCGTACTCCGCTTCGAATTGCGCCCGCAACTCGTCGGGCAACGCCTGAAGCACCGGCCGCGCCCCCGTCCCCTTGACCCACTCCAGCACTGCGTTGTCACCTTGCAGGATGTGGCAGTACGTCGTCTCCCACGCGTCGACCGTGCACCCTTCGGCGCTTAGCGCTGCGACGTACTCCGCCGGGCCAGGCACATCCGCCCGGAGCGACTGATCTCTTGCGTACTCCGCGTACGGTTCGGTGCTCGCCAACTCGCGAAGAATGGCGTGGGATGGCGCATCCCCGTTGCCAGGAATCTGAATAGCCAACCAGCCACCCGGCTTGAGCGCCCGGACGAACCCCGGAAGCAATTCGAGATGCTCGGGGATCCAGTGCAGCGTCGCGTTGCTGACGATCACGTCGACCGACTCTGGCTCCGCGGTCCACTCCCGCACATCCCCCACCTCAAAGCTCAGCCGCTCCCCGGCCAGCTCCTGAGCCGCCTCGATCATCTGCGGCGAACTGTCCACCCCGAGCACCCGAGCCCCGGGCCACCGCTCCACCAACGAAGCAGTCAAATTCCCAGGCCCACACCCGAGATCAACCACCAGCAACCCATCACTCCCTTCCCCGCCGCCGGCTCCGAAAGACGCAGTGTCGAGAGAGGCCCCGCCTTCCCCCTCCCCTCCCCCGGGCATAGCCGGCTGCGCCGCCTCGCCCGCCCCAGCTCGCTCGCTCCGCTCGCCTTGCTCCCCCTCAAAGCCGGCGCCCTGAGCTGCCTCAGCCCGGCCGCCTGCCGGCCCCGCCGGCCTGTCCTCGCCCTGCTCGGCTGCCGCCTGCGCCGGCGCGTGCTCGCCTTGCCCACCGGGCAATCCGGCTGGCCCAGCCGCTCCTTGCTGACCACCAACCGTCCTGTCCTCCAGGTGGACTTGGGCTAGTAGGTCTGCGAAGGGGCGGCCTCGTTCTGCGGCGTACTTGTTGTATTGGTGGGGGTTCCAGGTCGGTGATGTGCGCATGGGGGAGCCTCTCCGCCGGGGATCTCTTGATGTCGAGATACTTTACGCCTGGGAGTTGTCTTGATGTCAAGAGTCTTGATGGCATAGGCTCGGGAGTATGAGAGACGAGGTCGATCGGCTGGTCGAGGCCTGGCGGCGGGAGCGGCCGGATCTCGATGTGGCGCCGATGGAGGTGTTGTCGCGGGTCAGCCGGCTGGCGCGGCATCTCGACCGGGCTCGCCGGCAGGCCTTCGAGACGCATGGGCTCGAGTCGTGGGAGTTCGACGTACTGGCCGCGTTGCGGCGGGCCGGCAAGCCGTACCAGCTCTCTCCCGGCCGGCTGCTCAAGGAGACCCTGGTGACGTCGGGGACGATGACGAACCGGGTGGACCGGCTGGCCGCGCGCGGGCTGGTCGAGCGGCTGCCCGATCCGGCCGACCGTCGCGGCGTGCTCGTCCAACTCACCGACGCCGGCCGCGACTCGGTCGACGCGGCGATGGCCGACCTGCTCGCCCACGAACGCACCCTGCTCGGCTCGATCAGCGAACGCGACCAGGCCAAGATCGCCCGGGTACTGCGCGAACTGGTCGGCCCGTTCGACCAGGAAAACCACTGAGCGGACATTTCCGCGGCACCGGCCTGTTACCCGCCGGAATTGTGCCGGAATAATCCGAAAAGACGACCCGTCACTTTATCCCGGTGCCGATCGTTGCTAGTTGCAACGAGATCGTGAGATTGCTGTAGCGCCCGACTATCGACACTGAGTCACCGGCCCAACTAGTGTCCTCGCCATCGGTGGTCGATCAGCTACACACCGTTCATGATTCGGCGAACTTCGGCGGCAGAGGTGGTCCGCCGAAGCCGGTTGGTGGTGTCCGGGGCTCGGGGCTCGGACAACCTGACCGGTACGGGACCCGCTCACCCGGCAGGCGCGGCATACCCTCCGAGCTACAGGGGATCGGAGGGTATGCCGCGACTCAGATGAGCCTCAGGATTTGATCAGGTATACAATTCTCAGCCGCGCCGGAAATGTCCTGACAACGTGATCGAGGCCTCCGTCGACGCGCTATTCCGCGCGTTCGGCCGCTTCGAACCAGGCGGTTTCCAGCTCACCGCGTTCTTCGGCCAGCTTGCGTAGCTCGGTGTCCAGCTCGGCCAGCCGCTCGTAGTTGCTCGCGCTCGCGGCCAGCTGGTCGTGCAGCTTCGCCTCGGACTGGGTCAGCTTGGCCAGCTGCCGCTCGATCCGGTTGAGCTCCTTCTTGGCAGCCCGCGCCGCGGCCGGGTCGGCAACAGGCTCGGCCGGCGTCACCTCGGCTTCGGCCTGCCGCTCAGCCAGCGTCGACGGGGTCGGAGCGGAAGTGGCGGCGCGGCGTACCGGAGTACCGGAGGCCAGTTCGTCGAGGTACTGGTCGACGCCGCGGGGCAGGTGGCGGATGTAGCCGTCGCCCATGATCGCGTAGACCATGTCGCTGACCCGCTCCAGGAAGTAGCGGTCGTGGGTGACGACCACGACGACGCCCGGCCAGTTGTCCAGGAAGTCCTCGAGCACGGTCAGCGTCTCGACGTCCAGGTCGTTGGTCGGCTCGTCGAGGATCAACACGTTCGGCTCGTCGAGCAGGATCCGGAGCAGCTGCAGCCGGCGGCGCTCGCCACCGGACAGGTCGCTGATCCGGGTGGTCAGCTTGTCGCCGGTGAAGCCGAAGCGTTCGAGCAGCTGCGACGACGTCATCTCCCCGCCCCGGCCGGCCAGCGCAGCGGTACGGCGGATGTCGGTGATGTGCGACAGCACGGTCACCGAACCGTCGAGATCCTCCAGCGTCTGCGACAGGTTGGCGACCCGGACCGTCTTGCCCTGCTTGACCAGGCCGGTGTCCGGCGGGAGGAGGCCGGTGAGGACCTTGAGGAAGGTCGTCTTGCCGGCCCCGTTCGGCCCGAGCAGACCGATCCGGTCGGCCGGGCCGAGCCGGAAGGTGACGTGGTCGAGCATCAGCCGGTCGCCGAACCGCAGCGAGACGTCCTCGGCGTCGAAGACGTCCTTGCCGAGGCGGGAGGTGGCGAGCTGGGCCAGGGCGAGCTTGTCGCGCGGGGCCGGCTCGTTCTCGATCAAAACGTTCGCGGCCTCGATCCGGAACTTCGGCTTGGTGGACCGCGCGGGCGCTCCCCGGCGCAGCCAGGCGAGCTCCTTCTTCATCAGGTTCTGGCGCTTGCCTTCGACAACGGCCTCGTTGCGGGACCGCTCGGCCTTGGCCAGCACGTAGGCGGCGTACCCACCCTCGTACGAGCTGACCTTGCCGCCCTGGACCTCCCAGGTCTCGTTGCAGACCGCATCGAGGAACCACCGGTCGTGAGTGACCACGATCAGCGCGCCGGCCCGGTCCACGACGTGTTGCGCGAGCCAGTCGACCGCCTCGATGTCGAGGTGGTTGGTGGGCTCGTCGAGGATCAGCAGGTCGACCTCGGTCATCAGCAGCCGGGCCAGCGACGCGCGGCGGCGCTCGCCACCACTCAGCGTGCCGACCAATGCTTTGTGGTCGACGCCACCGAGCAAGTGCTCCATCACCGAGCGTGCGCGGGGATCAGCGGCCCAGGTGTAGGTCTCGACGTCACCCAGTACTGCGTGAGCGACGGTCAGCTCGGGATCCAGAGTGTCGACCTGACCGAGGAAGCCAAGTCGCAGGTCGCGGTTGTGCGTGATCCGGCCGGCGTCGGGCGTCTCCTCCCGGGCCAGCAACCGCAGCAGCGTGGATTTCCCGTCCCCGTTCCGCCCGACCACCCCGATCCGCTCGCCCCGGCCGATGCCGAGGGTCACCCCGTCGAGCAGGGTGCGGGTTCCGAAGCCTTTGGAGACAGCTTCCAGATTGACAAGGTTGGGTGCAGGAGTGGCGGCCATATCCCCTCAAGCCTAGGGCATGGCGGAGCGGTGACGGTCCGGACGGCCACCCACCGGGTGATAGCCGTGGAAGGTGGTCAGGAGGATGCCCTCGCCGTGGGTGATGCCGGGGAGCTGGGCTTCGAAGGCGTGAACGCGGCCGGCCGGGATGCGGCCGGTGAGAGCCGTCCGGTCGGGAGCGACCTGGGTGCTGTCGAGCGTCGCGCCCGCCTCCGTGAGCTTGGCGATCACCGCCGAAACCGCGTCCGGTGGCAGCTCGAGCTCGAAGCTGTTGACCGGCTCGCACACCGTCGTACCGGCCTCTCGTAGCGCGTCGAGCAGGACCAGCGGGACGAGACGCCGGAAGTCCCCGGCAGCGGTTCCGACGGAGGAGTACTGCGTCAGGGTGAGGTCCACCCGGCAGTCCCGCACTTCCCACCCGTACAGCCCTTGCTGGAAAGCGGTCCTTACCGTCTCCTCGATCGCGGTGTGGAACGCCCGCGGGAGCCCGCCGAGCTCGACCTCCAGCCGGTAGTCGATCCCCGTACCGATCGGAGCGGCCGAGATCCGGAACCCGACTCCCGCGCAGCACAGGTTGCCGGGCTCACCCATCTCGCGCACCGCCGTACCGACGCCGACCGGGCGCTCGACGTGGATCGGCGTCGTCTCGCTGAAGCCGACCGTCAGCCCGTACTCGTCCTCCAGCAGCGAGGCGATCACCTCCTTCTGCACCTCGCCGTACAGGTTGACCGAGATCTCCCCGAGCGCGCCCTTGCGGACCCGGATCAGCGGATCCTGCTCAGCCAGCTGCTGCAACGCCTGGAACAGCTTCACCCGATCGCCGGCCCGGATGACGGTCTCCAGCGTCGGCGGCGCGAAGAGCTGTTCGTCCCGGCCGACGGGCATGCCGAGTTGGTCACCGATCTGCACTCGTTTGAGCCCGCGCAGCGCGACGATCCGGCCCGCCTCCACGCTGTCGACGGAGCGCGTGCCGCCGTGCTCGAACAGCTGCAGCGAGGTCGGTTTCACCTCGTACTGCGCCCCGCCGTGGTGCCCGTCGATCGACTGGCGAGCTTGCAGCGTGCCCGCGAACACCCGGGCCGAGGCGATCTTTTCCCCCGCCGTACCGCGTTCCACCTTGAACACGGAGGCTCGCATCGGCTCCTCCGGCGTACCGGTTGCTCGGGGCAACCACTCGCGGATGCCGTCGATGAGTTCGGGCACGCCTTCGCCGGTCATCGCAGACCCGAAGTACACGGGATGCACAAGCGAGCGCCCGACCTGGTCGGCCAGCTCGCGCCGGTAGTCCTCCGCGGTCAATGAGTCATCGAGATAGCCGCTCAGGAAGCGATCATTGCTCTCAGCAAGCAACTCGCCAAGCGCCTTGTGGATAAGGGGAAATGGCTCGTACTGCGCCCCGCGGGTGCCCAGGTCGGTGACTGAACCCATCGCGACCGCCGCGGGGGTGAGGAGTCGCCCGATATCGGCGAGCAGTTCGTCGTACCGGGCTCCCATCCGGTCGATCTTGTTGACGAACAGCAGGGTCGGGATGCGCAGCCGGGTCAGCGTGCGCATCAGCAGCCGGGTCTGCACCTGGACGCCCTCGACCGCCGAGATCACCAGCACGGCACCGTCCAGCACGGACAGCGCGCGCTCGACCTCGGCGATGAAGTCGGAGTGGCCGGGGGTGTCGATCAGGTTGACGGTGAGGTCACCGAGCTCGAACGAGACCACGGCCGAGCGGATCGTGATGCCGCGCCGGCGTTCCAGGTCCATCGAGTCGGTGGTGGTGCTGCCGTCGTCCACGCGACCGACGTGGTCGATCACGCCCGCGGCGTACAGCAGGCGTTCGGTCAGGCTGGTCTTACCAGCGTCGACATGCGCCAGAATGCCCATCGTCAGAGTGTTCAAAGGTCCTCGCGGGTGCGTCGCAGCGATCAGGAGTGATGGCGTAGATCGACACCTCGCGCATTGGGGACTCCTCTGGATCGCGTGCGGGACCACTGACGGTCACTGACGATAGCCTTCCGGTCAGGATCCGGCGACCGGGTTTTCGGCTGAGAGGACGGGCAGATGGAAGCGTTCGCAACGCTGCTCCACCAGTACCGCAAGGCCGCCGGCCTGACCCAGCAGGACCTGGCGGACCGCTCGGGCACCAGCCTCGCCGCCATCGGCGCCCTGGAGCGAGGCGTCCGCAAATACCCACGCCCAGAGACCATCACCGCCCTCGCCCACGCCCTGCGGCTCCGCCCTGAGGACCGCCAAGCGCTGACCCAGGCCGCCCGCCGCAAAGGCAAACCCGCCGCCCAGCGCGACAACCCAGCATCCGGTACTGCGTCCCGCGGCCCACTCGGCACGGCTGGACCCGGCGGCGCGGGGCCTGGCAGCGCGGGGCCCGGCTCGGCCGATGCTGCGGGGCAGCCGGGCGGCTCCGACGCGGCGGTGCCGCGACAGCTTCCCTTGGTTGATGCAGGGTTCACCGGGCGTAGCGGCGATCTCGGCGTACTGCGGGCCGCGCTCACCCGGGAGTCTGGCGTGGCGATCGTCGGCATCACCGGGATGGGTGGTGTCGGCAAGACGACGCTGGCTGTGAAGGCGGCTCACGAGGTCACCGAGGAGTACCCCGGCGGGCAGGTGTACCTGGACCTCCGCGGGTACGGCACTGACTCCCCCGTCTCACCGCTTGAGGCGCTCAACTACCTGCTGCGCGCGTTCGGCTTGTCCGGTCCGGACGTCCCGGTCCAGGTGGATGAGGCGGCGGCTCGCCTGAGAACACTGCTGGCCACCCGTCGCGCCCTGATCCTGCTCGACAACGCGCGTGACGCCGCCCAAGTCGAGTACTTGGTCCCCGGCACCGGCCGATCCGCCGTACTGATCACCAGTCGCCAGGAGTTGTCCGGCATGCCGGCCGCGCAGATCCTCCGACTCGGTTTGATGTCCGCACCAGAAGGCCTCGGCCTCCTCAAGACGACCGTGGGCGGCGACCGGGTCGACCAGGAACCAGAGGCCGCCCGATCGATCCTGGACTCCTGCGGCCTCCTACCGCTCGCCTTGAAGATCTCCGCCGGCCGTCTGGCAGCCAGGCCTCGCTGGCCACTGACCCACCTGGCCGGCCTGCTCCGCGACGAACGGAGCCGACTGGACCACCTGCAAGACCAGGAGCTCGGCGTCCGGGCCAGCTTCGACGTCTCGATCGACGACCTGGCCGCTAGCCAGAGTGGCCGTGAGCAACGAGCCGCGGCCGCGTTCGCGCTGTTCGGAGTACCGGATGGTCCTGATCTGACTGTTGAGGTCGCGGCTCGGCTGCTGGACTGTGACGAGCGTGCGGCGACCGATGCGCTCGAGGACCTCTGCGATCTTCACCTGCTCGAGTCGCTGGCGCCACGGCGGTACCGGCTGCACGACCTGCTGCGGATGTATGCGAGGGAGCGCGCGCAGGCGACCATCAGCGCGGACGAACGGGCCGCGGCGCTCACCCGGATCCTCGACCTGTACGCCTCGGCGGGCTGGCAGTCGATCGAACTGGGCTTCCCGAAGGCCGGCCGGGTGCCGTGGTACCGGGCGCAGCCTCCGATCGCGAACGGCGGACCGGAGTACCAGACCATGGGCGCGGCACTGTCCTGGCTGGACGGGCAGCGGCCGCATCTGGTCGCGGTGATGGCGCAGGCTGTGCGGACGCCGGGAGTCCCGGCGGTGTCGATCCTCAGGCTCGCGATCGGGCTGCACACCTTCTACGCCACCCGCGGGCACTGGATGGACTGCCTACAGGTCTTCCGTGCGGCGCTCGAGGTCGCGACCGACGACCCATGTGCCGAGGGCCATCTGCGCACCGATCTCGGCCTGGTCCTTCTCGACCTCGCGCGGGTCGGCGCGGGTCGCCCGGAGGAATCCATCGCCGAACTCCACCGCGCGGTGGCACTCTTCGAAGGCCTCGGCGATCTACGCGGCGCCGCGACGGCCCTGGTGAACCTGAGCCACGTCCTCCACCTCAACGGCGACTACCAGCAAGCGATCGACGCCGGCCACCGAGCTCTCGCGATCTACCGGCAACTCGGCGACCTGCCGGACGAGGCGATCGCGCACTTCAACATCGGCAACTCCGAGGGTCGGCTGGGCAGGACGGCAGCCCAGCGATCGGCGTACGACGAAGCCATTGCCATCAGCAACCGGTACGACGCGCAGCACCATCTCGCGACGGCGCTCCTCGGCTCCGGCATCGCTTATCGGGAAGCCGGCGATTTCGCGGCCTCATTCGACCACCTGCACCAGGCGGTGGCGAAGTTCAGGACGGCGGACGACCAGCTGGGCCTGGCCGAAGCGCTCGACGAACTAGGCGTCACCTACCGCCTCGCCGGCGACCCGAAGACGTCGATCGGCCACCACGACGAGGCCCTGACCATCAGCACCCACTACGACGACGGCCAGCGCCACGTCCTGATCCTCCACCACCTCGCCCTGGCCCACGAAGCAGCCGGCGACCGCTCCATCGCCACCACCCACCTCCAAGAAGCCCTGACCGTCGCCGCCCAGAAACGCCTGCCCGATCTGACACCGCTCCAGGAAGACCTCGCCCGACTGACCAAAGAGTCAGTACCTGACTAAAAAGTAGGTACTTGTCGCACCGTTTGCGCCACGAGAGCCTGAGTCGCATGACCGACCACCACACTCCCGTGACCGTCCTCGGGCTGGGCTCGATGGGCAGCGCACTGGCAGCAGCATTCATCGAGGCCGGCCACCGGACCACCGTCTGGAACAGAACTGCTTCGAAGGCTTTGCCCCTTGCCGCCCAGGGCGCTGTTCACGCGACCACGATCACCGAGGCAGTCGCGGCGAGTCCCTTGATCATCACGTGCCTCACCACCTACGAAGGAACCATCGAGGCCCTGGAGCCGGCCACCGCTGCGCTCGAAGGGCGGACGCTCGTCAGCCTGAACAGCGGCTCACCGGCCGGTGCTCGCGAGCTGGCCGAATGGGTTCTCGGACAAGGCGCGCGCTACCTCGGCGGGGCGGTCAAGAACGTCCCGTCCGCCGTCGGAGCCGAAGACACCCTCCTGTACTACGGCGGCGACAAAACCGTCTTCGACGAGTTCGCACCAACCCTGCGCGTCCTGGGCGGCGACACCGTCTACCTAGGCGCGGACCCCGACCTCGCCGCTCTCTACGAGATGGCAGTGGGCGGCACCTTGCTCCCTGCGCTCGTCGGCTTCTTCCAGGGCGCGGCCGCATTGCAAGCGCGCGGCCTCGAGGCAGCCTCGATGGTGCGCTTCAGCACCAAGTGGTTCGAAATGATCAACTCGGTCCTACCGATCTTCGCCGACGAGATCGACCGCGCCGACTACACCAAACCAGCATCCTCGGTAAACCTGTTCCTGGCCGGAGCCGCCCACGACGCCGCCCTCGGAAAAGAAGCCAACCTCGACATCACCTGGCACAAACCCTTCCACGACCTCCTCGAACGAGCCGTCGAAGCAGGCCACGGCAACCACAGCATCTCCGCCCTCACCGAAGTCCTCAAGAACCCTGCATAGGCAGTAGTAGCTAATGCCTCGTCTAGCAACGTTGGGGAGGTAGTCAGGTCGGCTGGTGTCTGCTGGAGGTCAGGTCCTGCGGCTGGGTGGAGGGGTGGCAGCTCCGCCTGGACTGGTTCCGGGGAGGATTTTCGCCGGACTTGGGGAGGGTCGTGCTACCAGTGTGGGGAGAAGATCCTCCCCGAATCGGTGGAAGCGGGCAGTCGACGGTTCGGGGAGGTCGGGCCCGGCCATGCCCGGCCGGGTCCGGCCTGTGCCGGCTTTGTGCACGGGCTGAGCGTCCGGAGCACGGCGGAACGCTCAGGTCATGCACAAGGTCACCGGCAGGCCCGCCCCGGGGTGGCGTGGGCACAACGGAGCTTCAGCCCATCAATCTGGATCGCTCGCGAGACTCGCCACGCTCAGCGGTGGGTCGTCCAGGACGGCATTGATGCGGTGGGGATCCGTGGGTGTCGGGGGGCCCCGGCCGGTTCACGACGGCGTCATCGCCGGTTGACCGGCTCGCTGCTCACGGGGCCGGCAGCGCGCCTGGCCGGGTCCGGGGCCCTGGCTGCGGATCCAACTGCTGTCGTACCCCCCCCCCCGCAAGACCTGCCGTCCAGACGCCCTCAACACACGATTACCTTCCCAACGCTGCTAGACGCAGCACTAGCGGTTGATGGGGGCTGGGAGGATTCGGGCGCCGGGGACTGGGCCTTCGGCTTGGCGGACCACTCGGCAGAGGCCGGATTCGGCTAGTTCTACGGCTAGGTCGACCGCTCGGCGGCTGTCGGCTGCCAGGAAGAGGCAGGTGGGGCCGGAGCCGGAGATCATGGCGGCTAGGGCGCCTTGGTCCAGGCCGAATTGGAGCGTGGCGGCCAGCTCTGGGCGCAAGGAGAGGGCAGCTACTTGGAGGTCGTTGCTGACGGCAACTGCCAGGGCGGCGGGCTGGCCCGAGAGGAGGGCGGAGAGGAGTTCGGGCCGGACCTCCGGTGGCTCGACGCGGCGGAGGGGGCGGAGGCGGTCGAGTTCTTTGTAGACGGCCGGCGTCGAGAGACCGCCGTCGGCGATCGCGAACACCCAGTGGAAGGTGCCGCGCGACATCACCTCGGTGACCTGCTCACCACGGCCGCGACCCAACGCCGTGTGACCGACGAGGCAAAACGGTACGTCGCTGCCCAACTCCGCCGCGAGGTGTTCCAGCTCGGACTGCACCAGCCCGAGCCCCCACAACCGGTTGCAGGCAACGAGTGTCGCGGCGGCGTCCGTGGAGCCGCCCGCCATGCCGCCCGCGACCGGGATGGTCTTGCGGATGGTGAGATCGACGCCTTCGTCCACGTCGTACTCCGCCTGCAGCAGCCGCGCGGCCCGGACGGCGAGGTTCGACTCGTCGACCGGGACGTCGTCGGCGAAGTCGCCGAGCACCTCGACGGTGACTTCCGAGTCGTCGCGCAGCGTCGCCGTGACATCGTCGTACAAGGCAACGGCCTGGTAGACGGTGGCGAGCGGATGGAAGCCGTCCGGGCGCGGCGGACCGACGGCCAGACCGAGATTGATCTTGGCCGGCGACCGGACCGTCACCTGATGAGCAGACACCGCCACAGGCTAGTGCCCCACGCCGGAATTTGCGTTAGCGATAGCGGTGTCCAGGTGCGTGCATCGCGGTGGCGGAGGAGCGGCCGCGATGTTTTTCCATCGTTGCCGTTTCTCCGCTGCCGCGAGGTGCGTGCCTGGGCGCCGCTAGCGCAACGCAAATTCCGGCGCGGGGCACTAGTGCCCAGCACCGGCGATTGCGGCGAACTGCTCGATGCCGAGCATCTCGCCGCGCAGGGTCGGGTCGATGCCGGCCGTGGCGAGGATGGCGTCGAGGCGTTCGCGGTCGGGCATCCAGCGCGCCAGGGCCGAGCGGACCGTCTTGCGGCGTTGCGAGAAGGCCGCCTCGATGACGGCGAAGACCTCTTGGCGGGTGGCGACAGTTGCCGGTGGCTCACGCCGGGTGAAGGCAACCAATCCGGAATCGACGTTCGGGGCCGGCCAGAAGACGTTGCGGCCGATGGGGCCGGCGCGGCGGACATCGGCGTACCAGGCGGCCTTGGCGGACGGGATGCCGTACGTGCGCGACCCAGGCGGCGCCGCCAGCCGGTCAGCCACCTCGGACTGGACCATCACCAGCCCGTGCCGTAGCGACGGCGAGATGGCCAGTAGATGCAGCAGAACCGGTACTGCGACGTTGTACGGCAGGTTCGCGACACACGAGTCAGGCTCACCGATGTCGGCCGGTCCGACGTTCATCGCGTCGGCCTCGACCACGGTCAGCCGGGCGGCCTGGTTCGGCGCGTACTCCGCGATCGTGGCGGGCAGCGCACCGGCCAGCACCGGGTCGATCTCGACCGCGGTCACCCGGTGGCCCTCGGCAAGCAATGCCAGCGTCAGCGAACCGAGCCCTGGACCCACCTCCAGCACCGTCTCGCCCTCCGCCGACAGCTCGGCGGCCCGGACGATGCGGCGGACCGTGTTCGGGTCGATGACGAAGTTCTGGCCGCGCTGCTTGGTCGGGCGCACCCCGAGCCGGGCAGCCAGTGAACGCACTTCCGCCGGACCGAGAAGCCTCGGTCCGGCGGAAGTGGATGAATCAGCGCTGGTCACAAGCGCCAGTCTGGCAGAGAAGCCTCAGGATCAAGCCCTCTTGCCACAGTGCGGCCAGTCACCGTAGCCGCCGCGGGCCGCGCGCACCTTCTCGGCGATCGCGATCTGCTGCGCCTTGGACGCCAGGTGCGCGTTCGGGGCGTACTTCGTACCGCCGTAGGCCGCCCAGGTGCCACTGCTGAACTGCAGGCCGCCGTAGTACCCGTTGCCGGTGTTGGTCGCCCAGTTGCCGCCCGACTCGCACTCGGCGATCCGGTCCCAGGCGCTGGTGTTGCCGGTGGCCGGCTCTTCGTCGGCCGCGGGGGGTGTTGCGGGCTCTTCCGGCTTCGGCTTGGTGCCGACCGTGACGAGCTCGTCGACGGGCTTGGTGACCACGCTGCTGGAGACCAGCTTCTTGGTCGCCAGCTTGCCGTCCAGGTACGTCAGCAGGTACTTGACCGACTTGGAGCCGGCCACGCCCTTCGTGGTGGTCTTGGTCTCGCCCTCTTCGAGCGTCGCCGACTTGGTCTCCACCTTGTCGAAGGCGATGGCCTGCTTCTCGGTGAGAGTGCGGGTGTCGACCTTGACCACGACGACCTTGGTCACGCTGCCCGGCTTGAGGGCGGTGGTCGCGGCCGGGACGATCCGGTCGTTGGAGTCGAACGGGATCTTGGCGCTGGTCAGCGCCTCACCCACGGTCGCTGCCATCGACTTGACCGCGACGGCCTTGCCCAGCCGGACGATCTGCAGGGTCTTGGGGGTGCGAACGGTCAGCTCCAGGCCTTCGCGCCCGATCGGCGCGCTCCGGCTGGTGGAGAAGACGGCACCGTCATAGCGGAGGCCCAGGTCGGTCATCGCCTCGCTGAGGCTGTCCGCCGTGGTCCAGAAGGTCTTCTTCGAGCCATCCGCGGTGACGGTCAGCTGGCGGCCGTACTGCACCGCGATCTCCTGCCCGTCCTGCAGCTTGGCATCCAGCGCAGGGGCCACCAGGTCACGCTCGCCGACCTGGATCTTCTTCGCTTTGAGGGCGTCCCCGACGGTGGAGCCGAAGGTGTGGACCTGCTGCACCTGGCCGTCGATCGAGAGGCTCACGGTCTTGCTCTTGGTCGCATAGGCCACAGAGCCGCCCACGACGGCAAACACGGCCGTGGCGCCCACAGCCGCGATGATGGACTTACGCACTAACGCTCCCAGGTAGAGCTACCCGGGCACGGGGTGAGGCGGCACTGGCGCAAGGCCGCGTATGCCGGGTACAGGGCCCGGAAACCACGGTCCTCCGCCGAGGGGCGTGCCACCCGGAACCTTCCCCGATCCCGGCCAACATCACGAGACAGTAACGAACAAGTGCCGCAAGCGCCAATCCACTGGTCGGCGAGTCGCAAAAAGGTGTAACGGGCCCATCACCCGTCGTGACGGCCCCAGTGCCCGCGATGCACGACTTCGGCAGTACTGCGACGCCCACGCTTCAGCGATGGCGACCGCTTGTCGGGGGCCCGGTAGCCGACCGAGATGACCCCCACCGGATCGAACCCGGCCGGTACGCCGAACTCCTCCTTGAGCCGCTCCACTTTTTCCGCCGGCGGCCCGAAAAGGCAAGCACCCAAGCCTTCGTCGACCACCGTCTGCAACATCAGCAGAGCCGCCATCCCGGTGTCGATGTACCAGTACGGCGCCGTCCAGTGTTTCTCGTCCCGGTCGGTCCAGCCCTTGTCCGGCGCGGTGTACCGGTCGAGGTACGCGTCCTTGTGGGCGAACGCGAAGATCAGCAGCGGAGCCCGCCGCAGCCCTGTGATCCACTCCACATATTTCTCGTCCGGATCCTCGGCCGCGATCCGCCAGTACCGCTCCCGGTCGTCCCCTTCGAGGGTTAGGAACGCCCAGCCCTGGCTGAACCCGCCTGACGGCGCGTGCAGCCCGTTCTCCAGGATCCGCTCCCGGATCTCGGCCGGCACCGGCCGGTCGGGGTCGTAGTTGCGCACCATCCGCCGGCGCCGGACGACCTCGCTGAACTCCATTACCAGGACCCGCCGAACGCCCGGTCGGAGTTGTCCGACAGCGCCTGGCACAGCTCGGCGACCGAGATGTTCAGGACCCCGGCCATCTTCCGGACCGTGTGCGGGATCAGGTACGACGCGTTCGGCTGCCCGCGATGCGGCATCGGCGTCAGGTACGGCGCGTCCGTCTCGACCAGGACCCGGTCCAGCGGTGTCACGGCCAGCGCGTCCCGCAGCGACTGGGCATTTTTGAACGTGATCACCCCGGCGAAGCTCAGGAACGCTCCACGGTTGACGCACTCGCGGGCGAACTCGGTGTCGCCGGAGAAGCAGTGCATCACCAGCCGGTCCGGCACGCCTTCGCGGTCCAGGATGGCCAGGATGTCGTCGTGCGCGTCCCGGTCGTGGATCATCAGCGTCTTGTCCAGCCGCTTGGCCAGCTCGATGTGCGCCGCGAACGACGCGTGCTGCGCGGCCCGGCCATCCTCGCCGGTCCGGAAGTAGTCCAGGCCGGTCTCGCCGATCACCCGGACCTTCTCCGACGAGGAGGCGAGCCGCTCGATCTCGGCCAGCGCGCTGTCCAGCTCACCGGCCGCGGCCAGCTTCGGCGCCTCGTTCGGGTGCAGGGCGACGCCGGCGATCAGGTTCGGGTACTGCTCGGCGGCCTCGACCGCCCAGACCGCGCCGGGCAGGTCGCAGCCGACCTGGACGATCCGGGTCACCCCGACGGACGCGGCCAGCTTGATCGCCTCGGCGGCGGCCAGCCAGTTGCCGTCCTCGCCGTCGGCGATGTCCAGGTGGCAGTGCGCGTCGACCACACTCATCGGCAACTGGTCCGGCACCGCGGGCCGGCTGCGATCCCGCGAGCGGCCGTCCTCCCCGATGGCAGCACGTTCCCGGGTCGGACGATCGACCTCCACACCGTCGGTAGACATGAGGAACAGCCTACTGACCGGAGCCGACAACGCCGTACGGGTTATCGGAGGCGGTAGATGCGGATGTCCTGGTTGCGGTAGATCTCGGTGGCGAGCTGTTCCAGTTTCGGGGAGACCGGGCCGGCTCGCAGGTCGCCGATGACCAAGGTGATGCCGAAGTCGCCGGCCAGTTTCGCCAGGTGCTGCTCGGACGGCTTCTCGACCGCGATCCGGCTGTCCAGCACGCGATCGGGCCACGGCGACTGCTGGAGCAGGAAGCTGCGCCGATGATCGGTGGCCGCCAGGTTCGCCGGCGCGTAGGCCCAGCCACCGATCCACAGCTGCACACCACTCAGCCCGGTCATCCAGTACGCGTCGTTGGGGCACCCCGGCCGGTACGGCGCCGGCATGCAGAACACGTTGCTGACGGCCACATCATTGGGCTCGAGATGCTTGCGCAGCCAGAGCATCGCGCTCTGCTCTTCCTTGGTCAGGTACGTCCGCCACTCGATGTTCGGCGGCGGCAACGGCCTGGCCGCATCCCGCACCGCATCCCCGAGCACGATGAACTGCACCGGCAGACTCGCCGCCACCATCAGCACAATCACCTGTACTGCGGCCGATGCGGCCTGCCGTGTCCGGTTGATCCCCACGATCGCGATCGCCCCGACCACCGCCAGCACGCCGAACGGCGCCAGCAACCCGGCCGCGGCGCGCGCCACCGTGTGGGTCCCGGTGTCGGTCGGCCAGAGGAGATAGGTCGCCGTCGCGGTGAGCAGCCCAGCAACCGCAACCACGACGAGCTCGCGCGGCCGCGTCTGCCCAGGCTGCATCTGCCCAGAAAGGTTGACGCCAACGGCAACCACTCCGACCATCCCGAGCGCCAGGATCGCGCCCAGGAAGTGGTACTCCGAATAGCCCGTGTGCGAGAAGATCAGCGTCACGCCAGTGCCGGCCATGACACAGCCACCGATCCACCAGTACGCCGGATCGCGGCGTACCGGGGACATCTTCAACCCCAGCAGCGTCAGCAACCGGACCGCGTTGACCACAAGGTAATAGGCCACCAGCACAACGGCGAACAGGATCATCCGGGCATCGCCGTACTCCAGCGACGGCAGCACCCAGTTGCCCGTGGCCGGGTAGGTCTTGTCGCCAGTGACGGCCTGGTAGTACGGCTGGACGCGAAGCGCCGCGAGGAACTGGAACCGGCTGCCGCCCGTACTGCCGGTCAACGCGAACGACGACGCCAGCAGGAACGCAGCCGCCACCCCAGCCAACGCGGCCGTCCGCCACGGCGCCTGGCGCTCCACAACCCAGGCGCAGGTACCGGCGAAGAGGCAACCGACCACCATGATCGGGAGTAGCGTCGGCTTCGTCCCGGTCGCCAGCGCGAGCATCAGCACCATCGCGGTCCAGACACCCGGACCCGCCTGGCGTCGCAGGATCAGCACGGTCGGACCGACCAACCCCAGCATCACGACCCCGGCCATAGTGCCCGTCGGCCCCTGCACCACCTGCGCCGCCGACATGTTGGCAGTAGGAGTGTCGACCAACTGGATGGCGCCCGGCAGTACGCCGGCGAGAGCACCCGCCAGCGGTGCGGCCCAGGCTCGCTGGCTCAGCGCCTCGCCAGCGGCCCAGCCGGCCAGGACCAGAGTGAGCAGCATCGTGAGCGGCCACTCGTGGATGAGCACCTGCGGCGGCCGCACATCGGCCATGACCGAACCGCTGGCCATCGAGGCGGTCGCGAACCAGTGGTAGATCAGCGGCTCGCCCAGCACCCAGGGGTCGGCAGGCGTCACGTCACGCAGCAACTGCTGGACCAGCCCGAGCTGGTACCAGATGTCCTGGTGTCGCGTCGCTGCGATCGGCGGCAGCGGGACAGGTCGCAGGATGACCACCACAGTCCGCACCATGGCCAGCAAGAGGCTGGCCACGAGCAGGATGTGCCACCAGTGAGGCGGCGACGGGCTGGTGCCGCGCCAGGCGAGATGCGGCCGCAGCGTCTTGCTGGCGGCGAAGACCACCAGCAAGCCGGCGACGAAGGCCCACTGCAGCAGCGGGACGCCGAGCGCAGTACAGATTCCCCAGACTGCCAGCTGCCAGGCTAGGCCGAGGACAGCTCCGAATCCGAGGTCCTGGGTCAACGATCGGCCGCCGGCCAGGGCGCGCCACAGCAGTGTGCCGGGCAGCAGGACGGCGATCAGCCAGGTGAGGATCCAGCGGACACTCTCACCGGTCGAGTCGCCGATCCGGACCAGCAGCAGCACCGCACTGACCGGCACCAGCAGCCACCACCCGAGCAGCCCGATGCCGGGCAGTGACCGAGTGATTACTGTCGGATTCGTCCCCGTCATCCGGTAATGATGACGCCTACCCGGGGGCTAGTTGTTCTCGGCTGCCTCTTTCACGCCCTTGACGAGCATCTCCCACATGCCGCGGGAGTGGTCCGCCTCCTCCTGGCTGCCGTTGTTGTCCTGGCTCAACTTGAGGTGCGTCCTGGTGCCGTCGCCGGTCAGCTCGTAGGTGAGGGTGTGGTAGTTCTCCGGTTCGTCGGGCTGACCGCTCAGCGGGCTGTAGTGGGTCACCTTGAGCAGGCGTCCCGTCTCCACCGCGAGGATCTCGCCCTTGTCGGTGTACTTCTTGCCCTCGTACTCGCCCTGCCAGGTGATCGGACTGCCCTGCTGCCAGTCGGTCTGCACGTCGGCCCCGAACATGAACTTCCTGACCTGCTCAGGATCGGTCAGCACGTCCCAGACCTGCTCGGGCGACGCCTCGATCTCGGTCTCCGCGGTGGCCACATAGTCGGCCATGATGTCCAACTCCCATCGATCTGCTCTCCTCCGACCGTACGACCACCCGCCGCCACCGTCTTGTAGAAAGGCGTCACCGCAGCCGGATCGTGCAGGAACTCAGCAAGCTCGGCGATATCGGCAGGGCCGCTGGGCTGGCTAGGTTGCGACTCGTTCCGCTCGACGACCCAGGAGCAGCCGATGCCCAGGAAGTCCCGACTCAGCGCCATGATCGCCTTGGTGGGCGCGGTGTTGACCACCACTCTCGTCGTACCGACAGAAGCCGTCGCCGCTCCCATTCCCGTCCAGGTCCTCAGCCTGACCGACCTGCACGGGTACTTGTCCGAGACCGAGAACCTGACCATCGCCGGCCCGTCGGGCAGCCTCGCCGTCGGCGGCGCGGCGTACCTGAAGGCGCATCTGGACAAGCTCCGGACCGGGCAGCCGAACAGCTTCATGGTCGGGTCGGGTGACCAGTTCAGCGGCTGGCCCGACTACACCCAGGCGTTCGCGAACGAGCCGACGATCGAGGTGCTGAACGCGTTCGGGATGGACTTCGATGTCGCGGGCAACCACGAGTTCGATCGAGAGCTGCCGTTCCTGCGGCGGATGGTGTCGGGTGAGTGCTACGGCAAGCCCGGCTTCGACAGCTGCTTCACCGACTCGACCGGGCGCCCGTTCCAGGGCACCGACTACGGCTATCACGCGGCCAACGTGGTGGACGCCGCCTCGAAACAGCCGGTCCTTCCGCCGTACTGGATCGCGCAGGCCGGGACGGCGCGGGTCGGCTTCATCGGGGTGACCTTCCCCGGTACGCCGCACGAGACGCTGTCCATCGCGCAGTCCGGGCTGGAGTTCCAGGGGCTGGTCGACGGGACGAACCGGGCCGCGGCCGAGCTCAAGGCGCAGGGTGTGAACGCGATCGTGGTCAGCATGCACGAGGGCGGTCAGCAGGGCGGGCTGTTCAACGAGTGCAAGAACCCGACCGGGCCGATCTTCGACGCCGCTCGGGCGATCTCCCCCGACGTCGACGTGATCCTCGGCGGCCACTGGCACACCGCCTTCAACTGCATGATCCCCGACCCGAACGGCGTACCGCGGCCTGTCCTGGAGGCCTCCAACCACGGCCGGTTGCTCGGCGAGGTCAACCTGTCGCTCGCCCCGGCGACCGGTGAGGTGATCCGCTCGGCGACCACCGCCACCAACCACGCTGTGACCAAGGACCTCACGCCCGACGCCGGCGTCCAGAAGATCGTGAAGTACTGGATGGACAAGTGGGCCGTCCGGCAGACCCAGCCGTTGGCCAAGCTCGACCGCGACCTCGACTTCTCCAAGACCGCGGAGAGCCGCACCGGCAACCTGGTCGCGGACCTCTACCGCTCGGAGGCCGCGCACACCGCCCACGGTGGCGCCGACCTCGCGCTCGTACCGGCCGACCTGGGCATCGACGTGATCGCGACCGGACTCAAGGCCGGCACGGTCCGGTACGGCGATGCGTGGCCGGTGGCCGGCATCTCGCCCATCACCACACTGTCGCTCAAGGGCTCGACCATCGAGCAGCTCCTCGAGCAGCAATGGATCCCACCGGCGTACGGGTGCCGGCGGCTGTCCTCGCTCGCCGTCTCCGATCAGGTCCGGTACTCCTACGATCTCGGCAAGCCGGTGGGTCAGCGGGTCGATCCGGCGAAGGTGTTCATCCGCGGCAAACGGTTGGAACTGGGCAAGACGTATCGCGTGACCACCAGCGCGGCGATGCCGTTGCACGGGGCGCAGTACGGGTATCCGGGTTTCCAGCAGTACACGGATCTCATCCGGGCACCGCGAATGGGCCAGGAGGTCTTCCTGAACTACTTGCGAAGCCGCCAGTCGATCACGGCTCCCGCACTCGGCAGGGTGACGGCGATCCCGGGTACGCCGCCACCGGTCGACGGTCCGTTCGGGCCGCTGAACCTTTTGCCGCAAAGCGAGATGACCGCCACCGCGACGAGTCAGGGGTCGCCCGCCTACAGTGCCGCGGCCGCGCTCGACGGCAGTTGCACCACGATGTGGCACTCCAACTGGAGTCCGCATGCGCCGTTGCCGCAGTACATCACTCTCGACCTCAAGCAGACCCGCTCGATCGAGGCGCTCGTCTACACGCCACGCCAGGACGCAGCGGTGCCGAACGGCCGGATCTCGAAGTACGACGTCCAGGTGAGCGCCGACGGCAACCTCTGGCAATCAGTTGCCACCGGCAACTGGGATGGCACGGTCGACGCCAAGATCGCCCGCTTCCCAGCCGGTACGACGGCCCGCTACGTCCGTCTGATCGGCCTCGAAGGCGGCGCGAACTACGCGGCCGCCACCGAACTCAATATTGCTCTAACTCCGGGCTCCTGACCTTCTGGCGGTACTTGGTCGGCGACAGGCCGAAGCGCTGGCCGAACTGCCGACTGAAGTAGTGCGGGGACTCGAAGCCCACCGCGCGGGCGATCTGCGCGACGGACATGTCGGTCGCGCCGAGCAGCTCGGAGGCGCGCTGGAGCCGTAGCCCGACGACGACGTTCATGATCGAGTCGCCCACCTGTTCCTTGAACAGGTGGGCGAGCCTCGAGACGGAGACCTGGGCAAGCCCGGCCAGGCTCGTCAGCGTGTACGGGCGGGACGGGTCGGAGGTGACCGCGTCCAGCACCAGCTGCACCCGCGAGTCGAGCTGACGGGTGTCCTTGCGCAGGCTGCTCGTCGCGATCAGCAGGACTTCCTCGATGCCGTTCATCGTCAGCTGGACGGCGAGGTTCTTCTCCAGCAGATGCAACTCGGTGTCACCCGTCGGTGACAGACCGGCCAGCTGCGCATCCCTGTGCAGCCTGGCGAACGCGGACACCAGACGGTCGGTCTCGGACGGCCTGGTGAGCCGCACGTAGGACAGACCGGGCATTGCTTGCGGCAACGACCACCAGGCGTGCCACTCCCGCCGCGGCTGGAAGTGCGCCCACCAGGTCTCCCAGTAGGTGCCGACCGTGCCGTAGTCGTGCTCGGTCCCCGGGCTGACCAGCACCAGGTCGCCGTGGCGCAGCGTGAGTCTGTCGCCCGCGATCTGGAACTGCCCCGTGCCGCCGGCGGTGTAGAGCAGGTACCAACTGCCGACGCCGCCCGGCCGGACCACCCGGTAGTCGCCACCGCTGTGGAAGTGGCCGGTCACCAGTTTGCTCGGCGGCGGGATCTCGCTGTAGAGCTCGATCAGGACCTGAGTAGCAAGATCGTGCTCAAAATCAGCAGGCTCTGTCATAGTGCACCCTTCGCGCGGGTCCCTAGATTACCCACACAGCAGCAAGATCCTGTATCCCCAGAATCGAGGATCCCCGTGGGTTTCGTCCCCGTCACCGAACTCCCCGCCGATGCCACCACCCTGGTCTTCGAACACGGCTGGCAGTCCTGGAGCCCCTCCGGCTGGTACCCGCTCAGCGCGCAGCCACCGCGGCCCACCGCTGCGAACCACCACGTCATGGCCTATCGGCCCGGGGCGGCCCAGCCGATGGCTGGGTCTGCCGAAGCCGGCCTGGCCCGCTTCCAGGGCGAGGGCCTGCTCGCCGTTGCCAATGGCAACGATGTGACCGTGATCGGCGCCACCTCCCCAGACCTGGTGCCATCGATCCGGTGCGAGGTGCACGGCGACCGGCTCGTCGTTTCCGCCGACGGCGAGGTGTCGGTTGCCACCGGCACCTACGCCAACCCGAACACGGCGCTGGCCGACTGGGCCGACGGGTTCTCGGCGGCGCGCGGGTCGCTCGACCACGCGGTACGGGTGTTCGGGCCGTCGTGGTGCAGTTGGTACGCGTACTGGGGCAAGGTCACCGAGCGGGACGTGATGGCCGAGGTGCGGCAGTTCGACGAGCACGATCTGAGCGTCGATCTCGTGCTGCTCGACGAGGGCTACCAGGCGGAGATCGGCGACTGGCTGACTCCGCGCGAAGACTTCGGCTCGACGGTCCGGCTGGCCGCCGACATCCGCTCCGGCGGCCGGCGAGCCGGCATCTGGGTCGCGCCGTTCCTGGTCGGCAGCAAGAGCGAGACCGCGCGGTTGCATCCCGAGTGGCTCGTGCCCGGCATTACCGCCGGTACCAACTGGGGCCAGGAGCAACTTGTCCTCGACGTCACCCATCCCGGCGCCGCCCGACATCTCCAGGACGTCTTCACCGAGCTGTGCCGCCAGGGCTACGACCACTTCAAACTCGACTTCCTGTACGCCGGCGCCATCGAAGGCCGACGGCACGAACAGCTCGACGGCATCGCGGCGTACCGGCACGGTCTGCGTCTGCTCCGCCAGGCGGTCGGGCCGAACCGCATCCTGCACGGCTGCGGCGCCCCGATCCTGCCGAGCCTCGGACTGGTCGACTGCATGCGGATCTCCCCCGACACCGACCCGCTGGTCGACCCGCCCTCAGGTGACATCAGCCAACCCGGTCAGCGGGGCGCGCGGTCCACCTCGATCGCTCGCGAGTTCCTGCACGGCCGCTGGTGGGCCAACGATTCCGACTGCCTGATCGTGCGGCCCGACGTGCAGGAACGCGAGCTGTGGGCGGCTCACATCGAGGCCGCGCCCGGCCTGCGGATGTCCAGCGATCCGATCGGCGAACTCGACCAGTGGGGGCTCGACCGCACCCGGGAACTGCTCACCCCGAGCTCGCCCCGGCCCCATCCCCTCAAGGAACCGTCGCTGAGGGATCCCGATGCTTAAACCCGCACCCCGCCGCAGCCGCGGGTCCCAACGGCAACGGCAGACCTTAGCCGGTTACGCCCTGCTCGCTCCGAGCATGGTCGGCGTCCTCGGCTTCCTGCTCGCACCGGTGCTGATCGTCATCGTGCTCAGCCTCTTCGACTGGAAGTTGCTGTCCACCCCCGAATTCATCGGCCTGGCCAACTACCGCGACCTGCTCGGCGACTCCGACGTCTGGCACTCCTTCCTCGTCACCCTGTACTACGTCCTGATCTGCGTCCCCGGTACGACGATCCTGTCTCTGCTGCTGTCTTTGTTGGTCAACCGGAAACTTCGCGGGATGAAGTACTTCCGCGCGTTGCTGGTGATCCCGTGGATGGCGACGCCGGTGGCGATGGGCCTGGTCTGGACGTGGATCTTCGATCCGGGCCGCGGCGCGCTGAACCAGTTCCTCGCGGTCTTCGGCGTCGAGGGTCCGGCCTGGCTGTCCTCGTCGCTGCTGGCGATGCCGAGTGTCGCGGCGGTGCACATCTGGCAGTTCGCCGGCTACAACATGCTGTTCTTCCTGGCCGGGTTGCAGAACATCCCCGCCTCGTTGCGCGAGGCATCGTCACTGGACGGTGCCTCACCGGCCGCGCACTTCTTCGCCGTCACGCTCCCGCTGCTGCGGCCGACCATGCTGTTCGTGCTGATCACCAACGTGATCGGCTCGTTCCAGGCGTTCGACACGATCTTCGTGATGACCGAGGGCGGCCCCGGCAACAGCACCGAGGTGGCCACCTACCTGATCTACGACGAGGCGTTCCGCAAGTACGACTTCGGCTACGCCTCGACCATCTCGGTGCTGCTCTTCGTGGTGATCCTGGTCGTCACGATCTCCCAGTTCGTCTACTTCGAGCGTCGCACGACGTACGACTTCTCCTGAGGTGGTGTCGATGTCGAGATTCCGGATCCTGCCGTACGGCGTCCTGGTGGCCGGCTGCGTGTTCGCGATCTTCCCCTACTACCTGACCCTGCTGACCGCCTTCAAGGGCCCTGGGCAACTATTCGCCACCGCGCCGTGGGAGCCCGGCCGGCCACCCAGCACGGCGGCTTTCGACCGGCTGTTCGGGTCCGGGTTCGGTGGCTATCTGGTCAACACCATCGCGGTCACCGTGGGCATCACGGTCGGGCAGCTGGTGTTCGCAGTACTGGCTGCTTATGCGTTCGCGCGGTTGTCGTTCCCGGGCCGGGACACCTTGTTCTGGGTCTATTTGTCGACTCTGATGGTGCCGCCGGTGGTGACGATGATCCCGCTCTACCTGATGATGCAGCGGCTCGGGCTGGTCGACACCTGGGCCGGCCTGATGCTGCCGACGATGCTCGGGACGCCGTACGCGATCTTCCTGCTCCGGCAGTTCTTCCGGACCATCCCGGCCGACCTGGAAGACGCGGCCCGGATCGACGGCGCCGGGCGGGTCCGGACGCTGCTGTCGATCGTGTTGCCACTGTCCAAACCGATCCTGGTCACCGTCACCACGTTGGCCGTGGTCGCCAACTGGAACAGCTTCCTGTGGCCACTCATCATCACGAGCAGCGAGGACAAGCGGCTGCTCTCGGTCGGCATCGCGTTGTTCAAGAGCGAGATCGGCGTCGACTACAACGCCGTGATGGCCGGCAGCCTGATCGCGCTGGCTCCCCTGCTGGTGTTGTTCATCTTCTTCCAGCGCTTCATCGTCCGCTCGGTCGCTGTTACCGGGCTCAAGTAATTCGGAGGCATGATGTCCACTCCCCTGTCACGACGGACTGTGTTGCTCGGTGCGGCTGGTCTGCTCGGCGGCCTGACTGCCTGCGGCTCGTCCAACGACAAAGCAAGCAGCGGCGGCAAGACCGAACTCGTCTACCGATTGTGGGACGAGCAGCAGGAAGTCGGCTACAAAAAGGTCTTCGAAGCCTTCACCGCCGAGAACCCCGACATCACCGTCCGGATGGAGGTGCTGCCCTGGGACCAGTACTGGACCAAGCTCACCACCGAGCTGGCCAGTGGCAAGGCGCCCGATGTCTTCTGGCTGACCGTCGAGAACTTCCCCGACCTGGCCGGCAAGGGTGTGCTCGCGCCGCTGGACGACGTGATCGCGAAGGCCGGGCTCAAGCTCGACTCGTACCACCCGAACGTGGTCCAGTCGTACAAGTTCGAGGACAAGCAGCTCGGGATGCCGAAGGACCTCGGCGTGGTCGGCCTGCTCTACAACAAGAATCTGGTCGCCAAGGCCGGGATCACCATGCCCACCGAGCTCACCTGGGCACCGGACGGCTCGGGCAACTTCCTCGAGATCGCCCGCAAGCTGACGGTCGGTGACAAGCAGTGGGGCTTCTGCTCCTGGAACCACAGCCAGACGCAGTGGCTGAACTGGATCGCCTCCAACGGCGGCAAGGCGATGGACAAGCCGTACGGCGCCTTCGACTTCGCCGGCCCGAAGTCGGTCGAGGCACTGCAATGGGCGCGGGACCTGATCTTCAAGTGGAAGGTCTCGCCCGACGGCACCCGGACCAACCCGCCGACCGGGCAGGCGACCGAGATGTTCTACCGCGGTGAGGTCGCGATGTTCCCGGCCAACAACGCGTTGCTGCCGTACGCGTTGCCCGAGGTGAAGTTCCCGATCGGGGTCGCCGCGCTGCCGGCCGGACCGTCCGGGCGGACGGTGGTCATCAACGGGCTGGCCGAGGTGATGTTCGCGAAGACCAAGCACCCCGACGAGGCCGGCAAGCTGATCGCCTTCCTCGGCTCGGAGAAGGCGCAGAAGCTGATGGGCGACGCGGGCTACATCATCCCCGCCCTGAACGACGCGGGCGCCGGCTACGCGGCGTACTGGAAGAAGAAGAACATCGACGTGCAGCCGTTCCTCGACTCGGCGGCCGGCAGCACGGTGAACATGCCGATCGCCGAGGGCTGGACGGCGAAGGTTGCCGAGATCAACAAGACCGCGAACGAGCTGTACCTGAACAAGACCGGCGTGCCCAGTATCGCGGCCGCCATGGACAAGATCGGGAACAAGAAATGAAAGAGCTGCTCGACTCCACCCCCGTCGCCGACGACGCAGCGGTACTCCGCGAACGCCTCGCCACCGAGGGGTACCTGTTCTTTCGCGGCCTGCTGCCGGCGGCGGTGATCGACGACGTACGGAACCAGATCGCCCAGATTCTCGCCGACAGCGACTGGCTCGCGCCTGGGTCGTCGCCCGAGGACTTGCTTGCCTCGGGCCGGGCAGTCGAGGAAGGTTCACCCGGGTTCTTCGGCGCCTACACCGCGATCCAGAGCACGGAGGCCTTTCATGCACTGGCGATCCGGCCCGAGTTGCTGGGGCTGGCGGAGCGGTTGCTGGGCGAGGAGGCGTTCGCGCACCCGGCGCACATCTGCCGGATCGCGCCGCCGTCGCCGGGGGCCAACCCGACGCCGATCCACCAGGACTACCGCTTCATCCAGGGCGACATCGACACGTTGACGACGTGGTTGCCACTGAGTGACGCGCCACCCGAGATCGGCGGGCTTCGCGTCTTCGCCGGATCGCCGCGGCTCGGCGTACTGCCGGTGAAGGCGTCGGACGGACCCGGGATGATGCGAGCCGAGGCCGATGAGAACCACCCCGAGTGGCGGACCACGTCGTACCGGCCGGGTGACGTGCTGCTGTTCGGCAGCCTGACCGTGCACGGGGCGATGCCGAACATGACGCGGCAACTCCGGTTGTCCGCCGACTTCCGCTACCAAGCGGTCAGCGCCCCGATGGCAGTCGACGCCCTCGGCACGGGGAAGCCGCACTACCACCCCGATGTGCCGGACTTCCCCACCCTGACCCGCGGCTGGACCTCGACAGCAAGCATCGAGATCCCGGCCGGGGTGAACTTCGTCGAACGCTTCGACCCCCGCCTGGACGACGTCCCCACGCCCCCTTCCCGCTTCGCCTACAGCTAGACGACCTAACGCGCCTGTCGGTACGACGACTCGGTCGACTGGGGAGGGAAGTAGTCCAGATCGGGGGTAAGACCCACCCCGGTCCTGGACAAAACCCTCCCGAAACGGTTCAGCAGCCTGAGCGATGACCGGCGGATCTCACGCTCACGGAACCGACCTCGGGACACAATGCCAACCCCAACCCAATTCGCAACAGGCTCTACAACCGGCCAGCCGGCCAATAGCGGTGCCCTGCCGACGCCGACGCCGGCCGGGCACCGCAGTCTGGGCTAGGCCTCGGGGTCTGCCAGGCGGGGGAAGAGCGACTCGCCCTTGACCAGGACGGAGCCGACGGGGAGTTGGCCCCAGGTGCCTGCGTCCTGGATGCGCTGGTCCGCGAGCGGGCCGAGCTTGGCTTCGGCACCCAAGAGGGTCCAGAGCTTGGCGGCGGTCTTCGGCATCGTCGGGTTGTGCAGTACCGCGACAGCGCGCAGTACCTCGGCCGAGGTGTACAGGATGGTGGCGAGGCGGGCCTTCTGCGACTCGTCCTTCGCGACCTTCCACGGCTCCTGCTCGGAGACGTAGCCGTTGACCGCGCCGACCAGGTCGTTGATCGCCGCCAGCGCGTCGTGGAACGCGAGGGTGTTGATCGCCTCGTCCGCCTTGGTGGCCGCCTCGGCGAGCTGGTCGGCGAGCGCCTGCTCGGCCGGGCCGTGGTCGGCGGGCTCGGGCAGTTCGCCGTCGAAGTACTTGTTCACCATCGCCGCGATCCGGCTGGCCAGGTTGCCGAGGCCGTTCGCCAGCTCGGAGGTGTACACCGCGTTCAGGTGCTCCCAGGAGAACGAGCCGTCCGAACCGAACTGGATCGTGCGCAGGAAGTAGTACCGGAACGCGTCCGAGCCGAAGTGGTCGGTGATCTCCTTCGGCGCGATCGCGGTCAGCTTCGATTTGCTCATCTTCTCGCCGCCGACCAGCAGCCAGCCGTGCGCGAAGACCTGCTTCGGTACTGCGACCTCGGCAGCCATCAGCATGGCCGGCCAGATCACCGCGTGGAACCGCAGGATGTCCTTGCCGACCAGGTGCACGTCGACCGGCCAGAGCTCCTCGAAGCGCTCCGGGTCGGTGCCGTAGCCCGCAGCGGTGACGTAGTTGAGCAGCGCGTCGATCCACACGTAGAGGACGTGGTCCTCGTCCCACGGAACCGGGATGCCCCAGTCGAAGGTCGAGCGGGTGATCGACAGGTCCTGCAAGCCCTGCTTCACGAACGAGATGACCTCGTTGCGGGCACTGGCCGGCGCGACGAAGTCCGGCTGCGACTCGTACAGCTCGATCAGCCGGTCGGCGTACGCGGACAGCCGGAAGAAGTAGTTGGTCTCCGAGACCGTCTCCAGCTCGGTGCCGTGGATCATGCACCGCTGGGTGCCGTCCTCGTCGGTCCTGATGTCGGCGGGAAGCTTGAACTCCTCGCACCCGACGCAGTACAGGCCCTCGTACTCGCCCTTGTAGACGTCACCCTTGTCGTAGAGGGTCTGCCAGAAGTCGCGGACCCGCTCGGTGTGCCGCTTCTCGGTGGTCCGGATGAAGTCGTCGTAGTCGATGTCGACATCGACCCAAGCCGGCTTCCAGGACTCCTCGACCAGCTTGTCCGTCCACTCCTGCGGCGTCATGCCCTGCGCCTGGGCGCTGCGCATCACCTTCTCGCCATGCTCGTCAGTACCCGTCAGGTACCACTTGCGCTCGCCCCGCTGGGCGTGCCAACGGGTCAGGACGTCCCCGGCCACCGTCGTGTAGGCACTACCGATGTGCGGCGGCGCCGTGACGTAGTAGATCGGGGTGGTGAGGTAAAAGGCCTTCTCGGACATGCCCTCAAGGGTAGTGCTCGGGCTGAGGGCGATTTACCAGACCCTCAGGCGAGGATCCGGCCCCCGTGGTAGCTCAACCGGTACGCCGTAGTCCCGTCCGCGCTCTCGATCCGCTCACCCCCTTCGAACCGATCGACGGTCCCCTGGCTCTCGTCGACGTACACCCAGTCGTCCTGCCGGTACGAGAACCCGCCGAGGAACCTGCCCTCGGCGTACATCGCGCTCAGTGCTCGTTTGATGACCCGCCCAGCCCCGGCCGCATCGAGCACGCCCGGCTCGAGGAGGAAGCCGTAGTAGTTCATCCCCCAGATCGGCGTCGACCCCACGCGGACGACCTCCTGGCCGAGGAAGTCGGCGCCACCCAGGTAGCTGTCGCAGTACTCGAGGTCGCCGTCGGTGAACCGCAGTTCGCCGTCGCCGACGTAGCTCGCGGCCTTGGCGCGGACGATGAAGGCTTCGAGTTCCTCGCTGGTGATCATCCCTTTGATCTACCAGGCGGCGCCGACAGTATTACTTGGGTGGGCGGGCGGCCAGTACTGCGTCGTACACGGTGCGTTTCGGTACGCCGAAGCGCTTGGCGACGTCGGCGATGGCCTGTTTGCGGGGGGTGCCGGCCTCTTCGTCGGCGGCCACCTCGGCGGCCAGCTCCTCGGGACCGAGTTCGCGGGCGGACGGGTCGGCGCCGGCCACCACGATGGTGATCTCGCCGCGGACCCCGTCGGCGGCCCACTCGGCCAGCTCGGCGGCGGTCCCGCGCTTGACCTCCTCGTACGTCTTGGTGAGCTCGCGGCAGACCGCAGTACGGCGATCCTTGCCGAGCGCCTCGGCGAGATCCTTGAGCGAGGCGGCCAGCCGGTGCGGCGCCTCGAAGAAGATCATCGTGCGCTGCTCCCGCGCGAGCTCGGCGAACCGCTTCGCGCGCTCCCCCGACTTCCGCGGCAGGAACCCCTCGAAGGTGAACCGATCCACCGGCAACCCACTCAACGCCAGCGCGGTCAGTACGGCGGACGGCCCCGGTACGGCGGTCACCTGGATCCCCGCCTCGATCGCGGCCGCCACCAATCGATACCCCGGATCCGACACGCTGGGCATCCCCGCATCGGTCACCACAGCAACCGTTTGCCCCTCAAGCAACGCCTGAACCAACTCATCGGTCCGCTGCCGCTCGTTCCCCTCGAAGAAACTGGTCACCCGCCCGGTGACAACAATCCCCAACTCACTCGTCAACCGCTTCAACCGCCGAGTATCCTCCGCGGCCACCACATCAACTTCCCCCAAAACCCTCCGCAACCGCCCCGAAGCATCCGAAAAGTCCCCAATAGGAGTCCCCACCAACACCAATCGCCCGCTCACGGCAGCAGAGTGAACGCATCGACATGCCGAGGCCGGACAACACTGAAGTGACGCCTGTCCAAGGTCGCAATCTCCTGCAGCTCCAGCTGCTCCGCGAGAGCGACCACCGACGCGTCGACGAAACCCAGCGGCAGGTCGGCGTACTGGCCGATCAAGTCAGCGGCACGGTCGAGCCCGGAACTCGTGACCGGCGCGATGACGAAGTCACCAGCGGCCAGCGAGCGAGCGAACGCTTCTTCCGACTTGGCGCCGTTCTCGCGGGCAAGCAGGTAGCACACCTCTGTCACCACAAACGGCGGGACGATCAGCCGCTCGTTGGCCAGCCTCAGGGACGTGAACAGGTCGACGCAGCGGCGGTGGTTGGTGTCGGTGCTGATTGCTGCGGCGACCAGCGGGCCGGTGTCGACGACGATCACCGGGAATTGCGTCCGAGCTCGGCCTGAAGAATGTCCTCGTGGTTCTCGGACAGGTCGGGGCGGCTTCCCTCGATCGACCCGAACCAGGCCGGCGGCCAGGCGCCACTCGGCTGCGGACGCTCAGCGCCGGCCTCGGCCTGCAGCTTCAGGAGCCGGAGTTCCGGCAGGAGATCTGCGGCAGCGCTGTCCGACAGCGAGTCGATCAGCGCGTGGAGCTCTTCCTTCGGCGTCCTCATGGTCATGAGTCTAGAAGGTCCGGCGAACGTTTCCGTGGTTATCCACAGCCCGTCGGCAACACCCGGGGAGGAGCGGGGAGGCGCTGGTACCTCCGGCTCCGTACGATGGCCAGCGTGACTGCCGTGATCGAGGACGACACCGCGAAGCCGGCCGAGGTGCCCGGGGCGGGTGCCGAGGTGCGTGAGACGCTCGGGCGGGACGTGCTCGGAAGACGGTTGCCGCCGCTCAAGGAGCGGTTGTACCCGCCGATGCCGAAGGAGTTCGAGGGCGGCTGGATCGCGACCCTGGCGATCACGGCGTTCGCGGCGATCCTGCGGTTCTGGAACCTCGGCAACCCGGTCAAGTTCGTCTTCGACGAGACGTACTACGCCAAGGACGCGTACTCGCTGCTGAAGTTCGGCTACGCCCGGCAGTTCATCGACAAGCCGGAGGGAGCCGCCGACAAGGCGATCCTGTCCGGCAACCTGGACGTCTTCAAGGACACCCCGAGCCTGACCGTGCACCCCGAGGTCGGCAAGTGGATGATCGCGGCCGGTGAGCACCTGTTCGGGATGAACAGCTTCGGCTGGCGCTTCATGCCCGCGCTGTTCGGCACGCTGACCGTGCTGCTGGTGATCCGGACTGTCCGCCGGATGTCCCGCTCGACCCTGATCGGCTGCATCGCCGGTCTGCTGCTCGCCGTCGACGGCCTGCACTTCGTGATGTCCCGGGTCGCCCTGCTCGACGTCTTCCTGGCGTTCTGGCTGGTCGCCGCGATCTCCTGCCTGGTCGCGGACCGCGACTGGACCCGCCGCCGGCACGCCAACTCGCTCGAGCACCGTGACGGCAGCCGCAAGATCGGCCGCTGGCTGCTCATCCGGCCGTGGCGGATCGCCGCCGGCGTCTGCTTCGGCCTGGCGCTGGGCACCAAGTGGTCCGCGATCTGGGTGATGGCCGCGTTCGGCATCCTCGTGTTCGCCTGGGACGTCGGCGCCCGCCGTGCGCTCGGCGCCAAGCGCCCGCTGCTCAAGTCCGTCTTCGTCGACGGCCTGCCCGCGTTTCTCAGCATCGTGCTGGTCGCGATCGTCACCTACACCGCGACCTGGACCGGCTGGCTCCTGCACGACAACGCCTACGGCCACGACTACGCCTCGAAGAACCCCGCGCACGGCGTGATGAAGGTGGTTCCGGACGACTTCCGTTCGCTGATCCACTACCACCAGGAACTGCTCGACTTCCACACCGGCGACTACATCAAGAAGGCCACCCACCCGTACTCGTCGCACCCGGCCGGCTGGCCGATCGTCGCCCGCCCGATCGGCTTCGACGCGGTCAACGACATCAAGCCCGGCACGAACGGCTGCACGGCCCAGCCCCCCACGAACTGCCTCTCGGTCATCTCAGCCGTCGGTACGCCGCTGCTGTGGTGGGCCGGCGCGCTCGCCCTGCTCGCCTCGCTGGTCTACTGGATCGCCCAGCGCGACTGGCGGTTCGGCGTACCGATCATCGCGTTCGCAACCTGCTGGGCACCCTGGTTCGCCTTCGACGACCGGCCGATCTTCTTCTTCTACGCAGTCACGATGATCCCGTTCACCGTGATGGCACTGGCCCTGGTCCTCGGCAAGATCCTCGGCCCGGCCCGGCAGCCCGACCTGCCGTCCACCCCCCGCCGGCTGGTCGGCAGCGCGGTCGTCGGCGCCTTCGTCGTCCTGGTCGTCCTCAACTTCGCCTACATCTGGCCGATCCTGACCGACCAGGTCCTCCCCCACCCCGACTGGCTCAGCCGCATGTGGTTCAAGTCCTGGATCTGACCGCCGGCCGCTGAAAGCTCAGTGGCCGAGGCTGTGAGGGCCGCCGTGGCCGCCGTGGCCGCCTTGGTTCTTGAAGCGTTTCTTGTGGCGTTTCGAGCTGACCTGGCCGCCGACTCCGCCGAAGAGGGCCAGGCCCTTGACGATGACGACCGGGGCGTTCGGGTCGGGGTTGTCGCCGCCGCGGGCGCCGAAGCCGCCGAAGATGCCGAAGCCCTCGTTGCGGACCTCGACGGCGTCGGGAACGGTGAGGTCGATGCCACCGAAGATGGCGAACGCCCAGATCGTCACCTCGCGGCCCTCGAACACGGCATCCGTCATGTCCAGGTCGTAGCCGCCGAAGATGCACAGCGCGTTGGTCCGCCGACGCACCCGCCAGCGGCCCTGTCGCTCACCGCCGCCGAAGATGCCGACCACGCGGTCGAAGCTGTCGGCCGGGTTGGCCGGCTCCTCGATCGGTACCGGGCTGTTCGACGGCGCGGCCGCCGCGGCGCGCACCGGCTGGAACGGCTGACCCGGTACGGCGAGGTCCTGGGTGATCGGCTCGAGCTCCCCCAGCGTGCGAGCCTGCAGCGTCTGCTCCAGCCGCTCGGCGTGCTCGTCCTGCGTCAGCCGGCCGGACATCAACGCGTCGCGCAGTACCTCGACCACCTGGTCCCGATCGGTGTCGGAGGCCCGCAGGTGCGCGTGCGGGTTGGACGGCTCCGGCAAGTTCTCCATAACCGCGAACGATAGCCCTCCACACCGGTCAGCCGGAATGAATTCCGCACCGATCCAGGGTCGCGATCCCACACCTCAGGGCCACACCGGGGAATCCCCCGACCCGGCATGGCCCCAGGGCGTCAACGGGACGGGCGCAGCAGCGGATTCGGCCGGTACGCCGTGAACGCGGGCGGCCGTACCGCGTCCGAGTTGGTGGCGAAGTCGTAGACCTTGCTCCACGACTCACCGAGCGCGGCAGCCTTCGCATTGAGGTGAGCCGGCGCGGTCGAAGGCCAGCGTCCGCTCTCGATCCGGGTCAGCAACGTCTCCAGGGCAACAGCCTCCTCGGCGATGCTGAACGCACAGTGGGTCGCCCGTGCCGCGAAGAGTTGCCGCAACTTGCCGGTGTCCCCGTTCCGGCGCACCTGTCCGGCGTACCAGCGCTCGTGATCGGCGACGGCCAGATCCACGGTGTTGTGCAGCGTCACGACCGGTGACGGCGTCGTGCCACGCGGTACGGCGTAGCGCAGCATCCATTGCCTGGCGGCCGGATCCGGGCTGATCCGCGGTGCCTTCGCGAGCCGCGCGAGGTCTTTCCCGAGATCAAGCCCGGCCTCCCGGTACGCCTTGCGAACCAACTCGAGCTGATCCGACTTGGCCAACTGCCGCGCGTAGTCCACGCCGACGTTGTGCGACGGATTGCCACCCGCATGCGCGGCGAGATCGGCCTGCCCGACGGCCCCGAAGACGCTGGCCGCACCCATCAGGTGGAGCTGGTACTGCGCCCGGATCTGCCCCTCGACCGATGCGGGCTTCGGGTCGTGCGCGGAGTTCCACCCGGTCACGTTCCCGAAGGCACTGGCCAACGCGATCCGCGCCCGCCCCTGCGCCGTCTCGACCTGTTCGGTGAGCAGCTTCTGCATCCGCAGGTCGCTGCCCTTCGGGTCCTTCGCGTTGACCAGTTCGATGTCGTCGGCACCCGGCGCGAGCAGGGTCTTGAGCGCGAAGTTGATGTCCAGCGACATGTTCCACTGCCCGTGTACGTCGGTCGGCGCACACATCGCGACCACACCGTCGATCCTGCTCGGGTGCTTCTCGGCCAGCAGCAGCGAGATCGCCCCGCCACCCGACGATCCGGTCGCCACGGTCCGGCGCGGCTTCCCGACGTGCTTCTCGAACCAGTTCAGTACGCCGACCTGGTCATCCACTGCCTCCTTCATCACGAACCCGGTCCGGCCTTTGAAGTCCGAGGCGGCCAGCGCATAGCCCTGTTCGAGGAAGTACGCCTCGCTGTCGACCCGGTTGCCGTAGCCGGGCGGGAACTCGGGCATTCCGTCGGGGTAGTACGGGTGGCTGTAGAGCAGCAGCGTCCCGTTCCACCGCTCCGGCATCTCCACCTTGTACTTCGCGCCGTCGATGGTGCCCTCGTACGTATGGCGACCTGGGTTCGGCCATTCGACGGTGGCGGCCGCAGTACTGGGCAAATGCGCTGCTGACCAGTGCGGTGCTCAATGCGACGGCGGCGACGGCTTTGGTGACTCGCTTCATCGTTCCTGCTCCTTGGTCGTGGGAGGTTTCACCACTGGGTCGGAGCTGGGGACGTCGCAGGGACACCAACCGCTGAGAAGCTTTTCTCAGGCAGGATGTCCCGGTGGCGGACCGGCCTCCGACTACTGGACGAGAGGCGCCCACCCCGGGGGCCGCATCGGCAAGGAGTACGAGATGAAGTTCATCATGCTGGCCTACACGAACGCTCAGACCTGGGTCGAGGGCAGCTGGGATCCGGAGGAGTTCCAGAAGGCCTGCGACTTCTACGAGCAACTCGGCAAGGAGCTGACCGAGAGCGGCGAGTTCGTCGCCACCGCCGGTCTCGGCGACCCGTCACTGACCCGCACCATCCGCGCCACCCCGGCCGGCACGGTCGCCGCCGACGGCCCGTACGCCGAGGTCAAGGAGGTGCTGGCCAGCTACGGCATCGTCGACGTGGTGAGCGCGGATCGTGCCTACGAGATCGCCCAGCGGATCGTCGACACGGTCGGCGACATCGTCGAGGTGCGACCGCTGATGGACGGCTCGGCGGAGTCCTGACCATGGGCGGTGCGCCGGTCCCCGAGGTGACCGAGCCCGGCTTCGAGCACCTGTTGCGTGAGCTCACGCCGCAGGTGCTCGGGGCGCTGGTCCGTCGCTACGGGCACTTCGACGCGTGCGAGGACGCCGTACAGGAGGCGCTGCTGGCGGCGTCGCAGCAGTGGCCGCGCGACGGCGTACCGGCGCAGCCGCGCGCGTGGTTGATCACTGTCGCGTCGCGGCGGCTGACCGACGAGCTCCGCAGCGAGGAGGCTCGGCGCCGCCGCGAGGACAGGCAGGCGCTGGAGGTGCCGTTGGTTGCCCCCGGCGCCGATTCCGCCGGGCCACGCGATGCCGACGACACGCTTTTGTTGCTGTTCTTGTGCTGCCATCCGTCGTTGAACCGGGCCGCGCAGATCGCGCTGACCCTGCGAGCGGTCGGCGGTCTGACCACGGACGAGATCGCCCGTGCCCTGCTGGTCCCCGAAGAGACCATGCGCAAGCGGATCACCCGGGCCAAGCAGAGCATCCGCACCTCGGGCATCCCGTTCCGCCCGCCTCCCCCTGCGGAGCTGCCTGAGCGACTGGCCGCAGTACTGCAAGTCCTGTACCTGATCTTCAACGAGGGCTACACCAGCACCGACCGCGTCGACCTCGCGGAGGAGGCCATCCGCCTTGCCCGCCTCGCCTACCGTCTTCTCCCCGACAATGGCGAGGTTGCAGGCCTGCTGGCCCTCATGCTCCTAACCCACGCCCGCAGAGCAGCCCGTACTACGCCGGCCGGCGACCTGATCCGCCTGGACGAGCAAGACCGCTCGCTCTGGGACAAGACAGCCATCGCCGAAGGCACCGCCCTGGTCACCGACGCGATGACCCGCACCGCCCTCGGTCCCTACCAACTCCAGGCCGCCATCGCTGCCGTCCACGACGAGGCGCAAACCCCCGAAGCAACCGACTGGAAGCAGATCGTTGCCCTGTACGACTTGCTGGTCCGCTTCGACGACACCCCGATCGCCCGCCTCAACCGCGCCGTGGCGATCGCGATGGTCCAAGGCCCCCAAGCCGGCCTCACCCTTATCGAAGACCTAGCCAAAGACCCGCGCCTGACCAACCACCACAGAGTCGACGTAGCCCGAGCCCACCTCCACGAACTGGCCGGCAACCACGCTGAAGCCCTCACCGCCTACCTAGCCGCAGCCCGCCGAACCACCAGCCTCCCCGAGCAGCGCTACCTCAACACCCGAGCCGCCCGCCTCCGCTAAGGCCTAAGGTTGCCGCACACCGCACAAGGCTGGGGGGAACAGCGTGACAGTGATGGGCGAGGAGTCGCAGGTCGCCTGGTCGAGCGAACTGCGGGAGAACGGCCGGGTGGTCTTCACTCCCCGTCCGCGCTGGGTGCTGAAGTTCCTGGGCGTGCTGTGGGCGCTCGTGCTGGTGCAAGTGGTTCGGCTGATTCAAGCGGACGGTCCAGACCCGGACTCGGTCCGAATCGCCTTCGCCGGGTTGTTCCTGGCGACCGCTGTGGGTAGCTCGGCCTGGTACGGCTGGCGGATCTTCACTCGGTACCCGTCGCTGACCGTCGACCAGGAAGGCGTACGGGCGGGACGCAACCGCTTCCTGCCGTGGGCCGAGGTGGGGACGGTCGGCTTCGTTCAGAGCGGGCTGGGGCAGAAGCGGCTTCCGATCGTGCCGCGAGACCAGTGGGCCAAGGATCTCACCGTTGACCAGTCCGCGATCAAGGACATTCCCGCGTTCGCGCGGTGGCTTGAAGGAGTGCTCGCCGAGCAGCGGGCAACCGGAGCGAACTGAACAACAGCGCGCCCCGGCCGAGTAGTCGGCCGGGGCGCGTTTCAAGGTGTGGCTGTTAGCTGACGTTGACGATTCGCATCGGGCTCAGGGCCTGGGCGTTGTCGGCGTCTGCGGTGAAGAGGGCTCGGTAGGCGAAGCTGCCGCGAGCCGCCGGCTTGATGCCGAAGGCGTAGGCGCCGGTGGTGCTCAATTTGACTGAGGCGATCGTGCGCCAGGTCTTGGCCGAGTAGAACTGCAGGTAGACCGGTGTGCCGTAGTGCCGTGGGGTGACGACGCCGGAGAACCTTGTCGCCTGGCCGAGCCTGATGGCAGTCGGGGACAGGACGGACGTGATGGTCGGCGCGACGTTCACGGTGATGTCGGCGGTGCGCGTTCCCATCAGGTCGGCGTTGCCCGGGAACACCATGGTGTAGACGGTCGACACGCCCGGCTTGAGGGTGTAGCTGACCGAACCGGTCGAGCTGGTCTTCAAGGTGGTGATCAGCTTGAGGGTGCTGACGTTCTTGGGACGGCCGTAAAGATGCACCGGCAGCCCCGCGAACGCCACGTTGTCGATCCGCAGCACACTCCCCTTGAGCGTGATCGCACCGCCGTAGTTGACCAGCGTCGAGGTAGTCCGGATCCCCGACTTCACCCCGCTCAGCGCCTTCGCCGAGACCGGGCTGACCTTGCCCCCACGATCCTTCACCCAGCCGGCGTACGTGTACGTCGTTGCCAGCGCGAGGCCGGTCACCTTGACCGACGACCCGGTGCCCGCGTAGACGAGCGTCCCGGTGGTCAGCGTCGGCGCCCTGCCCCCGACGTTCTGCCGGATGATGACCTGGTCGAGATCAGGCGTCGCCGGAATCGTCCAAGCCACGGTCGCGGCCTTGTACGCCCCCGTCGCGGTGAACGTCGTCAGCTTCTGCGGCGCCAGGTTGACCGTGGTGAACACCGAGTCCAGCACCGGCAGCGACGCGCCGTTCTCCTCGTGCAGCGCCTCACCAGTGATCCGGTACGTCGTGTTCTCGAGCAGCGGCGCGGACGGCGTGATCGTGCCCGTCCGGGTCGCCGCGTCGTAGCTGACCACGGTGGGCACGAACGCACCGGTCTTGGCGTTCTGCAGCCGGAGCCGGTTGGTCACCACGGTGCTCGCGTCCATGGCGCGGGCGAACGTCACCTTCGGCACCACGGTGTTCGCGACCCCGGCCGCGTAGGTGGCCGGCGAGATGTCCAGGATCGGGTAGTCATCGCCGGTGTCCGCGCCGCCTGCGCCGGCTTCGGTGATGCTGATGCTGTACGGCCGGCTGTCACGCGAGCCGTTGTTGTTGCGCACAGCAACATACGTCGTACCGGCGGCGGCACTGACGTCGGCGGTCGCGGTCAGCGGTGCCCAGATCGGACCCGCCTTCGGGTCGATCTCCGGGAACGCGTTCACCGCGTGGCCGAGAGACTTGAGGCCCGCGTCGTAGACGTCGATCTCCGGACCGACGTTCGTCCAGCTTTCGTCCCCGTTGAAGGTCGGCCCGGTCACCGAGACGCGCAGGTTGCGGGCCGCGGCCGAGTCGACGGCGTACCAGTCGACGTCGCCCTCGGTGTTGATCGCACCGGTTGCCGGGGTACCGGCGCTCACCCTGACAGCGCGAGCCGGCTGGTCGTTGCCGTCGGCAGCTCCACCGGCGAAGTCCGCACCGACCTTGCCGCCCAGGGCGGCGTACGCGTCCACGATGCCGGCGCCGTAGAACGGGTCGGTACCGCGCGGACCCGCGTCCCGGGACAGCACCTTGAGGCGGCGCGCGACCTCGGTCGTCGTCAACGACGGCCACTTGTTCCGCATCAGCGCGGCAATGCCCGCGACGATCGGCGACGAGCACGAGGTGCCGGTGCAGAACGCGTAGGGAATGTCATCGGGGTCCCCGGGAACGCGCGGGTAGGTGCTGAGGACGTCGGTCCCCGGCGCCGCGACGTCGACCCAGCTGCCGAACGAGCTGAAGTCGGTCAGCGTGCCATTGGCGGTGGTCGCGCCGACCGCGATGACCTCCGGGTACGCCGCCGGGTACTGATAGACGTTGTTGCCGTCGTTACCGGCGGCGGCGATCACCACGACGTTGCCGACGTTGACAGCGCGCTTGACGGCGTCGTGCAGCACCGGGTTGTCGCCGGGGCCGCCGAGCGACAGGTTGATCACCTTGGCACCGTGCGCGACGGCCCAGTCGATGCCCTCGGCGATGTCCGCGTCGTAGCCGGTGCCGTCGTCGGCGAGCACCTTGACCGGCATGGCCTTGGCGTTCCAGCCGACCCCGGCGACGCCGCTGCCGTTGTTGGCGGCGGCCGCGATGATGCCGAGCGTCATCGTGCCGTGGCCGTCACCGTCGATCGGGCCGCGGTTCGGAGAGGTGGCGTTGAAACCCGGGACCAGACGACCGGCCAGGTCCGGGTGACCGGCGTCGACGCCGGTGTCCAGGACGGCGACGACCTGGTTTCCGGTGGACTTGGACAGATCCCAGGCCTCCGGGACGCGGGCACCCGTCAGGTTCGCCCGCTGGTAGTTGCTGTAGTAGTAGTCGTTCGGGGTGGCAGACGCGTAGCGCCGGTAGTTCAGCGAGGCGAGCTCGACAGCGGGGTCGGCCTTCGCCTTCTTCAGCAGGTCGGCCGCGGGAGCGTCGCCGGTCAGCTTGACCACGTCCGCGACCACGGACTTGTCGGCGGTGGCCCTGAGCTTCGACGCGGTCGCGTTCCGTGCCGCGGTGTTCGCCTTCTTCTTGAACTTCACCAGAACCGAGTTCGGCTCGAATTCGGGCTTGGCCGCGGTGTGCGAGCGGAAGGCCGGCTTGTGCGGCTCGGGCGCCGCGGTGCTGGACGGGCCGGTGACGGCTACCAGCGTGGCTGCGATCAGCGCGGCGGGGACGCCGAGAAACGCGAGGTGGACAGGACGGAACGACACAGGGACCCCCCAGGGCCTCAGGAATGACAGACTGGCGGAGTATGTCAGAGGATCCTGTCCGGAACCGCGTCCGATCACCTGTCAAAAGCTGCCATCAGGTTTGCGCTACCGGCCGGACACGGAGTGCGAGCAGGACGCCGGCGAAGGTGATCAGGGCGAAAACCAGTGCCAGGCCGGGGAATCCGCCGAGGCCGAGGCCTGCGCCGCCCGCCGCGGCTCCCACGAAGGTGCCCATGCTCATCCCCGCGGCGTTGACGCTGAGCGCGGAGCCGCGGAGCGCGTCGCTGCGGCGTACCAGCAAGGTCGTGACGCAGGCGGCGACGGTGGCGTGGGCGACGCCCATCAGGGAAGTCAGCAGGAGGGTGAGCGGAAGGCTCGGGGCGAAGTAGAAGGCTGAGACGGCGAGCAGCGCAGCCAGCAGGCCCAGGAGCAGCGTCCTCTCGGAGCTGAGCCACGGCCGGTCCGCGGCCAGGTAGCGGCCGGCGAAGAGGTTGCCCACGAAGAACGATGCGCCGCTGAGCGACCAGACCAGCGCGAACCAGCCGGGAGCCAGGTCGAACTTCTCGTCGTAGAACGCCGCCATGTAAGCGAGATAGCCCATGAAAGCGGCCGTCCTCAGCATCGCGACGCCGAGGAGCGGCAGCGCACCCGGGACGTGAGCCAGGGCCCGGTACGTCGCCAGGTAGCTCATCCGCTTCGCTCCACCGGCTCGCAGCGGTGCCTTGCGACCCCAGCCGCGCCAGAAGAACGCGGCGGACAGTGCCAGTGAGATCACCGCCGCGGCGACAAGATTGCCGCGCCAGCCCCAGAACAGGCCCGGTACTGCGAGCAAGGGCGCGGCCAGCATGGCCATCATCGACGTGGTCGCCGAGACCAGCGTCGCGGCCCGGCCCGCGGCGGCGGGTGAGGTGAAGCGGTCGGCGGCCGCGGCACCGATCGACGGGGCGAGGATCGAGGTCGAGGCGCCGATCAGCAGGCAGAAGGTGGCCAGCGCGAAAACGTTGCCGATGGCTCCTAGTGCGGCCGAGAGGCCCAGCAGGGCCAGGCCGCCGGCGGCGACCAGCTCCCGGGCCAGGCGGTCGACGAGCGGTGCGAGCGCGATGCCGACGATGAGGGCTGCGAGGCCTCCGAGTCCTCGCAGACCGCCGATCTCGGCGACACTGCCGTCGGCCGCCGCCGCGATCGGCACCAGGTACATGCCGAACACGGTGAACGGAATCAGGCTCACGGCCGAGGCGAGCAGGAACGGCCACAACCGCTTGGCCATCCGCCAGTCGCCCGGCACTTCTCCTGTACTGCGTACTTCGGTCGTGGTGGTCACGGCGTGGGGGATCCGTTCTTGCGGTAGCGATAGAGGCTGGTGGGACGGGCGCTGAACTGGGAGAAGGGGAAGGGCTCCGCGGACAGGGCGGTGACACCGGAGCCGAGGAAGGCGCGGGCGACGGCGCTTCCGGTCTGAGCATAGATGGCCAGCGGCTTCGATTGCTGTAGGCAACTAGTAAGCAAGGTGTCGAAACTGCCGTTGCTCAAGGTCATTCCGGTCGCCACCACGGCGTCCGCGGCGTCGACGACCTGCGCCATGTCGCGGGAAACCGGGATTCCGGAGGCTGTTTCGCGGAGGTTGAAGTCGCACGGCAGACAGGTGCCGCCCAGCGCAGTGATTGCCTCGACCAACGGGTTCACGACGCCGATCAGGGCGACCTTCGAACCCTCGGCGACATCCAGCAGGCCGGCGACCGCCGCATCGCGGGCTCGGGCGCGCACGTCCGGCGTACCGGCTGGGAGGACGACCTCTTCGGCCTGGGCTGAGAGATGGTGTGGCTCGACAGCGGCCAGGTACGCGTCCAGGGCCGCGATCCGCACCGGCAAGGGGCCGTCGGCAATCAGCTCGGACAGCGGCAGGCCGGAGGTTTCCGCGCAGTACGACGGGTCAAGCTCGCCCGCTTCGAAGGAGCAGGCGCCGAAGACCTCGCCGACCCGCAGCAGCACGTAGTAGTTGCGATAGGTGACGTCAGCGCCAGGTAGCCGGGTGGTGTGGTGCAGCCAGAAAGCGCTGGTGACGTTGAGCTCTGAGGGCGCGGGCCCATACTCCCCGTTGAGAACTTCGGTCGTGAGGGCGGCCACGGAGGCGGTCATGGCAGATCAGCCAGCCTTTCGGCGTGATAGTTGAGGGCGGACAACTCTGGACGTCCAGCGGGCTGGAAGCAGAAGAGCAGCGAACGGCGATCGGTGGCCGTGCGATTGGGCGCGGACCGGTGGACCATCAGCCCCGGGAACATCAGCACCGATCCGGCCGGCGCCGTCACAGTCACCGCGCGCCCGACGTCGACAGTCAAGGGATCGACGAACAGTCCCGTGGGCTCGAGCGGGTCACGCCGAGCCGGGCCTTCGAGGTGGCTGCCGGGAATCAGCGTCATGGCGCCGTTCTCGACGGTGTTGTCGTCGAGCATCACGATCGCGGTGGCGATGTCGTACGCCGCGTCGCCCGCGCAGCAGTACCAGTACGGGAAGTCCTGGTGCCAGGCGAACTCCGACCCGACCCCGGCCCGCTTGAAGTTGAGCTTGGACACGAACGGCCCAACCGGTGCCCCGATCAACGACTCCATCGGTGTCGTCAGGCGTGGTTCTGTCCACAACTCGGCCAGCGTCGGGTGCAGCTGAGCCACCGGCGCGAGGCTTCGCACCGCTTTGCCCGCAGCATCCGGCTCCCAGTGGATCGTCGTACCGCGGATCTCCTCCAGCCGGTGCCCGTCCGGCCAGACCGTCACGTCGGTCTCCCCCGACTCCGCGGCCGACACCACCTCGGCGTGGACCTGCTCGGCCGCGTCGCGCAGGCGGCCGACTTCCGTTGCCGTGAACAACTGCGGCAGGAGCAGGTAGCCGGTACTCATGAAGCCCACTTTAATGCGACGGAGTCGCAGATGGGAACTCCTGGCGCTGCGCAACGACCGTTTCGCGCCGGTCCCAGGACATCGCCGACCACGGCACCGCGAGCTGGTCCAGCGAGTCGATCTCCCGCGGCCGCATGCTGGCCATCGGCCGCGCATCGGCATACCGGGAAAAAGCCGAGTCGACGTACCGGGTGCCGGTGTCGGCCGCGAGGAAGACGTGGGTGCGGCCGCTGTCACAGTTGTGTTCCCACAATGCGGACAGGTACGCCGCGCCCGCGGACAGTCCGGCGAAGACACCGCTGGTTCGGAGCAGGTCCACGGCAGCCGACATCGCGTAGTCGAAGGACACCCAGTGCAACCGGTCGTACAGCTCGTGCCGCACGTTGCGGAACTCGATCGAGCTGCCGATCCCGGCGATGATCATCTCCGGGTCCTGGGTGTGCCCGGCACCGAAGGTGATGCTGCCGAACGGCTGGACGCCGACCAGGTTCACGTCCCGTCCACGGTCCCGCAGGTACTGCGCGATAGCACCGGTCGAGGCGCCGGTGCCGACTCCCCCGACCAGACACAGCGGCCCGGACGGCACCACCTCGGAGACGAGCTCGGCCACCGCGCCGTAGCCGAGGTAGTGGATGTCGTCGTGGTACTGCCGCATCCAGTGGTACGTAGGGTTGTCCTGCAGGATCTCGCTGATCCGGCGGACCCGGAGGTTCTGGTCGAGCTGCAGGTTGTTCGAGGACGGCACCTGTTCGATCGTCGCGCCGAGGATCTCCAGCTGGATCCGCAGGGTCCGGTCGACCGTGGTCGAGCCGACGATGTGGCACTTCATCCCGTACCGATGGCAGGCCAGCGCCAGCGCGTGGGCGTAGATCCCGCTCGAGCTGTCGATCAACGTGTCGCCCGGCTGGACCGCGCCGGTCTCCAGCAGATGGCGCACCGCTCCGAGCGCGGAGTACACCTTCATCGTTTCGAATCGCAGGCAGATCAGGTCGTCGCCGACCCGGATCGGGTCCGGGTCCTTGATCGCCTCCGCCAGGTGATCGTGCAGTCGGGAAGGCTTCATCGGTTCGGCTCGCTTCTCGTGTCGGCACTACTGGTCAGCACGGGCGGCGCTTCTGGGGGTTCCTGTCCGATCAAAGCGGCCCTCACCAGCCGCTGGGTCAGTTCGGTGCTCGGTTCGGTCATGACAGTTGCCGGCGGCCCCTGTTCGACGACCCGGCCGGCGTCGAGCACCAGCACGTGGTCGGAGACGGCGGACACCAGTCCGAGGTCGTGGCTGATCCACACCAGGGCAGTGCCCTGGGTCTTCAGCTCGTTCAGGAGTTCGACCACCAGCGCGGTGCCCTGCTCGTCCAGCGCCGTGGTGATCTCGTCACACACCAGTACGTCGGGACGCGCGAGCAACGCCCTCGCGAGAGCGGCTCGCTGGAGTTCGCCGCCGGACAGTTGACTGGGCGGTCTCGCGGCGATCATCGCCGAGACGCCGAGCCTTGCCAGGGTCGCCACGGCTTCGGCTCGCGCCGCGGCCGGGGTCAGCCCGCGCAGGCGTACCGCAGTACGGGCGACTTGTTCGTCGACGAGTCGGCGTTCGTCGAAGGAGCCGCGGACTTCCTGCCAGACGTACTGGACGCGACGGTTCTGGTCGAGGGAACGCTTCCGTAGTACGGGCAGGTCTTCGCCGGCCAAAGTGATGCGGCCGGTGTGGCGCTCGTGCAGGCCGGCGAGGCAGCGCGCGAGGGTGGTCTTGCCACTGCCCGACCGGCCCACGATGCCGACACAACCACCTGGTGGCACCGCGAGATCGATGTCCTGCAGGATCGGGTCGCGGCCCCGGGTGCGCAACGACGCGGACACCTTGAATGCCTGCAGCAACGGCTCGCCTGTACTACGGGTTGCCGTGGCGATGGCTGGCCTGGTTGCGCTTGGAAGCACATCGCCGCTCACCCGGCCCGCCGACAGCACCACGACGCGATGAGCCAGTTCCCGGACCAGGTCGAGATCGTGGCTGAGCAGCAGGATGCCGAGACCCGCGTTGGCAAGGTCCTTCAGCTCGCCGACCAACTGGAGCCGTGTGATCGAGTCCAGCCCGGTGCTCGGCTCGTCCAGGACGAGCACCTTCGGACGGCACGTCAGCGCTTGCGCCAGGGCGATTCGTTGCCGCTGGCCACCGGAGAACTGATGTGGGAACCGCCGGAGTGTAGCCCGGTCGGACGGAAGCTGGGCTGCGCGCAGAGCCTCCGGCACGACCTCGGCACCCGGGTGATGCAGCTTGGCCAGCTCGGTCAGCGCCGCGCCGATCCGCCGCGCCGGATTGAGCGCGCTGCCCGGATGCTGCGGCATGTAGGCGACAACCCGGCCACGAACGTTGGCGGCTGTCGCGGTCACACCGTTGCTGTCGATGACTTTTTGCCCGTCCACTTGCACAGAGCCAGTCAGTGTCACGCCGTTGCCATGTTCACCTAACAGGGCCAGGGCAGACGTGGTCTTGCCGGACCCCGAGGCACCGACCAAGGCGGTCACCTGTCCCGGCCACACCTCGAAGTCCACGCCGTCGACGAGGATGCTCTGACCAGCCACGGCTGCCAGCCCGACGACCTTCACCAGGGCCTGCCCGGCCTGCTCTTCTGCCGTCGTCATCGCTTGACCTCGGCAAGCCGCCGCGCCCGGTGCACCAGCCGGTCGGCCAGCAGGTTGAAACCGAGCGTGAACGAGACCAGCAACAGAGCCGGCGCGAGCACGGCCCACGGCTGCAGCAACAGTCCCTCGCGGTTGCGCGAGATACTGACCGCCCAGTCCGGCGCGGTGGGGCTGAGGCCGAGACCGAGGAAGTTGACCGAAGCAACGAGGAAGACGGCCAGCGTGATCCGCGTTCCGATGTCGGCGGCAACCGGCCCGAGGACCGCGCGACCGACGTACCCGAGATGGATGCCGGCCCAGCTCTCCCGTTGCATGCGCAACGCCTCGACCACTGGACCGCTGGCAGCATCCAGTGCAGCCGCCCGGACCAATCGCGCGACGGTCGGGACGTTGACCATGGCAACCGCCAGCGTGATCGCGAGAGGCGACGCGCGCCAACCGACCGCGACCACGCTGATCACCAGCAGTGAGGGCAGCGGCAGTAGGACATCGAGTGGCCGGATCAACGCCTCGTCGACCCACCGGTGACGAGTGGAGGCGGCGACCAGACCGATCGCTCCGCCGATCAGGTACGCCGTCACAACCGCACCCAGCGCCATCCCGAGAGCCGTGCGACCACCCTCGAGCAGCAGGCTGAACACATCCCGGCCGAGCCCGTCCGTGCCGAGCAGGCCGGCCTTGTCGTACGGCAGTCCTGGTTTGACCCCGACAGAGATCATCGGGCCGAGAAATGCCACCAGCAAGGGGATCAGGACCAGCAACGTGGACACGGCGAGCGGCGTACGGGCTCTGAGAGCTCTCATCGCAGCAGCTCCGTCCGCGGGACCAGCCGGTTGCAGACGAGGTCGGCGCCCAGGTTGATCAGCAACGCGGCGACCGCGAGCACGAGAGTCAATCCTTGGACGACCGGCACGTCCCGCGTCTCCACCCCGTCGACCAGCGCCGTCGCAAACCCGGGGATCGCGAAGATCGCCTCGACCACGAGAACCCCACCCAGCAAGGTGTCCCCGGTCCTGGCCAACTCCTGTACTCCGGGAACCGCAGCGTTCGGCAGCACATGCCGGAGCAACAACCGCCGCCGGGGAACCCCGAGCCGCCGAGCCTGTACGACGTAGTCGGCATGCAGCGCATTGATCGTGCCCGCCCGCACCTGGCGGGACAGCAGGCAGACCGTGCGACCGAGGAGAACCGCGACCGGGAGCACCAGCAGCACCGGGCTCGCCAACAGCGATCCACCGACCCAGGTAGCGGGCAGCCATCCGAGTTTCAGCGAGAAGATCGCAACCAGCACGACCGCGATGACGAAGTCGGGGATCGCGCTCAGCGCCAAGGTGATCGAGGTGATGGTCCGGTCCAGCCGGCCGTTCTCCCGCGTCCCCATCAAGATGCCGAGGGCAACCGCCAGCGGAACGACGACCGCCAGTGTGGCGAGGGTGAGGACCAGGGTTGCTCCGGCCGACGCCTTGACGATGTCGAGCACCGGGCCGCCGCTGATCAGCGACGTCCCGAGGTCGCCGGTCAGCACGTTGCCGAACCAGTGGGTGAACCGCTCGAGAGCAGGTTGATCCAACCCGAGTTGCTCACGCAGCCGGGCGACCTGCTCAGGCGTCAGCGTCTCGGTGAACCGCATGTCCGCGGCGTCGCCGGGGAGCAACGCCGTCAGGACGAAGACGAGGATCGAGAGGACAGCCAGCTGGACCAGTGCCAATGCGGCCCGCTGGGCAGCATAGGACCGCATTCAGGCCAGCCACACCTTGTCGAACCGGGCCGACTCCAGAGTGTTCGGCGGCACGGCCTGGACACCTTGCACCTTGGCCGACACCGCGACCATGAAGTCGGGATGCCCCCAGGCGAGAATGCCGCCGGTGTCCCGCAACGTCTTCTGCAGTTCTCCGTACTTCGCCGTCCGGGCCGCCTCGTCGGTCTGCACCTGCGCGGCGGCGAACGCGGCATCGAAAGCCGGCTGCTTCCAGTGCGTCACGTTGAACGGCGACTTCGACAGCAACCGGTCGGTGATGTACTGCGGAATCGGCATCGCCCCCGAGCGGTGACTGCCGATCGCGCCCTTGGTGAGCAGGTCCTTCGAGTAGGTCTGGGCGCTGCCGGTGGTGACCTTGAGCTTCACGCCCGCCTCGGCGACCTGCTCGGCGAACAGCGTCGCCGCTTCGACGAAGCCCGCCGAAGCATCGGCGGTGAAGATCTCGACCTCCTTGTTCAGCAGGCCGGCCTTCTTCAGCAGGGCCTTCGCCTCCTCGACGTTCCGCTCGCGCTGCGGCAGGTCGGCCGGGTAGTACTGGAAGCCCTTGCCGAACAGGTCGTTGCCCACCACCCCGCGACCGGCGAGCACGACGTCCACCAGCCGCTGCCGGTCCGCGAGCAGCTTGAAGGCCATCCGGACATCCGGATTGTCGAAGGGCGCCTGGTCCACCTTCATCACGAACGCCTGCGTCGTGCTGCCCTTGGCCGCGACGATCTTGACCGTCTTACCCGCCTCGGCGGTCCGGGCGAAGGTCGCGGTCATGTCGTTCGCGTACTCCGCCTGGCCACCCTGCAACGCGTTGGCGCGCGCCTCGGCGTCGGCCGAGAGGATGTGCAGCTCCTCGAGCTTCGCCGCGCCGTCCCAGTAGTCGTCGTACCGGCCGGCGACCATCGAGCGGCCGGCCTCGAACGAGACGAACTTGAACGCGCCGGTACCGATCGGCTTGGTCGGGTCCTTGAAGCCGTCGCGGACGATCTGGGTGCCGATACCGGCCAGCAACGCCGGGAACTCGGCGTTCGGGGCGGTCAGCACGAGCTCGACGGTGCGCGGGTCGATCGCCTTGCAGCGGCGCAGGTCCAGCGCGGCCAGCGACGACTGCGCGACCCGCTCGGGCGCGGCCGGGTCGGCCATCCGGGCCAGGCTGTAGAGCACGTCCTCGCTGGTCAGCTTCTTGCCGTCGTGGAAGGTCGCGTCCCGCAACGTGAACCGCCAGGTCGCGCCCTGCGCGTCCGGCTCCCACTTCTCGGCCAGGCGTGGCAACGGTTTCAGGTCCGGCCCGAGCTCGACGAGCTTCTCGTACATCGCCTTGTGCCGGGCGATGTCGACGAACAGGCTCTGCACGTGCGGGTCGAGGACCTCCTTGGCGCCACCACCGGCGAAGACGGCGCGCAGCCTGCCGCCCGCCTTCGGCTGGGCAGCCGCGTCAGTGCTGCCGCCGGATCCGCAACCGGTCAGCGCGGCCAGGCTCAGACCCCCGGCCAAACCGAGGAATCCCCGTCTGTTCAGAACATCGGACATCCGTTTTTCCTTCACGGTCGGGGGCTCCGACGAGGAGTGGTCGTCGGGTCAGAATCCTGCCGTTAATGAAAATAGTTGTCAAATTCAGGCGCATCTGAACGGACCTCTTCATTGTTCCGCCAGACCCCGCGCCCCCGTCGCCCGTAACGGCGTGTCACCAGCTTCCAACCCCGAGTACTGGCAGTCACCACCACCTTCCGCCCCACCCCGCCCCTCGCCCGCCCGCCGCCCGCCGCCCGGCGTTTGAGGGGTCAACCCCGCAGTTGGTGGGTTGCCCCCTCGGATTCCCGGGGGGCAACCCACCCTTTGCGGGGTTGACCCCTCAGAGGTCGCGCGAGAGGGCGTGGGGGCGAGGGGGCTGCGTCAGCAGTCGGCGAGGGGGGTGTCGGCGGCGCGGGTGGGGAGGTCGGCCAGGACGCGGTCGAGCAGTTTGGCGAGGAGGTCCTGCTCTTCGCGGGTCAGCTGGTCGAGGAAGTGGCTTCTGACCGCGTCCACGTGGTCCGGCGCGGCTGCTTCGATCGCGACCCGGCCGGCCTCGGTCAAGCGGACCATCGAGCCGCGGGCGTCGGACTCGCACTCCTCGCGAACCACCAGCCCGCGCTTCTCCATCCGGCTGACCTGGTGCGACAGGCGGCTGCGCTCCCACCCGATCGAGCGGCCGAGGTCGCGCGTGCGCAGTACGCCGGAGTCCGCGACGGAGAGCGGATGCAGGAGCGCGTAGTCCGCGCCGGACAGCCCGGCGTTGCGGATCAGGCGGCCTTCGAGCGTCGTGGTCAGCTCGCGGTAGGCGTCGCGGTACAGCTGCCAGAGCTGTGCTTCCCGCGCATCGAGCCCCCGCGTCTCCTTCATCCACCCATCGTACGTGGCCTGTTGACATGTCACTGAGCTACGGCGTACGGGACAGGGCGACGGCGAGTCCGACCGTGCCGGCCATGACGAGGAGCTCGACCGCGGCGAGCCGCCAGAAGGCGGCCGGCTCGTTGGCGGCGAGGGCCGGGAGCGTGGCCTGGCGGTGCATGCGGCCGATCCAGACGAGCAGGACGAAGGCGACCGCCTTGGCGAAGACCAGTGCGCCGTACCCGGTGGTCACCCACTGGGTGATGAGACCGAAGCCGTCGTCACGGCCACCGAGGTGGATCTCGGCGGTGAGCAGGCCGGTGAGCCCGATCGTCACGGCGCACGCGAAGGCGAGGCGGCTGAACCTCTCGATCATCGCCAGCTGGTCGCGGCCGTAGCGCAGTACCGAACCGAGCCCACCGATCCAGGCGGTCGCGCAGAAGACGTGGACGACGAGTGACGCGGTCGCGAGGACCGACCAGAGGTTTGTCTGCTCGGTCGCGCCGTGTCCGGTCAGGAGCGGGCCGGTCAGGGCCGCGGCGATCAGGACGAGCGCTACCCGCGCGGTCGCGACCGTGCGCGCACCCGAAAGGATCACCGCGAGCACAGCGGTCAGTACGACGGTGAGCGCGAGCGCCCTGACCTGGTCTAGCGAGCCCGCATCCCCGGCCCGCGCAGCCAGCTGCGACAGCGGCACGCCGAGGATGACCGAAGCTGTGGTCAGCAACAACCCGATACTCGCCACGGCCCACAGCCCTGCCGTTACGGCGGCATCCTGGCAGGCCCGAAGGGCTTGTCCTGAAAGCTTCTTATCTGTTGCTGTTAGCAACCATGCCGCTGCGAGGACCGCTCCACCGGTGGCGACAGCGGCGAGGTCGGCGAGCAGGCGTAGTACGGGGACTGCCCACGAGGCCGGCTGGCCGGCACCCGTCAGGCCCGCGGGCAGCGGCTTCGGCGCGCCGCCCGCCAGCACCAACGCCGCAACCAGTACTACGACGCCTGCGGTGACAACTCCAAGCCCTAGGGCCTTTCTCATTGCGGCGGCGGCGCGGGTTTACGGCGGACGATCACGATGGCCAGGGCGACGACGACCAGCATCACCAGGGACATCGCGACGATCACCACCACGTTCGACCCGCTGTCCTTGGTGGCCGGTGATCCGGCGACCGGCGTGGCCGGGTGGCCGGCGTGGGTGATCGTGAAGCTGGCGGTGACAGTGATCGGGTGGCCGTCGGCGGAGACGATCCGGGCATCGACGGTGTACTTGCCGATGTCGACCAGCCCGTCGACCGGCTGGGTGACGGTCTTGTCGATCACCTTGAGCTCGCCGGTGGACACGTTGGTCCCCTTGGGTGACTTGACCTGTACGACGGCGCCGGTACTGCCGACCGGCTCGTTGAAGGTCAGCACGACCTCCGTCGGCGGCACGGCCTGGGTCGAACCGTCGGCCGGCGTCATGGATTCGAGTTTGGCGTGCGCCGCCGCCGTCCCGGTGGAGCCCACCAGGACGAGCAGCGACGCCACCAGCACAGCGGCTGTTCGACGCACGATTACGGCGTCGCCTTCCGTGTCCGCCCGGCCCGCAGACCGAGCCCAAGACCGACCAGACCGAGCAGCAACCCGCCTGCACCGAGCGCGCGGGCGAGGGTGTCCGTGTTGTCCACCTCAGTGGTGGGCGCCACCGGCGTCAGGGCTGCGGCGAGCTTCAGCGTGGGCGCCGGGTGCTCCGGCTTGTCCGCGCCGTCCTTGGCGAGCTGCTCCCACTTGACCACCTCGCCGTCGCTGTAGGTCTGGACCGCCGGGAAGTTGAGCGTGTCGACGCCCTCGGGCAGCTTGCCGACCGACAACGCGAACTCGTCGAAGTCGTTCGGCGGTACGCCGCCGGCCGCGGCCGTCCAGGTGACGGTGGTGATCGCCTCGGACAGCGTGACGTCACCGACCTTCACCGGCTGCGGCAGCTTCTCGGTCGTCTTGACCACCTTCCAGCCGTCCTTCACCTGCGCGCCGACATGGGCGAACGGGTGATCCTTCGGCAGCGAGACGACCAGCTTGGTGGTACTGGCGCTGTCCGACTCGGTCGGCACCCGGAACACCAGCTTGGCGTAACCGCCCGGCTTGGCGTCCGGCGACGACACCGTGACATGGGCGGAGGCCGAACCGGCGGCTCCGGCCAGGATGAGCGCACTGGCCGCGGCGATCGCGGCAGCGCGGAGTACAAACGTCTGAGGCATGACGGAAAACCCTTCGCGGGCAACGGTTGCGAACCGTCCCGCGAGAGCACGGGACGGTCAGGACAGAGCTCCGAGAACCCGGTACTGCGGAGGCCCGCGCCGCGAGACCCCCGAGGTCAGCCACCGCTGGGTCAGCCGAGGCTGCTCCGGTACGCCGGGCAGCGCTGCGCGCACACCGGGGATCGCGACGGCGGGCTCGGGAAGGTGCGGGACCAGACGCGCGAGGATCCGCACTACACGCTGAACCCACCGATGAGTGCTGCCGACGAGAACCACACCGGCCAGCAAGACCAGCAGGTGGGCAGCCGACATAGCCGCCGCCCCACCAACCCCGTCGTGCATCCCAGCCGCAAACCCACCCGCAGCCTCACCCGCCCCAGGCACCGCACTCCCGCCGCCATGCAGCATCCCCGCCATCTCCCCCGCCCCATGGCCCATCGCGGCATGACCCGCTGCCGCGGACTGGTCCGCGGCAGTCGCGGCGTGAGCCAGCGTGGCGTGGTGCGTCGCCGCTGCCGTCGCGGCGTCCGACATCGACGTCGGGGCGTGCCCCATCGCGGCATGGTCCATCGCCGTGGCGGCGTGCCCCATGGCGGCGTGGCCGGTGGGCGTCGGGGCTGGTGTGGAGGCTGGGTGGGTTAGGTCGAGGGTTAGGTGAGCGGTTAGTTGGAGGGTGGCGAGGGTGGTGATTGAGAGGATGCGGCGGCCGGTCAGGTGTTCGCCGAGGGACCAGCCGATGGCGGCCAGCACGACCAGCTGCGGCAGCACCGCGAGCGAAACGGATCCACCCGCCAGCGCATGACCGACCGCCGCGACCGCGACGCTCAGCGCCGTGATCGCGGATGTCGCACTGGTCTCGGCACGCAAACCCGGTAACCCCCGTCAGTCGCTGCGGCGACGGACCGCCCTCCACCCCACTCTACGTTCGGGCAGGTCCCACAGGTTCCCGGCTCAGTGCGCCGTCGCGAAACGCAGTACGGAACCGAAGAATTCCCCGGGCTCCTCCAGATGGCCGAAGTGCCCGCTGCCGGCCAGTACGACGAGTTCGGAGCCGGCGATCCCGTCGTGCAACTGACGCGCGCCACCGAACTCCTGGCCGTTGAACGCCATCCCGTCGTAGACGATGATCCCGCGCACCCGGTCCGGGTAGTCCAGCGCAAACTGCAGCCCGACGAACCCGCCGTGCGAGTGACCCAGGAAGAACACCTTCTCCTCGCCGAACTGCTGAGCCACCTTTGCGGCAGTTTGCCCGGCCCCCGCACCGATCGGCAGCTCGCCACGTTCAGACCGATACCGTGAAGGCGCGCGCCCCCATCGGCGGGCCCGTCGTGGATGATGGGCGGCATGAGTGCGGGTGTGCCGGTGCTGGAGATCGGTGGGAGTCATGTGACGGCGGCGATGGTGTCGCCTTCAACCGGGGTGGTCGAGGGCGTGCATCGAGCCGGCCTGGATTCGAAGGCTGATGCCGATTCGATCATCGGCGAGCTGTGCGCGGCCGCCCGGCAGTTGCCGTTGGCAAGGGGTCTGGCGGTGGCGTTGCCCGGGCCGTTCGACTTCGCGGCCGGCGTGGCGTGGTACCAGCTGGACAAGTTCGCGTCCCTCTACGGGCACGACCTCGGCCAGAGCCTGCGCGAACGCCTCGGGCTCGACCAGGTCATCTTCCTGAACGACGCCGAGGCGTTCACGGTCGGCGAGTGGTCAGCAGGCGAACTCCGCGGCCTGGACCGCTGCGCCGGCATCACCATCGGCACCGGCATCGGCTCCGCCTTCCTCGCCAACGGCCGCGCCATCCGCACCGGCGACACCGTCCCACCCGGCGGCGAGCTCTACCGAACTACCCACAACGGCCGCCCGCTCGAAGACTGGATCTCCGCCCGAGCCATCCTCAACCGGTACGCCGAACTGCTCGGCTCGCCACTGCCCCGTAGTACCGGCGTCAAAGAAATCGCTGAACTGGCGCGGGCGGGAGACGAAAAGGCCAAGGGTGCTCTGGTCGGAGCGTTTCAGGATTTGTCCGACGCACTGGTGCCGTGGCTCGAGCGGTTCGGCGCGACTCGGGTGGTGCTCGGCGGGTCGATCTCCGGCGCGTTCGACGTGGTGGCCGACGTGTTCCCGTTCCCCGTCAGCGCCACCGCCGACACCGAACACTCCGCCCTGATCGGCGCGGCCGCGCACTACCAGCGCAGTACGGGCTCCGGAAACTGACGGCGGCGGTCGCTACGGTGGCCGACATGCCTGCTCGCAAACCCACCGTCCGCATCGCCACCCCTCGACTGCGCACGCAGCTCGACGAGAAAACGCTGACCGTCGACGAGGTGGAGGACGAGGACCGGCTCACCGACCTCGCGCTGACCGACCAGGATCTGGGCGGTCTGCTCGCCGAGCACCTCGAGCTCAGCGGCTGCCGCCTGACCAGGGTCAACCTCGGCGGCTCGGACCTCGACAAGCTGATCCTGGTCGACCTCGAGATCGACCACTGCGATCTCGCCAACGCGCGCTGGGCCGACGCCTCGGGCACCCGGCTGGCGATCTCGTCGTCGCGGCTGACCGGGTTCGCCGGCTCGGGGACCAACCTGCAGCACGTGACCGTGCGCGACTCGGTGCTCGACTTCAGCTCGTTCCGGTTCGCGAAGTTCGTGAAGGTCGAGTTCACCGACTGCCGGTTGCAGAGTGCGGACTTCGTCTCGGCCGACCTGACCGGCACGGTCTTCCGCCGCTGCGACCTGACCGGCGTCGAGTTCTCCCAAGTGACCGCCAACGGTGCGGTCTTCGTCGACTGCACCTGGGACGGCACCCGCGGCATCGGCAGCCTGGCCGGCGCCACCATCGCCAACTCCTCCCCCATCGACACCCTCGCCGTCACCATCGCGATGGCCTCGGCGCTGGGCATCAAACTCGGCGACCCGGACGACTCGCCAGAAGCAGGTCCTGGCAGTTCTTAAGGTTCGATGGGCCGCCTGGTCGAGTGGTACGTGTACACCTTCGCGCTCGACGTACGGTTGATCATTCCGCTGGTGGCACGCGGCTGATCATTCCGCTGGTGGCGCGATTCGTTGGCTCAGGCCGTCGACGATGAGCGCGATGGCGCCGGTGAAGGCCTGGTCGGCCGCACGGATCCATGGTTGTGGACCTCCTTTGCGTTGATGGGTGGCCATCGCGGTGGACTCCGGGAACCGTTCGGCGAAGTCGGGAGCTGCCACGGCGAGCGCCTGCGCACGCTCGGCCCACCACTCGGCGTCCTCCTCCGTCACCGCAGCCCTGGCCTCGCTCGCTTGTTTGGCGGCGCCGCGTACGACGCTGAACAGCGCACTGGTCGCCGCCGGCCGGTCCTCCAGCGGCAGACCGGCCTTGGTCAGGATCCTGAGCAAGGACTCGAGCACCTCCTGCTCCTTCGGACCGAGGACCGGTCTGGCCGACGAGACCTCGAGCAGCCAGGGATGAGCGAGGTAGAGATCGCGCAACCTGGTGCACCAACTCGCGATCGCCTTGCGCCAGTCCTTGACGTTGCGCGGCGCGCCGAACTCCGCATGGACGCTGTCGTACATCAGGTCCACCAGCACCTCGCGACTGAGGACGTAGGTGTAGAGCGACATCGCCGTCCGGCCGAGTTCGTTGCCCACGGCCCGCATTGTGACCGCCGGCAGACCTTGCCGGTCGGCGATCCGGACCGCCGCGGCGATGACCTCGTCGGAGCCGATCGAGTGCCGCGGCCCGCGCTTCGGCGTGGCGACCTTGCCCCACAGGAGAGCGAGCGTGCGCGCCGCATCGCCCTGGCCGATCACCTCGGTCACTTTTACTCCTTACGCCGTAAAGTGTTATCGTTCCTGGGAACACTATACATCGTAAGGAGTTTCTGATGATGGACTTCGAAGTGCACGGCGAAGGCCCGAACCTCTTGCTCCCAGTCAATCCGGTCGCTCCGGTCGAGGGACCAGAGACTGAGCAACTCCGCGCCTGGGGCGCCGATCCGGCCCTCGGATACACCCTGACCCAGGGCTTCAGCAAGCGCTTCCGAGTGATCGCCTTCGACTACGAGGGTCACATCCAGGCCAACCCGCTGCCCGACACCCTCACGCCCGACAAGCTGGTCGAAGACTTCCTGACCGTCGCGGACGCCGCCGACGCCGACACCTTCGCGTACTACGGCTACAGTTGGCTCGGCATGGCCGGCCTGCAACTCGCCATCCGCACCAAACGCCTGACCGCCTTGGCGATGGGCGGTTATCCACCCATCGACGGCCCGTACGACGCCATGCTCGCGGTCACCGAGGCGACCCATGCCGAGGCAGGCAAGCCGGTCAGCGACAAGGTGGTCGAGCCCGGCGACTGGGACAGTACAGAAGTTGCCTTGAGCAAAGATCAGACGCGGCAGTTCCTCACCCTCTACCAAGCCCTGCAGGGATTCGACGACCACGCGGTACAGGACCAGCTCACCATCCCCCGCCTCTGCATCGTCGGCAGCACCGACAACATCCAGTACGGCGAACGCTGGGGCAACACCCTGGTCAGCATCGCCACCCCGGCGGCAGCCAACAAGTCGCTACTCGAAAACCTCGGCTGGACAGTTCACCTGCTGGACGGACTCGACCACATGCAAGCGATGCAGGCCGCCCAGATCCTCCCAGTAGTCGAGCCATGGTTAGCCGAGCAACTGGGAGCCTGAGCCAGCGGAGCGGTTGGCCGATGCAGCTGGGGAGTCTGAGCCAGCGGAAGGGCTGGCCAAGCACCTCGGGAGACTGAGCCGCCGGAGCGGCTGGCCAAGCACCTCAGGAGACTGAGCCGGCAGAGTGACTGGCCGAGCACCTCGGGAGACTGAGCCAGCGGAGTGGCTGGCCCGGCAATCCGCGGGCTGCGTCAGCGGATCAGGTACTTGCGGACGTCGTCGGCGATCTGGGCGCGGTTGACCATGCCGTACTTCTTGAGGATCGCGCTGAGGTGAGTCTTGACCGTGTTGAGGCTGATGCCGAGTTCGGCGGCGAGCTGGTCGTTCTCCAGCCCGTCGGCCAAGAGCACGGCCACGCCCTGCTGGGCCTTGGTCAGACTCGCGAACCGGCGCTCGGGCCCTTCGTCCGTGGCGAGCATCATCTCCATCAGCTCGGACTGCATCTCCTCCGTCGACCGGATCAGCCGTTTCAGGTGCTCCTGGACCGGTGAGTGGGCCACGTCGGGTTCGTTCATCGCCTCGGTGGCGATCTCGCGCAGACCGGCGACTCGGTGACCGATGTACTCCATCACGTGATCGGAGGTGAGCAGGTTCGGGCTGTCGTCACCGGCCGGTAGCCGGCGCAGCGCATCCTTGTCCTCGTCCTCGCGGGTGAGCACCCGTTCGACCAGTCCACAGAGCCATTCGAACGCACGCACCGCGTTGTCGTCATAGGTGTTCGGGGTGTAGCTGTGCATCGACAGCATGCCGAACAGCTGATCCGGCCCGTTCTGGGTCGGTCGGAAGATCGGCACCGTGACCGCGTCCGCGGACTCCTTGGTCACGTCACCGGTCGGCACCCCCGCTTGCACGGCCGCTCCGTTGTCGTAGGCGAAGCGGTAGGTCTGCCGCTGTTTGAGCAGCCAGGCCGTCTGGCCGTTCGGCCCGAAGATGTGAGTCGCCGGGTCGTCGTACCGGCCGGAGTCGTAGCCGTACGGGTAACGCACCCGGTTCGAACCGTGGAGGAAGCCGACGAAGAAGCTGTCGACGGTGGTGATCTTGCCGGCCACCGCACGGACATAGTCGTACAGCCCGTAGTGGTCGCCGCGGTACAGCGACTCGATCTTGTGGTACGCCTCACGCAGGATGATCGCCGTCTCGGCGTCCACCCGCAACGGTGCAGGCCTGTCCGAATCCACCGGCCGCTGTCTCCCTGTACCTAGTCAGTGCTGTGTGTAGTCAATGCTGTGCCCGGGTAAGGGCCTGTACCCAGGTTTTGTGCTTGCTAGCGAGGACTATGCCCGCCGTCACGGACGGTTGCCAAGGGGTTGCCCGATCACAGAACCCGGGGCAGCTGCTGCTCCTGGTTACGATGCTAGGCGCTGCCAGCTGTCCAGGTCGCCCCAAATTGAGCGCGGATCGACGTACGGGCGGATCAACGCGGTCAGCTCGGCGTCGTCCTGACCCTTGAGCTGGTCGGAGGCGATCTTGCGCGCCACCCCGGCCAGGAAGTCGGCCACCTGGATGCGCGGGTCGGTGAACGAGTGCACCAGCTCCAGACGCGCCAGCGCAGTACCTGTCTGTAACTGCGCGATCCGCTCCGGTGACAAGGTGGTCTGCCGGTCGTGGGCGATGACGACCCAACGACTCCGCTCGGCCCAGTACTCGACGGCCCGGGCGATCGCCCGCATGAGCGGATCGAGGGGCGGGATCAGCGGCGGATCCTCCCGCACCATCGCCTCAGCTCGCGGCCGCGACTTCTTCAGGGCAGCTACTGCCGGGCTCTCGTGGTCCAGCCGATCAAGGGCGGCGTAGAAGGTCATCAGGTCGTCGCGCGCTCGCAGCAGGTCGTTCGCCGCCTCGAGGAAATCCGCCCAGCCCGCTGCATGACGGCCGGCGCGATAGAGGTCGTCTGCCGGCTCACCGATCAGCTGCTCAGTGAGCTGCGAGACCAGGAAATACGCCTTGTCCATGAGCTGCACCTGCGCCTGGCCGAGCAGCGGCCCAGTGGGACCAAGCAGCCAGAGGAGTACCGGCCGGTGCTTGGACCGCAGTACATGGTTGGCCTTGTACTCCGTGGCAGGCGAGCGGATGCGTTGCCGCAACTCGGCCACACATGCGGCGGCAGTCGCCTTGTCGAGCGCGACGGCGGCATGGGCGAAGACGTCGGTGACCCCACCGATCAGCTTCTCACCCTCATAGCCGGACTCATCGCAGGCGATCTCGACGAGGCTCACAGCTCGACTCTCTCACCCGGCCGGGCCGCCGCGAACGCGAGAAGTGAGGTTCATCGCGCCGCGGCCGGCCGGCGGCTGTCGTGAACGCGGGAGGTGACGACCTTGCGCGACTGTCAGATGCGCGGCCGCCGGATGTACTGCCCCCATCACATCCGGCCACCGGCCGTTGAGCTCACCACCTGGTTGAGCTCAACCAACCTTCAACGCATCCCCAACCTGGAGCCCTGCAACTCCTCAGCCACACCGTCCACCACCACCCACGCCCACAGCACCCGAGACCCGCTCCAAGCGCCCGGACCGCCCATCCCCAGTGCCCCCACCAGGACAAGCTTCCCGACCACCTGACCTACGGTCTCCTCCATCCCCCTGCTCCACAGAGTGTCACTCTCCGCACCGCCCGCCCATCCCCCACGGAATGATCTTTCGCTCAACTATCCTCACCCCGGGAATGAGACCCGGCACGACGCCCCGCGCGCATCGTCGATCGGTCGCTCGGTCCACGATGACCCGCCTGACCGTCGCCACGCTCAACATCCGCGGCCTGCCCCTGAAGGGCACCCGCATGGCCGAGCGCTTCGGTGCGATCGCGTCCGAGCTCAACACCAGCGACATCGACCTGATCTGCCTGCAAGAGGTCTTCGCCTACCCACACCTGGCTCACCTCCGCAGAGGCATGCCGACGTTCCCCCACCTGGCCTACCGGCGGTCGGTAGCGGGCCCTGCAGGCGGCCTGGTCGCCCTCTCGCGCCTGCCGCTGGCAAGGACCGCCTACGCCCGCTTCCCGCAGCCGACACGCCACTCAAAGCTCCCCACCCGAGCCCGCTTCAACGCCCTCCACAGTGGCCTACTAACCACCCACCTGGCCGACACCAGGCTCCGCGTCCTCAACATCCATCTCACCGCCAACACCGACGGCAACTGGTCAGAACACAACCGCTTCCGCCCCCTACAACACACTCAACTAACCGCCCTAGCCCAAGCAGTAACAGCCGACACCTGCTCTACCGTCGTCTGCGGAGACTTCAACATCTCCCGAGAAAGCACCCTCCACCCCGACCTCCACCAGCGCTCCGGCCTGCGCGACACCTTCAACGGAGAATGCCCACCCACCTTCCACCCCGACTACCTCCCGCCAGGCAGCACCCCACACTGCATCGACTTCATCCTCGCCACCGAGTCGATCCAGGTAGACGACGCAGCCCTGCTATTCACCGACAAGCACCCCCTGTCGACCGGCCCGACCCACCTCTCAGACCACATCGGCCTACAAGCCCGCCTCGAACTCCCCGCCCCAACCAACTGACGCCCAACGAACTCGTGAGCGTTCTACTCGCTCTGGTAACCCTTCGCCTGCGTGGTGAACAGACGGGCGTAGGTGCCACCGCCGGCGAGCAATGACGTGTGGGTGCCGGTCTCCGTGACAGCCCCGTCGTCCAGGACGATGATCAGGTCGGCATCGCGCAAGGTACCGAGCCGGTGCGAGATCAGTACCGAGGTGCCTCCCGCGCGCAAGGTGCTGATCCTGGCATGCAGCTCGGCTTCGGCCTCCGGATCAAGGCCCGCGTTCGGCTCGTCGAGGATCAACAGGTCGGTGTCGGCGCGGAGGAAGGCCCGGGCCAGCGCCAACCGCTGCCACTGTCCGCCGGACAGAACGACTCCGGTCCCGTCCGACCCGTCGTCATCGGCGAACATCCGGCTGAGCATGGTGCGGTAGCCGTGCGGAAGGGTCTCGACGACATCGTGGATGTCCGCCTGTACGGCGGCCGCGGTGATCCGATCCGGATCCACCAGCGCGGTGAGGTCGCCGAGCGCGATGTTCTCTGCCGCGGTGAGGTCATAGGACATGAAGTCCTGGAACACCGCGCCGATCCTCTCCCGGAGCCGGGCCGGATCGAGATCGCGCAGGTCGATTCCGTCCCAGGTGATTCTGCCCTTTGTCGGGTCGTACATCCGGCACAGCAGTTTGACGACAGTGGACTTGCCCGCGCCGTTCTTTCCGACCAGACCGACGGCCAGGCCGTACGGAACAGTCACTGTCACGCCTCGCAGCACCCACGGCAGGTCGTCGCCGTAGCGGAACCAGACATCTTCGAGCACGATCCCGCGGCGCAGTACCGGCGTCGCGACCGGATGCTCCGCAACGGGCAGCTCCGGCGGAGCGCCGAGTACGACGGTGTAGTGGTTGAAGATCATCAGCTGTTCGTTCGTCTGCGCCAGTAACGACACGACGCCGGCCACCGCGATCTGCACGCCCGCGACCGCGGCGATGAACAGGGCGATGTCACCCGCGGTCAGCTCACCGCGGCCGGCCGCGAGAATCGCCCAGACCAGACCCGTACCGGCGACGACAGCGGCGAAGAGCTCGAGTCCACTTTGGACGAACAGTTCGCGGCGATCGAGTGCTCGCCGGGCGGTGTGAATCCCCGACAGCGTGCGCATCATTCTGCCGCGCAGAAAGTCGCCGGTGCCGAACAGCCGGATCTCCTTACTGGCCCGTGCGTCGGACAGCAGCATCTGGTAGAAGAGCTCGCGGCGTTCGTCCGGGCTCAGCCGCAGGGTGGTGTTCACCCGGCGTCTTGCCAGGGCCAGTTCGGCCAGGAGGGCCGGCAGCGCGGCGACCAGGACGACGCCGGCGATGAGCGGGCTGATGAGATAGAGCGATCCGAACAGGCCGAGCGCCGTGATCAGGTTCCTGACCAGCTGCAGCGCTGCGATGGTCAACTGCGCCGGAGCACTGTCGGCGGCTTCGGCAAGACGCAACTGGTTGAGGAACTGCGGATCCTCGAACCGGCCGAGTCCAGGGAAACGGTTGACCGCCTGGTACAGCCGGTCCTTGGCCACTCGGCTGATGCGCCGCTGCGCCTCCGCAGACAGGTACTGGGTGAGCTGCGGAAGCGTCGCGGTCAACGCACCGAGGACAGCAAGGGTGATCGCCAGCGCCAGCAGCGTGTCTCTCGCAGTGCCCCGGATCACCGCGTCGATGACCAGCTTGGTCAGCCAGGTGACCGCGACCGGGAGTACCGCCCCCACCAACGTGATCACACTCAGCAGCCCGAGCTGCGCGGATGCGCCGCGAAAGGCCATCGCCGTCGCAGGCGCCAGCCCCCGCACGGTGCGCCACCTGCGCCGGCCCGTCGTCATGTGGCCTATCCCCTGGCCCGTGCACGCATTGGCCTGGTGACGACGCCCAGTACCGCATTCCCTGTGGTGAAGCCCCAGTGCCGGGAGTCCCCGCTACGGGTCGGATTGTCTCCGAGCAACAGCAGCCGTCCCTCCGGCACCAACGCACCCGCGAAGTCGATGTCGTCGTTCTCAGCCCAGCTGCGCCGGATCACCGGCGGTATCTGTTCGCCTGGCATCGCAGCGACGCGCTTGATGACCCAGGTCCCCGCCGCCGCGAACTCGGGGAGGTGCGGACGGGCAACGACGACGACGTCACCCGTTCGGAGTGCGGTCAGCGGGGCACGCCTGACCAGGACGCGGTCGCCGTCGTACAGGGTCGGTTCCATGCTGGGGCCCTGCACGTCGACCACCACCAGCCGCCGTGCCCGCACTAGCAGTACGACGGATGCGGCCGCAACGACGGCAGCGACGACGCGAACAACGATCCCCAGCACCGCCGAGCTCCGGTCAGGCCGGCGCGGGTACCGGCAGCATGGACACGTCGATCGCACTCGCGGTGATCTTGCCGGACACGACCACGGCGTACGTCGGGAACGCGGTCACACCGAACGCGGCGGCGATCGGTCCGTCGTAGTCCTCGACGACGACCCGCGCGCCGGCGCCGAGGACGCCGATCAGCTCGGCCGGATCGTCCTCGCCGTCGGCGACGACGATCGCGAGCACGCTGTCCTTTCCACCAGGTACGCCGGCGGCGCGGGCGGCGAACTTCGGTGCGTTCTCGATGCAGGGTGCGCAGGACGCCGAGAAGAATCCGACCATCGTCTCTCCGGCCAGCGACTCCTTGCTCACCGCAACGTCGTCCGTGCTCACCGCGGTGAACTCGTCGACCTCCGAGCCCGGAGCCCGCATCGAATCCGCGGGCGGACCGTGCAGCGCGCCCTGCGGGAGCTTCGCGATTGCCTGGTCGTGTTCCTTCAGCCGGCGAATGACACCGAACAGCAGCAACAGGTTCAGTACGCCGACAATGCCGACCACGACCACCAGCGCGGTGAGAAACGTCGTCAAGGAATCCAGCCTCTCTTCACTCTTCTTGCTGGGCTACAACGTTGCCGTCGTAGTACGGAACAGACCGATCAGGTCGTCGAGCCGGGCGGTCAGCGCCACGCCGATCAGCGCGGCGAAGGCGACGACGCAGGCCGGCCCCAAGTCCAGCGAGGCCGCTCCGTCGCTCAGGCCCGCGGCAATGCCGAGGAGGCAGAACGCCGCGAGGGCGGCATTGCGGGCAACGTGCTGCGTACCAAGCGGCGAGTTCGACGCGCCGAAGCAACGGCAGGGCGCCCGCTGCCCACGACGCAGCGAACGGACGATGGCCGCCGAAAAGACGGCCAGCAAGCCGATGCCTGCGGCAAACCCCCACAGAACCAGCGCCGGGACGATCAAGGCGACCACGACGGCGAACTCGGCCGCAACGGTGGCTGCGGCGAACAGCCGCGCCCGTGCCACCCGCGCCCCGGTCAACCGGGCCGTCGCCGCCGTGAAGTCCGCGAACACGGCCCGCGAGTAGAGCTTGGAGCCGGCGGACACGGCGAACACACCACCCAGCAGAACCCGGCAGCCGAACTCGAGATACTCCACACCCACCTCGTCATCTCTATCCAGGGGCACCCAGATTCGCCGTCGGCGGCGTCCGCTCGAACGCCGCCGCCGACGATCGCTGCGGGGCTACGGGCCTACGGGCCTACGGGGCGCAGGAGGCGACAGCTACACAGGTGACTGTCTCGATCTGGCATCCCGGGCCCGAGTAGCACACCCTGCTCCGGTACCGGCGGTTTCCGTTGCAGCTACCGCACTGCCCGACCAGGCGGCACGCCGGACAGGCGGCCGATGCTTGGATCTTCGGCGCGAAGGCGGAGAGCAGCCCGTCGCTCATACGCTGGATCAACTTCGTCATTGATACCTCCAGGGTCAGGGTGCGGAACCGATCACCGAGCAACCGAGCAGCCCTACACCCGGCTCTCCTCGATCTGGCGCACACTACGAGCGGCCGGCGACAACCCGCTGCCCGTACTCCACCCGTACCAGGGACACGAAGATCGATCCGGCGGGGGAAGCACGCAGCGCCGGAGGCGCGCGGTGCCCAGACACCCGCCGCGACGCAGGAGCAGCGCGCAACACAGGGGCGGCTTTAGACACCGTTGGGTGGGAGCGGCCGGAGGCTGAACGGCTCTATGTCACGAGTCTCACTCAAGCGGATGGGTGAGCGCCTTGGATTGATGCCGAGGCTCTGCGACGTGTCCTCAGGAACCAGGCATCCAGCAGGAGTCTGCGAGCGCCTCGGCGCCGATCCGACCACGGTACTGAACCGCCTCCAGAGACCTGGCGTCGTCATCAAAGGTGTGCCCAAGGATTACTCACAACGCCACTGTCATTTGACTGTCACGCCTTTCATATGACTGGTATTTTGGTCATATGTTCTTCAATGAGCCGTTCGGCGGGATCATCCCAGGAGCACGGGGCGCAGTGCTTGCGGTCCTGCTGCGCACTGGCACACCCCTGACGGGACGACAGATCCATAGCCTACTCAGCGACGACTACAGCCTATGGACTGTCCAAGAAGCCCTGAAGTCGCTGACCAAGCTCGGCCTGGCGGAGACCCAGACCATCGGGCGGGCCGGCGTACACACCATCAATGAGGACCACGCCTCTGTGGCTCCGCTGCGGACTCTGCTGGACCCGGTGGCAGCCCTGCGAGAAGCGGTCAGCGCGGTGATCGACGGCGACGTGCAGGCAGTGCTCCTCTTCGGCTCGATCGCTCGCGGTGAGGCAACGCAGGACAGTGACATCGACCTGGCAGTCATTGCGCCGTCCGACTGGGACAACCGCGTTGAGCTTGAGGACAGTGTCCGTAAACGTCTCGGCAACAACTGCGATGTCATCGTCTTGACCAAGGCCGACTTCAATCGGCTGGCTGCCTCGGGCGAGCCGGTCGTCAGCGACATCCTCCGGGACGGCGTCGCGCTGATCGGCGCTAAGCCGCGCATCAAGCACGGAGCTGCATGATGGCCACGGCCGAGCAGCGCAATCACGCCAAGAGCTTCCTCAAGAAGGCCGAGGAGTATCTCGCCTCGGCTGAAGCCAACCTTGCCGCCAGGCGGTACACCCCGGCAGCCGGCGACGCGATCCACGCCGGAATCAGCGCAAAGGATGCGATCGTCACCGCGCTCACCGGTTCGACAAGCAAGAAGAAGGATCACGCCACCGCGGCGAAGGAACTCCGACAGTCGCTGGCCAGGCGGGCCGAGGCCGCCGCGGGCGAAAGGGCGTTGCGTGAATTGGTCTCGGCCAAAGGTGATGTCGAGTACGGGACTGACGTGGTGACCGCGAACAAGGCCGAACCCCTGGTCCGCCGGGCGCGCACACTGGTGGAGCTTGCGGTCGAGATCGTCCGCCTCGGACGCTGACCGGCCATGTTGACGCACCGGACCAGATGGCCGGTACATCCAAGTAATCACTGGCGAGCTGTACCTCACTGCTATACAGCAAGCGAAAGACCCCGATGACTCGGAAGGGTCTCTGACCTGATGTCGGACACTTCTGGAGAAGGCGGCGTATATCGCCATGTACTCAGAACGACGAGGAACCACGAGGCACGACTTGAAACCTGACGATGAGTTGTCAGACCTCATCGAACGCCGCCGCCGGTCTGCGGAGGGGCTCCCAGGATGGTCGTCGGGTCCCGAGCGGATCCTCACACTGCTGCAATGCGCGACCCGCATTCGCGCGATGGAGTTTGCGCAGGGTCTAAGCACAGATGTTCCTTGGGAGTCGGTCCTAGCTCGGATCATCACCTGGCACCACGAGATTCCGCTGCGAACCGGGCCCTGTGACGAAAGGGACGCCGTCGACATCTGCGTCGCTGCCCTGGAAGCTCTTCGCCTCGACAATCTCCAATACAACCTTGGAGTCGGTGGTTATGAGGTACGCCGACGGGGCGATTCGTTACGGATCCGACAACGCTGGAACCCAGCTCTCGAAGCCGCGGATATGTTCCTTGAGGATGCCGCGACCCCCTCTGAGCTGCCAAAGATCACGCCGATCGAGGAGAGATGGGTCCGGAATCGCCCAGGGACATCGCGTGACCTTCCACCAACGCACGTGCTCCACGCGGCGACCCGGCGCGCCAAGACAGCTGTCGATGCGTACCGCCATGCATTACCGGAGGGGAACCTCCCGGACTCCTTCAAGCTCGATGAAGGACTGACGGTCGGCGATGCGGCCGCGGTGCTCTCGGCCCTCATGGGGTTCGCCTTGCTGTGCGAATCGGCGGCGCATATGCGCAAACGGACCGAAACAACGTTGGCCACTATCCGGAAGTTCCGTCTGCTCGAAATGATCGCCGACCTGCTTCCGAACGTCCGCCCTATACAATCGACGCCGTCATCGAACGGCTCACCTTTGCTGCTGGGCGATCTAGCCGTGTGTCACCACTGATCAGCCTCGACGACGCCGTCATCGTCTGCCCTCCTCTCATCACCCCTCGATCAGTCGACGCCATCATCCTGCGCAGCGCCGCGTACGATCCCGCGCGGTACGGGCCCGTCGGCCAGCGACAAGGCGGGCGCGCAGCAAAATGGAAGACCTGGCTCGACCAGGTGCCAGGTCTCCTGGTGACCGAACGGGTTGTAGCCCGACGGCAGGATCACAGCGCTGCTGGAGACCTTGACGTTCTGGCAGTGGATCCACAACAGCGTCGAGGTATCAGCTTCGAGATCAAGTGGCCGATCGACGCCATCTCGTACCCTGAAGTCGCCAAGATCGAGGACTGGATCACATCAGCTGCCGCGCAGGTCGATCGCCTACGCGCTGACCTGACCTCTGGAAAGGCTGCAGTGGCAATGCCTCGAGGTTGGCCAGCCCTCTTCGACATCGACTGGACCTGGGTTGTTGGTACCCCACAGCAGTTGGGACTGCGTCCGATCCCCTTCCAGGAGATATACGCGACCTCCTTCCGGTATCTGGTCGGCCACGGCGTCCCTCACACACTCGATGACGTCATCGACACCATTACTTCACCCGACCTTCCTAGCGAGGGCACCCACTACGAAGTGACCACCATCGACTTCATGCTCGGCCGGCATCGAGTAGTTCAGGATGCGATCGGACTCATCAGGGATAGCTGGGAGCCGCGACCGTGGTAGTAGATAGCCGACCTCTCATGTGACCGAGGTGTCCGCGACCGGCTCCGAACTGCACGACCGCGGCCTTCGTATCGGGCGGAGGCATCGGAGCGATCACGTCTCGAAGAGCAAGCTGCGCTGCACGACAGATACCGGCCCGGCTCGTAGCAAAGACGTCGAGATACCCGGCAGCGCACATGGAACATCACGGGCGAATGCGCCCGTGCGGCAGGAGACGAGCCGCACCCGGGCAACCGCCGCGACGCAGGAGCGGCAGCTCGCGCGACGCAGGAGCGGCTTTTGGAGATGGGTGGGTGGGAGCGGCCAGAGCTGTGAGCGACGGAGGAGCGAGCGGCGGCGGACGCGTGGGGTGCAGTTGCGTAGTACAAGCAGAAAGCCGGTCTCCCGTGGGGATGACCGGCCTTGTGTTTCTGGGTGGAGCTGAGGGGATTCGAACCCCTGGCCTCTTCGTTGCGAACGAAGCGCGCTACCAACTGCGCCACAGCCCCAGGTTGCCGCCGTGTTCCTGGCGACCGCGAAACTCTAACACGCGATCGGTCGCTCTCTGAAACCGGATCTCGCGTCGGCCCTTGAGGGGCCTCGCGACTAGGTCGCGGCGGGGTGAGGGGCGGTTGCCGTGGCATGAGAACAGCCCCGAGATGGACCTCGGGGCTGTTCGTGGTACGTCGTCAGTCGCCGACGGCTCGGCGGATTTCGGGCTCTTCCACCGGGGCCGGGGCCGGCTCCGGTACTACGGGGGCCGCTTGGGGTTCCGGGTCGGCGGTGCGGGCTGAGGAGAAGACTTCCGGGCCGGACAGGCTGATCGTGCGGACCGTGCGGTCGGGGGCCTTCTCCTTCATCACGTACGTCGGGAGGGTCACCGGCACCGGGTCCCACAGGCCGTCGGTGCGTGGTTCCGGCTTCGTCTGGACCACCGGCTCCTCGATGACGGGGAGCGTCACCTCGATGGTCATCTCGTGGTCCGGCGACTGCACCGGTGCGGTGGCCGGGCCGCGGTCGTGGTGAGCCTCGGCGCGGGCCCTGCGCTCGGCTGCCAGGGCAGCACGCTCGCGGGCCTGGCGGCGCAGCTGCACCCGCGTCAGTACGACGAAGGTCGCGATCAGCGTCGCCGGTACTGCGAGGGTCCACCACGCCAGCATTCCGAGGCCCGCGAACGCCGTGACCGACAACAGCGAAAGGGTCAGGATCGACAGCACCCGCCGGCGGCGCATGGCGGCCACCCGGCGGGCTCGGTTGGGGACGTATCGCGTCGGCGGCGACGGATCCGACACGACTTCGTCGGCACCGCCCGGGCCGGCGGACACTTCCGAGCCTGGGGGTCGTACGACGTAGCGCGAGCGCGCCTGGACGTCGGTCTGCCGCGACAGCACGCGCGCAGCCGACGACGAGTACTTCTCCGCCGAGCGGCGCTGACTCGCCTCGTCGTTGCGCTTCAGCAGCATCGGGACAAGGTAGGCAGCCCACGCGGCGACGATCGCCACATAGATCAGCCCTGTCGTCCCCATGACGACGACGCTAAGACCCCGAACGGGTCACGTCCGGTACGTGAGCCGGTGTGTCGCAAGAAGACTCGTGTGACTGGTGTGAATAAGCACGCAGCGTGATCAGGGCAGACGTGCTACCAGGCCCGGCCCGACTTCCTCGGCGTTGAGGGCGAAGATGCGGTGATCGCGCCAGTCGCCGTCGATGTGCAGGAACCGCGGCCGGTCGCCTTCGTAGCGGAAGCCGAGCTTCTCCACCACCCGCAGACTTGCCTTGTTCTCGGGGCGGATCGCGACTTCGAGCCGGTGCAGACCGAGGGTGAACCAGCAGTGGTCAGCAGCCAGCGCGACAGCCGTCGGCACGATGCCTCGGCCCGCGTACTGCTCGTCGACCCAGTACCCGAGGTTCGCCCAACGCGCCGAGCCGTACGTGATCCCGGACACCGTCAACTGGCCGACCAGTGGCCGCCTGGCCCGGCCGACCCCAGTACCGCCGTACGTGATGACGAAGGGGAGCATGCGGCCGTAGCGGGCCTGGCGGTTCCAGTCGCGGGCCATTGCGCGGAAGGTGCGGGCGCCGTCCTCCGCGCCGGGCGGCTGAGTCGCGTCCCAGGGGCGGAGCCAGTTGATGTTCCGCTGACGCGCTGCGCTCCACTCGGGACCGTCGGACGCCTTGAGCGGCCGGAGCCCTACCTGGCCGTGCTGGAGTTCGACAGGCCAGTGGACGATCGCCATCAGTCCTGGTCCGTCCGGGGGTGGTCTCCCCCGCGTACCTGGTCGACTGCATGCCGCAGTAGTGGCTCCAGGACCACCAGTCCGTCTTTGACACCGCCACGCGAGCCAGGGAGGTTCACGATCACGGTCTTGCCGGCTACTCCGGCCAGCCCTCGCGACAGAGCGGCAGTAGGCACGCCCTGCGCTATCCCGTAAGCCCTGATGGCCTCAGCGATGCCTGGGATCTCCTTGTCCAGCACAGCTCGCGTACGCTCCGGCGTCTCGTCCGTAGGCGAGATCCCAGTGCCACCAGTCGTCACCACGACGTCGTACGACGCGGAGACCGCCGCAACCAGCGCCTCGCCGACAGGAGCCCCATCGGGCACGACCTGCGGCCCTTCAACGGTGAAGCCCCAAGTAGCGAGCCGTTCCGCGATCAGCGGTCCGGTCGTGTCCTCGTAGACACCAGCAGCAGCCCGGTTCGAGATGCTGACGACCAGAGCCCTCACGGCCGCTCCCAGTGCCCGGTCTTGCCGCCGTCTTTCAGCTCCACCCGTACGTCGGACAGCACCGCCGCCGGGTCGAGCGCCTTCACCATGTCGATGACCGTGAGCCCGGCCACAGCGACAGCGGTCAGCGCCTCCACCTCCACGCCGGTCCGGTCGGTGGTCTTGACGGTGGCAACGATCAGTACTGCGTCGTCCGCCACCTCCAGCTCGACCTTGGCCCCGGTGATGGCGATCGGGTGACACAGCGGCACCAGGTCGGGTGTCCGCTTCGCTCCCATGATCCCGGCGATCCGCGCGACGGCCAGCGCGTCACCCTTCGGTACGCCCTCGCCGCGCAGCGCGGCCACCACCTCGGCCGACACGAAAACCTTGCCAGAGGCAACAGCTCGGCGGGCACCGGCCGACTTCTCCGAGACGTCGACCATCCGGGCCGCGCCGGTGGAGTCCACGTGGGTGAGCCCCCGGGCAGGTTCGGTCATCCGGTCTCCTCGTCCAGCAGCCAGAGCTCCGCTTGCTCGCCGGCCCGGACGGCGGTGACGTCCTCGGGCACCACGATCAGCGCGTTCGACCGGCTCAACCCGCCGAGCAGGTGCGAGCCGTGCCCGCCGACTGTACTGGCCATCCAGCCCTCGTCGCCGAGGCTGGCCGCTGCCCGGACGAACTGCCGCCGCCCAGCGGGTGAGGCGAACCCGTCCAGTACGACGCCCTGCACCGTCGGCCGGCGGTACGGCATCGCCCCCATCAGCTTGCGCAGCGCGGGCCGGACGAACACCTCGAACGACACGTATGCCGACACCGGGTTGCCCGGCAGCGTGAAGATCGGCACCTCGTCGTCGCCCATCACACCGAAGCCCTGCGGCTTGCCCGGCTGCATGGCGACCTCGGGGAAGTCGATGGTGCCGAGCTTGGTCAGCACCTCCTTGACCACGTCGTACACGCCCTTGCTGACGCCGCCGGAGGTGATCACCAGGTCAGCGCGGACCAGCTGATCCGACAGCGTGTCCATGATCTTCTTCGGGTCGTCGTCCACGATGCCCACGCGGTACACAACCGCACCGGCCTGCCTGGCAGCCGCTGCCAGCGTGTAGCTGTTGGAGTCGTAGATCTGCCCGTCCCCCAGCCGCGTACCCGGCTCACGGAGCTCTGCACCAGTGGAGACCACCACTACTCGCGGGCGCGGGCGCACAGACACCCGGGCCCTGCCCACTGCGGCCAGTACTGCGATCTGCCGCGGGCTCAGGACGGTGTCGCGGTCCATCACCTTGTCGCCGGCCTGCAGGTCCTCGCCGGCCCGGCGTACGGAGGCTCCTAGCGCCGGCTCTCGGGCGATCCGTACGTTGGCGGCTCCCCCGTCGGTCCACTCGACCGGTACGACGCTGTCGGCGCCGCGGGGCATCGGTGCGCCCGTCATGATCCGCACGCAGGTCCCAGGAGTCACCACGATCGGCTCACTCCGCCCAGCGGCGATCTCCCCGACCACTGGCAGCGTGATCGGGTTCTCCGGCGAAGCACCGGCCAGGTCTCCCGCCTGTACGGCGTACCCGTCCATGGCGGAGTTGTCGAAGCCAGGGAGGCTCACTGGCGAGACAACGTCCTCACAGAGCACCAGCCCGAGTGCCTCCATCAGCGGCTGCTCGAATGGCGGCAGCGGACTCACCCTGCCGAGTACTGCTTCCAGATGCTCGTCAACACTCCGTCTCACGCAAGCGACTGTAGTCGCTCGAACCTGAGGCCCGGCGCACGGCATAGACTCCGGTAGTGGACGAGTTGGATGCCAGGTTGCAGCGGATCGGGCAGCACCACTTCCGCGCGAAGTTCCGGCTGTACGGCCGGGACCGGGCAGTCGTCGACCTGCGCGGCATGACGACCGTGCGCAAACACGCCGAGGATCTGATCGGCCGCAAGCTGGCCCCGGCCGAGCCACTCAACGACGGCCGCCAGACCCCCTACCGCGGCCATCCCGTCTTCGTCGCCCAGCACGCCACCGCGACGTGCTGTCGCACCTGCCTGTCGAAGTGGCACGGCATCCCCGCCGGGCACGCCCTCGACGACGCCGAGCGAAGTTACGTCGTCGAGGCGATCTGCCGGTGGATCGCGAAGCAGTACGCGCCCAACCCACCGCCGGAGTAGACGACGCTCAGGGACGCGGCGCCGCGATCAGGGCGGTCGTCTCCGAGGGCAGCTCGGCCACCTGTTCGACGTCCAGACCGGCCCGGTTCAGCAACTCCGTGAACCTCTCCAGCGTGCGGCCGCGGCCGCCGGCCGTCATCAGCAGGTGCAGGTCCCACAGCGCGGGAAGCACGGTGGACTTCTCGTCCACGACCAGACGATCGATGACCAGCAGCCGCGACGAGGAGTCCGCCATCGCCCGGCGGACGTTCTCGAAGACTCCGACGACCGCGTCGTCGTCCCAGCCGGCCAGTACCCGGCAGGTGAGATAGACGTCCCCGCCCGCCGGTACGTCGACGAACATGTCGCCGCCGACCAGCTCCACCCGATCAAGCCCCACTGTGGCGGCCAGGTGCGCGCGCGCCGCGGGCATCATGTGTTCGCGGTCGAAGAGCGTGCCCCGGGCATCCGGTGCCGCGCCCAGGATCGAGGCGAGCAGGTGACCGCCCCCGCCGCCGACGTCCACGACCGACTTGCCGGAGAAGTCGAAGATCTCCGGCACCTGGTGGAAGAACATGTTCCCGGCGTTCATCGCGTGCTGGAACCGCTGGGCGGTGTCCTTGTCCTGCCCGAGATACGCGTAGAACGACATCCCGTACGCCGCTTCGAAACCCGAGCTGGCCGTGCTGATCGCCTGGTGAGCGTGACCCCAGGCGGTGTAGAACTCCTCGCCGTAGAGCAGGCACATGTCGCGGAGAGACTGAGGACCTTCGAGAAGTGCCGCGCTGACAGCGGTGTTCCGGTACCCGGTGGACTCACTGCCCTCGAAGACGCCCATGGCCACCAGCAGCCGCATCAGGCGGTGAATCCCTTCCTGGCTCGCCCCGGTCGCTTCGGCCAGTTCGCCGCCGGTGGTCCGGCCGGCCTCGATCTGGTCGGGCAGGCCGAGTTTCACCGCGGTGTAAAGGGCCTGTGCCCGCCATCCACCGGTGATGATCTCGACCACATTCCGAGTTGCCTGTCCATCCGCTGTCATTCCGTGCCCTCCCGAGAAAGTTTTCCGACCGTGGGACCGCAGTAGGGTCCACTCATGAACTGCCAATCGCCCACAGAAAAAGGTCCGACGGGATGACCGCTGACGAGGGGCTGTTCGAGTTGCCGTCGCCCGAGGCCGCGCCCGCGGAGACGGTGCCGGCCACCGCGCCGCTGGCAGCGCGGATGCGGCCGCGTTCGCTCGACGAGGTCGTCGGCCAGTCGCATCTGCTGCGTCCGGGCGCGCCACTGCGGCGGCTGGTGGACGGCGGCGCGGCCTCGTCGGTCGTGCTCTACGGCCCACCCGGCACCGGCAAGACCACGATCGCGCGGCTGCTCGCCACCGCCGAGACCCGGCACTTCGTCGCCCTCTCGGCGTTGTCCAGCGGCGTCAAGGAGGTCCGCGACGTGATCAGCGACGCGCGTCGTCGTCGCGACCAGCACGGTCAGCAGACCGTGCTGTTCATCGACGAGGTGCATCGCTTCTCCAAGACCCAGCAGGACGCACTGCTCGGAGCCGTGGAAGACCGGGTCGTACTGCTCGTCGCGGCGACCACAGAGAACCCGTCGTTCTCGGTCGTGTCGCCGCTGCTGTCGCGGTCGCTGGTGTTGCAGCTCGAGCCGCTCACCGAGGACGAGGTCCGCGAACTGCTCCGCCGGGCGATCGCGGATCCGCGCGGCCTCGACGGTTCGGTCTCGCTGGAGCCTGATGCCGAGGATGCCCTGGTGCGCCTCTCGGCCGGCGATGCCCGGCGCGCGCTGACCGCGCTGGAAGCAAGCGCTGACGGCCTGGCCGACACGGGCGGGTCGTTGATCGACGTACCGGCTGTGGAGCGGACCATCACCGAGGTCAGCGTGCGCTACGACCGGCAGGGCGACCAGCACTACGACGTCATCAGCGCGTTCATCAAGTCGATCCGCGGCTCGGACCCGGACGCCGCGCTGCACTACCTGGCCCGGATGCTGGTGGCCGGTGAGGACCCGCGGTTCGTCGCCCGGCGGCTGATGGTGCATGCCAGTGAGGACATCGGGCTGGCCGACCCGACCGCGCTGCAGGCCGCCGTCGCCGCGGCCCAGACCGTCGAGCTGATCGGGATGCCCGAGGCCCGGCTGGCGTTGGCACAGGCCACCGTGCACCTGGCCACGGCGCCGAAGTCGAACACCGTGATCGTCGGGATCGACGAGGCGATGGCCGATGTCCGCAACGGTGCGGTCGGTGCGGTGCCCGCCCATCTGCGGCAGGGCCGCTACACGGGCGCCAAGGAACTGGGCAACGCGGTCGGCTACCGCTACCCCCATCGGGTGCCCGAAGGTGTCCTGGAGCAGCAGTACCCGCCGGACGAGCTGGTGGGGAAGGACTACTACCGCCCCACGCAGCACGGCGTGGAACGCACCCTGCGCGAGCGCCTGGCGAAACTCCGCCGCGCAGTACGCGGCGAATAGCAGGTGGTGTCCGTCCGTTGCCCGGGGAGCTACGCCCACAGCGTTCCCCGGGCGACGACGACAGCGTTCCCGCCCACCTCGACCGACTCGACCCGTTCCGGCGTACCGATGGCCAGCGATCGCATCGTCGACGGACGGCCGATCTCGACCCCCTGAAGGATCTCGATCCGTTCCCCGAACGGTGCCAGGCCGTGCCGGCCAAGGTGTACCGCGAGCGAGCCGGCGGCCGTACCTGTGGCGGCATCCTCCACTACGCCGTACGCCGGTGAGAACATCCGCAACCGCCACTGCGTGCCTGAACCAGCGAAGCAGTTGGCCGCCATGTCGGGAAGCCTGGCGAGAATCCGCTGGTCCGGCTCGACCTTGGAGAGCGCGTCGACACTGTCCAGCCCGACGAACACGTGCCGAGGCCCGTTGTTGTAGACCTCGACCGGCGAAGTGGACGCCGCCAGACCGAGCCCGGCGAGCAACTCGTCCGCGCGGTCATACGGCTCCCAGGTCGGGATCGGTTGCCACATGCGCGCCGCGCCGACCCGGCCGTCGCTGTCCCGTTCGAGATCGAACGGCACGGTGCCCATCGCGGTCTCCATCCGGATCCGCTCCGCCGTCGTCGATTCGCCGAGCACGATCGCGGTACCGAGGGTCGGATGCCCGGCGAACGGCAACTCGTTCACCGGCGTGAAGATCCGGACCCGCACGTCACCGTCCTGCTCCGCGGGGAGGACGAAAACGGTCTCCGACAGGTGCATCTCCTGCGCGATCTGCTGCATGCGCCCGGCCGGGAGACCGGCCGCGTCGACAAAGACCGCGACCGGGTTGCCTTCCAGCGGGACGTCGGTGAAGACGTCGGCCACCACGTACTCATAGCTACCCATGGGGTTCCGCTCTCACAGTTCTTCGGTGGACAGGTCAGTGCGTGTCGAACAAGGCCTGGTAGCGGGCGACTGCCTCCGCTGTGGCTGCCCGCTCGTCGTCCGTCGGACTGAACGGATCCTTGGCAGGAGGCAGTGCGCCGAGTTTGAGCAGGGCCGCCATCAGCAGGATGCGCGCCTTGGTCGCGGTGAGGTTGCTTCCGGCAACGAACGCCGGATCGGTCCGGTAGGCCATCCCGCCGGTGTTGCCGCGGCCGACCCGGACCACCGGCTGGCCGGCGAAGACGGCGACACTCAGCGCCGCGTTCTTCGCCGGGTCGGCCATCGCGAACGGCGACATGCCTTCGCAGACGAATCCGGCCAGCGCCGCTGTCGCCAGATTGGCGTTGATCCGGGCAACGATCTCCACCTCGTCGTCGGCGCTGGGCAGGCCGTCGGCCTGGGGCGCCGCGAAGCGCCCGTACTTCGTGATCGTGACCTGCGGCATGGCGGAGGGGACAATCCCCTCGGCGTCCTTGGTCGCAACGTCCACCACCGATACGCCGGTCGCCAGGCTCCCGGCGACGCCGGGAACCTCCTTGGGGAGCACGGTGAGGCGAAGGTCCGAGGAGTGCGTGTGACGACGGGTGGGGAGGTAAGTGAGCTGAGGCGGTCCGTAACCGCCCATGTCAGCAACGATTCCGCCATGCCCGCCGGTGACTTCGTAACCTCCTGGCCGGGCGTCGACCTTGGTCACGTCCCGGGCCGCGTAGACGAGTTCGTCGACGATCACGCAGGCACCGACGCGGTCTTCGCCACGGTCGTCGAGGGCGACGCCCGACACGATGTACTTCACGCCGTCCACCACGTTGCGGTCGCCGTCGGCGCTCAAGGACTGGTGCCGGCGTTGAGCAGCGTGCCCGACGATCGGCACTGTCGTGTCGATCACCAGCCCGAGCCAGTACAAGGTCTCCTCGACGGTCGGACTCCCCTCGAGCCATTGCAGGCCGGCGAATTCTCCGCCGTCGAGGACGGACTGGACCTGGTTGGTCGCTTGGGCCAAGTGCGTCAGACCGGGCTCGGTCTGCAAGTGGTACGGGTAGTAGGCGAAGAAGTCCTGCCCGAGGCGCTCGGCACCGGGTCCGGCGGTGTAGCCGCCCGATGGGGCGGCGCGGAAGAAGTCGAAGTCGGCGACCGACCACAACGCGGCCGGATTGCCGTGGTCAGCGAGGCCGAACCGCTCGATCTCCTCGTACAGGCGGCTGGCATCGGGATAGAACGTCTGCCGAGCGGCTGCCGGTGCGGCGTACGGCGTTGCCGCCGTCTCTTCCCAAGCCGACCCGTTCGCCTGTCTGGCCATGTAGGGAAGGGGATAGAGACCGTCGTCGGGATGGAGTTCGACGACGTACACCGGGGTCGCGTCATCGGACGGCTGCTCCGGGTGGAACGTACCGGCTTTGTCGAGCCAGCCATCCGGAGCGGCGTACAGGTCGGCCGCATCTTCTTCGAGGGGATGCGCGCTGAACGCTTCGATGTACACCGTCACCGGTGCCGCGAGCCGCTGAGGGCGGAGGTCGTCGAAGCGAGCGGGGATCAGCGGGAGACCGTGCCGCGCGCGAGCCTTGTTCGAGGTGACCAGGTCCGGTGCGTTCAGAATCGTCGCCGTCGGACCGGCGAACACCGCGATCCGCGGTCGCGGCGCGCCGGCCGGCGGGGTCCCGGTCATCACAGCGGCCGCAGGTGCTCGAGCGAGACCCGGTGCAGTTGGCTGAACTGCCGGGCGATCAGCGATCGGTGACAGGCCTCCGGGTCGCGCTCGACACAGAACAGCGCCGTGGCCCGATCGCTCGACAACGCCGATCCGATCGGCGCGAGATCGGCGAGGTCGAGGATCTCGGTGATGTAGCGACGGGTGTACTCGGCGGCGAGTTCGCGCCGCGAGCGCTTGCCGACGCCGTTGCGGTCGTCCTCGGCGTACTGGAGTTGCCGCAGTTCGGTGGTCGGGGCGAGCTCGCGGTGGTGCTCGTAGGCGATCCCGGCCTCGGCGAGGGCGGCCTGCAACCGCAGTGAGTTCGCCCAGGCATAGTCGGGTCCGCGGACGCCACGGCGCTGACGTACGTCGAGCAGCAGCCCGACGTTCGCCTGCTGCAGTCGTTGCAGGAAAGACTCGCCGTCGAAACCGTAGACGCCGATTGTTGCCAGTTTGAGCATCGCAATCCCCACCTGCCTGCTGGCTTGTCAGTCCCTAGGTAGGGATTCCACCGCGATTGATCGTCGGTACTTCGATGTTCAGCGCGCGCAACTGCTGGAACGGGTTCATGAACTCGCGCTGCTGCTTGATCTTGCCGTTCTCCAGCAGGAACGAGTGGATGAAGTGGTTCTGGTAGTGGCCGGGCGGATAGGCCGGGTAGAGGATCTGCCCCTCGCCGTCACACTCGACCCAGAACCGGTTGGGATCCTGGGTCTCGAAGATCTCCACGTTCTTCCATTCCCAGTCGGGGAACATCCGCAGCGACCACTCGCCGTGGGCCTTGAGCTTCTCGTGCCCCTGGGAGTTGATCGGTTCACCGGTGTCGCTGGTCCACAGGCCGGCGCCGCCGTCCTCGGTGAACAGGAGGTACCGGGTCAGGCGGTTCTCGCCCTTGCGGGTCATGTAGTCCTCGACCACGGCACGGTTCCGGAGCCGTAGCTCGGCGTCGGTACCGAATCCCGCGGACTGCGTTGTGGTGTCGACCATCTCGAATCTCCTTCGATCCATGACGTGGCGGTGGGTGGGGGGCCACCAGCCGGCCGGGGCGGAGGCCCCGGCCGAACGGCGGCGGTGTCCTAGGACTTCGCGGCGACGGCTTCGACCTCGAACAGGATGTCCGGCGCGGCCAGGCCGGCCACCCCGATGACGGTCTGGGTGGGAGGCGTCGCGCCGCCTCCGGCCACCGCCTGGCCGATGATCCCGAGCTTCTCGAAGTCCGGGCTCACCACGTACGTCCGGAGCTGGACGACATCGCTGAGGTCCAGCCCGTGGGCGGCCAGGGCGACGCCCAGGTTGCTGAACGCCTGCTTCACCTGGTCGGCGAACTCGGGCGAGGTGACCCGGCCGTCCGGGCCCGAGCCGTACTGGCCCGAGACGAAGACCAGTTCCGCGCCGGCCGGGACAGCGGCGGTGTGGCTGTAGCCGAACGGGACCGGGTTGTGCAGGCCGTCCGGGTTGATGGTGGTGTGTGCCATGAAGTACCTCTCTTGATGCTTTGATGGGTTGGTAATCAGCCGATCGCGGAGAGTAGCCGCGAGCGGCGGGTCAGCCTAGCCGGAGCTCGGGGCGGTAGATGTCCAGCCAGGTGCTCAGATCGAGCACTCGCTCGATGCCGTTGCGGACGTCGATCGGCATCGTGGCCGAGTCGCGCCGGGTGATGTCGAGCAGCCATTTCCGGTCGACGAGCTCGAAGACGCGGTCGTCGGTCGCGAGCAGTTCGTCGGCCTGCTGCAGCAACGCGCCGGTGTACCGCGGATCGAGCGTGGCCGGGTACGGCGCCTTCGTCCGGTTCTGGATCGACTCGGGCAGCAGATCGGCCGTGGCGGCGCGGAGCAGGCTCTTCTCCTTGCCGTCGAAGGTCTTCATCGACCACGGCGTGTTGTAGACATACTCCACCAGCCGGTGGTCGCAGAACGGCACCCGGACCTCCAGCCCGACAGCCATGCTGATCCGGTCCTTGCGTTCCAGCAGCATCCGGACGAACCGGGTCAGGTGCAGGTGGCACATCACCCGCATCCGCGTCTCGTGCGCGCTCTCACCGTCGAGCGGCTCGACCTCGGCCACCGCATCGGCGTACCGGTCGGCGATGTAGCCGGGCAGGTCGAGGGCGGCGGTGATGTCGGCGTTGAACCGATCGGACACCTGGGCCCGCGCGCCACTGACGAAGACGGCCATCCAGGGGAAGGTGTTCGCGGCCTGGACCTCGGGCTGGTGGAACCACCGGTAGCCGCCGAAGACCTCGTCGGCGGACTCCCCGGACAGGGCCACCGTGGAGTGCTCGCGGATGGCCTTGAACAGCAGGTACAGCGAGGCGTCCATGTCACCGAGACTGAGCGGACTGTCCCGTGCCGTGATCACCGCGCGGCGGACCGCGGGATCGGCGATGTCGGCATGGTCGAGCAGGATGTCCTGGTGCTGCGTGCCGGCGTACTCGGCCAGCTCGTGCGCGAACGGGGTGTCGATCGTGGAGCGCAGGTCGTCGGCGACGAAGTCGTCCGACCGGCCGACGAAGTCCACCGAGAAGCTGCGCACCTTCTCGCCCTTCTTCGCCAGCTGGTCGGCGGCGATCGCGGTGATCACGCTGGAGTCCAGCCCACCGGACAGCAGCGTGCAGCGCGGTACGTCGGAGATCATCTGACGGGTGACGATGTCCTCGAGCAGCGAGCGCACATTCTCGACGGTGGTCTGCTGGTCGTCGGTGTGAGCGCGCGTCGGCAGGCTCCAGTAGCGGCGTTCCCGCAGGCCGTTGCGGTCGACGATGACCACGCCACCCGGTACCACCTCGTGCATGCCACACCACACCGCACTCCCCGGCGTCTGGGTGAAGCTGACCAGCTCGCGGAGACCGTCGAGGTCCACGGCGCGGTCCGCCAGCGCGTTGGCGAGAATCGCCTTCGGCTCGGAGCCGAACAGCACGCCGTCGGCGGTGCTGCTGTAGTAGAGCGGCTTGACGCCCAGCCGGTCGCGGATCAGCACCAGCTTCTCGACCCTGGCGTCCCAGATGGCGAAGGCGAACATGCCGTTGAGTCGTTCGGCCAGCGCTTCGTCCCACTCCAGGTAGCCGTGCAGCACCACCTCGGTGTCACTGCGGGTCTGGAACCGGTGGCCCCGGCTGACCAACTCGCTGCGCAGCTCCTCGAAGTTGTAGACCTCGCCGCTGTAGGTGAGCGCCACCGCCCCGTCGTCGGTGTGCACCTCCATCGGCTGCGTGCCGCCTTCGATGTCGATGACTGCCAACCGCCGGTGGCCCAACGCGGCATGCTGAGCGAACCAGCCGCCTTCGGCGTCCGGTCCCCGGCAGGCCATCGTCGCCGTCATCGCGTCCAGGTCCGGGCGGTGCCGGGTCAGATCCCGGTCGAAGGAGACCCAGCCAGTGATTCCACACATCGCTTTACCTTCTTTACGTCTCGAGTCCGCTGGGCGGCGTGCCGGTCAGGGTTGGAGGCGCTCACTGCGCCAGCCGGGGTCGGCGCGCTCGTAGCGCAACCTCGGATAGAGATGGTCCGGTGCGGTTTGCCAGAACTCGACCGACGCCGGCTCGAGCAGATAGCCCAGCCAGGTGGCCGGGCGCCGCAACTGCGGGCCTTCGCGACCGAGCTCCAGGGCCCGCGCCCGCAGCGCGTCCTCGTCCAGCAGCGGCGCGCTTTGCCGCGTTGCCACCGACATGCCGAGCGCACTAACCGGGCGCGCGGCCCACAGGGCGTCGGACTCCCCCTCGGGCAACGGACGGGTCGGGCCGCTCACGATCACTTGCCGGTTGACTTCACGCCAGTACCAGACGCCGGATGCCCAGCCTGTCGCGGCCAGGTCCCGGCCCTTGCGGCTCCCGGCGTGGCTGGCGAACACCAGCCCGGTGTCGCGGATCTCGAGCACCGACACCATCCGGGTCGAGGCACGACCGTCGGCATCGGCGGTGGCCAGCGCGAGCGGGGCGGGCTTGTTGACGCCGGCCGCGACCGCGTCGTCGTACCAGGCCCGGACCAGTCCCATCGGTTCAGGGGGCGGCGCGGAGAACTCGGTGGATACCGCGGGCTCGGTCGATGCGCTCATGACGACGCCCCGATCGGCTCGAAGGCCAGGCCGCGACCGGAGTGGACGCCTTCGACGACGGCCTCGACCTCGGTCGCCATCCGGTGGGTCGGCGCGGATCCGATCAGTTCGGTGGCCCGGTTCGGCGGCAGCGGCGCGGCCGGATCGGGGCTGGTCTCCCACAGCATCACCGCGCCCCAGCGGTTGGTCTCCCGGTCGGAGATCCAGAACTTCAGCCGCAGTCCCTGCACCTGCGCCCACGGTTCCACGCCCTCTTCCCGCAGGTGGGCGCGGAGGGTGTCGATGGTCTGGCCGGTACCGGCCAGGTCCCACCAGGCGATGGTGGCCTTCATGCGTTCAGCACCTCCTCGGTCTCGGTCAGCCGGGTCAGCATCGAGGTCAGAATCCGTTCCGCGTCCTGGGTGAGCACCGATTCGAGGTGGAACTGCACCGAGCTGAACTGAGGGCCGCGCAGGGCGTGCACCTCACCCGTGGCGGCGTCCAGGCTGATCCGCACCTCGCCCACACCGGGACAGTCGAGGTCCTCCGCTCCGGACCAACCCACGTAGGAGTTGTAGAAGCCGACTCGTTCCCGCGAGCCGAACAAGTCGATCTCCCGCTGGGTGCCCTGGTTCGGGATGTTCCGGCGCATCAACTTGATCCCGAGGTACTGGCAGAGCAGCTGATGGCTCAGACACACGGCCAGGAAGGGGATTCGCCGCTCCAGGAGCTGCTCGATCGCCGCCGTGACCTGGGCCATCCTCGGCAGTCCGGACTCCCGCGGATCACCCGGACCGGGGCCCAGGACGACCAGGTCGTGATCGTCGAAGGAATAGGGCTCGTCGAAGCGGACGAGCTGCACGGTCAGCCCGATGGCACGCAACTGATGGGCCAGCATCGAGCTGAAGTTGTCCTCGGCATCGATGATCAGCGCCCGGCGGCCGGTCAGCTCGGGCCGCGGCCGGCTCCTCGAGTCGGGATCGGCGAGCCAGAACCGCGCGAACGTCGCGTTGCGCCGCCGCAGAGCTTCCTGGACCATCGGGTGCTGATCGAGCCGCTCGGTGGCGGGCGGCGCCGCGACCCGAGCCGTTGCGTTACCGCCAGTCTCGGTGACGCCCAGCGCCGCGAGTACGCCGGCTGCCTTGGTACGGGTCTCGGCGACCTCCGCATCGGGGTCGGAGTGCCGCACCAGGGTTGCGCCCACCCCGACCTCGACGTGACCTCTGTCGTCGAGGTCTGAGCTGCGGATGTCGGCGGTCCGGATGAGGATGGCGGAGTCCAGGGTCCGGGCACCGCCGGCATCGCGGCCGATGAGGGCCGCCACGCCCCCGTAGTACCCGCGGCCGCGCGGCTCGTAGCGGGCGATCATCCGGCAGGCGTTCTCGAGCGGGCTGCCGGTCACCGTCGGGGCGAACATCGTTTCCCGCAGGATGTCCCGCGGATCGAGGTCGCTCCGCCCCTCGATGAAGTACTCGGTGTGCGCGAGCCAGGCCATCTCCCGCAGGAACGGGCCCACCACCCGGCCGCCACCCTGGCAGACGCGGGCCATCATCTTCAGCTCCTCGTCCAGGACCATCGACAACTCGTCGGTCTCCTTGCCGTCGGCAAGGAACTTCATGACGCCGGACAGGTCCGGGCCGGTCGGCGGGTAGCGGTAGGTGCCGCTGATCGGGTTCATCGTCGCGACGCCGTCCCGCAGGCTGACGTGGCGCTCCGGGGTGGCGCCGACGAAGGTCCGGGTACCGGTGTGGACGAGGAAGGTCCAGTAGGCGCCGGTCTCCCGGGTGAGCAACCGGCGGAACAAGCTCAGCGCGCTGCGGGTGGAGTAGCCGGTGATGGTGGTGACGAAGGCCCGCTTGATCACGAAGTTCGAGCCTTCTCCGGTACCGATCTCGTTCTCCAGTACCGCGCGAACTGTGTCCGCATACGCGTCGTCCTCGGTGTCGAAACGCCCGCCGGCCAAGGTGATCGCCTCGTCGGGCAGGCGGCACATCGCCTCGGAGATGGCGACCTGCCCCTGGTCGGTCACCGACATCGCGAGCAGCGGTGAGCCGTCCGCGGCGGCGGCGAAGCCACGCTCGCTGATCTGCTGGTGCGGCACCAGGACGAGCGTTTCCTGCCGAGCCTCACTCCGGCCGCCGCCCTGGCCGTTATGGCCGTTGTGGCCGTTGTGGCCGGCCTGGCCGGCCTGGCCGGTGTGGCCGTTCTGGCCGGTGTGGCCGTTGTGGCCGGCCGGGCTGGTCAGCGGGATGTCGGCGAGCCGGGCCGGGGTGCTGACCTGGCCGAGCAGGATCTCCAGCCGGTCCGCACCCAGTGCCTCAGGGCGGTGCAACAAGGCGAAGGCCCCCGGATCGGCGCCCAGCACGTGGTCGAACAACTCCGACGGGTTCATCGGAAAACCTCCTCGGTGGTGGTGACCACCGAGCAGCGGGCCGCCGCGTAGTCCAGCGCCAGCCGGTGGTACTCGGCGGAGAAGTCGCCCAACGCGTCGGCGACCAGGAACGACTGGATGTCGTTGGTAAAGGCCTCGAGTGCCGTCACCAGCACCCCGATATGCGCGTACACCCCACAGACGATCAGCTGGTCACGGCCCTGGTCGCGCAGCTGCGCCAGCAGATCCGAGCGGAAGAACGCGCTGTAGCGCCACTTGGTGAGGACCCGGTCCTCCGGCCGGGGTGCGAGTTCGTCGATGATCTGACGATCGCGGGGGTCCACCTTCATGCCCGGACCCCAGAAGTCCTTGAGCAGGCCGCGGTCCTGTTCGGTCATGCCCCCTGGCTGAGCGGTGTAGAACACCGGGACGCCCAGCGCGGCGCTGCGCTCCCGCAGCTGCACGCAGTGGCGCACCAGCGGGTCACGGACCTCCGGCGGGAACGGTGCCAGGAAGTAGCGCTGCATGTCGTGCACGAGCAGCACCGCGCGGCTCGGGTCGACGGCCCACTGCGCAGTACTGGTGGGCAGTTCGCCCATCGTCGGCAGCGGGTACGCCGTGATCGGTGCTAGGCCGGGCACAGTTCCTCCCCGGGCCGCGTCATCAGCTGCGTCTGCCAGGCCGAGACCACCGCTATCGTCTGGCGGGGGTTGAGCCGTGGGTCGCAGAGCGTCGTGTACCTCTCACCGATCCGGTCGGTGCCGTGCTGGGTGTCGACACATTCGGTCACGTGATCAGGCGTGGTCTCGAGGTGCATTCCACCCGGTACTCCGCCGGCCGAGCGCACGGCGAGCTGGAACGCGGTGACCTCCCGGATGATCGTCTCCACGACCCGGGTCTTGCGACCCTCGGCGGTGAGCACGGTGTTGGCGTGCATCGGGTCGACCAGCCAGATCACCGGGTGCCCGGCGGCGTGCACCGCCCGGACCAACGGCGGCAGCAGTTCCGTGACGGCGTCAGCACCCATCCGGGCGATCAAGGTCAGCCGGCCCGGCTCCCGTCCGGGGTCGAGCCGCGCGCACAGGGCGAGCAGTTCGGCGACCTCCATCCGCGGCCCGACCTTGCAGGCCAGCGGATTGATCACCTGAGCCAGCAGCGCGACGTGCGCGCCCTCGAGCTGGCGGGTCCGCTCGCCGATCCAGGGCCAGTGGGTTGAGGTGAGCGCGAGCCGGCCCGCCCGGTCCCGGCGCAGCAGCGGAGTCTCGTAGTCGAGCAGCAAAGCCTCGTGGCTGGTCCACACGTCCGGATCGATCCGCGCCAGCGGGGTCGGGGCGAGGTGGGCCATCACCTGGCTCGCCGCGTGGTAGCCCGCCAGCAGGCGCCGGGGATCAGGTCGCCGCGCTTCCAGGGCCGGCTCCGGACCATTGACCAGGTGTCCCCGGTACACCGGAATCTCGACGCCATCGACCCACTCGGTGGGCGCCGACCGTGGCTTGGCGTACTGGCCCGCGATCCGGCCCACCCGCACGACCGGTTGATGAGTGGTGGCGCTCATGACGCCGGCAAGCACGGTGAGAAGTCCTGCCTTGCGGCCGATGTCAGCTGCGGTGGATTCCGCGGGATCCTCCGCGCAGTCACCTGCCTGCACGACCTGCGCCTGTCCGGCGGCAACTCCGGCGAGCAGACTCCGGAGCCGGGCCAGGGAGTCGGTCTCCACGAGCGGAGGAAGGCCCGAGAGCACATCCCGGACCTGCGCAACCTCTGCTGGGTCTTCCCACTGAGGCTGCTGCCAGGCAGCCGGGGCTTGCGAAACTTCGAGCGAGGTGCCGTTCAAGTTTGCTCCAAACCTCAGACATGTGGGCAACTCGCGTCCGCGCATCGACCCGCGGCCCGGCACCGCCGGCCGATGGCCGGGGCGCGGACCGCATGGTGGCAGGAGTTCCCCCGGAATGCGTGATTTTGGGTAGGGCGGATCAGACCTTCTGTGCCCCCGGCCGATTTCCGGTCAAGGACAAAGAAGGTCGAATCGCCGAGATCAACCGATCAGCTGTGCGGCGGGTACGGATTGTCCTGGAGATACAGCCAGGTGCCGTCCGGCTGCTGGCGGACGATGTCGCAGAAATTCCCGGTGAATTTCTCCCGGGTGCCGTCCGGCGCGGTCTGCTCCAGGGTGTAGTCACCCATGATACTTGCGGTGCGGTTCACCAGCGTCCCATTCGGTCCGGGCTGGCCTCCGTTGATCAAGGTCTGCAGTGGATTGACGATGAGCACCGGATCCGACTTGAACCATTCGATGTACATCGCCCGGATCGCCGGCCGGCCCTTGGAAATCGTTCCGTCCCAATTGACCACGGCCGCCGTGGGCTCATGGAGCGCGATGATTCCGTTCAGGTCCTTGGCCACGATCCGCTCGCCCAGGAGTTGCAGCAACCGGGCCGGCGTACCGGCGGTGGCGGTGGCGTTGGCTTCCGCGCTGGCCAGCGTCGCGCTGAGATCCCTTACTGGCACTGGGGTTCCGCCGGTCCGCCGGCGGGCGCCTTTGACCGCGGATTCGCTGTGGGTGCCGTGTCCGGCGTGTGGATCCGCAGCCGCTCCGGCCGGCGGGTCATTGGGCGCTTCGGCCTGGCCGTACGCGGAATTGATGACGGTGGCGCCCGCCACCAAAAAGACGGCGGTGGCGATCGACAATGTCGGGATGATTTTCTTCATGGCCCCCCCGGGCATAGAGGTGGCGGCCAGGGAAATGAGTTGCCTCACTGCGACTCAATTCCCTGGTCGCCATCGAAGTGTGATGCGACCTTAACACTTCGGAGGTTCCATCCGTCAAGGATTCAAAATCCAACCGATTGGTGGCTTCCCGGTGAACTCCACCACCCCCTGCACCCCTGCCCGGTTATCATCGCGCGAACCAGCGATCAACATATCCGGGCCGATATCCAGGCTCGTCAAAACGTCTGGACATTGCCTGCCTATTGTGCGCAGGCGCATTTCAACGATGGTAATGGCCGGGAAATTCCGCTCCGTTTTCACCGGTCTGGAGAGGAAATCCCCGCGGCAGAGCGGCGGCGGGCCGGTCACACCGGCCCACCGCCCGAACTCCGTGGTCGATCAGGAGTGCTACTGCGTGATGTTGAACATCCAGGAGATCCCGAACTGGTCCACCAGCGCGCCGGCCTCGTCGCCCCACACCTGCTTCTCCAGCGGCATCGTCACGGTGCCGCCGGCGGAGAGTTTCTCGAAGTGGTCCCGGAGCTCGGCGTCGTCGCCGCCGAGGTAGATCGCGACGTTGTTGCCCGGCTGGTAGGGCATCCCCTCCGGCACGTCGAAGGCGTTCAGCGTGTAGCCGGCCGGGGACTCGAGCTTGGCGTGCATGATCAGGCCGGCGTGCGGGGCGTCCGCCGGGGCGGCACCGAAGTCCGCCAGCGTGCCCAGTTCCAGCTTGCCGCCCAGAACCTCCTGGTAGAACTCCATCGCCTGTCGCGCGTTGCCGTTGTAGCTGATGTAGGGGTTGAGCTGAGAGCCCACCGAGTACTCCTTCAGGTAGTGACTTGAGAACGGCTAGTACCGTGGCAGCGGACACCGACGGTCGTCCGGACCAGGGCAGCACTCGACCACCGAAGTCCGGTCCCCCGTGGCACTGCCTGCGCGCGCCTAGACCGTATGGAATGACCGCTCAGGGTGCCTGAGAGTCACTGCCCTAAGCCTCTCAGCGAATCACGACACCCTGTGTCGTGTATTCCGGTAGAGTTTTCGCATGCGCGCAGACCGCCTGGTTTCGCTGGTCCTGCTACTGCGCCAGAACGGCCGGATGTCCGCGCCGGAGCTGGCTCGCGAGCTCGAGGTGGCCACCCGGACCGTGCTGCGCGACATCGAGGCACTGTCCGCGGCAGGCGTCCCGGTCTACGCCGAACGCGGCCGGCGGGGCGGGTTCGAGTTGCTGCCCGGCTTCCAGACCGAGCTGACCGGCCTGAACCACGAGGAGGCGCTCGCCCTGGTGGTCGCCGGATCGCGTCGCGGGGCCCAGGCCTTCGGCCTCGGCTCGGCGCTCGCCTCGGCCATGCTCAAGGTGGTCGACGCGCTCCCCGAGAGCCATCGCGCGACCGCGACCGGCGCGGCTCAGCGCCTGCTCATCGATCCCGAGACCGACCTCCTCGCCCGCAAGCTGGTCCCGGAGGAGGTGCCGGACAGCATCATGAGCGAGATCCGGCGGGCGGTACTGGCCGGCCACAAGCTGCGCATCCGCTACGCCGCGGCGAACAAGGCCTCGAGGTGGAGCACGGTTGACCCGGTCGGCCTGGTCACCGCACGCGACAAGGGCTACTTGCTGGCGATGAAGTCCGGCGCCGACCGTACCTACCGGCTGTCCCGGATCCTGGCCGCCGAGGAGCTCCCCGACCCCGCTCAGCGGCCCGACGGCGTCGATCTCGACCAGGCCTGGCAGGAACGCAGCACACAGTTCCGGACCGGTGGCGAGCAGGTCACCGTGCAGGTGCGGGTCCATCCCGCGCATCGCGATGACCTGGTGGGCAATGCCCTGGCCGTTCTCTCCGAAGAGGCCGATGCCCACGGCTGGCGGCTGCTCGAGGTGACCTTCCAGGATTCGCGACATGCCCAGTGGGCCTTGTGGAAGCTCGCCACCAGCGCGGAAGCCCTGTCCCCGCAGTGGTTGCGCGCCTCCCTGGGCAACCGCGCCGCCGCGGTCGCCACCCACTACGGAGTGTCCTGAGCATCAGCTCAGGAGGAAGTCCGTGACGGTCTGCCGGACGGTACCGGCCCCACTGACCTGCAGCGAGTGACCACCATCCGGTACTACGACCAGCCGCGACCCGGGGATGTCCCGATGAGCCTCATGCGCCCAGATGAGCGGCGTACCCAAGTCGCGCTCGCCGTGCAGCAGCAGAGCGTTGACACCTCGCAGTGAGAGCCCGTGAACCTCACGGTCCTTGACCTTGGGCCAGTACTCGCACATCACCATCTCGCCGTTCCTGCGAGCCGTTTCGGCGTTGAACGGCCACAACTGCTCAGCAGTGAGTTTGCTGATAGCCCGGTCAGCCTTGCGGGCCCTGCTGTGCTCCGGCGACTGTGCGCCGCCCCAGGGGAAGTCCAGGTCGAGGCAGAGCGTCGCCGCCTGGATTCCCTGGCTGTACTGCGATGCCGGTGCCTGGCTGAAGCGGTCGACCAGCGCGAACAGGTCTCCGAGCCGCTTGCTGTCGCCGTTGGCCGCCGCGTGCAGTGCCTCTGGAGCGAACAGGAGGCGAGCCGGGTCGACGTACCCCATCATCGTGATCGCCTCGAGCAACTTCGGCCCGAGAGCCGGGTCCTGCCGTACTACGGACGCCAGGTCGGCGGCGGGGTCGCCAGGGCAGTTGCGGCCGGGGGCTGTGCAGACGTCGCGTAGTACGCGGGCGTACTCGTTGAAGGTCTCTGCCAGGTCGGCTCTGAAGGAATCGACCGGCACTGTCGAGTCGAGCACGAGGTGGGTGACCCTCGACCGGTGCGCGGCGGCGTACCGCTGCGCGGTGTAGGTGCCGTAGGAGACGCCGTTGACGGCCCACTGCTCGACCTTGAGTGCTCGCCGTAGGTCCTCGAAGTCGGCCACGGAGTCTGTGGTCGCGTAGTGCTCACGGTCAGCGCCCAGGGTCGCTGCACACGCCAGTACTGCGACCTTGGTCGGCACCCGGAGATCGCTGCCACCGCGCTCGGCCTGGAGCTCGGGACAGTTCAGCGCGTTGGCGCCCGTACCGCGTTGGTCCAGCATGACGATGCGGTAGTCGTTGCGGATGCCCTCAAAGGCCTGCAGGACTCGCGGCGCAAGGACCGGGCCCGGCTGTCCAGGTCCTCCCGTGAGCATTAGCATCGTGCGCTTGGCCTGCGGGTTGCCTGCCACTAGCACCGGCAGGTCCAGGGTCTTGCTCCGGCGGTCTGAGCGATCCAGCCGGACTGTCAGCTCGCCACAAAGGTAGGCGGCCAGCTCAGGCTGCACACACTGGCTCAGCCCACTCCACCCACCGCCGCCCACCGCCGCCTCGCCGACCTCAGCCGCGCCGCCGCCAGCTTCAGCCGCGCCAGCTTCAGCCGTGTTGCCAGCTTCGGCCGTGCTGCCGGCCTGCGCTGGGCTTCCAGCTTGCGCCGTGCTTCCGCCGAGCAGGAGGCAGGCGACCAGAGTGGTCGCCATCAGGAGGGAGTGCGTACGGCGCATGATGGGCTCCAAACCGATCGGGCGTTGGTGGCACAGCACACCCCGCCCACAGCCTCGGCCGCCATCCATTCGAGACCTTCGAACTCTCGCGGCCGACCCCATCACCAGCGATGATCAGTGAGGTGATCCGGCTCGGCCTGAACGACCACCAGTTGTCCACGTTGCGCTTCACCGTGTCACCGATGATGCATGTCGTCGAAGCCGTCCTGTGGATCCGGCAGCGCCCACACCAGCCACCGGCCTGGCTCCCTCAGCGCTGGGCCCGGGTCTCGTCGGCCAGCCGCGCGCTGCTACTCGACCTGATCGACCCAGCGACCCACTCAGTCCCGGACTTCCTCATCCCGCTCACCGACCAGTACCGCCCGACTCCCGAGGCCGAGCTCGCTGCCATCGCCGCCACTCCGCTTGACGACCTGCGCGCCCACCTACGCCTCACCTACCGCCTAGGGCCGGTCGACGAATACTTCGCCCGCAACCTGGGCGCAGTACCGGCTGTAGCGGACAAGTGGCGTAAGCAGCCGACCGCACTGGTTGCAGCGGCTTGGGCCGGCGACACCGCTCCACTGCTGGCTGCTGTTCAGCAGGCCTTGGCAGAAGCGTGGCAGGTGCTCCTTGCGCCCACCTGGCCAGTGATCCGGTCAGTGACCGAGACCGACGTCATGCACCGGCTGCAGCTCGTGAAGACGACCGGTATGTCCTCCGCGGCCGTCGAACTCGTCGACGGCGAGGACTGGGACGGCCAGAGCGCACAGCTCGACTCCCCGCTGGAGCTCGACCTGACGCGGACCGGCCGCCGCATAGTGCTGGCACCTTCGGTGCTGCTCGACCGCGGCCGCGCGATCATCATCTCCGGCGGCGACCTACTGATCGGCTACCCCTGCAGAGGCCGCGCTGCCGTCATCGGCCCCCACGCAACAGCCGACGCCCCCGACGAGCCGCTGACCGATGGCCTAGGCACTCGCCATCGCCTCATAGCCGCCTTGGAAGTCCCCCAGCCGGGACACAGCCTTGCTGCCCGTCTCGGCCTGTCCAAAGCCACCGTGTCCTATCACCTGGGACGCCTGCACAGCAGTGGCTTGGTAGAACGCCGCCGACTCGGCCGCGAGGTCTACTACGCCAGAACCCAAGCAGCAGAGCAGCTCACGATGCCGCTTCGGGATGCGCGCCCCACACCATCCTGACGTCCGGCTCGTGCTCCTCGTTGCCGGCACCGTCGGTACGCCGTACCTCGGTGAACCCGTGCCGCCGGTAGAACTCCTGTGCCCGCGTGTTGCTCTGGAACGTCCACAAGGCGAGTCCACCGGGCCGCAGGTCCTTCGCGAGGTCGACCAGGGTCGAGCCGATGCCCTGGCCGGCCACGTCCGGGTCGACGTACAGCTGGTCGAGGTCGTCGCCGTCCAGCGTCAGTACGGCGACGATCCGGCCGTCGTCCATCGCTACCCAGCTCTGCCCGTCCGGTAGCAGCACCTCGGCGAACCAGCCGCGGACCTGTTCCTCAGTGTGGACGGCCGGTGGCACCTGCGAACCCTGAGCATGCCGGGAGCGCCACCAAACCGCTGCGGCCTCGTCCGTGTCGTACGGCTCCATCGGCCGGATCCAGACATCATCCACGGAGCTCGGTCCCGTCGGGAATCTCCAGCCGTTCCCCGGCCGGCGCCTCCACCTCGACCTCGCCGAGCACCACCACGTCCTTGCCGAAGGCAACATCACCGCGGACCTCGAGCCGGTCGGCCCGGACCAGCGACGGCGGGCCGGCCGGGAACCGTGCCTCGAAGTCGGCCAGGATCTTGAAGTACTCCGAATCCAGGTCGACGTACGGCTCGTCGCCCTCGTGCGTCGTGGTCAGGTCGCCCGCATCGTCGAGTTCGTACACGTCGGAACGCAGTACCAGCAGGTCGTTGGTGGTCTTGACCGGCTTGAACCGGCTCCGGTCGACGACCACCGCCTGCGACCCCTCGAAGGTCTCGATCGCGGTGCCCATCCCGGTCTCCAGCTGGATCACCTTCGGCGAGGACGAGTCGGCCGGGTCGACCGTCTTGCGGTTGACGATGATCGGCAGCCCGAGGATGCCGTCGTGGCCCGCCATCAGCTCGGCGAGCCGGTCCAGGTCGATCCACAGGTTGTTCGTGTTGAACGTCCGGTGCCGGGTGATGTCCTGGAAGTGCTGGGTGTCGTCCGCGTGCACCTGGGCGCTGTCGCGCAGGATCAACCGCCCGTCGGACTTGCGGACGGCGACGTGGCCACCCTTGCGGTCCGACCTGGTCCGGCGGCAGACCTCCATCCCGAACGGGACGTCGTGCTCGGCCATCCAAGCGGCGATCCGGCCGTCCGGGGTGGCGCCGAGGTTGTCGGCGTTGGACACGAACGCGTGCCGGAAACCCTTCTCCCGGAGCGCGTCGAGGGTGCCCGACGCAACCAGCGCGGTGAACAGGTCACCGTGACCAGGCGGGCACCAGGCCAGTTCAGGGTCGTCGGGCCACTCGGCCGGGGTCAGGTCGTCGGCGAGGAGCTTGGGCTCCATGTTCTGCTGGAAGTCGAGCGGGACGCCGTCCACCGGCAGGTCGGAGTACTGGCTGAGGATGGCCCGCGACTCCTCCTTGGTGCGGAAGGAGTTCATCAGCACCAGCGGCAGCGGTACGTCGTACGCCTTGCGGGTGGCCAGGATCTGGCGGGCGATGATGTCGAGGAAGCTCAGCCCGTCCTTGACCGGCAGCGCCGACTTCGGCCCGGTCACGCCCATCGACGTCCCCAGGCCGCCGTTGAGCTTGATCACCACGGTCTCGGCGAGGGCTGCCCGCCGCGACTCCTGGTCGGTGTCGAGGTTCTCCAGGTGGGGCAGTTCGCCCACCGGCTCGATGTCGTCCTCCCGGATCGTGCCCTGCTGACCCGACTCGAGCAATCGGTAGTAGTGCGAGAAGACCTTGATCGCGACCTCGGCCGCGCCGGCCGCCCGCATCTTCTCCTGTGCCTGCTGAAGACCTGCCTCACTCATGTCCCAACCCTAGGGCAGTCGATCACCACGCGACGTTAACTGTGTCACTCCGCGTCGCAGGAAAGCCGGACGCCGGGGACTAGGCTCACGCTGTGCTCTCCCCCAAGGCGGCGATCCGCCAGGAGTTGTTGGCCGCGCGGCAACGGATGACCGTGCCCTCCGGCGCGGGACTGCTCGCCGTCGCCCGCGAGCAGGCCGACGTACTGGCCGCTCGACGGATCGCGCTCTACATCTCGATGGGCACCGAGCCGCAGACCGGTCCGCTGATCGACTGGCTGCTCGCTTCCGGCCGTGAGGTGCTCCTGCCGGTCCTGTACGCCGACAACGACCTCGGCTGGGGCATCGCGCCAGGAGCAGCCGACCTGGTCCCGGGGCGGCTCGGCCTCTCGGAACCACCCGTCGACCTGGGAGCCGACGCAATCGGTACTGCGGAACTGGTGATCTGCCCGGCGCTGGCGGTCGACCGTCACGGCGTACGACTCGGGCGCGGCGGCGGTTCGTACGACCGAGCCCTGACGCGCGTCTCCCCCGGTACTCCGGTCTGGGCCGTGGTCTACGACTCCGAGATCGTCGACTCGCTCCCGGCCGATCCGCACGACCAGCCGGTCCACGCTGCCCTCACGCCGACCCGACTGGTCCAGGTGTCCGACATGATGGGCTGATGCACGACCAACTGACTTCAGCCGTCGACAAGGGCACTCTGGCGGGGGCCGTCGCCCTGGTGAGCCGCGACGGGGAGACGCGGGTGGACGTCGTCGGCAACCTCGCTTCCGGTGGCCCGCCGATGCAACGGGACAGCTTGTTCCGAGTAGCGTCCTTCACCAAGCCGATCGTGGCCGCGGCGACGATGAGCTTGGTCGAGTCGGGCGTTCTGAAGCTCGACGAGCCGATCGGCGACCTGATCCCGGAACTCGCCTCGCCCCTCGTACTGCGTCGTCCGGACGGGCCGCTCGACGACACGGTGCCGGCTGTGCGGGCGATCACGGTGCGGGACCTGCTGACGTTCCGGATGGGGCTCGGCGAGTCGGACAACGCCGAGATCCGCTCTCGGGAGGAAGAACTCGAACTGCGGACCTTCGGGCCGCCGAAACCGCGGTCGCCGCTGGATCCCGATGAGTGGATGCGGCGACTCGGGACGCTGCCGTTGCAGTACCAGCCGGGTGAGCGGTGGATGTACGGGACCGGCTCGCAGGTGCTCGGAGTACTGATCGCTCGGGCTGCGGGTCAGTCGCTCGAGGAGGTGCTGCGGGAGCGGATCTTCGAGCCTTTGGGGATGAAGGACACGGGATTCACGGCTGCGGATCCTGGGCGGCTGACTACGGCGTACCTGGGCGAGGAGGACTTCGACAGCGCTGGTTCCAGCCAGTGGTCGACTCCGCCGTCGTTCCCTGACGGAGCCGGTGGGCTGATCTCGACGGTGGACGACTTCCACGCGTTCGCCCGAATGATGCTTGCTGGAGGCAACGGAATTCTGTCGAGCGAGTCCGTGCGGCAGATGACCACGGATCACTTGACCGCGGAACAGCGAGCGGCGGCGGTTGACTTCCTCGGACCTGACACCGGCTGGGGTCTTGGGGTGTCGGTCGGCGGCGGGCGGTACGGCTGGGCCGGTGGGCTCGGCACCCTGTGGTCGACCTCGCCGGACCAGCGGACCGTAGTACTGCTGCTGACCCAACGAGCCATCTGGACCTGGCCGCCCGAGCTTTTCGCGGCGTTCGAAGCCGCCTTCTAACCGGCCCTTCGGTCGCGGCCGCGAGATCGACCAGCCGGACCGCATCGGTCCGGCCGGCTAGACCCGGTGAACGGGGTTGCTAGTTCTCGGGTTTGGTGAAGGTGAGCGTGTGTTTGCGGGTCGCCTCGACCGCGCCGCGAGTGAAGGCCCACGGCAGCGTCTCGCCACGCACCCACAGCTCCGTCTGGTCGGTGTAGTTCGACATGAACGCGTGGCCGGAGACGCCGGTCAGGTTGATCCAGCGCGACTTGTCGAAGTCGGCCAGGTCGACCACCATCCGCATCGACGGCACCGCGGTCACCCCGTAGCCCTCCGACGCGTCCCACGCGGTCGCGTTCACCAGCGACGAACCGCCACCCAGCTCGTACGGGCCGCGGTTGAACAGCTTGTCCACCACACCGATCCCCGACTTGCCGAGTGTCTGGTTGGTCAGCGTCAGCTTGTGCAACCGGCCCCACTGCCAGCCGGAGGGATCGCGGGCCATCTTGGTGGTGATCTCCGCGCGGGCGTTGACGAGCGCCTCCCGGAGCATGTCGTCGCGACTCTCCCGCTGGGGGGTGCCGAGGTTGTCCCACCAGGCACTGTTCGGCTGGGTGACCAGTTTGCGCATCACCTCGAACCAGCGCGACCCGCCGTCCGGCCAGGTGTCCTCCGGCAACTGGTCGTGGAAGGTGAGCTCGAGCAGGTTGCGCCAGACGACGTTGAAGTACGCCGCCGGCGCGGAGTCGGCCGGCTGGGTGAAGTCCCAGTTCCGCAGCGTGTCCTGCCCCTGCCGGTCGAACTCGTCGTTGATCTGGACGTGCAGCAGGTAGGGGACGATCGCCTCGGCGTTGCGGTTCTTGGTGTCGAGCTGGATCGAGGCCATCGCGTTCGCGTCCAGCTTGCCGCCGGCGCGGATCCGCTCGAGGATCTGCTGCGACCGGTAGCCGTAGTCCCAGTCGTCGGTCAGGTGGTACGGGTAGGTCTTCGGTACGACGGCCTGGTTCGCCGTCACGATGATGCCGTCGTCGGGGTCGGCCTCGGTGGGCATCGAGTCGAAGGGGATGTACCCCGTCCAGCGGTAGCGCGAGTCCCAGCCGGGAGCCGGCCAGTCGCCGTTACCGCGGTTGCGGATCGGCACCTGGCCGGGCGCCTGATAGCCGATGTGGCCCTCGCGGTCGGCGTACACGAGGTTCTGCGAGGGCACCTCGAACTGCGCCGCGGCGGCCCGGAAGGACTTCCAGTCCTGCGCCCGGTTGATCGCGAACAGCGCATCGGCGGTCTTGCCCGGCGTCAGGGCGGTCCATTGCAGAGCGATGCCGTACGCCTCGGGGTTCTTCAGCCGCTCGCCCGCCAGCTTGCCGGCGTCGCCCGCGTCGTCGGAGACGTCGGAGATGATCGGGCCGTGCCGGGACTCCCGGACGACGATCGTCTCCTCCTCGTCCTGGCCGGCGACCTTGAACTTCTCCTCGCGCTTGACCAGCGGGCGGATCTTGTTGTCGAAGACGACGGCGTCCGGACCGCTGAACTTCTCCAGGTAGAGGTCCATCACGTCCGGGGCGAGGTTGGTGAAACCCCAGGAGATCGCGCCGTTGTGGCCGATCACCACACCGGGCAGACCGGAGAAGCTGAAGCCGGACACGTCGTACGGGCAACCGGTGCCGACCTTGTTGCAGTGCAGGCCGACCTGGGTCCAGATCCCCGGCATCGTGGCGCCGAGGTGCGGGTCGTTGGCCAGCAGCGGCTTGCCGGTCGTGGTGTGTTCACCGGAGACGACCCAGGAGTTCGAACCGATCCCGTCGCCGCGGCCGAGGAGCTGCGGCAGCCCCTTCGCCACCTTCTGGACGGTGTCGAGCGACTTGAGCAGATCCTGGGTCAGCATCCCGCGCCGCGCCTCGGTGTCGGCCGGGGAGGTGGTGAACGTGCCGCCCTTGCTCACCGCGGCGGTCGGGACGATCGGCTCGTTGCGGTCGTAGGGGTAGGCCGGGTAGAGGGTCTCGATGTTGGTGGCCGGGTACTTCGCCGCGAGCTTGGTCCGGGCGATCTCGTCGTTCATGTTGCCGCCGAGATCCCACGCCATCGCCTTCAGCCAGGCCAGCGAGTCGGCCGCTGTCCACGGCTCGGGACGGTAGTCCGGCCCGTTGAGATCCTTCAGCGACAGTACGGCGTACTCGAGGCTGAGGCCGGAGCCCGCGTGGCTGGCCAGGTAGGCGTTGACGCCGCGGGCGTAGTCGTCGAGGTACTGCCGGGTGGCCGGTGTGAGCAGGCCGAGCTCCTTCTCCGCGACCCGGCGCCACCCCAGCGTGCGGACGAACTTGTCGGTCTCCAGCGCGTCCTTGCCGAACAGCTCGGCCAGCCGGCCGGAGGTGACGTGGCGGCGGAAGTCCATCTCGAAGAAGCGGTCCTGAGCGTGCACGTAGCCCTGGGCAGCGAAGAGATCACCCGGCTTGTCGGCGTAGATCTGCGGAATGCCGTTGCCGTCGCGGACCACCTCCACGTCCGCGTCGAGGCCGGTCAGCTCGACCGTCCCGTCGTAGCTCGGGAAGGAGTGGCGGACGACGAAGATGCCGGTCCCGGCCACCACCAGAAGCAAGGTGGCGATCGCGATTCCGGACACAATGATGACTCGCAGCAGGCGACGCACGGACCAAACTTAGAGAATGCGGCGGCCCACCCCAAATGCCGCTCCCCTGGACTGTGGACAACCACTCACATAATCGGTGCTGTTCGCGTTCCACCGGCATGATCACCGAGCTCGAGTTCGTCCCCGTTCCGGCCCGCGACCTGGACAGGATCCGCTGCAACGGCTATGACGACCACGGCAACCCGCTGGTCCCCCGGACCTCCGGAGCCGGCGCTCCTTTGCGCTGTTGCCTGAGGCTGTCTCGCGAGGGCGAGCAGATCGCCCTCATCTCCTACCGCCCCTCGGAACTCGGCGGCCCGTACGCGGAGATCGGGCCGGTCTTCGTCCACGTTGAGGCGTGCCCGGGCTTCACCGGATCGTCCTTTCCCGCCGACTTCATCGATCGGCGGGCAGTACTGCGCCCGTACGACGCTGCCGGGCAGATGCTCGAAGGGGTGCTGGCCGAGCCTGGGGAGAGCGAAGGAGAGCTCAAACGGCTCTTCGACGACCCTGCCGTCGCGCTGGTCCACGTCCGCAACGTGATCGCCGGCTGCTGGAACTTCTCGGTCCGGCGGAAAGCGGCCTAGACCGGGTGTCCGCGGGGCCGGAGCCGGGTGGCCGCGGGGCCGGAGCCGGGTGGCCGCGGGGCCGGAGCCGGGTGGCCGCGGGGCCGGAGTTGGAATACTTCGGGCCCGTGGCGCATTATTAGCAGTCGAGTAGTACGAGTGCCAGCGGACTGAAGGGGAATCACGTGCCGACGTACCAGTACCAGTGCACCGAGTGTGGTAACTCGCTCGAGGTCCGCCAGAGCTTCACCGATGACGCCCTGACGGTCTGCCCGGCGTGCGAGGGCACCTTGCGCAAGGTCTTCAACGCGGTCGGCGTCGTTTTCAAGGGCTCGGGTTTCTACCGCACCGACAGCCGCTCGTCGAACAGCAGCACGGTGTCGGCCAAGAGCGAGTCGTCGTCCTCCTCGGAGTCGTCCTCGTCCACCTCGGCGAAGTCGGACGCCGCGAAGTCCTCGGCTGGTTCGTCATCCGGTTCGTCGTCGTCTGGTTCGTCGTCCTCGGGTTCGTCCTCGGCCGGCTCTTCGGGGTCGTCGTCGAGCAGCGCCGCCTGAACTTTCCCGGATTCCCTTGTGGACAACGGGGGAACGGTGCTCGAAGGCTCGTACCTTCTCTGGCATGAGCCGACCACTTTTTCGTCATCTGCTGAAAGCCGTTCGCCGGCACCGCCGTCTCCTCGCGGGGCTGTCCGCCGCGGCAGCCGTGTACTGCGGCCTGACCGCCCTGTCTCCGCCACCGCCGCCCACCGTGGCCGTGCTGGCGGCGGCGCGCGACCTGTCCGGCGGCTCGCCTCCGACCGCGCGTGACCTCCGCACCGTGCGACTACCCACCGGAGTCGTGCCCTCCGGCGCGCTCCGCCCTGGCAGCGACCTCACCAAACGCGTCCTGGCGGGCCCAGTGCGTTCCGGCGAGCCACTGACCGACGCCCGCTTCCTCACGCCTGCCGCGCTGCCACCCGGCCAATTCGCCTATCCCGTGCGCGTCGACGACGCCGACCTCACCACCCTCCTCCAGGTCGGCGACCGAATAGACCTGTACGCCGCCACGAGCACCCCCGGCGATGCCGCCACTCCCCTGGCCGACGGGGTGCGTGTGCTCGCACTCCCCGCTGCCCGCGCCTCGACCACCGGATCGTCCGGCGCCTTGGTCGTGATCGCCGCAGGCCGGGAGTCCATCGCCAAAGTGGCCCAGGCCAGCGCCAACGCCCGGATCAGTTTCGCGCTGACTCCGGACACGAGCTGATCACCTATCGGACACATCCGATCGCGATCGGTGACGCTGCGGCGCGTTTGCTCGCCATCCACCGGGCTGGGTCCTACTTTTGCGGGGTCAATCAGTCGAGGGTCCGACCGGGCCCACATCCGTGGAGGCGGGCACCATGTTCGAGGGCTTCAAGAAGTTTCTGATGCGGGGCAACGTCCTCGATCTGGCCATCGCGGTCGTCATCGGCACCGCCTTCGCCACGGTCGTGAAGACCGTGGTCGACAATCTGGTCTCCCCGCTGATCGCGTCCCTCGGCGGCAAGAACGTCAACGGCCTGGCCTTCTACATCGTCGACGGCAACGCAGCCTCGAAGGTCGACCTAGGTGCGGTCATCAACGCCTTCATCGTCTTCTTCCTGACCGCCGCCGTCGTGTACTTCGTCCTCGTCGTCCCCATGAAGAAGATCCAGGACCGCCGCGCCGCCCGCTCCGACACCCCCGAGGAAGACCCCGAGCCGCTCACCATGGACCAGGAACTCCTGATCGAAATCCGCGACGCCCTCCGCGCCCGCCAGCAGTAGCCGCCGCGTACCTCCAGTTCGGCGACAACGTTCGGAGTACGCCAGAAGCGTTCCGCGTCCATCGAGTCCCACAACCCACCGTGAATCAGAAGAACCGTACTCATCGGGTCTTCAACTCACCGGGTCAGCGGGCTCAGTGGTGTGGCGGGACCTCGCGGAGGATGCGTTCGTCGTCGTCGCTGGTGTCGTTCTCGCCCCAGGTGCGGGCGTCGTCATCCCGGGTCTGGTCCGGCAGCAGCGGCTCGTCGTCTTCGTACGGGCTTGTCATGCATCCAGGCTACCGACCGAAGGAGAGCACATCGGAGCAGCCATCGACTTAGGGCCGCAGGGGAGCACGTCGGAGCAGCCATCGACTTGGGGCCGCGAGGAGCACGTCGGGCCAGCCATCGACGCGGGCTTGGTGAACGGCAAGATTTGGGGCGCGCCCGTACCGGACGGCGGTGACGACGTCGTCCGGGCTGGACGGGCGACGCGTGAAGTCGCGATCCGGTTCTCGGCCCTCGCTTCGGGTCAGTCCTGGCCTGGGATTCGAGGCAGGTTCTTCTGCTGGCCTTCCAGCTGAGCCTGCTGCTCCGGCGGCTGCACCTGGGGAGCTGTTGCGGCCTGCACGAGCGGTGCGATCCCGGGCTCCTGCTGCCAGCGTTCGCCGAGCACACACCACGCGGTGAGCACGGACAACGTCGGTACCGCCAGTCCGCCGAGGCGCAACGGCTCGGCGTTCTGGAAGCCGAACGTCACCGTCCAGTTGGCCGGATCGGGATAGAACTCCTGGACCGCGTTGTAGTAGAAGCTCAACCAGCCCCGGGCCGGCAGATGACACATCAGCCGGTAGTTGGTCGCGATCAACGGGACTTCCTGCAGATCGCGCCACAGCACCTGGGTGTTCCGCCGGGCGGCCGCCTTCCGGCTCGCGTTGACCGCCGCGTTCGCCGCCATCATGCCGAGCACCATGCCCGGCTTGCCGATGAACAGCCCGCCGCTGGTGGTGTAGGCGCCACTCCCGGCGTACAGGCGGGCGTAGTGCGCGGAGGACTGCAGGTAGGCGATCTCCCCATGTTCCAGGACGATTCCGAACAACGTGAGCGGTTGCGGGGTGTTGCCCGCGATCAGCCAGCGGGCCCAGTCCTGACCCAGCTGCCATTCCTCGCGTTCGCGGCGAGCCAGCTCCGCCGCGTCCTTCCTCTTGCCCACGTCCGTCCTCCCAGTCGGGTACTCCGGTCCTCAGGTCACTCCGGTTGCCGCCAGATCATCCCATTGCCGGGGCCCGAACAGGTCGCACGCGTTACAGAACTGCCACTTTTGACACTCGATCCGCCTCGTGACCAGATAGACGCGCCGCCGTGACAGTTCTGCCACGACCAGTGAGATCCTCCTCGACCATGATGGTCTCCTTGCCCAACCCGGAAGGACCGAGTCGTGAGTGCATCAAGGACACGGGGCCTCATCGGGGCGACGCTCGTCGTGACAGTTCTCGGATTCACCGCCGCCTGCGGTGACGAGAGCCCAAGCGGCGCCGGCGCCCAGCCGCCCAGCCAGACGCCGACCACAGTCGGCACAACGCCCACTCCCCCCACCGCCACACCCAGCGGCACACCGAGCATGGAATGCCCGGAGACCATCAGCGCGATCCGTACGGCCGTCGACAAGGCTGTCTGGGGGAAGGGGACCGCCAAGTCCCTGTTCCAGCCGGTCAGCGTGACGATCTGCCAGTTCGAGCCGGACGCGACCGGCCAGGACTACGCCACGGTCAACACCAAGCGGACCGCCAAACAGGCCACGGACCTGTTCGCCCTGGTGAACAGCGCACCGCCGGTGGCCAAGAAGCCGGCCATGTGCACCAAGGAACTAGGCCCGACCTACGTTCTGCGTTTCACCGACAACGACCGCGGCGTCCTGTCGTTCACCGCGGAAGCATTCGGTTGCCGCCAGCTGGTCGCAACCTCTTTCGAAGGACAGGGCAAGCCAGGCGAGCTCCCCGCGCCGCGGCAGGTTACCCCCGAGCTGGTGAAGGCGCTCGGCCTACGCTGACCCTGCCCCGGACGCGCCCCCCGAAGCCGTCCGAGCCAGGGTCACCCACCCGCCTTGCGACCACCCCCAGGGGACCCCGCAAGGCGGGTGGCCAGGCCCCACCCGGTTTAGGCCAGCCACCAGCCTCTCGCCCGGCGCGCCCCCGACTGACGCCCAACCGCCACCTCGCCCGCACCTCACCGCGCCCCAACAGACGCCCGGGTGCCAGGTCCTCAATGCCAGCCCTGCCTCACGGGCATCCCCGCCCCGCCGCCGCCAGCTCCTCGACGCCAACCCCTGCCTCTTGGCGCACCCGGCTCGCCGCCGCCGTCTCTCGAGGCGAGCCGCCAGCCTCGTGCTCATCCGCGTTTGCGCCCCCGCACCCTGACGCCTCCGGCAGTTCGCGCGCCCGCGTACCGGCGTACCGGGTGCGAGTGGGGTGAGACGGAACTGTGTGTGAATCTCTGCAGCACCCTGGGTAGCACAGTGCGTCTAATAGGTGTGAGGTGTTGTACGCCCAGCTGGGGAGTTGCGAGTGGAGTTCGAGGAGTACGCGTCCGCGCGCGGGCAGGAACTGGTGCGCCTCGGTTTCACCGTCTCCGGCGACTACCAACGCGCCGAGGACCTGGCCCAGATCGCGCTCATGCAGGCGTTCCGGTCCTGGCGCAAGGTGCAGCGGGCCGACGACCCACACCTCTACGTACGCCGGATCCTGATCAACTCCTACCTGTCGATGACGCGCCGCCGGTCCTTCACCGAGGCTCCGGCGGCCGACCTCAGCAGCGATCGCACGGTTCCGGATCCGGCCACGGACATCGTGAACTCCGACGACCTCTGGCGAGCCCTCGCCACGTTGTCGCCACGGGAAAGGGTCGTCCTGGTCCTGCGCTACTACCAGGACCTGGACGACCGCACGATCGCCGACCTGCTCGGCATCAAACCGTCCTCGGTGCGCGCGACCGCGAGCAGAGCCCTCGCCGCGCTCCGCAGGACGAGGCAGTCCCACCGTGTTGATGAGAGGTTGTCGTGAGCAAGACAGAGCTAGAGGAAGAACTGCGCGCCACGTTCGAACGCGCCGCGGCTTCCGTCCCGCTGGCAGCTGACCTGGCCGGCCGAGCCGCCAACGGCGCGCACCACGCGCAGCGGCGTACCTGGCTGGTCTCCGGTACTGCGGCTGCCGCGGTCGCGGTGATCGCAGTCGTCGGCTCCAGCCTGCACGGCTCGTCGCAGCCCACCTCAGAGCCAGCCGCAAGCAGCCCCACAACCGCCGGCTCCACCGAGCAGGCCCCTGCGACAACCGCCCAGACAGTGGCCGGGACCTGGCGTCCCCAGGTGCTTGCCGGCTTCACCACCCTCAAGGCCGGGCGCCCCGAGGACCCGATCATCACCTTCAAGGCTGACGGCACCTGGGTCGGTTCGGACGGCTGCAACTCGCTCAGCGGCACGTACTCGATCGGGCAGCGCGGCGAGTTCAGCAGCCAGGCGAACGGCCACCGCCTGATCGGCTGCGACAACGTGCCGCACACGGCGGTACTGGCGGCGGCCAAACGGATCAGCGCCGACACCACGAGCCTGGCTTTCTACGCGGGCGACGGGCGTGAAGTTGCGAGATACGCTCGCGCACGGTAGTCAAATTTGCTTGCGGACCGTGATCGGCTATTGACTATGTGCAGTCCCTGACCGGACGATTGCGGAGGCCGTCCACCGATTGGGGAGCTTTAGTGCGACTCTCAGCTACTGTCCCGCTGCTCGCCCTTTGCTCCGTGTCACTGGTGGCAGCCTCGGTCGCGGCCCTGCCGTCGACTGCTGCGCCGGGCGCTGCGACAGCCGCCACGAAGGCCGCGGTGTGCAACCACGCGAGTCCCACCACGTCCTCCTCCAACCGGGCGCGGCTGGCGCAACCAGTCTCTGCCAAGGACCCGAGGCCGCTGGGCGAGGCGATCGGCGAGGGCGTGACGACCGCAGTACGGTCGATCGAGCCGCTGGATGCGACCGGGCGTCCCACGTCGGGGCTGCCGTACGGGCTCAGCCAGGGCATCGTCGGCGTACTGGGGTCGGCCGAGACCGGCTACAAGGTGGTCATCGACGACTCGGTCGCCGACGAGAAGAAGTACCAGGCCGCCGTCTCCAAGAACGTTCCGGCCGCCGGCCTCAAGATGCTCGGCGTCGAGCGCAGCTGCCGCTCGGCCCGCTCCATCGCCGACGCCTGGAACCGGGTAGGCGCCCGCTCCTGGGCCGATGCCGCGAAGACCACTTACACGGTTGACCTGGATCCGGCGTCCGAGGACATCGTGGTCGAGTACGACAAGGCCACAACATCCGCCGCTGCGGTCGAGGCGCTGCAGTCGCTGGACGGCGTACGGGCGGTTGCCGGGGCCGCACAGCGGACCAGCCGGTTGAACGACACCGCGAAGGGCGGCCACTGGGGCGGCGCGCGGATCTCATCGGCGACCAAGAACTGCACTGCCGGCTTCTCGGTCATCAAGCGCTCCACCGGCCAGCGCGGCTCGGTCACGGCCGGCCACTGCGGCGGCAAGGGCACAGCCTGGCGCTCCGGCAGCCACTACTACGGCACCACGACGGTTCGGACGAACTACCCCGACTACGACCAGGCCCTGGTGACCGGCAGCTCCTACGGCTCCAAGATCTGGACCGACGGCCCCGGCGACCCAGTGGACACCCGCACAGTCAAGAGCGCCGGCGACCCAGCCATCGGCGCATCCGTCTGCCAGTCCGGCTCCTTCAGTACTTCGCTGTGCGGCATCACCGTGAAGTCGCTCAGCGCCAAGTACTGCGACCCCGACGGCTGCACGACATACGTGATCCGGGCAACCCGCGGCACCTCCGTAGTAATCGTCGGCGGCGACTCCGGCGGCCCCCTCTACACCCGCTCCGGCTCAACCACCGCAACCATCCGAGGCATAACCTTCGCCGGCGCCGGCTGCACAGCCTCCCGCTGCACCACCCTGTACGCCGAACGCTACGCCTCCATAGCCGGCCACCTAGGCGTCACCGCAATCACCGGCTAACGTCCGCTACGCTTACCCCGGTCACATCGTGCGCCCCCGTAGCTCAGGGGATAGAGCGTCGGTTTCCTAAACCGTGCGTCGCAGGTTCGAATCCTGCCGGGGGCACCCACCAAGACGTAAGCCGAACAGCCGCCACGCAGCTCCTCCGTCGCAGCTCCCACCCACCCGAGCCGCGCCTCCTACGTCGCCGCTCGCCGTCGGCCATTCCCAACCCCGCCACGGCAACCCCACAAGGTCGCATCACCGCACAGCTTTCACGAGCGCGTGGGCCTTTGGGTGGTGCGGTGACCATGCAACGTTGCAACGCGCCACAACACTGCCGGAGGAACACCTGTCGAAAACGCCTTCATCCGGCCGGGACGTCGGCACACCCTTGAGCCTGTGCCGGCCGCGGTGAAGTTCCTACCGCCATCGCTCATAAGCAGAAGCGCGCCGGTGGTCCCTCGTGACTCGCTCGTGCAGTACAACGTCGGCCTCGGGCTTGCCGAACGGTCACAGCCGCGTCTTGGTGCGACCATGCCGTCCGGTGGCGATGACTTTGTGCCTAACGGCATCACTGGGGCCGGCCGGCGATGACCGGGGAGGGTAGGAGGAGGAAATCGGCGTCGGCGTAGCCGGCCTTGACCGCTGGATCGGCGGCGCGCAGGTCGGCGAGCTCGTCAGCCTCGCCCGACACCACCGCGAAACCCCAGCTGCGCCCGGGGTCGGCGACCGGCGAGAACACCAGCACGCGCCCCGCGTCGAGGTGGCCGCGCCAGTAGGCGAAGTGCTCGAACATGGCCGCGCTCTCCTCGGCGGTCATCGTGGCCGCGAAGTCGGGTCGATGCGGCAGCAGCCGGTACAGGTACCAGGTCACCATGACGTCACCAGTCCTTCCCCGGTCTCGAGGACCGACTTCAGGCCGCTGAGGATGAAGGTCCAGCCCTTGATGGACTCCGCGGTCAGTGGCGAGTTCTCGAGTTGGTCGTGAGTGACGGTAAGACGGCAGTAGTCGCCCGACCTGGGGGCGTCGGTCTCGTTCATGGGCTCGATCGTCCACGTGACGCGGCTCGTTGGCTCGGCCGCCATCGCCGGGTCGTACAGACTGCGCCAGTGTGGGACAGCAGCTTCGGTGGGTCGGACTGCAGGATCTCGTTGTCGCCCCACAGGTCGCCGTCGGGGCCGACCGTGCGCAGCCGGGCGCCTGTTTCCCAGCTGCTCTCGGCCCGGCCGCCGTGGAAGTACTTGACCCGGAACTCGTTGGACGTGATCGCCGCCCAGATCTGCTCCGGCGTTGCTCGGATGTAGATCTCGAAGATCTGCGTTCCCTCAGTCATGAGGTCTCCAGCTGCTGTTTGAGGTCACTGAGCGCAGCGACCTGGACTTCGGTGTAGCGAGAGATCCAGCGATCGTGGATCAAGCGGATCGGGACGGGGTTCAGGTGGTGCCGTTTGTTCCGGCCGTCTCTGACGGTCCTCACCAGACCCGCCTCGACCAGAACCTTCAGGTGCTTCATCACCCCGAACCGCGTCATGTCGGCCTGAGTCGCGACGACGGCCTCGAGCTCGGTGAGTGTGAGTCCGTCGCGAGCCCGCAGTGCATCCAGAAGCAGCCTGCGGGTGGCATCCGCGAGCGCCTTGAACACCAGGTCGTCATCCATACTCGCAAAATAGGTGACCATTTAGTCACCTGTCAATGATGGCCCGCAGAACCATTGCTGGAGCGGCTGAGCATGTCGTCCGATTCGGGCCGGCAGTTGAGGCGCGGGTTGCTGGTGGGTTGCGTTGTGGGGGGAGAATCTAGGGGTGAAGAAGCCCGAGGCCGAGCCTGTGGTTGCGCGTAACAAGGAGGCTGCTCATGACTACCTGCTGGGTGAGTCGTGGGAGGCGGGGATTGTGTTGCAGGGGATGGAGGTCAAGGCGCTTCGGGCTGGGCGGGCTTCTTTGGTGGGTGGGTTCGCCATGGTGGAGAACCGGGAGATCTGGCTGCACGGGGTACACATTCCGCAGTACTCGCAGGCGCGGTGGTTCAACGATGGGTCGCGGCGGAAGCGGAAGTTGCTGTTGCACCGGGCTCAGATCGACAAGATCGAGCGGAAGGTCAACGAAAGCGGGCTGACGATCGTGCCGTTGACGCTCTACTTCAAGGATGGTCGCGCGAAGGTGGAGATTGCGCTGGGGCGGGGCAAGAAGACTTGGGACAAGCGGTACGCACTGGCTGAGCGAGAGGCCGGCCGTGAGGCGGAGCGTGCGCTGAGCCGCCGGTTGAAAGGGCGCTCGGACTGAGCATGGCGCAGTAGTTGCTGTAGGCAAAGGATTTCAAGCCGCGGGGGTCGTGCCGCTCAGCCAAGGGCGACGTGGTGGCCGGTTCCCATCTCTTCGCTCTGGTCGTTGGTGATTACGGCGAAGGCGCCGGGCGGTACGGCGGGGAGGGCGGCCACGTTCGCTGCTACGCGGAGCAGGTCCTCGGCGGGGGCGCCGGCGATGAAGAAGATGTAGGCGCCGTCGAGTTCTTCGGCTCCGTCGTAGATCTCGAAGCTGCCGTCGCTTGACTCGTCCTCGAGGAACTCCTCGATGTCGTCGATCCAGCCGTGGGCGTATCCGTGACCGCCGGGTAGGACGTTGCCGGTTTCGGTCAGGGGGACGTGGATTTCGACGATGAGTTCGCCGTCGGCGGGGGCATGGTCGGGGACGGCGGCGACTGGTGCGAGGCGCTGGGTGTCTGGGGGTTGGACCGAGCGGACTGTCAGGGTGGTGGTCGGCGGGTGGGCAGCTGGGAACAGGCCGCCGTCAGGTAGCGGTGTGTTCGGTTCGCCGCGGAGTTCGCGGAGGCGTCTTCGGCGGAGGACGCCGGGGGTGAGAGGCGCGGGATGCGCGGCATCGGGGATTGCGGGCGGCTCCCCCGGCAGCTTCAAGGCTGAGCATGCTCGTGAGATGCCCTCCAGAATCGCCGGCAGCGCAAGCAGTCTGCGTTCGTCCCGCTCGAACGGTTCGAGTTTCTCGAAGTCGACGCGCATCTCCACGAGGTGCCGCTTTCTGCCGCGCACCACCCGCTCTTCGTCAACCCCCTCGGACTCTGCTTTCGCCACCACAAGCCAGATCTCCAGAGTTGGCGTCCTACTGGCCCCGCGCCACCACGCCAGCCACGACTCGTCCGTACCCAGGAGATCGATGACCCGGTCGACCTCCTGCAGGAAGCCGTTCTCGGCGCCGCTCGTCAGAACATCGACGCCACCCTCAAGCCAGTAGTCCTCAGCATCGTCGTCCAGCTCGTCCATCATTCGACTGTAGTCACCCTGCATTGTGTCGAGCTGAGAAGTGGCACCCCGGGAAGTTGTCGGGGTGCCACTTCGGGAGGACTGCGGGTTAGCTGTAGTCCTTTTCGGTGAGGTTGTGGTTGTCGACGTGTTTGGTGCCGTTGACCCAGTACTCGATGCTGAGTTGGGTGTTGAGTTCTACCCACTGGACCTCGGCGGAGTCGTCGGAGGTGCCGGTGATCACGATTCCGCTGGTGCGGGCGATGATCTGGTTGGCGTTGGGGGCGCAGGTGCCGGTCTTGGCCACCGTTACCGTCAGGGTCTCGGAGCTGGAGGAGTAGGAAGCGCTCACCGAGGGGTCGCCCTTGGAGACCGAGCCGCTGATGGTCCACGACGAGGAGCTCTTCACCCCGGTGATCTGCGCCTTGATGGTCTGCCGGACGCAGAACTTGCTGTAGTTCCCGTTCTTCATGACCCAGCTCTCGAACGGGTACGAATCGCTCGGGTACCCGATCAGCGCCCGGCGGTTGTCGTCGTCGCCGATGAAGTCGTTCTGGGTGCAGAACCGCACCCGTCCGGAGTGATAGACCCACGCGTTGCGGGTGCCCGCACCGTCCCAGGGGCCGTCCTTCTCCAGGTAGCCGTCCGATCCCTTGTACCAGTCGTCCCCGCAACCGTCGGCCGCGGCGGCGGTCTGCGCCGGTACGACGATCATCGACGCCAGTACGGCGGTGATGATCCCCAGTCGCTTGATGCTTCGAAACATTTGAGCCCTCCCCATAGTTGATCCCAAGGGCCCCCGCCCCGTTGCACGCCCTATCGCTCAGCCGGGCGGGCTCGTTACGGATCCGGCTGGGCTCGTTACGGATCGGTGGGTGGTGCCGGTGGCCGGGGGTCGGCTGGTGTCGGATTAAAGTGAGGCTTTCAAGGCAGATGTCCGAGGGCGGAGAGGGAGTCTGTGGTTCAGGAGATCCGGAGGCCTCGCGTGCTCGATGTTCTTGGGGCTGATCGGCCGTGGGAAGTGCCGGATGGGTGGCTGGAAGGGGTTCGGGGGCGGCTTCGGGAATGGGCCGATGATCCCGACGGGCTGCGGCCGGGGGTCTTTCCGGATTTTGTGGACGGTACGCCGGCTGCCGTGTGGCTGGTGCATCAGGTTGCGCCGCTGCTCACCGGGTGGATTCCGGTGCTTCAGGGGCCGTACGCCGACATTTCCGCAGTACTGACTCGGGATTTCTATCGGCCTTCGGTTCGGTTCGCGGGGGCCGGTCATGTGGTTCGGGTCGCGGCGACTGATTGGCCGTTGCTGGCGGTGAGTGGGGCGCGCAGCTTCCATGAGGCCGGGCGTCTGCAGGCGTTGCAGTTGTCGCGTGATGTGGTGCATATGTTCGTCGGTGCGGAGCCGATGGCGGTTCGCGCGCAGGCGCTGACCGCTGCGTTCGACCGGGTGCTGGGTGACCGCGAGGCCGTCCGGATGCACACTGCGGCCGACTACGACACGATCGTTCAGTTCTGGCGCACCGCCGTGCTCAGCGATGCCGAGCGCGCAGTACTGCCGGAGCTTGGGGGCGCCACGGCGGCTTTGCACTATTCACTTGAGTCGCTCAGGGACGCGCACGCCAAGCTGTCGGCGGTGCTCGCGGATGATGACGGGCTGGACTTCGCGCGGCTCCTCGCCCGGTTGATTCGGGCCACTGGGCTCAGTGGGCAGCCTGCCGCCGTGGGGCAGATCCTCGGTGTGGCTGGGTGGGATGTTGAGCATGCGCTGGCGGATTTGCGCGGTGCTTTTGACACGCAGGTCTGGCTGAAGCGCAACACCGAGTGGCTGGCGCGGGCGATCGGTCAGGACCAGCAGGTACTGGCGCGGGCTTGGGCGGCCGCGGCGACTCGCGTGTCGGTCCATCTGGCCGGCGTGCTGGAGAAGGGGCCGTGGCCGGAGCCGGAGGTGCCGGATCTGGGTGCGTTCTTCCAGCTGCTGAACCGTGAGCGCCTCGCCCCGGCAGAAACCGCCGAACCCGCTGTGCTCACGCTGCCCGAGATGCATCCCGCCACGGAGACGCAGCCCACGCCCGCGGTGAGGGCGCCCGAGCCGGCCGTCAAGACCGCCCCGAAGACTGCGACGCCGGCGACCCCCGCCCTGGCGGACGAGACGAACACCCCCGCCGCGGCGAAGGAGACGAACACCCCGGTCCCGGCGCGCGAGACGAACACCTCGGCCGTGGCGCAGGAGGAGTCGGTGCTGCCTGAGCCTGTGACGCCGGTCGATGACGCGCTGGCTGAGCTGGAGTCCCTGATCGGCCTGGAGTCGATCAAGGACGCGGTACGCCGGATGGTCGCCGAGATCAAGACCAACCTGCGCCGCAGGGAGCTCGGCCTGCCGACGCAGGATCGCGCGCGACACATGGTGTTCGTCGGAAAGCCCGGTACTGCGAAGACCACGATCGCCCGGTTGCTCGCCCGGATCTACCTGCAGCTCGGCGTGCTCGAGAAGGGTCACGTGGTCGAGGTCGACCGGTCCGACCTGGTCGGATCAGGAGTCGGTACTACGGCTCCGCTGACGGCAGCCAAGTTCCGCGAGGCCATCGGCGGGGTGCTGTTCGTCGACGAGGCGTACACCCTGGTACCGGAGAACCAGCCGGGCGACTACGGTCTCGAAGCCGTTGCCACGTTGCTGAAGATGATGGAGGACCACCGCGACGACGTCGTGGTGATCGTCGCCGGGTACCACCGCGAGATGCAGCGGTTCCTGGAGTCGAACCCCGGCCTGGCGTCGCGGTTCCCGAAGCTGCTGTCCTTCAACGAGTACGACACCGACCAGCTGGTCGCGATCTTCGAACTCCAGGCCAGGCAGAAGGGCATGATCCACTCGCCCGCGGTGCTGGAGAAGGTCCGCCGGATCATCCCGGCCGCGCCCCGGGGCCACAACTTCGGCAACGGCCGCTTCATCCGCAACGTGCTCGAAGAGGCGATCTCCAACCAGGCAACGCGGCTGTCCCTGCGCGACCCGGACAGCCTGACCGAACGCGACCTGCGCGAGATCATCCCCGAAGACGTCAAACCGGCCGCCTCCATGCGCGCCGAGGACTACCTCCTCAACCGCCCAGGCACCTGACCGGACCGCCGATCACTCCCGCCTGGCCACGGGCCGCGGGAGTTGATCGGCAGGGGTGGGTCAGCGGCCGGTGATGTCGCCTAGTTTGTCGGTGGCCTGGGTGCCGAGGTCTTCGGTGGGGACGTCGATGCCGGTGGTGCCGGCGAGTTGGTCGCCCGCGGCGTCGGCGTGGCCCTGGGCGGTTTCGCCTGCGTTCTGGGCGGTTTCGCTGAGGCCCTCGGTGTACTGCGTGGCCTGGTCGGCGAGACCATCCGTGTACTGCGTCGCCTGGTCGGTGACGCCGCCGACGTCCACGCCGGTGGACTCGGCGATCTTGTCGGTGGCGCCGCTCAGGTCGATACCGGTGGCCTCGGAGACCTTGCCGGTGGCGCCTTCCAGGAGTTCGGACGCCTTGTCCTTGAATTTGTCGAAGATGCTCATAGCGACCCTTCAGTCGTGCACGGCTCGGCGGGGAATCACCCACCGTAACAACAAACCGCAACTTCCCGTACCGCCGTCCATCGGGCCCTTGGGTGAAGCGACTTCCCGATATATCGTCGGAGTATCGTGATGGCTCGGTGAGGAGTGGTTGGGATGACGGGATCGGCGTATATCGGCGGCTGGCACGGGTTCGGGCGTGCTTGCGCGGGATTCGAGGAGATCAAGGAAGAACTGCTGGCGGCGATGACCGGCCGGCGGACAGCGAAGGGGCAGCACCCGTTCGGCGGGCAGCATCCGTTCGGGGGGCAGCACCCGTTCGGCGGCTGGGGGATGTTCGGCGGGCCGCCACCGTGGGCGGGTGGGCCGCGTGGCTTCAGGGGTCCGAAAGCCCGGCGGGGCGACGTCCGGGCGGCGATCCTCGCAGTACTGGCGGAGCAGCCGATGAATGGTTACCAGATCATTCAGGAGGTGGCTGAGCGCAGTGGTGGCGCCTGGAAGCCCAGCCCGGGGTCGATCTATCCGACTCTGCAGCAGCTCGAGGACGAGGGGTTGGTGACGGCAGACGCCGCGACCGGGCGACGGACGTTCACCCTGACCGACGAGGGCCGGGCCTATGTCGCCGAGCATGCCGACGAGGTCTCGGCTCCCTGGGAGGCGATGTCGGCGCCGGCGGACGATGACGAGAACGGGCTGAAGCCGGTCCTCGGGCAGGTGGCGACGGCGATGTGGCAGGTCATGGCGACCGGTACGCCGGAGCAGCAGGCGAAGGCGCGGGATGCCGTGATCACCTTGCGGCGGACGCTGTACTCGATCCTCGCCGACGACGAGCGGGACCAGTCATGAGCGAGCCTCTCCCTGTCTGGGGCGGCGGTTCACTACGCATCGGCGATGCCGAGCGCGACCGGGCCGTCTCCTCGCTGAGTGAGCACTTCGTGGCCGGGCGGTTGACGCAGGAGGAGTTCGAGGAGCGCAGCGACCGGGCGACCCGGGCCCGGTACGCCGATGAGGTCGAGCTCCTGTTCGCGGATCTTCCGGAGCTGACCCAGCAAGGGCCAAAGCGTCCCAGGACCCGGGTCGGCCCGCCGCCTCCACTCATGATGTTGCTGCCGGTGCTGACGGTCGGGCTGGTCGTGTCGGCCGTAGTACTGACTGCTCCCTGGATCCTGTGGATGCTGTTCTGGGTCGCCCTGTTCAGCGGAGCCCGTCGCCACAAGCACTGGCACCAGGGTCACGGGCGCTGGCCTCAGGGGCATGGGCAGTGGGCACCGGGCCACGGGCACGGGCCGAGCAGGGGTTAGGAGTAACTCGCTAGGCTTCGCCAGCATGAGCTCCACGAAACCGCGTCGCGCGTTCCGGACGCTGCTCGTCATCCTGCTGGTGCTGGCGGGCCTGGGCGTCGCCGCTGACCGGATCGGCGAGTCACTCGCCGAGGACCGGCTGGCGACGGCCGCTGCCGAGGAGGCTGCGCAGTACGACGTCCGCGCGGCCGGCACCTCGGTGGAGATCGGCGGGTTCGGCTTCCTGCCGCAGGTGGCCAGGAGCAAGTTCGACAAGGTCACGCTCAGCATGCGCGAGCCGACCGTCGAGAAGATCGCCGCCGAGGACCTGACGGTCGAGATGCACACCATCCACGTACCGCGGGAGATGCTGACCGGAAACACGAGCGGGACCGTCACGGTGGACCAGGCCGATGTCAGGCTCCGCGTCTCGCCGGCCGCGCTGACCAGACTCACCGCGCGAACCAGCGGCATCGAGGGTCTCAAGCTGCAGATCGTCGACAACCAGCTGGTGGCGAACCTGACCGTGCGGGGTTTGCAGGCGTCCGCCGCGGTCCAGCCGGTGGCGCGCAACGGCCGGATCGGGCTGGTCGTCGACAAGGTTGCCCTCGACAACGTTCCGGCGCCGCTGCGGGACACGGTCCGCACGGTGCTGGCCCGCGGTATCACCGTCCCGAGGTTGCCGTTCAAGGCCCAGCTCCGGCAGATCGCCGTCGAGGGACAGTCGATCGTCCTGACCGCCACCGCCGCCAACCTCGAACTCGCCGGAGCCTGAGCCTGACAGCTACGAAGCCTGCCGCCCAGCAAGCGTCTCGACAGCGGCCGCGACCTCGCTCGGGTGGGAGATCGGTGTCAAATGGTTGGCCCCAGCAATGATCGTAGCCGCCGGCGCACCAACCCGCGTGGCCGTCTCAGCCGCGTTCCCGCCCTGGGTGTCGAACTCCCCAAACACCACTGACCGAGGAGCCGGTACGCCGCGCAGCAACTCCAGCCGCTCAGCCTGTACTGCGGGAATCCCGTCAGCCGTCATCTCCCACACTGCCTTCTCCGCCCCCGGCTGACGGAACGGCCGGACCCACTGGTCGACCACCATCGCCGGGCACCCCGGCCCGCACGTGTCCTCGTAGATCCGCCGCAGCAGCCAGTCCGAGCCGAGGACCATCCGGTACAGCGTCGTCCGGTACGGCGGAACGATCAGGTCCTGCGCTATCGAGCGACCCTCCGGTAGCGGCAACCCGTCACCGTCGAGGAACATCAGCCCACCGATCCGCTCAGGAGCCTCCAGCGTCGCCTCAGCCGCGATGCCTGCACCCAGCGAGTGCCCCACCAGCATCGGCCGTGGTTGCCCAGGGCCCCCGAGCTGCATAGCCTCCAGGAACCCGAGCAACTGGGCAGCAAGGTGTTCCACCGTGTACGGCGCCTTGCGCTCGCTGTACCCGTACCCGGTGATGTCATAGGCGTAGACGCGATGCCCCTTGGCCAGCAGTGGCGCCAGCAGCGACCAGGTGTCAACCGACTCCGCCGAGCCGTGCACCAGCACTACCGGCGTACCGGTGGAGCCCCACGTCTCGTACCGGGTTTTGACGTCACCCGCCTGGACGAACTTCAACCCGTCCGGCGCCGGAGCCGTGCCGTCCGTGAAGGCGTTGTACGCGAACGACCCCACCGTGACGACCAGCAGGAACCCGACGATCACCAGGAGAGCCCGCCGCAGGAACCGTTTCACCGGTCAAGTCTGACCGACAAGGCCCCGGCTCCGTGGCACCGGCCTTCCCGAAGTACGGGTGAGGCGCGATGCTAAGCCAATGGGGATCGTTGGGCGGGGGCGGGAACTCGAGGCTTTGCGGGGCTGGCTGGAGGAAGGGCGGGCCGGGCGCGGCCGGGTGGTGATCTGCGGCGGTGAGGCAGGTATCGGCAAGACGCGGCTGGCGCAGGAGTTCGCCGGGAGCGCCTTGGCGACCGGTGCCACGGTGGTGTGGGGCCGGTGCGTAGAGGGCGACGGCGCACCGGCGTACTGGCCGTGGCGGCAGGTGCTGAAGGGCCTGCAGGCCGACGCCGACCACCTGCTGACCGGCAAAGCCAGCACAGGCGGTCCAGACGCCGTGGCCGAAGCAGGTGGCGACAGGTTCCAGCTGTTCGAAGCGGTCACCGAAGCGATCGAGAACGCCGCCGGTCCCCAAGGACTGGTGATCCTGCTGGACGACATCCACCGCGCAGACGAACCCTCCCTGCTCGTACTGCGCTACCTGGCCGGCCAAGTCGGCAACCTCCCGGTTCTCGTTGTCGCCACCTGCCGCCACGACGAGCGCCCGAAACTCCTGGCAGACCTCCCCGCCGACCGCCTCGACCTCCACGGGCTCGACCTCGACGCCGTCCGCGAACAGTTGCCCACAGCAACACCAGACCAGGTCGACCATGTCTACGCGATCACCGGCGGCAACCCGCTGTTCGTCACCGAGGTCGCGCGCGCGATCGCCGACGGCTCCTGGCGCCCCAACCGGCCACCGCGGACCGTCCGAGACATCGTCGCCAGCAGACTCGATCGCGTCACCGGCGACTGCCGCCGGCTGGTGCAGGCAGCGGCGATCGTCGGTCGTGAGTTCCAGCTCGCCACAGTTGCCGCCGTCCTCGACCTTCCGGTGGAGAGCTGCCTGCCGCTGGTCGACGAGGCCATCACCTTCGGCTTCCTCGACCAGAACCTGCGCTTCGTCCATGCCCTCACCCGCGACGCGGTCGAGGCCTCGCTGAGCACCACCGATCGAGCCGCGCTGCACCGGAGCGTCGCCGAAGTACTGGAGCAGCAGTACGCCGGCGACCTGACCGAGCACCTCGCCGACATCGCCCGGCACCGGGCCGAGCTGGCGCCGTACGGGGAAGGTGCGACTGCGCAACGCTGGCTGGTGCTCGCCGCCGAGGACGCGGTACGACGACTGGCGTACGAGGAAGGTGTGCGGCTCTACCAGGCCGCGCTGGAGATCGCGCCCACACCGGCGGAGGAACGTTGCTCCAGGCAAGTAGCCCTCGGTCGCGCGGCCTATCTCGCGGGCGACCTGCAGACCTGTGTGAAGGCGGCGACCGAAGCCGCGAAGGCCGCACAGAATCCGGAACAGAAGGCGGAAGCAGCGCTCGTCCTGGAGGCGGTCCCCGATCCTGGCATCAACACCACTGCGAAGCGACTGTGCGAGGAGGCCCTCGCCGCTGACGTGCGCGACGCGACCAGGGCGAGGTTGCTGGCTCAGCGAAGCCATCTCGCCTTCTACGACGGCGAGCAGGACCGGCTCGACAGCCTCAGCCTGGAGGCACTGGAACTAGCCCGCCGCACAAACGACGACCGCGCACTGGCCGACGCCCTGCATGCCCGGCAAGAAGCCTGCCCGGGACCATCGGGCCGCGCCGAAAGATTGCTGTTAGCAACAGAAATGCTCGAACTCGCCCAACGGACCGACAACCCCCGCGCCGCGATGTGGGGCGAGCTCTGGCGCCTCGATGCCCTGATCGAGAGCGGCAGGCTCGCCGGCGCGGCCGAGGAACTCCCAGCCCTCAAGGTCGCCGTCGACCGCGTCGGCGGTCCGGTCAGCGCCTGGCACCACGATCGCGTCGCCGCCTGCATCGCGCAGGCCCGCGGCCGGTACGCCGAGGCCGCGGTGATCGCCCGGCGCGGATTCGAGCGGATGCGAGTCGTCGAGCCGGCCCCTGCGACCGGCGCGTACTACGCCCTGCTCATCGCCATGGCCGGTCATGTCGGCACCCCCGACGCCACGATCGGCCAGGTGTTCGACCCACCGCCGCGGTTCGCCACGATGGCTCACCTCTCCCGCGCCTACCTGCAGAGCTGCACCGGCCGCATCCAGGAGGCGACAGCGTCGTACCGGCAGGCAGGTCCTCTCGAGACGTGGTCGCTGCCCGCCTTCTTCGTCATGCCCGGCTACGTGTACGCCGCACTCGCTTGCGCGGGCATCGGCCGGCACGACGATCTGGCGGTACTCCTGGAGCGACTGGAGCCCTTCCGGGGTGAACATGCCGTAGGCAACGGAGTCGCCTACCTCGGCCCGGTCGAACTGGCGCTGGGTCGTGGCGCCGCTGCACTGGGACGACTGGGCGATGCCGTCGAGGACTTGACCACCGCAGTCCATCAAGCCAGTCGCGCGGGCGCACCGGGGTTCGTGGCCGAGGCGCAGTACCACCTTGCACAGGCTCTACGACACCGCAACGGGCCGGGCGATCGAACCCGAGCCGACGCCATTGCCCAGGAGGCTGCCCGGCTGGCCGAGTCGCTGGGCATGACCGCCTTCCAGGACAAACCGCCGACCAGCCCCAAGTCTGTGCTGAGCACCCGCGAAGCCGAAGTCGCCACCCTGGTCGCCGACGGTCTCACCAATCGGCAGATCGCGGCCGAGCTCGTCATCTCCGAGCGGACCGCGCAGAACCACGTCCAGCACATCCTGACCAAACTCGGTTTCGCCACCCGCAGCCAGATCGCGACCTGGGCGGCGCGGGGCGGAATGAGTACCCCGATGAGTGATTCGGCGGATTCGCGCTAGCTCGCGAATTCGTAGCGTGACTCGTGTGGCCGGCAACCGGCCGCCCGAGCAGAGGAGTCAGTCATGCAATGGATCGCAGTCGCCACCCCGCCCTTCGCCACCATCGACCAGTTCGACCGGGTGATGGAGAACCTGGGCCCGGAGCCCGACGGCCTGCAGGCCAGGTACGCCGGAACGACCGAGGACGGCGTCCGCGTCGTCACCCTGTGGGAGTCGAAGGCCCACGCCGACCGCTTCTTCGCCGAACGCCTCGGCCCCGCGCTGGCCAAGGCCCTCGGACCCGAGCCGGCCGGCGCACCGACCATCCTCGGCATCGACGTGGCCCGCACCTACACCCGCTGACCTCAAGGGTCTCGCCCGCCGGCCCGAAGCGTCTCGGCCGCACCTACATCCGCCGGCCCGAAGCGTCTCGCTCGAACAGCATGGCCGTCGTACCGGCGTCGACGAAGAGTTCGACGCCGGTGATGGCGCGGGCCTCCGCGGAGAGCAGGAACGCGACCGCGTTGCCGATGTCGATCGACTCGACGGCCGTCGGCAGCATCTGCCGGGTCGCGACGAACTCGTCGAGCAGGTGCGCATTGCCGCGGCTCTCAACCGCGCCAGGCTGAACGATGTTGCAGCGAATACCGCGCCGTCCGTAGTCCTGCGCGATCCCACGCGTCAACGCAGTGAGCGCGGCCTTCGTCGCGGCGTACAGGGTGAAGGTCTCGGCCGCGCCGGCCGCGTGCACCGACCCGATGTTGACGATGCTCCCGCCACCGTTCTCGACCATGACCGGCAGCACTTCCCGGATGCACGTCCAGGGCCCGCGGTAGTTGATGGCATGCAACCGATCGAACTCCTCCGGCGTCGCCTCGGCCCCGTCCTTCCGCAGCCCGACACCAGCACTGTTGACCCAGGCATCAATCCGCCCGAACTCACCCACCGCCGCCGCCACACAAGTCCGTACCGACTCAACATCCGTGACATCAAGAGCAACCGGTACTGCGACCCCGCCCGCCGCCCGCAACTCCTCGACCACGCCCTCGGCGGCCGCCAGATCGAGATCGGCAACCACCACCGACCACCCCTTACCCACCAGCGCCCGGCAGATCCCGTTCCCGATCCGCGGCCCGCCCCCACCCGTCACCACACAAACCGACATCCAGCACACCCTTTCGCCGATGGTTCCCGCCATCCTGCCCGAGGGTGACTGTGCCTACCGACAGGACATAGTCGCCGTGCGCCCGAGCGCCACGCTCACGAGAGCGGCGTCCGGGCGCAGTACGGGGACTACGTCCTGTCGGTCGGGACGGGTTACTGGCCGGTGAAGGTGAAGGTTGAGCCTGGTTCCTTGGTGATGTCGCCGTCGCGGGAGTTGGTGATGGTGACTCCTGCCAGGACTGCGTTGCCGCGGGCGCCGCCCATGGCGAGGATGCCGGAGCCGTTGTTGGACTTGTCGATGCGGACGTTCGTGATGGCGACGTTCGGCATTTCGCCGCCGCCGGTCTTGAACTGGATGCCGTCGTAGGTGGAGTCGACGATGTCGGTGTCGCGGATGGTGACGCCGGGGATCGGGAGGTTGGACGGGAAGAGGGTGATCGCGCCGAACTCCTGGTCCTCGTTCCAGAACGCTCCCCCGCACCGGTACAGGCCGTTGTTCGCGATCAGGGTCGTACCGGAGAACGGCAGCGGGTCGTGGTCGGTGGCGAGCATGATGCCGGGATAGTTCATCGTGTCGTAGATCAGGTTGTTCTCGATCTTGTTGCCGTAGCCGCCGTAGATCGCGATGCCGTTCGCGCGCCAGGGCAGCTGGACGGTGTTGTTGGTGAACGCGTTGTCGTGGCCGACGTCGACCGACTGGTCCTTCACGTACTTGTTCGCCCAGACGGCCAGCGCGTCGTCACCGGTGGTCCGGAAGGACGAGTTGAACACCTTGGAGTTGCGCGAGCCGTTGCTGAAGTTGATGCCGTCGGCATAGGTGTTGCGCACCCGCATCCCACTGAACTCGAGACCGTCCGCCGGACCCCACAGCTCGGGGATGTTGTCGTAGTCCCGGCCGACCCAGGCACCGACGTTGGCGTGCTCGATCCAGACGTTGCTGATCTTCGTGCCGGTCCCGAACCGGCCGTTCAGCGCGACACCGCCCTCGGCGTTGCCGTCACCGCCGCGGATCCGCCCGGAGCCGAAGATGGCGATGTCCGAGATCTGCGTGTTCTTGTCGATGTCGAACCCGAAGTTGCCTTCGTGCGGGTGGTTGATGCCGCCGGCGTTCTGCGGCTCGATCGTGGAATAGAGCTGGGAGTGCCACATCCCCGCGCCGCGGATGGTGACGTTGCTGATCCCGACCTGGTTGTGCTGACCCCGGTTGAGCGGGTCGTCGGTGAGGATCTTCTTCTCCTGCCGCCACTGACCGGCCGGGACCCAGACGCAGGAGATCACGCCGTTCTGGTCGTCGGTGACCGCACGCTGGATGGCGTCCGCGTCATCGATCCCGTCCCCTGCCACCGCCCCGTACTGCGTGATGCTGGTGCAGCCCGCGGGCTGGCTCGACGGTGCTGCCACTTGCTCGAGGTCGATCGTGTCGATGATGTAGAACGCCGCGGTGTCCCCCGCGTCGCGCTGCAATTTGAACTTCGTGCCCGGCGGGTAGGACTGTGCCAGCAAGGCGTGCGACTCGTCGAACAGCCGGCGCGCGTCGCCACCGGGGGTGTTCGTCAGCGCCTCGGGTCCGTCGCTGTTGCCGTAGAGCCAGCTGTGGCGCGACGACAGGGTGAGCTTCCGCGAGAAGGTCCCGTTGATGTACAAGCTGATCGTTGCCTCAAGCCCCTGTCCGTTGGCCGAGTCGGGGATCGAGTTGCGGACGACGATCGAGTTGGACTGGTTGGTCGAGGTGAACTCGACGAACTGGCCCTGGCTGGTCAACCGGACCGATGACCGGCCGGACGACTCGGTGGCGAAGTTGGTGTGGCCGAAGGTGCGCAGCTGGTCGGTGACCAGCAAGGTGCCCTGGTAGTTCGCGGCCTCCGCTTCGTACGAGACCCACGGAACCGCCGCTCCCCGGCCGACCACGATGGATCGTGCCAGCGAGTTGTTGGTTTCGTTTGTCTCGGTGACGGCGTTGGCCGAGTCCGCCGTTGCGGTGAGAGTCGCTCCGCCGTTGGTGGCGGTCCAGCTACCGCTGATGGCGACGTTGGCGGTGGCACCGGCGGCGATTGCTCCGGTGGCTCCGGTGAGAGTGGTGCTGCCGACCGTCAGCCGCGTAGTACTGGCTGCTGCTGCGGACGTGCCGCGGTTGTGGACGGCGACGGTGAAGCTGACCGGGGCTCCGACGGCCGGGTTCGGCGGGTTGGAGGTGATGCCGGTGACCTGCAGATCGGGACCGGGAGCCTGCGCAATCACCAGTTGCGTGGCCGCGGTGAAGGTGTTGTTGGTGTCGTTCTGCTCGACGATCGTGTTGGTCGGGTCGACTGCCGCGGACACGCTGTAGGTGCCTTCGGCGCGGGTGCCGGCGTTGAACGAGACCGTGGCCGAAGCGCCGGCGGCGAGCGCGCCCACCGGCACGGTGCCGACGACGGTCCCGCCGAGGTTGAAGTTGAGGCTGGTCGCGCCGGCCGCTGCCGAGCCGATGTTCTGGACGGTCGCGGAGAGCGTGATCGGCGTGCTTTCACTGGGTGACGCGGGTGTCCAGCTGGCCGCGGTGACGACCAGGTCCGGGTTCGGCGCCGGCGTACCGATCACCTGCAACTCGGCAACCTGACCACCAGGAGCGCCGGTGTTGCTGAAGACCTGCACCCGTACGTCGGCGACGCGGCCGCTGACCGGGATCTCGATGCTGTTGCCCGATGCGGGGTTGAAGTCGTAGGTGGCGCGCGCCTTCAGAACCGTGAAGGCGGTGGCGCCTTGGTCGCGGCCGAGTACCTCGATGCTCTGCGTGCGCGGGCCCCAGATCTGGTCCGGGTTGAGCTTGACGACGACCGAGCTGATGTCGGCATTGGAGCCGAGCTTGACGGTCAGCGTGGCCGGGAAGCCGTTGGACTCCCAGTAGGTGCCGGTGTTGTTGTCGTTGGCGTTGGTCGCGACGAAGTTGTGGATCGTGGAGGACGCCTCGATCGGCTTGCCGTTGGCGAGATTGGAGCCGGTCGTCTGACCGGCGCGGCGGACCCGGTTGCTGTCGCCCGACTCGTTGCCGGCGGCATCACGGGCGCGGACGTAGTACTCGACCGTCGCCGACGCGGGCTGCGATTCGGTGAAGGTCAGGACGTTGCCGGCGACCGTGGTGACCGCGGCGTTGTTGCGGTAGACGGTGTAGCCGGTTACGCCGACGTTGTCGGTCGCGGCGTTCCAGGCGAGCCGGATCTGCCCAGCGGTCGGCTCGGTCAGCGCGAGGCTGCCCGGCGCGGTCGGCGCCTGGGTGTCGCCGCCGGTGTCCGGGCCGTGGAGCTCGAACTCGGACAGCTGGCCGGCTGCCCAGCCGGTGTTGCCAGTGATGTTGAGCCGCACGTAGCGGGTGGTCGCCGCCGGGAAGGTGATGGTGACGGTGTTGTTGCTTGCGGGCGTGAAGTTGTAGCCGGCGCTAGCGACCAGCTCCGAGTACGTCGTACCGTCGCTGCTCGTTTGGACGGCCAGCGCCTGGGTCCGTGCGCCCCAGCCGGCCGGCAGCTTCAGCACGACTCGGTCGACTGCCTTGGCGCTGCCCAGGTCGGCGCGGATCCACTGCGGGAAGGCGTTGTTGGTGCTTTCCCAGTACGAGTTCTGGTTGCCGTCACCGGCGTTGCCGACCGGGTAGTCGCCCAGGGAGCTGTTGGCGGTCAGGGTCTTGGTCAGGACCGCCGTCGCGGCGGCGGAGGCGACGGTCGGCACGAGTCCGATCACGATCAGGGCGGCGGCGAGCAGGCCACCGAGCATGCGTTTCATGGCTGTCCTCACGACGGAAGGGGCGGAGACTCGCAAATTGCAGAGATCTGCAAATATTTTGCGAGTCAGTAGCCAAAGATTGCAGCCCGTGGGCTCTCCGTCAACGGCTCGTGGTCAGCCGGTGCCAGCTTGACTGGTGGCACCAGAGCGAGGTGGGGGCGAGGTAGGGACGGAGCAAGGAGGTCAGGTAGGGGTCTGCCTGGTTGCGGAGTTCGGCGGTGGCGAGGTGGCGCGCGACGCCGGCCAGGAAGTCGGCCAGCTGGATGCGGGGATCGGTGCGGGAGTCCAGCATCGTCAGGCCCAGCAGGGGTTCCGGGTTCGGCGAGACGGTCCGGAGCAGGGCGCCGACCTGCGCGACCCGGTACGGCGTAAGCGCACTCTGCTCGTCATGGAGGATCCGCACCGACGACCCGTCGGCGCTCCACAGTCGCGCGGTTTCGAACAGTGCCGGGATCAGCGGTTCGAGTGGCGGCGGGACCGGTGAGCGATCGTCGCGGAGTTCGTTGAGTACGTGGAACAACTGCGGCCGGGCGTCACGCAGCGGCTGCAGCAACGGATCGAGCCGCTCCGAACGCATCCCGTCGAGGGTCTGGAGGAAGCGAGCGACCCATGGGCCGTCGATCCCGCGATAGCGCTTGTGGCGCATCATCATGACGAAGGTGGCGAGGAAGGCGCGCCATCTCGGCGCACCGAAGACGACCGGTCCGGCGCGGTGCAGAGTGCGGGCGACTGGGCGCAGGTCGAGCGAGAGGCTCGTGCCGGCGGCGTACGACGGGTCGCCGATGAGCAGGTCGACCAGCCTGGTCACGGTGAAGTAGGTCTTGTCCGTGAGATGCACGGTTGCTTGGCCGGAGAGCGTGCCGAGCAGCCACTCGACGGCGATGCGGTGCCGCAGGAGTTGGCTGGCTTTGTACTCCCTGGCTGAGTAGCGGCGGAACCTCGCGCGGATCAGGGCGACGTACTCCGCTGCCGTCTCCTGGTCGAGGTGGAGACCGGCATGGGTGATGATTTCGAGATCGGGATCGAGCATGTTGGAGCCGGTGAATCCGGACTCGTCACAGGCGATCTCGCGGTGTCGCGAGGACATGGGGCTCCCTGAGAAGGAAAGACTGCACGCTTGAAGGACCCGGCGCGGGGCAGGGTCGTCGATCACGCGAACGCTGTGGAACTCAGCGGCGGATCAGAAAGCGGCAGCAGCCTTCTCAGCAGACATGCCACCCATCATCGGCGCCCACTCGCCGATCCGCCACCGGCTTTCGAGCCGGCCGCCGGGTGGGGCGAGGCGCCGAGCGGGGCGTGGGGTCAGGGTTTGCGGGCCAGGGCGGCGAGGATTAGTTGACTGGCTCCGGTGGGGGTGGTGGTGGGGGCGGGCCACCAGTCGCCGAGGCTGACCAGGCCTGGGTCTTGCAGTTCCAGGCCTTCGAAGAGGGAGCCGATTTCGGCCGGCGTACGGAAGGTGACGCTGCTGAAGCCGAGTCGCAGTTTCTCCTCCACCCGGGTCGCGAACTCCGCGCTGCGGCTGCCGTCGCGCGGGTTGCACGGGTGGGTCAGGGCGAGGTACGAGCCGGACGGCAACGCGTCGAGGTAGCCGGTCACGATCTCCCGCGCGCGCTTGGTCTCGCGAACGTGGTGCAGCACCAGACACTGGATCACCGCGACCGGCCGGGTGAGATCCAGCGCCCCGGTGACGATCGGGTCGGCGAGCACCGCGGCCGGGTCGGTCAGGTCGCCGGCGGCGAAGAAGCTGTACCGGTCGTCGGCGAGCAGCGCCTGGCCGTGCCGGATCACGGTCGGATCCTTGTCGAGGTAGACGACGGTCGCCTTCGGGTTCACCCGGGCCGCGATCTCGTGCGTGTTGTCCGCGGTCGGCAACCCGGACCCCAGGTCCAGGAACTGGACCACGGCGGCCTCGCGCAGTACCCGCTCGACCACCTCGGCCAGCCAGCGCCGGTTCGCCTGGAGCAGCGCGGGCATCTCCGGCGCCACCTTCAGCACCTGCTGGGCGAGCTGCCGGTCGACCTCGAAGCTGTCCTTGCCCCCAAGGAACAGGTCGTAGACGCGCGCGTCGCTCGGCCGCTGCATATCGACGTCCGGCGCTCGTCCGCGCCGATCGTCAGCCCCCTGGTCCATCTCCACCGCCTGGAATCCGAAAATCGCAATTACCGGAGGCTATCGCAGCATCGCGCTCCGTACACGACGTCAGGGCCTCGAACGGCGATCTGCCCACGACCTGCCCCAGCCTGCCCCGATCTCCAGATGTCCGGCCCGGATCGGGAACCTTCCCGAGCCGGGCGACACAGACAGGCAGACCGGACCGGAGAACTGAGCACCGAGAGGAACCTGATGCGTCAGACAATGACCAGGCGGCGACGATGATCGGCCTGCAGCCGGGACAGTATGGGCGGACGATGACAGCCGGCAGCGATCGCTCTTTGTGGTACCGCGCCGCCGAGGGTGATGCGGAGGCCTTCGGTCAGCTCTACGACCGGCATGCCCGGGCGATCTACAACTTCCTGTACCGCCGGACCGCGTCCTGGAGCGACGCCGAGGATCTCACCTCGGCGGTGTTCCTGCACGCCTGGCGCCGGCGGGCCGAGATCGAGCTGGACCGGGAATCAGCGCTGCCCTGGCTGATCCGTACGGCGGACTACACCGCCCGCAACGAGTGGCGCTCGAAGTCCCGCTACCGCCGCGCCCTCGCCGCCGCCCACCTGCTCGCGGACCACGAGCGGGATCACGCGGACGAGGTGGCCGGCCGGATCGACGACGACCAGCAGATCCGCCGGGCCCGGGCAGCACTGCGCAAGTTGCCCAAACAGGAGCAGGAGATCGTCGAACTCTGCGTCTGGGCCGGCCTCGACCAGCAAGCCGCGGCCGTCGCGCTGGACATCCCGCTCGGCACCGTCAAGTCCCGACTTTCCCGGGCCCGCAAGCACCTGCGCGACCTCGCGCACTTCCCAGCCGTGGAGAACCAGTCATGAACAACCTGCTGACCCCGCCCCCGGAGCACGACCTCCGCTCCACCACCCGCGAGCGCCAGCGCGAGGAACTGATCGCCATCGTCGCGCACGAGTCCCACCAGGGCACACCCCGCCGTCGCCTCGTCCCTCTCGCCGCGGCCGCGGCAGTCGTCGCGGTGGTCGCCGGCCTCGCGGTCGGCGTACCGGCTCTGCGAGGCGATGGGAGTGAGCCCGCCGTGAGCGGGTCGACCGGCAGCGATTTGGCCAGGAGTGCGCCGGCCCAGGCGCTCGACGCCTTGGCGACCAAGCTGACCTGGTCCGCCTGCCTCATGGGCGTCAGGGAAAATCCCCGTCTACGGGAGCCAATCCTGCCTTACACGGGCGGCAAGGCCTTCGAGTACAAGACGGACACCGCCCCCGGTACGCCGAAGCGCTGGTTCTTCACGGTCAGTGGGAGCTACGGGTCCTCGCTGGTCTGCGCTCTGGATGCTCAAGGCAAGGTGGTCGAGCGCTGGTCCATCACGGGCCCAACCGGCAGGGGCCTCTTCCTGTTCGCGCCGGCGGAGGTGCGGGGCGGGAGCAGCGGTCTGTACACCGCGCCGGTGGCCAGGATCACGCTCCAGAAACCAGGTGGGCCGTTGGTCGAGGCCCGGCTCCGTGACGGGTTCTGGTTCACTTCGCTGGCCGATGCCAAGGCGGCGACCGTGCGCGCGTACGACAAAGCCGGCAAGCTGATCTACGACTCGGTCGAACAACGACCGTCGCCGGACGACTGCTACGCCGATCCGTACGGCACCAAGGTCCTCAAGACGGGCAAGACGCCGAATCCGAACCCCGCCAGCTGCCACCGAACCCTGGTCTGGTCCAACCAGCCGCGATGAGCTTCTTCCGGCCGGGTCGTCATGATGGATCACCGACGACCTGCCGGAGGGAATCATGGCGAAGGTGCTCTACTCGGTGACGATGTCGCTGGACGGCTACATCGCGGGCCCGGGCGGGGACATGCAGTGGATGACCCCCTACCTCGGGCCCAATCCGGAGATCGACGAGCTGGTCGGGCGGATCGGCTCGCTGCTGGTCGGGCGGCGGACCTTCGACGGGGACGATCCCCACAAGGGCGAACGCGGCGAAGGTGAAGCATTCGGCGGCGGGTGGGACGGCCCGCAGTACGTCGTCACCCACCGCGTGCCGGACAGCGCACCCGAGGACCTGTACTTCGTCGACGACTTCGCCACCGCGTTGGCACAGGCGAAGCAAGCCGCGGGCGACAAGTACGTGAACGTGCTCGGCGCCGACATCGCCAGGCAGTGTCTGGAGGCGGGCGAACTCGACGAGGTCCTGACCTGCATCGCACCGGTCATGCTCGGCGACGGCGTCCCCCTCTTCAACCACCCCGGCGGCCACACCGTCCACCTCGAACGCCTCACCACAACAGCCGCCCCCCTCGCCACAAACCTGTGGTTCCGCGTCGTGTGAGCCGGCAGGTTCAGAGATCTGTTGTGTTGGTGGACATGACGGGGCGGATCTCGATGGCGAGGCCGTTGATTCGGGTGGCGGGGTGGAGGTTGGCCAGTTCGAGGGCGCGGTCCAGGTTGTCCACGTCGACCAGGTAGTAGCTGCTCATGAACTCGTCCGCCGCGTGGCCGACCGATACCTTCGGCCGGCCGTTCTGAGTGTGGACGATCGTGCTTGTCGACGGGTCGGCCAGCGTCTCGGTACCGATCAACTCTCCCGCCTCGGTCGCGGTCCGCTGCAGCTCCCGGTGCCCGGTCTGCACCGCCTCGCGTTGCTCGGCCGTCAGTTGCTCCAGTACCGCGCCGCTGACCCGCAGGACCAGCAAGTACCTCATCACCCTCCTCCGTCCCGGCCGCACGTTGCGGCCCTTACCCCAAGGACGCAGCCGAGCCGCCGTTCTTGACATCGCGATACTGGGTGGATGATCACCACCGCACGACTGGAGCTGCGCCACTTCCGCCCCGAGGACGCGGAAGCCTTCGCCGCCTACCGTTCGGTTCCGGAGGTCGCCCGCTACCAGTCGTGGGAAGCGCCGTTCAGCCTCGACAACGCCCGTACGACGGTGGCCGGCTTCGCGACCGGCGATCCGCTGGCACCTGGCTGGTTCCAGTACGCGATCGACCTCGATGGCCGGCTCATCGGCGATATCGGACTCAACACCGCCGACAACCTGATGCAGGCCGATCTCGGCTTCACCCTCGCACCGGCGTACCAGGGCAAGGGCTATGCGACCGAGGCGGTCGGTGCTCTGCTCGAGCAGCTTTTCACCGAGCGCGAGTTGCATCGCGTCTCGGCCGAGTGCGATGCCCGCAACGTCACGTCAGCGCGGTTGCTGCAGCGTCTCGGCTTCCGGCCGGAGGGGTTCCGGCCGGAGTACAGCTGGTTCAAGAACGAGTGGACCGACGACCTGCTGTTCGGCTTGCTGCGAAGGGATTGGCGATCAGCTCGTACCGCGGGCTGACCAGGCGCGGGCCGTGAGTTCGATGGAGCCGTCCGGCTTGGCCGGCAACCGCGACTCGAGCAGCGCGCGGATCGCCTGCTGACTCTCGTCGTCGAGCCCGCGCAGGTACGCCGGCGCGACTCCCTGTCCGCCGAGAAACGGCTTCCAGTAAGCGTCGAACGACTCGAACACGGTCGGTACGACGATCGCGCCGGTGACGATGTCGGTGAAGCCGGCCTCGGCGAACATCCCCTCCAGCCCGGCGGGATTGTTGAACGGGAACGACCGGCCCTCGTCCAGCTCCCGATCCTGCGGGCGGACGTCACCGGCCGCATCCCAGAAGTACTTCATCAACTGCATGCCCTCGGCGTAGTCCCAGACGTAGACGGCGACGGTCTTGCCGATCGATCGCAGGATGCGCAACGCCTCCACGCGTTCCGGGATGAAGTTGAGCACCAACCCGGACACCACGACGTCGAAGGTCTCCCCGAAGTCGGCCAGTTGCGCCGCCGACCGCACCTCGAACCGTGCCCGCTCGTCAGCCACCGTACGCCGCGCGTACCCGACGAACCCCTCCGACGGATCCACCCCGACCACCTCGGCCGGCGCCGCCGAGGCCAGCACCGCACTGGTCAACGCGCCCGTCCCACACCCCACATCGAGCCACCGCAACCCGGGCGACTGGTCGAGCTCACGCACGAACTCCTTCGCGACCAGCCGGCTCCACCGTCCGACGTACGACTCGTAGATCTCTCCCTGCGACCATTCGCTCATCCCCGCAGACTAAGGCCTTTCACTGAGGAATGGCCCGGACCGCCCCCACTCACAAAGGTGCTGTTTCCACCCAGGCGCATGGCGGCACACGCTTGGCCGGGGGCGATCAATCGAGGTTTGTGAGTGGGGGCGGTCCGGCCTTGTCGAGCGCCAGTGTGATCAGGAGGCCGAGCAACATCACGGCCGCGCAGAGCAGTACGACCAGGAACCCACCGTTCGCGATCGCGCCGCGCAGCGCATCACCGGTCTTGCCCTCGGTCGCTCGGCCTGCGATGACCGTGAAGACCGCCAGCCCGATCGCGTTGCCCAGGTTCAGCGTGGTGGAGGCGATCCCGTTGGCGACGCCCTGCTCGGCGGCCGCGATCCCGGTGGACGACGCGATCCACATCGCGGTCCAGACGATGCCCTGCCCGATGCCCATCACGATCAGGCCCGGCACCAGTACGCCGTACTCGGCCTGGTCGTCGAAGCCGAACGCGAGGACGACGGTACCGACGGCTCCGCCCGCGAAGCCGATCAGCAACGTCACGCGGGTGCCGATCCGGGTGGTCAGCCGTTCGCCGATTTGGGTCCCGGCGGCGATGGCCAGGGACGGAACCAGGAAGCCCAGGCCGGTCTGCAGCGCGCTGAAGCCGTGGACCGTCTGCAGCAGGATCGTGAGGAAGTAGGGCAGCACCCCGAACGTCCCCATGAACAGGAAGGTGATGGTCATCCCGACGGTGAGACTGCGATTGCGGAACAACCGGAACGGCATCAGCGGATCCAGGCTCCGCGACTCCACCAGGGCGAAGATCACCAGCGCGACGACCGACAATCCCAACGCACCGACGATCACCGGATCGCCCCAGCCGAGCTCGGGACCTTCCACCAGGCCGAAGACGAGCAAGGTCGCACCGGCCGTGACGCTGAAGGCGCCCGGGAGGTCGAACTTGCGGCGTACCGTGCGGGCCGGATCGCGCGGGATGACGGCCAGCGCCGCGAGCGCGACGATCCCGGCGAGCGGGACGTTCACGAAGAACACGGCCGGCCAGCCGAAGTGCTCGGTGAGCAGACCTCCGAGCAGCGCCCCGAGCGTGAGGCCGCTGGCACCGGCACCACCCCAGACCGCGAGCGCCCGGTTCCGCCGCGGCCCTTCCTCGAACAGCGTGGTGACCAGAGCGAGCGTCGACGGCAGCAGCAACGCACCGCCGATCCCCTGCACCACCCGGGCCGCGATGATCAGCTCAGCGCTGTTCGCGAGACCGCCCGCCAGCGACGATACCGCGTAGATGGTCAGCGCCAGCACGAACATCCGGCGCCTCCCAAGCAGATCGGCCGCGCGACCGCCGAAGAGCAGGAAACCACCGGCCAGTACGACGTACGCGCTGACCACCAGTTGCTGGGTCTGGCCGGGGAAGCCGAGATCGCGGCCGATCTCGGGGAGTGCGACGAAAACGATGTTGAGGTCCAGCGCGAAGATCAACTGGGCCAGCGCGAGCAGCGTCAGCACCCAGCCGAGCCGTCGGGTGACCGGTGGCGCGGCGGGCGGGACGGCGGTGGTTGTCACAGGCTTGCGCCCTTTCGTGAGTTCGATAGTACGAATACTCTCGTACAGCCGAACCGTCGAGGCAAGCGAGATCCAAAGGTTGGACTGTTTAGGTACAGTTGGACTATGAGCTACCGGCATCCCGACCGCGACCAGATCCGGATCGACGGCGTGCTGTCAGCGCTCGGCAGCCCGGTCCGGCTGGCGGTGATCCGGATCCTGAACAGCGGTGGCGACCACAACTGCACGACGGTGCTGACCGAGCTGGGGCTCTCGTCGAAGTCGACGATGACGCACCACTGGCGGGTGCTCCGCGAGAGCGGCGTGATCTGGCAGCGCCAGTCCGGCCGGGAGAACCTGCTCACCCTGCGCCGCGAGGACCTGGAGGCGCGCTACCCCGGCCTGCTGGACACCATCCTGGCCGGCACCGAATGCGACGAATCAACCGAAGCCGCCAGACCTACCCAGCGCTGACCCGCTGGTTTCCCCACGACCGGCTCGGCAGCTCGAGGTCGGCGCCCTCCGCCCGTCTGACCCGGGTTTGCTCAGACCTGCTTGACGTAGCGGTGGCAGGCGACGGCGATGGGGCCGTTGTCGGTGGGCGCCGGGTAGTCGAACTCCTCCGCGTGCGTCCAGCCACTGCGTTCGTAGAAGCGCCGGGCCCGATCGTTGCCGTTAGCAACCGCCAGCCAGGCTTCGTCGTACCCGTTCGCCTTGACCAGCCGCTCGGCCTCGGCGAGCAGCGCGGCGGCGACTCCCGTCCCGCGGTGCTCCTTGGAGACATAGACCTGCTCGGCCTCGTCGGCCACCACCATCACGAAACCGGCGATCTGCTCACCGACCACCGCGACGGTGGTGTCCGCGATCTTGTCCGGCACCCGCTCCCAGAACGACTCCTCGGTCCGGATCGCGACCAGCTCGTCCGGCACGTTACCCAGATGCCCGTCGGGCCAGCCGGAGTACCAAATCGAGGCGATCGCGTCGGCATCGCCCGCGGTGGCGGCGCGCAGGGTGACAGTCATCCCGTCACTGTAGACCTGGCCGGTTCGCAGTACCGGCCAGGTCGAGTGGGTCAGTCGTTGCGGTGGTCGGAGTAGACGCAGGTGGCGGTGCCGCTGCCGAGGGTTCGACCTGTGTACGGCGAGCTGACCGTCGCCCAGACTGTCTGCGACTGGTAGTAGCGGTCGGTGGCAGGACTGGAGAAGCCGACGTCGGTGATGGTGCCGTTGGCGGGGGTCACGTTGTGCGTGGCCCACGTGAAGCGCTGCATGGTGAAGACGGGGTCGGTTGCCGAGGCCTGTGAGGTGGTACTGCGGTCCCACTTGATGTCCAGCCCCATCGGCTGCGCCTCGCCGTACTGCGCGCCGTCGAGCCGGGCGGTGATGGTTTGGGTGTCGTGGTCGCAGGTCAGCGTGACGGTGGTGTGATGGTCGTAGTTGCAGCTGGCGCTCCGGCTGGTCAGGATGCCACCAGCTGTGTCCTTCACCGTGGCGGTCACCTTCTCGGTGTAGAAGAGGTAGCCGCTGATCGGGAAGTCGCGGGTGTACCCGTTGACCGTCAGATCGCCGGTCGCGCTCGACTTGCCGGCGACCGTGATGACGCTACCCGTCGCCGGAATCTTGGCCGAGGCGGTCGCCGTCGCGTAGTACCCCGACTCGACCTTGAACTCCACCTTCACCGCCGTGTTGGCGGGCACGCCGTACTGGCCGGTGACGCCGGTGGTGATCTTGTTCGTCCCCGCATCGCAGGTGATCCAAGCGTGAAACGAGGTACCGGCGGCGCTGGCCGGAGTACCGACGAGCAGGGCACCGAGCAGGCCGGCAACAGCTGCTAGCAACACAGACAGGCGGACAGGCTTCAAGGCTTCTCCTCAGGAACGGGCTCGCAGGCCAGAGACTCGAACCATCCCAGAGGTTCCGGCCGGCAACCAGCCACCCCTGCCAAATTGCAGCTTCTTGCAACGCAGCGAAACTAGTCGGGCTCGTAGGCGAGGTTGGGACGGAGCCAGCGTTCGATCTCCTCGAGTGGGAGACCGCGACGCTCGGCGTAGTCGGTGATCTGGTCCTTGCCGACCCGGCCGACGCTGAAGTACTTCGCCGCCGGGCTGGCGAAGATCAGGCCGCTGACCGCCGCGGCCGGTGTCATCGCGTACGAGTCGGTCAGGCCGAGGCCGAGCTTGTCCGCCTCGAGCAGGTCGAACAGCAACTTCTTCTCGCTGTGGTCCGGGCTCGCCGGGTAACCGAGCGCCGGCCGGATGCCACGGAACCGCTCCGCGTGCAGGTCTTCCAGCAGCGGCTCCGCGTCCGGCTCGAACCAGCCCTTGCGCGCCTCCAGGTGGATCCACTCGGCGAACGCCTCGGCGAGCCGGTCGGCCAGCGCCTTCACCATGATCGCCTTGTAGTCGTCGTTCTGTGCCTCGTACTGCGCGGCCAGGTCCTCCGCACCATGGATTGCCACCGCGAACCCACCGAGGTGGTCACCCGACGGTGCGATGTAGTCGGCCAGGCAACGGTTCTCGCGGCCGGCCGGCTTCTCGGTCTGCTGCCGCAGCATCGGGAACGACACCCCAAGGTCGTCCAGCAGGATGTCGTCACCCTCGCTGTGCGCCCACCAGTACGCGTAGGCCCCCTCGGCGGTGAACGACTTGTCGGCGACGATCTGGTCGAGCATCGCGTTCGCGTCGTCGAACAGCTCGCGCGCGACCGGCTGCTCCAGAATTGCCGGGTACTTGCCCTTCAACTCCCAGGCCAGGAACAGGAACTGCCAGTCGATCATCGCGCGCAGCGTCTCCAGGTCGGGCGACACCCGCCGCAACCCGGTGAACTCCGGGACCGGGATCTCGCCGTAGTCGACCCGCTCCCGGTTCGCCCGCGCCGCCTCGATGGTCAGCAGCGGTTTGCGCTGCTTGTTGGCGTGCTGCTCGCGCAGTACCTCCTGGGCCGCACGGTTGCTGACGGCAAGCGCTTCGGCACGGTCGTCGTCGAGCAGGTCGGCGACCACACCGACCACCCGCGACGCGTCCAGCACGTGCACCGTCGTGTTGTCGTACGCCGGTGCGATCCGGACCGCGGTGTGCTGCTTCGAGGTGGTCGCACCACCCACCAGCAAAGGAAGTTTGAGCCCGCGCCGGTTCATCTCGGCGGCGACCGCAACCATCTCGTCCAGCGACGGGGTGATCAGCCCGGACAGCCCGACGACATCGGCCCCCTCGGCGATCGCGGTGTCCAGGATCTTTGCCGCCGGCACCATCACGCCGAGGTCGATCACCTCGTAGTTGTTGCAGCCGAGCACCACGCCGACGATGTTCTTGCCGATGTCGTGCACGTCGCCCTTGACCGTGGCCAGCACGACCTTGCCCTGACCGCGGATCGCCTCCGCGCGGCCCTCCTGCCGGGCCAGCTCCTTCTCGGCCTCCATGAACGGCTCCAGGTAGGCCACCGAGCGCTTCATCACCCGCGCGCTCTTCACCACCTGCGGCAGGAACATCTTGCCCGCGCCGAACAGGTCGCCGACGATCTTCATCCCGTCCATCAGCGGGCCCTCGATCACCTCGAGCGGCCGCTTGCGGGTCAGCCGGGCCTCCTCGGTGTCCTCCTCGATGAAGTCCACGATGCCGTGCACGAGCGCGTGCGACAGCCGCTCCTCGACGGTGCCCTCGCGCCAGGACAGGTCGACCTCGCGCTGGGTGCCCTTGCCCTTCACGTTCTCGGCGAAGCTGACCAGCCGGTCGGTCGCGTCCTCGCGCCGGTCGAAGATGACGTCCTCGACCAGTTCCAGCAGGTCCGCCGGGATGTCCTGGTAGACCGCGAGCTGGCCGGCGTTCACGATTCCCATGTCCAGGCCGACCTTGCCCGCGTGGTACAGGAAGGCCGAGTGCATCGCCTCGCGGACGATGTCGTTACCGCGGAACGAGAACGACAGGTTCGAGATGCCGCCGCTGAGGTGGACGCCCGGACAGCGTTGTTTGATCAGCGGCAGCGCCTCGATGAAGTTCTTGGCGTAGCCGTTGTGCTCGGACATGCCGGTGGCGACGGCGAGCACGTTCGGGTCGAAGATGATGTCCTCGGCGGGGAAGCCGATCTTCTGGGTGAGCAGGTCGTAGGCGCGGCCGCAGATCTCCACCTTGCGCTCGACCGTGTCGGCCTGGCCCTGCTCGTCGAAGGCCATCACGACCACACCCGCGCCGTAGTCGCGGATCCGCCGGGCCTGCTCGAGGAACTGCTCCTCGCCCTCCTTCAGGCTGATCGAGTTGACCACGCCCTTGCCCTGCACGCACTTCAGTCCCGCCTCGAGCACCGACCACCGGGAGCTGTCGATCATGATCGGGATCCGGGCCACCTCGGGCTCGGTCGCGACCAGGTTGAGGAAGGTGGTCATCGCCTCCTCGCTGTCGAGCAGGTCGGCGTCCATGTTCACGTCCAGCAGGTTCGCGCCGCCGCGGACCTGCTCCAGCGCGACGTCCAGCGCGGCCTGGTGGTCACCGGACTCGATCAGCCGGCGGAACCGGGCCGAGCCGGTCACGTTGGTCCGCTCGCCGATCATCACGAAGCCGGTGTCGGGGCCGATCGTGAACGGCTCCAGCCCGCTGAACCGGGTCTGCCCGGACGGCGCGACGACCTGCCGCGGCGCGACGCCCTGGACCGCCTTGGCGATCTGGGCGATGTGCGCCGGCGTCGTACCGCAGCAGCCGCCGACGATGTTGACCAGCCCGGACTCCGCGAACTCGCCGAGCATCCCGCCGGTCTCGTCCGGCGTCTCGTCGTACCCGCCGAAGGCGTTCGGCAGGCCCGCGTTCGGGTGGGTCGCGACGTAGGTGTCGGCGAAGCGGGCGAGGTCGGCGACGTGCGGACGCAGGTCGGCGGCACCGAGCGAGCAGTTCGCCCCGACCACCAGCGGCTTGGCGTGCTCGATCGAGTTCCAGAACGCCTCGACCGTCTGCCCGGACAGCGTCCGAGCGGAGATGTCGACGAACAGCGAGATCCACAGCGGCACCTCGGGCGCCACCTCCCGGGCGGCGGCGATCGCGGCCTTGGCGTTCAGCGTGTCGAAGATGGTCTCGATCAGCAGCAGATCGACACCACCCTCGGCGAGCGCGGAGATCTGCTCGGCGTACGCGTCCCGCACCTGCTCGAAGGACACCGCCCGGTACGCCGGGTCCTCCACCCGCGGCGACAGCGACAGGGTGACGTTCAGCGGGCCGACCGAGCCGGCCACGAACTTGCCGCCGGCCTCGTCGGCCGCCTGGCGGGCCAGCCGGACGCCTTCCAGGTTCATCTCCCGCACCAGCGACTGCAGCCCGTAGTCGGCCTGGCCGATGCTGGTCGCGGTGAAGGTGTTCGTGGTGGTGATGTCGGCGCCGGCGTCGAGGTACTGCCGGTGCACGTCCAGGATCAGGTCCGGACGCATCAGGTTGAGCAGGTCCGGGTCGCCGGCGACGTCGTGCGTGTGCTCGGCGAAGCGGTCGCCGCGATAGTCCTCCGGCGTCAGCTTCGCGTCCTGGAGCATGGTGCCCCAGGCACCGTCCAGGATCGCGATCCGCTGGTCCAGCAGGGTCCGCAACCGCGCGGGCGCGCTCTCGGTCCGACGATCCGTCACCTTTCGGCCACCTCCAGAAGAGTTTCCGGAGGCGCCCTTACTCGGTCAAGCCAGACCGAGCGTGGCGGACCCTCCGGGCCCGTCGCAGCGCCTCTCGACCTGGACCGCCATCTTACTGATCGAGACAACCGATACAGAAACCCCCGACCGAGTGCTGAGACCCACCCTGTCCATCCTGAGACGGCCACGGTGAATGACCAGGGAATCAGTGCCGAAGTGGACATTGGAATGCTCCGAAGGCGGGATGTCCCGAAGGACAGGTAGTGCAGCTTCGGAACGCCGTATACGGGGTGCCGACTCACGCTCAAGCGCACTATGCGGAGCCGGGCACCTCCTGTCGGCCGGGACAGTACGCCGGGCTGGTCGCGTGACCGGGCCCGGGCGCTCCGAGGGGGTGGAGTGCGCCGGGCCCGTCGGGCGGTCCGCTGGGCGGGAGGGGGGTCAGCGGACCGGGCCGGTGGCTAGTTCGATGGTTTTGGTGTGGGGGTGGCCGGTTTGGTCGGTCCAGGTGACGGAGACCTTGTCGCCGGGGCGGCGTTGGTTGAGGAGGGTTGAGAGGGTGTCGGGGGTGGTGACTGGCTTGCCGGCGAAGGCGGTGATCACGTCGCCTGGTTCGAGGCCGGCCTGGTCGGCTTTGCCGTTCGCGATCACGTCGTTGACGACGGCGCCGGTGGTGCCGTTGGCGTTCGCGAGGACGGAGATGCCGAGCATCGCGGAGCTGCCGATGTGCACGTCCGTCGACGCGTTGCCGGCCTCGATCTGACCGACGATCTCCAGCGCCTCATTGATCGGCACGGCATACCCGGTCGCCTCCTGCCCCTGGCCCTGGCCTTGCCCGTCGGCGCCTTGGCCATCGGCGCCCTGCCCCTGGCCGTTGCCCTGGTCACCGAAGCCGCTGCCGCCACCAGACCCGCTGCCGAAACCTGGGTTGTCAGCCGAGCCGTTGCCGTTGCCTGGGTTACCGAAAGCGGTGAGGGCGGCGATCGTGGTGCTGGATGTGTTGCTGGGGTTGAGGTTCGGCTGGTAGGCAGTCTGCCCGGAGGTGCCGTTGCCGGGATTGCTTGTGCCGGCCGCGGTGTCGACGCCGACGACCTCCCCGGCTGCATTGGCAAGCGGCCCACCCGAGTCACCCGCCTGGATGTTCGCGTCCGTCTGGATCAGCCCGGTCAGCTGCTCGGGGTCGGCGCCGGACTCGTCGGTCGCGGTGATCGCCTGGTCGAGACCCGTGACCCTGCCCGGCGCGAAGCTCGGCGTACCGCCGACCCCACCCGCATTGCCGATGCCCACGATCTGATCCCCGAGCGCCACCTTGGACGAGTCGCCGATCTTCGCCGTTTCCAGCCCGGAGGCGTCCTTCAACTTCAGTACTGCGATGTCGTGCGTAGCGTCGTACCCGACCACTGCGGCCGAGTAGGTCTTGCCGTTGCCGATATCGGTAACGGAGATTTCGGTCGCGCCTTGGATCACGTGGTGGTTGGTGAGGATCTCGCCGTCGGAGGTGAGCACGATCCCGGTGCCGGCCGCGCGAGCGCCCTCGAACCCGAGCACGGTGTTCACATCCACCAACCCGGGCGAGACCTCCGCCGCCACCGCCGGCGGATTCATCACCTGTGCCATCGTCGCGGTGTTCCGGTCCAGGTGCTGATCGATGCCCCAGGCAACAGAACCGGTGGCCAGCACAGCCGCCAGTCCCAACGCCCCGATCACCATCGGCACCCGCCTCCGCCGCCGCGGCGGTTGCTGAGGCGTCCACTGCGGACCCCACTGCGGCCCATAACCGGGCTGCCCATAACCGGGCGCCCCGTAGTTCTGCCCGTTCTGCGGTGCCCCGTACTGCGAGTACTGCTGCGGCTCCATGTCCTTTGCCTCCTCAGCGTTTCCTGCCTGAGATCGAGTAGACCTCGGCAGTCTGAGAGGACCAGCGGCCCAACCGATGAATCACCTGAGAATGCGCAGTGACCTAGCCCACCTACCGCCGGACCGCGGCCACCGCCTCAGCCAGCAGATCGATGCCCTCGACAACCGCCTTCTCGGTCAGCCCGCCGTACCCGAAGACCAGCCCTTCCCGGCCGCCGTCGACCCAGTAGGGCGCGAGCCCGTAAACCCCCAGCCCTCGTTCGAGCGCGGCCCGCACCACCTCCGCCTCGCTCAGATCCGGCGGCAACCAGGTCATCACGTGCAGCCCCGCCGACACCCCGATCGGCTGCAGATCCGGCACCTTCTCGGCCAGCCGCCCGACCAGCGTGTCCCGCAAAACCCGGTACCGCGGCCGCATCCGCCGCAGATGCCGGTCGAACTCCCCGCGCGCCACGAAGTCCGCGAAGGTCATCTGGTCCAGCACCGACGACCCGCGATCGTCGACGAACTTCGCCTCCGCCATCGGTTCGACCAGCCAGTCCGGCAGGATCATCCAGCCCAGCCGCAGCCCCGGCGCGAGCGTCTTGCTCGCCGTCCCCGCATACGCGACCCGGTCCGGCGCCAACCCTTGCATCGCCCCGATCGGCTCCCGGTCATACCGGTACTCCGCGTCGTAGTCGTCCTCGATGACCAGGCCACCCCGCCGGTTCGCCCACTCGACCAGCGCCGCCCGCGTCCCCGCCGACGTCACCGCTCCGGTCGGAAACTGGTGCGCCGCCGTCACCAGTACGACGTCCGCCCCCGACCGCTCGAGCGCCTCCACGTCCAGCCCTGTCTCCAGCACCGGTACTCCGACCGACTCCAGCCCGGCGGCGGCCGCAACGGCGCGGAGCTCGTTGTCGGACGGATCCTCGACCGCCAGCTTCCGATAGCCGGCCGCGGCGAGCACCTGCAACAGCAGTCGCGAACCCTGCGCGAACCCGTTGCAGATCAGCATGTTCTCGGCCACCGCCGACGTTCCGCGCACTCGGTTGAGATAGTCGGAGAGCGCCTCGTGGAGCGCCACCGAACCCCGGCCGTCCAGATAGGCCAGCGCGTCGTGCGGCGTCTCGTTGAGCACCTTCCGGATCGACCGCAACCAGGCCGCTCGGGGGAACTGGCTGACATCAGGGCGGCTGTACCGGAAGTCGATCCGCGGTGGGCCACTCAGCGACGGTTTCGCCTTGTCATGTTGAGGAATCCGGGCCGCCGCCGGTGCGACCTGGGTATACCCACCGGTCCGGCTGACAAGGTAGCCCTCGGCAACCAACTGCTGATAGGCCTCGACCACCACACCCCGGGACAGTCCGAGGTCGCTCGCCAGCGCCCGGGTGGCCGGCAGGACCGTGTCGGCGCGCAGCAAACCCTGCCGGATCCGCTCCCGGATCCCGCTCTCGAGTTGCTGGTGCAGCGGCACCCCACTGTCCCGGCGAAGCTCGACCAGCAGCTCGCCGGTACCGGAATTGGTCCTGGATCGGCTCATACAACTGGACCTTATCGGCGTACCGGTCCGCTGTCAGGCTGGTGAGCACCAGGACATTGAGTAGAGGAGCAGCACGATGACCGCGACCGAGACCCTGACCCTGTTGCACCCCGGTGACGCCGGCTACGACGAGGCGCGAACGGTGTGGAACGCGATGGTCGATCGCCACCCGGCCGCGATCGCCCGCTGCCGCAGTACGGCGGAGGTCGCTGCCGCCGTCCGGTACGCCCGGGCCAACCAACTCGAGATCGCCGTCCGGTGCGGCGGGCACAGCATCGCCGGCCTCGCCGTTCCCGAAGGCGGCCTGATGATCGACCTGACGCCGATGGGCGCGGTCGAGGTCGACCCAGGCGCCAAGGTCGCCCGCGTCCAAGGCGGCGCCCTCCTGGGCGACCTCGACCGGGAAGCACAGAAGTACGGTCTCGCCACGACCGCCGGCAACGTCTCGCACACCGGCGTCGGCGGTCTGACCCTCGGCGGCGGCATGGGCTGGCTGGCCCGGCAGTTCGGCCTGGCCTGCGACAACGTGATCTCGTACGAACTGGTCACCGCCGACGGCGAGGTCGTCACCGCGTCGGCGACCGAGAACCCTCACTTGTTCTGGGGCCTGCGCGGTGGCGGCGGCAACTTCGGCATCGTGACGGAATTCGAGTTCCGCCTGCACCACATCGGCACCCGAGCGATCGTCGCCGCCTTCACCTATCCGATCGCCGACGCCTTCCCGGTACTCCGGGCCTGGCGCGACCTCAACGCCTCGGCTCCCCGCCAGGCGACCTTCACCGCGAGCCTCAACGCCGAGCAAGTCACTGTCGGATTCGTCTGGGTCGGTGAGCCCGGCAACCCGGACGCACTGCTTGAAGCGTTCAGAGCATTCGGCACCGCGACGAGCGAGACCGTCGAGGAACTGTCGTACCTGACCCTGCAGACCCGGGAGGACAGCATCCAGGGCCACCGCTATCGCCGGTACTGGAAGGGCCACTATTTCAAGGCACTCCCCGACGACGCGATCCGCGCCCTGCTGCGCAACCCCGGCATCGGCGCGAGCCTGCAGGCCTACGGCGGCGCGATCTCCGACGTACCGGACGACGATTCCGCGTTCAGTCACCGGGACACCCTGTTCGAGTTCGTCACGGCCGCGCGCTGGGAGGACCCCGCCGACGACGAGGACCGGATCGCCACCGTCCGCGCGTACGCCGCAACCCTCGAGCAGTACGCCGGTGGCGCCTACTTCAACATGATGAACGGCGACAGCATCGGTCGCGCCTTCCCACCCGCCAAGCTGGCCCGCCTCACCACCCTGAAGACCATCTGGGACCAGACCAACGTCTTCCACCTCAACCAGAACATCAAGCCGGCCGGCTAACCCGTCGCGGCGGTGAGGCGGGCCGTGAGGACGGGGACGTGGTCGATCAGTTCCTGGGGCGACTCGATGCGGAAGTCGATGCCGAGCAGGCCGACGTAGAGGAGCAGTTCGTCGAGCGTGTTGGCCCCGGTCGTGAAGGCGCAACTCGTGTCGTCGATGGCCTCGACCGATCCGACTGTGGGGGCGATGCGGTCGGCGATCACGGCCGCCGGGGCCTGCAGGATGAAGCGGGCTTGGTGACGATAGGCGCCCCACGCGACGCCGCGGGTGGTGGAGGCGAGGTCGGGCGCCTCGCGCGGGGTGAACCGCGGACCGGTGGGGATGCGCGGTTCCAGCCGATCGAGGCGGAAGGTTCGCCAGTCGTCGCGGTCGAGATCCCAAGCGACCAGGTACCACCGGCGGCCGGTGTGGACGAGGCGATGCGGTTCCGTCGTACGGACCGTGGAGGTGCCGTCATGACTGCGGTAGTCGAAGCGGAGTCGTTGGTGATCCCGGCAGGCCGTCGCGACCGCCATCACCACATCGGGTGACACGGAGGCGCCGACCGATGGAGTCACGGCGACCGACTGCAGCAATCGCACCCGATGACGCAGCCGGGACGGTAGTACCTTCTCCAGCTTGGTCAGTGCCCGGACCGACGACTCCTCGATCCCAGCCACGTTCCCGGTCGCGGCCGCGCGCAGTCCGATCGCCACCGCGACAGCCTCTTCGTCGTCGAGGAGCAGCGGCGGCAGTGCGGCCCCGGCACCGAGCCGGTAGCCGGCCACGCCCGGTACGGCGTCGACCGGGTAGCCCAGGTTGCGGAGCTTCTCGACATCGCGACGAACGGTCCGTACGCCGACGCCCAACTGCTCGGCCAGCGCGGTACCGCTCCAGTCGCGCGGCGACTGCAGCAGGGAGAGCAATTTGAGGAGACGTGCGGAGGTTTCCAGCATGTTTTCAAGTCTGTCATCTAGCTAGGACGGAAGCTGACCTAGGTGGGCGGCAGAGTCGGAGACATGAAGCCTTTCAGCATCGACATCCCGCAGAGCAAGCTCGACGACCTCAAGACCCGGCTCGACCAGGTCCGGCTGCCGGCCCCGCTGCCCGGTGACGATTGGGACACCGGCGTACCGGTCGGCTGGCTGAGCGAGCTGGTCGAGTACTGGCGCACGGAGTACGACTGGCGCGCGGCGGAGAAGCAGCTCAACGCCCATCCGCAGTTCATCACCGAGATCGACGGTCAGCAGATCCACTTCCTGCACGTGAAGTCGGCCGAGCCCGACGCGCTGCCGCTGATCCTGACGCACGGCTGGCCGGGGTCGGTGGTCGAGTTCCTGGACCTGATCGGCCCGCTGACCGACCCGGTCGCGCACGGTGGCGACGCGGCCGACGCGTTCCACCTGGTCATCCCCTCGCTGCCCGGCTTCGCCTTCTCGGGCCCGGTCAGCGAGACCGGGTGGACCAGAGCGCGGATCGGCAAGACCTGGGCCAAGCTGATGGAGCAACTGGGCTACGACCGGTACGGCGTACAGGGCGGCGACATCGGTGGAGCCGTCTCGCCGGAGGTGGCCCGGTCGGCGCCGGACCACGTCGTCGGGGTACACGTGAACGGTGGGCCGAACCTGCCGCCGATGCAGCTGTCGGAGGAGGAGCTGGCCGCGCTGACTCCGCTGGAGCAGGACCGGATGGCGCGGATCAAGGCGTTCATGCAGGAGGAGTTCGGCTACATCGCGATCCAGTCGACCCGGCCGCAGACGATCGCGTACGCGCTGGTCGACTCACCGGTCGGACAGCTGGCCTGGATCATGGACAAGTTCCGCGAGTGGACGCATCCGCGGGCGACGCTGCCCGACCAGATCATCGACCGGGACACCCTGCTCACCAACGTGATGCTCTACTGGCTGACCGGCACGGCCGGCTCGGCGGCGTACGTCGGCTACGCGATGACCGAGTGGGGCGTACAGCCGGAGAACTCGGGCGTCCCGACCGGCGTGATCGCGTTCGCGCACGACGTCTGCATCCGCAAGTACTCCGAGGACCAGAACACCATCACCCGCTGGACCGACGTCGACCGCGGCGGCCACTTCGCGGCCCTGGAGGAGCCGGACCTGCTGATGACCGACGTCCGCGACTTCTTCCGCGACCTGCGCTAGGGCTCGGACGTCAGGGACGGATGCCGAGGGCACGCAAGGTCTGCGTGCCCTCGGAACTTGGATGAACCTGCAAGGCTCTCGGCCGCTTCAACCAGCGACCCACTGCCACGATGGGCTTTCGCACACCGCACCCGATCGAAGGGACGCCCCCTGTGACGAAACTCCGCCTGCTCCTGACCGCCATCCTGCTAACCGCCCTGACTGCCTCGGCCGGCGGTTCAACCGCCACCGCCGCCCGGCCGAGCGCCCCGCCGACCGTAGCCGCGGCGGACCCGAACTGCGCCGGGTACGGGACCGGCGCATTACTGGCCGCCGCGTACATCAAGACGCTCGAAAGCACGCCGCGTGCCATCGGCGCCGTCCAGATGTGCAGGCGGCCAGTGAACGGCAAGTACCTGTACTACGGCTGGGTGATCCTCTACCAGCAACTGGGGACCGGCGAGCACGGCAACGGCTTGGTCCGCCTCTACAACCCGAACGACGGCCGGGAATACACCTTCGCGTGCTCCGACCCGAACGGCACCGGAGCGATAATCGCGCCCAAGACACGCTGCACGACCCCGGGGCTGTCGCAGAGCGCCAGCGGTGCCCCTTACGTCTTCAACGCCGAGGGCTACGTCTACAAGAGCAACGGTGTCATCATCGCGTCCGGCGGGACCACGGGCGCCGGCTGAGATCGACGGCAGCCCTTCCTGCGGGGCGGGCTGCCGTTCGTCGATCAGGTGGGCGCCGCCTAGGCGCGTTCGAGGATGACGATCGGGATGACCCGGTCGGTCTTCTTGGTGTACTCGTTGTAGTCGGGCCAGACCTCGGCCATCAGCGGCCAGATCTTCGCCCGCTCTTCCGGCGAGGCGACGCGCGCCTTGGCGGCGAACTTGTCGGCCTTGATCTGGACCTTGACGTTCGGGTCGGCCTCCAGGTTGAAGTGCCAGTCCGGGTTCTTCGGCGCACCGCCGTAGGAGGACACGATCGCGTAGCCGCCGTCGACCTCGCGGTAGATCAGTGCGTTCTTCCGCTCCTCGCCCGACTTGCGGCCGATGGTGGTCAGGATGAGGATGTGCGCGCCGTGGTCACCCCAGTCGTAGCCCTCCGCGCCGTCGGTCTCCTCGTAGCGCTTGATGTGTTCTGCTCCGTACAGCATGCGATCTCCTTGCTTACGCGGGTAATACAAAGTAGAACCATAATCCGGGAGCCGATGTTCCCGCTCGTCGACCAAGGGTCACCGGCGAGTCGGCACCGGGATCCGAGCCAGGTCGGCGGCGACCACGATCTCGCCGTCGAACTCGGCGGCGGCTTCCTGGTAGAAGAGCGTGGGATCGGTGTAGCGCTGGGAGAAGTGGGTGAGCACCAGCTTGCGCACCCCGCACTCCTGAGCGACCCGAGCCGCCTGGCGTGCGGTCAGGTGGCCGAAGTTCCTGGCCAGCTGCGCTTCCGAGGACAGGAAGGTCGACTCGATCACCAGCAGATCGGCCTGGTCCGCGAGCCGGAAGACGCCCTCGCAGAGCCGGGTGTCCATCACGAACGCGAACCGTTGTCCCGGCCGCGGCTCGCTGACCTGCTCGATGCTGACCCTGCGCCCGTCGACGACCAGCGACCCGGCCTGTTGCAACCGACCGACGGCCGGCCCGCTCACGCCGTACCGGGTCAGCAGTTCAGGGAGCATCCGCCGGCCGTCCGGCTCGATCAGTTGGTAGCCGAAGGACTCAACGGGGTGCTCAAGCCGTCGCGCCCAGAGTTGACCGAACGACCCGACCGAGAGCAGCCCGTCCTCCTCGACGGGCTCCTCCCGCAGTTCGGCCCGCTCGAAGAACGAGGCGGCGTACCGGAGTCTGGTGAAGTACTCCTGACCCGATGCCGGATAGTGCGCGTGCACCGGATGCTGCACCTTGTCGAGGGAGAGCCGCTGGATCACGCCCGGTACGCCGAGGCAGTGGTCGCCGTGGAAGTGCGTGACGCAGAGCCGGGTGATCGCGGTCGCCGGGACACCGGCGTACAGCATCTGCCGTTGGGTGCCTTCGCCCGGATCGAAGAGGAAGCCTTCGGAGTCCCAGCGCAGGAAGTAGCCGTTCTGGTTCCGCTCGCGCGACGCCACCTGACTACTGGTGCCCAGCACAACCAGTTCTCGCACCGGCTCAGGCTAGTGCAGCTGCCAACGTGCTGGACGAGATGTTGCCGCCGCAAGACACGATCGCGACCCGCTGCCCGGCCAGCTCCGTACTACGGAGTCGCGCCGCCGCGATCGCCATCGCGGCCGAGCCTTCGATCAGTTGGTGCTCGGTGTCGATGACCATCCGCAGGGCGTCCTTGATCGCCTCTTCCGGGACGAGCACCCAGTCGTCGACCAGCTCGCGGCACAGCTCGAACGTGATGCTGCCGGGCTCGACGCTGCCCGCCGTACCGTCCGCCAAGGTGTCCTGCCCGTCGGCCTGGACGATCTCCCCCGCCTCGATCGACGCGGCCATCGCCGCGTCCACGACCGGCGAAGCGCCGTACACCTTCACGTCCGGAAGATGCCGCTTGAGCACCGCGGCGACTCCGCTGACCAGGCCACCGCCGCCGACCGCGATCACCACGGCGTCGAGCTTCTCACCGGCCAGCTGCTCGAGGATCTCCACGCCCACGGTGCCCTGCCCGGCGATGATGTCCGGGTCGTTGTACGGCGAGACGTAGGTCAGCCCGTGCTCGGCGGCGTACGCCCGCGCCACCGGTTCCAGTACGCCGGAATCGTTGCCCTCGGCACGGAGCTCCAGCCCGAACCGGCGCAGCGCGGCGACCTTGCTGGGCGAGGCGTTCTCCGGCAGGTAGACGATGCCGCGGCCGCCGAGCGTGGCGAGCGCGTTGCCGACGCCGAGCGCGTGGTTGCCGGTCGAGGCCGTCACCACTCCGCGCTCGCGCTGCTCGTCGGTCAGCGTCAGAATCTTCGCCATCGCTCCCCGCGCCTTGAACGAGCCGGTGCGCTGGAGATGCTCACACTTCACCAGCACCTCCGCGCCCAACTCGTCGCTGAAGGCTCCGAATCGCTGCAGTGGCGTAGGCGGCAGATGCGGCCGCAACCGCAGCGCAACCTGCTCCGACCTGGCGGCGATCTGGGCGGGCGACAGTTCCTCGGTGAGCTCTTGCGTCATGCCGGCCAGGCTATCCGGCGATCGCGAGGGCTCTCGAACCGTTTGCGCGCCGGTCTCCTGCTGAAGCCGGCGTCCTTGGATGCGCTGGCACTCTGTGGGCCCGAAACTGTCGGTGGGGTCGGCGACGATGGGGTGATGACTGATCAGCTGCGACTCGGACTGGTGTTTCCCCCGTCGATGCCGCCGGAGTCGATCAGGGCTGCGGCGGTCTCGGCCGAGACTGCCGGACTGGACGACTTCTGGGTGTCGGAGGACTGTTTCAAGGAGAGCGCCGTCGCCAGCGCGGTGGCCGCTTTGGCTGCGACCGAGCGGGTGCGGGTCGGCATCGCGTTGTTGCCGGTGCCGTTGAGATCCGTCGCCCAGGCGGCCATGGAGCTCGCGACCATCGATCGGCTCTTCCCCGGCCGGTTCGTGGGCGGTATCGGTCACGGCGTACAGCTGTGGATGGAGCAGGCCGGGGTTCGCGCGGAGGCGCCGCTCACGTTGCTGCGGGAGTATGCGACGGCGCTGCGGCGGTTGCTCGACGGTGAGGAGGTGACCGTGTCCGGACAGTACGTGCGCTTGGAGGAGGTCAGACTGACCTATCCCCCGTCGCAGTCGCCGCCACTGCTGATCGGCGCTGCCGGGCCGAAATCCCTCAGCGCGGCGGGTGAGCTCGGCACCGGCACGATGCTCGCGCTCGGGCTGGACGTTGCCACGGTGAAGGAGTCGACCACGGCCACGCTCGCCAAGGCCGAGTCCGGGCATGAGGTGTACGCGACCCTGATTGTCGCCACCGGGCCGGATGCGCGCGCCCGCGTCGATGCGGAGCTGGGCACCTACGGCATGCCGGGCGGGCCGGAGGTCGGTGCTGCCGGTGATGCTCGTGCCATCGCCGACCGGATGCTGGACCTGGCGGGCGCCGGGGTGACGGGCATTTCTGTCCAGCCCTGCAGCGACGAGGCTGATCTCGACGCGTTTGCGCGGTTCCTCGGCTCGGAGGTGAAACCGCTGCTGGCGGGCTGATCGTTATAGCCTGGTTCGCTGTGGCGACTCATCCGCTGTGGACCGGCTACCGGCATCGAACCGTGGACTCCGACGGCTGGATGACGTTCTGGCGACTGGATCCTCGGGAGCAACCGTTCGAAGTCCACGACTGGCTGGGCCGGCCCGAGCGGCCGGGACACCGGCTGTGGTCACGCGCCGCCACACCGGCCGGCGTACGGGCGACGTGGCGTACGTCGGCGTCGTCGGTGACCCTGGAACTGCGGGCATCGCTGGACATCTACCAGGAGATCGCCCCCGTCGACTTCCTCGTGAACGGCAAACTCCACCAACGCCACCCCGTTCAAGCCGGCGAGCAACGCATCACAGTCGAACTGCCGGTCGAGTCGGTTGTGGTGGAGATCTGGTTGCCTCATGGGGGTGCGATCGGTGTGCGGGAGGTGGTGTTCGACGGGGAGGCTGAGGCGTTGCCGCCGGTCGGGCCGCGGTGGATCACCTACGGGAGTTCGATCACGCAGTGCACGGGTTCCGCCGGGCCGTCCGAGACCTGGCCGGCGCTGGTCGCGCGGCAGCACGGGTGGGATCTGGTCGCGCTCGGTTTCGCCGGTGAGTGCCACCTCGACCCGATCGCGGCCCGGACCATCCGCGACACCCCGGCCCGATTGATCTCACTCTGCCTCGGCATCAACATCTACGGCGGCGAGACCTTCGGCGGCCGCACCCTGCCCGGCCAGGTCGAGGCGTTTCTGTCGACCGTGCGCGACGGCCACCCGCACACCCCGATCGTCGTCGTCACCCCGCTGACCGCCCCGAACCTCGAAGGCAAACCGAACGCCCTCGGCCTCACCCTCGACGACATCCGCGCCTGCGTCGAACTCGGTGCCCGCACCCGCCGCGACCCCGACCTGCAACTGATCGACGGCCGCACCATCCTCACCACCGAAGAAGCCCAGACCCTGTACGCCGACGACGTCCACCCCAACCCCGACGGCTACCGCCTCATCGCCACCCGCCTGGCGCCCCTCCTCACTCTCCCGCTCTGAACACCACGCGCATCGCCGGACCGCCGCCACTCACAAAGCTCGTCCGCCAATGGCCCCAGCCGCTCAGCACGACCGCAAGGTGACCGCCCGGCGGGGGTTGGTGAGTGGGGGCGGTCCAGGCACTCTCACCCTTCTGCTCTGAGGGACAGCGTCAGGCGGGCTCCGCCCTCGGGTGAATCGGCGATCTTCAGCGACCCGTCATGCCGTTCGGCGATTTCGTGGGCGATCGCGAGTCCGAGGCCGACCCCTCCGGCGTCCCGGCTTCTCGCTTCGTCCAGCCTGATGAACCGCTCGAACACCTGCTCCCGCGCCGGTACCGGAATCCCCGCTCCGTCGACCCTGCGCGATCCTCAGCTGATCCTGCTCGGTGACCACTTCCATCCGATCCTGGTCGTGCTGGCACCCTTCTACCGCCTGTCCCCGCACGCCGAGACGCTGCTGGTCGCGCAGGCATTGTTGCTCGCGGCATCGATCTTTCCGATCACGCGGCTAGCTTGTGCGGTCATGGGGACGCGAGCAGGGCTGGTGCTCGGGAGTTGCTACGGGTTGTCCTGGGGGCTGCTGAACGCGATCACCTTCGACTTCCACGAGATCGCGTTCGCCGTGCCGCTGGTGGCTTTCGCGTTGGTCGAGTGGTTGTCCGGGCGCCCGGGGCGAGCTGTCGCCATCGCCTCGGTACTGGTGCTCGTCAAGGAGGATCTCGGCTTGACCCTGGCCGCGCTGGGCGTACTGATCGCGTTGCGTCCGGAGACCCGGCGGCTCGGATTGCTCACTGCCGCGGGCGGCACGATCGCCTCGCTGACGGCGGTGTTCGTGGTCATCCCGGCATTCAGTGCCTATGGCAACTATGGCTACCTGAGTGAGGGGGGTCTCAAAGCACCGGATCCCGCACTGGCCGGACAGCTCTTCGATCCGGGCAAGCTGCATCTGGTCCTGCTGTTGCTGCTGCCAACGCTCTTCCTGGCCCTGCGGTCACCGCTGATCCTGCTGCTCCTGCCTACGCTCACGTGGCGGCTCGGCAGTACCTACAACCTGTACTGGATCCCGACGTTCCACTACGACGCAGTACTGATGCCTGTGCTCTTCTGTGCCCTGGTGCACTCCTTGGCGCTACTCCGGCCGCGCATGGCGGGGCGCGCGGGGCTCTGGACGCGGCGAGCGATCACGGGCGCACTGGCAGCCACCTGTCTGGCTCTCTTCGTCCAGTCCTCAGCAGCAGACGGGCCGGGTCATCGCCGGCCGTTCACTGCCTCCGCGGATCGTCTGGCAGCACTGATCCCGGACAACGCCACGGTCAGCACGACAGACACCATCGCCCCACACCTGACGTCCCGTACCGACGTCTACCTGCTGAAAGCCCGCCACCAGACCGAGTGGACGCTGACACCGGTCACGGACCCCGACCACACCGCCTGGGTCCGCGCCGGTGACGTGATCGCCCAAGCCGACGGACTGGTTCTCCTGCACCATCAGGATGCAAGCCAGCGTTAGAGCTCGCTGAGTGCTTGCATTGCTTCGCGTTCGATGCGTGCGAGGTCGTGGAGGATTGATGCGGCCTGGGTGAGGTGCTTCGCGTCGCTGGATTCGCCTGCTTTCGCGACGAGTGCGGCTACCTCTGTCCAAAGGGTGGCCGCCTCGGCGTACAGGGTGTGGCCCGTGCGGAGGTGGGTGTTGTCGAGGTGTTGGGCGCACTCGGCGAGGAAGTCCCGGTAGAGGTTGCGGAACAGGGCGCCGCCGGTGCCGGCCTTCTCCATCAGGAGGGCTGCTCGGGGCAGGTCCTCCGCCGGGTTGTCGGTGCGCTCCAGCCACTTGGGCACCTGCTTGGCGGTCTTGTCGATGCCCCGGTGACCCAGGTTCGCGATGGGTGGGTTGAGGAAGGCGTGGGCGCAGGTCTTGATGGCTGGGATGATCCGGTCTCGTAGTGACGGCAGGCTGCTGGGTGCCGTGATGGTGAAGGAACGGTGCTTGGCGGTCATCGGGCCCCGCTCGGCCCTTGCCTTGGCCAGGCTGGCGAGGCTCGTCGAGACCTTTCCGCCCTGCTGCTCGGTGTCCACCAGGTAGGCATTCTCTTCGTCATAGCCGTACATGGCCACGACGTGACCGCCGAAGTGCACCTTGGTGCTGAAGTAGTCGAGGTGATAGCTGTCGAGCTGCAGCCCAACCGGTCGCCCGGCGTCCAGCGGTGCCACCACGTTCTGCCAAGCCTTGCGCGCGGAGGATGTCTCCTCGACCTGCAACTCGAGCCCGAGCACGTCGGCAAGATTCCTGGTCAACTCAAACGGCTTGACCCGCCCACCCAGAAACGGAAACCCCATCGCCTTGCTGTCCCAGTAAACAAAGGACACCCCAGCCCCAAGCCCAAACACCATCGGCTCAGACAGCTCAACCCCAACATGTCGCAACAACACCCCAAGCGCCGTCGTCTCACAATGCTGCATCCCCAACCCTCGCACCCCTGCCACCACACCCACACCACTCACCCCTCCCACCACCGACGCCCGTACCGCGCAACACTCTCCGGCCTCCCCCAACCGGAGACGCAAGCACACGCACCTCGGCGCCGCTGGCCCTGCAACTGTCCGTGCCGCCCGCCGGGTAGCGGCGGGCGGCGCGGGTCAGTTTTCTTTGGTGAGGCTGGTGCCGAGGGCTTGCCAGTCGAGGACGGGGGCGGCGAGGTCGCGGATGGTGGCCAGCAGGCCGAGGCGGGCGGCGCGGACCTCGGGGTCTTCGGCCATCACCAGGATCTCCTCGAAGAAGTTGGTGATCGGCTCCACCAGCACCTCGGTCGCGCTGACGAACTCACCGAGCGCCGTCGGCGCAGTACCGACCTTCTGCACCGCCTCGTGCAGCACCAGCTCGGCCGGCTCGGTCAGCTTGCTCGGGTCGTACTCCGCAACAACATCCGCCGGCACGATCCGCCGCGCCCGCTGCAGTACTGCGACCAGCTCCGCAAACCCATCACTCGCCACCTGACGCTGCAACTCGGCCAGCGTCTCGTCGGCAGTCGCGGGCGCCTCGGCCAACGGCAACACGGCCGCGACCTGCAAGTGGTCGTCACCGCGATCGATCAACTGCTGCTCATAGCGCCGGATCGTGAACTCGGCAACCTCGGCCAGCGATGCCTCGGACACCTCGATGCCCTGGGCACCGATCTGCTCAGCAGCCGCGGCAAGGCCGGTCGACAACGTGATGGCCCGCAGTTCCGGGTGCTCACGCAGGATCGCGACCACACCAGCGGCCGCACGCCGCAACGCGAACGGATCAGAGCTACCGGTCGGCTTGGCACCGATCGCGAACAGCCCGGCCAGCAGATCGAACCGGTCGGCCAGCGCCAGCAGCGCACCCGGCGTTGTCGACGGCAGCGGGTCGCCCGCCGACCGTGGCAGCTCCATGTCGAACAATGCTTGAGCAACGGCCTCGGTCTCGCCACTGCGCCGCGCGTACTCACGCGCCATCGTGCCGGCCAGGCTGGTCAGCTCGACCACCATCTGCGAGCCGAGGTCGAACTTGGCCAGCTCCGCCGCCCGGTTCAGCGCGGTCAGGTCGTCGCCCTGCAGCTCGACGGTCGCCGCCAGCGACTTGGCCACCGCGCCGATCCGTCCGGCCCGCTGCGCCATCGAGCCCAGCCGCTCCTCGAAGGCGAGCTTGTCCAGCCCCTGCTTCATCGCCTCCGGCGTGCTCTGCAGGTCAGCGCGCCAGAAGAACGCGGCGTCCTCGTAGCGGGCCCGCAGTACACCCTCGTTGCCGTTGCGCACGGTGGCCTCGTCGACCGAACCGTTGGCGACGGCAACAAAGTGCGGGAGCAGCTTGCCGTCGGCCGCGCGGACCGGCAGGTAGCGCTGGTGCTTGCGCATCACCGTGGTCAGGATCTCGGCCGGCAGGTCCAGGTAGTCGGCGGAGAAGTTGCCGAGGATCGCGGTCGGCTCCTCGACCAGGTTGACGATCTGATCGATCAGCGCGGACTCGCCGTCGACGTCGATGCTGCCGTCGACCTCTGCCGCAAGCGCCTGCGCCGCCTCGACGATGGTCGCGCGCCGCTTGGCCGGGTCGGCCTCGATGCCGTGGATCCGGAGCAGGTCGAGGTACCCCTCGGCGGCCGCGATCTCGACGATCGGCTGCGCAGCCGTCCGGTGCACGCGAGTGGTGCGGCCGGCCGCGAGCGTCGACACCGAGACCGGTACGACCTGGTCACCGAGCAGCGCGACCAGCCAGCGAACCGGCCGGGTGAAGGACAGCTTGGAGTCGTTCCAGCGCATGTTCTTGTCCGAGCGCAGCCCGGTGACGATCTCGGCCAGGACGCCGCTCAGCACCTCGGCGGCACCGCGACCCGGGTCGGGCTTGGTCACCGCGACGTACTCGACACCGTCCACCTCGAGGTCGTGCAGCTCGCTCGGGTCGACCTTCTGACCGCGCGCGAAGCCGGCGGCCGCCTTCGTGATGTTGCCCTCGGCATCGAAAGCCGCCGACTTGCGCGGGCCGCGGGAGACCTTCTCGGCATCCGGCTCACTCGCCTGGACGGCCGCCACGAACGCGACCACCCGGCGCGGTGTCGCGTACGTCGTGACCTCGCCATGGCCGAGCCGTGTCGCCGCGAGCTTCTCGGTCAGCGCGGCCTTGACCGCAGCAGCCGTCTTGGTCACCTCCGACGGCGGCATCTCCTCGGTACCGATCTCGAACAGCAGTTGCCGGGTACCGCTCATCGTCGGGAACTCGGTCGGCGCCGGCGCCGCGGCAGGCAGCTCGGCGACCCCGAGCGGGTGCTCGAGCTCGGTCCGCCGCTCGGCCCACAGCTGGGCGACCTCGCGGGCCAGGGTGCGCATCCGGCCGAACGCCTTCGCGCGTTCCGTCGTACTGACCGCACCACGGGCGTCGAGCACGTTGAAGGTGTGCGAGCAGCGCAGGACGTAGACGTGCGCGGGGACCGGCAACCGCGCGTCGAGCATCCGGCGGGCCTCGGCGGCGTACTCCTCGAAGAGCCGCTTCTGGCTCTCCACATCGGCGTCGTCGAGGTAGTACCGGCTCATCTCGTACTCCGCCTGGCCGAACGCCTCGCCGTACGAGATCCCCGGCGCGTAGGCGATGTCCTTGAAGTGCGAGACGCCCTGCAGCGCCATCATGATCCGCTCGATGCCGTAGGTGATCTCCACCGACACCGGGTCGAGCGTCATCCCGCCGGCCTGCTGGAAGTAGGTGAACTGGGTGATCTCCAGGCCGTCCAGCCAGACCTCCCAGCCCAGCCCCCACGAACCGGTCGCCGGGTTGGCCCAGTTGTCCTCGACGAAGCGGACATCGTGCGCGTCGATGTCGATCCCCAGCGCCTGGAGGCTGGACAGGAACAGCTCCTGCGGGTTGCCCGGGTCCGGCTTGAGCACCACCTGGAACTGGGTGTGCGTCTGCAGCCGGTTCGGGTTCTCGCCGTAGCGGGCGTCGTCGGGGCGCACCGAGGGCTCGACATACGCGACGCGCCACGGCTCGGGACCGAGCACCCGCAGGATGGTGGCCGGGTTCAGCGTGCCGGCTCCCACCTCGGTGTTGAACGGCTGCACCACCATGCAGCCGCGATCGGTCCAGTACTTCGTCAGCGCGAGCAGCGCGTCCTGCATGGTGAGCACGAACAACTTCCTCAGGTTCGGTCGAAATTCGGGGACGAGGGCCGCAGTCTATGAGACCGCGACGGGAGTCACACCACGGATTGCCAGCGTGACCAACCGGTGGGCGCGCGCGGTGTCACCTTCCGTGGTCGCGGAGATGGCATTCACCAGCCCGAGCAGGTCCCCGATCGTCGTCTCGGAGTCGGCCGCGCGGTGCTGCTGAGCGCGGTCGAGGAGCTGCTGCCCGGCCTTGGTGATCCGGGCGTGGACGTCGGATCCGCGCTCTGCGCTCATGGCCAGGGCGGAGCCGAGACCGCGGTTCTTGGTGGCGTGCGCGACGACGGCGTACAGCCAGGTTCGGAGCGCTTCGCCGGGGTCGGTGGCCTCCAGCAACTCGTCGGATTTCGCGCAGACAGTGTTGATGCTGCTCTCGAACACGGCCTCGAGCATCGCCGCGCGACCGCCGAAGTGCCGGTGCAGAGTGGCCGAGCCGACCCCCGCACGCCGCGCGATCTCCTCCATCGAGGCGTCGGCACCCTGCTCGGAGACCACCTCAGCGGCCACTTCGAGCAGTCGCTCGAAGTTCCGCCGCGCATCGGCTCGCATCCAGACTCCAGATTGCTAAATGGGGTGGTCCCCCATATTGTACGGATCCTTAACTGGGGTGGCACCCCACTTAGCTTGTGGAGGTCCTGGATGAAGATTGGCCTGGCAGTTGGCGACATCCGCGGCACGGCATCACTCGACGGGGTCGTCGAGCAGGTGCGGGAGGCGGCGGACGGTTTCGCGACGGCGTGGATCTCGCAGGCGCTCGGGGTCGACGCACTGACCGCCTTGGCCGTCGCGGGACGCGAAGTCGGCGGAATCGAGCTCGGTACTGCGGTAGTGCCCGTCGCCCAGCGTCACCCACTGATGCTGGCCGGCCAGGCCTTGACCGTCCAGGCAGCCACCGGCAACCGCTTAACCCTCGGAATCGGCACCGGCATCGCAGCCATGGTCGGCGGCATGTACGGCCTCCCCACCGACCGTCCGCTCCTCCGAATGCGCGAATACCTCCAAGTACTACGCCCACTTCTGGAAGGCGAGCCCGTCGATTTCACCGGCGAAACCCTCACCGCGAGGGGCAGCATCCAACTGCCACCCCAGCAACAACACCCACCACAGGTACTACTGGCGGCGTTGGGTCCAGGGATGTTGCGGGTGGCGGGCGAACTGGCGGATGGGGTGGTGACCTGGATGACCGGGCCGCGAACCTTGGCCGAGCACATCGTGCCGTCGGTCACCGCCGCGGCCACCGCTTCTGGACGGCCGGTCCCTCGGGTGGTGGCTGGGCTGGCTGTTTGCGTCACCGATGACGCGGCCGAGGTGCGGGCGCGATTCGGTGCACAGTTCGCGATGGCCGGGCAGGTCTCGGAGTACCGGGCGATGCTCGAACGCGAAGGCGTCGACTCTCCCGCCGACCTCCTGATCGCCGGCTCGGAGGCGGAGGTCGCCGCGGCGATCAAACGGCTCGGCTCCACCGGCGTGACAGACCTGATGCTCGCCCCCTTCGGAACTCCCACCGAGCAGAGCCACACGACGACTACCCTGGCCGCATGACGACACCTCTCCTCGCAGCCGTCGTTCTCTAGTTCGCTGCCCTCAAGCGACAGAGAAACCCTTCAAAGGCCCACAACTCCTCCCGCTCCGATCCTGCCCGAGGGGGCGCTCGAGGGCATGTTCGGCGGGGAGCGCGACCCGCAGTCGGTCGCGGACGAGCGGTTTCTGGTTCGCGCACGAACTGGGCGAGAGCGTCAGCTGGCAGCCGGACATCGCCGCCTTGCGAGACAGCCCGTCCACATCGTGGTCGATATCGGCGTGGACTCGACTGGCCAGCTCTGCGGGCGCACCTCGACCGCGCTGGCCACCGGACTGGGCATCACCCCGACCCGCTTCCCCGGCGATCACACTGGCTTCGCCGAGGATGCCAAGGGTTTCGAGCCGGTACTGCGCGCAGTACTGGCCGAGTGCTGAGGGCGCCCGGAAGCGACCACAGGGTGAACTGTCGCGAGGCGGCCTACTGACCAGTGGGCGGACGGGGCAGACTAGGAGCGGTCGGGGTGGCTGTAGCGGCCTCCCTGGCCGGGACTGGCCAGACCGGGTCGAGGCGGCACTGCGTGTCCACTTGACCTCAACACTGGTTGAAGTTTGAAGGTAGACCTCGGAGGATTGGTTGGCCTGCGCCGGAATGGGCACAGGCGCCAGATCGTCCGGATCTCGCAGAACACGGCCCTTCGGGGCCCTGACGAAGGAGCAGAGTTGACTACGTCGTACACGCTTCCGGACCTCGGCTACGACTACGGCGCGCTGGCGCCGCACATCGCCGGCGAGATCATGGAGCTGCACCACTCCAAGCACCACCAGACCTATGTGAACGGCCTGAACGACACCCTGGAGAAGCTGGCCGCGGCCCGCGAGAAGGGTGACTTCGGCTCGATCGTCGGGCTGGAGAAGACGCTCGCCTTCAACCTCGGCGGCCACGTCAACCACTCCATCTTCTGGAAGAACCTCTCCCCGGACGGCGGCGACAAGCCCGACGGCGAACTGGCCGCCGCGCTGGACGAGTCGTTCGGCTCGTTCGACGCCTTCCAGGCCCACTTCACTGCAGCCGCAACCACCATCCAGGGCTCCGGCTGGGCCATCCTCGGCTGGGACGCACTCCAGGGCCAGCTCCTGATCCACCAGCTCTACGACCAGCAGGGCAACCTGCCGGCCGGCCAGATCCCGATCGTCATGCTGGACATGTGGGAGCACGCCTTCTACCTCCAGTACAAGAACGTCAAGCCGGACTACGTCAAGGCCTGGTGGAACGTCGTCAACTGGGCCGACGCCCAAGCCCGCTTCGACGCGGCTCGCGCCAACGCCGGCGGCCTGATCACCGTCGCCTGACACACCTCTGGCCCGAAGAATCCCCGGTTTGCCGCCGGGGTTCTTCGGGCCGTCTTGGTCCGGGCTCGTGACGCTACGCGTCGCCTCGCTATCAGTTGATGCGACCGCGGTCGCCCGGACATGGCTGCGGGGCACGTGCAGGAGGCCAGTGGTCGGCATGGCGGTGTGAGCGCAGCGGCTGATCGAACTTCGGGCAGTCCAACCTGGTTGAAGGCTCGCCTTGCCCGTGTCGCATCGTCTGACTGCGACGTGACGCCCAGCGTCACGAGCCCGCATCGCGCGAGGTGGTTAGCGTTGGCCTCGGCCTGAGGCTAGGCGTTCTACTGCTTTGGTGATCCGGTTGGCTCGGGTTTCTGGCTTTTTCGCGTCTTCGATGCCGAGGACGAACCAGCTGCGTTGGCTGTACGACAGCCCGTCGAAGAACGCTCGTGCCTTCGGGTCAGCGTCCAGGGCTGCCGCGAAGTCTTCCGGTACGTTGACCTCCCGCGGCTGATCGTCGATCTCGAGCTCGACCTCGACCTCATCCCCGGCCGCCAACCCAGCCGCCTCGCGGTGTTTGGCGCTCAGCGAGATCATGTAGCGCCCGCCCATCACCGCCACCGTGTTGCGATACCGATACCCGTTCACCGTCACCACCACCGGCGGTTTCTTCCCGCGCCCGAACGCCTCGATCACCTCGGCCGGTACCACGATCCCCGTTGTCGTCGTACCGACCAGTGTCGTCGTGAACCGCATCTCAGCCTCCGAAGTGTTCGGTCAGCACGGGCGCGATCGCCGCGGCCTTGATCATGTGGTTCTGCCCAGCAATCTCCCGATACGAAGCCCCCGGTACTGCGTCCGCGACGGCCCGCACCGAAGTCCGCATCCACGCCGGGCTCTTCCCGCCACCCACGACGAGCACCGGCACCTCGATCCCGGCCCACTGGGACGCATCGAGCGGCCGGCCAAACGCGTTGTCCCCCACGACCGAGGCGTCGTACCAGATGGTGTGCGCGACCGCCTTCATCCCCTTCCAGGCCGGCATCAGCCTCATCAGCGAGACAACAACACCGGGCAGCCCGATCCCCTTCGTCATGAAGTACCGGATCGCATCTCCAGGCCGATCCGCCAACCCCCGCAACTCGCTGACCCACTCAGACGGGATCGGCTTGCGACTCCCATCAACCACGAACGGCGCCTCAAAGACCGCCAGCTTGGTGATCGGCACCCCAGCCGCGGCAGCCCGCAACGCAAGCGCCGCCCCAGACGACGTCCCGTAGACATACGCCGACCCACCAGCCGCCTCGATCACCGCGGCCAAGTCCTCGATCTCCCGCTCCACCTCGTACTCCGCTGCGTCGCCACTGTCCCCCCGCCCGCGCCGGTCGTAGTGGTAAACCGTGAACCCGGTCGACAGCAAAGCGGCCAACTCAGGCAGCGGCCCTTGCGCGCGACTGCACAGCGCCCCATCAACCAACACCACCGCAGGACCCTCACCAGCCCGGTCGTACGCGATCGTCGTTCCGTCCTTCGAGACCACGGTGTTCATGACCAGAACTCCTTCAGCGCCGGCGCCAGTACTGCGGGGTCAACATTGTGCTGCTGCTCAGCCAGTACTACGTGACTGCCGTCCTCCAGCAACGAGGCCAGAGCCTTGTTGCTCTCCACCATCCACGGCCACGCCACACTCCCGGTGAGCACGCGGGTCGGCTGATGGATCGCCTTGACCGCCTCGAACGGGATCGAGTAGTCGCCCATCACCGTCGCGTCGTACGCGAGCGTGTGCGCGATCGCCTCCTGCGCCGGCCACCAGGGCGAAGCCTTCGCCTGCGCCACGAACTCGGCGGGCATCCCCACAACCTCGGCCATGAAGTACTCCGCGGCTTTGTCGCGCCGGCCCTCCGCGACAAAGGCGCGGTAGATCGACGCGGTGTCGGTCGGCGGACGCCCCTCCGCACCTTCGAGGAAGTACGGCGGCTCCCACAGCGCCAGGCGGTTCACCGGCCGGCCGGCCGCGGTCGCCAGCAACGCGAGTGCGGCGCCGGACGACGTACCGTAAAGGTGCGCCGAGCCGCCGGCGAGGGCGAAGATCGCGTCCAGGTCCTCGAACTCGCGCTCGACCGCGTAGACCTCGGCATCACCGCTGTCGCCGCGGCCGCGCCGGTCGTAGTTGAAGACGGTGAAGTTCTGCGCCAGCAACGCGGCCAGCGGGGCGTTCGACATCCGGTCGACCGATCCGCCGCAGACCAGGACGACCGCGGGGCCGTCGCCGAGCCGGTCGTACGCGATCGTCGTGCCGTCGGCCGAGATGACCTTTTCCATGGTGTGCTCCTTCGCAGCGGCCGATGCCTGTCATCTGGCCTTCACTGCTGCGTCGGACGACCAGGGCGCAAATCGACACGGTCGCGAAAAAACTTTCAGCAGGCCGCCGCGCGGTCGAGCAGCAGCGTCCGCTCGCGCTCGTTGCGGGTCAGCCCGGCCGCCTTCTCGAACTCGGCGCGCGCCTCGTCGAGCCGGTTGAGCTTGAACAACAGGTCGCCCCGGACGCTCGGCAGCAGGTGGTAGTCCTTCAGCGACGGTTCGTCGGCCAGCGCGTCCACCGCGACCAGCCCACGCTCGGGGCCGAACGCCATCGAGATCGCGACCGCCCGGTTGAGCTCGACCACGGGCGACGGGACGACCTGCGCCAGTACGGCGTACAGGCCGGCGATTCGGGCCCAGTCGGTGTCCTCGGGTTCGGCGGCTCTCGCGTGACAGGCCGCGATGGCAGCCTGGAGCAGGTACGGCCCCGGCGTGCCTTCGATGGCCCAGGCTCGATCGATGCTCTCCAGGCCGCGACGGATCAGCAGGCGATCCCAGCGGCGGCGGTCCTGGTCGAGCAGGAGGACGGGCTCGCCGTTCGGGCCGACGCGCGCGTTCGCACGCGACGCCTGGATCTCCATCAGGGCCAGCAGACCGTGGACTTCGGGCTCGGCCGGCATCAGTTCGGCGAGGAGACGACCGAGCCGGAGAGCCTCGTTGCAGAGTGCCGGGCGCATCCAGTCGTCGCCGGCCGTCGCCGAGTAGCCCTCGTTGTAGATCAGGTAGATGACTTCGAGCACCGAGGACAGGCGCGCGACCAGGTCCTCACCGGTCGGTACTTCGAACTGCACGTCGGCCTTGGCCAGGTTGCGCTTGGCCCGGACGATCCGCTGCGCGATGGTCGCCTCGGGAGCCAGGAAGGCGCGGGCGATCTCGTCGGTCTTCAGGCCGCCGAGCAGCCGCAGCGTGAGCGAGACCCGGGCGTCGGTGGTGAGCACCGGGTGGCACGCGGTGAACACGAGCCGCAGCAGGTCGTCCTCGATGGTGTCCTCGAGGATCGCTTCCACGTCATCCTCGACGCTCTCGCCGTCGATCTCCAGGTCGTGACCGAGCTCGGCGAGCTTGCGCTGGTAGGTCTCCTTGCGCCGGATCAGGTCGATCGCGCGCCGCTTGGCGATCGCCATCAGCCAGGCACCCGGATTGTTCGGTACGCCGGACTCCGGCCACTGCTCCAGCGCCGCCACCAGCGCGTCCTGGGCGAGCTCCTCGGCCAGGCCGACGTCACGCACGATCCGCGCCACTCCGGCGATGATCCGGGCCGACTCGATCCGCCAGACCGCGTCGATCGCCCCATGAGTCTCGGTAACCGTCACCCGACCGATAGAACAACACCCCAGCCGCAACCACAACCCGGTTGCCCGCCCGCGCCCAGATCTGGTGGGTTCGTGCCCCAAGCGGCGACCTTGGACACGGTATTACTTGTTCAAGGTCGCCATCAGGTGTTCAAACCCACCAGAGGCGGGCGGTCAGCGCTGCTGGAACACGTCGGCGTCGGGGGCGAAGTCGGCCTCTTCGACGACCCGGCGGACCTCGACCTCGTCGTCGAGCGCCTCGGCCAGCCGGGCGGCCCACTCGATCGCCTCCTCCTTGGAGCGGACGTCGACGACGATGACGCCGCCGATCAGCTCCTTGGTCTCGGCGAACGGCCCGTCGGTGACCGTGCGCTTACCACTGGCCACCTTCACCCGGGCGCCCAGCGAGCTGCGGTGCACCCCTTCGGCGAACAGCAGCACACCCGCCTTCGACAGGTCGTCGATGACCTTGCCGACGCCCTCGACAACCTGCTGGCTCGCCATCACTCCGGCCTCGGACTCGGCATCGGCCTTGTTGATGATCATGTAACGCATCTGTGCAACTCCCTCGTCAATGGTGTCGACCCTTGTGATCTCACGTCGACCGGGTCAGCACCAGATCGACACCCCGCGAGCAACAGTTTTCAGCTCTCGGCGAGCACCTGGGAAGTGGCGTCGTACAGGCGGCGGGCGTCCTCGGGGTCGAACGTCGGCAGCGCCGGGTCGACGGGACGGTCGATGGCGCGCAGGATCAGGCGCTCGGCCGGCTGGTTGTCCAGTACGGCGATCGTGGAGCGCACGCTCTGTTCGGGCGCCTTGGCGAAGAGCGCGGCCAGCGTCCGGGCAGCAGCGCGGTACGGCTGCGGGAGGTGGTTGTTGCCGCTCTTCGTGTACGGCGGTCGCTGCAGCAGGAACTTGGTCCGGCCCTCGGGATGGTTGTTCACGTAGTGCACGCCCAGCAGGTCGTTCGCGCGGCCGGCCCGGACGGTGGCGCGGATCATGCTGTACTTGCGGGCGCTGTTGAGGTCGTCCCAGTCGACCGATCCCTTGAGCCCGGTCGCGCCGATGCTCGCGATGATCGGTCGCTCGCCCCGCTCGAGCAGTGGCGTCAGGCCGTAGCTGAGGACGAAGCGGCTGAGGTAGTAGAGCGTGAAGGTGCCCTCGTACCCGTCGGGTGTCTCGTGCCGTTTCGGGAACGGCAGCATCGCGGTCAGCACCAGCGCGTCGAGTGAGTCGTGGCGCGCCTCGACCTCCTTGATCACCCGGTGGTTCTCCGCGATCGACAACAGGTCTGCCTGGATGAAGGCGGCCCGCTCCCGAGTGCCGGCGGCCAGCGCGGCAGCGTCGGCGAGGAAACGCTCGCCGCGCGCCGCAGTACTGCCGGCGACTGTCACGCGGGCGCCTTGGCGCAGGTAGTGCAGGGCGATCGCGCGGCCCATGCCGGTCGTACCACCGGCGACGAAGACATCTTTCATCGGTGCTTCCCTTGCCTGGAGAGGTAAGTCATCGATCGATGACTTGGCTTCACTGTAGGCAGCGGCGGAGTACCATGTCAACGATCGATGACTTGGAGGCGGCGGTGGCGCACAAGCGGGACCGGGAGGCGACCCGGGCGCGGTTGCTGGAGTGCGCGCGGCTGCGGTTCGCCCGCGACGGGTACGACGGCGCCAGCGTGCGCGATGTCGCCGGCGACGTCGGGGTCGACGCGGCCCTGGTGTTCCGGTACTTCGGGTCGAAGTCGAACCTGTTCGCCGAGGCGATGGCGGGTTCGTCGGAGCCTGTCGTCCTGCCGTCGGGACCGGTCGAGGAGTTGCCGGGCAAGTTGCTGCAGCAACTCGTGTTCGAGGACTGGGCGGAGTACGCCGGCGAGCACCCGCTGATCGCGATGCTGCGGTCGGCCGGTCACGAGGACATGCGCGACCGGGTTCGTCAGCAGGTCTGCGACGGGTATCTCGGCGCACTGGAAGAGCTTGCCGAGGGCAACGATGACGCGGCGCTGCGGACCGAGTTGTTCGGCGCTTGGCTGCTGGGCATCGGCATTCTGCGCACGGCCGTCGGTACTCCGGAACTCACCAAGGCCGGCCTTGAGGAGCTGGCTCCGCATCTCGCCGCGGTGGCCACCGCGCTCTTCGGCCGCCCCATCCCCGCGCCGGCCGGGGATGACTCCGCGGGTTGATCAATCGAGCGGGGTTGATCAGTTGGGCTAGTCGCCGTTCGGGTTGTAGGCGCAGGACTCGGCGAGGTCTTCGGTGGGAGCGGGCGGCGTGGCCTTGCCGGTGCCGGGACGGGCGAGGGTCTTCGGCGACTTCGTGCTCGGCGTCTCCGCCGGGGTCGTGGTCGGCGTCGTGGTCGGAGTCGTGGTCGGCTCTTCGGCCTTCGGGGCGAGCGCCGCGGCAACGGTAGCGCGCAGGCCTTCGTAGTCCGGGTGGAGGTACTTGAGGCGGAGCTTCGAAACATCCAGGGACACGTTCGACACCGTGCCCGCCTTCACCTTCCGCGCCAGCTGGATCAAGGCCGGCAACAGCTCCTGCGGGATGTCCGTCCGGAGCAGGTTCTTGCCCGCCTTCGCGACCGCCTGGTACTTCGTCGCCAGCGTCCGCGGGTCGGCGGCATCGACGATGGCCTTGATCGTGCAGCGCTGCCGGATCTGCCGCTGGTCGTCGTCGGCGCCGTACCGGCCGCGGGCGAACCAGAGCGCGCGCCGGCCGTCCAGATGCTGTTTCGGGCCGGGCTCGATCCACTGGCTGGGCGGGATGCCCGCGCTGGTGTTGCCACCCATCGCGACCCGCTCGTTGACGTTGACGGTGATCCCGCCGAGCGCGTCGACGATCTGGTCGAAACCCTGCAGGTTGACCTGGAGGTAGTAGTCGAGCTTGAGCCCGACCGCCTCGCCCACCGACTGCTTCAGCACGTCGGCGCCCTCGTTGTCGGACGGGCCGAGGATGCCGGGATGCGCGTCCGGGATGTTCTGGTACATCGCGGTGAGCATCCACTCCAGCCGGCCTTCCAGGCTGAGCCCTTCCTTGCCGAACCCGTTCGGGTAGAACTTGTGCAGCGGCGAGTCCTTCGGGAACGGCATGAAGGTGAGCTGCCGCGGCATCGAGATCAGCGCGGTGTCGCCGGTCGCGGTGTCGATACTGGCCACGATCACCGTGTCGGTGCGGACGCCGACGCGGTCCTCGGCGTCGTCGCCGCCGAGCAGCAGCAGGTTGAGTCGCGGCCGGTTCTCCCACGGGTCCTTCACGTTGACCGTTTTCGGCCGGGTCGCGCTCTTGCTCTCGCTCTGCGAGACGAACACGTCCTGGACCAGGTCGCGCTGCGCCAGCACGCTCTGCACGGCGATCGCCGCGGGGGCGGTGACGGCGAAACACAGGATGCCGACGAACAGCGCGCCGACCGCCCGTCCACCGGGTGCGACAGTTGCCGGACGCAACAAACGGTGCGAACCGACGATCACCGCGATCCAGGACAGCACGATGACGCCGATCACCAGACTGGTGGCCAGCAGCCGACTCGGTACGACGGCAGCCGCGAGCACCTCGTCACGCCGGGTCAGCCCGACGTACACCCCGAGCCCGACCAGTCCCGCCGACACGGTCAGCACGAACGCACCGAGCTTCTTACGCCCGCCAAGAATCAACCCAAGCCCAGGCATCAACGCACCGAGCAGCGTCAACCCCAACGCCCGAGGTACCGACCGAGCCCGCCGAGCCAACCGCTCAGCCGCCCCCCGATCCCGCCGATCCCCGTCCCCCACAACTCCCCCGTCCCCCAGACTGCCACCGTCACCACCAGCGCCCCAACCACCAACGCCTCCACCACTACCGACGCCGTCCACACCACCCCGGTTCCCACCACCCCCAGTACCTTCGCCGCCACCGCCCGCGCCGTCGCGTTGGCTCCCGCCATCACGGCCACCATCCGCACCTGCTCCAGCGCCAACGGCGCGACTCAGGTCAGCGCCAGTCGCCCCTCCAGGATCCGCGCCAGCGGGCCCGGCCACAAGGTCACCGGCCGGAGCCGGGCCAGCCGCCTCGCGGGCGTCGCCCGCAGCATCGTTCCGAGCAGCGCGAGCCACCTCACCAGCGTTGTCTGCAGCACCGCCATCCCCCTCACCACTGCGGACGTCGTCCGCCGTGTCGGCTTGTTGCTGCTGACCGTTGGACCGGTCAGGGCCGGCCAGCCCAGGGGTGGTGGGCGTGGGGGGTTCTTGGGTGCGCTTTGCGCGGGAACGACGTCCCATGGACTCCCCTGTCGCCCGAAGATTCCTGCGACCGGTACCCAAGCCGCACACTTCTTCAGACGCCGTGGGCGCTCAAACGGTTTACCTTCAGCGGAAGTCCACCTGCCCCTGCGGCACCCGCGTCGGGTCCAGCGGCCGCAGCAGGCCCGCCGCGAACCACGCCTCGACCGACTTCGCCTCCTTCGGATTCGGCACGTACACCACCCGCGCCATCCAGTCGTCGGAGTTGTTCCGGCGCCACTCGAGGATCAGCCCCGGCCAGGGCCCGCGCTCGTACGCCGTACCGAGCACCCAGCAGTGCCGGCGGCGGTTGTCAGGCGGCGGCTCGCGCGGATAGCGCCTGTTGCTCCCCATGGATCAAGCATCGCACATGCATTCGAATACAGCGCAAGTCAGACCGGCAGATGAGCGCCCGTCACGCCGGGAGTCTCGGCGAGCAGACGCAGTACGGTCGCGATCTGCGCCGGCGGCGTCCACTTCGCGGTGTCCGCCGACGGCATCGCGCGCCGGTTCGCCGGGGTGTCGATGACGCCCGGCAGGATCGCGTTCACCCGCACGTTGTCCTTCTTGTACTCGACCGCCAGCGCATCCACGAACGCGAGCACGCCCGCCTTCGCGGTGACATAGCCGGCCGCTCCCGAGAACGGCTTCAGCGCCGCACCGCTCGACGTACAGGTGATCGATCCGCCACCCGCGGCGATCAGCAGCGGCAGGACAGCCTGCGTCACCAGGTACGTCGGCCGAAGGTTGAGCGCGAACTGCGCCTCGAACTCCTCGATCGGCGTCTCGTGCACCCGCCCACCGGAAGCGAACCCGCCCACCAGATTCACCAACGCCCGCACCGGCGCACCCTCATCCGCCCCAGCCACCCGCGCAACCTCGGCAGCACCCGCCGGCTCGGCGATATCCGCGACCACCGTCTGCAGCCCGTCAGCCTTCCGAAGCGCGCTCAGCGACTCCTCCGACCGCCCCGGTACGACGACCCGCCACCCCGCCCCCAGAAACTCCGCAGTCACCGCCACCCCCAACGCACCGGTGCCCCCGGCAACCACCACAGTCCCAGTCATACCCGCACCCTAATCGCCTCGCGCTCTAGTCGGGCAGGGCGAGGGTGCGGCCGGCGGCTCGGGCGGCGGCGATGGTTTGGGAGAGGGTGTCTTTGAGGATGGCTGCTTCGTCGGCGAAGCCTTGTACTACGGAGGTGTCGCCGACCGGCTCGGTGCGGGCGAGGAGCTCGATGTAGCGGTCGCCGTCTCCGAGGGCGGCTTCGGCTCGGAGCGCGGCGTCGGCGGAGCGGACGCGGTCGGCGTACCGCTCGAGCAACTCGATCTTGCGTTTGATCGCCTCGACCGAGCGGCTGAGTGCGCGGCGTTGCGGGCCGAGCACGGCTTCCAGTTCGGCCGTCGCCATCCCGCTCGCCACCTCGCGCTGGCGCGCGCGGAGTACGGACTGCTCGTGCAGGATCTGGCCGATGTCCCAGAGTTGCTCCGGCAGGACCAGCTCGTTCTTCACGTCGTCGAGCAAGCCCTGTTGGGTGACCGTTGCCTGTAGCACCGATTTCACGGCGCGCTGGGCGCGGGCCAGCAACCGGCCGGACTCCTCGTCGAAGTCCTCGGCCAGCAGGTACTTGCCGTGCTGCAGCCGGACCGCCTTCTGGCTGCGGTTCTCGACCGCGGAGCCGACAGCGACCGCGCCGGTGGTGACGACGGCGACCCCCGCCAGCACGAGCGCGGCCCAGGCGGCGACGGCCGTCGGCAGGGTCATCGCGAAGATGATCAGCGCGAGGATCCAGCCGCCGACACAGACCGCGAGCCAGACCAGCAACGAGCCGAAGGTCGCGGCCGGCTCGGTCGACCAGGAGGTCTGCCGTTTCGGCTTCGGGCGGCTCGCGGGCACGAAGAGCTCGGGCTTGCGCTCGAACAACCGGCGGACCTCCACCGGCACGTCCGGCGCGAACACCGGTTCCGGGCCCATCGCACCTCCTCGGGTCTGCTGCCGCTACGTGTCGTGCTGGCGATACTCAGCGTAGCGGCGTCCGCATCCTCTGCAGCTTCACGGCCAGCCCGTCGAGCACGATTCCCAGCCCGAACTCGAACAACTGGTCCAGGTCGTAGTCGAACTCGAACTCCTCAGGCCCGGTCAGCGCGCGGAACCCGGCCAGATCCTGCGCGGCGACCATCGTCGCCAGCTTGTCCGCTTGGTGCCTGGCCCACTCGTCGGCCGTCATCCCGGTGTCCTGCTCGGCCTGCGCCTCCGGCTCGAGATTGAGCGCGACACCGCGGACGTAGCCGAACACGGTGATCGCGGCGTACATGGAGGTCGCGGGGTCAACGCCGAAGCCCGCGACGGCACGCAGTACGGCGTCGGTGTGCGGCAGCAGGTTGGGCAGCATCTGCGGCCGTCCCATGGTGACCGCGCTCGCGAGCCACAGATGAGCCCGGTACGCCGCCCACTGCTGCCGCGCCGCCGTCTCGATCCCGGCCCGCCAACTGGCCGGCCGCTGAGCCGGCAACGGAAACTCCCCGATCGCCGCATCCACCATCTGCAACACCAGCGCCTCTTTACCCCCCACATACCGGTAAAGCGCCATAGTCGAAACCCCCAACTCCCCCGCCACCCGCCGCATCGAAAGCCCCGCCAGCCCTTCCCGATCAGCAATCCCCACAGCAGCCCCCACCACCCCCTCCCGACTAAGCCCCACTCCACCCTCCAGCCCAGCGGAGCCAGATGCCCCACGAGCACGGAGCGCGGAGCCCGGCGTACCGCCCGCACTGCCAGTGCGGAGCGCGGAGCCGGGAGGGAAGGCGGCAGCACCACCCGATCCCTCACCGGCTGGTCCAGTTGCATGGCTGGCTGGGGCGACCACGGTGCCTACTCCTGGGAGGGGTTGGGTTAGGCCTTCTTGGTGGAGGGTGGCCAGGACCTTGGTGGCTGTGGCCATGGCTATTCCGTGGGTGTGCACTAGTGCGCGGGTGGACGGGATGCGGTCGCCTGGCTGGAGTTTTCCGGTGGTGATCAGGTGGCGGATCTCCGCGGCGATCTCTTGGTACGGCGCTGGCATGGTTCCTCCGAACTAGTGCACCCCGACGGCACACCCGCAGATCTGTGACTCTGTCACGTATACGCCGTACGTGCACTACCCCGACGGAAGGAACCACCATGAAGATCCTCATCTCCGGCGCCGGGATCGCGGGTCCCGCGCTCGCCTTCTGGCTCAGGCACTCCGGCTTCGAGCCGACCGTCGTCGAGCTCGCCGAGGCGCCGCGACCCGGCGGCCAGACCGTCGACATCCGCGGGATCGCCCGCGAGGTGGTCGAGCGGATGGGCCTGATGCCCGCCGTCCTCGACCGCCGGATGCACGAACGCGGCCTGGCCTACGTCCGCGCCGACGGCCGCCGGACCGCCGCGATGCCGGCCGACTTCCTCGACGGTGCCGGCCCGGTCGCCGAGATCGAGATCCTCCGGGGCGACCTCTCGAAGATCCTGCTCGACGCCACCTCGACCGGCGTCGAGTACCTCTACGGCGACTCGATCACCAAGCTCGAGCAGGACGACACCGGCGTACAGGTGACCTTCCGCAGCGGCACCGAGCGTCGCTTCGACCTGGTGGTCGGCGCCGACGGCGTGCACTCGCGCGTGCGGTCGCTGGCGTTCGGCCCGGAGTCGCAGTACGTCGAACACCTCGGCGGCTACGGCTCGTTCTTCACCGTCAAGACCCCGGAGCCGCTCGACGGCTGGATGAAGATCCACTCGGCTCCGGGCGGCCGCTGGGTCGGACTGCGGCCGGACCACGACCCGCAGTACGCGAAAGCCCTGCTCAGCTTCAGGTCTCCGCTGCTCCCCCGGCTCAACCAGACCGAGCAGAAGGCCCTGCTCGCCAAGACGTTCACCGGCGTCGGCTGGCGTGCCCCGTACCTGCTCGATGCGCTGCACGAGGCGGACGACTTCTACTTCGACACCACCAGCCGCGTCGTCGTACCGGAGTGGTCGCGCGGCCGGATCGTCCTGCTGGGCGACGCCGGGTACTGCGGTTCACCACTGGCCGGCCACGGTACTGCGCTGTCGCTGGTCGGCGCCTACGTGCTGGCGGGCGAACTCGCGGCGCACCAAGGCGATCACGCCCGCGCGTTCCCGGCGTACCAACGGGAACTGCAGCCGTACGTCGAGCAGCGGATGGAGTTGCCGCCGGGTGGGGTCAAGATGGCGATGCCGATGACCGCCATCGGGATCCGGCTGCGCGACGCCTCGACCCGGCTGATGACGTCCCGCCCGTTCCGCCCCCTGCTCGCCAAGCTCGCCGCCACCCAGCCCGACGCCATCACCCTCAAGCAGGTTGCCGGACGGCGGTGAACAAGCGGAGGCAGCGCTCGGTCATCTGCTGCGGGGTCTGGGCCGGGTGTTCGCTCCACCAGCCGATCGTGGTGGACACGATGCTGAACCAGAGCGCGAGCAGCAGCGAATGGTCGTCGGAATCGTTGCTACCGGCAAGAACCTCCGCAACGCCTTCCGCGCCCATCCTGTTGAGAGCATCCTGGTACTTGCGGGCGACCGCGTAAGGCTCGCTCGGGCGGGGCAGCGTGGTGTCGTAGATGAGCTTCCAGTTCTGCGTGTGCCCGTCGAGAGCGTGAAAGATCGCGGTCAGCGTCGCGAGCGCCTTGTCGGCGCCCGAGACGCTCTGAGCGGAGGCGACAGCGTCGACGAGCTTCTTGCCCGCCTGCCGGACGCACGCCGCATGCAGGCCGTCCCGCGAGCCGAAGTACGTGTAGATGAGCGGCTTGGAGACTCCGGCGGCAGCGGCGATGTCGGTCAGCGAGGTGTAGGCGTACCCGCGGCTGCCGAACTCGGTGGTGGCGATCTCGAGGATCTGCTGTTCGCGTTGCTCGCGCGGGACACCTTTAGTGCCCGGCCGGCTCATCGGATCGGGTCGATCAGGACGCCCGGGTTCAGGATGCCGGCCGGGTCGAGGGCCGACTTCGCCGCGCGGAGGGCGACCGCGAACGGGTCGGGACGCTGGCGGTCGTACCAGGGGCGGTGATCACGGCCGACCGCGTGGTGGTGCGTGATCGTGGCACCGTTACCGGCCAAGGCCTCGGAGACGGCGATCTTGATCTCGTCCCACTGCTCGACGGTCTGCCCCCACCGTCCCGCGGCGTACACACCGAAGTACGGCGCCGGCCCGTCCGGGTAGACGTGCGAGAAGCGGCAACTGACCACCCCGACCGTCCCGGTGGCGGCGAACGCGGCCATCGCCGCGTCGAGGACGGCAGCGCGCAGGTCGTCGAAACGGTCCCAGGTACAGGCGGTTTCGAAGGTTTCCACGATCATCGACTGCGCTGCGAGCGCGTCGCGCTGATAGGGCATCCGCAGGAACGACGATCGCCAGGTGTCGGCCGCTCCCGGCCGGGCCGCCTCGTCGGCCGAGTCGGTGACGCTGATCCCGTCGGGCGCCCGGCCGCCGTGGTCGCGGCAAATGGCCTCGGCCCGGCGCATCGACTCTTCGACCGGATGATCGGCGGACTCGAACCCCAGCACCAGTACGCCGCCGGCGCTTTGGGTGCCCGCGTTGAGGAAGGCCTCCACCGGGTCCAGCAACCGGCAGTTCGTGGGGAACAAGCCCGACTGGGCGATCGTGCGGGTCGCCGCGACCGCCTGACCGTAGTCGTCGAACACCACCGATGCGCCGGCTCGCCAGCGCGGCCGGTCCTGGACCCGCATCCAGGCTTCGGTGATCACCCCCAGGATGCCCTCCGACCCGAGGAACATCCGGTCCGGCGACGGACCGGCCCCGGAGCCCGGCAGCCGGAGCGACTCGCTGACCCCGACCGGGGTCGCCACCCGCAGGGACTCGACCAAGTCATCGATGTGGGTGTAGACCGTTGCATAGTGCCCGCCGGCCCGAGTGGCCAGCCAGCCGCCGAGCGTCGAGAACTCGAACGACTGCGGGAAGTGGCGCAAGGTCAGACCGGCGGGCCGCAGCCCGGCCTCCAGCGCCGGCCCCAGGATGCCCGCCTGGATACGCGCCGCCCGGCTGGTCCGGTCGATCTCGATGACCCGGTCAAGCCGCCCCAGGTCCAGCGAGACGGCACCCGCGTAGCCGGCGGAGTTCCGTGGCTCCACGCCGCCCACCACCGAGGTGCCCCCGCCATACGGAATCAAGGCGATGCCGGCCGAGCCGCACCAGTCGATGATGGCCAACACATCCTGCTCGGTTTCCGGCCGCAGTACGAGATCCGGTACGTCGCTCACGCGGCCGAGCAGGTTGCGCACCACGTCCCGGAAGGCCTGCCCGCGTCCGTGCGCGACCCGATCGGCGATGTCCTGCGCTGCCAGCGCGGCCAACGGAGCCGGCGCCTGAACCCGGGACGCGGGGACCTCCAGCGAGGCCGTCGAGGGTGGCTCGTGCACCGTCAGGTCCGCGTCGGGCAGCAGCGCCGCCACCCGTTCGGTGAGCGCCGCCCGCTCGGAGCCGGCCACCGCGTCCTCGACGTTTCCCCAGCCCCACCACGATCTCGTCACGGACCTACCCCCTCGGAACACCGGATCAGTGAATTGACTCTACGGTAAATTACCGCCGAGTCAATTGGCTGTCGGTCAGTCGAGCGGCGAGATCCAGTCGGGGTTGCGGCCGAGCAGGCCGAGCAGCGTGGCCAGGTCGGAGGCGTCGCCGGGGATCTTCACGCTGCGTTCGAAGGCCGCGCCGGGACCGCGGGTCGAGTCGGTGTCGGGGATCCGGCGGGCCAGCGTGAGCGCCATCTCCACCATGTCCCGCGGTGGGTCGAACGGCGCGTCGATGGCGCGCGCCAGGTCCCACGCGTGCACCACGCAGTCCAGTTGCCGAAAGGTGAGCGCGACCCGGCGCGGGAAGGTGCCGAACTCGCGCACCTCCATCGGCCGGTCCAGCGCGCCGCCGTCGGCGAACGCCTCGGCGACCCGGACGTTCGAGCGGCGGTAGGCGCCCGCGGGGTTGTCGCCGAGCCGCCCGCCGGTCCAGACCTGGACCGGGGCCGAGCCGTCGATCGCCGCGGCGGCGAAGCCTTCGTTCTCGCTGACCAGGTGCCGCAGCAGGCCGCGCACCGTCCAGTCGGGGCAGGGAGTGGGAAACCACAGGTGCTCAGGCCGCACCTGCATGACCACCTCGCCGAGTAGCGTGCCGGCCCGCCGATCCAGATCCCGGATGTCCATCCGCGCTCCTCCACGTCGTCCTGCCCTCGCTGAGCATAGGCGGCGATTCCCCGGCCCGCCCGGCTTTCGGCGTGGATCGCCGCGGCCGCACGGGTTAACCCGCGGCCCTGGTGGTGCGAGAATCGGCGGCATGGGCTTCCAGATCGCTAACGAACCGGCCGCCGACCAGGTCCTCGACGAGTATCCGTTCGCTGTCGTGGTCGGCATGATGCTGGACCAGCAGTACGGCATGGAGCACGCCTTCCGGGGTGGCTGGAAGGTGCTGAGCCGGTTCGGCAACCTCGACCCGGCCGCCATCGCCGCGGCCGAGCCCGAGGCGTTCAAGGAACTCTGCAGCCAACCGCCGGCCATTCACCGGTTCCCCGGCTCGATGTCGGCCCGGTTGCAGGAGCTGGCCGCGCTGGTCGAGTCGAAGTACGACGGTGACGTGACGCGGCTGTGGACTGAGGCGACCACCGGGCAGGAGTTGTTCAAGCGGGTCCAGGAACTGCCCGGCTTCGGCAAGCAGAAGGCGAAGATCTTCGTCGCGCTGCTGGCCAAACAACTCGGCGTCCGCCCGCCCGGCTGGGAGGCCGTGGCCGGCGACTACGCCCTGGACGGCTACCGCTCGGTGGCCGACGTCGTCGACGCCGACTCACTCCTCAAGGTCCGCCAGTTCAAGCAAGAACAAAAAGCCGCCGCCAAAGCCGCCGCCGGCTGACACACCTCGGGCGGCCAGTCGCTCAGAGTTTTACGGCGCGCGTCCGCCAGAGCAGGTAGACGAAGTACGGAGCGCCGATCAGGGCGGTCAGCAGCCCCGCCGGGATCTGTGCCGGCGCCAGCAGCGTCCGCCCGAGGCTGTCCGCGACACTCACCAGTACTGCGCCCAGCAGCGCCGCGACCGGCAGCAACCGTGCATGCCGTCCACCCACGAGGGCCCGCGCAGCATGCGGAGCAACAAGACCGACGAAGCCCACAACCCCGATCGCCGAGACAGCAGCAGCCGTCATGAGCGCGGCACCGCCCAGCGCGATCAGCCGGGTCCGCTCCAGCCGTACGCCGAGGATGCGCGGGATGTCGTCGTCCAACGAGAGCAGGTCTAGTTCACGGCGGGCCCAGACGATCACCGGCGTGAGGACCAGTAGCGCGGCCGCGACCGGGATCACCTGCGGCAAGGTCCGTCCGTACGTGCTGCCGGACAGCCACGTCATCGCTAGGGCGATGTTCCACGGGTCGGTGTAGATGATGACGAAGGTGATGATCGCGGTCGTCGCCGACGAGACGCCGACCCCGATCAGCACCAACCGGTCCGAACTGAGCCCACCCCTCCAGGAGACCAGATAGACCAGCGCGAAGGTGGCCAGTGCGGACGCCGCGGCGACGCCGGACAGCAGCCAGATCCCGGCCGCCGGGACGGCCAGCAGGACGATGACGGCGCCGACCCCGGCGCCACCGGTGATGCCGAGAATGCCCGGCTCGGCCAGCGGATTGCGGCAGACGGCCTGCACGGTGGCGCCGGCGATCGCGAGCGCAGCTCCACACAGGACGGCCGACAGTACGCGGGGGAAGCGCTGGTCGAGCACGAAGGTGATCGCGCGGCCGGAGCGGCCGTTGATCCAGTTGACGATGTCGCCGGTGCGCAGGAACGCGTCACCCGCGAGCATCGCGAAGACGAAGGCGACGACGAGAAGCACGGTCAGCGTGCCGGTGACGATCCAGAACGTCCGCAGGGTCCGCAGCCCACCACCCGCACCACCGGCCTGTTGCCGGCTGGGACCGGAGTCGCGGAACCGGCGAGCCAGCCAGACGAGCACGATCGCGCCGACGAGCATGGTCATGATGCCGGTCGGGATCTCCACCCCGGCCTGACCGCCGAGGATCGCCCGCAGTACGACGTCTGACGCGAGCACCACGAGAATGCCGGCCAGCCCTGACAGCGGCAGCAGCACCCGGTGGCGCATCAGGCCGGGGACGAGCGGAGCGATCAACCGGACCAGTACCGGCGCGACCAGGCCGACGAACCCCACCGGACCGGCGACAGTGACCGCCGCGGCCGACAGCAGCACCGTCACCAGGGTGATCAGCACGCGGGTCCGGCGAACCCGGACACCGAGCACGGCTGCCGTGTCGTCGCCCAGGGCAAGGATGTCCAGCTTCCCCGCCAGCATCATCGCGCAGAAGATGCCAAGGGCAACGATCGGCGCCATCTGCTGGACCGCGTCGAGGTCGGTCTGCACCAGCGTGCCGCTCCCCCACGCGAACGTGCCGATGGTCTGCTCGCGGTACAGCAAGAGCAACAGCGTCGTCAGCCCGGCCAGTGCCATCGCAACAGCCGACCCTGCCAGGATCAACCGGGTCGGGCCGGCGGTCCCACCCGCCGACAGCCCCAGCACCAGTACTGCGGCCGCCAACCCGCCAAGGAAGGCAACCCCGCCGGACGGGAGCGTCGGGAGCGAGATCCCGAAAGCGGCGAACACCACGACTGCCAGGTAGGCACCCGCGTTCACGCCAAGCGTGTCCGGCGAGGCGAGCGGATTGCGGGCGAGGGACTGGAGTCCGGCGCCCGCAACTCCCAGCGCCAACCCGACCAGTACCCCGGCCAGCAGCCGGGGCAGCCGCGACGCGACCAGCACGTTCGCGGAGTTGTCGGTGCCCTGGCCGATCGCCAGCCTGAGCAGGTCCCCGGCGTTCACCGAGGACGTGCCCTGCGTCAGGTGGATCGCCGCCAGCAGCACCAGCGCGACGAACGCGATGGCGAACACGCCCGCCACCCGCACCCGGCGTACCGGTTCCAGCGGCGCGGTGGTGACGTCCTGCCGCGGCGCGGTCAGCTGGGTCAAGAGGTGACTGCCTGCACCGTCGCGTCGATGAACTGCTCGGTCGACTTCGGTCCGCCGAACATCCAGATGCCGTCGGCGAGCCGGTGCACGTTACCGCTCTTCACGAACGGCAGGTTCTTCCAGATCGCGTTCTTGGCCAGGTCCGCGCCGAACACGTCGCCGCCGTCGGCGTCGTTGGCGATGTAGAGGAACTCGCCGTCCTTCAGCTTGGTCAGGCCCTCGATGTCGGTCGAGGCCAGGCCGTAGTCCTTGTCGCCGGCGGCGGTCCAGGCGTTCTTCATACCCAGCTCGTTGGCGACCGCACCGAGCAGCGAACCGGACGTGTACATCCGGATCGAGATCGTGCTGCCTTCCTTGTACCCGTCGGCCATCGTGTACGGCGTACCGGCCTTGCCCGCGGCGGCGATCTTCTGCTTGCCCTCGGCAAGCAACTTGTCGAAGTCGGCGAGCACCGTCTTGGCCTGCTCGGTCTTGCCGACGGCCTGGCCGATCAGCTCGACGATCGACTTCATCTGCGGGATCGCGTTCTTCGCGTCGGCGCCGCGGACGACCAGCACGGGCGCCGCCTTCTCCATCTGCGCGATCGCGGCGGGCGACTCGTCGGTGGTGGTGATGATCAGGTCCGGGTTCAGCGCGACGATCGCGTCGACGCTGGACTCACCGCGGGTACCGACGTCCTTGACCGAGTCGTCGAGCTTCTCGGCGCTCACCCAGGCCTTGTACCCCTTGGTGTCGGCGACGCCGACCGGCATCACGCCGAGGGTGATCAGGCTCTCGACCACACCCCACTCCAGACCGACCACCTTGACGGCGGGCGCCTTGAGGTCGATCTTCTTGTTCCGCGCGTCGGTGACGGAGACCGGCTGGGCCGTCGCGCTGCTGTTCGCCTGCGCGGCGACGTTCTCGCTGGTACCGCAGGCGGTGAGAGCCAGTGCCAGAACGGCAGCGGCCAGGGCGGTGACTCGTTTCATCAGGACCTCAGTCGGTGTAGTTCAGTGAATCTTCTGAAGGGTTGGTCGTTGCAGATGCCTGCCGACCGGTTGCGTGCTGACCAGGCCGGTCGAGGAGTCGGTGCTGACCTCGATCCGGATCCCGTAGGTCTCGGACAACGCGTCCGCCCGCAGTACTTCGGCCGGCGTACCGGTGGCGCGGATCGTGCCCTTGTCCAGCAGCGCGATCCGGTCCGCGACGGCGGCGGCCTGGTTCAGGTCGTGCAGCACGACGCCGACGGCAACGCCGTGGTCGTCGGCCAGGTCGCGCATCAGGTCGAGGATCTCGATCTGGTAGCGCAGGTCGAGGAAGGTGGTCGGCTCGTCGAGCAGCAGGACGCCGGTGTCCTGCGCCAGACAGGTGGCCAGCCAGACGCGCTGGAGCTCGCCACCGGACAGTTCGTCGACGGCCCGCTCGGCCATTGCGGTAACACCGGTGACGTCCATCGCGTGGTTGATCGCCCGGTTGCCATCGGGATCGTCGTGCCGCCAGCGACCGCGGTACGGATGCCTGCCGTACCCGACGACGTCGCGAACACTGACCCCGTTCGGGGTCGGCCGCGACTGTGAGAGCAGCGTCACACGACGCGCGAACTCTTTGGACGACAAGGCAAGCGCCGACTCGCCACCGGGGAACTCAATGTCCCCCGCGTCCGCCTTGTGCAACCGAGCCAGGGCACGCAGCAGCGTCGACTTGCCACTACCGTTCGGGCCCACGAGCGCGGTGACAGCGGCAGGCGCAACCTCCAACGAGGCCCCGTCCACCACCTGCTTCCCGTGATACCCGAGACAAAGCCCAACCCCAGCCAGCCCCACAGACTCCTGCATGGCCCGAAGGATAGCCTCACCTAACAACGAATGTCAGCCTCACAACCAGCAACCAACCGACTACAGCTTGCCCCCTCCCGGCCCGCGACCATTTCGGCGGTCAACCCCTCAGATTGTGGGTTGCCACCCGGGAATCCGAGGTGGCAACCCACAAGTTCGGGGGTTGACCGCCGAAATGGGTCAGAGGGTTGCGGCTAGTTCGGTGCCTTGGGAGATGGCTCGTTTGGCGTCCAGTTCGGTGGCCAGGGCGGCGCCGCCGATCAGGTGGGCGGTGGTTACAGCGTCGGCTAGGTCGCGGACGGGTTCTTGGCCGGCGCAGATGACGATGGTGTCGACGGGGAGGACTCGAGGGTTCTTGTGGTCGGGGCCGAAGGTCAGGTGGAGGCCTTCGTCGTCTATGCGTTCGTAGTTGACGCCGGTGAGTTGTTCGACTTGCTTGTTCTTCAGGGCTGCGCGGTGGACCCAGCCGGTGGTTTTGCCGAGGCCGGCGCCGATCTTGCCGGGTTTGCGCTGGAGCAGGAAGACCTGGCGGGGGGACGGTTCGGGGTGCGGCTTGGTGAGGGCGCCGGGTGCTGAGCGCGGGTCGGTGACACCCCATTCGGCCTTCCAGGCGGTGAGATCCAGGGTCGGTGAGTCCAGAGTGGTGAGGAATTCGCTCACGTCCACGCCGATTCCCCCCGCGCCGATCACCGCGACCGTCTTGCCGACCGGGCGGCCGTGGCGGACGACGTCGACGTACGACAGGACCTTCTCGTGGTCGATGCCTGGGATCGTGGGGATGCGCGGGACGACCCCGGTGGCGAGGATCACCTCGTCGAAGCCTTGGAGGTCGGCGGCGACGGCGCGGTGGCCGAGATGGACCTTCACGCCGGTCAGCTCGAGGCGGCGTTCGTAGTACCGGATGGTTTCGGCGAACTCCTCCTTGCCGGGGATTCGCCGGGCGATGCCGAACTGGCCGCCGATCTCGTTGTCGGCTTCGAACAGTTCGACCTCGTGACCGCGTTCGGCGGCGGTCACCGCGGCGGACAGTCCAGCGGGACCAGCGCCGACGACGGCGATCCTGCGGGTACGACGGGTCGGTAGCAGCACCAGTTCGGTTTCGCGGGCGGCGCGCGGGTTCACCATGCAGCTCGCCTTGCGCTTGGCGAAGACGTGATCCAGGCAGGCCTGGTTGCAGGCGATGCAGACGTTGATCTCGTCCGCCCGGTTACTAGTTGCCTTGAGCACCCACTCCGGGTCGGCCAGGAACGGGCGGGCCATGCTGATCAGATCCGCGTCGCCGCGCGCCAGCACCTCTTCGCCGACCTGCGGCAGGTTGATCCGGTTCGAGGTCACCACCGGGATCTGCACGTGCGGCCGGAACGACGCCGTGATCGAGGTGAACGCAGCGCGCGGTACCGAGGTGACGATGGTCGGCACCCGCGCCTCGTGCCAGCCGATCCCGGTGTTGATGATCGACGCGCCGGCCGCCTCGATCTCCTTGCCCAGTGCAACAACCTCGTCCCAGTCCTGGCCGCCTTCGACCAGGTCGGCCATCGAGAGCCGGTAGATGATCAGGAAGTCCGGACCGACCCGTTGCCTGATGCCCCGGACGATCTCGACGGCGAGCCGGCGCCGGTTCTCCGCGCTGCCACCCCACCGGTCCGTGCGCTTGTTGGTCCGCTCGGCCAGGAACTGGTTGATGAAGTATCCCTCGGATCCCATGATCTCGACGCCGTCGTACCCGCCTTCGCGAGCCAGCGCGGCGCAATCGACGTACGCCGCGATCTGTCGCCGGACGCCCCGATCCGACAGCGCGCGCGGTTTGAACGGGTTGATCGGCGCCTTCAAGGCCGACGCCGAGACGCTGAACGGGTGGTAGGCGTAGCGCCCCGCGTGCAGGATCTGCAGAGCGATCAGCCCGCCCTCGGCATGCACTGCATCGGTGACCAGACGGTGCCCGCGGGCCTCCCGGCGCGAGGTCAGTTTCGAGCCGAAAGGCGTCAGCCAGCCGGTCCGGTTCGGGGCGTAGCCGCCGGTGACGATCAGGCCGACGCCGCCGCGAGCCCGCTCGGCGAAGTACGCGGCGAGCTTGGGCAGGTCCTTGGCGCGGTCCTCGAGACCGGTGTGCATCGAGCCCATGATCACCCGGTTCTTGAGGGTGACGTGGCCGAGGTCCAGCGGGGCCAGCAGGTGCGGGTACTCGCTCATGCCTTCGCCTCGCTGGCGCTCGGCTCCGGCACGAGCGAGAGCTCGGCTGTGTCATTTGTTCGCTCGCTACGCTCGCTCATGCCTTCGCCTCGCTGGCACTCGGCTCCGGCACGAGCGAGAGCTCGGCTGTGTCATTTGTTCGCTCGCTACGCTCGCTCATGAGGTGCGCTCCGATCGCATCGCCTGAATGACTTCGTCGCACCAGGCCACGAAGGACTCCTCCGCACGGATGCCACCGCGCAGGACGAGGTATTGGTGCAGTTCACGGCCGTTGAGCTTGCCGGGCTTCGGGAAGTCTCGTCGCTGGATGCCGCGATAGACCTCGAGTCGGGTGGCATGGTCGGCCCGATGCCGCTCGACTTCCCGCAGTACTGCGGACGTGTCGCCGAGGGACGCCCCTCGCAACTTCACCCCCAGCCCGTCGCGCAGGATCGCCGGTTCGACGGGCTCGGCCAGCCAGCGGGTGAGCTCTTCCCGGCCGGCCTCCGAGACCTCGTAGACCTTCTTGTCCGGGCGGCCGTCCTGCGCGATCTCCTGGTGGGTCACCCAGCCGGCCTCGTCCATCCGGCGCAGGACCCGGTAGATCTGCTGGTGGGTGGCCGGCCAGAAGTAGCCGATCGACCGGTCGAAGCGGCGGGCCAGCTCGTAACCGGACCCGGCGCGCTCGGTCAGCGAGACGAGAATCGCGTGCTCAAGGGCCATGCGGCAGACCATACCTATGCAACGAGTTGCACTGCACCTGATTGCAACCCACTTCACACGTCCACGCCGGCACTGAGCGCTCCTGCGGTTGGCCGGATACGGGAGAATGGTTGCAGACGCCAGCTATTGCGGGGAGCGGAGAATTTCCATGGACCACCCGACCAGGACCACGTTGCCGGGTATCGGCACCCGGTACGACCTCACCACCGACGGCGGCAAGCACGTCTCGCTGGTGGTGCACACCGACGGCCGGCGGTTCCTGGGCTTTCACGATCCGGCGGACGACGACAGCTGCCTCAACAGCGTGCCGCTCGACCCGGCCGAGGCGACCGCGCTCGGCCGGTTGCTGATCCCTGCCCCGATCGAACCGCTGCACGGCGACATCGAGATCGACCTCGTCACCGAACAGATCCCGATCACCGGCCGTTCCCCGTACTCCGGCCGCACGCTCGGCGACACCCAGGCCCGCAGCCGGACCGGCGCGTCGATCGTGGCGGTGCTGCGCCGGACCGGGGCGGTGCCGTCGCCGGCTCCGGACTTCCGATTCGCGTCCGGCGACATGATCGTCGTGGTCGGTACCCGCGAGGGTGTCGACGCCGTCGCCGAGCTGATCACGGGAGGCTGAGATGCACAACACCACAGCCCTGCTGATCGAGCTGGGCGCGGTACTGCTTGCCCTCGGCATCCTCGGCCGGATCGCCGGCCGGGTCGGGTTCTCGCCGATTCCCCTTTATCTGCTGGCCGGGCTGGCCTTCGGGCACGGTGGCTTGTTGCCGTTGGCAGCCTCGGAGGAATTCGTTGCCACCGGCGCCGAGATCGGCGTCATCCTGCTGCTGTTACTGCTCGGGCTCGAGTACACGGCGGCCGATCTGGTCGGCACGCTGAAGACGCAGTACGTGTCCGGTGTGGTGGACTTCCTGCTGAACGCGTTGCCCGGCGCGGCTGTTGCGCTGCTGCTGGGCTGGGGACCGGTCGCGGCCGTGGCGCTGGCCGGCGTCACCTGGATCTCGTCGTCGGGCGTGATCGCGAAGGTGGTCGGCGATCTCGGTCGGCTGGGCAACCGCGAGACCCCCGTCGTACTGGGGATCCTTGTCCTGGAAGACCTGTCGATGGCGGTCTATCTGCCGATCCTGACCGCGCTCCTGGCCGGCGTCGGATTGGCCGGCGGCAGCGTGACGTTGCTGATCTCGCTCGGCACAGTGAGCGTCGTCCTGTTCGTTGCCCTGCGCTACGGCCGGGTGATCAGCCGGGCCGTCTCCTCGGACAACCCCGAGATGCTGCTGCTCGTCGTACTCGGGCTGACGCTGCTTGTCGCGGGTATCGCGCAGCAGCTGCAGGTGTCGGCCGCGGTCGGGGCGTTCCTGGTCGGGATCGCGTTGTCGGGTGAGGTCGCGAAGGGTGCGCGCAATCTGCTCAGCCCGTTGCGGGATCTGTTCGCCGCGGTGTTCTTCGTCTTCTTCGGGTTGAGCACGGATCCGGCCGACATTCCGCCGGTGCTGGGGATCGCACTGGCGCTCGCAGTACTGACCGCGCTGACAAAGATCGCGACCGGCTGGTACGCCGCGCGCCGGGCCGGGGTGAAGGCCGCTGGTCGCTGGCGCGCCGGCGGGACGTTGGTGGCGCGAGGTGAGTTCTCGATCGTGATCGCCGGGCTGGCCGTCGGTGTCGAACCACGCCTCGGACCGCTGGCGACGGCGTACGTGCTGATCCTGGTCATCGTCGGCCCTCTCACCGCCCGCTTCACCGAACCGGTCGCCCGGAGGATCACCAACCGCCGCAAGCCGCAAGACCCACCACTGCGGGAACGCCTGGACGACCCCGTCAACACCACCAGCTGAAACTGGCTGTCAGCGGGGGTGGTTCGCTCGCTGGTCGACGGCGGCTAGTTCGACGGTCTGCGTGATTCGGTTGAGGCGGGTCTCGGGGCGCTTGGCCAGGGCGATCCATTCGAGGATGCGGCGCTTGGACGAGGGCGGGAAGGCGGCGAAGTTCTTCGCGGCCTCCTCGGACCGGTCGAGCTCTGCCTGGAGGTCGGCGGGGATCACGCCGTTCTGCGCCTCGGCCAGGCAGTCCCAGGTGCCGGTGCGGTGGGCGAGGTCGAGCAGTTCCTGACCGGGCGCCTCCATCAGACCAGCGGCGAGCAGCTTCTCGACGCGGTCGCGGTTGATCTGGCTCCAGGTACTGCGCGGGTTGCGCGGCGTGAACGTCTGGTAGGTGCTGCTGTCGTCGCGCCGCAGCGTCTTGCTGTCGATCCACCCGAAGCACAGCGCGTGCTCGACCGCCTCGGCCAGGTTGATGCCACGTCCGTCGCGACGCACGATGACCCACACCGACCGCTCGGTCCGCCCGTTCTGCCGCAACCACGCGCGCCACTCCTCGACCGTCGCCGGCTCGAACGCCTCGTCGTCGGTGACTACCTGCTTGGCCTTGACCTGTGTGCTCATAGGAACAGCATGCACCCGATAAGTGCTCACCCAATGAGCACTTTGTTCAGAAAAGTACGTCGGCCCGTTCGTGGTCGAGCAGCCGCTGTTTGCGATCCAGCCCGCCGCCGTACCCGGTCAGGCTGCCGGTCGAGCCGATCACCCGGTGGCACGGCACGATGATGCTGACCGGGTTCTTCCCGTTGGCCAGCCCGACCGCTCGCGAGGCGCCCGGCACCAGTCCGAGTGAGGCGCCGAGCTGCCCGTACGTCGTGACTTCGCCGTACGGGATGTCTTGCAACGCCTCCCACACGCGCTGCTGGAACGGCGTGCCGGTCAGTTTGAGCGGTACGTCGAAGGTGGTGCGCTCGCCCGCGAAGTACTCCGCCAACTGCTGCTTGACCGTCGCCAGGATCGAGTCGTCACGCAACCCGAAGGTCTCCACTGGTGGAAGATGCCGTTGCTTCTCCATGTAGAGGCCGGCCAGCTCCCCGCTCTCGGCCGCGACCAGAGTCAGCGGTCCGATCGGACTGTCGATCACCGCGTACGTCACTGCGAGGACTCCCACTGCGCTCGGCTGATCCGGTAGAGCACGTGCCGCTGCAGCCGATGACCGGCCGGCAGCCGCGGGTGGTCGAAGTCCTCGGCGTGCGTCATGCCGATCCGCTCCATCACCCGCTGGGACGGCTTGTTCGTCGTGGCGGTGAACGAGACCAGCTCCTCCAGCCCGGCCGGCCCGAACGCGTACGCCAGCGAAGCGCGCGCCGCCTCGGTCGCATAACCGTTGCCCCAGGCATCCTTCGCCAGGCGCCAGCCGATCTCGACGGCCGGCAGGAAGTGTGCCTCGAAGCGCGGCACCGCCAGGCCGGTGAACCCGATGAACTGCCCGGTCTCCTTGACCTCGACCGCCCACAGCCCGAAGCCGCGCTCGGCGAACAACGCCTCGGCCCGCTCGATCACGGCATCGCTCTCGGCCCGGGTGCTCAGCGCCGGGAAGTGCTCCATCACGACGGGGTCGGCGTTCATCGCCGCGAACGGTTCGTAGTCGCTGTCCTTCCACTGCCGCAGCAGCAGGCGGTCGGTGATCAACTCAGGGCGGTGGTTCGGGGCTGTCATCTCACTCCGCGATCTCGACGGCAGGGATCTTGTTGATGGCGTGGTCGCCGGTCGCCCACAGGTACTGCACGGCGTACGCGCGCCACGGCCGCCAGGCCCGCGCGTGCGCCGTCAGCGCTTTGGGTGCCTCCGGCAACCCTAGCTCGCGGGCGGCGTACTTGATGCCCAGATCGCTGGCCACGAAGGCGTCCGGGTCGCCGAGCGCGCGCATCGCGATCGACTCGACCGTCCACGGGCCGATGCCGGGCAACGCCGCCAACTGCTCGCGAGCCTTGTCCCAGTCGCTCCCCGCTCCGAGGTCGATCTCCCCCGCGGCCAGGGTGGCGATCAGGGTGGTCAGGGTCGTACGCCGGGACTTCGGAAAGGCGAGCGTCTCGGGGTCGAGCTCCGCCAGCGACTCCATCCGCGGGAACAGATGCGTCAGGCCGCCACCCGGGTCGTCGATGGGATCACCGTGAGCCTGCACAAGCCGGCTCGCATGAGTCCGCGCAGCAGCCGTCGACACCTGCTGCCCGAGCACAGCCCGTACTGCAAACTCCTCCCCGTCGACCGTGTGCGGCACTCGCCGGCCCGGCGCCTTCTCGATCAGCGGCGCGAGCACGGGATCGGTCGCGAGCAGGTCGTCGACCGCGACCGGATCCGCGTCGAGATCGAGCATCCGGCGGCAGCGGCTGATCGCGATCGCCAGGTCGCGCTGATCGGTGAGCGACAACTGACAGGCGATGTGATCCGGCATCGGCCGCAGCGCGACCACACCATGCCCGTGCGGCAGCCGCAACGTCCGGCGATAAGCACCACCACGCCACTCCTCCACCCCCGGTACGCCGGTCGCGATCAGGTGCCCGAACAGGTTGTCCGGCGTCAGCGGCTGGCGGAACGGGAGGCGCAGCGAGATCGTGCCAGGAGTGGCGCTCGCGTTCGGGCGCTTGGCCCTGGCGCGCAACTCGCTCGGCGACAACGCGAAGACCTCCTGCACCGTCTCGTTGAACGTCCGCACGCTCGAGAAGCCCGCCGCGAAAGCGACATCGGCGAGCAGCAGCGAACTGGTCTCGATCAGCAGCCGCGCGGTCTGGGCCCGCTGTGCCCGAGCAAGTGCGAGGGGCCCGGCCCCGAGCTCGGCTTGCAACTGCCGCTGCACCTGCCGAACGCTGTAGCCGAGCTGGGCAGCCAGGCCCGGTACGCCGTCGCGGTCGACCACGCCTTCGCCGATCAACCGCATCGCGCGCCCGACCAGGTCGGCCCGGTCGTTCCACTCGGGCGACCCCGGGCTGGCGTCCGGCCGGCATCGCTTGCAGGCGCGGAACCCGGCCTGCTGGGCGGCCGCGGCACTCGGGTAAAACCGCATGTTCTCGACTTTGGGCGGCACCACCGGGCAGCTCGGCCGGCAGTAGATCTTGGTGGTCAGGACAGCGGTGAAGAACCAGCCGTCGAACCGCGCGTCCTTCGACTGGACCGCTCGCACGCATCGCTCGACGCATTCATACACGTCCCCCAGCATCCCTGCCGGCACCGACAGTTTCTAGCGGAAATACGCCATCGAAGTGCTCAGCGCGTCGAGCGCCGGTCCCGACGTGGCGGAAATGCGACCTCAGGATCCGGTGCCGCATTTCCGCCAGCCCGGCGGCTCCCGGGCCGGTGAACTGGAGTCAGTCAAGACCCCACCGGACAACGAGAAAGTGGTACCGAGCGATGACTGAACTGACTGGCAAGCTGGCACTGGTGACCGGCGGAAGCCGCGGGATCGGTGCGGCGGTGGCCGTCGCGCTGGCCGACCGGGGCGCCGATGTCGCGATCACCTACCACAGTTCGCCGGACGATGCGGCCGCGGTGGTCAAGCAGATCGAGGCGGCCGGACGGCGCGGGTTCGCGATCGAGGCCGACGCCGCGGACGCCGGCGCGGTCGCCGCGGCGGTCACCCGCGCGCACGAAGTACTGGGCGGGCTCGACCTGTTCGTCAACAACGCGGGCGTCGGGTCGGTCGGGATGATCGACGACGTCGCGCTCGAGGAGCTCGACCGGGTCCTCGCGATCAACGTCCGCGGCCCGTACGTCGCGGCGCAGGCGGCGTCCCGCGTGCTGGCGGACGGTGGGCGGATGATCCACATCGGCAGCTGCATCGCCGAGCGCAACGCCGGCCCGGGGATGAGCCTGTACGCGATGAGCAAGTCGGCGGTGGTCGGGATGAACAAGGGCCTCGCCAGGGATCTCGGCGCCCGCGGCATCACCTCGAACGTCGTCCAGCCCGGCCCGACCGACACCGCGATGAACCCGGCCGACGGCCCGTACGCCGGAGCGCAGCGCGCGCACCTCGCCTTCGACCGGTTCGGCACCCCTGACGAGGTCGCCGCAGCCGTCGTCTACCTGGCCGGCCCGGCCGCCTCCTATGTCACCGGCACCGAACTGACCATCGACGGCGGTCACTCCGCCTGACAGAACTGTCGGTCCGCCCGCCTGGTCCGCCTGGCAAAACTGTCGGTCCGCCTGGCTAGCTTGGCGGCATGCGTTTCTCTGTCACTTTCGGAGCGGTTGGTCCAGGTCGCGATCCCCGCGGCCTGGGCGAACTCGCCCGGATGGCCGAGGACTGTGGCTGGGACGCCGTCTTTCTGGAGGACTACCTGACCTACCAGGGCGACGCGTCCCAGCCGACCTACGACCCCTGGATCTGCCTGGCCGCGATGGCCACCGCAACTTCACGAATCACCCTCGGTACGACGGTCACCCCGGTGCCCCGTCGTCATCCGTGGAAGCTCGCCGCCGAAGCTGTCGCACTGGACCACTTGTCAGGCGGCCGCTTCGTCCTGGGCGTCGGAATCGGCGATCCCAACGATCTCTGGGACCAGCCCACCTCTGCCCGGGTACTGGCAGAGAAGCTTGACGAGGCCCTGGAGATCATCTCCCGTCTCTGGTCCGGGCAGCCGGTGCATTTCCAGGGCAAGCACTACCGGCTCGATGGTGCGCAGTTAACCGCTCGGGCGGTTCAGCAGCCACGCATTCCGATCTGGGTCGGCGGCAACCTTCTCGTTCCCGCGGTCCGCCGCAGAATCCTTCGCTGGGACGGATGCTGCGCATACAAAGGCACCCCGGCCGCACCGGAGAAGCTGACCCCGGACGATGTTCGCCTGTTGCTCGCGGAGCGGGCGGCGTTCGTCGTACCGGGGGCCGTCGGGTTTGCCGCCGATCCGGGCCGTTTCGACGTCAAGGTGAGCGGCGGGGATGCCGCGGAGTTCGCTGCGGCGGGGGCGACCTGGTGGGGGCGGTGGATCGCGCCGGGGCCTCGCCATGAAGCCGAGGCCATCCTCCGGGCGGGCCCGCCCAACCTGACCTGAGTTCTGGTCCTGAGCTCCGGACCTGGGCACCAACCGTTGACAGGGAAAGCAGTTGGGGTGAGACTGCGATGGCGTTTGAACGTTAAAACGCTCGTCCTCAGGTGCAGCGGAGGGGGTTTGTCGTGGCTACGCTGAAGCAGGTTGCGGCTCATGCGGAGGTTTCGGTGCAGACCGTCTCCAACGCGCTGAACGCACCCCACCGACTCCGGCCGGACACCCTCCGGCGGGTGACGCGGTCGATCGAGTTGCTCAACTACCGGCCCAATCGTATCGCGCGCAGTCTGCGGACCAGCGCCGTCGAGCTGATCGGGTACTGCGTCCCCAGCTGGCCGAACGGGCAGGCGCATCTGGTGATGGACCAGTTCCTGCACGCGCTCTGCGCCTCGGCCGAGAGCAGCGGGCGGCACATCCTGCTGTTCACCGCCCCGGTCGGGGTCGAGGGCATGCCGGTGTACGAGGACCTGCACGCGCGTCGCCTCGTGGACGGGTTCGTGCTGTCGCAGACCGAGACGCACGATCCGCGGCACGGCTGGCTGAAGGAGCAGCAGATCCCGTTCGTCTCGTTCGGCCGGGTCTGGAAGCAGTCCACCCAGCCTGGCCCATGGGTCGACGTCGACGGGGCCGGCGGATGTGCGGCCGCGGTCCGCCATTTGCACGAGACCGGGCGGCGCCGGATCGGCTTCCTCAGTTGGCCGAAAACCTCCGGACTCGCGGAGGACCGGCTGACCGGGTGGCAGAGCGCCTGCCGCGAGCTCGGGCTTCCGGCTGGTCGCGAGCTGGCCTTCCACTGCCCTGAGGACACCATCGACGAAGGTGCCCGCGGTACTGCGGAACTGCTCGACGCGGATCCCGGGATCGACGCGATCGTTGCCATCAGCGACATTCTCGCCCTCGGCGCGTTACGCGAACTCACCCGGCGTGGGCTCACTGCCGGCGTGGATGTAGCCGTCACCGGGTTCGACGACTCACCGCTTGCTTCGGTGGTGTCTCCTGCGCTGACCAGCATCCGGCAGCCGATGGACCAGATCGCCACCGAGCTGATCGACATCCTCACGACGCCGGCTCAGGCCGGCGCCACCGAACGACTCCTGCAACCGGAGCTAGTAGTCAGGGGCAGTTCAGCACCTGGCTGACACGAAGGAGAAACGTCATGACACTCCGCCCTGTCGGACGAACCAGAAGACCAACCAGACGACGGTACGCCGGTGCGGGTGGGTTGATCGCCGCGGCTACTGTCCTTGCGATCAGCGGGATCCCGTCCATCGCGTCCGCCGGAGGGTCAACGGCCGACCGTGGTCCAGGGTCGGGCACCGGAGTACTGGCGAATTCTGAAGCTGACCTGACCGGAGCGCGACATGGCTCCGGAGTGCAGGGCACTGAGCCCGTGGCGCCGCAGGCCGCCGGATCCGCGGTTGGAGCGCGGCATGGCTCTGGGGTGCAGGGCACTGAGCTGTCCGAGTCCAGCCGGTTGGGGGATCGGCGGTCTTTGGTGGTGGGGGATCGGGGTTATGCGATGGGGGCCGAGAACGGGTTGTATCCGGCTACCGGGTGGCATACGCGCGGGGAGATGGGTGGGATCTGGACTCCTCCGATCAAACTGCTGGACGGGATCTGGTTTGGGGTGGACGGGGCTTGGCTCGGGAAGGATGTTGCGGCTGCGAAGTACACGAGTGGGCATGGGTACCAGCGGATCAGCTACCCGAGTACCGTCAGCGTTGAGCGCACCGACTTCGTGCCCGACGGCATCCGCGCGACGCTCGTCGGTCTGACTCTCAAGTCCAGCAAGGCGAAGACGGTCAAGCTCGACGTCGACGCGCACTCCGAGCTCATGCCGGCCTACCCGTGGGGCTGGACGACCCCCAACGCCGGCCAGATGAACCTGCCCGACAGCGGCTCGTACGCCGACGGCACGCTGCGGTTCCGCGACCAGGGCACCCCGCCAGTGCCCAACGCCGCCGCGCATGACTACAACGCGATCGTCGGCTCGTCCCGTCGCCCGACAGCACACGCACTCGGCGCAAACCATCGCGGACCGCAGGACCCAGCGGTCGTCTGCCCAGCCGAAGGCACTCCACCCGCGCACTGCGACGACAGCGTTTTCGGCAAGGGCACCGGCGGACGCCTCACCTACACCGTCGACCTCAAGCCCGGCCGTACGACGACAGTGTGGTTCGCCGTCGCTGGATCAGACGACGGCAAGGCCGCAGCGCAACGCGAGTACAAGCGGGCCATCAGCAACCCCGAGAAGTTGCTGCAGGCAAAGAAGAAGAGCCGGGCCGCGATCGACGCGATGACGACAGTGGACCTGCCTGGTGACCGGCTACTGCAGCAGAGCGTCGAGTGGAGCAAGCAGAACCTCGCGGACTCCGTCCAGGAAGCGCGCAACCTGCAGATCCGCGACGTCAACGAAGGCAAGGCGTACCCCGCACCGGTCGGTACCGTCGACACCGCGCGCTGGTTCGGCGCCGGCTTCCCCGACTACCCGTGGCTGTTCGCGACCGACGGCGAGTACACCGCGTACGCCGCGGTGGCGGCCGGCCAGTTCGACACGGTGAAGGAACACCTGCGGGCCCTGCGCGACGTGAGCGACCTGCTCAACAACCGCAGCGGCAAGGTCGCGCACGAGGTGATGCCGACCGGGGACGTGTACTTCGGCTCCAACACCAGCGCGGGCAACACCGACGAGACGGTGAAGTTCCCCAGTGCCGTCGCGCTGCTGTGGCGATGGACGGGTGACAACCGGTTCCGCGACGAGATGTACGACTTCAGCGTGCGCAACCTCAAGTACGTCTACCGCGACCTGGACAGGGACAGCGACGGCTGGCTCGAAGGCCTCGCGAACGTCGAGCGTAGTGGGATGGGCTCGGAGAAGCTCGACAGCACCGTGTACCTCGCCCGCGGTCTGCGCGATCTCGCGGACCTGGCGGCATCGCGCCACGACGGGCCGGTCCAGCGGTGGGCGACGGCCAAGGCGATCGACGTGGAGAAGCGGTTCGAGTCGCAGTGGTGGGTCGAGAAGGCCTTCGGGTACGCCGACTCGATCGACGACCCGGCGAACCCCGCGAACGACAACACGCCGATCTTCCAGCGGCATTGGACCGGCGTGACCCCGATGGAGGCCGAGCTGGTCCGCCCGGGGCAGCCGACCACTCCCCTGGCCTCTCCCGAGCACGCCAAGATCGCGCTCGACCAGCGCGAGAAGCCTTGTTACACAGGCGAATTCGGACTGTTCCACACCGGCACCGGACCGACCGCTGATCCAGCGGGCAACCCAGGCCCGTCGTGCGACACCGTCGTCTCGGCCGTGAAGAGCGAGCGCGCCATCTTCTCGCTCAACACCTCGATCATGGCGGTTGCCGAGGGCAACTTCGGACGGCTCGGCAAGAACCAGCAGCAGGTCTACACCACCGGCAACGCGCGGATCCAGCTGGACCCGAAGGTCTGGGAGACGCCGGGCGCGATGCCGGAGATCGCGCCGTCACCGGACGCCCCGGCGAACATCGACCGGCCGTTCACCGACCGCTCGATGGCCCTGCAGGCCTGGGGCGCATACGGCGTCCTGTGGCCGGTCGTGCACCAGCAGCTCGGGGTCGACCCGGATCTCGGGCACAGGAAGGTGGCCGTCGTCCCGCAGCTTCCGGCCGGGCAGCAGAAGGTAGCCGGGAGCAACATCCGGCTCGGCCGTGGCTCTGTCGACGTCTCAGCATCCCTTGTGGGTAAGGAACTTCGGACCGATGTCCGCAGCAAGGGGCTGCGGGCAACCATGACGGTCGGCGCGGTGCTGCCCGCGGGCGCGAAGGTGGGTTCGGTAGCGCTCGACGGTCGCGCGGCGCAGTACCAGTTGGTGACGACGGCGCGGGGTACTGAGGTGCGGGTGGCCGCTCGGGGGCCGCACGCGATGCTGCGGGTCACTCTTCGCTGAGACCCACCCCCGACAAGGCCGGCCGGTGCACTGAATGGTGCACCGGCCGGTTCCGTTATGCACGGAAAGAAGTGGGCCCCTCCGAGTATGAGTCGGAGGGGCCCACAAGAGCTGAAGGAAGGTGACGTCTCCAGCTTCCCGAACGGATCCGTGGGGTCCGGCAGACCCCGTCACCGGTCTACCTCGGTGGGGATCCCCACCGCCAGGGGCCTCGGTTTCCGCTCGACCCACCGCTCCGGAAAGAGCAGCGTGTCGACATTTCTACTCCCCTGGCGAACGCCGCACAACCCTTTCCTCCACAGAGATTCCGTTAAGTCGCGACCCACCGCGTGTCGTCCACAGCGATCCGCTACCCATCCACAGAAACGGCCGAGGTTATACACACCCCCTGTGCATAACCTCGGCCGCCGGTGACCTACCGCAGTGAAACGATCAGCAGGGCTGCACGTAGTACGTGGTGGTTCCGTAGTCGTAGCGAGCGCTTGAAGGAGCGGCCCGGGTGAAGGCGATGTGTCCGTGGCTGGAGTTCCGGAAGGCGCCGACGGTGCCCCGGGTCTGGTTGTTGACGTAGGACTCGAAGTAGTACGGCACGTAGTACTCGCGGCAGTCGTAGAGCGAGCCCTTGAGGCCGGTGAAGTCCCCGCCTTCGTAGAGGCAGAGGTTGTAGTAGTTGCAGCCGTACGGCCAGGCCGCGAGGGCGGCCGGCGACTGGTTCAGGTCACGTGCCCTGGTCTCACCCGGCAGCGGGATCGTGGTGTCACCCTTGCCGTCTTTCCACAGCACCTTGTTCGGCGCGATCTGGGTGCCGCCGTCCTCGGCGATCACCTGGTCTACCCGAGCCTGGAGTTCCTTCGCCTGCTTCGCCGTGAACCCGGCCTCCTGGACCTGCGCGGCGTACCCGGTGGGCTGCGGCGTGCGGGCCGCACCCGCCGCGGTGACCCCGGTGCCGAGAGCGAACAGCCCAGCGGCCAGTACTGCGACCAGCCGACGAGCCCGATTGCTGGAACGAACTGCCATCTTCGCCTCCTGAGAAGGATCTGGATGGAACGGCACCATTCCGGCCCAGCTCGACACTCGGGTGACCTGGCGGCAAACTCGCCCTACCAGCAGGAGAAGCGTTGCCGCCCTTGCACGCTGGTCGAATTGTCTGCCCTGCTGGTCGAATTGTTACTCCCAGCGGAAGAAGCGGGCGGCCAGTGCGACGCAGGCAACCGTCACGGCGAGCAGGGCGGCGACGTTCTCCAGGCCGGGCCACTGACCGGACCAGGCATCCTGCATGCCGGTCATGCCGGCGCCCATCGGGGTGATGTCGCGGAGCCACCGGATGGACTCGGGCATCAGGTCGCCCGGTGTCCAGACACCGGCGAAGAGCATGCTGGGGAAGATCAGCAGGTTGCCGGCGATGTTGGCGGCCTTGGCGGTCGGGACGAGTCCGGCGATCAGTACGCCGATCGACAGCATCGCCACCGTGAAGAGCAGCGCGGACGGGCGAACGGCAGCGGCGAAGCCGGCAGTTCGGCGCCGAAGGCCAAGCTGCCCAGGCCGAGGATCACCAGGATCACGGCAACTCCGGCGGCCACGTGCAGCAGCAACTGCGCGATCAGCAGTTTCACCGGACGGACCGGCGTCGTCGACATCCGCCGGAGCACACCCTTCTCGCGATAGCCGGCCAGGACCCCCGGCAAGCTGGCCATCCCGAGGATGCCGATGCCGATCCCGATCGCCATGGTGGGCAGGAAGCTCTCCGGTACGCCGTTGTCGCTGCCGTTGCCGTCGCCGGTGTTGATCAGCGAGAAGATGGTGAGCAGCCCGGCCGGCAGGGCGAAGATGAAGAACAGCCCGACCCATTCCCGCAGGAACAGCTTGGTCTCGATCCGGGTCAGTGCGACGGTCTGGCTCATCGGTTCGCTCCTTCGAAGTCCCGGCCGGCCAAGGCCAGGAACGCGTCGTCCAAGGTCGTCTGTTCGGTGTGCAGGTCGCGGGGCGGGAGACCGCGGGCGGCCAGTTCGGTGACCACCTCGACCAACAGATTGTAGTTGCCCGTGACAACGAATCGGCCGGTCTCGTAGGTGACCGAATCGACCGCCGGCAAGGCTTTCAGGACGGTCTCGTCGAGCTCGCCCTGGACCCGGAAGCTGATCCGCTCCCCGCCGCGCGCCGCGTCGACCAGCCCGGCCGGAGTGTTCAGGGCGACGACCCGGCCGGCGTCGATGATGGCGATCCGGTCGCACAGGTACTCCGCCTCGGCCATGAAGTGCGTGACCAGGATGATCGTCACGCCCGAGTCGCGGATCTGCTTGACCAGCTCCCAGGTGTCCCGCCGGGCCTGCGGGTCCAGGCCGGTGGTCAGCTCGTCGAGAATGGCGATCTTCGGGTTGCCGATCAGCGCCAGTGCGATCGACAGCCGCTGCTTCTGCCCGCCGGACAGGTTGCCGAACGCGGTGTCGCGTACGCCGGTCAGCGCGAGCCGTTCGAGCAGCTCGTCCGGGTCGGCCGGGTTGGGGTAGAACGACGCGTACAACTGAAGCGCCTCGCGGGCCTTGATCCGCTCCGGCAACTCGCTGGCCTGCAACTGGACGCCGACCAGCGAGGTGAGCTCGGCCCGTCGCTTGCGCGGATCGAGGCCGGCTACTCGGACGGTGCCGCCGTCCGGCGTACGGAGCCCGGCGATCGACTCGACGGTGGTGGTCTTGCCGGCCCCGTTCGGACCGAGGATGCCGAAGATCTCTCCCTCCCGGACGGTCAGCGAGACGTCGTCGACGGCGACGGTGGTGCCATAGGTCTTGCGAAGGTTGGTGACGACGACTAGTGCCCTGTGTCCGAAGTTGTTTGAGTGATTGCGGTGTTCAGGTGCGTGCATCGCGGTGGCGGAGGAGCGGCCTCGATACTTTTCCATCGTTGCCGTTTCTCCGCTGCCGCGAGGTGCGTGCCTGGGCGCCGCAAGCACCAAAGAACTTCGGACACAGGGCACTAGGTCGCCGTCGGACGGTTCTGCGGGCATGGCAAGGCCTCCCTCGGTACTGCGGGCGTGTGTGGACGGAGCTCTAGTGGGTCAGGTCGAGCAAGTCAGGTGGAGCGGGGCCGGTGGAGCGGGGCTGGTGGAGCGGTCAGCCCTTGGCGGGCTTGAGCGACAGTGGGCGGATCAGCAAGTAGCCGCAGTACAGGGCGATTCCGCTGACCGCGAGGACTCCCGGGATGCCGATGGCCAGGGATGGGCGGTGGTAGCCCGTGTTGGCCAGGGCGTCGGCCATCCATTGGGCGACCAGGAGGAACTCGGCGGCAGCGGCCGGCAGCAGACCGAGCGGGAGGAAGGCGAGACCCTTCCAGAAGCCGAAGCGGTAGAACGCGATGCCGATCAGCCAGCCGGCCGCTTCGTGCGCCAGGATCAGCAGGAAGAACTCGGTGAAGATCAGGCCGACCTGCGACGTCGTGGTGTACAGATGCGGGTTGTCCATCACTTGCTGGAATCCGGCCCAGTCGTAGATACCGCGCTCGACCTGGTAGGCCAGTGTCCAGATCAGCGAAGTACTGATCGCGGCGCCGACGAGAAGGATGCTGCCGGCAACGGCGAACATCCGCCGGGTCACGCCGTGCGCGATCAGCAACGTGAACAGTGCGGGCGTCAGGGTGATGCCGATCGCCGCGGAGAAGTACTTCGGCGACTGCGTCCCGTAGTCCCACATGCTGTGGTTCAGCGTGCCGGTGAAGAGCTGGACGATCACGCCGCCGACCAGGAAGGTCAGCAGCATGATGAGCCAGTAGCCTCCGATCATCGGCCGCAGCCCGACCATCATGGATCGCAGGACCATCCGCAGCCGCCCGGTCGCGGTGGCCGAACCCGGGAGGGTCACCGGACGGGCCGTAGTACGGGCCGCTGTCTGTGTGGTGGTGCTCATCGGGAGCCCTCCTTCGCGCGCGTCGAACCGGTCAGGTGGACGAAGAGATCCTGCAGACCGACCGGGCCGATCTCCAGTCCGGCCGACTGCGCCTTGGCGTGCAACGAGTCGTCCAGGTCACCCAGGACGGTGATGGACTTCGTGCCGCCGAGACGCTGCTCGGCCAGCACGACAAGACCGGCGGTGAGCTCGTCGACAGCGCCGGCCGGACCGACGATCGAGGCACCGCGACCACGCAGCGAGTCCACCGGCGACTGGGTGACGAGCTTGCCGTTGTCGAGGATGACGACTTCCTCGAGCAGCGCGCTGACCTCACTGACCAGGTGGGTGGACATCACGATCGTCCGCGGTACTTCGGTGTAGTCGGCGAGCAGGGCGTCATAGAAGAGGTTCCGCGACGGCACGTCCATGCCCAGGTAGGTCTCGTCGAAGATCGTCAGCGGCGCGCGACTGGCCAGTCCCAGCACGACCCCGAGTGCGGACTTCTTGCCCCGCGAGAGTTTCTGCACCTTCTTGCGGGTCGGTACCTCGAACTTGTCGAGCAGCTCGCCGGCCAGCTCCGCGTTCCAGTACGGGCGCAGCGCGGCGGCCATGCCGAGCACGTGCTTGACCAGCGAGGAGTCGATCAGATCGCCCGACTCGCGGATCAGGCAGACCCGGCTCGTCACCACAGCGTTCTCGTACGGCGGCAGCCCCTCGCCCAGCTCTTCGCCGTCGATCAGCACCCGGCCGCTGTCGGGTTGCCGGAAGCCGGCCAGGACGGCGGCCAGCGTGCTCTTGCCGGAGCCGTTGCGGCCCAGCAGCCCGTGGATCTTGTCCGGCGCGAGCCACAGGTCCAGCCCGTCCAGCGCCGGTACGCCGCCGAAACTGACGGTCAGGCTCTCGGTCCTCACTCCCAGGCCACTCACTGCTCCCCCTCCTTCTGGACGTACTCGACGATCTCGGTCAGTGGTACGCCGATCGCCTTGGCCTCACGGATCATCGGATCGACCACCTCGGTGAAGAACGAGTCGCGCCGACCGGTCCGCAGCAGCTTGCGCGCATCCGGGCTGACGAACATGCCGATCCCGCGCTTCTTGTAGAGCACGCCCTCGTCGACCAGCTGGGCGAAACCCTTGGCCGCGGTGGCGGGATTGATCCGGTAGAACGCCGCGTACTGGTTCGTCGACATGACCTGCTCGTCCTCGGCGAGGGCACCCGTGACGATGTCGTTCTTGATCTGCTCTGCGATCTGCAGGTAGATCGGGCTGCGATCGTCGAACACCGTGACCCCCTCCCGGTTCTTCGGTTCGTAGGTTCATTACTTGACTAATGAACCGTAGCACCGGGAGTGGGTAACGTACAACCGTGACTGACAACGTGCGGGAACTGCGCCTGGTCGTAACGGTCGACGACTACGAGGAGGCCGTCGCGTTCTACCGCGATGTGCTGGGGCTGAGCGAGCGGGAAGCGTACGAGTCCGAGGACGGCCGAGTGACGATCCTCGAGGCCGGCCGCGCGACGCTGGAGATCGCCGACCCCAACCAGGCCGACTTCATCGACGAGGTCGAGGTAGGCCGCCGGGTAGCCGGCAAGTTCCGCGTCGCCTTCGAGGTGGACGACTCAACAGCCACCACCGCCAAGCTCTCAGCAGCCGGCGCCACCGTAGTAGCCGAACCCACCCGCACCCCCTGGAACTCCCTCAACGCCCGCCTAGAAACCCCCGGCGGCATCCAACTAACCCTCTTCACCGAACTCGACGACTAACTGGTGCTTGTTCTGGTGCGGCATGGGATGCCAACTCATGGGCCGGATGTGGCTGCTCGGGACTGGGTGCTTGCGCCGGAGGGGGAGGTTGCGGCGCGGGCGTTGTGCGAGCTACTGCCGGATGGGGCGCGGGTGGTTGCTAGTTCGGAGCCGAAGGCGGTTGCGACGGTTGCGCCGGCCGGAAGGGTGATGCAGGATCAGCGGTTTGATGAGGTCTCGCGGGTGGAGGCTTACGACGACGACTTCCGGACGCAGCGGCGGGCGTATGTCGAAGGTGCGGACCACGCCGACTGGGAGGCCAGGGAGGACGTCGTCAGGCGGTTCGAAGCGGGGGTCGCCGAGCATGTTGCGGCAGCTGGCGGGCGGCCGGTGGTGATTGGCTCGCACGGTATGGCGATGACGCTGTGGCTGACGGCAACTGTCGGTCTGGACGATCCGGGTGCGTTCTGGGCAGCTCTTCAGTTTCCCGATGCGCACGTCGTCGACCTCTCGGCCGGGACCGTCGTGCGCCTCGACGGACTCTCGCCCTAGAGCGGCGTCGCCCTCAAGGGCACTAGAGCGGTACGGCCAGGGCGGTTAGGGATTGTTGCCATTGGGGGGCCGTCGACAGCGGCAGCGGGTCGATGGGGTTGGTGTGCCAGGCGTGGATGGGGCGGATCCCGTGGAGGGCGTTGACGAGCCAGACTTCGTCGGCGTCCGCCAGGTCGGCGGCGGTTCGGGTGCGTTCGGCGATCTCGGTGCCGCGGTCGGTCGCCAGGCGGCGGAGGAGCTCGGCGGTGACGGACGGCAGGATCGGGAGGGTGGCCGGCGGGACACAGAGCACGTCGTCTTCCCACCAGACCAGGGCTGAGTAGGCGCCTTCGAGAGCGATGCCGTCCGGGCTGACCAGCAGGACCTCGTCGGCGCGGTCGGTCGCGGCTGCCTCCGCCCGCAGCTCTCCGAGTACTTCGAGATCCGGGCCCTTCACCCGCGGCGTACGGCGGGGATCGGGCCGGACCGAGACGCGGATCCGGCCGCCCTGCGGGGGTGCCGGGCGGAGCTGGACAGCCAGTTCGCCCTCGGCGCTCAGCTCGAACCGCGGGAACCACCGGCCGAACCCGGGCAGCCGCTTCACCTGGTCGTCGAAAAAGCCAGCGGCCTCGACCCCGAGCGCCGCGCACGACGCCGTGAACCGCTCCCGGTGCAAGGCGAGACCACGCACCTTGCCATCGGCAACCAAGAAGGAATCCGCCACCTGCAAGGAAGTCATACCGTCCGCCCCTGGATCGTTGCTGTTGCCTTGAGCACCATTTCGTCGTACTCCGCGACCGGGTCAGAATCGAGCACGATCGCCCCACCCGCCCCCACCACGGTCTCCCCCGCCGTCATCACCGCGGTCCGGATCACCACACTCAGATCCGCCCGGCCGTCCACGGTCAGATAGCCGAGCGCCCCCGAGTACACGCCACGCGCCGACCACTCGAGCTGGTCGAGCAGCTCCATCGTGCGGATCTTCGGTGCCCCCGTCATCGATCCCGGCGGGAAACACGCCCGGACCGCGTCGATCGCGTCCACCCCGGACCGCAGTCGCCCGCGCACCGTCGTCACCAACTGGTGCACGGTCTCGTAACTCTCGACGGCCATCAACTGCGGAACCTGCACGGTTCCGGGTTCGCTGACCCGGCCGAGGTCGTTGCGGATCAGGTCGACGATCATCAGGTTCTCGGCCCGCGTCTTCTCGTCCTCCGCGAGCGCCTTGGCGACCAGCTGGTCCTGGGCCGGGTCGGCGGAACGCGGCGCGGTCCCCTTGATCGGCCGGCACTCGGCCCAGCCGTCGCCGTCCACGGTCAGGAACCGCTCGGGCGACGAGCTCGCCACCGCCAGTTCGCCGTACCGGAGGAAGGCGGAGTACGGCGCGGGGTTGCTCTGCCGTTGCCAGAGGTAGAACCCGAACGGGTCGTCGACGGCCGGCAGCCGGACCCGGTTCGTCAGGCAGACCTCGTAGGTCTCGCCGGCTTCGAGCGCGGCCATGCAGGCGTCGATCCCGGCCAGGTAAGTGGCGCGATCCTGCTCGAGGTGCGCTTCGAGGTCGAACTCCGCGATCGGCGGCGCGCCCAGCCAGCCCATGGACCAGCTCGCGGCAACCGCTTCGGCCCGGTCCAGCCAGTCAAAAGCCGCAGAATCGCCAGGAGCATGCACCGCGACGAGAAGCGAGCGATCCTCCTCGTGATCGATGACGACGAAGCGGTTGGCCCAGATCCACAACGCATCCGGAGTCGGCGCTTCGTGCGCGGCCGCTCCCCCGGTGAGCGCCTTGAGCTCGTAGCCGAAGTACCCGACATAACCGCCGCTGAAGACATCCCGCAGCTCAGCGGGTACTGCGTCCAGCTGGGCTGACCGCGCGCTCAAACGGTGCTGCAGCTCCGCGAAGACGTCACCCTCGGCGACATCCCGTACGACGACCTCCGCGTCGGCACCGCTCGACGTACCGAGGACCGAGACGCGGCGGACGTGCCGGTCGGTCAGGCTGCCGTCGAGCCAGAAAGCGGCCGGCTCGTCCGCGAGCAGCTCACGGTAGATCCGCTCGCCGTCCAGCGCACGATCAAGCGCACGGACGGACCAGATCAGAGCAGGCACAGCTGAACGGTACCTACTGCAAGGCGAACTTGGTGCGCATGGCGGTGATGCGGCGGATCGGGATGGCGACCTGGAGGGGCTCCTTCGCGCCGCGTTCGGCCAGCCAGACGGCGGCGACTTCCCGGCGCTTGTCCGAAGTACCGGGCAGGTAGAGCGCCCCGACCAGGCGGCGCGCGTCGTCGAGGGTGCGCACGGTGTACGCGTACCGCTCGCGCTGCGACTCCATCACGTCGAACCCGGCCGCCCGCAACTGGTCCTTCAGGTCCTTGATCTCGCCACCGCCCGGGAACTGCGGCGTCGACCGCAGCCGGGTGGTGAGACTGGTGAGCGTGCGAAGGTCGCTGCGGCGCAACGGCCGGACCGCCGGGACCGTCGCGGCCAGCACGCCGCCGCGACGCAGTACGCGAGCAGCCTCGGCCAGTACTTCGGGAAGCGGTTGCAGTACCGCCAGCCCCATCGAACAGGTGACGACGTCGAAAGCCTCGTTGGCGAACGGCAGGTGCCGCGCGTCCGCCTGGACCTTCGGACCGGGCGCACCGGCCAGCTGCGCGGCGTTGTTGTCGGCCCCGACCACCCACCGCCCGTACAGCTCGCGCGCGACCGGGCCGTTGCCGCAGGCAAGGTCGAGGACACGCCGCGCCTCGCCGGAGACCGCACGAACCAACCAGCGATAGGGCGTGTGGTCCCCGGCCACCGCTCGTGACAACAGGGCTTCAGTGCTGCCCGGCGCCGCGGTGTGGAACTCCCGCAGGTACTCCGGCCAGTCGATCTCGTTCTCAGGCATCGCGGACAGACGTTACTGCCTGACCACTGTCAGTACATCATCGAGAGCTTTCAGTACCACTTCTTAGTAGAGTCTTAAACCACGCTGACGAAGATGTGGCCCGCGGTCTCGTCGCTGATCACGCCGCCGGCCTCGCGGCTGCCGACCAGCACGCCCTCCGCATCCAGGGTCGAGTCGACCTCGCGGCCGGGCAGTGCGCCCGCGCGGCGCAGTACCGACATCGCGTCGTCGTCGGTCTGCACCGGCTCGGCGATCCGCCGGACCAGCACCCGGACGGAGTCGCCGGTGGCCTGGTCGAGCACCTTGACGAGCGGCTCGACGCCCATCCGGAACTCGCCGATCGCGAGCGCCTGACCGTCCTTCTGCAGCTCCTCCAGACCCGGGATCGGGTTGCCGTACGGCGACTCGGTCGGGTTGTCGAGGATCTTCAGCAGGCGCAGCTCGACCGCGTCGCTCATCACGTGCTCCCAGCGGCAGGCCTCCGCGTGCACGTCCTCCCACTCCAGCCCGATCACGTCGACCAGCAGGCGCTCGGCCAGGCGGTGCTTGCGCATCACCCGGGTCGCCTGCATCCGGCCGACCTCGGTGAGCTCGAGATGACGGTCACCCTCGACCGTGACCAGGCCGTCGCGCTCCATCCGGGCCACCGTCTGACTGACCGTGGGACCGGATTGGTGCAACCGTTCGGCGATCCGCGCGCGCAGCGGCAGGATGCCCTCTTCTTCCAGTTCGTAGACGGTCCGCAGGTACATCTCGGTGGTATCGATCAGCTCGCTCACGACATCCATTCTCACCTACCCAGGCAAGCCTTACCCAATCGCCTGTTCGAATGATGTGGAGTGTCGTCCAAAGTTGTGCGTCCGACAGGATTGGGTGATGGCTACTGCGGTGATGTGGTTCCGGCGGGATCTGCGGCTGGCGGACAACCCGGCCTTGCTGGACGCGGTCGCGGCGGGTGACGGCCGGGTGGTCGCACTGTTCGTCCTCGACCCGTTGTTGTGGGATCAGGCAGGTGCGCCTCGGCGGGACCAGCTGACCGCGTCGTTGCGGAGTCTGTCCGAGTCGATCGGCGGGCGGCTCGTCGTACGGCGTGGGGATCCGGTGGAGGTCGTTCCGGCGGTGGCCGCCGAGGTGGGGGCGGCGAGTGTGCACGTGTCGGCGGACTACGGGCCGTACGGGCAGCGGCGTGACGCGGCCGTCGAGAAGGCGCTTGGGTGTCCGTTGGTTGCCACAGGTTCCCCGTACGCCGTTGCGCCTGGGCGGGTGCTGACGCAGCAGGGGTCGGCGTATCAGGTGTTCACGCCGTATTTCCGTGCGTGGCTCGACCACGGCTGGCGGCAGCCGGTGGATGCGCCGAGCCGGGTCGAGTGGGCAAACCTCGTGAGCGACGAGTTGCCGCCGGCTGATGTGGTTGCCGGCGAGGCGGCGGCTCGGGAGCAATGGGAGCGGTACCTCGACGAAGTCGCGGAGTACGGGGCCGTGCGGGACCGGCCGGATCTCGACGCGACGTCGCGGATGTCGGTGCCGCTGAAATACGGGGAGATCCATCCGCGGACGATGCTTGCCGATCTCGCGCGGAAGCGGAGCGCCGGGGCCGAGGGGTACCGGCGGGAGCTGGCGTGGCGGGAGTTCTGCGCGGAACTGCTCGCACGTCACCCGGAGGCGGCGTGGAAACCGGTGCGGGCGGAGTTCGAGCGGATGGAGTACGACGAACCGGGCGATGCGTTCGAGGCCTGGTGCCGCGGGATGACGGGGTACCCGATCGTGGACGCCGGAATGCGGCAACTGGCCGAGACCGGCTTCATGCACAACCGGGTGCGGATGGTGGTGGCGTCGTTCCTGGTCAAGGACCTGCATGTGCACTGGAAGCACGGCGCGCGCTGGTTCATGCGAAACCTGCTCGACGGTGATCTGGCGTCGAACTCACTGAACTGGCAGTGGGTCGCGGGCTGCGGGGCGGACGCATCGCCGTACTTCCGGATCTTCAACCCGACCACCCAGGGACTGAAGTTCGATCCCCAAGGCGACTACGTACGCCGCTGGGTACCCGAGCTCGCGGCCCTACCAGGCAAGACAGCTCACGAGCCTTGGAAGTCCTCCAACGCCGTCGACTACCCGCCCCCGATCGTCGACCACGCCGAAGCTCGCCAAGAGTCTCTGCGCCGGTACGCCGCCCTCCGCTGAGCGCAGCGCTTGACCTTCTCCTTCATCGGAGTATTGTGCTAGTTAACTAGATGAATGGGGTTGAGGATGATCGAGTTCCATCTGGACGGGCGGTCGGGGGTCTCGCCGTACCAGCAGATCGTTCAGCAGGTGAAGAACGCCCTGCGGCTGGGGTTGTTGCGGGAGGGAGATCAGCTGCCGACGGTGAAGGACGTGGTCGGGCAGCTGGCGATCAATCCGAACACGGTGCTGAAGGCGTATCGCGAGCTGGAGCACGAGGGGCTGGTCGCGGCGCGGCCGGGGCGCGGGACGTTCGTCACCAAGACGCTGACCGATCACAGCCTCGCCGCCCACGGTCCGCTGCGCACCGATCTGCAGCGCTGGCTGACCAAGGCGCGCAAGGCCGGGCTCGACGACGACAGCATCGAGGCGCTGTTCCAGACGACGTTTCGGTCCGCCGCTCAGAAGGGGATAGCGTGAGCACCGCACTCAGTGCCCAGGGCCTGGGCAAGAAATACGGCCGCCGCTGGGCGCTGACCGACTGCACGCTCGACGTCCCGGCCGGTCGCGTGGTCGGCCTGGTCGGACCGAACGGCGCCGGTAAGAGCACCCTGCTGAACCTCGCCGTCGGCATGCTGACCCCGACCACCGGCAGCATCGAGGTGCTCGACGCACCGGCCGGCGGTCCGCAGCTGACCAAGATCGGGTTCGTCGCGCAGGACACCCCGACGTACGCGCGGCTGAGCGTCGCCGACCACCTCAAGCTCGGCGCGCGGCTCAACCCGGGCTGGGACGATTCGCTTGCCCTGGCACGGATCCAGAGCCTCGGCCTGGACCCGAAGCAGCGCGCGGGCAAGCTGTCCGGCGGTCAGCGCGCCCAGCTCGCGCTGACACTCGGCGTCGCCAAACGCCCCGAACTGCTGATCCTCGACGAACCCGTCGCCGCGCTCGACCCGCTGGCCCGGCGCGAGTTCCTGCAGGACCTGATGGAGGCCGTCACCGAGCACGACCTCAGCGTCATTCTCTCCTCGCACCTGGTCTCTGACGTCGAGCGCTCCTGCGACTACCTGGTCGTCCTGGTCGACTCGCGCGTCCAGGTCAGCGGCGACATCGACACCCTGCTCGCCACCCACTACCGCTTGGTCGGTCCGCGCCGCGACGAGAAGTCGATGCCACAGAACCAGCACATCGTCAGCGTCAGCCACACCGATCGCCAGTCGACGTACCTCGTCCGCACCAGTGACCCGATCCTCGACCCGGCCTGGACGGTCTCCCAACTCACCCTCGAGGACATCGTGCTCGCCTACATGGGCCGCTCGGCCTCGGCGCCGAAGAACAACCGCCCTCTGCTGGAGGTACAGCGATGATCTGGCTCACCTGGCGGCAGTTCCGCCTGCAGGCGTTGGTGGTCATCGGCGCCATCGCGATCCTCGCCGTCTTCCTGGTGGCGACCGGCCCCGGTCTGGCCGACGACTACCAGCGCTACTCGACCGAGTTCCTCAAGCGCATCGGACTGGAGCGGATCAACAGCTACCTGTACGTCATCGGCCAGGTTCTCGTGTACGCCGCTCCGCCGGTGATCGGCGCGTTCTGGGGTGCACCGCTGATCGCCCGCGAACTGGAAGCCGGCACCCATCGGCTGGTCTGGAACCAGAGCATCACCCGGACCCGCTGGCTGGTCACCAAACTGGCGGTCACCGGCCTGGGCGCGATGGCCGTCACCGGTGCGCTCAGCCTCGCGGTGACCTGGTGGGCCGACCCGATCGACGACGCGATCAACACCGGTCAGGCCTCCGGCCTGTTCGACATCCCGCGGATGCTGCCGCCGGTCTTCGCCGCCCGCGGGGTGGTTCCGATCGGCTATGCGGCCTTCGGGCTGGCGCTGGGCGTCGCCGTCGGCCTGGTCGTCCGCCGCAGTGTGGTCGCGATCGCCATCACGCTCGCGGCCGTGATCGCGGTCCAGGTGCTGTCACCGTTGCTGCTCCGGTCGCACCTGATGACACCGGTCGAGACCAAGGTCGTCATCACGGCCGAGAACATGCGCGGCTTCATGCTGAGCGGTCCGGAGGACGACGCGGAAGTGGTGCACCTGGAGGCCAAGCTCGAGGGCCAGGAGGGCTTCTGGAAGATCTCCGAGGAGACGGTGAACTCGGCCGGCGTAGTACAGACGAAGCTGCCGCAGTGGCTGGCGAAGTGTGGCCCGCCCGGGCCGAACGGCACCACCGACCCGGCCCGGAAAACCTTCGACGCGTGCTTCGAGCAGCTCGCCGATGAGGGCTATCGGCAACAGATCAAGTACTTCCCGGCCGACCGGTTCTGGAGTCTGCAGTGGCGCGAGACCGGCCTGTTCCTGCTGCTCGCGGCGGGCCTGACCGGCTTCTGCTTCTGGCGGATCAGGCGCGATCTCTCCTGAGCCGTACCCACCGGGCGAGCAAGGCCAGCGCCAGCAGGACGGCGCAGGTGACGGCCGAGGTCAGCGGCAAGGTGACCGCGAGAACCACACATCCCGCCAGCCCGAGGATGTTGAGGACTCGCGGCCACCGCCGCTGCTCGGCCGGTTGCGTGTACGCCGACGCGTTGGCGATCGCGTAGTACAGCAGGACTCCGAACGACGAGAAGCCGATGACGCCACGCAGGTCGGTGGTCAGCACCAGGACGCCGACCACGGCCGCGAGCGCGATCTCCGCGTGGTGCGGCACCTGGAACCGCGGATGCACCGCGGCGAGCCAGCCCGGAAGATCCCGGTTGCGGGCCATCGCCAGCGAAGTACGGCCGATGCCGGTGATGAGTGCCAGCAACGCGCCGAGGCTGGCCAGTGCGGCGCCGACTCTGACGATCGGCTGGGCCCAGGCCGCGCCGGCCGCCTCCACCGCGGCGGCCAACGGCGCCGGCGACGAGGCGATCCGATCCGGGCCGAGGGCAAGCAACAGGCTGACGCCGATGACGAGATAGATGCCGACGGCACCGAACAGGGCGATCAGGATGGCGCGCGGGATGGTGCGAGCGGGCTCCCGGACCTCCTCCCCCATGGTGGCGATCCGGGCATAGCCGGCGAAGGCGAAGAAGAGCAGACCGGCAGCCTGCAGTACGCCGTACGGGCTGGTGCCGGCGGTCCAGTCGGTGACGCGATCGGTCGAGCTCGTGAGCAGCAGGACCACCACGAGGGTCAGGACGACGAGCGTGCAGCCGACGAGGATCCGGGTCAGCGACGCCGTCCTGGTGATGCCGCGATAGTTCACCGCCGCGAGCGCGATCACCGCTGCCAACGCGATCAGCCGCCGGGCCCACTCGTGATCCGGTACTGCGTACGTCGCGAACGTGAGCGCCATCGCGGCACACGACGCGGTCTTGCCGAGCACGAAGGCACAGCCGGCCAAGTATCCCCACCACGGCCCGAGCCGCTCCCGTCCATAGGCATAAGTGCCACCCGAAACGGGATAGACGGCAGCCAGCTGGGCCGACGCCGCAGCGTTGCAGTAGGCAACAAACGCGGCGATCACCAGCGATACCAGCAGCAGCGACCCGGCCGCCCCGGCCGCCGGAGCCCAGACCGCGAAGACGCCGGCCCCGACCATCGACCCGAGCCCGATGACGGCCGCGTCCCGGACTCCCAGCCGCCGCGCCAGCGCCGGCTGGGAGTGGTTGTTCTCAGTCACCGGCTGCCATGGCTTCTGCGATCTTCTGCTCCGCGGCGGCGACCTCTTCCTTGGGCGCCTCGGGGAGCAGATCGGCCCAGAGCGGGAGCATCTCCCGGCTCGCTTCGAGCATGCCCAGCGGGCGGGGGAAGAACCAGACATGGAAGTGGGCAGAGCCGTCGCCCCAGCGGTTGACGTGCACCCGGGCGATGTTACCGACACTCAGGACGGCCCGCTCGATCCGGGCCACCACGGGACCGTACGAACTGGCGAGGCGGTCCGGCAGGTCGGCGAACGAATCGTGGTGACCGCGGCTGGCCAGCCAGACCAGTCCGGGGATCGTCACCTCGGTCGCCCGGCACAGGACCCATTCGTCGTTGCTCCACAGCGGGGAATGCGGGGACTCGTCCTGGTGCTCGAACCACTCGCACAGACCACACGGTTTCCCGCCCGGTTCGCCGACCCGCGGCGGCTCGGGGATCACGCGCGGTCCCAGCTCCACCCGGGTGAGCGGTTCGGCGTACGGCAGTGTCATCAGACTTTCTCCTCTGCGATCGGCTGATGCACTCCATGAAACGTGCTTGTTGCAAAAATTGCAACACCTATGTTGCATCCTCGTCTAAGGGTCGACGATGCCGCGCAGGACCAGGTCGAGGGTCAGGGTGCGGACCCGGGAGCGGGACCAGTGATGCCGGCCGCGCATGTGCACATAGGTGAAGGCGGCCGCCACCATCAGCACCTCGGCGACATCGCTGACCCGGCCCCGCGGATGCAGCGAACCGTCCTTCTCGCCCTCGCGCAGGAACCGCTCGAACGGGTCGATGAAGGACACCTTCCCATTGCGTTCCTGTTCGCGGTGGAAGACCAGGTCGGACGACAACATCAACGGCACATGCCGGTCGATCACGTCGAACAGCGCGGTCAGCGCCTTGACCAGCAGTTCGCGGCCGGTTCCGGTCGCGGACAGCACCGGCCACATCGTGTCGCGGTAGTCCTCGGCCAGCTCGTCCAGCAGACCGTTCAGCAGGCCTTCGACGGTGAGCCCCTGACGCCACAGCGTCACCCGGGACCGGCCGAGCCGCTCGGCCACCCGCTCGAGCGTGACACCGTCCCAGCCGTGCTCGGCCAGCACGGCGACAGTGGCCGTCCGCAGGGTCTCGTCCACAGCTGCTCCTTGTGAAACACGGCTGTTGCATTGCAGGATGACTCTACCAACGTCCCAGGGAGGATCCGTGCAGCCCAGAACCGACTTCGTGCTCCGGCTGACGGCTGAGGAGCTGGCCGGGGTGGCCGCGCTGACGGCCGGGGTGTCCGGCGTCAACGAGACCGAGGTTTCCCAGGAGGACGCGGTGGTCGCCGCGATCGAGTTCGCCCTGACCCGGTTGATCGACGACTACGAAGTACCGGACCCGGACGCACGCAGCCAGGTCCAGGTCGCCCGCGACGAACTCCGGGCCGCCTGGATCCGGGGCGGTTCGTCGCTCTAGATGTGATGTCCAGGGACGTTGGTCAGTCGGCTGACTGGTGGCCTGCCGCCGATTGCGGAGTGGGCTCGGTGATGATTGTAGAAGTGGAGCCAGCCGGGCAGGGCTGTGTTGCGTTGGTCGGTTGAGGTGTAGAACCGGGCGTAGGCCCAGCCGTCGGCCAGGGTGCGGTGGAAGCGTTCGATCTTGCCGTTGGTTTGTGGCCGGTAGGGCCGGGTCCGTTTCGGGGTGATGCCGAGTGCTGCGCAGGTGTCGCGCCAGGCGAATGAGCGGTAGCAGGACCCGTTGTCGGACAGGACGCGTTCGACGGTGACGCCGTGGTCGGCGTACCAGGCGACGGCCCGCTGGAGTACTCCGGCGGCGGTGTCGGCTTTCTCGTCGGTGTGGATCTCGGCGTAGGCGACGCGGGAGTGGTCGTCGATGACGGTGTGCAGGAAGGCTTTGCCGGTGCGGGGTTTGTAGTCCTTGCCCTTGGGCAGGCCGGGTGTGGCGAGCTGATTTTGGTAGCCCTGCTGGCGGCCGACGAAGCGGTGGCCTCCGCCGTCGGGGATGTTGGCGAACTTGGTGACATCGACGTGTATCAGCGAGCCGGGGTGGTCGTGTTCGTAGCGGCGCAGCGGTTCGCCGGTGACCCGGTCGACGCGGGACAGGCGGTTGACCCGGCAGCGGACCAGTACGGCGTGCACGGTCGAGGCCGCGACGCCGAGCCGGCCGGCGATCTGGACCGGGCCGAGCCGGTGGCGCCAGCGCAGTCGCACGATCCGGCGTACCAGATGCGGCGGTGTCTTGGCGGGGCTGTGGTGTGGGCGGGAGCTGCGGTCAGCCATCCCAGCGGCCCCTTCGGCCCGGTACCGCTCGGCCCACTTGCGCGCCGTCTTGGCGGCAACCATGAACATTTTCGCCGCCGCGGCGTAGGTCCAGCCCTGATCGACGATCAGACGCGCCAGCCGTAGCCGGGTGCGTGGGGTCAGAGTCGCGTTAACGTGGGACACGAAGGCCTCCGGTTTGGTGAAGCGGTTCCTTAGACAGCTCCACTTCACAACCGGAGGCCTTCACCTGTCACACCGACTCACCGCCACAAGGCGGGCCAACCTCCCTGGACATCACATCTAGACCGCCTTCAGCACAGGCAGCAGTCGGGCGACTTCGGTGGCGACCGCGGTGCGGGCCGGGCCGAGGTACTTGCGGGTGTCGACGAGATCGGGCTGGTCGGCCAGGACCTGGCGGACCGTGGCGGTGAAGACGTTGTTGAGGTGGGTCGCGATGTTGACCTTCGTCATCCCCGCCTCGACCGCGCGGGTCAGGTCGGCATCCGCCACACCGGACGAACCGTGCAGCACCAGCGGAACCGGTACTGCGGCCCGCAGCGCGCCGATCAGCTCGAAGTCGAGTTCGGCGGTCCGCTCGGTCATCGCGTGTGACGAGCCCACCGCGACGGCGAGCGCGTCCACGCCGGTCGCCTCCGCGAACGCCAGCGCTTCGTCCGGCCGGGTCCGCGCGCCCGGGGCGTGGACACCGTCCTTGCCGCCGACCTCGCCGATCTCGGCCTCGACGAAAACGCCGTGGTCGTGGCAGAACTTCGTCACCTCGCTGGTGGCCGCGACGTTGTCGGCGTAGTCGAGCTTCGAGGCGTCGTACATGACCGAGGTGAAGCCGAGGCCGACCGCCTCGGTGACGAGGTCGCGGTCCATCGCGTGGTCGAGGTGCACGACGACCGGAACCTGCGCGGCGGCCGCGGCGGCCAGGGTCGCGACCGCGATCGGCTTGAGCGCGCCGTGGTACTTGACGGCGTTCTCGCTGATCTGCAAGATCACCGGCGCGCCGACCTGCTCAGCACCCGCGATCAGCGCGCTCGCGTGCTCCAGCTGGATCACGTTGAACGCACCGACGCCCCGGCCATCCTTGGCGGCACCCAGCACGACCTCTGCCCCGGAAACGAGCGGCATGACGAACTCCCTTGTTTTAAAGGCTGTTGACGGCTACCAGCGGATGCCACCGCCGGTACGCCTCGAGATCGATGTCCCCGGCAACGGGGGTCAGTACTGCGGCGGCTGACGCCGCGACGGCCGACTTGAGCACCGACGGCCAGTCGGGTTCAGGCCCTCGAGCGATGGCGGCCGCGACGACCGCAGTACAGGCATCGCCTGCGCCGGTCGGGTTGCCCGAGACCTGCTCGACGGGTAGCGCGCGCCAGACGCCTTGATTGCTAGCGGCAACCATTCCGCGGGCGCCGTCGGTGATCACCGCAGCGGTCGCACCAGCCGACACCAGCTGCCGCGCACCTTCTTCCACGCTCAGCTCGCCCAGCGCGTCGCGGAGTTCGGCAGCGTTGGAGCGAACCACGGCACCGGCCTTCGCGGCCGCGACCAGCGCGCTGCCGCCGACATCGATGACCGACAGTACGTCGTGGTGCCGGGCGCGGACGGCCAGCTCCGCATAGGCATCAGCCGGCAGACCGGGCGGCAAGCTCCCCGCGCAGGCGAGCACGTCCAGTTTCGCCCACGGCATCCGATCGTGGAACGCGCGCCACTCGTCCTCCGAGACCGACGGCCCGGCCTCGTTGAAGATGGTCGCGTCGCCGTCCACACCGTTGACGATGGCAACGGTTCGCCGGGTCTCGCCGCGGATCGGAGTGAGCAGCGCGGTCAGGCCGGCGTCGAACAGTTCCTCGGCGACCAGCTCGCCGGTCAGTCCGCCGACGAAACCGAGCGCGAGCACCTGGTGCCCGAGCGTCGCAGCGACCCTGGCCACATTGATGCCCTTCCCGCCGGCCCGTTGCCGCGGCGAGTCGACCCGATGGCTTCCACCGACGACCAGCTCGGGGACCTCGTAGGTGACGTCGAGCGCGAGGTTGAGGGTGACGGTCCCGATCAGTCCAGCCACGAACCGGCCCGCATCACCTTCTGGACCTGGTAGTCCTCGTCCAGCACGACCAGGTCGGCCCGCTTGCCCGTCTCGATCCCACCGACGGTGTACCAGCCGAACGCCTCGGCCGGGGTCGTCGAGGCCATCCGCGACGCGTCGACCAGCGACACTCCGGCCCTCACGGCGTTGCGGTAGGCAACGTCCATCGTCAAGGTGCTGCCGGCAATCGAGTGAGTGCCTTCGGCAAGCGTCGCCAGCCCGTCCTTCACGTCCACTTCGAGACTGCCCAGCAGGTACCGCCCGTTGGGCATCCCGGTGGCGACCATCGCGTCGGTGATCAGCGCGATCCGGTTCACCCCGGCAGCGGCCAGCGCGACCCGGACCACCTGCGGATCGAGGTGCATCCCGTCGTTGATCACTTCGAGCAGCAGCCGCGGATCGTTCAGCGCGGCACCCACCGGACCGGGATCGCGGTGATGGAACGGCCGCATCCCGTTGAACAAGTGGGTCGCCACCGTCGCCCCCGCGTCGGCCCCCGCGATCATCTGCTCGTACGTCGCGTCCGTGTGCCCCAGCGCCGCGACGACCCCGGCGTCGACGACCTGCCGGATCGCGTCCAGCCCGCTCGGGAGCTCCGGCGCGATCGTCACCATCTTCACGGCGTCGCTGAGCACCTTGGCCACATCGCCCTCGACGGGATCGCGCAGCAGCGACGGTTCGTGCGCCCCGCACCGCGCGGCCGACAGGAACGGCCCTTCCAGATGGACGCCCGCGATCACTCCGTCGGTGACGAGGTCCGCCAGACAGGCGGTCTGGGAGACCAGCTCGTCGAGCGGCCCGGTAACCAGACTGGCCATCGTCGTTGTGGTGCCGTGCTTGGCATGGAAGGCCGCGACCTTGCGCGCCTCCTCGGGATCGGTGGTCGAGTACGTCGCCCCGCCACCGCCGTGCGTGTGGATGTCGACGAACCCGGGCACGACGGTCACGTCGCCGAGGTCCTCCGGCCGCTGCCCGTCCGCGGGCATCCCCTCCGAGCGCCGCCCGAAGGACAGGATGTCGCCGTCGGAGACCTGCAGCCAGGCGTTCTCGAGCACATCGTCCGGGGTGACGAGCCGCGCCACCCGATACGTCGTCATTGCGTCTCTTCTCCGCTCTCGTCGGCCGCCACCCGGTCCCACGCCATCAGCGCGGCGCCGAGACACCCGGCCTCTTCGCCCAGTACGGCGGCGACGATCTCCGGCTCGCGCTGGAAGGTCAGCCGCGCGTGAACACCTTCGCGCAGCGGGGCGAGCAACGTCTCACCGGCCCCGACCAGTCCGCCACCGATGGCGATCCGGGTCGGCGCGACCAGCGTCGTGTACATGACCAGCGCATCGACCAGCGCGGCCAGCGCCTCGCTCCACACCACCGCGGCATCGGCATCGCCCTGCGCCAGCAACTCCAGGACCTCGCGGGCGCCGTCGACGACCCGACCCGTCCGCTGGTGGTACCGGCGGGCCAGCGCAGCGGCGGAAGCCACCGTCTCCAGGCATCCCCACTGGCCGCACGCGCACTGCTCGGCCGCCTCGCCGTGGACGAACCGGGTGTGACCCAGTTCGCCGGCGTAGCCGTCACCGCTGACCAGGGACCCGTCGACCACCATCGCGGCCGCGATCCCCGTGCCGAGCGGGAGGAACAGCGAGTTCGTAGTACCGGTGAGTGCCCCTCGGCGTAGCTCTGCGTAGCCGCCACCGCGCACATCGTGGGCGAGCAGGACCTGCTGGTCGGGGCCGACCGCGGCCTGCAGCGCGGCCAGCACCGGCGTACCGGCCCAGGCCAGGTTCTCCGCGACGACCGTGCCGTCCTCGGCGTTGATGATGCCCGGCACGACGACGCCGACCGCGCGCACCCGGTGACCATCGGCGGCGGCCTTCTGCTCGAGCTCGACCACGGTCTCCAGCAGGGCGTCGAGGACCCCGCGGCCGCCGGCTCGTGGGTCGTCGAGGGCACGCGGTGTCGGCCTGGTCTCCCGGTGCAGCACGGCACCGTCGGCGGCGACCAGGCCGCACTTCATCCGGGTGCCACCGAGATCGACGGCAACCACGACTTCACTGGGGTCCACGGAGCGCCATTATGCAGCGTTACCTACCGGTTCGAACATCCGCGAGCAATTTCTGGACAACTCCGACCAGACCACCAGGGCCCGTCAGTTGCGCAGGCCCCGGTCGAAAGCGGCGACCAGGAAGGCGATCAGGTTCTCCGCCAGCCGGCCCGGTTCCTCCTCCCCGCCGGGCCCGACGGGCTCGCCGCCCGGTGCTCTGCTCAGCGCCTGTGACTGGTGCAGGGCCAGCAGGCCCAGCATGTTCACGAAGCCGAACGCCACCGCTTCCGGTTCCGCGTCCGGCAGCGCCGCCTGCAGTGCGGCCAGGTACCGCGCCTCGACGGGATCCGACTCGGCCGCGTACAACTCGCGGATCCGCTGACTCGGATCGAAGGCGACCCGGCCGATGAACCTGGCCACCACCGGCCCGCGCTCCCCGCGGCGCAGGACGAGGTCCAGGCCCGGCTCGACGAAGGCGCGGATCAGTTGCTCGACGGCCGGATCGCCCTTCTCCTCCAACTGGTCCAGTCGGCGCCGCCGCTCGGTGTTGACCGGCGCCATCGCGCGCGCCACCGCCGCCCGCAGCAGCGCTTCCTTCGAGCCGAAGTGGTAGTTCACCGCCGCGATGTTGGCCGCCGCCGCGACCGTGATGGCCCGCAGCGAGGTCCCCTCGTAACCGCCCTCACCGAACCGCTGCTCGGCGATGTTGAGCAGCCTCTCCCGGGTTGATTCCACGGGTGTCTCCACAGAGTTCTCCTTCCCCCCGGCCACCGCTCGCTCAGGCACCCCACCTGCTCACGCGCCGTAGCCTGCAGTCAGCATAGTTCAAACGGTCGTTTGAATGAGAGTGGTCAGGGCAGTAAATCTGGAAAGATGCTCAGAAATCACGGGAATCCCCGCTCTGCTGCGGCTGCACGGCGACCGTTAGGGTCTTGCGGCATGACCACGTTGCGGATCGCACCGCGCTTCAGGGGGCCGGCCCAGTCAGGCAACGGGGGCTACGTCGCAGGCCTGGTCGGTACTGCGCTGGCGGCGGTGGCCGCCGCGGACACGGCTCCGCGCGTGCGGCTGCTGGTGCCTCCGCCGATGGAGACCGACCTGGAACTCTCGGTCGAGTCGGCCCACGCGACCCTGACCTACGGAGCATCCGAGGTGGCCGTCGGGCACGCGGTCGACGCGGAGACCTTGTCCGACGCGACCATCGACCCGGTCGCTCCGGACGAGGCGCTGGCGGCGGAAGCGAAGTACCGGGGGCTGGTCAGTCATCCGTTCCCGGGTTGTTTCGTGTGCGGGCCTGAGAACACCGAGGGGTTGCAGTTGAAGCCTGGGCCGGTGGGCGATGGGCGGACGGCGTGCACGTGGCATCCGGCCGACGATCTGGCCGGGCCTGACGGGCTGGTCGACCCGGTGTTTCTCTGGGCGGCGCTCGATTGTCCGAGCGGGTGGGCGATCGATCTGGAGGGGCGTCCGTCGGTGCTCGGGCAGATGGCGGCCTGCGTGGATGCTCGCCCCCACCCGGGTGAGCCGTGTGTGGTGATGGGCCGGATCCTCGCCGAGGACGGGCGCAAGACTCACACCGCCAGCACGTTGTACGACTCCGACGGCCGCGTCCTGGCCCGGGCCCGCCAGACCTGGTTCCTGGTCGACCCCGCCACCTTCAACGCCGCAGGCTAGCTCGGTCGGCAGCTGGCCGGGGCCATCGCCATCGCCCGCTGGTCGGTCGGGCGCCGGCTAGTCGTTCTTGGCTGCGGCCAGGGCCTGGACGATCAGCTCGTTGCGGATCTTCTGGCCGGCCGGCGTGGTGTGCGCGCCGTCCCTCAGGTAGCGCTTGGGCGGGCCGGGGTTGGCGGCGAGGAACTCCGCCCACCGGGCCAGCTTCAGGTTCGGGTGCTTGCGCTCGGCCGCGCGCAGTTGCCGGTTGACCCAGGCGCTGTTGGCCCGGTCCGGGGCGACCGTCTTGGGTCGCTCGACCGCCACGGTCACCCAGACGACGGTCCGGCGCCGGCCGACAATCTCCATCACCCGTGCGACGTTGCCGGCCACCGCCGGCGGGTCGAAGATGTCGTTGCTGCCCACCGCCATCAGGATCCGGTGGGGCAGGCCGTAGGTCCGCGCCCAGATCTCCAGCGCGTCGGCGGCCGGCCCGCTCGGGTGGCCCGCCCAGTTGTGGGTGGCAAGGAGGTCACCGGTCCGGGCCTTCAGCCGCTGCGTCAGGGCGGGCGTGTCCTGGATGGCGAGGCTGTCTCCGAACATCACCACCCCGTTGGCTGCAGTCACCAGCCGGATGTGGCGCGGGTCCGAGATCACCCGGCGCTTGGTCTGCCAAGGCGCCAGCACCCCCGAGCCGTACGGCCCGGACACCGCAGCCGGCTGCGTCACCGATGTCGTCGGCGCCTGGGTCGGCTGCTGAGTCGGCAGGTTGGTCGGCGGCTGGAAGGGTGGCTGGGTCAGATCCGGATCGGAATCCTCCAGCTCACAGCCGAGCGACGTACCCACCGCCGCCGCGATCGCCCCGATCAGCACCGTACGCCGCGTAGCCCCCACCGAGTTCCTCATACTGTTCAAGACTGCTGAAACGCCTTCTTCGTTGAGTCAGGGAACCATATTTGCAGGTTCTTGCACATCTGGTTGCGAGCGATTACCGAGTGCGAGCGGCGTGCGCGCGCACTTTGGCCCGGTTCCCACAAGTGGCCATTGAACACCAGCGGCGCCGGCCCCGGGGGTCGAGGAAGAGCCATCCGCAGTTGTCGCCAGGGCAGAGCCGGACGTGATCCCTCGCGGTGCCGGTGAGCAGTTCCGACGCTAGCAGCGCCAGTTGATCGAGCGGCATCCCGAGGTCTTCCGGCAGCTCCCAGACCGCGCGCACCCCGAGCCCGTCGGTCGGCACCGGGCTCAGGTGCCGGCGCGCGGTGGCCCGATCCACCGCGCGCGCCACCGCGTCGAACGATCCGGCTGCCGCCTCGTCCGTCAGTACGTCGTCCGTCAGTACGTCGTACAGGTCGGCCTGGAACTCCCGGACCGCGTCCAGCCGCCGGGACGCGTCCGTCGGCTTGCCCGCCGCTTGCTCGATCAGCCGGAACACGCTCGCGTCGGAGAGCAGTCCGACGTACCCGTTCCAGATCACGAAGGCCTCGTACGACGTGAGCCACTCGCTCGCCGCCGGACCACGACCGGCGAAGTCCGCGCGGGTGTTGAGGAAGTCCAGGACCGGGTCGGCGCCGACGGGTTTCGGCAGCACGATGCCCTGGACCAGCTCGAGGTGGGACGGCAGCGTGGACAACGGTCAGCGCGGTGGGGTGGTCTGGACCGGGGTCGGGACCGGGATGCTGACGTTGCCGTTCTGCGGGATGACCATGAACTGGATCTTGCCCGACTCGATCGCGGATTTCAGCAGGTAACCGTTGGCACCGAGCATCGCGACCTGCTGCTTGACCGACAGCAGCTCGGTCTGGACCTGCTGGTTCTTCTGCTCCTGGGCCTGCCGGGCCAGCTCGGCGCGCTGCTTGGCCTCGAGGCCGTCGATGATGCCCTTGTCCAGCGGGGTCGGCTTCTGGATCGTGAAGGACAGCTCGCCGCACGCATTGCTGCCGGTGTAGGACGGGCCGCAGAAGTAGTCGCCACCGACGGCGGCCGGCAGCAGCCGGGTGAACTCCTTGGCCGCGGCGGTCTGGAACTCCGCCTTCGCCTTCTCGTTGTTGTAGAGCTCGGCCCACGCGTAGCTGGTGCCGACCGCGGCCAGCGCGCGGTCGATCTGCGGCCGGAAGTAGGCCTGCAGCATGGTGTTCCAGCCGTCGTCCTCGTAGGCCTCGGTCTTCAGCCCGATCCGCTCGTGGAACTGCTGGATCACGTCGGGCTTGCGGTTCAGCGTGAAGTACACCTGGACCCGGACGCCGAGCCGGACGTTGTCCTTGCTGACCACGGTCACCTCGTCGGCGTTCTCGGTGTCCGCGCCGGCGCCGCCGATGATGTAGGAGCGCTGGTCGATCGGGTAGGAGTAGAGCGTGTCGCCGGGCCCGATCAGCTTGTTGGTGGCGCCGGGCGGGATGATCGACTTGAACTTCTTGTCCTCGACCACGCCACCGCCGTAGTGCAGGCCGATCTTGTTCGCCTCGGTACTGGCGAAGTTGAAGATGTTGAACAAGATGATCAGGGCGACGACGATCGCGACCAGGATGCCGATCACCTTCGCCTTGGTCCCGGCACCACCCCCGGCCTTGATCGCCGTTGCGTTCCCCAGCTTTGCCATCAGCGGTCGAGCTCCTTGTTGTCGGTCAGTCGCCGGAGGTCGGCGAGGGTCAGGTCGGCGGTGAGCGCGACGTCGCGCGGCACCGACGGATGCGAGGAGAGCGTACGCAGGCCCTGCTCGGCAGCCGCGACCGCCTTCTCGAGCTGCCGGACCTCCTGGATCAGCGCCTTGGTTTCGCCGTTCAGTTCGGTCACGGCGCGCTCCGCGGAGACGGCCCGGCGGTACGACGACCAGGCGAACCAGACGGTTCCGACCAACAGGATGAGAGCGGGTAGTCCGAGCCTGATGAGCATGGCTCCATGGGACCACGAGACGGCGTTCATCTGTCGGCGAAAACCGGTTGAACGCCCGCCTCGCGCGACGTAGGTTCTGAGTACACGCGAAGGGAGGTGGTCCAACGCATGAATTGCACTCGGACTCGTGAGGTGGCGGCGGGCTAACCGCCAACCACTGTTTGACAAGTGGGCATGTGGCTAGTCAGTACGACGCCGGCCACCGGATCCGCGGGTAGTCAGGAAAGTCCGCCTGACCCTGAGCTCGACCACCCGGTCGTGTCCCAGGAAGAGCCCGCGGGTCTCTTTTTTTGCCCTTTTCCGGCCCGTCACTCGGGCAGCGGGCAGTCCAGGCCGAGGGCCTCGCCGATCTCGAACAGCTGCGCCTGGAAGTAGGCTCCGGCGTCGTCCAGTGCCCAGTGCAGCTGGCCGAAGACCTCCATGCAGATCAGCCCGTAGAGCCGTGTCCAGTAGGTCAGCGACAAGTAGATGGCTCCGGCCGGCATTCCGTCGAAGTATTCGGACTTCTGGGTCAGCTGCGCGATGAGTTCCGGCCCGAGGGCTTCCTCGGGCGGATGGGCGAACGGCTGCTGGCGGTAGACCTTCGCGACCAGGTCCTTGAAGACCGCGCCGAACCGCATCGCCGCCTGGTGTCCTGGCGTCAGCTCGTGGTCCTCGGCCAGCGGGTTCGGCACCGGAGCACCGAAGAGCAGCCCGAACTCGGCCGGATGGGCCAGCGCCCAGTCCCGCAGTCCGCCGGCGATCAGGAACAGCTGGCCACCGAGGTCGGCCTCCGGGTCGCTGTCGCGCAGGGCGATCAACGCCTCGGTCAGTTCGTCGTACAGGTCGGCGACCAGGGCGGAGATCAGCGCCTCGTGGCTGTCGAAGTACCGGTAGAGCGCGGGGGCGCTGAGGCCGAGCTCGCGGGCCACCGCGCGCAGGCCGACCGCCGGCACCCCGCCCTCGACGAGCAGTTTGCGAGCGGCGGCCTTGATCTCGGCCACGGTCGCCGCCCGCTGCCGCTCCCGCCGGGTCTCGCCCGTCTTCAGGTCCACCGAAAGCCCTTCCTCCACCGATCTTGACAAGCAGACCCTAGTGCTGCGTACAGTTTACACCGTTAACTGTTAACGGTGTTCACCACCGCGATCACTGTTCAATTTACGCCCGCGGGAGGGCTTTCGTGTTCGAGACACTCGGCAGGTTCACCTACCGGCGCCGCCGCCTGGTGCTGGCACTGACCGGGGCCTTCGTGGCCGCCGCGCTCGCCTGGGGCACCGGCGTCTTCGGCTCGCTCGCGAACGGTGGTTTCGAGGCGCCCGACACCGAGGCGTACCGCGCCGTCCGGACGATCGAGCAGGCCGTCGGCCGGACCGGCACCGATGTGGTCGTGCTCTACCGCAGCGATGCGCGGACCGTGTCCGACCCGGCCTTCCGGCAGACCGTGGAGAGCCACCTCGCGGACCTCCCCACCGCCGAGGTGGTGCGGAAGGCGACGTACTGGAGCACCAGTTCGCCCGCGTTCGTGTCGAAGGACCAGCACTCGACGTACGCCGTACTGACGCTGGCCGGCGCCGATCCCGAGGAGCGGTTGGAGACCTTCCACAAGATCGCCGCCCAGGTCCGGCAGGCGCCCGCCGGGCTGGACGTCGAGGTCGGCGGTGAGGTCGCCGTCTTCGACGAGGTGAACACGCAGACCGAGCACGACATCGTCCAGGCCGAGTCGATCTCGCTGCCGATCGTGCTGATCCTGCTGGTGGTGGTCTTCGGTGGTCTGGTGGCGGCGAGCCTGCCGCTGTTCGTCGGTGGGCTGGCGATCCTCGGCGCCTTCGTGGTGCTGCGCGCTGACCACCTTCACCGACGTCTCGGTCTTCTCGATCAACATCGTCACGATGATCGGCCTCGGGCTCGCGATCGACTACGCGTTGTTCATCGTCACCCGCTTCCGCGAACAGCTTGCTCTCGGCAACGATGTCGAGACCGCCCTGGCGGTGACGATGAGCACGGCGGGCCGGACCGTCGCGTTCTCCGGCGTCACGGTCGGGGTGGCGATCTCCAGTCTGGTGCTGTTCCCGGTGATGTTCCTGCGCTCGATGGCGTACGGCGGCGCTGCCGCGGTCCTGGTCGCCCTGATCGCCGCGCTGACCGCGTTGCCCGCTCTCCTGGCCGTGCTCGGCCATCGGGTGAACAACCTGCGGATTCCGTTCCTGAAACGCCACGTGGGTTCTAGTGAGCACGGCGCCTGGTATCGACTCGCGCACAGCGTGATGCGCCGGCCCATCCGGTACGTCGTGGTACTGGTGCCGTTGCTGCTCATCCTCGGGATCCCTTTCCTGCAAGCGCAGTTGGGTGGCGTCGACCACCGGGCCCTTCCCTCGGGCGCCGACAGCCGGACGGTCACCGAGGTGTTGCGGAGCGACTTCGCGGGCGCGGGCGGTTCCGACGTACTGGTTGCTGCTCGGGTGTCGTCCGGTGACCCGGCGACAGTGCTCGCGCCTTATATCGCTGAGCTTCAGCAGGTGAAGGACGTCACGGGTGTGCAGTTGGCGGGCGTCAAGGACGGCATCGCGTCCGTGGTCGTGCACACGCACTACACCTCGCAGGAGTTGCCCGCTCGTGACGTGGTGAACGGTGTCCGCGCTGTCGAACCTCCGGCCGGAGTCTCGGTCGAAGCCGGCGGCGACACCGCGGCTCTCGTCGATCTGCTGGACGTACTGCGCGAGCGGGCGCCGTGGATGGCCGGGTTCGTCGTCCTGGTCACGTTCGTCCTGCTGTTCGTTGCCTTCGGCTCCGTTGTGCTGCCGGCCAAGGCGCTGCTGATGAACGTGTTGTCGCTGTCCGCCTCGTTCGGCGCGATGGTGTGGATCTTCCAGGACGGCAACCTGTCCGGCCTGCTCGACTTCACCCCGGCCGGGTTCCTCGACGCGACCAACCCGGTCCTGCTGTTCGCCGTCCTGTTCGGGTTGTCGATGGACTACGAGGTGTTCCTGCTCAGCCGGATCCGGGAGGAGTACGACAGGACCGGTGACAACAGCCAGGCGGTTGCCCTCGGCCTGCAACGGACCGGCGGGATCATCACCAGCGCGGCGTTGCTGCTGATCATCGTGGTGGGCGCGTTCGCCACGTCGGGCATCGTGTTCGTGAAGATGATCGGGATCGGGCTGGTGATCGCGATCGCGATCGACGCGACGGTGGTCCGCGCCTTGCTGGTGCCGGCGACGATGCGGTTGCTCGGCCACGCCAACTGGTGGGCTCCGGGGCCATTGGCCCGGTGGTGGCAGCGGCACGGCTTCCGCGAGACCGGACCGGCCGACTCGGGCGAGCCCACGCCACGCGAGCTGACTCGGGTGGGTTAGGGCTTCCGGCTAGGGCTTTCGGCTAGGGCTAGGGCTGCAGGCGCCGCAGCTGCCAGGTGTCGCCGTCCTTGAGGTACTGGAGGCGGTCGTGCAGCCGGCCGACGCGGCCCTGCCAGAACTCGAACACGGCCGGTTCGATCCGATAGCCGCCCCAGAAGTAGGGGGTTGCGATCTCGGTCCCCTCCGGCCACTGCCGCTCGTACGACGCGTACTGCAGGTCCAGCTCCTCGCGAGACTCGACCGGCTGGCTCTGCTGGGACGCCCAGGCACCCAACTGGGAGCCGCGCGGCCTGCTGGCGAAGTACGCGTCGACCTCTTCCTGCGGCAGTTTGCTCGCGGTGCCTTCGACGCGCACCTGTCGTTCCATCGAGTGCCAGGGGAAGACGAGTGCGCAGGCCGGGTTGACCGCGAGGTCGTCGGCCTTGCGTGACTGCTGATTGGTGTAGAAGACGAACCCGCGCTCGTCGAGACCCTTCAGCAGCACCGTCCGCGCGGAAGGCTTCCCATCGCGGTCGGCTGTGGCCAGCACCATCGCGTTCGGCTCGTGTACGCCGGCGTCGGCCGCCTGCGCGAGCCACAACGCGAACTGCTTCACCGGGTCGGCGTCCACCTGGTTTTCGAGCAGCTCACCCAGGCCATACGTCTGCCGCATCTCTCCAAGGTCCACAACCCGAGCCTAGTGCTGCGGGTAGTTGCCAGCCGGCGGGTAGGTGCCCTGCTGCGGGTAGGGCCCCTGCTGCGGGTTGCCCGGCTGCGGGAAGGTGCCGGGCTGTGGGTGAGCGCCCGGCTGCGGGAAGGTGCTGTGCTGTGGGTAGAGGCCGGGCTGTCCGGTCGGGAAGGTGTCCTGGACGCCAGGCGCTGTCCTGCGCGCGTCCTGGACGAGCCGTCGCAGGCCCAGGACCAGCACGAGCGCTCCGAGGAACAGGATCGAGCCGTCCCAGACGATCGAACTGCGGAATCTCGGCCGGCCGGGGAACTCGAAGAGCTTGCTGAGATCGAAGGCCAGCCGGATCGGCAACACTTGGAGCGCCAGCCCGACGCCCGACCACAGCAGCCCGGCTCCGACCATCACGCCCGCGCCGATCGGCCGGATCGACATCAGCAGGCCCACGACCACCGCGATCACGACGATCAGCACCGCCCAGAGCAGGGTGCTCCCGTCGTTCCGGAGGCGGACCAGCCGCTGCATCATGTGGCCACTGGCGTACGACACCGCCATCAGGCTGAGCCAGGCCACCGCCAGACCGGTGACCACTCCGCCGATGATGCCGGGCAACTGGTTCGCGGGGCGCGTCATGGGCTGACCCTAAACGCCGAACCGGTCACAGATCTGTCCGTGCGGCTCGCCGGAGAACTATGCTGCCTGAGCGCCTAACGAGGACAAGGGAGTCGCCGGGGATGTCAGATCCAGTAGTGCCGAAGGCCGAAGTTCTGCACGGTCTGGAAGGTGTCGTCGCGTTCGACACCCAGATTGCCGAGCCGGACAAGGAAGGCTCGGCGCTGCGGTACCGCGGGGTGGACATCGAGGACCTGGTCGGCCGGGTGCCGTTCGAGAACGTCTGGGGCCTGCTCGTCGACGGCGCCTTCACCCCCGGTCTGCCGCCCGCCGAGCCGTTCCCGCTGCCCGTACACACTGGTGATGTCCGGGTCGACGTCCAGTCCGCGCTGGCGATGCTCGCCCCCGCCTGGGGTCTGCGGCCGCTCTACGACATCGACGACGTCCAGGCCCGCGACGACCTGTCCCGCGCGGCCGTGATGGCGCTGTCGTACGTCGCCCAGGCGGCTCGTGGCATCGGGCAACCGATGGTGCCGCAACGCGAGGTGGACAAGGCGACCACGATCACCGAGCGGTTCATGATCCGCTGGCGCGGCGAGCCCGATCCCAAGCACGTCAAGGCGGTCGACGCGTACTGGACCTCCGCCGCCGAGCACGGCATGAACGCCTCCACCTTCACCGCCCGGGTGATCGCCTCCACCGGCGCCGATGTCGCCGCGGCCCTGTCGGGTGCGGTCGGCGCGATGTCCGGTCCGCTGCACGGTGGTGCGCCGGCCCGCGTCCTGACGATGATCGAAGGCGTGGAGAAGAGCGGCGACGCCCGCTCGTACGTGAAGGGCCTGCTGGACGCCGGCGAGCGCCTGATGGGCTTCGGCCACCGGGTCTACCGAGCCGAGGACCCGCGCGCCCGCGTACTGCGGCGTACGGCGCAGGAGCTGGACGCGCCCCGCTACGAGGTCGCCCAGGCGCTGGAGCAGGCCGCACTGGCCGAGCTGCGCGAACGCCGGCCCGACCGGGTGCTGGAGACCAACGTCGAGTTCTGGGCCGCCATCGTGCTGGACTTCGCCGAGGTCCCGCCGCCGATGTTCACCTCGATGTTCACCTGCGCCCGTACGGCAGGCTGGAGCGCCCACGTCCTGGAGCAGAAGCGCACCGGCCGCCTCATCCGCCCGTCCGCGATCTACTCCGGCCCCGCAACCCGACCCGCCACCTCGGTGGAGGGCTGGAGCCAGAAGTGGGCATGAGGTTCGCTGGGTGAGCCCGCACGACGAGCCCAAGGCTGACGATCTGGTGGTGATCTCCCCGGCCAAGGCGTTCACCTGCAGCGACTGCGGGACGACCGAGGCTGGTCTCCTGCGGCTCGAGGATGATGCGCCGCACTGCCTCGAGTGCGTCGATCTGGACCACCTGGTCTTCCTGCCCGCCGGCAACACCGCCTTGACCCGGCGGGCGCGCAAAGCGAGCACGTTGTCAGCTGTCGTGATCCGCTGGAGTAGAGCTCGGAAGCGGTACGAGCGGGAGGGAGTGCTGGTCGAGTCGCCCGCGCTGGAACTCGCGGAGGAGCAGTGCCTTGCCGACGAGGACCTCCGCGCGCGGCAGCGGGAGCGTGCTCGGGAGAAGCGGGCGGTCGAGGATGTGGACTTCCAGCGGCGGATGGCCGGCGAGATCGTCCGGCTGTTCCCGGGCTGTGACGCTGACCGGGCGGAGGCGATCGCCGAACATGCCGGCACCCGCAGCAGCGGACGCGTCGGCCGGTCAGCCGCCGGCCGGGCGCTGGAAGAGAACGCCGTCACGCTCGCGGTAGTGGCGTCCATCCGCCACCTGGACACGTCGTACGACGAGTTGCTGATGGCCGGTGTGCCACGTGCCGAGGCGCGCGAGCGGATCAGGGCACAGGTCGACGAGGTGCTCGACCAGTGGCGCCGTCCTCGCTAGGCGAGTGACCGGTCCGTTGCTTGTACTGCCGGCTGAAGTAGGCGATGTCGGTGTAGCCGAGTGCAGCGGCGACCTGGGTGACCGTCAGGCCGGTCTCTGTCAGGAGTTGGTGTGCTCGCTCCACCCGCGCCTGGATCACGTACTGCGCCGGCGAAGTACCGTGCTGTGCGACGAACCGGCGAGTGAACTGCGCCCTGGACAGTGCTGCCTGCCCAGCCATCTCCGCGACGCTCCAGTCGCGGCTGGGGTCCTGCCGGATCGCCTGGGCGACCTCCTGGATCGCAGTGTCGGTCGCACTCGGCTGCGGGCTGTACGCCGCGTCCCAGATCAGCCCGAGCAACTGCTCCAGACACAGCTCGGCCTGCCTGCGTCCTAACGCATCACCCCGCCGGTACGCCGTATCGCTGCTGCGCGCCAGCGCTCCCAGCAGCACCCGGTCACCAACCTCAGCCCACCGCTCCCCCGGTACTACGCCCGCCGGGCTGACGGCGAAGTGCATCCCGAAGACCAGCAGCCGTCGCCGCGGATCGTGTCTGGCCGTCGGTGCGTCACCGGGGGCGAACACGGCGCAGACGCCCGGGCCGAGCTCGCGGGTGTTGCCGTTGAGCTCCAGCCGGCCGATGCCGTCGAGTACGCACCACAACAGGTGGTCCTCGAGTGGTCGCGACACCCAGGACCAGCTCGGCTCGCATCGCCAGAAGGTCGGCGGGCTGAACAGCTCGAGCCCGACCGGGCCGGCCAGCGCTGGGGCTGATCTTGAAGGATGCGTCAAAAGGTCAAGTCCTTGCGTCGATCGACCGTCGCTTTGTTGGGCTCTGGTAGGGAGGATTTGGTGGTCAGAATAGTCCGTAGGAGGCACCGGTGAGCGTTTCGTTCAAGCAGGAGTTCGACAGCGCGGGGTACACGGTGGTCCGTGGGTTGTTCGCCGTCGACGAAGTGGAGCGACTGCGGGATCACTACATGGGCTTGCGTCACCGGGGGTCCTACGAGGGCGATGTGGTCGGAGTACAGGCTGACGGCCGGGACCCGTTGCGGCGGTATCCGCGGATGGCGCAGATGCACCGGTGGGACGAGTTGTCGCTGCAGTGGCTGATCGACAGCCGGCTGGACGAGGTGCTGACCGGGCTGCTGGGCAGGTCGCCGTACGCGGTGCAGACGATGATCTACTTCAAGCCGCCGGGCTCACGCGGGCAGGCGTTGCACCAGGACAACTTCTACCTGAGGGCCGAGCCGGGGACGTGCGTGGCGGCCTGGATGGCGCTCGACGAGGTCGACGTGGAGAACGGCTGCCTAGAGGTCGTACCAGGCAGCCACCGCTGGCCAATCCTCTGCACCGAAAAGGCCGACACCAAGGTCAGCTTCACCGACATCACCGTCCCCCTACCGGACCCAAACGCCGCAGTACCGGTCGAAATGTCTCCTGGCGACGTCCTGTTCTTCCACGGAGCCCTAGTGCACGGCAGCGCCCCCAACATCACCCCCGACCGCTTCCGCCGAGCCCTGATCGGCCACTACATCCAAGGCGAAGCAAAACAAGTAGCCGAGTACTACCACCCCGCGCTGCGGATGGACGGCACTCCCCTCGACCTCGACGTAGCAGAAGGCGGCGGCGCCTGCGGCGAATGGGTAACCACCGAGGCCGACCAAGTAGCAGTACTAACCGGCCAAGAACAAACCACCCGCAAACACGAGTAACCCACCGCCCCCACCCCGCAAGCCCCCCGCCCCGCAAGCCCCCCCCCGCCCCGCGAGACTCCACCACAACCGCGAGTCCTCTCCACACGCACGAGACTCCCCCCACACGCACGAGCCCCACGCGCGAACACACTCCGCAGCACAACAGGCGGACGCCCACCTCAACCACCGCGGCGGCCCTCCGCCTCATCACCGCGGCGAGCACCAACCTCCCCACCACAGGAGCCGGACGCCCACCTCCACCGCCACGCGACACACACCCCCACCACAACAGCGACCGCCCTTCACCCCACAACAGGCGGACGCCCACCTCAACCACCGCGGCGGCCGTCCGCCTCATCACCGCGGCGAGCACCCCCAGCAACCCTCGCCACCACAGGAGGCGGACGCCGTGGTGGACCTCGGCCTCGGGGTTGGGGCGGGGTGTGGAAGACTGGGGTTTGCTGACAGCGTCGTCGGCGAGATGTTCAGCAGACGACGAAGGGAAACGCTGGTGACCAGCGACATCATCATCCCCGCAGAGCTCAAGCCCGCCGACGGGCGGTTCGGTGCCGGTCCGTCCAAGGTGCGTCCCGAGGCCGTCGCGGCCCTGGCGACCGAGGGCGCGAAGCTGCTCGGCACCTCGCACCGCCAGGCCCCGGTGAAGAACCTGGTGGCCCGCGTCCAGCAGGGTGTCTCCGACCTCTTCCAGCTGCCCGACGGGTACCAGGTCGTGCTCGGCAACGGCGGCTCGACCGCGTTCTGGGACATCGCGACGTTCGGGCTGATCCGGGAGAAGAGCCAGCACCTGAGCTTCGGCGAGTTCTCCTCGAAGTTCGCCAAGGCCGCTCAGCTGGCACCGCACCTGGGTGAGCCGAGCGTTATCAAGGCCGACCCGGGCACCCGCCCGGCGCCGGTCGCCGAGGCGGGCGTGGACCTGTACGCCTGGCCGCACAACGAGACCTCCACCGGCGTGATGGCCCCGATCAAGCGCGTCGAAGGCGCCGACGAGGGCGCGCTGGTAGCCATCGACGCCACCTCGGGCGCCGGCGGCCTGCCGGTCGACATCAACGAGGTCGACGTCTACTACTTCGCGCCGCAGAAGTGCTTCGCCTCCGACGGCGGCCTGTGGATCGCGCTGATGTCCCCGGCCGCGCTGGCCCGGGTCGAGGAGATCACCGCCTCCGGGCGCTGGATCCCCGCCTTCCTGGACCTGGCGACGGCGATCGACAACTCCAGCAAGAACCAGACCTACAACACGCCGTCGCTGGCAACGCTGTTCCTGATGGCCGAGCAGACCGACTGGATCAACAGCCAGGGCGGCCTCGAGTGGAGCGTCGCCCGCACCACCGACTCCAGCAACCGCCTGTACACGTGGGCCGAAAAGTCCGACTACGCAACCCCGTACGTCGAAGACGCCGACGCCCGCTCGCTGGTCATCGGCACCATCGACCTCGACGACTCGATCGACGCAGCAGCAGTCGCGAAGGTACTACGCGCCAACGGCATCGTCGACACAGAGCCCTACCGAAAGCTCGGCCGCAACCAGCTCCGAGTAGCAATGTTCCCCGCCGTCGACCCCGACGACGTAGAAAAGCTCACCCAAGCAATCGACTACACAGTAGAAAAGCTCCGCTGAAGTAGCCGTTGCACAGAGCAGCCGTCACCCCGCACCAGGGTGACGGCTGCTTTTGCATGGCGGCACCAAACCCTCTAGCCCTGCCGGTAGGTAACTCGTGCTGCCCAGCGGCTAGCTGTGGTCGAGGACCGAGTACTGCGCAATTGCCAGCAACCCGCGTCCCAAGCCAGACACGGCTGTGAACTGCGGGCCGCCTGTCTGCGGGTCGCGTGACTGCGGGTCGCCGTGCCTTCCCGCCAGGTCGCATCGCCGCGCTGAGGGTCCGCGTGACTGCAGGTCACTAGCGGGCCGGCCGACTGCGGGGTTAGCCGTTGGGGCAGGCCCGCTGGGGGTTAGCCGTTGGGGCAAGCCAGCTTGAGGGCTAGGCGTTGGAGCGGCGGCGGCCGTGGGGGTTGGGTGGGGGTTGGCCTGTTAGGCGGGCGTTTTCGGCCATTCGGTCGAGGCGTTCGCGGCGGCCGGGTGGGAAGGTGACGAAGGTGATGATGAGGGCCAGCAGGGCGGCGCCGATGATGATCCAGCGGAGGCTGTGGTTCTGCTTCGGTTCCGTGTTGGCGCTCGCGGCCGGCTTCGGCTTCGCGGTCGGCGCGGAGGAGGCGGGTGGCTTCGCGGCGGACTTCTTCGCCGGTGGGGCCATCTGGTAGACCGGCGAGTTGTCGCCCTCGCTGCCGACCAGGATGTCCGTCCCGGTCGGTCCCACCGCGACCGACTCGCCCTGCGCCATCGGTGTGTCCGCGCGAGCCACCAACGTCGGGGTATCTCCCCACGCCACGGTGGCGACGTCCATGTAGGTCCGTAGTACGACGGTCTTGCCGTCCGGCATGAAGGTGCCGTCGGTCACCCCGAACGACGAAGCCGGGGCGTCGCCGAGTTTGGTCAGCTCATTCGTGCCCTCCCGCGAGGACGTCTCGGGCGCCGCGTAGATGGCACCGGCCTTCGTCTTGACCTTGGTGACGAAGTACAGCCGCTTGGTCTCCGGCTCGATCAGCAGGGTCTCGGCGTCGTGCGCACCGTCGGGATACTCGAAGTCGTACCGGTGGAACTTGACGTTCTCCTCGTCCTCGAGCTGGGCCGGTTCGGGGATCGTATACACCTCGATGGTCTTGCGGGTGCGGTTGTTGTCCCCGATGTCGGCGATATAGATCGTGCCGTCGCGGTCGACCCCGACGGCTTCCACGTCGCGCACCGGCGCCTTGAACTTCAGCTCGACCCGCACCTTGCCCTTGGCGTCGACCCCGAACACCCGGGCGGTGTCCCCGGAGTCGTTCACCGTCCACCAGATGTTCTCGTACTTCGCGCTCTTGGCGAGCCCGGAGGACTCGTCCACCCGGCTGTCGTTGATCGAGAACAGCTTCTTCGGGGCACCAGGAGTCGGATCCGCGGCCGCGGCCGGACCGGCCGGGATCGTGGCTCCGCCCAGGCTCAGCAGGGTCACGGCGGCCAGGGTCAGGGCGTTGCGCAGCAAGCTCAAAGCACCGCCTCGCGGTTGGGGGCAAGGACCAGCGTCGCGAGCCGCGGCTCGACGTGCCACTCCCCGGTCAACGCCTCGTACTCCGCCCGCACCTCAGGGCCGGCCGTCGCCCCGGTCCGGGCAGCCCGGAGCAGCAGGTTGCGCGGCGTGTGTTCACTGTCCACGAACTGCACCACCTCTACCCGGTAACCGACCTGTCGTAGTACCGCCGCCCGCAGGGAATCGGTCAGGACGTCGGCGAACCGTTCCCGAACGATGCCATATCTGGTCAGCAGCGCGTAAGGCGCCGGTGGTTCGACGTTCTTGAGCTGCTTCTGGATGTCATGGTGACAGCACGGCGCCGCCAGGATCAGCGGAGCCTCCCAGCCGACCGCCCGCGCCAGCGCGTCGTCGGTCGCCGTGTCGCAGGCGTGCAGCGCTAGGACGACGTCCGGCCGGGTGTCGAGCTCCGCCTCCGCGATGGTCGCGTCGACGAACCGGAGGTGGTCCTGCCACCCGAGCGCGGTGACGCGTTGGGTGTTCCGCTCGCGCGCCGCCGGAGTACGGTCGATGCCGGTCATCCGCACGTCGTACCCGGTCGCGGTCAGCAGGTGGTACGCCGCGAGCGTGAGATAGGCGTTCCCGCAGCCGAGGTCGACCACTTGTAGCGGCCGCCCGGATTCGATCCGGCCGGCTGCCAGCGCGTCCTCCACCGCCGGCAGCAGCAACTTGCAGAACTCGTCGATCTGCTTGTACTTCGACTGCCGCGACGGCTTCACCCGGCCGCGATGGTCACTGATGCCCAACTCGATCAGGAACGGCGCGGCCGGATCGAGCATCCGCTGCTTGGTCCGGTCGTGCGAGGTCTCCTGCTCATGCTGCTCCGCCTGCCGATGCAGCAGCGACTTGCCCTTCTTGGTGTACCGCAGCCGCAGCGTCTCAGCAGTCGTCTCCACATGCCAGTTCCCGTACGGCGCCGCGAGCAACTCGTCCACCACCGCGTCGACCGCGGCAGGACCCGCATTGCGGGTATGCGCCTGCCGCTCGTCGTACTCGGTGACCTGCAGATGCCGAACCCCCTTCAGGTCGACATACCGCAACTCGACCCGCTGGTACTCCGGCGCCTCCGCACCCCGCCGCCGCCCGGACCCGATGGCCCGAACCAGCCCACCCGACTCCAACAAAGCAGCCCGCACCACGTCCCGCGCAACAGACTCCTCACCCGCCTCGGCCCTCGCGCCAGCACCCACACCGCCCACATCGCCACGCACATGGGAGTCAGCGTCAAGACCCCCATCACCCGCGTCGCTGCGCGCGTCGGAGCCCGCATCATCCGCGTCGCTGCCCACGTCGGAATCCGCATCGGAGCCCGCGCTGGCCGCATCGCCACGCACACCGGAGTCAGCGTCAAGGCTCTCGTCACGCGCGTCGCTGCGCGCGCCAGAGCCCGCGTTGGCCGCATTGCTGCGCACGTCGGAGTTCGCGCCGCCACGCGTGCCGGAGCCCGCGTCGCTGCGCGCGTTGGAGTCCGCGTTGCGCGCCCGCTCGTCCGCTTGCTGGTCAGCCTGCATCGCGCCATTGTCGCCGACCCCGCCATGAGATCACAAAACGGTCTCGTCCGGCTCCGTTCCGCATGCAGTCACTCGGTCGGCATGCGCACCCAGCGAGGGCGCACCGCCGCGGATTCGGGTGCCGGTCGCTCTCAGCCGATCGGCGCGCGCGGCCCGGCGTAAGAGAGCAGGGCGCAGCACCCCCGACTCAGGTGAGTTTCTCCTCCTCGCTGAGCAGATTGAGGGCTCTGAGTCGGGTTTCGATTCCCCCTGGCTGACGGCCGAGGGCGGCTACCAGTTCGTCCTTGGACGCGCCGTTGTGGAACATCTCGGTCAGTTGGTCCTCCTGCTCCTTGGTCCAGAGCCGGAAGGCGTTCGGATAGGTCTTGCGCGCTTCCTCGATCCGGCGGCCGAACGAGCGGGCGGCCGGCAGTTCCAGCGCGCGGATGCGCATCTGCCGGTGCCGGCCCACCTCCTCGCCGTCGCGCCAGAACACGATGACGCCGTCGTCGAACGTCATCAGGTCGGACGGGACGTCGCAGTAGTCCGCGTCCTCGAGCATCACCCGAACCATGGTCAATCTCCTTCTCCTCGACGGGCCGCCCGGCCACTGCAGCCGCGTCCGTGCCCTGCTTTTCTTCTCACCAGAGAAGATGCCGCGATCCGGGCCGCCCCCGAGGAGAAAGTTCAGCCCTGTGGACAACCGGCCGCGAGCCTGTCCGGGCGAGGCGAGACATGGGAAGGCGGCAAGGCTGGAGGGCAGCAGGGTTGGGCCGGGCAGGCGGGCCGGGTTGGCCGAGCGGCGGGACGGGCCAGGGCGGCGCTGGGACGAGCCGGGGTGAGCCGGGGTCGGGGCGCGGGACGGGCGGCGTGCGTGAGCCGGGGTCGGGGCGGGACGGGCGGGGAGGACGGGGATGGAGGCGGGACGAGCCCGGGTGAGCCGGCGCCGGTGCGAGGCGGGCGGGGCGGGAGGCGGGGTCCGGCGGGACGGGTGAGCCGTGGCGGGACGCGAGGTCCGGCGGGACCGGAGAGCCGGTGGCGGGACGGGGCGAGGGCGGTGGGGTGGGGGTCAGGTGGGGTTGGCTGGGTCTGTCGGGAATGGGGGGCTGGAGGGGTTCGGGGGTAGCGGTAAGAGGTTGGGGGGTGGTGGGGGTTGGGGTGTGGTTTGTTGTAGGCGGGCGGATTCTGCGCCTAGGAGGCCTAGGAGGATTAGGTCTAGGGTCATTCCGCCTACTGCGGCGAATTGGGTGCCGGCGAATTGGAAGACCTGGGTTACCAGGAGGCTTACCAGTACTGCTAGTTCGAAGAGGCGTACTGCTCGGGCTCGGTCGTGGGCTCGTAGGCGGAGCCAGCCGCGGACAGTGAAGGTGGCTGAGAGGAGGCTTCCGCCGGCTACTCCTAGGACTGGGAGGTCTGTTAGTAGTCGGTCGTCGTCGAAGCGGATGGCGGCGGCTATGGCGGGGGCGCTCAGGGCCTGCACTCCTAGTACTGCGACCGCAACGCGCGGCGCTAGTGGATGTGTGGCCAGGCGGTCGAAGCCGCGTTGTAGGGCTCGCCAGGCGGCGTCGACTGGGGCCGCTAGTTCTACCTCGTCCGGTGGGCACGCAGCCAGGAGTGCTCGCGTTTCCAGGCGGCCGGGGACGTTCGGGCCTACTGCCCGGAGTTGCCGCGCGTCCTGGGCTCGGCGGCGGCGGGAGAGGCCGCCGGCCACGCCCTCGACGGCGTGGTCGACCACGTTGGCCAGCTGCTCGCGCTCGTCGATGGGCCGCCGGTTGTTGACGAAGCGGGAGCCGAGCACGATCAGCACGAAGACGACGTACACGATCGCCGCGGTCGGTTGGTAGAAGTAGTTGTTGTCGGAGGTGACGAACTTGCCCACCTCGTCGATGAACAGCCCGAAGCCGACACCGCCCACCAGCGCGGCCGCCGGGCGCACCACCGGGCCGACGTACGACAGCAGCAGGTAGATCGCCAGCAGCATCAGGAGGCCGCCCGGCAGGACGTGGGCGATGTGCAGGCCCTTCCCGCCGATCTGGGGGTAGCCGCTCAGCCCCAGGATCAGCCGGGTGATCAGGACGGTTGCGACGCCCGACACCACGAAGGTGGTCAGGTGCTCCCCGGTCCGGACGTTGCGGACCAGGCCCGCTCGCAACAAGTACGGCGACCGCTGGTCCGGGCCGGTCATCGCACCAGGGCCGCGATCACCACGATTGCGACCAGCGCCGCTAGTACGACAGAGGTGACGAGCCGTCGGGTCCGGGGGTCCACCGGCCCAGGTTAATCGACCAGCCACCCGTTCCCGACCAGCAGTGTCACCTCGAAGGCCCGCCGGAGCGGACTGACCGCCGGATCCCGCTCCCGGAGTACTGAAACCGGTCGGCCAGGGGCGAGGCGACAGGCGCGCCTCACCCCTGAACCGATTCGGGGAGCTTTTTCGCCGGAACCGAGGAGGATCCTGCTACCGATCTGGGACAAAATCCGCCCCGGACCGGTGGAGCAAGCAGGTGCCGGCCCCGACCCAGCTACTCGTGGGGTCGAGTGCGCAGTGGGCGGGGTCGTTGGTACTGCGGTGAGTGGTCAGCCCAGCTTCGGTACTGCGATGAGGGGTTCTGGGCGGTGTACTCCGCGCGGGCGGTAGCCGAGTACGTCGGACAAGCCCAGGTAGTCGGTCAGCAGCCAGATGATCGCCAGCCACATCTCGGTGCCCTGCAACCCGGGCAGCGCCCGGTCGCCGTCACCGTCGGGGGCGAACGCGAAACCGGCACCGTCCACCCAGCGGCCGAGGATTGCAGTAAGCATCCGCTCGGCCCATCGGCGGCCCTCGGCTCGGCGGAACTCGGTCTGCTTGCCGGCCAGCCAGAGCGGGTGGATCACATCGAGCACGTTGCAGGCGTTGAAGCCGTCGCCGCTGAAAACACGCTGGTCCTGGGAGTGGGTCAGAACGGTGCGGATGGCGGCCTCCGGATACGGCAAAGGCAGCCCGTACTGCGCGTAGGTGCCGCGCGTCAGGCGGTAGAACCCGTTGACGACTTGCAGCCAGCCGTCGTCGGGATGCGGGGTGCCCCACATGCCGGTCTCCGGGTCGGCTCGGGCGGTCAGCCAGCCCATGAGGGTGAAGAGTTGGGCGGAATCGCCGTGGTTGTTGAGATTCCGGGCGATTGCGGTGCCGAGGGCATCGATCGCCGCGCCCGCGCCCCAGGCGTTTCTTGCCCATGGCAAGTTGTCCAGTTGATCCGTTGCCACGTCGACGCGAATTGGATGCTCGAAGCAACTACCGAGAAGTTGGAGGGCGTAGCCGGCGCACAGGACGTGGTAGCTCGCTCCGCCTTCCAGGACGGACAGTTCGCTCTCACTGGAGGGTTTCTCGAGGCCGGCGTCGGCGAGATCGCTCGATGGCACCAGCCCGGTCGCCGGGTCCTGGCGAGCCCGCAATCGGCGTACCAGATCATCCACCGAATGCCCTGCCGGAGCGCGCCTCACCAGTAGGTCGGTCAACTCGATCGCATCACACCACGGACGGATCGCAGCTTCACCTCCGGGCTGGTCGACGAACCGCTCGCCGTCCCAACATCTCCCCACCAGCTCATCCACCTGCTCTCGAGCCCGCCCAGCAAGCTCCGCCGCCAACCGCGGCAGATCCACAGCGGAGGTGAGGGAAGGCGCAGGGTGGGCCGGCACTGCGGCCGCTGAGGTGAGGGATGGCGCAGGGTTGGCCGGCTCTGAGACCGGTGGCTTGGGGGTCGAGGGGTGGCGGCGGTCTCGGAGGGGTTTGGCTGGGTTGCCGGCTACTACTGACCAGGGGGCTACGTTTTTGGTGACTACTGCGCCAGCGCCGACGATGCTGTGGGGGCCGATGGTGACGCCGTCGAGGATGAGGGCGTTGGAACCTATCCAGACGTCGTCACCGACGGTGATGCCGCGTGAGGTGTGGGCCTGGCGGAAGATCGGCTGGTCGGGGGCGGTGCCGTGGTTGAAGGCGAGGAGCGAGGCGTGGGCGCCGATGCGGACGCCGTCGCCGAGGGTGACTTTGCCGCGCACCACCGTGAAGGGGTTGATCGTCGAGTCCGCGCCGATGCTCACCTCGCCGGTGACGTAGGCGTGCGCTCCGATGTACGACCGCTCCCCCATCCGCAGGACGTTGCAGAACACCGCAGCGGTGTCGGCGATGAAGGCATCCGCCGCGAGGTCGGTTTCGCCGGTCAGTTCACGTTGGCGCTCGGCTTGGCGTTCACGCTCGGCCGCCGACGCGCCCCCGGCGTACTCCCACGGCAGGAAGTCGAGGCGGCTGACGGCGGGACGCGAATCGGGCGAGGTCATGGGATAACGCTATCCAAGACACCGCGGACAGAGCGTTGCGCAGGGGTGTCGTCGGCAGGTGCCCACGCAGACGCCGCTTCGACCCGGCGCTGGGGCGCCAGGCGGCGGACCGCAGCCCGTCGGCGAGCCAGCAGCAGCCGCCGCAGTACCCGCCAGAGCCGAATCTCGCTGCTAACGTTCGGGCCATGCAGGGAGGGAGTGACGAGGTCGCCGGTGACGACGCCATCAGTGGTGGCGGGCGGCGTCGGGTCACGATCAGCGATCTGGCTCGGCGGCTGGACATCTCCAAGGCGTCGGTCTCCTACGCGCTGAACGGTCGGTCCGGGGTCAGCGAGGAGACCCGGCAGCGCGTGCTCAGTCTTGCCGCGGAACTCGGCTTCCACCCGAACTCCGCCGCCGTCGCGCTGTCCGCGAGCCGGACCCGCACGATCGGCATCGTGATCGCCCGCGACCCCGCGCTGATCTCGACCGAGGCGTTCTACATGCGCACGCTGGTCGGCATCGAGCAGTACCTCAACGAGGTCGACTCCTCCCTGCTGCTGCGGCTGACCGGCGAGCAGGGCCAGGATCTCGACGTACTGCGTCGCTGGAGCCGGCAAGGGCGGGTGGACGGGTTCATCCTGTTCGACGAGCACAACGACGACCCGCGAATCCCATTGCTCAAGGAGCTCGGGGTGCCGTGCGTGGTGGTCAGCTCCAATGCGCCGGACGACGGCGTCGGGCGGCTGATCACGTCGCCGGAGCACACCGTCACGTTGCTGCTCGACCACCTCGCGAAGCTCGGGCACACCGACATCGTCCACGTCAGCGGGCCGTTCACCTTCGTTCACGAGCAACTACGTGTGCAGTTGCTGCAGGAGCAGGCCAAGCGGCGCGGCATCCGGGTGACCCACTTCGAAGGCAGCTACCGGTACGAAGACGGTGCCGCGATGACGCGCAAGCTGCTGGCGAAGAAGAACCGGCCGACAGCTCTTGTCCTGGGCAACGACCTGATGGCTGTCGCCGCTTTGCGGGTCGCGGTGGAGCTCGGCACCGGAGTACCGGAGGAGTTGTCGATTCTCGCCTGGGACGACTCGCCGTTGTGTGAGCTGGCACTGCCGGGGATCACGGCGGTCGATCAGCAGACGATGGAGCGTGGCCGGATGGCGGCGGACCTGCTGTTCCGGATCGCGGCCGGCGAGTCCGGGCTGCACTGGGACACCCCGGCCGGAGTACTGCGCGCCCGCGGCTCCTCCGCCGCGGCACCCCGCCGTACCGGCTGACCGCAGCACACCCGGAGTAGGGTCACGGTGACGTAACGAAGCTGGTGCAACTGAACCGGTTCGGGTTCCCAAGCTTAACCGGTTCGGCCACTATGGGCGGACCCGCCTCCGCTTCCCTGCCGGAGGCTCGATGGGACGAGGGAGTCCGACGTGAGACTGCGTTCGTTTGTAGCCGCAGCAGCGGTGACCGCCCTGGGAATCAGCCTGGCCGCTTGTGGTGGCAGCGACTCGGGCGACTCTTCCGGCGGCAGTGGTGGAGACCAGACGCTGACCTACTGGGCCAGCAACCAGGGCACCAGCCTGGACAACGACAAGCAGGTCCTGACCCCGGTGCTGGAGAAGTTCACCAAGGACACCGGGATCAAGGTCAACCTCGAGGTGATCGGCTGGAACGACCTGCAGACCCGGATCCAGACCGCGATCACCTCGGGCCAGTCGCCGGACGTGGTCAACATCGGCAACACCTGGGCCGCGTCGCTGCAGGCCACCGAGGCGTTCCTGCCGTTCGACGGCGACGCGATGACCGCGATCGGGGGCAAGGACAAGTTCGTGCCGACGGCTCTGGCGACCGGCGGCAAGGAAGGCACCGACCCGACCTCGGTACCGGTCTACGGGCTGGCCTACGGCCTGTACTACAACAAGGCGATGTTCGCCGCGGCCGGTCTGCAGCCGCCGAAGACCTGGGAAGAGATGGTCACCGCCGCGCAGAAGCTGACCAACCCCGCGAAGAAGCAGTGGGGCATGGCGCTGGCGGCCGGCAGCTACACCGAGAACGTGCACTTCGCCTTCATCAACGCCGCTCAGAACGGCGCGGAGTGGTTCGACAAGGACGGCAAGCCGACCTTCACCGGTGACGGCCAGGTGCAGGGCGTACTGCGCTACCTCGACCTGATGCAGAAGGACAAGGTGGCCAACCCGTCCAACGCGCAGTACGACAACGGCACCAAGGCGGTGAACGACTTCGCCACCAAGAAGGTGGCGATGGTGATCAACCAGAACAACGCCGCCTCCTCGATCGTTGCCAACGGCATGAAGATCGGCGAGTACGGCGTCGTGCCGTTCCCCGCCCCGAAGGACGCGGCCGAGCCGGTCGCCAGCCACGTGGCCGGGATCAACCTGTCGATCTTCAAGAACACGAAGAACAAGGACGCGGCGCTGAAGTTCGTCAAGTACATGACGGACCCGGAGACCCAGAACACGCTGGGCAAGCCGTTCGCCTCGCTGCCCGTGCTGAAGGACGCCAAGCCGGTCTTCACCACCGACGCGGCCGAGGCTGCGATCTTCCAGGACATCTACAACACCAAGTCCAAGCCGCTGCCGCTGGTACCGGCCGAGGACCAGTACGAGAGCACCGTCGGCAAGGCGATGAACGGCCTGTTCGCCAAGATCGCGACCGGCGGGACGGTCACCGCCGACGAGGTGAAGTCGGTGCTCAAGACCGCCGAGGATCAAGTCGCGGCCGGTAGCTGAGCCGTGATCGGTGGCCCGGGCGACACCGTCCGGGCCATCCTCGTGGCCGTCGACCCCGATCCAAGACAGGAGGCGACCGGATGTCCGTCGCCACACAACAGGCCCCCGTGGGTCCGGCGGCCGGACCGCCGGCGCGGAAGAAGCGGCGGCTGGACCGCCGCCCGGGCCTGAGCCGCAAGCTCCCGTACCTGCTGCTCGCTCCGGCGGTCCTGCTGGAGCTGCTGATCCACCTCATCCCGATGCTGGTCGGCATCTGGATGAGCTTCGTGAAACTGACCAAGTTCTTCATCGCGAACTGGTCCGCCGCCCCCTGGGCCGGCTTCAACAACTACCGGGTCGCCGTCGACTTCGACAACGCGGTCGGCGAGGGCCTGCTCAAGTCCTTCGGCGTGACGGTGGCGTTCTCGCTCCTCACGGTGGCGCTTTCCTGGTGTCTCGGGATGGCCGCCGCGGTCGCCCTGCAACCACAGTTCCGTGGGCGCAGCGCAGTACGGACGCTGTTCCTGGTGCCTTACGCACTGCCCGCGTACGCCGGCATCCTGACCTGGAACTTCATGCTCCAGCGCGACACCGGTGCGGTGAACCACGTGCTGGTCGACAACCTCGGCCTCACCTCGGACCGGCCGTTCTGGCTGATCGGCAGCAACGCGCTGGTCTCGCTGATCACGGTCGCGGTCTGGAAGCTGTGGACGTTCGCCTTCCTGACCCTGATGGCCGGCCTGCAGAGCATTCCGAACGACATCTACGAGGCCGCCTCGGTCGACGGCGCCGGGCTGGTCCGGCAGTGGCGCCACATCACCCTGCCGTCGCTGCGGCCGGTCAACCTGGTGCTCGTGCTGGTGCTGTTCCTGTGGACGTTCAGCGACTTCAACACGCCGTACGTCCTGTTCGGAAACTCGCAGCCGCCCGCGGGTGACCTGATCACCTTCCACATCTACAACGCGTCGTTCCTGACCTGGAACTTCGGCTCCGGCGCGGCGATGTCCGTGCTGCTGCTGATCTTCCTGATGATCGTCACCGGCGCCTATCTGATCGTCACCGGCCGGAGGTCTCGTCGTGCGTGACACCAAGGGATTCAAGATCTACCGGGCCGTCGTGCTGACGGTCCTCGGCCTGTTCGTGCTGGTCCCGCTCTACGTGATGGCGACCTCGTCGCTGAAACCACTGAGCGACGTCCAGGGCGCGTTCACCTGGTGGCCGTCCACCATCACCCTCGACCCGTTCATCGACATGTGGAAGACGGTGCCGCTGGCCCGGTACTTCGTCAACAGCACGATCGTGTCGGTGGTGGCGACGGTGTGCTCGGTCGCGATCGCGATCCTGGCGGCGTTCGCGGTCTCCCGGTTCCGGTTCCGCGGCCGCAGTGTCTTCACCACGACGGTGCTGTCGACGCAGATGTTCCCCGGCGTGCTGTTCCTGCTGCCGTTGTTCCTGATCTTCGTGAACATCAACAACTCCACCGGGTTGCAACTGGTCGGCACGCGGCTCGGCCTGATCATCACCTACCTCACCTTCAGCCTGCCGTTCTCGATCTGGATGCTCGCCGGGTACTTCGACAGCATCCCGCGCGAGCTGGACGAGGCGGCACTCGTCGACGGGTGCGGACCGATGGGTGCGCTGGCCCGAGTCGTCCTGCCGGCAGCCCGGCCGGGCGTGATCGCAGTGGCGATCTACTCGTTCATGACGGCGTGGGGTGAGGTGCTCTTCGCGTCGGTGATGACGACCGAGGCCAACCGGACGTTGTCGGTGGGACTACGCCAGTACTCCACGCAAACCAACATCTACTGGAACCAGATCATGGCTGCCGCCCTGGTGGTCAGCATCCCGGTCGTGATCGGCTTCCTGCTCGCCCAGCGGCACTTCGTCGCCGGCGTCACCGCGGGAGCCGTCAAGTAACCAACCACAGCGGAACGGAGGCTGCCTGCCCAGGCAGCCTCCGTTCAGTACGCCGACGGGCCGTAGATGTGCACCGAGGTGGAGTAACTGGCGGCGGTTCTGCCGTTTCCACGGATGACGACTCCGCCCACACCGTGGCAGGAGAGCCGGTAGCCACCTATTTTGGCGTCCCTCGCGGTGCTGGCCCCCTGGTCCGCGTGACCTGAGTTCTTGGCGGTGAAGGTGACGATCTGCTGCCGGACAGCCGCGTCGGCGATGAACAGCGGCAGCACCCCCGGCAGACCGGCGTTCAGCCTCGTGTAGGCATCCCGGCCGCCACGCGGGTAGTCCCCTTTGGCAGTAGCTCGTCCGGTCACGTCGATGTTGCCGATGTAGTTCTTGTGCCGGTAGTCGCGTTCGAGGCCGACCTCCAGGCTGCCCTTCTTGCACTGCAACCCGGTGATCCGGTCCTCCTTGCAGACGAAGCCCCGCTTGCCGAGTTGCTTGACCATCCCGTTCACCGTGAGACCGGGGAAGCAGCCGCGGCAGTCCGCCGGCACCGACGGGCTGGCGGCCGGCGGGCTCGGCTTCGAGCTCGGGGCACCGGTGCTCGGCTTGCTCCCAGTGGTGGGGCTGCCGCCGGTGGTGGGCGCTCCGGTGGGCTGCTGGGAATTATCGTCCGTGACCCGGCTCGAGGGCTGCGTGCTCGAGCTGCCCGCGCTGTCGTCCGAGCCGCCGGTGAAGCGGCTGACGACAAATATCCCCGATCCCAGCACGACCAGGACGACGACCACGCTGAACACGACCAGGACAGCCTTGTTGCTGCCCTTCGGCGGTGGCGGCGGTGGAGGTGGCGGCGGGTATTGCTGGTACTGCGGGTAGCTGGCCACGGCCGCGATTCTAGGGCGCGCCGGGCCGGTCAAGTGGTCACTTAGACGGTGCTCTAACTGAACGGTGATCTAACTGAACAGCCTCTCGCCGCCTGAGAATCCCCATTCGCCCACTGTGTCGTAAGCCGCACCATGGCTCGGCCCTTCGCCCAGCCGCGACGAGATCAACTGGATGCTGTCCGCCGTCCAGGTCGGCCCCTGGTAGGTGTCGAAGATCCGGACCCAGCGGACCACGTCCATCGGCCGGCGCAGCCGCGCGAGCGTGACGTGCGGGGTGAACTTGCGCCCGTCCACGGTCACGCCCGCCTTGTTCGCCGCCGACCGCGCGGTCATCGCCAGGTGCGGCAGCGCGTCGGACTCGTCCCGTACGCCGGTCCACAGCACCCGCGCGTCCGCGACGCCCGGGAAGGCACCGGCACCACCCAACCACAGGTCGAACGGTTTCTGCCGCCCGGCCACCCGCTCCAGCCCGTCGGCCAGATCATCCGTCTTGTACTCCGGTACGTCGCCCAGGAACGCCAAGGTGATGTGCCAGTTCTCGTCAGCCGCCCAGCGGACGTCCTCATCGGGATACTCCCGGCGAGGCTCCACGAACTCCGCCAGATGCTCGACGATCTCCACCGGCGGCACCACCGCCACAAAAAGTCGCATCCTTCGAGGTTAGAGGTCGTTGTCCATCGAATTGGAATCGCTCAGCGGGCCATGGCCGGGAATCAGCAGTCCATCGTGGAAATCAGCAGGCCAGGCCCGGGAATCAGCAGGCCATCGCGGGGAACGTGTAGCCCTGGGCCGTCAAGGTGGCCAGCGCCTGGTCGAGAGCGGCGACGGTCTGGCTACGGTTGCCGCCGGCATCGTGCATCAGGATCACGCTGCCGTTGCGGGCCTGGCTGAGGATGCTGTTCACGATCGCTTTCTGGCCGGGGCGCTGCCAGTCGAGGGTGTCGATGTCCCACAGGACCGGGGTCATCCCGGCGGCATTGATGTCGGCGCGGACGCGGTCGTTCGCCGCGCCGTACGGCGGCCGGAAGCACTTGGACCGCGGGCCGTCGAAGATCTCGTGGTGGCGCTTGGCGGCCGAGAGCTTGGTCAGCTGCGCGTGCGAGATCGAGTGGTTGCCGATTGAGTTGCCTGCGGCAAGGACCTGGTCGCGGAGCGCGGGATGCGCTTTTTGCATGCTGCCCAGCTGGAAGAAGGTTGCGTGGGCGTCGTACTTCGCCAGTACCTGCAGGATCTGCGGCGTCCAGACCGGGTCGGGGCCGTCGTCGAAGGTGAGGAACACCACCTTCTGCCCAGCGGTCACCGCGGTCGGGTTGCCGGCCGGCTTGGCGGTTGCGCTGGTGCTCGGCGGGGTGGTTATTGCCGGGGTCGTTGCCTGGGTCGTTGTGGGTGCCTGGGTTGCTGTCGGCGCCGGGGTTGCCACGCTGTTCGGCGCGGTGGCGGAGGCGTGGTCCGCCTGGGCCAGCCCGAAAGCGACCACACCAGCGACGACGAAGGCCGCCGAGATCCCGATGCCGGTGTTGATGAAGGCGCCCAGCTTGCCGGACATGACACTCCTTGTTACTCAAGATGTTCCCCGTGGTGCCCCTCCACCGGGGGCTTCACAAGATGAGACGCCGAAACTCCCGATCCAGTTGGAAAGTCTCCCGATCCGGCTTGCGCGGGCTCACACTGAGACATGGACGAGCGGAACCTCCCATCGCCGTGTGTGGTCGTGCTGGTCGGGCCCGGTGCGGCAGGCAAGTCGACCTGGGCAGCCGAAAGGTTCGCGGCTGACTTGGTGGTGTCGAGTGATCGCCTGCGCGCGTTGGTGGGGGCGGGTGACGACGATCTCGCGGCCAGCGCGGACGCGTTCGCGTTGCTGGAAGAGGTGGTCCGGCAGCGGATCGGGCGGCGGCTGACGACGGTGATCGACACCTTGGGATTGGATCGGGAGCGACGGCTCCGGTGGTTGGGGCTCGCGCGGGAGGCCGGGATTCCGTGTGTGGTAGTGGCCTTCGATACTCCGGCGGCTGAGTGTCGTCGGCGCAATCGCGAGCGCATCAAGGCGATACCGGCCGACGCGCTCACGAGTCAGCTCAAGACGTGGGCGGCGGTCAAGAAGGTGCTCCCGGACGAAGGGTTCGACGCCGTACTCGCGCCTGGTGCGATGCGCGTAGTACCGGAGGCGTTTGTCGGAGCTGGGGAGGCGGCTCGGCGGCAGGAAGAGGAGCCGGCCGGGTTGCGGTTCGGGCTGCAGTTGAGCAGCTATACGCACAAGGGCGGGCGGGCCACGACGGGTGCGTGGGTGAAGGAGGTCGGGCGCGCGGCGGAGGCGGCTGGGTTCGACGCGATCTATGTGATGGACCATTTCCGGCAGATTCCGCAGGTCGGCCGGGCTTGGGAAGACTTCCTGGAGAGTTGGACGACGCTGGGCTATCTCGCGGCCTGTACCGAGCGGGTGAAGCTCGGGACGCTGGTGACGGGCATCACGTATCGCAATGTGGCGCACCTCGGCAAGATCGCCGCGACTCTCGACGTACTGAGTGGTGGTCGTGCCGTCTGCGGGTTGGGGCTGGCGTGGTTCGAGCAGGAGCACAAGGCGTACGGGTGGGAGTTCCCGTCGGTCAGTGATCGGTACGTGCTGCTGGAGGACGCGTTGCAGTTGCTGCCCGTGATGTGGGGACCAGGCAACAAACCCTGGCGCGGCAAGGTCCTCGACGTACCGGAAACCGCCTGCTACCCAAGGCCCCTCCAGGATCCGTTGCCCATCCTGCTGGGCGGCAGCGGCAAGCGCACCCTACGCCTCGCCGCCCGGTACGCCGACGCCGCGAACGTCTTCGGCGATGTCGGCAAGGTCCGCGAACTCTCCGACTACCTGACCGCACACACCCCACCCGACCGCGAAACACCCCGCCTGACACACCTGTCCACCACCCTCATCGGCAAGGACCACCACCACGTCAACGAACTGGTCGACCAACTCCGCCCCCGCAACCAAAACCCAGCCAAATACGCCACCACCGTCAACGCCGCCACCATCCCCGACCACATAGGCCGCCTCCGAGCCCTAGCAGAAGCCGGCACCACCGAAGCCATACTCACCCTGCCAAACCTCAACGACGACCTAACCCCACTCGAAACAGCAGCAGAAGTAATAGCCGCGTTTCATTAACCCAGCTTGAGGTTCAGGAGGGCGTTCTCGATCAGCTCGGGCATGGCGGGGTGGATCCAGTATTGGCCTCGGGCCATGGTGTGGGCGTCCAGGCCGAAGCTCATGGCTTGGATTACGGGTTGAATGACGGTGGCGGCTTGGGGGCCGATGACGTGGCAGCCGAGGAGGAGGCCGGTGGTGGGGTCGGCGAGGATTTTGGCGAAGCCGGTGGTGTCTTCCATGGCCCAGCCGTAGGCGATGTCGGCGTATGCCTGGCGGCCCACGACGTACGGGATGTTCTGTTCGATCGCCTCTTCCTCCGTCAACCCGACCGACGCGACCTGGGGTGCCCCGAAGACGGCGTGCGGCACGTAGCGGTGGTCTGACTTGATCCGGTCATCCGGGTGCAGCAGGTTGTGCTGGACCACCCGCGCCTCGTGGTTGGCGACGTGCTTGAGCTGGTACGGCGAACAGATGTCGCCGAGCGCATAGATCCCCTCGGCCGCCGTCTGCTGGAACTCGTCGACGACCACCCGGCCGTCGGACTCCACCTCCACGCCCGCGGCCTCGACGTTCAATACGTCGGAGTTCGGCGTCCGCCCCACCGCGACCAGCAACTCGTCGACCACCAGCTCGTCGGCGCCGTCCGGGCACAGCATCTCCAGCACGATCCCGTCGTCGCGCCGCTGCACGCCGACCGTCTCGTGCAGGAACTTGACCGTGTACCGCTCCTGCGCAAGCTCGGTGTACCGCTTGGCGATCTCGCGGTCCTCCTGCCGCAGCAGCAGGTCGGAGCGCGCGATCATCGTCACCTCGACGCCGAGCGACGAGAACACGTGCGCAAGCTCGGCCGCGACGAACCCGCCGCCGATGATGCCCAGCCGGCCCGGCAGCCGCTCCATCCGCATGATCGTCTCGGAGGTGTGGAACCCGGTCTCCTCGAGCCCGGGGATGAACGGCACGATCGGCCGGCTCCCGGCCGCCAGCACGAACTGGTCGGCGGTCAACACCTCGGTCTGCCCGTCCTCGACAGCGGTGACGGTCAGCTCCCGCTCGCCGGTGAACCGCCCGGTGCCGTGGTACAGGGTCACGTTCACGTTGTTCGGATGGTTCAGCCGGTACTCCGATCCGCTGGCCGAGATCGGGTCGATCCGGCCGAAGATCCGGTCCCGGATGTCCTGCCAGCGCACCCCGACGAGCTGCGTGTCCACCCCCAGCCGGGAGCTGTGCGACGGGACGGCGGCCAGGTCGGCGGTGTGCACGAACATCTTGGTCGGGATGCATCCCACGTTCAGGCAGGTCCCGCCGAAGGTGCCGCGCTCGACGATCGCCACCTTCCGGTCCGCGAACTGCTTGGTCACGATCGTGTTGCCCGAGCCGGTCCCGACAACCACCAAGTCGTAATGAGTCACACCCCATTGTGCGCGTGACCGGCAAGCTGAACCCAGACCGGGCCATCATCCGGGCGGTCGAGTGGGCGCCGATACGGGGTATGGACCTCGGCTACGTGCGGATCACCACCGCAGCAACCCCCGCCGACCGCCCCAAGCCCCCGAAAGACCCGGAAGCCCTGCTGCTGGGCGCCAACCACCAGGCCCCCGGCCTGCTCTTCGCCGCCAACCTCCAGCACCGGATCTAGCAGCACCGGAGCTGGTGGCCGGTTGACCCGGACCGCCGCCACTCACAAACTGCGCTCGACCGGTCCTGGCCAGGCGAGGCCAGGCGTGGCCAGGCGTGGTTTGGGTTGCGGAGGGCCGGTTTGTGAGTGGGGGCGGTCCGGGCCGACTCAAGCTAGGCGACTCGAGGTTTGCTCGGTGGCTCGGTGAGGGTGGACTTTTCGCCTAAGAGGTCGGTTGTTGGGGAGAGGATCTCCAGCCGGGGGCGCGGCAGGAGGTGGGGGCGGATCGCGAGGCCGCGGCGGCGGGAGAAGTACAGGACCGATGCTGTGGTGCCGAGCAACGTGAGGCTGCCGCCGACGATCAGCGACCAGCGCGCGCCGAACTCTTGCCCGATCCAGCCGATGAACGGCGAGCCGATCGGCGTACCGCCCATCAGGACGGTCATGTAGAGCGCCATCACCCGGCCGCGCATGGTCGGCTCGATGCCCAGCTGCATGGTCGCGTTCGCCGCGGTCAGCATGGTGAGCGCGGCGAACCCGACCAGCGGAAGCACCAGAGCGAAGGACAGGTACGTCGGCATCAACCCGCTGACGATCACCATCGCCCCGAAGGCGAGCGCCGCGCCTATCACCAGTCGGCCCCGCGTGCGGACCCGGCGGGCCGAAAGCAGCGCGCCGGCGAGCGAGCCGATCGCCAGAATCGACCCGAGGATGCCGTACTCCCCCGCGCCCTTGTGGAACTCGCTGACCGCCATCAGCGCCGACGTCATCTGGAAGTTCAGCCCGAAGGTACCGGCGAAGAACACCGTGACGAGCACCATCATCAGATCGGGCCGGCGCCACAGGTAGCGCATCCCGTCGCGGATCATGCCCTTCTCCCGAGCCGCGACCTTGGGCGTGTGCAGCTCACTGGATCGCATCAGGTGCAGCGACAGGATCACCGCCGCGTAGCTGAGGCCGTTGATGATGATCACCGGCCCGGTCCCGATCCAGTGGATCAGCAGGCCGGCCAGGCCGGGACCGATCAGCCGGGCGGCGTTGAAGGAGGCCGAGTTCAGGCCGACGGCGTTGGACAGCTCGTCCTTGCCGACCATCTCGACCACGAACGCCTGCCGGGTCGGCGCGTCGAACGCGGTCCCGATCCCGAACAGGAAGGCCAGTGCGAAGACGTGCCACGCCTCCACCACACCGGTCACCGTCATCGTGCCCAGGACCAGCGCGACGACGCCCATCGCGATCTGGGTGATGGTCAGGACCCGGCGCTTCGGGAAGCGGTCGGCGATCAGACCGGCGTACGGCGAAACGAGCAGGGCGGGGAGGAACTGGAGACCGGTGACGATGCCCAGTGCGGTACCGGAGTGGGTCAGTTCGAGGACCAGCCAGTCCTGGGCGACTCGCTGCATCCAGGTGCCGACGTTGGAGATGATCGCGCCGGTGGCGTAGAGACGGTAGTTGCGGACCTTGAACGCGCGGAAGGTCGGACTCATGTAGCCGCCAGGCGTTCGAGAACAGGGGCTGCCTTGCGCAGGATGTCGCGCTCCTCAGGGGTCAGTTTCTTCAGCTTCATCTGGAGCCACTCGTCGCGCCGGCGCCGGTTGGCGTGCAGCAGGTCGTGCGCGGTCTGGGTCAGCTCGACCACGATCTGGCGCTTGTCGGTCTCGTGTGGGCGGCGGGCGACCAGGCCCGCCTCCTCCATGTTCGACACGATCCGCGTCATCGACGGCGGCTTGACCTGCTCGTGGGCGGCCAGCTCCCCGATCGTCATCGCGTCGTGTTTGCCGAGCGCACCGAGCACGCCGAGCTGGTTGGCGGTGAGGTCGTGACCTTCGACGCGCTGCCGGCGGATCTGCCGGGACAACCGCAACGTGGACGACCGCAGGGCACTGGCCAGCCCGACGTCACTCTTCACCTGCTGGGCTACGACTTCGGGCATATCGTTAGCATAACTCATTACCTTTGCTAACTAAAATGAGTTGTCCACGTTCCACCCGACGGAACGTGCCCCGCCGGACGCTAAGGTTCCGCGCATGGCGACATCAGCGGAGCTGAACCGGTACGAGCAGCGGTTCCGGCGGGCGGGGCTGCCGCTGTTCATCGAGGACTTCTCCCCCACTCACGACATCTTCAGCCGGGCGACGCCGGTGCTCGTGCTGGTCTTCATCGCGGAGATGATCGGGGCCACCCGGCTGACCTGGACCTGGTGGCAGAACCTGCTCGCCGCGCTCGGCGGGCTGGCCGTCCTGATCGCGGGCTTCGGGCTGCTGAACGGTCTCCGCGGCCGCCGGTTCTTCTCCTTCCCGACCCGCTTCGGCGTACCGGAACTGGCCGTCTTCGTGCTGCTGCCCGCGTTGTTGCCGCTGGCCACCGAGGTCCAGCTCCGGCAGTTCTTCGGCGTTGCCATCGGCAACCTGCTGCTGGTCGGGATGGTCTACCTGGTGGTCGGCTACGGCCTGATCGGTACGACGGTCTGGGGCGTCCGCCGGCTCGGGACCGAGCTGGCCAACTCGGTGGCCAGCCTGGTCCGCGCGCTGCCGCTACTGCTGGTGTTCTCGCTGGTGCTGTTCGTGAACACCGAGATGTGGCAGGTGTTCGCGGGGATGCCGATCGCCTTCATCGTCGTCCTGGCGATCGCCTTCTCCCTGCTCAGCGATCTGTTCCTTGTACTGCGGCTGCCGAAGGAGCTGGACGCGATCGAGCGGGACGCCGGATCCGGGCCGCCGTTGCGCCGGATCCAGCGGCTGAACCTCAGCGTCAGCCTGGTGATCCGCCAGTGGCTGCAGGGAGTCGTGGTCAGCGCCGGCGTCGGTCTGTTCTTCGTCGGCTTCGGCATGCTGGCGATCAGCCGGCACATCTACGAGAACTGGGGAATCGACACCGGCGGCTGGTCCCACGAGTTCGCGCTGTTCGGCTACAAGTTGCTGATCAGCGCCGCGCTGGTGAAGGTCGCGGCCGGCATCGCGACCTTCACCGGCCTGTACTACTCGATCTCGCTGATGACGGACGCGACGTACCGCGCGGAGTGGCTCGACAACATCACCGACGAGCTCCGCGAGCTCTTCACCGCCCGCACCGAGTACCTAGAGCTCCGCGCCCGGCAGGTCCCGACCGAGAGCTAGCGCCCTGCGTCTGAAGTTCTTTGGCGCTAGCGCGGTCTTCAGGAAGTCCAGCCGGTGCCGCATGAGGCCCTCGACTGCGGCTTCGTCGGTGGGCAGGTGGGTCGCCCCTGACAGCGGCAGCACCTGGTGCGGGCGCCCGGCGGCCAGCAGGGCGCTAGAGAGGCGCAGGGTGTGGGCGGCGACCACGTTGTCGTCCGCCAGGCCGTGGATCAGCAGGAGCGGTCGCTGGAGCTTGGCGGCGTCTGTGATGGGTGACGAGCGGTCGTAGTCCTCAGGGTGCTCGTCCGGGTGGCCTAGGAACCGCTCGCGCCAGTGTGTGTCGTACAGGCGCTGGTCGCTGGGTCCTGCTCCGGAGACGGCCGCGTGGAAGACATCCGGCCTTCGCAGTACTGCGGCTGTGGCGAGTGTGCCGCCGTAGCTCCAGCCCATGATGCCGACTCGGGTGAGGTCCAGGTCAGCGCAGTACTCAGCTGCTGCGTGTAGTGCGGTGACCTGGTCCTCTATCGGCGCTGACAGGGTGTCGCGGTGCACTGTCTTCTCCCAGGCGGGTCCGCGGCCCGGCGTACCGCGTCCGTCGGCGATGACGACGGCGAACCCGGCTTCGGCGTACCACTGGGCGGTGTCGAACCAGTGGCCGCTGACACGCATCACCAGGGCCAGCGCGGGGCCGCCGTACGGGGCCATCAGTACTGGGAGCTTGGTTGAGCCTGGCTGGTGCCAGGAGGGGAGCAGTAGGGCGGTGCGGAGTTGCAGGTCGCCTGCATGCAGCCAGGTGATCTGTGGGGTGACTACCGGCTTGGCGGAGAGCGAGGCGATCGGCTGGTCGGGTTGGCCGGGGCGGCGTACTGCGTAGGTGCGGCCGGTCTCGGTGTTGGCGGTCAGGAGGAGGGTGCTGCCGGCACGGACGCCGTCGTACGAGCCGTGGCCGTCGCTCAGTTGGTGCAGGCCTTCCTCGTCGTACAGCCAGAGATGGCAGGTGGTTGGGTCGTCGCTGGCTAGGAAGAGGACTGACTCGCCTGCTACGTCGAGGACTGCGCGCAACTGGAGGCCTGCTGGGGTGACTCGTTGGCCGTCGACTGTTAGGTGGCGGGTGTCGGGGGTGTCTTCTGGGTGGACGAGCTTGCCGGAGGCTGTGCGGGCCGGAGTACCAGGGATGAGTTCTACCCAGGCGTCGTCGCGTTGCTCGTGCAGGAGGTGAGTCTGGCCGGTTGCGGGGTCTGCGGCGAGCACCTGGAGGGTGCGCTGGTCGCGGGACTGCACGGTGACCAGCGGGCCGTGGGAGTCCCAGCTGACCGCGGTCAGATACTCGTACGCCGTACTGTCCCACTGCAGCTCGACGGATCGGCCGGTCAGGTCGAAGGCGTGGAGTGAGACGAGCGCGTTGGCGGTACCGGCGGCGGGGTAGGCGAACTCGCGAGGCGGGCTGGCGGGGTTCGCCGCGTCGGCGATCCACCACCGCTGGACCGGAGTCTGGTCGACCCGGGCCGCCAGCAGGCGGGTGCCGTCGGGAGACCACCAGTAGCCACGAGTCCGATGCATCGACTCAGAAGCAACATGCTCCGCCAACCCCCAGCTCACCTCCGGATCGTCGTCGGAGGCAACCACCTGATCGTTGCCATCAGCAACATCAATCACCTGGAGCGAGCGCTCCGTCACGTAGGCGACCCGACAGCCTGTGGGGTCAAGACGTGGATCAACCACCGGTCCGGCAGTAACCAAGCGCTGGGGTTGCGCACTGGTCTTCAGCTCGAGGGTCCAGAGATCGCCGTTCACTGCGAAGGCCACGGTGGTGAAGGCGGCGTCGGTGGAGTAGGCGACTACGCCGCTGGCCAGGAGGTGTTCTTCTCGGCCGTCGAGGAGCCAGAGGCAGCTGGTGGGGTCTTCTGGGCCTTGGGTGCGGAGGAAGAGTACGCGGCGGCCGTCGGGTGACAGGGTGAAGGCGCTCGGGAGGCCGAGGGTGAAGCGGCGGGTGCGCGCGAATTGGGCGGGGAATGCGTTGGTGTCCATAAACAAGACGCTGGGCGGCCCCGAAGAGGGGTCACCCAGACGTCTGTCAGTTTACCACCCGGCGGGGCCGGGACGGGATCAGGTGAGCCAGTCGCCGAGTGGGCCGATCGCGAAGTACACGACGAACAGCGCGGACACGATCCACATCAGCGGGTGGATCTGGCGGGCCTTGCCGCGGACCACCTTGAGCACCACGAAGGAGACGAACCCGGCACCGATACCGGCCGTGATCGAGTAGGTGAACGGCATCAGGATGATCGTCAGGAAGGCCGGGATCGCCACCTCGAGATCGTCGAAGTCGATGCCCTTGACCTGCGCCATCATCAGGAAGCCGACCAGCACCAGGGCCGGCGTGGCCGCCTCGTACGGCACCAGCGTGACCAGCGGCGCGAGCACCATCGAGAGCAGGAAGCAGATCCCGGTGACCACACTGGCCAGCCCGGTCCGCGCGCCTTCACCGACACCCGAGGCCGATTCGATGTACGACGTGTTGCTCGACACCGACGCCGCACCACCGGCGGCGGCCGCGACGCTGTCGACGATCAGGATGCGCTGCGCGTTCGGCGGGTTGCCCTCGGCATCGAGCAGCCCGGCCTCGGCGCCGATCGCGGTCATCGTGCCCATCGTGTCGAAGAAGTCGGCCAGCATCAGCGTGAAGATCAGCAGCAGCGCGGACACCACGCCGACCTTCTCGAACGAGCCGAACAGGTTGAACTCGCCGAGCGTGTCCAGGTTCGGGGTGGTGAACCACTGGTCCGGCAGCTTCGGCACGCTCAGGCCCCAGCCGCCCGGGTTCTCGGCGGTCCGGGCGCCGATGTTCGCGATCGACTCGACCACGATCGCGAGCACCGTCGCGGTCACGATGCCGATCAGGATCGCGCCCTTCACCTTGCGCGCGTACAGCGTGATGATCAGCACCAGCCCGATCACGAAGATCAGTACCGGCCAGCCGCGAAGGTTGCCGCCGACACCGAGTTCGACCGGCGGTCCACCGGCCGACGCGGGCCGGCGGACGAAGCCCGCGTCGACCACGCCGATGAACGCGATGAACAGGCCGATACCGACGCTGATCGCGACCTTCAGCTGCCGCGGCACCGCCTCGAAGACCGCTTTCCGGAACCCGGTCAGGACCAGGATCAAGATGATGATGCCCTCGATCACCACCAGGCCCATCGCGTCGGCCCAGGTCATCTTGCTGGCCACGCTGAAGGCCAGGAACGCGTTCAGGCCGAGCCCGGTGGCCAATGCCAGCGGGAAGTTCGCGACCAGGCCCATCAGGATGGTGATGACGCCGGCCACCAGCGCGGTCGCCACCGCGATCTTGGCGATCGCGAGTCCCGGGTCGGTGCCGCCCCCGACGTACTGGCCGGTGCCGTCCTTGACGGTGCCGATGATGAGCGGGTTCAGCACGACGATGTAGGCCATCGTGAAGAACGTGACGAGTCCGCCGCGCACCTCGCGGCCGAGGGTCGAACCGCGCTGGCTGATCTTGAAGAAGGAGTCTAGGAAGCCGGACCCGGAGCGGGCGGTGGCGGCTGGTGGCGAGCTCATGACGGCATGGTGCCAGGTGGCATCGGCCCGTGGCGAGTGAATCGGGACAGCTGCCGCGCGCGGATCACGGGCGGCTAAGGTGGGCTCGTGGCAGATCCCGAGCAGGTGCCGGCTTCGAAGAAGCGCAACGACCCGACCAGTCAGCTGGCTCGCGGGGAGCTGGTGCACGCCGAGGTCAAGCCGCTGGACCTGTCCGGCATCCCGACGGTGATCTTCGGCATCGTCGCCTGGGCGCTGGCGTTCCTGGTGGTGCTGATCTTCCGCGACGAGCTGAAGAAGAGCGGTGACGAGTGGTGGTTGTGGGTCACCGTGGCCGGCTTCGGGCTGGGCTGGATCGGCCTGCTCTACTGCCGCCACCGCTGGGCCGCCATCCAGGCCGGCCACCGTTCCGAGATCGAGGACTGAAACCCCGGTTCAGCTCTGCGCCGGCGAACCGCTAGTAGTTCGCGGTGGCTTCCGCGGCGATTTCCTCGGCGGTCGGCATCGGGATCTCCGCGTCGTCCTCGGTGTCGTCCTCGGCGCTGGTCACCTTGACCTCCGCGTGAGTTGCCTCGGCGGTGGTCGCCTGCACCTCTGCGTCGGCTTCTTCCGCGGTGGTCGCTTCGACGTCGTCGTCCGACGGGGGCTCGGCGGCGGCTTCGACCTCGGCCTGTACTGCGTCCGCCTCCTCCGCGTCCTCGTCGACGGCGGGGTTCAGCGCCTGGACGGTTTCCATCGCCAGCTCGTCGTACCCGGTGGTGTCGAAGGCGTGCACGGTCGACGGCTGGTCGGGCGCCTCGATCACGGCGTCCGAGTGGGCGCCGCAGCCGTAGTCGTAGGACACGATCCGGCCGTCGCCCGGCGCCATCTCGTTGGTGCATGCGCCGAACGCCTGGCCGAGGCTGTCGTTCAGGCGGATCCAGTACCCGCAGGCGAAGCACTTGTACGGAACGGCCTGCGCGATCGCCGACGACGGGCCGAAGTCACCGGCGTACCAACGGTCGGCCGCCTCCTCGCGACCGATCGGCGACAGCACCCGCTCGCGGCCGAGGCCGAGCTCGTCGACGACGGCCAGTACTTCGTCGGGCGCGCCGGTCTCGGTGTAGCCGGGCTCGAGGCGCGGGTCGTCCGGGAGGGTCGGGAACAGGTCGCCGGGGCGCAGGTCGCCCGGCTGGACGCGCTCGGACCACGGCACCCACTCGGGCGCGACGATCGCGTCGTCGCCCGGCAGCATGACGACCTCGTTGATCGTGATCGTCTTGGCGCGGGACGCACGGGTCAGCGTGACCGCCCAGCGCCAGCCGCGGTAACCGGGGTGGGTGGAGGCGAAGTAGTGCGTGACGAGCCGCTCACCCTCGATGAGGTGACCGAGGTGATCCCCGATCTGGGCAGCGCCGGCCTCGGCGATCGCCGCCTCGCGGGCAGGTTCGACCGCCGCGACGCAGACGGCGTCGGGCTTGGCGCGGACCGGTTCCGGAGTCTTGACGGGAGTCACAATCGGTCATTCTCGCACGCCTGCCGCCACGATCCGAACCGCGTGGAACCTCCGGTCTGTCCCCCGCACAAGGCAGGATGGTGACATGGAACGCCCGGACCCCGACAACCCCCCACGCCAGGGTGCCGCAGACGGTCGTCCAGGCGCACAGCACACCGGCGGCACCGGGCCCGCGGAACAACGCCGGACCGGCCCGCAGCGCAGTACCGGGCCAGCTGGCCGCGGGTCAGGCGGCAGCTCCGGCGGCGCCGGCTCCGGCAGCGGGTCAGGCGGCGCTGGGCAGCGGAGTACTGGGGAGCGGTTGGGAAGTGCCAGCAAGAAGGTGGGGGCGGCGGGGAAGAAGGTCGGGCACGCGTCGAAGGTCGGGGCCGCTGGGTTTGCCAACGTGTCGCGGAAGACTGCCGGCGTCACCGGGCGGATGGGCAAGGCGACCGGGCGGCGGATCCGGGGGCTGACGGGTGCGCAGGGCGCGCGCGAGTCCGGGTTGTCGCGGCTGATCGAGCTCGGATTCGTGAACGCGGCCGGTGACACCGCCTTCGCAGTCTCGCTCGCGGGCACGGTGTTCTTCGCCGTACCGAGCTCGGAGGCGCGCGACCGGGTCGCGTTGTTCCTGCTGCTGACGATGGCGCCGTTCGCGTTGATGGCGCCGCTGATCGGACCGGCACTGGACCGATTCCGGCACGGGCGGCGCTGGGCGATCGGCGGGACGCTCGGGCTGCGCGGGTTCCTGGTCTGGAGTCTCGCGGCGTCGATCCACGACAGTTCCACCTGGCTTTATCCGGCCGCTCTCGGGTGCCTGGTCGCGTCCAAGGCGTACGGCGTCACGCGCGCTTCCGCAGTACCGCGGCTGTTGCCGAAGGACATCAGCCTCGTCACGGCCAACTCGCGGATCTCGCTCGCCGGGGTGGCCGGCGCGACCGTCGGCGCCGGTATCGCGGGCGCGTTCGCGGCCATCGGGCCGGAGTGGTCGCTGCGCTGGGCCGCGGTGGTCTACACGATCGGCCTGATCCTCGCGATCCGCCTGCCGAGCCGCGTCGACTCACCAGCCGGCGAAGAGATGACCGGTACTGCGGGGCGCGACGCCCGGCGCCGGGCCATCACTGCCGCGGTGGCACGAGGCATCCGGTGCAACCTCGGACTGCGCTTCGTGTCCGGCTTCCTGACCATGTACCTCGCCTTCCTGCTCCGCGACAAACCACTCAACGGGATCGACGGCGCGCTCGCCGCCGGCGCGGTGATCGCGGCGGCCGGGATCGGGAACAGCCTCGGCACCCTGGTCGGGTCGTTGCTCAAGGCCCGAAAACCCGAGGCGGTGGTGCTGGTCGTGCTGCTCGCGGACGCGGTGATCGCGATCGCGGTGGCGGTGTTCTACGGGTTCCCGCTGCTGATCGCGCTCGGCCTGGTCGCGGGCCTGTGCAGTTCGCTGGGCAAGTTGTCGCTGGACGCGATGATCCAGCGCGACGTACCGGAGACCGTGCGGACATCGGTGTTCGCGCGCTCGGAGACGGTGCTGCAACTGTCCTGGGTGATCGGCGGCGCCTGCGGCATCGTCCTCCCCCTGATCCCCCGCCTCGGCTTCGGCTTCCTGGCCGGCGTGCTTGTCCTCGCGATCATCCTGGTCATCCGCCAGAAGCCCGCGCCCCAACCGCCGTTGGGACCACGCTCGACGGGAGCGGACGGATCGGGACCACGCAGTACGGCCGTCCCGTCCGACCACCAGTCCTCCCGCGCGGGCACCCCGGAGCCGAGCACCCACCCGAGAACCCGCGAGCCCGGCACCACCCGCACGATCCTGAGCACCGCCCCAGAATCAATAGCCGAACGCCGAGCCGCCCGCACCCGCCCCACCCCCACCACCCGAGTCGACGAACCCACCATCGAGATCCACCTCGACTCCACCCCGAAACCCCCGAACACCCAGAGCCCCCAGGGCACCACTCCCGGCCCCACCGCCACCCCGGGCCCGGCTGCCCCCACCACTCCCCCGACGGTCGGCCGCTGGTGGAGCGGCCAGCCCGAAGATGACGACGACGAAACAACAGTCGACGAGGCTCCCTGGGCCGCCGAGAAAACCCTCGAGAACAAAACCCCACCACCTCCCCCACCCCCACGCCGCAACCCCTTCCGCCGCCGCCCGCCCCGCTGACTTCCCGCAACAACTGCTCGGGAGCCGAACGGGCGTCCGCACGCCTCCGTCACCACCTCCGCCGTGCGCGGCAGATGCGGCGGCCCCACGCGCCTGTCCGCCGGCGCCCGCAGGCTCGTCACCTTCGCCGACCTCGCTGCCGGATCAGCGGGCTCACGGTGGTGTCCACACGCGACCGGCGCCGACCTCGGCCGTCGGCGCGGGCGTGGTGGATCCGGCTGTGGGCGAGCAGGGCGGCGTTCGGGGAGCGTTTTGTGCGGATCTGGGGAGGATCGTCCCCCCGTTTCGGGGTGAAGATCCTCCCCCGATCGTTCGTGATCGCGGATAGGTGTCCGCGTGCCCGCCCGGTGTAGGTCAACTGCGGCTGTGATGGTGCTGGCAGTGCTAGCGCGTGGAGGTGGTGTCGAGTTCGGGTGAGTCCGCGGGGCTGGTGGTGTGGGGCTGTGGGGTGGTGCCTCTTAGGGTGAGGGTGACTGTGATGGCGGTGGTTAGTAGGAGTAGGGCGCCAACTACTGACGTGAGGTTCATGCTGTGGCTGAAGGAGTGGCGGGCTGCGGTTAGGACGGTTGCGGCTAGGTCTGCGGGGAGTTGGGCGGCTGCTGCGGCGGCGCCGGAGAGTCCCTCGTGGGCTGTGGTGGCGGCTACTGCTGGGATGTTGGGCGGGAGGGTCAGGTCCGCTCGGTAGGCGGCGGTGCCGATGCTGCCTAGTACTGCGATACCCAGGGCGCCGCCGAACTCGCTGCAGGTTTCCATCAGGGCGGAGGCTGAGCCGGCTCGTTCCGGGGCTACTGCGCCGACTACTGCCTCCGTGACCAGGGACATCACCATCACCAGGCCTGCCGCCAGCAGACCGGCGCCGACGAGCAGTACTGCGAGGCTGCTATCCACGTGCATCTGGGTCAGTACGCCGAAGCCGCCGGCCGCGATCACGAAGCCGAGGCCCAGCACAAAAGCCCGATCGATCTTCCGGGCCATCGCAGCGCCCAGCGGAGCCGCAGCGCCGATGACCAGCGACGGGGCCAGTGACCACAGCGCCGCCTCGAGCGGACCCATACCGAGCACCAACTGCAGGTACTGCGTCATGAACACCGCGTTGCCCACCAGCGCCAGCATGCCGATCGTGTTGGCGACGAGCGCTCCGCTGAAGGCGCGGTTGCGGAACATCGCCAGCTCGATCATCGGGTGCTCAGCAGTCCGCTGCCGCCGCAGGAACGCGTAGCCGACAACCAGCCCAGCCACGATGCTGACGATCGGCAGCGTCTCGACGCCATGCGCGGCCATCTCCTTGATCCCCCAGATCACCGGCAGCACCGCCGCCAGCGACAGGACCGAACTGAACAGGTCGAACCGGCCGGTCGTTGCAGTCTTGAACTCCGGCAGCAATAGCGGCGCCAACACCAGCAGCAGGAGCATCGCGGGAGTGTTGATCAGGAACACCGAGCCCCACCAGAAGTGCTCGAGCAGTACGCCGCTGAGCACCGGGCCGAGCGAGATGCCGCCGAGCATCACCGCGCTCCAGAACGCGATCGCCTTCTGCCGCTGCACCGGGTCGTGGAACAGGTTCCGGATCAGCGCCAGCGTCGACGGCATCAACGTCGCGCCACCGATGCCGAGCACCGCCCGAGCGGCGATCAGTTGCTCGGGCGTCTGCGCGTACGCCGCGGCGACCGACGCGAGGCCGAACGCGATCGCGCCGAAGATCAGCAGCCGGCGCCGGCCGATCCGGTCGCCGAGCGAGCCCATGGTGATCAGCAGGCCGGCCAGGACGAACCCGTAGATGTCGAAGATCCACAGCTGCTGGGTCGCCGAGACGCCGAGGTCGGCGGCGATGTACGGGACCGCGAAGTACAGGACCGAGACGTCCATCGAGACCAGCAGCAGCGGCAGCGCGAGCACGCCGAGAGCGATCCATTCCTTCCGGCCGGCCTTGGCGCCGGTCAGCTCCGCTGTGCTCATCGCACTCCTCCGAGAGATCTGTGTACGACGCACACTGTGTGCACCATACGCAGACCATACACAGCATCTGTCTATGATGTAAACAGATACCGATCGGAGAGGGATCGTCGATGACCGCAGAGGAACTCCCCCGCGTGCTCCAGCAGCTCTGGGGCCTGGAGGGGCCGGCCCGCCCGGGGCCGAAGCCGACGTTCCACATCAGCGACATCGGCGCCGCCGCGATCAAGCTGGCCGACACGGCCGGCCTCGGCGCGGTCTCGATGAGCAAGGTCGCCGCCGAGCTCGGCTTCACCACGATGTCGCTCTACCGGTACGTCGACTCCAAGGACGACCTGTACGTCGTGATGCTCGAGCAGGCGTTCGGGCCACCCGCGCCCGTGGATCCCGAGGCAGGCTGGCGGGAGCGGATCACCGCCTGGGCCGTCGCGTTCCGGGACGCGATCCGGCGGCATCCCTGGGTGCTTCAGGTGCCGGTGCTCGAACCACCGCTGTCACCGCTGCAGCTGGAATGGATGGAGCACGGCCTGCGGGCCTTCGAGGACACCTCGCTGAGCCCGGGGGACGCCTTGTCCGCGATGCTGCTGGTGAACATCTACGTCCGGGGCGCCGGTGCACTGACCGGCGGCATGAAGCCGGACGTGCAGGAGTCGCCCGAGGCCAACCAGCTCTACGTGCAGCGCCTGAGCATGCTCGCGGACCCCGACCGGTATCCGACCATCGCCGGGAACCTGCGGTCGAGGCCCGCGGAGGACTTCGATGTGGACTACGACGCCGGCGAGTTCATCTTCGGCCTCGACACCGTGCTGGACGGCATCGAGACCCTGATCGCCCGCCGGACGTAGAACCGGCCGGACGCCACCGGCTCGGCCGGCAGCGTCAGGACGCAGTACGGGCTCAGCCTGCGCGCCAGTGCGTAGTACGGCTCAGACGTCGAGTTTGTCGGCGACGCCGCGGAGGACGGTGGCGGCGCCGCGGGCGGCCTTGGCGTCGGGGTGGCGGCCGCGGCGGTAGCCCTCGCCGATGTTGTCGAGCAGCTTGATCAGGTCCTCGATGACGAGCGCCATCTCCTCCGGCTTCGGCCGCATCGCCTTGGCCACCGACGGCGGCGGGTCGATCAGCCGGACCTGCAGCGCCTGCTCACCCTTGCGCCCCTCGACCACCCCGAACTCGACCTTCTGGCCCGGCTTGAGGCTGGTCACTCCGGCCGGCAACGCCTCGGCGCGCACGTAAACGTCCCCGCCCTCCTCTTTGCTGAGGAAGCCGAACCCCTTCTCGGAGTCATACCACTTGACCTTGCCAACAGGCACGGGAACCTCTTCGGTGTCAATCGTCGGAACAGGACGGAGGTCGGACCGGACAGGCTGCCCGGCCGACTACCCAGCGTACGTGAACCAGGAGGCCCGCGCCTCCGGGAAACTACCTGATGAGGAAACGATTCCGCACCCCCGGTGATTCAGCGGTAGCGGTCGGGGTTCGCCAGCCGCTCGTTCATCGAGCCGGAGCGGAAGCCGCGGGCGTCGACGGCGGCGGCGATGAAGCCCTCGGCCCGCACCAGCTCGATCAGCTCGGCGTGGTTGACCGTGCCCAGCAGCGCGAAGTCGATCTCGATACTCGCCGTCTCGCCCAGGTCGCGGACCCGCACGTTCTGGACGCCGTACGGCGCGAGGTGGTTGCGGACCGCCTGCTCGGCGCGGTCGACCCGGGCCAGCAGGTGCGGCGTGATCCGGATGCCGTACGCGATCCGGCTCGACAGGCAGGCGGCGGCCGGCTTGTCGGAGGTCTCGAGCCCCCAGCTGCGGGACGCCTCACGGATCTGCGCCTTGGTCAGCCGGGCGTCCCGCAGCGGGGTGATCGCGCCCCGCTCGAAGGCCGCCTTGATCCCCGGCCGGAACCCGGCGATCGCGTCGTCGGCGTTGGTCCCGGTCGCGATCGCCTCGATGCCGAACTCGTCCGCGATCGGCTGCAGCGTCTCGACCAGCTCCGCCTTGCAGAAGTAGCACCGGTCACCGGCGTTGGCCTGGTACCCCTCGCGGTCCATCTCGTGCGTGTGCGGCGTGACATGCCGTACGCCGATGCTGTCGGCGAAGTGCGCGGCCGGCTCCAGCTCCGCGACCGGCAGGCTGGGGCTGATCGCAGTGGCCGCTACTACGTTCGCCGGGCCGATAGCGCGCGCTGCCGCGGCCAGCAGGAAGGCTGAGTCGGCGCCACCGCTGAAGGCGACCACCATGCTCTCGTAGCTGGACAGGCGCTTCATGAGCGCTTCCAGCCGCTGCTCGAGCACATACTCGTCCAGCCAGGCCGGGAACTCGGTCAGGTCGTTCAGTACGACGTCTGCTCCGTAAGCACGCAGCTCATCGGCAGTGAACGGCCCAGTGGCCACAGACACCGCTACCGCTCCAGCAGCCCGCGCACCGTCGATGTCAGCCGTGTGGTCGCCCACGTAGATGGTCGCCTGGTGCTCCCGCAGCGCAGTGCCCTTCTCAGCGCCGTGCAGGTCGCCCACAGGCTCGTCGACGTCCAGGCCAAGGTGCTGCAGGTGCAGCTCGACACTGGGCTGGTACTTCGCCGACACCACCACAGTGCGCCCCCGGAGAGCCCGTACTGCGGCCAGCGACTCCTCGACGCCAGGCAGCGGCAGACTCCCGGTGATCGCGTGGTCCGGGTAGTGCTCGCGGTACCGCGAGACCATCGCCTCGACCTGCTCGGCCGGGAACCAGTTGGCCATCTCCCAGGTCAGCGGCGGGCCGAGCCTGCTCACCACCAGGTCGGTGTCGATCGCGACCCCGGTCTCGGCGACCAGCAGGTCCCAGACGGCCTTGATGCCCGGCCGCGAGTCGATCAGCGTCATGTCCAGGTCGAACCCGACGACCAGCTCCGGTACGTCGGCGGACGCCGGCTGAGCGGACTGGGACGACTGCATCTCGGCGGTTGACACGTCCCCAACCCTACGTCGTCCGCTCCGGCGGCCGGTCTCGCATCCCGAAACAGTGCACTCGTCCGCTTGACGTTTCGTCGTGGTATGTCTTGGATCTTGACATCTAAGGAAGAAATGTAAACCCTGAGCTGCATGGACTCCTTCGGTGAGCGGACCAAGCGACGGTTGCGGGAGGAGTTGCTGGACGCGGCGTACGACGCGGTCGTGGCCGGCGGGTACGACGGGTTGCGGATGGCCGACGTCGGGCGGCGTACCGGGGTATCCCGGCAGACCGTCTACAACGAGTTCGGCGACAAGTGGGGCGTGCTCGAGGCGGTCGCGGCGCGAGAGACCGAGCGGTTCCTGGTCGACGTGAACGAGGCCCTAGCCGCGCACCCCGATCCGATCGACGGTCTCCGCGCCGCGGTCGAGCGCGCCCTGAATCTCGCGGCGGACAACCCGCTGATCAAGGCCGCGCTCGGCCAGCCGGGGTCTGACCAGGCCAGCCAGTTGCTGACCACCCGCGGCCAGCAGGTACTGGAGCTCAGCCATCAGCGGCTGGATGCCCACGTGCGTGAGCACTGGCCGGAGGTGCCGGCCGAGGACGCGACGGTCTGCGTCGACGTCGCGCTGCGGGTCGTGCTGAGCCACATCGTGAACCCCGGTGCGGCTCCGGCCGTCGTCGCCGAACAGGTCGCCCGGGTGCTCGGTCCCTTTCTCGCCTCCAGGAGGTAGTGATGACGGCCAATCCACTGCATCGGCAGGGTTTCAGCTCGTTGCGGGAAGGCGGGCTGAACTGGGACTCGCTGCCGCTGCGGCTGTTCGACAAAGGCAACCGCAAGTTCTGGAACCCGCGCGACATCGACTTCAGCCAGGACGCCCTGGACTGGCAGACGTTCACCGAGAACGAGCGCGAGGCGGCGCTGATGTTGTGCGCGCAGTTCATCGCGGGCGAGGAGGCGGTCACCGAGGACATCCAGCCGTTCCTGGCCGCGATGGCGGCGGAGGGTCGACTCGGCGACGAGCTGTATCTGACCCAGTTCTGCTTCGAGGAGGCCAAGCACACCGCGGTGTTCCGGATGTGGCTGGACGCCGTGGGGGTGACGGACGACCTGCACCGGTACATCGAGAACAACCCTGGCTACCGGGCGATCTTCTACGAGGCTTTGCCGGTTGCGCTGAAGTCCCTGGCGAGCGACCCGTCGCCGGCGAACCAGGTGAAGGCGTCGGTCACCTACAACCACGTCGTGGAAGGCACTTTGGCCTTGACTGGCTATCACGCCTGGAACTTGCTCTGTACCGCGCGCGGCGTCCTGCCCGGCATGCAGGAACTCGTCCGCCGGATCGGTGACGACGAACGCCGCCACATGGCCTGGGGCACCTTTACCTGCCGCCGCCACATCGCCGCCGACGAGTCCAACTGGAAAGTCGTCACGGACACAATGGAAGAACTGCTCCCGCACGCCCTGACCCAGATCCAATGGGCGCTGGAGAACATGCCGGAAATCCCACCGGAGATCGACCCGACCGCCCTGATGACGTACGCCGGCGACCGAGCAACCCGCCGCCTCGGCGCCATCGAGTCGGCAGTCGGCGCAGATGTCGCCGGTATCGACCTCGACTACTCGCCAGAGAAACTGGAGGACGTCTTCGGAGACGAGGACTCAGCAGCCCTGGCAGCCGTTCGCTAGCTCAGCTTGTGGACCTCGGTTTCGGCTGGGGTCAAGGGGCGGCCGTCGGCGGCCTGGATCTCCAGCGGGCGTAGGGGTTTGCCGTCGCGGCGGTCGAGTAGTTCTGAGTGGGGTTCGCCGGGGGCGAAGGTGAAAGCCTCGCCCCACTGGCGGAGGGCGACGATGACCGGGAAGAGGGCTTCACCCTTCGGGGTCAGGGCGTACTCGTGGTGCGCGCCGGCCGGGACGGCTTCCAGGATGCCGTTGTCGGTGAGGGCGCGGAGGCGGGCGCTGAGGATGTTCTTCGCGACGCCGAGGCTGCGCTGAAACTCGCCGAAGCGGCGGCTGCCGTCGAAGGCGTCCCGCACGATCAGCAGCGACCACCAGTCGCCGACCTCGTCGACCGAGCGCGCCACCGGGCAGTCGGCGGTCTCGAAGCTTGTTCGTTTCACCATGGTTGCAACATGCTACCACTGCCCGCTACGGTTTTAAGATGCAACCACAACGGATGTTCCTGGCCGTAGCCGCAGGCGTGGCGGTGGCGAACGTGTACTTCGCACAGCCCTTGCTGGTCACCATGGGCGCCGACCTGGACATCTCCCCCGGGACGGTCGGCGCCTTCGTGACCGTCACTCAGATCGGCTACGGGCTCGGCCTGTTCTTCCTGGTCCCATTGGGCGATCTGATCGATCGGCGCCGCCTGATCCGGGCGCAGTTCGTCCTCCTCGCCGCCGCCCTCGCGCTGGTCGGCGTGGCCCGCAACACCGCGATGCTGCTGGTCGGACTGGCCGCGGTGGGACTGCTCGCCGTCGTCACCCAGTCCCTCGTCGCCTTCGCCGCCTCACTCAGCGCGCCGGCCGAGCGAGGTCGCGCGGTCGGCACGGTCACCAGCGGCATCGTGATCGGCATCCTGCTCGCCCGGACCATCTCCGGCCTGCTCACCGACCTGGCCGGCTGGCGCTCGGTCTACCTGATCTCCTGCGCCCTCAGCCTGCTGATCGCCTTGACCCTCTTCAAGGCAAACCCCCAACCAAAGGCCAACCTGTCGTACTACGGCCTGCTCCGCTCGACCGTGACTCTGTGGACCGACGAACCCGTGTTCCGGCAGCGCGCCCTGCTCGCGTTCTTCGTGTTTGCCGCGTTCAGCACGTTGTGGAGTTCAGTGGTCCTTCCACTCACCGAACAGTCGTTGAGCCACACAGAGATCGGGGCGTTCGGACTGATCGCGGCCGCGGGCGCACTCGCTGCCGGCCCCGCCGGACGGCTCAACGATCAGGGCCGTGGGCAACTGGTAACCGTCAGCGCTTCGGTGCTGCTGGCAATGAGTTGGCTGTTGATCGTCTGGACCCCACGTTCCCTGTGGGCGTTGGCGATCGGCGCGATCGTGCTCGACCTCGCAGTACAGGCTGTGCATGTCAGCAACCAGAGTCGTATCTACGAGCTGCGTCCTGAGGCGGGCAGCCGGTTGATTGGCGGATACATGGTGTTCTACTCGCTCGGGAGTGGGTTGGGCGCGATCCTGTCGACCGCGCTCTACTCCCGCTCAGGGTGGACCGCCGTTTGCTTGCTAGGCGCAACCTTCAGTCTGGGCGCGTTGGCCACCGCGCTTCACGCAGATCCCAAAGCGGCGGCAGCCAGCAGGCCTGCGAGCCAGGTAGTGCCAGTGACACCAACGGCGTCGAAGAGGGCCTGTCCATGATCGCCTCCAACCGTGGCGGCATGCTGCTGTGCCGCCCGACGGCGGAGTACAACCAGCGCGCCGACATCGTGCACGTGCCGATCACGGCGTACCGGACTCCGCCCTCGGCCTGATCTGGCGTCGCGGCGAGGAAACCCCACACCTGAAGGCCTTCGCCGCGACGCTAACCGAGCCCGAGCAGGCCGACTGACTTCTCCCGCATCTCGACCTTGCGGATCTTGCCGGTCACCGTCATCGGGAAGTCGTCCACCACCAGCACGTACCGCGGGATCTTATAGTGCGCCAACTTGCCGGTCGCGAACTCCCTGACGGCCGCCGCATCGAGCGGCGCAGCCCCGTCCTTGAGCTTGATCCAGGCACACAGCTCCTCGCCGTACCGGTCGTCCGGTACGCCGATCACCTGGACGTCGGCGATGTCCGGATGGGTGTAGAGGAACTCCTCGATCTCCCGCGGGTACACGTTCTCGCCACCGCGGATCACCATGTCCTTGATCCGGCCGACGATGTTCACGTAACCGTCGTCGCGCATCACCGCAAGGTCCCCGGTGTGCATCCAGCGTGCACTGTCGATGGCCTCGGCGGTCTTCTCGGGTTCGTCCCAGTAGCCGAGCATGACGGAGTACCCGCGAGTGCAGAGCTCACCCGGTTCGCCGCGTCGTACCACCAGACCGGTCGTCGGGTCGACCACCTTCACCTCGACATGCGGCATCACGCGGCCGACGGTTGACGTACGGCGCTCCAGGTCGTCGTCGCGGCGGGTCTGCGTCGAGACCGGTGACGTCTCGGTCATCCCGTAACAGATCGCGACCTCGGCCATGTGCATGTCGGCGACACACCGCTTCATCACCTCGACCGGACAGGGCGAGCCGGCCATCACGCCGGTCCGCAACGAGGTCAGGTCGTAGGAGGCGAAGTCGGGCAGTCCGAGCTCGGCGATGAACATGGTCGGTACGCCGTACAGGCCGGTGCAGCGCTCGTCCTGGACGGCCCGCAGCGTCGCGGCCGGGTCGAACGCGGGGCCGGGAATCACCATGCAGGCGCCGTGCGTCGTACAGCCGAGATTGGCCATCACCATGCCGAAGCAGTGGTAGAACGGCACCGGGATGCAGAGCCGGTCGTCCGGGGTGAAGGCGATCGTCTCGGTGACGAAGTAGCCGTTGTTGAGAATGTTGTGGTGCGAGAGCGTCGCGCCCTTGGGGAAGCCGGTGGTCCCCGACGTGTACTGGATGTTGATCGGATCGTCGAAACTGAGCTGCGCCGCGCGCTCGTCCAGCTGCTCCTGGCTGACCAGAGCGGCCGCCTCGACGACGGCGCCCCAGTCCGGCGTACCGATGTAGACGACGTCCTCCAGCGCCGCGCAGTCCGCCCCCACCTCACCGACCATCCGCCGGTAGTTACTGGTCTTGAACTCGGTCGCCGAAATCAGCAACCGCACCCCGGACTGATTGAGCGCGAACGCCAACTCATGCGTCCGGTACGCCGGGTTGAGGTTCACCAGGATCGCCCCGATCGCGGCGGTCGCGTACTGCGTGATCGTCCACTCCGCACAGTTCGGCGCCCAGATCCCGACCCGATCCCCCTTCTCGATTCCCCGCGCCATCAACCCCCGCGCAAACTCATCGACAGCAGCCCCGAACTCCCCATAAGTCCACCGCCGCCCACTGGCAACCTCAACCAACGCCTCCCGCTCCCCGTACGCCGCAACCGCCCGCCGCAGGTTCTCCCCGATCGTCTCCCCCAACAACCCGACGTCGGACACCCCAGACGCATAAGACCCCATCTCCATCCAGCCATCGTCACCCCCACCCCGAGCCCGAACAAGACGACACGAAGATGAGCGGTTGACGCTTCGACTTCCAAGCAGCTGTAGTTCCCCACGCTGGCGCCTCGTTCGCTCCTGCGTCGCTCACACGGCACTAGCTCCCACCCACCCCTGGGCGCTCCTGCGTCGCGCGAGACGAGAGTAGGCACCGCCGTGGTGAAGCCGAGCGTCTCGCCAGCTGGCAACGCGGGCGCTCGCCTCCACCAACCTTGAGAACCCACCTTGCGCCACAGCTTGTGACGCGGCTTGGTGTGCCGACCGACAGGAGTAGTTCCCTCGCCTTGGCGGTCATATGGCCGGTGGAGTGGGCATATGACCGCTATAGTGGGCATAGAGGAGGTGACTGGATGCAGTTCTCTGAGCCGATATCCGCAGCGTTCCCGGGTCTTCACGGGCGGGTGCTCGGCGTGCTGGCGAGGACCGAGCGAGCGCTGACCGGGCGTGCCGTGGCCGGGCTGGTTCGTCCGCCTGCCAGCACCAGTGGAGTTCAGAAGGTTCTCGACGATCTGGTCCGCAACGGTCTGGTGGTCGCCGAGCCGGCCGGCCGGGCGAAGCTCTACACCTTCAACCGGGACCATGTCGCCGCTCCTGCGATCGGGGAACTGGCGAACCTCCGGGACCTTTTCCTCGGCCGATTGCGGTCCGAGGCCGAAACCTGGGAAGTGCCTGCGGCGTCCGTCTGGTTGTTCGGCTCGACCTCGCGCGGCGAAGGCGGACCCGCCAGCGATGTCGACATCCTGGTAGTGCGCCCGGACGACGTTTCCGACTCCGACCCACGCTGGCTGGCTCAGCTCGAAACCCTGGCCGGCCACGCCACCCGCTGGTCCGGCAATCCGTGCAACATCGTCGAGTACAGCACCGCCGACCTGCAAAGGCTCATCCGCCGGCGCGAACGCCTCATCACCGAACTCCGCCGCGACGCCATCCCCCTCGCCGGCGCCCCACCCCACCAAACCCTCACCCGAAAGATCGCTTGATGACAACACTCATAAAGCTGACAACCACGTAGAGGCTGTCTCCGAGTTGAAGGTGGCGGATCCTGCCGGGCGCGAGGTGAGCAGCACGTTCTCGCGGCTGCTCAGGCTCAAGTCGAAGTCGCAGTACCAGGCCGAGTCGATCTGCGCGACGGACGCCGGCAAGAGCGTGGACTGGGCGGCCCGCCTCTCGGAGGTTGCGCAGCGCGTTTCCAGGAGTTGAAACCCTCGGTTCTAAGGCCGCAACCGGTAGCCCATGCCGCGAATCGTCTCGATCCGCTCCTGGCCGAGTTTGCGCCGCAGGTAACGGATGTAGACGTCCACCACGTTCGAGCCCGGGTCGAAGTCGAAACCCCAGACCTGCGAGAGCAGCTGCTCGCGGGACAGCACCTGATCCGGGTGCCGGCAGAACACTTCCGCCAGCAGGAACTCCCGAGCCGTCAGGTCAACCGCGCGATCCCCCACGAGCGCCCGGCGCGTGCGGAGATCGAGACTCAGCTCGCCCACCCGCAAGACGTTCGCGTCCGCAGTACCGGTGCCGTCGCCGCGCAGCCGCAACCTGATCCGGGCCAGCAGTTCCTCGAAGGCGAAGGGTTTGGCGAGGTAGTCGTCGGCGCCGCTCTCCAGGCCGGCCACCGTGTCGCGGACGCTGTCCCGCGCGGTCAGGATCACCACCGGCATCGTGACTCTCGCCTCGCGGAGCCGGCGCAGTACGGTGAAGCCGTCCACTCGCGGCAGGCCGATGTCGAGCACCAGCAGGTCATGGCTGCCGCTCACACCTTCCGTGTACGCCGATTCGCCGTCGCCGACCACAGTCGTCACGAACCCGTGGCCGCGCAGCCCGCGCTGGACGAACGACGCGATCCGTTCCTCGTCCTCGGCGATCAGAATCCGGTTCATCGCAGCACACCCTCCGGAAGAATCAGTTCGAATCGCGCACCCGGCCCGTGCTGAGAAGCCAGCCGTACGTCGCCGCCGTGCGCGCGAGCGATCGAGCGGACGATCGACAACCCCAGCCCCGCGCCATCGGTCCTCGGCTGGTCGTCTCCCCGGGCGAACCGCTCGAAGATCCGCTCGGCGTCCGCGGCCTTGACGCCGGCTCCCGAATCGGCGACCCAGAGCAGCACCCGCCCGGCCTCCACCCGAGACCCGACCGCGATCCGGTCACCGTCCTCCGTGTGCCGTACGGCGTTCGCCACCAGCTGCATCAGCGCCTGGGTCAATCGCTGGCCGTCGGCAACGATCACCGCGTCGGCTGTCTCGTCGACGCGCCAAACCCGGTCGGCCAGCGGGCGCGCCTTCGCGACCACCTCCACGACCAGCTCGGTCAGGTTGACCTCCGACGGCGCAAGGAAGTCGGGCCGATCGCTCCTCGCCAGCACCAGCAGATCGTCGACCAGCCGGTTCATCCGGGCCAGCTCGTCCAGCACCAGCGTCTTCGTCTCGGCCCGATCGGCCGGATCATCACCCATCAGTTCCAGATGCCCGCGAATCACCGTGATCGGCGTCCGCAGCTCATGCCCGGCGTTGTCGGCGAACTCCCGCTGCGCCACGAACGCGACTTCCAACCGGTCCAGCATCGTGTTGAAGGTCCGCGCCAACTGCGCGACGTCATCGGTGCCGACCACCTCGATCCGCCGCCGCAAATCGGATCCGCCGATCTGCTCGGCCGTACTCCGCAACTGCCGGATCGGCGCCAGCACACGTCCCGTGACCAGCCAGCACGCACCGGCTGCCAGCGCGAGCGTGACCGCGCCGACGACGGCGAGCGCGCGAGCCGCTTCCTGCGACGGCTTGGCGAGCACATCCCGGAATTCGAGGATCACCAACTGCCCCCGCACGGGTTGGGAGCCGATCCGCACCGGCAGGACGCCGTACCGGACTCTGCCCGCGCTGGTCGACGTCCACCCGTACTCCGGTTCGGTGACGCCGGCGACCCGTTGGACGAACGCGGGGTCGAGGTCGAGGCGCACCGGCGGCTTGCCGTGGCCCCGGCGAAAAGGGCGACCGTCGACCGTGCTGAAGAACGTCTCGGAATCGTTGGGCAGATTGAGCTGCAGCCAGTGCTCCAGCAGGCGTTCCGGGGTGGTGAAAGCGGCCGCTGCCGGGGAGGCGGCGTAGCTGCGGAACTTGGCGGCCTCGTGGCTGAGCTCGTCGTCGGCGCTGGAGTCGGCGCGGGCGGCGAGCACCTGCCAGGTCACGAAGACGACGGTGACGAGAGCCAGCGCGAGGACGCTGAGCATCCACGAGATGATCCGCAGCCGGGCACTGATCACCGGCCGCCTCAACCGGGCCACCGGTCAGTCATCGTCGTCCGGGTCGTTCGCATCGCCGGGATCCTCGATGCCGTCGTCGGAGTCGTCGTCGTCACCCGCGGTCCGGACCGGGGCAGGCGTGACCCGGACGGCCCCCGGTTCCGTCGTACCGATGGCCGGTGTCGACGGGGTGGGCGGTGTGGGTGCGTTGCCGGATGCTCCGGCGGGGACGACGACTGTTTCGCCGAGCTCGGGAGCGGACCGGTCGGCCAGGTATCGCGGCAGCACGAACCCCGCCACCGCGAGAATCGCGGCGACAACCCCGTAGACCACGCGTGGAGATCGCATTCTCAAAGTCTGCGATCCCTCCCGGAGAACCGCATGAGCCGAACATTACAGAGTTCTCATCTCGGCGCGGCCTGGCAGACTGCTGGTATGGACTCTGGGATCACAGTGACTGGGACCGGGCAGGCAACCGGCGCGGCGGATCTGCTGCGCCTGACATTGAGTGTCGGACACGATGCCGCCGACGTGGCGGCGGCGGTCGCGCAGGTGGCGGAGCGGACCGATGCCGTGCATGCCGCGCTGAGCGAGCAGGGCGTCACCGCGGACGACCTGCAGACCAGCTCGGTCAACGTCTATCCGCAGTACGCCGACTCGATGGCCGTCGCCAGCTATCGCGCGTCGCACTCGCTCACCGTGACGACCCGCGACCTGACCGGTTTCGGCCGGTTGTTGAACGCGGCAGTGGATGCCGCGGGCAACAACTTGGGACTGGACCACCTCCAGTTCGACATCGAGGACAAGAAACCGCTGATGGAGCAGGCCCGCGAGCTCGCCTTCGCCCAGGCCCGGGAGAAGGCGGCGCAACTGGCCACGCTGTCGGGGCAGTCCCTGGGCGCGATCGCGGCCGTCGCCGAGAGCTACAGCCATGCGCCGTTCGCCATGAGCCTGGCCGCGGGCAAGGCGTCCGACGCCTATCGGTCGGAGCTGTCGGTCACTCCGGGCGAGAACACCATTCAGGTCTCTCTCGACGTCCGTTGGAACTGGGCCTGAACTGCAGCAAGTTGCAACAAAAGCGGCTCGATTTCCCGGATAAGGTGAGGCACTGGTGCGCCGCCCCGTCCACACCCGCCCCGTCCACGCCACCGGCGACGACTGCTCCTCCGGCCGCCAAGCCGCGCACCAAAGCGGAACTGACCAAGGCCCTGCTGGCCCTGGCCGATCTCCCGGCCGGGCTCTCGATCGACAACAGCCCCGGCGAGGACGACTCCAAGCTGTCCTCGAAGGATGCCAAGTGCAAGGACCTCGTCACGCTGTTCAACGCCCGGCCGGCGCCGGGGGCGAAGGCGTTCGCCGAGCGCAGCTTCACCGGCGGTCAGAACGGCCCGTTCTTCGACGAGACGCTGGACGCGATGGGCTCGCCCGCCGCCGTCACCGCGCTGCTCGCCCGGACCCGGACCGCGGTCAGGTCCTGCAAGCAGGCCAAGCTGACCATCCCCGGTGTCGGCAGCTCGACGATGGCGATCAGCGAGATCGCCATCGCCGAAGGTCGGCAGCAACCCGGTCGGCGCCCGGTTCACCGCCGAGGGCGGCGCGCTGGACGGCGTGGAGGCGAATTTCCTCTTCACCGGGCTGAACGACGTCGCCCTCGGGATGAGTTTCGACAGTGCCGACGGCATCGAGGAAGCGCTCGGCGCGGCGGCGGCCAAGGCGAACAAGGTGCTCGGCACGGCCAAGACCGGCACCTGATGAGATCGGTCTCAGTTTCCGGCTGAGGCTTGCACGGTCGGCCGCGGGGTACAGACTTCTCCCATGTATGCACCGGCGCCGCTGCGGCGACAGCTGAATCGTTCGGGACTGTTGCTGCTCGGTCCCGCCTTCGTGGCGGCCGTCGCCTACGTCGATCCGGGCAACTTCGCGACCAACATCGCGGCCGGCGCGACGTACGGGTATCTGCTCTGCTGGGTCGTGGTCGGCGCGAACCTGATGGCCGTCCTGGTGCAGTATCTGGCCGCCAAGGCGAGTATCGCGACCGGGCTGACGCTGCCGCAGTTGTGCCGGAAGCACTTCCGCCGGTCGACCTCGAGCGGGTTGTGGGCCCAGGCCGAGCTGGTCGCGATCGCGACCGACCTGGCCGAGGTCGTGGGTGGCGCGATCGCGCTGAACCTGCTGTTCGGGATCCCGCTGCTGGTCGGCGGTGTGATCACCGGAGCGGTCTCGTTCGCCTTGCTGATCTACCAGTCCAAGCGGGGGCAACGGCCGTTCGAGGCGGCCATCATCGGACTTCTGGCCGTCGTTCTGGTCGGTTTCGTGTTCTCGACGATCCAGTCGCAGCCGTCCGGATCAGGTGTCATCAACGGTCTCGTCCCGCGGCTGCAGGGCACCGAGTCCCTCGTGCTCGCGGCCGGCATGCTGGGCGCGACGGTGATGCCGCACGCGATCTGGCTGCACGGCGCACTCGTCACCGACCGCCACTGGAAGACGATCCGCTCCGCGAAGGGCAAGCAGCGGGTACTGCGTGCCACCCGGGTGGACGTCGCGGTCGCGATGGCGCTGGCCGGGGCGGTGAACCTCGCGATGGTGGTGCTCGCGGCGGCCGCGCTGAAGGGCTCGGGAGCGGATTCGCTGGATGCCGCGCACGGGGCGATCGGTGACCGGCTGGGTGGGACGGCCGCGCTGCTGTTCGCGCTCGCGCTGCTGGCCAGCGGTTTCGCGTCCTCCTCGGTCGGTACCTATGCCGGGTCGGTGATCCTCGAAGGGTTCTGGAAGCGTCATGTGCCACTCGCGGTCCGCCGGCTAGTGACGTTGCTGCCGGCCTTGCTGATCCTGGCGATCGGAATCGACCCGAGCCGCGCGCTGGTGGTTTCCCAGGTCGTTCTGAGCTTCGGCATCCCGTGCGCGCTGTGGCCGTTGGTCCGGTTGACGGCATCCCGGCGCGTCATGGGCGAGCTTGTCAACCGATGGCCGACTACTCTCACCGCATGTCTGGTCGCCACCGCCGTTACGGCCCTCAACGTCGTACTGATCGTGCTGACGCTGCGCGGGTGAACCGCGCGTGACAGCGACCTATGCGGTCAGTGACGTCCACGGTCACCCGGAGAAACTCGCCGCCGCACTGCACGAAGCCGGGCTGATAGACGCCGACGGCAACTGGTCCGGCGAGGACGCCCGGCTGTGGTTCCTGGGCGACTTCTTCGACCGCGGGCCGGACGGGGTCGGCGCGCTGGCGATGGTCCGGCGGCTGGTCGCGCAGGCCGAGGCCGGCCGGGGTGAGGTCCGGGTGCTGCTCGGCAACCACGAGATCCTGGCGCTGGGGATGCGCAAGTTCGGCGACACCTTCGTCCCGCACGACGGGATCACCTCGCGCAGCTTCGAGCGCAGCTGGGCCCTGAACGGCGGTCAGGACCGCGACCAGGAGCTGCTCACCGACGACGACGTCGCCTGGCTGCTGGACCAGCCGATGCTCGGGCTGGACGCCGATCACCTGCTGATGCACTCCGACACCGAGGAGTACCTGTCCTGGGGCGACTCGATCGACGAGATCAACGCGACGGTCCGGGCCGAGCTGCACAGCGACGACATCGTCGTCTGGTGGGAGATCTGGCGCCGGACCACCTCGCGGTACGCCTTCCGGGGCGAGACCGGCCCGATCGTCGCGGCCGAGCTGCTCGACCGGCTCGGCGGCCGCCGGATCGTGCACGGCCACAGCATCGTGGCCGACCAGCTCGGCATCGACCCGGCGTACCTGACCGGTCCGCTCCTGTACGCCGACGGGCTGGCCCTCGGCATCGACGGCGGCGCCTTCGACGGCGGCCCCTGCCTGGTCGTCAAACTGCTCCCGATCTGACGGAATGCGTGGCGCCGGGGCGCGGTTGTCGAAGGTTGTAGACGCCGTACGCCCTTTGGAGCTGAGACATGTCTGACAAGCCGAAGAAGAAACCTGGTCCCGACCATCCGATCACGGTGGGCAAGAACCCCGACCGGGTGATCGTCAAGGTCGCCGGCCAGGTCATCGCGGACACCCGCGACGCATTGTCCCTGCAGGAGGCCAGCTACCCGGCCGTGCAGTACATCCCGCGCAAGGACGTCGACCTGACCCAGCTCGAGCGCACCGAGCACGAGACCTACTGTCCTTACAAGGGTGACGCGTCCTACTTCAGCATCCCGGCCGGTGGCGAGAAGACGGTGAACTCCGTCTGGACCTACGAGAACCCGTACGACGCGGTGGCCGACATCCGCGACCACCTCGCCTTCTACCCCGACCGGGTCGACTCGATCGAGATCGTCACCGACTGATCGCCCCCGACTCAGCTGCTCCGACTCAGCGCACTGGCTGACAGCACCGGCTGACCGGCCCGCCCCGGTTCGGGCCGGTCAGCCGGGCTCAGCCGCGGGCGGCGACGGTGATGCGGTTGCCGTCCGCGCGGTCGAGGGCGGCCCGTACTCCGGCCGGCCGGAGCGCGTCCAGCTCCGCGATCTCGGCCGGCGTCAGCTCCACCTCGAGCGCCGCCAGGTTCTCCAGCAGGTACTTCGACCGCTTGGTGCCCGGGATCGGCACCACGTCCGGGCCCTTCACGAGCACCCAGGCGAGCGCCACCTGGCCCGGCGTACAGGACTTCTTCGCGGCCAGGTCACCGACCACGTCGAGCAGCGCCTGGTTGGTGGCCAGGTTTTCCGGCCGCCACCACGGCAGGCCGCGGCGGAAGTCGTCCTCGGCGAGGTCGTCGAGACTGTTCACCGCGCCGCTGAGCATGCCCCGGGCCAGCGGGCTGTACGGCACCAGGCCGATCCCGAGCTCGCGGCAGGTGTCGACGACGCCGTCCTCGATGTCCCGGGCGAACAAGGACCACTCGGTCTGGACCGCGGCGATCGGGTGCACGGCGGCGGCCCGGCGGATCGTCTCCGGCGCTGCCTCGGACAGCCCGAGGTGGCGCACCTTGCCCGCCTGGACCAGCTCGGCCATCGCGCCGACGGTCTCCTCGATCGGCACCGACGGGTCCGCCCGGTGCTGGTAGTACAGGTCTACGTGGTCCATGCCGAGCCGCTGGAGCGAGGCGTCGATCGCGGACCGGACGTACTCCGGCCGGCCGTCCGCCGGATTCGGCCCGTCCCAGGCCTGGCCCGCGGTGCGGACGATGCCGAACTTGGTCGCGATCGTCAGCTGGTCGCGGACGTCGGCCAGGACCCGGCCGACGAACTCCTCGTTGTGGCCGAAGCCGTAGATGTCGGCGGTGTCGAAGAAGGTGACCCCGCTGTCGACTGCCTGCCGGAGAGTCTTCTCGGCCTCGTCGGCGTCGATCGGTCCGTAGGCGTGGCTCATGCCCATGCAGCCGAGGCCGAGGGCGGAGACGGTGAGGCCGGACGTGCCGAGCTGCCGGTGCGGAAGTGTGGTCATGACAACGACCGTAGCCAGTCCTCGCCAATTTCGCAACGCTACGTTTCGTATCGATGAATTTCCGCTAAGCTCCCGGCATGAGCCCAGCCGGCAGGCCGAAGTCCGAGACCGCTCGACGAGCTGTGCTGTCGGCCGCCCTCGACCTGGTCACCGAAAAGGGCTATCAGGCGGTCACGATCGAAGGCATCGCCGAGCGGGCCGGGGTGGCGAAGACGACCATCTACCGGTCCTGGCCCGGCAAGGCGGCCGTCGTGATGGACGCGGTCCTGGTCGAGTCCGACCCGAGACTGGCCTTCCCGGACACGGGCTCGGCCGCCGAGGATCTCCGGCTGCAGGTCTCCCGGGTCGCCGAGTTGTTCACCGATCCCTCGTTCGCCAAACCGTTCGTCGGCCTGCTGGCCGCCAGCCAGCACGACGAGGCACTGGCCGGCGCACTCCAGGAGTGGCTGATCACGTCCCGCCGCGCCGGGGCGAGCGAGGTACTACGCCGCGGCGTCGAGCGCGGCGAACTGCGCGCCGACCTGGACATCCCGATCGCCATCGACGCCCTGTACGGCGCGCTCTACTACCGCCTCCTGGTCAGCCACGAACCCCTCTCCCCGGGGTACGGCCAACGAGTCGTCGCGGAACTCTTCACCGGCCTTCAGTCCCCGAGAAACTCCCTCAGCACAGGAGCCAGCACCTCCGCAGGTACGACGTGATCCTGGCCGTCCAGCTCGGCGAGCCGTCCGTCCGGTAGCGCCTTCACCACAGCGCGCGCCGCCTCGACCATGAACGGCGGACTTGCCGAACCGGCAACCACAAGCGCCGGCTGGGTGATCCCGGAGAGCAGCTCGAAGGGCACTCCCCCACCTGCTGTGCCGTGATCCATCACAGCGAAGTCGTACGCCAACGATGGCGCCACTTCCGCCATGCCAGGCATGCGCGCCAGCTCGCCGGCGGCTTCCGCGGGCATACCGGCCATCGTGAGAAACGTCTCGACCGCCTCGGTCCGGCGATTCTCGGCCAGCAGCCGCAGGACCACCGCACCACTCTCGTCCGCCTGCTGCCGTGACTCCTCGTCATCGCCCCCGTACGGCGGCTCGTGCAGGACTACCTTGCTGATCGGCAGTCCTGCGGCGGCCGCTGCCGCCACCAGGGCAGCGCCGGACGAGTGGCCGTAGACAGCCGCTGTGCCGCTAGCCGCGGCTATGACTGCTCCAATGTCCTCGATCTCGCGGGCAACGGAGTACTGGCTGGTGTCGCCACTGTCACCCCTGCCACGGCGGTCGTAGGAGATGACGGTGTAGGCGGGGGCGAGTGCCTCGGCCAGTGGCGCGGTCGAGTTGCGGTCGCAGAGTGCGCCACCGACGAGGATCAGGGCGGCACCGGAGCCCACCTGGTCGTAGGCGATCGTCGTACCGTCGGCTGAGGTTGTTGTGAGCATGCCTGTCTCCTCTTGCTGGGTCTGGTCGTCTGCGACGTCGGAGCAGCCGGGTGTGCCTCGACATACCGCGGTTTGCGGCGGCCGGAACCGCAATAGCGTGACAAGAGTTCGGGCGGGGGTCGGCTGGATTGGACTGGGGGCCGTACCGTTGGAGGGATGAGCAATACCGAGCGGACCCGCCCCCGTACCCTCGCCGAGGCACTGCGCGGCTGGGACGACCTTGCCCTCGGGCAGTTGCTCCGGCACCGGCCCGACCTGGCGACACCGATCCCAGCGGACACCGGCCAGCTTGCTGCCCGCGCCACCACCAACGCGTCCGCGGCACGCGCGATCAACCGGCTCGACGAGTTCAGTGTCGACCTGCTGGAAGCCCTGTCCGCGCTGACCGAGCCAGTGGACCTCGCGGCCCTGGCCAAGGGCGTCGACCAGGCCGTCGAGGTCGTGCGGCCGCGTGTCACCGAGCTGCTGTCCCTTGCCCTCGTCTGGGGCAACGAGGACGACCTGCGCCCGATCCGGGCCGTGCACGAGTTGCTCGGCCCGACACCTGCCGGGCTCGGGCCGCTGACCACCCGGCACTTCGGTGACCTGGACCAGCTGATCGAGGACGCCGGTCCGGAAGCCCGTGAGGTGCTCGACAAGCTCACCTGGGGGCCGCCCACCGGCACGGTCGAGAAGGCCGAGCGCCCGGTGACGATCGCGTCTGCCCGCTCCCCGATCGAGCAGCTGCTCGCGCGCGGCCTCGTAGTACCGAAGGACCCGACCACTGTCGTGCTGCCACGGCAGATCGGCCTGCACCTGCGTGGTGGACGTGTGCTGGCTTCTACCAGGCCGACTCCGCCTCCGCTCGACGGCAAGCCGGTGTCGAGTGCCATAGCCAACCGTGCCGCAGCAGGTGCTGCACTGGATCTCGTACGCCAGGTCGACCGCACCCTCGAGCAGCTGGGCACAGACCCGCCCCCTGTACTGCGTACTGGCGGCATCGGCGTCCGTGAGCTCCGCACCCTCGCCACCAAGATCGGTGCCGAGGAGCAGACCACCGGAGCCGTCCTGGAGATCGCGTACGCCGCGGGGCTGGTAGCGGCCGTCGAGGTCGGCACCAGCGAGCTGTGGCTGCCCACAGGTGCGTACGACGACTGGCTGGAGCTCGACACGGCTCACCGCTGGGCCGCGCTGGTCAACGCCTGGTTCACCGGGTTGCGGGCCATCGGGCTGATCGGCCGGCGGGACAGCGGCGGCGCGACCGCGGCTGCGCGCGACCGGCTGGTGAATGCGCTGGCGCCCGACCTGGAGCGGCTGCTGGCTCCCGAGATCCGGCTGCTCACGCTGCAGGCTCTGTCCGAGGCACCGGAAGGTACTGCGCCCGCGATCGAGTCCGTAGTCACGTGGGTTGCGTGGCACCGGCCGCGGCGAGGCGGGCAGTTCCGGGACGACCTGGTCGAGTGGACCATCACGGAGGCCGCTCTACTCGGGCTGACCGGGCTCGGCGCGCTTGCCACGCATGCTGCTGTACTGCTGAAGGAGGAGCCGACTACTGAGGAGCTGGCCACCGCCATCCAGCCGCTGGTGCCAGAGCCGGTCTCAGAGGTGCTGCTGCAGGCTGACCTTACTGCGGTCGCGCCCGGGCCGCTCGTGCGCGCAGTACAGGATGAGTTGGCGGCTATGGCCGACATGGAGTCGCATGGTGGCGGCGGGGTCTACCGCTTCAGCGAGGGCTCCGTACGCCGGGCCTTCGATCTCGGGCGGACCAGCGACCAGCTGCACAAGTGGCTGGCCGAGCACTCCCGGACGCCCGTCCCGCAGCCGCTCACGTACTTGATCGACGACGTGGCGCGGCGGCACGGCGTACTGCGGATCGGCGCGGCGTCGACGTACCTGCGGTGTGACGACGAGAACGTGCTGACTGGGCTGCTGAGCGCCAACCTGCCCGGTATCCGGTTCCGCCGGCTGGCGCCGACCGTGGTCGTCTCGCCGTCCCCGCCCGACTTGGTGCTGAGCCGGTTGCGCGACGCGGGGCTGGCTCCATTGGGCGAGACCTTCGACGGCGTCGTCCACGTGACCACGGCTGGGAACCGCAGGGGCGAGCCACCCCGCCGGCGGACCAGCCGGGACTTCGCGGACCACGCGACCGACCTCACCGAGGACCAGATCAAGGCGGTCATCGAGAAGGTCCGCTCTGGCGACCGGGTCGCCGCCGAACGGCCGGCCGAGCACACCTCGGGCGACACGATCGCGCCGGCCGAGACGATCAGCGTGCTCAGCGAGGCGGCCGAGGCACACACCCGGACGTGGATCTCGTACGTCGACCACAACGGCACACCGGCCGAACGGATCGTCGAGCCGGTCCGGGTCGCCGACGGCTGGCTGACGGCGTACGACGAGGACGCCGACCAGCCGCGCACGTACGCCCTGCACCGCATCGCGACCGCGCGGCCGGTCGAGAAGTAGCAGCCGGAAATCGGGCGCCGGCGTCAGGCGCTGAGCCGTCAGCCGCGGCGGGCGCGGAGCATGCGGTGAACTAGGTCCGCGCGCTCCAGCACGCCCGCGCGGACGACCGGCTCGGCGTCCTCGACCAACGCTTTCGCCTTCTCCACAACGGCTTCGTCGACCCCGAACAGCGGGAAGAGCAGCTTCGAATACGTCATCGCCGGCATCATTCCGCCCTCGGCGATATTCGGCACGAGCTCGAGGTACGCCGCCGCGAACGGCCGCAGCAACTCGTCCTGACCCGGACTCCAGAACGCCGCCATCACCTGATGCACCGTGCCGAGTGGCACCGCACGGTCGACCGCCACGCGCTGCCAAACGGCCTGCTTCTGGGCGGCATCGGGCGTCGCCGCGCGGACCGTCAGCCTGCTGATCCAGGCCTCCGGGTCCGGGTCTCTGGCGAGCAATGCATCAGCCTCCGCGGCGGTATCGCCACCGAGCTGGGCCTTGCGCACCAGCGCCCGCCACTGCAGGTCGACATCCTCGCCTGCCTCGGTCTGCAGCCAAGCAACGTCATCCAGATCAGCCGCAGTCCGGGCGAACCCACGCAGCGCCACCTTCCGCAGCCGCGCATCACCAAGCAGCCTGCGACACGTCGCGGCGACCGTCGCCGCCAACTCCGGCTCAGAACTCCACAGCAGCGCCGCATCGACCGCCCGGTTGAGATGCGGCTCGATCAGCGACTCGGACGTCTCGGCCGCCACCACTCCGGTCAGACAGCGCACGACCTCGTCGGCAGTCGCCTCGCCGGTGATCAGCATGTCCCACGCCGTGGCGACCGCGACGGCGCGCGAGATCGGCGTCGGGAGGTCCGCCGCGTTACCGAAGAAGGCGTCCCGGGTCTTGGCGTCCGGCCGCGTGGAGGCGAACGTCAGATCGTCGTCATTCAGCAGATAGAGGTCGGCCGGGGGCAACTCCAGCGGCGTTCGCTTGCCGGCGACCTCCACCAGCACGCGCGCGGTCCGCTCCAACTGTTGGCCGTTGCGCTGATAGGCGCCGACGGCAAGCACTTGCGGCCGGGGCTCACCATTGGGGCCTTGAGCAACTAGCGTGAACCCGTCGTCGGCTTCAAGGGTGAGGCGGTCAGTGCCGGCGGTGTCCAGCCAGCCCGCTCGCCACCGATCCAGATCGCGATCGGTCTCCTCGGCGATCGCCGCGATCAGATCCTCCAGTGTCGCGTTTCCCCAAGCATGCTTGGCGAAGTACTTCGTCAGACCCGCGGAGAACTCCGCCTCGCCGACGTAAGTCATCAACTGCTGCAGGACGGAAGCGCCTTTGGGGTAGGTGATCGCGTCGAAGGTCGCGGCCCCCTCGGCGACATCCCGCACCGGCTGGCGGATCGGATGCGTGGTCGGACCTTGGTCGACGAGGTAGGCCTTGAGCTTCTCCCCGGCAAGGTGCGCGGCCCACGCATCGGAGTACGAGGTGGCGCTGACTGCCGCCCAGTTGCTGGCGAACTCGGCGAAGGCCTCGTTGAGCCACAGGTCGTCCCACCAGCACATCGTGACGATGTTGCCGAACCACATGTGGGCCAGTTCGTGCAGCAGGTACCGCGCGAACAGGTCCCACTCGGCCTTGGTCGGCGTACTGCGGCGCAGGAACCAGTCCATCCAGGTGACGCAGCCGTAGTTCTCCATCGCGCCGGCGAACTCCGGGGTGAACACCTGGTCGTACTTGCGCTGCGGGAACGGCATCCCGAACTTCTCGGTGAAGAACTCGAAGCCCTGGGTGGTCAACCGGAACAGCTCGTCCGCGTCGCGGTCCAGGATCGGCGCGAGCGACCGGCGGGCGAACAGGCCGAGATCATGACCGGCACCGTCGCGCCGCAGTTCGTAGTACGGGCCGGCGTTGATCACCAGGTTGTACGTCGACAGCGGCGGCGTCGGCGGGAACGTCCAGCGGCGCATGCTGCTCCCAACGCGCTCGATCTCGGGGTCGCCGCTGTTGGTCAGGACGATCCAGGGCGCGGGCGCGGTCACCGTGAAGGCGTGCGGCGCCTTGAGATCGGGCTGATCGAAGCAGGCCCAGACATAGCGGGTGTAGTCGGGCGGGAAGTCCGTCCACAGATAGACCTCACCATCCGCGGGATCGACGGCCTTGTGCATGCCCTCCCCAGTCGTGCTGTCCTCCCGCACGGTGACCACGGTCAAAACGTTGTCCTCGGCAAGGTCCGGCAACGGGATCCGCCCCTCAACAGCGGGCGGCAACTCGACCCCGTTGAGCGTGGCACTCTCCACCTGCGCGACACAGTCCGCGAACGTTGCCGCTCCGGGCTCACGGCAACTGAACGCAATGGTCGCCGTACAGACGACCCGGGAGCCTTCCGGTAGATCGGTCAGGTCAACGGCGACGTCGTACCGCTGGATCTCCACCAGCCGAGCGCGCTGCTCGGCCTCCGTCTGCGTCAAACTCCGAGCACCCATCCCCGCAGAATGCCATGCCGGTCGCCCGCCGGGCACATGGTTTCGGACCCGGTCGCGAGGGGTGCCCGGGACGGGCGTACCTTCTCAAACGGGTGTATGAGGCACCCTTCCGATCAGTCCTACTTCCGCCTGAATGTGGAGCCTTGCTGTGTCAATTTCACGTCGTGCTGTCCTGCTGGGAGTGCCCGCCGCCGCCGCTGTCGTGGCGGCGCCCGGGTTGTTGCCGAGTGCATCGGCTCAGGTCGCACACCAGAGTCCGATCGACATCCGGACCTTCCAGGCGGTGAGCAACCCCGCGCTGCCGGCGCTGCACGTGCACTATCCGTCCGCGCTCGATCTGTCGGTGCGGTACGAGAGCAAGGACGGCGGGCAGACCGGCGGGTGTGAGACGCGGACCGCCGAGGAGACCGTGCTGGCCGAGATTCCGCGCGGCGCGGCGTGGGTGACGGTCGACGGGGTCCGGTACGACCTGGCCAACTTCCACTTCCACACCCGCTCGGAGCACCGGCTGAACGGGCGGCAGTTCCCGCTGGAGCAGCACTTCGTGCACCTCGGGCCGAACGGCGAGAAGCTCGTCATCGGCCTGTTCATCACCACCGGCGGCTCCGGCGGGACCTTGCAGGACCAGGTGCTGGCGACGGTGCCGGAGGAGTGCGACGAGGACGTGCACATCACGAAGGCCAACCTGGCCGCGGCGTTGCCGCGCGATCTGTCCACCTTCCGGTACCAGGGTTCGCTGACCACCGACCCGTACACAGAGCCGGTCAGCTGGTTCGTCCTCAAGCACCACCGCGGGATCCTGCCGGTCTCGCTGGCGCACTTTCAGAGCCGCTTCCCCGAGGGCGACAGCCGCGCGATCCAGCCGCTGAACGGGCGCATGGTCAGCTACCGCCCCCAGCACCACTGATCCTGCCGAGGCGTCAGCGAGCCGCGATGAGCGCCGCCGCCGCCAGGCCGAGCAGGGTGATCGCGAGGGTGAGGTCCGCCACGAGGCGGTGGTTCAGCCAGTGCGCCCGAAGGTGGGCCGTGGTGCGGTAAATGGCCGGTACGGCGGGGGCGGCAGCCTCCGCCGGGCGGGTCTCCGTCATCGTCGCGGTGTCGATCGAGGGCACGTCACGCTGCTTTCACTGGTGTTCCGTGGGCCACATCTCTGTACCCGACCTCATACCTTGCCAGCTTCGGTCCGGTTCAAACGTTCGGTCGGGGATCGGCACCCGACCGTGAGATTTGGCGGCACGAGGCACAATGGAGGGTCGGGCGGAGTGTTCCGCCCGTCGCTGGTGACGGGAGACGCTGTAGTGACTGACGGACCGCTGATTGTCCAGTCCGACAAAACCTTGTTGCTGGAGACCGCTCATCCGGACTCCAGCGACTGCCGGAAGGCGATCGCGCCGTTCGCCGAGCTGGAGCGGGCACCTGAACACGTCCACACCTACCGGCTGACGCCGCTGGGCCTGTGGAACGCCCGGGCCGCCGGGCACGACGCCGAACAGGTGATCGACGTACTGCTGCGCTACAGCCGGTACCCGGTCCCTCACTCGCTCCTGGTCGACATCGCGGAGACCCTGGACCGCTACGGCCGGCTCCGGCTGGAGAAGCACCCGCAGCACGGGCTGGTACTGGTCACGACCGACCGGCCGGTCCTGGAGGAGGTACTGCGCTCCGCCAAGATCAAGCCGATGATCGGCGCCCGGATCGACGACGACACCGTCCTCGTGCACCCGTCCGAGCGCGGACACCTGAAGCAGACCCTGCTGAAGATCGGCTGGCCGGCCGAGGACCTCGCCGGGTACGTCGACGGCGAGGCGCACCAGATCGACCTGGTCAAGGACGGCTGGGACCTGCGGCCGTACCAGCAGCAGGCGACCGACGCGTTCTGGCACGGCGGCTCGGGGGTCGTAGTACTGCCCTGTGGCGCCGGCAAGACGATCGTCGGCGCGGCCGCGATGGCGCAGGCGTCGGCGACCACTCTCATCTTGGTGACGAACACGGTGTCCGCGCGGCAGTGGAAGGACGAGCTGCTCAAGCGGACCACCCTGACCGAGGATGAGATCGGCGAGTACTCCGGCGCGCGCAAGGAGGTCCGGCCGGTCACCATCGCGACGTACCAGGTGATGACGACCCGGCGGAAGGGCGTCTACACGCACCTTGAGCTGCTGGACGCCCGCGACTGGGGCCTGATCGTGTACGACGAGGTGCACCTGCTGCCGGCCCCGATCTTCCGGATGACGGCCGACCTGCAGACCCGGCGACGGATCGGGCTGACGGCGACGCTGGTCCGCGAGGACGGGCGCGAGGGCGACGTGTTCTCGCTGATCGGACCCAAGCGGTACGACGCGCCCTGGAAGGACATCGAGGCGCAGGGCTGGATCGCGCCGGCGGACTGCGTCGAAGTACGGGTCGATCTGGAGCAGACCGAGCGGTTCGTCTACGCGACCGCCGAGCCGGAGGACCGGTACCGGCTGGCGGCGTCGACCCCGGCCAAGTCGCGGCTGGTCCACCGGATCGCCGAGCACCACAAGGGCGAGCCGATGCTGGTGATCGGCCAGTACATCGACCAGCTCGACGAGCTGGGTGAGCGGCTCGAGTGCCCGGTGATCAAGGGCGAGACCACGGTGAAGGAGCGGCAGCGGCTGTTCCAGGCTTTCCGGACGGGCGAGATCGATCGCCTGGTGGTCAGCAAGGTCGCCAACTTCTCCATCGACCTACCGGAGGCATCGGTCGCCGTCCAGGTCTCCGGCACCTTCGGCTCCCGCCAGGAAGAAGCCCAACGCCTAGGCCGCGTACTACGCCCCAAGGGCGACGGCCGCACCGCCCGCTTCTACTCCATCGTCGCCCGAGACACCGTAGACGCAGAATTCGCCGCCCACCGCCAACGCTTCCTAGCCGAACAAGGCTACGCGTACACCATCGTCGACGCCGAAAATCTGTTCGCCTAAGCGTCGAATCTGGTGCGGATGCCGACGAAGTGGTCTTTCATGGAGTGGGCGTAGGTGTCCGGGATGCCGGTTTTGAGGGCTGTCAGTAGGTCTCGGTGCCAGGCGGCTGCATCCGCTGGGGTGTAACGCGCGCCTGGTAGGCGGGCGTCCACCTGGGCGAAGGTTCGCCAGAAGACGCTCAGGAGGTCGATCACCAACGCGTTGCCGAGCGGCTCGTAGAGAGCCTGGTGGAAGGCCCAGTCCTCGTCGGGGAAGTACTCGCCTTGCGCCGCCTTCGACTCCATCCGGGCGACGATCTCGTCGAGGCGGTCGCAGGAGCCGGGGGTGGCGAAGTGGGCTACTACGTCTTCGGCCAGGCCTACCTCGAGCGCCTGCCGCACCTCCAGCACGTTCCGTACGTCGCTCAGGTCCCCGGCCATCGACTGCGACATCCGGAAGGCAAGCCCGTCCTCCAGCGACTGCAGGGTCACCTGGCCGACGTAGGTGCCGTGGCCGTGGCGGATCTCGATGATGCCGACTGCTTGCAACGCCTTCATCGCCTCGCGCAGGGGGTGCCGGCCGACGCCGAGCTGGACCATCAGGTCCTGCTCGTTGGGGAGTGGGTCGCCCGCCTTGAGGCCGCGTTCGAGGATGAACGACTTCATCCGGTCGCGGATGAAGGACTGGTTCACGGAGTCACCGTAACCCGGCACGGTCCAGCAGGTCGCCGATGCCGGAGATCTCGTCGTCGTCCAGCGGGATCGACGGGTACGCCGTCAGCGGGCACGCGATCACCCCGAGCAGGAACAGCGCGGCCTTGAACGCCCCGAGCGCCGCCGAGCTGGCCCCCATCCGGCTCCGGTCGGCGATGTCGACGATGTCGAACAGCCGGAACAGGCGATCCTGCTCGGCCCGGGCCGCCACAAGGTCCCCCGCCGCGACAGCGTCGAAGATCCGCACATACCCGGCCGGATCCACATTCCCCAGGCCCGGTACGACGCCGTCGACGCCGAAGCTCAATGCCGAGTCGACCGTCACCTCCGAGCCGGTCATGATCGCGAAGTCGTCCAGCCCGGCGTCGGCGCGATCCAGCACCAGCCGTCGCAGACTCGTCTCCTGACCACTCGAGTCCTTCACCCCGGCCAGCACCCCTTGCCGCCCGAGCTCGATCATCATTGCCGCAGGCAACTTAGTGCCGCCGATCCGGGGCGGGATGTCGTAGGCGTACAAGGGCATCTCCCCCGCCACCGAGGCCAACCGGGTGAAGTGCCGTTCGATCTCGGCCGGATGCGTCGCTGCGTAAAAGGGTGCGGTGGCAACAATCGCGTCCACCCCGGCCTTCAACGCGGCGGACACATGAGCCCCCACCCGCGCGGTGGACGCGTCGATCGCCCCCGCCAGCACCGGCACCTGACCCGCGACCTCCGAGACGACGGTCTCCAGCACGGTCTGCCGCTGCTCGTCGGTCAGGAACGTCCCCTCGCCTGACGTACCGAGCACGAAGACACCGCGCACCCCGCCCGTCAGCTGGTGCTCGAGCAGGCGGACCAGCGAGGCGGTGTCGACGTCGTACTCGGGGGTCAAAGGGGTGACGAGCGGCGGCACGACACCGCTGAGCTTCTGGGCGGAAGTAGGCACAAAGATCTCCCTGGTTCAGAGCGGTCAGAGCTTGGACGGATCGAAGGTGGCAAAGCGCAAGGTGGCGAAGGACGACGTCTCGCCGGCCTCGTAGAACACCCCGACCCGGCCGCCGGGCAGCACCACCAGATCGGAGTACCCGGACATCCCGGGATGGACGACGGTTCCCGGGCGCCAGCTCACACCCGAGTCGTCGCTGACGAACACGGTCAGCTCGCGCCGGACGGTCGGGTCCACCGGCGTACTCATCAGCAACCGATCGCCGACCCGCACCACGCTGCCCTGGATGCCCGGCGCGGTGACCCCGGCGATCCCCTCGTACGGCGAATCGAGCGTGCGCCCGCCATCCGAAGACCACGCGTGCACGCGAGCGGGCCCGGTCCCGCGGTGGTTGCGCGCGTTGAAGTAGAGTCGGCCGTCGGCGAGCTCGGCCACGGTCGTCTCGTTCGCGTTGATCTCGTCGCCGTCGTTGCGATCGACGAACCCGCACGACCAGGTCAACCCACCGTCATCGCTGAAGATGCAATGCCCACCGTTGACTCCGGTCGGTACGACGGAATGATTCGCTGGCACGACCAGCCTCCCGGCATAAGCGCCTTGCGTGAGCGTGATGCCGTGGCACGGCCCGGTGGCGTACCAGCCCCAGTCGGCTGCCTTGACCTGCGCGGTGATCTCGATCGGCTCGGTCCAGGAGGCCCCGGAGTCGGTACTGCGCTGCACGTACACCCGCCGGCCGTTCTCGGCATCGACACCGTGGGCAAGAGAGGTCTCGATCGCGTCGGCACCGTTCTGGCAGGTCACCAGCACCAAGTCGCCGCTCGCCGGGTCGACCAGCGGCACCGGATTGCCACAGGTCCTGCCCGAGGCCGACGAAACGACCTGCAGCGGAAGCCAGCTCAAGCCACCATCCAGCGACCGACGTAGGACGACCTCGATTTCACCAGCATCCGCCGCAGAGTCCAGCCGCGCCTCACAGAACGCCAGCAGCCCTTCTCTTGCGGCGATAACGGCCGGAATTCGGAAGGTGTGATAGCGGCTGCCGACCGGGTCGAAGACGATTTGGGCCTCGCCGACTCTTGAAGACATAGGACGTACTATGTCACTGTGAGGCCGCAGTCACAATCGCTCCCCTGAAGTGAGGCCTCATGCAGCTCAGCAGACGAACGTTCCTCGGTGGCGGCCTGGCCGCGGCGGCGGTGGCGGTCACCGGTACGCCGCTGATCAGCGGCTGCGCGGCCGACAAGAAGAACCAGGCGGCCGCCAACCTCGCGGTGAAACTGCCCACCTACACCCGGTTCACAGGCGTGAAGCCCGACCTGCCCGGCACCGACCTGGTCCTGGACGGCTTCCTCAAGTACCCCGCGAACCCGCTGAAGGCGATCGCCGAGAAACCCGGTGACGGTCAGCCGATCTCGTTCATGACCAACATCCCCGGCGCGATCCCGCCGGCCGCGGACAAGAACCAGTTCTGGCAGGCGCTGAACGAGCGGCTCGGCTCCGAACTGCAGATCAGCATGGCGTCCAACGACGAGTACAAGGACAAGTTCGCCACCCGGGTGGCGGGCGGCGACCTGCCCGACGTCCTGAACATCCCGGTCGACACCGTGCAGATCCCCGGCCTGGTGAAGGCGAAGTGCACGGACCTGACCGAGCACCTGTCCGGTGACGCGGTGAAGAAGTACCCGTTCCTGGCGAACATCCCCACGCAGTACTGGAAGGGCTGTGTCTTCAACGGCGGCATCTACGGCGTACCGGTGCCGCGTGGGATGTCCCGGACCTCGCTGCCGCTGTACCGGGCGGATCTCCTGGCGGCCAAGGGAATCGAGGATCCGGCGCCGAAGAACTTCCAGGAGTTCTTCGACCTGGCCAAGGAGATGACCGCGACGAAGCAGAACAAGTGGGCCTGGACCCGGGTGCCGCTGTCGACCATCCGGCAGATGCTGATGGTGCCGAACGTCTGGAAGGAAGAGGGCGGCAAGTTCACCTCGATGTACGAGCACGAGGCCCAGGCCGAGGCGCTCGAGGCGGCCCGCAAGATGGTCGCGGCCGGCGTGATCAACCCGGACGCGTTCAACGACAAGGCGACCGCCCGCAAGCAGTGGTTCAGCGGTGGCACCGCCGCCTTCGACTACGACAGCTTCGTCGCCTGGAACCAGTACTACGCCGACAACACCACCAACGAGTCGTTCGCCGTCGGCATGCTCGACGTGCCCGGGTTCACCGGCGGTCAGGGCGCGCCCTGGATGGGCTCGGCGCTGAACAACATCACTGCATTCAGCAAGGACAGCAAGCACTCGGTCGAGACGCTGCTCAAGCTGGCCAACTGGATGGCCGCGCCGTTCGGCACCGAGGAGTACCTGTTCCGCAAGTACGGCGTGGCGGGTCGCCACTACTCGCTCGTCGGCACCGACCCGGTGCCGACGAAGACCGGCGTGGTGGAGACCGGCATCGGCCTGCAGTACATCAGCGACTCCGACCTGGCGCTCTACTGGTCCGGCAAGCCCGACGTCCCGCGCAAGCAGCACGCGATCCAGCAGAAGGTCGCGCCGCGGCTCACCTTCGACGCGTCGTACGGGCTGTACTCCGACACGCAGTCGAAGAAGCAGACGCAGCTGGCGAAGACGATGACGGATCTGGAGAACCAGATCGTGCAGGGCAAGAAGCCGGTGGCGGACTGGGCCTCTGCGGTGAAGGACTGGAAGTCCTCCGGCGGTGACGCGATGCGGACCGAGCTCGAGAAGGCCTTCACCGACGCGGCAGGGCGCTAGATGCTCAAGGCAACCAGGGCGAAACCTTCCCAGCAGCTGTCACTCGGTCAGCGGTTGCTCCGCGACCGGGTGCTGCTGTTGTTCGCGCTGCCCGGGACGGCGCTGATCGTTGCCTTCCACTACGTTCCGCTGCTGGGCAACGTGATCGCCTTCAAGGACTACCAGCCGTTCCTGGGCATCAGTGGCAGCGACTGGGCCGGCTGGGCGAACTTCTCGGTCATCTTCACCGGCGACCCGGCCTTCCTGCAGGCGCTGAAGAACACCCTGATCCTGACCAGCCTGCAGTCGGTGTTCGTCTTCCCTGCGCCGATCCTGCTCGCGCTGCTGCTGAACTCGTTGTTCTCCGAGCGGATCAAACGGATCGCGCAGAGCATCCTGTACCTGCCGCACTTCATGTCCTGGGTGATCGTGGTCGCGCTGTTCCAGCAGATGCTCGGCGGCAGCGGACTGCTGAACAACTACCTGCGCTCGCACGACCTCGCCACCCTGGACATCATCGGCAACTCCGAACTCTTCCACGTGCTGCTGACCTCGCAGATCATCTGGAAGGACACCGGCTGGGCGACGATCCTGTTCCTCGCCGCGCTCTCCCAGATCGACTCGCAGCTCTACGAGGCGGCCAGTGCGGACGGCGCCAGCCGGATGCGTCAGCTCTGGCACGTCACCATGCCGGGACTGCGCGGGATCATCATCCTGCTGTTCATCCTGCGGCTCGGCGACTCGCTGACCGTCGGCTTCGAGCAGATCATCCTGCAGCAGGCCGCGGTGGGTCGCGACGTCAGCGAAGTACTGGACACCTACGTCTACAACAACGGCGTGATCGGTGGGGCGTGGGGCGTGGCCGCGGCGGTCGGGCTGGTGAAGGGCATCGTCGGGGTCGTGCTGGTCCTGGCGGCCAACAAGGTCGCGCACATCTTCGGGGAGCAAGGGGTGTACAGCAGATGAGCCGGCGGATCGTGAACGGCGTACCGATGCCGTCCTGGCCGATGCGAGGCCTCAAGGGCGTGGTGCTGCTGGTGTTCTGCGCTGTGGTGATCATCCCGTTCGTCGCGGTGATCTCTACCAGCGTCGCGCCGAACAAGCAGATCAACGAGTCCGGCGGGCTGGTCCTGCTGCCGAACTCGGTCGACTTCGGGGCGTACCGCTCGCTGTTCGCGGGTGGGGTGGTGACCCAGGCGTTGTTCGTGAGTCTCTTCGTGACGGTGATCGGCACGCTGCTCAGCCTCACCGTGTCGTGCTTGCTGGCCTACTCGCTGGCTCGTCCCGGGTTCACGGCCGGGCGGCCGATCCTGCTGGTGGTGCTGTTCAGCATGCTGTTCTCGCCCGGCATCATCCCGACGTACCTGGTGGTGAAGGGTGCCGGGCTGCTGGACAGTATCTGGGCGCTGATCGTGCCGACGATGGTGAGCGCGTTCAACGTGATCGTGCTGCGCGCGTTCTTCTCCGCCCTGCCGCACGAGATCACCGAGAGCGCGCGGATCGACGGGGCCGGCGAGCTGAAGACGTTCACCCAGATCGTGCTGCCGCTGTCGAAGGCCGTGCTGTCGGTGATCGGCCTGTTCTACGCGGTCAGCTACTGGAACGCCTTCTTCTCCGCCCTGCTGTACCTCAACGACAGCAAGCTCTGGCCGCTGCAACTGGTACTGCGAACGTACGTCATCAACGACACCCAGCTGGGCACCGCGGAGCTCGGCACCGAGCAACTGCCACCCCAGGCGTCGATCCAGATGGCGATCCTGGTCGTCTCGATCGTGCCGATCCTGCTCGTCTACCCGTTCCTGCAGCGCCACTTCGCCAAGGGCGTGCTGACCGGGGCGGTCAAGGGCTGATGTGACGACCTTGTCACAAAGCGTGGCTCCGGGCTTGCCCAGGGCAACATCAGGGTTCGGCCTGGGCCATTCCCCACGCCTCGGCCGGTACCGTCGAGGGGTATGGGGATACAGGCACTGGAGCGGGTGGAAGAGGTCGGGGAACGGGGAAAGGCTCCAACGCAGGGGCCGGCGCCGGTGGTGTGGAGGGTGGTGCGGGAGGTCATTCTGCTGGCGACTCTGTTCGGGGTCTACAGCGCCGGCCGCCAGTTCGCCGCCAACCACACCAGCTCCGCGTACGACCATGCTCGCGAGGTGCTCTCCTGGCAGAATTGGCTGCACCTGCCGAGCGAGGCAGCCGTCCAGCAGGCGGCGCTCCAGACCCCGCAACTGGTCGAGTCAGCGAACCTGTACTACGCCTCCGTGCACGCGCCGCTCACCGGAGCGGTCCTGCTCTGGCTCAGCATCTGGCGCCCGAAGGCCTACCCACATGTGCGCTGGACGATCGCGGCGCTGACCGGGCTGGCCCTGATCGGCCACATCATCTTCCCGCTCGCACCGCCCCGGATGATGCCGGGCTTCGTCGACACCGGGCTGCGGTTCGGCCAGTCGGTCTACGGGCCGGACGCCTCCGGCGGGGTGGTGAACCAGTTCGCCGCGATGCCGAGTCTGCACGTCGGCTGGGCCGCCCTGATCGCGCTGTCGATGATCCTGATCACCCGGACCAGGTGGCGCTGGCTGTGGCTGCTGCACCCGATCATCACCTTCGGCGTGGTGGTGGTGACGGCGAACCACTACTGGCTCGACGGCATCGTCGTACTGATCCTGCTGGCCGTCAGCCTGCCGCTCCTGCTGCGTCCCGGCCTACGGCCGGCGCCGCGCCACGACCGTCCTCTACCGGTTAAATCAGTCGCCCGGGAGGCGGCGCTCAAGTAACGTGGCGGGGCTTCCCCGACCGTCGACCGCTTTGCGGAGGACCTGTCATGCCCCCGGACGACCCGACCCTGCAAGCCGAACAGGACTACCTCCGGACCTCGCGCGCGGCGCTGGCCGTGATGCGGGAGAAGACCGGCTCGCTGGAGATCGCCAGCGCGGACCCGGTCAACACCGAGTTCCTGAAAGCCGCGATCTGGCGGCGGATGAAGGAGCTCGAGGACGACCCCGACGTCCCGCTGTTCTTCGGCCGGCTGGACTATCTCGAGCCGGCCGAGGAGACCTTCCACATCGGTCGCCGGCACGTGAACGACGACGCCGGCGAGCCGCTGGTGGTTGACTGGCGGGCCGAGATCTCGGTGCCGTTCTACCGGGCCAGCAAGACCGAGCCGATGGGCGTCGGGACCCGCCGCCGGTTCGGGTTCACGCACGGCGAGATGACGGCGTACGAGGACGAGGACCTGACCTCGGCCGCTCCCGAGCAGCACAGCAACATCCTGGACGCCGAAATCGAGCGTCCGCGGTCGGGCCCGATGCGTGACATCGTGGCCACCATCCAGCCCGAGCAGGACGTGATCGTCCGGGCCGGGGTCGAGGAAACCATCTGTGTCCAGGGCGCGCCGGGGACCGGGAAGACTGCGGTCGGCCTGCACCGGGCGGCGTACCTGCTCTACGCGTACCGCGACCAGCTCAGCCGGGCGGGCGTGCTGGTGGTCGGGCCGAACGCGAGCTTCCTGCGCTACATCGGCGACGTACTCCCGGCGCTGGGCGAGATCGAGGCGAAGCAGACCACGGTCGAGGAGATGGTCGCCCGGGTGAAGGTCGCCGGGCCGGGGCCGGCCGCCGTCGATGTGCTCAAGGGTGACGCGCGGATGGCCGAAGTCCTGCATCGCGCGGTGTGGTCCCAGGTGCAGCTCCCTAAGGAAGCTTTGGTGGTTCCTCGGGGATCTCACCGATGGCGCGTACCGGCGTACCAGGCTGAGGAGCTCGTCAACGAACTGCGCACCCGCGGGATCAGGTACGGCGCCGGACGCGCGATGCTGCCCCAGCGGCTCGCGCACGCGGTCCTGCTGCGGATGGAGGCGGCCGGGGACTCACCCGACGACCGCGTGCAGGACTCGGTGGCCCGGAGCCGTCCGGTGAAGCAGTACGCCGAGGCGCTGTGGCCGGCGATCGATCCGGTCAAGCTGCTGTTCCAGCTGTTCACCGATGCCGAACTGCTCGCCGAGCATGCTGACGGGATCCTGACTGCTGACGAGCAGAGCATGTTGCTGTGGGAGAAGGCACCGCGGTCCGCGGGCGCGGCCAAGTGGTCCGTTGCCGATGCCACCCTGATCGACGAGATCGCGGACCTGGTCGACCGGACTCCCAGCCTCGGACACGTCGTACTGGATGAGGCGCAGGACCTGTCGGCCATGCAGCTCCGGGCGGTCGGCCGCAGGTGCTCGACCGGCTCGATGACGGTCCTCGGCGACATCGCCCAGGGCACGACACCGTGGGCAACGCCGTCCTGGGACGAGGCGCTGCGTCACCTGGGCAAGTCCGGGGCACACACCGAGGAGCTGACGGCCGGCTTCCGCGTCCCCGGCCAGGTGATCGAGTACGCCGCCCGCCTCCTGCCGCAGATCGCTCCGCACCTGACCCCACCGACTGCGGTACGGCGGGCTCGCGGTGAGCTGGCTATCACGCGGGTACCGGACGCCCTGGACGCCGCCGCGGCCACAGTCGCCGACGTCATGGACCGGCCGGGCTCGATCGGCATGATCGTCCCCGACGCACTGGTCCCGGCAGCCCGGAAAGCCTTGCAGGACAGGGGTTTGAGCTTCGCAGTACTGGGTGACGAGGATGACGTCGACGCGCACGTGGACGTAGTCCCGGCCGGGCTGGCGAAGGGTCTCGAGTTCGACCACGTCGTCCTGGTCGAGCCGGCCGGCATCGTCTCCGGCGAACCCGACGAACGCACCGGCCTCCGCCGCCTCTACGTCTGCCTGACCCGCGCTGTCACCTCCCTCGCGATCCTGCACAGCCAGGACCTCCCCGAGGTACTGACCGCCTGATCGACTGGGCGCTGATCCGCAACCGCAAGGCAGAGGTGTGCGGATCGAGCGGTCATCGTTGTGCTGGGGCTGGCAGACTGTGGCGGTGGTGGTCCTGCGGATGAGATGGAGCGAGCTGCTTCCCGGCTCGGCTCCGCTGGCGGACGACCTCGTGGCCCGGTACGTCGAACGCACCCGGCGCGCGTACCGCGATCAGTACCTCGAGACGGTGCTGGACACGCTCGAGTCGCTGATCCAGCTCAGTACCGATCCGACCTCGGTTCGGCTTGCGGCCTGGTTTCATCGGGCGGTGCACCAGCCGGGGGGTGGGGCCGCTGAGGATGCTGAGTCGTCGGCGCGGCTGGCGGAGCAGACGCTGCCGGCGTACGGGGTAGATCCGATCCGGATCGCCGAGGTGGCTCGGCTGGTTCGGCTCACCGGGGAGCTGGCGACACCGCCGACCGATGCCTACGCGCCGCCGCGCCGGGACGCGAACGGGGACGTCCTGCTCGACGCGGTCAACGGCGTGCTGGCGATCGCTCCGGCTCGCTATGCCGCGCACGCAGCCGAAGTACGACGGGACGCCGGTGACCGCACTGCTGCCATCAGCCGCCGGTACGACGAGGTGCAGCAGCTGTTGGACGGGCACCTCTACCGGACTCAACTGGCGCGGCAACGGATGGGCACGATGGCTCGCGCCAACCTGGAAGCGGAGCTTGCCGGGCTCGACAGTGAGCTGCCTGCGCCTTGGCGGGGGTGGCAGCAGGCCGCGCTGGCGGCGACGGCCACCTTCGCGGCAGTGGCGGCATCAGTCGCGTCGATAGCGGCAGCGGGCGCTCCCTGGCAGGTGCCGACGGTGGAGCCCGAGTCCGGCTGGCCTCCGGTTGCCCTGGCCGTTATCTCGCTCGTCTGCGCTCCACTGCTCTTCCGCTCCGCTCGTAGCGCCAGTCTTCGCGGCAGGTTGACTGCTGGTGCAGCAGTGGCCGTCGCAGTCACAGGACTCCTGGTTGCGTGGGCCCAGGTGCCAGCGACGAACCCGGCCGTCGGTATCGGCCTGCGGGTCCCACTGGTCATCTCCTCACTCCTACTACTCCTGCTAGCTGGTACTGCGGCTCTGGTGGCGTCCCTGCTGCGCACGAAGACCGCGAGATTCCTCCCGTCCCGGAATCTCGGCCAGCAACTGGCGTGGCTCGCAGTACCGGGCGTGATCGCGCTACTGCTTCTCCTGGTGGTGCAGCCGCTGGCCAGGGGTTACGTGTTGAGCTCCAACGAACGATCCGAAGGGCCACGCAAGCCCGCCGGGGCGGCACCTCAATCGGTGGTCGACGGCGGCGTCACGTGGGTCAGCCGGGCGTTGGCCAGCGCGGGCGCCGAGGAGGCCATCGGGACGAAGTACGGAATCGCCGTACCGCGGAGCAGCGGTGTGGTGGAGATGGTCGACGCGGCCACCGGCGAGTTGCGCTGGCGGTACAGCCGGTCCGACTCGGACGAGAAGCCGGAGATCGTCGCCACCGGCAACGGCGAGTACGTGCTGGCCGAGTTCGCCGACGTGGGCTACCTGTTGCTGGACGCGAACACCGGCAAGCGGAAGGCCGCCTGGCCGGGCAGCACGCGTGACCACAGCATCCAGCAGGCCGACCCGCTGCTGACGGGCGAACGGAAGTCCCGGGGCTCCGACAGATTGCACGGGGTCGACACGGACGGCAGCAACCGGTGGACCTTCGAGCCGGGCCGCTGTACCGACATCGGAGCCGTGGCCACCTCGGACACGGTGGTCGCCTTCCTGGGACACAGCTGCGGACAGGAGCCTGACGAGATCGCCGGGCTGGACCTGGAGAGTGGCAAGAAGCTCTGGAGCAAGGCACCGACCGACATGTACCGGCGGCCGGTGGTGGTCGGCGGTGTGGTCGTGGTGGCCGAGCCCGGTGGCGACTCCGACGTACCGGTCGCGCTGGTGGGGATCGAGCCGCGGACAGGTGAGACGAAGTGGCGCTGGCCGGTACCGGCGGGCTGGTCGTGCCGGACGCTGCTGAAGCCGGCCGGGCGGTACCTGGTCGTCGTGGACTGCCCGGGACGTGAGACGGCGCAGGCCCCGAAGACGGTGGTCACGGCGATCGACGCGGTGACCGGGCAGACTGCCTGGCAGACGACGGGTCCGGTGAACCCCCGCACTCGAGTCGCCGTCACTGCCGACGGGCGGGTCGTGTCGCTGTCCGGCACCTCCCGAGCCTGCTGGGCCAACGTGATCGACCGCACCGGCTACCGCCGGGTCCGCCTCCCGACCGGCATCTCCTGCGGCCGCGACCCGGTCGCCATCGGCAACCTCATCCTCACCTCAGGCACCGCCGGCGTCATCGCCCTGCACTGAGCTGGGCCTCGGCGGTGGCGAGGAGTTCTACGACTCGGGTGCCGAAGGCTATGTCGACCGGGTGGGTGTCACCCGACTCGGCTGCCGCTACCAGCTCGGTCGCGGCCAGGGCGAACGCGTCGGCGGCAGGGGTGTCACCGGCCGGCAGCAGCGCAGTACCGGTCTCTCCCCAGACGCCTGTCTCGAAGTTGATGCCCTCGGGCGGCGCGGACAACGACAGGCTCGCCGTGCTCGTCGCACCGGACTCGTGGGTGAGGACGAGGTGCACGAGATCACCCGCCCCGCCGACCGCGCGGATGTCGGTGATCGGGCCGAGCAGGGCACTCAGGTTGGACAGCGCATGCGGGCCGATGTCCCACAGCGCACCCCGCTGCTCCCGCCGCCACGGAGACTCGCTGAACGGGTTACCGGGCTCGTCGAGCGACGCGAGCATCCGGGTCCAGCCGCCCTTCCAGCCGCCCGTCGTCTGGATCTGGTCGAAAAAGGCGCGGGTCTCCGGCTGGAACCTGCCGGTGAAAAAGACCACTGAGGCGATTCCCTCGCCATTCACCTCGTCGGCCAGTGCCCGGGCGTCGTCGAGCGAGTCGGCGACCGGCTTGTCCAGCAGCAGATGCTTCCCGACCGCCGCGGCCTCCAACGCCATCGACGCCTGCACCCGCGGAGGCACGGCAAAAGCCAGGGCATCCACGTCCGAGAGTAACGCTGCGTAGTCACTGTAGGCAGCGACCTCTAAGTCTGTAGCCAAGGCCTGAGCTTTGCTCTCGTCACGACCCCAGACACCCACCAATTCGACGCCTTCGGCGGTCTTCAAGCCGGGTCCGTGGGTCAATTTGGCCCATGGCCCAGTTCCGACCAAACCAAAGCGCATGGTGTCCTCCATCCTTATTCCTTCCCCACCCCACCGGCCCCGAACAGGTGACGAGCCGATATCGCTTTGGCCACGACCCTAACCGGGAGCCCCGGATCGGTCGGTACGGGCCCGTACCGGGTGCGAGACTCACGGCCATGGACCTGCGCGACCAGTGGAATCGCCTGCTGCCGCACGCGCAGCCGCTGGGCGACGACCTGCTCGCTCGTTACGCAGAGCAACATCGGCACTATCACGACCAGCGGCACCTGACCGAGATGCTCGAGACCATCGACGAGCTGGCCGGCCAGGCCGACGACGCCGACGCGGTCCGGCTGGCCGCCTGGTTCCACGACGCGATCTACGACCCGCAGGCCGAACCGGGTGAGAACGAAGAGGTCTCGGCCCAGCTCGCCGAGCTCGAGCTGTCGGCGTACGGCGTGGAGGCGGCCCGGGTGGCCGAGATCGGCCGGCTGATCCGGCTGACCGCCAAGCACGACTGCGCCCCCGACGACGCGAACGGCGCCGTGCTGTGCGACGCCGACCTGCGCGTCCTCAGCCTGTCCGCCGCCCGGTACGACGAGTACGCGGCCGGCATCCGGGCGGAGTACGAGCACATCGCGGACCGCGATTTCGCCCGCGGCCGGATGACCTTCCTGCGAGGCCTCACCGAGACCTCCCTGTACGCGACCGGCTACGGCCGCGAGCACTGGGAAGCGGCGGCCCGCGAGAACATCCAGCGCGAACTGCAGCAGTGGGGCCCGAAGGCGGCTCGCCCGATCGCCGGGCTGATCCCGATGATCTACCTGGGCGCAGCACTCGGTGTCGTCATCGCAGCCTCGGTCCTACTCGGCCGCGGCCTCGGTGCGGCCGCACGCTGGCCTGCAGCCCCCGGAGACGTCAACGGCTTCCCGGTCTGGGCACCAATAGCCGGTACTGCGGTTGCCGCCGGCCTCACGTGCGCCTGGTTCCGGCGGGGGCAACCCCGGCTGGTGACGATCCCTGCGATGGTGTTCGCCGCTGTCGGGGTGGTCGCCATCGGGATCTGCTGGTGGCAGTGGCCGTCGGCTCAACCCGGTGCGGCCATGAGTGAGCGCTGGCCGTACCTCATGCTCGCCTCTGTCGCCCTGCTGATCGCCGGTGCCTTACTGGCCTTGGCGCGGCGGCTCCGGTTGGCTCCGCCGTACGCGTTGTCGCCTCCACGAGGGCTGAGCCTGGGCGTGACGGTGGTGTGCGCGTCGCTGCTCGCCTGGGTCGTGGTGTCGGCCGGCGAGCCGTTCGTACAGGCCCGGCTCGAGACAGCGAACACCGTGAGCACCACGACAACCGTGCCGCCCGGCGTACAGCCGGTGCAGCTCGATGGTGGCGTCGCCTGGAGCCGGGAGGTGCCTGCAACGGGCGCAATCGCCGGGACCGTGGGTGGCGTGGCCGAGCTCCGGACCGATGGCGTGGTGATGTCCGACGCGACGACCGGCCAGATCCGGTGGCGGTACGCCCGAGCAGACGTCGACGACGCCGCGTCCAGTGGCTCCGAGGGGCTCCTGGTCTCCAGCGACGGCCGCACCATCGCGGCCCACCTCCCGTACGACGGCGGGCGGGCCCCTCGAGGGATCGACCTGCCGACGTACGCAGTACTGGATGCGGAGACCGGCAAGGTGCTCACGGAGGTTCACACCGACGGCACCGCAATCGCCGTCGATGCGAATCGGCTGCTCGTGGCAGAGGGCGAGAAGGTCGTGGCGCACGGCGTCAGCAGCCCCACCCACTGGCAGACGCAGCTGAAGTGCACCGTGACGCAGGGCGTGCTGCTGGCCGACCAGGCCGTCGTGGTCGACGCCTGCGGTGGGAACGGCGCGGTCGTCCGCGGGCTGGACCTCACGGACGGCAAGCAGCGTTGGGAGGCCAACCTGGGCATCCGCTTCGAGATGGAGGCCGAGCTCGACCCGTCCAAGTGGATCGGCGAGCTGGTCGCAGTACCGGACACCCGTGAGGTCTCCGGGCTCGTCTGGACCGGCGCGGCCGGTGGAACACTGCACCAGTGGTCACTGGACGTCAATGAAGGCCGCGTCCTCTGGTCCACCCCGGTGCCCGGTACGCCGCGGCCGCGGCTCGGGCGGTCGTCGTGTGACGCGCAGCTGGCCGCTACGCATTCCTCGATCGTCCTGGTGACCTGCAGGGGCAGTAGCGAGGCCGGCGAAACCCAGACGTACGACGTGTCCGCGCTCAGCCCGGCTGACGGCACACCGCAGTGGCACCACCTCGTACCCATCCCGCCGAAGCTCCAGCACGCCGAGTTCCCCCGAGACGGTTTCGGCCTGCTCCCGGACGGCCGGGTGGTCACCCTGATGCCCCAGGCCGACGGAAGCTGCTCCCCCGTCATGATCGGTGCCACGGGCGTCCAGCCGCGCCCACTGGTTGCCGGCCCCACGACAGCCTCGGCAGCCGAGACCAAGAAGGTCACCTGCAACAGGCCGGCCGTCGCAGTAGCCAGCGGCCGCCCCATCTTCAGCGACGGCACCCGCCTCTTCGCCCTGAACTGAGCCGAGCCGCTGGCTAGGCTCAACCCATGCGACGAGCCTTCCTTGCCGCCCTGACCGCTGCTGTCCTGCTGACCACCTCCGCCTGTCTGGCGGAACCCGAGGCTGATGGGGAGCCTGGTCCGATAGTCACCTTCAGCAGCACATCAACTCCGGCTCCTGTCGCATCGGCGACACCTGCGCCACCGGCGACACCTGTGCCACCGGCGACACCTGTGGCTGCGTTCGGCAAGTTGGAGAAGCAGTACGGCGCCCGGCTCGGCGTGTACGCGCTGGACACCGGCACCAACCGCACGATCGCCTATCGCGCCGACGAGCGCTTCGCCTTCGCCTCCACCTTCAAGGCGCTGGCGGCCGGCGTCCTGCTGGCCCAGAGCAAAGACCTGGACAAACTGATCCGGTACTCCGAGTCGGACCTGCTCGCCAACTCACCGATCACCAAGAAGAACGTCCGGGCCGGCATGACGCTGCGGCAGCTCTGCGACGCGGCGATCCGCTACAGCGACAACGCCGCGGCCAACCTCCTGCTGACCGAACTCGGCGGACCCAGCGGCTTCCAGGCGGCACTGCGGAAGCTGGGCGACACCACCACTCGCTCGGATCGCAACGAGCCGAGCCTGAGCGAAGGCGCCCCGGGAGACCCGCGGGACACCACCACGCCGCGAGCCCTGGCGACCAGTCTGCAAAAGCTTGCTTTAGGCAACGTGTTGCGGCCGGCTCCACGGTCGCCGCTGGTCGGCTGGTTGCAGAACAACACCACCGGCGCCACGACGATCCGGGCCGGCGTACCGACGAGCTGGAAGGTCGGCGACAAGACCGGAACCGCGGGCTACGGCGGCCGCAACGATGTAGCCATCCTCTGGCCCCCGAACCGTGCACCGATCATGCTGGCTGTGATGTCGAGCAAGGGCGTGAAGAATGCGGAACGAAACGACCAGCTGATCGCTTCCGCCGCTGCGGCGGCGGTCGCAGCCCTGGGGTGAAGAAGGCGAGATGGAGCTGACAGCTAGCGCACTGATGGCGGCTCTGCGGGAACAGGCCAAGCCGGGTGAGGTGGTGCACAAGCACTATCACGGCGCCGGGGACGTGCTTGGGGTGCCGATGCGGGTGACGTTCGATATCGCCAAGGCGTTCACCGGGATGGGGTTCGGGGAGGTCGAGCGGTTGCTGGACGAGTCGTCGTACGAAGGGCGGCTGGCCGGGTTTTGTGTGCTCGACTTCAAGGCGCGGGGCAAGAAGACGACGGATGACGAGCGGCAGGCGGCGTACGAGCTGTATCTGCGCCGCCATGACGCCATCGACAGCTGGGACATGGTCGATCGCGCGGCACCGCACGTGGTCGGTCGCTACCTGTTGAACCGCAGCCGAGACCCGCTCTTCGAGCTCGCGCGAACCACCGACCCGCTGCGCCGGCGTACGGCGATCACCGCACCCTTGTACTTCGCCCGCTTCGGCACCGCCGCCGACCTGGCCGACCTCTTCGCGATCGCCGAACTCCTCCTCGACGACAAGGACCCAGTGGTATCGAAGCCGGTCGGCATCGCTCTCAAATACTCCGGCGTCATGGACGAGGCCGCCCTCAGAAGCTTCCTCGACCAGCACGCGGATGCCATGCAACGCCCCACCTTGCGCTACGCCAAGGAGAAGCTCAGCTAGCGGGAATTTCCGTTGCCCCTGGCAGCGTTGACACCTACCGTGATGCTCATGTTCCGCGTGGATTCTGTTGCGTACCTGTCAGGCACCGGCCTGTCAGGCGCTGCCGCGTGGACTGCGGATGATTCAGCTCTGTTCACCGGTGCTCGAAGCCGACCCTCCTCCTGCTGACCGCAGGACCCGCGGAGGAGGGTGGCTCGCAACCGGCCCCCTCCGACCGCTGAAACACCAGCTGGTACGGACGGCGGGCCCCGGGGTCCTGGCTCTTCGAATCTTCTGACCAGCAAGGGAAAAATCATGGCCAAGAGCCAGTTCGTGCGGACCAAGCCGCACCTCAACATCGGCACCATGGGGCACGTCGACCATGGCAAGACCACGCTGACCGCCGCGATCACCAAGGTGCTCGCCGAGCGCTACCCGGGGACCAACTCGTTCGTGGCGTTCGACGGGATCGACCGGGCGCCCGAGGAGGTCCAGCGCGGGATCACGATCAACATCTCGCACGTCGAGTACGAGACCGCCAACCGGCACTACGCGCACGTCGACATGCCCGGGCACGCCGACTACGTGAAGAACATGATCACCGGCGCCGCCCAGGTGGACGCCGCGATCCTGGTCGTGTCGGCGCAGGACGGCGCCATGCCGCAGACCCGTGAGCACGTGCTGCTCGCGCGACGCGTCGGGGTGCCGTACCTGGTCGTCGCGCTGAACAAGGCCGACGCCGTCGACGACCCCGAACTGCTCGATCTGGTCGAGCTGGAGGTCCGCGAACTCCTGTCGGAGTACGGCTTCCCGGGTGACGAGGTGCCGGTCGTGCGCGTGTCCGGTCTGCGTGCGCTCGAGGGCGACCCCGAGTGGATGAAGGCCGTCGGCGACCTGCTCGACGCGATCGACGACTATGTGCCGGTCCCGGACCGTGAGCTGGGCGAGCCGTTCCTGATGCCGATCGAGAACGTGCTCACCATCAGCGGCCGCGGCACCGTCGTCACCGGCGCGGTCGAGCAGGGCTCGCTCCGGCTCGGCGACGCCGTGGAGGTGGTGGGTCTCGGCCCGACCGTCACCAGTACGGCGATCGGGCTGGAGACGTTCGGCAAGTCGCTGGAGTCCGCGCAGGCGGGTGACAACGCGGCCGTGCTGCTGCGGGGCATCAAGCGCGACGAGGTCCGTCGTGGCCAGGTGGTGGCGCTGCCGGGCAGTGTGCAGCCGCACCGGAAGTTCCGGGCGCAGCTGCACGCGTTGTCGACCGCCGAGGGTGGCCGGCACACGCCGTTCGCCGCGGACTACCGGCCGCAGTTCTATTTCCGTACGACGGACGTGTCCGGCGGGATCGACCTGGGTGAGATCGCCCTGGTGATGCCGGGTGACACGATCGAGCTCGGCGTGGAGCTGGAGAAGCCGGTCGCGATGACTGTCGGCCTCGGCTTCGCCGTCCGTGAAGGCGGCCACACCGTCGCCGCCGGCACGGTGACCGAACTGCTCGACTGAAGAGAAGGTGCCCCAGGGTAGTTGCCTGGGGCACCTTTCTCTGCGAAGCAGCTACGCGGCGAAGTCTTCGATCAGCCGGGCCATCGGTACGCCGGTGAGCGGGCGCTGCAACTCGTCCAGGTACTGCGCGATCGCCGGCAACGCATCGGTATCGGCCACCAGCATGACAGCGGCCCACTCCTCGCGCGGCGACAACAACATGGCCGCTCGATAGCCGCTCAGACGCCCATTCAGATAAAGCATCCCAGCCGGCCCAACCCCCCATCCCAGCCCATAGGCCAGCGGCAACTCCACCCGAGGCCGCGCAATCTCGGCCAGCAACCCCTTGTCCCGCAGGAGAAACTCACAGAAGCTCAACAGGTCGGGAACAGTCGACCACAACCCACCACTAGGCCGCCGAGCCCGCGGATAGACCGCCTCGCCTGCTGCCCGCCCCGCAGGGGCGAGGAAACCGGTGGCTGTGAGGCCGCAGGCCGAGATCAGCTCATCGATGCCGTCCTCGAAGGTGCCCCCGGTCAACCTTGCCAGCAGGGCGCCCGCTAGGAAGTAGTTCCCGTTGTAGTAGGCCCACCGCTCCCCCGGCGGATACTCCTGCCCACCCTCCACCACCAGCCGCGCAGCAGCGAGAAACACGTCGTCGCCCTCGCCCAGCGCCGCGGCCGCCCCGGCATCCACCGTCTGCTTGAGTCCCGTGGACTGCGACAACACCTGCCCGACGGTCAACTCGGTCGCAAGTTCCGGCAGAACCTCGGCCACCGGCATGTCCACCCCGAACCCTTTGTCCCGCAGAGCCTTGACGGTCGCCGCAGCGGTCACCGTCTTGGTCAACGAAGCGATCCGGAAGACCGTGTCAACGGCTACGCCACTAGACGCCACCTCGCGCCGCCCGCGCTGCGACACGCCGACCACCGCATCCAGCCCGGCAAAGCCCTTCAAATCCACCTCAATGCTCCTTGCGACGCCGCAACCCAGCCTCGATCAACCGCCGAACCAGCACCCGGCTGGACACCGGTACTGCGCCCGCCGCCACCAGCGCGTCGTACTGGTCGGACGGTACGTCGTAGTGGTCGCGGTCGAAGCCTCGTGCCGGGATGCCGGCCTGGCGGGCGAACTCGTGCAGTTCGTCGTACGAGACATCACTGGCCAGATGGGACCAGACGCGGTCCCACGCCGGCCAGGCCGGCGGGTCGATGAGGATCATGCCTTCTCGTCCTGCGCGTCCAGCAGGTTGCGCCAGGCCCGGACGAAACGCGAGTTCACGTAGGCCTTGGTCCAGGAACCGTCCTGCCGCACCGACGACCCGACGTGGAACCGCCGGACGCCCGCGCCGTACAGCCAGGGCACGTGTTCCGGCTGGAGCGAGCCGCCGGCCATCATCACCTGGGCGACCTGCGGATCGTCCTTCGCCAGGCTGAGCAGATCGTCCAGCCCGTGCCCGACACCGAGCGCCGAGCCCGCGGTGAGTACACAATCCAACCCCGGCAGCCCGCGCAACGCACGCCACGCCTTGCGTTGCTCCAGGACATGGTCGACGGCCCGGTGGAACGTCCACGGCGTACCGGCGAAGGTGCTCGCCAGCGCGGCGACCGAGTCGACGTCCACCTCGTTGTCCGGCGTGAGGAACCCGAACACGAACCCGTCGGCCCCCGCCGACAGGTAGGACTGCGCCATCGCGGTCAGCCGGTTCAGCTCGGCGCCGTCGGTGCCGAACGAGTCCGACAGCCGCAGCATCACCCGCAACGGCAGATCGGTGACCCGGCGGATCGCGCTGACCGTGGAGACCGACGGGCACAGGCCGTCGGCCTCCATCGCGGCGCACAGCTCCAGCCGGTCCGCGCCGCCCTCCTGAGCCGCTTCGGCGTCCGCCGGATGTAGCGCGATGACCTCCAGCAACGAACCCATGCCGCCATCATCCTTGATCGGTCCGCCAAGCCGCTCCGGAAATTGGTGTTGCACTCCCCGGAAGTCTTCTGTATCGTTTTTCTAGAACGATTTAGAAGATCGATACAGAAGACTGACCAGAGACGAGGTGCCGGGATGTCGAGAGTCACCCTGAAGACCGTGGCGCAGGCCGCCGGGGTGTCGCCGTCGACGGTCTCGAACGCCTACAACAAGCCCGACCAGCTGTCCGCCGCGCTGCGCGAGCGGATCCTGGCCAAGGCCCAGGAGCTCGGGTACGCCGGGCCCGACGCCTCCGCCCGGGCGCTGCGCAGCGGCAAGGTGGGTGCGGTCGGGGTGCTGTTCACCGACAAGCTCGCCTACGCGTTCTCCGATCCGTACGCGGTCGGCTTCCTGGCCGGCCTGGCCGAGGTGGCCGAGGAGTTCGCCACCAGTCTGCTGCTGGTGCCGCTCAGCCCGACCGACATCCAGGGCGGGACGAACGCGGTCCAGCAGGCCGCGATCGACGCCGCCGCGATCTTCTGCGTCGCCGCCGGCCACCCGGCGCTGGACGTGCTGAAGAACCGCGGGATCCCGATGGTCTCGACCGACCGCGGCGACCACCCGGACCTGTCCTGGGTCGCGATCGACGAGACCGCGGCGGCCGCCGAGCTCGGCCGGCACCTGGCCAGGCTCGGCCATCGCGATCTCGTCGTCCTGCTCGACAACGCTCAGGCGGCCGGCAGCCGGCCGGTCGAGCTCAGCCTCGACGAGGTCGGCTACACCGACTGCGAGCTGCGGGTCCGCGGCCTGCAGAAGGCGATGCCGGATGCCCGGATCAGGCTCGTCTCGGGTGGCCACAACGCCTTTAGCTCAGGGCTGGCCGCGGCCGAGTGGGTGCTGGACTCCCAGGACCGGCCGACCGCGATCGTCGGGCTGAGCGACGTCCTGGCCCTCGGCGCGATGGAGGCGATGAAGACCCGCGGCCTGGTCCCCGGCCGGGACCTGACCCTGGCCGGTTTCGACGACATCCCCGCCGCCGGGACGGTCGGGCTGACCACGGTCAGCCAGCCGATCAAGGACAAGGGCCGCACCGTCGGGCGGATGCTGCTCGACCCGGCCTTCACCGAACGCCAGATCACGATGCCGACCGAGCTGAAGGTCCGCGCCAGCAGCGGTCCGGCACCCCGCAACTGAATCCGTACCACCCACACCACCGACGGCCGTCCGGCCGCTGGTTCTGATCAACGCGCCCTCCGGAAGGGAGCACGACCATGACTTACTTCATCGCCGGCAACACCGCAGTGGAAAACGCGCGGTCCCTCGCCCAGTCCGCTCTGCCGAATGCTCCGCAGGAGGAGTACTTCGAGCCGGCCCCGCGGCGCAGCGTCGCCGTCCGCGCCCAGCTCTCCGCCGTACTGCGGAAGGTGGCCGAGCGCGAGCTCAAGCTCGCCGATCGGATCGACCCGGCCCCGCGCTGCGAGCCGCTTGCTGGTTGATCCACCCAGAACCTCTCCCGAGGCGACAGAACCCCAAGTCCGATGACTTGGGGTTTTGTCGGTTCTGTCTGGCACTCTGAAGGGCGATGAACGAACCAGGCGTGTTGCTGACGGCCCGTGCTCAGGTGCTCCACGACCTGGCCGCGCGGGGATTCGACGACGCCGTGATGGTGTCCTTGCTGGAGGACGCCGTCGCCGGACGGCAGTGGTGGCTGGACCAGTGGCCCGACGGCGCCGAGCACATCGCCGGACTGGTCGCGCAGGACGTGCAGGACCGGCTGTCCGATTCCGGCGTCCGCTGGCCGCGCTGCACCGCCTGCGACGACCTGCACGACCACGAGCTGCGGATCGAGCCCGAGCTCGGCCCTGATCCACACTGGGTCTGCGAGCGGGCCGGTATCTCCGTTTCACCCTTGGGGCATCTCACCTGAGGGATCGATCAGGGAAATACCTGGTCGCGCTACATGTAGACAAGCTACTACTGTGGCGCCATGAAGTTCCTTGCTGCCCTTCGGCTGGTTGCCGCCGTGCACGCGGTTGCGGTCTGCCTGCAACCGCTGCTCGCTGGTGCTTACCTGAACGGATCGGGCGCCGCGATGCGGCTGCACGAGCCGATCGGCCTGGGCGTCGCCTTCGTCGCGCTGGCCCAACTACTGATCGCGGTCCTCTACTGGCGTTCCGGCGGCCGCGGCTCGGCCCCGCTGGTCTCGTTGCTGCTGCTCGCCGCGGAGGGCTTCCAGATCGGGATGGGCTACAGCCGCGAACTCGCCCTGCATGTCCCACTCGGCGTCGCGACCGTGGCGATCGCCTGCGCCTTCGCCGCCTGGACCTTCCGCAAGACGGCGCGGGTACGGCGTACGGCGGAAGCTGTCCCGAGCGAGGTGCTCGCATGACGTCGGCACCTACCGCAGGACCGAAGCCTGAACCGGAGCCCGGGCCGACGCCTGAGCTGAAGCAGGCCAGGCAGCGCCGGCCGCGCCGGCCGCGGGCGACGCTCTGGCTGTTGCGGATCTTCCTGGTCCCGCACGCGATTCTCGTTACGGCGCAGCCGATCCTGGCCGGCTACTTCCTGTCCGGCGAGGTCGACGCGATGGACTGGCACAGCCCGATCGGCTCGTCGCTGTTCCTGATCGCCATGCTCCAGCTGCCCGCCGCCATCCTGTACGGCTTCCCGGGCGGCGGCCGCTGGTGGCCCGCCCTCGTCACGGTCGGTCTCGTCATCGCCGAGCTGACCCAGCAGGTCGTCGGCCACTCGCAGAACTTCGCCGTCCACGTGCCACTCGGCACCGCCATCGTCGTCACCGCGGTCTGGATGGCGATTTGGTCATTCCGTTCCGCCGCTCGGCAGGGCCGCAAGGAGATCAAGCAATGAAGCTGTCACGCCGTGGATTCCTCGGAGCAGCCGGTGCCGCCGGCCTGGCTGTCACGCTGGCCGACTGCGGCCTCGACCCCTCGCCCGGCCAGACCGCCGAACTCCTGACCAGCGAAGCGCCACTGCCCGAGGCCTTCAAGGTCCCCTTGCCGATCCCGCCGGTGAAGAAGCCTCTCCACACACGAGCAGGCGTCGACTACTACCGGGTGGTGCAGCAGAAGGCATCCCTGGAGATCCTGCCGGGACTGAAGACCGAAGTGCTCGGGTACGACGGACTACTGCCGGGCCCGACCTTCGACACACGGAGCGGCCGGACCACTGTGGTCGAGCAGGTCAATCAGCTCGACGTACCGACCGTGGTGCATCTCCACGGCGGCCACACTCCAGCAGCGAGCGACGGCTGGCCGCTGGACCTGCTGATGCCTGACGGTGGACACCACGGGCACGCCGGACACAGTGGCATGACCGGTGGCGACGTGAAGACAGGCAAGAGGACCTACACCTATCCGAACACCCAGCGAGCCGCCACGCTCTGGTACCACGACCACCGGATGGACTACACCGCTCCACAGGTGTACCGCGGGCTGTTCGGCCTGCACCTGATCCGTGATGCCGAGGAAGACGCGCTGCCGCTACCGGGTGGCGAGCGCGAGATCCCACTGGTGCTGGCGGATCGGGCGTTCGCGGCCGATGGGTCGTTCCTCTACCCGGCAGCCAAGGAGGGTCCTGGCGTTGAGGCGAAGTACATGGAAGGTGTGATCGGCGACGTCATCCTGGTCAACGGCGCTCCCTGGCCGGTGCTCGAGGTGGATGCGGCGCGCTACCGGTTCCGCATTCTCAACGCGGCGAACGCACGCCGCTTCGAGCTGGCCCTCGACAAGGGCCCGGCCAAGCTGGTGCAGATCGGTAGCGACGGCGGGTTGCTCGGCGCTCCGGTCGAGCACAAGACGCTGGTAGTTGCTCCTGCCGAGCGGTTCGACGTGGTGGTCGACTTCTCCCAGTACGAGCCGGGTAGTGAGGTCACCTTGCTCAACAAGCTCGACAGCGGGCGTGCCGAGCAGGTCATGCGCTTCAAGGTTGCCCGCAAAGCCGCTGACGACAGCAACGTGCCCGCCAAGCTTTCGGCGTACGCCGCTGTCCCCGAGCCGTCCGGGCTGGTCCACCGGCAGTGGCGGTTCCGGCGAGGCGAAGCCCACGGTCACCGCGGCTGGACGATCAACGGCCGCCCCTTCGACCCCAACGACATGCAGGCCTCGGTCAAACTCGACCAGTACGAGGTGTGGTCCTTCGTCACCGACGTCCACCACCCCGTGCACGTCCACCTCGCCCCCTTCCAGGTACTGCGCAGAGGCGGCACCAAGCCCGGCCCGTACGACGCCGGCTGGAAGGACACCGTCGACGTCCGCCCGGCCGAGGTGGTCGACGTCCTGGTTAAGTTCACCGCCCACAAGGGCAAGTACCTCATCCACTGCCACAACCTGGAACACGAAGACATGGCCATGATGGCCGCCTTCGAAACCGTCTAGATCTTCCGCCAGGCGAGTGCGGTCAACCAGGCGAAACCGACGATGACAGCAATGCGCTGGTACAGGCCGGCCAGGTCAACCAGCGGCTCTGTCTGCGAGAAGCCGGCACTGGCCAGCACGAAGGCGGCGAGGAAAACCAACGCGCTCAGCAGCGAGTAGATCGCCCAGCCTCGGCCTTGGCCGCGGGCAAGCACCACCTGCACGACAGCCAGGGCCAGGAACGCAGGCAGGGAGAAGGCGTCGTGCAACGCGCCCGACGTCGTGTAGTCGAGAGCGGCCGGTGTGCCCACTGGGTAGCCGCTGACCGGGTCAGTAGTGAAGATGCCTGCACCCACCAGTCCGACACCCCACACACCAACCAGTACTGCGCCCAGCCGGGTCTCGCGCCAGAGTCCGATGGCGAAGGCTGTGGTCAGTGCGCCGGCGACGAGGAAGTTCGCGGTTTGGATCCAGCCGTGGTCGCCGAGCTGGAGCGAGCTGACCGGGTGACGTAGTGGGTCGTACCCGTCGCCTCTGGTTGCTCCCGCGATCAGGAAGGTGAGGGCGAAGAGCGGGCCGGCCAGCAATCCGCAGTACAGCAGGCGGTTTCGCACAGTGGTCTGGGGCTCGGTGGCCGTCATCAGTGGTCCTGGCGGGCTGCGGCGGCGGTTGCTTGGGTCAGGAGGGCTTCGCGGTCGACGCCGGCTAGGTGGAGGGCTCGGGGGATTCGGCCGTGGGTGGTGTTGAGGGCGCCGGCGAGCAGGTGGGCGGCGCCGATGCGGCCGCCTCCGGTTGCGGAGGCGCAGTCGGTGGCTCGTTTGAGCAGCAGCTTGGTGGTTTCCCCGATCTTGGGGTTCCTGCTGCGGTCCGGTGTTGCCTTGGGCAACTCAGCGACGGCGACCGTCACGCCGGCCACCGACAGACTCTCCTCCCACTCGCGATCGAGCGCGGCACGGACGGTCTCTCGCGTCAGCCCGGCCTCGGCCAGCAGCCGGGCAGTCGTCGTACCGGTCAGCTCGGTCAGGGCGAGCAGCACGTGCTCCGCCTCGATCGCGGCCGAGCCGTCCTCGACCGCTTCGGCCCGGGCACTGTGGACCAGCACGGCCCGGACATCGTTCACCTTCGTCGCCATCAACGCCTCCTCAACGTGACACCCGCGGCGATCAGCCGCTTGGCGTGTTTCTTGTGCACGGCCTGCCGGGTCACACCCAGCACCTCGGCGACCTCGGACCAGCTCCAGCCGGCCCGCATCGCCTGCTCCACCTGGCTGTCCTCGATCCGGTCCGCCAGCCGCCGCAATGCGACGACCGCTGCCAGCCCGGCCCCGGGATCGTCCACCTCCACCAGCTTCTCCACGTCTAGCAACTTAGGTTGACAACCCGGGGTTGTCAACCCAGGTTGCTAAAACTTTCCTCTTGACCACGGCTCGACCATCTCCTTATAGTCAACACATCAGTTGATCAACGGAACGGTTGATAAAGATGTCGGTTGACGAAGAGACGCTGGACCGGGGCTTCACCGCCCTCGGTGACCCGGTCCGCCGGGCCCTGATCGCCCGGCTGTCGCGGAGCGAGGCGACCGTGAACGAGCTCGCCGAGCCGTTCGCGATCACCAAGCAGGCGATCTCCCGGCACCTCCAGGTGCTCGAGGCCGCCGGCCTGATCACCCGCAGCCGCGACGGCCAGCGCCGGCCGTGCCGGCTCAACCCGGCCGCGCTCGAAGCGCTGACCAGCTGGATCGACGACTACCGGCTGGCCTCCGAGCGCCAGTTCCGCCGCATCGACGCCGTTCTCCAAACCGTGAAGGAGCAGGACCGATGAGCACCCACCCGACCACCATCACCGCCCCCGAGGGCACCCCGTTCGTCTCGGTGACGCGCGAGTTCGACGCCACCCCGGAACAGCTCTTCCGGGTCCAGACCGATCCCGAGCTGGTCACCCAGTGGCTCGGCCCGCGCGACCTGGAGATGGTCCTCGAGGAGTACGACGCCCGACCCGGCGGCCAGTACCGGTACATCCACAAGGCGCAGGACGGCACGGAGTACGCGTTCCGCGGCGTCTTCCACACCGTCGAGCCGGCCCGCCTGGTGATCCAGACCTTCGAGTGGGAGGGCGCGCCCGGCCAGGTCTGCCTGGAGAACGCGACGTACGAGCCGACCGAGACCGGTGTCCGGCTGCGCACCCAGTCGGTGTTCCCGTCCGTCGAGGCGCGTGACGCGGCGCTGCAGAACGGGATGGAGTACGGCATCAACGACTCGATGGACCGGCTCGCCGACGTCCTCGCGAAGCAGCCGTCATGAGCGCGGTCGTGGTCGACATCTCGATGTCGCTGGACGGCTACGTCACCGGGCCGGGTGTCGATCTGGAACACGGTCTCGGCCGCGGCGGCGAGGTGCTGCACACCTGGGCCTTCGACGGCGACGCGGCCGACCGGGCCGTGCTGGACGCGTCGTACGCCGCGACCGGCGCGGTGATCCAGGGCCGCAAGCTCTTCGACATCATCGACGGACCGCACGGCTGGAACGAGGAGATGGGATACGGCGCGCAGGCCGAGGGTGAGCAGGCGCCACCGATCTTCGTGGTCACCCATGAAGCGCCCGCGAAGACCCGGCTCGGCGACCGCTTCCGCTTCGTCACCGACGGGCTGGACAGTGCGGTCCGGCAAGCTCGAGAAGTTGCCAACGGCAAAGAAATCGTGGTGATGGGTGGCGGCGAGATCTGCCACGCGTTCCTGGCGGCGGGGCTCGTCGACATCGTCCGGCTGCACGTCGCACCCGTCGTACTGGGGTCGGGCACCCGGCTCTTCCCGGCCGGCGACTCACCGCGGGTCGATCTCGAACTGACCGAAGCCGTCTCGACGCAGGCGGCACAACATCTCACGTACCGGGTGGCGAAATGAGCAAGGTCATCGCAGGGGCGACTCTCTCCCTCGACGGTTTCATTGCGGACGAGTCCGACGCCGTCGGGCCGCTGTTCGACTGGTACGGCAACGGACCGGTCGAGGTCTACGGCGCCGATCCGGACCGCGCGTTCCACGTCACCCAGGCGAGCGCGGACTACATCGCCTCGGTCTGGCCGGACATCGCCGTCACCGTCATCGGCCGGCGCCTGTTCGACATCACCAACGGCTGGAACGGCGTACCGGCGGTGGGTGACCACGTCATCGTGGTCACCCACCAGGCCCCGACCGACTGGCCGTTCCCCGACGCCCCGTTCACCTTCGTCGACAACCTCGAGGAGGCGATCCACCAGGCCAAGACCATGGCCGGCGACCGCAACGTCTCCCTCACCGGCGGCAACCTGACCGGCCAAGCACTCGAACTCGGCCTGGTCGACGAACTCTCCCTCGACCTCGTCCCCGTCATCTTCGGCACCGGCAAAAGCTTCTTCGGCGACTACACCGGCCGCCACCAACTCTTCGACAACCCCAGAGTCATCGAAGGCGACCGGGTCACCCACCTGCACTACCGCAGGTCAGAAGCCTCCGACTGAGACGGAGAAGATGTACTTGTTCTCACCGTGGTACACGAGCTGGTTGCCGCCGGTACAGCCGCCGGTGTACCAGGTGCGCTGGACGTTGCCGGAGCGGTTCCAGATCCGGTCGTAGTACTTGCCGAGCGTCCTGCACTGGCCGGGGCGCACCGGCGGGAACTTGTCCAGCAGAGCGCCGTCGCGATACACGCAGACCTCGCCCGAGTAGCAAGGCGGGTCCGCAGCGGCGACCTGGGCCGTCAGACCGCTCATCACCAGCGTGGCCGCCGCGCCGGCCAGCACGATCCGTCTGATCCGATTGACCATGGACTTCTCCTTCGACGAAGTGACTGGCTTCAAACGGTAGGAAGCGGCGGCACCCGTCCACCAACAGTTAGACAGGGCCTGGCCGGTGCTCTTCCTGACCCAGCAGGTGTGGTACTTCGGCTACCACTGTGCGGCTGCCTGGTTCTACCTCGGTGAAGCCGGCGTCTTGTACTACGGGGAGGGTGGTCGTCAGCAGGGCTTGCCAGCGGGTGGGAGTGGCGGTGCGGACGGCCAGGGTGAAGTTGTCTTCCTGCCAGGACTTGCGGGCGGCGTCGGACAGTGCGAGCCAGGCCAGGTGAGCACCGTGGCCGACCTGGGCCATCGTCTTGCCGGTCGACATCGTCAACCCGGGATTCACCCACAACACCGGCACCCCGGCGGCCAGCACGGGGAGCTCCTCGGGATCCTCCAGGTCGGTGCCCGTCACCTGCAGCTTGGCCAGGTCCTTCGGTACTTCGTCGAGCGGCACCGGCGGGAACACCCGTACGACGGCTGTCCCACCCGTCACCGTGATCCCCGGCAGCGCGGCAGCCCGTCGCCACTCGGCACCCCGGGCCCGGCGTACCACCTTCCGGATCCGGGCGTCCTGCCAGGCGCGCATCGCCTCGGCCCACTCCCCCTCGCCGACCGACCGCTCATCCGCCAGGATCGCCAGCACCGCCCGCGCCCCCGTCTCCAGCGCATCGGTCTGCGCAGGCCGCTCCGCCTTCTCCACCTGCAGCACCAAGGTCAGCACGAACTCGTCAGAACTCACCCACCGAGTCTGCCAGCCAGGCCGGATCGAGGCCTGTTAGTTTGGCGGCATGCGGCAGTATCTGGAGCTTCTCGACCACGTCCTCACCCACGGCGTCGAGAAGGGCGACCGCACCGGCACCGGAACCCTCAGCGTTTTCGGCCACCAGGCGCGTTACGACCTCACCGCCGGTTTCCCCGCGGTGACCACCAAGAAGCTGCACCTGCGCTCCGTGGTCGGTGAGCTGATCTGGTTCCTGAGCGGCTCGACCAACGTGAAGTGGCTGCAGGAGAACAACATCTCCATCTGGGACGAGTGGGCCGACGCCGACGGCGAGCTGGGCCCGGTCTACGGCCACCAGTGGCGATCCTGGCCGGCCCCCGACGGCCGGCACATCGACCAGATCGCCGCGGTGATCGAGTCCATCAAGCACACCCCGGACTCCCGCCGGCACATCGTCAACGCGTGGAACGTCGCGGAGGTCGACACGATGGCACTGCCGCCGTGTCACACGATGTTCCAGTTCTACGTTGCCAACGGCAAGCTGTCCTGCCAGCTCTACCAGCGCTCGGCCGACATCTTCCTCGGCGTACCGTTCAACATCGCGTCGTACGCGCTGCTCACCCACATGGTCGCGCAGCAGACCGGGCTCGAGGTCGGTGACTTCGTGCACACGCTCGGCGACGCGCACCTCTACCTCAACCACCTCGACCAGGCGAAGCTCCAGCTCACCCGCGAGCCTCGGCCGTTGCCGACGCTGCGGCTGACGAAGCGGGACTCGATCGACTCCTACGAGATCGCGGACGTCGTACTGGACGGCTACGACCCGCATCCGGGGATCAAGGCGCCGATCGCGGTATGAGCGTCATCCTGATCGCGGCTATCGGCCGCAACGGGGTGATCGGGCGGGACAACGACCTGCCCTGGCGGATTCGCGAGGATCTGCAGCACTTCAAGGCCCTCACGCTCGGCCACACCCTGGTGATGGGCCGCAAGACCTACGACTCGATCGGCCGGCCACTACCTGGCCGCCGTACGGTCGTCGTCACCCGGCAGCTCGACTGGGCCGTCGACGGCGTCGAGGTGGCCCACGATCTCGACCTCGCCCTGAAACTTGCCGACGGCAACGACATCTACGTGGCCGGTGGCGGCGAGATCTACCGCCAGGCCCTCCCGTACGCCGACCGCCTCGAACTCACCGAGGTCGACCAGACCCCCGCCGGCGACGTCACCTTCCCCACCGTCGACCGCACCACCTGGCGAGAAACCGCCCGCACCGACCACCCCGGCTTCTCGTTCGTCACCTACCTCCGCTAGCCGCTTTCCGGAACGTCCTGGTCACGGATCGGCGCAGGGGTGCCTTTGGGGACCGGGAACCGCGTAGATTGTGTGCGCGTCACGGAGTGTGTGACAGGGGATGCGGGCGCGGAGGCTCGCGGCAGGCCACCGGAGGGGAACGACGATGACCGAAGCTGACAACACCCAGGGCACGGCGGGGCAGACCGGACAGGCGGCAGCACAGGCCGCGCCGGTGCAGTCGCCGCTGCAGCCGCCCACCGCGACCGCGCCTGGCCTGGTACTGACCGCACCCGCTCCGCCACAGCCCGTAGCGGCGACCGCGGCGCCGAGCCTGGCCCCGGCGGTCGACCCGGCCGCGCTGCCCGGCCTGGACTCGAAGGTCGACACGTTCCTCAGCTCGCTGATGACGGCCGCGCCGCGCTCGCCGGAGTTCGCCCAGAAGGCCGGCGACGTCCGCAGCATGGGTGACGTCGACATCCGGCACGCCGCGGAGAGCTCGAACCGGCTGCTGCAGTCGCCGGTCAAGGCCCTCAACCAAGGCGGGCTGTCGGAAGGCTCGACGGTGGGCAAGACGCTGCTCGAACTTCGCCGTACGGTCGAGGACCTGGACCCGAAGGAAGCGACCGGGCCGAAGAAGCTGCTCGGGATGATCCCGTTCGGGGACAAGATCGAGGACTACTTCCGCAAGTACCAGAGCGCGCAGAGCCACCTCGAAGGCATCCTGCACTCGCTGCGCAACGGTCAGGACGAGCTCGCCAAGGACAACGCCGCGCTGAACCTGGAGAAGCAGCAGCTCTGGGACGCGATGGGCCGGCTGAACCAGTACGTGTACGTCGCCGAGCGGCTCGACGCCCGGCTGTCGGCGACGATCGCCGAGCTGGAGACGACCGACCAGGCCTTGGCCAAGGCACTGCGCGAGGACGTGTTGTTCTACGTCCGGCAGAAGCACCAGGACCTGCTCGTCCAGCTGGCCGTGTCGATCCAGAACTACCTGGCCATCGACATCGTGATCAAGAACAACATCGAGCTGATCAAGGGTGTCGACCGGGCCTCCACCACGACGGTCTCCGCACTGCGGACCGCGGTCATCGTGGCGCAGGCGCTGGGCAACCAGAAGCTCGTGCTCGACCAGATCACCGCGCTGAACACCACCACCAGCGGGATGATCGAGCGCACCTCGCAGATGCTGCGGGACAACTCGGTGGCGATCCAGCAGCAGGCGGCGTCGGCGACCATCGGGCTGCCGCAGCTGCAGGCGGCCTTCGCCAACATCTACGCCACGATGGACGCGATCGACACCTTCAAGGTGGAGGCGCTGGACAACATGGCGGCCACCATCGGCACGCTGGAGAACGAGGTGACCAAGTCCCGCAGCTACCTGGACCGGGTCGCCCGGCAGGACCAGCGAGTGGTCCAGGGCACGCTCGACCTCGGGCGCTGAACCAGGCAGGTCCAGCCGACACCAGGCTGCAGTACGTGCGCCGGAGTACTCCGCTCCGGCGCTGGGGAGATCTAGAAGCGGGGGCACAACCGGATGGCATTGGGTGACTTCTTCGCGCGGCTGACCGGCCGCAAGGCGGAGCCCGAGCCGGTACCGGTCCCCCGCGCGCCGACGACCGACGATCTGGAGAAGTCGCTGGTCCGGGTCGAGCAACTCGTCGCGGACGGCGCGGTACCGGCCGTGGTGGCGTCCCGGGTCAACCGGGTGGTGCGGATCGTGCGCGAGACCATCCCGCGACTCGGCAACCTCGGCGGCAGCGCCCAGGCGTACTCCGTGATGGCGACCGCGACCGACTACCTGCCGGAAGCAATCGGCGGCTACCTGCGGCTGCCGCGGCAATGGGCCGACAGCCGGCCGGTGGATCGCGGCAAGACGTCGCTGATGATCTTGATCGACCAGCTGGACCTGCTGGGATCCACGATGGACAAGGTGTTCGACGCGGTGAACCGGGCGGATGCGGCGGCACTGATCGCGCACGGCCGGTTCCTGCAGGAGAAGTTCGGCACCGGGTCGACCGGTGGCGGTCTAGCCCTCGGTACGACGGAGTCGACACCACCACCGGACACCGGCTCCGGACCACTGCAACCACCAACCGGGCGAGGGGGCGCATGAGCGGCGTGAAGAGTACTTCGTTGCAGGACGCGCTGTCGGCGCTGCTGGCAGTCGCAGCTCGTGCCGGAGTCTCGGAGGACGTCGCCCGAGCAGAGGCCCTCTCACTCGCGGCCGCACTGGCCGAGTCAGCACCAGGCGCTCCCGTCGACTGGGCCGCTGTCACGCCCGGCTTCGGCACACAGGACTTCTTCGACGCCGCAGTACGGGGTCGCAGGTGGCGGGGAGCGCCCACCGCAGTACTGACGGACCTGGTCGCGCAGGGCTCCCCCGAGAAGATCCCGTACGCCGAAGCGCTGGCCGAGGTCGCCTCAGCCGCCTGCACCCTCGGCGAACCCACCATGCGAGTCATCGGCAACGCATCGGTCGCAGCAGCCGCGCAGTTGCAGGCAGCAGGTGCCCGGCAGCAGCAGGCTGGAGTTCCGGGTGCGGGAGCTCCAGTTGTGGGCGGGGCCGCGGCTGCAGGAGTGCCTGCGGTTGCTGCGCAGGCGGCTGTTGAGACCGAGCCTGCCGTGCCGGAGCGGTCCGTTGAGGAGTTGCTGGCTGAGCTGGATGCGCTGACCGGGCTTGAGCGGGTCAAGCGGGAGGTGCATCGGCAGGTTGCGGTGTTGCGGGTGGAGAAGCTCCGGAGCGAGGCGGGGCTCAAGAGTCCTACGATTACTCGGCATCTGGTGTTCACCGGCAACCCGGGGACCGGCAAGACGACCGTCGCCCGGCTGGTCAGCGGGATCTACAAGGCGCTCGGGTTGCTCTCGAAGGGGCAACTGGTCGAGGTCGATCGCTCCGAGCTGGTCGCGGGCTACCTGGGGCAGACGGCAACGAAGACTGCCGAGGTGGTCGCCTCCGCGGCTGGTGGCGTGCTGTTCATCGACGAGGCGTACAGCCTGACCGCCGGTGAGCTGGGGGCCGACCAGTACGGGCGGGAAGCCGTCGACACGCTGGTCAAGGAGATGGAGGACCGGCGCGACGACCTGGTCGTCATCGTGGCCGGCTACCCCGAACCGATGGCGGACTTCATCGCGGCGAACCCCGGCCTGGCCAGCCGGTTCCGGACCACGATCGAGTTCGAGGACTACACCGACGAAGAGCTGACCGACATCCTGACCGGGCTGGCCGCGGGCGCCGACTACGAGCTGACGCCGGAAGCGCTGGACCAGTTCAAGGTGATCCTCGCCTCGACCCGGCGGGACCGCTCGTTCGGCAACGGCCGGTTCTCGCGGAACATGCTGGAGGCCGCGATCGGCCGGCACGCCTGGCGGCTGCGCGACGTGACGGCACCGACCACCGAGCAGCTGCGTCAGATCGTCGCCGAGGACCTCACCGACGAAGACCTCCACCCGGAAACACCGGACCAGCCGGCCCCACCGGTCGCACTGGAACAGCCGGCCCCACCGGAGCACCCCGAACCCGCAGTACCGGAGCAGCCCGAGCGCCCCGGAGCCGTAGTACCGGAGCAGCCCGGGCCCGTGGTACCGAAGGACGAGCAAGGAGAGACGGCGTGACACAGACTGCCAGTGCGCCCCCCGCGACCAGGTCGCCGGCGGCTCCGCAGGCCGCGGCGCCGGGTCAGCCGGCACCGCCGCCCGTTGCCCAGCTGGTCAAGGGCCGGATCGCGACCTGGTTCGAGGGGACGCCGGGCCGGATGCGCGCGTTGCTCATCGTCGCCGCGATCGTCAGCGTGGTCTTCGGCCTCGCCGCGGCCCAGGGCTACAACCAGTCCGACGGTGCCCTGCAGCGGGCCGAGGCGAACACCGCCCAGCTGGTCCGGATCCAGGCGATCCACACCAACCTGGTCAGCGCGAACGCCGACGCCACCAACGCCTTCCTGGTCGGCGGCCTGGAGCCACCCGCGCAGCGTCAGCACTTCGTCGACTCGATGGCGACCGCCGCCCGGCTGATCTCCGAGGCCGCCACCGCGCAGCCCGCGGACCAGAAGGCGCTCGGCGAGCTCAACGCCACCCTGCTCACCTACCAAGGGCTGATCGAGCAGGCCCGGGCGAACAACCGGCAGGGCCTGCCGATCGGTTCGCAGTACCTGAAGGACGCCAGCGCGACCCTGCAGGGCGACTCGCTCCCGGTCCTGAAGGAGCTGGTCAAGGCCAACCAGTCCCGGGTGAACACCGAGTTCGACGGCATCAACGACGGCAACCTCTGGCTGATCGTGGCCGGTCTGCTCGCGCTGGCCGTGCTCGTCGGTTGCCTGGTCTGGCTGGCCAAGCGCAGTCACCGCTACCTCAACCTCCCGATCGCGGCCGCCGCGGCCCTCGTGCTGTTCACCATGGTCGTCGGCGGCGCCTCGCTGGCCGGCTCGTCGAGCGATGCCAAGGAAACCCGGAACGAGGCGTTCGCCGACACCCTCGCCCTGTCGCAGGCCCGGATCAGCGCGTACGACGCGAAGTCCAACGAGAGCCTGACCCTGATCGCCCGCGGCTCCGGCGCGGCGTTCGAGGATGCCTGGAAGAAGGCGGCCGACAACACCGGCAGCCAGCTGGGCCGGGTCGAGCGGGGCGTCGGGCTGGCGCCGTTGTGGAACCGCTATCGCGCGGTCCACGTCGAGATCCGCAACGAGGATGACAGGGGCAACTGGGACGCCGCGGTGGAGAAGGCGATCGGGGAGAACAACATCTCGTCCAACGCGGCCTTCAAGGCCTTCGACGACCGGTCGTCGAGGGACCTCAGCAGGTTCAGCGAGACCGCTCGCGCCGAGCTGAGCCAGGCCCGCAACGACCTGCCGCCGATCGGCTGGCTGGGGCTGCCGATCGGGATCGTCGCCGCCCTGCTCGCCGCCTGGGGATTCTCCCAGCGACTGGAGGAGTACCGATGACCAAGCTCCGTGTGATCGCCGGTTCGCTCGCGCTGCTGTTCGCCGCGACCGCCTGCGGCTCCAGCTCGTACGACGCGACGCCGTTGCCGGTGAAGGAGACGCCGCGGCCCACCAAGGCGGCCCCTCCGCCAGCCCAGACGTGCTCCAACGCCACCGCCCTGCAGTCGTATGCGCCGGCCGGTCCGCTGCCGGAGCCGCTCGCGATGCCCGCCAATTCGACGATGGCCCGCATTCAGGCCCGCGGACGACTGATCGCCGGGGTGTCCGCGGACAGCCTCAACCTCGGCTCGCGCAACCCGATCACCGGAACGATCGAGGGCTTCGACATCGACATGATCAACGCCGTCGCCGACGCCATCTTCGGCACCCCGGCGCCGGGCCGGCCGCACAAGGTCGAGCTGCGGGTGATCTCGAGCCCGCAGCGGATCCCTGCCCTGAAAAGGAGCGAGGTCGACATCGTCGCGCGCAACATGACCATCAACTGCGCCCGCTGGCAGGAGATCGCGTTCTCCGCCGAGTACTACCGCTCGGGCCAGAAGCTGCTCGTCCAGCGCGACATGAAGGTCGAGAGCCTGGCCGAGCTGAGCGGCCAGAAGGTCTGCGCGCCGGCCGGCTCGACCAGCCTCGACAACATGATGGAGGCGAACCCCAAGATCATCCCGGTCACCGCGGATACCGACACCGGCTGCCTGGCGCTCTTCCAGCAGGGCAAGGTGGTCGGCATCTCCGGTGACGACACCGTGCTGGCCGGCGATGCCGCTCAGGACCCGTATGCCCGGGTGACCAAGGCGGAGAAGATCAGCGAGGAGCCGTACGGACTCGGGATCAACAGCGCGCAGGTCGACTTCGTCATGTTCGTCAACGGCGTCCTGGAGAAGATGAAGACCGCACCCGCTCCGGGGGCGAAGTCGGCCTGGCAGCAGTCGTACGACAAGTGGCTCGGCCCTGCCCTCGGTCCGGGGCTTCCGCCCAAGCCGCTCTACGGCCGAGGCGACCAGTGACAGTTGGTACGCCGACGGCCACCGCGCCGTCCCCGCCGGGCAGGATCGGCAGCAGCATCCCTGCGAAGGATCTGCTGTCGTACCTCGATGCCCTGGGCACCTGGCGGGACCGGCGCCACGCCGAGCTGGACGAGCTCGACCAGGCTGCCCTGCAGTCCGCCGACGCCGACGCCCTGAGCGCCGACGTGGTGTTGTCGATGGCGGTCTGGAAGGCGGTCTCGGACCGGTACGAGCTGATCCTGGTGACCTGGGACTCCGGCCGGGTCGGGCCGACCGAGACCGAGCGGATCTCGACCCTGATCTGGGGCGGCCTGGACACCGGTGGCGCGGCCGGTTCGCTCGCCGTTTCGTTGCCTGAGGCATGTACTTTGTCGGACGCGCTGGCCTCGACGCTGCGGGCCAAGCTCGCGCTCGCGCCCGGTGACGCCGAGCTGGCGGCGCGTTTGCGGCAGCTTCGCGCCCAGGTGGAACGGATCAAGGACCTGGTCGCGATCGAACCCGCGGCGACCCGGAACGCGGCGATCGCGGCCCACCACGACCTGGACCGCCGGGTCACCGACCTGACCGAGCGGGCCAAGCGCGGTGCCGATATCGGCGGGCTGATCGGCCCGCTGGAGATCGATGCCGCGCACAACGAACGCGACCTGATCGTCGGTGCGGCGACCCGGCGCGAACGGGCCGCGGACGTCGCCAGGGCCCGCGCGGTACGGACCGAGCTCGAAGCGCAGGGGCAGGCCGTCCGGTCACTGGCCGACCGTTGCGTCGCGGCTGTCACGCCGGCGCCGCGGCTCGCAGTACCGGATGTCACGGCGTTGGGGCCGGTGCCGAACACGCCGGCTGAGTTGGCGAAGTACCTGAAGCGGCTGGACGCGGTACGGCGGGCGTTGGGTCAGGCGCAGACGGCGTACGGCTCGGCGCTGGAGCGTAGAGACGAGTTGGCCGGGCGGCTGGACGCGTACCAGGTGAAAGCCGGCAGCGTCCCCCGGAACAGTGGAACCACCGAAGACCTGGCAGAGCTCTATCGACGTGGCCGTGCGGTGCTCGACGCGGAACCAGTGGACCTGGTTCGGCTCGGCGCGCTGGTGGCGGCGTACCAGACGTATCTGGGAGTGACGACATGACGACCAACGCCTGTACACAGCCGGGCTGCACCGGCACGATCCTGGACGGCTACTGCGACGTCTGCGGCTCCCCTGCCGCCAGTGCCGCTGCAGCTCCCGGTGTCTCGGCTGTCACGGGACGGCCCGGCATCTCCGGGCCCCCGACGGCCGCTGGCGCCTGCAACCAGCCTGGTTGCTCAGGGACGGTGGTGGACGGCTACTGCGATGTCTGCGGCACTCCTGGCGGATCAGCGGCCGCGTCGGCACCTGACCCGATCAGTACTGCGTCAACCGTCTCCCGGGCCTCCAACCGCCTGGCCTCGACCCCACTGGGCTCGGCCAGGGCGACAGCGGCCGGCTCCAAGCTGACCCGCCGCCTCGGTACTTCGTCCACCCGCCTGCGCGGGGCCAGGCTGGGTGCCGGGCTGACCCATGTGCCCCCGATCCCCGCGATCGACGCCAGCAAGGCGATCCTGAAGAACCCGATGGTCCCGGAGGAACGCCGCAACTGTCCCACCTGCGGCAACGCGGTCGGCCGGGCGCGGGGCGACCAGCCGGGCCGGACCGAGGGCTACTGTCCCAAGTGCCGCAGCCCGTTCTCCTTCTCGCCGAAGCTGCAGGACGGCGATCTGGTCGGCGGCCAGTACCTGGTGCGCGGCTGCCTGGCGCACGGTGGGTTCGGCTGGATCTACATGGCCCAGGACCAGAACGTGTCCAACCGCTGGGTGGTGCTGAAGGGCCTGCTGAACTCCGAGGACCCGGACGCCGTCGCGGCCGCGATCGCCGAGCAGCAGTTCCTGGCCCGCGTCGAGCACCCGCTGATCGTGGAGATCTACAACTTCGTCACCCACGAAGGCGCCGGCTACATCGTGATGGAGTACGTCGGCGGCACCTCGCTGAAGACGCTGCTCAAGCAACGCATGCAGGCCAACAACAACCAGTACGACGCGCTGCCGGTCGACCAGGCGATCGCCTACCTGCTCGAGATCATGCCGGCCTTCTCCTACCTGCACGATCTCGGCCTGGTCTACTGCGACTTCAAGCCGGACAACATCATCCAGGTCGGCGACGCGGTCAAGCTGATCGACCTGGGTGGCGTGCGGCGGATCGACGACGCCGACTCGGCCATCTACGGCACGGTCGGCTTCCAGGCACCGGAGGTGGCCGAGGTCGGCCCGTCGGTGGCGTCGGACATCTACACGCTCGGCCGGACGTTGTGTGTGCTCGCCTTCGAGTTCCGCGGCTACCAGTCGCGGTACGTCCACTCGCTGCCGCCGGTGTCCGAGGTGCCGCTGTTCCAGCAGTACGACTCGGTCTACCGGCTCCTGGTGAAGGCCTGCGCGCCCGACCCGGCCGACCGCTTCCAGACCGCTGACGAGTTCCGCGTCCAGCTCCTCGGAGTACTGCGGGAGGTGGTGGCCAACAAGTCGGGCGACAAGGCTGCACGGCACTCCACCTCGTCGCTGCTCTTCGGCAGCCCGGGTGACCTCGCGGCCGGCCTGGGAGAGAAGGCAGAGGCGTGGCGGCGGCTGCCGTCGCTCGCCAAGGACGACAGCGACAAGATGGCCGGCTGGCTGAAGACCGTGAGCGTGCCGAACCCGGAGCAGCGCCTGGAGCTCCTGGTCGACGCGCCCGAGTCGTCCGCTCAGATCCTCCTGGAGATCGCCCAGAGCGCACTGGAGATCGGGCCGTCCCGCTTCGACATGGTCGACACCGCTGTCGCCGACCTGCTGGCGGCCGACCCGTGGGAGTGGCGGGCCGTGTGGATGTCCGGGCTGGTTGCCCTGGCTCGCAACGACGCTCGGACGGCCCAGTCGGCCTTCAACGCCGTCTACGGGCAGGTACCGGGCGAGTTGGCGCCCAAGCTCGCCCTGGCCGTCTCCTGCGAGCTCAGCGGCGAGTACGACGTGGCGGAGGGTCTGTACCTGACCTGTGCTCGTACTGACGCCAACTACATCGCCCCCTCGGCCTTCGGGCTGGCCGCGATCCGCTCGACGCGTGGTGACCTCGATGGAGCCGTCGCCGCGCTCGACCTGGTACCGCCGACCAGCGGGTCCTTCGTCCGGGCTCGCCGGATGCGAGCCGGTCTACTGGCAGGATCGGGGCGTGGGCTGCCCGCGCTGGCCGAGGCGATGAGCAACATCGAGAGTGTGACGATCGACCCGGTCGACCGGGCGAACCTGACCGCGAACATCTTCCGGACCGCTCTGGACGAGGTCCTCGGCAAGGGCCCGCAGCCCGGTCTGAAGATCGCCGGACGGGAAGCGGTCGAGCCTGAACTGCGGGACGGGCTCGAAGCCGCCTACCGTGAGCTCGCCGGGCACGCGCGGAACCGGCAGGAACGGATCGCCCTGGTCGACCTGGCCAACGATGTTCGAGGATGGACGCTGCGATGACGAGTACGACCAAGACGGTCTGCCCCCAGTGTGGTGGGCCGATCTCCGACACCGACCGCTTCTGCGAGGCGTGCGGGGCCGAGCTCACCCCTGCCACACCGACCACGCCCGCGATCGACACGGACACCGAGCCGACGGTCGAGCTGAACCCGTCCGGTGCTCGCGGCGCCGAGGCTCCACCTGGTCCCTGCCGCTCCTGCGGCGGCACGATCAGTGCCGACGGGTACTGCGAGACCTGTGGCACCAAGGCCGCCAAGCCGCGTGACCACTTCAGCGAGCAGCCTGCCCCTTGGGTGGCCGGCGTTTGCGACCGAGGCATCCGGCACAGCCGCAACGAGGACGCCATGGCGATCGCTGCCGACCCAGAGCCGGGCAGCCGGGCGCTGCTGGTGGTCTGCGACGGGGTCAGCTCGTCGCTCGACTCCGACGTGGCCAGCCTGGCCGCTGCCCGCGCCGCACTCGACGTACTGGAGGTCGGGAACGCGCAGGGCATGGGGACCGAGTCCTCCCGGATCAGTGCGGTGGTGGCGCGGCTCAAGGCTGCAGCGGACGCCGCCAGCGACGCAGTACTGGCGAACACTTCGCCGGACAGCCCTAATCCGGCTTCCTGCACGTTTGTGGCGACTGTGCTCGAGGGCGACCTCCTGGTGGCGGGTGTCGTGGGTGACAGCCGCGCGTACTGGTTCCCGGACAACGCTGAGGCCGTTGCTCTGACTGTGGACGACTCCTGGGCTGCCGAGCTGATCGCGACCGGCGTACCGCGGCATGAGGCCGAGTCGGGGCCGCAGGGCCACGCGATCACCCGCTGGCTCGGCAAGGACGCTCCGGACCACACACCCCGTACGACGTCCCTGAAGGTGGCCGGCCCGGGCTGGTTGATGGCCTGCTCGGACGGACTGTGGAACTACTGCTCCGAGGCCGCACCGCTGGCTGAGTTGACCCGTGAGACCGCTGCTGCCCACGGTGGCGATCCGCTGGCGACCGCCTCCGCCCTGGTCGACTGGGCCAACGCCCAGGGCGGCCAGGACAACATCACCGTCGCACTCGCTCGTATCTAAGAAGCTCCACCGAAAGGACGCCTGAGATGGCCGAGTTCTCCGCCACCGTGTACCAGAACGAGTTCCTGCCCGACGGCGGCACCGACGTGCACGCGATCGTCACGGTGTCCTGCAGCGGCGCGGGGTCGGCCGGCCAGTCCGGCAGCGGCGACGCGGGCGAGATCATCATCGTCGACACCTCCGGCTCGATGGGCGCCGACGGCGTCCGGGCCGCGGCGTTCGCGGCCCAGACCGCGCTCGACCAGATCCTCGACGGGGTCTGGTTCGCGGTCATCTCGGGCAACGACCGGGCGCAGCTGGCGTTCCCGCCGTCACCCGAGCCGGTGATGGTGCGGATGGACCAGTTCACCCGGCAGGCGGCCAAGGACGCGGTCTCCCGCTTCTACGCCGACGGCGGTACGGCGATGGGCACCTGGCTGCGGCTCGCCTCGCGGGTCTTCCAGACCGTGCCGTCGCTGACCCAGAAGCACGCGCTGCTGCTCACCGACGGCGAGAACCAGCACGAGACGCCCGAGGCGCTGACCCAGACGATCCAGGCGGTCACCGGCCAGTTCCAGGCCGACTGCCGCGGAGTCGGCGTCGCCTGGCAGGTCGACGAGGTCCGCCGGATCGCGAAGGCGCTGCTCGGCACCGTCGACATCATCCCGGCGCCGGATCAGCTCGCCGCCGAGTTCGCCAGGATCATCCAGAACGCGATGAGCAAGGGCGTCGCCCAGGCCGACATGCGGGTCTGGGCTCCGCAGGGCGCGCAGGTGCTGTTCGTCCGGCAGGTGGCTCCGACCGTGGAGGACCTGACGTCCCGGCGTACCGAGGTGAACCCGCTGACCGGCGCCTACCCGACCGGGTCGTGGGGTGACGAGTCCCGCGACTACCACGTGGCGATCCGGCTGGCGGCCAAGGGCATCGGCCAGGAGCAGCTGGCGGCCCGGGTGCAGCTGGTGATCGGCAACGACGTCGTCGCCCAGGGCCTGGTCCGCGCGCTGTGGTCGGAGGACGAGGCGCTCACCACCCGGATCAGCCCGGAGGTCGCGCACTACACCGGCCAGACCGAGCTGGCCGACGCGATCCAGGAAGGCCTGGCCGCCAAGGCCGCCGGTGACACGGCGACGGCGACCACCAAGCTCGGCCGTGCGGTGCAACTCGCCGCGCAGACCGGGAACGAGGAAGCCACCACCCGGCTCCGTAAGGTGGTCGACATCGACGACCAGGACACCGGCACCGTGCGGCTCAAGCGCAGTGTCGAGAAGGCCGACGAGATGGCACTCGACACCGCCTCCACCAAGACCACCCGGGTGAAGAAATGACCTCAGCGACGTGTCCGAGCGGGCACCCGTCCGTCTCCACCGACTACTGCGACGTCTGCGGCCTGCCGATCGCGGCAGCCGCGACACCCGCGGCCGCTGCGGTGCCATCCCCTGCTGTGGCGGCTCCGGCCCCCGCCCCCGCAGTACAGGCTTGCCCGAACTGTTCGGAGCCGGCCGCGCCTGACGCGCTGTTCTGCGAGAGCTGCGGCTACGACTTCACCACCGGCACGATGCCCCGCCCGGCCTCGTCCCTGGACCTCGGTACGCCGCCCCCGGTGCCGCCGGCGCCGCAGGAAGTCGCCGACTGGGTGGTTGAGCGCTGGGTCGACCCGGACTGGTACGAGGTGCAGCAGAGCGACGACCCGTGCCCGTCCCCCGGCCTGCCGGTGGTCATCCCGGTCACCGCGAAGAGCGTGCTGGTCGGGCGCCCCTCCAAGAGCCGTGGCATCACCCCGGAGATCGACTGCGGCGACGACACCGGCGTGAGCCGCCGTCAAGCCCAGCTCACCACGGACGGCCAGCGCTGGTGGGTCGAGGACCTCCAGTCCTCCAACGGCACCTTCGTCGGCCCGTCCTCCGGCCCTCTGCCCGAAGACCCGATCACCCCGGGCCAGCGCCGCGAACTCAACACCGACGACCGCGTCTACGTCGGCGCCTGGACCCGCCTGGTAGTCCGCAAGTCCACGCCTGAGGAACAGGCCGGCCAAGCCTGATCGGCTCCTTCATTTGCTGTTTTCGTCGAAAGGTTCGGTAGCGGCCAGAAGTCGGCCGCTACCGAATTTAGCGTTGGCGGTATGACGAACCAGAGTGAGATTCAGCCCTTCCGGATCGAGATCGCGCAGAGCGAGGTCGATGACCTGCGGACCCGGTTGGCGGAGACTCGGTGGCCGGCTGTGCCGCGGGTGGACGACTGGAGTCGCGGCGTACCGGTGGGTTATCTGAAGGAGCTGGCTGAGTACTGGGCGAACGGATTCGACTGGCGGGCCCAGGAGGCGGCGCTCAACGAGATTCCGCAGTTCGTCACCGAGATCAACGGGCAGCGGATCCACTTCTTCCACCAGCGTTCGCCCGAGCCCGGTGCGACGCCGCTGATCCTGACGCACGGCTGGCCTGGTTCGCCGGTGGAGTTCCAGAAGGTGATCGGCCCGCTCACCGATCCGCGCGCGCACGGTGGTGACCCGGCCGACGCGTTTCACGTCGTCGTACCGTCGCTGCCGGGGTACGGGTTCTCGAACCCGATCGGTGAAGGTGGGTTCAACCTCTTCGGGGTCGCGCAGATGTGGGCCGAGCTGATGAGCAGGCTCGGGTACGACCGGTACGCCGCGCACGGCACCGACGCGGGATCGGGTGTTGCGGGAATTCTGCCGATGGTGGATGCGGCTCATGTGATCGGTATCCACCTGGCCGGGGTGAGTGGGTCGGCGCCGTTCGGGGATCCGATCCCGCTGGACGGGCTGAACGACTCGGACCGGGCGCGGGCGGAGCGGTTCAACGCCTTGCAGGACGAAGGGTTCGGTTATCTGGTGCAGCAGATGACGCGGCCGCAGACGCTGGCGTACTCGCTGAACGACTCGCCGGTCGGACAGTTGGCGTGGATCGTGGAGAAGTTCGCGGAGTGGACCGACCCGGCGCACAAGCTGCCGGAGGATGCGGTCGATCGCGACCAGTTGCTGACCAATGTCAGCCTTTACTGGTTCACGGGTTCGGGGGCGTCGTCGGCGCACGCGGTCTACGAGGGAATGGCCGCGTGGAAGGCACTGCTCGCAATGCAGTCGGGCGATGGCGGCGGCTGGGGTTCCAGCGGAGGCGAAGGCGATGGCGGTGGCTGGGGCTCCGGTGAGGGTGCGGCTCAGGAGTGGGGTGCGGTGGCTGGGCCGCCGACTGGTGTGGCCGTGTTCGGGAACGAGACGGCGATCAAGAGCCTGACCGATCCCGAGGGCAAGATCGAGCACTGGACGGAGTACGAGCAGGGCGGCCACTTCGCCGCGATGGAGGTGCCCGAGCTGCTCACCGAGGACCTCAGGACCTTCTTCCGCCCACTGCGTTAGGCCGCAAGCAGAGCGCCTCGATCACGGCCGTGCCGACCACGGCCGGGATCGCCCACATCCATGGGTGCTCGGTGAAGCTGACGACCAGGATCGCTGTCCACAAAGCGATCCAGCCGCCACCGTAGCCGCGGAGTACACCCCGGTACGAGAAGCCACCGGGTGACTCCGCGGCGCGCTGACCGAAGTACACGAACAGGTACGAAACGATCGCGATCGGCCAGAACATCCACAGCCGGTCCCAGTCGTAGGGCACCATCACCATCGCGGTCAGGCAGACCGCCACCACGGCCCAGTGGAAGATCTCGCCGGCCCAGTTGAGCTGGCGAGATCGCAGCGTGACGATGACGGCCAACGGCCCGAACACAAGACCGACCAGCCCGGCCGCCACATGCAGGATCAGTGCGATATCACGCATCGCCCCGACTCCCCGTGACTCCGCCCCAACAGCCGGAGATATCTGACATGTCAGCGAAGCATAGGGCCCCACCCGCCCGCGTCTGCCCCTCAGACGCAGGACAAACGCCGGCGGCCGAGATCGCCGGTTAGTGGCTGGCGACCATTCGTACTGCGTGGTTGCGGTAGCCGAGGCGTTCGAAGGCTGCTGCCATCGGCTTGTTGGTCAGGTCGGTGTCGGCGCGGATGCGGTCGGCGCCGGTTTCGACCAGGATGTGGGTGATCTCGGCGAGCAGGTCGTCGCTGTAGCCGTTCCCGCGATGCTCGGCCAGTACGCCGAGGTACCCGACCACCGGCCCGCCGTTGTTCGCCGACGGCAGCGCGAAGCCGATCAGCTCGTCGTCAGCATTGTAGGCCAGCCGCCACCAGGATCGCTCTCCCGGCATCGACTGGTAGACCTCCAGGTCTTCCTTGGCAGAGCCCTCCACACCGACCCGGGCGACGGCCCGCTTGGTCGAGGCGTCGAGGCTGCCCTCGATCACCCGGCGGAACACGTCCAGGAAGGCGTCGTCGTCGGCCGGTTCGAAACGCAACCGGGTCGACCGCGGCGGCAACCCGTCAGCCGGTGTCCATTCATAACGCAACCGCTCCGTGAGATTGGACAGCCCGGCGGCCGCGGCAGCTTCGAGTCGCGGTTCGAGTTCGGCGACGACATCAGGCCGATCACGCCAGCCGTTCGGCAGGAAGATGTGGTACTCCGGCTGCTCCGCCTCCGCCGGGACGGTGGACAGGGTGTGCCGGATCAGGCTGGTCCAGACAGCGACGCGATCGACCCCCGGTACGGCGTACAGGCCGTCGATGCTGAACGGGTGGTCGAACTGTTCCATGCCCCACCAGATGGCCAGGGCGATGATCTTGCCGTCGTCCTCCGCGACCCAGGTCCAGTCGTGGCGATAGGCGCCGCTGACCAGGTACTCGTCCCAGCGTTCCCGGGTGACGGTGTTGAGCGACTGCTCGGCGATGAGGGTGTGGATGGTGTCGAGGTCGCCCTCGACGGTGGTACGGATCTTCACGAATCCTCCAGCAGGAGGCGCACCACTCCGCTCAGTGCGAGCTGTACGAGCGGACCAGGCGCGCCGAAAGACAAATCTGAGTCTCCATCGGTCACTCCTTCCCCTCGAGATCCTTCTCGCTGCCGACGACCCTAGGACAGCCCTGGGTCACAGTCCACCGATTACTTCGGGTGTCGGTGGGGGCTGAGATGATCCGTCGGTGACGGATTCGGTTTCGGTGGTGCGTAATCAGTTCGAGCTCACCTGGGCGCTGTTCGAGTACCACCTGGAGCGGCTCACCCCGGAGGATCTGCTGTGGGAGCCGGCCAAGGTCAGTTGGACGGTGCGGCCGGACGGGGTGGGCAACTGGCGGGCCGACTGGTCCGACCTGGCGCTCGACCCGATCCCGGTGCCGACGATCGGGTGGCTCACCTGGCACATCGGCTGGTGGTGGTCGACCACGGCGGCCCACGTGCGCGGCGCAGTACCGCCAGACCGTACTGCGGTGCTGTGGCCGGGCGATCTGGCCAAGACGCTCGGCTGGATGCGGGCCCTGCGGGACCAGTGGTCACATCTGCTGGAGGACATCGACGACGAGCACCTCGCCAGGCCGGCGGTCTTCCCGTGGCCGCCGGAGGCGGGGCGCTCGACCGCCGACCAGTTCGCCTGGGTGAACGTGGAGCTGATGAAGAACGCCGCGGAGATCGGCCAGCTGCGGCTGCTGCGCGCGGCCGGTACCCAATAGTCGTCAACGACCTTCCAAATCAGGGACTAACCGGTTAATCTCCTGCGTAACGTCGTCGACACGTTGAGTAGTTGTTTCCGCCCCTCACGGAAGGACCACCCTTCGATGTCCAGCCTGCGAAAGGCTCTCTTCAGCCTGCTCACCGTGCCCCTCACGGTCTCCGTGGTTGCTATCGGCAACCAACCCGCCCTGGCCATGCCCAGCCAGGAGCCCGCCCGGGTGGCCGGTGACCCCACGTCGATGACCAGCGGTTTCTACGTCGACCCGAACTCCAACCCCGCCACCTGGGTCCGGCAGAACTCCGGCCACGCCGACGCCACCCTGATCCGGACCCAGATCGCCGAGAAGGCCGGCGGTCGCTGGTTCGGCAACTGGAGTGGCGACATCGCCACGGCGACCCGGTCGTTCACGACGGCGGCCGACAACGCCGGCAAGTTGCCGATCCTGATCGCCTACAACATCCCCGGCCGCGACTGCGGCAGTCACTCCGGCGGCGGCGCCGGCTCCCCCGAGGCCTACCGGACGTGGATCAGCCGGTTCGCCGACGGGATCGGCACTCGCCCGGCCGTGGTGATCATCGAACCGGACGCGCTGGCCCAGCTCGACTGCGTCCCCGCGGCCGAGAAGCAGACCCGGCTCGACCTGCTCAAGTACGCCGTCAACCAGTTCGCCGGCAAGAACCCGAACACCTGGGCCTACATGGACGGCGGCAACGCGACCTGGATCGAGGCGGGCGAGATGGCCCGGCGGCTCAAGCTGATCGAGGTCGGCAAGATCCGCGGTTTCGCCCTGAACACCTCGAACTACTACACCACCGCGCAGTCGGTGACGAAGGGCAACGCGATCCGGGGAGCACTCGGCCTCCCAGCCCAGTTCGTGATCGACACCAGCCGCAACGGCAGCGGCTCGAACGGCGAGTGGTGCAACCCGGCCGGCCGGAAGCTGGGCGACACGTCCCGCAACGGCAACCACGTGTCCGGCACCGTCGACATGCTCCTGTGGCTCAAGGTGCCTGGCGACTCCGACGGCAACTGTGGCATCGGCGCCGGCATCCCCGCCGGCACCTTCTCCCCGGTCCTGGCCAAGCGCCTGATCACCGGTAGCTGACACACAAAGAAGCTGGTCCCGGGCAACCCGCCCGGGACCAGCTTTTCTTTGTCTTGCTGAGAACTTCTAGGAGATCAGAAGTCCATGCCGCCCATGTCGGGCGCGCCGCCGCCTGCGGCGGCACCGGCCTTCTCGGGCTTGTCGGCGATGACTGCCTCGGTGGTGAGGAACAGCGCCGCGATGGACGCCGCGTTCTGCAGCGCCGAGCGGGTGACCTTCGCCGGGTCGATGATGCCGGTGGCGATCAGGTCCACGTACTCACCGGTGGCGGCGTTGAGGCCCCAGCCCGGCTCGAGGTTGCGAACCTTCTCCACCACGACGCCACCCTCGAGGCCGGCGTTCACGGCGATCTGCTTCAACGGCGCCTCGACCGCGGACCGCACGATGGCGGCACCGGTGGCCTCGTCACCCTCGAGCTCCAGCTTCTCGAACGCCACCACCGACGCCTGCAGCAGCGCCACGCCGCCACCGGCGACGATGCCCTCTTCGACGGCCGCCTTCGCGTTGCGAACGGCGTCCTCGATGCGGTGCTTGCGCTCCTTCAGCTCGACCTCGGTGGCCGCGCCGACCTTGATCACCGCAACGCCACCGGCCAGCTTGGCCAGCCGCTCCTGCAGCTTCTCGCGGTCGTAGTCGGAGTCCGACTTCTCGATCTCGGCGCGGATCTGGTTCACCCGGCCGGAGATCTGGTCGGCGTCGCCGGAACCCTCGACGATGGTCGTCTCGTCCTTGGTGACGACGACCTTGCGGGCCTGGCCGAGCAGCTCCAGGTCCACGGTGTCGAGCTTGAGGCCGACCTCCTCGGAGATGACCTCACCGCCGGTCAGCACGGCGATGTCGACCAGCATGGCCTTGCGGCGGTCACCGAAGCCCGGCGCCTTGACGGCGACGCACTTGAAGGTGCCCTTGATCTTGTTGACGACCAGGGTGGCCAGCGCCTCACCCTCGAGGTCCTCGGCGATGATCGCCAGCGGCTTGCCGGTCTGCATGACCTTCTCCAGCACCGGGACCAGGTCCTTGATGCTCGAGATCTTGCTGTTCACCACGAGGATGTACGGGTCTTCGAGGACCGCTTCCATCCGCTCGGTGTCGGTCACGAAGTACGGCGAGATGTAGCCCTTGTCGAAGCGCATGCCCTCGGTGAGCTCGAGCTCGAGACCGAAGGTGTTGCTCTCCTCGACGGTGATGACACCTTCCTTGCCGACCTTGTCCATCGCCTCGGCGATGATCTGGCCGACCTGGGTGTCGGCGGCGGAGATCGAGGCGGTGGAAGCGATCTGCTCCCGGGTCTCGACGTCCTTCGCCTGGGCCAGCAGCTGCTCGCTGACAGCCTCGACAGCCTTCTCGATGCCCTTCTTCAGGCCCATCGGGTTGGCGCCGGCGGCGACGTTGCGCAGACCCTCGCGCACGAGCGCCTGGGCCAGCACGGTCGCCGTGGTGGTGCCGTCGCCGGCGACGTCATCCGTCTTCTTGGCAACTTCCTTGACGAGCTCGGCCCCGATCTTCTCGTACGGGTCCTCGAGCTCGATCTCCTTGGCGATCGAAACACCGTCGTTGGTGATCGTGGGGGCGCCCCACTTCTTCTCCAGCACGACGTTGCGGCCCTTCGGGCCAAGCGTCACCTTTACGGCGTCGGCGAGGGTGTTCATACCCCGCTCGAGGCCGCGGCGCGCCTCTTCATTGAAAGCAATCAGCTTGGGCATTCTCCGCGAGTCCTCCCGCGTCGAGTTTTTGGTTCAGCCGGCCGGATGCCCGCGACGGACGATGCTTTCGGTACGGCGGTCACGTCCCGCCCCACCTCCGGCACCTCATCGAGGCCGTCTATGGTCACGCTCCAGGGCGCGAGCAGTTATCACTCTCGCCCATTGAGTGCTAACCAAGTATTAGCACTCGACCCAAGCGAGTGCAAGCCGGCCATTGCCCGCAGTACCGTGGTGCGGTGCCTTTGGATGTGACCCCGGCCACCCCGGACCGCTGGCCCGATGTGCTGACCGTGATGGGCGAGCGGGGAGACCCGTCCCGCTGCTTCTGCCAGTACTTCCGCCTTCGCGGCAAGCAGTGGTCCGACGCCTCACCGGCCTCCCACCGCGACGCCCTCCACTCCCAGGTCGCCTCCGACCTCCCACCAGGCGTCATCGCCACCGACACCGACTCCGGTACGCCGGTCGGCTGGTGCGCCGTCGCTCCCCGCTCGGCCTATCCCCGGGTGGAGGCCTCACCCAACTGGCGCGGCGGCGACCCCGATGCCTGGGCCGTCACCTGCTTCGTCGTACCGGTCGGGCACCGGCGTCAGGGCATGGCCGGCGAGTTGCTGACCGGCGCCATCGACTTCGCCCGGTCGCAGGGCGCCGCAGTACTGGAGGCCTGCGCGGTAGACACAGCCCAAGCGGGCAAGCTCTCCGCCGCCGACCTCTACCGCGGCCCCCTGTCGGTCTACCTCGACGCCGACTTCAAAGAACTCAGCCGCACGTCACCGCGCTGGGTGCTCGTTTCCAAGTCGCTTCACTGAGATCACCCTTCGTGCTGGGCGATCAAGGTCTTGGGGGCGCTCAGGCGCCAGGCTTCGGTCAGTAGTTCCGCTAGCTCCTCCTCGTCGGCCGCGGCGAGGTCGACCTCCAGCCAGGCGAAGCGGCCGGAGGCCCAGGACGGCGAGTAGACCTCTGGGTTCTCCGCAACCAGGGCCTCCTGTTCCTCCCGCAGCGCCTTCAGCATCACCGAGGTCTCGTCGGCCGACAGGTAGACGAAACCCTTCTTCCGCACCTTGAACGCCGGCTGCCCGGCCCACCCCACGTGCTCCTCCACCCCCGGCAGGTCGAGCAGCAACTTCGTCACCGCCTCAGCATTCATCCCCCGACGGTACGACCGCCCACCGACAGAAACCGACGAAAGTCGTCAGGGGCGCCTGCGTGGGTGGCTGAGCGGGGTCAGGGGTGGGACCAGGGTCGGGTCGGTACCGATCCCGATGTGGTGGGAGGGGGCCGGCGGGCAGAGTAGGTGACATGACGAACTCCAACGCACCGTTCTCGAACCTGTCCGGCAAGTCGCTTCGCCGCTCGCGTAACCAGCGGATGCTCTCCGGTGTGTCCGGCGGCCTGGCGGAGTACTTCAACATCGACGCCACCCTGGTCCGGCTGGCCATCGTGGGGCTCACCCTGATCACCGGCGGTACCGCGCTCATCGGGTACGTCGTGGCCTGGATCGTGATGCCGGAAGCCGACGGCAAGGCCGTCTGGCAGTCAGCCCACCAGAACCCCCACGCGCAGCAGCAGCCCACCCCCGAATCCGACATCGCCGCCCGCATCTACGACGACAAGCCGCCGGCGGCGTGACGGCCGGACGCACGGCAGCAAGCTGAGAGCGCCACAGATAGGCCACCGGCGCCCCCACCCTTGCTGCCGTGCCGACCGCGCACCTGACACTCCCGCCGGCGCCCTGGTCCTGTCACACTCCTGAAGTGCAGACCGACCAGGGCGCGACCCGTTGCCCACAGTGCGCCCATCAGCTCCCCGCGGACCCCTTGTACGTCACCTGGTGCGACAGGTGCGACTGGAACGTGGACCCGACCGGCCCCACCGACAAGGCGCCCGCCTGGCGACTCAGGCTCGAGCACCGCCTGGCAGACACCCTGTACCGCGAACTGGAGCAGGGAAAGATCCACCGCCCGGGCTGGGATGCCGCCCGAGTCGCGGCCTACCTGCTGTCCACAGTGATCCTGCTACTCCCCCTGGCCGGCCTGCTCGGCGGAATCGCGCTGCTGGCCTTCTACCGGCCTCTCTGGCTCAGTGCCCCGCTGTCGATCATCCCGTTCGGTGTCGCCTTGCTGCTCCGCCCTCGGGCCAACCAGCTGGATCCCGACACCCAACTGATCCATCGCGAGCAAGCTCCGCTGCTCTTCGACCTGCTCGACAAGATCGCTGCCGCCGTCGGTACGACGCCCGTCGGCGCTGTCGCCCTCGACGCCGAGCCGAACGTCTACTACGCGAGAGTCGGCTGGCGCTTCACGCCGGTGATCGGGATCGGCCTCGCAGCGTGGATGGGCCTCCGGCCGCAGGAACGGGTCGCCGTGCTGGCGCACGAACTCGGACACGGCAAGAACAGCGATGCCCGTCACGGCTGGGTGGTCAACTCGGCGGCAGCGATCCTGGACGAACTCGACGAGACGTTCAGTGAGCAACCGTACGACCGCTACCGGGAAGAGGTCGCCTACCTGACCGATTCCGGCACGGCCACCAGCCTCATCACCAGGTTCGTCAACGCGACTGTCGGGGGCGCGGTCAGAGGCGTCCAGTGGGTGCTGACCATGATCGACCTGCGGAGCAGGCAACGCGCTGAGTACCTGGCCGACCGGCGGTCGGCCGAGATCGCCGGCTCGGAAGCCGGCGCCCGGGCGCTGGAACGGCTGGTCCTCATGGACTCCTCCTACCGGGCCCTGCAGCAAGCCGTGCGCTTCGGTTCGGAGGTCGACCCGTTGGAGGCGGCCGCCCGGACGGTGAACGAAATCCCCACGCGGGAGGTCGAGCGGCGGCTCCGGCTCAGCGGCCTCCGGGACAGCCGGATCGACGCGAGCCATCCGCCGACGAACCTCCGGGTGAAACTGATCCGCGCCAGGCCCGCCCAGAGCGCCCTCGTAGTACTGGCAAACGACCAAAGCCGAGCCATCGACCGCGAACTCGCCGTACCCGGGCAGGCTGTGCTGAAGGAGTTGCGTTCCGAGCTGCGTTAGACCTTGAGGGTGGTTTTCGCCATGGCGGCGACGGCGATGTCGGGGTGGTCGGAGAAGACGCCGTCGACGCCGGTGGCGGCGAAGCGGGCCAGTTCGGCGGCCAGGTCGAGGCCGGTGGGGAGGAAGCGGCGTTCGGCCCGGAACGTCCACAGCTGGACCGAGAGGCCGGCGCGGTGGGCCTGGTCGACCAGCCGGGTCGGTTCGCCGAGGCTGCCGTCCGCGGTGCGCGGGATGACCAGGTCCTTGTGCGGCGCCAGCACCTGCGCGTACGTCGAGATCTCGCGCAGGCCGGCCGGCTCGACCAGGTCGGCGAACGTCCGGCTGTCACCGTGCCGGAGGAAGTCGTTCGGGGCGCTCGCCGAGTCGACCAGCTGGACCAGCGGGACGTCCGTCATCACCGACAACCGGCGCAGGCTGGTCGGCTCGAACGACTGGATCATCGCCTCACCCTTGTGCAGCCCGAGCCCGATCAGCCGCTCGGCGAGCAGCTCCTCCAGCGGCAGCCCGAGGCGGCGGAAGTACGCCGGGTGCTTGATCTCCGGGATCACCCCGATCGGCCGGCCGAGCCGGGCCGACTCCTGCCGCGCCAGCGCGACCACCTCGTCGAAGGTCATGATCCCCTCGCGCCCGTCGTACGCCGTGTTGCCGGCGCGCAGCGCGGGCATCCGTTCCCGGGCGCGCAGGGTGCGCAGCTCCTGGTAGCTGAAGTCCTCGACGAACCAGCCGGTGACGGCCGTCCCGTCGACGATCTTGGTGATTCGCCGGTCCGCGAACACCGCGTGCTCGGCGACGTCCGTCGTACCGGACAGTTCGTTCTCGTGCCGGACCACCAGGACGCCGTCCAGCGTTGCGACGAGGTCGGGTTCCAGGTAGTCGGCTCCCAGGGCCGCGGCGAGCCGATAGGCCTGCGGCGTGTGTTCCGGTCGGTAGCCACTCGCTCCCCGATGCGCGATCACCAGCATGGTTCCAGCACAGGCGGCGCAGGTGGCGGCCGGGGAACTCGTTGCCCAACGCAAAGTGAAGCTAGTCCGCCAACTGTCCCCTGACCGGTGCTGTCCCCTGATCGGTGGACAGGGCGTGGTTCCGCGGACGGATGGGGCCGAGGCGAAATCTTCTCTAGGCTCGGTGAGGTGAGCAACACGACGCAGTCCACCGGCCCTGTCGCCCTGACGTCCCGGGCGCTCGGGCCCGACCTTGCCCGGGGCCTGATGCTGCTGTTCATCGCCCTGGCCAACACCCACGGCTTCCTGCACCCGGAAGGCGGCACGGTCATCCGGGCCATCCCCGTCGCCTCCGCGCCGGTCGACCAGCTCGTCGCGTTCGCCGAGACGGTCCTGGTCGACGGCCGGTCGTACACGATGTTCGCGGCCCTGTTCGGCTACGGCATGGTGCAGATCGCCCGGCGCCAGGAGCGCAACGGCATCCTGTGGCCCGGCGTCCGCTCGCTGCTGCGCCGCCGGGGCCGGTGGATGATGGTGTTCGGGGTCGTGCACGCGGCGCTGCTGTACTACGGCGACGTCCTGGCGGCGTACGGCTTGCTGGCCGTGATTCTGGTGTCCGCGCTCCGGCACAGCGATCGCCGTCTGTTGATCACGGCCGGAGTGTGGTCAGTGGTCGGTGCGGTCGTCTACGGCTTCTTCGCGTCGCCGATGAACCCGGAGACGGTCAAAAGGGTCTATCCGTGGAGCTTTGAAGACAATCCACTCCTCGGTGTCGGCCTCCGGCTCAGCGCCATCGTCGTCTCGGCGCCGGTCCTGGCCATCACCGCAACGACCTGTCTGCTGCTCGGGATCTGGGCCGCCAAGCGCCGTCTCCTCGAAGAGCCCGAGCAACACCGCGTACTGCTGCGGCGGATCGTCGCCATCGGCCTGCCCCTCTCCGTGCTGGGTGGAGTCCCGCTGGCGCTCTACACCTCGGGGCTGCTGCCCAGCTCGGCCCAGGAGGTCATACCGGCCGCTACGCTGCACGCCCTCACCGGCATGGCTGGCGGACCGGCGTACGCCGCGCTGATCGCGTTGTGGGCGCTCCGGGTCAACAAGGACAACGTGGTGATCACCGCTCTGCAGGCGACCGGGCAGCGCTCGCTGACCTGCTACCTGAGCCAGTCGGTCGTCTGGGCCGTCCTGTTCTTCCCGTTCCTGCTGGATCTCGGCCACAGCATGAGCCTGTGGCAGTCGGTGCCCGTGGCGGTCGCCACCTGGGCCGCAACCGTTGCACTGGCCGAGTGGATGCGGCGAGCCGGCGTCCGCGGACCGTTCGAGGTGCTGTTGCGAAGACTCACCTACCAACGCTGAGACCCCTTTAATTCGAATGCTTTTGTCGGTGCGGCCACATAGCCTCGAAGGGTTATGAGACAGCTTCCGTTGGCCGATCCCGGCGTACCCGACCACCGTTCGCCTGCCCGCTATCTGTGGTGGGTGGCGCGCGGGCAGAAGGCCACGCTCGCGGGCGGGATGACGTTCGGCATTCTCTGGATGGGCTCGCAGGCGTTCGTCCCCGCCGTGCTGGGCAAGGCGATCGACGAGGGCATCGCGGCGGGTGACGCCGAGCGGCTGCTGCTGTGGACCGCCGTGCTGTTCGGCGTCGGCGTGCTGCAGGCGCTGGCCGGCATCATGCGGCACCGGTTCGCGGTGGTGAACTGGCTGAGCGGTGCCTACCGCACGGTCCAGGTGGTCACCCGCAAGTCGGCCGACCTCGGCGCGACGCTGCCCAAGCATCTGGCCACCGGTGAGGTGGTCAGCGTCGGCGCGGGCGACCTGGCCTACATCGGCAATGTGCTCGAGGTGTCCGCCCGGTTCGCCGGTGCGATCGTGGCGTTCTTCGTGGTCGCGGCGATCCTGCTCTCGTCGTCTCCGCTGCTCGGCCTGGTGGTGCTGATCGGCGTACCGATCATGCTGTTCTGCCTCGGCCCGATGCTGCGCCCGTTGCACACCAGGCAGTCCGCGCAACGCGAAGCGGTCAGCGAGCTGAACTCGCTCGGCTCCGACATCGTCGCTGGCCTGCGGGTGCTGCGCGGCATCGGCGGCGAGGACTCATTCTCCCGCAGGTACCGGCGTGAGTCGCAGGAGGTCCGCGCCGCCGGCGTGAAGGTGGCCCGGATCCAGTCGGTGCTCGATGCGGCACAGGTGCTGCTGCCCGGCATCTTCATCGTGATCGTCGTCGGTCTGGGCGCGCACTTCGCGCTCCGCGGTGACCTCAGCGCGGGCAGCCTGGTCGCCTTCTACGGCTACGCCACCTTCCTGGTGATGCCGCTGCGGACGGCGACCGAGGCGGCCGACAAGCTGATGCGCGGTCTCGTCGCGGCCGGACGGGTCAACCGCGTGCTCTCGCTGACCCCTGACATCGTCGATCCGGCACAGCCGGTGCGGCTCCCGTCGGCCGGCGATCTGGTCGACCCGGTCTCGGGGATTCGCGCCCGCAACGGCTTGCTGACCGCGATCGTCTCTGCAGAGCCCGATCGCGCCGCCGGTCTGGCCGACCTCCTCGGCCGGTACGACGAAACCAGCGAGGTCAGGTACGGCGGAGTCACGCTCGCCAGCGCGAGCCGGGCCGACGTACGGTCCCGGATCCTGGTCAGCGACACGGGCTCGCAACTCTTCACCGGCACACTGCGGCACGAGCTCGACCCGGACCACCGGCGTACGGACGAAGAACTAATGGCGGCGTTCCGTACTGCGTCCGCCGAGGACGTGCTGGTCGCGTTGACGGACGGGCTCGACTCGGTCGTCGAGGAGAAGGGCCGATCCTTCTCCGGCGGGCAGCGGCAGCGGCTGACCCTGGTTCGCGCGCTGCTGGCCGACCCGTCGGTGCTGGTCCTGGTGGAGCCGACCTCCGCGGTCGACGCGCACACCGAGGCCCGGATCGCGGACCGGTTGCGCGAGCACCGCAGCGGCCGCAGCACGGTGGTGTTCACCTCGAGCCCGCTGCTGCTGGACCGCGTCGACGAGGTCATCTTCGTCACCGCCGGCCGAGTGGTTGCTGTTGGCAAGCACCGCGAGTTGCTCGAGAACGATCCGCAGTACCGCAGGACCGTCACCCGGCAGACCGAAGACGAGGAGGTGTCCGCATGAGCAGCAGGCTGTTGCCGGTCGCGGACTCCGCCGAGGTCCGCCGGCATGCTCGGCGGCTGGCCCGGCGGCATCCGCGCGAGCTGATCATCACGATGGGGTTGCACGCGCTCGCGGCGGTGTCCGGGCTGGCGGCGCCGCGGCTGATCGGCACGCTCGTCGAGGACGTCCAGCGCGGCACCACGGCGAGCAAGATCAACCAGGTGATCGTGGTGATCGCCGTCTTCATCGTCGTGCAGTCGCTGCTCACCCGCTGGGCCCGGTTCCGCTCCTTCGCGCTCGGCGAGCAGGTGCTGGCCGAGTTGCGCGAGGAGTTCGTGGACGACGCGCTGGCGCTGCCGATCGGCACGGTCGAGCGGGCCGGCACGGGTGACCTGCTGTCGCGCACCTCGCGTGACGTCGACGCGCTGTCGAGGACGGTGCGGTTCGCCGTACCGGAGACGATCGTTGCCTTTGTCACCGTTCTGTTCACGGTCGGCGCGACGCTGCTGGTCGGCGTCTGGGTGCTCGTCCCGCTGCTCGCGATGGTGCCGCTGCTCGTGCTGAGCACCCGGTGGTACCTGCGCCGCGCGAAGGACGGGTACCTGCGCGAGAACGCGGCGTACGCGCAACTGACCAGCTCGCTCGCCGAGACGGTCGAGGGCGCCCGGACGGTGGAGGCGTTGCAGCGGTACGACGAGCGCGTCCGCCGGACCGACGACGACATCCGCGGGTCGTACCGGGCCGAGCGCTACACGTTGCGCCTGCGGACGGTGTTCTTCCCGATCGTCGAGATCGGCTACATCGTGCCGATCGCGGGCACCCTGCTGTTCGGTGGCTGGCTGCACATCAACGGGCAGGTCTCGCTCGGCGCGGTGACGGCCGGCGTGCTGTACGTCAACCAGTTGATCGACCCGGTGGACCGGCTGATCTCCTGGATGGACGAGCTGCAGGTCGGTGCGGCATCGCTCGCGCGGTTGCTCGGCATCAACGGCGTACCGGATGACCGGAAGCCGTCGGGACGCGAGCCGTCCGGCGAACTGGTCGAGGCCGGCGACGTGCGGTTCTCGTACGTCGACGGTCGCGACGTGCTGCACGGTGTCGACCTGACCGTCCAGCCTGGTGAGCGGATCGCGATGGTCGGACCGTCCGGCGCCGGCAAGTCGACCCTCGGGCGCTTGATCGCTGGCATCCATCCGCCACGTACCGGCTCGGTGACGGTCGGCGGGGTCGGGATGACGGAGCTGCCGCTGGACGAGCTTCGCCAGCAGGTCGCGCTGGTCACCCAGGAGCATCACGTCTTCGTCGGGACCCTGCGGGACAACCTGGCGATGGCGCGTCCGGATGCTTCCGACGCGGAGCTACTCGATGCGTTGGCGGCGGTCGACGCGCGCGAGTGGGCCGAGGTGTTGCCCGACGGCCTTGACACCCGGGTCGGCTCCGGCCAGCTCGCGTTGACGCCGGCGCAGGCGCAGCAGTTGGCGCTGGCGCGGTTGGTGCTGGCCGATCCGCACACGCTGGTGCTCGACGAGGCGACCTCGTTGATCGACCCGCGAGCGGCCCGGCACATGGAGCGCTCGCTGGCCGCGGTGCTGGAAGGCAGGACGGTGATCGCGATCGCCCACCGGCTCTACACCGCCCACGACGCCGATCGGGTCGCGGTGGTGGAGGACGGCCGCATCACCGAGCTCGGCAGCCACGACGAACTGGTCGCCCGCCGAGGCTCCTACGCCGCCCTCTGGAACTCCTGGCACGGCTAGACGCCAGTACGCCGAAGCCCCCGTTGCTCACCTCTGGGCAACGGGGGCTTCGCGCGTTTCTACGGTCGGGCCTGGTGGGTGCGCTTGCGCAGTACCAGGACGGCGGAATCGACATGGGGTGGGGGTGAGAAAGCCTTACGGGGAAGGCGAATCCCGATCGACAGGTCGTAGTACCGGCTCCATCTGGCGGCCGCCGGTGCGCGGTGTTGCGCCCAGCGGTTCACCACCTGACGCTGCAGGACGAGATCGGCCGACACCAGGCGGGAGCCGGGCGCGAGCAATCTCTTGAGCAACAGGGTGGAGATCCCGTACGGCGGGCTGGAAACCACCCGGAACGGCCGGGACGGTAACCGCAGATCTCCCGCATCGGCCCGGACCACCGTCACCGGTGCGTCCGCGAACCGCCGGCGCAACCGGTCGGCCCGGCCAGGGTGGAGTTCGACGGCGACCACCTGGGCTCCGGCCCGGACCAGCGGCGCGGTCAGCGCACCGAGGCCGGCACCGACGTCGAGAACGAGGTCACCGGGTTCGACCCCGGCGGCGTCCACGACGCGTTGGGCCCAACGACTATCGAGCGGATGCCATCCCCAGGCATCCCTCGCCTGCCCGGAGGCGGGCACGGCGGACCATCACGAAGAAGTTGGTAGACATGTGACGACCCTAGAGCGCGGATCGCCCGGCCATCAAAGCATTTTCGGGCCGGCGCCGGGCCCGTCACCCGGTATAACTGTCAGGTGATGTTGGGGAAGCAGTAGATGGTGGACCTGAAGACCGCTGCCGAGATCGAGCAGATGCGCGCCGCCGGGCAGGTGGTCGCCGCCGCATTGACCGCCGTGAAGAAACACGCCGCGGTCGGCGTCTCGCTGCGGGACCTGGACGAGGTGGCCCGCGAGGTACTCCGGTCCGAGGGCGCGGTCTCCCTGTTCGAGGGCTACCAGCCCGGGTTCGCGACCAGCCCGTTCAGCGGAGTCATCTGTACCTCGGTCAACGACGCGGTGCTCCACGGCCTGCCCACAGACCTGCGGCTGTCCGACGGCGACCTGCTGAACGTCGACTGCGGCGCCTCACTCGACGGCTGGTGCGCCGACTCGGCCACCAGCTTCGTGGTCGGCACGCCGCGACCCGAAGACCTGGAACTGATCGAGACGACCGAGCGTGCGCTCGCGGCCGGCATCGCGGCCGCCGTACCCGGTGCCCGTCTGGGCGACGTCGGCGCGGCGATCGGCGAGGTCGGCCGGCGCGCGGGTCTCGGCACCAACCTCGACTTCGGCGGTCACGGCATCGGCCGCCGCATGCACGAGGAACCCCACGTCCCCAACGGCGGCCACCCGGGCCGCGGCCTGAAGCTCCGTCCCGGCCACGTGATCGCCATCGAACCCTGGTTCTGGCACGGCCCCGGTAGCGTCTACGTCATCGACGACGACGGCTGGACCCTGCGCTCGGCCGACCGCACCCGAGGTGCCCACGCCGAACACACCGTCGCCATCACCCCCGAAGGCCCAGAAATCCTCACTCAGCGCTAGCCGCCCAGGAACCACAGCCGTGCGGCAGCATCGCGGGCGACGAGGAAGCCGGCAATGGCCAGCAGCCACCCGGTAGCTCCGGCGCCCTTGCTGCTGACCCACCGGTTCAGCCGCTCGAGCACCGGCATGATCTTGCCCTCAGCAACAATCCGCGCCCCGAGCAGCACCGCCGCCGGCGTGATCATCAGCAAGCAGTAGCCGGCGAGCAGCAGAGCGGTGGTGACGAAGGACAGCTCGGCAGCGGTCATCATCGCGATCGCGCCGAGGTACGGCAGCATCATCACGAGCTCCGCAAGCCCCGCCAGCACAGCGAGACCGGCCAGCACCAGCGCCGACGAGGACCCGGACATCGCTCGCTCCCGCCACCGCACGACCGCTCCCCCACCCTTGTCCTTGCGACGCTTGGGATCGAACCGAAAGCTCAGGACGAACATCCCAACGCCCAGCACCAGCTGGATCCACAGACCGACCCGGCTGTCGACCAGCTCACCGAGCTCATCTCCGAACGACGCCACCCCAGCGACAACCGCAAGGCCGATCAAGAAGTAGAACGACGCGATGGTCAGCAGGTACACCACGATCCGCCCGACCCGCAGCCGCATCGGCGTCAGCAGCAACCAGACCGGGATGAACAGCGTCCCGATGCTGGTGCTGTCCAGCAACGCCAAGCCGGCCAGGCTCGCCAGCAGCACCGCACTCATGGCGAACTCCCCTCGGTCAGAAAGATCCTTTGCAGATAGCGATCCAGGTGGTCTCGCACCTCGGCCGGCGTGATCAGCTCAGGCTCCAACGCCCGCTGTGCTGCGAGTCCGTCGGCGAAGGCGGCGAGCCCTCTCGCCTCAGCCTCGGCATCGAGCGATGGCGGGACCTGCCCGAGACTGCGCGCGTACTCGAAGGCCAACCGGCAGTGCTCGCGGATCTCGTTCGCGCCGTCCACGTGGATCTGGCGCAGGGCGGGATCGACCGCAGCGCGGGCCAGGAACGCGAGCCAGATCCGTCCTTCCGCGCCGGACTCGTCCCCCACTCCGCCGACCACGCTCATCGCGGCGACCAGACGATCGCGCACCTGATCGCCCGGCGTCGCCTCTAACGCTTCGGCAGCGCGCGCTCTTTGCACCACCGAGAGATGGTCGACGGCGAATTGGAGCAGCTCGCTCTTGCTCCGGAAGTACTGCTGGATCAGCCCGGTCGTCGCACCAAGCTCACGGGCGATCCGCGGCAGGCTCGCCGCGTCCAGCCCTTCGGCGTCGACGACCCGCAGCAACGCTTCGGCGACTTCACGGCGTCGCCGGCCCTGGTCAACTCGCTTCGGCACGGTTTTTACATTAAGCCCTTAATGCAAAACCGCCAACTCAGAACAAGGTCTGCTGCTCCACAGCCGGAGCAGCCGTAGCGGCCCGAGCAGTCCGAGCGCGCGGCCGAGCGGAGCTCCGGTGGCGAGACCCGCGCCCGAAGCCATGCTTGTCGAGAAGCGGGCGGACCTTGTGATCAAACGCGCTGCGATAGCTGGGCGAAGCATTGGCGCCTCGCGCATAGAGATCCTCGTAGCGCTTGACCAGCTCAGGCCGCTCCCGAGCCAGCCAGCCCATGAACCACTCCTTCACCCCCGGCCGCAGGTGCAGCACCAGCGGGGTGACGCCGGTAGCGCCCGCCGCCGCCAGCTCGCCGAAGAGATGGTCGAGTTGCTCCGAAGAGTCCGTCAGCCACGGCAGCACGGGTGCAACCATCACCCCACACGGCAGACCCGCCTCGCGCACAGCCCGGATCAACTCCAGCCGCGCCCGCACCGAAGGCACCCCCGGCTCCACCTGCCGGCGAAGCTCCTCGTCGGCCAGCGCCAGCGACACCCCGATCCCGACCGACACCTCCTCGGCAGCAGCAGCCAGTACGCCGAGATCGCGGCGCACCAGCGTCCCTTTGGTCAGGATCGACAACGGCGTCCCCGAGGCGGCGAGCGTCTCGATGATGCCGGGCATCAACCGATAGCGCCCCTCCGCCCGCTGGTACGGATCGGTATTGGTGCCCAGCGCAACTTGCTCACCACGCCAGGACGGCCGGGCCAGTTCGCGGCGCAGTACGTCCGCCACGTTCGTCTTCACCACGATCTGCCGGTCGAAGTCCAGTCCGGCGTCCAGCTCCAGGTACCGGTGGGTCGGCCGGGCGAAGCAGTACCGGCAGGCGTGGGTGCAGCCGCGGTACGGGTTGATCGTCCAGTTGAACGGCAACGCGGAGCCCGGCACCGAGTTCAGCGCGGAGCGCGCCAGCACCTCGTGGAACGTGACGCCCTGGAACTCCGGCGTCGTCACGCTCCGCACCAGCCCGGCGATCGACCCCAGCCCCGGCAACGCCCCCGGCGCCTCCGCCTCGACCTGCTGTCCAGCCCATCGCATGATGATAGTCGAACACATGTTCGCTGGGCTTTCAACTCACCCCCGGAAAGCGGCCGCGTTCCGCACAGCCCATTCCCGGTACGGCAACGCCGGCCGGCCGGTCACCTCCAGCACCGTCGGCTCAGGCGTCATCCGGTACTCCGACATCATCCGGAACCCGTCCAGCAGCCACTCCGCCGTCTCCTTCCCCATCACCGGCGCCCAGGCCTCCAGCGCCTCCTCCCGCGACAGCGCCTCGAACCGCACCGGCCGCCCGATCGCCGCCGCGATCAACTCGACCTCCTCCGGCTGAGTGATCGCCTCCGGCCCGCTCATCGTCAGCCTGCGACCCGTGTAGCTCTCGTCCAGCAGCACGACCCGAGCCACCGCCGCGATGTCACCCAGGTCGATCGGCGTCTGCACAGCCTCCGGGTACGGCGCCCGCACCACCCCGTCGGTCTTGATCATCTCCGCCCAGTCCAGCGTGTTGTTCATGAACTGCCCCGGCCGCAAGTGAGTCCACTCGAACCCGGCCTCCTCGATCGCCCGCTCCAGCTTGTAGTAGTGCCACGAAGCCGGATCCTGCTGCGCCTCATACTCCGCAGGCTCGCCCGACAGCACAACCACTCGCCGCACGCCGGCTTCCAGAGCACAGGCCACGAACCCGTCCACCAGCGCAGGCAGCGGCGCCAGATAGACCGTGTCGATCCCCTTCAACGCAGCCGGCAGCGTCGACGGCCGGCCGAGGTACCCCTGAGCCACGTCCACCTCCGCCGGCAACTTCGCCTTCGCCGGATTGTTCGTCAGCGCCCGCACCGGCGCGCCTGCCGCCACCAACTCGTCCACCAACAGTCGCCCCACACTGCCCGTCGCACCCGTCACCAGAATCGTCATTCTCGTAGGGTATACGAGAATAGCCTCGATGCGCCTATGAGAAAGTTCGTCGACAGGCGAAACGACAGGCAATGGAGGGGTCATGGCGGTGCGGCACAGTGGCGGCGGTGCGGCCGACCGGACCTTGGCGTTGCTCTGGCGAAACCACCGGCCCACGACCACGGACTCCAAACCCACCCTCGGCCGCCGTCCGACCCTCGACCTCAACAAGGTCGTCGACGCGGGCATCACCCTCGCCGACGAACAAGGCCTCGCCGCCGCCTCGATGAGCGGCGTCGCCAAGGCGCTCGGCGTCGGCACCATGACGCTCTACACCTACGTCCCCTCCAAGGAGGAGCTGCTCGACCTGATGGTCGACCAGGTCCTCGCCGAGCGCGCCCTGCCCGGCCCGGGTGAGCCGCGACCAACCAGCTGGCGCGACCAGATCCACCTGTACTCCGACCAGACGCGGGCCATGTTCCGTCGGCACCCCTGGCTCGCGAGCATCTCCACGATCCGCCCGCCCGTCGGACCGGGCATGCTCGCCGCTCGCGAGTACCTGCTTTCGGCGTGCGCAGTACTGGGACTCTCTCCGCGGCAGACCAACACAGCAGCTCTGGCGATCACGACGTACATCGACTCGGCGGCCGGCCTGGAAGCCGACAGTGAGCAGCTGGAGCGGTCAACCGGGCAGAGCCATGACGCCTGGTGGCATGAGCGCTGGGATCTTTGGGAGACGTACTTCGATGTCGAGCGCCATCCGACGATGACAGCGATCTGGAACGCCAAGGGCTACGAGGACGGCACCCAAGAGGTCTACCGGTTCGGCCTGGACCGACTGCTCGACGGCATCGAGGCGCTCAGAAGCCAGGCCTGAGCCGCGACTGCCGGTTCTCGATGTAGTCGCGGGCGTGGGAGGCGCTCTCGAGCTGTCCCACCGACTCATAGAGGGCCGCCGACACCAGGGCCAGCTCGATGGCCTCAGAGAGCCTTCCCTGCATGTCCCGCACCATTGCGAGCTCCCACTGCACCACTGCGTCGCTCGTCGCGCTCTGGAGGTCTTCCGCATCCAGCTGGTCGACCACTGCGCGCGCCTGGTCGAGCAGACTCTCCGCCTCGTCCAGCTCGCCGATGTAGCGAGCCGATTGCGCCGCAAGCCGCAGTGCTCCGACCTGCTCGTGAGCCTGCCCTGCCAGCCCGTACTGCGCCGCAGCGGCGACCAGCGTGTCCCTTGCCTCGCCATCGCGATCGAGTTGTTCGAGCAGCTCGCCCTTCTTGCGCAGCACCATGCCAAGCCAGTCCGGGCCGGCATCGGGCGGGACGTTCGCCAGGACCAGCTCGGCCTGCGGCAAGGCGGCTTCCGGCTCGTTGAGTTCCAGGTACGCCGCGAACAACACGTTCCGCAGTACCTGAAGGCTTTTCGGGTCAGCCAGTTCGGCGATCCCCGGATCGGTCAGCGCAGTGAGCACCTGCTCGCCGATCTCGGCCGCCTCCAGATTGCGCTCCTCGAGATGCATCCGGTGCGCCAGCTCGATCCGCGCCCTCGCCAGCTCCCAGCGCGCGACCGGGTCGTCCGGTCGCGCCCGCACCGCGGCAAGTTGCTCAGCGCAACCATCATCGCCGAACAACTCCAGCTCGGCCACCCACTGGCGCTCGCTCAGCTGCGCCCTGACCAGCTCACCTTGGTGAGTAGTCCCGTTCCGCCGATCAAACGAGGCCGCCAATCGCCAGGCCCGCTCCGTGAACTCCCCCTCGCCCAAGGTCCGCCCGGCCGCCACACAGAACGCCAGCGCGTCGTACTGCGAAACGTCCGCCTCCAACCCCTCCGCATGCCGCCCGACCAACTCCTCCGCGCGCTCCTGATTCCCGGTCAGCACACAGAAACGGATGTGCTGCGCATGCGCGAACAACTCGTCAGGGTCGTTGCGAACCATCCGGTACGCCGTCCGGTGCGCGTCGGCCGCGGCCTCGAGATCGCCGACCGCGACATACCCCGGCAACGCCGCGGTGAGCAGCGCCTGTGGTTGCTGATGGCAACCATCAACCGGGTCGGCGAATGCCGCCTCGGCCACCGCGACCGCCTGCTCGGGCCGGCCGGTCTCGATCAGGTGCCTGACCTGGTAGACCTGCTCACAGCCCTCGCACCAGGCGAACTCGTCCCGCGGCGCGGCCAGACAGGCCTCGTACTGCGCCTCCGCCGTCTCCCGATCGCCGAGGTGCCGGGCGATCAGCCAGCGGCTGAAGTGCACGATCCGCAAACTGTTGCCGGCCTCGCGGTGCCGCCGCTCCAGGTCGTCGAGGATCTCCAGCGTGCGGTCTAGCGGCAGTCCGTAGTACTCGTCGAACTGCAGGACGACGTAGCCGAAGGTGGTCAGCAGACCGTCGAGCTCGTCGGGGTCGGGGTTCGCGTCGTACGCCGCGACCGCGCGCCCGAACGGCTCCAGTGCCTTGGCCGGGTCCACCCCGAAGACCAGGCTGTCCACCTGCGCGATCAGCCCGGCGAGATCTGCTTCCATCCTCGAACTGTAGTCACAGCTCCAGACCGATCCAGGCGGGATCGTGGTCGGTGCCGTCGCGGGCGAGCTTGCGGCGGCGGCCGATGAACGCACCGGTGAGCCGGGGTTTCAGCGCCGGCGAAAGCCAGATCTGGTCGATCAGGTCGAAGGTGCGAGGCTGCCCGGACGCCTTGAAGGTCGACGTCCAGGCCGCGCTCGGCGGCAGCGCCACGGTGGTCTTGACCGTCCCGACCTCGGTCGGCGACTCCAGCGCGTTGACCAGACCGGCCTGCTCGAAGGCGACCAGGGCCGTCGAGTCCGGAGTGTCGTTCATGTCACCGCAGAGCAGGTAGCGCTGCCGGCTCGTGGTCCGGGCCGCGATGATCCGGGTGATCGTCTCGGCCTGCCGCTGCCGCAGCAGCTGGGACTCCGCCGCCGCCGCGACCGGATCGGCCACCGTGAAGTCCACGAACTTCGACTTCAGATGCGTCCCGTAGACGGTCAGGATCCGGCGTCCCCGGGTGTCCAGGATCTCCACCTCGACCAGGTCGCGGGAGAAGATCGGCCGGGTCGGCACGTCGGGATGGAACACCCGCTGGAAACTCGTCACCCCGCCGACCGGCCGCCGGGACAGGATCCCGATGTCGATGAACCGGGTCGAGTCGTTGCCGTCGATCACCATCACGTGCGGGTAGGCGCCGTTCAGGTGGTCGCGGTTGAACTCGCGCAGGACGTCCATGTTCTCGACCTCCTGCACCACCCAGACGTCGACATCGGCCGCCAGCAACCGCTCCGCGATCCGGTTGGTGTCGGCGACCGGCTTGGACACCAGCAGCTTGCCGCGACCGTCGAGCTGCAGCCGCCGCCGATGCTCGTCGTCGAACGTGTACGTCGCCGGCACCGAACTCGTCCCGTTCGCCAGTGCCTCGACCGCCCCGGCGAAGTTCCACCGGTCGAACAGGTTGTTGAGATTGAACGTCCCCACCGTGAGCACCATCGGCCCTCCCCAGGCTCAATACTCCTTTCCCAAGGTAGCGTGTCCGGGGCCGCTGGAGGTGGGGATGGGGACCGAGAAGTTCCAGGTCGATCTACATGGCGTTGTCGACCTGCTGAGCAATCATCTGTACAGCAGTCCGCGGGTGTACCTGCGCGAGCTGCTGCAGAACGCCGTGGACGCGATCACCGCGCGCCGGGCCGTGGAGGCCGACGCGCCGGGGCGGATCGACGTACGAGTCGACGAGGGCCGGATCAGCATCAGCGACTCGGGGATCGGGCTGGATCCCGGCCAGGTGACCGAGCTGCTGGCGACGATCGGGCGCAGCTCCAAACGCGACGAGATCGGCTTCGCCCGGACCGAGTTCCTCGGGCAGTTCGGGATCGGGTTGCTGTCGGCGTTCATGGTGGCCGAGGAGATCGAGGTGGTGACGCGGCCGGCCGGCGGCCCCACCACCCTCTGGATCGGTACGGCGGACGGCCGGTACTCACTCGCCGAGGCGCCCGAACGCGACGAGATCGGTACCACCGTCACGCTCATCGCCAGGCGGGGCGCCGAGCAGTGGTACAAGCAGGCGACCGTCGTCGAGCTCATCCGGCTCTTCGGCGCCCTGCTCCCGTTGGAGATCAGGGTCAACGGCGAACAGGTCACCGACGGCCACGCCCCCTGGGAAGCCACCGGTACGACGCAACGCGCCGAGCTGGTCGGCTACGCGCAGGACAAACTCGGGTTCACTCCCTTCGACGTGATCCCGCTCAACATCCCGGCCGCCGGGCTGACCGGCGTCGCCTTCGTCCTGCCGTTTCCCGCCAACCCGACCGAGCGCGCCACCCATCGCGTCTACCTGAAGCGCATGCTGCTTGCCGAAGGCGTCGAAGGGCTGCTGCCGGACTGGGCGTTCTTCGTCCGGGCCGTGATCGACACGTCGGAACTTCGGCCCACCGCGAGCCGCGAAGCCCTCTTCGACGACGGCAACCTCGAGGCCACCCGGGAAGCGCTCGGGTCGCAACTGCGCGGCTGGCTGGTCCGGCTCGGCAGCACCGACCCGCACAAGCTGGACCGCTTCCTCGGCATCCATCAGCTCGGCGTCAAGGCACTCGCGCTGCACGACGACGAGATGCTCCGGCTGGTCTACCGCTGGCTGAGGTTCGAGACCAACCACGGCCGGATGACCGCTGCCGACCTGCACGAACGACACGGCGAGATTCGCTACGTCGCCACGATCGAAGAGTTCCGGCAGCTCGCGGCGGTCGCCGCGGCCCAGCAGCTCACGGTGGTGAACGGCGGTTACACCTACGACAGCGAGCTGATCGAACGACTGCCCGAGGTCGTCCCGGGGCTGGCCACGAGCAGGTTCGACCCGACCGAGCTGAGCACCAGTTTCGACAGTCTCGACCCGGCCACCGAGCTTGCGCTCCGCCCGTTCGTTCGCCTTGCCCAGGAGGCGCTCGACAGCGTCGGGTGTGAGGTGGTCGTCCGCGCTTTCGACCCGGCCCGCCTGCCCGCGATCTACTTGGTCGACCGGTCGGCACAGTTCGCCGCCGAGTTGCGCAGTACGAAGAGCAAGGCCGACGCGTTGTGGTCGGAGGTCCTCGGCGCGCTCGACACCCAGGACGACAGCCGCCCGCAACTCGTGCTCAACCACCGCAGTCCGCTGGTACGCCGGATGGTCTCGCTGGCCGATCCTGAACTGGCCCGGCTGGCCGTCGAAGGGCTGTACGGGCACGCGCTGATGCTCGGCTACCACCCGATCGGCCCGGCGGACTCCGCCCTGGTGAACCGTTCCTTCCTCGGCCTGCTCGACCAGGCCGTCCCTGCTCAGGAGGACCCGCGATGAGTGACGAACTGATCGAGCGGCTGCGGCGCGCGGAGAGTACGCCGTACGGGAAAGCGCGGTCGGCGCTGCTGGAGGATGTCGTCCGGCGGGCGGACGCGGCCGAGGAGCAGGAGCTGGCGTTCTACTCGCGGCTCAGCCTGGTGACGGCGTACGTGATGGGTGGCGAGGCGCGGAAGTCGCTGGTGCCGTTCGCGCGGTGCGTGGCGGAGTGGGACGCGGATCCGGAGCGGTACAGCGATCACACCCACAGCTTCCTGTGGACGTTCAAGTACGCGCCCAGCACGCTGAGCAAGTTCCCTGAGGTGCCGCTTGCGCAGACGTACGGCGTACTGGACGAGATGGAGCGACGGTGGCTTGCCGGCGGGCACAGCATGCACGCGGTGCACCAGTACCGCTGGGTTGTCGCCGACCACGTCGGGGACGCTGAGGCGGCCGCCGAGCAGTACCGGCTGTGGTCGACCGCGCCGCGGGATTCCTTGTCCGACTGTGTGGGTTGCGACCCGACGTCAAAGGTGCGGCACTTGATCCGCACGGGTCGGCCGAGTGACGCGGTTGCGCTGGCGGTCGGGGTGCTCGACGGGACGCTGACGTGCGCGGAGCAGCCGCAGCAGATGCTGACCGAGTTGCTGCCGGCTTATGTTGCCGAGGGCATGTATTCGGAGGCGGTCGACGCGCATCGGCGGGCCTACCGGGCCTTGCGTGATCGGCCGGGCGAGTTGGACGCGTACGCCGACCACGTCGTCTTCTGTGCGCGCACCGGCAACGAGACGCGGGCCGTCGAGCTGGTCGAGCGGCATCTGGGTGAGCTGGCGGATCCCCCCAGCACGCTGGCGGAGATGAACTTCGCGGCGGCCGCATCGCTGGCCTTGCGTCGGATCAGTGGCGAAGGGCTGATGATCCGGCAGCCGAAGGGTGACGACGTACCGGCTGGGCAGTTGGCTGAAGAGTTGGCTGGGCGGGCCCTTGAGTTGGCGGCGCGGTTCGACAAGCGCAATGGGACGAAGCATCAGAGTGAGCTTGTCCAGGTGGTGCTGGACGCTGAGCCTTGGGTTGACTACCTGCCGCTCTCGGAGACGGCGCGGCGGGCTCATGTCCGCCAGCAGGCTAGGTCCGCCGAGGCTCAGGTCGCAGTACCGGCTGCTGTTGATGCAGTTGAGCCGAGTGGGCGGGGGTGGCTCGACCGGGCCGAGGAGGCTTGGCTGAACTACCAGCGAGACGAGGCGCTGGCGGCCTGGGCGGCGTTCGAGCGGGAGGTGCCCGAGAGCGACCGTACGCCGCTGGATCGCGCGCGACTGCTCGACGGGAAGGGCCTGGCGTCGTACGGCGAACCTGAAGTGGCGCTGGAAGCCTGGCGCGAGGCACTCACCCTGTACGCCGAGCTGGGCGAGGAGGGGCGACTACTGCGCGACCGGGCCCGCATCTCGCGACTGCTCGGCTACCTGGGGCAGATCGACGAGGCACTGGCCACCGGGGAGGGTCCGCTGCGCTGGCTGATCGCCAACGACGAACCGCGTCGCCGGGCCGGCTGGCAGGACTCGCTGGCGACCATGTACGCGCAGGCTGGTCGTTTCGAGGAGGCCGTGGTCGAGTTGGCGGCCGCTCGTGAGTTGCCGGAGACCGATGCCGACCAGCTGGCGAACTCGGCGATCCTGCAGAGCAACCTGCTGACCCAGCTCGACCGGCTCGGCGAGGCCGAGGTGGCAGCGACGGCAGGGCTGACCGTGAGCGAGGACCTGCCGCGATCGGTGGCTTATCGGCAACGCGGCCGGATCCGGATGATGCTGGAGCGGCCCGGCGAGGCGGTGGAGGACCTTGAGGAGGCGATCGCCGTCGCGATCGGCGTACTGGGTGCGGAACTGCATCTCGCCTTCTGCCAGGTCGATCTGGCGCGCGCGTACCTGATGAGCGGGCGTCCGCTGGAGGCAGCCGAGACAGCTGAGGAGGCATCGCCGGCGCTGGAGGGCGACCCGGAGTTGGCGGGGGTGCTGGCGGAGGCGCGCGGCGTACTGATTGATGCTTATCGGTCGCTCGGTGAGCTTGACGCGGCGCTGGCAAAGATCCGTTTGCAACTCACCGAGGCGCCGGCCGACGCGCATCCCCAGTGGCTCGGCATGCTGCGGCAGGACGAAGGCATGCTGCTCGAACGGATGGACCGCGACGAGGAAGCAGTCGACGCGCTGCTGGCGGCGGCGGAGTACTTCGAGTCCGCGGAGCGGCCGGTCGAGTACGTCCAGGCAATCCGCCTGGCAGGCCAATCAGCCCGCTACACCGGCAACTTCGACCTAGTCACCGAACTACTGGAGCGCGCCCGCCCGGTCCTCGAATCACTCCCCTCAGCAGACCAGTCGGTCCTCTTCCAACAGGCCGGCCTCCACTGGGACCTCGCACTCCTAGAACTGCAGAAAGGCGAGACCGCAGCAGCGGTAGCCGAGGCCCGCCAGGCAGCCGACTACTACGAACGAGGCGGCTTCGAAGCCCAACGAACCAACGCCCGCCTGTTGATAGCCGAACACGGCACCACAGACGACGCACTCCTGCGAGAAATCTTCGAGTCCACCCCACCAGGAGAAGACCTCTGGTACCGAGCCGGCTACCTCCTGGTAGACCGCCTACACACCCTCAACAACCCCACCGAAGCCACCACCCTCGAAGCCCAACTAACAAACCACCAACCCGAGTAACTCCATCCTGCTCGTGACGCTTAGCGTCACCCCGCAACAAGAGCCTGCCGGCTCGTGACGCGGCGCCTCACGTCGCGACAGAAAGCCGTGAAGAGCCACCGGAATTTCGACCGGCACCGGGTCAGCCCGTACGCCGCGATCACGGCGTTGAACGGCCGCCCGGTCCGTGACTGCGGTGCGGCGATCGGCGGCGCAACCGCCTGGCTGCGTCGCCGGTGAGAGGGCGTGCGGCACCGGGGACCAGCCCGGAGTACGCCGCCTTGGGCTTGGTGCACGCGACCACTCGCACCGGACGCGGTCAGCTGCGGCAGACAGACAGGCAGGTCAGCGGCCCCGTCCTCCTAGCCGCAGCCGCCGAGCTCGCCGTGCCGGCCCGGACCGCGAGGTGCCGTTCCGGGTGGGCCCGGACGGCTCCCACTCACAAACCTCACCTCGGTCGATCTTGACCAGTCTCCGCCAGCGTGAGCGGGCGCGCCTGGGGCGCTTGAGAGCAGGTTTGTGAGTGGGAGCGGTCCGGCCCGCTCGCGGAAGCAGCCGACGCGGACGGTCCGACGGCGCGCAGCGTCACGAGGCTGGTTTCCGCTCGGTTCTTGCGAGGTGACGCGCAGCGTCACGAGCCGGCGCGTTTGGTTGGTGGGTGGTTGCGGATGGCTTGGGTTATTAGGGTGTTGCGCCAGTGTTGGCCTAGGGGGACGGAGGTGTGGAGGCCGTCTCGTAGGTAGCGGTGGGGGTATTTCACCTCAGCTAGGAACTCCGCCCAGCGGACGACTTGGAGGTTCGGGTAGCGGCGGGTGGCGTCGTCCAGTTGGCGGTTGATCCACAGGCTGTTGCGGAGGTCGGCTCGCTGGACGGGCTCGGGCTCCTTTGTGCGGGAGACGCGGGTGTTGACCCAGTAGACCGTCCGGGTCGGGCCCGCGATCTCCATCGCTCGCTTTACCTGCGGGCCGAAGGCGGGTGGTTTGAAGATGTCGTTGGTGCCGACTGCCATCAGGATCCGGCTCGGCAGCCCGTACGTCGTCGCCCACGTCTGCAGCGCGTCGACGGCGGCCTCGGTCGGCCGTCCCGACCAGTTGTCCACGGCCAGCGGCAAGCCAGTCAGCTCATTCAGCCGCAGGGCCAGTGCGTCGCCGTCCTGTACGCCGATGCTGTCGCCGAACAGGAACACCCCGTCGCGGGCCAGCACCCGCCGGATCTGGTCGTCGGTTGAGATCGACCGGGTCAGGTCACGCCACGGCCCGAGTTCGCCCGACCCGTACGTGTCAGCCGACACGGACACCGACGTACCGACCATCGCCGCGCCCGTCGCGACCACCGACGCGGCAGCACTGAGGAACTGCCGGCGACTGATCCCCACCCCACCCATGGACACCCCCACCCGGGCATATTGCGGTCTAGACGCCGCCAAGAACAAGCTGCCCGGAGGAATTCTGCAGGAACTCTCAGGAAAGCGGCGACCGCCCGGGGAGAACGTTTCCCGGGCGGTCGCGTGGTGGTCGATGGGGCAGGGGTCAGACCTCGGTGTCGTCTTCGGGGTCTTCGTCAGCGTCGGCGAGCGACCACTTCAACTGGAACTCGACCTCTTCCTCGTCGTCGCCACGCTCGTGCTCGACACTCACCTGCGCGTTCTTCGGGACGGTGAACCGCTCGCCGGCGATCTGGATCCGGAACGGCTTGCCGGCCTCCAGCGCATCCGCCAACCGGCGCAGCTTGGCGGCGAAGTCCGCTACGGAGTACTCACGCTCAACATCTCTTTCAGCCATGCCCTAATCCTCACACCTCAAAGGGCCGACTACTCCCATTCGATGGTGCCCGGCGGCTTGCTGGTGATGTCGACGGTGACCCGGTTGATCTCGTCCACCTCGTTGGTGATCCGGGTGGAGATCTTCTCCAGTACGTCGTACGGCAGCCGGGCCCAGTCGGCCGTCATCGCGTCCTCGCTGGTGACCGGGCGGAGCACCACCGGGTGGCCGTAGGTGCGGCCGTCGCCCTGGACGCCGACCGAGCGGACGTCGGCGAGCAGGACCACCGGGAACTGCCAGATGTCGCGGTCCAGGCCGGCGGCGGTCAGTTCGGTCCGGGCGATCAGGTCGGCCGCGCGGAGGATCTCGAGCCGGTCCTTGGTGACCTCGCCGATGATCCGGATCGACAGCCCCGGGCCCGGGAACGGGTGCCGGTAGACCAGCGACTCGGGCAGGCCCAGCGCGATCCCGAGCTCGCGGACCTCGTCCTTGAACAGCGTCCGCAGCGGCTCGATCAGCGAGAACTGCAGGTCGTCCGGCAGGCCGCCGACGTTGTGGTGGGACTTGATGTTCGCCGTACCGGTGCCGCCGCCGGACTCGACCACGTCCGGGTAGAGGGTGCCCTGGACCAGGAACTCGATGTGCCGCTCGGCGTCCAGCTTGCGCGCGGTCGCCTCGAAGGTGCGGATGAACTCGCGCCCGACGATCTTGCGCTTCTGCTCCGGGTCCGTCACGCCGGCCAGCGCGCCGAGGAACTGGTCCTCCGCGTCGACCACCTCGAGCCGCGTCCCGGTGACGGCGACGAAGTCCTTCTCGATCTGGTCGGACTCGCCGGACCGCTGCAACCCGTGATCGACGTACACACAGGTAAGCTGGTCACCGATCGCCCGGCTCACCAGGGCGGCCGCGACCGCGGAGTCGACCCCGCCGGACAGCGCGCACAGCACCTGCTTGTCGCCGACCTGCTGGCGGATCAGCTCGACCTGCTCGTCGACCACGTTGGTGGTCGTCCAGTCACCGACACAACCGGCGATGTCGTAGAGGAAGTGCTCGAGCACGGCCTGGCCGGCCTGCGAGTGCAGCACCTCCGGGTGCCACTGCACACCGGCGAGCTGACGGTCCAGGTCCTCGAAAGCCGCGACCGGCGCACCGGACGAAGCAGCCAGTACTGCGAACCCGGCCGGCGGCGCGTGCACCGCGTCGCCGTGGGACATCCAGACGTTGAGGTCCTCCGGGATCCCTGCCAGCAGCGTGCCCGGCTCGCTCACCGTGACCGGCGTCCGGCCGAACTCGCGCAGCCCGGTCCGCCGGACGTCGCCGCCGAGCGTCTGGGCCATCGCCTGGAACCCGTAGCAGATCCCGAACGCCGGCACCCCGGCCTCGAACAGCCCGGAATCCACCCGCGGCGCGCCCTCGGCGTACACCGACTGCGGCCCACCGGACAGGATGATCGCCTTCGGACTCCGGGCGAGCATCTCCTCGACCGGCATCGACGACGGCACGATCTCGGAGTACACCTTGGCCTCGCGCACCCGGCGCGCGATCAGCTGCGCGTACTGCGCCCCGAAGTCGACGACCAGAACCAGCTCATGCTCAGTCACCTGCAAAGGGTATCGGTGCAGGTCAGCGGGGTTCTAATCGCGCCGTCACCAGCACCCGCGCCGGCGCCCGGAACGACAACAACTCGATCATCGGCGGCTCAGCCTCGGCAGCCCGTACTACGGCCAGCAGCGGCGCGGCGCATTCCAAGGCGACTCGTGCCTCCAGCCGGGCAAGCCCCGCGCCGAGGCACCGGTGAATGCCCAGCCCGAAGGCCAGATCCGCCGGCCCGCCATGACCGGTCAGCCCGAGCAGGATCGGCGTACCCGCAGGCAGCTCCACGTCACCGACCGTGGTAGCGCCACTAGTGACCCGTCGCCAGGTCGGCACGGAGGATGCCTCGCGCAGCACTTCCTCCACCACGGCAGCGGCGTCATCAACCCGGCCGACCATCCGGTGGAAAGCGGTCGAGATCAGCTGGGTCGTCGTCTCCTGCCCGGCGATCAGCAGGAAGTACGCCACCGCGCACACCTCTTCGTCGCTCAGCCCGAGCCGCACCAACACCCCGAACAGGTCCTCCCCTGGCAGCCGCCGAGCCGCCACGACCCGCTTCCGCAACCATCCGTTGAACTCCGCCGCACTGTGCGCGAGCTCCAACTGCCGATCCTCGTCCGGCCAGCCCCAGAACAACTCGAGCGAGTCCCGGCTCCACGCCTTCAGCGCCGGTACGTCGACGTCGCGCAGCCCGAGCATGTCCAGCACCACCAACGCCGGCGGCTCGGCCGCGATCGCCTTGACCAGATCCACGGGCCCTGAGCGCAAATCGGCCAGAGCCACGGCAACCCGCTCAGCCACCAGCCGCCGGGTGAGCGGCTCAACGGCCGCGACCCGGGCCGGACTGAAGAAGCGAGCCACAGCGGCACGGATCGGCCGATGCGACGGTCCCGCGTTGTTCGCCAGCGTCGGCGGCAGCGCGAAGCCGACCCCGGACAGCACCCGCAAAGCCTTCACACTCAGCGGACTGTGAGCCACCACCGCGTTGTCCGGCCGGAACGTCTCCGGATCGAGCAACACCTCACGAACCTCACCCGGCTCGTCGACAACCCACATCCCCAGCTCTTCGTCGTACCGAGCCGGGCAACCGGTCACCGGTCGAACCACCCAGGAGCCGCAGCCACGAACGCCTCCCGGTCCAACGCGCCGGCGCCTTCCGGAATCCGCCCGATCACCGGTACGCCGGTCGTCGTCGGCAGGTCGTCCAGATTGCACTGCTCGGCGAGATCGGGCTCAGCCGGCCAAGACCCGATCACCAGCCCGGCGATCGGCAACCCTCGGGAACGCAACGCCTCCACTGTCAGCCCGGCGTGGTTCAGCGTCCCCAGCCCGGCGCGAGCGACCACCACGAACGCGAACGGCGTCTCCAGCCGGGCGGCGAGGTCGGCCAGATCGTTGCCGTCGTCATCCAGCCCGACCAGCAACCCACCCGCGCCCTCGACCAGCACCAGCTCCCGCTCGGCCGCCAGCTTGTCGATGGTCCGCGCATGGTCGTCGACCGACGGCAACACAACCCCTTGCCGCCGCCCAGCCGTCGTCGGCGCCAATGGGTCCAGCAACCGCACGCCTTCATGCAGGTCAGCGGGCCCAGTCAGTCGCTGAACCTCTTGCAGATCCCCCGGCTCGTCCGCGGTCACCCCGGTCTGCGCCGGCTTCACCACCGCCACGCGTCCAACCGCTCGGGCCGCCAGCGCAGCGGTGACCACGGTCTTCCCCACGCCGGTATCGGTGCCGGTGACGAACAGAACCTCGCTCATGAAACCTCCCGGATCGCGGTGGTGACGACCTCACAGGCCCGGTCGAGGTCTTCGGACGTGAGCCCGGCGTGGGCCGTGAGACGCAGACGCGAGATGCCGTCGGGTACTGATGGTGGACGGAAGACACCGACCCGTACGCCATCGGTCATGCACAGCGCAGCTGCCTGGACGGCCTCGCGAGGACCGGGCATGGGGACTGAGACGACGGCGCCCGAGGAGGGTGAGACTGCGCAGGCTGAAGCCAGTCGAGCCGCCGCCCTGTGGATCGTGTCCGGGCGGGTCGGCTCTTCGATCAAGACGTGGAGCGCGGCGAGCGCGGCGGCGCAGGAGGCCGGGGTGAGGGCGGTGTCGAAGATGAAAGAGCGCGAGCGGTTGATCAGGTGATCGCGCAGTACGGCAGGGCCGAGGACCACGCCGCCCTGGCTGGCCATTGCCTTGGACAACGTCATGGTGGTGACCACGTGGTCGGCGCCAGCGAGGGCCGCAGCCGCGACCGAGCCGCGACCGTTGCCGATCACACCTAAGCCATGCGCCTCGTCGACGATCAGCACCGCGTTGTTCTTCAGGGCGACCTCGGACAGAGCGGTCAGCGGGGCGGCGTCGCCGAGGACGCTGTAGACGGACTCGACCAGCACCAGCGCGTGCGGTTCGTTGCGCTCGGCAAGCACCTTCTCGATCGCCTCGACGTCGTTGTGCGGAACGATCTCCACCCGCGAGCGCGCCAGCCGGCAAGCATCGACGATCGACGCGTGCACGTGCTCGTCGGCCACGAGGAGGGTGCCCGGACCGCCGAGCGCGGTGATGACGCCGAGGTTGGCCAGGTAGCCGGAGGAGAACACGAGCCCGGTTTCATTACCTGTGTACGCCGCCAGCGCCGACTCCAGCTCCGCATGCAAAGCCGTCGTGCCGGTGACGAGCCGGGATGCAGTGGCACCAGTCCCCCACGTCCGCACCGCGGCCACCGTCGCCTCGACCACCCGGGGATCGCGAGCCAGCCCGAGATAGTCGTTGCCCGCGAGGTCGATCAGTACTTCGTCCGATGCCCGCGCCCGCAGCCGTCGAGTCAGACCCCGCGACTCCAGCGCCGCCGCCTTGGGCTTCAGCCAATCCTCCAACATCAGTTGCCCTCGGCAAGCGCTTCGGTGATGGCGGTGGCGATCATGGCGACCTCTTCGTCGGTGCACAGGTACGGCGGCATCGTGTAGACGAGGTCGCGGAACGGCCGGACCCACACGCCTCGGCGCAGTACGGCGTCTGTCACCCGAACCATGTCCACCGGACCACCGAGCTGGACGACGCCGACCGCGCCGAGCACGCGCACGTCCTTCACCCCGGGCAAGTCAGCCGCCGGCGCCAGACCGGCCGACAGAACTGAAGAGATCGAACTGACCCGCGCGGCCCAGTCCTGCGCGAGGAGGAGGTCGATGCTCGCCAGCGCGACCGCGCACGCGAGTGGGTTCGCCATGAACGTCGGCCCGTGCATGAGCGCCCCGCCCGGTCCGTCCGAGACGGTGTGCGCGACGTCCGTAGAACAGAGGGTGGCGGCCAGCGACAGGTAGCCGCCGGTGAGGGCCTTGCCGACGCAGAGGATGTCGGGGTCGATGCCCGCATGCTCGGAGGCGAAGAGCTTGCCCGTGCGGCCGAATCCAGTGGCGATCTCGTCCAGGATCAGCAGGAAGCCGTGCTCGTCGGCCAGCTCGCGCAGCAGCTTGAGGCAGGCCGGGCTATAGGGATACATCCCGCCCGCGCCCTGCAGGATCGGCTCGACGATGATCGCCGCGACCTCATCCCGGTACTGCGCTGCGACCTGCCGCATCGTCGCTGCCCACGCCAGGTACTCCGGATCGTCGTCGCCCCGATCGAACCCGGCGGGCGGCTGAGGCCCGAAGACCTGTTCCTTCAGTGCACCGGTGAACAGCGAGTGCATCCCGTTGACCGGATCACACACGCTCATCGGCGCGAACGTGTCGCCGTGGTACCCGCCCCGGATGGTCAGCATCCGGGTCCGCCCATTGTTGCCACGGGCAACTTGGTACTGGAGCGCGAGCTTGATCGCGACCTCGATGGAGACCGACCCCGAGTCGCAGAAGAACACGTGCTGGAGCGGATCCGGCGTGATCTCCACCAGCCGCTCGGCCAGCCGGATCGCGGGCTCGTGCGTGAGCCCGCCGAACATCACGTGGCTGAAGTCGTCGACCTGTGCCTTCAGCGCGGCATCGAGCACCGGGTTCCGGTAGCCGTGGATCATGCACCACCACGACGACATCGCGTCGATCGCCTCGACCGTGCCACCGGCACCGTCCTCCAGCCGCAGCCGTACGCCGGACGCTCCGCGCACCAGCCGCATCGGAGCGGGCTCGCTCATCGACGAGTACGGATGCCACAGCGATGCGGCGTCCCGGGCGAGAAGCTCACGCCCGTACTCCGCATCCGTCTGTCGCCACGCGTTCACCGGTTGTGACACAGTGCCCTGCCTTCGTCTTCGCGGATTCACCACAGTAATTGGTGATCCGGAGACCCGGCGGCGGGGCCGGTCAGGATGTGGGCGGCATCATCTCGGCGAGCGATCAGCTCAACGTGCCGGCCGTCGCGATGTGCAACGTCACCGCGTCGGGGTGCAGCCGGCGCCGGGCCAGGGCGGTGATGGTTCTGGCCTCGTCGACGGACTCGTCACGGACCCACTGAACCGGTGCGGCCAGCCCGATCCGGCCGAGCTGCGAGACGGTCTCCAGGAAGTACCGCGACTCCGGCACCGTCCACGGCCGCTCCCGTTCCCGGCTGATCACCTCGGCCGTTCGTGGGGGTTGTTGCCACTGGCCCCTGCTGTCGCGCTGGTTGCCGTAGAGCAGCCGGCCGTTCGTGCACAGGACGGCGACCCGGTCGGCGAAACTCCCGGCATCGATCAGTTCGGCGGCGTGCAGGACGCCCTGGTAGCCGGCGTCATGGGCGCTCTGCGCAACAAACCGGCCGAAGCCGAACTCCTCCAGCGCCTGCATGTGCCGTTCGAGAATGCCGAGCCGGCTGTGCGCCTCGTGCACCGCGAGGACGGCCACCTCGACCTGGTACCCGGCAGCCTTGAACCGGCGGGCCGACTCGGCGAAGGCACCGGGATCGACGAGCTCGGTCTCGGCGATCACGTCGTACCGGCGCTGGATCGTCAGCGCCTCGGCCGCGGCCAGCCAGCGGCGGCCGTCGTACTGGACGTAGCGGTCGCCCGTGGTGGGCACATCGGTGATCGGCTCGTACAGGCGCGGGTGGTAGGCCTCGAAGGCCGGAGCGCTGAGGACCACCGGCCGGCCGCGGCGGCGCAGGACCGCTTGGGCGAGCGCGGTGACGGTCGCTTTGCCGTCGCCGGGCTGGCCACAGACGAAGATCACGACAGGCCGCTGCTGCGGGCTGCCGTCGAGCAGGTCCGGGACGATCCGGTCCCGGAAGATCCGGTCGCTCTCGGCCTGGTCGAGCACGTACCGGCCTTCGTCACCCGACTCGGTCACGCCGGTCCACCCCACCCGTCGACCTCCTCCGCCTGCTCGCCGTCTCCCCCGTCCAGCTCTTCGTCCTCGTCGTCGTCTTCGTCTTCGTCCTCGTCGTCGTCTTCGTCATCGTCGTCGACGCTCAGCAGGTCGTCGGCGGCGGCGCGGATCCGCTTGACCTCGCGGGTGTCCAGCGGGGTCAGCTCGTTCAGACGTCCGGACCAGGCGACCTGCTCGGCACGCCAGCCGTCGATCGCGGCGGTGTCGGGCTCGGCCGCGCACTCCTGCTGCGCGATCAGGTGTGCGTAGTACCCGACGGCCTGCCGGACCGCCTCCCGCGCCACCTCGTACGACACCGCCTGCGGCGGCGACCAGCTGGCCGTGCCGAGCCCGGCCAGAACGTTGATGGCAGTGTCGTTGACCACGCCCGAACTCTAGCCGCCGGCTGGGTCGCCGCCCCTCGCAGTACGGGCGGTGGATGACCCCTCACCGTGATTACGTTTTCGCTGTTCCACACAGGCAGGGAACCAGCCGCCTGAACAGCACGTCTGCTTGAACGGATGCGATGACCCGAGCCGCAGCGGCGGCTCTCGGCGAAAGGAACCTCATGGGCTGGGGTAAGAAGGACGACGGCAAGGGCAAGGACGAACCGGCCGGCGGTCACGACAAGAACAAGCGTCCGTCGAGCAAGGAAAAGCACCAGCGGGGCGACGAGCGGCGCGGTCGCGACCAGGGTGGCGAAAAGGGCGACGCTCGCCGCAAGCCGAACCCGAACAAGCGCAAGGACAAGGGCAACGGACGCGGCTGACGCCGGAAGCCCCAGTCACACGAGCCACGGTGGGTGGCTCGAACAAAGGAGTAGCGAAGATGGCGTTTGGCAAGAACGGCAAAGACGGCAAAGAGCACAAGACCGGCACCAGCAAGAACACCAAGGGCAAGCACGAGACCGGTCAGTCCCGCAACAAGGCCGATCAGGAGCGCAACCCCAACCCGAACACGCGCGCCGGCCGCAACATCATCGCTGCCAAGAAGAATGAGGGCAAAGGCAAGGGCAAATGAGCCTGACCTTCTACTGAAACCGCCGGGGTCGACTGACCCCGGCGTTTCCGTTCGACCGTTCCCACGGCCCTGCTCAGCGCGGCTTTGGCCCCTCTCGGGGCTTCCCCTGGGGCGACCTGTCCTGACGCGGTTTGCCCTGGCGCGCTCGACCGCCACCGCCACTGCTCCCCGCACCGCTACCGCCGGAGCGGCCGGAGCGAGCTGGCTTGCCACCGGATTGTTTGGGAGCAGGCGCTGCCAGCGCGGTTTTCACCGCGGCCAAGGCGTCGTGGGAGTTGCGGACCATCGTGACGCCGGTGAGTTTCGGGAGTGCCGAGCGTTGGCGGCGGGTGTGGGTGCGGATGCGTTCGATCACCCGGTCGCGGACCTCGTCCAGCTCGGCCGCACCGAGGTTCTCCACCGCTTTCCCGCGTTCCAGCGCCACATCGAACCACTCGGTGTAGCCATGCGTGTGGACGACCTGGTTCGGCGACTTCTGACCAAGACTGCGGTACTGCGCCAGTACGTCGTACCGCTCGTCGAGCCCCAGCACCTCATCTCGGAGCCCACGCTGGACCTGCGCGTCGTACGTCCCCGCCACCCGGCGATCGATCTCCGCGGCGGGCCTGTCGACGCCGAGCACCACCTGCCGCGCGGCCACCGACGTGTCGGTCCGCTCAGGATCGTTGCCCATGGCATGCGCCAGGGCGTTCACGATCGCGTCGTAGTTGTTCTCGTGGATCCGGCCGGCCGCCGACTTGTCCAGCCGGGTCAGGACGGCGTACGCGTCCTCGGCCATGCTGCGCGGGAAGTCCCGCCGGATCGCGTTCCGCGCTTCGGCGACCGCGTCGACCTCCCAGCCCTCCAACAGCGAGCGGACGTACACGCTCGTACCGCCGACGATCACCGGTACGCCGCCGGAAGCCCAGCACTCGTCCATGTGCTTGCGGGCCTCGGCGACGAACGTCTCCAGCTCCAGCTTCCGCACCGGCTCGGTGACGTCGAGCATCGTGTGCGGGACGCCGCGCATCTCCTCCGGCGTCGTCTTGCTGGTCCCGATGTCCATGTACCGGTAGACCTGGCGCGAGTCGGCCGAGACCACCATCGGCTCCAGGCCGAGCTCGTCCCGGAGCTGCAAACAGAGGTCGACCGACACTTTGGTCTTTCCTGCCGAGGTCGGTCCGTAGACAGCGACCAGCAGGCGAGGCACGGCGTCGGGCATGTTTCAACCCTACAGCGCGAACTCGGGTCCTCCGGCCGAGTTCAGCTCACCGTGCGCGGAGCAGCGCGCCGTCCATCCCATCGGGTGAACCTGGACGATCATCCGCCGCCGGCACTGGTCGCAGTACCGGGGCGGTTCCAGGGTGAGCGCTTGCCGGCAGGTGTCGTGCCTGCCTTCGGTGGTGTCGCGGCCGCAGTGGCCGCAGTATAGGACTGTGGCCATCACGTCAGAGCGTCTTCTGGAGCTCTTTGACCGGCATCTTGAGCTCGGCCAGCAGGTCGAGGTCCGCGGTCGCCGGGCGGCCCAGCGTGGTCAGGTAGTTGCCGACGATCACCGCGTTGATGCCACCGAGCAGGCCCTCGCGGGTGCCGAGGTCGCCCAGGGTCAGCTCACGGCCACCCGCGTACCGCAGTACGGTCCGGGGCATCGCCAGCCGGAACGCGGCGATCGTGCGCAGCGCATCCTTGCCGGCCATGATCTCCATGTCGCCGAACGGCGTGCCCGGCCGCGGGTTGAGGAAGTTCAGCGGTACTTCGTGCGGCTCGAGCTCGGCCAGTTGCGCGGCCAGCTCGGCGCGCTGCTCCAGCGACTCCCCCATCCCGACCAGGCCGCCGCAGCACAGCTCCATGCCGGACTCGCGGACCATCAGGCAGGTCTCCCAGCGCTCCTCGAAGGAGTGCGTGGTGACCACATCGCCGAAGTACGAGCGGGCCGACTCCAGGTTGTGGTTGTAGCGGTGCACTCCCATCGCCTTGAGCTCGTCCACCTGCTCCTGGGTGAGCATGCCGAGCGAGCAGGCGATGTTGATGTCGACCTCGGCCCGGATCGCCTCGATGCCGGCCTTCACCTGCGCCATCAGCCGGGCGTCCGGGCCGCGGACGGCGGCGACGATGCAGAACTCGGTCGCGCCGGTCTGCGCGGTCTCCTTGGCGGCCTCGACCAGCTCGGGGATGTTCAGCCAGACCGCGCGCACCGGCGAGGTGAACTGGCCGGACTGGGAGCAGAAGTGACAGTCCTCGGGGCAGCCGCCGGTCTTCAGCGAGATGATGCCCTCGACCTCGACCTCCTCGCCGCACCACTTCACCCGCACCTCGTGCGCCAGCGCGAGCAACTGGTCCAGCACGTCGTCGGGCGATCGCAGTACCTCGACCAGCTGCTCCTGGTCGAGGCCGATCCCTCGCTCCAGAACCTGCTCACGCGCCACATCGAGGATGTCGTTCATGGTTCTCCTGCCTCATCGAACGGTCGGCCCACAGTAAGCCAGTGCGGGCACTTGTCTCTGCGAGGGGCGTCACGTGGAACACCTCGGCCGCAACTGGCTCAGCCAAAGTTCCTCAAAAACTTTTCTGGAACTTCGTAACCCCTCTCTGGTGGCCTCGTTGATGTGTGCAGAGGCGGTGATCGCAAGAACACAGCTTCTCGATGACGGGCAGCGACTGAAAGGTCGCATATTACGATCAGCACGCAGAGTGATTACGGTCACCGCGAAGGGGTCGAAATAGCCCGAATCGGTAGTAGAGTGAGGAACACGAACTCGGGTCGCCAGCTCTGGCTGGCGATCCGATCCCAAAGCGCCGGGCGCCTCACCCCGGCTTGAGTAGGCCCCTCGGGAAACGATTTGGGCGGAAACGTTCTCGAGGGGCCTGCTCCCTTTTCTGGCACTCACCGAAACTCCTCAGACGCAAAGTCTGAGGAGTTTTCACTTTCCCACGAAGACCATTCAGTCCCTCGACCCCCAAAGGTCACGGGACTTTATTGTCATAGCGTCACAGTTTTGTCACAGGCTGTTTCGGCTGCGTGATCCCGACAATCGGCAACCGCAGCGCACCGGGCGCATCCGCCGGCACCACCGGCTTCACCGGAGTGACCGCCGCCACCTTCCGGTACTCCGATCCGAGCGGCGGCCGCGCGTCCTCCTCGCCTTTGTTCGGCCAGAACGACAATGCGCGCTCGGCCTGCGCGGTGATCGTCAGCGAGGGATTGACACCCAGGTTGGCCGAGATCGTCGAGCCGTCCACGATGTGCAGCCCGTCGTACCCGTAGACCCGGTGGTACGGATCGACCACGCCGGTCGCGGGTGAGTCGCCGATCGCGCAGCCGCCGATGAAGTGCGCGGTCATCGGCACGTTGAACGGCTCGCCGATGGTGCCACCCGGCGTCCCGCCCATGATCTTGGCCATCCGCCGGACCACGTCGTTGGCGACCGGGATCCAGGACGGGTTCGGGGCGCCGTGGCCCTGTTTCGAGGTGAGCCGCCAGCGGCCGAACCGGTCCCGCTTGCCGTAGGTGGTGATCGAGTTGTCCTCGGTCTGCATCACCAGCGCGATCACGGTCCGCTCCGACCAGTGCTTCAGGTCGTAGAGCCGGCGCAGGTTCTTCCGCTGCACCCCCATCTCGCGCAGCCAGGTCCGCCAGCGCGGTTTGGTGCCGCCGCCGTCGGTCAGCACGGTCTGCAGCAGCGACATCGCGTTGCTGCCCCGGCCGTACCGGACCGGCTCGATGTGGGTGATCTCGTCCGGATGGAACGACGAGGTGATCGCCACGCCCTTGCTGTAGTCGACGGTCCGGTCCCTGGCGATTGCCCCCAGCAACGATTCGGAGTTGGTCCGGGTCAGCACGCCGAGCCGGTCCGACAGGTGCGGCAGCTTGCCCTCGTCGCGCAGCCGGTGCAGGAGTTTCGCCGTACCGAGCGCCGAGGCGGCGAAGATCACCTGACCGGCGGTGAACCTGCGGGTCACCTTCCGGTTCGAGGTCCGCCGGGTCTCGATCGCGTACCCGCCACCGGGCAGCCGCTCGACCGACGTCACCGTGGTCATCGGGTACACCTCGGCGCCGGCCTTCTCGGCCAGGTACAGGTAGTTCTTGGTCAACGTGTTCTTCGCGTTGTGCCGGCAGCCGGTCATGCACTCGCCACAGTCGATACACCCGGTACGCCGGGGTCCGGCGCCGCCGAAGAACGGGTCGTCCACCTCGACGCCGGGCTCGCCGAAGAACACTCCGACCGGCGTCGGGTGGAAGGTGTCCCCCACCCCCATGTCGTCGGCGACCTGCTTCATCACCTTGTCGGCCGGGGTGAACCCGGGGTAGGTGGTGACGCCGAGCATCCGCTTCGCCTGGTCGTAGTACGGGGCGAGCTCGCTCTTCCAGTCGGTGATGTGGGCCCACTGCTTGTCGGTGTAGAACGCGGGCAGCGGTTCGTACAGGGTGTTCGCGTAGACGAGGCTGCCGCCGCCGACTCCGGCGCCGGACAAGATGATGACGTCGCGCAGCGCGCTGATCCGCTGGACCCCGTACCAGCCCAGTCTCGGCGCGAACAGGAACCGGCTCTTGTCCCAGGAGTTCTTCGCGAACCCCTGGTCCTCGAACCGCGCCCCGGCCTCCAGGACCCCGACGTCGTATCCCTTCTCCACCAGACGCAGCGCACTGACACTGCCCCCGAACCCGGAGCCGATGACGATGACGTCGTGATCAAACGTCATGCGCGTCCCAGCTTCTTGAGCACACGCAGCGCGCCTGTCATCAGTTCGGCGTACGCCTCGTCCTTCAGGCCGTGCGAGGCCGCGATCGGGAGCAGCCGCTGGGTCGCGATCGCCTGCGGGTCGACGTACCGGCGGATGCCTTCGACGCCCTGGCGGCGACCGAGCCCGGACGAGCGCATGCCGCCCATCGGGGTGTCGATCGAGCCGAAGGTCGCGGCGTAGCCCTCGTTGACGTTGACCGTGCCGGCCACCAGCTGCGCCGCGATCGCGCGACCGCGCCGGCCGTCCTTGGTCCACACGCTCGCGTTCAGCCCGTACTCGCCCTCGTTGGCGCGCTGGATGGCCTCGGACTCGTCGGAGAACCGGTAGACCGACACGACCGGCCCGAACGTCTCGTTGTCGAAGCACTCCATCTCGGGCGTCACCCCGGACAGCACGGTCGGCTCGTAGAAGAGCGGCCCGATGTCCGGCCGGGCCTTACCACCGGCCAGTACTACGGCCCCGCGCTCGCGGGCGTTCTCGACGTGCCGGCTGACCGTTTCCAGCTGGGCCTTGGAGATCAGCGAGCCCATGTCGACGTCCCAGCCGGTGCCGGCCGACAGCTTGAGGCGCTTCACCCGGTCGAGGAACGCGGTGATGAACGCGTCGTAGATCTGGTCGGCGATGTAGAGCCGCTCCATCGAGACACACAGCTGGCCGGCGCTGTTGAAGCACGCCCGGACGGCGCCCTCGGCAGCGCGGTGCACGTCGGCGTCGCGGAGTACGAGCATCGGGTTCTTGCCGCCGAGCTCCAGGCTGCAGCCGATCAGGCGCTCGCCGGCCTGCTTGGCGACCAGCTTGCCGGTCTTGGTCGAGCCGGTGAAGCAGATGTAGTCGGTGTTCTGGATGATCGCGCCGCCGACGGTCGGGCCGTCGCCGTTCACCAGCTGCCAGGCGTCGCGCGGCAGGCCCGCCTCGTACAGCAGCTCGACCGCGCGCAGTGCGCTCAACGGGGTCTGGCTGTCGGGTTTGTGGACGACCGTGTTGCCCGCCATGATCGCGGGCAGGCCGTCGGACACCGCCATGCTGAGCGGGTAGTTCCAGGGCGAGATGATGCCGACGACACCCTTCGGCACGAACCGCTGCTCGGCGCGGGTGAGGATCGGGAACATGCCCAGTTTGCGCTGTGGGGCGAGCAGCTCGGCGCCCTTGCGGCCGTAGTACCGGGCGGTGAGCGCGACGTGCGCGACCTCTTCGAAGGCCTGCTTGCGGGCCTTGCCGGACTCGACGATCACCAGGTCGACGAGTTCGTGGCGGTGGTCCAGGACCAGGTCGTGGTAGCGCAGCAGGATGGCAGCGCGGTCGGCCATCGAGGTGTCGCGCCAGCTCCGCTGCGTCCTGCGCGCGGTGCGGACGGCGGCGACCACATCGTCCGGACTGGACAGTGGCAGCTCAGCAACCGGTTGCCCGGTCGCCGGCGCGTAGGAGGTGCGGCTGCCCGCCGTGGCGCGCAGCAGACCCGCCAGCCGGCGAATGACCGACTGGTCGGTCGCGTACGACGCGGTCGGGTCGAGCTCGGGGTCGGCAGGGATCGAAGTCTGCTCGCTCATCTGTCCAGGCTACCTGTGGGTAACAGGTTGTGTCAGTACGAGGGACTGGCTGGCAGTTCCCTGCAGTCGCGAGCAGGTGCTCGGTGCGGTAGCTCGGCGTGCTGGAGCGAAGGCAGCGATGCGGCGCATCGTGGCCTTTGCTCCAGTGCGGCGAGGTGCCGTGCCGAGTGCCGCGCAGCACGCAGGGAACTGCCAGCCAGTCCCTGGATGTCGTGGTGACGAAAGGGCACAACATGGAGGGTGTTGGCGCTAGGGTGAACGACTGAACCTGTGAAGGGGTGGAACGTAAAGATGGTGGACAGCGGGGGGTTGTGGACTCCCCCTGAGGACGAGCTCGGCGAGGCACTGCAGACAGCCCAGGTGCTGATCGAGGAAGGCCGCGCCGACGAGGCCGGGCCGTACCAGCAACGCGTCATCGAACTGGCCAGGGAGCGCGCCGGGGATCGCCCGGACCACTACGAGGCCAAGCACCTGATGGCGGCGACGCAGTACGAGCTGGCCGGCTCCCTGAACGCCTCCGGCCGTCACGAGGAAGCGCTTGCCGCGCTGCACGAGGCCCAACTCGGCTACACCGAGCTGAGCGACGCCGAGGTCCTGGACTGCACTTCGTTCCTGGCCGACGTGCGGGCCCGGCGCGCGATGACGCAGGCGCATCGCGGGTACGGCGCGACCGCGGTCCTCGAGATGGACGGCGCGGTGATCGCGTACGGCCAGCTGGTCGGTGGCGACGACGGCATCCTGCACCAGCCCGACTTCGCCCGGGTGCTCGCGATGAACGCGCTCATCCTCCGCCGGTACGGCGATCCCGCGCTGGCCGTCGCGTCCGCCGACGCGGCCATCCAGTTGTTCCTGCAACTGGCCGACCAGATCAATGCGAGCTCGCAGTCCTTGTCCTACGCGCGCTATCTCTGCTCCGCGGCCGCCGTCTCGGCCGACATCCACGCCGCCGACGGCCGGCTGGACCTCGCGCTCGAGGCCGACGAGATCGGGCTGAACACCGCCGACACCCTGGCCGACTCCGAATCGGCGACCGACCTGCGCACGCTGGTGTCCGCATTGACCCGCAAGGGCAAGCACCTCAGCATCGCCGGCCGGGTCCTGGAAGGCGAGAACTGCCTGCGGACGGCGTACGCGACCGATCCCGCGACCGCGGCGCTCGTCACCGAAGAGCTCGACCGTGGCATCCCACCGTCGCTGACCACCGCACTGGAGTCGGCCGAGATCAAGCTCGGGCCGTACGAGCAGTACTACCGGCTGGTCGCACTGAGCGAGCCGGCGCCGGGGATGACACTGGCGACGGTGTCCGGCCGGACCGACCCGGAGTCGGCCGCCGTACGGGCCACCGAGCTGGCTGAGCTGGTCCGCCCGATGCTCGCGCACGACGCCGAGACCGCGCTGACGCTGGGGCTCGAGGCGCACTACTTGTTCGCGATCTCGTCCGAGCGCGAGTCGCACCGGATGCGGTACGAGACGAGCACCTACGCGCCGGTCTGGGCCCGGGTGCTGCTCGACATCTCCGGCGCCTACCACGCGAGCGGGCAGACCGAGATGGCGCTCGACCTGGCCGGCTGGAGTGCCGAGGTGGCGACCGCCCTGATCCCGTTCACGATGACGGATGAGGAGATGAAGAGCCTGGCCGGTGCTTGCCTGCGGCACCACGGCGACCTGCTCGCCGCGAAGGGTGACTTCACCGCCTCCCAGCACGCCCACGAGGCGGCCGCCCAGCTGTAGCCCTCAGGAGTCTTGGCGGTTGTCGGCTCGGAGGGCGCCGACGAAGAGGCCGGCTTCGACTTCGGTCATGCCGGTCTCGCTGACCACCAGCGCGGTGGCCTGGTGCAGCTCGCCGGCTGCCTTCAGCGCGCGGGTGCGCTCGGCCAGGTTGGTGCCCGGGCGCCGTAGTACGGGGGTGTCACCGACCGGTGGGACGTAGCGGCCGAGCCGGATGTCCTCGACCAGGTCGCGTGCGTGCTTGAGCTCGATCCCGGTCCGGTCCATCACGTACTTGACCGCGAAAACGGTCTTCTTGGTGGTCAGCAGAAAACGGATCTGGTCCACGTCGTCAGAGGTGAGCTGCTCCCGCGCCCCGGCGAGCGCGACATTGTCAGCTTCGGTACGACGCTTGAACCATCCCATGCGCCAATCCTCGCAGACTCAGCCGACGACGACCTCGACGCGCTGGAACTCCTTGAGTTCGGTGTAACCGGTGGTGGCCATCGCGCGCTTGAGAGCGCCGACCAGATTCATCGTGCCGTCCGGGACGAAGGACGGGCCGAACATGATCTGCTCCATCGTGCCGCTGACGCCGACCTCGACCCGCTCACCGCGGGGCAGGTCCGCGTGCCAGGCCTCGGCACCCCAGTGGAAGCCGCCGCCCGGAGCATCGCTCGCGCGGGCCAGCGGCGAGCCGACCATCACCGCGTCGGCGCCACAGGCGATCGCCTTGGCCAGGTCACCGGACCGGCCGACCGAACCGTCGGCGATGACGTGCACGTAGCGGCCACCGGACTCGTCCATGTAGTCCCGCCGGGCCGCGGCGACGTCCGCCACCGCGCTGGCCATCGGCACGGCCACCCCGAGTACTTTGCGGGTCGTGTGCGCGGCACCGCCACCAAACCCGACCAGTACTCCGGCCGCTCCCGTCCGCATCAGGTGCAGCGCGGCCTGATGCGTCGCGCACCCACCGACGATGACCGGGACGTCGAGGTCGTAGATGAACTGCTTGAGGTTGAGCGGCTCGGCCTGACCCGACACGTGCTCGGCCGACACCGTCGTACCGCGGATGACGAACAGGTCGACACCCGCGTCCACGACGTGCTTGGCGAACTGCTTGGTCCGCTGCGGCGACAGTGCGCCGGCCACGGTGACGCCGGAGTCCCGGATCTCCTGCACCCGCTGGGAAATCAGCTCGGGCTTGATCGGCGCCGAGTAGATCTCCTGCAGCCGGGTGGTGGCCTGCTCCTTGCTGATGCTGGTGATCTCTTCCAGCAACGAGGACGGGTCGTCGTACCGGGTCCAGAGGCCTTCGAGGTTGAGGACGCCGAGACCGCCGGCCCTGCCGATCGCGATCGCGCTGGCCGGTGACATCACCGAGTCCATCGGCGCGGCCAGGATCGGCAACTCGAACCGGTAGGCGTCGATCTGCCAGGCCACCGAGACCTCCTCGGGGTCCCGGGTCCGGCGCGACGGCACGATCGCGATGTCGTCGAACGCGTACGCCTGCCGGCCCCGCTTGGCGCGGCCGATCTCGATCTCGGTCATGGGGTCAGCCTACCGAGCCGGGCACCGACCCCCGTCCGGCGGCCCAACCAGCGGCCCGGCAAGCGAACAGAAAGGACCTAGAAAGCGCTCTCCGGTTGGCTGATGTCCAACCTGAGGGAGGGAAACCGATGACGAACCCGAGCCGGCGCGTGGCGATGACCACCCTGTAGAACACGCTGGTCAGCGACCCGAGTAGTTCGGCGCTTCCACGGTCATCTGGATGTCGTGCGGGTGCGACTCCTGCAGGCCGGCCGAGGTGATCCGGACGAAGCGGCCCTTGTCCTGCAGCTCGGGCACGGTGCGCGAACCGCAGTACCACATCGACTGGCGCAGGCCGCCGATCAGCTGGTGCGCAACGGCGGACAGCGGGCCACGGTACGGGACCTGACCCTCGACGCCCTCGGCGATCAGCTTCTCGTCGCTGCCGACATCGCTCTGGAAGTAGCGGTCCTTGGAGTACGACTTGCGCAGGCCGCCGGACTGCATCGCGCCGAGCGAGCCCATCCCGCGGTACGCCTTGAACTGCTTGCCGTTGATGAAGACCAGATCGCCGGGCGACTCCTCGCAACCGGCCAGCAGGGAGCCGAGCATGACGGTGTCAGCACCGGCCACGAGCGCCTTGGCGATGTCACCGGAGTACTGCAGGCCGCCGTCGCCGATCACCGGGATGCCGGCCGGCTTGCACGCCAGGGACGCCTCGTAGATCGCGGTGACCTGCGGTACGCCGACGCCGGACACGACCCGCGTCGTACAGATCGAGCCGGGACCCACGCCGACCTTGACGCCGTCGGCGCCCGCGTCGACCAGGGCCTGCGCACCGGCCCGGGTGCCCACGTTGCCGCCGACGACGTCGACGCCACGGGTGGCCGGGTCGGCCTTGAGCTTGCGGATGATCTCCAGCTGGGCCTGCGAGTGACCGTGCGCGGTGTCGACCACCAGCAGGTCGACACCGGCCTCGACCAGCGTCATCGCCCGCTTGTACGCCTCACCGAAGAAGCCGATCGCGCCGCCGACCCGCAGCCGGCCGGTCTCGTCCTTGGTGGACAGCGGGAACTGGTCGCGCTTGACGAAGTCCTTCAGCGTGATCAGGCCGGTCAGCTTGCCGTCGGCATCGACCAGCGGGAGCTTCTCCACCTTGTGCTTGCTGAGCAGCGCCATCGCGTCGTCCGCGGAGATGCCCTGCTTGCCGGTGATCAGCGGCTGCTTGGTCATCACCTCGTGCACCGGGCGGTCCTGGCTGGTCTCGAACCGCATGTCGCGGTTCGTCACGATGCCGACCAGCACACCGGCCTGGTCCACCACCGGCACCCCGGAGATCCGGTACTGCGCGCAGAGCGCGTCGGCCTCGCCGATACTCGCGTCCGGGCCGATCGTGATCGGCTGGGCGATCATGCCCGACTCGGACCGCTTGACCAGGTCGACCTGCTGGGCCTGGTCCTCGATCGACAGGTTGCGGTGCAGGACGCCGAGGCCACCCTGGCGCGCCATCGCGATCGCCATCCGGGCCTCGGTGACGGTGTCCATCGCGCTGGACAGCAGCGGGATGTTGACCTCGATGTTGCGGCTGACCCGGGACTTCGTGTCGGCCTCCGACGGGATCACGTCGGACTCGTTGGGCTGCAGCAGGACGTCGTCGAAGGTCAGGCCGAGGACGGCGAACTTGTCGGGAACTCCGGAGGGTGTGATGTCCATGAGGAAGGCAGGCACCTTTGCACGGCGAGAACGGGACCCCATCCTATGCCGCCGGCCCCCCGCCTCCCGAATCGGTCCCGTCCGGGAGGCTGGTCAGGAACCGCTGAGCAGTGTGCTCAGCGGTCGCTCTGCGTGGTTCAGCGGTCGCTCATCGGCGTGTTGAGCACACCGAGGATCTGCCGGATCGTGACCGGCGCCATCGAACCGTGGGCCCGCGCGATCGCGGCGTGCTGCCCCTCGGCGTACCGGCCGCTGGAGTGCTTGCCCTTGGCGTAGCGCGCCTTCGCCCAGCCCAGCTCGGGCTTGCCGTTGGAGTGCTTGCCGACCGACCTGACGCTCTTCCCGACGTACTGCGGCAGGCGGCGCGGCGGGGCCTCGACCGTCGTGCTGCTCGCGACCGGGAGCGACGGCAGCAGGGTCGCGACGATCTCCGTGACCGGCTCGACCGGGTTGTCCGGCGTGGCCGGCTTGTCAGCGTCACCAGAGGTGTCGCCACCGGGTGCGGTCTGGTCGCCACCGGTGTTCGTGTCACCCGTGCCGTTGTCGCCCGTACCGGTGTCACCTGTGCCCGTGTCGCCTGTGCCGGTGTCACCCGTACCGGTGTCACCCGTGTTGGTGTCGCCGCCGGTGTTGGTGTCGCCGCCGGTGCTGGGCACCGTCGTCGGCGGGGTGACCGGAACGCTCGGCTCGGTGGTGGGGTTGTCGGTCGAGCCGTTGTCGCCCGTCGAGCCGTTGTTCCCCGTTTGGCCGTTGCCCGTCTGACCGTTGCCGTTGTCGGTCGAGCCGTTGTCGCCGGTCGAACCGTTGGTCCCGCCCGGCGTCGTCGGGGTCGTGGCGGGATCGGTCGGCGTGGTGGCCGGGTCGGTCGGCGTCGTGGTCGGCGGATCCGTCGGAGTACTGGTCGGCGGGTCCGTCGGCTGCGGGTCGACCGGTGTGGTCGGGTCGTCGGTCGGCTCGGGCTCGGGCTCGGCCGGTGTGGTCAGCGGGTCCGTCGGCTCCGGCTGCTCGGGCGCGATCGGCTCGGCCGGCTTCTCGGCGGGTTGCTCGGGCTCGGGCTGCGTCTCCACCGCGGGCAGGTTCGAGATCGGCGTCTCGATCTGCAACTGCTGCTCGGTCTGCGGGATCGGCCGGGCCAGCGGCGGCTTCGGCGCGACGATGGCCTGGGCCGGCTCGTCGGCCAGCCCCTGCTCCTCGTACTTGGCCTTCTCCTTGTCCTTGGCCTTCTGCTCGAAGTCCTTGGCGACCTTGACGATCTTCGTCTTGTCGAACACCGGCATGCCGTCGAGCTGTTCCTTCGGAACGCTCGTCTCGGACCGGAGGCCGTCGACGACCTTCTCGATCACCTTCTCGTACGGCGACAGCGGGTCACCCGTGACGGCCGCGGCCACCCCGGACACCGACAGCGCGGCCACCGCGGCGACGCCGAGCGCCAGGCTCCGCGCGGCCATCTTGCGAGCGAACGGGTCCATCACCGGAGTCAGCGCGGCACAGCGTGCCAGGAAGCTCTCCGGATCGTCGATCGTCTCCACCGGGAGCTCGTCCTCGACCTCCACCGCGAGCCGCAGACCGGCCAGCAGTTTCAGGGCCGGGTCGTGCTCGCCCGCCTCCCAGGCGGACTCCCCACCGGCTGCGAGCAGATCGAGCAGCGCGTCGTCGGCTTCTATCGCGTCGAGATCAAAACGGTCAGCCATGTCGCTCCTCCCCTGCCCGTCGTTCCGACTGTGCTTCATGCCCCACAAACCCCCTGAGCGTGTTCAACGCCCGATGCTGTGCGACCCTCACCGCCCCCGGTGTCATCCCCAGTGCCCGGCCGGTCTCCTCGGCTGACAACCCCGCTACCACCCGGAGCCGCAGGATCTCCCGCAGTTTCTCCGGCAACCTGTCCAGCAACCCCACGATGTGCTGGACCTCTGAGTGTCTGACCGCGTGCTCCTCCGGCGTCGGCGACTCGTCCGCACCGTCCGGAAGATCCGGCGTCGACACGTCGGCCACCGCGAACGCCCGCTGGGCGTCGGCGACCTTGCGCGCCGCGATCCCGTACACGAAAGCCTCGAACGGCCGGCCCTCGTCCCGGTACCGGCCCAGCGCCCCGAACACCGCCACGCAGACTTCCTGAGCGACGTCATCGACCATGTCGGCGCCGCCGGGGTAGGTCCACAGCCTCGACCGCACGTACCGGTGGGCCACCGCCCGGACCCGGGTGAGCAGATCGTTCAGAGCGTTCCGGTCACCTGCGCCGGCCAGAGCGGCGAGATCACGCAGCTCCACGCGATCATGGGTGTGCGGCACCTGGACCTCAGTCACCCCTGCCCCCCTCGTTCACAGTCAGCCTGCAAGAGAATACGGCGGCCAAACCCCTTTGCATAGTGGCAATAGGTGATCCCCGACCTTTTTCCACTACAACCAGTGATCACCCCCGGCCCCACGACGCGGAACTGCCCGGCAGACGCGTCTGCCGGGCAGTTCGGTGGTGCGTAGTACGAAGAATCAGTGGCCGTGGCCGTGGCCGTGACCGGCTGCGGCGGGCTCTTCTTCTTCGGGCTTGTCGACGATCAGCGTCTCCGTGGTGAGGAGCAGAGCGGCGATGGAGCCGGCGTTGGCGAGCGCGGAACGCGTCACCTTGACCGGGTCCAGGACACCCTGGGCGAGCAGGTCGCCGTACTCACCGGTGGCGGCGTTGAAGCCGCTGCCGACCTCGAGCTCCGCGACCTTGGCGGTCACGACGTAACCCTCGTAGCCACCGTTCTCGGCGATCCAGCGCAACGGCTCGACGATCGCCTTGCGGACGATCCGGACACCGGCGAGCTCGTCGCCCTCCAGGTCCAGGCCGTTGTCGAGCACCGCGGCGGCGTGGACGAGAGCCGAGCCGCCACCGGCGACGATGCCCTCTTCGATCGCCGCACGGGTCGCGGACACCGCGTCCTCGATCCGGTGCTTCTTCTCCTTCAGCTCGACCTCGGTGGCCGCGCCGACCTTGATCACGCAGACGCCACCGGCCAGCTTGGCCAGCCGCTCCTGCAGCTTCTCGCGGTCCCAGTCGGAGTCGGTGCGCTCGATCTCGGCCTTGATCTGGTTGACCCGGGCCTCGATCTCGTCGGTCTTGCCGGCCCCCTCGACAACGGTGGTGTTGTCCTTGGTGACGACGATCCGGCGGGCGGTGCCGAGCACCTCGAGACCGACCTGGTCCAGCTTGAGGCCGACCTCGGGAGCGATCACCTGGGCGCCGGTGAGGGCCGCCAGGTCCTCCAGCATCGCCTTGCGGCGGTCACCGAAGCCCGGCGCCTTGACGGCGACGGAGGTGAAGTTGCCGCGGATCTTGTTCACGACCAGCGTCGACAGCGCCTCGCCCTCGACGTCCTCGGCGATGATCAGCAGCGTCTTGCCGGACTGCACGACCTTCTCCAGCAGCGGCAGCAGGTCCGCGACAGCGGAGATCTTGCCCTGGTTGATCAGGATGTACGGGTCGTCCAGCACCGCTTCGCCGGCCTCGGCGTCGGTGATGAAGTAGGGCGAGATGTAGCCCTTGTCGAACTGCATGCCCTCGGTGAAGTCCAGCTCGGTGCCGAAGGTGTTCGACTCCTCGACGGTGATGACGCCGTCCTTGCCGACCTTGTCGAACGCCTCGGCGATCAGCGAACCGATCTCGGCGTCACGGGCGGAGATGGTGGCGACGTGGGCCATGTCGCCCTTGTCGTCGACCGGGCGGGCGGTCTCGACCAGCTTGGCCGACACGGCCTCGACGGCCGCCTCGATGCCCTTCTTCAGGCCCATCGGGTTGACCCCGGCGGCGACGGCCCGCAGGCCCTCGTGCACCAGTGCCTGCGCCAGCACGGTCGCGGTGGTCGTACCGTCACCGGCGATGTCGTTGGTCTTGGTGGCAACCTCCTTGCACAGCTGCGCACCGAGGTTCTCGAACGGGTCGTCCAGCTCGACCTCACGGGCGACGGTGACACCGTCGTTGGTGATGGTCGGCGCGCCCCACTTCTTGTCCAGCACGACGTAGCGGCCCTTCGGCCCCAGCGTCACCTTCACCGTGTTCGCGAGCTTGTCGACGCCGCGCTCCAGCGCGCGCCGCGCGTTCTCGTCGAACTCGAGGATCTTCGGCATAAAAACAAGTCCCTCTCTGAGTTTCAACAATGGTGTTCGCGGTCCCGGACCGACTCCGCCCCGGCGCCGGCGTGCGGCACCGGAGCGGTGTCAGTCAGGAACAGCGAACGAAGAGCGCACTCTAGGCCCGGAGCCGGGGAGCACGCTCCGACGTCACTTGGTGACGACTGCGAGGATGTCGCGGGCGCCCAGGATCAGGTAGTCCTGGCCGTCGTACTTGACCTCGGTGCCGCCGTACTTGGAGTAGATGACCTTGTCGCCGACGCTGACGTCCAGCGGGACGCGGTTGCCGTTGTCGTCGATGCGGCCGGGGCCGACGGCGAGGATCTCGCCCTCCTGCGGCTTCTCCTTGGCGGTGTCCGGGATCACCAGGCCGGACTTCGTGGTCTGCTCGGCTTCGAGCGGCGCAACGAGGATACGGTCCTCGAGCGGCTTGATCGTGACCGACACTTGCTGACCTCCACGGTCGAGTTCTTTGTGTGTTCTCAAGGGTGCTGCGGCGGCCGTTCGCCTCTGCCGTCGCGGGGATCAGAGGCCGGGCCGCTGGCACCCTCGGGTGGAGAGTGCCAATACCGAATCTAGGCCGCGATTAGCACTCGGTCAACTCGAGTGCCAGATTCTCGCTCTCGGCGCAGCGCCGCACCCGGTGTGATCGCCCGGCCGCTTTCCGCCACCGAGGTCTGGGCGAACCGCACCTTCGCATGGGACCGTCGTGTCTGTAGGTTCCCGATCCGCCCCGGGATCGACTGCTCGAGGAGAGAACCATGGCCCTCCGTCTCCCGTCCCTGCCGAAGCCGGCCCTCCCCAAGCTGACCTCCCGCAAGGGCGTCGTACTGGCAACGCTCGCGGTCAGCCCGTTCGTCGTCGCAGGCCTCGCGGCCAACGGTCTCCACAACTCCTCCCCCGCCGGCCCCACCCAAGCCGCGCCGGCGCCAGGCGGCGGAGCGCCCCCAGCAGCTCCACTACTGGTCCGGCCGGCTCAGGACACCACGGCAATGCGAACCGCTGCGGAAGCTCAGGCAGCCGCTGCAACCCCGCAATGCCTGTACGCCCGGCTGGTACCTGTCGGCAGAACCGGCTGGGGCATCCCCCTGCCTGCGGTCTGGAACAGCACAAGCACCACCTGCAACCTCATGTACGGCGACGACCCGTACCGGACCACCTCCCGCAGAGGCGACCCGGACACCGCCATCCGGACCCTGCAGCGCAATCTGAACTACTGCTACGGCTACAAGCTCACAGTGGACGGCGTCTACGGCAGCAACACCCGCGGGGTGATCCGGGCGGTCCAGAAGCGCCACGGGCTGGCCGTTGACGGCATCTACGGCCCCAAGACCCGCTCAGCGATGAACTGGCGCCTGTTCTCCACCAGGACCAACACCTGGAGCAAGGCCTGCTCCAGCCCGCTCTGAGCGGCGGGGCAGACTGTGCCGGGTGACACCTGACTCGATCTCGCTGCTACTGGCGCCGGCCGGAGCCGCAGTTCTGGCCGAGGCCTGCGCCAGCTACACGCCTGGAGGCGAGCTACGCCTGGTCGAGAAGCTCAGACGCCGGTACGACGCTGCTGTGGTGACCGCCGCGGTCACGCAGGCGTCGCTGCGCCACAGGGCAGCCGCCAAGTTCGGAGCAGCAGACGCAGCGCGGATGTACTTCACGCCAGACGGCCTGGAGCAGGCCACGAGGACAGCAGTCGGGGCACACCGGGCCGCGCGCATCGCCCGCACACTCCCGGAAGCCACAGTGATCGACCTGGGCTGCGGGATCGGTGGCGACCTGATCAGCGCGGCTCGGGCCGGGTTGCGAGTCACTGGTGTCGAGCGCGATCCCGCGACGGCTGCAGCAGCTCGGGCCAACCTTGCCGCACTAGAGCTGCCGGGAGAGGTGCTGGTAGGAGACGCGGAGGAGCAGGACGTCTCGCAGTACGAGGTGGTCTTTGCTGATCCGGCTCGGCGGGCGGATGGGAAGCGGGTGTTCGACCACAACGCCTACTCGCCGCCCTGGTCCTTCATCACCGCTCTGCTGTCAGGCACTGCCTGCGTGAAAGTCGCCCCTGGCATCCCCCACGAGGCTGTGCCGGAGGGCGTCGAGGCGGAGTGGGTCAGCGACGCCGGCGAGGTCAAAGAAGCAGCACTGTGGTCAGGCAAGCTCTACGCCGGTACTACGCGCCGCGCGACCCTCCTGCCGAGCGGCGCGACAGTGACGTCAGCACCCGAGGTGGAGAGCGCCCCGGTCGGCCGGTACATCTACGAACCCGACGGAGCCGTCGTCAGAGCCGGGCTGGTGACAGCAGTGGCCGAGGCCGTCGACGGTTGGCTTCTCGATCCGCGGATCGCTTATGTGAGCGGCGATACCCCAGTGGCCACGCCGCTGGCTTCGGCGTACGAGGTGGTCGAAGAGCTGCCCTACAAGGAGAAGGCGCTGCGGTCCTGGGTTCGCGCGCAGGACATCGGGACGCTGGAGATCAAGAAGCGCGGGGTGGATTTCGACCCCGCCGTCCTGCGCAAGAAGCTGTCGCCCAAGGGTTCCGCCAGTGCCACGCTGATCGTCACCCGGATCGGCCGGGACGCGGTCGCGTACTCCTGTCGCCGACTTGCGCTCGCACTGGATTCGAACATATGATCGATCCCACGAGCGGGCTCCTGGCCGGCTCGCCGACGGACGAGGTGCTGCGTCTGTTGCCGCTACCCGGTCAGGAGCCCGCCACTAAGAACTCGCAGGCGCAGCCGCGCCTGTGCGATGTCCAGCACGCCGCGCCTCGGGCTGTCTGAGGGGCTTGAGCGCGGTAGCTCGACGATGCTGTCGGTGTCGGTGGTCAGGTTGGGGGTGGTGCCGGTGACGAAGTCGCGGACCAAGGCGTTCCAGTCGGCGCTTCGGCGGAGTAGCTCATGTGTCTCGCCTTCGAGGGAGAACAGAGCGACCGGCACCCCCGAGGCACGCAGCCGCTGGGCATAGGCCGCCGTCTCCGCCGGGTTCGTGATCCGGTCGTCCGCGCCATGGGCCAGGACGACCGGACCGCGGACCGCCACCAACGGCTCACCCCGCGGAAGCCACGGCGCGAGCGCAAGCACCCCGGCCACCCGAGAATGGTTGCCAGCAGCAACAACAGCGCGGCCGCCCATCGAGTGTCCGATCAGCAGCACGCGTGTGATCCGCTCGGGCAACCGGTCGAGCACGGCTCGAAGGTCGGCGGCAGGATGCGCCTCGGCGCCGTTCCACCCCTGGTACCGGTAGCGCATGAGCCCGACGGCGGACCCGGGCGCGGCCTTGATCGCCGCCGCCGCGAACGGCCACATCCGCAGGATCGGCGCCCGCCACGAACCCGTCTCGACCACGGAGTTCTCCTTGCCGCCATGCGCGAGCAGCACCAGCTGCGTCGCGTCCGGGGGCGACTTCAGCAGATCGATCCGGGGGAAACTCACGATGCGCCGTACAGGACCGCTGGGGTCTGCTGGACGACCAGGAACCTGCTCGGGTCCGCCAGATCCTCGAACCCGTACGACCGGTAGAGCCCGTGCGCATCAGCCGTCGCCAGCAACGTCCGCCGCAAACCTTGCAGGTCCGGATGCTCCAGCAACGTCGACACCACAAACCTGCCGAGCCCATGTCCGCGGTGCGACTCCAGCACGAACACGTCGGCGATCCAGGCGAAGGTGGCCCGGTCCGTCGCCGCCCGCGCATAGGCGACCTGGGCACCGGCAGCGGCGTACACCCCAATGTTCAGGCTGTTCGCGATCGCCTTCGCCATCACGTCACGGGGGATGCCGGCCGCCCAGTACGACGTACTGATGAACCCGTGCACCACGTCGAGATCGATCCGCGCCGCATCGTCGTCCGCCACGAAACCGCCCGGGTGCTCCCACCTCATCAGTTCAGCACCGTCGTGATCGGCATGGACGAGTCGGCCGGCAGCCCCAACGGCGACGGCGTCTTCCCGGCCCGGACCAGCTCCGAACCCAGCGCCGCCACCATCGCGCCGTTGTCCGTGCACAACCCCGGCCGCGGAACCCGTACTGCGATCCCCGCCGCCGAGCAACGCTCCTCGGCCATCGCGCGCAGCCGGGAGTTCGCCGCGACCCCGCCGCCGATCAGCAGATGCTCGTACCCGCGGTCCTTGCAGGCGTCGATCGCCTTCCGGACCAGCACATCGCAGACCGCCTCCTGGAAGGCAGCGGCGACGTGGTTCACCGGCACGTCCTCGCCATCTCGCCGCTTCGCCTCGACCCACCGGGCGACGGCTGTCTTCAAACCGGAGAAGGAGAAGTCGAAGCGATGCCGCTCCAGATCCCGCTGGCTGGTCAGCCCGCGCGGGAACTTCACGTACAGCGCGTCCCCGCCGTCCCGTGCCGCCTTGTCGATATATGGACCTCCGGGGAACGGCAGGCCGAGCACCCGCGCCACCTTGTCGAAGGCCTCGCCGGCCGCGTCGTCGATGGTCGCGCCCATCGGCTCGACGCCGACCGTGATGTCCTCGACCGCGAGCAGCGACGAGTGGCCGCCAGAGACCAGCATCGCGATCGCGCCCCTGGGAATGTCACCGTGTTCGAGAGTGTCCACGGCGACGTGCGCGGCGAGGTGGTTCACGCCGTACAGCGGCTTCTCGAGGGAGAGCGCGAGTCCCTTGGCCGCGGCGACGCCGACCAGTAGCGCGCCGGCCAGGCCGGGGCCGCTGGTGACGGCGATCGCGTCGACGTCGGAGGGTTTGATCCCCGCGGTCTCGCAAGCGCGCCGGATCGTCGGCACCATCGCCTCGAGGTGCGCGCGACTGGCCACCTCGGGGACGACGCCGCCGAACCTGGCGTGCTCCTCGACACTGGAGGCGATCGCGTCGGCGAGCAGGGTCTGCCCGCGGACGATGCCGACCCCGGTCTCGTCGCACGACGTCTCGATCCCCAGGATCAGGGGCTCGTTGTCACTCATGGTCCTCCTGCCATCGCATCACGACCGCGTCCTCGCCACCGGCGTAGTACCCGCGCCGCCGGCTGATCTCCCCGAAGCCGAAGCCACGGTACAACGCCTCCGCCGATTTGTTGCCTGCAGCAACTTCCAGCAGGACGGTCCGGCCGGCGCAGCGCTGCAACGCGGCCGTCATCAACTGCCCGCCGATCCCGGTACGCCGCTCCGCCGGGTCGACCGCGATCCGCAGCAACTCCACCGGGTCGTCCTCAACCGACGGGACCAGCAGTACGACGTACCCGACCGCACGCCCTTCGTCGGCCACCAGCACGACGCGGTCCGTCTCCAGCCGGGCGAACTCCTCGCGCCAGGACTCCGAACTCCACGCCGACGAGCCGAAGCAGACGCGGTCCAGCGCCACGAGAGCATCGAGGTCTTTCGCGACGGCCGGGCGGATCGCAGGTCTCACTTCGGGAGCACGCTCTTGGGTCCGCCGGACATCGTGACGTCGGGGCGCCGCAGGTACAGCGGGTCCGGCGCGACCACCGGCAACGTCCCGGTCGCCACCCCGAGAGCCAGTACTTCGGCCGACGGGTACTCGATCACGTCGCTCGACTCGAGTGCGAGCGCCTCGGCGTACAGGACCGCGCCACGGCCGATCACTGGCAAGCCGGCGAGGACATGCGCGACGTCGGCCGGGCGATCCACGGCTGGTCCTTCCAGGCGTCGACGACTGCCGTCAGCCGCGGGGCCGTCGTACAGGGCCCAGTAGATCTCCTTGCGACGCGCGTCGGTCGCGACGGCGACCGGCAGGCTCAGCGACGACTGCCGCGCGAGGATGTCGAGACTGCAAACCCCGGCCACCTCGATCCCGAGCACGTCGGCCATCGTCCGCGCGGTCACCAACCCGACGCGCAACCCGGTGAACGGACCCGGCCCAACCCCCACAGCAATCTTCGTGAGATCCCCCGGCCGGCACCCAGCAGTCTCCAACGCCTCCGCAATAGCAGGCGCCAGCAACTCCCCATGCCGCAAGGCATCTACCGTCGAGGACGACGCGATAGTCGCCCCACTGACCGGATCAGCCAAAGCAACCGTCACAGCAGCACTGGACGTATCAAACGCAAGCAGCATGATTCAGCCCTTCTCCAGGACAGAGAGATGGACTCCGGCCTCGGCCCAGCGAGGTCCTGCTGGGGTGATTCTCAGGGAGCGGGTTTCGTCGGTGTCGTTGTCGCCTCGGGTGACGACTATGTCCAGGCGGTCGGGGGCTAGGGACTCGGCCAGGCCTTGGCCCCATTCGACGACGGTTACTGCTTCTTCGAGGCTGGCGTCGAGGTCGAGGTCGTCGAGTTCCGCGAAACCGCCGAGGCGGTAGGCGTCGACGTGGACCAACGCCGGGCCGCCCGACAGCGACGGATGCACGCGGGAGATGACGAAGGTGGGCGAGGTGATGTCGCCGCGCACCTTCAGCCCCGCGCCAAGCCCTTGGGTGAACGTCGTCTTGCCGGCCCCGAGATCACCCGACAGGACCAGTACGTCGCCCGCCCGCAACTGCCCCGCCAACTCTTCCGCGGCCGCACGCATGTCCTCGGCGGTCGGAACAGTCAGCGAGATCGGCATCGCCTTCGCATAGATCAGGTTCTGCCCTTCACGAGCGACCACCGAATACCCACGCCGACGCCAGAACTCGACCGTGTCAGGCAGCTCCACCCGAGCGACCAACCGGATCCGCCGCAACCCACGCGCCCGGGCCGCGTCTTCAGCACAACCAACCATCGCCGACGCCACCCCACGCCCTTGGAAGCGCGGATCCACCGACACCCGGCGCAACCCGAGTACGTCGCCCGATACGTCGTACAGGACCGCCCCGGCCGGTTCGCCGTCGATGCGCACCAGCAGTCCGCCGTACTGCGCGACGGCGGCGCCTACGGTGGAGGCGTTCTCGGACAGCGCGGTGGACGGCGGGTCGAGGGTGCGGCGGGCGGCGAAGGCGTGGTGGATCACCGCGACGATCTCGTCCACGTGCTCCGCGGTCGCGTCCACCACGTGCAGGTCGGTCATGTCTGTCCCAGGGCTAGTTCGGCCCGCTCGATCATTCCGAGCAGGGCCGCGGTGAACTCACGATGATGCTCGATCAGGCCGAGATGACCGCAGTTCGGTACCTCGACCAGCTCGGCTCCCGGCACGTGCCGGACGATCTCCTCGGAGTGCTCGAACGGCGTCAGGTGGTCCTTGTCGCCGGCGATCACCACACACTCGACCTTCTGCAACGGCTCCAGCGCGCCGTACTTGTCGTGCAGCGCGAAGATCGGGTAGAACTCCGCGATCACCGAGATCGGCGTCGCGGCGATCATCTCGTTGACGAACTCGGTGTAGGCCGGCGGCACCTCGGAGCCGAACGAGTACTTCCGGGTCAGCAGGTAGCTGATGTCCGTGCCCGCCTTGCGGCTGCGCTCGACCACATCGGGGATCCGGGCCAGCGCGGACACCGTCGGGGTGGCCAGCGTCCGGACCATCATCCCGATCCGGCCCGGCAGCGCGATCGGCACCTGGTCCAGCCCGCCCGCGCTGGTCGAGCACAACCCGACGCCGATCACCCGGTCGCCGAACAGTTCCGGGTGCAACTCGGCCAGCGCCATGATCGACATACCGCCCATCGAGTGCCCGACCAGGATCACCGGACCGGTCGGCGCGAACTTCTCCAGGATCCCGTACAGGTCGCGGCCGAGCTGCTCGATGCTGACGTTCTCCTTCGGCGACCGACCCGATCGCCCATGCGAGCGCTGGTCGTAGAAGACCATCGTGCCGATCCCGGCCAGGTCGCGCCGCTCGAAGTGCCAGCAGTCCATGTTCAGCCCGTAGCCGTGCAAGAAGATCACAGTGAGATCCTCGGGCGGGTTCACCACCTTGCGCCGGAGTCCACGCTTCTTCTCCGGCTCAGGCCGACGCGAGCGCTTCAGCTCGTCGACCTCGACGTACAGCTCGACCCCGTCGTCGGCGGTGAAGACGTGCGGCGTACCGCGCAGCGATCCGAAGGGCTCGGCCTCGAGCTGCGCGCGCTGACCCGATCGGCGGCCGATCAGCTGCCGCTCGACGGCCACGCCGGCGGCAGCACCCGCGGCGAGCACTCCGACCGCGGCGCCGATCAGGCCGGCAGTGCGGCCTACTTTTGCCATGCCGGTCACCTCCCGCCGACGTACCGGCGGGGCACGCGGGCGCCCAGCCGGGTGACGATCTCGTAGCTGATGGTTCCTGCCGCATCCGCCCAGTCGTCCGCGGTCGGCTCACCGTCGACGCCCGGCCCGAACAGCACGACCTCGTCGCCGGCGGCGGCCTGGTCGTCCTCGAGATTGACCACGCACTGATCCATGCAGATCCGGCCGACGATGGTACGACGCTCGCCGGCGACCTGGACCGGCGCACCGTTCGAGGCGTGCCGCGGCAGCCCGTCGCCGTACCCGAGCGGGACCAGTCCGAGCGTCGAGGGTTTGGGCGCCGTCCAGGTCAGCCCGTACGAGACGCCGACGCCGGCCGGCACCCGCTTCACCATCGCGAACCGCGCGTGCAACGTCATCGCCGGCCGCAGCCCGAACTCCTCCCCCGGCACCTCGTGCCCGAACGGAGACAGCCCGTACGTCGCGATGCCGGGCCGGACCAGATCGAAATGCGTCTCCGGCAACGCGAGCGTGCCACCCGAGTTCGCCAGGTGCCGCAGCCCCGGGTCGATCCCGAACGACTCCACCACGTCGACAGCCGAGGTGAACGTCGCGACCTGATACTCGTTCACCGGGCTCTTCGGTTCGTCCGACGACGCGAGGTGCGACCAGACCCCGGCGATCTCGATCCGCCCGGTCCTGACCTCCGCCAGCGCGGCCCGGATCAGGTCAGGCCAGTCCTCCGGTACTGCGCCCCCGCGGCTCATGCCGGTGTCGATCTTCAGGTGCACCCGGGCCGGCCGGTCGTCCACACCGGCGGCGATCTCGTCGATCTCCCAGGGCGCGGACGCGGACAGGTCGATGCCGGCGGCAATGGCCTGCTCGAGCGGCTCGCCGGGCGTGGTCAGCCAGCAGAAGATCGGCCCGGTGTCGCCGGCCTCCCGCAGCGCGAGGGCCTCGTCGAGCACGGCCGCGCCGATCCAGTCCGCGCCGGCCTCCCGCGCGGCCCGGGCGACCGGGATCATCCCGTGCCCGTACGCGTCGGCCTTGACCACCGTCATCAGCTGGGCGGTAGCCGCACGCGCACGCAGCGCGGCCACGTTGTGGCGGATCGCGCCGAGGTCCACGACCGCTTCGGCACGAACCTTCGAGGGATCTACAGGCTCTGACATAGCCCTACTAGTCTCTCAGGCCGCTGAGATGAGCTCCGGGAGGGCGGTCATGTTGTGGAAAACGGCGGTCGCCTCGGTGAGTTTGGCGGGGTCGGTCATCGCGGCGTAGCCGAACACCCGCATGCCGGCCGCGTTGGCGGCGGCGACGCCGAGCGGGCTGTCCTCGACCACCACGCAGTCGGCCGGTTTGACGCCCATCGTGGTCGCCGCGTGCAGGAAAAGGTCGGGAGCCGGCTTGCCGTGCGCCACGTCCTCCGCGCTGAAGATCCGGCCCTCGAACCGGTCCCAGAAACCGACCGTGGTCAGCGCGGTGTGGATCCGCCGGTGCGTCCCGGACGAGGCAAGGCAATAGGTGATGCCGTCGGCATCCAGCCGATCCAGCACCTCCCGGACGCCGGGCACCGGCTGCAGCTCGGCGAACGCGGCGAACAACCGCTCGTGGTATCGGTCCTCGAGGTCCAGCGGCAACGGTGAGCCGAGCTTGGCCTCGGCCTTCTGCCGCATCGAGACCATGCTGCCGCCCATGAAGTCGCGGACCGTCTCCTCGAACGTGTACGGCAGACCCGCCTCGGTCAACAGCTCGGCCAGGATCCCGTTCGCCAGCCGCTCGGAATCCACCAGCACACCGTCGTTGTCGAAGATCACCAGTCCGGGTCCAGTCACGTCCTCGACCCTACGACAACGAGACCAGTCGCTTGGCGGTCCGCTCGGCCACCACCCGCAGCGCCTCGATCGCGGCCACGACCGCCGCACTCTGCATCAACTCAGCCCGAACCAGTACGCCGACCTGACGCTCAGGCGAAGTCCGCACAGGCAACACAGCCACGCCTGTCCCTGGCGCCGCATGTAGCGCAAGCCCCGGCAGCAAGGTGACAGCAAGCCCTTCGGCCACCAGCCGCTGAGCAACCACATAGTCATCGGTCCGATGCCGCACATCCGGCACAAACCCAGCGGCCCGCGTCGTCACCAGCAGGTTCTCCTCACACCGTGGACACCCCGCAACCCACCGCTCGTCAGCGAGATCCCCCAGCGCAATCGGCCGAGTCCGACCCGCCAGACGATGACCGGACGGCACCACAGCCCGCAGCGGATCATCGAGCAACGGCACCCAGACGAGATCACCTTCAGGCACAGCCTCATGCTCGAAGACGACCGCGAGGTCGGCATCTCCCGCCGTCACCAGGGCTCGAGCTTCGGGTGGTTCTGCTTCTGTCAGTCGTACTTCGAGCGCGGGCGCGCGTGACTCCAGGTTCGCCAGCGCAGGCGGCACCAAGACAGCAGCCGCCGACGGGAACGCGGCGAGCGACAGCGTGCCCAACTCCATCGAGGCGAAGGCCCGCAACTCCTTCTCGGCGGCTGTCAGCCGGGCGGCGAGCGCGTCGGCGTGCGCCAGCAGCGCAGTACCGGCTTCGGTCAGGGTGATGCCGCGGACGGAGCGGAGCATCAGCGGGATGCCGACGTCGCGTTCCAGCCGCTGCATGTGCTGCCCGACGGCGGGTTGCGTCCAGCCCAGCGCGGTCGCCGCCGCCGACAACGACCCCAGACGGGCTACTTCACGGAAGATCAGCAGTCGTCTGGGGTCGAGGTCAGTGGTCATTCCTACTCGTCTACCACCGGGCTGCCCGGCCGGCAGCGCTTCGGCAGCGGGTCGATGTCGCAGCCGGTCAGGATGCGCATGATCTGCGGATCGTGATCGCTGGCCTGGTCGGAGAACTCGGCGTTGATGTGCACGACGCCGTACGAGTAGCCCTTGATCGACGGGCTGATCGCGATGTGGTCGAGCACCTGCGAGTTGCCGTCGAAGACGTAGCTGTACCGCTCGGCGACGGGCAGCGTGTCCATCAGCGTCTTCAGCACCGTGCCGTCGCCGGTCAGTGTCTTGATGGCCGGGCTGAACTGGTAGTCGTTCAGATCGCCCAGGACGACGACGCGAGCCCGGCCTCTGCTCTTCTCGCTGAGATCCTTGACGAACTCGTGCACCTCGGCGGACTGCTGCAGCCGCTGGACCTCGGTACCGCGCACCGGCGGCTGGACGGCCGCCGTCAGCGGCTGGTCGCCACCCTTGGAGTTGAAGTGGTTGGCGATCACGAACAGCTGCTTGTCACCGTCGAAGCGGAACTCGCCGACCAGCGGCTTGCGGCTGTCTTCCCACGCGCTGCTGAGCGGGTCGATCCGGCCAGGAGAGACCGACAGCGCGACCTGGTTGCTGGTCGGCCGAGCGCGGACCACCGAGACGGCCGTGTTCGCGTCACCGCCCGGCCGGTCGACGAACGTGGTACGGGCGGGGTTGAACAGGAACCCCACCCGGATGTTTCCGCCGGGCTGGCCGCCGTCGACGTCGTCGGCCGGGTCGATCGAGCGCCACTGGTACGCCGGTCCGCCGGCCGCCCGGATCGCGGCCACGAACTTCGCCACGGTCTGGTCGGCCGCGACGACGGCGTCGTTGGTCGGACCGTTGTTGTCCTGGATCTCCTCCAACGCGAGGATGTCGGGCGATCCGAGGTTGGACACGACGGCCTGCGCCAGCCGGGCGAACTTGGACGCAGGGTTGGTGGCGGCCAGGTTCTCCACGTTGTAGGTCGCGATGGTCAGGTCGCCGGCCTTCTTGGGCGGCAGCACCTTCTGCCTCTTCAGGCCGCCTTCGGTGATCGCGCCGAGCTGCGTCGCCTGCAGCACATAGCCACCGAACGACTGATAGTCGAGCGGACCCGTGGTGCCGGCGGCAAGAGTGGAGCCGACGTTCGCGGCAGGCGCGCCGGTCAGCGACAGCACCATCAGCCGGCCGCTGTTCGGGTCGTCGTAGGACTTGTAGACGGTGCCACCGCGCGGCGTCGGGTTCTGACCCGGCTTGAGCGTCACCCAGAGCTCGTCGTACTCGGTGTCGACCGGGCTGATCAGGCGCGTGTCCTGAGCCAGGGTGATCCGCATGCCCTCGTGCACCTCGAGCCAGTCCAGCACGTAGCTCGACGGCTCCAGCGGCTGGGTCTCGAGGTTGCCGGTCTTCGTGTAGGCATCCGGGAAGGACACCGGTACCGCGGCCGGCAGCGCGTTGCCGCCGCTGACCTTGATGGTCTTGACCGTGCCGCCGATCTCGGTGAGCGTCTGCGCCCCCGCGTTCGGCCGAAACTCGGTGACGCGGCCGGAGGCGACGACCGAGTCGCCGACGGCGACAGCGGGCGTGGTGCGACCGGTGTAGACGAACAGGCCCTCGCTGGTCAACGGGTCGGCGTCAGCGGCCGGGTCCTGGAACCAGTAGCCGCGTGAGCTGCCCGTGACCCGGACCGCCGTGACGATGCCCGGGACGTTCGTGACGTTGGTGCCCACCAGTGGGGAGACCCGGCTGCCGCCCTGGATGTCGTGGATGCGGTGCGGGCCGGGGGTCGGGTCGTCCGGGGTGCCGGGGTCGTCTCCGGCGGTGACAGTGGTCCCGGCGGAGTTCGTCGCCTTCGGTACGCCGGAGGCGAAGTCGGCCGCGTTGTTGTCGGTGTCGGTCATCGCGCCGGTCCGCGCGTTGGCCGTCGTGTTGCTCAGCCCGGGGGCCGCGGTCCCCTCGACGTTCGCGGTCGCGCCGTAGCCGACCAGGTCTTTGACGTCCGGTGCGGTGGCGCAACTGGTCCCGCAGCCCGAGAGCGCGGTCTGCCTCGTCACCAGCGCGACGACGCCGGAGCTGCCCGACATCGGAATCGTGCCGATCGCGTCAGGCGTGGGCAGGGCGGTCGTCCCGGCCGCTCCCGCGGCCTGCTGGACCAGGTACTTGCCCCGCGCCGGGATGCTGCCGGTCAGGTTGGTGAGCTGGAAGGTCGTGCCCGCGGCCGACGTGTACTGGACCGACCACGACGAGACGTCGACCGGGCTGTCGCTCAGGTTCGCGAGCTCGATGTAGTCGTTCTTGAAGATCGCGCCGGAGTTGCCGCCGCCGCCGTACACGGCGGAGATGACGACGTCGGTCGAGAGGGCGTTCGCGGTACCGGGATGCCCGGCCATCGCCGCGATCACGGCCAGCGGGATCGCCGCCGCCACGATGCGCCGGCGCGCTCTGGAGATTGCCACAGGAAATTCGCTCCTAGCTCGGAAAGGGGTTCACGCAGGAGCATGGTGCTATGAAGAGCAGCGCGAAACCAGCGTTGGTGAGTATTTGCTTTTCTCCCCCGCGATGTTCACCTGCTCAAAGCGTTCGTTTGAGCTGACCTCAGCAGGACGGCCTACCACTTGGGCCCGGTCCGGCCGAGGGTTGAACCATGACGAGCATCGAACAGGCCCAGCGCGAGTTCGCCCCGGCCGGCATCTACCTGAACACCGCCACCTTCGGCCTGCCACCGCGAGCGAGCTGGGACGCCTTGCAGAGCGCGCTGATCGGCTGGCGCTCAGGGACGGCCAACCCGGCGGAGTACGACGAACCGCTGGCCCGCGCGCGAGCGGCGTACGGGGAACTGGTCGGCGTCGATCCCGGCCTGATCGCGGTCGGCAGTCAGGTTTCGGTATTCGCGGGAATGGTCGCCAACTGGTTACCTACTAATAGCGACGTGTTGATTGCGGAGGGTGAATTCACCAGTCTGACTTTTCCGTTTTGCGCGCTCGGCCACCGCGTCCGCGAAGTGCCGTTGGAACGCCTCGCCGACGAAGTTCGCCCGGACACCGCTTTGGTCGCGGTCTCCTCGGTGCAGTCGTCGGACGGCCGGATCGCCGACCTCGACGCGCTGCGCGCTACCGGCGTACGGGTGCTGCTCGACACCACGCAGTCGGCCGGGTGGCTGCCGATCGACGCCTCGCAGTACGCGTTCACCATCGCGGGCGGCTACAAGTGGCTGCTCACCCCGCGCGGTACCGCCTTCTTCACCGTGCGGCCCGAGTACCTCGACGCCCTCACCCCACTCAACGCCAACTGGTACGCCGGTCCGTCGCCCTGGACGAGCATCTACGGGTCACCCCTGCGACTGGCCGAGGACGCCCGCCGCTTCGACCTCTCGCCCGCCTGGCACTGCTGGGTGGCTGCTGCTCCGGCACTCGAACTCCTCCGGGCTGTCGGGGTCAACGCCATCCATACGCACAATCTGAAGCTCGCGGCCGCCTTCCGGGATGCGACCGGCCTTGCCCCCTCCAACTCCGCGATCGTGTCCGCCGAGGCTGACGAGAAGGTGCCCGAGTTGATGACAGAGGCCGGCATCGTCGCTTCCTTCCGCGCGGGCCGGCTCCGGATGGCGTTCCACCTCACCACCACCGCGGACGACGTGGCACGCGCGGCCGAAGTACTGGGTGGACATCTTCGCTAGCTGTGCAACGCCTGGGTGCACCGCGGCGTCCGTAGGTTGTGAGAATGCGAATGGTGGTTGTCGCCGCGGCCGGGCTGATGCTGTTGAGCGCGTGCGGGAACGAGTCCGCGGCCAGTGGTTCGCTGGACGGGAAGTCGTTCCTGTCCGTGAGCGTGACGGAGAACGGCAAGCCCAAGCAGCTGGCACCGCAGACCCGGATCCAGCTGCAGTTCCTCGACGGCAGCCGGCTGAGCGCGAGCGCCGGCTGTAACTCCATGATCGGCAAGGTGTCGCGAGGTGACGGCAAACTGACCGTCAAGGACCTCGAGACGACCGGCATGGGTTGTGACCCGGCCCGGCACGCGCAGGACGACTGGCTGGCCAATCTGCTGCAGGACAAGCCCTCGTGGAAGCTCGCGGGCGACAAGCTCACCGTCAGCCAGGGCCCCACCGAGATCGTCCTGCAGGACCGCGAGACCGCACAGCCGGACAAGCCGCTGGACGGGACCAAGTGGTCGCTGGAGACCGTGATCTCCGGCGAGACCGCCTCGCACACGGAGGGCTCCGAGAAGGCGTACTTCACGATCAACGGCGAGCGGATCACCGGCTCGACGGGCTGCAACGGCTTCGAGGGCAAGGTCGCGAGGTCCGGCAACAAGCTGACCTTCGGTGAGCTCAGCTCGACCCGCAAGGCCTGTGTCGGCGAAGAGGGCAAGCTCGAGCAGACCGTTCTGGCCGCCTTGAAGGGTGAGCTGACCTACACCATCGAGGCCGACCGCCTGAAGCTTCGCGCTCCCGACGGCAACGGCATCGACCTCACCGCCCGCTGAGCCGTACGTCGAACGCCTGCACCTGGTCCTGCGGTGTCTCGAAGGAGATCAGCAACCGACCGTCCTCGGCCAGCCTGGCGCGCTGCGCCGGGGTCAGCGGGATAGAGATGCGTTTCACCCCGGTGGTGAGCTGCTGACTCGCCTGCTTCACCACATGGCCGCTCATGTCCGGCGACCAGGGCGGATAGCCGCCGTCGGTGACAGCACACGGCGTGAGCCCGTAGCTGGGCGGAGGATCGGCTGCAGGCGAGCAGCTGGTCGTGTAGACCGGGATCGCCCCGATCAGGCCGCTCCAGAGGAACAGGCGAGCCGTGCCCGGAGTACCGGCGTACGTGTAGAGCTCTACCGACGTGCGGCCCAACCCGGCGTACAGGACCTTGAGTTCTGACGTTGGGACGCGACCGGAGATCGGTACGCCGTTGCGTGCCGACTGCGCGATCGTCTGGGGCGACAGTGCTCCGTTGAGGTTGGGGTTGGACACGTTCGGCGGTGCCGGGGTGGTCGGGCGATCAGCGGGCGGGGTGTAGCCGGTGAGGGACGCCTGACCCCAGCGGTACGGGTCGGACTGGACCGAGCCGAGTGCCGACCAGCCGAGGCGCGTACTCATGTCGATGTGCCGCAGCGTCGTCGTACCGGCTGCTGAGGTGTCGTCGTTGTCGTACGGCGTGATGTTCAGCCCCAGCTTGGCCGGGTCAACCGCAGCGGGGAGCGCTGCGAGCGGGATCTTCACCTCGAGGTCATACCCGCCACCGGCGTACGCGTGTGGTGTCGTGGTCTCGTTGCTGCCGACCCACTGCGCAGTCGACGCGACTTGCACTCCGGGGGCGTTGCCGATGCTGAGCGGTCCGGTCGAGTAGCCCTGGTGGTTGTCGGCATCGCGTTCCCAGCAGGGCCCGTTCACGCCGTTGCCGTTGCGGTTGGCCGGGTCGTTGGTGAACGGGAAGATGCCGAGCTTGAAGGTGTTCGCGGTGTCCTTGAGCACCTGCGAGGCAGTACCGCGCGGGTCGAGCAGGATCTCCACCGAGTCGGCCTGCCAGTGCCCGACGCACTCCTCGGGCGTGACGGCATAGGACTGGTAGTCGTCGCGGACGTGGACGAAGAAGTACAGCGCGTCGTCCGACCAGGTGACCTTCGCAGTACTGCCCTCGCCCGTCGACGAGACGCCGCAGTCGTCGACACCGGTACAACCGCTCGCGCCCTGCCAGATGCGGCCGAGGTCGAGTGTCGGACCGTCGTACTCGCCGGGCGTTGCTGAGCCGTCGACGACCGGCGTGGCCGATGCCTTGGCGATCGCGGTGGAGGGGACGAGCGACAGCGTCAGCGTCTCGCTGCTGGATCCAGTGACGATAGGGATCTGGACGTTCTGCGTCGCAGGCAAGGTGGTGTCGGTGTTGGTGAGCTGGAACGTCACCGTGGTCTCCGCGCCCGGCTGCAAAGCGTCGTACGGCTTCGTGGTCGCGTCGGCCGTGAAGTTGGCCGGCAAGGTGAGACCGACCGTCCCGCTCTGCGGCCGGCTGGACCAGTTGTGCACGACGACCGGCAGCGCGATCGTGCTGCCGACCGGCATCGACTGGACCGCCGCCGAGCGGCCGAGGCGGGCGGCCTGCGGTGCCGTGCCGGCCAGCCATTCGTCGTACTCCTGCCAGTTCCCCCAGCGCTGGAAGCGGCCTTCAATTGGCGGCACGATCCGGACGACGTTGTCGGTGTAGCCGGTCTTGGTGCCACTGGTGAAGAGTGCGGAGATCTTGAAGTTCTGGTTGACCGTCGCGGTCGGGCTGGGCGTGACGGTGAAGGTCACCTCTTTGCTGCCGTCGACCTTGCCGACCAGCTTGGGCCCGTCGGTCGTCCAGCCGGGTGGCACCGTGAGTTCGACCTTGCCGGGGTTCAGTTTGCCTTTGAGGTGTAGCGTCGCTTGGAAGGGCTCACCCGCAACGTTGAAGAACCGCGAGAAGGTGAGGTACTCCAGCGTCCCCTTCGGCAGCCCGCCCGGATCCGGTTTGGTCGCGCCGAACAGGATCGCGTCGTCCAGGCCGGCTTGAGGGCTGGTGTTCGGCTGGAACGGTACGAACGACTGCGTCATCGCGAACCGCGGGCAGGCAGGAGCCGAGTCGCCCTTGTACATCACGCGACTCTGCGTCGGGTACGCCGCGCGTCCTTCGTCCGCGACCTGCTGCCAGATCTTCGCCGACCCGGCCGGCTTGCCCTGCAGGTTGCCGGCCGGCCACTTGTACGGCGAGTCGTAGCCGGTCCAGACGCCCGCGACCGTGTCGAGTCCACTGGGGACGAACCCGGTGGTGCAGTTGGGTGAGGTGGTCGTCCCGCCGGTGCCCGCAGTACTGCCACCCGAGAACACCTTCTTCACCTGCCAGGTGCTCAAGGCGTTCTTGCCCTGCAACTGCTCGGGGAACTTGGTCGGGTCGGCGGCCGCGAGCACGCCTTCCCAGATCAGCCGCCCGGCCTGCTGATGGTTGCCGTGCCCGGCGTTGAGCGTCGGGGTGAAGCCGATGTAGATCTCCGGCTGCGTCGTCCGGATCACCCGGGTGACGCGGCGCAGCGTCTCCTCCTCGTCCCAGAAGTACTGAGTCAGCGGCGCGCTCTGGTTGTAGAAGAAGTCGACCCGGTCCAGGTTGAAGATGTCGATCGTGCCGGAGCGGTAGTGCGCAACCCGGTCCTCATTCTCCCGGCGCAGTCCGAGCTCCGGCCCGAGCTCGTTACCGGCCGAGTTCCCGCCGCCTTCGCCGCGGGTGACCATGATGATTCCGCACTTGATCCCGTACTTCTGATGCCAGACGCCGCACGGCCCGATGATGCTCGTGTCGTCGTCCGGGTGGGCCCACTCCCCCATCACGTCGATCTTGGTCGCGCGGTCCGCGACGTACGGCGTACTGGCGGCTGCCGCTGGTGTTGCGGCCGTTGCTGTCGAGGGAAGGCCTGCGACGCTGAGCAGGATGGCCAGGAACAGGACGAGTAGGCGCTTCATGTGCGGACTCCTCGGGCGGTGGAGGCACTGGCACCTCTGTCCTACCCGCTTGTTTCCCCTTCAAGCAAGCCTTTTCCGAGCAACTGCCGGGTCGCCGCCGGCACCTTGGCCGCGACCTGCATGGCGGTGATCGGACCGCCGTCGGCCGCCAGGTTGGCCGCAGCTGCATGCAGGTACGCCCCTGCGGCCGCCGCGTCGATCGGAGTCAGCCCTGCGGCCAGCAGAGAACCACACAGCCCAGCCAGTACGTCGCCCGCGCCCGCTGTGGCGAGCCACGCGCCGGCGTTGTTGTTGACGCGGACCTGACCGTCGGGCGCTGCGATAACGGTGGTCGAGCCCTTGAGGAGGACTGTCACGTCGAAGCGTTCCGCCGCCTCGCGGGCGTGTTTCAGGCGTTCGGACTCCACCTGCGAACGCTCGACGCCCAGCATCCGGGCAAGCTCCCCGGCATGCGGGGTGATCAGCACGCTTGGGTGATCGCCAGTGTCGTCGAGCGCCTTCAGCCCGTCGGCATCGAGGAGCACGGGCTCATCACCGTCGAGCAAGTCGCGCACCTTGGGAACGTCGAGTTCGTCGCCGAGACCCGAGCCGATCGCCCAGGCCTGAACCCGGCCCTCGCCGGCCACGATCTCGGGATGCTCGGCCCGGACGGCTTCGGCGACGGCGTCCGGACCGACGTACCGGAGCATCCCGATCGGACCCGCCAGCGCGCCCGAGGTCGCGATGACCGCGGCGCCCGGATATTGCGCCGACCCTGCCATCAGGCCGAGGACGCCACGGGAGTACTTGTCGGACTCGCCGGTCGGTACCGGGTAGAGCTTGCGGATGTCGACCGACTGGAGCGACTTGATCGGCGCGGGCGGGAGGTCAAGGCCGATGTCGACGAGATGGACCGGCCCGCACGCCGCGGCGGCCGGGTCGATCAGGTGACAGATCTTGTGGGTGCCGAAGGTGACGGTCAGTGCTGCCTTGACGTGCTCCGCGGGAGTTTCGCCGGTGTCCACGTCGACCCCCGAGGGCATGTCGACGGCGACGATCGGCACGTGGTGTTCCTCGGCACGGCGTACGGCGTCTCGCGCCTCCGGCTTCAGCCCCGGTCGCCCCCCGATGCCGACGATGCCATCGACAACTACATCGGCTGTGGCGATGTCGTCCGTGGTGCCCACCCGGCCGCCGGCTGTCAGCAATGCGGCGAGGCCTTCCCGGTGGTACTTGTCCGAGAGCAGGACGGCCACCACCTGAGCGCCGCGGCGGGCCAGCTTTTCGCCGGCGTACAGGGCATCTCCGCCGTTGTCACCCGAACCGGCCAGCAGCACCACGCGGGCGCCGTACGTAAATCCGATGAAGTTGCTGATGGCAACAGCAAGCCCGGTCGCGGCACGCTGCAGCAGCATTCCGTCCGGGAGCTTGGCCATCAGCTCGGCCTCGGCGGCCCGGACCTGCTCGACGGTGTGGGCGCGGCGCATCTCAACCCTCCAGGATGACGACCGCCGACGCGATGCCGGCGTCATGGCTCAAGGACAGATGCAGACTCTGTACCCCGAGCCGCGCGGCCTGCTCGGCGACCGTCCCGGTGATCTCCAGCCACGGCCGGCCGCTGTCGTCGGTCCACACCTCAGCGTCGCGCCAGTGCATCCCGGCCGGCGCGCCGAGCGCCTTGGCCAGCGCCTCCTTGGCGGCGAAGCGGGCCGCCAGCGAGGCCGGCGGCTTCTTCGCCTCGGCCTCGGTGAAGACCCGGGCGCGCAGTCCCGGCGTCCGCTCGAGCGTCTTCATGAACCGCTCGACATCGACCACATCGATGCCCACGCCGACGATCATGGGGTCCGTGGTGTGACAACTGCCACACCCACAGTCTCGTTGCCGCACATGCCGGTCAGCGTATCCCCGCCAGGTGTGGGAAGAATGGGCCCCATGCTGCAGCCGTCGCGGGAGGTGACCCCGTACACCGAGCTGGACCGCGCCGCCTGGGCCCAACTGGCCGAGACGACCGAGTCACCGCTGACGGCCGAGGAGATCGAGCGGCTACGTGGTCTCGGGGACGAGATCGACATCGACGAGGTCCGCGAGGTGTACCTGCCGCTGTCCCGGATCCTGTCCCTCTACGTACGGCACGCCCGGGCGCTGCACTCCGACACCGAGGCGTTCCTCGGCAAACCGGCCGCGGCCCGCACCCCGTTCGTGATCGGCATCGGCGGATCGGTTGCCGTCGGCAAGTCCACTACTGCCCGGCTGCTCCGCGAACTCCTGGCCCGCTGGCCCGAGCACCCCCGCGTCGCCCTCGTCACCACCGACGGCTTCCTGTGGCCCAACGCCGAGCTCGAACGCCGCGGCCTGATGCTGCGCAAGGGCTTCCCGGAGTCCTACGACCGCAAGTCGCTCCTGCGCTTCGTGGTCGAGGTGAAGTCCGGCATGGACAACGTCGAGGCGCCGGTCTACTCCCACCTGCACTACGACCGGATGCCGGATGTCCGCACCACGGTCGAACAACCCGACATCCTGCTGCTAGAAGGCCTCAACGTCCTCCAGCCGGCCCCTCGCCACGCGGACGGCAAGAGCGGCCTGGCGGTGAGCGACTTCTTCGACTTCTCGGTCTACGTCGACGCGGCGGCCGACGACATCCGTTCCTGGTACGTCCACCGGTTTTTGAAGCTGTGGGAAACGGCCTTCCGCAACCCCGAGTCCTACTTCGTCCGCTACGGCGAACTCAGTCGCGAAGAAGCCATCGCCAAAGCCGAGTCCCTGTGGGACGGCATCAACGGCCCCAACCTCCGCGAGAACATCCTCCCCACCCGCTCCCGAGCCACCCTCGTCCTCCGCAAAGGCGCCGACCACGCAGTCCGCTGGGTCCGCCTCCGCAAACTCTGACCTGCCCGCGATCCCCACGCCGCCTTCCCGAGCCGGGCGAGCCGAAGCCCGTTGAGCAGCCCACGCCAGCCTCCGTCGCAGGAGCAACCCAGGAGTGGCCAAGCCGTAACTGGCAGCCTCCGTTGACCTTCCGGTGGCCGGCGGAGCGGGCAACGAGGCCGGGCCGGGCCGGGACAACCTCACCGCCGACCAAGTGGTGACGCTCCGGTGATCACAATCCCCGGTCGCTGACCGGCGTCAGGCTCTCATCGCCTTATAAACAAGGAATTCGGTGCATCTCGCGATTTGCACCGGCCGTCACTGAGTGTTAGTATCGAACACATGTGGCTCTCCTCGGGCTTCTGTGGGTTCGCCGGTGACTGAGGAGGGTTTCTTGTTGTGTGGTGGGGTTTCGCGGTGTGTTGGGGCGTGAAATGAGCGACGCGCACGTGTTCGCCCTTTAGGTTCGGGAGTTGCTGAGACAACCGAACGAAAGGGCGACGCACGTGCGCGTCACGACAGTATTTAACAGGGTTCTGGGGCTGGATGACACCTCGGTGGCCGGTGTCGTGTTTGCCGGCGGTGAGGCGGTTGTGACTGTGCGCCGCCTGGCCAAGGTGCATCGGTGCCCTTGTGGTTGCCGGGTTCCGGGGCGTTATGACCGGTCGGTTCGCCGGTGGCGTCATGTCGATGCCTGTGGTTTGAAGGTCTGGCTGGAGGCTGAGGTCGCGCGGATCTGGTGTCCTGATTGTGAGCGGGTCCGGACCGAGGATGTGCCGTGGGCGCGGCCAGGGGCGAGGCATTCACGGGCTTTCGAGGACACCGTGGCGTGGTTGGCGGCCCGGATGGACAAGACCAGCCTGGCGCAGCTGATGCGCTGCTCGTGGGAAGCAGTCGACCGGATCGTGGGCCGGGTCGTGGTCGAGCGTCTCGACGACAGCCGGCTGAACAATCTGGTCCGGATCGGCGTCGACGAGATCTCTTATCTACGGGGACATCGCTACCTGACCGTGGTCGTCGACCACGACTCCGGGCGCGTGGTGTGGGTCGGCAAAGGGCACGGCGTGGAGACGATTGCGGCGTTCTACCGGGAGCTGGGGTTCCTGCGCCGTAAGAAGCTGCGAGCGGTCACCATGGATGCCAGCGGAACCTACATTTCGGTGACCCGGGCGATGGCGCCGCAGGCGGTGATCTGTATTGATCCGTTCCACGTCATCAAGTGGGCCAATGAAGCGCTCGATTCAGCTTTCCGTAACAGCGCGATCCCCACCTTGAGAGCCGAGATGAAACAGGCCCGGAGCAACGCTGCCTGGCGCAAAGCACGGTTCGCGTTGCGAGCCGGACGGGAGAAGCTCCGGACCGAACACCTCAAGATTCTCAAGGTCATCCGGGCTGAGCGCACCGAACTCCACAAGGTCTACCTGCTCAAAGAAGAACTCCGCGACCTGTTCCAGATCATCGATCCCAGCCAGGCCTCGAGCTACCTCCACAGCTGGGTCCAACGAGCCACCGGCAGCGGCAGTGCTGCGTTCAGAACCCTGGCCCACAAAATCATCCGGCACGCCGACGGCATCATCGCTGCAGTCGAACTCGGCTTGTCGAACTCCCGCAGCGAAGGCGTCAACACCAAAATCCGGGTCATCCAGCGCCGCGGTTACGGACATCCGAAAGCACAATCACTGGCCACGATGATCTACCTGTGCTGCAGCGGAATCCAGCTTTCCTTACCCACACAAAGGTGAGGAGAGCCACACATGTTCGCATCCGATGTCAGTGAGTACACGGCCCGGGAGACGCTGTCCGCGGCCGACGAACTGACCGTGCTGCGTGACCGCCTCGACGTCCAGCTGCTACGCCTCGGCCAGCACTTCGCCGACCTCCACCCCGCACCTGCCACCGTGTCCGACCACGAACTCGTCCCAGGCGGCGAACAAACCCGCGTGTACGGCGGCGCCGGCTGCCCCGCGGTCGCCGAGTTCGCGGTCGCCGAATTCGGTGCGGTCACCGGCCGCTCCACCCACGCGGCCGCCCGCTACATCGGCCAGGCCCTGGCGCTGCGCCACCGCCTGCCCAGACTCTGGGCCCAGGTCGAGTCCGGCCACGCCACCCCCTGGAAGGCCTGCAACGTCGCCCAAGCCTGCCGGGAACTGTCCGAACAGGCCGCCGGAATCGTCGACCGGCGAGTCGCCGCCATCGTCAACACCCTCAGCCCACTGCGCCTGCACAACATCGTCAAAGCCGCCATCTGGGAAGCAGACCCGATCGCCGCCCGCGCGCAAGCAGAACAACGAGCCCGCGAACGAGGCGTCTGGACCGGCCGCACCGACGGACTCGGCACCACCACGCTGTTCGTCAAAGCCGCCACCGGCGACATCATCCGCTTCCAGGCCACCCTCGACCAGCTCGCCGACGCCCTCGCCGCCCTCGGCGACACCTCACCCCTCAACGACCGCCGAGCCCGCGCCATCGGCCTCATCGCCGACCCCGCCCTAACCACCGACCTCCTCCAAGTAGCCCACCACCTCACCCCACCCAACCCCGCTCACCCGCTCGAGCCCGCACCCGCAACCGCACCCGCACCCGCACCCGCACCCGCACCCGAGCCTGCCGCTCTTGCATCCGCGCCTGCACTCGCTCCCGAACGCGAACCTGCCGTGCCTGCACCCACGCCCGCTCCCGCACGCGAGCTTGCCGCTCCCGCGCCTGCCGCTCTTGCGCCCACGCCCGCACTCCCTCCCGCACGCGAGCCTGCCGCGTCTGCAGCCGCGCCTGCTCTTGAACTGCAGCCCGCTACCGAGATCGCTGCACCCGCGAGCGCCGAGCCGGCGACACCCGCCGAGTTCGGTGACCGTGCGCCACAGGAGCCGCGGCCGGGATCTCAGCCTGTGCGAAGGCCCTGGGACGAGGCGCCCGGCGCCGACGAGCCCGAGCCGGACCAGAAGCCAGTGCCGGAGTCCAGCCAGCCCGAGGCGGGCGACGAAGGCACGTCCAGGCTCGAGCCGGAGGAGCTTCGGCGGCTGATCGCCAAACTGGCCGCCACCCAGCAGCCCACCAGTCACAAGCCCAGCCGCAGGCAGCGCGGTGGCACGATGCTCTACGTCCACCTCACCGACGAAACCCTCCGCACCGGCGAAGGCATCGCCCGCATCGAGGGACACGGACCCCTGCTGATCACCCGGCTGGAAGAACTCACCGGCCACAACCACATCACCGTCCGCCCCGTCATCGACCTCAACGACAAACTCAGCGTCGACGCCTACGAAATCCCCCAGCGAATCCGCGAACACCTCAAACTCAAATACCCCGCAGAACAGTTCGTCTACGGCACCGCCGACACCAGCCGCACCCCCGACCTCGACCACATCCAACCCTTCACACCCAACGGCCCACCCGGCCAAACCAACACCGACAACCTCATCCCGCTCCGGCGCTTCAGCCACCGGGCCAAAACCCACGGCGGCTGGCAGGTCCACCGCCTCAACGACCACACCCTCGAATGGACCACCCGCAACGGCTTCAAATTCATCGTCGACCACCACGGCACCCGCCCAGCCGACCGCCAGTAAAACCGACCAGCAACCTCGCCAACACTGACCAGCCGAGGCCCGATGCCACCGGCAACGGCAGCGGCAGCGGCAGTGGCAGCTGCAGTGACAGTGGCGTGGCCAGCAACCGCCGCGGCAGCGCGCGGGGGCGGTAGCGCGCGGGGCGAGCCACCCGGGGTGTGCAGGATCCGGACCTGCCTGTACTCCGTCCAACGTCACGGCACGAGCCATGTCGGACAGAGCCGGCGTAACACCGCTGTGGGCAGCGACGGACAGCGATGGGGCAGCGATCACTAGTTCCGACACATATGCCGCGGATCGTGCCGTCGAGCAACCGCACGGTGCGGCCGAGCAGTCAGTGCTGTCCCGCCCGCCACCGCGGCATGCAGGAACGGCAGGCACAGGCGCGCACACAACGCCATCGCCTCCCCCCAGCCGGGCCGGCCAACACCTCAGTCACACGTCGCGGCCTACAAGAGCACCAAGAGCCGGGCGGGTGGAGGCAGCCAACGCGGCCCGCGACGTACCAGCGAGCAGGCAAAGCCGGGGGAGCACCCCACCGCATGCCACTCACCCCGCCGGGCTAGCCACCAGCGGGTCGCATTCGGGGCGACACAGGAGCGCCCAGTACCGGGCGGCTGGGAGCGGCCGACGCGCACGCGAGGCGTACAGGCAGGCGCACGGCGCAGCACGCGACCCAGCACGCGAGAGTGGGCCGACGAGACCGCGCTGGGATAGCCCCAACGCCTGACAATCCACGGACCGGTGGTCAGCTCGATGGCCGGTTCTGGTGCCGCTGGCGCGCTGCAGCACGCTACCGGTCAGCTAGGGGGCTAGGGGGCTAGCGGGTCGGTCCCGTCCATCGACGGATAACCCCACGCGGCCGCGCGCCGCAGGAATGTGGTGGGAGTTCGTGCAAAAGCAACCGGGGACGCCGCAAGAGCGGCGTCCCCGGTTGGGTTGGTGCTTGGTGGGCGTTACTCGCCGACCAGCTGGTCGTAGTACGTGGTGAAAGGCATGGTGGTGGTGCCGTCGAAGACTGCCGGGGCCTTGCCGTAGGCGGTCATCGCGGTGGCCGCGCCGTTGAACTTGCTGAAGGCGTACTGGTAGCCCGAGTCGGTGTCGTGGTCGATGCCGACGACCAGCGAGCCGCCGCGGGTGCCACAGCCGTGGGCGGTCAGGGCCTCGTACGCCGCGAAACCGGTGCTGCGGACGAGCTTGAGGACCGGCTTGGCGTTGGCGGCGACCGGGATGCGGACGGTGTAGATGGCGCCGGCCTTGGTCGTCATCAGCAGGGTGTCGTACGTGGCCGTCTCGCTGATGACGGTCATCGCCTTGAAGGACCTGAAGCCGGGGAGCGCGCCGAGCGACTTGAAGCTGGTGCCGATCTGCGCGTAGCGGTAGAGGCTGCCGTTCGCGTTCAGGCCGTACAGGTAGGCGTGCCGGGGCTGCGCCATGCTGTAGTTCGAGGTCGCGATGGAGTTGAAGCTGGTCCAGCCGCTCCCGACCTTGGTCGCGGTCGGCGCGATGCCGTCGGCGGTCCCGTTGACGTAGGAGACGTGCCGGTAGAGGTTTCCGCCCTGCAGCAACAGGCCGTAGTAGTAGAAGCGCGTGCCCGCGTTGTTCAAGTTCAGGTACCAGGTGGCAGACGACCGGGTGCCGACGAACTTGTAGTCCATCCACGGCTCGTATTTCGGCGGCTTGGCCGGGAGGACGTCTCCGCCCTGTACCCGTCCCGTCGGCTGCACCCAGCCGAGCCAGCTTGAGCAGGGCTCATCGGCGGAAACCGCTGCCGCCTTCTTCTGCGTCAGCTTGGCCTTGACGGACGGGTTCGGGTCGGCGGCGACGGCGGTGCCGGAGACGGCGGTGGCGGCGAGTAGGCCGGCGCCGGCCAGTGCGAGCGCGAAGCGCTGCAGTTTCATGTAGGAGTCCCCCTCCAGGGCAAAAAGTCGATATGTCTCGATCGAGACGGGGTGACCCTAACCTGGGAAGGAGTCACCCGCGAAAACCTTTTGACCACGCCTGAACAGTCCAAAGGCCGACAGTGCGGACCGTCGTCAGCTGGTCACCCGCAGTGAGGTTTTCAGGGCCGGAACGATGGCTAGGGCAACGATCGTGGCGGTGAGGGCGAAGGCGAGGGGGTAGCCGGTGCCGGCTACAACGAAACCGAAGAGGATCGCGCCGATGCCCCAGCCCGCGTCGTACGCGAGGTTCCACAGTGCGCTGACCTGGCCGTAGCGGGACTTGGGTGAGCGGTCGTACATGATCGCCAGCGTCACGTTCTGCGCGGCGCCGAACCCGATGCCGAAGAAGGCGGCACCGACGATGATCGCCGCCGCACTGCCGATGAAGACGAGGGACGCGGCGCCGAGCGCGGCCAGCAGGATCGCGGGCGCCAGCAGCTTCGTCGGTCCTACCCGGTCACCGAGACGGCCGGCCAGCCACCGGGCGCCAGGAGCGGTGATTGCCTGAATCAACAAGGCGACGGCTACGGCGAGGTGGTTGTCCGATCCCAACGGCAGGAACGTCACGCTGATGCCCGCGGCAACGGTCACGGCGGCGAACACGAAGGTAGGCATGAGCAAACCACTCCCCCGCAACCCGCCGAGCACCTTCACGTGGTGTTCTTCCCCGCCGGTACTACGGCGCGGCATCCCCGGCAGCATTGCCAACCCGGCCAGCGAGGCGACGGCCGCGAGTACGAACAACGCGTCGTACCCGATCACGTTGGTCAGGTAGACGCCCAGTGGGAGTCCGATGACGGCCGGGAGGCCGACCGCGACGCCGTACACGCCCAGGCCTTCGCCGCGACGGTGGGCCGGGGTGAGTTCGGCGACCAGTGCGACCGCGCCGACGACCATGATCGCCAGGCCGGCGCCGCGGACCACGCAGACGCCGAGCACGAGCGGCAGCGACGAGGTGAACAGCAGCACGAGGGACGGCGCCCCGAGCAGTACGAGTCCCAGGCCGAGTGTCCCGAAGTACCCGAATCGCCGGAGCATCCGCGGGAGCACCAGCTCCATCGCCACGGCCGACAGCATCATCGCGCCGGTGGAGAGGCCCGCCCCGACGCCTCCTGACCCGTTGGCCGCGAGGTACAGCGGGACCACCGAGGTCAGCAGGTACATGCTCAGCCCTGACCCGAACACCATCACCAGCAGCCGGGCGAAGCGCGGCGTGACAAGGCGTTCGGCCGGGGCGGCCAGCGGGGAAGGGAGCTCACAGGCGAGATCGGTCATGACTTCACCGTAGGAGCGGACCGGTCTTGCCTACAGAGCCGATTCCGTCGCCAACAAGGGGACCAATTTCTAGAGGTGGTCGTGGATGAGAGCGGCGAGGCGGTTCAGGCCAGCGTCCAGTTGGGCAGCCGTCACCGAACTGCAGGACAGCCGGAGCGAGTTGGTCGGTGCCCCTCCATCGTAGAAGTGGCTCATCGGGGTCCACAGGACGCCGTACTCGTGGGCAGACTTCTCGAGCAGGGCGTCGTCCACGGCGAACGGGACGGTGACCACGACGAAGAAGCCACCGGACGGGACGGTCCAGCTCACCTCACCGGCGGGGAAGCGGGATGCCAGGCCGTCCGTGATCGCTCGCAGGTTGGCGGCGTAGACCTCGCGCTCCCGGTGGTTGGCCGCGACCAGACTGTAGTCGTTCTGGAGCAGCTTGCCGCCGATCACCGCTTGGGCGACGGCCGAGGTGTTGACCGTGAGCATGCTCTTGATCTTCGACAACTCATCGGCGAGCAGACCGACACTGCCGTCCGGTGACGCGACGGTCTGGTCCGCGACCACGTAGCCGACGCGCGCACCCGGCAGCGCGGTCTTGGCGAAGGATCCGAGGTAGATCACCCGGCGCTCGGTGTCCAGCGCCTTCAGCGTCGGCACCCGCTCGACGCCGGCCGCCGGGAACAGCCCGTACGGGTTGTCCTCCAGGAGCAACAAGTCCTCCTGTGCGGCGATCTCCAACAGCCGCCGCCGGCTATCCAGGTCAAGACTGAGCCCGGACGGGTTGGCGAAGTCGGGCATCACGTAGCACGCCCGCGGTCGCAACCCCTCGGCCCGTGCTCGCTTGGCAACGGCAACAAGATCGTCGACACCTTCGTTGCCCCCGGCAACCGGGAGGACGGGAAGGTCGACCAGTCGCGCCGCGCCGGTGATTCCGACGTACGCCGGTGAGATCGCGAGCAACACGTCGGCCGGGCCGGCCCGCAGCGCGCGGAGGACGAGGACCATCGCTTCCTGGCAGCCGACCGTCACGACGATCGCCTCGGGGTCGGCCGTGATGCCTTCGTCGGCGGCCAGGTTGCGCGCGATCAGCGGGTGGATGATGCCCTTGGTCCGGCCGTACTGGAAGATCGCCCGGCGCACGCCCGCCTCGTCGTACCCGAGCTCGTCGCGCAGGTACCCGCTGAACGTGTCGAGGTAGGAGTGCAGGTCCTCGAGCGCGTAGAACTCCTCGGACGGCCGGCCCGCCGCCAGTGAGATCGCGTCGGGATAGTGGTTGGCGATCTCGTTGAGGAAGTTCATCGAATTCAGCGCCCGGTCGGTGAGCGATCCGTGCAGGTCGGCCACCTCAAGGTCGGCCATCAGGCCCTCCCGGTGGCGAGCCCGGCCGCAGCGGCGAGGTCCGCGCAACCCGCGAGCAGCATGGCATCGGCCAACTCGCGACGCAGCAGTTCGAGCGCAGGCCCACAGGCATCGACAGCGAGTGCCCACAGCAACGGTCGCCCGACCAGTACTGCGGAAGCGCCGAGCGCAAGCGCGCGCAGTACGTCGGTACCGCTCCGGATCCCACTGTCCAGCAACACCGAACACTCCTTGCCGACGGCATCCACCACCCCGGGCAGAGCGTTGATCGAGGCAACAGCTCCATCCAGTTGCCGACCACCGTGATTCGACACAACGATGCCATCGGCCCCTATCTCCACCGCCCGCAGAGCGTCCCGCGGGTCGAGAATCCCCTTCACCAGCAAGGGAAGCCCGGTCCGTTGCTTCAACCACTCAAGATCCCGCCACGACACCGCGGGCTCGAAGGCGGACGCGGTATGGGCAGCAACAGCAGACAGCCCCGGTACGCCGACGTGCGCCTCACTCTGCGCCTCGACCAGATTGGCCGCGACCACATCGGCAGGCAGCGCGAAGGAGTTCCGTACGTCGCGCAGCCGGCGGCCCATCACCGGAACATCCACGGTCAGCATCAACGCACCACAACCGGCAGCCTCGGCACGATCCACCAACGACTCGATCATCGCGCGATCCCGCAACCAGTACAGCTGGAACCAGGAGGGCGCCGCGCCGGCGATCTTCTCCAGCGGGTAGCTGCTCAAGGTGCTGATCACGTAAGGGATCTGAGCCTCGGCCGCCGCCGTTGCCAGCAGCAACTCACCCTCGGGATGCAACAGCCGCTGATAAGCCATCGGCGCAACCACCACGGGCATCGCGGCCACGCCACCCATCAGCCAGGCCGACGTGTCGGCGACCTCGACACCGCTGAGCACCCGAGGCACCAACGTCACCGAGTCGAGAGCAGTCCGGTTCGAGCGGAGAGTCGTCTCACTACCGCTGCCCCCGGCAACGAAGTCCCGGACGGCAGCGGGGAGCACCCGCGCCGCCAGTTCCTCGTACTCCGGGAGCGTCTCAGGCATCGTCGAGGGTCCTGCGGAGCCAGTCGGCTGAGTCGGCGAGTGCCTGGCGAGCCGTGTCCAGGACGCCGGACATCGTGTAGAAGCCGTGGATCATCCCGTTGTAGCGAACCATCTCGGTGGGGACGCCCGCGGCGTACAGCTTCTCGGCGTAGAACTCGCCCTCGTCGCGCAGCGGATCGAACTCCGCGGTGATGACGAGAGCCGGCGGCAGCCCCGCGTGCGAGGAGGCGAGCAGTGGGGAGGCAAGCGGGTTCGTGCCGTCGGACTCGTCGGCCAGGTAGTGCTCCCAGTACCAGTTGACCGAGGTGCGGTTGAAGAGGAACGGGTCGTCTCCGGCCCGCATCGAGGCGGTGTCCGAGCCGTACAGCGTGTTGGGATAGACGAGCAACTGAGCAGCAATGGCCGGGCCGGAATCCCTTGCCAGCAAGGTGGTTGCGGCCGCAAGGTTGCCCCCGGCACTGTCTCCACCCACGGCTAGGCGGGCGACGTCAACACCCAGTTCCACTGCATGACCGGCGATCCACTGGGTCGCCCGGTGACAGTCGTTGACTGCGGCCGGGAAGGGGTTCTCCGGGGCGAGCCGGTACCCGACGGTGATCACCTGGCAGGGCACCAGGTTCGCCAGCCGGCGACAGACGCCGTCGGCCGTTTCGATGCTGCCGAGTGTCCAGCCGCCGCCGAAGAAGTAGACCAGCGTGGGCAGCGGCCCTTCACCTTCCGGCCGATACCGACGCAGCGGCACACCCGAGTCCGTCACCAGATCCTCGACGAAGTGCACCGGCTCCACCTCGCCACCACCTGCCTGGATGGCAGCGAGATCGGCGGCGCGAGCCTCTTCCAGCGTCTGCGTGTAGAGCTGCGGCGCGTTCTCCGCCGCACGCTTCGCGCGCAACTCTTCGACCTGGGGATCCAGTGGCATGGGTGTTACCTCTCACAGTGATGTCAGGCCTGCCGCCGGCCAAACCAGGCCGGCGGCAGGCTCGAAGACTCTCAGCGAACCAGATGCAGCGGAACCGCGTCGGCCATCGCCTGGTAACCGGCGTCGCTCAGGTGGATGTGGTCGCCACCGTCGTACGCCGGCAGGAGCTTCTCCGGTGCGGCAGGGTCCCGGACCGCCTGGTCGAAGTCGACCAGTCCGTCGAACTCGTGCTGAGTCCGCAGCCAGGTGTTCACCGCGAGCCGGGTCGCCTCCTTCTCCGCCGTCCAGCCGCCCGGCGTGGTGAACCCACCGTACGGCGTGATGGTGGCGCCCAGACTGCGGATGCCCTTCTCACGCAACTGGCTGTTGATCTGCCGGAGCGAGGCGATGATCTGCTCCGAGCTGGCGCCGTTCATCCAGATGTCGTTCACGCCCAGGTGGGTGATGACCACGCGGGCATCGGTCTGGGCGTAGACGTCCTCGTTCAGCCGGGCCAGGGCGTTCAGTCCGAGCTGCTCGATGCCGCTGGGGTTGCCGAGGATCGGGCCGGAGCTGTCGTTCAGCAGCCGGTTCCCGGCCAGGCCGACGTTCAGCACGCCGGGCACCTTGCGGGGGTGGGCGGCGACCAATCGCTCGGCGAGCTGGTCCGGCCAGCGGTTGTTGGCGTTCGGCGTACTGGCCAGTCCGTCGGCGATCGAGTCGCCCAGAACGACGATCGCGCCGTCTGACTTCTCGGTCTTCACGTCGACCCCGGACAGGAACGTCCAGCAGCAGGCCCGGGTGGTGATGTAGTCGGACCCCGCGGTGGAGTTGGTCAGGTCACCGGGACCGAAGAAGTTCTGCTGCAGCGACTGTGCGTGCCAGCTGGTCGGGCCGGTCGCGGTCGGGTAGAAGACGCTGACCACCAGCGTGCTCAGGTCGGCGACTTTCAGGTTCACCGGGTCACTGAGCAGCTCGGCGCCCTTGTTCATCACCGCGGTCGGCGAACCGTTGAAGGTCAGCGTTCGCTTGCTGGCCGGGTCGATGTCGGACTGCACCGGCGTCGCGGTGTCGGCCTTCGCGACGGTCGCCGCGCCGATCTGCACCGGCCGGTCGCCGTAGATGTTCGTGAACCGGATCCGGACCTTGTCGCCCCCCACGGACGGCCGGACCACGTAGCGGGCGCTCTGGTTGTTGAGGCCGGTGGACGTGAAGCCGGTCGCCTCCGGGCGGACGATGCCGGCCGACCAGCTCCCGACCCACTCGGAGCGGCCGCCCTGTTCGGCGGTCTGGGCCTCTGATCCGGTCTGTGCCAAACCGGTGTAGGCCAGCGACGAACCGGCCAGCGTGACGGCGGCCGCGAGTGCGGCCGATCTGACAGTGCTGGGAATACGCATGGAACAACCCCCCAATGGGTTGGCGCGCGACGGGTGCGGAAATACCCTGCGCGAGTGGCGGTGACGGCAACCTAGTTCCGGATTCCTGACACGTCAACGGGCTCTTTGAATTACTCGCTTGAATTCGCCCGAAAGCTGGCCGCCGGGAATTTCCCGCAGTACAGTCTCGGCGGATACCGAAAGGGTGGGGCGCCATGTCGGTCGATGTCGTGCTGGACCAGGACCTGGAGCGGTCCGCTTCCTATGTCGTCACCGCACTCGGGCTGTTCGCGCGGTACGGCGAGGCCGAGGCGATCGTGGCCGGCGGCCGGCGGCTCACGTACGTCGAGCTGCGGACGCAAGTGCTCGATCTGGCCGCGACGCTGCAGCATCGCGGCGTCGGGCCGGGCACCGGCGTCCTCGTGCTCGCGGGCAACACGATCGAGTTGCCGGCGCTGCAACTCGCGTTGCATCTGGTCGGCGCCCGGACGATGTGGATCGCGCCGATCGCGGGCCGCCGGGAGATCGAGGCGTTCGCGCGACTGTCCGAGGCCGACGTGTTCGTCTACGACGCGCGGACCAAGGCCGTGGTCGGCGAGCGCCTTGCCGTGAGCCTCGGAGTACCGGTGCACTGCCTCGGTGAAGGCGGGTTGGGGCCGGACCTGTTGAGACCGTCGGGCGCAGCGTTCCAGCCGGAGTACGGGGCTCTGGAGCCCGCTACCTGTCTGCAGACGAGCGGGACCACCGGGGAGCCGAAGCTGGTGCACCACCGGCAGGCCTTCTACGAGCAGATCCTGACGCTGGCCGCCGACTACCTGGCCGCCGGGCTGCCCGTACTGCGGCACCTGTCGCACTCGCCGATGGCGTTCGCGAGCGGCCAGATCACCAGCTTCTTCAACCTGTTCATGGGCGGCGTGCTCTTCCTCGAGGACGACTGGGACCCGGGCCGCGCGCTGGCGACGATCGAGCGCGAGCGGATCAACTCGACGTACGTGTCACCGCCGCTGCTCTACCAACTGCTCGACCATCCCGACCTGCCGACGACCGACGTGGGCAGCCTGTTCATGCTCAACGTCGGCGCCGGTCCAGCGGCTCCTACGCGGCTGCGACAGGCCATTGCGCGCTTCGGGCCGGTACTGCGGATCGTGTACGGCTTGAGCGAGGTCATCGTGGTCACAGCCCAGCCGGGACTCACCGAGGACCCGGATCATCCCGAGCGACTCCGGTCGTCCGGTACGCCGTACGGGGACGTCCGGGTGGAGATCCGCGACGCCGGCGGCAACCCGGTCCCGGCCGGCACCACCGGGGAGATCTACGCGACCAGCAAGCTCCGTTTCGCGGGGTACTGGGGTCGCCCGGACCTGACCGAGCAGGCCATCGTCGACGGCTGGGTGCGCACGGGCGACCTGGGTTACCTCGACGCCGACGGCTACCTGTACGTCGTGGATCGCGTGCAGGACACGATCGTCACGGGCTCCAGCAACTGGAACGTCTACTGCCGCCCGATCGAGGACCTGCTGCAGTCGCATCCAGGGGTCCGCGCAGCGGCCGTGATCGGTGTACCGGACGAGGCTTTCGGTGAGGTGCCGCACGCCTACGTGGTCCGGTACGACGGTGCCGTGGTGACGGCGGGCGAGCTGCAGCGGCTGGTCCGGGACGAGTTCAACGAGATGTGGACGCCGCGCGGGATCGACTTCCTCGACGAGCTGCCGCTGACGTCCGCCCACAAGGTCGACAAGGTGACCCTGCGAGCGCGACGTGCTCACTGAGGCGACGGACGAGTACTGCCTGGCCGAGGGTGAGGCCGCGAAGCTGCTGGCGGGGCATCCATGGCGGCGGTTCGTAGTACTGGGCGACAGCGTGGCGGAGGGGCTGTGCTCGCCTGTGCCCGGGTACTCCGAGCTGCAGTGGGCCGATCGGTTGGCGCATGAGCTGCAGGTCCCGCACTACCTGAACCTGGGCGTGAGCGGACTCCGTGCGCATGAGATCCGGGCCTCGCAACTGGCCCCGGCGCTCGCCTTCGAGCCGGACCTCGCGCTGGTCGTCGGCGGCGGCAACGACGCCTTCAGCGCCCGCTACAACCCGGATCGAGTCGACGAGGAACTGACCGCGATGATCACCGCGCTGCAGGCAGCCGGAGCCGACGTGATCACGCTCGGCATGTTCAACGTCTCCTACTCCCCCGCCGTCGCCGACTGGCTCCGTCCGGGCCTCCGGGCCCGCATGACCACCCTGTCGGAACGCACCCGCGCACTCGCCGAACGCCTGGACACGATCCACGTCCACCTGACCGACCACCCGCTCTCCAGGGACCCCGAGCTCTATTCCCCTGACGGCCGCCACGGCACCGCCCGGAGCGACGCAATAGCCGCCGCCGAAACCATCCGCCGGCTCGCCGCTGAATTCACTGAATTTGGGCGTGCGGAAGCGTAAACAGTGGTTTTCCTGAATGCCACTGAATTCAGGCTGAGTGGGTTCGACGAATTGTCGCTCTGGGGTTACCTCCCGAGCACGATCGGTAGGGACTTGTAGCCGTGCAGAATTAGCTGGTCGGTATGGATCGGGTCGCCGCCGAGGGCCAGTTGCGGGAAGCGCTTCAGAACCATCGGTAGCGCCAGGCGAGCCTCGGCTCGGGCCAGGGCGGCGCCGAGGCAGTAGTGGGTCCCGGCTCCGAAGCTGATCGGCTGGTTGTCCGGTCGCGACGGGTCGAACCGGTCCGGGTCGGGGAACCGTCGCGGATCCCGGTTCGCCGCTCCGGTCAGTACTGCGACCAACTGCCCCCGCTTCAGCGGTACTCCGAGGAACTCCGTGTCGGTACTCGCCACCCGGATGAACACGTGCGCGGGCGTCTCGTACCGCAGTACCTCCTCCACGAAGGCCGGCATCTGGGTCGCGGGGCGCTCGAGCAGGAGCGGCAGCGCGTTACCGAAGAGGTGGATCGTGGTGCTGAAGCTCGCGTTGAAGAGCACCAGCAGGTTGCCGACCAGCTCCAGATCGGTCACCTTGTGCTGCCCGCGGTCGACTGCCCGGACCAGATCGCTGATCAGATCCGCCTGCGGCTCCTTGCGGCGCAGAGCGATCAGGTCCAGGTAGTACTCCGTGATCCCGGCCGCCGCCTCGTCCGCGGCCGCCAGTACGTCGGGACCCTTCCGGCGGAAGTCGAGCCAGTCGTTGATCAGGTCGACCTGCGAGCGGAACCAGCTGATGTCCTCGTCCGGCAGCCCGAGCAGCCGGCCGACCACCCTGGCCGGCAGCAGATAGGCGAACTCGGCCATGTAGTCGACCTCGGCACCGTCGGCGCCCAGCTCGGCGAGCCGGTCCAGCAGCTCGGCGGTGATCCGGACGATCTCGGGTTCCATCCTGCGCACCCGCCGCGGGGTGAACACCTTGCGGAACAGCGCGCGCATCCGGAGGTGCTGGTCACCGTTGCTGAACATCATCGAGTTCATCAGCATCACCAGCACCGGATGCCGCTGCCAGTCCGGCGTCGTCGAGGCCAGCCAGAACGCGTCGTACACCTCGAAGGAGGTGTCCCGCATCAACTGGTCGACGGCCCGGTAGCTGTGGACGGTCGCGGCGTACGGCAGGTCGGGCGCGGTCAGCGCGACGGCCTCGCCGAGCCGGTGCAGGTCGGCGTACAGCGGGTACGGGTCGGCGGTCCCGCCGGCGGCGAGTGCTCTGACAATGTCGTTCGCAGTCAATTTCTCCCCCAGGTTTTTGGCATGCCGGAAGCGTGTTCTCTGCTTTCTTTCCGTGGTCCCGACGGACCTTGCGGAACGCTTACCCCGGGCTGAAACTTGACGTACTGTGGCTGCCGGGGGCGGGCGCGGCGAGCAGAGGGGCGGATATGATTCAGCAACGGCGAGTAGGGCTTTACGCATTACTCACCGCCGATGTCTTCTCGGCCTTCGGCAGCCGGTTCTCGGTGGTCGCCATTCCGTGGCTGGTGCTCATTACCACGGGCAGTCCGGCGAAAATGGGACTGGTCGCCGCAGCGGAAATGATTCCGTACCTGATGACGAGTGTGCTGGCGGCGCCGATCGCGGACCGGTTCGGGATGCGCCGGACGTCGATCTGCTGTGACCTGAGCTCGGCGGCGGCGATGGCGATCGTGGCCGCGACGCCCGACTTCGGGTTCTGGCAACTGGTCGTGCTGATCGCCGTCGCCGGCGGGATGCGCGGCGTCGGCGACCGGGTCAAGCACGTCCTGCTGCGGCCGGTGACGGCGGAGTCGGGCATCGCGATGATCCGCGTGACCAGCGCATATGAGGCGCTGAACCGTACTGCGGGGCTGATCGGCGCACCGCTCGCGGGCATCCTGGTGGCGACCCTCGGAGCGCGGCAGACGATCTGGCTGGACGCCGCGACGTTCGCCGTTGCGGCGGTGCTGGTGGGGACGCTGGTGCGGCCGGCGCCGGAGCCGCAGGATGCTGCGCCGGTGCGCGAGCCGTACCTGAAAGCGCTGCGCGGTGGGTTCAGCTTTTTACGCGCGGACAAGCTGCTGCTCGGGATGATCTCGACGCTGTTCCTGCTCAATTTGTTCCAGCATGCGACCAGCACGGTGCTGTTGCCTTTGTGGGTGCAGGACGTGTTCGGGTCGCCGACCAAACTGGGCATCATCCTCGGGTGTTTCGCGGCCGGTTCACTGGCCGGGAACGTGGTGTTCACGATCTTCGCGACAAAACTTCCGCAGATGCTTTCCTTTTTCATCGGGGCGGTGATCGGCGGGGCACCGAGAATTCTTGTGATCGGGATCAGCGACAGTCTGTGGGTGGTGCTCGCGGTGACATTCTTCGCGGGGTTCGGGATGGCGAGTGTGAATCCGATCGTCGGGGCGGTGCTGTACGAGCGGATCCCGGCCGAGCTGCAGACGCGGGTGTTCGGGGTGGTCGCCGCGGTCGCGGTCTCCGGCATCCCGATCGGCAGCGCGCTGGCCGGTGTCGCGGCTTCGAACGTGGGCTTGCGGCCCACCATCCTGGTCGGCGGAGCGGTCCTGCTCGCGCTGACCCTGATCCCGCTCATCCGCCACCACCGCCAGCCGGTAGCCGAGCCCGCCCAACCCACAGGAGACCCCCGATGACCCCCGCCGAACTCGCCGCCGCCAGCGACCTGATCCTCCCGATGGCCATCCGAGTAGCAGCCACCCTCCGCGTAGCAGACCTGCTCGCAGACGGCCCGCTCACTGCGCGAGTCCTCGCCGAGAAGGCTGGCGCAGACCCGAATGCCCTCGAACGGCTCATGCGCTACCTCGTCGCTCGCGACCTCTTCGAGGTCGACGAAGATCAAGGGGAAGGCGAGGAGGCGCCAGCCGGCCGGCCCACCGGTGGGCGGGGCAAGGCGGAGGCTCGCTTCGCCTTGGGAGGCGGTGGACGGTGGTTGCTCGACGGGGCGCCCGGGTCCATGCGGAAGTGGCTGGATCTGGAGGGGTTCGGCGGGCATATGGATCGGGCGTTCTTCGGGTTGCTGGGGACTGTGCGGGCCGGTGGACCTGTTGCTGCGGGCAACAAGTTGAGTTTGTCGGCGGGGGCGGCGGCGTCGTACGACGAACTGATGGGTGAGCGGGCCAGGAGCGAAGGGCCGGCGCTCGCGGAGGCGATCGACTGGTCGCGGTTCGGGCATGTTGTTGATATCGGCGGTGGTACGGGTGCTCAGCTGATCGCGCTGCTGACCGCTTTCCCGAAGCTCCGTGGCACGCTTGTCGAGTTGCCGGCGAGCGTTGAGACCGCCCGGCGCGAGTTCGCCGCCGCAGGAGTGACCTGCGAGGTGCTCGGCGGCAACCTCTTCGAGTTGGAGCTCCCGCCGGCCGACGCGTTCGTACTGCGCTATCTCCTGCACTCCTTCGAGGACGACCAAGCCGTCGAGGCGCTCACCAAGTGCCGGAACGCCCTGCTCCCCAGCGGTTCCGTCTTCGTCCTGGAGGCGTCCAACACCGTCCCGGCCGTGTTCGCCGCGATGGACCTGCTGATGCTCGTCCTCGGCCACGGCCGCGAACGCACCCTCGCCGAGTACGACGCCGCAGCAGCGGCCGCGGGCCTGCGCCGGGCAGCAATCCACACCCCCACGGCCGGACCACGCGCGCTGGAGTACATAGCGGCCGACTAGCATCACGCGCCGCCACCGAGCAGCAGCGAGCCGGTGACGTGGACGTTGCGCTTGAGGTTGAGAACCTCCCCCTCACCCTGACTGCCGATCCGCACGTAACACCCCGACCCGCGCCGCCCGAAGGTGTACGGCCCGATCGAGAACGGCACCTCGGCCGTGTCGTGCGCACCGCTGTCGAGATGCACGAAGTCCATCACCATCCGGTCCGGCCGGGAGTAGTCCTGCACCAAATGCAGTCCCTCCGAAGCACCCCGCTCGACCAGCTCCCGCCACTCCTTAGCAGTCGCCTCGCGCCCGACCACAACACCCGAGCCACCAAACTCGTCCGCCGGCTTGAGCACGAGCAACTCCCGCTCAGCAAGCACCGACGAGACCAGCTCCGGCGTGAGCAAACGCGTGCGCGGCAAGTGGTTCCGTACCAACTCCGCGTCCGCCGAGGGCAGCGACGAGGCGTCCTCCCAGAGCCAGGCGAACACGAGCTTGTTGCTTATCAGCCACGAAGCCGCCGAGGTGAACAGCGTCGCAGTACCGGCCTGTACGGCGTCCTTGATCGCTTGCAGACCCACAGTCGGTGGCATCTCGGAGCAGACGAACAACCGCAGGATCGCCTCGACCCGGCGATCCCGTCCCATCAGCTCGTTGTTCTCGTTCAGCGACAGCCAGTCGACCGGCTGGACGTCCATGTCGTAGCCGCAGGCCCGGCCGCGCTCCACGAACCCTTGCAGGAGTTTGACCAGCACCTCAGGGTCGTGCGACTCCGGGTACTCGCCGTCGGTCCGGAACACCATCGTCAGCCGGGCACCTTCGGCAAGCCCGAGTGCCGCCCGAATCGCGGCGTACCGGCCGTCGACGGCCGACGGAGGCGCCTCGACCGGCAACAACTTGGCGACTCCCGAAGTACGGAAGAGTTCGAGGAAGCGCGCGGAGACCTTCTCGGAGTCCCAGACGCTGCCCACATCGCTGCCCACGTTGAACTCGACGAACTTCGGTACGCCGTCGGTCAGCAGGATGTCCGGTCGCCCAGACATCACCAGGTGGTCGCCGAGAGGCTCGGCGTCGTCCAGGAACTCGACCCGACCGTCCGGAATGCCGAGCAGCTTGCGCAGTTCACCCGCAGTACCGGCCCGGCGCCGGCAGCAGTCGAGCAGCAGTTGCAGCATCCGGTCGCTCAACGCGTACAGGTCGTCCAGCCAGCGTTTGTCCATCAGGACCGGCCGGAGCGGACGCCAGGTCTCGTTGTAGGTGGCGATCTCGTCGAAGACCTCTCGCCAGCCCGCGTCGCCCGCCGTCAGGACCGCCGCCCGCACCTCGGCAGACAAGTTGCCCCAGGCATCGAATCCGCGCTGTGCCTGCCAATCGGCCTGCCAATCGGTCATGTCGTGACCAGGAGCGGCCCGGTGACGTGGATGGCGCGCTTCAGGTTGAGTACCTCGCCCTGCTCGTGGCAGCCGACCCGCAGGAAGCAGCCGTACGCCTTCCGGCCGAACGTGTACGGCCCCACCGAGTACGGCACCTCGACCTGCAACCGCTCGCCGGTCACGATGTGGGTGAAGTCCATCGTCAGCCGGTCCGGCCGGACGTAGTCCTGCAACAGCCAGCCGCCCCGGAGAATCGCCTCCTCGAGCCCTTCCCGCCACGCGCCGGGTTCGGTCTCATGCCCGACCAGTACGCCGGCACCGCCGTAATCGTCGGCCGGCTTCAGCACCAGCAAAGCCTGCTCGGCAAGAGCTTCGTTGAGCATCGACGCCGTGATGATCCGGCTCCTGGGCACATGGCGGCGGACGAGCTCCTGGTCCTCCTCAGACAGCAGGTCCAGGTCGTCCCAGAGCCAAGCGAGCACTAGCTTGTTCGCCAGCAGCCAGCCCGCCGACGAGGTGAAGAGTTTGGACCGCCCGGACTCGACCGCAGCCTTCAGCGCTGCCTGACCGGGAATCTGCGGCATGTCCGTGCAGACGAAGAGCCGGAACACTGCTTCCACGGGCCGGCCCTGGTTGAGCAGTTCGCCGTCCTCGCCGGGCTCGAGCCAGACGAGTGGGGCGACGTCCCCGTCGATCCCGAACGCCTTGCCACGCTCGATGTACGGGTCGAGCGAGCGGACGATCGCGGGCAGGTTGTCACTGCCGGGGTAGTCGCCTTCGGTCCGCAGTACGGTCGTCAGCCGGTCGCCGGGCTGGAGGCCGAGGGTGTCGATGATCGCGCGGTACCGGCCGTCGACCGGCGAGGGCGGCGCGGCGACGCGTACCGGTCCGTTTGTCCCGTCGAGCGTCTCCAGACCGTGCTCGGTGAACATCGACAGGAAGCGCGTCGAGACCCGTTCGGTGTCCCAGACGCAACCGGCTTCGCTGCCGATGTTGAACTCGACGAACTTCGGTACGCCGCCGCTGATCAGGATGTCCGGCCGGCCGGACTGGATCAGGTGCTCGCCGAGCACCTCGTCATCGTCGAGGTACTCGATCAGCCCGTCCGGCGTACCGAGCAGTTTGCGCAGCTCACCGGCCGTCGCCGCCCGGCGCATCCCGGTCTCCAGGAGCAGTTGCAGCAGCCGGTCCATCACCGCACCGAGTGCGTCGTACGTGGTCTGGTGGATCATCACCGGCCGCAGCGGGCGCCAGGACTTGTTGAAGGTCAGTACTCCGCTGAAGACCTTCTGCCAGTCCTCTTCGCCGGCCGCGAGCACCTTGTCCTTGGCCGCCTGCGGCAGCTCGTGCCAGTAGTCGAAGGACGTCCCCTGCCAGTCGAAGCTCATCAGTACTCCCCCAGGTTCACGAGTAGCAGGCCGCCGGTCAGCGCCCCTTGGGTCAGGTTCACCACCCCGCCCGCGCCGGGCGGTGAGAAACGAGTGAAGGCACCGGCGGGGATCCGGTCGAACAGGTAGGTCGAGACGCAGTACGAGACGTCTGCCTCGACCACCTCGCCAGTGGCCGGCTTGAGGAACTGCATCGTCAGCGGATCCGCTTCGATCAACTCCTGGAAGATGTGCGGCCCCTGCGCCCCGTCGATCGCCGCGATCCAGTCCTCCGGCGAGGTGAGCGGCCCGATGAAGACACCGTGGCCGCCGTAGTCGTCGGTCGGCTTGAAGACCAGCCGCTCCCGCTCGTCGATCAGCCGTTGCCGCAGCGCGGGTTCGTAGAGCCAGGTGCGCGGGATGTGCGCGTGGACGATCTCGGCGTCCTCCGCGGGCAGTTGGTCGATGTCGTCCCACAGCCAGGCGAAGATCGTCTTGTTGCTCAACAGCCAGACCGCGGTCGGCAGGTACATCCGGAACGTCCTGGCGGCGTGTGCCGCATGCAGCGCCTGCATCCCGGGGCTGTCGCCGACGTACGTCGGCACGAACATCCGCCAGACCGCGTCGAGGGTCCGGTCCCCCGCTTTCAGCCGCCCGTCCGCGTCCTGCTCGAGCCACTCGAGCGGGTAGACGAGCAGATCGACCCCAAACTCCCGCCCCCTGTCGGCGAAGGGCCGCAGCCGGTTGATCATGTACGCCGTGTCGTGCGCGCCGGGGTAACCACCCTGGGCGGCGTAGATCATCGCGGTGACCTTGCCGGGACCGACATCGGCCCGGATCGCGTCGAAGCGACCGTCGACCGCCGACGGCGCCCGGGCCGCATCCATCGCGGTGAACATCGGCTCCTCGCGGTAGACCTCCATCCACCGCTTGATCACGCCATCGGCATCCAGTACTCCGCCCAGCGCGCTCTCGACGTTGCACTCCACCATCCGCGGCACCCCACGCTCCAGCAGCAGGTCCGAGCGGATCGCGTTGAGCAGGTGGCCGGTCAGTGGCTCGTCGTCGTCAAGGAACTGGACCCGTCCGTCCGGAACACCCAGTACTGCGCGCAGCTCGCCGGCCGTCCGCGCCCGGCGGCGGCACGCGTCCAGCACGAGTTGCGAGACCCGCTGCGTGATGTGGTTCATCTCGGCGAACCCAGCGTGGGTCGCGACCGGGGAACGCAGCGGGATCCAGTCCTGGTTCTGCAGCGCGACGTCGTCGTACACCTGCTGCCAGTATTTGTGGCCGTAGGCAAGGAAGCGCTCGCGGACGTCTTCCGGCAGGACCGGCCAGAGCTCCGCGGCGGATGGTCGGGTGGTCACTTCTTCTCCCCCTCGAGTACGCCGCGGACAGCCGCGACCAGGTCATCGCGTCCGGGCTGGACCGCTCGATCGAGTGCCAGCGCGAACGGCAGAACGGCTCCATCGGGCCGGGTGACTCGTCGCGGTGGCGCGACCAACTCGAACCGCTCAGCGGCCAGCGCCAGTACTTCGGCGCCGAAACCGCTGGTCCGGTTCGAGTCGTCGATCACCACCAGGCGTCCCGTTCTGGCCACCGACGCGGCCAGGCCCTCGACGTCGAACGGATAGACGGTCCGCGGGTCGAACACCTCGATCGATGCCTCCCCGGCCAGTTCGTCGGCGACCGCCAGGGCATCCTGCAGAAGGTGGCCCAACGCAACCACCGTGACATCGGACCCGGCCCGCGCGATCCGGCCGACACCGAGCGGTACCGGCGCCAAGGTCGAGAAGTCGACATCTTCCCGGAAGCCGAGCGCGCCGGCCGGCGCGAAGACGACCACCGGGTCGTCGTCCCGGATTGCCGACAGCAACAATCCGTAGGCGTCCGCGGGCGTGGCCGGTACCACCGTCTTCACGCCGACATGCGCGAACAGGCTGTACGGATGGTCGGAGTGCTGCCCGGCCCACCCGGTCCGCGACCCCGACCCCGGTACGACGTACGTGACCGGCACGCTGCACTGACCGCCGGACATCAGCGACAGCTTGTGCGCCTGGTTCGCGATCTGCTCGAAGACGAGGAAGAGCAGCGACGGGATCTGGAACTCGATCACCGGCCGCAGCCCGGCCAGTGCCGCGCCGGTCGCGAAGTTGGTGAACGCCTGCTCGGACAGTGGGGTGTCGAGCACCCGCTCCGGCCCGAAGCGCCCGAACAGGCCCGCGGTCAGGTTGGAGGCCGCGACCCGGATGTCCTCGCCGAGCAGGAACACCCGTTCGTCGGCCTCCATCTCGTCACCGAGAGCACGGTTCATCGCCTTCAAATAGGACAACTTGGGCATCAGCTGAACACCTCCGGCGACGCGTAGAGATACTCGAGAGCAGCGGCGGGATCGGGATGGGCGCCACCCAGCGCACTTCCGGCCGCCGCGTCGAGCAGTGCTTCGATCTCGGCATCGACGGCCGCCCGGTCCTCGGCGGACAGCCGCGCGCCCTGGATCTCCACCGGATCCCGCGAACACCCAACGGCCAGTTCTTCGGCCGATCGATAGTTCAGCCGGGCCCGGTGCTCGAACGTGTGGTGCGCGTCGAACCGGTACGTCGTGCACTCCAGGAAGGTCGGCCCCTTACCTGCCCGGGCCCGCTCGACCGCGGCAGTCGTTGCCGCCAGCACCTTCTCGGGATCCTGCCCGTCGATCGTGAAGGCCGGGATGCCGAACGCCTTGGCCCGGCCGGTGATGCTGCCCGCCACCGCCGACGCCACCGGCATCGTGGTGGCATAGCCGTTGTTCTCACAGACGAACAGCACCGGAACGTTCCAGAGCGCGGCCAGGTTGAAGGCCTCCAGCAACATCCCTTCGTTGACCGCGCCGTCACCGAAGAAGGTGGCGGCGACGGTCGAACGCCCCAGCCGGCGGTGCGCCCAGGCGGCGCCGGTCGCGATCGAGCCGGCCGCGCCGACGATGGCGTTCGCACCCAGGATGCCCAGGCCGAAGTCGGCCGCGTGCATCGAACCGCCCCGGCCCTTGTTCAGCCCCGACTCCCGGCCCATCAGCTCGGCGAACATCCGGGCCGGGTTCACCCCCTTGGCCAGCACGTGACCGTGTCCGCGATGCGTGCTGGTGATCAGGTCGTCCACCCGCAACGCGGCGCACACTCCGGCGGCGATCGCCTCCTGACCGACGTACGGGTGAATGCCGCCGACGATCTCACCGGACCGGACGAACTCGATCGCACGCTCCTCGAAGCGGCGGATCAGCCGCACGGTCCGGTAGAGGTCGACGGTGGTCATCGGTTCAGCCCTTCACCTTGGCGAGGATCGCGTCCCACAGCCGGGCGCGGGCGGCCAGCGCGGTGTTGATGGTGTCCGCGCAGGCGTCCCACTTGGCCTGGTCGTCACCGCACAGGTCGGCGACCATCTGCATCGCCATCGGGGTGTGGAACTCGCCGTCCACCTCGATGTGGCGCTCCAGGTAGTCGACGAAGGTGTTGAGCTTGTTGGAGCGCTCGTTCACCGCGACCACCTGGGTGAACATGTCCGGGATCAGATCCTCCCGGCCGAACGCGAAAGCGGCCGCCTGGCAGTGCACCGGCGCGTTCTCGATGATGTCCCAGGTCGTCGCGGCGAAGTCGATCGACGCCTGCGGTACGCCGGCCGCCGCGAGCGACTCGACCACCGGGGCGCCACCGCGGAGCAGCTCGACCAGCTTGTCGATCGCGCTCGTGTCGGCACCGGCCTCCTGCATGCCGTTGACGTAGAGCTCGAAATGGCTGATGAAGGCAGGCTTGCCGTCGTCACCGCCCAGTTCGTCGCTCTCCTCGACCATCACGATGTCGTTGATCAGCCGGCGGCTGCTGCGGTGCGCGGTCGGGATCCACGGCACCGTGACACAGGTGAGTTCGCGCTGCAGGGACTTCAGCAGGGACATGAAGTCCCAGACCGCGAAGACGTGGTGCTCCATGAAGGTGACCAGCGACTCGTGCGTGTCCAGGTTGGCGTAGAGCGGATGCTGGACGACCTTGTCGCGGGCGTCGGTGACCGCCTTCTCCAGCTGCTCGATCCCCGGGTGGGTCTGACCCCAGTCGTAGCGTGACATGTCCGTCTCCTTGGTTTAGCGGTCGGCCCAGAGGGTGGGGCAGAAGTCCGGATCGGCGTAGTCCGGCTTGCCGTCCGGGGTCCGGCGGACCACCGCGTCGTGGTTGTACGCCGCGAGGGTGCCGTCGGAGAGCGGGAACTCCCGGTAGGAGTTGCCGCCGTCCTGCAGGTGCAGCGAGATCGCCCGGCGGGGCCGGTCGCTGACGTTGGCGCCGCTGCCGTGGTAGGTCCGGCAGTGGTGGAAGTTCATGTGGCCGCGCGGGATCGTGATCGGCAGCCGGACCACGTCGGCCCCGTTGAACCGCGCGTTGTCGACCAGCATCTGGTCGAGCTGCGACCGGTCCCGGTCGGCGAAGTGCCGGACCACGGTGTCGTCGGCGCCGATCTCCTTCCAGCGGTGACTGCCGTCGACCATCGTGATCGTGCCCATCTCGGGCGGGCAGTCGTGGAACGGGATGAACGCGGTCAGCATCCGGTCCGACGACGAGGACGACCAGTAGTGCTTGTCGAAGTGCCAGGGCACGATGTTCGAGGGCTCGCCCTCGATCGGTGGCTTGTAGATCAGGGTGGACTGGAAGATCCGGATCTCGTCGACCTGCGCCAGCCTCGCCGCGACCGCGCCGATCAAAGGCTTGCGCAGGATCTTGGCCAGGCCGTCGTGCTCGTAGTGCACGTAGTCGTTGTGCCGCTGGACGTCGCCCTTCGACGGGTCCCAGTAGGCGAGCTTGGGCGGCCTGACCGGCAGGGTCCGGTCGCGCTCGCCCGCGTAGTACCGCTCACTGGCGTTGACCAGCTCGTCGGTCTCGTCGTCGGTGAGCAGCTTCTTGGACAGGTACCAGCCGTGCTCGGCGTAGAACGCGACGTCCTCGTCCGACGGGAGCAGGCCGATCTCTTCCTCGGACAGCGTGAACTCCAGCATCAGGCCTCGACCCCCGCGAGCTCGCGCTCCTTGGCCTCGTACAGGGCCTTGATGTTGCCGCTGCCGAACGTCATCGCGCCGCGCCGCTCGATGATCTCCAGGAAGAGAGTCCGGCGGACGTGCATCGACTCGGTGAAGATCTGCAGCAGCTGACCCCAGTGGTCCTTGTCGACCAGGATGCCGAGCTCCTCCAGCGCCTCGATCGGCGTCTCCACCTCACCGACCCGGTCCGGCAGCGCCTTGTAGTACGCCGACGGCGACGCGAGGAAGTTCACCCCACGGTCGCGCAGCGTGCTGACCGCCTCGACGATGTCGCTGGTCCGCAAGGCGATGTGCTGTACTCCGGCGCCCGCGTGCCAGGTGAGGAAGTCGTTGATCTGGCCCGGCCTGCGGTTCGGGTCGGGCTCGATCAGGGTGAAGGTGACATGCTTTGACGGGCTCTGGACGACCGTCGACTCCATTCCCTGGCCGGCCACCTCGATGTACTCGTCGAAGATCGGCAGGAAGCCGAACACGTTTTCGTAGAACTCGACGGTCGGCTTCAGCTGGCCCGACGGCACGCAGATCGCCAGGTGATCGATCTCGCTGAACAGCTTCTCGTCCGGGCCCTTCGACGGCTCGGTGATCTGGATGGCACCGGGCAGGAACTCCCGCCGCGGGCCGTGCCGCTCGACCAGCCGGTGGATCACGTCGCCGAAGCCGGCCACCTCCGCGATCACCACGGTGGTCTCCAGTTCGTCGGTGTAAGTCACCGGCTCGGTCACCGACTCGGCGCCCCGGGCGAGCAGCTCGGTGTAGGCCACCGAGGCGTTGTCCACCTCCAGACCGACCACCGCGACACCGTCACCGTGCCGCTGGACGTACGCGGCAGCGGGATGGTCGGCGGCCAGTCCCGAGGTCAGCACGATCTGTACGGCGCTCTCCCGCAGCAGCAGCGAACGCTGGTCGGCCAGCCCGGTTTCCGGTCCCCCCTGGCCGTGAACCTGCAGGCCGAAGGCGTGCGCCAGGTAGAACGCCGCCTGCTTGGCGTCGCCCACGTACATCTCGACGTGGTCGATTCCGTAGATCTCCATCACCAGACCTTCCCCTCACTCTTGATCTGCGTGCTCGGAGGACCGAACAGCAGGCTGACGTTCTGGCCGCCGAACCCGAACGAGTTCGACAGCGCGTACTCCGGGCGCGCCTCGCGCGGCTCCTTGCGGACGTGATCCAGCGGACAGGCCGGGTCGGGATCGTCCAGGTTGTACGTCGGTGGCAGCAGGCCGGTGTTGAGCGCCATCGCGGTGGCGGCGGCCTCGACCACACCCGACGTACCGAGCATGTGTCCGGTGAGCGCCTTGGTGGAGCTCACGGCTGGGCTGGATCCCTTGAACACAAGGGCGATCGCAACAGACTCCGCGACGTCGCCGAGCTTGGTGCTCGTGCCGTGCGCGTTGACGTAACCGACCCGGTCGGGGGAAACGTTGCCGCTGGCAAACGCCTGACTCATGCAGGCGGCGGCACCGGTACCGTCCGGGCGCGGCGCGGTCGGGTGGTGCGCGTCCGAGTTCACGCCGTACCCCGCGACGTCGGCGTACCCCTTCGCGCCTCGCCGGTCGGCGTGTTCGGTGCTCTCCAGGACGAGCAGCCCGGCGCCCTCGGAGAGGACGAAACCGTTCCTGCGCAGGTCGAACGGGCGGCTCGCTTCGGTCGGGTCGTCCCAGCCGCGGGCCAGCGCCCGGGCGTTGGCGAAGGTTTCCGCGAAGGTCGGGAAGAGTGGTGCTTCGCTGGCGCCGCAGATCACCACATCGAGTTCGCCGGTGCGGATGAGTCGTACGCCGTCCGCGATCGCTTGCGCGCCGGAGGCGCACGCAGTACCGACTGACGAGGTGTAGCCGCGGATGCCGAACCGGATCGCGACGCGGGCGGCCGGCATGTTGGGCAGGATCCCGGTCAGCAGATACGGACTGACCGCCGCGCGCCCACGCTCAGCCCGAGCCAGCACCTGCTTCTCCAGCGTGGCCATCCCGCCGACCCCGCCGATGATCACCCCGATCCGCTCGGGCTCGACGTTCTCCCCAACCACCAGCCCGGCGTCGGCCAACGCCTCCTCTGCGGTCAGCTGAGCAAGAATCACCGTCCGATCCATCACCTTGCCGTCGGGCCCGCTTGCAAGCTTCCCGGCATCAAACTCAGGTAGAAACCCCGCCAGCTCCACCGAGTCGACCACCGGATGATCCGCCCGCGGCCGCCTGATCCCCGACCGCCCGTTCAGCAACGCGTCAAACACCTGATCGACACCCCGCCCCACAGGCGTCATCAACCCCATCCCGGTGATGGTCACGTCAGTCATCGCCCACCCCCGGCTTCACTAGCAACCGCCCCCGCCGGTACAGCGCCGCCGGCTTCAACAGCTGAAGGCGAAGCACCTCGCAGCACCTCAGACTGTGTTGCCGGTGCAGCCGGCGTGCCGCCGGCCTGCCCGGCGCTGGGCGGCGTGCCGACCGGGCGCTCTGCGCCGGACTCGCGCTCTGCGCGCAGCGCTACTTTGCGGACCTTGCCGGTTACGGTTACTGGGACCTCGTCTTCGCCGACGACTCGGATCCGGCGCAGCGTGGTGGCGACCTCCTCGCCTACCGCTTGCAGGATCCGCTCATCGCGGTTCTCGATCGGGGCGGCATCCGGGGGTAGCTCGAGCAGGATGTCGGTGGCGAAGCGGCCGTTTTCCTGGGTGATGATGACTGTGCAGTCCTGTACTTCGGGAAGGGCGGCGAGGATGCGTTCCTCTGAGAGGGATGTGTAGAGCTGGGGGCCTTCGAAGCCGGCTACTGCGTCCGGGACTCGGTCGAGGTGGTAGTAGTGGCCGGTCTCGTCGCGGTAGACCAGGTCGCCCGTCAGGAACCAGCCGTTGAGGCGGAACCTGTAGGTGTTGACCGAGTCGTTCCAGTAGCCCGGTGAGACGCTGGGCGAGCGGAAGCCGAGTAGGCCTGGTTTGCCCGGCGGGAGTTCCTCGCCGGCTGCGTCGAGTACGGCGGCTGACGCGAACTGGTACGGCTTGCCGATGCACCGACCGTACTGGTCGCTGTCGATCGTGTGCGTGATGTGGAAGCCGTTGTGCCCCATCTCGCTCGAGCCGAGCCCGTCGATGAAGTGCGAGCCGCGGACCGTCGTACGACCTTCCCGGCCGACCGTCTCGCGGGTGCCCACGGCAACCAACTTCCGGATGTGCGGCTCGTGCGCGCAGTCGCCGGTGTTGAACCACATCCGGACCGAGTCGAGATCGTGCGCGCTGAGATCCTCGCGCGCCAGCCCTGCCCAGGTGACGGCAAACCCGTAAACTCCGTGCGGCTTCCAGCTCTGGATGTGACGCAGCACGGTCGACGCGTCCTGGCTCGACAGCAACAGCATCTCCGCGCGGTTGCCGAGCACCTGGTTGACCATCAAGATCGTCGCCGTGTGCGGGATCGGCAGCGCGTTGAGGATCCTGTCCGTCCCCTGCGACTGCGGCATCGTGAGCAGATGCTTCAGCGCGGCGTACAGAGTCCGATGCGTGTGCAGCACCGCCTTCGGCACCCCCGTCGTCCCGGACGTATGGGTGATCACGACCGGGTCGTCCTGGTGATGCCGGTACTGCGCCGGCGCCTTCGCCGGATCGCCCGTGCCCAGTTCCTTGGGCTCACCCAGGATCGGTGCCTCACGCAACAAGTCCTGGTGCGCGGCGTCGACCAGCACGCCGGTCACCCGCAACCGGCGGATGTACTCCTCCGCGATGGCCGGCGCCATCTTCCCGTTCAGCAGCGCGGGAATCGCGCCGACCCGGGTCAGCGCCAGGAAGCTCAGCACGATGTCGGCGGCCTCGGTCGCCCAGATCGCCACCACGTCGCGCTGCCCGATCCCCCGATCGCGCAACCACGCGGTCCGCGCCTGGACCCGCTCGTCGAGTTCGCCGAGGGTGAGCGGATGCTCGGCCGGGAACTCGTCGACGGCCGTGTCGAACGTCAGTCCCGGCCCGGTCAGGTCGGCACCGTGCGCGATCACGGTGGCCAGCACGTTGCCGGCCCCGATGGCCGGATCGGCGGCCAGTCGCGCTCTCAGACTCTTCACAACGGATCTCCCCCACTCACCAACATGGCCTCGGCGAGGTCGCCGTCGGCCGCCTGTTCCACGAGTACGACGAGGACCTGGTCCGCGTCTCCGTCCGCGATCAGCAGCGCCGCCTGGTCGAGTCCGGCGACGTGCGCCTCAGTCGTGGGGCTGAGGCACACCACCGGTCCGCGCAGACCCCACCGGGCCGCGATGTAGCCGGCCACACTGTTCGGCACCGACTGGAAGAAGTAGAGCGGCCCGACTCGCTTGCCATCGGCAACCGCCAGCCGGACGTGATCGGCACTGACCCGGTCTCCGCTGCCGGTGACCAGCACGATCGCGGTCCGTTCGCCGACAGCGTCTTCGGAGACAGCGCCTTCGGAGTACGGGGGCTTGAGGCAACGATCGGCCGCGACGGCGGCCAGTGGGCTGAACGATGACGCCACGAAACCGGGGAGTGACGGCGGACCTGCCGCCACGTCGTCACCCGGCTCCGGCCAGTGACCGACAGCGATCGTGCGGGGTGCGGGAATTCCAGCCAGGCGGTTCATCCAGCACGCACCAGCAAGGCCGTGTTCGCGCCACCGAAGGCCGCATTCAAGGACAACCCGTACTGCGCTGTCGCGGGGCGGGGCGCATGCAGAATCAGATCGAGGTCGCACCCGGGGTCACGCGTCGTGAAGCCCGCGTTGACCGGGAGCTTGCCCTCGCGCAAAGCCTGGACGGTCACGATGAGCTCCAGCAGGCCGGACGCCTCGAGCGCATGACCATGAACGGCCTTCGTCGAGCTCACCGGTACTTCGCTGTGGAACACCGTCCTGATCGCGGCCGCCTCGGAGGCGTCGCTGAAACCTGTGCCGGTCGCGTTGGCGTTGATGTAGCCGACGACCTCCGGCGGAAGGTCGGCCTTTCGCAACGCGGCCTCGATGGCTGCGGCTAGGCCGTGTCCGTCAGGAGCGGGCTGGCACGGGTGATAGCCGTCTCCGGCCCTCCCCCAGCCGGCGATCTCGGCCAGGCCTTCACCACGCTGCAGCACAACGGCGGCCACGCCATCGCCGAGCAGCAGTCCTTTACGGTCAAGACTGAACGGCCTGACCACGCCGTCCGGCGACAACGCACGGCCTGCGTCGAACAACGCGAACTGGTCCGCCTCGACCAGATAGCCGGCCGCGACGACGATGCGCTCGGCGTACCCGTGGCGGATCAGCGCGGCCGCGTCAGCGACCGCAGTACTGGCGGAGACGCAGGCGCTGGTGTAGATGCGGGCGGCTCTGGAAGCGAGGCTGCGGACGCCCGCGCGGCCGTGAACCGCAAGGAACAAAGGGGTTGTGGCTCGTTGAGCGGCCGTCAGGCCGGCCTCGGCACAGGCTTCCGTCACCGCATCGAGCAACTCTTCTTCCAGCGAGTGCACCTCGGTGGCCGTCGCGGCCCGGTTGACCCGGCGGTTGCTGGTGTCGAACCGCTGGATCTCGGTGAAGGCCGCCGCGCCGGGCAGGGCAGCCGCCAGTTGCGCCTCGGCTCCACGGCCGAGCGCGCTCAGGACGGACCGTCCGGTGATGGAGACCCGCGGTCGGTCAGACATGGCTCCGCACCGCTTCCGCGAAGACGAGGACGGCGTCGTCGATGGTCTTGATCCGGTCCAGCTGGTCGTCGTCGAGCTCGCGCCCGTAGCGCTGCTCGACCTGGTGGACCAGCCAGGCGAGTTCCATCGAGTCGATCCGTTCCCGGACCTCACCGGGCCGGCGGTCGCCCAGCGCGGCCAGCCAGTCGACGATCTCGGCTCTCCCGGGCGGAAGGAGTGAGCTCATCAGACCTGCTGCGCAACCCGGCCGGCCACCGCGGTGGTGAACTCGCCGACGGTCATCAGGGCCAGCTCCTCGGACTCGTCGTCGGAGAACCGCACGCCGAACTTGTCCTCGACCCGGACCGACAGGTCGGCGAGCGCGAGCGACTCGAGGTCGACCCCGGCCGGGCCGAGCGTGGTGTCGTCGTCGATGCCCTCGACGTCGTAGTTCATGTCCTGCAGCTGCGCGAGGACGAACTCGCGAACCTCTTCCCTCATCGGGTTACCTTCTTTCTGTGAGTCGACGCCCGGACCCCGAGCTGGAGCCCGTGCACGTCTGGCTGAAACCCGTCGAACGCGACCACCGGCCGGCCGCCCACGCTCTGCTCCTCGACCTGGCCGGCACCCTGCTCGACCGGCCCCCGGTCCTGCGCCACGACGCCGCCGGCGCTCCGCACGTCGACCCGCTCGGGGTGAGCATCAGTCACAGCCGGCGGTTCGTCGCCGTCGTCGCCGGCCTGGCGGGCCCAGTCGGCGTAGACCTCGAGGACCGCTACCCCCGCGACATCACCGGCCTGGCCCACCGCTGGTTCACTCCCGCCGAGCTCGCCTGGATGGCAGACCAGCCCGAAGAACTCGAGGCTTTCCTGCACCTCTGGACTGGAAAGGAAGCGGTGGGCAAGGCCCTCGGTACCGGCCTGCGCAACGCGGGCCTGCGCCGGCAGCTGCCGTTGCCCGCCGGCGGACCCGTCCCGGCCGAGCCGCAGCTCACCCTGGTCCATCTCCCGGTGCGATCCGACACGGTGCTGGCGGTTGTCGTTCCGACGGGCGTCCGGTCCGTCGAGGTCTGTGAGCATCACGGCGCGGCCTTGCGGAGTACCGCGGTGTCCCGGACGAGTTTCCCGGTGGTTGTCCGGGGCAACTGATCCAGCACCCGCACACTGCGCGGCCGCTTGTACGACGCGAGCAGCTGGGCCAGGTCGGCCTCGATCCGGGCGACGTCGCGGCGCTCGTTCAGCTGGAGGTAGGCGGTGATCGAGCCGTCGTGGACCACCACCGCGGCCTCGACACCGCGCAACGTGGTCAGCGTGTACTCGACCTCGGTCAGGTCGACCTTCAGGCCACCGACCGACACCTGCGAGTCCAGCCGGCCCTTGATCGACACCAGCCCGGTCTCCGGATCGACCACGCCGGCGTCCTTGGTCCGCAACCAGCCGTCGGCCCAGCGACTCGGGTCCGACAACCCCAGGTACGGCGACTCCGGCCGCCGGATCCGCAGCTCTCCATCGACAGCTCTCACCTCGATCCCCGGTGCCGGGCGGATCGCCGGGCGATGCGCGCCGAACAGGTCGGTCCCGATCACCCCGACCTCGGTCATCCCGTACATGTTGCCGAGCGGTACGCCGTACTTGTCCTCGAAGGCGGACGAGGTCGCCGCCGGCACCAGTTCGCCACCGGTCGTCATCCGCTTGAACTGCGGCAGCGACGGCGGGTCCTGGACCGAGGCGAGCAGGCCGATGTGGAACGGCACGCCGAGCACGGTCGCCGGGCTCTTGCCGCTCGCGATCGCCTGGACGATGGCGTCACCGGTCAGCCGCGCGGGCGGGACCAGCTCGACACCGGCGTGCAGGCCGTACATCAGCCCGCCGACCAGCCCGAGCACGTGCACCATCGACGGCAGCAGGATCACTCGCTCGCCCCGCACCGGCACGCCCTCGATCTGGGTGTACCGCAGGACCTCCTCGACCAGGTCCTCCGCGGTCCGGCCGATCACCTTCGACGGCCCGGTCGAGCCCGAACTGAGCTGGACGACGGCATGCGACGTACTCGCGGGATGACCCGAGTAGCTGGCCACGTCGGTGTCGACCTCGACGAACGTGCGCAGCCCTGAGACGACGGGTCCGTCCGGTGACACCACGACCTGTGGGACCAGCCGCTCGATCGCCCGGCGGACCTCGTAGTCGGTCAGCCGGTGATCCAGCAGGATCGCCTGCCCACCGAGCCGCCAGACCGCCAGCAAATGCGTCACGAACGCCATTGACGGCGGCAATCGCAATGCGGCGGCACCGCCCGGGCGCAAACCCGAGCCGGCCAATTCGGACTGCCGTTCCCGGACCAGCCGGCGCAGCATTCCGCGATCAATAGGAGTAGGGAGTCTGAAACAGACGTCACCGGCCGGGCCGGCCAGCAACACGTCATCGACCCATTGGGCACCCATAGTGGTTCCGGGCACCACGACAGTACCGTCCATGGTCATCCGAGCTCCGAAGTTCGCCTTGAACACAAAGGATTCAGAGCACCAGTCCCCCACCAAGGCCTGGCGATGACGTGACGATACGACACGATCACAGAATCTCGCTACGGACCGAAAGTGATGACCCCATCACCGTTCGCGACGTGTCCCGGATCGCTTTTCTTTCCCCGCCGGATCAGCGATGCTTCTCCGTTTCGCGCCGCCCAGAAATCAAACGTCCAACCCATTCCGAAACCGGCCGGAACACCGTAACCGGTTAGCTGTCACGTTCAAAAGAACAACCGCGAAGGGTTCCCCGCACGAATTTCAATCCAGCGTTTAGTAGTTCATCCCAGAACCACCCCGAAGAATTTTTTCCGGAATTCCCACCCTGTTCGCCAGCGTCCCAGACCCAGCCACCACCCGATACCGCACAGCACTGCAACAACCTGCAAATTCGTTGCCGAGCGCATCGAATCGGTCGCCCAGCGTGAGCAACACCCAGCAGCCCGTCGGACCGGCCGACGGCCGGTGGCAGGCAGTCTCAGGCAGGGTCAGGCAGTGGCGCTGAGGAGGCCTAGGGCTACGGCTACGCGGCCGCCTGCCTGGGAGAGGGCGCGGCGGGCCTCGGGGATCGGGGAGCCGGTCAGGAGATGGACGAGGGCCGGCTTGAGTTCGCCGTCGGCGTCGGCGAGTGCTGTCGCGCAGGCGTCGGCGTCGGCGCCGGTGGCCTCGCCGAGGATGCGGAGCATCCGGCCGCGGAGTTTCTGGTTCGTCGCGACCATGTCGACCATCAGGTTCGACCAGGTCCGGCCGAGCTTGATCATCAGGGTGGTCGAGAAGCTGTTCAGGATCATCTTCTGGGCGGTGCCGGCCTTCAGCCGGGTGGAGCCGGCGATGACCTCCGGCCCGGTGTCCGCGGCGATCACGATGTCGGCCAGCGGGGCCAGCGGGGCCGACGGGTTGGAGGTGACCAGCGCAGTGGTCGCCCCGACCGCGCGAGCGGCCCGCAGAGCGCCCGCGACGTACGGCGTACTGCCCGAGGCCGCGAGGCCGATCACGATGTCCCGGGCGGTTACAGAGGCCGCGTCGGCGGCGCCGCCCTCCTCGGAGTCCTCCACGTTCTCGACCGCGCGCAGCAGCGCTTCCATGCCGCCCGCGTGGTGTGCGACGACCAGGTCGTCGGGGGCATGGAAGGTCGGCAGCAGTTCGGCGGCGTCGAGCACCGCCAGGCGCCCGGAGGTGCCGGCGCCGAAGTAGTGCACCCGCCCGCCGTTGCGGACGGCCTCGACGGCGGCGTCGACCGCGCGTGCCAACTCAGGGATCACCGCACTCACCGCCCCGGCGACCCGCGCGTCTTCCGCATTGACCATCCGGAGTATCTCGGTGGTGCCCACGGCATCGATCGCGAGCGTCCTGGGGTTGCGCTGCTCCGTGGGTGTGATCACAGTGACGATGTTAGTTTCCTACTGAAGAATTTTCAATTCTGTTGATCATTGACAGAACTCTTCAGACGGTGCCCACGGACCGCGATCGCGGTCTCCTCCAGCGCCTTCCGGGCGTCCGGCATCACCGACTGCGCGACACCGATGAACAGGCAGTCGATCACCATCAGCTGGGCGATCCGGCTCGACATCGCACCGGAGCGATAGGTCGTCTCGCGAGCGGCCGTGGTCAGCACAAGATCTGCGGTCCGGGCCAGCGGCGACCGGGGAAAGTTCGTGATGGCGACCGTGGTGGCGCCGTGCTTGGCGGCCTCCTCGAGCGCCTCGACGACCTCCACCGTCGTGCCGGTGTGGGAGATGCCGATCGCGACATCGCCCTCACCCAGCAGCGCGGCGCTGGTCAGCGCGACGTGCACGTCCGACCAGGCGAACGCGACCCGGCGGATCCGGTGCAGCTTCTGCTGCAGGTCGAGCGCCACGAAGGAGCTCGCGGCGGTGCCGTAGAGGTCGACCCGCGGCGCCTTGGCGACCGCGGCGACGACCTTGCTCAGCGCCTCGACATCGAGCTGCTGAGCGGTCTCGCGGACCGCCCGCTCGTCGGCGAAGGCGACCTTGCCGACGACATCGGCCAGGGAGTCCCCCGGCTCGATGTCACCGCCGACCTCCGGCCGGATGTTCTCCGTGGCCGACTGGGCCGCCAGTTGCAGGCGGAGCTGCGGATAGCCGGGGACGCCGATCTGCTTGCAGAACCGGATGACCGTGGTCTCCGAGGTGGATGCCACCTCGGCCAGTTCGGAGATCGTCATCGCCGCCACTCCGCCCGGATCCGCGAGGACCGCGTTCGCCACCCGCTGCTCGGCCGGGGCCAGCGCGGGCATCACCGCGCGGACCCGGACCAGCAGCGGCCCCGTGGGTTCTGGAGAGGTAACTGAAGTCATGACGCCACCGTACGGCGATCAAGCACCGAGCGGGGTCACCGACGCGAAAGTCTCCAACCAGATGCCGTAAATGACTCGGGCATTCGCTCTCCGTCGAACAGCATCCCGTCCGGAGATGAGATCTTCACACCATCCACGTAGACACCACGGCCCTGGTACAGCGCGTCGGAGGTGTAACGCCAGCGCACCGTCTGGTCACCCGGAGCCAGGTCTGCGGTCACCTGGTGCCAGTGCCGGTCGCCGGAGCCGCTGATGGTGCCATCGGCATCGATCACGGTCCCGCGGTCCCGCACGGTGAACGGCACCTTGGTCCAGGTGGTCCCGTCCGCCGACGTCTCCAGGTACAGCAGGTCGGAGTCCTCGGTGTCCACGAACAGGTCGAACGACATCTTCGCCCCACTGGCCGGTACGGCGACCTTCACCGCGAGCGTCGTCGTACTGGCGTCCGTGGTGCCGGAGAACCAGGCATCCTTGCCATGCCGCGGCCCAACCCCCAGGGACAACGCCAGACCCTGTACTACGGCCCTGCGGGCGGGGTTGTTGCTGCCCCAGCTGCGACTCGGGTGGACCCGGTTGGTCAGCAGGATCGCGAACGAGCGCGAGTCGAAGTCGATCACCAGCGAGGTGCCCGTGTAGCCGGTGTGGCCGGCGGTGCGGGGACCGGACAGACCACCCATGTACCAGCGCTGGTTCAGCTCGAACCCGAGCCCGTGGTCGTTGCCCGGGAACGCCTGGTTGAAGTTGGTGATCATCGCGGTGACGGAGTCCGTCTTCAGGATCCGCGCGCCGCGGTAGCTGCCGCCGTTGAGGAACGCCTGTGCCAGCACGGCCATGTCGTCGGCCGTGGAGAAGATCCCGGCGTGCCCGGCGACGCCGCCGAGGGACCAGGCGTTCTCGTCGTGCACCGAGCCCCAGACCATCCCGCGCGGCGGGGACGCCTGGTACTCCGTGGCGGCGATCCGCGGCTTCTTCTTCTCGTCCGGGTTGTAGCCGGTGTCGCGCATCTGCAGCGGTTTGGTGATCCCGTCGGCGACCAGCTTGTCCAGCGACTTGCCCGAGACGCGCGCGGCGACCTCGCCGAGCGCGATCAGGTTCAGGTCGCTGTAGAGGTAGGTGGCGCCCGGCAGGGTGTTGGGACGCAGCTTGGCCGTCAGCGCCATCTGCATCCGGGAGGCCGGGTCAGGCTGAGCGCTCCACAGCGGCAGCCAGGACGGCAGCCCGGTGGTGTGCGTGAGCGCCTGCCGGACGGTGACGGCCTCCTTGCCGTTGGCAGCGAACTCCGGCACGTACGTCGCGATCGGCGCGTCCAGGTCGACCTTGCCCTTCTCGACCTGCTGCATCACCACGACCGAGGTGAACAGCTTCGAGACCGAGGCCATGTCGAAGATGGTGTCGGTCCGCATCGGGATCTGCTGGTCGGCCGGCAACTCGGTGCCGGCGCCGTCGGCGTACTTGACCGCCATGCCGGTCGCCTCGCGGGTGAGCACCTTGCCGTTGTGGCCAAGCAGCGTGACGGCACCGGCGTACAGGGGTTTCACGGTGCCGTTCGGCCGGGTCCAGCCGTCGACCTGGGTCAGCGCGGTCTCGATCGGCGCGGGATCGAGACCGGCCTTCACCGGGCTCGAGTCGCGCAGCAACGTCGACTTCGGCGCGTAGCCGTCGTACGGGCGGTCGAACCGTCCGGATTTGTTGCTGGAAGCAACCGCAGGGGTGGCCAGAGTGAGCACGAGGGTAGAGGCTACCGTGAAAACGAGCAGTCTTCTCACCGGTGATCTCCCTTGTACAGCAGGTACTTCGCGCGGCGCGCGGTCCAGGCCCGGGTCTCCGGCCGCCAGGCCGCGACGATCTCCTCGGCGGTCGCGCCCGCGGTGAACATGGTCCGGAAGCGGTCCGAGCCGGTCAGCAGGTCGATCCACCGGCCGGGCGGGTTCTCGGTCCGCCAGGAGAACTTCGTCGGATACAGCCGCTTGGCCTCCACCATCATGTGGGTGGCGGCGAGGATCGGGTCGACCCGGTCCGGATCACTGATGTGCACCTGGACACCGCCGCACGGCGTGTTCGCGTTCTTGCTGATGAAAGGCGTGAAGTACGCCTCCCGGAACTCGATCCCCGGGATGTCCTTGGTTCGCAGCGCGTCGGCCCACTGGTAGTCGACGTACGGCGCGCCGATCAGCTCGAACGGCCGGGTGGTGCCACGGCCCTCGGACATGTTGGTGGCCTCGAACAGACAGGTGCCCGGGTAGAGCAGGGCGGTGTCCGGTGTCGGCATGTTCGGACTCGGCATCACCCAGGTCAGGCCGGTGTCGGTGTAGAGCTGGTCCCGCCGCCAGCCCTCGAGCTCGATCACCTCGAGATCCCGCACCACCGGACCACCGGTGTCGAGCGCCAGGTACTCGGCGTTGAACAGCCGGGCCAGCTCGCCGACCGTCATACCGTGCTGCAGGATGATTTCTTCCTTGCCCACGCCCGAGGTGTAGCCAGGTTTGAGCAACGGGCCCCGGACGGCCCCACCGATCGGGTTCGGCCGGTCCAGCACCACGAACCGGAGGCCCATCTTCGCGGCCGCCACCATCGCCTCGTACATCGACCAGATGTAGGTGTAGAACCGGACGCCGACGTCCTGGATGTCGAAGACCACCGTCTCCACGCCGGCCTTGGTGTAGATGCTCTGCAGCTTGGCGGCGTTCGCGCCGTAGGCGTCGTAGACCATGATGTCGGTCCGTGGGTCGCGGTGGTCGCCCTGCGAACCGCCGGCCTGCGCGGCGCCACGGAAGCCGTGCTCCGGTCCGAAGGCGGCCACCAGCTCCACCTTGCTTTTGCCGGCGGCGTGCATGGCATCGACGATGTGGCTCCCGTCGGCCAGGACGCCGGTCGGGTTGCTGAACACGCCGACCTTCTGGCCGGCCAGCGCGGCCCAGCCGGAGTCGGCCAGCACCTGGGCGCCGGTCTTCACCTTCCGCTTCTTCTTCGCCGGGTCGTCCACGGCGTGGGCGGCGGTCCCACCGATCAGTGGGGCGGCACCGACGGCACCCGCGCCGGCCAGGAAAATACGACGTCCAACGGTCATGAGTGGATCTCCGATCCGCGGGTGAGCGCCAGGTCGGCCACAACAGGCCGGTGGTCGCTCGCCGCAACGAGGGCAGGGTCGGCCGGCACCTCGGCGCGCAGTACGCCGATGCCGTCCGAGACGGTGATGTAGTCGATGCGCTTGACCGGCGTCGCCGCCGGATAGGTCAGCGGTTGCCCGATGGTGACGGGCGCGGCGGTCCAGGCATCCGTCACCGCCGTCCAGAGCCGGGACAGTTCGGGGGACTGCGGTTCGGCGTTCAGGTCGCCGGCCAGCACCTGGTTGGCTCCGGCCGGATCCTGGGCCAGCAGGTCGAGAGTCTCGTCGACCTCGATCCGGCGCAGCGACGGGTCGGCGCGATAGTCGAGATGCGTGACGTAGAAGTGCAGCCGGGCGCCGCGAGCCTGGATGACCGCCTCCAGGAATCCCGGCATCGGCGTCGGGCCGGCCCCGGGATCCTGCGTCGACAAGCGGGTCAGGTCGTGGTTCTCGACACTCAGGATCGGGGCCTTCGACAACACCGCCAGCCCGTACTGCCGACGTGGCTGCCCCGGCTGGAGTGGGTCGAAGTCGTAGATCGGAGCGAAACCGGCCCGCATTCCCAGTCGGGCGGCCAGCTCCGTCACGAGGTCGCGCCACTGCGAACGCGCGCTCCAGTGCACGTCGACCTCTTGCAGGCCGATCACGTCGGCGTCCAAGGCCCGCAGCGTGGCGACCGTCCGCTCCAGGTTGAACACGTTGTCGTGCCCGGCGCCGGCATGGATGTTGTACGTCGCCACTCGCAGCGGCACCGGCGGACTGTTGCCATCGGCAATTGCCGGGGTGACGCCGGCGAACACGGTCAGCGCGGCGATCAGGAGTGCAAGTCGTTTCACCATGTCAGACCGTGCCCGAACGGATAGAGGGTGACCGACGGGTCACCCGCGACCGGGATGTCGACCGGCAACTTGCCGGCCGGTGCGATTTCGCCGTACAGGACCTTGGCGAGCGACTCCATCGAGACGTCGGCGTACGAATACGTCGCCAGGTACGTCGGCGCCGCTGGGAAGTACGCGATGTCGTACGGGTCGCGGACGGCGACCACGATCACCGGCTTGCCGGTCGCGAGCAGTTGCTTCACCAGCTTCTGCTGCTTGGCCTGCTTGTCGGTGACGAGGGTGTCCCAGGCCTTCATGGTCAAGACGATGGTGAGGTCGTGCGTCTGGGCTGCCGCTACTGCGCCGGTGATGGCGGCATCGGTCGGGGTTGCTCCGGTCTGCCGGACCGTCGTCGTCGCGCCCCGCGCGGCCAGCCGGTTCGCCAGCGTCTGGGTGGTGGCAACGCCGTACCCCGTGACCAGGATCGTGCGAGCCGCATTGCTCAACGGGAGCAGAGCGTTCTTCACTACCGTGGTCGAGCGGTCCGAGATGCGTTGCGCCGCGGCATAGTGCTTCGGTGTACCGACTACTGACGGCACAGCCGCGACGTCGACCATCGGCTGGTCCACCAGGCCGTTGAGGTGCTTGCGGCGTAGTACCCGATAGACGCTCTGGTCGAGCCGCTTCTCGCTGATCCGGCCGGACCGGACGGCGTCCAGTACAGCGTTGTAAGCGATGTCCATCCGAGGCGGCATGAGCAGCTGGTCGACGCCCGCCTCGAGCGCGAGCACGGGTACTTCGGCGTCGCCGTACTTCTGCCGGACGCCGGCCATCCCGAGCGAGTCCGTCACCACAACACCGTCGTACCCGAGTTCCTCGCGGAGGATGCCGGTCATGATCGGTTTGCTCAGCGTCGCCGGGTCACCGGACGGGTCCAGCGACGGGACCACGATGTGCGCGGTCATGATCGAGTCGATCCCGGCGGCGATCGCGGCCCGGAACGGCGGAGCGTCGATCCGCTCCCACTCCTCGCGGGTGTGGTCGATGGTCGGCAGGCCGGTGTGGCTGTCGGTCGCGGTGTCGCCGTGCCCCGGGAAGTGCTTCGCGGTCGCCGCGATGCCGCCGTCCCGCTGGTACCCGTCGACCTGGGCGGCCGTCAGGCGGGCGACGAGCTCCGGATCGGACGAGAACGACCGCACCCCGATCACCGGGTTGAGCGCGTTGACGTTCACGTCGGCAACCGGCGCGTAGTCCTGGTTCACCCCGACAGCGCGCAGCTCCGCGCCCGCGATCGCGGCGGCTTCCCGGGCGTCGGCCGTACTACGACCGGCGCCGAGCGCCATCGCACCGGCGAACTGGGTGGCCGGCGGACCGACCCGGAAGACGACGCCGTGCTCCTGGTCGGTGCTGATCAGGAGCGGCACCGAGACCTTCTGGCCAACGCCGAGCGAGGTCTGCTGCAGCCCGTTGGACAACGCCGCGATCTGCGGCGGGTTGGCCACCGAGCCGGTCCAGGCGAAGTAGATGACCCCACCGAGCTTGTACTTCGCGACCACCTCGGCCGGCGTCGCCACGCCGTACGCGGTGACGTTGCGCGGGTCCGCGGTGGTCGCCGTGGCGCCGTACGCGTAGGTGACGAACAGCTGGCCGACCTTCTCCTCCAGCGTCATCCGCGCCATCGTCGCGGTGGCCCACCCGTGCGCGCGGCCCGGGTTCGAGGCCGCCGCGAGCTCCGGCCGGAGCCCCGCCGCACCGGCAACAGCCGCTGCGGCGAGACCCAGGACGGTACGACGAGTTGGCCGGCTCACCAGGAGAGCCCGTGGCCGAACTTGTAGAGCGGAGTGGCGGGATCACCGGCGACCGGGATGTCGACCGGGAGCTTGCCGGCCGGCGCGATCTCGCCGTACAGGACCTTGGCCAGCGACTCCATCGAGACGCCCTGGTAGCCGTAGGTGGCCAGATACGTCGGCGCCTGGTCGAAGTACGCGATGTCGTACGGGTCGCGGACGGCGACCACGATCACGGTCTTGCCGGTGGCGAGCAGGTCCTTGACGAGCTTCTGCTGCTTGGCCAGCTTGTCGGTGACCTTGGTGTCCCAGGCCTTCTGGGTCAGCACCACCGTGACGTCGTTGAGCTGTGCCTTGGCGACGGCGTCGGCGATCGCCGCGTCCGTCGGCGCCGCACCGGTCTGCGCGACCGTCGTGGTGGCGCCGCGCTTGCTGAGACTGGCGCCCAGCGAGGCGGTCGTGTTGACGCCCCAGCCGGTGACGAGCACCTTCCGCGGCGTGGCGGCGAGCGGAAGGGTCTGGTTGTCGTTCTTGACCAGGGTGATCGACTTGTCGACGATCGTCTGCGCGGTGGCCAGGTGGGCCGGCGTACCGACCGTGGTGGCGACCTTGGCGGGGTCGACGTACGGGTGGAAGAGGACGCCGTTCTTGAGCTTCAGCAGCAGGATGCGCATCACGCTCTCGTTGACCTGGCGCTCACTGATCCGGCCCGACTTCACCGCGTCGAGGACCGCCTTGAACTGGACGTCCGGGGCGGGCGGCAGCAGCAGTTGGTCGGCGCCGGCCTCGATCGCACGGACCGCCACCTCGGCGTCGCCGTACTTGGTGCGGACCGCGGCCATCTCGAGCGCGTCGGTGATGATCAGGCCCTTGAAGCCGAGCTGGTTGCGCAGGACGCCGGTCAGGATCGGCTTGCTCAGCGTGGCCGGGTCACCGGACGGGTCGAGCGACGGGACCACGATGTGCGCGGTCATGATCGAGTCGATCCCGGCCTTGATCGCGGCCTTGAACGGCGGCGCGTCGATCGTGTTCCACTCTTCCAGGGTGTGGTTGATCGTCGGCAGCGAGGTGTGGCTGTCGTCGCGGGTGTCACCGTGGCCCGGGAAGTGCTTCGCGGTCGCCATGATGCCGGCGTCGCGCTGGTACCCCTTGACCTGCGCGACCGTCAGGTCCGCGACCAGCTGCGGGTCGCTGGAGAACGAACGGACGCCGATCACCGGGTTGAGCGCGTTGACGTTCACGTCGGCGACCGGGGCGTAGTCCTGGCGGATGCCCATCGCCTTCAGCTCACGCCCGGTGATACCGGCCGCGGTCCGGGCGTCCGCAGTGTCGCGGGCGGCGCCGTGGGCCATGTTGCCGCCGAACTGGGTGGCGGGCGGGCCGATCCGGACCACCACACCCTGCTCCTGGTCGGTGGCGATCGTCAGCGGGATCCGCCGGCCGGTGCTCAGGGCGGCCTGCTGGAGCTGGTTGGAGTACGTCGCGAGCTGGGTCGGGTTCTCCACGTTGCCGCGCGCATTGAAGTAGATCCAGCCACCGGGCTTGTACTTCGCGATCACCTCGGCGGGCGTCGCGACGCCGTACAGGGTGGTGTTGCGGGCGTCCGGCTTGTGCGCGTCCGGCCCGTACCCGAACAGCACGAACATCTGCCCGATCTTCTCTTCCAGCGTCATCCGGTGCAGCGCCATCGCGGCCTGCTTCTCGGAGGCGAACGCGGGCGGAGTCTCGGGCGGTGGAGCACTGACAGCAGCAGCCGGCGCCAGCGAGGCGATGGTCGCGAGACCGAGGCTGGCAACGGCAAAACGGCGCAAGGCGGACATGACCGACCCCTCAGGTAATTGAATTACAACCGTGCCCCCGCAGCCGAAAGTTACCCACGGACCGAGTCCGGGTCAAGGGCAAACCCAAACCTCATCCAACACTCCGGTTCCCCCACCCACAACCAACCACCCCGTTCAATCGCTTGTACTACGCCGTCGGCGGTCGAGGAGGGCGAACAGAATGCCCAGGGCGGCGAGGACGATGAGTTCGGCGGCAACAATCAGCAGGTTGATCCAGAGCGTTCCCGCCAACTGAAGTGCGACGACCAGGGACGCGGCCGTGGCCACTACTGCGGTGGGGACCAGCCAGCGGAGTCGCCGCGGTGAGACGCCGAGCGCGAGGAGTCCGATGCCGATGAGGAGCGAGGCGGGGATGGACATCATGCCGGCGACGAGGACCTGGTTGGCGCGGTCGGCGGCGAAGTCGGAGGGATAGGCGAGCAGGACGACACCACCCGCGGTGGCCAGCAAACTGAACACCGCGACAGGCGATAGCTGCCGCCAGTCGATCATTCAGGTCACCTCCCCGCAGCCATTCTCCCCACCTGCCAGGCTGCGGAAGTGCCTGGCAGGTGAACGGTGTCAGTCTTTTTCGGGGAGGCCTACTACCTGGTGGATTGAGGGCCAGGAGGTGAGGACGTCGTGGATCGGGCCGGGTGGGGTGGATTCGAGGGCTTCGGTGTGGGCGGTGGTGAGGACGTCGGCGATGCGGACGGGGGTGCCGGAGGCCGAGGAGCGGACGGCGGCTTCGACCATGGCGACGCTGAGGACGTTGGTGTGGACCTCTGTCTGGGGTTTGCTGTCGGTTCGTAAGGCGTGGACGAATTCGGCCAGGGAGCCGGCGATTTCTTCTGGTTCGTTGCCGACGTGGGCCGGTACTGGTTCGCCGGTAGTGAGTTCCGCGGTGGGGGCGGAGTCGCCGTCCCAGATGGCGGTGCCGCTGGCGGAGCTCGCTCGCCAGCGGCCGTTCCAGGAGGTTTCCAGGCCGGGGGCGCACCAGCTTCCGGTGAAGACGAAGCGGGCTCCGCCGTCGAAGGTGAAGACGGCGTCCGCGGCCGCGTTCCCGTCGAACCAGCTCCAGTCCGGGTTGTAGGAGTCGCAGTACACCGACAGCGGCTCCGTACCGATCAGCTTGCGGGCCAGGTCGAACTGGTGGATCGCCATGTCGACCAGCAGCGGCTCGGCCATCCGCTCCCGGAAGCCGCCGAACCGCGGCGCCTTGAAGAACTCGCACGACAACGAACCGACCGCACCCAGCTCAGCCAACTGCCGCCCGAAGGCTTCGCCCGTCCGGAAGTACCGGCGGGACTGCGAGACCATCAGCAACTGACCGCCGGCCTCCGCGGCCGCGACCATCGTCAGGCATTCGCGAACCGTCTCGGCCAACGGCTTCTCGCACAACACCGGCAACCCACGCAGCAACGCATCGACGCTGACCACGGGATGCGCAAGCGGAACCGTCACGTCGATCACCGCCTCGGCGCCGACCTGCTCTGCCAGCTCGTCGAGCGACGCGGCCACCGGTACTTCGGCGTACCCGTGCTCGTCGGCTACCGCACGCGACAGTGGGACATCGAGGTCGACCAGCCCGACCAGGACGACGTCCGGGTTCTCCTTGATGGTGCGAAGCCAGGCCCGGCCCATCCCTCCGGCACCGACCTGGACGAGCCGCAGGGGTTCAGGCATCGGCACGCTCTTCATCGGACTCGATGGGGCCGGCGTAACCGTGGCCGTTGAAGAAGTCACCGGTCTCGTACCGCAGCAACGTCGGCAGCGCTCGCTCCGGCAGGTCGGTCTTGGCCCACTCCACCCCGTTGGCGATCACCTTGCGGACATCCTTGTGGTGGTACACCGGGTAGTCCTGGTCACCGGGCGAGAAGAAGAAGATCTTGCCGTGGCCGCGACGGAACGTGCAGCCGGACCGGAACACCTCGCCGCCACTGAAGGTGGAGACGAAGACCAGCTCGTCCGGCACCGGGATGTCGAAGAACTCGCCGTACATCTCCTGCTGCTCGATGACGATCGGGTGCGGGATGCCCCGCGCGATCGGGTGCGTCGGGTTCACCGTCCAGACCAGCTCGCGATCCTGCTCGCTGCGCCAGCGCAAGGTGCAGGTGGTGCCCATCAGCTTGCCGAAGATCTTCGACCAGTGGCCCGAGTGCAGGACCAGCAGGCCCATGCCCGACAGCACGTGCTGATACACCCGGTCGACCACCTTGTCCTCGACCTCACCGTGCGCGGCATGCCCCCACCAGACCAGTACGTCGGTGGTGGCCAGCACCTCTTCGGTCAGGCCGTGCTCGGGTTCGTCGAGGGTCGTCGTACCGACCTCGACCGTGTCGCCGAGGTTCTCGGCGATGCCCTCGGCAATCGTCGTGTGCATGCCGTCGGGGTAGATCTCGGCGACGTGCGGCTCGACCTGCTCGTGCCGGTTCTCGCCCCATACGAGTACCCGAATCGTCATCAGTTTCGTCCTTGGTTGTCGAGGGTCATTTGACGGCGCCACCGATGGCGCCGGCGGCGATGTACTTCTGGGCGGCGACCAGCAGCACGATGGCCGGGATCGCCGAGAGGACCGCGGTGGCCATCACCGCGTTCCAGTTCTGCACCTGGGTGCCGAGGTACTGGTAGATCCCCAGCGTGACGGGCCGCACGTCACCCTTGGTGGTGAGCGTGAGAGCGAAGAGGAAGTCACTCCAGGCGAAGAGGAAGGTGAACAGCCCGGCGGTGATGAGGGAGTTCTTGCTGATCGGCAGCACGATCGCGACGAAGGCCCGGAACAGTCCGGCGCCGTCCACCCGCGCGGCCTCCACCAGGGATGGCGGCAGCGACAACATGAACGACCGCAGGATCAGGATCGCGAACGGGATCCCGCTGCTGCAGTTGGCCACGATCAGCCCCGGAATCGAGTTCAGCAGGCCGAGCCGCTCGTACGCCGTGTAGAGCGCGTTGGCGATCACGATGCCCGGGATCATCTGCGAGACCAGGATCGCCAGCAGCCCGATCCCCACCCAGCGGGAGCGGAACTGCGACAACGCGTACGCACAGGGCGCGGAGACCGCCAGGCAGAGGACCACCGTGCCGCCCGCGATGATCACGCTGGTGAGCAGGTTCTCGCCCTGCTCGCTGAGCGCCCGCCGATAGCCGGCGAAGCTCGGATCCAGCGGCAACAGGCCGGCGGTCAAGGTGTTCCCGGACGGCTGCAGCGAAGCGTTGACCATCCAGTAGACCGGAAACAGCATCACGCACAGGATCAGTACGCCGATCACGGTGTAGATCCCGCGACGAACAGTCGAGTCGGTCATGGGGCCTCCCGCCCTGGACTGAGGAATGGAGGGAGCGAAGCGACCGGAGTGACGAGGGAAGGGCGGGAGTTAAGCCCCATGACCCGCCGAGCCGGAGGCGAGGCCAAAAGCACAGACATCGTCGTACCCCTCCTATTCGTCGATGGCGCGTCGGGTGGCGCGCAGGTAGAGGACCGCGAAGGCCAGTGAGATCGCGATCAGGATGTTGCTCAGCGCCGCGCCCTCACCGAACTTGAAGTCGATGAACGACCGCTCGTACGACTGGGTGGCCAGCGTCTGGGTCGCGTTGGCCGGGCCGCCGCCGGTCAGGCCGAGGATGATGTCCAGCACCTTGATCGTGTAAACCACGCCGAGCACCAGCAGCACGCTGGCCACGGCGCGCAGGTTCGGCCAGGTGATGTAGCGGAAGGCCTGCCAGCCGGTGGCGCCATCGAGTTGCCCGGCCTCGTACAGCTCGTCCGGGATCTCGCTCAGTCCGGAGTACAGCAGGGTGACGTTGAACGGGATGCCGATCCAGATGTTCACCCCGATCACCGCGATCAGCGCGACCGACGGCGAGTTGAGCCACGGCACCGGATCGTCGATGACGCCGAGCCAGGTCAGGCTGCGGTTCAGGATCCCGCTGTCCTGCTCGAGGATCGAGCGCCAGGTCGCGCTCGACACGATCAGCGGCAGCAGCCACGGCAGCAGGAGCAGCGACCGGAGCAGACCACCGAGCGGGAACCGGCGGCGGAAGAACAGCGCCAGCCCGAGTCCGACGGTGAACTGGAACGCGATCGAGCCGATGGTGAACAACGCCGTGTTCACCATCGCCTGCGAGAACAACTGGTCCTGGACCACGGCCGAGTAGTTGCGCAGTCCCACCCAGGGCGCCTGCCCGGTGAAGAAGGTCCGCAGGCCGTAGTCCTGCAGACTCATCATCAGGTTCTTCACCACCGGGTACCCGAACAGCGCCAGCATCGCCAGCGCGGCCGGCGCCACGAACAGGATCTTGGTCAGATCCTCACCGCGGTGGCGCCGCCCCCGAGACCTGCGGACAGGCTCGGGGCCGGACGCCGCGGCGTCCTTGCGAGTCAACGTCGCCTGGGCCATCGCGATCAGCCGCCGGAAGCCTGCTTGAAGGCGTCCTGCGCGGAGGCTTTCCCGGTCAGTGCCAGCGCGATCGCCTGGTAGATCACCTTGGCGGCCTCGGGCCACTTCTCGCCGAGCTTGCCGGTCCGCGCGCGGGCGGTCTTGACCTGCTCGGTGAAGGCCTTCATCGACGGCACTTCCTTGACGTACTGGTCGAGCAGTGCGGTCTTGGTCGGGATGGTGAACCGGGCCTTCGCCCAGGCCAGCTCGTTCTCGTCCGAGTTCAGGCACTTCACGAAGTCGGCGGCCTTCTGCTGCTTGGCCTGGTCCTTGTTCAGCGGGACCGTCCAGGCCTCACCACCGAGCGGGGCGACCGGCGTCTGGTCCGGCTTGTTCAGCGGGAAGGTGACCACGTCCCACTTGACGTTCGGGGCCTTCGCCAGCGCCGGGATCTGCCACGGGCCGTTCACCATCATCGCGGCCTTGCCGGCCACGAACTGGTCCTTCGCGTCACCCTGGGTCCAGTTGATCACGCTCTTCGAGGCCGAACCCGACTGCACCAGATCCACCCACAACTGCAGCGCTTCCGCGACCTGCGGGCTCTTCAGATCCGTCTCGTCGCCGCCGTTGGTCCACATCGCCGGCAGGAACTGCCACGAGCCTTCGTACGTCGCATTGGCGTTGAAGGCGATTCCGTACCGGCCGGGCTTGGTGAGCTTCTTGGCCGCGGCCTTCAGCTCGTCCCAGGTCTTCGGCGGCTGGACCCCGGCCTCCTGCAGCATCTGCGTGTTGTAGAACAGCGCGATCGTGTTGGTCACCGGCGCCAGCCCGTAGAGCTTGCCCTGGTACGACGTCGCGTCGTTCATGCCCTGGATGACGCCGTCCCCGGTCAGCCCCAGGTCGTTCAACGGCGCCAGCGCACCGGTGGCGGCGATCTGCTGGACGTCGGGGTTGTCCAGCATCAGTACGTCGGGCAGCGTCTTCGACGAAGCCTGTTGCAGGACCTTCGCGATCAAGGTGTCACCAGGCACCGTCTCGCGCTGGATGGTGATGCCCAGCTGGGTGGCGCAGGAGTCGAGCCCCTTCTGCACCAGCGCCTTGTCGGGGTCGTTGTTGTAGTAGTCCAGGATCGTCAGGCTGCTGACGCTGCCGGTGGACGAGGACGACGCGTTGTCGCCGCTGTCGCCGCAGCCGGCGATGACGAGCGACAGGGCCGTCGCACCCGCCAGAGCCGCGGTGATCCGCTGCGTGATCATGACATTGCACTCCTTCGGTGGGCCGGTGAGAGAACCGATGGCCACGCTGGTCAAGCGCTTAACCACGGATCGCGGGAAACTTCTCCGAGCTGTTGTGGACCTGGCGGCAAAGCGGTTAACTAGCCGCGTAGTCAGGGACTATGTTCCCTACGTCACACGGCTGTCAAGGGCTCGGCGCCGTCCAGCTGGCAGGGTGTGGACCGGACAACGGAAGTGAGGTGGAGGGCGACCGATGGTGACCATGCGGGACGTGGCGAAGCGTGCGGGCGTGTCCATCGCCACCGTCTCCTTCGTGCTCAACGACACCAAACCGGTGACGCCGGCGACCCGGCAGCGGATCGAGCAGGCGATGACCGAGCTCGGGTTCCGCCGCAACGTGGTCGCCCGCGCGCTGGCCAGCCGGCGTACCCGGATCATCGCGATGGCGTATCCGGCCCTGGACCACCGGTTCGGGTTCTCGGCGGCGGAGTTCTTCACCAGCGCGGCCGACGCGGCCCGCAAGCAGGACTACCACCTGGTGCTGTGGCCGGTCGGGAATGACGGGGGCGAGCTCACCGAACTGGTCGGGCAGTCGCTGGTCGACGGAGTCGTGCTGATGGAGGTCCAGCTGGACGATCCGCGGATCGAGGTGCTGCAAAGGACCGGGACGCCGTTCGCGCTGATCGGCCGGACCACCACACTGGAGAGCCTGTCCCACGTCGACATCGACTTCGACACCACCGTCGAGGACGCGATCGGCTACCTGTACGGCCTCGGGCATCGCCGCCTGGTGCTGATCTCGGGCGATCTGGACGACCCGAGATTCCGTACCTACGGGCCGTACGTGCGATCGGAGGCCGCCTATCGCAGGGTCGCGGCGGACTACGGCATCGAGACCGTCGTACTGGCCTGCGCCGACTCGACCCGCGCCGGCCAGGGCGCCGCGACCAGGCTGCTGCGCGACCACCCGGAGACGACGGCCGTCGTCGTACTGAACGAGTACTCCGCACTCGGCGTGATGTCCGGCCTGAACCGGCTCGGCCGTCGCGTCCCGGACGAGATCTCGGTGCTGTCGTTGCTGATGGCCCCTGATACCGGGGCGCTCTCGAACCCGGAACTCACCTTCATGCGAACCCCGGGCCCCGAGCTCGGTCAGCTCGGCACGCAGGCGCTGATCCGCCAGCTCGAGGGCGCCGCCCCCCTTCCCCCGCCGCACCTGATTCCCGCCCGGCTCCACGTCGGCGAAACCACCGCGCCACCGCCGGAGTAGCTGTCCGTTCGGGAGCAACCCGTTCGTCGGTAGGGCAGAGAGTGCCTTTCGAGGAAGGGGTTGTGATGACGGACGTCCGAGAAGTCATCCACGGGCTCGACATCACGGTTGCCCTGGGTCTCGACCGCCGCGTTCCCCTGGACCGCCTGCAGCTCGTGCTGGACGGGATGAAGTCCAAGAACGTCAAGTACTTCGGTGCCGACCTGCAGGACGTCGTACTGCGGGCCGATGACCTCGACTGGTCCCTAGGTTCGGGGCAGCAGGAGTTGTCCGGCAGCGCGCAGGACCTGTTGCTCGTACTCTGCGGCCGCAAGCTGCCGCCCGGTCGCGTCTCCGGCGCGCCCAGTTCCCGTTTCACCACAGCCTGAGGAGGCTCTGCACCATGAGCAGTTCACCTGTCATCGTCTGTCTGCCGATCGCCGACCGGCAGCGGTCGTTCGAGTTCTACGGCGCCGGGCTCGGGTTCGAACCGATCGGCGAACTGGCCGAGGACGGTCTGCCGGAGCCGCTGCAGTTCGTCGTCAACGACGGGATGCGGCTGATGCTGATCCCGACCGGCGGCTTCGGCTGGGTGATCGGCGGGCGCAAGGTCGCGGATCCCGGCGTCACCGAATGCATCCTTGCCCTGAGCGCGGCCACCGACGCCGAGGTCGACCAGCACGTCGACCGGGCTCGCGAGGCCGGCGCCGAGATCGTCATCCCACCCGCCCAGCAGCCCTGGGGTTACACCGCCAGCTTCGCCGACCCCGACCAGCACCTCTGGCAGGTCACTGCTGTGCCGAGCTGAAACGGCGTTTCAGAGTCGGGAGCACCGTTCAGCGGAGCTCCAGGCCATCAATGGCGAGGATCTCCGCCGAGGCGACGCTTGGTGCAGCGGCTGGCGGCGGCCTGGCGGGAGCTGGGCGGGGCGGTTGATGGCGTGGGGGTCCGCCCGCGCAAAAGCGAAACCCCGCCGACGCGAGCGTCGGCGGGGTTCGGGTGGTGCGGGGGTGGTGCGGGTCAGAGCTTGAGCGACGTCTCCACGATGCCGGCGAGGGTGTGGGCGACCTCGTGGGCGGTGTCGGACGACTCGGCTTCGACCATGACGCGGACCAACGGCTCCGTGCCCGAAGGACGCAGCAGGACGCGACCGCTGTCACCCAAACGGGCGGTGGCGGCCGCAACCGCGGCCTGTACGTCGGGGTCGGTGCCGGCCCGGGTCTTGTCGACGTTGGGGACGTTGACGAGGACCTGCGGCAGGCGGGTCATCACCGAGGCCAGGTCGGCCAGTGGCTTGCCGGTCTGGGCCATCCGGGCGAGCAGCATGACGGCGGTGAGCGTGCCGTCGCCGGTGGTCGCGTGGTCGGACAGGACCACGTGGCCGGACTGTTCGCCGCCGAGCTTGTGGCCGCCGGCCTTCATGGCTTCCAGCACGTAGCGGTCGCCGACCTTGGTCTGCTCGACCGCGATCCGCTCCCGGACCATCGCCTGGACGAAGCCCAGGTTGCTCATCACGGTCGCCACCACGGTGTCGTTGGACAGCCGGCCCGAGTCGCGCATCGCCAGGGCGAGCACGGCCAGGATCTGGTCGCCGTCGACGAGCTCGCCGGCCGCGTCCACGGCCAGGCAGCGGTCGGCGTCACCGTCGAGGGCGATGCCCAGGTCGGCGCCGTGCCCGATCACCTCGCGGCGCAGACCCTCCATGTGGGTCGAACCGCAGTCGAGGTTGATGTTGAGGCCGTCGGGCGCCGCGGCGTACGTGATGACCTCGGCACCCAGCCGGCGCAGGGCTTCCGGTGCGGTCAGCGAGGCCGCGCCGTTGGCGCAGTCGATGACCACCTTCACACCGTCGAACCGGTTGGGGGCGGACCGGACCAGGTGCGAGACATAGGTCTCGAACCCGTGCCCGTCGTCGAGCACGCGACCGACGGCGGCACCGGTCGGGCGCTGCCACTCCTCACCGGTCCGGACCTCGATCGCGTCCTCGATCACGTCGTCGAGCTTGATCCCGCCACGGGCCAGGAACTTGATGCCGTTGTCGGGCATCGGGTTGTGGCTGGCGGACAGCATCACGCCGAGATCGGAACCGGTCGAGCCGGTCAGGTAGGCGACGGCCGGGGTCGGCAGCACGCCGAGCCGGACGACATCGACGCCGGCGCTGGCCAGACCGGCCACCACGGCTGCTTCGAGAAATTCACCACTGGCCCGAGGATCCCGCCCCACAACGGCGCGTGGCCGGTGCCCTTCGAAGGCACCGGCCTCGCCGAGTACGTGAGCTGCCGCGACCGAGAGGTCGAGCGCCAGCTCCGCGGTGAGATCCACGTTCGCCAGGCCACGGACTCCGTCCGTGCCGAACAAACGCGACATCAGGTGATCAGCGCTTGCTGTACTGCGGAGCCTTACGGGCCTTCTTGAGACCGGCCTTCTTGCGCTCCTTGATCCGCGCGTCGCGGCTGAGCAGACCGGCCTTCTTCAGACCCGGACGGTTCGCCTCCTCGTCGGCGGCGTTCAGGCAACGGGCGATCCCGAGCTGCAGCGCACCGGCCTGGCCGGTGATGCCGCCGCCGTTGATCCGGGCGATGACGTCGTAGGAGCCCTCGAGGCCCGCCACCACGAACGGCTCGTTCACGTGCTGCTGGTGAACCTTGTTCGGGAAGTAGACGTCGATCGGCTTGCCGTTGACGGTGATGTTGCCCGTCCCCGGGATGAGCCGGACGCGCGCCACGGCCTCCTTGCGGCGACCGGTGGCACCGGCCGGGTTGATCACCGCGACGCGACCGGACTCGGCGCGCTGCTCCGGGCTCGGGTTCGTCTCGGAGGTGTAGGCAACCGGGCCCTCGGTGTCGATGGGCACCTCGATGTCGAGGTCGTCGGTCTCGGTGGTGATGTCGCTCACGCTGGGAATCCTCGTTTACCTGGCTCGTCGATCGCTACTACTGAGCGATCTGGGTGATCTCGAACGGCTTCGGCTGCTGGGCCGTGTGCGGGTGCTCCGGACCGGCGTACACCTTCAGCTTGCCGAGCAGCTTCCGGCTGAGACGGTTCTTCGGGAGCATGCCCCAGACAGCCTTCTCGACGGCCTTGCGCGGGTCCTTGTCCAGGATCTCGCCGACCGGGGTGGAGGTCAGGCCGCCCGGGAAGCCCGAGTGGCGGTAGGCCAGCTTGTCGGTCCGCTTGTTGCCGGACAGCGCGATCTTCGAGGCGTTGATGACGACGACGAAGTCACCGCCGTCGACATGCGGCGCGAACGTCGGCTTGTGCTTGCCACGCAGCAGGGTGGCGATCTGGACGGCGAGCCGACCGAGCACGACGTCGGTGGCGTCGATCACATGCCACTCACGGGTGACGTCAGCAGGTTTCGGGCTGTACGTGCGCACGGTCGTTGACCTTCGTTTCTCAGAGGTTGACAAATCTAGAACTGGTACGTCGGCGAGCGGCCCGCAATCACACCGGCGAGGACCAGGAACGCACAACAGCAGCCCAGAATACCGGCGTGGACGCCTCGGGGTCAAAGCGAGCCCGCGACGGGAGGGGACCCCGGCTTGGAAGCAGCCCGGGACCGCACTAGTTTAGCGGTGAAGATTGCAGTCCGATCCGCGTTCCGCCGGCGACGATACCCTCACTCACTCCGGCGATGACGCCAGCTTCCGAAGAGGGCATTGTGACCGAACAGTCGCTCACCGTCCGGGACAACCGGACCGGCAAGGACTACGACCTTGCCATCACCGATGGCACCATCCGTGCCGCTGATCTCAAGCAGATCAGTGCAACCGACGGAGACGGTGGCCTGGCCACCTACGACCCCGGCTTCGTCAACACCGCCTCGACCCGCTCCTCGGTGACCTTCATCGACGGCGACAAGGGCATCCTGGAGTACCGCGGCTACCCGATCGAGCAGCTCGCCGAGCAGTCGAACTACCTCGAGGTCGCGTACCTGCTGGTGAACGGCGCGCTGCCGAACAAGGTGGAGTACGAAGCCTGGGTGCACGACGTGACGTATCACACGTTCGTGCACGAGAACCTGAAGACCTTCATGCAGGGCTTCCGGTACGACGCGCACCCGATGGGCATGCTGCTCGCCTCGGTGGGCGCGCTGTCCACCTTCTACCCCGAGTCGCGCGACATCTTCGACGAGCAGTCGCGGGCGCTGCAGATCCGCCGGCTGATCGCCAAGATGCCGACGCTGGGCGCGTTCTCCTTCCGGCACGCCCAGGGCAAGCCGTACGTCTACCCCGACAACGAGCTGAGCTACGCGGCCAACTTCTTGTCGATGCTGTTCAAGATGAGCGAGCCCAAGTACGCCGCCGACGACCGGCTGGTGCGCGCGCTGGAGATCCTGTTCATCCTGCACGCCGACCACGAGCAGAACGCCTCCACCAACGCGGTCCGGGCGATCGGCTCCACCCAGGTCGACCCGTACTCCGCGGTCACCGGCGGCATCGCCGCCCTCTACGGCCCGCTGCACGGCGGCGCCAACGAGGCGGTGCTGAAGATGCTGCGCCGGATCGGCTCGGTCGACAACGTGCCGTCGTTCATCGAGGGCGTGAAGAACGGCGAAGAGCGGCTGATGGGCTTCGGCCACCGGGTCTACAAGAACTACGACCCGCGCGCCAAGATCATCAAGAAGGCCGCCGACGACGTCTTCGAGGTGACGGGGATCAACCCGCTGCTGAAGATCGCCGTCGAGCTGGAGAAGATCGCGCTGGAGGACGAGTACTTCGTCTCCCGCAAGCTCTACCCGAACGTGGACTTCTACTCCGGCCTGATCTACGAGGCCCTGCAGTTCCCGCCGGAGATGTTCACCGTGCTGTTCGCCATCCCGCGGACGTCGGGCTGGCTGGCCCAGTGGCTGGAGTCGCTCGGCGACACCGACCAGAAGATCGCCCGTCCGAAGCAGATCTACACCGGCGCCCGTGGCGTCCAGTACGTCCCGATGGGCGACCGCTGACCCACCCGCTCCACCCGAACGGCCCTTCGACCAGCACGGTCGAGGGGCCGTTCTGCTACTCCCCACAGCATCAGGGCAACCCCTAGGTCTACGCCGAGCGGGCCGGTTCGGAGTACGCCTCCTACCGCGGCTGCGGTACCGCAAGTGCCGCTGTCGGCCCGACGCGGTGGAGGGGGTGTTTTCGCGAGGCTGAAGCAGTCAGATCAGCTTGCGAATCGGGAGACCTCGCCATGAACGCGTTAATTGCCAAGAGCAACAACTTGTCCGGCTGGCTCGGCCGGCAGAGCATCGACATCCTGCGGATCAGTCTCGGCCTGGTCTTCCTGGCCTTCGGGGCACTGAAGTTCTTCCCCGGCGCCAGCCCGGCCGAGGCGCTCGTCATCCGGACCATCGACACCCTCACGCTCGGCGTGATCAGTGGGCAGGGAGCGCTCCTGCTGACGGCCGCGCTGGAGTGCTTCATCGGGATCACGCTGATCACCGGCAAGCTGCTCCGCACCGGGTTGCTGGTGCTGGGTTTCTCGCTGGTGGGGATCATGTCGCCGCTGGTGCTGTTCTTCGGCGATCTGTTCCCGGGGACGCCGACGCTGGAAGCGCAGTACGTGTTCAAGGACATCGTGCTGGCCGCCGCCGGCCTGGTGATCGCCGCCAAGGTCTTGTCCGCGACGCCGCTGCGCGAGCGCGTTGCCTGAGCTTGGAAACGGCCCCGGTCCGGCTGCGCTGCCAGGGGACCGGGGCCGTTCGTGCGCTTCTGGGTACTACGACGCGTCCCGCTCCGGCGCCGGTTCCCGCAGTACTGCGATGAGTTGGTCGAGCCGGCCGCGGGCGCGGGCCATCGCCACGTGGTCGATGTAGTCGCGCGACTCGACGATCAGCCCGTCGCGGACCCGCAGGACGAAAACGCACGGCACCCGGAACTCCTCCCCCGTCGCGATCACCGAGCCGGCGTAGTCGAACTCGGCCACGATCACCTCCGGGTCCTGGGTCCGGTGGACCCGGATCGCGTCCGGCTGGAACTGGACCACCTCCGCCACTCGCGGCCCGGTCCCGGTGAAGTGCTCGCGCAGCGCGTCGCGGCTGAGCAGCGGGTGAGCGCCGTACGGCGACATCGGGTGGCGGACGTCGGTCTGCTCGGCGTACAGGGCCGGGAGCGCCTCGAGATCGCGGTCGGCGACACCGTGCACCAGGCGCAGGAAGACCTCTTCAGGAGTCATCGGGGGTTGTCCTCACGGCAGATTAAGCGGAGTGATGACTCCGAATATACGGAGTGGCCACTCCGTTGACAACTCTTTCGGCCTCCCGAACGTCTCTTAGGCTGTCGGGTGCCACCACTGCGAGGAGTGCGATGAGGCCGTTGCGTGCGGACGCCCGGGACAACCGGGTCCGGATCCTGACCGCCGCCGAGGAGGTTTTCGGCCGGTCGCCCAACGCCTCGACCGACGAGGTCGCCAAGCTCGCCGAGGTGGGCATCGCGACCGTGTTCCGGCACTTCCCGACCAAGGTCGACCTGCTCGAAGCCGTTCTCACGCTGCGGCTCGAACGCCTCCGCGACCGGGCGATCGAGCTGGCCGGAGAGGACGACGCCGGCGCCGCGTTCTTCGCCTTCTTCGAGCAGGTGGTCGCCGAAGCGGCCTCCAAGCTGGCCGTCGGGGACGCTCTGATCGCGGCCGGTGCGGTGGTCGGCGACGACGCCAAGCAGGCCGGTGCGAGCATGCGCGAGGCCTTCGGCCAGTTGCTCGAGCGGGCCAAGAAGAGCGGCCAGGTGCGCGGCGACGCCGAGTTCCCCGAGGTCTACGCGCTGCTGATCGGCGCCTCCCGCGGCGCGACCGCGGCCGGCCTGACCGCGGAGGTCCGCTCCCGGATGCTGAACCTGCTCTTCGACGGCCTGCGTCGCCGATGAAGAGGTGGTCGCGCCGCCGCCGCGCACTCGTCTTCATCCCACTGGTCTTGGTTCTCCTCGTCACGGTCCCGTACGGCGTACTGGCGCTGACCTGGCGCATCGCCTACTCGGGTGATCCGGCGGCCACCGCGACGACGCGTGGTCAGGACGCGATCTGGCTCGGGCACGCCTGGGTGGACGGACGGAAGTCGGCGGCGGACATCACGGCACTGGCCAAGCGGCTGGAGGGCACCGGGATCCGCGACCTCTATGTGCACACCGGACCGCTGGAACACGACGGATCGTTGCCCTTGGCAAAGGTTTCGCCGAAGGCCCGGTGGTTCACCGAGGCCGTGCACCAGGCGATGCCGACGATCCGGGTGCAGGCCTGGCTCGGTGATGTCGTGCAGCCTGAGAAGAACCCGGGCATGGACCTGGAGGACGCGGCCGTGCGCGATCGGGTGACCACCACCTCCAGCGCCGTGCTCGACCAGGGCTTCGACGGGATCCACTTCGACCTGGAACCACTGCAGTCCGGCTCGCCGGGCTTCCTGCGGTTGCTGGATCAGGTCCACACGATGACGTCCGCGCGGAAGGCGCCGCTGTCCGTCGCCGCCCCGCAACTCAACCCGGCGCCCGGCATGAACGGCGTACTGCTCGCCGTCACCGGGATGAGCAAGTGGTGGACGAAGTCGTACTTCACCGAGGTGGCGAGCCGGGTCGAGCAGATCGCGGTGATGTCGTACGACACCTGGACACCGCTGGAGTCCCTGTACGGCGGCTATGTGGCGCAGCAGACCGAGATGGCGCTGGAGGCGACGCCTGACCACGTGGACCTGCTGATGGGCGTGCCGTTCTACTGGGAGGACAACATCTCCCACCGGGGCTCGGCCGAGACCGTGGAGGCCGCCGTCCGCGGCGCCCAGCTAGGCCTCGGCAAGTCCGACCGCAAGAACTTCGGCCTGGCCCTCTACGTCGACTTCGCCGCAACCGAAGCCAACTGGACCGCCTACCGCGAGACGTGGTGCAGCAATCTCTGACTGACGGTAAATTCCAGGCGGTATCGTCAGTCCCATGGACTACCCGCTCCTGGGAACCGAGCCACTCGCGGTCGAGTTCGCCAACACCCGGTACGACGATGACGGCGTGATCGTCGACTTCCTGCGCACGGCCGAGCTGATGAACGGGTGGTTCGCCGAGTACGCCCGGTTGCACGGCCGGCGGCGGCCGGCCGGCGTACCAGCGCGGGATCTCGGGCGGGTGCGGGACTTCCGCGACCACGTTCACCAGGTGCTGGCGGCACTTGCCGATGGCAAGCACCCTGGCTATGAATCGGTCGCGTCCGTCAATGATTGCGCAGCTCAGGCGCACTCCTCGGTGCGGATGGAGTGGCCGGCGGGCGGGGTTCCCCGGAGAGCCGCCGACTCGTCGAGCACCGGCACGACTCGGCTGCTGGCCGAGTTGGCCACGGAGACGATCGGGCTCGCGACCGATGGTTCGGTGCTGGCCCGCTGTGCCGGTGAGGACTGCCGGATGCTGTTCGTCCGGCACCATGGCCGACGCCGCTTCTGCCATTCCTCCTGCAGCCAGCGAGCTCGCCAGGCCCGCTACCAGCAGCGGCTGGCAACGAAATAGCTTGACGGTAAATTTATGCTTTTACCGTCAGCACCTCGCAGCAGGAGGAACCCATGGCCTACACCTTCCGGCGCCTGACCAGAGCGGACTTCCCGCTGCTGGCCGACTGGCTGGCGAACCCGCACGTCGCCCGCTGGTGGAATCACGAGACCACGCCGGAGGCGCTCGAACGCGACTTCGGCACCGCGGCGGACGGCGGCGAACCGTCAGAAGACCTGCTGGTCCTCCAGGACGGCAAGCCCATCGGCCTGGTCCAGCGCAGCAAGCTCGCCGACTATCCGGAGTACCTGACCGAGTTCCAGGCCCTCACCGAGGTACCGGCCGAAGCGGCAACGATCGACTACCTGATCGGTGAGTCCGCCGACACCAACCGAGGCGTCGGTACGGCGATGATCGCTGCTCTGGTGGCGGAAACCTGGACCAACTACCGCGACACCGACGCGATCATCGTCGCCGTCGTGGCCGGGAACCGCCCGTCCTGGCGGGCCCTCGAACGGGCCGGCTTCCACCGCGTGGCAGAGGGCCCGATGGAGCCCGACAACCCCATCGACGACCCGCTGCACTACGTCTACCGCATCGACCGCCCTCAGCGGGCGCGTTCGACCCGGCCTTCGTCCCAGACCGGTTCCGGCGACTCGTAGACGTTGCCGTCGCTGCCGAACACCAGGTAGCGGTCGAAACCGCGGGAGAACCAGCGGTCGTGGGTGACCGCCAGAACCGTTCCGTCGAAGGAGTCCAGGCCCTCCTCCAGTGCTTCGGCAGACTCGACGTCGAGGTTGTCGGTCGGTTCGTCGAGTAGCAGCAGGGTGGCGCCGGACAGCTCCAGCAGGAGGATCTGGAACCGGGCCTGCTGACCTCCCGACAGTGAGTCGAAGGTCTGCTCGGCGGCATGCGCCAACTCGTACCGGTCGAGCTTGCGGGAGGCCAGCTCGCGGCCCATCCCGTCACGGTGGTCGTCGCCGCGGTGCAGGATCTCCAGCAGCGTCCGGCCGGCCAGCTCGGGGTGCTCGTGGGTCTGCGCGAACCAGCCGGGCCGGACGCGCGCGCCGAGTTTGGCGTTACCTGTGTGCGCGACCGACGGGATCACCATCTCGCCGACCGGCCGGTGCTCGACATCGGGATCGGAGCCGCCGTTCGCGAGCAGCCGCAGGAAGTGCGACTTGCCCGAACCGTTCGAGCCCAGGACGGCCACGCGTTCGCCGTACCAGACCTCCAGGTCGAAGGGGCTCATCAGGCCGGTCAGCTCGAGGCCGGTGCAGACGACCGCGCGCTTGCCGGTCCGGCCGCCGGTCAGCCGCATGCTGACCTTCTGCTCGCGCGGGATCGCCTCGGGCGGCCCGGCTTCCTCGAACTTGCGCAACCGGGTCTGGGCCGCCTTGTACGCCGACGCCAGCCCGTCGTTGTAGGCCGCCTTGATCTTGTACCGCAGTACCAGGGCCTTGAGCTTGGCGTGTTCCTCGTCCCAGCGGCGGCGCAGCTCCTCCAGCCGTTCGAACCGTTGCTTGCGCGCCTCGTGGTACGACCGGAAGCCGCCGCCGTGCGTCCACACGGTGTTGCCTGCGGCCCCTAGCTCGACGGTGACGATCCGGGTCGCGGTGTTGGCCAGCAGCTCACGGTCGTGGCTGATGTAGAGCACCGTCTTCGGGGTCGCGTTCAGCTGCTCCTCGAGCCAGCGCTTGGCCGGTACGTCGAGATAGTTGTCCGGCTCGTCCAGCAGCAGCACCTCGTCCGGCCCGCGCAGCAGGGCCTCCAGCACCAGGCGCTTCTGCTCCCCGCCGGACAGCGTCTTCACCTCGCGCCAGCGGCAGTTGTCGAACGGGATGCCCAGCGCGGCCATCGTGCAGACGTCCCAGAGCACCTCGGCGTCGTAGCCGCCGACCTCGCCCCAGTCGGACACCGCCTGGGCGTAGCGCAGCTGGGTCTTCTCGTCGTCGGCCTCCATCATCGCCACCTCGGCCTGGTCGAGCTTGGCTGCGGCCTCCCGGATCCGGTCCGGCGCGACCCCGAGCAGCAGGTCGCGGACGGTCGTCTCGTCGCGGACCGAACCGACGAACTGCCGCATCACGCCCAGCCCGCCGGACCGCGCGACACTGCCGCTGTGCGCCTTCAAGTCGCCGGCGATGATCCTGGTCAGCGTGGTCTTGCCGGATCCGTTGGCGCCGACCAGCGCGACCTTGGCGCCGTCGCCGACCCGGAAGGTGATGTCGTCCAGCAGCACCCGCCCGTCCGGTAGTTCGAACCCGATCCCCGCGACCTCCACATGACCCATGCCCCCAGTCTGACCGCCCGGCCGACGCGACCGCGACCGGTTATCGTTCTCCCTGACCGAACAGGGAGCCTGATGAACGACAACCCGGTCCGTCCCGAGACCGTCGAAGCCGAGTTGCGGCGCTTGCTGGCCGACCTCAAGGGCGCCGCACCCGAGGTGATCGAGGCCGAGACCGCGCGACTGCTGGCGATGGCCGAGCAGGTCCAAGACGTTCGCGGCCGCGAACGCGCCCGGTTCCGGGCCGGCTCCCTGCCCCGCCTGCTGGCCGGCCCGGCGACGGCGACCAGCGAGCAGTTCCGGCAGGCCCAGATCCTGTTCGCCCGGGCGATCGACGGCGACGGACCGGCTGACGCCCGGATCCCGCAACTGGAGCAGACCGTCGAGCGGATCGGCGAACTCGCCGACCAGGCCCCGGTCCGCGAGGCCGGCGCGATCCGCCGGCTCACCAGCCCGCTGGTGCGGCTGATCGACAACTTGCGGAACGGATGAGCGCCGGACGGCTGATCCCGCGCGACAGCCCGGAGTACGCCTGGGTGAGCAGTGTCGTCCGGTCGGTGGAGAGACTGACCGGCCGGCCGTCCCGCTGGAACGGCGACCTGTACGAGGACACCCGGCCGAACGCCGCGGGAAGCGCCCTGGACGGCGGTGGGATGACCGTTAACACCGCCAAGGTGCTCGCCGCGGCAGGCAAGGCGTACGGGGCCGGCCGGCCGCTCACCGAGGACGAGTTGATCGAGGCCCGGGACGCGGTGCTCACCGTGGTCCACGAGGCCAAGCACCTGACCCACGCGCTCGGGGACGAAAGTGCTCCCGGCGCGACGCCGGTATACGCCCCCGACGCCTTGGCGCTGGAAGAGGGACTGACCGAGAACTGGGCGCACGAGCAGGTTGACGCGGTGATCCAGGACATCGGCATGGACCAGTACCAGCCCGGGCTGCTCACCACCGAGTCGATCAACTCGTACCCGGCGTACACGGCGACGGTCGACGAGTTGGTCCGCGGTACGGCGAACGTCACCGGCCTGTCCCAGAGCCAGGTGCTCGAGACGCTGGACGGCGCCGATCGCACGCAGCGCCTGGCCGCCATCGCCGATCTGGCGATCGACCAGCGGATGGCCGACGTGCTGCCCGCTCAGGATCGCGACGCTGTCCGGACCCAGTTGATCAACGCGATGCGACCCCATCTGGCCACGGTCGGAACCCTGCAGAGCAGCGAGGTGCACTCCGACGTCAGCAAGTCCATCGGAGGTCACCAGGCCGCTCAGCTGGCAGTCACGGCCTTGAGTACGACGGTGGCCGACCTCGAGAACAAGTACCGGGACGCAGCCCTCGCGCAGGCTCAGCCGGCAGCAGACGTAGAGCACCTACGGAAGTTCCTGGGCAGTGGACTGCCCGGGGAGTCGTACCGCGCCGGCCGCGACAACGCCGTACCGGACAACGTGCGGCAGTTGCCGCAGCGACGGGACCAGAGTCAGGCGCGGGAGTAGCTACCAGCCCTTGAGGTGGTCGAGATACACGCCACTGGTGGGCCGGACGCCGTCCTTGAGGATGAGCTTGAGCGGTGCGGCGTAGAGCCCGTACGTCCGGGTGCCGGTGAAGAACCCGGCCGACGCGCAGCCGTCGTACCCGACCCAGACCTCGCGGACGCCGGTCGCGGTATCGAAGCGCAGCACGATCGCCTCCTTCGGCCTGGCCAGCTCGGCGGTGCACTTGAACGCCGGGAGTGCCGGGTTGCGCTCCGGCAGCCCCTTGATCGCGTCGACAACCTGGCGGGCGGTGGTCGCAGTGAAGGTGGCCGTGCCGAGCAGTAGCTGGTTGCCGGGCACCAGCGAGTACCGGCAGGCCTGCAGCCCGAAGACCGGAGTGTCCAGGTCAAGACCGGTCCCCGGCGGCACGGCCTCGTGGCCGGGGGCGTTGAGGATCGGGTGCTGGGGCGGACATCCGTCGATGGCTGTGGGCGCTTCGGGCGCGCTCTTGTTGCCGTGGCCCTCCGCACTGCCGGCGCTGTCGCTGGAACTCGTCGGCATGGGCGATGGACCGCCGATGGCGCCCCACACGCCGCCGATGGCCGCTACTACCACCACTGCCGCGGCGGCCATGGTCAGCCGGTGCCGCCGCTGCTGGACCCGCCTGCGCGCTTCACTGGCGAAGCTGGCGGGCCGGCGGCCCTGGATGCTGTGGGCCTTGCTCTGGAAGGCGTCCGCGAGCTGCGGGCCGAGCTCTTGCTCATCCGGCTCAGGCATCCTCGGCTCCTTCCTTGCTCAGCGTGTCCTTCAGAACGGCCAGTGCCCGATGCACATGCGATCTGGCCGTGGCCTCCGCACAGTGCAGCAGTGTTGCGATCTCGGCGTACGAGAGTTCTTCGTAGAAGCGCAGTACGACGGCAGCGCGCTGCTTGTCCGGCAGCGTCGCGCAGAGTGCCCAGACGGCTTCCGCGTCGGCCCTGTTGGCAGTGCCGTCGGGAGCGGCGGCTGTGGTCCTCGTCGGGTCCTCTACCGGCGCCTCCCGGCGACGGAAGCGCCGCCACCAGGAGATGTGTGCGTTGACCACCATCCGTTTCACGTAGGCCTCAGGGTCGTCGGCCCGGCTGACCCGCGCCCAGCGCGCGCAGGCGGTCGTCAGCGCGTCCTGGACGGCGTCCTCCGCCAGTTGGTGGTCGCCTGTCAGCACATAGGCGAACCGCAGCAGCGCGTCCGCCTTCTCGGTCACCCAGACTTCGAAGTCGATCGCGCCGGACTGCACCTCGCCTGTTGCCAAGGCTGCCTCCATACCCTCAGGACGGCGCTGGGTCCTCGTTCGTTGCAGTCACCCGCAGGACCCTGAAGCCCTTCGCGCTGCCGATCCGGTCACAGGGGTAGCCCTGATCGGTCAGCCAGCGCTGCAGCGAGTCCGCACCGAGGTTCTTGCCGACGACGAACCATCCCACGCCGCCAGGGGCAAGCCGAGCCAGCCAGTGCAGCAGCATCTTGTGCAGCTCCGGTTTACCGATGTGGATCGCCGGGTTCGACCAGATCTGGTCGAACCGCACGTCCGCCGGTACGTCGTCCACCAGCGCGGGGTGGACCCGCTTGGCGACCCCGGCCGCCTTGGCGTTCTCCGCCGTGAGCTCCAGCGCCCTGGTGTTCACGTCGACCGCCCAGACCTGCGCTTTGGGGTCCTCCACTGCCAGGGCACACGCGATCGGCCCGTAGCCGGTGCCCAGGTCCAGGTAGGTGCCGCCACTGGTCGGAGCTGGGGCCTCCCGCAGCAGGATCGACGTACCGCGATCCAGGCGGTCCCGGGAGAAGACACCGGTCGCCGTGGTGAAGGTGTAGTCCTTCCCCCAGATCTGGGCCTCGACAGTACGCCGTACGTCGGCTGACGTCGGCTCTGCCGAGAAGTAGTGGTCAGCCACGCGTGTGCACCTCTCCCCTGACGGCGCGAGCCTCTACGGCCCGCGCGGCCAGTTCTTCGTCTGCCGGGTATCGCACTTCTTCCAGGGTGAGCCCATGAGCGGGCAGTACGGTCACTGCCGAGTCCCGCACCCGTGCCGCCAGCACAGTGGCCGGCCAGTCCACGTCGCGCCGCCCATCCCCCACCGGTACTACGGAGCCCACCAGCGCCCGCACCATCGAGTGGCAGAAGGCATCAGCGATCACTGTGGCCTCCACCAGACCTGGAGCGGTCCGTCGCCAGCTGAACTCCTGCAGGGCACGGACAGTGCTCGCACCGACCCGGCGTTTGCAGAAGGCGGCGAAGTCGTGCTCACCGAGCAGCCGCGCCGAGGCCTCGTTCATCCGGTCCACGTCGAGCGGCTGCAGGACCCGCAGTACGTGGTTCCTGGTCAGCGGGTCGCTGGCAGCGGGGTGGTCGCAGATCCGGTAGACGTAGCGGCGCCACAAGGCCGAGAACCGGGCATCGAACCCCTCCGCAGCCTCAGCGGCCCCGCTCACCCAGACATCGTCCGGCAGTACGCCGTTGAGCCGGTGCACCAGGTTGCGGGCGACCACACCCTCCGGCAGCCAGACGTGCACCACCTGGCCTCTGGCGTGGACTCCGGTGTCGGTCCGGCCGGCGCAGGTCACCGTCGGCAACTCGGGTTGCCGCAGGACGGTGGCTAGGGACTGCTCGAGCACCCCCTGCACGGTCCTGAGGCCCTCCTGACGGGCCCAGCCGTGGAATTCGGTGCCGTCATACCTGAGATCGATCCGCCAGCGCACAGGCCAATCTAACGCAGGGCAATCCAACGCAGCAGCGCCCCTCCGCTCGAAAGCGAAGGGGCGCCACCGGTGTGAAGCAGGTGTTACTTGTCGTCCTCGGACTCGCCGGCCTTGGCGAAGCCGGCCGCCGCCGCGGCCTCCTCGGTCTTGAACCAGACCTCGGCCTCGGTCTGCTCGTACCAGGGCGACTCGGTGGTGTGGTACTTCATCGAGTTCTCGTTGCCCTTGATGTCGTAGCCCTCAGGAGCGGCGCCGCCGGCCAGCGGGGCCGCGGAGCCCTCGTACTTGCCCGCGACGACGTCCTGGACCTTGGCCTCTTCGGCCGGGGCCTCGTCAGCCTTGGCCTCGTCCTTGGCAGCGGCCTTCTTCGCGGTCGCCTTCTTGGCCGGGGCGGCCTTCTTCGCCGCCGCCTTGGCCTTCGGCGAGTCCGCCAGCGCCTCGACGAGCTCGATCTTCACCATCGGGGCGTTGTCGCCCTTGCGGGGGCCGAGCTTGATGATCCGGGTGTAACCACCCGGACGGTCGGCGTACCGCTCACCGATCTCGGTGAACAGCACGTGCACGACGGACTTGTCGCGGATCCGCTTCATCACCTGACGGCGCGAGGTGAGGTCACCGCGCTTGGCCTTGGTGATCATCGACTCGGCCAGCGGCTGCAGGCGCTTGGCCTTGGCGTGGGTGGTCGTGATCGAGCCGTGCTCGAACAGCGAGGTGGCCAGGTTGCTGAGGATCAGCTTCTGGTGCGCCGCGCTGCCGCCGAGGCGGGATCCCTTAGTAGGGGTAGGCATCTCTCTTTACTCCAGGAAATCTCAGGCCCGGGGTGCGGGCCTTGGATGGGCCGTGCTAGCTCAGTACTGCTCGGTCTCGGCGAAGCTCTCGTCCTCGTCCTCGGCGTCGTCGCCGTACGCCTCAGCGGCGGCGCGCAGGTCGAAGCCGGGGGGCGAGTCCTTCAGCGACAGGCCCATCTCGGCCAGCTTCAGCTTGACCTCGTCGATCGACTTGGAGCCGAAGTTGCGGATGTCCAGCAGGTCCTGCTCGCTGCGCGAGATCAGCTCACCCACGGTGTGGATGCCCTCACGCTTGAGGCAGTTGTAGGACCGGACGGTCAGCTGCAGGTCCTCGACCGGCAGGGCCAGGTCGGCCGCCATCTGCTCGTCGACCGGCGACGGGCCGATGTCGATGCCCTCGGCCTCGACGTTCAGCTCACGGGCCAGGCCGAACAGCTCGACCAGGGTCTTACCGGCCGACGCGACGGCGTCGCGGGGCAGCATCGACGGCTTGGTCTCGACGTCGACGACCAGCCGGTCGAAGTCGGTGCGCTGCTCGACCCGGGTCGCCTCGACCTTGTAGGTGACCTTGAGGACCGGGGAGTAGATCGAGTCGACCGGCATCCGGCCGATCTCGGCGTCCGCGGACTTGTTCTGCACCGCGGAGACGTAACCACGGCCCCGCTCGACGACCAGCTCCATCTCGAGCCGGCCCTTCTCGTTCAGGGTGGCGATCTTCAGGTCCGGGTTGTGCACCTCGACACCGGCCGGCGGCGCGATGTCGGCGGCGGTCACGTCACCGGGGCCCTGCTTGCGCAGGTACATGGTGACGGGCTCGTCGTGCTCGGAGGAAACCACCAGGTCCTTGAGGTTCAGGATCAGCTGGGTGGCGTCTTCCTTCACCCCGGCGACGGTGGAGAACTCGTGCAGTACCCCGTCGACCTTGATGCTGGTCACCGCCGCGCCCGGGATGGACGACAGCAGGGTACGGCGGATGGAGTTGCCGAGGGTGTAACCGAAGCCCGGCTCCAGCGGCTCGATCACGAACCGCGAGCGGTGCTCGTCGACGACCTCTTCGGCCAGGGTGGGACGCTGCGCAATAAGCACTGTGTGTTCTTCCTTCTAGATCCGCGACGACCACTATTTGAGGTCGCAGAGAGTGAAGAAACGACCCGCGCCGCCGGCAGCCGTGAGGCCGCCGGCGGCGACGGGATCAGTTCTTCGAGTAGAGCTCGACGATCAGGTGCTCGGCGACCTGGGTGTCGATCTGTGCCCGGGTGGGCAGCTGGTGCACGAGGATCCGCAGCCGCTCGGGCAGCGCCTCGAGCCAGGCCGGAACCACTCGCTCGGAGTGGGTCTCCCTGGCGATGATGAACGGCGTCATCTCGACCGACTTCGGCCGGACGTCGATCACGTCGTGCGCCGAAACGCGGTACGACGGGATGTTCACCTTGATGCCGTTCACGGTGAAGTGACCGTGCACGACGAGCTGACGCGCCTGACGACGGGTCCGGGCCAGTCCGGCGCGGTACACGACGTTGTCCAGGCGGGACTCGAGGATGATCAGCAGGTTGTCACCGGTCTTACCAGGACGCCGCGAGGCCTCCTTGTAGTACAGGCTGAACTGCTTCTCCAGCACGCCGTAGGCGTACCGAGCCTTCTGCTTCTCACGAAGCTGGAGCAGGTACTCGCTCTCCTTGGGACGGCCGCGGCCGTGCATACCCGGCGGGTACGGACGACGCTCGAACGCCTTGTCGCCACCGACGAGGTCGACCCCGAGACGGCGCGACTTCTTGGTCATGGGTCCGGTGTAACGGGCCATTGTTAGCTACCTGCCTCTCTCTGGGATCAGACCCGGCGCCGCTTGGGCGGGCGGCATCCGTTGTGGGCGGTCGGGGTGACGTCCTGGATGGTGCCGACCTCGAGGCCGACCGCACCCAGCGAACGGATCGCGGTCTCCCGGCCGGAGCCGGGGCCCTTGACGAAGACGTCGATCTTCTTCATGCCGTGCTCCATCGCGCGCCGGCCGGCTGCCTCGGCAGCCATCTGCGCGGCGAACGGGGTCGACTTGCGCGAGCCCTTGAAGCCGACGGTGCCGGCGGAGGCCCACGAGATGACCGCGCCGGTCGGATCGGTGATCGTCACGATCGTGTTGTTGAACGTGCTCTTGATGTGCGCGTGGCCGACGGCCACGTTCTTCTTCTCCTTGCGGCGCACCTTCTTGGCGCCGGCCGCGGTGCGGCTCTTGGGAGGCATAGGTCAGCTACTCCTGGGGTGGTCGACGGTCATCCGGGTCACTTCTTCTTCTTGCCGGCGATCGCCTTGCGACGACCCTTACGGCTACGGGCGTTGGTCCGCGTGCGCTGACCACGCACCGGCAGGCCGCTGCGGTGCCGGCGACCCTGGTACGACCCGATCTCGATCTTGCGGCGGATGTCCGCGGTCACCTCGCGACGGAGGTCACCTTCGATCTTGTAGTTGCCTTCGATCCAGTCCCGGAGCTTGACCAGCTCTTCGTCGCCCAGTTCGTGGACGCGCTTGTCACCGGAGATGCCGGTGGCTTCGAGCGTCTTCAGGGCGCGAGTACGACCTACACCGAAGATGTAGGTGAGAGCGACCTCGATGCGCTTGTCGCGCGGAAGGTCAACTCCTACGAGGCGTGCCATGTGGCGGTGTTCCTTTCGTCGGCAGAGGTGTGGTGGCGCGCCGCGTCCTTGCCCGCCTCGGTGAATTGTTGATCACCGGCAAGGCCCCGGCCTCTGTTCCGGGGGCAGCATCCAGCCTGTTGCTGTGCTGGACGAGCGTGCGCGCTGTGGTGCGAAAGTGCCGTGTCCTGCTCGAGTGGGGCTGAATCAGCCTTGCCGCTGCTTGTGCCGCGGGTTCTCGCAGATCACCATGACCCGGCCGTGACGGCGGATCACCTTGCACTTGTCGCAGATCTTCTTGACGCTCGGATTGACCTTCATCGAGCTTCTTTCTTCGACAGGTGGCTTGGTTACTTGTACCGGTAGACGATGCGACCCCGGGTGAGGTCGTACGGCGACAGCTCCACGACGACCCGGTCCTCGGGGAGGATCCGGATGTAGTGCTGCCTCATCTTGCCGCTGATGTGCGCGAGCACCTTGTGCCCGTTGGACAGCTCAACACGGAACATCGCGTTCGGCAGGGCCTCGACGATGGTGCCCTCGAGTTCGATTACTCCCTCTTTTTTGGGCATGTCCTCGCACTTCTGTAGACGACAACTGAATGGTGGTACTTCGCCCCCGTGCCGCCCTGGGCAGCACGAGAAGAGGCCACGAAGGGCCAAGGGAAGAGTTTACGCCACACACCCACGAAAAACCCAATCGGGGCCTGCGACCGGCCTAGCAGGGCCGGGAGGCCTCGATCTCGGTCATGTGGTCGGCGCCCCACTGATCGAGGGGCATCAACGCGATGTTGAGCGATTCACCGAGCTCAGTCAGAGAGTACTCGACCTTCGGTGGAACCTGGTGGAACACCTCGCGGTGCACGATGTCGCGGCTCTCCAGCTCGCGCAGCTGCTGGATCAGCATCTTCTCGGTCACCCCGGTGACCTCCTTGCGCAGCTCGCCGAACCGCCGCGGCCCGTGGTGCAGGGCCCAGAGGATCCGCGGCTTCCACTTCCCGCCGATCACGTCGGCGGCGGCGTCGAGTCCACAGGTGTACGGCCGGACGGCAGCCATCTTCATCCTTACCTTTCGGTGCGTACCTGACTAATTAGTAGGTACTTGTCGACTTTATAGCTCAGCGGCAAGTCTGGACCACATGAAGACTCCTGTCACCGTTCTCGGTCTCGGCGCGATGGGGACCGCCCTCGCCCGGACCTTCCTGGCCGCCGGCCACCCGACCACCGTCTGGAACCGCACCCCCGGCCGCTCCCCCGAACTCGACGACCTGGGCGCCGTCCGCGCGAAGAGCGTGGGCGACGCGATCGCCGCCGGCCCGCTGATCGTCGCCTGTCTGCTCGACGACGCGTCGGTTCGCAGTACCCTCGAGCCCGTCGCTCCCGAGCTGGCCCGGCGGACGCTGGTCAACCTCACCAACGGAACACCCGAGCAGGCCCGGCGTACCGCCGACTGGGCCGCGCAGCAGGGCGCGCAGTACCTGGACGGCGGCATCATGGCCGTGCCGGTGATGATCGGCGGACCGGCCGCGTTCATCCTCTACAGCGGGTCGCCCGAGGCTTTCGAGCAGTACCGGGACGACCTCGCAGTACTGGCCAAGCCGACCTATGTCGGCAGTGACGCCGGGCTGGCGGCGCTGCAGGACATCGCGTTGCTCAGCGCGATGTACGGCATGTTCGGCGGCGCCGCGCACGCTCTCGCCATGGTCTCCAGCGAGAAGGTCTCACCCACCGCGTTCACCGCCGACCTGCTGATCCCCTGGCTCACCGCCATGCTCGGCGCGGTCAGCGGCATGGCGAAGGACCTCGAGTACGGCGCAGATGAGGCCGGCTCCAACCTCGCGATGCAGGCCGCGGCCTTCGGCAACCTCGTCGACGCCTCCGAAGCGCAGGGCGTCGACCCGATGGTGCTGCTGCCGATGCGGACCTTGCTCAAGCGGGCCGTCGCCGAGGGCCACGGCGACGAGGACGTGGCCGGAATCGTGGGGCTACTCGCCAAGGACTAAAGGGGTCTGGTGGCCAGCCATTGCTCGCCTGCTTGCCAAACGTGTTCTGGCATCAGGTCGAGCAGGTCGCAGGCCGCGTCCAGCTGTGCCAGGGCGGTATCGGTGTCGCGGTAGGCGGGCAGGATGAGGACGAAGCGGCGGCCCTCGCAGCTGAAGCCGAAGGGTGGCACCTGTGCGAGAGCCTCGACAGCACGCGGATGCAGTACTTCGCCGGCCAGATCCTCGCGGCCGTTGAAGAGGAGGTAAGGGCTGGACAGGCCCTCGACCCGAAGGCTGATCGGCAGCAGGCTCGCCGCCGCGACCGGGGCGAGAGAGGCCGGCAGGACCTGGAGCGGCGGCAACGGCCGGTCGACGGCCAGGTCGAGAAAGTCGAAGCCCAGTTGGCGACTGCCGACCTTGTGCCGGAACCGGCCGGTCAGCAGCTCACGGCCGCGGTGCCGGCCCGCGATGACGTCGAAGACCTCAGCCGCGGGATCGGTGGTGAACGGCGGGAACGGCCAGCGCTCCAGGACCGCTGGCCCACCTGCATCGACCTCCCAGCCGAGCTGCTCGGCCATGTCCACCCACGCCCGCCGCAGCCGGACGTCGGCCAGCCGCATCGCCAGGGTGAAGAGCACCAGGGCCAGGAACCAGACCAGTACCAGCCAGCCGACCCAGCGGGGCTCGACCAGCAGACCCACGATCACCAACGGGACCGCAACGGCGAACCACAGCACGAAAACGAGTGCCGAGCCCTGCCGCAGTTGCCACACCCAGTCCGGCCGGAGCCGGGTACGCCGGGTGCGGCGACTGACCGGGGCGGCGGTCAACGCCGCTTTCCGAGCTGGCCCAGGACGATGCACGCCCACGGGATCAGCAGCCAGACCGGCCAGAAGTGCGGCCAGTGGCCGCCGTTGCCGAGGCCGATCACGAACCAGATGACCACGTTGATCAGGACCACACCGGTGAAGCCACCGCCCAGGTTGCGCAGCCCGTGGCCCTCGGCCTGCTTGCTCCGCTGCCGCTCGGGGAACTCACCGGGAGGCGGCGCGGGCGTCGTGTTCTGCACCACTGCCGGGGTCTGGTACGTCCTGACCGGCGGCAGGTCACGCACCAGGGGTTCCAGCTCGCCGTACGTCTGGACGGCGTACAGCTGGTCGAGCCGCGAGGTGAACTCGGGCTGGTCCAGCCGGCCGTCGGCGAAAGCGTCCCGCAACCGCCCGGCGATCTTGTCGCGGTCGGCCTCGGTGAAACGCTGGTGTGGCTGGTACTGACTGGGCATGTCTCCAGTGTGCCTCAGTCGCCGGTTACCGGCGTCCCCCGATGGACGGACTCGGGGGTCAGTCGGCGAGGGGACCGAAAGTGACGCCGAGCTCCTTGAGCTTGGCTTCGCCGCCGTCGAGGGCGGTCAGTACCCACGGGCCCTGTGGGGTCAGGGTGAAGGTGTGCTCGGTGTGAGCCGCGGCCAGGCCGTCGTCGGTGACGACCGTCCAGTCGTCCTCGAGCGTGTGGTTGTCCTGCTTGCCGAGCGTGAGCATCGGCTCGACGGCCAGCGCCAGCCCCTCGACCAGCTTGGGACCCTTGCCGGCCTTGCCGAAGTTCGGCACGTTCGGCGGCTGGTGCATCGCCGACCCGATCCCGTGCCCGACGAAGTCCTCGACGATCCCGTACGCCGAGTTGGCCCGCACGTGGCTCTCCACCGCGTGCGAGATGTCGGTCAGCCGGCCACCGAGCCGGGCGGCGGCGAACCCACGCCACATCGACTCCTCGCAGATCCGGGCCAGCTCGAGCAGTTCCGGTGCGGTCTGGCCGACCGGCACCGTGATCGCGGCGTCGCCGTGCCAGCCGTCGACGATCGCACCGCAGTCGATCGAGATCAGGTCGCCCTCGGCCAGCACCCGGCCGCCCGGGATGCCGTGCACGATCTCGTCGTTCACCGACGCGCAGATGGAGCCGGTGAAGCCGTGGTAGCCCTTGAACGAGGGCTGCGCGCCGGCCGACCGGATGGCGTCCTCGGCGATCGCGTCCAGGTCGCCGGTGCTGACCCCGGCCTTGACCTCACCGCGGAGCAGTTCCAGCGTGCGGCCGACCACCAGGCCGGCCGCACGCATGGCGATGATCTGTTCGCGGGTCTTGATCTCGATCCCGCGGTCTTTGAAGATCACAGACTGCTCTTAACCTTCCAGCGTTTTCAGGGCCGCGAGCACGCGCTCGCTGACCTCGGCGATCTCGCCGACGCCGTCGACCTCGACCAGCAGGCCGCGCTGGGCGTACACGCGCAGCAGCGGCTTGGTCTCGGCCGCGTAGACCTCCTGGCGATGCCGGATGACCTCTTCGGAGTCGTCGGACCGCCCGTCGACCTTGGCCCGGCGCAACATCCGGTCGACCAGGACGTCGGTGTCCGCGACCAGCGCGACCACCGCGTCCAGCTCGTGGCCGTGCTCGGCCAGGATGTCGTCCAGCGTGCCGACCTGGGGCAGCGTGCGGGGGTACCCGTCGAGCAGGAACCCCTCACCCGCGTCCGCCTCCGACAACCGGTCGCGCACCATTGCGTTGGTGACCTCGTCGGGGACGTAGTTGCCCGCGTCCATGTACCGCTTCGCCTCGAGACCGAGCTCGGTCTCGTCCGCGACGTTGGCGCGGAAGATGTCGCCGGTGGATACGGCCGGGATGCCGAGCCGGTCCGCAAGCACCTTTGCCTGCGTACCCTTACCCGCTCCGGGCGGACCCATCAGCAACATTCTCATCAGCGCAGGAACCCTTCGTAATTACGTTGCTGCAGCTGCGACTCGATCTGCTTCACCGTGTCCAGGCCGACACCGACCATGATCAGGATCGACGTACCGCCGAACGGGAAGTTCTGGCTGGCGTTCAGCAGGACGAGTGCGACCAGCGGGATCATCGAGATGATCGCCAGGTAGATCGCGCCGGGCAACGTGATGCGGGACAGAACGTAGGAGAGGTACTCCTCGGTCGGCCGGCCCGCCCGGATCCCGGGGATGAAGCCGCCGTACTTCTTCATGTTGTCTGCAACTTCCTTCGGATTGAAGGTAATCGAGACGTAGAAGTACGTGAAGAAGATGATCAGGGCGACATACGTCACCATGTAGATCGGGTGGTCACCCTTGACCAGGTTGCCCTGGATCCACTGGGCCCATTTCTCTTCCTGTTTGAACTGGCTGACCAGCACCGGAAGGTACATCAGGCTGGAGGCGAAGATGACCGGGATCACACCGGCCTGGTTCACCTTCAGCGGGATGTAGGTCGACGTACCGCCGAACATCTTCCGGCCGACCATCCGCTTGGCGTACTGCACCGGGATCCGGCGCTGCGCCTGCTCGATGAAGATGACCGCGGCCATGATCACCAGGCCGATGACGAGCACGACGATGAACTTGCCGACGCCCTGGGACTTGCGGATGCTCCACAGCTGCGACGGGAAGGTGGCGACGATCTGGGTGAAGATCAGGATCGACATGCCGTTGCCGACACCGCGATCGGTGATCAGCTCACCCAGCCACATGACCACACCGGTACCGGCGGTCATGGTCATCACCATCACGACGACCGGGAACCAGCCGTCGTTGTGCAGCAGGGGCTCGTTACAGCCCTGGAACAGCCGGCCGGGCGTCCGGGCGAGCGCGACGAACGCGGTCGCCTGCAGGATCGCCAGTCCGACGGTCAGGAACCGGGTGTACTGGGTGATCTTGGTCTGGCCCGCCTGGCCCTCCTTCTTCAGCGACTCCAGCCGCGGGATGACCACGGTGAGCAGCTGCAGAATGATGCTGGCGGTGATGTACGGCATGATGCCCAGCGCGAAGATCGCGAGCTGCAGCAGTGCCCCACCGGAGAACAGGTTGATCAGGTTGTAGAGGTTCGCGTTCGCGCCCGTTTGGGACTGGCGCAGGCAGACGTCCAGCGAGTTGACGTTGACGCCAGGCGCCGGAACAACAGAACCGATCCGGAAGATCACGATAATGAAGAGCACGAACAAGATCTTCCGGCGCAGGTCCGGAGTCTTGAACGCGTTGGCAAAGGCGCCTAACACCCTGTCCTCCCACAAGTTTCCCTTGCCCCGGGCAGGGCAGGGCCTAGCAAAGCAGCTGGGCAAGAGACGAACCAGGGCTCGTCCGACATCCAGCGCTCAATATACAAGCGCTGGCTCGCACGAGCCCTGGTTACTCACACCTCGGTGGTGGTTCCTCCGGCCGCCGCGATCTTCTCCTTGGCGGACTTCGAGAACTTGTGCACCGAAACTTGCAGAGCAACCGTGAGTTCGCCGTCTCCCAGTACCTTCACCGGAAGACTGTCACGGACCGCACCCTTGGCGACCAGGTCGGCAACGCCGACCTCGCCCCCTTCGGGGAACAGCTGTCCGAGCTTGTCCAGGTTAACGACCTGGAACTCCACTCGGTTCCTGCTCTTGAAGCCCTTCAGCTTCGGCAGCCGCATGTGCAGCGGCATCTGGCCACCCTCGAAGTTCTCGGGGATGTTGTTGCGGGCCTTGCTGCCCTTGGTACCGCGGCCGGCCGTCTTGCCCTTGGAGCCCTCACCACGACCCACGCGGGTCTTGGCGGTCTTGGCGCCGGGCGCCGGACGCAGGTGATGAACCTTGAGCGCCATGTCAGTCAACCTCTTCGACGGTGATGAGGTGGCGAACAGCGCGGACCATACCGCGAACCTCGGGCTTGTCTTCGTGGACGGCGGTGTCGCCGATCCGCTTGACGCCCAGGGTGCGCAGCGTGTCGCGCTGGTTCTGCTTGCCACCGATGCCGGAACGGGTCTGGGTCACCTTCAAGCGTGCCATCAGGATGCCGCCTCCGCCCGCGCCTTCAGCAGTGCCGCCGGAGCGACGTGCTCGACCGGCAGACCACGGCGAGCCGCCACGGCCTCCGGGGTCTCCAGGCTGCGCAGCGCCTCGACGGTGGCGTGAACCACGTTGATGGCGTTGGACGAGCCCAGCGACTTGCTCAGGATGTCGTGGATCCCGGCGCACTCCAGTACCGCGCGCGCCGAACCACCCGCGATCACACCGGTACCGGGAGCGGCCGGACGCAGCATGACAACGCCTGCGGCCTTCTCGCCCTGGACCGGGTGCGGAATGGTGCCCTGGATCCTCGGCACCTTGAAGAACGACTTCTTGGCCTCCTCGACACCCTTGGCGATCGCCGCGGGCACCTCCTTGGCCTTTCCGTATCCCACACCGACGGTGCCATCACCGTCGCCGACGACCACGAGGGCGGTGAAGCTGAAGCGACGACCACCCTTCACGACCTTGGCGACACGGTTGATGGCTACCACGCGCTCGATGTAGGCGGTCTTGTCAGCTGCCGCACCACGACCACCGTCGCGGTTACGGCGCTCACCACCGGCGCCGCCTCCGCGACGCTGCTGGCCTCCGCTCATTTCGAACTACCTTCTTCCTTTTGCGTCGCCATGTCAGAAGCCGAGGCCGCCCTCACGGGCGGCGTCGGCCAGGGCCGCGATGCGGCCGTGGTACTTGTTCCCGGCCCGGTCGAACACGACCGAGTCGATGCCGGCTGCCTTCGCGCGGTCGGCGATCAGGCCGCCCACGGTCTTGGCCTTGTCCGTCTTGTTCGCCTCCGCACCACGCAGGTCGGCCTCCATCGTGGAGGCGGACACCAAGGTGACGCCGGCGACGTCGTCGATGACCTGAGCGAACAGGTGCTTCGAGGACTTGCTGACCACCAGGCGCGGCCGGTCGGCCGTGCCGTTGACCTTCTTGCGGACGCGGATCTGGCGACGCAGCCGGGAAGAGGTCTTCTTGGCGGAATGCTTGTTGTGACGCAATCCGATCGCCATGGTTACTTACCAGCCTTTCCGACCTTGCGGCGCACCTGCTCGCCCGCGTACCGCACACCCTTGCCCTTGTAGGGCTCGGGCTTGCGCAGCTTGCGGATGTTGGCGGCGACCTCGCCGACCGACTGCTTGTCGATTCCCTGCACCGAGAACTTGGTCGGCGCCTCGACCACGAAGGTGATGCCCTCAGGGGCGTCCACCGTGATCGTGTGGCTGTAGCCGAGCGAGAACTCCAGCTGGGTCGGTCCCTTGGCCAGGACGCGGTACCCGACGCCGACGATCTCGAGCTTCTTCTCGTAGCCTTCCGTCACGCCGGTCACCAGGTTGGCGATCAGAGTGCGGGACAGGCCGTGCAGTTCCTTGCTCTTGCGCTGGTCGTCCGGACGGGTGACGGCGATCGTGCCGTCCTCGTCGCGATTGACCACGATGGGCTCTGCAACGCTGTGCGTGAGCTGGCCCTTGGGGCCCTTCACGGTGACCGTCTGGCCGTCGATCGTGACGTCGACGCCGGCCGGGACCGTGATCGGGAGCTTACCGATGCGAGACATGAGAGTGGTCCTCCTTCCGGTTCTTCGTCACCAGACGTAGGCGAGGACTTCCCCGCCAACGCCCTTGTTCTTGGCCTGCCGGTCGGTCAGGAGTCCCTGCGACGTCGAGATGATCGCGACGCCGAGGCCACCGAGCACCTTGGGCAGATTGGTCGACTTCGCGTACACCCGCAGGCCGGGCTTGCTGATCCGGCGAACGCCGGCGATCGAACGCTCCCGGCTCGGGCCGAACTTCAGATCAACAACGAGCGTCTTGCCGACGGTGCCCTCTTTGGGCTCCTCCACCTTGTAGGAGGAGATGTAGCCCTCCTGCTGGAGGATGTCGGCGATGCCCTGCTTGATCTTGCTGTACGGCATCTGGGTCGACTCGTGATACGCCTGGTTGGCGTTGCGCAGACGAGTGAGCATGTCTGCGATCGGGTCGGTCATCGTCATGGCCTGGGGCCTCTTTCCCGCCGTGGTTTCGCCTCATGGCGACCTACGGTGACTAGATTTTGAGTAGAGAAAAAAACGGTGCCCGTGGTACGGATGGTCACCAGCTGGACTTGGTACTGCGTCACCAGCTGGACTTCGTCACACCGGGCAGCTCGCCCCGGTGCGCCATCTCGCGCAGGCAGATCCGGCACAGGCCGAACTTGCGGAAGACGGCCTTGGGCCGGCCGCAACGCTGGCAGCGCGTGTAGCCACGCACCGCGAACTTCGGCTTGCGGGCCTGCTTGACCTTGAGTGCTGTCTTCGCCACGTCAGTTCTCCTTGAACGGGAAGCCGAGCTGCCGCAGCAGCGCGCGCCCCTCGTCGTCGTTCTTGGCGGTGGTCACCACGGTGATGTCCATCCCGCGAACCCGATCGATCCGGTCCTGGTTGATCTCGTGGAACATCACCTGCTCGGTCAGACCGAAGGTGTAGTTCCCGTTGCCGTCGAACTGCTTGGGCGACAGGCCGCGGAAGTCACGGATCCGGGGCAGCGCGAGCGACAGCAGCCGGTCCAGGAACTCCCACATCCGGTCACCGCGCAGCGTGACGTGCGCGCCGATCGGCATGCCTTCACGCAGCTTGAACTGCGCGATCGACTTGCGGGCCTTGGTCACCTGCGGCTTCTGGCCGGTGATCGCGGCCAGGTCCTTGATGGCACCGTCGATCAGCTTCGAGTCGCGGGCCGCCTCGCCGACACCCATGTTCACCACGATCTTGGTGAGCCCGGGCACCTGCATGACGTTGGCGAACTGGAACTCCTCGTTCAGCTTGCCGACGATCTCTTCGCGGTACTTGGTCTTCAACCGGGGCAACGTCTTCGCCTCGGGGGTTGCCGTCGTCATCAGATCTCCTCGCCGGTACGCCGCGCGATCCGGACGCTCCGGAAACCGGTGTACGTCGAACCGTCGGGGCGCCGCTTCTGCACCTCGACGCGGTTGTAACCGACGCGGGTGGTCACCTTCTGCTTCTTGCCGTCCTTCTCGACCTCGACCAGAAGCATCACGTTGGAGACGTGGATCGGGGCTTCCTGGGTGACGATGCCACCCGTGGTGCCGCCGCGCTGGGCCTGCTGCACCTTGGTGTGCTTCTTGACCCGGTTCACGCCTTCGACGATGACCTTCTCGGCCTCGGGCAGGACCGAGATGATCTTGCCCTCGAGGCCCTTGGACTTGCCGGCGATCACGCGAACGAGATCACCCTTCTTGACGTGCAGCGAACGCTGCACCTTCTGCTGGGGCTTGCCTGACATCTCAGAGCACCTCCGGAGCGAGCGAGATGATCTTCATGAAGCGCTTCTCGCGCAGCTCCCGGCCGACCGGCCCGAAGATACGGGTACCACGCGGCTCACCGTCGGCCTTGAGGATCACGGCGGCGTTCTCGTCGAACCGGATGTAGGAGCCGTCCGGACGCCGGCGCTCCTTCACGGTGCGCACGATGACAGCCTTGACGACGTCGCCCTTCTTGACGCCGCCACCCGGGATCGCGTCCTTGACGGTGGCGACGATCGTGTCACCGACACCGGCGTAGCGCCGACCGGAGCCACCGAGAACTCGGATGCACAAGATCTCCTTGGCACCCGTGTTGTCGGCGACCTTCAGTCGCGACTCCTGCTGGATCATCTGTTGATCTCCTGGTTGTCTCGCTGGTTCTCACACACGGTGAGCCTTGCGGAACGAATGATTTCGATTGGGTACTGCGTGGCGTCGTTGGTCACTTCGCCTTTTCGAGGATCTCCACGACGCGCCAGCGCTTGGTCGCCGACAGCGGCCGGGTCTCCATCAGGAGGACCCGGTCGCCGATCCCGGCGGCGTTCTGCTCGTCGTGCGCCTTGAGCTTGCTGGTGCGACGGATGACCTTGCCGTACAGCTTGTGCTTGACCCGGTCCTCGACCTCGACGGTGACGGTCTTGTCCATCTTGTCGCTCAGCACCAGGCCCTCACGGGTCTTGCGGGCGCTGCGCGTCTGCTGGGTCGTGCTCACGGTCTCGTCCTTAGCTGCGTTCTCGGTCATGCCTTGCTCCCGGCCTTTTCACTGTCGTCCGCGGTCTCGTCAGCCTCGACCTCGGCGTCAGCCTCGGCCACGGGTGCTGATTCAACCTCTTCGGTGATGCCGAGCGCGCGCTCGGTCAGCACCGTGTAGATGCGGGCGATGTCCTTGCGGACGGCGCGCAGCCGGCCGTGGGACTCCAGCTGACCCGTGGCAGCCTGGAACCGGAGGTTGAACAGCTCCTCCTTGGCGTTACCGAGCTTCTCCAGAAGCTCGTCCTTTCCCAGGTTCCGCAGCTCGGCGGCGGTCAGGGTAGCCATCAGTTCTCACCTGCCTCTCGGGTGATGAAGCGGCACTTCATCGGCAACTTGTGAATCGCGCGGCGCATCGCCTCGCGGGCGACGTCCTCGGGGACACCGGACAGTTCGAACATCACGCGTCCGGACTTGACGTTCGCGATCCACCACTCGGGCGAACCCTTACCGGAACCCATCCGGGTCTCGGCCGGCTTCTTGGTCAGCGGGCGGTCCGGGTAGATGTTGATCCAGACCTTTCCGCCACGCTTGATGTGCCGGGTCATCGCGATACGAGCGGACTCGATCTGCCGGTTGGTGACGTAGTGGCTCTCCAGCGCCTGGATGCCGAAGTCACCGAACGCCAGCGTCGTACCACCCTTGGCAGCGCCGGAGCGCTTCGGGTGGTGCTGCTTGCGGTGCTTGACCTTGCGGGGGATGAGCACGGTTCAGCTCTCCGTTCCGGTCGTCTCGGCCGGCTTCTCGGCTGCCGGAGCAGCGTCGGCCTTCGGAGCGTCGTTGCGGGCGGCACCACGATCGCCACCACGGCCACCACGGTCGCCGCCACGGCCACCGCGATCGCCACGGTCGCCACCGTCACGGCGGGCCGGACGGCCACGCTGCTGGGTGGCGGCGCGGGCAGCTGCCTGCGCCTCGCGCTCGGCCCGGGAGCCGGCGACGTCGCCCTTGTAGATCCAGACCTTCACGCCGATCCGGCCGAAGGTCGTGCGGGCCTCGTAGAAGCCGTAGTCGATGTCCGCGCGCAGCGTGTGCAGCGGCACCCGTCCTTCGCGGTAGAACTCCGACCGCGACATCTCGGCGCCACCCAGACGGCCGGAGCACTGGATCCGGATGCCCAGGGCGCCGCCACGCATGGTGGTCTGCATCGCCTTGCGCATCGCGCGGCGGAACGCCACGCGGCCGGACAGCTGCTCCGCCACACCCTGGGCGACGAGCTGAGCGTCGATCTCGGCGTTCTTGACCTCGAGGATGTTCAGCTGCACCTGCTTGCCGGTGAGCTCCTCCAGGCTGCCCCGGATCCGGTCCGCCTCGGCGCCGCGGCGACCGATCACGATGCCCGGACGCGCGGTGTGGATGTCGACCCGAACCCGGTCACGGGTGCGCTCGATCTCCACGCGGGAGATGCCGGCACGCTCCATGCCCTTGCTCAGCAGGCGACGGATCTTGACATCCTCGCCCACGTAGTCCTTGTAGAGCTTGTCGGCGTACCAACGGCTCTTGTGGTCGGTGCTGATGCCGAGTCGGAACCCGTGCGGGTTAACCTTCTGGCCCACTATCGGGTCTCCTTCTTCTCAGCCTTGGTGGCGGTCGCCTTCTTGGCCGGCGCCTTCTTGGCAGTGGCCTTCTTGGCCGTGCCCGACTTGGCGTCGTCCTGCTTGGCTTCTGCCTTCTTGGCATCGGCCTTCTTGGCCGGCGGCGCGACCTCGACCTTCGGGCCGACCACGACGGTGATGTGGCTGGTCCGCTTGTCGATCCGGGTGGCCCGGCCCTGTGCACGCGGGCGGTGACGCTTCAGCGTCGGTCCCTCGTCCACGAAGGCCTTCACCACGACCAGGTCGGCCCGGCTCAGGTGCTCGGTGCCCTCGGCGTTCGCCGCGGCGCTGTCGACGACCTTGTACACGGTCGCGGCAGCGGCCTGCGGGGCGAACTTCAGAGTGGCGAGTGCATCGTCGATGCCCATGCCGCGCACCAGGTCGACCACGCGGCGCGCCTTCATAGGCGTCACGCGGACGAAGCGCGCGACCGCGAAGGCCCCGGGCTCGTCGCCCAACAGGCTCTCGCGACGGGCACTGACGGCCCTACGCTCTTGAACGCTCATGATGTTCGAATCTCTCCGTAGGTTGCTTGCGCGTAATCACTGACCCGGGGGTCAGCGACGCCGTGCCTTGCGGTCGTCCTTCTCGTGACCCTTGAACGTCCGGGTCGGGGCGAATTCGCCGAGCTTGTGCCCGACCATCGCGTCCGTCACGAACACCGGGACGTGCTTGCGCCCGTCGTGCACCGCGAGCGTGTGGCCGATCATGTCGGGAATGATCATCGATCGGCGCGACCAGGTCTTGATCACGTTCTTGGTGCCCTTTTCGTTCTGCACCTCCACCTTCTTGAGCAGGTGGTGGTCGACGAACGGGCCCTTCTTCAGGCTGCGTGGCATTCTGTCCGGCTCCTATCAGCGCTTCTTGCCGGCCTTGCGGCGCCGGACGATCATGCGGTCGCTTTCCTTGGTACCGCGGGTGCGGCCCTCAGGCTTGCCCCACGGGGACACCGGGTGGCGTCCACCGGAGGTCTTACCCTCACCACCACCGTGCGGGTGGTCCACCGGGTTCATCGCGACACCGCGGACGGTCGGGCGCTTGCCCTTCCAGCGCATCCGGCCGGCCTTGCCCCAGTTGATGTTCGACTGCTCGCCGTTGCCGACCTCACCGAGGGTGGCGCGGCAGCGCACGTCGACCATCCGGACCTCGCCGGACGGCATCCGCAGGGTGGCCATCCGGCCCTCCTTGGCGACCAGCTGAACGCTGGCACCGGCGGAGCGGGCCATCTTGGCGCCACCACCGGGACGAAGCTCGACGGCGTGGATCGTCGAACCGACCGGGATGTTGCGGAGCGGAAGGTTGTTGCCGACCTTGATGTCCGCCGCCGGGCCGTTCTCGATGATCGTGCCCTGCTCCAGCTTGGCCGGGGCGAGGATGTAGCGCTTCTCGCCGTCGACGTAGTGCAGCAGTGCGATCCGCGCGGTGCGGTTCGGGTCGTACTCGATGTGCGCGACCTTGGCCGGCACCCCGTCCTTGTCGTACCGCTTGAAGTCGATCAGGCGGTACGCCCGCTTGTGACCGCCACCGTGGTGCCGGGTGGTGATCTTGCCGGAGCTGTTCCGGCCGCCCTTCTTGGGCAGCGGACGCAGCAGCGACTTCTCGGGGGTCGAACGGGTGAGCTCGACGAAGTCGGCCACGCTGGAGCCACGACGGCCCGGCGTTGTCGGCTTGTATTTGCGGATACCCATTACGACTGGCCTCCGAAGATGTCGATGCGGTCGTCGCCGGCAAGGCTGACGATCGCTCGCTTGGTGTCAGGACGCTTGCCCCAGCCCGTACGGGTACGGCGGCGCTTGCCCTTGCGGTTGATCGTGTTGACGCTGGTCACGCGGACCTTGAACACCTTCTGGACCGCGAGCTTGATCTCGGTCTTGTTGGCGTCCGGGGCGACCTCGAACGTGTACTTCTGCTCGTCCAGCAGGCCGTAGCTCTTCTCGCTCACGACCGGCCGCAGCAGCACGTCCCGCGGGTCCTTGTTGACTCCGTGGCTCATGCTTCTACCTCCTGCTCGGCTTCGGTCGACGTCGCGACGGCCTTGACGGACTTGCCCTTCGGCGTACCGGCGACGAAGGCGTCCAGGGACGCCTTGGTGAAGATCACCGCGTCGTTGCACAGCACGTCGTACGCGTTCAGCTGGTCGGCCGCGATCAGGTGCACGGTCGGCACGTTGCGCAGGCTGAGCAGCGAGACGTCGTCGTCGCGCTCGACCACGATGAGCACCTTCAGGTACTCGGTGACCTCGCTGAGGACCTTCAGTGCGGCCTTGGTGGACGGCTGGTCGCCTTCGACGAACTGCTCGACCACGTGCACGCGGCCGTCACGGGCCCGGTCGGAGAGCGCACCGCGCAGGGCGGCGGCGATCATCTTCTTCGGGGTCCGCTGGCTGTAGTCGCGCGGGGTCGGGCCGTGCACCACGCCACCACCGGTGAACTGCGGTGCGCGGGTCGAGCCCTGACGGGCGCGGCCGGTGCCCTTCTGGCGGTACGGCTTGGCGCCACCACCGGACACCTCGCCCCGGCGCTTGACCTTGTGCGTGCCCTGACGGGCGGCGGCCAGCTGGGCCACGACGACCTGGTGGATCAACGGGATGTTGACCTGGACGTCGAACAGCTCAGCGGGGAGCTCCACGGAGCCCAACTTCTCGACCTTGTCACCCTTCACGGCGACGACGTCGACGGTGCTCATTTGGTGGCTCCCTTCGCGGCGTTGCGGATCAGCACCAGGCCGCCCTTGGGGCCGGGAACGGCACCCTTGAGCAGGACCAGGCCGCGCTCGGCGTCGATGGCGTGGACGGTCACGTTCTGCGTGGTGACCTTCTCGTTGCCCATCCGGCCCGCCATCCGCAGGCCCTTGAAGACCCGGCCCGGGGTGGCGCAGCCGCCGATCGAACCCGGCGAGCGGTGCTTCTTGTGCACACCGTGGGTCGCGCGCAGGCCGTGGAAGCCGTGGCGCTTCATCACACCGGCGAAACCCTTGCCCTTGCTGGTGGCGGAGACATCGACGATCTCGCCCGCGGCGAACGCCTCGGCCTTGATCTCCTGGCCGAGCGTGTACTCGCTGGCGTCAGCGGTCCGCAGCTCGAGCAGGTGCCGGCGAGGAGTCACGCCGGCCTTCTCGAAGTGGCCGCGCATCGGCGAGTTCACCTTGCGGGGGTCGATGTCACCGAAGGCGATCTGGACGCCGTCGTACCCGTGGCTGGCCGAGGTACGCACCTCGGTCACCACACAGGGACCGGCCTGGATCACGGTGACGGGGACGACTCGGTTGTTCTCGTCCCAGGTCTGGGTCATACCGAGCTTGGTGCCCAGCAGACCGCGCGTGTTCTTCTGATTGCTCATTGGTTTCGCGTTTCCCTCAGAGCTTGATCTCGATGTCGACACCGGCCGGCAGGTCGAGCCGCATCAGCGAGTCGACGGTCTTCGGCGTGGGGTCGATGATGTCGATGAGCCGCTTGTGGGTGCGCATCTCGAAGTGCTCGCGGCTGTCCTTGTACTTGTGCGGCGAGCGGATGACGCAGAACACGTTCTTTTCCGTCGGCAACGGCACCGGGCCAGCAACCTTCGCACCAGTACGCGTCACCGTGTCGACGATCTTGCGCGCCGAACTGTCGATGACCTCGTGGTCGTAGGCCTTCAGCCGGATGCGGATCTTTTGTCCCGCCATCGCTTCGCTACGTCCTTCTCTTCGTCTTCGTCTTTGTCGCTCCGACCCCCGCGGTCGGGTGTGTCGCGGACGCGGCACGCGCGTCGCCACACACTTTCGACCCTGGGATGGTGATCGGGGCTCGGTCTCGGACCGGAACCTCGGCATGGTCTCCGGTCCGGCGCACCTGCCAGAAACATGTCTGGGGCGCGCCCCGGCGGCCTCGCCTGAGCAACCTGAATATTGTGCCAGAGATTGACGCCGAAACGCCAATCGGGTGGCTCCGCACGCTGGGAACCGGAACCGTTCCGGAGTCACCGACCCCGACTTGCCCCGGATCCCGCGTGCAAAGCAGAGGTCCGCGGAGGCTCAGCGTGCGAGCCCTCGCGGACCTCGTGAAATCACTTGAGGATCTTGGTGACCCGGCCGGCGCCGACGGTGCGGCCACCTTCACGGATCGCGAACTTCAGGCCCTCTTCCATGGCGATCGGCTGGATCAGCTCGACCGACATGTCGGTGTTGTCGCCCGGCATGACCATCTCGGTGCCCTCGGGCAGCGTGACGACGCCGGTGACGTCCGTGGTGCGGAAGTAGAACTGGGGCCGGTAGTTCTGGAAGAACGGCGTGTGACGGCCGCCCTCCTCCTTCGACAGGATGTAGACCGACGCGTCGAAGTTGGTGTGCGGGGTCGTGGTGCCCGGCTTGATGACGACCATGCCGCGCTCGACGTCCTCGCGCTTGGTGCCACGAAGCAGCAGACCGACGTTCTCACCGGCCTGGCCCTCGTCGAGCAGCTTGCGGAACATCTCGATACCGGTGACCGTGGTGGTCTGCTTCTCCGGGCGGATGCCGATCAGGTCGACCGTCTCGTTGACCTTGACGACACCGCGCTCGATCCGGCCGGTGATGACCGTGCCGCGACCCGTGATGGTGAAGACGTCCTCCACCGGCATCAGGAACGGCTTGTCGATCTCGCGCTCCGGCTGCGGGATGTAGGAGTCGACCGCGTCCATCAGCTCGATGATCGACTCGCCCCACTTGGCGTCACCCTGCAGAGCCGGGTGCGCCGCGACCTTCACGACCGGGGCGTTGTCACCGTCGAACTCCTGCTCCGAGAGCAGCTCGCGGACCTCGAGCTCGACGAGCTCCAGGATCTCCTCGTCGTCGACCATGTCGCACTTGTTCAGGGCGACGACCATCGCCGGCACGCCGACCTGACGGGCGAGCAGCACGTGCTCACGCGTCTGGGGCATCGGGCCGTCGGTGGCGGCGACGACCAGGATCGCGCCGTCCATCTGGGCCGCACCGGTGATCATGTTCTTGATGTAGTCCGCGTGACCCGGGCAGTCGACGTGTGCGTAGTGCCGGGCCTCGGTCTGGTACTCGACGTGCGCGATGGAGATGGTGATACCGCGCTGACGCTCTTCCGGCGCCTTGTCGATCTGATCGAAGGCCGACGCCTCGTTGAGGGTCGGGTACTTGTCGTGCAGCACCTTGGTGATCGCCGCGGTAAGAGTCGTCTTACCGTGGTCGATGTGACCGATGGTGCCGATGTTGACGTGCGGCTTAGTCCGCTCGAACTTCGCCTTAGCCACTGGGGCCCTCCTGGAAAATGTTGACTTACGCCGTACGCCGACGCGCTGTGGGTTGGTTGGTCCGGAGCGAGATTACTCGCCGCGGGCCTTCTTGATGATCTCTTCCGCCACGTTCTTCGGAACCTCGGCGTAGGAATCGAACTGCATCGAGTACGACGCGCGGCCCTGGGTCTTCGACCGCAGGTCCCCGACATACCCGAACATCTCGGACAACGGCACCGAGGCTTTGATAGCCCGGCTGCCACCGGGGCCCTCGTCCATCGACTGGATCTGGCCGCGGCGTGAGTTGAGGTCGCCGATCACTTCACCCATGTAGTCCTCGGGCGTGATGACCTCGACCGCGAACATCGGCTCGAGGATGACCGGAGTCGCCCGGCGGGCGGCGTCCTTGAAGGCCATCGACCCGGCGATCTTGAAGGCGAGCTCGGAGGAGTCGACGTCGTGGTAGGCGCCGTCGGTCAAGGTGACCTTGACGTCCACCATCGGGTAGCCGGCCAGGACGCCGAACTCCATCGCTTCCTGAGCACCCTCGTCCACCGACGGGATGTACTCGCGGGGGATGCGGCCACCGGTGACGGCGTTGACGAACTCGTAACCGCCCTCGCCACCGGCCTCGACCGAAGTCGGCTCGATGGTGATGATCACACGCGCGAACTGACCCGAACCACCGGTCTGCTTCTTGTGCGTGTAGTCGACCTTCTCGACCTTCTTCTTGATGGTCTCGCGGTAGGCGACCTGCGGCTTGCCGACGTTGGCCTCGACGCGGAACTCGCGCTTCATCCGGTCGACCAGCACCTCGAGGTGCAGCTCACCCATGCCGGCGATGATCGTCTGGCCGGTGTCCTCGTCGGTCCGGACCTGGAAGGTCGGGTCCTCGTCGGCCAGCCGCTGGATCGCGACGCCCAGCTTCTCCTGGTCGGCCTTCGACTTGGGCTCGATGGCGACCGAGATGACCGGAGCCGGGAACGTCATCGACTCCAGCAGGACCGGCTTGGCCGGGTCGCACAGCGTCTCGCCGGTGGTGGTGTCCTTCAGACCCATCACGGCGACGATGTGGCCGGCGCCGACCGACGCGATCTCCTCACGCTTGTTCGCGTGCATGCGGTAGATCTTGCCGATCCGCTCCTTGCGGCCCTTGGTCGGGTTCAGCACCTGGGTGCCGGTCTCGAGCTTGCCCGAGTAGACCCGGATGAAGGTCAGCTTGCCCAGGTGCGGGTCGGCCGCGATCTTGAAGGCCAGCGCCGAGAAGGGCTCGCTGTCGGCCGGCTTGCGCAGTACGACCTCGGTGCCGTCCTTGATGTCGTGACCCTCGATGTCGGGGACGTCGAGCGGGCTCGGCAGGAAGGCGTTGATCGCGTCGAGCAGGGGCTGGACGCCCTTGTTCTTGAACGCGGTACCGGTCAGCACGGGGGTCAGCTTGGAGGCGATCGTCGCCCGGCGGATGCCGGCCATGATCTGCTCCTGGGTCGGCTCCTGGCCTTCCAGGTACATCTCCATGATCTCGTCGTCGGCCTCGGCCAGCGTCTCGATCAGCTTGTCGCGCCACTCGGCGGCGATCTCGGTGTGGGTGGCCGGGATCTCCTCGACGGTGTAGTCCTCACCCATCGTGGTCTCGCCACGCCAGGTCAGCGCGCGCATCCCGATCAGGTCGACGACACCGATGAAGTCGGACTCCGCGCCGATCGGCAGCTGCAGCACCAGCGGCACCGCGGCCAGCCGGTCGACGATCATGTCGACGCAGCGCATGAACTCCGCGCCGGTCCGGTCCAGCTTGTTGACGAAGCAGATCCGCGGTACGCCGTACCGGTCCGCCTGGCGCCACACGGTCTCGGACTGCGGCTCGACACCGGCGACACCGTCGAACACCGCGACGGCGCCGTCGAGGACGCGCAGCGAGCGCTCCACCTCGACGGTGAAGTCGACGTGCCCGGGGGTGTCGATGATGTTGATGGTGTGGTCTTTCCAGGTACAGGTCGTCGCGGCGGACGTGATGGTGATGCCGCGCTCCTGCTCCTGCTCCATCCAGTCCATCGTGGCGGCGCCGTCGTGGACCTCACCGATCTTGTAGGTGATACCGGTGTAGAAGAGAATCCGCTCGGTCGTCGTCGTCTTGCCGGCGTCGATGTGGGCCATGATGCCGATGTTGCGCACCATGCCCAGATCGGTGGTGATTTGTACGGCCACCTCGGTGGTCTACCTCTCGCTTCTGTCTAGCTTCAAAGAGTGAACGCGGGGGCCCGGAGCGGGCCCCGGCTCACCAGCGGTAGTGGGCGAAAGCCTTGTTGGCTTCGGCCATCTTGTGCGTGTCCTCGCGGCGCTTCACCGACGCACCGAGACCGTTGGACGCGTCCAGGATCTCGTTCATCAGGCGCTCGGCCATCGTCTTCTCGCGACGGGCCCGGGAGTACGACGTGAGCCAGCGCAGGGCGAGCGTGGTCGAGCGACCGGGCTTGACCTCGATCGGCACCTGGTAGGTGGCTCCACCGACGCGGCGGCTCTTCACCTCGATGCTGGGCTTCACGTTGTCCAGGGCGCGCTTGAGCGTGATGACCGGGTCGGTGCCCGTCTTCGTCCGGGTGCCCTCGAGGGCGGTGTAGACGATGCTCTGCGCGATCTGCTTCTTGCCGTCGACCAGGATCTTGGAGATCAACTGGGTGACGAGCGGCGAACTGTAGACCGGGTCGATGATGACCGGCCGCTTCGGGGCGGGACCCTTGCGCGGCATTAGCTCTTCTCCTTCTTCGCGCCGTACCGGCTGCGAGCCTGCTTCCGGTTCTTCACACCCTGGGTGTCGAGCGAACCGCGGATGATCTTGTACCGGACACCCGGGAGGTCCTTCACACGACCGCCACGCACGAGCACGATCGAGTGCTCCTGCAGGTTGTGGCCGACGCCCGGGATGTAGGCGGTGACCTCGATGCCGCTGGTGAGGCGGACACGGGCAACCTTGCGGAGCGCGGAGTTCGGCTTCTTCGGAGTCGTCGTGTAAACGCGCGTGCAAACACCACGACGCTGAGGGGAACCCTTCAGGGCCGGCGTCTTGTTCTTCGACACCTTGTCCTGGCGGCCCTTGCGGACCAGCTGCTGAATGGTGGGCACCGCGTAGGTCTCTTTCTGTCGTCCGGTCGGTTGCTGCGCGCCTGACCCCCGCGGTCGGGTGTGTCGCGTGGGCACAGGCACGCCGGAGTCATAAACTTTCTGACTGTCGGAGCAAGTCCCGTGCCACGCGCGCTGTCCCGGAATACGAGGGGCACGCATGACGGCCCAGGATGACCCGGGCACGATCGTTAAGACTAGCGGCTGCCTCAGGCACGGTCAAAACAGAGCACCGAACGCTGCAGAGGCGCAGCCGCACTGCCAGTCTACCCGACTCCCGGCCGCACTCTTGACGCGGCCATAACCAGGCGAAACGTCTGATCGCGGTAAAAGTCCGGCCGGACCGGACCGCGACGGCGGACTTTGCGGCATAGTCACGCCCGTCGGGTGTAACGACCTGATAACGGGGATCTGTTCTAGCCACCGCCCGCGCCTGGAGAAACCCCTCGTGGAACACGGTCCCGTCCCCCCGAACCGTCCCCGCCTCACCGCGGACACCCAGCCGCCGCCGGGTCCTTCCGCCCCAAGGACCCTGTCGCCGGTGGCTCGCCGGGCGGCCATCGGTGCCGTCGCCGGCACCCTGGCCGCCGGCGGGCTGGCAGCGGAGATCCTGAGCCGTCCGGACACCCTCCGGAATCGCGTCCTCGCCGCCGAGTCACCGAACAGTTCCGGATCCGGGGCCGCAGCCCGTACTACGGCCGGCCGCGCCCGCGTCGCCCAGCAGCCGAGTCTCGCGACCGTCGACGAGGACCGCGACTCCAGCTTCGTCGCCGGCAAGGGCTCGAAGAAGCCCAAAGTGACCGGCAAGCCACAGGAGTACGCCGGCTACGCGGCCGCCGCCAAAGCCGGTCGCACCTCCCCTAGCGTGCTGACCAGCAAGGCCGCGCCACTCACCGATGCGCAGGCCCGCCGGCATCTGTTGAACCGGGCGACCTTCGGCCCGCGCCCTGCCGACGTACGCGAGCTGGATCGGCTGGGGATCGACAAGTGGCTGGCGGCGCAACTGTCGCCGACCGCCAAGGACCTGGCTGGTGACCAGGCCTGGCGTGCCCTCACCCTGGCCGGTGCCGATCCCGCCACCATCCGGCGGTCGATCGAGGAGTACTCCTGGGAAGCGATGTTCCACACCGGGATCGCGACCCTGGGCCGCCAGATGTTCGGTAGCCGGCAGCTCTTCGAGGTGGTGGTGGACGTCTTCGCCAACCACCTGCACGTCGCGACGCCGTCGGACCGGGGCTGGGACGTCGCGCCGCAGTACGCGGTGTCGGTGATCCGGCGGCACGCCTTCGGCCGGTACAGCGACATGTTGAAGGCCGCGATGCGGCACCCGGCGATGCTGCGCTATCTCGACAACGACGCCTCGACCCGCGACAGCGTCAACGAGAACCTCGGGCGTGAGCTGCTGGACCTGCACACCGTTGGCGTCTCCTCCGGCTATACCGAGAAGGACGTGCGGGCGAGTGCTTATGTACTGAGCGGCCGGGGCGCCACCAAGGATGGTGCCTTCGAGTACGTCGCCGACAAGCACCGCACCGGCCGGGTGAAGGTTCTGGACTGGACTGCAGCCAACAGCTCGGCCAAGGGCGGGCTGGCCACCGGCGATCGCTATCTCGACTACTTGGCCAAGCACCCGGCGACTGCGCGGACCATCGCGCGCAAGCTCGTCGTACGGTTCGTCGACGACTCTCCTCCGGCCGAGCTGGTCAGCCGGCTGGCGCAGATCTATCTGCGCAACAACACTGCGATCCTGCCGATGCTGACTGCGCTGTTCCGCAGCAGTGAGTTCTGGAACTCCCTTGGTAGCAAGACGAAACGGCCGCTGGAAGATGTGGTGAGCAGTGCCCGCGCCCTCGACCTGCCGTTCGGGCCGACCACGGCCAAAGGGCTGGAGGCCGTCTACTGGCAGCTCACCAACCTGGGCCATGCGCCACTGGCATGGCCCTCCCCCAACGGCTACCCGGACGTCGCACCGGCCTGGGCATCCGCGGGACAGCTGCTGGAGCGCTGGACCATGCACCGCGCGCTGGCGCACGGCTGGTGGGAGGGGCTGAAGCAGGAGAAGCTGCCGGCCGTGCTGCGCCCTCGCAAGGGCGACACCTACCGGGAGTGGTTCGACCGGCTGGGAGAACGGCTGATCGGCCAACGCCCGGATACCCGGCAGCGCACTGCCCTGTCGACCTTTGTTCAAGCCAAGCCCACCTCCCGGGTCGACCAGGGGCGGATGGAGTGGCAGGCGGGGCATGTGGTCGCACTGGTCCTCGACTCCCCGCAGTTCCTGGTCCGTTGAAGGAGCACCGACTGATGGAAGACACACTCGCCTCACTGCACCCGGACTGCCCGGACTGGCGACGGCTCGGCCCGACACCGACAGACGCCGTACTGCGAGCGCAGGCGGCGGCAGTGACGTCCGATGCGACTGACAGACAAGAGCAGTGGAGCAAGGGCTTCACCCGACGTCGCGTGCTGGCCGGTGGGCTTGCTGTCGGGGTTGCCGCGACGCAACTGGTGACCACGCGGATCTCGTGGGCGGCTCCCAACGCCGATCCCGGCGGCACCTTGGTCGTGGTGTTCCTGCGGGGTGGCATGGACGGGTTGTCGGTACTGGTACCGGCCGATGATCCTGAGCTGCTCAAGGCACGGCCGGGGATCGCAGTACGGGCTGCTTCTCTGCTCAATGTCCAGCGGGGCTTCGGGATGCATCCGGCGATGGCTCCGCTGCTGCCACTCATGACTGCGGGGCGGCTGGCCGCAGTACCGGCTGTGTCTACGCCAGACCTGACGCGTAGCCACTTCCAAGCGCAGGACTGCCTGGAACGCGGTGGTGCGGCGCGGTCGTCAGTGCAGTCCGGCTGGCTCGACAGAGTCCTGGAGGAACTAGGACCCGGTACTACGTTCCGTGGGCTGGGGATCGGCGCTCGGATGAGCCGGGCGTTGCTGGGGAACTCCGACCCCGTCATGTTGACCTCGCTGAAGGACTTCACCGTCAAGGGCATCGACGGGGTCGCGCCACAGACGTTGGCGGCTCTGGAGACGCTCTACACCGGGATCGACCACCCGCTGGGTGCGCAGGGGCTGGATGCCTTGCAGGCGGCGGCTTCGGCGCAGAGCTACGCCAAGCAGCAGCAGAAGCCGGCCAAGGAGCGGGGCTATCCGGATGGGGACTTCGGTGCGGCCCTGGCGACGCTTGCGCAGCTGATCAAGGCGAAGGCCGGAGTACGGGTGGCCACTGTCGACCTGGGTGGCTGGGACATGCACACGGACCTCGGCACGGTCGATGGCGGCGACATGACCAACTCGCTGAAGACGGTGGCGGGCGCACTGGCCGCCTTCGCGGCTGAGCTGGGGCCTGACCTGGACAAGACCACGGTGGTCACCATGAGCGAGTTCGGCCGACGGGTCGGGCAGAACGCCAACAGCGGTACCGACCATGGGCACGGTGGGGTCGCGCTGGTGCTCGGTGGAGGGGTCAAGGGTGGTGTGCACGGTCGCTGGGAGGGGTTGGCGCCCGGCGTACTGGATCAGGGTGATGTGCCGGGCACCAACGACTACCGCGACCTGCTGTCGGAGGTCGTGATGGGCCGGCTCGGGCTCAGCGCAGCGCAGGCGGCGAAGGTCTTCCCGGGCTGGAAGCCGACGCCACTCGGCGTCATGACCTAACCGGCTTCAAGATCGGCTCGTCGAGTACGACGCGTCGGGCAACGGGAAGGCCTGGTTCCACCGTGGCAACTCCTGCTGCTACGGCTCTGACGGCAACTACCGCGCCCTGCTCACCCACAACGGCGGCGGGAACTCCCTGGTCTATTTCCAGAACAAGGAGATCCAGCTCTTCAAGCGGACGATCGGCATCAGGTAGCCGGGCGGTTCGGGCACCGCGGCCGTTGGGCTCGGCCGCGGTGCTTTCGAACTGTGTCGACGTGGTCAGGCGAGGAAGCGGACTTCGGTGATGAGGTTGTCCTGGACCTGGTAGAGCGTGATCGTCGGCGTCGGTGCGTCGCCGTGCAGGATCGACTGCTCGACCACCCAGTCGCCGACCAGCATCCGCTGGATCAGCTCGCTCTTGCACTGCCCCGCCTCGAACTGCGGCCGGTAGTACTCGCGCAGTGACCGTCTCCCCCGCATCACCGTGCCGTCGGGAAGCTGGAGCTGCGCGGTCGGCGAGTACATCGCCAGAAACGCCTCCAGATCATGCGCGTCGTACGCCGCATGCTCCCGCCCCACAACCCGAGAAGCAACAGTCTCCACCGGCAAGCTGACCCCAGCCACAGCAGCCGAGTCCAGCTGGCTGGCGGGCTCAGCAGGCTTCTCGGCTACATCCACTGCAGTTGCACGGCCAGCCCCGGTGGACGAAGCAGCTCCACTGGCTGCAGCACCTGCCGGAGCGCCCGCTTCGCGGGTGGCGACTCCCGCGCTGGCCGCAGTGTCCGCTGGACGGGTTGCGGCTGCGCTGCTTGCGGCGGGGGCAGCTGCCGGGGCGTCTGCGGCTGTGGAGGTTCGTGTGGTGCCTCGGGCGGCGGCTGGTTTTGTCGCGGTGGTTGCGCGGGGAGTGGGGGCTGGGACTAGGCCTACTTTGGTGGGTTGGTGGGTGGGGGCTGGGATGGTGGTGCTGGGGATGGGGAGCTGGCCGGTGGGGTCTTCGCCCAGGTGGGCGATGGCCCAGTCGAGGGCCTTGGTCACCGCGGCGCGGGACTCTTCGCTGTGGTCGAGCATGTCGAAGCCGTGTTGCCCTTTCGGTACGTCGATGATGTCCAGCGCGGCGCCACCGGCGGAGACGAACTCCGCCACCGGTCGGGCGAGCTCTTCGCGCTCGCGGCCGACCCTGGTGAGCAGCACCGGCAGGACGCTGTTTGATTCTTTCCCCACCCCACCGCCCCGATCGTGTTTACCGATCACTTCGGCGGCGGAAATGAGTTGATCGACACCGGGCGGAGTGGCGAGTAGGGGGTAGGTCAGGACGACGGCGCGGAGCCAGTCGGGGCGGCTGTCCAGCCACTCCCCCGCCAGCAGTCCGGCACCGGAGAAGAACCACAGCACCACGCGGCCCGGATCGACCTGCGGATCCGCGCGCAGCAGCCCGACAGCGGCCTCCACGTCGTCCGCGGCGGTGGTCAGCTGGTCGAGTCCGCGGATCAGGCTGTGGTCGACGGTGACGGCCACCTGACCGCGTTCAGCGATGGCCGCGGCGTACCCCTGATAGACGGGCCAATCCCGTGGCAGCACCTCGAGATCGGCAGGCATCGGGCCTCCGTGGACCAGCAGGATCGCGCCGGTCCGGGCCGTGCCCGCGGGCCGGTGGAAGTCGAGCTGGCCGACCCGGTCCACACGGCGCTCCGCACCCTGCTCGACGTCCAGCACGAACGGTTGCAGGTAGGCCGGGAGGTCCGTCATACGCGTCATCTTCGCGCATCCCGCCGACACTTCCGCGCCGACCCCTCGCAACACTCCGCAGCCGCCCGAACACACCGGTCCGATCGTCACACCAGCAACACCGGTAACCCCTGCAACTACGTCGATCCGGGCCCCTCACCCCTGGTTGCCAACAGCAACAAGGGCTTCGAAGGACCCGAACAAGCGGCCCCGATCAGCTCGCCCGGGCGGCCGCGATCGAGCCGGCCAGAAGCTCGGTGAGTACGTCGCGATCGGCGTCGGCCAGCCGCTTGAGGTGCAGGCACGAGACGGTGTGCTTATGCGGGCCCAGCCGCGCCAGCAGTTCGGCGTACCGGTCGAAGCCCTCGGTCAGATAGAGCGTCAGCGAGGTCTTGCGGGGTGAGAAGCCGATCTCGAACCAGTCGAGCTCCCGGCCGCTCGGGTAGACCAGGTGGCGCTCGCCGAATCCGACGATCGAGTCACCCCAGAGCGCGGGCCGGCAGCCGGCCAGTTCGGTCAGCAGCGTGGTCAGCTCGCGCGCGTCGGACTGCCGCGGTTCGGGGATCGTGGCGAGGAAGTCCTCGACGGAGGCATCGGTCCGGGTGGTCTTGTTCGCTGCCATCTGGTCATCGTGCCCTCAAAGCCGCGAGGGCGGCACCCCCTGGTGGGGATGCCGCCCTCGGCGGGTAGTGCGGGACTTCAGTTCTGGTACGAGCCCAGGTCGAAGTCGTCCAGCGGGACCGACTGCCCGGCGGACGGGCCGAAGTCGTAGTCGTACGACTCGTAGCCGACCATCGAGTACATCGCGGCCTTCGCCTCCTCGGTGGGCTCCACCCGGATGTTGCGGTAACGGTCCATACCGGTACCGGCCGGGATCAGCTTGCCGATGATGACGTTCTCCTTCAGACCGACCAGCGAGTCGGACTTGCCGTGGATCGCGGCCTCGGTCAGGACCCGGGTCGTCTCCTGGAAGGAGGCGGCCGACAGCCACGACTCGGTCGCGAGCGACGCCTTGGTGATCCCCATCAGCACCGGACGACCGGAGGCCGGCGTACCGCCCTCGGCCACGACGCGACGGTTCTCGGCCTCGAACATCAGCCGGTCCGCCAGCTCACCCGGCAGCAGGTTCGCCTCGCCGGACTCGATCACCGTGACCCGGCGCAGCATCTGCCGGACGATGATCTCGATGTGCTTGTCGTGAATGGCCACACCCTGCGACCGGTACACCTCCTGGACCTCGTCCACCAAGTGCTCCTGCGCCTTCCGGATGCCCAGGATCCGCAGAACCTCCTGCGGGTCCGGAGTACCCTGCGTCAGCTGCTGACCGACCTCGACGTGCTGACCGTCCTCGATCAGCAACCGGCCACGCTTCGACACCGGGTAGGCGACCTCCTCGGAACCGTCGTCCGGGGTGAGCACCAGCTTCCGGGTCTTGTCGGTGTCCTCGATCGCGATCCGGCCGGCCGCCTCGGCGATCGGCGCCTTGCCCTTGGGCTGACGCGCCTCGAACAGCTCGACGACACGCGGCAGACCGTGGGTGATGTCATCACCCGCGACACCACCGGTGTGGAAGGTCCGCATCGTCAGCTGCGTACCCGGCTCACCGATGGACTGCGCCGCGATGATGCCGACGGCCTCACCGATGTCGACCGGCTTGCCGGTCGCCAGCGAACGGCCGTAGCACTTGGCACAGGTACCGGTCTTGGCGTCACAGGTCAGCACGGAGCGGACCTTGACGACCTCGACCCCAGCGGCAACCAGCGCGGCGATGGACACGTCGCCCAGGTCGCTGCCGGCCGTCAGTACGACGGTGCCGTCCGCGCCGGTCACGTCGGTGGCCAGCGTCCGTGCGTAGGCGCTGGTCTCCACGTTCTCGGCGTGTACGACCTTGCCGTCCGGGCCCTTCTCGCCGATCAGCTTCGGCAGGCCGCGCTCGGTACCGCAGTCCTCCTCGCGGATGATGACGTCCTGCGAAACGTCCACCAGACGACGGGTCAGGTACCCCGAGTCGGCGGTCCGCAGCGCGGTGTCGGCAAGACCCTTACGAGCACCGTGGGTGGCGATGAAGTACTCGACCACCGACAGGCCCTCGCGGAAGTTGGACTTGATCGGCCGGGCGATGATCTCGCCCTTCGGGTTGGCCACCAGGCCACGCATACCGGCGATCTGCCGGATCTGCATCATGTTGCCTCGGGCACCCGAGTGGACCATCATCCAGATCGGGTTGGCCTTGGCGAAGTTCTCCTCCATGGCCTTACCGACCTCGGCGTTCGCGCCGGTCCAGATCTCGATCAGTTCCTGCCGCCGCTCGGACGAGGTGATCAGACCCCGCTCGAACTGCTTCTGGACCTTCTCGGCCTGCGACTCGTAGCGGGCCATGATCTCGGGCTTGCTCGGCGGCGTGCTGAAGTCGTCGATCGACACCGTGACACCCGAACGGGTGGCCCAGCGGAAACCGAGGTCCTTCAGCGCGTCCAGGCAGTTCGCCACCTGGACCTTGGAGTAGCGCTCGGCCAGATCGTTGACGATCGAGCCCAGCTGCTTCTTGCCGACCTCGGTGTCCACGAAGGTGTAGTCGCTCGGCAGCGCCTCGTTGAACAGGGCGCGACCCAGCGTCGTCTCCAGCGAGAACCCGCCGTTCGGACGCTCGGTCGAGCCGTCCGGAGCACCGGCCTCGTTCAGCCGCAGCGTGATCTTCGCCTGCAGCGACAGCTCACCGCGGTCGAAGGCCATCAGCGCCTCGGCCAGCGAGCTGAACGCGCGTCCCTCGCCGGCCACGCCTTCCTTCAGCATGGTCAGGAAGTAGATGCCGATGATCATGTCCTGGGTCGGCATCGTGACCGGACGGCCGTCAGCGGGCTTCAGGATGTTGTTCGTCGACAGCATCAGGATCCGGGCCTCGGCCTGCGCCTCGGCCGACAGCGGCAGGTGCACCGCCATCTGGTCACCGTCGAAGTCCGCGTTGAACGCGGAACAGACGAGCGGGTGGATCTGGATCGCCTTGCCCTCGATCAGCTGGGGCTCGAACGCCTGGATCCCCAACCGGTGCAGGGTAGGCGCCCGGTTCAGCAGGACCGGGTGCTCGGTGATGACCTCTTCCAGCACGTCCCAGACCTGGGCGCGCTGACGCTCGACCATCCGCTTGGCGGACTTGATGTTCTGCGCGTGGTTGAGGTCGACCAGCCGCTTCATCACGAACGGCTTGAACAGCTCCAGCGCCATCGCCTTCGGCAGACCGCACTGGTGCAGCTTCAGCTGCGGACCGACGACGATCACGGAACGGCCCGAGTAGTCGACGCGCTTGCCGAGCAGGTTCTGACGGAACCGGCCCTGCTTGCCCTTGAGCATGTCGGACAGCGACTTCAGCGGCCGGTTGCCCGGGCCGGTGACCGGACGGCCACGACGGCCGTTGTCGAACAGTGCGTCGACGGCCTCCTGCAGCATCCGCTTCTCGTTGTTGACGATGATCTCCGGCGCACCCAGGTCGAGCAGGCGCTTGAGCCGGTTGTTGCGGTTGATCACCCGGCGGTACAGGTCGTTCAGGTCGGAGGTGGCGAACCGGCCACCGTCGAGCTGGACCATCGGCCGCAGGTCCGGCGGGATCACCGGGACGCAGTCGAGCACCATGCCCATCGGGCTGTTGTTGGTGGCCAGGAACGCGGTGACGACCTTGAGCCGCTTCAGGGCGCGGGTCTTGCGCTGGCCCTTACCGGTCTTGATCGTCTCGCGCAGGCTGGCTGCCTCGGCCTTGAGGTCGAAGGTCTCCAGGCGCCGCTGGATCGCGGCGGCACCCATCGCGCCCTCGAAGTACTTGCCGAACCGCTCCTTCATGGCGCGGTACAGGATCTCGTCGCCCTCCAGGTCCTGGACCTTGAGGTTCTTGAACCTGCTCCAGACCTCGTCGAGGCGGTCGATCTCGCGCTGCGCACGGTCGCGCAGCTGCTTGACCTCACGCTCGGCGCCTTCCTTCACCTTGCGGCGAACGTCGGCCTTCGCGCCCTCGGCCTCGAGCTGGGCGAGGTCCTCCTCGAGCTTCTTCAGCCGCGCCTCGATGTCGTTGTCGCGCCGGCTCTCGAGCTGCTTGCGCTCGACATCGGTCCGGCCCTCCAACGACGACAGGTCGCGGTGCCGCGCCTCGTCGTCGACGTCGGTGATCATGTACGCCGCGAAGTAGATGACCTTCTCGAGGTCCTTCGGGGCGAGGTCGAGCAGATAGCCGAGTCGCGACGGGACACCCTTGAAGTACCAGATGTGGGTGACCGGCGCGGCCAGCTCGATGTGGCCCATCCGCTCGCGGCGCACCTTGGAGCGGGTGACCTCGACGCCACACCGCTCGCAGATGATGCCCTTGAAGCGAACGCGCTTGTACTTACCGCAGTAGCACTCCCAGTCCCGGGTGGGACCGAAGATCTTCTCGCAGAACAGACCGTCACGCTCAGGCTTGAGCGTCCGGTAGTTGATCGTCTCGGGCTTCTTGACCTCGCCGTGCGACCACTGGCGGATTTCATCCGCGGTCGCCAGGCCGATCCGAAGCTCGTCGAAGAAGTTCACGTCGAGCACGATGTGTTATCTCCCGATTGTAAAAATGGTCTGAGTGAGTTGGTTGTTGATCTCAAGCGGCAACCCGCTCAGACCTCTTCGACACTGTTCGGCTCACGCCGGGACAGGTCGATTCCCAGTTCTTCCGCTGCGCGGAAGACGTCTTCTTCGCTGTCCCGCATCTCGACCCGGCTTCCGTCGGACGAGAGCACTTCGACGTTCAGACACAGGGACTGCATTTCCTTGACCAGAACCTTGAAGGACTCCGGGATACCCGGCTCCGGGATGTTCTCGCCCTTGACGATCGCTTCGTACACCTTGACGCGGCCGACCACGTCGTCGGACTTGATCGTGAGCAGCTCCTGCAGCGCGAAGGCGGCACCGTAGGCCTCGAGGGCCCACACCTCCATCTCGCCGAACCGCTGACCACCGAACTGCGCCTTACCACCCAGCGGCTGCTGGGTGATCATCGAGTACGGACCGGTCGAGCGGGCGTGGATCTTGTCGTCCACCAGGTGGTGCAGCTTCAGCATGTACATGTAGCCGACGCCGACCGGCTGCGGGAAAGGCTCACCCGAGCGGCCGTCGAACAGGTTGGCCTTGCCGGTGCTGTCGACCATCCGGTCGCCGTCCCGGTTCGGCAGCGTGGAGCCGAGCAGGCCGGTGACCTCTTCCTCCCGCGCGCCGTCGAAGACCGGGGTGGCGACGTTCGTGAACGGCTCGGCTTCGCCGGCGCCGATCTTGATCAGTCGCTGGGCCCACTCTTCGGTGTTGTCCGGGTCGACCTTCCAGCCGCGGCTGGCAACCCAGCCGAGGTGGGTCTCGAGCACCTGACCGACGTTCATCCGGCCGGGCACGCCCAGCGGGTTCAGGATGATGTCGACCTGGGTGCCGTCCTCCATGAACGGCATGTCCTCGACCGGCAGGATCTTCGAGATGACGCCCTTGTTGCCGTGGCGTCCGGCGAGCTTGTCACCGACGGAGATCTTGCGCTTCTGCGCGACGTACACGCGGACCAGCTGGTTCACGCCCGGCGGCAGCTCGTCGCCGTTGTCGCGGTCGAAGACGCGGACCCCGATGACGGTTCCGTTCTCACCGTGCGGCACCTTCAGCGAGGTGTCGCGCACCTCGCGTGCCTTCTCACCGAAGATCGCGCGCAGCAGCCGCTCCTCCGGGGTCAGCTCGGTCTCACCCTTGGGCGTGACCTTGCCGACCAGGATGTCACCGGTGGTGACCTCGGCGCCGATCCGGATGATGCCCCGCTCGTCCAGGTCCGCCAGCATCTCGTCGGAGACGTTGGGGATGTCGCGGGTGATCTCCTCCGGGCCCAGCTTGGTGTCGCGAGCGTCGACCTCGTGCTCCTCGATGTGGATCGAGGTCAGCAGGTCCTGCTGCACGACGCGCTGGCTGAGGATGATCGCGTCCTCGTAGTTGTGACCCTCCCACGGCATGAACGCGACGAGCAGGTTCCGGCCGAGGGCCATCTCCCCCTCGTCCGTGCACGGACCGTCGGCCAGCGGCGAGCCGGCCTCGACCCGCTGCCCGGCGTCGACCAGCGGACGCTGGTTGATGCAGGTGCCCTGGTTCGAGCGACGGAACTTCTGCAGCCGGTAGGTCTGGTACGTGCCGTCGTCGGCGGCGACCTCGATCAGGTCGGCCGAGACCTCCTTGATCACACCCGCCTTCTCCGACACCAGCACGTCACCGGCGTCGACCGCTCCGCGGAACTCCATGCCGGTACCGACCAGGGGGGCGTCCGCGGTGATCAGCGGAACGGCCTGGCGCTGCATGTTGGAGCCCATCAGGGCGCGGTTGGCGTCGTCGTGCTCGAGGAACGGGATCATCGCGGTGGCGACCGACACCATCTGGCGCGGCGAGACGTCCATGTAGTCGACGTCGTCGACCAGCACGAGCTCGACCTCACCGTGGCGCCGGCGGACCAGCACCCGGTCCTCGGCGAACACGTCGTCGTCGGTCAGGGCCGCGTTGGCCTGGGCGATGACGAACCGGTCCTCCTCGTCCGCGGTCAGGTAGTCGACCTGGTCGGTGACCCGGCCGTCGACGACCTTGCGGTACGGCGTCTCGACGAACCCGAACGGGTTCACCCGGCCGTACGTCGCGAGCGAGCCGATCAGGCCGATGTTCGGGCCTTCCGGGGTCTCGATCGGGCACATCCGGCCGTAGTGGGACGGGTGCACGTCGCGGACCTCGAAGCCGGCCCGCTCCCGGGACAGACCACCCGGGCCAAGCGCCGACAGGCGGCGCTTGTGGGTCAGACCGGCGATCGGGTTGGTCTGGTCCATGAACTGCGACAGCTGGGAGGTTCCGAAGAACTCCTTCAGCGCCGCGACCACCGGGCGGATGTTGATCAGGGTCTGCGGCGTGATCGCCTCGACGTCCTGGGTCGTCATCCGCTCGCGGACCACCCGCTCCATCCGGGCCAGGCCGGTGCGGAGCTGGTTCTGGATCAGCTCGCCGACCGTGCGCAGACGGCGGTTGCCGAAGTGGTCGATGTCGTCCTCTTCGACGACGATCTCGCCCTGCGGCGCGGTCAGCTCGGTCTTGCCCTCGTGCAGCGCCACCAGGTACTTGATCGTCGCGACGATGTCGTTGATCGTCAGGACGGCGGTGTCGTGCGTCTCGTCCCGGCCGAGCTTCTTGTTGATCTTGTACCGGCCGACCTTGGCCAGGTCGTAGCGCTTGCCGTTGAAGTAGTAGTTGTCCAGCAGCGCCTGGGCAGCCTCACGCGTCGGCGGTTCGCCGGGGCGCAGCTTGCGGTAGATGTCCAGCAGCGCGTCGTCCTGCCCGGAGGTGTGGTCCTTCTCCAGGGTGAGGCGGATCGACTCGTACTCGCCGAACTCCTCGAGGATCTGCGCGTCGGTCCAGCCGAGCGCCTTGAGCAGCACGGTGACGTTCTGCTTGCGCTTGCGGTCCAGCCGCACGCCCACCATGTCGCGCTTGTCGACCTCGAACTCCAGCCACGCACCGCGCGACGGGATGATCTTGGCGGTGAAGATGTCCTTGTCCGACGTCTTGTCCGGCGTGCGCTCGAAGTACACACCGGGCGAGCGAACCAGCTGGGACACGACGACACGCTCGGTGCCGTTGATCACGAACGTGCCCTTGCGCGTCATCAACGGGAAGTCACCCATGAAGACGGTCTGGCTCTTGATCTCGCCGGTCTCGTTGTTCATGAACTCGGCGGTGACGAACAGCGGCGCCGAGTAGGTGACGTCACGCTCCTTGCACTCGTCGACCGTGTTCTTCGGGGGCTCGAACCGGTGGTCGCGGAACGACAGCGACATGGTGCCGCTGAAGTCCTCGATCGGGGAGATCTCCTCGAAGATCTCCTCCAGGCCGGACGGGGAGGACAGATCGGTCCGTCCCTCTTCCTCGGCCGCGGCCACCCTGGCCTGCCAGGTTTCGTTTCCGACCAGCCAGTCGAAACTGTCCACCTGCAACGCAAGAAGATCCGGAACCTCGAGAGGCTCGGAGATCTTTGCGAAGGAGATGCGGCGTGGTGCGCCGGAAACGTCGGTAATGCTGTCGGACTGGGGGTTGCGCGAGGCGACCAAGGGGCGTCCTTCCACGGGCTCGCAAAATTCGGTGCTGGCACTTCGGTGCTGGGAGCGCATGCCAAACGACCCTCGTCAAGTTCTGAGGATGAACAAGGGTGCGGTTAAAGGCAGCGCAAAGCAATAGGCTACCCGATCAGGGCAAGCCTGTCCAATGGGGTCCGACACTATGCCTTCGGACCACCCTCCCCGTCAAGAATCGACCCGGGTTCTCCAGCGGGTAACCAGCCCGCGAGCCACCCGGCACGACCTCTCCGGAGTCACAAAGAGACTACAGTCCGGCGATCTCCTGGACCAGCCATTGACCACCGTTTCGGACCATCGTGAATCTCGTCCGGTTCAGGTCGACCCGCGGCTTACCCTGCGTGATCGTGCTGGTGGTGGTCTGGTTGACGAAGATGATCAGCGTGACCCGGTCCGCGTCGCCGTCCCGTACGCCGACCTCCCGGACCTCGGCGCGCACGGTCGCCTTGGTCTTGGTGGCCAGCTCACCGGCCACCTTGGCGGTGGCGTCGAACTTGCCGGCGAAGTCCGCGGTCATCGTCGCCCGGGCGTCCGCGAAGCTCTTGTCGAGCGTGCGGTAGTCATAACTGAGCGCCGTCTCGGCCGCCTTCCGCCCCGCCGCGGCCGCCTGATCGCGGGCCTCCTCGGCCTCCTTACCCTTCCAGGCCTGCAGGCCGAGAATCCCGGTCAACCCCAGAATCAGCACCAGCAACACCCCCAACGCCGCCGACAACACCACGCCGACCTTCGAGCGCCCATCAACCACAGTGGCCGACTCAGCGGACGGCGCCGCAGTCACTTCACCCTGAGAATCATCACTCTGTGTGACAACTGGCTGGTCTTCAGAGGGCTCGGAAGCCATCTCCGGAGCGTCCGGTGTGGCCTGAGTCACTGGTTTGTCTGGCTCGTTCTGGGGGTTGACTTCGGCCGGGGTTTCCGGGCGGCGGCGCTGGCCGGCGATTCGGCGGGGCATCAGCCGACCACCTGGAAGTCGGCGGTGAGCCAGCGGTTCTTCTCCCGGACCATGTCCAGCTTGATCCGGTACCGGCGCTCGACCCCGTCCTTGGCGGCGGTGTTGGTGACGACCGCGTTCACGATCACCAGCACCTGGGCCGAGTCCTTGTCGTTCGACACCACCGCGGCCTCCTTCACGTCGCCCTTGGAGGTCGCCTTGTTCGCCGTCACCTCGGTCTTGACCGAGTCCGAGGCCGACTTGAACTCCTCCTTGAACTGCCCGGTGGAGTCGTCCAGCACCCGCTGCGCGTCGGCGTCCCAGCTCTCGTAGTTGTACGTCGTGAAGTCCAGCGCCAATTGCCGCGCCGCCTTCATCGCACTCTCCCGATCACTCTTCCGGGTGTCCTGACCACGCAACGCGACCACGGACAGCGTCGCGCCGACCAGCGCCACCAGGACGAGCACACTCAGCGCCCACGCCAAGATCACCGGGCCTCTCCGTACGGCGGCGGTCACTTGCCACTCACCGGTCCGAGGAGCAGGGCCTTCCACGAGTCCTTGCCGAGCAACGCCTCCTGGCCCCCGGTCGAGCCGAGCACCATTTCCGGCATCCCGCCCTTGCCGCCGGCGATGCCGGTCGCCGGGTCGTACCCGATGCCGTACCCGATCCGGTTCGCGTCCGCCCGTGACGACGGGGTCGGCTTGTTCTGCGCACCACGCACGTTGACTCCCGATCCCGGCGGCGCCGTACAGCCTGCTTTGGTGTTGGCCGGCTTGCCGGTGGTGTCCTGCGGAACGCGCTTGTCGGTCCCGTTGTAACCGGCCCGGCAGGCCGGCGGGCTGAAGCCGAGCACCAACCCGAAATGCGCGTCGTAGTGCCCGGTCCCCGGGTCCTTGGCCGGTACGACGTACCCGCCCATCGACACGGCCGGGTAGACCACCATCAACTGCTCCACTGCGTCCAGCCGTACTGCGGTCAGCTCGCTCACCGTCAGCAGGTTACCCAGCAGCACCGCGAGGTCGGCCTTGTTCTCCGTGATCAGCGCGGTCAGCTGGGTGCTGGCACCGCTGCCGTTGTCGATCACCGAGCGCAGATCCGCGTCCGAGCTGACCAGCGTGTCGGACAGCAGTGCCAGGTTCTTCGCCCAGGTCTTGATCGCGTCGCCGCTGCCGACCTGGGTGGCCAGCACGGTGTTGCCGTCGTTGATCAGCTTGATCGTCTGCAGGATGTTCGCGTCCGCGTCGCTGATCAGCGAGCCGGAGCTGTCGATGATCTTCTGCAGGTCGGTGCCCCTGCCGCGCAGTGCGGCGCCGAGCTCCTTGACCGTCGTCTGCAGGCTCTTCTTGTCGACCGAGTTCACCAGCTGGTCCAGGTTCAGCAGCAGCTCGGTGGTGTCGATCGGCAGCACCGTGTCCTGCCGGGAGATCTTCGAGCGGTCCTGCAGGTACGGGCCGCTGTCGCGTCGCGGCTGCAGGTCGACGTACTGCTCGCCGATCGCGGACCGGTTCGCGACCACGGCGAGCAGGTCGTTCGGGATCTTGGTCTTCTTCTCGATGTCCAGGTCGACCTCGACGCCGTCGGACAGCAGCCGGAGCTCGCCGACCCGCCCGACCGGCTGGCCGCGGTACGTCACCTCGGCGCCGGAGAAGATGCCGCCGGACTCGGCGAAGCTGGCGCTGACCGTGAAGTCGTTGTCGAACAGCAACTCGTCGACCTGCGCGTACTTGCCGCCCACGTAGGAGACGCCGACCAGCGTGATCAGCAGGAAGACCATCAGCTGGATCCGGACCGTTCTGGTGATCACTTGGCCACCCCCGGCATCAGGACCTTCGCGAGTTCGGGATCGAACGCGGACCGGTTCAGCTTCGGCGTACAGACCGGCAGGCCGAGCAGCGTGACGCAGGTGGTCGCCGTCCCGGTCGGTACCGGCAGCGGCGGCAGGCCACCACTGGACGAGCTGGTCGGGAACTTCGGCGGGTTGGTCAGCGGGACGTTGATCGGGAGGGTCGGCAGCGTGATGCCGCTGCTCGGCAGGTTCAGGTTGAGAATGCCCTGCAACGCCATCCGGGTGTTCACGTCCAGGGTGATCTCGAGGTTGGTGAAGTCACCCTTCACCGCCTTGGCCGCCGCGTCCGGGAACGGGTAGGTGAGCAACAGCTCGAGCGACTTGGGCAGGTTCTCACCGGCCTCGGCCAGCTTGGTCAGGATCGGGTAGAGCGACTGCAGGTTCGCCACCAGGTCCTTCTGCGACGCGGTGATCACCCTGGTCGCGGTGTTGCCCAGGCTGGCCAGCGCCTGCAGCGTCTTGACCAGCGCGGCCCGCTGCCGATCCAGGGTGGCGATCGACTTCGGCAGCGAGTCGATCGCGGTCGCTAGGGTCGCCTTCTGCGCGTTCAGCTTCTTCGCCAGCTGGTCGACGGCGGCGATCGCGGTGACGATCTTCTGCTTGTTCTGGTCGAGCGTGCCGACGAACGTGTTCAGCTGGGTCAGCACGCTGCGGATGGCCGGCTCGTTGCCGGTCAGCGCCTTGTTCAGCTCCTGCGTGATGATCTGCAGCTGGGCGACGCCACCGCCGTTCAGCAGCAGCGACAGCGCGGACAGGACCTGCTCGACCTCGACGTTGCTGGTCGTCCGCGACAGCGGGATCAGTTCGCCGTTGTCGAGCCGGCCGTGCGGCTTCTCGCTGCCCGACGGCTGCGCCAGCGAGACGAACTTCTCGCCCAGCAGGCTGGTCTGCCGGATCGTGGCCCGCGCGTTGTCCGGCAGCTCCAGACTCTTCGGCAGCTTGACCCGGACCTTGGCGACGTACCCGTCCAGCCAGACCTTCTCGACCGTGCCCACCGTGACGTCGTCCACCTTCACCGACGACTTCGGCACCAGGTCCAGTACGTCGGCGAACTCCACCGTCACCGTGTACGACGGCCCCTTGATCTTGGCGCCACCCGGCAACGGCAGGGAGTAGACGCTGAAGTCGCACCCGCTCAGCAGGGTCGCCATCGCGACGACACCGGCCACGAGCGCGGTACTGCGGAGCCGCCTCATCGGGACTCTCCGGGAACCAGGCCGCCGAGCGTCTCGTCGACCGGGTCGGGCCTCGGCAGCTTGGGCTCGGGGGCAGGCGCCCACGGCGTACCGGCTGGGCCTCCGGAGCCGGTGATGCTGGTCAGCAGCGGGAGCTTCGGCAACGCGTCGAAGACCGGCTTGAGTGCGGAGCAGGTCGACAGCGGCTGGTTGGCCTGCAGCAGCAGCGAGCAGATGAAGGTCGCCGGGTCGTCCAGCTGGGCCAGGTTGACCCGCTGGTCGAGCGTGCCGTACTGCGGGTTGTAGACGCGGGCCAGGTTGCCCAGGCCGAGCGGCGCGGTGTCGATGATCTCGGCCAGCGCGGCCTTCTCCTTGACCAGGATCTGGGAGATGTCGGTGGCACCGGAGATCGTGGTCTTGAGCAACGCGCGGTTGTCTTTGACGAACGCGGCGACCTCGCCGAGTGCCGTCGCCAGCGTGGACAGCGCGGCCGCCAGGTCCTGGCGTTCACCGGCCAGCGTGGTCGAGGTGGCCGCGAAGTTGGCGTTGAACTGCTTCACCAGGGTGTCGTTGGCGGCCAGCGCGGACACGAAGGTCTGCAACTGCCGCACGGTGCTGAACAGGCTCTTGGAGTTGCCCGCCAGCGTCTGGGTCAGCGTCGACACATCGGTGATGGTCTGGTTCAGCTTGGCGCCCTGGCCGTTGAGGTTGGCCGCCGATACGTCGAGGAGCCGCGACAGCGCGCCCTGGTCGTTGGCGCCCTTGGGACCGAGCGCGACGGACACGTCGTTGAGGCTCTGGTAGATCTGGTCGAGCTCGAGCGGTACGGCGGTCCGCTCCAGCGGGATCAGCGCGCCGTCGGCCATCACCGCGCCCTTGGAGTACGCCGGAGTCAGCTGAACGTAGCGGTCGGCAACGATCGACGGAGACGCGATCACGGCCTTCGCATTGGCCGGCACCTTGTGCTTGGCCTCCCACCAGAACTTCACCCGTACTGCGCGCCCGGCCGGCGTCACGCTCTCGATCTCGCCGACCTTGATGCCGAGGATCCGGACGTCGGAGCCCGGATAGATGCTGACAGTCCGCGGGAAGAACGCCGTCGCCGACACCCGCTCGGGCTGCGGCCACAACGAGATGACACTGACCGCGAGCACCACGACGACGACGCCGAAGGCGATGAGCCGGGACAACGAGGCGAGCTTCATCGGCTGCCACCTCCCGTGAGCACCGGCGGCAACCCCAGCGGCACCTGCGGCAGCGGGATCTCCGGGACGGGCACCAGGTTCTGCACGTACGTGTCGAACCACGGCCCCGTACCGAGCGTGTTGGTGAAGACCCGCGCGTACGGCGCGAGCCCGCGGATGCTGGCATCCAGCGAGTTCTGGTTCTTCAGCAGCGTGGCCAGGACGGCGTTCACCTTGGTCAGCGTCGGCGCCAGGTCCTTGCGGTTCTCCCGGACCAGCGCGGTGATCTGCGCGGACAGCTTCTGGGTCGAGACGAGCAGCTGGTGGATCAGCGCCCGGCGCGCCTGGACGGCCTGGAAGACCGTGTTGCCGTCCTTCATCAGCTTGATCAGCTGCTGGTTGCGGTCGGCAAGGATCTTGGTGACCACGTCGGAGTGCTGGAGCAGCTTCTTCAGCTCCTCGTCCCGCTTGGCGACGGTGCGCGACAACCGGGACAGCCCGGTGAGCGACGCCCGCACCTCCTCCGGGGTGTTCTTGAAGGTCGTCGACAACGTGTCCAGCGCCTTGGCCAGCTGGGCGGTGTCGATCCGCTCGGTGGTGTTGGCCAGATCGGTGAACGCGTCGACGACGTCGTACGCCGAGATCGTCCGGCTCAGCGGGATCTCCGAGCCCTCCTTGAGCTCGCCCTCTCCCGCCGGGTCGAGTTTCAGGTACTTCTGCCCGAGCAGCGTCTTGATCTTCATCTCGGCGCCGGTCTTGTCGCCGAGCTTCACCCCACGGTCGACGACGAACTCGACCCGGACGTGGGTGCCGGCCAGCTCGACCTTGCGGACCTGCCCGACCCGGACGCCGGCCACCCGGATCTCGTCCTTCGGCTTCAGCCCGCCGGCCTCGGAGAACTGCGCGGAGTACTTGGTCCCGCCCCCGATCAGCGGCAGGTCCTGCACCTTGAACGAGGCCAGCATGATCAGGCCGAGCACGGTCAGCCCGACCACCCCGATGGTGACCTGGTTCTGTTCGCGGAACGGCTTCACTTGGCACACCTCGCCGAGTTGACGTCGTGGCTGATCGGGATCCTGGTGCCCAGCGGCAGCGTGACGTTGCCGTCGAAGCCGCACAGGTAGAAGTTGAACCACGACCCGTACGACGCGGTCCGGGTCATCGTCTCGAGCTTGCCGGGCATGTTCTGCAGCGTCTTGACCCAGATCGCCTGGGTGTCGTCGAGCGTGGTGGACACCTGACGCAGCCGGTCCAGGTCCGCCTTCAATGGGACCCGGGTCTGCTGCAGCAGGCCGGCCGTCTTGGTGTTCAGCGAGTTGATCGAGCCGATCGAGTTGAGGATCGGGTTGATGTCCTGGCTCAGCCCGGTGATGAACTGCTGCAGGTTGACCAGCAGCTGGGAGAAGTTCTGCTGCCGCTGCGAGACGATCTGCAGGGTCGAGGTCAGGTTGATGATCAGGTCGCCGATCACCTGGTCGGAGTCGGCCAGCGTGGTGGTCAGGGACGCCGTCCTGGCCAGCAGACTCTCGATCGTGCCGCCCTCGCCCTGCAGCACCTTGATCACCTCGAACGCGAACTGGTTCACGTCCTTGGGGGTCAGCGCGGTGAAGAGCGGCTTGAACCCGTTGAACAGCACCGACAGGTCCAGCGCGGGCGCGGTCCGGCTCTGGTCGATGATCCCGTTCGCCTTCATCCGGGTGCCGCCGCCGACGCCGTCGGTGAGCGCGATATAGCGGTTGCCGACCAGGTTCCGGTACCGCATCGTCGCGCGGGTACTGGTGTCGATCACCTGGTCGGAGTCGACGCTGAAGCTGACCATCGCAAGCTTGTCCTGGTACAGGGCGATTTTGTCGACCTGACCAACCTTGACGCCCGCGATCCGGATGTCGTCACCCTTGTTCAGCCCGACCACGTCGGTGAACACGGCCCGGTACTTCGTGGTCGCGTTGAAGCTGATGTTGCCGATGGTGACGGCCAGCAGCGCGGTCGCGATCGTGGTGACCACGACGAAGATCGCCAGCCGCACGGTGTCGAACGAGGTCTTCTTGTCCAGCAGTTTCATTTGAGGTTCACCTGCCCTCCGCGGACCAGGGGGCCGATCATCAACGTGGTCAGATCCGGTACTTCGCCGGCCGGTACGCCCATCGCGGGTCCGGCGAAGGAGTCGATCACCTTCTGCTCGGCCGGCGTACCGGCGCCACCCGTGTCCGCCGCGAAGCCGGGCATCGCCCGGTTCAGCTGCAGGTTGACCGGGAAGCGGGTCAGCTTGTTGTGGTCGCCGATCACGCCGTCGTCGCCGGTGATGTACGGCGCCGGGTTGGCTTGCGTGTACGGGCCGGGCTTCTCGCCCGGGTGGCTGTAGTTCTTGCCCACGCAGGTCGGGCCGCGGCGATCCCGGTACTTCGGCAGCTCGTTCGGCTGGTACGGCGTGGGCTGGTTGGTGATCAGCTCGAGATTGATGTGCAGCGCGCCGTCGCGGAACGTGTCGTTGAGGATCGGCGCCGTGTCCGTCATCACCTTGAGGAAGCACGGGAGCTGCGGTGAGTACTTCTCCAGCAGGTCGAGCACCGGCCGGCTCACCTCGCCGAGCCGGATCACCCGGTCCTCGTTCTCCTTCAGGAAGGTGTTCCCGGTGGCCGAGAACGTCTGGACGTCGGCGAAGAACGTCTGCAACTGCTTCTCCTTCTCCACCACGGTGTTGCCGGTGATGGTCAGGTTGCGCAGCGCGCGGACCAGATCGGGCGTGACCTCGCCGTACAGCTGCGAGACCTGGGTCAGCCGGGTCAGCGCGGCGATCAGGTTCGGCACGTTGGGGTTCAGCTTCTTCAGGTAGCTGTCGAGCTGGGTGAGGGTGCCGGCGATCTCCTCGCCGCGCCCCTCCAGCGCGGTCGCCAGCGTGTTCAGCGTCGCGTTGAGATCGGCCGGGTCGACCGCCTGCAGCAGCGGCAGCGCGTCGTTCAGCACCTTCTCGATCTCAATGCCGACCGCGGTCTTGTCCCGCGAGATCACGTCACCGGCCCGGATCGCGCGGCCCGCGCCGCCGGCCGGCGGGACCAGCGCGACGTACTTCTCGCCGAACAGCGTCTTGGGCAGGATCCGCGCGCTGACCTGGCTCGAGATCTCCTTGACCAGGTCCGGCTTGAGCGCCAGATGCACAGTCGCGAAGTCCCCGTCGGTGGACACCTCCCGCACCTCACCGACGATGATGCCGCGCAACTTCACATCCGCATGCCGATTCAACTGCAGGCCGATGTGGCTGGTCTGCAGTTTCACGTCGACGGTGTCGGTGAAGACCTTCGCGTAGAAGGCGTAGGTAAGCCAAAGCAGGAAGCAGAGCATCCCGATGAACGCCGTACCGAGCAGTCGTCTGGTCATGTCATCACCCAGCCAGCCGGACGGTGGTCGTAGTACCCCAGATCGCCATCGAGAGCAGGAGGTCTACGACGTTGATCACGACGATGGACGTCCGTACTGCGCGGCCGACGGCTACGCCGACGCCGGCGGGCCCGCCGGTCGCGTGGTAGCCGTGGTAGCAGTGCACCAGGATCACCAGCACCGAGAAGACGAGCACCTTGCCGAAGGACCAGAGCACGTCGCCGGGCGGTAAGAACAGATGGAAATAGTGGTCGTACGTGCCGGTGCTCTGGCCGTAGAACGTCGTCACGGTCAGCCGGGTGGCGAAGTACGAGGACAGCAGACCGACGACGTACAGGGGAACGACCGCGATCAGGCCGGCGATGATCCGGGTGGTGACCAGGTAGGGCAGCGACGGGATCGCCATCACCTCGAGGGCGTCGATCTCCTCGCTGATCCGCATCGCGCCGAGCTGGGCGGTGAAACCGCAGCCGACGGTCGCGGCCAGTGCGATACCGGCGATCAGCGGGCCGATCTCGCGGGTGTTGATGTAGGCGCTGACGAAGCCGGCGAAGGCCGAGGTGCCGATCTGGTTCAGTGCCGAGTAGCCCTGCAGGCCGACCTCGGTGCCGGTGAAGAACGCCAGGAAGGTGATCACGCCGACGGTCCCGCCGATCACCGCGAGCGCGCCGGTGCCCAGCGTCACCTCGGCGAGCAGCCGGAGGATCTCGCGCCGGTACCGGGTGACCGACTTGCCCGACCAGGCCAGCGCCTTGAGATAGAAGGCGAGTTGCTCACCGAGCCGGTCGAGCGAGTTCAGCGGCTTCTTCACCAGGACGTCGAGGGCGGACTGGGCCATGACGGTCAGGCCCCCTTCGGCGGTACGAGCTGGAAGTAGATCGCCGTCATCGCGAAGTTCGCGACGAACAGCAGCATGAAGGTGATCACGACGGACTGGTTCACCGCGTCGCCGACGCCCTTCGGACCGCCGCCCGCGTTCATGCCCTTGTACGACGCGACCACCGCGGCGATGAAGCCGAACACCAGCGCCTTCGCCTGGCCCTGCCACAGGTCAGGCAGATGGGCGAGCGCGGTGAAGGAGGCTATATAACTACCGGGCGTTCCGTCCTGCAGGACCACGTTGAAGACGTAGCCACCCATCACGCCGACCACGCTGACGAATCCGTTCAAGAAGAACGCGACCAGCATGGTGGCCAGCACCCGCGGTACGACGAGGCGCTGGATCGGGTCGATGCCGAGCACCATCATCGCGTCGAGCTCTTCACGGATCTTGCGCGCGCCCAGGTCGGCACAGATCGCCGACCCACCGGCTCCCGCGATCAGCAGCGCGGTGGCGATCGGCGACGCCTCGCGGACCACGGCCAGTACGGCGGCAGACCCGGTGAAGGCCTGCGCGCCGAACTGCTTGATCAGCCCACCGACCTGCAACGCGATCACCGCACCGAACGGGATCGCGACCAGCGCGGTCGGGATGATCGTCACGCTGGCCACGAACCAGGCCTGCTGGAGAAACTCGCGCAGCTGGAACGGCCGGCGTACCGAGGCCCGTGCCGTATCGAGCGCAAAGGCGAACAGCGAGCCGGCATGCTTCAGCGGGGCGGTGACGGTCACGGGGCCTCCCGCCCTGGACTGAGGAGCGGAGGGAGCGAAGCGACCGGAGCGACGAGGGAAGGGCGGGAGTTAAGCCCCGTGACCCGCCGAGCCGGAGGCGAGGCAAAAAGCACGGATGAACTCACGTCACCCCCACGGTGGCGCCGGCGAACGAACCGGGTGGTGGGGTCACGCCGTTTTGTTCACACCACTCCCCTGGCGGGCGCTGCGTCGGGCGCAGTACGCCGCTGCTGGGCAATTGCTGGATCGGGATCGGGGGCAGCGGCGGCAGCTGCTGGTCCGCCTCGGCGGCGAGCTCGTCGGCGTCCTTCTCTTCCGACATGCCGATCGGGCCGATCCGCTGCGCGTTCAGGAACTGGCGGACCACCGGCTCCTCGCTGGAGAGCAGCATCTCGCGCGGACCGAACATCGCCAGGTGCCGGTGGTACAGCAGGCCGATGTTGTCCGGCACCGTCCGCGCGGTGTTGATGTCGTGGGTGACGATCAGGCAGGTCGCCTGGGTCATCTCGTTCAGGTCGATGATCAGCTGGTTGAGGAACGCCGTGCGGACCGGGTCCAGACCCGAGTCGGGCTCGTCGAAGAGCAGGATCTCGGGCTCCAGCACCAGCGCGCGGGCCAGGCCGGCCCGCTTGCGCATGCCGCCGGAGATCTCGCCGGGCAGCTTCTTCTCCGCGCCGACCAGACCGACCATCTCCATCTTCTCCATCACGATGGAGCGGATCTCGGATTCGGACTTCTTGGTGTGCTCGCGCAACGGGAAGGCGACGTTGTCGTACAGGTTCATCGAGCCGAACATCGCACCGTCCTGGAACAGCACGCCGAACAGCTTGCGGACCTCGTAGAGCTGACGCTCGGAGCAGGTGGCGATGTCGACGCCCTCGATGTGCACGTGACCGCGGTCCGGCTTGAGCAGACCGATCAGCGTCTTCAGGAATACGGACTTCCCGGTACCGGAAGGGCCGAGCATGACGCAGATCTCACCAGCGGGCAGCGTCAGGGACACGTCGCCCCAGATCAGCTGGCTCCCGAAGGACTTCGTCAGTCCCTCGACACGGACCTCTACGCCCACCGGTCCTCCTCACGGGTTCCTCAGACAAGCCCCGACCGACGTGCTTTCGCCGGTTCAACGAGGGCGCGGTTGCTTAGGTTACGCACGAGTACGGTTTTACGTAACCCCTGTGTGTCAAGTGTTGGATGACCGATTCGTCACGCTGTGGTCACGCCCGGATCACGCTCCGTACTACGGTTCTCCGCCGCCAGGCGGTGAAGAACTCCAGGTCTGTCGGCCGGCCGAGCAGAAGGCTAGTGTCCTGAGTCGGAAGTTGCTGCAGCAGCTCCGGGGTCCAGGTGCGTGCATCGCAAGGCGGAGAATCGTCCTCGATGCGCAGCATCGTGGACGTTTCTCCAACGCCGCGAGGTGCGTGCCTGGGCGCCGGAGCTGCGCAGGAACTTCCGACTCAGGACACTAGCGTCGATCTGCAGCCGTTCGCTTGAGAGGGGCAACCAAATGAGCATCGAACGACGCACCTTCCTCCGGGGCAGCATGGCGGTCGCCGGCGGCGTCCTCGCCGGTGGACCGTTCCAGGGCTTCGTGGCCCGGGACGCCCTGGCCGAGCCCAAGGGCAACGCACCCTTCCGGGCGCTGCGGCCGATCCCGGACGCGCGGGACGGCAAGGTCCGGCTGCATCTGCCGGAGGGCTTCTCCTACCGGTCGTTCCACGACACGGAGTTCCCGATCGTCCTGCGGGACGGCACCAACCTGCCCGGCCGGCACGACGGGATGGGCGCGTTCCGGCGGTCCGGCGGCAATGTGCTGCTGGTCCGCAACCACGAGCTGAACAGCCCGGGCGCACCGTTCGGCCCCGGTACGCCGTACGACGCCAATGCCCAGGGCGGGACGACGACCGTCGAGGTGACGCCCTTCGGCGAGGTGCGCGACGCGTACACCAGCCTGAACGGCACGATGATGAACTGCAGCGGCGGAATCATGCCGTGGGGCAGCTGGATCACCTGCGAGGAAACGGTGAACGGCCCCGACGTCGGACCCGACTTCACCGGTACGCCGAACATCGCGCTGACCAAGCCGCACGGCTTCATCTTCGAGGTACCGGCGGGCGGCCAGTCGAACCGGCAGCCGATCACCCGGGCCGGCCGCTTCGCGCACGAGGCGGTCGCGTTCGACCCTCACGACGGGATCCTCTATCTGACCGAGGACAACTTCGCGTTCCCCTCCGGGTTCTATCGCTACCGTCCGGCAACGAACCCGATGCGTTCCGGCAAGCTGGACAACAAGGGCCGGCTGCAGATGCTCGCTGTCCGCGGTCGCCCGAACCTGGACCTGGCCGCGGACCAGCCGCGGCGTGCGACGTACGACGTCGAATGGGTGGACATCGACGATCCGGCGCCGACTTTCCCTTACACACCAGGGCAAACGGCCCCGACGACGAACGACCAGGCGCTGGTGTACGTCGGCAACCAGGGTCGTTCGCAGGGCGCGGCGTACTTCTCCCGGCTCGAAGGCACGGTCTACGACAAGAACGTCGTGTACTTCACCTCGACCCAAGGTGGCGGGCCGGCGGAGACCGGACCGGACTCGGTGAACGGTTATGGCAACGGTTTCGGCCAGATCTGGGGGTATCACACCCGCGCCGAGAAGTTGCAGCTGATCTATCAATCGCCGAACCGCTCGACGCTGGACTTCCCGGACAACGTGACGACCAGCCCGCGCGGAACCCTGGTGCTCTGCGAGGACAGCACGCAGGACAACTACCTGCGCGGCCTGTCTCGGGGTGGCCAGCTCTGGGACATCGCGCTGAACCGGCTGACCAGCAGTACCGGGGTGGATCGGTCGGGCGACGAGTTCGCCGGGTCGACATTCAGCCCGGACGGGCACACCTTGTTCGTCAACATCCAGGCGAGCCGCGGCATGTCCTTCGCGATCTGGGGCCCATGGCAACGGATCGGCGTCTGACGCGCCAGTGCGCGGGTTGCTGCCTGGCCTTGCGGTGGCGTCGGGGGGCGCCGCTGTAGGTCTCGGTGCTTGGGTTGTCGCCGCAGGTTCGGTACCGGGCGAGCGGCGCCTGCTGATCCGGGTGCACGACGCCGGGCAGTCGATCGATCAGGTGATGCTTGGGTTGAGCAACGCCACCGAGCTGCTGCCGCTCGGGGTTGTCGCGGTCGGCGTGCTCGTCGTACTGCTCGTCCGGCGCCGGCCTGCTGATGCGATGCTGTTCGGCGCGGGGGTGGCTGTCGTCTCGGCGGTCAACCCGCTGCTGAAGGAGCTGGTCGGCCGCTCGCGCCCCGACCTCTGGCCGCTGCCGGACACAGTCTCGGAGTACAGCTTCCCAAGCGGCCACGCCGCCAACACAGCTGCCTTGGCAGGCGCTCTGCTCCTGATCCTGCACAGCAGTCGTGCGTGGGTCGTCGGTCTATTACTCACTGCGGTTGGGCTTGTTGGGCTTTCCCAGCTAGTACTGGGCCGCCACTACCCATCTGACCTCCTCGCCGGTTGGCTCTGGGCCGCGGGGTGGATCAGCTTGCTCGCCTGGATGAGAACGCACAGAAGGGCGGCCCGATAACGGGCCGCCCTTCCGCGGATACTGCGAGGTGTGCGGCTAGGCCGCACAGGTCACTTGAGGGTGACGGTGGCGCCGGCGCCCTCGAGGGCCTCCTTGGCCTTCTCCGCGGCAGCCTTGTCGACCTTCTCGAGGATGGCCTTCGGCGCGCTCTCGACGAGGTCCTTGGCCTCCTTCAGGCCGAGGCTCGTGAGGCCACGCACCTCCTTGATGACCTGGATCTTCTTGTCGCCGGCCGACTCCAGGACGACGTCGAACTCGTCCTGCTCGACAGCCTCTTCGGCCGGGGCGCCCGGGGCGCCCGCGGCGGCGGCGACGGCCACCGGAGCAGCGGCGGTCACGCCGAACTCCTCCTCGAAGGCCTTCACGAACTCAGAGAGCTCGAGCAGGGTGAGGTCCTTGAACTGACCGAGCAGCTCTTCGGTGCTGAGCTTCGCCATTTTGGCGGTCCTTCCTTCAAAAGTGTTGCTAGGTGATCACTGAATGGGGTGTTGCGTGAAGCGAACGGGTCAGCTGTCAGCTGACGCGGTCTCCTCGGTGCTCGCCTCGGCAGGTGCGTCGGTCGTGTCCTGCACGTCCTCCGCAGCCGGAGCCTCGTCCGCCACGGGGGCGTCGCCGGCCGGCAGCTTGTCCTGCAGCGCCGCGAACAGGCGCGCGGCCTGCGACAGCGGAGCAGCGAACAGCGACACCGCTTGCTGCGGGGCCGCCTTCATCGCACCTGCGAGCTTCGAGAGGAGAACCTCACGCGACTCGAGGTCAGCGAGCTTGTTGATCTCGTCAGAGTTGAGTGCCTTGCCATCCAGCACACCACCCTTGATGACGAGAAGGGGATTCGCCTTGGCGAAGTCACGCAGGCCCTTGGCCGCCACCACCGGGTCGCCCTTGATGAAGGCGATGGCCGACGGACCCTCGAGCAGGGAGTCGAACGACTCCACACCCGCGTCCTTGGCCGCGATCTGGGTCAGCGTGTTCTTCACCACGGCGTAGTTCACGTCGTCACCGAGCGTAGTGCGCAACTGCCGCAACTGCGCCACGGTGAGTCCGCGGTACTCGGTCAGCACGGCGCCGTTGGAGCTCTTGAAGTTCTCAGTGAGCTCTGCGACGGCGGCTGCCTTGTCCGGCCTCGCCATGGGTCTCCTTCCGCCCTGCTTGTTCACACAGGGTTGGGCTTAGTAGCCGCACCGGCCAGGACCCCACACAATCGAAAACGCCCCTGCGCAGGCGCAAGGGCGTGAACAAACCAGTCTCACTTACTTGTCACCTGCGCGGGCCGCCCACGAACTTGTGGGACCTTCAGTTGCTCCGGGAGCAACGACCAGCGGTCTTCGGCAGCCTCAAGAGTAACCGCCGGTGACGCGGGCACCAAATCGGTTACCGCGGCCGGGCTGGAATCCACCTGCTCATGGCCACCGCGGCGGCCCAACCGGTGAGGCCCATGACCAGTACTGCGGGGGCGAGGCCGGCCAAGGCTGTCACCCCGGCGATCAGGAACGGGCCGGCCCCGCTGCCGGTGTCGGCGAACAATCGGAAGGCACCCAGGAACTGTGCCCGGCCACCCGGGGGTGCCGCGTCGGCGCCGAGCGTCATGAGGATGCCGGCGCCCAGTCCGTTGCCGACTCCCATCACCAGGGCGACCGCGGTCAGCGTGAAGGCCGAGTGCGTCAGCGGCAGCAGCAGATGCGCCAGTCCGAGCACCAGCATCGACGGCACGGCGACCCACTTGCGCCCGAACCGGTCCATCACCGAACCGGCCGGATAGAAGAGCAACATGTCGACGGCACCCGAGAGGCCGAAGATCAGACTCGTGGTCTGGGCGTCGAGCCCGAGATGCTCGGCCCAGAGCGGGATCACCACTTGCCGCGAAGCCCGGACCGCTCCGACCAGAAGGGCGCCGACGCCGAGCGTTCGCAGTACGGGGAAGTGCTCGCGGAGGACGGCGCGGGTGGACTGCAGGACGACTGGGTTGGTCGCGCGATTGCGGCGTACGGACTCGATGTCGGGCAGGCTCAGCAGGAGCACGCAGACGAGTGCGGCGGCTCCGAGGTGGATCCAGTACGCGCCGTCCGTGCCGAGGAACTTCATCGCGAACGCGCCGAGGAACGGGCCGATGAACGAACCGATCCGCTGGATCCCGCCGAGCGTGGAGAGAGCGCGCGCCCGCATCCGCAGCGGGACGGCTTCGCTGAGATACGCCTGCCGCGCCAGCCCCCAGACCGAGGCGGCCAGCCCGGTCGCCGCGATGGCCAGGGCGAGACCCCACACATTCGGCACCAGCAGACACGCGGCCAGCGCAACCGACACCAGCCCGGTGGCCAGCAACATCGCCCGCCGCTCGCCGATCCGAGCGGTCAACGTCCCAGCCGGGATATCCCCGATCACCTGCCCGACCCCAGCAGCGGCAACCACCAAACTCGCCACCGCGATCGACGCCCCGAGATCCCGCGCCGACAACGCCACCACAGGAGCAATCGCCCCCTGGCCGATCCCGTACAACAACGCCGGCAGATAAACCGAGGGCCCGATCCGCCACCAACTGAAGGACTCGGTCATCCAGCCCATAATCCCATTCTCAACTACTTCATGGGACGCCGGTCCCAGAGATCAGGACAGGACGGCGAGGGCGTCGATTTCTACCAGCATTTGTTCCAGGGGGAGGCCGGTGAAGACGGTGGTGCGGGCGGGGAGGACGCCGCTCGGGGTGCGGGTGGTGACGAACTCGGCGTAGGCCTCGTTCATCGCGGTGAAGTTGTCGCGGACGGTCAGGTAGACGCGGAACATCACCACGTCGTCGAGGCTGCCACCGCCGGCTTTCAGGATCGCCTCGATGTTCTGCAGCACCCGGGTGGTCTGTGCCTTCACGTCGCCCTCGAAGACGAACGCGCCACTGTCCGGGTCGACCGAGCCCTGGCCGGACACCTGCAGGACGTTGCCTTTGCGGACGCCCTGGGAGAAGATGGGCAGCGGCGCGGGGGCCTCGGGGGTGGAGACGGCGGTCTTGTCGGACATCCGTGGTTCCTCTCGATCAGTTGTTGTGGTCGGCGCCGATGGCGGCGGTGGTGGCGAGCAGGTCGGGCAGCAGTTCCAGCACCTGCTCGTAGTTGAGCAGCACGTCCGGCACCGAGATCGAGACGGCGCCCACCACGCGACCGGAGCGCTCGACGATCGGCGCCCCGATGCAGTTGATGAACGACTCGTGCTCGGCCCGGTCGTGGGCCCAGCCCTGCGACCGGACCAGGTCGAGCTCGTCGCGCAGGTCGTCCGGTCCGGTGATCGTGTTGGGCGTGAACCGGTGGTAGTCGATGGTGTTCAGCAGGCCTTCCCGCTGCCGCTTCGGCTGAGCCGCCAGCAGTACTTTGCCGACAGCCGTGCAGTGCAACGCGGCCGGTACGCCGATCTGGCTGTACATCCGCACCGACTGCACACTGTCGAGCTTGTCGATGTAGATGACCTGCCCATTCTCGTACGCCGCGAGGTGCACCGTCTGACCGGTCCGCTGGTTGAGCTGTCGCAGATGCGGAGCAGCAACAGCCCGTACTACGTGCTGCTCGCGCGATGCGTCCGCCAGCGAGAACAGGCGGGAGCCCAACATGTAGCGGTGCGCCTCGTCGCGTCGCACGAAGCGTTCGGCCTCCATGGTCCGCAGCAGGCGCAGCACTGTGGTCTTGTGGACGTCGAGCTCGGTCGCCAGCTGGTCGAGCGAGCGGTCACCCTCCCCCAGACTGACCAGGATCTGCAGGGCTCGCGCCAGGCTCTGACTCACACCACACCTCCTAACCGGACGCCAGCAGGGCCGACGTGTGCGACAGCCCATTCCGCTTCGGAGCAGGTAAGCAACGCCTGCCGCGTCGCGGCGCCAGGAGGCGGCGCATGGTCTTCCGGGACAGCCAGCACAGCCGCAGCACTCAGATGTCCCAGCCGCAGCCGCTGCTCCATCGGCAAGCCCTGCAACGTCCCGGCCAAGTATCCGGCAGCAAAGGCGTCTCCAGCGCCAACAGGCTCTACTACGTCGACAGTGAGCGCCGGCACCTCAGTACTACGTCTGTCCGGCTCCAGCGCGAGCGCTACGTGAGCATCCGACTTCAGCACGATCGTCGAGCGCGGCCCAAGCAGTTCCCGCAGCTCATCAGGGTCACTGGTGCCAGCGAACACCACGGCCTCATCCGCACCGATCAGTACGACGTCAGCCGCGCGCAGCAGTCGCCACAGTGGGGCCGGGTCGGCATCACGCCAGAGAGCAGGTCGCCAGTTGAGGTCGACGCTCAAGGTGAAGCCCAACGTGTCCCGCAGGGTCGCCAGCCGCTCCAACATCTCAGCAGCAGTCCCGGAGATGGCTGCAGTGATCCCCGTGGTGTGCACGAGCTCCGCACCGGCCAACCGGTCCCGTACTGCGGGCCTGTCCAGGAAGGCGGGGTCCATAGCGGCAGCGGCCGACCCAGAGCGGTAGTAGTGCATCTGCGTCCGCCCGTTGAAGCTGTGCTTCACGTAGAGCCCGGTCGGCCGGGTCGGGTCGTCCTCGACTCCACCCACGTCGACCCCACGGCTCTGCAGATCCTGGAGCACGTGCCTGCCGAACCCGTCCGTGCCCAGACGCGAGAGCCAGCCTGTCGAGACTCCGAGCGCAGCCAACCCGCCGGCCACGTTGCACTCGGCACCGCCGACCGAACGGCGGAACGTCTCGACGTCCTCCAGCGGAGCACCGGTTGCGGCGGCGAGCATGATCATCGCCTCGCCGAGGCAGAGCGCCCGAGGTACCGGGTCGGTCATCGATAGGTCCTCTCAGGCAGGCTGGCTGGTAGTGCGGGCTGGGCGGGTCGGGCCGTCATGACGAGCCGGCGGGTCGGCCTGGGTCGGCCGGTCGGGCTGGCCGGGGAGTTGGGCTGGGTACGGCTGTCGTTGACGGGAGTTCCGGCGCGATGCTACAACCGATACGTCAGGATGCGCAACGCGCGTTGCACATTACGCAATCGACCCAGGGATGTCATGTCAGCTTCGTACGATGCCGCCGCCGTCGCAGCTCTCGCTGACCAGCCAGTGGGCTGGCAGGACAAGGCGTTGCCGCCGGCGTTCTGGGGCCGGACCGTCGCCGACGTACTGGCCGACAAGCCGCGACTGTCCGACCTGCCGACTCCCCTGCTCACCCTGTCCGCACCAGGCCTGCAGCACAACGTTGCAACACTCGCCCGCTGGTGCGCGGCCCACGGCGTCGAGCTGGCGCCCCACGGCAAGACCACCATGGCTCCTGCCCTCTGGGCGCAGCAGCTGGACGCAGGCGCCTGGGCGATCACTCTGGCCAACGCCTTCCAGCTGGGAGTCGCCCGGGAGTACGGGGTCAGCCGCGTGATGATCGCCAACGCGGTGATCTCCCCGCTGCAGCTGCGGTGGATCGCGGACGAACTCGCAGCCGACCCGTCCTTCGAGGTGCTGGTCTGGGCCGACTCTGTCCGCACAGTCGAGTTGCTGGAGGCTGCGCGGTCGGCGTACGTCGACGCCGGCGCGCGACGGCTCGACGTACTGGTGGAGGTCGGTGGAGCCGACGGGCGGACCGGCGCTCGTGACACGGAGACTGCGCTGGCTGTAGGTGCCGCGATCGACGCTGCACCGACACTGCGGCTTGCTGGCGTTGCTGGTTACGAAGGGGCGATCGCACACGGCGCTGACGAGGCCGGGCTGGAGCATGTCCGCTCCTACGTCCGTGAGCTTGCTGCTGTGCACAGAGGCTTGCAGTACGAGGCTGACGTAGTACCGGTGGTCAGTGCGGGCGGTAGCGCGTACTTCGAGCAGGTGGCGCAGGTACTGGCTCCACTCGCCAGCGAGGGCGCCCGGGTCGTACTGCGGTCCGGCGCCTACATTGCGCATGACGACGGCTACTACCGGCAGCACTCGCCCCTGGGCTCAACACCTCGGACTGACGGCGACCGGCTGGTGTCGGCCATCCACGGCTGGGTCCGGATCACTTCGCAACCTGAAGCGGGTCTGGCGATCTTCGACGCGGGCAAGCGAGACCTGCCGTACGACGAAAGCCTGCCCGAGCCGCAGCTACTCCGGCCGCGCTCCACCGGCGAAGGCGTGCGCAAGGTCGAGGGGATGACCGTGACGAAAATGAACGACCAGCACGGCTTCCTGCGCTTCTCCCCCGACGGCGAAGCCCCATTGATGGTCGGCGACGAACTGCGGGTCGGACTGTCCCATCCCTGTACTGCGTTCGACAAGTGGGGGCTCATCCCGGTGATCGACGACCCGGAGGCCGCTGACCCGGTCGTCGTCGACCTGATTCGCACGTTCTTCTGATGGCGTTGGTGACGGCCTTGGTGATGGCCTTGATGACGGCCGCCGCGCGGGTGGGCCGGCGATGACCGAGCTGCTGATCAGCGGTGGCACCGTCATCGACGGCACCGGGTCGCCGGGCGTCCAGGCCGACGTCGTCGTCGACCGCGGCCGAATCGTAGCCGTCGGCAACTACTTGCCCGGGAGCGACGTGTTGCGCGCCGACCGGAAGATCGACGCCACCGGGCTGGTGGTAGCACCCGGCTTCATCGACATGCACGCGCACTCGGATCTGCAGATCCTGGCGAACCCGGATCACACGGCCAAGGTCAGCCAGGGCGTCACGCTGGAGGTGCTCGGCCAGGACGGGCTGTCGTTCGCGCCGATCGACAAGGCGACCCGGAACGCGTTGCGTCGCCAGATTGCGGGCTGGAACGGGGAGCCCGACGACTTCGACTTCTCCTGGTCGACGGTCGCCGGCTATCTCGACCGGCTGGACCGAGGGGTCGCCTGCAACGCGGCGTACCTGGTCCCGCAGGGCACGCTCCGGATGATGGTGGTCGGTACCGAGAACCGCCCGGCGACCGCCGCCGAGCTTGCGGAGATGAAACGGCTGCTCGGCGAAGGGCTCGGGCAGGGTGCGGTCGGGATGAGCAGCGGGCTCTCCTACCCGCCCGGCATGTTCGCCGACACCGCCGAACTGGTCGAGCTCTGCAAGGTCGTCGCGCAGTACAACGGGTACTACAGTCCGCATCACCGCTCGTACGGGAAGGGCGCTTTGGCGGCGTACGGCGAGATGATCGAGGTGGCGCGGCAGTCCGGCTGCGCGCTGCACCTGACCCACGCGACGATGAACTTCGAACCGAACAAAGGCCGCGGCGTCGACCTGCTGGCGATGATCGACAAGGCGCTCGCGGACGGCGTCGACATCACCACCGACACCTACCCCTACTTGCCTGGGGCAACTACTCTGTCGGCGATACTGCCGAGCTGGAGCACAGAAGACGGCGCGGACGCGCTGCTGGCCCGGTTGACCGATCCGGCCGTTCGCGAGCGGATCACCTTCGAGCTGGAGCAGGTCGGCACCGACGGGTGCCACGGCTGCGTCACGGACTGGAACACCATCGAGATCGGCGGAGTGAAGAACGAGGCGCTCAGCGGCGCGGTCGGCCACACCGTCGCCGAGCTCGCCGCCGACAGCGGCCGGACACCGGCCGAGGTGTTCTTCGACCTGCTGATCCGGGACAACCTCGCGACCACGATCCTGCAGCACGTCGGGCACGAGGAGAACGTGCGGGCGATCATGCGCCACCCGACTCACACGGGCGGTTCGGACGCGATCCTGGTCGGCGGCAAGCCGCATCCGCGAGCGTGGGGGACGTTCCCGCGATACCTCGGGTACTACGTCCGCGAACTCGGGGTGCTCGAGCTCGCCGACTGCATCCATCACCTGACCGGCCGGCCGGCGCGACGGCTGAGGCTGGCCGATCGCGGGCTGGTGCGCGAGGGGTACCACGCGGACCTGGTGCTCTTCGACCCCGCCGGAGTACGGGACACCGCCACCTTCGACAACCCGCGCCAGCAGGCCGAAGGCATCCCCTGGGTGCTGGTCGGCGGCGTTCCCGTCATCGAGAACGGGCACCGCACCGACGCGCTGCCCGGCCGCGCCCTCCGCCGCAGTTTCAGGAAGGAACGCAAATGACCACGCTGGAGCTGCTCCGCACCGACCGGGTGCTGAGCGTAGTCCGGGCCCCCGCGCTCGACGACGCCCGCGACCTGTGCACCGCACTCGTTGCCGGCGGCATCCATGTCATCGAGCTGACGTTCACCACCCCGGACCTCCCCCGGCACCTAGAACGCGCCGCCACCGGCGACACGGGCGCCGTCGTCGGCGCAGGCACCGTCCAGACAGCTGCCCAGGCACGCTCCGCGGTCGACGCTGGCGCCGCGTTCCTGGTAACCCCCGGCCAAGGCCCCGAAGCCGCCGCAATCGTAGCGGCGGCCCACGACGCCGGAATCCCCGTAATCCTAGGCTCCTTCACCCCGTCAGAAGTAATGACAGCCCTGGCCCTAGGCGCCGACGCCGTCAAGATCTTCCCAGCCCACCACCTAGGCCCGAAATACCTCAAAGACCTCAACGGCCCCTTCCCAGGAGTCCCCCTCGTCCCCTCCGGCGGAGTCAACGCCACCAACGCCCGCCAGTTCCTCGAAGCCGGCGCCTTGGCAGTCAGCGCCGGCACAGACGTCGTCTCCCCCACCGACATCACCACCGCTAACTGGTCCAAGATCACCACCAACGCCAAGGCCTTCCGCGCCGCCCTCAGTTAACGCCGATCAGTTCCAGGACGGGGCCTTCGTGGAGGGCTTTGTAGATCTGGTTGCGGAGGTGGTTTGCCTCTGCGTCCGTCAGGGTGTGGTCGAGGGGTCTCAGGATGAGTTTGATCAGGGCGTTTCGCTGGCCTGGTTGGAGTTGTAGGCGGGTACGGGCCGCGTCGGGCAGGGCGTCGTACGGGGTTTCGCTGAGTAGCTCGACTGATTCCGCGGCGTCCGCGTCAGCGCCGAGGGCTTGGCGGACTCGGTCGCCTAGAACCTCGTCGGACAAGTCGGCGTCGGGGCCGACCACGATCGACAGGTCCCGTCGTACTGCGGGCATCGGCGAGACCGGCTTGTACGGCGACAGGTCCAGCATCTGCCCGGCCACTCGCGGATCGGTTGACCGGAGCAACCGAATGTCGCGGATTCCCTTGCGGAGCATGAGAAGGCGGTCGAGGCCGGGGCCCATCGCGAGTCCGGTCCAGCTCTCGTCCAGCCCGGCTTTGCGCAGTACGGCGGGGGCGGCGACTCCACCTTCGCCGATCTCGATCCACTGGTCGTCGAGCAGGACGTCGATCTGGCGGCCGTGGATCGTGTACGGGTGGACGGCGGGCACGGTCCGATACGTCTGGCCCGGGAGGACCGCGGCGACCAGCCGGTCGATCATGTCCTCGAAATCGCGTTCGCCCAAGGTGACATTGCGACTGATGCGCCACAGGTCCAGCTGATGCGGCGTACCGGTGTGTTGCCAGTCGACGGAGTCGCGGCGGTAGCAGATACCGGCGCAGACCATCAGGACGTCTGATGCGTCGGAGCCGGCGAGTTCACGCAACGCGGGCGGGATCATCGCGGAGGTGTGGCTGCGCAGTACCTCGCCCGCTGACGCGTAGCGGGTGTAGCGCTCTTCGCGGGTGACCGCGCCGGCGGCGTACCCGAGATTGTCGTAGTTGTCGGCCAGCGAAACGACCGGGTGATCTCGACGGGTCCAGATCTCCGTGTACGGCCAGGCGTTGCCGAGCGCAGTACGGACCTGGTCGACGATCAGCTGGATCGCGTGAGGGCCTTGCGCGGGATCAGTGAGATCGCGAAGGGCCAGGGCGGCATGCAGTTCTTCAGCGGTGAGTACAGCCATGGGTTATCTCTCCTGTGAGCAGCGGGTCCGGGGAACAGACACCCCGACCGGCCACGGTCACCTCAGGAGAGAGCGCAGCAGCAGCTCACCCCGTCGGCACCACTGTGCCGGCCGGGGCGCGGAAATCGCTGCCCAGAATGCTTCACGTCGTCCACGATACCGCGCGATCCGGCCGGCTGCCCGCGCTTTTCCCCAGGATGCGCGGGATGGAAGGATCGCGGACATGCGATGGATCGACGGGTTGGAAGCGGCCGCTGCCGACAAGTTGCCGGAGGCCGTGCACCGGTACTTCCGCCAGGGCTCGTCCGGCGGGATCAGCGTCGCGGAGGCCACGGCCGCGTGGAACGCCTACCGCTTCCGCCCGCACGTGCTGACCGATGTTTCGACGGTCGACCTCACAACAACTGTCCTCGGTACGCCGGTCGACCTCCCGGTGCTGGTCGCGCCGACAACCATGCAACGGCAGGCCGACCCCGACGGTGAGGTGGCGATGGCCGCTGGTGTCGGAGCAGCGAACTCAGTGGTCGGAGTCTCCAGCAACGCCGGTACTACGTTCGCCGCGATCGGCGCGGTCGGTACGCCCTGGTGGTTGCAGATCTACGTGGTGAAGAACCGCGACATCACCCTGCGGATGCTGGACGCGGCGGTCGCGGCCGGCGCGCGGGCCGTAGTACTGACTGCTGACACGCCGGTCGTGGGTCGCAAGGAGGATGACGGGCCGTCGGTCTGGGAGGTGGTGCCACCCGGGCAGATCCTCGCCAACCTCGAGGAGGGTGAGTACGGTGAGGACGAGCTGGGCAAGGCCGACGACCTCACCCCGGACGTGATCGGCTGGCTGGCCGAGCGCACCGGCCTGCCGGTTCTGGTGAAGGGCGTACTACGCGGCGACGACGCCAAGCGTTGCTCCGATGCGGGCGCCGCCGGCGTGATCGTCTCCAACCACGGCGGCCGCCAGCTCGACGGGTCGATCCCAACCGCCCGAGCCGTCCCCGAGGTAGCCGCTGCCCTCGCCGGCACCACGACCGAGATCTACGTCGACGGCGGAATCCGTCGCGGCGAACACGTACTGGCCGCGCTCGCCCTCGGCGCCCGAGCGGTCTTCGTCGGCCGCCCGGCCTTGTGGGCCCTCACCGTCGAAGGCTCCCCCGGCGTGACCCGCCTCCTCACCGACCTGGGCGACGAACTCGACCACGCGCTCCGCCTGATCGGCACCCGTCGGGTGGCGGACCTGACCCCTGATCTCCTGATTACTGGCGGGGTTTGACTCGTTTGGTCGGGGCGGCGGTCAGGGGGTCTTCCGGCCAGGGGTGGCGTGGGTAGCGGGCCCGCAGCTCGGCGCGGACCTGCGGATAGCCCTGCACCCAGAACGACGCCAGGTCGCTGGTGATCGCGACCGGGCGCCTCGCGGGCGACAGCAGTTGCAGCACCACCGGTACGCGGCCGTCGGCGACCATCGGGGTCGTGGTCCAGCCGAACACCTCCTGCAACTTCACGGCCAGCACCGGCGGCTCGGCCCCGTCGTACAGGAGTCGTATTCGGGAGCCGGACGGCACCGGGAGCAGCTCCGGTGCAAGCTCGTCGAACCGGGTGGCAGCGGGCCACGGCAGCAGCCGCCGCAGGGCGGACACCACGTCGATGCGGGTGAGATCGCGAGCGCCACGGATCGTTGTTAGCTCCGCCCCGAGCCAGTCGTCAAGATTTGTGAGCAAGGCGGCATCGTCCACTGCCGGCCAGGGTGCGCCGAGGTGCGCATGGCAGAACGCGAGCCGGGTCCGCAGGGCGAGGGCGGCGTCTGACCAGCGCAGTACGGCGAGGCCTTCGCGACGCAGCCCATCGCGTACGGCGGCCTGCACAAGCAGCGGATCGGGCTTGGCCAGCGGTACGTCGTTCAGCACGATCGCACCGAACGCCTCGACCCGGCGAGTCACGATCCGCCCGTCTTCCCACCGGATCTGATCGGTGGACGAAACGAGCTCACCAGCGACTGCCCTCGCTGTCGCCTCGTCGATGGGCGCGGCGGACCGAATCCGGGCATCGGCGCGACCCGGCGCCCGATCGGCAACCGCGATCGCCAGCCACTGCAGGTTCCGCAACGGGGAGTGTGGATCCAGCGCCGCCCCGGTACCACCGGACATCTGGTACGTCGCCGAGTCGACACCACGAGCCCGCGCAATCCGATCCGGATAAGCCAACCCCACCACAATCCCAACCGCCAAATCATCAGGAACTGCTCTGTCGGCAGCCCTGCCTGGTGCTCCGCCACCCGCCGCCTGCCCACCCCGGGTGGCCGGTACTACGCCGCCCGGGGTGGGCCCACTCCGGCTGGCTGGCACTCCGTCGCCCGGCGCCCGGCCACTCCGGGTCGCTGGTACTCCGTCGCCCGGGGTGGGCGCGGAGTTCTCCGGCTGCTGCTCAGCCCCTCGGGCGAGGCGTTTCGTTTCCTCTCGCCAGCGGCTGGTGGCTGCGCGGTCGTCGCCTCGGCGGAGGGCCCGCCAGCGCGCCGGGAGGTCGTCGCCGTCGCGGGTGGAGTCGTCCGAGAGCATCGCGACGATCTCGCGGGTTCGCTCGGCACCGACCCACGGCGTCCCGTCCAGCAGCGCGCGAGCCAGCCGCGGATGCGCACCGACCGCCGCCATCCGCCGCCCTCGCGCGGTGATCCGGCCGCCGTCGTCGATCGCGTCGAGCCGGCGGAGGAGCTCGGTCGCCGCAGTCATCGCCACCATCGGCGGCGCCTCCAGCAAGGCAAGACCATCACCACCAGGCGCACCCCAGGCAGCAAGATCGAGCGCGAAAGAAGCAAGGTCGGCGGTAGCGATCTCCGGCGCCGGGTGATCGTCGAGATGCGCGTGATCAGTAGCAGACCAGCACCGATAGACCCGACCAGGCGCCTCCCGTCCCGCCCGACCGGCCCGCTGATCGGCCGACGACTTCGAGACCCGGCAACTGACCAACGCACCAAGACCGCGGGACTGATCGGTCCGCGGCTCGCGAGCCAGCCCGGAGTCGACCACAACCCTCACCCCGGGCACAGTCAGCGAGCTCTCCGCGACGGAGGTGGTCACCACAATGCGCCGCTCAGCACCAGGCGCCAACGCCCGATCCTGCTCCGCCCGCGACTGCCGCCCGAACAACGGCAGCACATTCTCCCCAGCCAACCGACGAGTCACCCCGTTGATCTCGGCCTCGCCCGGGACGAAGACGAGGATGTCACCGTCGTTCTCGGCCAGTGCCCGCCGGACCACCGCGGCAACGTGATCCAGCAGCCGCGGATCGACCCGGCCACCGGGAAGCAACGGCACCGGTACCGGCGGCGGCGCCCACTCGATCGCGACGTCGAACCTCACGGCCGACGCGGTGATGACAGGCGCCGGGCTGTCAGCGGCGAGGGCCCGGCTCAGCTTCTCGGTGTCCGGTGTTGCTGACGTCGCGACGATGGCCAGGTCGTCGCGCAGGTTCGCACGGACGTCGACGCAGAAAGCGAGGAGAAGATCGGCATCCAGATGACGCTCATGACATTCATCGATCACGACCGCGGCGATGCCGGGGAGCTCGGGATTCTGCTGCAGACGTCGTACGAGCAGGCCTGTCGTCACCACCTCAACCCGGAGGTTCTTCCCACCACTACGCTCGCCACGCATCGCGTAGCCGATCCGCCGACCGAGCGGCTCACCGACCAGGGTCGCTAGCCGGCTGGCCGCGGCGCGAGTCGCCATCCGCCGAGGCTCAGCAACGATGACCGTCCCGTCGAGTGCGTCGGCCAGAGCGAGCGGCAGAAGCGAGGTCTTACCCGATCCAGGCGGCGCAACGAGGATCGCCGTACCGCCCGACCGGACCGCCTCGACAGTAGCGGGCAAAGCTTCCCGAACAGGCAGATTCGCACCGGGCACCGACAGTTCGGGAAGCAACACGAACCTGACGCTAACCGATCGATGCACCGACGGATTCCTGGAAGTGTGCCGAACGACAGGTAGTGCACTGCCGTAACACCGTACGCGCCGGTCAGCCCACGCCTGAGCGCACTACCCAGGAGACCACTACCTCCTGCCCTTCGGCACACCGCCTCCTCGGATGAGGGTCACTTCCGATGAATCTGGACCTCGTTGCCGTCAGGATCCAACACTTTGATGTAAGTACCCCACGGCTCCTCCACCGGATCGGTGACCTCGGCCCCGGCAGCGCGCAACTGCTCCACAGTCGCCGCGATGTCGTCACAGGCGAAGGTGAGATACGCCCCCTCCCCCGGCTTCTTACCGAAAGCCTCCGCCGCAGACAACACAATCGACGTCTGCCCCTCCGGCGGAGCAATCTCCAACCACCGGGCCCCCGGCCACATCTCCTCGTCCCGAACCACCGAAAACCCCAGCTTGCCGACGTAAAACGCCCGCGACGCTTCCTGATCCGCCACATACATCACCGCGGCAGCAACATGAGTAATCACAACAATTCCTCCCTGACCTCGAACCCGACCGGGCGGCCCGCCCACCGTACCCACTCGAACCCCACCCCTCCTTCTCCAAAATTGCTGAGCCCTCGGGAGTTAAGCCCAGCCTGGCCTTGGATTGTTAATGTCTCGGTCATGGCTGGTGCGCTGTGATCGCTGACGCTGACCTTCACTGGTCTCGCCCTCGGGACGGTGCAGGTACCGGCGTACTGGTCTTGGCCGGGTCCAGCGGCCGACTCGATGTGGGCCGGGCAGACGTCCTGGCGTCCGCGGGCGCCACAGCCTTGGCGCTGCGATGGTTCGGAGGCGTCGGGCAACCCGCTGCGCCATGCGAAGTGGCCCTCGAAACCTTCACCCAAGCACTCGATCTATTCGCGCCCGAATGCGATCGCCTCGCAGTGATGGGCTTGTCCTACGGCGCCGAAGCAGCACTCCTCACGGCGGTACGGGATCCAAGAATCACTGCTGTCGTCGCCCTGGCCCCGACGGATGTGGTCTGGGAAGGCCATCACCAAAACGATGCCGACCTTCGCCGAAGCAAGTGGACCTGGCACGGCGAACCGCTGCCCTTCATTCCACTCGACCGCACCTGGGTGCCCGACCGCCCGATACCGGCGTTTGCTCCGTACTACGCGCGCAGCCGGGAGATCGCAGACGCCGCGACCGTCCAGGCCGCCCGGATCCCCGCCGAACGCTTCCTCGGTGACCTGGTTCTCGTCGCAGGTGGTGACGATCAGGTGTGGCCGAGCGTGTCCCACGCACGCGCCATCGCAGAAACTCGAACGGCGCACGGCCTGGACACAGCCATAGTCGAGGACCCAACAGCCGGCCACCCGATCACCCTCCCGGGAGAGCTCCCAGCGAACTCGGCCCGCCCCTACCTCGTAGGAGGCGACCCCAACGCACCGAAACGCCTCGGCGCACTAGCCTGGCCAGCGATACGCAAAGCCCTGAACCTGCACTGACCTCAGCCTTTCCGGTCGGGCCAGGAGCGCACTGCCGTCGGGTGTCGGTTCACAACTCTTCCACCAGCGACCGAAGCAGCAACCGCCGAAGGACCGAGCACACGGCCCGCGGGGTGAACACGCGCGGCCAGCCCACGCAGATCAGCTGCCACACCTCGCCTTCACCAAGCAGGACGAGGCAGGAGCCCCGCGCACCCACCACGAGCGAATCACCCGCCCGCCCCGCCCTCACCAAGCTGGCGACGCAGGAGCCCGCGCGCACTCACAGAAGGGTGGGCGGGAGCACCCGGAGCAGCGAGCGACGAAGGAGCGAGCAGCGCAGGGAGGCGTGGGTGCTGTTCGCAGTACGACGCAAAACAGCCCCGGTCAAAAGACCGGGGCCGTTCAGAGAGGAGCTGCTGAGGATCAGGCCTCGGCGTTTTCCTCGAGGAGGTTGCGGGTGGCGTTCGGGTCGACCTGAACGCCGGGGCCCATCGTCGTCGAGAAGACGGTCTTCTTGATGTAGCGGCCCTTGGAGCTGGAGGGCTTCAGCCGGAGAATCTCCTCCAGTGCGGCGCTGTAGTTCTCCACCAGCTGGGCCTCGTCGAAGGAGACCTTGCCGATGATGAAGTGCAGGTTCGCGTGCCGGTCGACGCGGAACTCGATCTTGCCGCCCTTGATGTCGGTGACAGCCTTCGTCACGTCCGGGGTGACCGTTCCGGTCTTCGGGTTCGGCATCAGGCCACGCGGGCCGAGGACGCGACCGAGCCGGCCGACCTTGCCCATCATGTCCGGGGTGGCGACGACGGCGTCGAAGTCGAGCCAGCCGTCGGTGACCTTCTTGATCATGTCGTCGTCACCGACGTAGTCGGCGCCGGCGGCCAGTGCGGCCTCGGCCTTCTCACCGGTGGCGAAGACGAGGACCCGTGCCGTCTTGCCGGTGCCGTGCGGAAGGTTCACGGTGCCGCGGACCATCTGGTCGGCCTTGCGGGGGTCGACTCCGAGCCGCATCGCGACGTCGATGGTCGAGTTGAACTTCTTGCCGGTCGCACCCTGCTTGGCGAAACGGATCGCCTCGAGCGGGGAGTACAGGTGGTCGAAGTCGATCTTCTCCGCGATCGCGCGGTAGCTCTTGCTGCGCTGTGCCATTTCTTTTTCTCCTGTGTACGGACGCTTGGTCATCGTCCGGTGTGGTGATGACGGGCGAACTTCTCGCCCTTCCACTCCTGCAGGTTCACCGAGGTGAACCGGAAAGAGGTACTACTTCTCGATCGTGACGCCCATGGAACGGGCGGTGCCCTCGATGATCTTCATCGCGGCGTCGATGTCGCGGGCGTTCAGGTCCGGCATCTTGGTGGTGGCGATCTCGCGGACCTGGTCCTTGGTGATCTTGCCGACCTTGTCCTTCTGCGGGACGGCCGAACCCTTCTGCAGGCCCGCGGCCTTCTTGATCATCTCCGGCGCCGGCGGCGTCTTGGTGATGAACGTGAAGGAGCGGTCTTCGTAGATGGTGATCTCGACCGGCACGACGTTTCCGCGCATGGACTCCGTCTGGGCGTTGTACGCCTTGCAGAACTCCATGATGTTGACGCCGTGCGGACCGAGCGCGGTACCGACCGGCGGGGCCGGCGTCGCGGCGCCGGCCTGGAGCTGCACCTTCACGAGGGCAGCGATCTTCTTCTTGGGAGGCATTGTCTCGGGTCCTTAGACTTTCTGGATCTGGCTGAAGCTGAGTTCCACCGGGGTCTCCCGGCCGAAGATCTCCACCAGCGCCTTGATCCGCTGGGCGTCGGCATTGATCTCCGTGATGGTGGCGTGCAGGGTCGCGAACGGCCCGTCGACGACCATGACCGAGTCGCCCACACCGAAGTCGGCGACCTCGACCTTCTTCTTGGCCGCGGTCTTGGTGGGGGCGGCGCCGGTCTCGGCTGCCGCTGCCTCGGCCGCCGCCACGACGGCCGGGGCGAGCATCTTCTCGACCTCTTCGAGGCTGAGCGGGACGGGCTTCTGGCTGTTCCCGACGAAGCCGGTCACCGACGGCGTGTGCCGCACGGTCGACCAGGACTCGTCCGTCAGGTCCATCCGGACCAGCACGTAGCCGGGAAGCACGGTGCGCTTCACCATCCGGCGCTGCCCGTTCTTGATCTCGGCGACCTCTTCGGTCGGCACGACGATCTCGAAGATGTAGTCCTCCATGTTCAGGGAGTTGATCCGGTTCTCCAGGTTGCCCTTGACCCGGTTCTCCATCCCTGAGTAGGTGTGCACCACGTACCAGTCGCCGATCTGGGAGCGCAGCGTGGCGCGCAGCTCCTCCAGCGGGTCGCCCGGCTCAGCCGGCTCGACCTCTTCGTCCTCGGCTTCGTCGTCGGAGTCGTTCTCGTCGGAGTCGTTCTCGTCGGAGTCGTTCTCGTCGGAGTCGGCGCTGACGGCGGCAACGGCCTCGTCGGCCGGCTCGTCGGTCGCGTCCTCGACGTCGTCGGTGGCAGCCACCTCGTCGTCGTCCGTGTCGTCGTCGGAGTCGGCGGCGGCTACCACCACCACCGGCTCGTCGTCGGAGTCGTCGGTGTCCGCGGCGCCTTCCTCGGCGTCGTCGTCGGCGACGTACTCACTGTCGGCCGCCACCGGTACGTCGTCCTCGTCGGCGTCGACCTCGACCTCGAGGTCCGCGAACAGGTCGTCGTCATCGTCATCGTCGTCGGAGTCGTCGAAACCCAAGTCGAGATCGAGGTCGTCGTCGGAGTCAGCGGATACGTCGAACTCGCCCCCGGAGTCGAGGACCTCGTCGTCGCGCTGGTCGGACACGTTGTACTCCGTCATCTGTGCATCGGGTGGTGGAACCGGTGGGCTCCGGCAGGTGGTTCGATCGGCTGGAGCGTCAGCCGAAGATCTTGAACATCGCCCAGCCGAAGGCGAGGTCGAGCACCGACACGATCGCGATGACGAACACCACGAAGGTCAGCACGACCACGAAGTAGGTGGACAGCTGCTTGCGGGTCGGCCAGACCACCTTGCGGAGCTCGGCAACCACCTGGCGGTAGAAGCGCAGCAGCCGGTTGCCCGACTTGCTCTCCGCAGGCTTGCCGGCGCCGGACGGTGCCGGGGTGCGCGTCTCCGTCACGACCTACCTCTTTCGCTAGCGGCGGCCTGGCCGGCTTGGTACCGGTCAGGATTTGCAGGGCACGAGGGACTTGAACCCCCAACCTTCGGTTTTGGAGACCGATGCTCTGCCAGTTGAGCTAGTGCCCTCTGCAAAGTTCCAGACGCCGCTGGACCTGATCTCGGGCATGCCGAGTCAGGGCCATCTACGCCCGGACTAGAAGAGTGTACGGGGTCAGGGCCACCTGGTCGAACTGAGCCCCAGGGTGCTCCCGGTCCCCGCCACGGCGCCGAACTCCCGTGGGCCTTCGGCCGGACGTCGTACTGCGGGCAGAACCTTACCGTCTCCACGCAGCTGCCAACGCGGGGGGCCGGTCCACAGTTCCGGCCGCCACCCGGCCACGGTCGGGCCACGGTCGCGGGTCAGGCGTTCGGCGGCCGTTTCGGGCGGCGTTCCGGTCACCAGGCGATACCGAGATGTCAGCGCCGGGTGACCAGTGCCAGGATGGGAGCCATGGTCTCCCGCATCTCCGCACGTATCGGTGCAATCAGTGAATCGGCCACCCTCGCTGTCGACGCGAAGGCGAAGGCCCTGAAGGCGGCCGGGCGCCCGGTGATCGGCTTCGGCGCCGGTGAGCCGGACTTCCCGACCCCCGACTACATCGTCGAGGCCGCCGTCGAGGCGGCCCGCGATCCGAAGAACCACCGCTACAGCCCGGCGGGTGGTCTGCCGGAGCTGAAGCAGGCCATCGTCGCGAAGACGAAGCGGGACTCGGGGTACGAGATCGAGGCGAGCCAGGTGCTCGTCACCAACGGCGGCAAGCACGCGGTCTACAACACGTTCGCGACGCTGCTCGACCCGGGCGACGAGGTGCTGCTGCCCGCGCCGTACTGGACCACCTACCCGGAGGCGATCCAGCTGGCCGGCGGCGTGCCGGTCGAGGTGCTGGCCGACGAGAGCCAGAACTACCTGGTCACCGTCGAGCAGCTCGAGGCGGCCCGGACCGAGAAGACCAAGGCGCTGCTGTTCTGCTCGCCGTCCAACCCGACCGGCGCGGTGGACACCCCGGAGGCGGTCGAGGCGATCGGCCGCTGGGCGCTGGAGCACGGCATCTGGGTGATCACCGACGAGATCTACGAGCACCTCACCTACGGCGACACCAAGTCGACCTCGCTGCCGGTCGTCGTACCGGAGCTGGCGGACCAGACCGTCGTCCTGAACGGGGTGGCCAAGACGTACGCGATGACCGGCTGGCGGGTCGGCTGGATGATCGGCCCGAAGGACGTCATCAAGGCCGCGACGAACCTGCAGTCGCACCAGACCTCCAACGTCTGCAACGTCGCCCAGCGCGCCGCGATCGCCGCTCTGACCGGTGACCTGAGCGCGGTGGACGAGATGAAGGTGGCCTTCGACCGGCGCCGCAAGACGATGGTCCAGATGCTGAACGACATCCCGGGCGTCGAGTGTCCGGAGCCGACCGGGGCGTTCTACGCGTACCCGTCGGTGAAGGGTGTGTTCGGCAAGGAGATCAACGGCAAGGTGGCGAACACCTCGGCCGAGCTGGCTGCGATCATCCTCGACGAGGCCGAGGTCGCGGTTGTACCGGGCGAGGCGTTCGGCGCTCCCGGCTACCTGCGGCTGTCCTACGCCCTGGGCGACGCCGACCTGACCGAGGGCGTCTCCCGGATCGCCAAGCTGCTGAGCTGAGCTTCCCGGCAGACCGCCCGGTTTCTTCCCTGGGCGGTCTGTCGGTAACCTTCTGTAATGACGGATCGGGACCTGCGGCTGCTGCCCAAGACCCACCTGCACCTGCACTTCTCCGGGTCGATGCGGCACCTCACCCTGGTCGAGCTGGCCGACAAGCACGGGGTCCGGCTCCCGGACGCGCTGCGCACCGAGTGGCCGCCTGACCTGTCCGCCGCCGACGAGCGCGGCTGGTTCCGCTTCCAGCGCCTGTACGACGTCGCCCGGTCCGTACTGCGCACCGAGGAGGACGTCCGCCGCCTGGTCCGCGAGGCCGCCGAGGACGATCGCGCGGACGGCTCCCGCTGGCTCGAGATCCAGGTCGATCCGTCCGGCTATGCCAGCCGCTTCCGCGGCATCACCGAGTTCACCGACCTGGTCCTCGACGCAGCGCGTGACGCCGCCGCGAGCACCGGGATCGCCGTCCAGGTGGTGATCGCGGCCAACCGCACCAGACACCCGCTCGACGCGAGGACGCTGGCCCGGCTGGCAGCGCAGTACGTCGGGCGCGGGGTGGTCGGGTTCGGCCTGTCCAACGACGAGCGCCGCGGTACTACGTCCGAGTTCGCCGCTGCTTTCCGGATCGCGCGGCAGGCAGGGCTGCTCGCAGTACCGCATGGTGGTGAGCTGTGTGGTCCGGCGACTGTGCGGACCTGTCTCGACGAGCTCGGCGCCGGGCGGATCGGTCACGGAGTGCGTTCGGTCGAGGATCCGGACCTGCTGAAGCGCATAGTCGACGCCGGAGTCGCACTGGAGGTCTGCCCGGCGTCCAACGTCTCGCTGGGCGTCTACCGCCGACCTGAGGACGTGCCGTTGCGCCAGCTGTACGAAGCAGGCGCGAAGATCGCCCTGGGCGCCGACGACCCGCTGCTGTTCGGTTCCCGCCTCGCAGAACAGTACGAGACAGCCCGCAGCGTCCACGCCTTCACCGACGAAGAACTCGCCGGCCTGGCCCGAGGCTCCGTCCTCGCCTCAACAGCACCACCCGACGTTCAGAAAGCGCTGCTCACCGAGATCGACCAGTGGTTAGGCGTAACCGAGACATCCGTCGCCTCGACCCCGGTATCGGCCTAACCCTCGACGACCGCAGCCCGGCGAGTGCACAAGAAGTGCTTGCCAGGTGCACCTGGAGGGCATTGCGGCAGGCTGGGCGCGGGCCTAACTTTGCGTCATGACGCCGACGAAGATCCTGTTGCCTGAGGACGAGTTGCCTACCCGCTGGTACAACGTGCTGCACGATCTGCCGACGCCACCGCCGCCGGTGCTGCATCCGGGTACAGGGCAGCCGGTGGGGCCGGATGATCTGGCTCCGCTGTTTCCGATGGACCTGATCCTGCAGGAGGTCTCGCAGGAGCAGTACATCGACATCCCCGGCGAGGTGCTCGACGTGTACCGGCTGTGGCGGCCGAGTCCGCTCTACCGGGCGCACCGGCTGGAGAAGGCGCTCGATACGCCGGCCCGGATCTACTACAAGTACGAGGGCGTCTCCCCCGCCGGCTCGCACAAGCCGAACACCGCCGTACCGCAGGCGTACTACAACGCGAAGTCCGGCGTCCGGAAGCTCACCACCGAGACGGGTGCCGGTCAGTGGGGCACGGCGCTCGCGTTCGCGTGCGCGCAGTACGGGCTGGAGTGTGAGGTCTGGCAGGTGCGGGCGTCGTACGACCAGAAGCCGTACCGGCGGACGATGATGGAGGTCTTCGGCGCGACCGTGCACCCGAGCCCGTCGGACCTCACCGCGGCCGGCCGGCAGATCCTGGCCGAGAACCCCGACTCCACCGGATCGCTCGGCATCGCGATCAGTGAAGCGGTCGAGATGGCGGTTCAGGACCCGGACGTGCACTACGCGCTCGGCAGCGTGCTCAACCACGTGCTGCTGCACCAGACGATCATCGGCGAGGAAGCGCTGATCCAGCTCGCGATGGTCGGTAAGACCCCGGACGTGCTGGTCGGCTGCACCGGCGGCGGCTCGAACTTCGGCGGCCTCGCCTTCCCCTTCCTGCGGGAGAAGTGGGCGGGGCGGATGGCCCCCGTCGTCCGCGCGGTGGAGCCGCAGGCCTGCCCGACGCTGACCCAGGGCACCTACGCCTACGACTTCGGCGACACGATCGGGATGACGCCGCTGATGAAGATGCACACCCTCGGCCACGACTTCGTCCCGGACCCGATCCACGCCGGCGGCCTGCGGTACCACGGGATGAGCCCGCTGATCAGCCACCTGTACGAGACCGGCGAGATCGAGGCGATCGCCAAGGGGCAGTCGGAGTGTTTCGCGGCCGGGGTGCTGTTCGCCCGCTCCGAGGGCATCGTGCCCGCGCCGGAACCCACCCACGCGCTGGCCGCCGCGATCGACGAAGCCCAACGCTGCAAGGAGTCCGGCGAGGAGAAGGTGATCCTGACGGCACTGTGCGGACACGGTCACCTCGACCTGGCGGCGTACGACGCCTATCTGTCCGGCGCGATGACCGACAAGGCCTGGGACGACGCCGACCTGCAGGCCTCCGTCGCCAAGGCCCTCGAGCGGCTACCCGCCGTCTAGCGCCTCCCCTCAGAAGCGCTGCCCCTCAGAAGCACCGGCCCTCAGAAGCGTCGCCACCAGGGCTTGGGGGTCTTCGCGACGGCTGACAGCCAGTCCGCGGGGATCGCCCAGCCCTTGGCGGTGATGGCATCGAAGTACTGCGCCTTGAGGCTCTCCGGCAACCAGTACGTCGCACTGGCGCGAACTGCCTCGAAGTACGTCGTACTGCGCCCTGCGCTCCACACTGTTGCCAGCGGCGAGCAATAGGCGAGCCTGGTGAAGTCCCACCGGGCCTGCTCGTCGTCGAGGTCGTACCCGCGTTCGGTGGTCGTCAGCAACCGTCGCTTCGGCGGCGGCTCGTTGTCGATGGCACCTATCAGCTCCTGCACCACCGCGCGATCGTCGGTCATCTCGTCCGGCAGCGCGAGCAGAACCGGATCGAGCACCGCCGAGCCGATCCGCGGCCGGGCGACCTCGAGGAAGGTCTCCAGCAACGCGAACGCCTCCTCCGCACGGCCGAACAACGACAACTCGGCGGGCAGCGTGGTGACGGGTTCGGGCATGCCTCACCCTAGCCAGGACGCCAAGCGGGGCAGGGAATCGGGGCATCTCGGGGCAACTTGGGGCAGCTGGTCCACAGCGGCCCTGAAGGGCATCGCGGAGCGTGTCCGGACACCTACAGTTACGGCCATGTCAGAGCCGAACGAGTTGTTGCGAGCCGCCCGCGAACGGACTCCGTCGCCCAGTACGCCGGGCGCCCACATGTCCCGCGCGGAACTTGCCGAGGCGGTCTGCGCCTGGCTCTGGGCGACCACCGACACGAGGTACGAGCTGGACGGGCACTACATCGCCAAGCTCGAACGTGGCGCGGTGCGCTGGCCGGGTGCGGCGTACCGGGCGGGACTCCGCCAGGTGCTGAACGTTGCCACCGACAGCGAACTGGGCTTCACCCAGGCCGGCGGGCCGGGGCCGCTGTGCCCAGAAGGGACCAGCTGCTCGATGGCCGGGATGGAGGACGAGCTGATCGACTCCGGCGACGAGTCGATCTCGCTGCTCGCGCTGGCCGAGGAGTCGAACGTCGGCGGCCTCACCGTGGAGCAGTTGCACGCCGACATCCAGCGGATCGCCCAGAACTACCTGAAGGTGCCGACCAAGCCGTTGTTCCAGCGCAGCGTGGCCATCCGGGACCGAGCCTTCCGGCTGCTGTCCGGCCGCCAGCCTCCCCAACAGACCCGAGACCTGTACGCCGCCGCCGGCTGGGCCCTCACCATGCTCGGCTGGATGGCGGTGGACCTGGGCCGCCCGGACGTCGCCGAGAGCCATACCCGGACGGCCTGGGCCTGTGCCGACGCCTCCGGCTACAACGAGCTCCGTGCCTGGGTCCGGGCCACTCAGCACACCGTGGCCTTTTGGCAGGACGATGTGGAGCACGCCGCCGAGTTCGCCCAGGACGGCCTCCAGTACGCCGCCGGCAGCTCAGCACTGTTCCTGGCCTCCGCCGCGGCCCTCGATCTGGCCCGGGCAGGCCGGACCGACGAGGCACGGGAAGCGCTCGACCAGGCCAAGCGCACCACACCCGACAGCGCCGTCCCCGAAGTCGGTGGCGTCTTCCTCTGTACGCCGGAACGCGCCGCCGGCCTCTGGTCGGACACCCACCTGGCACTCGGGGAGCCACGGCTGACGCTGGAGCACGCCGATCGCAGTGTCAGCCTGTTCGAGCAGGCGCCGCATGCGGTGCGCAACCCGGGTTCGGAGCGGATGGTCCGGTTGCAGCAGGTGAAGGCGCATCTCCTGCTGGGTGAGCTCGACGGCGCAAGGGAGTGCCTGACGCCGGTGCTCGCCACCAAAACGGAGTACCGGATGCGTCCGTTGATCCACCGGGTCAGCGAGGTGGCCGCGCTGACCCGGACGACGCAGTACGCCGAGGACCCCAAGGCGCAGGTGCTGCATCAGGCGATCCGCGAGTTCGTCCGCTTCCCGGCCACCGTCCGCGACCCCCTGGAACAGGCGACCAGCAAGGTCAACGCCTAGGCCCAGACGTCTGAGGCTGCGGACCTCAGAGGCTGCAGTTCACCAGGACGGGCTCGTTGACCAGGGTGATGCCGAAGGCGTGGTGGACCTGGTTGCGGACGTGGGTCGCCAGCGCCAGCAGCTCCTTCGAGGTGGCGTTGCCGCGGTTGGTGAGGGCGAGCGTGTGCTTGCTGGAGACCGCGGCGTCGCCGATCGCGAACCCCTTGGCGACTCCCGCGTGCTCGATCAGCCAGGCCGCGCTGGTCTTCACCCGCCCGTCCGGCTGCGGCCACTGCGGCGCACCAGCCGGTACTTCGGCCGCGGTGTCGAGCAGTGGGTTGGTGAAGAACGACCCGGCACTCCAGGTGTCGTGGTCGGCCTCGTCCAGCACCATGCCCTTGCTCCGGCGCAACCCGAGCACGGCCTCGCGCACCTCGGTCATCGGAGCGCGCGAGCCCGGCTCGACATCGAGCACCCGGGCCAGTTCGGCGTACCCGATCGGGGCCGACAGGTCACCGAGTGGCAACTGGAAGGCGACCTCCAGGACGGCGTACCGGCTGGGGTCTTCCTTGAAGCGTGAGCTGCGGTAGGAGAAGCCACAGTCGGCGGCGAAGATCGTCCGTACTGCGTTGTCGACCCGGTCCCAGACCCGCACCGAGGCGATCGTCTCGGCCACCTCGTGCCCGTAGGCGCCGACGTTCTGGACCGGCGTCGAGCCTGCCAGCCCGGGGATGCCGGACATCGACTCGAGACCGCTCCACTCCTCAGCGATCGCGTGCCGGACGACCACGTCCCAGTCCTCGCCGGCCTGGACGTGGACCATCGCGCCGGAGCACGCGTCCGCGTCGGGCCGGATCCCGCGGGTGGCGACCTTGATCACGGTGCCGCGGAAACCCTCGTCGCCGATCACCATGTTGCTGCCGCCGGACAGCAGCAGAACCGGCTGAGCAGCGGCGTCGGCCTCTCGGATCGCGTCGATCAGGTCCTGCTCGGTGGTGACCTCGACCAGACGCTCGGCCGGGCCGCCGATCCTCAGCGTGGTGAAGTTCGCCAGCCGGACGTCCTCGGACACAACGGGAGTACTCACGAGACGCGCACGACCGCCCGGGCGCGGCCGAGCACCTTTTCCTCGCCGGCCAGCGCGGTGATGTCGATCTCGGCCAGCCCGTCGGTGACCTTGTCGACCTTCGCCGAGAAGGTGACGGTGGCACCCTTGTCGTCATCCGGTACGACGACGGGTTTGGTGAAGCGGACGCCGTACTCGACCAGGTCGGCCGGGTCGTCCAGCCAGTCGGTGACGACACGGGCCGCGCTGGCCATCGTGAGCATGCCGTGCGCGATCACACCGGGCAGCCCGAGAGCAGCCGCCATCCGGTCGCTCCAGTGGATCGGGTTGAAGTCCCCACTCGCCCCGGCGTACCGGACCAGGTCCTCACGCCGCAGGGTGACGGTCAACGGCGGCAATTCCATACCGGGTTCGACGACGGTCATGGGGCCTCCCGGCCTGGACTGAGGAGTGGAGGGAGCGAAGCGACCGGAGCGACGAGGGAAGGCCGGGAGTTCAGCCCCATGACCCGCCGAGCCGGAGGCGAGGCCAAAAGCACAGCTCTCATCCTTCCGCCCGGTTGTGGGAGATCGTCGAGGTGGAGGTGGCGATCGGGTCGCCGTCGACGGTGGTCAGGGCGGTTTCGTACATGATCACCTCGACGTCACCGGCCTTGCGCACGGTGGTGATGGTGGCGGTCGCGGCGATCTCGTCGCCGGCCTTGATCGGGCGGGTGTAGCTGAACTTCTGCGCGCCGTGCACGATCCGGTCCAGCCGCAGCCCGAGTTCGGCGTCGCCGAGCAGTTCGATCAGCGCCGAGTTGGCGACCATGAAGGCGAAGGTCGGCGGCGCGACGGCGTCGTCCCCCCGGTACGCCGGGTTGGGGTCGCCGATCGCGTCGGCGAACTCCCGGATCTTCTCCCGGCCGACCTGATAGGACTCGGCGGCCGCATAGCTCCGGCCGACCATCGTGGCGTCGATCGTCATATCCCGTAACACTACTGGCAGACTTTCGACTGAGTGCCGCCACCCACTCCTTCCCGAGAGATGGAAAGGTTGGACGTGTGACGGCAGGACGTGCGGGGGTGGCCGCCTTGGGTCGTTTCGCCCCGAGGTACGGGCTGGAGATCGGGGAGCCCACCGGGGACGACTGGCTGCGGGTCGACCGGCTGCTCGAACCGGACGGTCCCGAGCTGACCGAGCTGCTCAAACGCGACCACGAGGCGAGCGACCACGTCTCGGCCCACGCGAACGCGCTGAGCCTGATGTCGTTCTACGCGGGCCGCGCGCCGGCCACCGCACTACTCCTCTGGGCCCTCGAAGGCCGCGTCCTCGACATCCGCCCGGCCAACCTCTGGGTGAAGCCCCACGACGGCCACGGACTCGCCTCGGTCGCGATCCGCTCCGCCCGCTTCCTCCCCGGCGGCCTGCAGACCCTGCACGACGTGGTGCTGACGCAGCACCTGCTCCCCCTCTCGGCAGAGCTCCACCGCCGCACCCGGGCAGGCCTGCGCCAGCTGCACGGCGGAGTCGCCGCAGGTTGCGCGATGGCGTTCTGCGCGGCCACTCGCGAGGAGGAGACGGTAGCCCCGTCGTACCTCCTCGAACGCTGGCAGACCTTCGTCACCGGAGCTCCCGGCGGGCTGGACCGCCTGGGCGAGGTCACCGAAGCCGCCGGCAAGCTCGTCTACCTCCGCAACACCTGCTGCCTCTACTACACGAGCACTAAAGGCTGCGGCGCTCTCTGCGGCTCCTGCTGCCTGACACCGCGGGAGGACCGGCTGCGTGCCTACGAGGGCGGCCGGCCGATCCTCACTGTCTGAGGGCCGTCAGCTCTCGGCGTCGCCCATCACGAGACCCTCGATCGTGTGCTTCTGGTTGATCGGGACCAGCTCGTCCACGATCGGGCAGTGCAGGTGGTCGCGGATCGACTGCGGCAGCGTCTCCCAGTAGTCCTTGGTGACGGCCAGGTCGTGCCGTTCGGCGTTGCCTGCCCCGGGAGCGTCCAGCCCGAAGACCAGCACCGGCCGGGACAGCTGCGAGCGGTTCTTGGTACCGCGATGGATCGTCAGCGCCGAGCGAATCGAGATGTCGCCCATCTGCGGATACTTGCGGACGGCCCGTTCCCGGTACCGGTCGTAGTGCTCCTTCGGCGGGAACATCCCGTGCTCGAACTCGTCATTGTCATCCCACTGTGTCCCCGGCGCGATCTCGAACGGCCCCATCTCGTCGGTGGTGTCGACCGTCGTGATGTTGATCGCGAGCGAGGTCAGGCGGCGCTCCGCCCGGGTCTCCTCCGGCATCGGGAAGTCGCGATGCCATGGCTGGTACTCCGCACCCGGCAATGGCACATCGAACCCGACCTCGACGATCTCGTACTCCGGACCGAGCACCGCCTCGGCGACCGCGGTGATCCACGGATGCCCGGCCAGGTCGGCGAAGCCGCGGAGTTGCTCGGGATGGATCTCCACGTAGTACCGCTGCGGCCCGCGCCCCACCGCTCCGCCGGGACGCGCCCTCGCCTCCCGGAACGCGACGTCGACATCCTCGCCAAGCCTCTGGACCCATTCCCGGCTGAACGCGCCCTTGAACCCGACGATGCCGTCGCCGTAGATCTGCTCCTTCGCCGCCCGGACCTTCTCCTCGGTCAGCGGCTCGACCACCGTCCCCGCCTCACCCGTCTTGCCCATCCACTGCCTCCCAGATCGTCGCGGATCCCAGTGTGACCACCGCCTCTACAACGATGCAATGGGTAGCGCGCCACGACTCCGGACCGCTGCCACTCACAAACCTCACGTGTCCGGCCGGGGCTGCGCTTGGCTGGACTCAGCGGAGTCCGGCCGCCCGGGCTTTGTGAGTGGCGGCGGTCCGGGGAAGTCAGGGCACAGCAAGAGGCCCGCTTCGCCGGAGCGAAGCGGGCCTCTTGGAAGACTGCTGAGGTCAGCGGGTCTCGCGGTGGTCCGTGTGGTCGTTGCAACGCGCGCAGTACTTCTTCAGCTCAAGACGGTCCGGGTCGTTGCGCCGGTTCTTCTTGGTGATGTAGTTGCGCTCTTTGCACACCGTGCACGCCAGCGTGATCTTCGGGCGGACGTCGCTTGCCTTGGCCATTACTGCCTCTTCTTTTCAGGAGCACGCAACTTGGGTGATCGTGCTCTCGAGATACCGCGATGGTGGGTAGCGGGGGCGGGAGTCGAACCCGCGACACCACGATTATGAGCCGTGTGCTCTAACCACCTGAGCTACCCCGCCAGAGAGTCCGTCGCCCCACCCGGCGGACCGGGTGGCGCAGCGTTTCTCAGAGCCCCTTTACGGAATCGAACCGTAGACCTTCTCCTTACCATGGAGACGCTCTGCCGACTGAGCTAAAGGGGCGGGCCGAGGAGAGAGATTACACGGTCTCCTGCCCCGATGTGAAATCGGGGAGGAAGAGCCCTGCTGGACCCCTCGTCCGACCAGAGAAGCATACCGGTTCTCCAGAGTGCTTCCGACCAGTTTTACGACCGATTCCCGACCGGCCCCGGACGCTTCTCGCCTGCTGTCACCGGTAGGGGCAGGTGGTTGCCGATGATCGGGGCGGGGCACGTGCCGAAGGGAGTGAAGGCGAAGGGGAGGTTGATGGCCCGGTTGAAGTCGACGACGACAGTTCGGTCGCTCTGCACGCGCCCGGTGATCACCACGCGCCAGGCAGCCGCCTCGTCACCATTCGTCTCGTCGTGGAACGACAGCGGGGCCGGCCTCGACGATCACGCCGCCGTCCATGAACACCACCGTGTCGGCGATCTCCCGGGCGAAGCCGATCTTGTGGGTCACGACGACCATGGTGGAACCGTTTCGGGCGAGTTCCTTGATGGTTTCCAGCACATCGCCGACAAGCTCCGGGTCGAGCGCGCTGGTGGGTTCGTCGAACAACAGCATCTTTGGTCGCAGGGCCCGCGCCCTCGCGATGGCTACTCGTTGCTGTTGCCCGCCGGACAGCTGGCGCGGGTAGACGTCGACCTTGTCGCCGACCCCGACCCGTGCCAGCAGTTCCCGCGCGATCGGCTCGACATCGCGACGCTTGCGGCGCTGCGCCGAGACGCCGCCTCGACCACCAGGTTGAACCAGAACAGCAGCTGGACGATCAGCGATCGAGCGGAACGCCCAGATGTAGCCCGAGGCAACTACTTGCGGGAACGGGTGCTGGGCAACCCCAGCGCGGCGATCACGATGCCGAGCGCGAAGCCGAGAACCGTTCCATACAAGGACGACGGCCACCCCGGCCCAGCGCCGGGGGTGCCGGCGGCCGATCACGGGGAGATCGGCATCCGGTGGCGCAGGGTGCTGCGGTGGGTCGGCGGCGGCGGTTGCCGAGGTCAGTGAGGTGGTCGACACAGAGAGCTCCCGGGCGGCGGGGCAGGCAGGGACGGCGCGCCGTGCCCGCGGATCCACGGGCACGGCGCTGCGGACGGTCCCCGTCACGGGCCGTCATGGACTGAGTACTTCGGCGCAGAGCCGAGTACTTCAGTGCGAGGTGGGTACTGCCAGTACCTCAGAGAGTCGAGCGCTCAGAGAGAGCAGTCAGGGTCGACACAGGCAGTATGCGAGGAGTTCGAAAGTTTAGTAAGTCGGTCGACAAAGCTCTCGTATTCTGGACGCACATAGCGGGTAATGAGGGCCTTCGCCGGGCATGACGCGAGTGATCCGCGTCACGGCCGGATTCAACTATCTGTTGCCGTCGGCCACGCCTGATGCGCGACACGGCGGCATCCGACCGTCACACGCGGTAGCCGATTTTCGTGATTCGGTCGCAGTGCGCGTTTGAGCCTTTCGTGACCTCCTCGTTATGGTCGGTGGGCCGCTGGGGACGACCTTGGCGGCTACTCGACTCTGGAAGGCTCTCGTGTCCCCTCACCATGACGTGTCGGAAGCAGGACGTACGGCACCTCGTCGTACTCCGGCCGGCGCCCGTCGGGTGGCGAAGCACCGCCTGACCCGTCGCTCTTCCGTCCGTGGCGTCCAGCTGGTCGGTTTGACCGCCGCTCTCGCTGCCGCCGCCGGTACCAGCGCCGTCGCCCTGTCCCCCACCGCAGGTCCGGCCACGGCCGGCACCGCCACCACCAGCTCCCAGCAGCTCGACTCGATCACCGCAGCGCGGATCGAGCGCCGTGAGCTCGCCTCCCGGGACATGTCGCGCTTCGAGCTGTCGCTGGAGTCGACCCGCAAGGCCCAGGCTGCGGCAGCCGCCGTGGCGAAGGCCCGCGCCGCGAAGCTGGCCGCCAACGCACACCTGACCCAGCGCCGCGCCGCAGCCCTGGCTGCGGCCAAGCAGCTCGCGGCTCGCAAGGCAGCGGCCGCCGCCAAGGCCGAGGCGATCGCCAAGGCGAAGGCAGCAGCCAAGGCCGAGGCGATCGCCAAGGCTGCGGCAGCGGCGAAGGCTGCGCCCAAGGCCGTCCTGCCCACGACTGGCTACCGCATCACCGCGACCTTCGGCCAGGCCGGCGGACGCTGGGCCCGGAACCACACCGGCCTCGACTTCGCCGCCCCGCTCGGTACGCCGATCCGCTCCGTGATGGCCGGCGAAGTGATCCAGGCCGACTACCAGGGCGCGTACGGTCGTCAGGTGAAGGTCCGGCACACCGACGGCACCGTCACGTCGTACAGCCACATGTCCGAGTTCACCGTCTCGGTCGGCGACTCGGTCCAGGCCGGCAGCCAGGTCGGTTCGATCGGGGTCACCGGCAACACGACCGGCCCGCACCTGCACTTCGAAGTACTGCCCGGTGGCGACGGCCCGGTCAACCCGAGGCCCTGGCTCAGCGAGCACGGTGTCAATCCGTAATCGCGTCAGTCCAGATGTCTGGCCAGGACGTGGGTGTCGACGTACTGGCCGTCGATCACGAACTCGCGCGGAAGAGTTCCCTCGACGACGTACCCGTGGCGCTCGTAAAGCCGCCTTGCGACGGTGTTCGTGCCGTGGACGAACAAGGTGATCTTGCGGGCGCCGCGGCGTTTCGCCTCGTCGCTGACCGCGGTCAGCAGGATCGAGCCGATCCCGCGCCCGCGCGCTGAGTTGGCGACCGCGAGGCCGTTGACCGACAAGACGCCGGCCCCCTCGGGGAACGGGTACTTGTCCTGCAACCGCACGTAGCCGACGACTACACCGTCCACCTCGGCGACCAGATGCGCATCCGGCCCGCTGCGTTCGCTGAAGAACGTGGTCCGATCGGGAGCCGTCATCGACGGAAACCCCGACGAGGCGTCCCACGCCGTCAACTCGATCGCCAGCAACGCCGACTCATCCGCCTCAACAGCCCGCCGCACAGTAACCTCACCCATACCCCCATCCTCACCCGCCGCGGGTGCACCCGAGTCCCGGGGGGCGGCAAGTGCGTGGGCTCCTGCGATGGGTTGTTCCCCACGTCGGCTCCGGCGGCAGCCCTGGTCGCCGCCTGCGCCTGCAGCCGACCCGTAGTCGTTCGGCCGACTAGAAGGTGAGCGCGGCTGTCAGGCCGCCTTGGGTTCTGGGAGTCAAGGTGAGGGTTCCGTTGTGGGCGGTGACGATGGCGGCTACCAGTGCCAGCCCGAGACCGTGCCCGCCTTGGCGACCGGGGCGTTGGGCGAGCCGGCCGCCGCGGGCGAACGGTTCGGTCAGGGTGGCGACCATCGACGGCTCGAGCACCTCACCGGTGTTCTCGACGGTCAGCCGCCCGCCGGACCGCACGGTCAGCTTCGCCGTACCGCCGCTCGGGAGGTTGTGGCGGATCGCGTTCTGGCCGAGATTGACGATCAGCTGGCGCAACAGGGTTTCATTGCCCTCGACAACTGTCCGCTGGAGGTCCACGGTGAGCGTCACACCCGCCGCCTCCGCCTCCGGCCGCAGCTCCTCGACCGCCCGGCGCGCGACCTCCGCCAGCTCGACCGGCTCCAGCTCGACCTTGCGGTTGCCGAGCGACGCGAGCGCCAGCAGTGCCTCCACGATGTCGATCCCGCGCTGGTTGGTCTCGTGCAACCTGCTCGCCAGCTCCCGCACGTCCTGGTGCTCGGGATCGGCGATCGCCACCTCGAGCATCGTCTTCATCACCGTGTGCGGGGTGCGCAGCTCGTGCGAAGCGTTCGCCGCGAACCGCCGGTACTGCGTGAACGACCGCTCCAGCCGCTCGAGCATCTCGTCGAAGGTGTCGGACAGTTCGGTGAACTCGTCGGGCCGGCCGCCCAGCCCGATCCGGTGGTCCAGCGACCCACTCGCGGCCAGCCGAGCCGCGGCGGTGATCTCCTGCAACGGCCGCAGCATCCGGCCCGCGATGATCCAGCCACCCGCCATCCCGATCACCGCCAGCAACGCCATCGCGTACGCCGACAGCTTCACCACCAGGTCGAGAATCTCGCCTCGGGTGGCCACCGGCCCGACGTCTCGCGGGTTGGCCGCGGTGAGCGGATAGTTCGGCACGAACCGCATGACCGCGTAGATGATGACCGCGACCACCCCGCCCGCGACGACCAGCAGCAACGCATAGCTGAGCGTCAGCCGAAGCCGCACGGTCAACCGCGGCCGCCAACTCACCAGCGGAGCACCGCCGCTCGACGAGCCGGACCCGGCCGACGCGCTCGACCCAGCCGGTTCGCCAGCCCCGGCCGACGCGCTCGACCCAGCCGGCTTGCCGGCGCCGGCCGGTACTGCGGGTGTCGTGCTCATGACTCGCCGATCCGGTAGCCCACGCCGGGAACGGTGTGGATCACCCACGGATCACCGAGCGCCTTGCGCAAGGTGGAGATCGTGATCCGGACGGCGTTGCTGAACGGGTCGGTGTTCTCGTCCCAGGCTCGCTCCAGCAACGTCTCGGCACTGATCACGCCACCCTTGGCCGTCATCAGCACCTCCAGGACGGAGAACTGCTTGCGACTCAGCTTCACGTAGTGCCCGGATCGGTACACCTCCCGCCGGAACGGGTCGAGCCTCACCCCGGCGTACTCGATCACCGTCGGCGTCGAAACGGTGGGACGCCGCGCCAGCGCCCGGAGCCGGACGACGAGCTCCCGCAACTCGAACGGCTTGGTCAAGTAGTCGTCGGCGCCCACCTCGAACCCCCTGACCTTGTCGTCCAGCTCGCCTGCGGCGGTGAGCATCAGCACCCGGCAGGGCAGTCCGCGCGCGACGATCTGGCGGCACACCTCGTCACCGTTGGGTGGCGGAATGTCCCGGTCCAGCACGACCACGTCGTACTCGGTCAGGGCGAGCGAGTCGAGCGCGCCGGCGCCGTCGTACGCGAGGTCGGCGGCGATCGCCTCCAGCCGCAGCCCGGCCCGGATCGCCTCGGCGAGATAGACCTCGTCCTCCACGACCAGAACCCGCATGAGTCCCATTGAAGCAGGCCGGACCTATCAAAAACGTATCGGAAAACGCTGACGCTCTCGCAACGTCGCGCGCTGTTGGCTGGACCCCATGCTTCCCGACGAACTTGTTGCCGCTCGCAAGAAAGAACAACGGCTGACGGCGCTGATCGCCCTCGCGATCGTTGCCGCGGTCATCAGTTTCGGCCTGGCCGCGTGCAGCTCGCTGGACGAGGACCAACCGGTCTCCTCGGCAGGCGACTCACCTTCGGCGGGCTCGACTTCGAACGGCAAGCACCGCGGCAAGGCGGGCCCGGAGGACGGCGTACTGCCGGACAACGCGTCACCCCACGACACTTCGTTGCCCGGGGTGGCCAAGCTGAATCCCAAGCTGCTGAAGGCGATTCAGGATGCCGCCCGGGCGGCGGAGCGGGATGGGATCAAGCTGCATCTGACGACCGGGTGGCGGAGTCGCGAGTACCAGGAAGAGCTGCTGCGGAAGGCGATCGCGAAGTACGGGAGTCGCGAGAAGGCGGCCGAGTACGTCGCGGACCCGGACAAGTCCCACCACGTCACGGGCAACGCGGTCGACATCGGCCCGACGGACGCCGACGACTGGCTGAACCGCAAAGGCAACCGCTTCGGCCTGTGCCAAACCCTCGCCAACGAAATCTGGCACTTCGAACTCGCCACCACCCCCGGCGCCAAATGCCCACCAATGAAGACCAGCACGAACAGCGGGTAGCAGAGCTCGCCAGAGTTGGAGTTGTCCCCCACGTCGTCCGCTTGAGTGAAAGCGGAGGGGGTGGCCGGGTTGCTCGGGTGCTCGGATGGGCTTGGTGATGCCCGTGGGTTGTTGAGCTGGCCCTGACGCGTGTGGGCTCCTGCGAGGTCTACTTCCGGACGCGGAAGCGGAGGTGGAGGACGCGGTCGCCCTGGACGACCTCGTCGGGGTTCTCGAGCATGACCTGCTTCGAGAGTGAACCGAAGTACCGCTTACCGCTGCCGAACACCACCGGCACGACGTCGAGCGCAACTTCGTCGACCAGCCCCGCCTCGAAGATCTGCCCGCCGACGTCACCGGCCGCGATCGAGACGACCCGGTCGTCCCCGGCGAGTTCCTTGGCCAACTGCACGGCGTCAGTCACGTTGTCGACGAAGTGGAACGGCGCTTCCGGGTCCCAGCCTTCGGGCGCCGGGCGGTGGGAGACGACCACGCAGTGTTCCCCCGCGGGCGGCTTGGCTCCCCAGCCATCGGTCATGTCGAAGACGTGCCGGCCGACGATCAGCGTGCCGATCGCGTCCAGCATCGGCCGGTAGTACTCGTAGGTCGGCTGGGTGACGGCGATCGACTCGTTCTCGTAGAGCGGTACGTCGCCGGTCTGGAACCAGTCGAACAGCGGTCCCACCTGGTCGTCGTCCGTCGCGATGAATCCGTCCACCGACACGATTGTGTGCATGATCACTTTGGTCATGACCCCATGGTGACCTGCCACCGCGCGCCTGGCTTGTAGAAAATCAAAGCGTCGGCAGCGGCCCGACGTCGAGAGCACTGGCGGGATGCTCGGCGGCGAACCGGCGACGCAGCTCCAGGTACGCCGTCGGCGTGAGCCCGGTGAATTGCCGCAAGTCATGATTGAAATGAGACTGATCGTGAAACCCGGCCCGATGAGCCACCTCCGCCCAGTCGACCTCGCCGGCCGGATCGATCGACCGCACCACCTCGGCAAACCGATACGTCCGAGCCAGCCGCTTCGGCGTGATCCCCACCAGTTCCTTGAACCTCGAGGCTAGATGGGTAGTGCTGACACCAGCCGCCTCCGTCAGCCTCCCGATGGACAGACTGCCCGCACTCCGGTCAATCAGCCCGCTCGTGTCCCGAACCAACCCAAGCCCAGCCACCGGCCTCAGCTGATTCACCAACGCACCTTCGAAGATGTCCAGCATGGCTCCGGGAGACGCCGCGCTGTCCAGTTGATCGGCCAACTCCTTGGCCACCGCACCCCACACCGCCTCCACCGAAACCGGCAACCCCAACATCCCGGCCGGCACCCCCGTCAACGGCGCCAACCCCCACGGCTTGAGATGCACCCCCACCGATCGCGTGTACCGGGGGTACTCAAACGTCGTCCAGGTATTCGGCGTAGCCCAAACAACCCCATCCGCAAAGTCCTCAACCCCACCCGGATGCCCAACCCGAAAGGGCTCCCCAAGATTGATGATCACCAGAGCGGACGGCATCGGCGGAAGCGTGAACCGAGGGTACGGAGGCGAGCCGGCCAGGTAGTAGAGGTCATCAACAATGGACGCCAGCCGGGGCCCCGGCGCCCTGGCGACATATTCCATCCCCCGAGTATCCCGGCCCCGCCCCACCCCACGCGACCCCTCGAAGGCTGCTTCCGACCACACCGCTGATCCACCGCCGCAGCGATAGGAACTCCGCTGCGAACAACGCACTCGCGGCTAGACCGGGACTGAGTCGTACCGCGCCGACACCGCCTTGCGGGCGGCCGGGTCCGTGATCGCGTTGGCCGGGAGTTCGCCGAGCTCGAGGAACATCTTCTCGAGTCCGCCGGGCACCATCAGGGTCAGGAAGCGGCCGCCACCGGCTCCCGCGCTGATCGTGTGCGCAGTGTCTCGGGGCACCAGGATGTAGGTCCCCGGCCCGGCAACCACCGGCTCGCCGCCGACTGTGAAGGTGAACTCGCCGTCCAGCACGAAGAACGACTCCTCGAAACCGTGGTGCAGATGCGGCACCGTCCAGGCACCCTCGACCGTCCCCGCGAACTCCGTCAACGAGAATGCCCCGGCGACGGCGCTGTCCGCCAGCACCCGCATTCGCGCCACTCCGAGGTCCACCGTTCGGCCCTCTCCGGGCGTCACCACATGCGCTTGTCCGGTCATTGCCTCCGCCACCTTCGCTGAGATCGCTCGTGCCTTCACGGTGGCCCTCACAGACCAGTCCGGCAATATCAGATTCTGAAGTTGCCATCCCCCGTCGCCGGGCGGACTCTGAAGACGTGCGCGACTACGGCCAGTTCTGCCCGATCGCCAGGAGCTCTGAGCTGCTGGCCGAGCGCTGGACGCCGATCATCGTGCGCAACCTGCTGAACGGCTGCCGAACGTTCAACGAGATCCGTCAGGGCGCGCCCGGCATCTCCACCGCACTGCTGACCCAGCGTCTGGACGTCCTGGAGCGGCACGGCGTGCTGCGTCGTACGGTCAATGGGCGCGCGGTGACGTACGAGCTGACCGAGATGGGTCAGTCACTGCGGGCAGTGCTCGACGCGATGGGTCAGTGGGGGGCGCACTGGCTGGAGATCGAGCCGCACCACCTCGACCCGGCCTATGTGCTCTGGGCAACGATGAAGCTGGTCGATCCGCACCGGATTCCGGCCGGTACGACTGTCATCCGGTTCGAGCTGCGCGATCGGCCGACCGACAACCACTGGATGATCCTGCGGCGGCCGCGATCCGAACTCTGCACCCGGCCGAGCGGCTACGCCGAGGACCTGGTGTGCCGCACGGACTCCGCGACGCTGGTCGACCTCCACCTGAAGCGCCTCGGCTACCCGGCCGCACTCCGCTCCGGCCGCGTCGAACTGATCGGCCCGCCGGCCCTCACCCGCCAGTTCCGAACCTGGTTCCGCACCAGCCCCTTCGCCGACTTCGTCCCGTAACCGCCGCCCCAACCGAGCCGCAGAGCCGCCCCACGCCCACCCGACAAACGCGGCCGACCCGGTTCGCCTTCACCAAGCGGGCGACGAAGGAGCCCGCGCCCCGGGGTGGGTGGGAGCCAGCGACAAAGGACGCGACGCAGGAGCGGCCGTCGGAGCCGGCGTGGGGAACAACCCAGCGGAGGAGCGGCCGTCGGAGCCGGCGTGGGGGCTGTTCTACGTCGGTTCGGCGGGTGGGTCTTCGCCGGTGGCGAGGGTGAGTTGGGACCAGGCGACGTCGTGCCAACTGTCGTGTTTCCAGCCGATCTTTCGGTAAGTGCCGATCGGCTCGAAGCCTAGCGCCGCATGCAGCCCCTCACTCGCCGGGTTCGGAAGCGTCATACCGGCGATCGCCGTGCGATAGCCGCGCGCCGCCAGCCGCTCAAAGAGAGCCTCGTACAACGCCCTCCCCCCACCAGCACGCCGCCTCCCAATCTCCAGATAGATGGAAACCTCACAAGACCACCGGTACGCCGCCCGCGGCTTCATCGGTCCGCCGTACGCGTACCCGACCACCCGACCTTCGTCATCCTCGAGCACCAACCAAGCATGCGTACGAACCGCCCGAGCGATCCGCTCAGCCATCTCTCGCGCCGTCGGTGGGTCGAGTTCGAAGGTGATGGCGGTGTCGTGCACGTACGGCGTGTAGATCGCCGCGCAGGCCTCGGCATCCAGTTCGGTGGCGTCTCGGATCTTCCCCATGCCACAATAGTAGCCGCATCTGCCGCTATAGTGGCAATCATGGATCCCTTGTCTGCCTCGCTCGCCGCGACGCTGCAGTCCGCCAGGATGAGCCGCGATCTCTCGGTGAACGCGCTGGCCGACCGCTCCGGTGTCTCGCGAGCGATGATCGGCAAGATCGAACGCGGCGAGGCCCAGCCGACCGCCGTCCTGCTCGGCCGCCTCTCCGGCGCGCTCGGGCTGACGCTGTCCGAGCTCGTTGCCCGCGCCGAAGGCGGTTCCGGGGAACTCCTCCGTCGCGCCGTCGACCAGCCGACCTGGACCGACCCGGCAACCGGCTACCGCCGCCGAGCCGTCTCCCCCGCCACCGAAGGCCCGCTCGAACTCGTCGAGGTCGAGCTCCCACCCGGCGCCGAGGTGTCCTACCCAGCCGACGCCTACACCTTCAAATACCAGCAGATCTGGATCCTCGAGGGCGACCTGCACTTCCGCGAGGGCGACGTACTGCACCATCTCTCCACCGGCGACTGCCTCCAGCTCGGCACCCCCGCCCCCTGCACGTTCATCAACCCGACAAAGTCCCCCTGCCGCTACCTGGTTGCCCTGGTCAAAGACCGCTGACCCGGTACGCCGATCCGGCAACCCGCGACGGCGAGGCGCGACCGTCCCAAATCCGAGTCGTTCGGCGACAGCACGCCGCCGACCGTGGTTGGCTGAGTCCGGCCCCTCGTGATCGGAACGCGACGATGACCGTTTCCCCCTTGGCCTGGACCCTGACGGTGCTGGGAATCCTCGCCCTGCTCGCCTTCGACTACTTCTTCCACGTCCGCAGCGCCCACGTCCCGACCCTGCGCGAGGCCGCGCTCTGGTCCAGCGTGTACGTCGGTATCGCGCTGCTCTTCGGAGTCGGCCTGCTCCTGGTCGGCGGCGCCGGCACCGGCTCGGAGTACTTCGCGGGCTACATCACCGAGAAGGCGTTGTCGGTCGACAACCTGTTCGTCTTCCTGATCATCATGACGAGCTTCCGGGTGCCCCGGGAGAACCAGCAGAAGGTACTGCTGGCCGGCATCGTCATCTCACTGATCGCCCGGACCGGCTTCATCTTCCTCGGCTCGGCGCTGCTGAACACCTTCTCCTGGGTGTTCTACCTGTTCGGTCTCGTCCTGCTGATGACCGCGGGCAACATGGTCAAACCGCAGACGGAGGAGTCGCACTCGGCCCAGAACGTGATCGTCCGGCTCGCCCGCCGTCTCCTCCCCACCAGCGAGTCGTACGACGGCGACCGGCTGATCACCCGCCAGGACGGCCGCCGGATGATGACGCCGATGCTGCTGGTGATGGTGGCGATCGGCGGCACCGACCTGATGTTCGCGCTGGACTCGATCCCGGCCATCTTCGGGCTGACCCAGAACGTGTTCATCGTGTTCACCGCCACCGCGTTCAGCCTGCTCGGCCTGCGTCAGCTCTACTTCCTGCTCGACGGCCTGCTGGACCGGCTGATCTATCTGTCCTTCGGGCTGGCCGCGATCCTCGCCTTCATCGGCGCGAAGCTGATCCTGCACGCCCTGCACGAGAACAACCTGCCGTTCATCAACGCCGGCCACCACGTCGAGGTCGCGGAGATCAGCACCGGCCTGTCCCTGGTGGTCATCGTGGTCGTCCTGCTGGTCACGATCCTGGCGTCCCTGTTCAGCACCCGCGGCCGCACGCAGACCGCGATGGCCAACATCCGCCGCGACGCGCTCGCCTACCTGGACGCGGAGTACACCAACGACGCTGCTGAGCGAGAGCGTCTCTTCGGTCGGCTGGAAGAATCCCGCGATCACATCATCGCGCTGGGCCCGAAGGCGCGGCAGATCGTCAAGAACGAGCCCGAACTGATGGAACTCTGCGCCCGCGTCACCGAAAGCCGCAACTCCGCCACCACAAACCCCTGACCCCGTACCACGAAGCCCACCGACAACCCGTACTACGAAGCCCACCGCCCGTACCGCGAAGCCCCGTCCTCAGCCGGTACTGCGAAGCCCACCGTCAGCCCGTACTGCGCACCCGATCCTGATGCCGCCGAGCCTTCAACCGGTTGCCACACGTTGACATCGAGCACCAGCGCCGCGCATTCGCCTTGCTCCGGTCGATGAGGAACAACCTGCACTCGGCGTCGTTCTCACACGGCCGCAACCGACCCTGCAACCCGGACCAGGCAAGCACAGCCCGGGACGCGAACCGGCCACGTTCCACCTTCCACTCCACCCCGGACTCCCCCACCACCGGCACCTGGCGCATCCCGTCGACGAACCGCTGGAGAACTGCCGGCGGCTGCTGACCCCGTACTACGCCGGCGATGGCGTCGCGAAGCTCGCGCACGGCCTTCGGAGTACCGGGGATGCCGTGCGCTCGCAGCCAGTCGGAGGCGCCCGCACCGCGGAGCTCGTCAATCGGTACGCCGTCGACAATCCGCGCCGAGTTGAGCAGCTCGAGCAGCACCGCCTCGTCAGATATAACCCCATTGGCCATGTTGACAGGTTACATCACCGTAGTGTTAGCTCACGTTTGTAACCAGATAAAACTTCCAAAGGGGTTAGATGATGATGACCGTTCATCACCGCACCGTCGAGGTCGGCGGCCACCAGCTCTTCTACCGCGAGGCCGGTCCGGCCGATGCGCCGGTTCTGCTGCTCCTGCACGGGTTTCCGACCAGCTCGCACATGTTCCGCAACCTGATCCCGCTGCTGGCGGACCGGTACCACGTGATCGCGCCCGACCACCTCGGCTTCGGCTATTCGGCGATGCCGCAGGCCGACGAGTTCGAGTACAGCTTCGCCGCGCTGGCCGCCCTGACGACCGCCTTCACCGAGAAGCTCGGCCTGACGCAGTACGCGCTCTATGTGCAGGACTACGGCGCGCCGATCGCCTGGCGGATGGCGGTGGAGCACCCGGAGCGGATCACGGCGATCATCACCCAGAACGGGAACGCCTACGAGGACGGGCTGGTCGAAAAGATGTGGGCGGAAGTTCTCGCGTACGCCGCCGACCCGACGCCGGAGACCGCCGATGCGGCCGCCGAGATGCAGAGCCCGGCGATGGTGAAGTGGCAGTACCAGCACGGCGTGCCGGATCAGAGCCTGCTCAGCCCGGACGCGTGGCAGCACGACCTGTCGCTGCTCGCGCGGCCCGGCGCCGAGCAGGTGCAGCTCGACCTGGTCCGCACGTATCCCGACAACTTCAGGCTCTACCCGAAGTTCCAGGAGTACTTCCGGACCAGCCAGGTGCCGCTGCTCGCCGCCTGGGGCGCGAACGACGAGATCTTCCCGGCCGCCGGCGCGAAGGCCTTCCAACGCGACCTCCCGGAGGCCGAGATCCACCTCCTCGACGCCGGTCACTTTGCGCTCGAGTCGAACGCCGCCGAGATCGCCGACCTGATCCGGGACTTCCTGGACCGCAAAGTGGGGTAGCCGTCAGTACAGTGAGGAAACCGCTCATAGGGTGGTGGCCTATGGGCGGACGAGGAGTGGGCTGTGGCGCAGCGGATCAGTAGCCGGAATGCGCGGTTCCAGGTGTGGCACGCGCTGCTGGGCAACCGGAACAAGCGACTCCGGGCCGGCGAGTTCCTCGTCCAGGGCGTCCGGCCGATCACCTTGGCGGTCGAGCACGGCTGGACCATCCGGGTCCTCATCCACGACTCGGAGCGGCCGTTGTCGCGCTGGGCCGCCGACCTGTTGCAGTCTCAGCGAGGCGCCGAGCGGGTGAGCATGGCGCCGGAACTGCTGGCCGAGCTCGGCGAGAAGGACGAGACCCCACCCGAGCTGATCGCCGTCGTGGAGATGCCCGCCGACGACCTCACCCGGATCACCGTGGGACCGGACTTCCTCGGCGTCGTCTTCGACCGTCCGACCGCCCCGGGCAACATCGGCTCGATCATCCGCTCGGCCGACGCGTTCGGCGCCGACGGCCTGATCGTCACCGGGCATGCCGCCGACGTCTACGACCCGAAGGCGGTCCGGGCCAGCACGGGTTCACTGTTCGCACTGCCGGCCGTGCGGGTGCCGTCGCAGCGCGAGGTGATGGCCTGGGTCGAGCAGCAACGCGCCCTCGGTACGCCGATTGTGGTGGTCGGCACCGACGAGAAGGGCGAGGCCGACATCTTCGACTTCGACCTGACCCGGCCGACCCTGCTCCTGATCGGCAACGAGACCTCCGGGCTCAGCACGGCCTGGAAGGAACTCGCCGACCACCTGCTCCGCATCCCGATGAGCGGGTCCGCCAGTTCGCTGAACGCCGCGAACGCCGCGACGGCCGTCCTCTACGAGGTCTCCCGCCAGCGTTCCCATTCCTTCAAGACCGGCGGCGCCACCAACGCATAGCGTCCCCACCATGAGCGCAACCATCCGAACCCAGACCATGATCGCCGTGACCGACGTCGAGAAGAGCAGCGCCTGGTACTGCGCTGTGCTGGGCGCGACGAGCGGCCACGGCGGACCGGAGTACGAGCAGATCATGGTGGACGGCACCATGGTCCTTCAGTTGCACAAGCTGGAGCTTGGTCATCATCATGGGACGATCGGCGACCCCTCGTTGCCGCTGGGCAACGGTGTGGCCGTGTGGTTCGAGGTCGATCAGCTCGCGGCCGCCGTGGCGCAGGTCAAGGCGGCCGGCGCGACCATCCAGACCGACCTTCACCACAACCCGAACGCCGGCCACGAGGAGATCTGGCTCCGCGACCCGGACAACTACCTGGTCGTTCTGGCCGGCTGACCAGTTGCTTCAGGCAACGGCGATGATCTCGCCATGGAGCAGGGAGATGAAACCGGCCGGGTCCGCAGCCCACGCGAGCCAGGCGGCCGAGATGCGGTCAAGGTCTTCCTGCGGTACGCCGGACGCCAGCGCCTGAGCGGCCAGCGCGGACTGCAGGACGCGGTCGGCCCACATGCCGCCCCACCAAGCGCGGTCCGCTTCGCTGGTGAACGTCCAGTTGCTCGCCGTCGCCTCGACCTTCTCGAATCCAGCCTCCAGCGCCCAGGAGAGTAGGCGCCGGCCGGCGTCCGGCTCACCGCTGTTCGCGCGGGCCATGCGTTGGTACAGCGCCATCCATTCGTCCAGCTCGGGCAGTTGCGGGAACCAGGCGAAGGCGCTGTAGTCCGAGTCTCTGGCCGCGACGATGCCGCCCGGTTTGCAGACGCGCCGCATCTCGCGGAGCGCTTGCACTGGGTCGGCGACGTGCTGCAGGACCTGGTGAGCGTGAACCACGTCGTAGGAGTCGTCCGGCAGGTCGAGCCGGTGCACGTCGCTGACGACGAAGTCGACCTCGATGTCCAGCTTGGCGAAGGTCGCGCGGGTGACGTCGAGCGCCTTCTCACTGGCCTCGAGGGCCGTCGTCCGACCGGGTTGGACCAGCCGGGCGAGGTCCGCCGTGATGGTGCCGGGGCCCGCGCCGATGTCCAGCAGCGACAGACCCGGCCGGAGATGCGCCAACAGGTAGCCGGCCGAGTTCTCGGCGGTACGCCAGCTGTGCGAGCGCAGTACGGATTCATGGTGGCCGTGGGTGTACACGTTGTTCATGGGGACTCCTTCGTCCTCGCCGTCACGCTCACCCTAGCGTCAAATCTTGCTTTGTGAGACATATCGTCTCACTAATTGGATGCCACGAAGATGTCCGAAAATGGCCAGACCCGAGGGCGGACCCCAGGCGAACCTTGGACTCCACACAACGCAGTAACCAGGAGGAAGAAGTGCGCGCAGAGGTTGACCGGCAGGCACAGGCTCGGGCTTTCCGGGCGCTGCATGACGACGGGCCGCTGGTCCTGCCGAACGCGTGGGATCCCGGATCGGCACGCGCCATCGAGGCGGCCGGCGCCAAGGCTGTCGCGACGACGAGTGCCGGCGTCTCCTGGGCCGAGGGGGTCGCGGACGCCGGCGGGCTCACCCGCGACACGGCGCTCGCAGTACTGCGGCGGATCGCGAACGTGGTCTCCGTACCGATCACCGCGGACCTGGAGTCCGGGTACGGCGCGACGCCGGCCGAGGTCGGCGCGACCGTGACCGAAGTTCTCGCGATCGGTGTCGTCGGCATCAATCTCGAAGACAGCGTCGACCACGTGCTGACCGAGCCGGCGTTTCTGGCCGAGCGCATCGCCGCCGCCCGCGAGGCAGCAGTTGCCGCAGGCATCGACCTGGTGATCAACGCCCGGACCGACACCCACCTCTTCGGCGACGGCACCGGCACCCTCGAAAGAGCCCGCCTGTACGCCGACGCGGGGGCGGACGTGCTCTTCGTACCAGGTGTGGTCGACGCCGACACCATCCGCGAACTGGTTGCCGGGTCACCTCTTCCGCTGAACGTGATGACCGGCGCCGGCGCTCCGACCATCGCGGAACTGGCCGCGCTGGGTGTCGCCCGGATCAGCATCGGGCCGGCCATCAGCGCGGGCGCCTACGGACTGGCTGCCGCAGCCGCCTCAGAACTCCTTACCGCCGGCACCTACAACGCACTGTCCGCAGCCGCGGACTTCGCCGCAAACAACAAACTATTGCGGTGAACCGCGGGACGACAGCGCGCTAGGGTGCGCGGGTGGCGAAGCCGATGCTGGTGGTGGTGAGTGGGCCTCCCGGGAGTGGCAAGACGACGTTGGCTCATCGGGTGGCCGGCGCGGTGGGGTGTCCTGCTGTCTGCCGGGACGAGATCAAAGAAGGAATGGTGCACGCGAACCCGGGCTTCGTACCGGGGCCGGGTGATCCGCTGACGATGCGGACCCTGACGACGTTCTTCGACGTGATCGGGCTGCTGATCGGGCGCGGGTCGTCGGTGGTGGCCGAGGCCGCCTTCCAGGATCATGTCTGGCGTCCGGGGCTGACGCCGTTCCTGGGGCTGGCCGAACTGCGGATCATCCACTGCGCGGTGCCGGCCGAGATCGCGCACGACCGCATCGCGACGCGCGCCGCCGAGAACACTCTCCGCAAGGCGCACGAGGACGGGCACCGCTCCGCCGACACCTGGCGCCGCAGCCATGACAGCTTCAACCCGATCTCACTCCCCGTCCCGACCATCACGGTCGACACCTCCGACGGCTATCGCCCAGGTCTGCCCGAACTCGTCCGGTTTCTCGAGCGCTAGGCCGGAGTACTGAATACTTCTGGTGGGGTATCGATTCTCTGACTAAGGTCAGGGAATGGGTCCTCTGCTGAAGCGGTTCGAGAATCTGACCACTCCTCATGTCGCCGACGCCTGCCTGCGCGCCGGTATCGAAGTACGGACGGTGTCGCTGCAACCCGTCACACCAGGTCGCCTCGCTGGGCGGGTGTTGCCGGCGCAGCATGTCGGCAGTGTCGATGTCTTCCTGGAAGCGTTCGGGTCGGCCGAGCCCGGTGATGTGCTTGTCGTCGACAACGGCGCCCGGCGCGACGAGGCCTGCGTCGGCGACCTGGTCGTGCTGGAAGCACAAGCGGCCGGCATCTCCGGCCTGGTCGTCTGGGGACTGCATCGCGACACCGTCGACATCCGGGCGATCGGCCTGCCGGTTTACAGCCTCGGCGCGATGCCCACCGGCCCGCTGCGCCTCGATCCGCTGCCGGACGATGCGCTGCAACTCGCCAAAGTCGCCGAGTGGACGGTCACGAGCGATGACGTCGTACTGGGCGACGAGGACGGCATCATCTTCGTCCCGGCGGACCGTGTCGACGAACTGTTCGACCTCGCGGAGGCGATCCAGGCGACCGAACGCCAGCAGGCCGACCTGATCCGCTCCGGTACGTCGTTGCGCGAGCAGGTCCGCTTCGACGCCTATCTCGCGGCGCGCAAGCAGCGTCCGTCGCTGACCTTCCGCGAACACCTGCGCGGCGTCGGCGGCGCCATCGAGGAGTAGTCCCAGTCGCTCAGGCGATCGCGGCGCGGACGGCGGGGACGACTTCCTGGGACCAGCGGCTCAACGTGGTTTCGAAGGGGTCGGGGCCGGTCGGGAAGAGAATGAAGCCGGCGGCGCCGTGCTCGAGTACGGCGCCGGTCAGCTCCTCCACCCATTGAGCGGGTGAGCCGCCGATCCAGCTGCCGTTGCCGTCGCGGGTCTGGGCGAGCGGCTGGGTCGTGATCCGCCCCGGGAAGTTGAAGATGGTGGCGACCTCGGACGGTTTGCGGCCGACGGACAAGGCCGCCTCGTCGATGATCGGCCGGGACCACCGGTACCGCTCGCTGAGCCAGTCGGCGGCGTGCCCAGGGATCCAGCCGTCGGCCTGGCGACCCGTTGCGGCCAACGACTTGGGGCCGTTGGAACCCGTCCAGATCGGTGGCGCCGGGAATCGGGAGGGCGCGAGCGAGGTCACGCCGTAGTACGGGTCGGTGATGGCCGGGCCGCCGCCGGAGAGTTGGCGGATCAGGATCATCGCCTGCTCGAACGCCTTGACGGCTTCGGCCGGGCGAACGGGCTCTACTCCCATCGTCGTGATCTTGTCCCACGCGCCGCCCGCGCCCAGGCCGAGCACGAACCTGCCGTCGGAGATTGCGGTCAGCGAGGACGCAGTACGGGCGAGCATCGGCGCTGGTCTCAGCGGGAGATTCGTGACGTTGGCCAGCGCGGAGATGCGGGTCGTGCGGCCGAGCACGAAGGAAAGCGTCGCGTAGGGGTCGAGCAGGTCGGGGAGATACGGGTGGTCCGACAGCGAGAAGAGGTCGAGCCCGTCCCGGTCGGCCTGCTCGGCGAGCCGGACGATCTCCCCCGCCGCCCGGACGTCCGCTGGCGAGCCGTAGCCGAAGCGCACAGTCATCTTGTCCTCCAAAGTAGTTCGCAGGCCTAAATACTAGCCCTCCTAATTGTTAGAACCACGAACAGTCCGAAGACCGGACTACAGTGGGGGCGTGGCAACGAACACGGATACCGAGCTGGTCGGCTCCCTGGTGACACTGATGCACGTCCTCCAGGACCTGTACGCCGAGACGAGCCGCCCGCTGGGCCTCACTCCCCAGCAGGCCCACCTGCTCTGCGTCCTACTCTGCGGCCCGCAGGGCATGACGGATCTGAGCCGCATCCTCAGCATCGAGCGCTCCAGCCTGACCAGCATGGTCGACCGTCTGGAACGCCGCTCCCTGGTCGCGCGCAATGCCCACCCGACCGACCGCCGCGCCTGTCAGATCGCGCTGACTCCCGAGGGCCACACCCTCGCCGACCAGGCCCACACCGCCTTCACCGACCGCGTCGAAGCGCTGACGTCAATGGTCTCCCCCGCAGCCCGCAAAACCTTGCTCAAAGCAATCACCCAGATAACGCTCTAGGTGTGATGTCCAGGGACGTTGGTCAGTCGGCTGACTGGTGGCCTGCCGCCGATTGCGGAGTGGGCCCGGTGATGATTGTAGAAGTGGAGCCAGCCGGGCAGGGCTGTGTTGCGTTGGTCGGTTGAGGTGTAGAACCGGGCGTAGGCCCAGCCGTCGGCCAGGGTGCGGTGGAAGCGTTCGATCTTGCCGTTGGTTTGTGGCCGGTAGGGCCGGGTCCGTTTCGGGGTGATGCCGAGTGCTGCGCAGGTGTCGCGCCAGGCGAATGAGCGGTAGCAGGACCCGTTGTCGGACAGGACGCGTTCGACGGTGACGCCGTGGTCGGCGTACCAGGCGACGGCCCGCTGGAGTACTCCGGCGGCGGTGTCGGCTTTCTCGTCGGTGTGGATCTCGGCGTAGGCGACGCGGGAGTGGTCGTCGATGACGGTGTGCAGGAAGGCTTTGCCGGTGCGGGGTTTGTAGTCCTTGCCCTTGGGCAGGCCGGGTGTGGCGAGCTGATTTTGGTAGCCCTGCTGGCGGCCGACGAAGCGGTGGCCTCCGCCGTCGGGGATGTTGGCGAACTTGGTGACATCGACGTGTATCAGCGAGCCGGGGTGGTCGTGTTCGTAGCGGCGCAGCGGTTCGCCGGTGACCCGGTCGACGCGGGACAGGCGGTTGACCCGGCAGCGGACCAGTACGGCGTGCACGGTCGAGGCCGCGACGCCGAGCCGGCCGGCGATCTGGACCGGGCCGAGCCGGTGGCGCCAGCGCAGTCGCACGATCCGGCGTACCAGATGCGGCGGTGTCTTGGCGGGGCTGTGGTGTGGGCGGGAGCTGCGGTCAGCCATCCCAGCGGCCCCTTCGGCCCGGTACCGCTCGGCCCACTTGCGCGCCGTCTTGGCGGCAACCATGAACATTTTCGCCGCCGCGGCGTAGGTCCAGCCCTGATCGACGATCAGACGCGCCAGCCGTAGCCGGGTGCGTGGGGTCAGAGTCGCGTTAACGTGGGACACGAAGGCCTCCGGTTTGGTGAAGCGGTTCCTTAGACAGCTCCACTTCACAACCGGAGGCCTTCACCTGTCACACCGACTCACCGCCACAAGGCGGGCCAACCTCCCTGGACATCACATCTAGGTCGTCGCGGCGGCCTCCTGAGCGGCCAGGAAGTCCTCGTACTGCGTCCAGACACGTCGCCACAACGCGTCTCGATCAGCGCCCGACAACTGCGGGAGCGGCAACAGGAAGACGTCAGCCAGTACGTCGAAGTACTCCCTCTGGCTCTCGATGATCCGATCGTCCACCCGGTCCGCGTACGTCTGGGTGAAGCCGACCGACCGGATGACCGCGAGGTTGTCGACCCGACGCAGGAAGGCCGAGGCCACCCGGACGAACGGCGAGTCAGGCGCGAGCGACAGGAACCGGTGCTGCTCCTCGAAGTCCGCGAGAGTGGCCGGAGCATCCTCGAAGTCCATCCCCAGCAGACTGCTCCGCGGGTCGTAGTCCAGCCGCCAGCCGTCGACGACATCCGACCTCCGCAAGGTCAGCTCGAAGGGCACCTGGTCAGCCTTCGCGCCGACCTCCGCCCGCAGCGGCCGAACCAGGCCATCGCCCAGACCCGCATCCGCAATCCAGTCCTCGGAGCCGAGGCGAACGGTCAGCACCAGATGCCTGGAGTCCACCTGGGCCGGCTGGGTCTTGGTCTGCACCCCGCCGCGATGCTTCGTCACCTGATAACCCAGCTCGGTCAGCAGGTGAGCAAGGACGCCGTTGAGCTGGAAGCAGTACCCGCCGGCCTCGCTAGCCATGATGCGGGCCGCAACCGTCTCAGGATTCAACGGTCCCCCGCCGCCGAACTGGAACTGCACGCTCTCGTACGGCACCGCGCCGACGAAGGCTTCGTGCACCGCACAGAGTCCTTCAAGACTCGGGTGTGGATGCTCGGCGACGCCGATGTGGCGGAGGAAGGCGGTGGTGTCCATGAGCTGAGCCTACGAGGCCGGAGGGTGCTCCCCGAGCGGTTACCTGGCAGGGTGTGGGCATGACTTCGGAGCAGATCTTTGTCGGTAGTTACACCACTCAGGAAGGTGGCGGCGACGGCATCGGGTTCGGTACCGCGGCTGGTTTGCGCGTAGCTGCCGAGAGTGCCAATCCGTCGTTCCTGGCGTTCTCGGCCGACCGCCGGTTCCTGTACGCGACCAACGAGCTGGACGCCGGCCGGGTCAGCGCCTTCGCGGTCGGCGAGGGCGGCACTCTGGAGTTCCTCAATCACCAGCCGACCGGTGGCGAACACCCCTGCCACCTGGCGGTCGACCCGTCCGGCAGGTTCGTGCTGTCGGCCAACTACGGGTCCGGCTCGATCGCGATCCACCCGATCAAGGCGAACGGATCGCTCGGCGACCCGACCCAGATCCTGGAGCGCGACGGCACCGGGCCGAACCAGGAACGCCAGGAGGGCCCGCACGCCCACCAGGTCACCTTCGACCCGTCGGGATCGTTTGCCTTCGACATCGATCTCGGCGCGGACTCGGTCCACGTCTCGACGCTGAGCACGGCTGGCCGGCTGGAAGAGGTGAGCCGGCTCCAGGTCCACCCCGGGGCCGGGCCGCGGCATCTCGTCTTCCACCCGGGCGGCGCGGCGGCGTACCTGATCAACGAGCTCGACTCGACGCTCATCGTGTGCAGCTTCGCCGAGGGCGAGCTGGCCGTAGTACAGACGCTGTCGACGCGACCTGAAGGTGTCGAAGGCGACAACTTCCCGGCCGAGGTGCTGGTGTCGGCGGACGGCCGGTTCGTCTACGGCTCCAACCGCGGTGACGACACGATCGCGGTGTTCGGGACCGGCGCGGACGGACTCGAGGCGAAGCTGATCCAGACGATCGGATCCGGTGGGACCTGGCCGCGGCACCTCGCCTTCAGCCAAGATGGAAACCACCTGTACGCCGCGAACGAGCGTTCGGACACGATCGCGGTGTTCACCATCGACCAGAGCAGCGGCGCCCTCACCGCAACGGGGACGCCGCTGAACTGGCCAAAACCGGTCTGTGTCCTGCCGCTCTAGCGCAGAGCTCTCAGCCGGCGACGAGCTTCTCGAAGAAGAACTCGTGCTTCAGGAACGACACGTCGTACTCGTGACCCGGCTGCGGCGGGAGCAGCTGCGCCGCCTGGAACAGCCGCCAGCCGTCCTTGAGCGCGTCGAGTCCACTGGCGTACGGCGGGACGTCGGAGTCACCCGTGGTGGGTGTCGTCGCACCGGTCCCGTCGTACGTCGACCAACCGACCGTGCGCGAGTCCAGCGCGGAGGAGGCCAGGTAGAGCACCAGCACCTGCTGACGGACCGCCGGCCCGTCGATGGCCTGGAGACCGAGGGCTTGCTGGTCAGGGGTGATGCTCATGCCATCTCCTTCTTTGCTGCGTGCGGGTTGAGGCTGCGCTGCGCGACTATGCGGCGCGGGCGGTTCGACACCCGGGTGACCCAGTAGTCCGGGTCGTAGGTGTCGTCGCCGGTGAGGGCCTGCCACAACTTGACCCGGTTGTAGATCTCCAGCCGGCCGGTGGCGTTCTCGTACCAGGGGAAGCTCTGGCCGAGCTCGGCGGCCACCTGGTCGTCGTACAGGTCGTCGGTGTTCCACAGCCGGACCTGGCGGACGGTCGGGTTGAAGCGGATCTTGAACATGTAGCGGTCGATGTCGCTGTCGTTCTTGCGGCCGCCGTGCCAGATGCCGTGGTGCAGGAAGACGACCGTGCCGGCCGGGCAGGTGAGGCGGGTCTGGCCGAGCAGGTTCTGGTACCGGCCGGTGTCCGACTCGTTGGTCCTGCGCAGGTGACTGCCGGGGACGCTGAGCGTGCCGCCCATCTCGAGCGTCACCTCCTGCGGGTAGTACATGAGCTGGACGTCGAAGGCGTCCTCGCGGACGTCGATGATCGCGTCGCCGTGCAGGTTCTGCGCCTCACCCTCGTTCGCCTTGCGGATGTGGACCGCGTGGTGGTCGACGGTCGGCTCCGGGCCGACCAGGCTGTGGATCGCGCCGGCGACCTCCGGCAGCTGCACCAGCCGCTGGACGAACTTGCTGTCCACGAACGCCTCCGACAGCGGGGTGCCGTACGGGACGCCGGGAATGCCGGCCTTGAGGACGTCGATCGCCTGCTGGTTCATCTCGTCCGGGACGACCGCGTCCATCCGGAACGCGCCGGTGGCGACGAAACTGGCCATCTGGACGGAGGTGAGAAGGTTCTTGCGATGCGGATGCGGCATGTCTCTCCCTTTCGGGGCGACTAGTGGTCTCTACTCCTCCAGGCTAGGGAGAGGTGTTGCCGGAATGCGTGGGTTGAGTTCACCAGTGGTGGTAATTTCTCACCATGTTTCCGTTGCATCTGGCGGCTCCTCCGGAGCTGGTGAACGTGGGCGTCGGGGTGCACGGCGTCCGCAGCTTGCGGGATGTGTTCCGGCTGCCGGACCTGTGGCAACTCCACCTGTACGGCTACTCGGCCGACCTGACGATGGCCGGTACGACGTACGCGGTCGCGCCCGGCTGGGTCAGCCTGACGCCGGCCGACGTACAGGTGCAGTTCGACTACCGGGGCCGGTCGGAGCACCTCTTCGTGCACTTCCGGCCGCGGGAGGTAGGCGAACCGTCGTACGTGCCAGTGGTGCAAGACGCCGGTACTGCGGCGCCCGTCCTCTCCGACATGCTCCGCTCGGCCATCGGGGCCTCCCCCAGCGGCTCTGCTCGAGTAGTGGCTGAGGTGTGGGCCGCGCTCTGGCGGGTCGCCCAGCTGCCGGCGCCGCTCACCGAAGGCGGCGCAGCGGCCGGCCACTCGGCAGTGTCGACCGCCATCAGCTACATAGAAGGCAACTTGGCCAGGTCGCTGACAGTCCCGTCGCTGGCCGCAGTAGCCGGGGTATCCCACAACCACCTCACCAGACTCTTCCGTGCCGAGACCGGGATGACAGTGGTCGCCTACATCCGCCAGCGCCGCATGGCTCGCGCCCGGCACCTCCTGGTCTCCTCCACCCTCTCCATCCCAGCCATCGCTGCCTCTGTGGGCATCCCCGACCTCCAGGCCTTCAACAAGACCTGCCACCGCGAACTGGGCGGCGCGCCCCGCGCAGTACGAGCTGGAAATGCAGTGGTTGGTGGCGGGCGAGGCGCTTAGCCTTCAGGGCATGTACGAGCTGATCCCGGTGGCCGACGCACCTGAGCTGGACGAGGAAGCGGGCCGGCGATTCGTGGAGGACTGGCCGGAGTTCATCTTCCACGACGAGGGCGTGAAGCCTTACCGGGAACGGCGGGTGGCGTACTTCCGCGACTGGGAGTTCTACCTCGTCGACGGCTCGCGCCGGCTGATCGGGGGGTGTTGGGGAGTGCCGATCGCTTGGGATGGGTCGGTGGGAGATCTGCCCGGTGGGTTCACGGACTCGCTGGCTCGGTCTGTGGAGTCGCACGAGGCCGGGGTGGTGCCGAACACGTTCGTGTTGATGGCGGCCGCCGTACGCAATGACGAGCAGGGCAAAGGGCACGCTGGCCGGGTGATCACCGCAGTACGGGATCGTGCGGTCGAAGCCGGCCTGCCGCGGGTGATCGCGCCCGTCCGGCCGACCCTCAAGTCGTCGTACCCGCTGATCGACATCTCCGAGTTCATGACCTGGACGCGCGCCGACGGCCTTCCGCTGGACCCCTGGGTCCGCACCCACGTCCGTCTGGGCGCCACCATCCTCGCGCCCGCCCCCGCCTCCCAGACGATGACCGGCACAGTCGCCGACTGGGAGAAATGGATCGGCTTGGCGCTACCCGCCACCGGCACCTACGTCATCCCCGACGGCCTGACCACCCTCGCGGTAGACCGCACCGCCGACACGGGCCTGTACGTCGAACCCAACATCTGGATGCGCCACCGCTGACTGCTCTGGGTGGTCGTGAAGGCACTCGATTGATCTTGTCTCCCCCGCGTGACCCGTGTCACAGTCCAAAGATGGCGCGGACAAGAAGTGCCCGCGTGGGGAGGGGAAACACCATGAACAGCTTGCTTCGCCGTGCGCTGATGACGGGAGTCGGCACGGTCGCGATCGTGGGAATCGCAACGGCACCGGCCAGCGCGCACTTCTGCTTCAAGACCAATCTGAACGCTCGCGCGGCCCAGGGCATGGCCGGTTCGGCGAACTGGGTGCCGTTCGGTGAGCTTGCCGCCCAGTTCCTGCCGGACCTGTGTCCGGCCGGAATCCAGCATCTGGCCACCGCGGCCGGCGCGACCACATCGACGCTGATCAACAGCCACGGCACGATGGCCGGTGGCACGTTGAAGAAGGGCCCGGACGCCGGTACGCCGTCGATTTCGTATCTCGACTTCGACGCGCTCGACGCGGCGATCCCGGGTGCCTACGCACTCTGCTGATCAGCAACCTCGAGGAGCCCGGCCCCTGCCCCGGCCGCGCTCCTCGCGACCGCCTGTTGCGTTCAGGCCAGAGCTCGCACTGCGAGGCCGTCCGGGCTCAGGACGCCTTGGAGGATTTCCAGGCAGTCTTTGCGGTCTGGCCCGGTCAGGGCTTGGTGGGCCCAGAGGGCTACGTCTTCCAGGGCTCTGGCGCAGCGGTAGTAGGTGAGCCGGTCGGGGTCGAGTTTCGCTGGGCCGTAGCCGGTGAAGAAGGCGTCCTGGTCGGCCTGGGTGGTTGGGCCGAGGGCGCCCATGCCACCGAGCATGAACAGGAGGTCCTGCTCGACTGGAGCCAGTACCGCGTCGTCCCAGTCGATCAGGTAGAGCTGATCGGGTGCTACGAGCACGTTGCCCAGGTGAGGGTCCGCGTGGCAGATGACTCGCTTGCCTGGGGTCGGAGCGATCGCGGACCGCTCTAGGAGGGTTGCGATCGTCTCCCGGTGGCTCTGCCAGGTCTCGGCCAGCTCGGCCTCCAGGTCGTCAGCTGGTGCCTGCGTGGTGAGCCTGTGGTTCAGCTCCCGCGTCAGGGCCGGCATGCGGTGGCTGACCGGGTTGATGGGTGGCAGGAGGTCCTGCAGGTGCTGGGGCGGCTCCTGCGAGTGGACCTCCGCCAGCAGAGCGCCGTACGAGGCCCACTGCTCTGTGCTGAGCCCTGTCTCGGCAGCGCGAGCTCCGGCGATCCAGGGCGCCAGCGAGAGGCGCTTGCCTTGGTGTTCGCTCCAGAGTCCGCTACTGATCGTCTGGACCGGCGCAGGCACACCCCGGACGCCTGCAGCGGCCAGGAACGCCGTCGTCTCGACTCCCGCCGTCGTGCCGCCACCACTCCACTTCACGGCGTACCGGTCATCCGCGTTCCAGACCTCCGCGGCGGCGTCGGCGCCGTGGTGGACCTGGGTGAGTTCGGTCACGTCCAGACCGAAGTCAGTCCTGATCCACCCGCGCAAATCCGGCACGAAGGGTCAGCGGTAGTTGACGAACTGGACCGCGAAGTCGAGGTCCTGGCCCTTGATCAGGGACTGGACGGCCTGCAGGTCGTCGCGGCTCTTGCTGGACACCCGCAGCTCGTCGCCCTGGATCTGCGCCTTGACGCCCTTGGGGCCCTCGTCGCGGATCAGCTTGGACAGCTTCTTCGCGTTCTCCTGGGTGATCCCGGCGCTGATGTTGGCGGTGATCTTGTAGATCTTGCCGGACAGCTTGGGCTCCTCGGCCTCCAGGCCCTTGAGCGAGATCTGCCGCTTGACCAGCTTGTCCTTCAGGACGTCGAGGACGGCGTTCACCCGCTCCTCGGTGTTGGCCTGCATGTCGATCGTCTCGCCGGACAGCTTGATCCCCGCGTCCACGTTCTTGAAGTCGAACCGCTGGCTGATCTCCTTCGCCGCCTGGTTGACGGCGTTGTCCACCTCCTGCTGGTCGACCTTGTTCACGATGTCGAACGAGGACTCCGATGCCATGGGCACGTCCTTTCTGAGTTGCTGTCTTTCCGATTTGCTGTCAGGGGCACTGTCTGTTGTATCGTCTCTCACGCCGGTTCACGAACCGGCAGCCACCCTGGCGGGTTGCCCGAGCGGCCAAAGGGAGCAGACTGTAAATCTGTCGGCTTATGCCTACGCAGGTTCGAACCCTGCACCCGCCACAGGAGCTAAAACAGCCCCTGACCTGCAGAAACGCAGGTCAGGGGCTGTTTCGTTGCGTCCGGCTGTGTCCGACTGTCACCGGCGATCTACGGCTGTCCGTCCCGAATGCGTCCCAAACTCTCAGGCGGCTGCCGGAGGCAGCATGGTGAGCGCTGCTTCGATCCGGTGCCGGGCAGCCTCTTCCTGTCCGTCGATGCATCCGGCGTAGACGTCCAGCAGAACCTTGACGCTGTGCCCGGCCCACTGCGCTACCAAGGTCGCGGGAACTCCAGCGTTGAGTTGGAGGCTCACAGCCGCGTGCCGGAGGTCGTACGGTCGGCGGGCCAGCGGTGACAAGTACTGCGGTTCTGTCAGCGCCCTTTTGCGAGCCTTGGCCCAGGTGCGCGAGAGCGTGTTGGGGTGCACTGGGTTGCAGTACGCCTTCGGAGGGATCCGGCCGAAGCGACCGACGCGAGTTACGAACAGTCGGCCCCCTGGACCGGATCCGTGTTCCCGTAGATGCCTTCTGAGGAGAGCAACCAGCTCGGGGCAGAGCGGCACACGGCGCGTGCTGTTCTCCGCCCGGTGCTTCAGTGGCCTTTCCTCGCGTACGTCGCCGGTGTCGCTCCATGTCTGTCCGGTCTGCTGGGTCGAGCCGTCCAGCAGCATTTCGCCCCAGCCTTCTTCGGGCAGGCTCAAGAGATGCGACTCGGCAAGGTGGCGAACCTCTGCCGGACGCATTGCCGCGTAGTACATGCAGCCGTAGTAAGCCTCTAGCGACGGATAGATCTCGCCGACAGCAGCCAGCAAAGACCGGACTTGCTCGGGGTTCGCCAGGACGCGGGGATCTACCTTCTCGTCGTTCTGTGGCGCCTTCCAGCTAACGGTTTCGAACGGGTGTCGCGGAAGCAGTTTCAGCTCGACTGCGTACCGCATGGCACCGTGTAGGGTCGCTCGGCGACGGGTGATAGTGCTCGGCGCTGCGGCCTTACCGTCCTGACGAATGGCGAGCGTGTCGAGCACCCGACGCGTAACCTCAGCCTCTTCGAATTCCGACAGTTCCACCGTGCCGGCCATCAGCCAAGCAATGGTGTCCGCGATCGGTGCGGGCGGCTCGGCCCGGTCGATCGGCATTCCATCGCGTGCCGACTTGCTGAATGCCCAACTGTGGAGAGCCTTGCGGATCTGCGCATCGGAGGGCCGATTCCTCTGGTCGGTCAGCAGGGCGAGGGTTGCTTGCGTGAGCGTCTCGGAGATGCCTCGTCTGTGGCCTGGGGAGACGTGAGGCCATTTGACGTCCACGTACTGGCACGCGTGCTGGAACCATTTGCGGCTGTATAGCTTCCTGGCCATCGGCGCGGGCAGGCCGCTCTTCTTATCGAACGGCACACCTTCACGCGCTGCCGTGATGAGTGAGGCTTCGAACGATTCGGCGAGCTTCTTGGTGGTGAAGCTCTCTCCGAACCGTTCTCCGGCGACCACCCAGCGGGGGCGATAGGTGGTCTTGGTCTTTCCCTTGTAGACCTCCATCTTGTGGAACCGCACGTCGTACGAGAGGTCCATTTTCGGGCCGTTCGTCACGCTGCCTCCTGCAAAGAGTCGAGCCAGTTCTCAAGGTCGATTCGGCGGATCCGCAGCTCTCCGTTGGGGAGCTTGATGCAGCGGGGCGCCTTCTTGGACGCCCGCCAGTCGTAGAAGGTCGAGCGAGCTACACCCAGCTCTGCGCACAGGTCAGCGATGGTCAGGTGTGCCCGGTGGATCGAGGTTGCCGTGCTCACGCGGTGGACTCCTTCGGGTTTGGTGGAGACCGGTGCAAAAGGTGCAAAAGGTGCAGAAGTGGGGTTTTGCACCTTTTGCACCTTTTGCTACGGGGTGTGGAGGGTGGCGGGGTGGACGTCGTAGGCGATGGAGGGGCGGCCACCGGTGGACTTGGATTCGGCTAGCCGAATGTGTCCGTGGTCGATGAGGACGGTGAGCGCGGGTTCGAGGTCGGCGACGGTCGCGAAGCGGGTTCGTCCGTTCAGGCCGTTGAGGGCATCGCGGCGGCTGAAGGTGCGGCGGCCGGTCTTGTGGCAGTGCTTGGCGATCCAGGCCAGGACCTCGCGGGCATCGTCCAGGTCGGGATGGGACCGGCCCATGAGGTCGTAGACGGCGAGGGCGTGGTCGAGGTAGTAGCGGCCGATGCGTTCGGCGGCGTGCATGGTGTCGGCGGTGATGGGGGTGGCGTAGCCGGTAGTGAAGGTGTGGGCCAGGTGGAGCAGGGCGGCGAGCCGGACGACGGCACCGGCGAGCTTGGAAGCCCAGTCTGTGATCGGTGCGAGCTGCCCGGTCTGCGGGTGCAGCCGGGGCTCGATCCAGTCTTGGAAGTCGAGTAGGACTTGACGGGCGTCGGGGGTGAGGTCGAGGTGGTGCGGGGTGTCGTGGTCGGCCAGGAGCAGGACGAGGGTCCGCAGTGCATCGCGATAGGTGGTCTCGACGGGTTCGGGTACGGAGTCGGCTTGGTTGTTGCGGCTGCCAACGGTGTTGACGGGCAGGCTGTAGAGGATGCGGGCGAGCACGCCACGGTCACGGAATCCGGGCTGTGCGGCCAACCCTTGAAGTGTTCCCGGCTGGGTGGTGACTCCCAGCGTCAACGCGGGCCGGTCGATCGATTCGGACTCGCGGCCCTTGCGGTCTACCTGGATCTTGTCGCCCGCGTGGCCCTTGAGAAACACCCCCAGGTTGGGTGCTGCGGAGTAGCGCGTGCCGGTAAGGGTGGCGAACACATCACCCTCGGCAGACAAGACCGCAATCCGCCCGCCGTGGGTGGCCATCAGCGAGACACACGACTCGGGGGTGACGTCGTCGGTCATCAGCCGGGGCAGCTCCGGCACAACGATCTCGGCGGCTTCCCTGGCCGCTGCGGTCGCGTCGGCTAGTGCCTCTTGTGGGTTGGCGGTGGCGCGTTCGGCCTTCTTGGCAAGGTCTTCGGCGCGGGCGGCAGCGATCCGGGCAGCCATCTCGGCTTCGATGCGCTCGGCTGCGGTGACGTCCCGCAGTGCCTCTTCGGCATCCGACAGTGGGCCGGTCATGGCCCGGAACACCGGCGACTTGCGCGAGCCGGGCGGCAGCGCTGTGACCGTGTATAGGTTGACCTGTTCGAGCCAGGACCGATCGACCTGCACGAGCACCTTGCCACCGGCCGCGGTGGACAGGCAGGCCAGCGCCACCGACCCCGCCAGATCGACCGGTGTCTGTGTCGCCTCGGCAACGGCGCTGACGTGGTCGGCCAGCCAGCCGGGGAACACATCAACCGGGAACGGTCGCAACAACCGATCGGTCTTCAGCGGCACCGGCTCGCCGTCCCACACCGGTCCGGCCGCGACGGTCGCGGGCGGGGCCATGGGCTCGTGATGCATGGGTGTGCGCTGAGGTCTGATCGGTGTCGGTTCGACGGGTTCCCAGGGGTCTTCGGGTGGCTCTTCGAGCGGTGGGAGCCAGTCGGGGAGGCGTTCGGCGCTCATGCTGCGGCGATCCCTTCGTCACGGAAGCCGCCGGTGATGGCGGCTCGGATCTCTCGGTCGCTTTGGGCTGCTTGGTGTCCGGCGTAGGTGAGTGCGGTGATGGCTGCGGTGGGGTCGATGGCTCCGGCCGCGACCATCCGCGCAACGCCCCTAGCGGCGCCGTAGAGGGTGGTGCGGCGTTTGCCTTGTGGTGCGCGGCGCACGGCGTCCAGGTGGGCGTTGAAGAGCTTGTCCGGGTGGGAGATGCCCCCTCCCGGCGTCGTGGTGGCCGGGGTGGTTTTCGGGGCGGGCGAGAGTGCCGGCATAGCGGGAAGGCACGCGGTGACGAGGGCGGGGGGCATCTCCCCCAGCTCGCACGGCGTGCCCCACTGGTAGGGGCGGCCGGTGCGGTGGTGGATGGACGGCGGGAGCACGAGGTACCCGCCGTCGGCCTTGATATCGATACCGGGCCGGTTCGGCATCGGCCGCGACGGCAATGGGCGGCCGGGGTGGCGGTAGTACAGGTGCAAGCCACCGGAGCCGGTGTGAACGTGCAGGGTGCGCGGCACCAGCCGCTCGGTCATCAGGTCAGACAGACTGTGGTCGCCGCCGTGGGCCGGGTCCACGTCCACCCCAACGAGACCTGAGGCGGCACCAGTGCGCACGGCGAGCTGTCCGCGCGGGACAACGGCCACGATGGCGGCGACGCGGGCCGGGTCGGTGCTGGCGGCGTAGAAACCGTGGCAGGTCAGGTGTCCACACCTCGCCGGGTCGTGCTCGGTCGCAGCCTTGCAGGGATCGCAGTTGGCTACGGGACGCTTGGAGCGACCGAGCATGAACACCGGCCAGCCAGCCACGGCAGCGGCCAGGGCGGCGGTCAGCAGGTCAGTCACAGCGAAGTCCTTTCCTCGAGGAAATCCGGTTCAGGCAGCGGTCGCGTAGCTGGGCGTCATGCAGTCCACGCAGCGGCCATCTGAGGTGGGGATGCAGTAGTCGGCGACGGTGCCGCACTGTCCGCAGGTGCGGCGTGCCTGCATGGCCTTGTCGAGCGCGTTGAGCTGAGCCGGTGACGCGACCCGCGACGGCTTGGCGAGGTCGAGCCGGTACAGCCAGGCCCAGCGCTGCCCGTTGCGCCACACCAGCAGGGCGTACGGTTCCTGCCCGCCCGGACACATGCGCATCGCGCGGAGCTGACGCCTCGTGGCGAGCCCGCCGGGAGCCCACTTGAACCGGAACACCGGCGTGCCGTGGTGGTCCCAGCCGAGCGCCTGTTTGCCGTTCCACAAGGTGACCCAGCGCGCGCGTGCCGGGTGCAGGCTCGCCTTGTCCATCAACCGCCCGGTCACCGCCAGCTCCATCGGCTACGGCGGCGGTCGGCGCGGTCGAACCGCTCGCGCGCCTCGATCGCTTCGGAGGTCTCGTTGTTGTGGGAGTAGTTGTTCAGCTCGTCCAGCGCCGCGCGGTATTCCTCGCGCGGCGTTAGCGGCTTGTCCTGGTCAGCTTGCTTGCTCTTGGCAACGGGCTTGCGTCGGGTGGCCATGGTGACGGTTCTCCTTTGTGGGTCAGCGGTTGCTGTGTCGGTCGAGCAGGCGGCGACCGAGCCGGGTACGGCGGCCGGTGCCTTTGCAGCGGGGGCAGTTGCGAAATGACTTGCGGGTCGGTGAGCCGGACTTGCCCGAGCCGTCGCAGCGCGGGCAGTTGGCATACGGCCAGATCCGGCAACCGGCCAGGTAGATCACGGCCAGGACCAGACCGAACGCGGCCAGCAGCAGGACCGATCCAGCGGTGGCGAGTGCGAGTAGCGGCGGGACGGACTCGATCATGTCGGTCACTTTCTGTAGTCGAGTGTGAGCGTGACGGGCCACGGCGAGCACCTGCCGGTGTCGTCGGGTCGGGTCGGGCCGGGGTCAGTTAGCTGCCGGTGATCGGGTTAGGTCTGTAACTCACCGGCCCGCAGGGGGCTAATGTGACTGTGACCTGCGGAAAGTTAGCGAGCGAGGCGAGTTAACCGGGGCCGGAGGTCCGCTGATCAGAGCCCGTTTCGGGCGGTCTCCGACCCCGGTGGGTGGGCTAACTCGCGAGCGGGTCCGCGGTGCCGGCATCGTCTTGCCCGCCCTCGCCGTCTTGCTGACGCCGAACGATTGCCTCACGGACAGTAGTGGGATCGATGGGGTAGCGGTTCCCGGTCGAGGGGACCTTGATGCCGTGATCGGCGGCCAGAGTCTTGCGCAGCGCGACGCCGGTCAGGGACTGGTACGGCGTCCAGGTCGGGGCGAGCCGCTTGAGCAGGGCGGGCACATCGGCGACCGGGACCGGGTCGTCTCCCAGGACTTCGTCCAGGTCGGCGAGCAGGTCACGGGTCACGATCTCGACTGGTGCCGAGTCGGGCGCGGGCTTGCCGAGCTTGGCGATCGCCTCCAGCGACCGCTTGATGATCGGGGTGACCTGGTCGTTGCCCTTGGACACGTCGAGGTAGTACCACTGCAAGATCTCGGAACGCTCGCCGGAGAACCCCTTGACCACGGCGGTTCCGCGGTCGGTGCCGGGGATCAGCTCGGTTGCCCGGTGCCCGGCTGCATAAGCACCTTGGCCTAGTAGGGCGTCGTTGGCGTGGTGGTCGCCGACCGCGAACGCGATGCCGTTGGAGCAGTTGCGGGTGATGTCACGCGGCATCGAGTCCCGCGTGGGTGCCTGGGTGGAGATGATCATGTGGATACCGCGTTTGCGGCCGAGCTTCACGATCTCCACTGCGAGCTTGGAGATCTCCTTGCCGTAGGTGTCGTCCTTCATCGCCACGTGTGCCTCTTCGAGCAGGCAGATCAGCGGGTGCAGCCCGACACCCGCGGAGGCGAGTTCACGAGTGACGGCAGGGACCTCGAAGTCGATCAGCAGTTGACCGCGCCGCTGAACCTCTTCATGAACGTTCACGAGCTGGTCGAGGATGGCTTTCATGGACTCGTCGTCCGCGCCCATCACGTAGGAGGCGCACCGGGGCTTGAACACCTCGAAGTCAAAGTTCGTGTCCGGCACCCAGATCCGCAGCTCAGCGCTCGGGTCCAGCGCGCAACCGGCCATGATCGCCCGCGCCGAGGCCGACTTGCCCTGACCGGGCATGCCACCGGTCATCGTGTTGCGTTCCATGATCGGCGCGAGCATCGCGTCACCCCGCAGCGTCTTGCCGACCGGAACACCCTTGAACACGTCCACCAGACCATCAGCCAGCAATGGATACGGGCCCGCGCCCTCAGCCAGCGCGCCCTTATCCGCGATCCACAGATCCAGGATTCCGGCCTCGCTGCCGGTGGTCGGCCACACCTCCTTAGCCGCCCGGTGCAGACCGGTAGCCAGGTCGCCACGGCGACGGGCGATCTTCTCCGCCGTCACACCAGCAGGCAACCGGACCACGGCGTGAGTGCCGCGCCCGTCGACGCGGGCCGGGGTGATGAACTGCAACTTGAGCCCGGCTTTCAGGTACTGAGTGATCGCCGGGATCCGCAGCGCCTCCAGCGCCTTCGCGATCGTGGTCTCATCGATCGCCGCATCCCACTCGGCATCAGCGGTCGTGACCAGCCACGCCGGTGGCTCAGCGCGGCGTTTGCCTTCGCGCCAGGCGGCCAGCACCAGCAGGAACGGCAGCGCGATGCTGAACAGTCCCCAGATGAACGCGACCGCAGCGATCATGAACCCGACCACTCCGAAGAACCCGAGCCATACGCCGGTGAACGACCCGTTCCCGGTCGCCTTGGTGAGAATCGCGATCACGAGCACCAGCAAAGGGACACCGACGATCGCCGCAACCGCGACCTTCAGCACGCCCCACGCGAGCTTCGGCAGGTCCATCAGCCTGCGGTGGCGGCGCTCGGTGGCCATCTCCTTGCGGTCGGTCCACTCCTTCAGCTCTCCGCGGTCGCCGACCGCTTCGGCCGCCTTGATCTGACGCCGGTAGGTGCCCATGGTCGAGGCATCCCACAGCCGCTTGCCCCACGACTCCACGCCCTGCACGACGGTGAATGACTCCCGCAGGACGACCTTGCTCGCGGTCTTGGTCTTGTCATGGGTGGACACCTTGACCACCGCACGCTTGGCGACCTGCGTACCGATCACCGCACGCCGCAGCACCAGCGCGCCGCGCGTCTCCAACCGCGCATCGAGGGCAGCCGACTCCTCCTCGGACAGCACCTTCCCCTCGATCACCTCACCGTCCATCACCTCAGGGTCGGCGTTCGGGTCGATCCGCTCGGCAGGCTCACGGACGATGCCCTGAGCAACATCCTGCGGGCGGTCGTCGTTGTGGTTGTCGTTGTGAAGCTTGTGCACGTTGTCCATTGCCAGCGCTCCGTATCCGTCAGGCCGCGATCCGGGCAGGTTCGCCCGTCACAGCCGCGTCGTCAGTCGTGGTCTCGGTCGTATGGGTGGTGAGCTCGGCGCGGACCGCAGCGGCGACCTTGGCCGACAGGCCCGCAGAGCAACCGGTCGCGTGGCGAGCCCATGCCGGCGTGATCTCGTCCGGTGTCGTGCCCGGCTCGACTGCCTTGCGGGCGTCGGCTACGTAGTCGGCCAGCAGCTTGCGACCAGCAGGCTTAGCGGGCTTAGACGCCTTCTTGCGGGGTTGGCTTGGCTTGCGGGGTGCTTTGGTCGCGGAAGCCGTCTCTGTGGCGTCAGGTGCCGTCTGGGGGCCGGTGGTGTCGGCGGGCGGCTCGGTCGCGGCCGGTGTGGTGTCGAGCGGGAGGGATGCCCCCGCCGGGTCGGCCAGCGCGGCAGTCTTCTCGGCTCGCAAGACGGCTTCGGTCAGCCGGTCCCGCAGTACCGGTGCGGTTTCGGCAGCACAGAAGACCAGCAGTGGCGGCACCGAGTGCAGCACGATCCCCGCTACATCGCCGTGCAGGAACGAAGACCAGGTGTTCATTGCGTACGTGGCTGCGAATGCGAACCGCTTCGTTCGCCCGATCCACTTGGTGTGGTCGGCGACCTGGTACCGGGCGGTGATCTGCTCTGCCCGCAGTACCGCGATGAGCACGAGCGACACCATTGGGTCGAGAAGCCAGGCAGCGAACCAGGGCAGCGACCACAGCGCCGCGCCTTGGGCCGCGAACGCCTGAACGTTGACCATCGTGAAGGCCAACCCCAGCACGATGCCAACCCACATGCACCGGTCAACCTGCGTGCGGATCGACTCGACCCGCAGCGCCACAACATCAGGGTGGGTGGACAGCGCCCGGACCTGCGACGCCTCGGCCGCCTGAGTCCGCAACCGGTCCACAGCCGAGTTCTCGGACTTTGCCGGCATTGCGGTCGGGGCCTGCACGAGCGCGCTCATCGGGCCGTCTCCTGACCGTTGATGACATGGCGGGCGTCGGCCAGGAACCCGGCCAGAACCCACAGGTCGCCGTACGCGGTGGCAGCCTCAGCCGAACCGGCCTTGCCGCGCGGGGGCATCCCTCCACAGAGCACGTACTGCGACAGGTGCTCGAACCGCGCGGCCAGCTCGTCACCCACGCCCTCGGTGGAGTCGATGCCGAGCCGGTCGGCCCAGACAGCTTCCAGGCTCACCACATGAGTGCGCTTCATCGCTGGACCTCCTTCAGACCGGTGTGGCCCTGGCCAGAGACCGCGGCCTGGGCAGCCGACAGGCACTCACCGACCCGGCGCGCGTGCTGCCCAGCCAAAAGCAGCGCGTCTACGGCCTCGGTCACGCTGGCGGCCGGGTCGCCCCGGTCGTCGAACACCTCATGTGTGGTCAGGGACCGGACCAGCCCCGCGCCGAGCTGGCGCGTCAACTGCTCCAGCCCGAACCCGGCATGCTGCAAGCTGCCCAGCACCTCATAAGCCAGCGGAGCAGGCAGGGTCCGAGACAGCGTCTGATGGTTCAGAGACCGGATCGCCTCAGTCGCGGCGTCAGCAGCGGCGACCAGATCAGTGGCGCTCATGCCGCGTCCTCCGTCTCCCGGTCGCGGTCGGCCAGCTCGCGGCCGATCTCCAGCACGCGGCGCTGCGCCCGGCGAACCCGACGTCGGTCCAGCGCCGAAGCGGCCGGACCCGCGTTGATGTACGAGATCTCGGTGTCCAACAGCTCCAGCTCGGCCGCGATCAGCGGCCACTCACGCTCAATCGCCGCCAGGTCAGCGGGAGTCGGCTCCTCGCTCGGGACGGCGGAAAGGTGGATGATGCTCATGGGTTCGTGCTCCTTCAGAAGTGGACTAGTGCGACCCAGACGCCTCGGTGGGTGCCTCCACCGGGGCGTCGTTTGCGTCGCGGGCTCTCAGAAACCGGCTTGGCCGACGACGCAGCGTTACTGATGCGATGAACCTAACCCGCAGAATTTCTGCGTGTCAAGCACGTATCGCAGATACCCTGTGACCGGTAGAGTGCTGCTACCAACAGTGGGTTTGAGACGGGAGCACACATGACTGGGCAGTTCGGACTTTCGGTCCGCTTCACGCTGAAGGCAGGAGCTGCAGCGGAGTTCGACGCGCTCGTGGCCGAGACGCTGGCCGGAATTAGGGAGTCAGAGCCGGGCACGCTGATCTACGTGAACCACGTGGTCGAGGGCGAGCCGGACCTGCGCATCTTCTACGAGCTGTACCGCGACCGCGAGGCCTTCGATGAGCACGAGCGGCAGCCGCACACCCGCAAATTCCTTGCGGGCAGGGAAGCGCTGGTCGATCACGTTGAGGTCGATTGGCTGACAGCCGTCGATGGGAAGGGCTATGCGCAGAGTGACTGACCAGAAGATCTTCGGAGCGCGCGTTGCCGCACTCCGGAAGGAGCGAAACCTCTCGCAGAAGGACCTTGGGGCCGAGCTCGGCAGGTCCGAGTCCTGGGTATCCCAGGTCGAGCGCGGGGTCTTGCCAGTGGAGCGGCTATCAACGCTCCAAACGCTGGCGAAGGCACTCGACGTGTCAGTACTGGACCTACGCTCCGACGCAGCCGAGCCTGCCGAGGACAGGCCGACCGAGCCAAGTGGCGCCCTTGACGGCATCCGCCTGGCGCTGACTGGCTACCCCGGGATCGCAACCCTGCTTGACGACTCGACACCGACCGACGAACGGCCGGTTGAGGAACTGCGGCAGCACGTTGCCCGACTGTGGGAACTAGCTCATGCGTCGGCCTTCAGTGAGATCGGCGACGAGCTGGTCACACTCATTCCGATGCTCGAACGCCGCGTTCGACGGAGCACAGCGACCGACGCCGAACACGAGGTCTTAGCCCAGGTCTACCAAGTCACAGCGGCCGTGCTCGAACGGCAGGACGAACCGGATGCGGCCTGGGTTGCGTCCGACCGTGCCATCGCTGCCGCGGGTCGATCCGGCCAACCTCTGGAAGTGGTGGCCGGCACGTTCCGGCTGGCTCACACGTTCCTGCGCGTGCACCGGCCAGAGCAAGCCGAGTACGCGGCATCCGAGGCGATCCGAGCACTCCAGCCGCGACTCGATGACGGGTCGTTGAGCATCGAGGGCAAGTCGCTCTACGGGGCCTTGCACCTCGTCCGTGCAGTGATCAGCTCACGGGAGGGAGACAGGAGCTCCACGCATAGGTGGCTTGACCAGGCTCGGGCTGTTGCTGCAGAAGTCGGGCCCGGCAGGAACGATTTCGGAACAGAGTTCGGTCCGGCCAACGTCGAGATTCACGCCGTCACCGCGTCGGTTGACCTCGGCGACGCTGGAATGGCCTTGGACCTGGCCGACCAGATCGACAGCAGCGCACTCTCGGCAGAACGTCGGAGTCGCCTGCTACTCGACAAGGCCCGCGCCTACACCCAACGGCGACAAGTGGGCGAAGCCGTCTCCGCCCTCCTTGAAGCAGAGGAACTCGCGCCGGAGCAGATCCGGTCACATCCCCTGGCTCGCCAGGCGATCCGTGACCTCATCCAGATAAGCCGACGCACACCCGCCGATCTACAGGACCTTGCTCAGCGGGCAACGGTTGCGTAGAGGGAGTTCCCCACGCGAACGGCAGCGGCCCACCCCAGAGGGGCGGGCCGCCACCGAGCGGTCACGATTCCGCTAGCTCCCGGCGCTGCGACCCTGCCGGTCGCGAGGACCGGAGGCACGATTCTCAATCATCGCTAAAACCGCCAAGAATTGAGAAGGACGTGACTTGCCTAAGCGTCAGTCGGTTACCACGGGCCTGTAGGTCGCCCTGCACTGAGACTCTTAGTCCTCTTTGGTGCGCTCTTACCGCCTCGCGATAGTCCTGCGGAGTCAACTCTATTCGACAGCGACGTGTTTTTCCGCTGTCATCTATGGCACCCTCAATCACAATCGCACCAGGGCGACCGATCGCGCCAGTCCGGGCAAGCCTGACAACCAACCCTTGGGCGGTGACTCCCGTGCGAGATTGGGTCGTGCGCAGGTATTCAGCCGCGCTGATGAATACTTCCTGCTGACGAGGTGTCACTCGAATAGGTGATAGATGGCGGAGCCCAGGGCCACCGAGCGGGGACTGTGAAATCCTTAAGCTATAACTATCGCGATCAGGCCCGCCGAGTTGTCCGAGCGCCTCGAGCTCAGTAGCGTTGATCAACGGCCGCTGAGTGCTGGCGCTGAAGACTTGGTAGCCGCTACCGCCAGCTATTACCGTCTCGGCAAGGTTTTGAGCACCTAGTAGGGCATTGTGGATTCTAGTGGTAATGCGACGACCGAAAGGCTGCGGCGGTACATCGACAAGGGGCTCCTGTCGTGGACCTGGATCGGACGCTTCCGCCAAGGGAATCGCCATCGTCAAAATGAAACTCCCGGACTGAGTTCCAAGACGGGAATAATTTCCGTACCACTCAGCGCGCTGAGGGCGTCTGACTGGCAGGACTAATTGGGGCAGTTCGATAGAAGCGGCAGACCCGATAATGAGCCGACGTATCGAGTCAACTGCCGCTGTGGCGAGTCTAAGCGGGGCCTCTCCATTTGGCGCATCCGGCGTCAATCTCACGGCGACGGTATCCGAGCCGCCATAGGTAATGTCGTCGACCACTTCATCTAAGAGTCGATACTCGACATACGCAATCGCTCGGAGTGCGTCTGTGATGACGGCCTCCAGGCCGTCTAAGTCATCGCTTTCTGGCACGACAACACGGATTCCGGATCTACGCCATCCGGGCGGAGTGATCCACATAGCGGCACCACGATTTGCCCTAGCCAGGACCCACCCGGTGTTGACTAGGTACTGACGCAGGTCGGAAAGCGTCGGCAGAGCGCGACTGGTTCCCCGGGCACCGGCGGCCCGTTCAGTCATCGCTCCTCCCAAGGATCTACATCCGGTACCGGTGTGGTGCGATTGACTCCGTAGGTCTCCAGCATCCTGTGCAGGCCCGGTGGATCAACCGTGTTCTCTGCGGGGAGGTACACAACCTGCCGACCGGTGTTGGTGGTTGGCGACTTGCCTTCTAGCGACGTCCAGCGTGCTTCACCGACGAGCAACGTGCCGTGCTCTTCGAGGCGAATCCTGTCGGCCGAGTCGCGGACTTCGATAACAACAAGGACACGCCGAGTTGCATGATTCGTCCGTCGCAGCAGGTCGTAGGTCTTGATATCGAGATCGTACGCAAACGTCCCATCAGGCAGTCTGCGCAGGCTTTGGGTCGTCTTGACCTGAGCCCAGACGGTAGGGCAGTAGGTACCGTTGACCTCGCCGTTTTTGGTTAGCCCGACGTCCCACTTGATGAGGTCTCTCGTATCTCCGGGGCCATGGGCGAGGTTGGATCCCGCTGCGACAGCGCGCAGCCAGGTTTCACCGAACTCACCCTGAAGGGTGTTCGCATCGTTGTCGTTGTCTTCCCCCACCCCGTCATCGTCCTGGAGTGAACGGGCAGGCGGAAGGGGTGGTGCCGTTCCGTAACCGTTCTTGCGAAACCAACAGCCATCGAGGCGGAGTGCGCGTGCAAGGATGATCCGATGCATGAGCCCATACCCGTCGATGTGCAGCCTGATCTGCTCGATTGGATTACCGCCGTAGGTACCGGAGCGGCGACCTTACTCGCCGCGACCGCTATAGGGATGCAACTGCGGGACTCGCGACGGCGCTTCGCGGAGGGCGTCAGCACCTGGCTCGTCTTGCGGGAGGAGGAGGCTATCCAAGTAGTCATGCACAACGCGGGCACTGCGCCGGCCTACGACGTGTTGGCAACTGCTTGGGCCCAGGGAGCGACGCTGGCAGCCGCCGAAACCACCGTCTTGCAGCCAGGCACAACCACAGTGACCACCTTGTGGAGGTGGATTCCGGGGATTCGCGATGCCTTCGAGCCGCCGACGGTTGACATCCTCTTTCGGGATCCCGCAGGACGTGCATGGACGCGCGAAGGAGGCGGCAGGTTGCGCCGAACCAGGCGCCGATACTCACTCACGGAGAAGTGGATTCAGGTCTTGGGCCAGACGAGAGATCCTTCGGAAGGTCTCCAATGGGGCACCTCGCACGAGCGATAAGACGGCACCGCGCGGCGGCAATGACCTAGGCGGCGAGACCGCTGACGGCGTCCGGGTCCCAAGTACGTCCCAGAGCACCGACTCGTAGCCACGTTTCCGCAGGTCAGAGCACTTGCCGCGGATGGGCTGTAAATCTGTCGGCTTATGCCTACGCAGGTTCGAACCCTGCACCCGCCACAGGAGCAAAAACAGCCCCTGACCTGGACTCCAGGTCAGGGGCTGTTTCGTTGTGGGGTTAGAGAGTCGCTGGGGTTGGTTGGAGGGCGCCGTTCCATTGCCAGTGGGTTACTCGGGGGAGGCCGGGGAGGGCGTGGCGGCCGGTGCACCAGAGGAGGGTGGTGCCGGGCGGGTGGCCGGTCGGGGCGTCGGGGAACAGGCGGGCCAGGGTTTGGGCGGCGAGGTCGTCGGGTGGGGTCCAGTGAAGGCCTAGTGACCGGGTGATGTCGTGGCCGTGGACCAGCAGTTCGGTAGCGCCCATCGCGGCGAAGCCGGTGCGGTCCGAAGTGCCCCACGAGTGGAACGCCCGCGCTCCCGGGCCGGTCACTCTGACCATTGTCGCGAGCATCGATGCGGCGATCTGGACTGCCTCGAAGGCCGCCGGTACGTCGGCCTCTGGGTGGATACCGGCGCGAAGCCCGATGTACCGATCTACCGGCCGCACGATCAGCAGGCCGGCGTAGCCGGTGACACCGTGGACGATGTGGTCGAGCATCTCGCGGCAGGTCCAGTCGGTGTCGCCTGCTCCCACCTGCCAGTCGCGGTGGACCTGATCCGATAGCACCGAGAGCGTTGCCTCGGCGGCAGCCAGCGGCAGGTCATCCCACTCGACGCTCACTCGTCACCAGCCTCGTCGAGGACCAGCGGAAGGCCGAGGCTTGCGAACATCGTCCGGTCCTCCATCACCTCGAGATGGCGAACACCGCTCGGCGAGACGGTCAGTACGTCGATATTCGTCGCGCGATGCCCACCATCCTCTTGGAGCTGGTAGACGGCAAAACCCGGCCTGCCGTCCACGGTGATCGGAACCATCCGGCACCTGCCGAAGCCGGGGCACTGGGCGACGAAGCGGGCGATCTCGTCCCGTCCGACCACCCGGCTGGTGGGCAGCGGGCGGTCGCAGACGGCGTCGTCGGCCAGCAGCGTCACCAGGACGCTGACGTCGCCGGCCTCGATGGCGTGCGCGTACTGCTCGAGCAACTGGCGCTCGGCGGTGTCCGGCCCCGGTTCCGACTGCTCGCCCGCCCGGGCGTCGGCCAGTTGTTCACGGGCCCGCCGCAACATGCTGTAGACGGCGCTGGCCGACATCCCGAGCAGATCGGCGATCTCGATCGCCTGCCAACCGAGCACGTCGGCCAGCACCAGCACGGCACGCTGGCGCGCGGTGAGATGGCGCCACGCCACCAGCAGGGCTCGCTTGCTGTCTTCCCGCGCGCCCAGGATCGCGGCCGGGTCAGCTTCGGCTGGACCTCCTGCGGCGGACCACTCCGGCACGGTCTCCTTGGCGGCGTCGCTGTCAGGGAAGCCGGTCGGCAGCGGGATCCGGCCGCGCCGTTCGAGCGCGGTCAGGCAGACATTCGTCGCGATGCGGTACAGCCAGGTTCGAACCGAGGACCTGCCCTCGAAATCCGCACGCGCCCGCCAGGCGCGCAGAAAGGTCTCCTGCACCTGGTCCTCGGCGTCGTGCCGGCTGCCGAGCAACCGCTGGCAGTGGGCCAGGAGCTCCGCCCGGTACGGCGAAGTCAGCGCGGCGAACTCTGCCTCGCCCAGCCGCTCCCACACTCGTTCAGCCGACCCACCCGCTTCGACTACCTCTGCCACGCGATCACCTTCCTCGTCGGCCGACGGTCGCCGGCACCCGAGAGGTAGACCAGCCGCACCCTGGAAATTCGTCGCGGCCCCGGCCCTCACCCGCCGCGACGAATCCGCACCCGCGCCCTGGTCAAAGCTACGTGCTAGAGACAACGAAAGACCCTGTGTCCACGACGGCCCAGCCCGATCCCCGGCGGTGGAAGGCGCTGGCGCTGCTGTGCACCGCGTACTTCATGATCATCGTCGACTCCCAGATCGTCCTTCTCGCCCTGCCCTCGATCGAGGCCGACCTGGGCCTCGGCCTGCGGTCCTCGCAGTGGGTCATGAGCGCCTACCTGCTCACCTTCGGCGGCCTGCTCCTGTTCGGCGGCCGGACCGCCGACCTCCTCGGCGGCCGTCGCATGTTCCTGGTCGGCACTGCCCTGTTCCTCGTGGCTTCGCTCGCCTGCGGGCTCGCTTGGTCAAGCGGCGTCCTGGTCGGGGCCCGGGCAGTACAGGGCGCCGCGGCGGCCATCATGGCCCCCACCGCGATGGCCGTCCTGATGTCCACCTTCGCCGTCGGCCCCGAACGGAACCGGGCCGTGGGTATCTGGACCGGCGTCGGGGCCTTCGGCGCCACCGCCGCCCTGCTGATCGGCGGTCCCATCACGGAAGGCCTGGGCTGGCCCTGGATCTTCCTCATCAATCTGCCCCTCGCGCTCATCGTCCTCGTCGTCGGCCCCCGGCTGCTGCGCGAGACCCCGGTGTCCCCCGGCCGGCGCTCCTACGACCCGCTCGGCGCTGTCACGATCACGATCGCCCTCGGGCTGCTCGTCTACGGCGTGGTCGAAGCTCCGGAGGCCGGCTGGGGATCCGCTCAAACGCCACTCCTGCTCGGTGCCGCTGTTGCCCTGCTCGCGACGTTCGTCCTCATCGAACGCAAGACCAAAGCTCCGCTTGTGCCGCTGCGGATCTTCCGCTCGACGGCCTTGGTGGGCGGCAACCTGATGACCCTGCTCGTCTCGATGACGATCTATGGCGGGGCCCTCATGATGTCCGTGTACGCCCAGCAGGTGCTCGGCTACTCGGCTGTCCGGTTCGGGCTCAGTACTGCGGTCTACGCCTTCGCTTCGGTCGTCGGTTCCAACCTCGCCGGACCGCTGACCACCAGGTTCGGCTACCCGAAGGTCGCGATCGGTGGCGCGACGGCTCTCGCCTCGGGAGCTTTCTTGCTGTCGCGGGTATCGGCCGGCGGCAGCTACTGGGTCGACTTCTTCCCGGCCATGGTCGTGTTCGGTGCGGGCATCGGCGTCACGGTCGTCGCCTCCGCCATCGCCGCACTGTCCAGCGCCGCACCGGCCGAAGCAGGCCTGGCCTCGGGGATCAACAACTCGGTGTTCCAGGTCGGCGCGGCACTTGGCATCGCGCTGTGCAGTTCCGTGTCCGTCGCGAACGACGGAGCCGGTCTGATGGCGGGCGTCCGAGCGGCCTTCCTGGCCTGCCTCGTCTTCGCCCTGCTGTGCCTGACCGTCGCGGCCGTCCTCGGGCTTGTACGCCGCCGGCAGCGCGCACAGTAGTCGTGCGTCAGACGACCTGGAGTGCCGTATTACGGGGAATAGTGGTGGGATAGCGGAGGTTGGTCGTTGAGTCGGGGTTGGCTTATGAGCGAGGAGACTGCGGGCGATGAAACCCACCGAGTTCGTCAAGGTGAACAGTCAGTTCTGGGGGGAGCACCTCAAGGGCGTTAGTGGGCATTTGCCGGTCAGTCACTCGCGGGAGCTGGTTGGGCCGTTGCTGTATCCGCGGCAGCTGGTGCTGACCGAGACGCCGGACTGGAACATCCTGGAGCTGGTCGGGGTGACGCGGGAGTACCGGTCGCTCGAGGTGCGGCGGCAGAAGGCCGCGGGGATCGACGAGTACTTCGGGGCGACGGGTGCCGGCAAGCCTGTGGTGCGGCTGCCGAACGAGAGCCTTTACCAGGACACCACGATCGCCACGGAGTACGGGAACGGCGTGCTGGCCGCGGGGTTCCCGACGGCTCAGCGGCTGACCTTGTCCGAGCTGGTCGGTACTGCGGACATCGGTGACGGGCAGTTGCTCAAGTTCGCGCCGGGCAACTACACGGCGCTCCAGCGGGTGCTGCTCACCTCCAGCCTCGGTACGTCGGTCCGGGTGCACTGGGCCTTCCTCGCGATCGCGATCCACCGTTCTGAGCCGGCCGACAAGTACCGCGACTTCCTGCAGGGGCTCGTCAACGCGGCACCGCACCTGGACCCGGTCGGGACGGCCGCGGTTCCGCGGGGTGGGGTCGAGAAGTTGCTCAAGGCAGCTCCGTTCGCGAGCACCTACCAGCACGCACTGGGCAAGACGACCGTCGGCGACTTCCTGCAGCAGCACGAGGAGGTCCTGCTGGCCGCCTTCGACGCGACCCAGCTGATCCGCGAGCCGGTCCTCGACGGCCAGGACAGCTCGCCCGACTTCATCCTGGAGCGGTCCGACGGCACCCACATCCTGGGCGAGCTGGCGTTGCCGTTGCTGGAGACCGCGAAGGACGGCAAGAAGCGCCGCCGGTCGATCGCCACGCAGGACGGGGCCGCGCGCCTGGCGCAGTACGGGGAGTACTTCGGGAGCGCGGAGAACCGTGAGTTCGCGAAGACGAAGTACGGCGTCGAGATCAGTGAGCCGCGCAAGGTGCTGGTGACCGGCAACCAGGATCTCACCACGATCCCGGAGAGCAAGACGCCGCTCGAGCTCGTCGACTACGACACGCTCCTGCGCCTGTCCCTAGCCCCGAAGGCCGCAGCAGCGCCCACGGACGCCATCTCGTCGGTGACGATCCTGGGAAAGCAGTAGGACTCAGTTAACCAGCGCGAAGAGGGTGCTGGGGAGGATCGAGAGGACTACCGCGGCACCGGCGCACAAGGAGATGACGCCAACCGCCGGGGACTCGATATCGGTTGAGAACGGGTCGTCGGCGGGCAGCCGGAAGAGTTCGGCGATCCAGCGCAGGTAAACCGCCAGGCCGATCATCACGTTCACCGCCATCACGACGGCGAGCCAGCCGTAGTGGGCGTCGATGACGGCCTGGAAGGCGGCGAACTTGGTGAACAGGCCGGCCAGCCCCGGTGGCAGCCCGGCCAGCACGACCAGGAAGAAGACGAGCGCCACGCCAAGGCCGGGCTCCGAGCGGACCATGCCGCGGTAGTCCTCCAGATACAGCCCGCCCGGCCGGTGACGCTGGACCACCGCGACCGCGCCGAAGGCGCCGAGCGTCACCACCACGTACGCCGCCAGGTAGCCCACGACCGCCTGCGCGTCCCCCACTGCCAGGGGAGCCAGCAGGAACCCGACCTGGCCGATCGACGACCAGGCGAGCAGTCGCACGGCCTCGCGTTGCCGCAGCGCGGCCAGGTTCCCCACTGTCATCGTCACCGCTGCAAGTACCGCGACGACGATCTGCAGGTCCGACCCCGACGGGGCGATGCCGAAGGTCACCAGGACCAGCAGCCCGGCCACACCCGCCGACTTGGAGACGACGGCCAGGAAGGCGGTCACCTCGACCGGCGCACCGGAGTACGTGTCCGGCAGCCAGCCGTGGAACGGGACCGCCGCGATCTTGAAGGCGAAGCCGACGATCACGAAGAGCCCGGCGGCAAAGGCCACCCGCCGCAGGTCCGGGTCGATGACCGGCAGCCGGGTCGCGATCGTCTGCAGGTAGAGCGAGCCTGTCACGCCGTACAGGTAGGAGATGCCGAAGAGCATCACGGATGTCGACAGCACCGACACCAGGAAGGCTTTCAGGGCCGCCTCGGAGCCACGCCGGTCACGCCGCAGCGCGACCATCGCGAAGCTCGGCAGCGAGACCACTTCCAGGGCGATGACCACCGTCGCCAGGTCGCGCGCCCCGGCCAGCACGGTCGCTCCGACCAAGGCGCTGAGCAGCAGGAAGTGGTACTCCCCCACCGGGATGTCCGCGGACAGCAGCCGGTACGCCGAAAGCCCGACGACCCCGAGCCCGCCGATGAGCAGCACGGCCCACAGCCCGATCGTCAATGGTTCGAGCACCAGGCTGCACTCCGCCGGACCCTCGACCGCGAACCGGCAAAACGCCGGCTTGAACCCGTCCCGCTGCACCACCACGAAGGCGAGCCCGAACAGGATCACGCCACCGGTGATCAGCGTGATCACGGTGTGCTTGACCTGCTTCGTGCCGGTGGTCCAGAAGCCGTCGATCAGCAGTACGGCGACAGCGCCGAGCGCCAGTACCAGCGGTACGGCGGTCGCCTGCCAGTCGGTCCAGGTGATCGTCATAGGAACGTCCAGTAGTCGAGCAGGAACGGTGGCCAGACGCCCAGGAAGACGGTGAGCACGACCAGCGGTGACCAGGTGATGAGCTCGATCCGGCTCACGTCCACCGCGAAGGCAGTGGCCGGATGCTCGGCCGGGTCACCCTGGCAGAGCTGCCGGATGAGCTTGAGGAAGTACGCCGCGGTCAGTACCGCGCCCAGGCCGGCGATCACCATCAGCACCAGGAAGGTTGTGCGGGGCAACGAGTCTGCGGGGTGATAGGCGCCGAGCAGGATCAGCATCTCGCCCCAGAACCCGGCCAGTCCCGGCAGCCCGAGCGACGCGAGACAGGCGAAGGTGAGGAGCCCACTGATCCGCGGCAACCGCGCGTACAGGGCCCGGCCGATCGCGCGCAGGTCGCTGGTGTCGTGCCGGTCCTTGATCGCCCCGGCCAGGAAGAACAGCAGGCCGGTGATGATGCCGTGGGCAATGTTCGCGTACATCGCGCCCGCCAGCCCCTCGGGCGACATCGTGGCGATGCCGAGCCCGATGAAGCCCATGTGGCCGACGCTCGAGTACGCGATCAGCCGCTTGACGTCCGTCTGCGCCAGACAGGCGAGCGACCCCGCGACGATGGCGACGGTCGAGAAGCCGGCCAGGTACGGCGCGATGGTGGCGGTCGCGTCGGGCAGCACCGGCAGCAGAATCCGGATCATGCCGTAGCTGCCGAGCTTCAGCAGCACCCCGGCGAGCAGTACCGAGCCGACCGTCGGCGCCTTGGCGTGGGCGTCGGGCAACCAGATGTGCAGCGGCCACAGGGGCATCTTCACCGCGAGCCCGAGCGCGATCAGCACGGCCGCGATCAGCGCGATCCCGTGCCCACCGGCGATCGGATTCTGACCCAGTACTTCGAGGTCGAAGGTGCCCGCCAGCCGATGCACCAGCAGGAAGCCGAGCAGCATCAGCGCCGACCCGAACACGGTCATCAGCACGAACGTGGTCGCCGCGCGACGCCGCCCCTCCCGGTCGTGCTCGTCACCCCAGATGTCGATGACCAGCCACATCGGGATCAGCACGACCTCGAAGAACAGGAAGAACAGCACCAGGTCGAGCGCCGAGAAGGTGCCGATGACACCGGTCTCGATGACCAGCAGCAACGCGATCAGGGAGCGGGTGCGGCCGGCGCGCGGGGTGATGCGCAGGGAGTACAGGCAGCAGAGGAAGACGAGCAGCGCGGTCAGCACGATCAGCGGCATCGAGATGGTGTCGACGCCGAGATGGAACCGCACGTCCAACTGGGGAATCCACGAGACGTCGGTCTCGGCGTACGCGTTGATCTTGCCTGGCAGCGTCCGCGGCAAGTCAGCTGTCACGGCCAGGCCGAGCACCGGATTGCCGCGAGGCCGCAGCATGTCCCACCAGAGCACGGCCGAGCCGATCAGGACGATGCCGGAGACGACGGACCCGACAATCGCAGCCACCCGATCGCCGGTGTTCGCGGGCAACGCCCAAAGGATCGCCGCGGCCAGCGCCGGTACTGCGAGCAGCGCGATCAGCAAGGTGCTCATGAGCCGATCACCCCCGCCACGATCGCGAGCGCGACCGCTCCGACCACCGCGGCCGTCAAATAAGTCTGCACATTGCCGGTCTGCAACTTCCGGAACCCAGCCGATGCCAGTACGCCGGCCCGCCCGGTCGCCCGCACATAAGCCCCGACCACATCCCGATCGCCACCGACCGCCAACTTGGCCAGCCACTGCACCGGTACTACGGCCAGTCCCTGGTACGCCCGATCCACGCCGAACTCTCGTTCCAGGAAGACCGGTCGCGGATCAGCACCCCGTTGCCACAGCGAGTACGCCGGGAGCGCGCCGAGCACCGCGAGCACGGTCGTCGCCAACGCGATCGGCCAACTCAGGTGAGCACCGTCGGCGTACCCGAGCCCGACAGCGCCGAGCGCCAGGATGATCAGCGGTGCGAGCATCAGCCAGGAGCCGTCCCGGAGCTTGCTGGTGTCCGGCTCCTCGAGGTCCGCCATCGGGTCGTCGTCCTCGAACGCGCCGAGCGCGCCGGCCAGCGCCGGAGTACGGAAGAAGACCCACAACCAGAGTCGGACGCAGTAGAAGGCAGTGAGGGCAGCCGTCAGGCCGACGGAGACGAGCACGACCCAGCCGATCGCCGAGCCGTCGCGGGCGTGATGCCAGGCGGCCTCGACGACGGAGTCCTTGGAGAAGAAGCCGGCGAAACCCGGTACTCCGGCGAGCGCGGCCAGGCCGACCGTCATCGTGACGAAGGTGACCGGCATGCGTTTGCGGAGCGCGCCTCTGCGCGTGTAGCGGCGCAGTACGACGAAGGCGGCGCTGCCGACCTGATGCAGGAGGACACCTGCGCAGAGGAAGAGGAGGCCCTTGAACGCGGCGTGGGTGAGCAGGTGGAAGAGCGCGGCGTCGCGGCCGTCGTGGGTGCCGAGCGAGAGCGCGGCGAACATGATCGCCAGCTGGCTCACGGTCGACCAGGCCAGGACGCGCTTCACCTCGACCGCGGCCATCGCGCAGAACGCGGCGAAGAGCATCGTCACGCAGGCGATCACGGCCAGCACGGTCAACGTCGCCTCGGCGGCAGCGAAGACGTCGTACAGGCGGGCGATCAGGAAGACGCCGGCGGCAACCATCGTGGCGGCGTGGATCAGCGCGCTGACCGGGCTCGGGCCGGGCATCGCGTCCGGGAGCCAGGTCTGCAACGGCACCTGCGCGGACTTGCCGACGATGCCGACCAGGATCAGCAGCGTTCCGGTGGTGAGCAGACCGGGCGAGATCGGTCGGGTGCCCAGCTCCGAGATCGTGAAGGTGCCGTAACCGAGACCGAGGACGAAGATGCCGAACAGGAAGCCGACATCGCCGAGCCGGGTCATCAGGAACGCCTTCATCGCGCCGGAGCGGGCGTCGCGGCGCTCCCAGTAGTGGCCGATCAGCAGGTACGAGCAGGCGCCCATCAGTTCCCAGCCGATCAGCAGCAGGAACAGGCTGTCGGAGACGACCACGGTGACCATCGACGCCGTGAAGAGGGTGACCAGGGCCGTGTACGACGCGACACGTTCGTGCAGGTAGCCGATCGAGTAGAGCTGCACGCAGGCGGAGACGACGCCGACGATCGCCAGCATGAAGACGGTCAGGTCGTCGGTGCGGACGCCGTAGCTGAGGAAGACCTCGTTGCCGACGAAGGTGCCGCCGAAGGTGGTCTGCTGGGGGTCCACGCCGTACAGCAGGCCGGCGGCCAGGACGACGAGCAGGGAGAAGCCGACGCCGATCACGCGCCATGCGGTGGCGATCACCGCTCGGCGCCTTTCTCTACGGCGGGCTGGTCAGCGTCTTGTTCGAGGAGGTCCCGGGCGGCGTCGGCGTCGACGTGGCCGTGACCGCGGAACAGCAGCAGCACGATCGCCAGGCCGAGGCCGATCTCGGCCGCGGCGATGGTGATGACGAAGACCGCGAGGGTCTGCCCGGTGGCGAGTCCGTCGACGTGCCAGGCATCGAAGGCGACCAGGTTCAGGGTGACCGCGTTGAGCATCAGCTCGAAGGACATCAGCATCGTGATCGCGTTGCGGCGCGCCAGTACGCCGTACACGCCGATGCAGAACAGCGCGACGGCCAGCAGCAGCGGGACGATCAGCGGCATCAGTCGTCGGCCTTCTTCCCGGTGCGCTGGGACAGGACGATCGCGCCGATCAGGGCTGCGAGCAACAACACCGACAGGACCTCGAAGGGCAGGACCCAGGTGCGGAACACCGCCGTACCGACGGCTTCGGCCGAGCCGTCCGGGACGGGCTTGATCTTCTCGTTGCCGAAGGCAAGCACTATGCCGATGCCGAGGATCAGAGCGAAGACGAGGGAGACCACGGCGGCGAAGGGGCTGCGGCGGGTGGTCAGCGCGGGCAGCGGGTTGGTCGGGGCCTTGGTCAGCATCAGGGCGAACAGGACGAGGACGACGATCGCGCCGACGTACACGAGGATCTGGACCAGGGCGACGAACTCGGCGTGCAGGGCGCCGAAGCAGCCGGCGATGGCGCCGAGCGCGACGACCAGCCAGAGCGCGGCGTGCACGATCCGCCGGGACGTGACGACCACGACCGCCGCCAGCAGCGCCACCGCCCCCGCGATGGAGAAGAGCGCAGTGGTCACGCCTCGTCCTCCGCCGCCGGCTTCGGCGCCGACTGCGGTTGCGGCGCCGGCTCTGGGGCCGGCTCGATGACCGAGGGGCCGGGGTCGATCGGCTGGGGCGCGGGGACTGTCCACATCCAGTCCCGCAGCCGGTCCTTCTCGTGGGTCAGGTTGCGCAGGTCGGTCTCGGCGTACTCGAACTCCGGCGACCAGAACAGCGCGTCGAACGGGCAGGCCTCGATGCAGATCCCGCAGTACATGCACAGGCTGAAGTCGATCGCGAACCGGTCCAGCACGTTCCGGCTGCGTTCCCGCGCCTGCTCACCGACCGACGGCGCGGTCTCGGTGTGCGAGTCGATGTAGATGCACCAGCTCGGGCACTCCCGCGCGCAGAGCATGCAGGAGGTGCAGTTCTCCTCCATCAGCGCGATCACGCCGCGGGTCCGGGGCGCCAGCTCCGGCTGGACGTCGGGGTACTGCTCGGTGACGGCACGGCGGCCCAGCGTCTTGGCGGTGACCTTCAGGCCATCGATCAGACCCTTCCCTGGTACAGCCACGCCCCCTCCTCCGGTCAGTCGGTCCTGCACGCTGACATTAGTCGGTTTCGCGGCGTCACGGTGCCAGGAGGTGTCAGAGTTCGCGTTCCAGGCGCGCCGCGACCTGCCGATAGCGGGCCACCGGGATCAAATGCACGCCTTGGAACGCCCCGCTGTCCCGGATCTTCAGGATCTGCTCGCAGGCCGCGTCGACCCCCGCGTCGCGGTCCCGCTCGACCGCTGCCACCAGCGCGTCGGGGATGGTCAGCTGCGGCAGTTTGGCCAGATCGGCGGCCATCTTCGCACTCGCGAGCACCATCACCCCGGCGTACACGGGAATGTCGAGCGCAACGCTGTCCCGCCACCGGAGCAGCTCGTCGAGGTCGTAGCTGACCTGCACGTAGAGGAAGTCGGCCTCGGCCTTCCACCCCGGTACTGCGCGCAGCCGCGTCGCCGCGCCGACCTGGAACGGCGCGATCCCGGGGAAGCTGGTCTCGCGGGCCTCCTCGATCATCGTCCGCACGGTCAGCTGACTGGTCCGCCCACCCGCCGTCGGGTTGTCACCGTGAACGAACAGGAACTGCTCCACCCCGTACGCCGCTGCCGTCAGCAGGTCGCGCCGGAATCCGAGCAGGTTGCGATCCCGCGAGTTGAGACAAGCGATCCCCCGCGCCCCCATCGCCTGCACCTCATTGGCCACGGCAACACTCGAAACAGTCGCCCGCCCGATGTGGTTGTCCGGAATCAGAAACGCGTCCGCGATCGGGCTCATCACCCCGATCTGATGCCGAACCTTCTTCAGATCCGGCCGCGTCGGCGGCTCCACCTCACACACCAACTCAAACCCGTCACCCATAGCACCGGACTGTATCCACCCCACCGTCAACCGATGGGCAAATATCAACCACTGATCTGGGCGGTCAGAGAGCGTTGAGGTTTTGTTGGAGGAAGTGGCGTTCTGGGGTGTTTTCGGTGAGGGCGAGGGCTGATTTGTAGGCTGCGGCGGCTTCGGGTCGGCGGTTCAGGCGTTTGAGGAGTTCGGCTCGGATGGCGTGGAAGAGGTAGTAGTTGCCGAGGTCGAGATCGTCGACGAGAGCGAGGGCTGCGGCTGGGCCGTCGACCTCGGCGATGGCTACTGCGCGGTTGAGGGCTACGACCGGGCTTGGTTCGAGCGCCAGTAGGTGGTCGTAGAGCTGGACGATCTGGCGCCACTCGGTGTCTTCGGCGGTAGGCGCGTCGCTGTGGACGGCGTTCATCGCGGCCTGGAGTTGGTACGGACCGGGCTGGTCGCGGCGGAGGCAGCGGCGTACGAGGTCTTGGCCTTCGGCGATGAGCTCGCGATCCCAGAGGGTGCGGTCCTGATCGGCCAGCAGGACGAGCGAACCGTCCGCGGCAACCCGGGCGGGGCGGCGGGACTCCTGCAGGAGCATCAGCGCGAGCAGGCCGACCGCCTCGGGCTCGTCCGGCATCAGCTCGACCAGCAGCCGACCGAGGCGGATCGCCTCCTGGCAGAGCTCGGTGCGGATCAGCTCATCCCCCGACGACGCGGCGTACCCCTCGTTGAAGATCAGGTAGACCACGGCCAGTACGCCGCGAACCCGCTCGGGGAGATCAGCCTCGTACGGAACCCGGTACGGGATCCCCGCGCTGCGGATCTTCGCCTTCGCCCGGACAATCCGCTGCGCCATCGTCGGCTCGGGCACCAGGAAGGCGCGGGCGATCTCGGTCGTGGTGAGCCCGCCGAGCAACCGAAGTGTGAGCGCGACGCGGACGTTGAGCGCGAGCGCAGGGTGACAACAGGTGAAGATCAGCCGAAGCCGTTCGTCGCGCACAACCCCCTCCTCCACTGGCTCGTCCTGCGCCTGCAGCAACGCCGCCTGCGCATGCTTGTCCTCCCGAGAGGACTCACGCCGCAGCCGATCGATCGCGCGGTTGCGCGCGGTGGTGATGATCCAGCCGGCCGGGCTGGGCGGAAGACCGGCGGCCGGCCACTTTTCGACCGCGGCCGTGAACGCCTCCTGGACGGCGTCCTCGGCGATGTCGAGATCACCGAACACCCGAGCCAGTACTGCGACCGCCCGCCCGTGCTCAGCCCGGAACACAGCCGCCACCTCGGCAGCCGAAACCCGGCCGGCCCCCGCGGAGGAGTCGCCGGCTGGCGCGTCGCCGACAGCTGGCGTGGTTCCGGGCTGCTCGGTCATTCGGCGAAAGGTCTGACCTCGATGGACAGTGGTTGCAGGATGCGGGCAAGCTTGCGGGCCCAGCCGAGTGCCTCGTCGAGGTCGCCGGCCTGGATGACGGTGAACCCGCCGAGGTGTTCCTTGCCCTCGGTGAACGGGCCGTCCGTCATCAGCAGTTCGTCGCCGTCGGCCCGCAGTACGGTCGCCGACTCCGGCGGGTGCAGGCCGGCGCTGAAGACCCAGGCTCCGGCCGCGCGGAGCTCGTCGTTCAAGTCCGCGAGGTTCTTCATGATCGGGTCGAGGATCTCAGGCCCGGGCGCCGGTCCGTCGGGCTGGTAGATGCTGAGCAAGTACTGCTTCATGGTGCCTCCTTTACCCCTATACGAACGGGCTCAGCCCGGATCGACAGGCAGCCACACCGTAATCGCCAGCCCGCCCTCGTCGCGGGGTTTGGCGCTGATCGACCCGCCGTGCGCCTCCGCCACCGACTGCACGATCGACAGCCCCAGACCCGCCCCCTTCGCCCCGACCAGCCGGTTGTCGGCGAGCCGGTGGAACGGCTTGAACAACCCCTCCACCTCGTACGGCGGAACGTGCGGCCCGCTGTTGGTCACCTCGACCTCGACCTGGTCGCCCGTCGTACGACTCGTGACGCGCACCCAGCCGCCTTCCGAAACGTTGTGGCGGATCCCGTTCTCCACCAGGTTGTGGACGAGCCGCTCGAGCAGCAGCGCATCACCGCTGGTCGGCGCGTCGCCGGGAGCTGCGGTGAGGGTGACGCCCGCGGTGTTCGCCTCGGCCGTGAGCTGGGCGGTGACGTGGGTGATCACGTCGGCCAGATTCACCGGATAGGTGGCCGTGAGTTGTTTCTCCGAGTCTGCGAGCAGGAGCAGACCCGCGATGAGGTGTTCGTGGCGGGTGTTGATCTCCAGCAGGGTCTCGCCGAGTTGCTTGACGTCGTCGGAGGCGGTCTTGCGGTGCATGGCGACCTCGACCAGGGCGCGGCCGAGGGTGAGCGGGGTGCGCAGTTCGTGCGAGGCGTTCGCCACGAACCGGCGCTGCCCGTCGAAGGAGTGGTCGAGCCGCTCGACCATCGTGTCGAAGGCGTCGGCCAGCTTCTTCACCTCGTCGTCCGGGCCGTTCAGCGCGATCCGCTCGTGCAGCCCGCGCCCCGCGGCGGGCGCAGCCGCGATCCGCTTCGCTGTGTCGGTGACCCGGTGCAGAGGCGCCAGCACCCGCCCGGCCACCAGCCAGCCGAACCCTGCCGCCAATCCTCCGACCAACACCAGCGCGATCGAGCCTTGGCTCAGCAACGTCTTGGTGGCGGCTGCCTTCACCTCTGCGCTCTGCTGCCGCATCGCCTGCTCGGCGTCCGAGCCTGCCAGCACCAAACCATCCTTGTTCATCAGGTATAACCCCCGTTGCGGGAACTGCCCCTGAGACGGCATGGGAATCGACGATGGCGGCGCGGTGGTGCCGGGGGCGCTTGGGGTGCCGCCCGGGCCGGATGTCGGGGCGGTGGTGGGTGTCGGGGCGGCGGTGCGGCCCGAGGTGGCGGCGGCTCCCGAGGTTGCGGGTGCGCCAGTTCCGGCGGGCGTGGGCGACGACGTGGTGTGGAAGTTGCCCTGGATGACGACCTTGCGGCCGGAGAGTTGCTGGCTGAAGAGGGCGTAGGTGACACCCAGCAGCAGTACGCCGGCCAGCAGGAACAGGCCGCCGTAGATCAGGGTGAGACGGGCGCGCAGGGTCAGCTTCATGGGATTCGGTACCCGACTCCGGTGACGGTTTCGACGATCGCGGGCTCGCCGAGTTTGCGGCGCAGCTTGAGGATGGTGAGCCGGACCGCGCCGGTGAAGGGGTCGACGTGTTCGTCCCACGCCTTCTCCAGCAACTGCTCGGCCGACACGGTGGCCCCATCGGCCCGCAACAACTCAGCCAGTACTGCGAACTCCTTCTTCGCCAGCGGCACATAGCGACCGTCGCGGAACACCTCGTGGCGCGACGGGTCCAGCGTCAGCCCGCTCCGCCGGAGTACGGGTGGATCGGCCGGGCGGCTGCGGCGGCCCAGGGCCAGCACCCGTGCCGCCAGCTCGGGAAACGCGAACGGCTTGGTCAGGTAGTCGTCGGCACCCAGCCCCAACCCGTCCACCCGATCGGTGATCGACGCGGCAGCCGTCAGCATCAGGACGCGCGTCGCCGACGCCGAGTCGACCAACTGACGACACACGTCGTCACCGTGGACGACGGGCAGATCGCGGTCCAGCACCAGTACGTCGTACTGGTTGACCGCGAGTCGCTCCAGCGCGGCCGCACCGTTCTCGGCCACGTCGACGGCGTGGGTCTCGTCCCGCAACCACTCCGCGATCGCTGCCGCGAGCAACGGTTCGTCCTCGGCCACCAACACCCGCATCAACCGCTTCCTTTCCCCGTCGGTGCCTCCATGATCGCCGACGCCGCGTTTCCCCGGCGTTATCTCCGGCAGGAAACGGTGGGGAAACGGGCCACCGACTTGTCTTGAGCCACCAATCCCATCCCAAGGAGAAGAACGTGATGCGCAAGCATTCCCTCGGCGCGGTGGCCGCTCTGGCCCTGACGCTGACTCTGGCCCTCACCGGTTGCGGTTCCGGCGACAACGCGACCGACAACCAGGTCGCATCCGGCGGCGACCAGCCTTCAGCCAGCACCAGCACCGGGGGCACCGGTGGTGACACCTCCGGTCTCAGCCGGGACGAGAAGTCGATGAAGTTCGCCCAGTGCCTGCGGGAGAACGGCGTCAACGTGCCCGATCCCGAGCCGGGCAAGGGCCCGATGATCAAGCTCGACCCGAGCAGCGGTGTGACCAGGGAGCAGATGGACAAGGCCATGGAGGCCTGCAAGGAGTTCAGCCCGCAGGGCGAGGGGACCAACCCGCAGCAGGAGGAGAACGGCCGCAAGTACGCCGCCTGTATGCGGGAGAACGGAGTGGAGAAGTTCCCGGACCCGAAGCCCGGCCAGCGCGGCATCATGATCGACAAGTCGGTCGGGGAGGACCCGGACATGGCGAAGGCCCAGCAGGCCTGCCAGAGCATCTTGGCAGGTAAGTGATGGCCCGTAGAGCCCTGCTGACGGCGGTCGCCGTACTGGCCGCCGGAGGTGGGCTCACCGCCACACTGCTGACCAGAGGCGACAGCAGCCAGGCAGCGAGCGAGGCACCGGCTGCACTGGTCAACACCGCCAAGGTGACTCGCCAGACGCTCCAGGACACCGAATCTGCCGACGGCGAGCTCGCCTACGGCACCAGCACCACAGCAGCCAGCAGAGGGGCCGGGACCCTCACCTGGCTCCCCGAGAGCGGGCAGCAGCTCAGTCGCGGCCAGACCCTCTACCAGGTGAACAACCTGCCGACCACCTTGCTGTACGGCGCGCTACCGGCGTACCGGCGGCTTGCGGAGGACAGTGAAGGGCAGGACGTGCTGCAGCTCGAGCAGAACCTCAAGGCCCTGGGCTATGACGGCTTCACGGTCGACGACGAGTACACGTCAGCTACTGCCGAGGCGGTTGAGGAGTGGCAGGAGGACCGCGGCCTGGAGGAGACCGGCGTGGTCGAGCTCGGGCAGGTCGTGTTCGCCTCCGCAGCGGTCCGGGTGGACAACCTGCAGGCGCAGACCTCCGATCAGGTCACCCCCGGCCAGAAGTTGTTCAGCTACACCGGCACGACGAAGGCCGTGACGGTCGAGCTGGAGGCGTCGGACCAGCGGCTGGCCAAGAAGGGCGCGGCGGTGGCCGTCACGCTGCCGGACGACAAGACGGTCGCGGGCAAGATCTCCGAGGTTTCGACCCTGATCGTGCCGGCCGCCGGCCAGGATCAGGAGCCGGAGACCAAGGTCGAGGTGATCATTGCCTTGAGCAACCAGAAGGCGGTGGCGGCGTACTCGCTCGCTTCGGTCGACGTGACCTTCACGGCCGCGGAGCGGAAGAACGTGCTGACCGTTCCGGTCGCCGCGCTGCTCGCCCTGCAGGAGGGTGGCTTCGGCGTCGAGGTGGCCGGCGGTGACGGTACGACGCGGTACCTGCCGGTGAAGACCGGCTTGTTCGCGGCCGGCCGGGTCGAGATCAGCGGCAAGGGCATCACCGAAGGCCTGGCCGTGGGGGTGCCCAAGTGATCGAGCTGACCGACGTGACGAAGGTGTACTCCGGTGGGGTCGCCGCGCTGGCCGGGGTGTCGCTGCGGATCGAGCCAGGCGAACTCGTCGCGATCGTCGGCCCGTCCGGCTCCGGCAAGTCGACCATGCTGAACATCCTCGGCACCCTCGACCGCCCGACCACCGGCCGGGTCCGGATCGACCGGTACGACGTGGCGCGGCTCTCCGACGCGGGCCTGTCCGCGTTGCGGGCCGGCCGGATCGGCTTCGTCTTCCAGCAGTTCCACCTCGCCTCCGGCGTACGGGCCGTCGACAACGTCGCGGACGGACTCCTGTACTCCGGGCTGTCGCGTTCCCAGCGGCGCAAACGCGCGGCAGCAGCGCTTGAAAGGGTCGGCCTGGCTCACCGTCTGGACCATGAGCCGCACGAACTGTCCGGTGGTGAACGCCAGCGGGTCGCGGTCGCCCGAGCGGTCGCCGGGGAGCCCGCCGTACTGCTGGCCGATGAGCCGACCGGTGCGCTCGACTCGGCGTCCGGGGCAGGGGTCATGCAGTTGCTCCGCGACCTGAACGGCGCCGGGACGACGGTCGTCGTCATCACGCACGACCGCGACATCGCCGCCTCCCTTCCGCGACAGGTGCTGATGCGCGACGGCCGGATCACCACGGAGGTGCACTGATGACAACTCAGGTCTCAGCGCATGCAGCCGGCCGAGCGCCGGAGTTGCGGCCGGCCCGGATGGGCTTCGGAGATGTGGTCCGGGTCGGAGCTGTCGGGCTGCGGACCCGGCCCTTGCGGGCGTTCCTCTCGGCGTTGGGCATCGCGATCGGCATCGCGGCGATGGTGTCCGTGGTGGGCATCTCGGCGTCGTCGCGGGCCGAGCTCAACGGGACACTCGATGCCTTGGGCACCAACCTGCTGACCGTTGCCCCGGGCACCCGGTTGACCGGTGAGCAGGCGGAGTTGCCGTTGACCGCGGAGGCGATGGTCCGGCGGATCGGGCCGGTCGAGGCACTGTCCGCGATCGGGCGGGTGGACGGCGCGTCGGTCTATCGCAGCGACCGGATCCCGGCGATCCAGACCAACGGCATCGCCGCGTTCGCCGCTCGTACCGACCTGCTGGCCACGATCGGGGCAACGGTCCGCAGCGGTCGCTGGCTCGACGCGGCGACCGGGTCGTACCCGGCGACCGTGCTGGGCTCGGCGGCGGCCGAACGGCTCGGCATCAGCAGGTCGGGAACCGATACCAAGGTGCTGATCGGCGACGAGTGGTTCACCGTCGTGGGCATCCTCGAGCCCGCCGCGCTGGCCCCCGAACTGGACAGTGCCGCGCTGATCGGCTGGCCGGCGGCGAGTTCGACGCTGGGCTTCGACGGGCATGCCACGAGGATCTACACGCGCTCCCCCGACACGCAGGTTGCGGCGGTTCGCGACGTACTGGGTGCCACCGCCAATCCCGAGGCGCCGAACGAGGTCGACGTCTCGCGTCCGTCCGATGCACTCGCGGCGAAGCAGGCAGCAGGCGACGCGTTCACGGGGTTGCTGCTCGGCCTGGGTGCGGTCGCGTTGCTGGTCGGCGGAGTGGGCGTTGCCAACATCATGGTGATCTCGGTGCTGGAGCGCCGGGCCGAGATCGGGTTGCGCAGGTCGCTCGGCGCGACCAGGGGTCAGGTGCGGACGCAGTTCCTGACCGAGTCGTTGCTGTTGTCGGCTCTGGGCGGTATCGGTGGGGCGATGCTGGGCAGCGCGGTCACCGCGGGCTATTCGTCGTACCAGGGCTGGATGACGGTCATCCCGTTGTGGGCGCTGACCGGTGGGGTGGCGGCGACGTTCGTGATCGGCGGGCTCGCGGGGCTCTATCCGGCGATCCGCGCGTCGAAGCTGTCACCGACCGAGGCGCTGGCCACGCCGTAATACCAGCCGTAGTACTAGTAGAAGATGACGACCCCGATGCCGGTGAGCGCGAGCTGGAGCAGCGCCACCGGCACGAGGCCCTGCCAGGCGAGCTTCTGCAACTGGTCGGCGCGCAGCCGCGGGAACGCCACCCGGATCCAGATGACCAGCACCGAGACGGCCGCCACCTTCAGGATCGTCCAGATCCAGCCGATGCTGTCCGGACCCGGCCCGCTCCAGCCACCGAGGTACAGGACCGTGGTGAGGCCGGCCAGCACGACGATCCCGGCGTACTCCGCGAGCAGGAACATCGCGAACCGCAGACCGGTGTACTCCGTGTAGGGCCCGAAGATCACCTCGGAGTCGGCCACCGGCATGTCGAACGGCGGACGCTGCAACTCGGCCAGCCCGGCGATGAAGAACACCACCATGCCAGGCAGCTGCCACAGCAACCACCACGGGTTCCAGACGCCGACGATGCCGGTCAGGCTCAACGTGCCGGCCGCGACCGCGACGCTGGCCGCGGACAGGACGAACGGCAGCTCGTAGCTCATCAACTGGGCCGCGACCCGCAGACCACCGAGCAGGCTGTACTTGTTGCCGCTCGCCCAGCCGGCCATCAGCGAGCCCAGTACGCCGATGCTCATGACGGCGAGGACGTAGAAGAGTCCCGCATCCAGGTCGGCGCCGACGATGCCGGGGGCGAGCGGGATCGCGGCCATCGCCGCCATGTACGGCAGGATCGCGACGATCGGGGCCCACTCGAAGACGCGCTTGTCCGCGGCGGCCGGGGTGACGCTCTCCTTCTGCAGGAACTTCACGCCGTCGGCGACGAGTTGCGCCCAGCCGTGGAACGCGCCGGCGTACATCGGCCCGAGCCGCGACTGCATGTGCGCCATCACCTTGTGCTCGGCCTGACCGACCAGCAAGGGCGCGACGAGGAACGCGACCAGCACCCCGACGACCCGCACCACGAACTCGAGCATGACCGCCACCCTACCGAGTCCGGCTTGACCTGAACCAATGTTGAGGTCGAAGGATGTGGACAACCACCGATTGAAGGAGTTGTTGAAGATGACCACCATCCTCGTCACCGGAGCGACCGGGCGCGTCGGGCGCCACGTAGTACAGGGCCTGCTGGACGCGGGAGTGAGTGTGCGGGCGCTGGTCCGGACCCCTCTGCTTGCTGGGCTGCCTAACGAAGTGGAGGTGGTGCAAGGTGATATCTACGACCCGGCTGCTGTCGAGCGGGCGGCCAGTGAGGTTGATGCGGCGTTCCTGCTGTGGCCGTCGTACTCCGCTGAGGGCGCGGGCGACGTCGTGGCCGCGTTGACCAAGCAGGTGCCGCGCGTGGTCTACCTGTCGTCGTTGAACGTCGCCGATGAGGACCCTGCCGCGAGCGGGGTGTGGGGCGAGATCGAGACGATGCTCAGCGATGCCGACTGGACGTTCCTGCGGCCGGGCGGGTTCATGGTGAACACGCAGGAGTGGGCCGACGAGATCCGCACGGGCGACGTCGTACGGATGCCGTCGCCTGGAGCCGGCCGGTCGCTGATCCACGAGCGGGACATCGCGGCGGTCGCAGTACTGGCGTTGCTGGACGACAAGCACATCGGCCAGACCTACCGGCTGACCGGCCCGGAGGTGCTGACGCAGGCGGAGCAGGTCGCCGTACTGGGTGAGGCGGTCGGCAAGTCGGCGCGGGTGGAGGAGCAGAGTGCGGAGGCCGTGCGGCAGGCCATGGTCGAGCAAGGCGTCGACCCAAGTTTCGCCGACGGGGCGCTGGCCTACTGGGCGTCGCTGGTCGACACTCCCGAGCCGGTGACCGACACAGTCGAGTCGCTGCTGGGCCGACCGGCGCTGACGTTCCGCGAGTGGGCGGAGGAGCATGCCGACGAGTTCCGCGTCCTACCGACCGCTGAGGTGGCGAACCGGTACGTCGAGGCGTTCCGCACCGGCGACCTCTCCCGGGCGACCTCCCTGATCGCACCCGACATGGTCCGAGTCGCCCCACTCGAGGGAACCGGCGACCACCAGGGCCTCGCCGACATCATGGCCAACGCCCAGCAACTCACCGCCGACGTCGAGATCCTCGGTGTAGACCTCCTCGGCCCCCTCCTCCTCGACGACCACTTCGCCGTCCGCTTCACCTTCGACGCCCGCGACCGCACCACCGGCGACCGCGACGCGTCCACCAAACTCTCCCTCTACACCGTCACCACCGGCCGCATCACCCGAGAAGAAGTCTTCTATCTCACCCCTCCGCCGGGTGCCTGATATCGTTTGATATCAGCCGGTCTAGGAGGCGCACATGAGTGATGTGTTGATTCGCGACGTTCCTGACGAGGTGCTGTCGGCGATCGATCACCGGGCCCGCGATCTCGGGCTGTCGCGGAACGAGTACCTTCGCCGGCAGCTCACCCAGGTCGCGTGCCGCACTCATCACGCGGTGACGGCGGCGGACCTTCGCCGGTTCTCGCAAACCGTCCCGGACCTCGGTGATCCGGACGTCATGGACCAGGCCTGGTCGTGACGCCGACCGGCGAGACTCGGCGCTGGCTGGTCGACAAGTCGGCGCTGGTTCGGCTGGGTGACAGTTCCGCCGCCGACGAGTGGGCCAATCGGATCGACCGGGGTCTGGTGCACATCGCCACGGTGACGTTGCTGGAGGTCGGCTTCTCGGCGAGAACCGCCGAGGAGCACCGGCTGGCCCTGCAGCATCCGCCGATCTCGTCGATGCCGGTCGAGCGCAGCACGCCGGCGATCGAACGGAGATCGCTGGCCGTGCAGGCGTTGCTCGCGGCCGGCGGTCAGCACCGTGCGCCGTCGGTGCCCGACCTGCTGGTCGCCGCAACCGCCGAGCTGGCAGGCCTGGTCGTCCTGCACCTCGACAAAGACTTCGACCTGATAGCCACCATCACCGGTCAACCCCTGGAGCGGCTGGACACAGCCTGAGTTCGATCCGCGGTCAGGACGAAGCGTCGTCGGGAGGTGTCGCGGAGGGCGAGGACTCGCCCGGCTCGGCGGGATCCGGTGCTGGTTTGGGTTCGGCTTGTTTTGTGGTGCGGCGTTCGCCGGGGGTGCGGCGGGGGCGGGCGGGGGTGGCGGCGGTTAGGGCGGGGGCAAGGGGGTCTGGGGCTGGGGAACCGGGTGGGCGGGGGCCCCAGGAGTCGGGGTCGGGGACGCCTGGTGGGAGGGTGCGGCGGCGGCTGGGGGCCCCTGCCTTCTTCGCTGGGGCGTGGTCGGATTCGCCTGGTTCTTTGGCGCCGGGCCAGGGTTTGGCTACTCGGGAGGCCAGGACGAATTCCTTGCGGAGCGGGTTGCCCTCGAAGCCGTCCGGGAGGAGGAGTGGTACGAGGTTGGGGTGGTCTTCGAAGGTGATGCCGAACATCTCGAAGGTCTCCCGCTCGTGCCAGTTCGCGCCGGCGTACAGAGCGGAAAGTGTTGGCAGCAAGGGCTTCTCGCGCGGGATCAGGGTGCGCACGATCACGTGGTCGACATGCGCGCCGCCCCAGAAGTCGGCCAGGTGGGTGACCACCCGGAACCCGTCGGCGAGTTCGTCGCTGGCGGTGAGGAAGTCGAAGAAGGTCAGCCCGACCTCGTCCCGGAGTACCTCGTGCGTCGTCACCCACGACTCGGCCGGTACGTCGATCGTCGGCGGGCCGAAGCTGTCCACCTTGGTCGCCGTGATGCCCGCCTCGGTGAGCGCCCCCAGCACGTCGTCGCTCATCGCGCCTTCTTCTCGGCAGCAGAATCAGCAGCACCGGCCGGCGACGCAGCGTCCGGCGGGGTGATCAGCGAGCGGGTCAGTGCCAGTGGCGACGGCTCGTACCGGTCGGCGACGTTCTCCCCCGCGATCTTCTCCTGCAACTTGAGGATGCCCTGCAGCAGCGCCTCCGGCCGCGGCGGGCAGCCGGGCACGTAGACGTCGACCGGGATGATCTGGTCGACCCCCTTGGTGACGCAGTACGAGTCCCAGTACGGCCCGCCCGAGTTGGAGCAGGAACCGAACGAGATCACGTACTTCGGCTCCGGCATCTGGTCGTAGAGCCGCTTGATCGCGGGCGCCATCTTGTCGGTCACCGTGCCCGAAACGACCATCAGGTCGGCCTGCCGCGGCCCCGGCGCGAACGGGATCACGCCGAGCCGGATGAAGTCGTGCCGGCCCATCGACGCCGCGATGAACTCGATCGCGCAACAGGCGAGACCGAAGTTGAAGACCCAGAGCGAGTACTTGCGTCCCCAGTTCAGCAAATACCGCACCGGCTCGGGCGCAAGCTTCGCCAGCCCCCCGACGGCCGGCCGCACCGTCGGCATCGGCAGATGAACTCCGCTGTCTGGCATGTGGTCAGCCTAGTCCGACAATCTCCTCGGCGAAGATCTCCGGGCATTCGAGTGGCGCGTAGTGCCCCACTCCGTCGACGAACCGCAGCCTGACATCACTGAAGAAGTCGTCAAGCCGGTCCGACCACGCCCGCGGAAACAGCGGATCAAACTCGGGCCACAGCACCACCGTCGGTACGCCGATCCGCTCGTACGACGCCGGCGCAGTCTCGGCCGCGGAAGTTCGCCACCGCGCGCTACCGACGTCGTACCCAGCCAGCACCGGCCGCTCCAGCCCAAGCTCCTCAGTCAACCCCAGGACGCTCCGCCCCCTGCCCAGCAACCCCGTACTGCGCACCCGGGTCGACCGCATGCTTGTCCGACTCCCCGAACCCCCGCAGGTCCGAGGCATGACCCCATCACAGCAGGTTGAGCAAGTGACCTGTTGCGGACGTCAGGCCGCCTTCCACGGGAAGTGTGATGCCAGTGATCCACGCAGCGTCGTCGGATGCGAGGAAAGCGATCGCTGCGGCCACATCCTCGGCCTGCCCGACTCGGCCGAGTGGGTAGATCGCCTTCAGCTCCTCCAGCAGAGCCTCCTTGCCGATGAACCGGTCCGTCGCCACCGTCGCCGGCGCCACCACGTTGAACCGGACACCCTTGGGTCCGTGGTCGGAGGCCAGGTTGCGCACGAGGTTGGCCAGCGCGGCCTTCGCAGCGGCGTACGGAGCAGTACCGAGGGCGATCTCCGCACTGATCGAGCCGACCAGGACGGCGGACCCACGGGACTCGATGAGGTGCGGCAGCGAGGCCTGGATACAGCGAGTCGCTCCGGTGAAGGTGAAGTCGTACTGCCGGCCCCACTGCGCCTCAGCGGGCTCGGTCCCCTCGAGCGCAAGATTGTGCCCGGCGACATTGGCCAGCACGTCGAGCCGCCCGAACCGCTGCACGGTCGCCGCAACCGCCGCTTCGACCGAGGCGGTCGAGGTGATGTCGCAGTCGAGCGCCACCGCCGACCCGCCGGCCTGCGTGACCTCAGCGAGGACCGAGGCGGCGCCCTCCGCATCGATGTCGCCGGCACCGACGGCGGCACCCTCAGCCGCGAGCCGCAGTACGGTCGCGCGCCCGATGCCGTGGGCCGCTCCGGTCACGAAAGCGACCTTGTCCTCGAATCTCCGCACAGCCGTCTCCTCCACTCGGGTCTCCGACGCTAGGTCCTAGAGAAAGGTCTAGGTCAACCTCGTTCCTTGACCGCACCCCGCCGCCGACCTACCGTGAACTGGACAGGACTGAACAGGTCCATTTTTCGGGCAGGAGTGACTCGATGGCCGATCAGTTGCGGGTGGATGCTCCGGAAGTGCGAGCGTTCGCGGTCGAGGCCAACGGCCTGAACGTGATCGACGACGCGGATCGCAAGGGCACCCCGCGCCAGCTGTTCTGGCCGTGGTTCGGGGCGAACGTCTCGGTGCTCGGGCTCAGCTACGGCGCCTTCGCACTCGGCTTCGGGATCTCGTTCTGGCAGGCGGTGATCGCCGGCGTCCTCGGCGTCACCTTCTCGTTCCTGCTCTGCGGGCTGGTCGCGCTGGCCGGCAAACGCGGTTCGGCGCCGACGCTGGTGCTGAGCCGGGCCGCGTTCGGTGTCCGCGGCAACAAACTTCCGTCGCTGGTGAGCTGGCTGCTGACGGTCGGCTGGGAGACCGTGCTGACCATCCTCGCGACGCTGGCCACGGCGACCGTCTTCGAACGGCTCGGCTGGGGCGGCGGCGACCTCACCAAGCTGGTCGCGCTGGTCGTCGTCGGCGCCCTGATCGTCCTCTGCGGCGTGCTCGGCTTCGACCTGATCATGCGGGCCCAGACGATCATCACGATCGTCACCGGCGTCCTGACCGTCGTCTACATCGCCCTTGTCGCCGACCAGGTCCACTGGAGCACGGTCAGTTCCCTCCCGAGCGGATCGAGCCAGCAGGTGGTAGGCGCACTCGTCTTCCTGATGACCGGCTTCGGCCTCGGCTGGGTGAACGCGGCCGCCGACTACTCCCGCTACCTGCCCCGGTCCGCGTCCAGCCGCGGCGTGGTCGGCTGGACGACCTTCGGCTCCACGATCGCGCCGGTCGTCCTGCTGGTCTTCGGCCTGCTGCTGGCCGGCTCCTCCCAAGACCTCAGTACGGCGATCGCGTCCGACCCGATCGGCGCCCTCGCCGAAGCGCTCCCGACCTGGTTCCTGGTGCCGTTCGTGATCGTGGCCGTACTCGGGCTGGTCGGTGGCGCGGTCCTGGACATCTACTCGTCCGGCCTCGCCCTGCTGTCGCTCGGCCTGCCCGCCCCGCGGTACGTCGCCGCGTTCGTCGACGGACTCGTGATGATCGTCGGCACCGTCTACGTGGTGTTCTTCTCCAGCGACAACTTCCTGTCCCAGTTCCAGGGCTTCCTGATCACCCTCGGCGTCCCGGTGGCGGCCTGGTGCGGCATCATGCTCGCCGACCTCGCCACCCGCCGGCGTGACTACGCCGAGGCCGACCTGTTCGACCGGCGCGGCCGGTACGGCGACATCCAGTGGTTGCCGATAGCAACCATGGTGATCGCCACCGCGATCGGCTGGGGCCTGGTCACCAACAGCCTGGCCGGCTGGCTGACCTGGCAGGGCTACCTGCTCGAACCGCTCGGCCTCGGCGGCAAGGAAGGCGCCTGGGCGTTCGCGAACCTCGGCGTCCTGTTCGCGCTGGTCGTGTCGTTCCTGGTCCAGTACTTCGCCGGACGCTCGCGGGTCCAGGCCCAGGAGGTGACCGCCTGATGGCACGAGTCCTGGCCCTGATCGACCTGCAGCGCATCTTCGCCGACCCCGAGAGCGGCTGGGCCACGCCCGACTTCCAGCGCGTCATCAAGCCGACCCAGGAACTCATCGAGCTCTTCCCAACAGTGATCTTCACCCGCTTCGTCGCTCCGGAGCAGCCGACCGGCTCCTGGGTCCCGTACTACGAACAGTGGCCGTTCGCGTTGCAGCCGCCGGACTCGTACGCCTACCAACTGGTCGACGAGTTCCACGGCGCGCCGACTCTCGACAAGACCACCTTCGGCAAGTGGGGGCCCGAGCTGGCCGAGGCGGTCGCGCCGGGCGGATCGCTGGTGCTCGCCGGTGTCACCACCGACTGCTGCGTGCTGACGACGGCGCTGGCGGCGGTCGACGCCGGAGTACAGGTTCAGGTCGTGGCCGATGCGTGTGCTGGGGTTGACGAGGCCAGCCATCAGAAGACGCTCGACATCCTGCGGTTGTACGCGCCGATGGTCGAGGTCGTCACGGTGGACGAGCTACGGAAGCAGAGCCAGTGATTCGTGGAGTGAATCTCAAGCACGAGCGGATCGCCTCGATCCTCGCTCGCGAGATCCGCTCCGGCCGGGTCGGGCACGGCAGCCAGCTGCCCGGCGAGGTCGAGCTGGCGAAACGGTTCGCGGTCAGCCGGAACACGGTCCGCTCGGCGCTCGCCGTACTGAACGAGGACGGGCTGATCACCACCCGGACCGGCAAGGGGTCGTTCGTCCTGTTCGACGGCCGGCCGCTGGACGACCGGCTCGGCTGGTCGCACGCGCTGGCGCAGCAGGGTGTCGAGACGCGGTTGACGACCCTGCGACTGGCCCACGATCAGGACCATGAACTGGCCGAGCGGCTCGGCCTGGACTCGCCCGACGTGATCGTGATCCAGCGGCTGCGGGTGATCGTGGGCGGCGAGGCGATCTCGATCGAACGCAGCTGCATCCCGGCACTGGAAGCCCTGCGCGACCTGCCGGAGCGCGGGCTGTACGACGACTCCATCACCGCGACCCTCAGCCGCGCCGGGCTGCACCTGGACCACGGCGAACAACGCCTCCGCGGCCGCCCGCTCGACCCCGAAGAAGCCATCCTCCTCGACCGCCCCGAAGGCACCTGGTTCCTGCACACCCGCCGGGTCAGCTACACCGCCGACAACCGCTTCGCCGAACAGGTCGACAGCCTCCTCGACCCCACCCACTTCGAACTCAACCTCACCTACTCCGGTCCGACCCGATGACGCCGTTTCAGGGGTCAACCCCCGAGGTGGTGGGTTGCCACCTCAGTTTCCGGGGTGGCAACCCACCACTTGAGGAGTTGACCCCTCAAACGCCCATCAGCCGGCGGACGCCATGAGTACCCCGGGGATGCGCGCCGCAGGCGCGCTTTATGGGCTCGCTATCGGAGATGCGCTTGGTATGCCGACCCAGTCGTTGCCGAGAGCACTCATTGTCGAGCGGTACGGCGAAGTGGTCGACGGGTTTCATCCGGCGCCGGACGATCAGCCGTTGGCGGCGGGGATGCCGGCGGGGGCTGTCACCGACGACACGGAGCAGGCGCTCCTGCTTGCGCGGCTGGTGGTGACGTCGGGCGGCGAGGTCGACGGCCGGGAGCTCGCCTGGCAACTGCTGGAGTGGGAAGACGGCATGCGGGAGCGCGGTTCGCTCGACCTGCTCGGACCGTCCACCCGGCGTGCTATCGACGAACTGCTGCAGGGCAAGGACATCGAAGAGACCGGACGCTACGGCACCACCAACGGCGCCGCGATGCGGATCACCCCGGTCGGCATCGCCACCCCGTCCATCGACCTCGACCTGCTCGTCGATCGCGTGGTCGCCGCCAGTGCCGCGACCCACAACACCGGTCTCGCACTGGCCGCCGCGGCGGCCGTCGCGGCAGCGGTCAGCGCGGGCATCGACGGCGCGACCATCGCCGAGGCGACGGAGCACGCGGTCGCGGCCGCAACCAAAACCTCGACGAGCGGCCACTGGGTGGCTGGTGCGGACATCCCGACCCGCATCACCTGGGCCACCTCCCTGATCGACACGGCGCCTGGCACTACCCCTCCTCGGCCGGGCGCCGTGTCTGTACTTCTCTACGACCTCGTCGGCACCAGCCTCGCCAGCCAGGAGTCCGTACCGGCCGCGTTCGCCGTCCTCGCCGCGTACCCCGACGACCCCTGGCTCGCCGTCCGCCTGGCCGCCTCACTCGGCGGTGACACCGACACCATCGCCGCGATCGCCGGTGCCATCGCGGGCGCGTGCCACGGCATTGACGGCTTCCCAGCTGAGGCGCGCGTCAAGGTTGCCGAGGTCAACAACCTCGAGCTCGACGACCTCGCCGACCAGCTCCTCAAGGTCCGCGCCGCGTGAGACTCCTCCACCTCGGCAACGTCGTGATCGACCTCGTCCTCACCGTCGGCGATCTCCCGGTCCGCGGCGGTGACGTCATCGCCTCCAGTACTACGGCCACCCCCGGCGGCGGCTTCAACGTGATGGCCGCCGCCGTCCGTCTGGGCCTCCCCACCCTGTACGCCGGTGCGCATGGCACCGGCCCTTTCGGCACCCAGGCTCGCAACGCGATGCAAACCGCGGGCATCAACTGGTTGCACCCGGCAAGAGAAGACGTCGACACCGGCTTCGTCGTCACCCTCGTCGACTCCACCGGCGAACGCACCTTCGTCACCTGCCCCGGTGCCGAGGCCACTCTCACCGGCGACGAGCTCCCGGAACCCGCGGACGACGACCTCGTGTACCTGTCCGGGTACAGCCTGTTGCACGACTCCAACCGCGCCGCCCTGCTCCCCTGGCTCGCCAAGCTGGCGGACCACGTCCAGGTGTTCTTCGACCCTGGCCCACTCGTTGCCGAGATCCCCGACCATGCCTTGCAGGCCGTGCTCGCCAGAGCCGACTGGTGGAGTTCCAACGCGGCCGAAGCCACCTCATTGACCGGCCTGTCTGACCCGGCCGAGGCGGCTCACGCAGTACGGCGGAGAGCCGGCCGGGCCGGTGTGCTCGTCCGCACCGGGGCGGGTGGTTGCCTGGTCGCAGTACGGGGTCAGGGCGTCACGCAGGTGGACGGGTTCGCAGTACCGGCTGTGGATCTCAATGGGGCTGGCGATGCGCACAGCGGGGCGTTCCTGGCCGGTATTGCCGAGGGCAAGGAACCGGTGGAGGCCGCACGCCGGGCGAACGCGGCCGCTGCCCTTGCGGTCACCCGGCGCGGACCGGCCACCGCACCTACTAGGGACGAACTCGAGGCCTATCTAAGGGGTCTCTAGGCATGGCATAGGGATTAGTGCTGATGTGGCCCTTCTCCTCAGGCGAGCACAGTCGAGGCATCGACCGAGGCTCCCGGAGGACACCGTGTACCAGTACTCAGCTCAGTCGCTCCAAGCGGAGATCTCCTACCGCCAGGAGCGCATCAGGCGGGACTACGAGACCGCCAACAGCCTGCGTCTGCTGTGGTTCCGGCGCAGGCCCGCGAGGCCAGTGACCGCTACATCCCGCAGGCCGGCCGTCATGGCCAGGGCTGCGATGTGAGCGCCCGACCACCACCGAACCCTGCTACCAGTGCGGCCGAGATCCCCTCCCGGGTCTCGGCCGCTCTGCTGTTCCCAGAGCGGTCCTAGGCCGTCGTAGAGGCTCCCTAGGACCGGCCTGGGGCGCTGGATAGGGACTAGTTCCGATGTGCCGGTCCTCCTCAGACGAGCAGATTAAGGGCATCGACAAGGAGTCGAGGCAACACCAGCCAGGAGGCACCAGATGTTCACGAACGAGTCGGTCAAGGCAGAGGTCAGCTACCGCAGGGAGCGCCTTACCCGTGACTACCGCCGGGCCACCCGCACGTCGGGGACCCGCCGCAGCATCGTCCACCTGTTCACCAAGAGCGTCTGAAGGGAGGGACACCATGTTCATCAGCACCCAGTCGGCCCAGGCGGAGACCGCCTACCGCCAGGAGCGGATCAAGCGTGACTTCAGCCGGGCCGCCGCCCGCCGGGAGCGCGCGGAGGCCGCCAAGCCGGAGCCGCGGCGCGCTCGCCGCGCACTGCGCCCCCACACGGCCGCATGACCGCCGTGGCCGCCGTCCCCGACCAGATAGTCCCGGTCGGGGACGGCGTTTCATTGTCAGTAGGGACACAACGGACGGGATGCCGTCGATTTGTGTCGGCGCCAGGGGCGAAGATGGACGACGTGCCCTGGACCTCGACACCTCTCGTCGGCCGCTCGACCGAGCTGGCCGCCCTGCTCAGCGCCGTGGACGAGGCGAAAACCCGCCGCGCCGGCGCGATTCTGCTGTCCGGTGATGCCGGCGTCGGCAAGACCCGGATGCTCGACGAGGTGGCCACCGGTGCGCACGAGCGTGGTTTCGGCGTGCTGGTCGGGCACTGCACCGACTTCGGCGAGGCCGGCCTGCCGTACCTGCCGTTCACCGAGATCTTCGGCCGGCTGGCCGGTGAGCGCCCCGAACTGGTCGAGAGCGTCCTGACCAACTTCCCGGCGATCGGCCGGCTGCTGCCGACCCACCGCCTGATCGGCGCCCAGCCCGTCCCGCAGGAGGGGCAGCTGGACCGTGCCGCGCTGTTCGACGCAGTACTGGGTGCTTTCACCGCGTTGTCGACCAGTGAGCCGCTCGTGGTGATCATCGAGGACGCCCACTGGGCCGACGACTCCAGCCGCGACCTGATTGGCTTCCTGCTCACCCGGCTCACGTCCCAGCGGTTGGCGCTCGTCGTGTCCTACCGCAGCGACGACCTGCACCGGCGCCACCCGCTGCGCCGGCCGATCGCCGAGTGGTCCCGCAACCCGCGCGTACGCCGGGTCAACCTGCTGCCACTCGACGACACCGACTCCCGCACCCTGCTATCCGCTCTGCTCACTACGCCACTGCCGGAGATCGAGCAGCTCCGGATCCTGGAGCGTGCGGGCGGCAACGCGTTCTTCACCGAGGAGCTGGCCGCTGCCGCGTCGATGGGCGACGCCGACGCAGTACCGCCGGACCTTGCCGACCTGCTGCTCGTCCGGCTCGACCCACTGTCGGACGACGCCCGCCAGGTTGCCCGGGTGATCGCAGTAGCCGGGCGACGAGTTCCCCACACGCTGCTGACGGCTGTGGCCGGCCTGCCCGACCGTGAGCTGGACGCGGCGCTGCGAGAGCTGATCGACGCGCACATCATCGAGCACCCGGGCAATGCGAGCTACTACTTCCGCCACGCGCTGCTGGCAGAGGCTGTGTACGACGACCTGCTGCCGGGCGAGCGCGTGCGGCAGCATGCGGCGTACGCGAAAGCTCTGAAGGACCAGACAGTCGCCGGTACTGCGGCGGAGCTGGCTGGGCACGCGACCAGGTCCCACGACCTGGCCACTGCCTTCGAGGCGCGGGTCCGGGCCGGGCAGGAGGCCATCTCGGTGGCGGCGCCGCAGGAGGCGCTGAAGCACTACGAGATGGCGCTGGAGCTCTATCCGAACGCCGCGAGCGACGCGAGTATCGACAAGACCTGGCTGATCGTCGAGACCGCCTCGGCCGCTGCTTTGTCGGCGCAGCAACTGCGCGCCCTCAAGCTCCTGCGCAAGGCGCTGGCCGAGCTGCCGCCCGATGCGCCGCGGCTGCAGCGTGCTCAGCTGCTGACGCCGCTGGCCGACATCGCGCTGGCGATCGACCACGACCAGGAGGCGCACGAGGCCATCTCGCAGGCGATGCGGCTGACCTCGGACGAGCCGGCCAGCGTGTTCAAGGCGCAGGTCGCCTCGATGTACGCGCGGGTTTCGGACGCGCTCGGGCGACCGATGGAAGCCGAGCGCTGGGCCAACGAGGCCCTGCAGATCGCCCGTGAGGTGGGCCAGGAGTCGGCCGCTAGCGACGCCGGCATCACGCTGGCTCAGTTGCGCCGCCGGGCCGGCGATCCGGTGGCCGCGACCAAGCAACTGGAAGAAGCCGCGGTGCGGGCCCAGCTGACGAGTGACCCGGCGGCCGAGGTACGCAGCCGGTTCTTGCTGGGCTCGATTTATTACGAGATGGGCGATCTGGCCGCTGCCAAGCCGGCCTTCCAGCTGACCACTGAGCGGGCCGGCGAGCTGGGGCGTCAGTGGGCGGTGTACGGGTTCGACGCGCGGCGGATGCTTGCGCTGACCCAGTTCGTGCTCGGTGAGTGGGACGACGCGGCGGAGACGGCGCGCGTCGACTCGATGACACCGGCGGCCGCCGCGGCGGCGCTGGGTGGAATCGGGCTGTCCGTTCGAGGTGCCCGCGGTGACACGTCGGTCGCCGAGGAGCTGCAGCGGCTGCGCAAGTGGTGGACGCTCGACGTGATGCTGCCGATCATCGGCATGCAGGCTGCCGTCGACGCCTACTGCCGGCTGAACCAGTTGGCCGAGGCAGAGAAGTTGCTCTCCGACGTTTCGACCCTCTGTGCCGAGGTGTTCCAGACCGAGTGGTTCATGGCACGCATCCGCTTCTCGGCGATCGGGCTCCAGTTGCTGTGCCACCGGGTCGTGCAGGAGCCGACGTCCGCCGCCGAGCTGGTTGCGCGGGGGGCCGAGCTGGTGTCGGACGGACAGACGACGGCCGAGAAGGGGTTGCCACCCGGCCGAGTGCTGGGTGTCGAGGGGATCGCGTGGCTGGCCCGGCTCGAGGCTGAGTGGGAGCGCCTGCGCTGGCTGGCCGATATCGACCCGCCGACCCCGGCGGAGCATGTCGCAACCTGGCACCGGACAGTCGATGCCTTTGGGTACGGCGACGTCCATCAGCAGGCCTGGTCGCGACTGCATTTCTCGGCCGCGTTGCGAGCGGCGGGCAAGGTTGCCGATGCCAACGAGCAGGTCGCGCTCGCCAGCGAGACGGCTCGTGAGCTGGGCGCCAAGCCGTTGCTCGATGCGCTCGGCGGAGCAGACGCCGGGGTCGGGCCGGCTGCGCTGACCGCGCGCGAGAGCGAAGTACTGGCTCTGCTCGCGGAAGGGCGGACCAACCGTCAGTTGGCTCGGGAGCTCTACATCTCGGAGAAGACGGTGAGCGTGCACGTCTCCAACATCCTGGCCAAGCTGGGTGTGCGCAGCCGGACCGAGGCGGCGGCTGTGGCTCGGCGGGACGGGTTGCTCGGCTAGCAAAGTTCACCGAGCGTCGATTCTTGGTCACGTCAAGTATGTACTGACGTGCCCTCGGGATGTCATCCTCGACAGCGTTCGCATCCGCCCCCGCCCCTGCGGACGCGTGTCGCTGTCGCAGGGGTGCGACCGCCCCGAAACGAGCGAAGCATGAACAAACTGCCGCCCCAGCCCTCCACCAAACGTGAATCCCGGCCGCGGCGCCGGCGCCGGGTTCTCGGCGTGGTTCTTGGCACCGCCGCGCTGATGATCACCTCCGCCGCGGCCGCGTACGCCGCCCCGCCGCCGCATCTGCCGCAGAACGCCGGCGGTCTGGAGCAGTCCTTCTCACCGGCCTACGACTACGACACCGACGGCTGTTACGCCGTCCCAGCCATCGGTCCGAACGGCGCGCTCAACGGCGGGCTGAACACCACCGGCGCCGTCAACGGAAGCTGCCACGACCAGTCGGACCTGGACAACTCGCAGACCTACGCCCGCTCGAAGTGCAACAACGGCTGGTGCGCGATCGTGTACGCCAGCTACTTCGAGAAGGACCAGGCCGTGGCCGGCAGCGGACTCGGCGGCCACCGCCACGACTTCGAGCACGTCATCTCGTGGGTCAACCAGGCGACCAACCAGGTCGAGTACGTGACCACGACGCAGCACAGCGGCCGGGTCACCTACCCCCGCTCACAGGTGCGTTTCGACGGTACGCATCCCAAGGTCGTCTACCACAAGGACGGCGCGAGCACGCACTTCTTCCGGCTCGCCAACAGCAACGACGAGCCGCCGGAGAACCACTACCACAACTGGCGCTATCCCCCGCTGGTCGACTGGAACGGCTGGCCGGGCACCGGCCTGCGCGACACCCTGATGAACGCCGACTTCGGCTCCGCGACGATCAAGATCACCGACAAGGACGACCGCTTCCGCAACCTGCTGAACGCCGCGAAGCCGGCCGCCGTCCCGTTCAATCCCTGGGCCTGAACGCTGAGGCGGGCACCCGCTGCGCACGATCCGGAGGCCGGGGGGTGATGGCCTGGGGAATGCTACGTAGCGGGCGCCCACTCTTCACCGCGAACGCCGCCAGGGACCAGAGTCGGCGACGCAAGCGGTGCTGGTGGCGTGGTCGCGCGACCGGTGCTGAGTCCGGCGGGCCGCACGATGAGCACGATCAGTGGTGGCCGCGGGTGCGCTGCTGGTGGGCGGCTGCGGGAACATTGCCGGTCTGGGCTCTCGTCGGCGGTGTAGCTGGAGCGGCTCGTCCGGGCGGATCGCGTGCAGGCCAGCCGGTGATTGCGGGGCGGGCTCCACGAGGCGCTCGAAGACCTCCTGCGCCCGGCTGAGCTTCACCGCCAGCAGCGCCGTGAAACCGGTCGCTGCCGCCGCAATCAATACCCAGAGTTGCCAAGACATGCCCTCACCGCCCCGTGATTACCTCGTATCCCCCAGTGATCACTGTAACCCCAATGTTCTGACTTGGCGACAGTCTCGTTGCAATCCGTGACAGAGTGCGCTTCCGCACCACAAAAGTTGCCCACCGCAATGACAAAGGGTGACCAGGCAAACAACCGTTTCCCTCGCCACCGATCACACTCCGTGACGTAACCCTGGGCTGTCGAGCCGGCCCGGGACGCTATAACCTCGGCCTCCTATGAAGGTGCTGAGCGCGGAAGACGTCCGGCGTACGGTCCCGATGCCGATCGCGATCGCGGCCGTCCGGGAGGCGTTCCTGGAGCTGGCGGCGGGGAACTTCGTGCTGCCGCCGCGGCAGATCTTCGGGGACGGGGCGGTGCTGGTGATGTCGGCCTACCACTCGCCGTCCAGGACCGCGGTGGTGAAGAAGATCGGGATCGCGCTCGACCGGCTGCCGGCGATCCGGGCGACCGTGATCTGGACCGGTGGGGGTGGACAGTTCGTCGCCGACGGCACCTCGATCACCACGCTGCGGACCGGCGCGGTCGTCGGTGTCGCGACCGATCTGCTCGCCGCGCCGGACGCGACCCGCCTCGCCCTGCTCGGCACCGGCGCCCAAGCCGCCGACCAGGTCCGCGCGGTTCTCGCCGTACGGCGTATTGCCCACGTCACCGTCACGGGCCGGAACCCCGACCGGGCCGGCGCGTTGGCCACGACGCTGTCGGGCGAGTTCCCCGACGTCACCTTCACGCCAAGCACCTCCAGCGACGACGCGATCGCCACGGCGGACATCGTCTGCTGCGCGACCTCCTCATCCACTCCGCTCTTCGACGCGGCATGCCTCCCGGCCCGGGTCCACGTCAACGCGATCGGCGCCTTCCGCCCGACGATGCGGGAGCTCCCCCGCGACCTGCTCGCCACCGCCTCGACGGTCATGGTCGACCAGCGCGAGGCCGCCTTGGAGGAGTCCGGCGAGATCATCGACGCGGTCGGCGCGGGCGTAGTACGGGAACTGCTCGAGCTGGGCAGTGCCCTCACGGGTCCGGCGCCCACCCCGACCGGTCGCACGGTCTTCAAGTCCGTCGGCGTCGGCTGCCAGGACTGGGCCATCGCCAACGCGCTCGCGCAGTCGCCGGGTGATCAGGTCCAGCTGAGGACGCCCTTGCGGTAGGCGTAGAGCAGGCCGACCGCGACGAAGCCGAGGAAGATGAACATCTCGATCAGGCTGGCAACGCCGACCGCCGCGAAGACGGTGGCCCACGGGAACAGGTAGACGGCGTCGACGGCGAAGATGACGTAGAGGTAGGCGAACAGGTAGTACCGGATGTGGACCTGTGCCCAGCCCTCACCGACCGGGTCGACACCGGACTCGTACGTCTTGAGCTTGTCCGCGGTCGGGTAGGTGACGGTCAGCGCCTTGTTCAGCGCGAAGGCCCCGAGCAGCCCGACCAGACCGAGTCCGACGATCGCGCCGATCACGCCATAGGTCATGGCGACAGCCTAATTGGTGCAGAGTGCGAGTGCGTCGACGGCGACGATCGGGCCGTAGCCGGACTTCAGGTCGGCAACCTGGAAGCGCAGCCGGTTGATGCCGCGGACGTCGCGGGTCAGCCAGGTCTCGGTCTCCTGCTTCATGTCCACCGAGCCGACCACCTTGGCGCCGTTCAGCAGCGACACCCGGACCGTGCCGTCGGTGATGTTGCCGAGCCACGTCCGCACTCCGCGGCAGCCGGTGGTGTCGATGTCGCCCCAGACATAGCCGCGCCGGTCGGCCAGCAGCTCGGCCTCCGCCCGGCGCGGACCTTCGGACGGCGGTATGACGGTGAACTGCGGGTGCCCCTTGCCGCCCGCGGCGAGCAGCGGCTTCTTGAAGAGCCCGCGGAACACGTAGTGCGAGAAGCTGATCATCGGCGACACGGCCCCGGCGTACGGCGCCTGCGAGTTGATCGCGAGCCGGTACGTCTTCACGGACCCGGGAAGCGTCGGCGGGATGGTGATGCTCGACCCCGAGGTCACCCCGTGGCCGATCTCCTCCCACTTGCGCAGCTTCGACGACCAGCGCTGCAGCGAGACCCGCGTCCTGGGAGCCGGCGCCGGGGTGATCTGGCCGACCACGGTCAGCACCCCCTTGGTCGTGTTGGTGGTCTTGATGCTGGTGATCTTGATCGTCCGGACCGGCGCGGTCGAGACGACGGCGGGCGCGACCTTGGCGTCCGGAACCGACAGGGCGCTCTGGGCGGGCGCCACCGTGGCAGCACAACCACTGAGGGGCAGGACGGCAGCAACCAGCAGGCCGATGATCGGGCGCACGCCCATGGTGAAACTCCCTCGAGCCCGGGTGGGCCCCGGGGTAGATCACAGCTTGATGAAGACACCCTGCCGGACCCGACTGCGGATGGCAAGCGAACGACTGCGTTACGTCACACTGACAGGTTTACCAACGCCGTCAGATCTGGTCAGCTGATCCCAGGCTGTGGACCATCCGGTCTTCTGCATGGTTCCGTACTAAGGGCGAACTAACATTGAGGTATCGCCCTGACTGGGGGGATCGACCTGTCCTTCACGAGAGGACCGATCGACCCAAGCTTCGACTTGGAGATGAACAGAAAAGTGACCATCGAGGTCAAGCAGCTCGACCGCGTGGTGATCCGTTTCGCCGGCGACTCCGGCGATGGGATGCAGCTCACCGGGGACCGATTCACCGCGGAGACGGCATCGTTCGGCAATGACCTGTCGACGTTGCCCAACTTCCCAGCCGAGATCCGGGCACCTGCCGGTACTCTGCCGGGCGTTTCGTCGTTCCAGTTGCACTTCGCCGACCACGACATCCTGACGCCGGGTGATGCGCCCGACGTGCTGATCGCGATGAACCCGGCCGCGCTGAAGGCGAACCTGAGCGACGTACCGCGCGGCGCGACCCTGATCATCGACACCGCCGACTTCACCGCGCGCAACCTGAAGCGGATCGGGTACGACGCGAACCCGCTGGAGACCGGCGAGCTCGAGGCGTACCACGTGGTCGGCCTGAACCTGACCGGCATGACGGTGGAGTCGGTCAAGGAGTTCGGGCTGTCCCGCAAGGACGCGTCCAGGGCGAAGAACATGTACGCCCTCGGGCTGGTCTCCTGGCTGTTCCAGCGCCCGGTCGAGTCGACGATCGAGTTCCTGCAGTCCAAGTTCGCCGGCAAACCGGACATCCGCGACGCGAACATCGCGGCCTTCCGGGCGGGCTACAACTTCGGCGAGACCGCCGAGGAGTTCTCGGTCCGGTACGAGGTGAAGCCGGCCCGGATGGCGACCGGCACCTACCGCAACATCTCCGGCAACCTGGCGCTGGCGTACGGCCTGGTGGCGGGCGCGCAGCGCGCGGGGTTGCCGCTGGTGCTCGGTGCCTACCCGATCACGCCGGCCTCCGACGTACTGCACGAGCTGTCCAAGCTGAAGCGGTTCGACGTGACGACGATCCAGGCCGAGGACGAGATCGCCGGTGTCGGCGCCGCCCTGGGCGCGTCGTTCGGCGGCGCGCTCGGCGTGACCACGTCGTCCGGTCCGGGCATCAGCCTGAAGTCCGAGACGATCGGTCTCGCCGTGATGCTCGAGCTGCCACTGGTGGTCTGCGACATCCAGCGCGCGGGTCCGTCGACCGGCATGCCGACCAAGACCGAGCAGGCCGACCTGTTGCAGGTGATGTTCGGCCGCAACGGCGAGGCGCCGCTGCCGGTGATCGCCGCGCAGTCGCCCGCCGACTGCTTCTCGATCGCGGTCGAGGCGACCCGGATCGCGGTCACCTACCGCACGCCGGTGATCGTGCTGTCCGACGGCTACCTGGCCAACGGCTCGGAGCCCTGGCAGATCCCGCAGATCGAGGACCTGGCGACGATCGACCCGAACTTCACCGTCGGGCCGAACGCGACCAACGACAAGGGCGAGCCGGTCTACCTCCCCTACCTGCGTGACCCGGAGACGCTGGCGCGAGCCTGGGCGATCCCCGGTACGGCGGGTCTCGACCACCGCATCGGCGGGCTCGAGAAGGAGGACAAGACCGGCAACATCTCCTACGACCCGGCCAACCACGACCTGATGATCCGGACCCGCCAGGCGAAGGTGGACGGCATCACCGTCCCCCCGCTGGAAGTGGACGACCCGGACGGTACGGCGAAGGTCCTGGTCCTCGGCTGGGGCAGCACCTACGGGCCGATCGGGGCCGGTTGCCGCCGGGTCCGCAAGGTCGGCGGCAAGGTGGCTCAGGCGCATCTGCGGCACCTGAACCCGTTCCCGCCGAACCTCGGCGAGGTGCTCGCGAAGTACGACAAGGTGCTGGTCCCGGAGATGAACCTCGGGCAGCTCGCGATGCTGCTGCGGGCGAAGTACCTGGTCGACGTCGTCTCCTACGCGCAGGTGCGCGGCATGCCGCTGGGCGCCGCCGAGCTGGCCGAGGTGATCGGCAACCTGGTCGAGGAGACCGAAGGGATCGACGACGACGCGCGCCACCTCGGCGAGGCCGCCGCCAACCTCACCCACGGCGAGGCCCTGAACATCCAGCCGAACGGCATCCACCACCCGGAGGGAGCACGATGAGCACCGTCGATCTTGGTCTGCCGAGCCTGCCGGGCGGGCTGCGCGGCGTACCGGCCGCGACCGAGCCACAGAGCCGCAAGGAGTACGTGTCGGACCAGGAGGTCCGGTGGTGCCCGGGGTGTGGCGACTACGCAGTACTGGCTGCTTTCCAGGGCTTCCTGCCCGAGCTCGGGATCAAACGCGAGAACGTCGCGATGGTGTCGGGCATCGGGTGCTCGTCCCGCTTCCCGTACTACCTGTCGACGTACGGCATGCACTCGATCCACGGCCGCGCCCCGGCGATCGCGACCGGGCTCGCGGTGGCCCGTCCGGACCTGAGCGTCTGGGTGGTGACCGGTGACGGCGACGCGCTGTCGATCGGTGGCAACCACCTGATCCACACCCTGCGCCGGAACGTGAACCTGAAGATCCTGCTGTTCAACAACCGGATCTACGGCCTCACCAAGGGCCAGTACTCGCCGACCTCCGAGCCCGGCAAGGTCACCAAGTCGACGCCGATGGGCTCGGTGGACAACCCGTTCAACCCGGTCTCGCTGGCCCTCGGCGCGGAGGCCACCTTCGTCGCCCGCACGGTCGACTCCGACCGCAAGCACCTCACCTCGGTACTGCGGGCCGCGGGCGAGCACCGCGGTACGGCGTTCGTGGAGATCTACCAGAACTGCCCGATCTTCAACGACAACGCCTTCGACGCGTTCAAGAACCCGGAGACCCGGGACGACGCGATCATCCCGCTGAAGCACGGGGAACCGATCCGTTTCGGCACCGACGGCCACCTCGGCGTGGTCCGCGACGGCTTCGCCTCGCTGGCGGTCCGCGAGGTGGCGGACCTCCCCGGCGGCGAGTCCGACCTGGTCGTCCACGACGCGCACACCGACGACCCGGCGTACGCGTTCGCCCTGTCCCGCCTCACCGACGCCGGCGTCCTCCACCAGGCCCCGATCGGCATCTTCCGCTCGGTGGACCGCCCGGCGTACGACGACCTGGTCCGCCAGCAGGTAGCCACCGCCCACGAAACCGCCGCCGGCAACAGCAACCTCCAGTCCCTCATCACCGGCACCGACACCTGGACAGTCGACTAGGTACGGCTAGCGCTCAGGACGGCCCTGTGTACTTCTTCAGTGCGGCTACCAGGGCCGTCTCCGAGAGTTTGAGGTGCTTGCGGAGGGTCTGTTCGCGGGCGGCGGGGTCGTCGGAGCCCTTGGCGAGGTCGGCGTACAGGGCGTTGACCTTTTCCAGGCCGTACTTCGTGACCAGGTACTCGACGATGAGCCAGCTGACTCCGTAGCTCTCCTCGTCGTAGTCGCCGTGGAAGACGCCGTCGATGGGCAGCACGACCAGCGGTTTGACGGACTTGCTCAGCAGTTCGTCGCGCCAGTCGGCGACCCGGTCCGCGTTGCCGCTCTGCTCGGCGAGCCGGTTCTCGACGTACATCGCGAAGCCCTCGACCAACCAGGTCGGCGCGCTGCTGCCCAGGGTGGACAAGACCGCGTGGGTGAACTCGTGGGCGAGCAGGAACCGGTCCGCCTTGGTGCGTTCGGTCGGGTTGATCACGATCCGGCTGCCGGTGACCTTGAAGCTCGTCATCGCTTCGTCGGTGGGTGAGTAGTTCCGGACCGAGACGGCACCGGCCGGATGACCGCCGGTCGACCATTCGGCATCCATCGATCGGCGGTCGCCCATCGCGACGACCAGGATCCCCACCTGAGCCCGCCGGGTCGCGAGCCGTACCGCAGGCAGGGCCTCCCTCGACTCCTGCACCAGCCGCCGCGCGTTGGCACCTTCCCCGGCCGGTACTACGACCAGCACGCCGCCACCCCGGGCGACCTCGATCGGGCCGAGATCCCAGGGCTCGCGGTAGGTCCCGCGATCGGATTCGCCGGCCAGCTCGTCGTCGGCCACCAGCAGCCAGCGACCGCCTCGCTGGGCGAACGTGTAGCCGACCGGGGTGGCCCGCGGCGCCGCGTCGATCCCCTCGATCTGCAGCACCATCATGAGCCGGATGGCCCACCCGGCGCCACGCTTCTCGGGAACGAACTCCGTCTCCCGGGCATAGCTGAACTGCTTCAACCCGAGCTTCCGCAGATTACCGAACACCTGCTTGTCCCGCTGCACCAGCTTGGCGTTCTTCGCGTCCACAGTGGCCAGGTACTGCGGCAGCCGCCCAGCCACCACAGCCGCCGCCCGAGCCTTCAGTACCGCGTCGATCTCGGCCAGCATCTGCGTCTCGGCATCCGGCACAGACCCCGTCGCAGTCGGCGTCACCGACACACCACCACCACCCGGCGCCGGCCCCGGATCCTCCCGCCCCACCACCGACCACGCCACAGCAGCCACAGCCACCGCCAGAGCAGCTCCCCCGGCCACCCAAACCGCCCGCCCCACACCACGCCTGACCGGCGCCCCAGCCACCTGCTCGTCATCCATCGCAGAAACCTCGCCTATTCCCCCCAGCCAAACCCACCCAGGCCCAGCCGGCAAAGGATACCGCCCGGCCGCCGGCAGAGCGCCGTACGAACAACTTTGACGGGATGCCTAGAGCACGTGACTGACGGTGTGAATGACGAGGCCTACCAGGGCGCCTACGACGGTGCCGTTGATGCGGATGAATTGGAGGTCTCGGCCGACGTGGAGTTCGATGCGGGCGGCGGCCTCGCGGCCGTCCCAGCGTTCGATGGTGTCGGAGATGACGGAGACGATCTCGGTGCCGTAGGTGCGGACGACGTAGCCGACCGCTTCGGCGGCGCGGGTGTCGACCTTGGCGATCAGGGTTTCGTCAGTCTGCAGGCGTTTGCCGAAGTCCTGGATGGTTTGGGTGGCGCGGAGCCGCAGGGGGCCTTCGGGGTCGCCGATCGCGTCGATCAGGGCGGTCCGGACGGCGTCCCAGACCGCGGTCAGGCTGGTGCCCATGTCGGGGTGGCTGAGCATCCGGCGTTTGAACGCCTCGAAGCGTTCCATCATCTCCGGGTCGTTCTGCAGGTCGTCGGCCAGCTGGACCAGCAGCCGGTCGATCGCCTTGCGGGCCGGGTGCCGCGGATCGTCCCGTACTGCGGCCAGCCAGGTCAGCGCCTCGCGGTGGATCCGGTCGATGACGATCGCGTCGACCCAGCGGGGTGACCATCTCGGCGCCCGCGGACCGACCACCTCGGTCAGCATCTCGCGGTTCTCAGCCAGCCAGTCGTACGCCTCGACCATCAGCAGGTCGAACAAGGCGTGGTGCGCGCCGTCGTCGACCACCGAGGCGAGGAAGTGCCCGGCGATCGGGCTGAGCGGCTCCTTGGCGAAGCGGGGCAGCAGCGATCCGCGGACGAACGCGGTGACGTCGTCGTCCCCGAGCTTCGGCAGTGCGGCGCCGACGGTCCGGACCCCCTCCTCGACGATCCGCTCGGCATGGTTGCCGGCGGCAAGCCATTCCCCGGCCCGGCGGCTCACCTCGGCGCTGCGCATCTTCCCGGCCACGACTTCCTCGGACAGGAAGTTCTCGGTGACGAACTGCTCCAGGCTCTCGGCCAGCGCGTCCTTGCGGGTCGGCACGATCGCGGTGTGCGGGATCGGCAGCCCGAGCGGGTGCCGGAACAGCGCGGTCACCGCGAACCAGTCCGCCAGCGCACCGACCATCGCGGCCTCGGAGGCCGCGTTCACGTACCCCCACGCACCGCCGTGGTGCAGCGTCAGCACGTAGACCACCGCCGCCAGGACCAGCAGGGACAGCGCCACCGCCCGCATCTGCCGCAACCCGCGCCGGCGAACCAGGTCCGGGCCACTCAACGTCAACGTCGCCATACCCCTATCCAACCAACCCACGGAAGGATGCGGCTCCGGCAACCACCGGACACGCCCCTGAACCTACGAGCGCGTCAGCTGAGCATCTGCCGTACGGCGGTCCATCCGCCCCGAAACCAGAGCGAGGACGAGACCGGCCACCGCCAGGGCTGCACCGACCCGGCTCGGCCACTCGTACCCGTACCCGGCCGCGAGTACGACGCTGCCGAGCCACGCACCCAGCGCGTTCGCCACGTTGAGTGTCGAGTGGTTCAGCGACGCGGCGAGCGACTGCCCTTCGTGGGCCACGTCCATCAGCCGGGTCTGCAGCGCCGGGATGAGGATGCTCGCGCTGAACCCCAGCGCGAACACGGCAACCAGCGCACCCGCCTTGCTGTGCGCCAGCCAGCCGAAGGTGGTCAGCACGACGGTCACGGCCACCAGTCCGCCGTACAGGCTGGGCATCAGGGCGCGATCGGCGAGCCGGCCGCCGACCAGGGTCCCGCCGGTCATGCCGATCCCGTACGCCGCCAGCACGATCGTCACCGCCGCCTCGCTGAAGCCGGCCAGCTCCGTCATCGTCGGGGTGATGTAGGAGTACGTCGCGAACATCCCTCCGAAGCCCACCATGCCGACCAGCAGCGCCATCCAGACCTGCGGCTTGGCCAGGGCGCTCAGTTCGCTGCGGATGTTGACGTCGTTGCCGACCGGTTGCGGCCCGACCCAGAACCAGACCGCGACCAGGGTCAGCAACCCGAGGACGCCGACCGCGACGAAGGGCAACTGCCAGCCGAACTCCTGGCCGAGCAGCGTGGTCACCGGTACGCCGACGATGTTTGCCACCGGCAACCCGACCATGATCATCGAGACCGCCCAGGCCCGCTTGCCGACCGGCACCATCGAGGCGCCGACGACCGCGCCGATCCCGAAGAAGGCGCCGTGCGGCAGACCGGTGATGAAACGGGCCGCCATCAACACTTCGTAGCTGGTGGCAACCGCCGACAGAACGTTGCCGAGGACAAACAAACCCATCAGCCCCAGCAGCAGCCGCTTCCGCCCGGTCCGCGCTCCCAGCGCCGCGATCACCGGCGCACCGACGACAACACCGATCGCGTACGCCGCGATGACGTGGCCGGCCGTCGGGATCGAGATGTCCACCCCGTCGGCGATCTGCGGCAGCAGCCCCATCGTGACGAACTCGGTGGTCCCGATCGCGAACCCGCCGGTCGCCAGCGCGAGCAGAGCCAGCCCGACATGCCGCCGGGTCGCCGGGCTGTCAGGAGTCACCGAAGTCATCACACCTGATTGTCGCATCGGCAGCCGCCGGCCCGTCCGGCCGGCCGCGGCCGCGGAGTACGAGCACTCCGGGCGTTGAGCGGCGGTGGGCGGGCGTGAAAGCATCCAGCATGGCGAACTTTGGCGACCACCAGCTGAGCATCTACGTCCAGGGGATGTTCTCCGACACCCGGCCGGAAATCACCACCGACCTGTCCCGGCTGGAGTCGCAGGCGGCGGGAAGCCTGTCGGCGGAGGCGATGGGCTACATCGTGCCGAGTGCCGGCAGCGGTTCGACCGCGCGCGCCAACCTGACCGCGTTCGACCGGTGGCGGCTCGTTCCCCGGATGCTGCGCGGAAGCACCGAGCGCGACCTGTCCTGCACGGTTCTCGGCACCAAGATGTCGGCGCCGGTGCTGATCGCCCCGGTCGGCGTCCAGACGCTGGCGCATCCCGAAGGCGAGCTGGCGACCGCGCGAGCCGCCAGTGCGCTCGGCCTCACCTACACGCACTCGACCCAGGCCAGTCACTCGTTCGAGCAGATCGAGGCGGACAGCAAGTGGTACCAGCTGTACTGGCCGACCGACAAGGACGTCTGCCTCAGCTTCCTCCAGCGCGCCAAGGACAGCGGGTACTCCGTGCTGGTGGTCACCCTGGACACCGGCACGATCGGCTGGCGCCCGGCCGATCTCGATCGCGGTTTCCTGCCGTTCCTCAAGGGCGAGGGCCTGGCCAACTACTTCAGCGATCCCGCGTTCCAGGCCAAGCTCGCCAAGCCGATCGCCGAGGACCCGACCGCGGCGGTGATGCACTGGGCGCAGATGTTCCCGAACGTCGGACTGGGCTGGGACGAACTGTCCTTCCTGCGCGACAACTGGGCCGGCCCGATCGTGCTCAAGGGCATCACCTCCGTCGACGACGCCAAGCTCGCCGCCGAGCACGGTGTCGACGGGCTGGTGGTGTCGAACCACGGCGGTCGCCAGGTCGACGGCGCGATCGCCTCGCTGGACGCACTGCCGGCGATCGCGGACGCGGTCGGTGAGCAGGTGACGGTGCTCTTCGACTCGGGCATCAGGACAGGCGCGGATGCCGCCAAGGCACTCGCCCTCGGCGCCAAGGCCGTCCTGCTCGGCCGTCCGTTCCTGTACGGCCTCGCACTGGCCGGCCAGGCCGGAGTCGACCACGTACTGCGCTGCCTGCTGGCCGAGCTCGACCTCACGCTGGCTCTGTCGGGGTACGCGAACCATCGCGAGCTCAACCGCACGTCGGTAGTACCGGCGTGAAGGCGGTCATCTTCGACCTCGACGACACACTCTTCGACCACAGGTCCTCGGCCGTCGCTGGGCTCCGGGCGTGGGTACCGGCTCTGACCGGAGCCGAGGTCGACGACGAACTGGTGGCGACCTGGTTCGAGATCGAGGGGCGGCACTACGACAGGTGGCTGACCGGACAGCTCACCCACCAGGGCCAGCGCCGCGCGCGACTGCACGAGTTCCTACCTCTGCTCGGGCGGCCGCTACCCGCGACGGACGAGGAACTCGACCAGGTGTTCGCCGGCTACCTCGACGAGTACCGGGCCAGCTGGGCGGCGTTTCCCGATGCCCGCCCGGCCCTGGAAGTTGCTCGCGGCAACGGGTGGCGGATCGGCGTACTGACGAACGGGAACACCGTGCAGCAGAACGCCAAGCTGGCCGCGATCGGGCTGGCCGAGTTGGTCGATGTGGTCTCCACGTCGGAAGCCCTCGGGTTCAGCAAGCCGGCGGTCGAGGCGTACCACCTCACCTGCCAGGCGCTCGGTGTGGATCCGGTCGAGACCCTGATGATCGGCGACAACCTGGACCTGGACGTTACTGCCGCCCGCGCGGCCGGGCTCACTGCGGAGCACCTCGACCGCGCGGCCGGCATCAGCCTCGCTCAGTTGGTCCGAGCCTGCTGATCAGATTCCGCAGCTGGGTGCTGCCCAGTAGTTGCTGGTCCTGATGTCGAGGTGGGTGTGGTCGTTGTGACCCGAGAAGCCGGGGCCGAGGATGCCGCCGAAGCCGTGGTAGCGGGCCTGCTTGGCCAGGGCGCACAAAGTGGGAGTGCCGACCAGGTCGGCGGACCGGCCGTACAGGTGCTGGCTGTTGCTCGCGCCACCGACAGACCTGTTGCACGGGATGCTGCGGAAGCCGCTGGTGACAGTGATCGGCCTGTCGCCCAGCGCGTGCCGCAAGGCCTCGAGCTGCCACATGGTCTGCAGGGCGTTGGCCTTGGTCGCAGCCGCCGACAGCGGCCCGCCGTCCCAGCCGCTGCCACCACACCCGTCATCGAGCTCGGCATAGGTGAAGTGGATCGGGGTGCAGTCGTCGTCCTGCAGCTCATAGATCTTGTTGAACGTCGCTTGCCCGGCGATGCCGTCAGCGACCAGACCATAGGCCTTCTGGAACTCCCCGACTGCCGCCTTGGTCGCCGGACCGTAGGAACTGTCCGTGGCGAGGTGTTTGCCGTACCCCGGGTAACCGGCCACCCGGATCTGCAGTTGGCGGACGTCCTCACCGCTGGCTCCCTCACTGAGCGTGCGGTTCCAGGTGTAGCAACCGTCGGCATGGGCCTTGGTCGCCGTCACCACCTGAGTCGTGACGCTGACGGCCAGCATGGCCGCGAACAACCCGAGAACGGACAGAATTCTGATCACACGGCTACTGAAATGGGTTCTCACCGAAGTACCTCCGAACGCATTTGGGGCGAACGCGCCTGTCTCCGGCTACTGTCCCGTCACTATCCACCACTTGACCAGGCCTCATCAGAAACTTTTCGACGAACGGCAACCGAACGCCGGCCCTCGCCGGTCCACCATGATGTGACCATCGACGACAGCACGCTCACACTGCGTGCACGGGGAACGGGGCTCGCGGTGACGGCTGCTGAGGGGTTCGACGCGTTCGTGCTCGCGCGGTCCCGCCGGCTGCTGCGGACCGCCTACCTGCTGACCCAGGACCACGCCCTCGCGGAAGACCTGGTCCAGACGGCGCTGGCCAAAGCCTGGTTCGCCTGGTCCCGGATCGAGGGCGGCGACCCCGAGCCGTACGTCCGCAAGGTGATGGTCAACACCTACGCCTCCTGGTGGCGCCGCCGCTGGAACGGCGAGCAACCGACCGAGGAGCTGCCGGAGACCGCGATACCGGCCAGTGCCGAGGAGCGCACCGATGTCTGGCGAGCCCTGCAACGACTCCCCCGCCGGCAACGCGCTGTCGTCGTACTGCGCTTCTACGAGGACCTGTCCGAGGCGGAGACCGCCCGGGTGCTGGGGTGCAGCCCCGGCACGGTGAAAAGCCAGACCAGCAAGGCCTTCGCCAAGCTGCGCCTCGACCCAGCCCTGCTCACCACCGACTCGCCTGCCGGCTCCCCAGCCGACCCGCCCGCCGGCTCCCCCGCCGACTCCTCTGCCGACCGGGAGACCACCCGATGAAACTCACGGACCTGCGCGAAGAGTTGGCCGCCCGCGCCAACTCCACCGACGACACCGCCGACCTGCTGCCCGGCGTACGCGACAAGATCGCCCGCACGAAGCGCCGCCGTACGGCGACAGCCGGGGGCGCCGTCGGCTGTCTCGCGATCATCGCGGCCGTTGCCTCCGGCATCATCCCGACCACGAAGCCTCAACCGGCCGACGACGTACCGCGCGATCACCAGAAGGGCGACATCATCCTGCCGGCCTTCGAGGGTGCGGACCGCCTGGAGAAGGGCTGGATCGGCGATCTGGGCCACAACACCCTCAACTTCAACTGGGTCCCGGAGGGCAGCGACACCAGATTCGCGACCGTCTGTGCGGCCAGTATGAGCAGCGGTCATTTCCTGACCGTGAAGGTCAACGGTTACGTCGTCGGTACCGCGCCGTGCTTCAGCGACCCGGCTGACGACCAACCGACTCCTGGAATCGGGGTCCGGGCGAACAGCGTGCTGTGGCTCGCGGCTCCGGCCGGGAAGCCGGCCCGGGTCAGCGTCCAGCTCACCGACGAGCAGGGCCAGGCGGTCACCCGCGCCGACGCGCAGATTGCCCTGGGCATCTATCGGACGGCCGCCGCGCCACCCGAAGGCCCGCCCGTCCAGGCACCGCCGACCTCCCCGGCCGACTACGTCAAGGACGGCATCCGGTACCGCGCCAGGGTCGGGGGTGACACCTTGCTCGGCGCGAAGATCGCCGATCGGGGCACCTCGTCCCTCGAGTTCGACTTCACCGCGACGGATCGGCCCGTCACCCTGCACGATTTCTGTACGGCGACCAGCCCCGGCACCGATCCGGAGTACCAGCTGAGCGTCAAGTTCAACGGGGTCCAGGTCGGCAAGACGAGCTGCGCCGCTGACAGCACCGATGCCGGGGCCGGATCGGACTGGGCTCCGGTAACGCAGCCGAAGGATGGACAGCGAGTGCGGGTGAGCGTGCAACTGGAGGACAAGAACGGCCGGCCGGTCAGCAGGCCGATCGACTGGGTCGGCCTCGGGATCTATGCCAAGGGCGAGCAGCGGACCATCGACGACACGACGCTGGACGTGGTCAGGGAGTACGGCGGTCGCAACTACCGGCTCGCCGAGGTCAAGCAGGCCGACGTCAAGACCACGAAGGACCTCGAGCTCGCCACGCCCGCGGACAAGCCGTTCCTGGTCGCCTACGGTACCGCCGGCCTGACCGGCGACCAACCGAGGGTGGAGACCAGCGGCCTGACCCACGGTACCCCCAGCGTGGGCGGCGGCATCGGCCTGGTCGGCGAAGCGGCAAGGCCGGCCGGCAAGGCAAAGATCCAGCTCTCCACAGGCAAGTACACCAGCGGCCACCTGGTCATCGCGCTCTACCTGCCCGCCGACTGATCGCCCTCAGCGGTCACCCGGGGTGATCAGGCCGGTTTCGTAGGCGAGGACTACTGCTTGCGCGCGGTCTCGGAGGGTCAGCTTGGCGAAGATCCGGGCGGCGTGGGTCTTGACTGTTGCTTCGCTCAGGGTGAGGTCGGTGGCGATCTCGGCGTTGGACAGGCCGTGACCCATCAGGGTGAGGACCTCCAGCTCGCGGGGAGTGAGGGTGGTCAGGTCGCGGTGGACGGCGGGTTGGGACGCAGCCGGGATGGCGAAGCGTTCGACCAGGCGCCGGGTGATGGACGGTGCCAGGAGTGCGTCGCCGGTCGTGACCAGGCTGACGGCCGCGACCAGGTGTTCGGGCGTCACGTCCTTCAGCAGGAACCCGCTGGCGCCTGCCGCGAGCGCGGCGTACACGTAGCGGTCCAGGTCGAAGGTGGTGAGGATCAGGACGCGGCAACCGGTCGAGGTGGCGAGGATGCGACGGGTGGCTTCCAGGCCGTCCATGGTGGGCATCCGGATGTCCATCAGGACGACGTCCGGGCGCAGGCGGCGTACGGCCTCTACTGCCTCGGCACCGTCCGCGGCCTCGCCGGCCACCTCGATACCGCCTGCGGTGAGGATCATCCGGAAGCCGGTGCGCACCAGCGCCTGGTCGTCGGCGATCACCACTCGCGTCGTCACGGGCGCTCCAGCGGAAGCTTGACCCGAACCCGGAAGCCGCCGCCGAGACGGCGGCGCGCGTCGAGCTCCCCGCCGTACACAGCGGCGCGTTGCTTCAGGCCAAGGAGCCCGCGCCCCTGGCCTTCGGGGGCCGGTCTATGCCCGCCCGGGCGGCTGCCGCCCCGCAAGACGCTGGGCCCGGTGTTGAGGATCTCCACCCGGACCGCGTGGTCGGAGTAGCGGACGGTCACCTCGGCCTTCACGCCGTCGCCGTGCTTGAGCGCATTGGTCAATGCCTCCTGGATCACCCGGTACGCCGTCACGTCCACACCGGTCGGAAGTGGCCGGGGCTCTCCGGAGATCCGCACCTCGACCGGGAGACCCGCGAAGGCGATGCGGTCGATCAGCGCGCTGAGGCGAGTCAGGCTCGGCTGGGGCGCCAGGGCGTCTGTGGTCAGGGAGTCCACGTCCTCGTCGGCGCCATCGGCCTTTGGCGCGAGCAGACCGAGCAGATGCCGGAGCTCGGACATCGTGTCGCGACCTGCGGCCTCCACGGCGAGCAGGGCGGCCTCGGCCTGCTCGGGTTCGGTGGCCAGCACCTGTCGTGCCGCACCGGCCTGGATGACCATCACGCTGACGTTGTGCGTGACGATGTCATGGAGATCGTGCGCTATCCGGGCTCGCTCGGCGTCCACCGCGTTCTGGGCGGCTGCCTCGCGTTCGCGCTCCAGCAACCATCCGCGCTCCTCCAGCGCGCGAGTGTGCGCACGCCGCGCTCGGACCAGCGCGAACGCGAGAAACCCGGCCAGCACGGCAAGCGCCGCGGCGAGCAGCCAAAGGATGATCACGGGACCACTGTCCCAAAGCCGTTCGCGACTGCGCATCAACCGACGGGGGCAGGCCGTACATCCACAGGATGACAAGGCGCGGACGTTACGCCGGCAGACTGACGCCGGCGACGGCCGGCCGGCCCTAGCGTGAGCAGCATGACAGCAGACGCAGGCAACGGAACGGCGGTCGTCCAGCTCACCGCCGTACGCAAGGAGTACGGCGAATCGGTCGCCCTCGACGCGGTCTCACTGGAGATCCACGCCGGTGAGGCGGTCGCGGTGATGGGCCCGTCCGGCAGCGGCAAGTCGACCCTGCTCAGCATGGTGGCCGGGCTGGACCGGCCGACGTCAGGGTCCGTCGTGGTGCACGGCGACGACCTCGGCAGGCTGGACGAGAAGGGACTGGCGCTGTTCCGGCGCCGGCGGATCGGGATGATCTTCCAGTTCTTCAACCTGCTGGACGACCTGTCCGCGCTCGACAACGTCGCACTCGCGGCACAGCTGACCGGTACGGCGGCCGGCCACGCCCGCAAGCGGGCCCTCGAACTCTTCGAGGAGCTCGGCATCGCCGGGCGGCGCAACGTCTACCCGTCGCAGCTGAGCGGCGGTGAACGGCAGCGGGTCGCCGTCGCCCGCGCGCTGATGAACCGGCCGGCCGTTCTGCTCGCCGACGAGCCGACCGGGGCCCTGGACACCCGAGCCGGCGAACAGGTGATGGATCTCCTGCTCGACCTCAACCAGATCGGCCAGACGCTGTTGCTGGTCACGCACGACCAGCAACTCGCGACCCGCTGCGCCAGCCGGGTCATCGACTTCGTCGACGGCCGGATCGCGGGCGAACGCAGCCTGGAGCGTACGGCGTGAGCGCCGTCTGGCCGGTCGCGCGGGCAGCGGTACGACGACGCCGGGTGCAGACCTTGGTCATCGGCGTCGTGGTCCTGCTGTCCACGACGATGATCGTGGTCGCACTGGGTCTGCTGGCGGCATCGAGTGGTCCGTTCGACCGCGCGTACACCAAACAGAGTGGTGCCCAGCTGACCGCATCGTACGACCGCAGCAAGGTCAGCGACAGCCAATTGGCGGAGGCGGCGCGGAATGCGGCGGCTGTTGCCGGCCCGTTCGCGCAGGTGACGCTCGAGCTCGGCGCGTCCAGTGTGATGGACTCGCTGGTGACGGTGGGCCGTGCGGACCCGGGCGGCGCGGTCGACCGGCTCAACGTGTGGCAGGGGCGGTGGCCCGCCAAGGCAGACGAGATCGTGCTCAACCGCAACCCGACCGACTCCCAGGGCCGCGGTACGGCGAAGCTGAACGACACCGTCTCCGCGGCGGGCCGGACGTTCACCATCGTCGGGTTCGCGTACAGCGTGAGCCAGTCGGCCGAGGCGTGGGTCACGCCGGAGCAGATGAGCACGCTGCGCCCGACGTCGACGCAGATGCTCTACCGATTCGCCCAGGCTGCCACCAACGAGGACGTGGCTGCCGGCCAGAAGGCGGTGACTGCCGGCCTCCCGCCCGGTGCGCTGATCGGGACCCAGTCCTATCTGGCGCTGCGGGCGAAGATCGCCGGCGAGCCGAACACGTTCGTACCGTTCCTGATGGTCTTCGGCTGGCTCGGCCTCGCGGTCGCGGTCCTGATCGTGGCGAACGTGGTGAGTGGTGCCGTCGTGGCCGGGTTCAAGCACATCGGGGTGCTGAAGGCGCTGGGGTTCACGCCCACGCAGGTGCTGACGGTCTACTTGGGGATGGTGTCGATCCCGGCCGTGGTCGGCTGTGCCGGTGGTGTTGTCCTGGGCAACATTCTCGCAACATCCTTGCTGACCAGGGCTTTCGAGAACTACGGCGCGGGCGGGGTCGGCGTACCGATCTGGGTGGACCTCGCGGCGCTGTTCGGCGTACCGGCTCTGGTGGCGTTGTCCGCGTTGGCGCCGGCGATGCGGGCGCGGAGTCTGTCGGCTGCTCAGGCGATCAGTGCGGGCAGCGCGCCGAAGGCAGGGCGCGGGTTGCGGGTTCAGCGGTGGCTCAGTGGCAGTCGGTTGCCGCGGCCGCTGAGTCTGGGGCTGGGGCTGCCGTTCGCTCGTCCGGGGCGTACCGCGCTGACGTTGGCGGCTGTGGTGCTCGGGGTGACGAGTGTGACCTTGGCGGTCGGGTTGGGGAAGTCGTTGACGACGTACCAGACCGCGTCGAGTCGCGTCGGGGCGGTCGACCTGGCCATATTCGCCGGCCCGAGCGGCGGGGGCCCGATCGGGGGGGAACCGGGCGGTGCTGGACCGGGCGGTGCCGGTGCGCCCCCGGGCGCGAAGCTGAGTGATGCGGAGGACGAGGCCGTGATCCGAGCCGTTCCCGGGGTGTCGTCGGTCGCCGCGTCTTCGGAGCTGCAGATGCGGCTGGCGGGGAGCCAAGCGGATCTCCGGGTGTCCTTCTATCGCGGGGACTTCGAGCAGACCGGGTACCGCTTGCTGGCTGGTCGCTGGTTCGACGGCCCGGGCCAGGTCGTGGTGTCGGAACGCTTCCTGCGGCAGCGTGGGCTGGCGGTCGGTGACACGATCACGCTGCAGGCACGGGGCAAGAGCGTCCGGGCGCAGATCGTCGGGAAGGCGATGTACAACTCAGCTGACGAGGTGCTGTCCAACTGGGCCACCCTCGGCCTGATCGCACCGGACCTCCGGGCGAACACGTACGAGATCAACGTGAAGCCAGGCACGGACCTGGATGGTGTGGTCAAGGCGATCCAGGCGAAGGACCCGGGTCTGCTGGAGACCGAAGGTCAGGAGGCCGGCACGTTCGTCGCGGTTGTCGTGGCCACCGTCGCCCTGCTCACACTGATGCTGGCCACGGTCGCCGCGCTCGGCGTCTTCAACACGGTCATCCTCAACACCCGCGAACGCCGCCGCGATCTCGGCATGCTGAAATCGATCGGGATGACTCCCGCGCAGGTGATCGTGATGGTGGTGACGTCGATGACCGCCCTGGGCGCGCTCGGCGGCCTGCTGGGTATCCCGCTCGGGATCCTCGCGCATCGCCTGGTGGTGCCGGCGATGGCCAACGGCGCCCAGACAGAGATCCCGGACTTCATGCTCCAGGTCTACCCGGCAGCCCTGCTCGCGTTGTTCGTCCTCGCCGGCATGCTGATCGCCGCCGCCGGGGCCTACGTCCCGGCCCGCACAGCCGCCCGCGCCACCATCGCCGCGGTCCTCCGCAACGAATGACGGCTGCCCGGATGCAACCATTCGGGCCGTCCACCCACTCATGCCGAGTGTGCACACGACCAAGGCCGGTATGAGCGGGCCAACGGACTTCGAGCGGTTCGCCAGTACGCAGTACGCGGCCTTGCTGCGTACTGCGTACCTGCTCACCCAGAACCGGTCGTCGGCCGAGGACCTGGTGCAGACCAGCCTCGCCAAGTGCTGGCTGGTGTGGAACAAGATCGAGGGCGACAACCCGATGCCCTACGTCCGGCGCACCCTGGTCAACACCTACACCTCCTGGTGGCGGCGGCGCTGGAACGCGGAGTACCCGACCGACGAACTCCCCGAGGTGGTGGACCACGGCGGCCACTCACGCGTCGAGGCCGGCACCGACCTGGCCGAAGCCCTCCGCCGCCTCCCCAAACGGATGCGAGCCGTCATCGTGCTCCGCTTCTACGAAGACCTCACCGAAGCCGAAACCGCCCGCCTCCTCAACTGCTCCACCGGCACCGTCAAAAGCCAAACCAGCCGAGCCCTCACCAAGCTCCGCATCGACCCAAGCCTCCTCGACCACAGCGCGAAGGAGCGGCGCGCATGAACCTCGACGACCTCCGCGCCCAGCTCCGCGACCAGGCAACCGAGATCGACCCGGCCACCCCGGTCCCGCTGCCCACCGTCCGCCGCCGAGCCAAGACCCTCAAACGCCGCCGAACCGCCGCAGCCGTCACCACCGTGGCAGCAGCAGTGGTAGCCGTCGCCCTCGCGGTCCTTCCCGGCGCCGTCAACACGTCGACTCCCGACCCGGCCAAGCCGCCCCCGGACTACACCCGCGACGGCATCACCATTCCCGGCACAGTCGGCCCCGACCGCCTCGAGAAAGCTGAAATCGGCAAGCCAGGCGCCGGCCCGCTCGAATTCACCTGGACACCCACCAGCACCAGCGTCACCTTCCGCCCGTACTGCCGGACCACAGCGACCAAGCCGCTGACCGTCCACGTCACCGTCGACGGTCGTCTGCTCGCGACCGAGGACTGCGATGATTCAGGCAGCTCGCCACGCCACGCTGGTTCGGTGCCACCGAACCACGTCTTCTGGACCGAGGTACCGCCCGGAAAGACGGCCCGGGTCCGGGTTTCCGTGGCCGATCAGAACGGCCGTGCAGTCAGGTCCACGGCGCAGCTAGCCCTCGGCATCTACCGATCACCTGTGCCCTCCGCGACTCCCGCCCCGGCCGAAGTGCGCGGGCTTCCGGTCCGGCCCTCAGCCCCGGACCCCGACGACTACGTCAAGGAGGGCATCCGGTTCCCTGCGCACGTGGGCGGCGACACGCTGCTCAACGCGACCATCGGCGACCTGGGGCAGCGGAGCGTGAAGCTGCGCTTCACCGCCGCCAGCGCAAGAACCGGCTTGCGACTGTTCTGCACAGGAGACAGGACGGACCCCTATCGGCGACCTATGTTGTCGATCCGCATCGACGGACGACCTAAGCACCCCGCGACCTGCATTAACAGGCTGACGGACTTTTACAAGAACGACGGCGGCCCGGACCCCATCAATGCCACGCCAGGCCAAACCCATGAGGTGACGATCGACCTGGTGTACGCCAAGGGGCGACCTGCGACCATCCCCGGCGCCCGCATTGGAGTCGGTGCCTATGCCCTGCCACCGGAGCGACTCGTCGAGACCAGCGCCGGAAGCGTCGGCATCGACGAGCTCGCGCGGTACGGGGGCTACACCTACAAGCTCGCGCAGGTGAAGACGGTGCCTGCGAAGACCGCCACGGAGCTCTCGACCGATGCCCCCGCCGGCAAGCCCTTCCTGATCGGGTACGGCGCCGCGAACCTCGGCAGCGAGCCGGGCGAGGCGAAGATCCTCGGGCTGACCCAAGAGGTCAGCTTCCGGCTGGATCGGGGAGGTATCCCCGCCGACAGTCTTACCCGCTGGACCCTGTCGTACGGGCAACCTGCCGGCGCCGGGGGCAAGATCACCCTCAAGGTGGTCAGCGGCCGGCAGACCAGAGGGTTGCTCTATCTCGCTCTCTATCTGCCCGGGTGAGTCAGACCCAGCTGTGGAGTTTGGCGGCGTCGGTGGAGAACTGGTCGATGGAGTCGTCGGCTACGAACTCGAGGAGGGCGTTGATCTCGCGGGGTTCGGCGGACAGGCGGTCCAGGACTGGGCGCCAGAGGGACTCGCGGCCTGATAGCGGGAGGCGGTTGTTCGAGGGCCACCAGGAGAAGACGTGCACGGTGCTCAGCCACGGCATCAGCGACTCGAGTTGCTGCAGGCACTCGGCGTCGTTCAGGTCGACCGGCGGTTGCCAGTACGTCGTGAGGTTCGGGGCGCCGACATCCAGGAGCAGGGTGATCGTCGAGTCGACCTCGTCGGTGAGGGTGCCGCGGTGGAACTCCATCGCGATCTCGATGCCCGCCCCGGCCGCGACATCGGCCAGCTCGGCCAGGCCTCGGGTCACCGCCATCCGGTCGCCGACCCCGGCTTCCGCAGTACCGACTGTGCCGGCCCAGACCCGGATCCTCGGTGCGCCGAGTTCGGCGGCGGTGTTGACGGCGGTCCTGATCTCCTCGCGGTCGACGCTGCCGGCGCGGAGGTAGGAGCCGTAGGCGGCGATGGCCAGCCCGTTCGCCTCGCACAGTTCGCGGGCCTTGCGGGCGGCGGGCAGATCGCCGAGCGGAACGTGGATGTCACCACCCCACTCGATCGCCGCCAGTCCTGCGTCCTTGGCCACCTTGACCACCTCGTCGACCGCCAGCTGCCGAAATGTCACCGAGACCAGTCCGGTCCTCACGCCCACGCCGTACCTCCTCTGTCCACCCTCTATCCAACCCCATCCGCCAAGCGCGTCTCACGTCATGGGCAAACCACGTGGACACCACTGACTCTTGATCTAGACTCGCACCCGTGCCAGAGCTGCGGAGGGGATTCGGTTTCGGTCTGACGGCGTACCTGCTGTGGGGCCTCTTCCCGCTCTACTGGAAGCTGCTGGACTCCTCCGGCGCGCTCGAACTGCTGGCTCACCGGATCCTCTGGGCGATGCTCACGATCGTCGGACTGGTGCTGGCACGACGCCGCTTCGGGCAGGTCCGGGCCTTGCTGGCCGAGCCGCGGCGCAGGTGGTCGCTGATCGCCGCGTCGGTGCTGATCTCGGTCAACTGGGGTGGCTACATCTGGGGGGTCAACAACGGCCGGGTGGTCGAGACCTCGCTCGGCTACTTCATCACTCCGCTGTTCACCGTGCTGCTCGGGGTGGTCTTCCTCAAGGAGCGGCTCCGGGTCGCCCAGTGGATCGCGCTCGGGATCGCCTTCGTGGCCGTCGCCGCGCTGACCATCGAGAACGGCCGGCCGCCATGGGTCGCGATCGTGCTCACCTTCTCGTTCGGGTTCTACGGGCTGGCGAAGAAGCACGCCGGCGCCGGCGCGATCGAGGGGATGGCCGTCGAGACGGCAACCATCGCGCCGGTCGCGGTCGCCGCACTGGTGGTGCTCGCCCTGCAAGGCGACTCGACCGTGATCCACCAAGGCCCGGGGTACCTCACCCTGGTCCTGCTGACCGGACCGCTCACCGCGGTACCCCTGCTGCTCTTCGGCGCGGCGGCGACGCGGGTCTCGATGACGACGCTCGGCCTGCTGAACTACGTCGCGCCGATCATGCAGTTCGTGATCGGCATCCTGGTCTTCCACGAGCACATGTCCTCGCTGCGCTGGGCCGGTTTCGCACTGGTCTGGTTCGCGCTGATGATCTTCACCTGGGACAGCATGGCCGCCCGGCGCCGGCGCGCCCTGCGGGTCGAGCCGGTCGCCGCCACGGTGTAGCCGTTCAACCGCTCTTGGTTACTGAGGGCAACCTAAGCCGTTCACCGTTCACCTGACCTTCACCCGCACCCCGCTTCGGGTCCCTAGCCTCACGGCGTCCGCTGCATTTCATGTGAGAAGCAGGAGTACTGCGAGTGAGCCCCAAGTTGCTGCCGCTGATCAGCCAGATCGGCACCCGTCACGGATCCCGCACCTTTCGCACCTGCGAAATGAAGTGCGCCAACCAGTGCGACCACGCCGAGCCGAACACCTCCGGTAACGAGCACATCCAGACCGTCCTGCAGTCCGCGTTCTCGCGCCGCCGGATGCTGAAGCTGGGCGCCGCCGGTGTCGCGGCCGCCGGTGTCGGCGCGCTGGCCTCCAGCCCGGCCGCCGCCGAACTGCTTGCCTCAGGCAACGTTGACCAGGGCAACGGTTCCTTCCCGGGTTTCGGTGCCGACCGGGCGCTGACCCACAGCGTCGTACCGCCGAACCGCGAGGACGACATCGTCATCCCGAAGGGGTACGACCAGTCCGTCATCATCGCGTGGGGTGACCCGGTCGTGGCCGGTGCGCCGAAGTTCGATGTGAACAAGCAGACGGCGGCCGGCCAGGCCAAGCAGTTCGGCTACAACAACGACTACACGATGATCCTGCCGTTGAAGAACGACCGGACGGCGTTGCTGGTCTGCAACCACGAGTACACCGACGAGTACCTGATGTTCCCGACCGGCAAGTACGACGCGAAGACGCAGGCCGAGATCGCGCTGGCCGCGCACGGTATGTCGGTGGTCCAGATCAAGCGCGACGGGCACGTCGGCAAGTGGCGCCGCGACCGCGAGGGCAGCCGCTACAACCGGCGCATCACCGCCACCACCAAGTTCGAGATGACCGGCCCGGTGGCGCAGGACAGCCGCGTCGGGAAGGTTGCCTACGGCACCTTCGGCAACTGCGCCGGCGGCGTCACCCCGTGGGGCACGATCCTGTCCGGCGAGGAGAACTTCCAGGGGTACTTCGACGTCTCCGACACCGTCGACCCCGCGCACCACGCCTCCTTCAAGCGGTACGGCGTACCGATCACCAAGACGAAGTCCTCCCGGGAGTGGAGTGTCGTCGACGCCCGCTTCGACCTCACCAAGACCCCGACCGAGGCGTACCGGCACGGCTGGATCGTCGAGGTCGACCCGTACGACCCGCGCTCGACGCCGAAGAAGCGCAGCATGCTCGGCCGGCTCAAGCACGAAGGGGCCACCGTCACGCTGACCGCGGACGGCCGGATCGCGGCGTACACCGGTGACGACGAGCGTGGCGAGTACATCTACAAGTTCGTCTCGACCGGCAAGTACGACGAGAAGAACCGCAAGAACAACTTCAGCCTGCTCGACCACGGCACTCTGTACGTCGCCAAGTTCACCGGCGACGGCGCGGCCGACGGCCTGTACGACGGGGTCGGCCAGTGGATCCCGCTGACCTCCGACACCAAGTCGTACGTCGACGGGATGAGCGTCGCCGACGTGCTGATCAACACCCGCCTCGCCGCCGACAAGGTCAGCCCGACCCGGATGGACCGGCCCGAGGACATCGAGCGCAACCCGGTCAACGGCCGCGTCTACGCCGCGCTGACCAACAACTCCAACCGCGGCGGCAGCTTCCCGGTCGACGAGGCGAACCCGCTGGCCAAGTCGCATGTCCGCGACACGCTCGACGGACCGCTGGTGGAGAAGTCCGGCAACCGCAACGGCTACGTCCTCGAGCTCACCGAGGAGGGTGACGACGCGGCCAAGACCGGCTTCTTCTGGACCCTCTTCCTGGTCTGCGGCGACCCGGCCGCACAGGAGACGTACTTCGGCGGCTACGACAAGACCAAGGTCAGCCCGATCTCCTGCCCCGACAACGTCGCGTTCGACGGCTCCGGCAACCTGTGGATCTCCACCGACGGCAACGTCCTGGGCTCCAACGACGGCATCTTCACCGTCCCGGTGGCGGGTCCGGCGCGCGGCCAGGTCAAGCAGTTCCTCTCGGTCCCGTTCGCCGCCGAAGCCTGCGGGCCGCTCATCTCCGAAGACGACGAAACGGTCTTCGTCGCCGTCCAGCACCCCGGCGAAACCGACGACGCCACCTTCGAGAAGCCAACCTCCACCTGGCCCCACACCCACCCCTTCCCCCGTCCCGCCATCTCCTGCGTCTGGCGCAAAGACGGCGGCCGCGTAGGCAGCTGACCTGCTTCTGGGTGGGGAGCTTTCTCGCGTACGGCAAACGCCCACGCACGGCTCCTCCGTCGCCGAGCTCCCCACCCCCCCAGCTACCTCGCTCGTCCCGCTGCCGTGACAGCACTGACGCCCAGGCCGGCCCGTTTGAGAGACGGGCCGCCGCATGGGCGCAGCGAGCCGGACCGCCAGCACTCACAAAGCTGCCCGTCGGAGCCCGCAACACATCGATCCCCGCTTGGCCGACACTGGCCGAGCGGGGTTTGTGAGTGGCGGCGGTCCGGGCATCTCGGAGGCGGCTGGCGACTACCTCCCTGGCTCCACTACACCGAGTTGAGGAACTTGGTTAGTTCTGCGACGAACTGGTCGCGGTTGTCGCGGTGTACTGAGTGGCCGGTGTTGGGGATGTGTATCGCTTGGAAATCGCCGGCGGCCGCTTCGGCGCAGCGTTTTGCGTAGGCAGGGGAGATCAGGGAGCCGCGGTCGGTGTCGCCGTGGATGAGGAGGACGGGGCACGTGATGGCGGCCAGTTGGTCGGTCAGTGGGGTTGGGGGTTGGAACGGCAGGTCGAAGATAGCCGGGTTGAGTTGGTCCTTTGAGATGGCCCAGGGTTCGAGTTCGTCTTCTGGCCAGGCTGGGTTGTCGGCGCGGCCTCGGGCGATCCGTGATGGGACGTCGAGGGCTAGGAGTTCTTCGAGCCAGGTCGGCATTCTCTCCGAGGTGGGCTCTTGGCCGGGCTGGGGCTCCCCGGGTGGCGGGTCCTCCAGCACGACCGCGCGGACCAGGTCCGGCCGCGACGCGGCCAGGTAGGCGGCTGTCATTGCGCCCAGCGAGTGGCCGACCACGACGAACCCGCCATCGCCGGGCTGGTCCGACAGTACGACGGCGGCGTCGTCGCGGAGTGCCTCGTAGCTCTGGTCTTCCATTGGGAGCCCGGATTCACCATGCGCCCGCGCATCGAACGCGAGCGCCCGAACCCCGGGCATCGCCCGGAGCAGCGGCTCCAGGCACTGCGACGAGTCCGAAGACCCATGCAGAAAGGCAACGTCAGCCGCCGCCTCATCGGTCCGGTACCACGCCAGATGGGCTGTCTTCCCTCGTACTGCGAACATAGCTGCGGACAATAGCCCACCGACGACGCATGCTCAGGTCAAATTCAGGACTTGAAAAGCGCGCTGTAGGCGTTGAGGGCGAGTTGGCCGCCGAGGTGGGCGTAGAGGACGTTCGACGTACGGGGGATGTCGTTCGAACGAACCAGGTCGATCAGCGCGGCCATCGACTTGCCCTCGTAGACCGGGTCGAGGATGACGCCCTCGAGGCGGCCGGTGAGGCGGATCGCGTCGAGCGTGGACTGCACCGGAATGCCGTAGTACTCGCCGGCCCAGCCTTCCAGGACGGTGATCTCGTCGTCGCGGAGTTCGCGGCCGAGGCCGATGGTGGCGGCGGTGGCGCGGGCGATCTTCTCCACCTGCGCGCGGGTCTCGTCGATCTTCGCGGAGGCGTCGATGCCGAGCACCCGGCGCGGGCGGTCCTGGCCGGCGAACCCGGCGATCATGCCCGCGTGGGTGGAGCCGGTCACCGAGCAGACCACGACGGTGTCGAAGAAGACCCCGAGTTGTTCTTCCTGCCGGCGTACTTCGTCCGCCCAGTTCGCGAAGCCGAGGCCGCCGAGCGGGTGGTCGGAGGCGCCCGCCGGGATCGCGTACGGCGTACCGCCGGCCGCGCGGATCTCTTCCAGCGCGTTCTCCCAGCTCTCCTTGCTCTGTAGGTCTGTGAAGGCGATGCCGAAACCGGCGTCGACCAGTTCGACGTCCGCGCCCATGATCCGCGACAGCAGGATGTTGCCGACCCGGTCGTTGACGGCGTCGGGCCAGTCGACCCAGCTCTCCTGGACCAGCTTCGCGCCCAGCCCGAGCGACGCGGCGACGGCGGCCACCTGGCGGGTGTGGTTGGACTGCACGCCGCCGATCGTGACCAGGTGGGTGGCGCCCTGGGCGAGCGCGTCAGGGACCAGGTACTCGAGCTTGCGGGTCTTGTTGCCGCCGAACGCGAGCCCGGAGTTGCAGTCCTCCCGCTTGGCCCAGATCGCGGCGCCGCCGAGGTGCTCGGACAGCCGCTTCAGCGGATGGATCGGGCTCGGCCCGAACGTCAGCGGATAGCGGGGGAAGTCGCTCAGGCTCATGAGTCACTCTCGTCGGTCAGCAGGGGTTCGAGGTCAGCCAGTTCTCCCAGGCGGCCAGCCCGGCGGCGGCGTCGCGAACCGGCATGCAATATATTGCACTCTGCGGGATTCGATCTGTCAACTTCGGTCGGGGCGGTCGGGCTGGGAAAACGGATTGCGGGGTGAGTGAGGACACCCGTACGTTCGGCGTCTGATGAGTGAACTGGCTGAGGTGTTGCCGTTGCCGGATCGGCGGACGGTGGGGACCGCGGTGGCGCGGCGGTTGGTGGACGCGCAGTTTCCGGACTGGGCCGGGCTCGAGGTGCGGGCTGTTGACGCGCAGGGTTGGGACAACTGCACCTTTCGGCTCGGGGACGAGATGCTGGTCCGGCTGCCTACTGCCGCGGAGTACGCGCTGGCCGTGGAGAAGGAGCATCGGTGGCTGCCTGTGTTCGGACCGGAGTTGCCCTACGAGATTCCTGTTCCGCTGGCGCGGGGTGTGGGCGATGAAGGCTTTCCGCATGACTGGTCGGTCTATCGGTGGCTTGACGGCGAGCCGGCCGATCGTGGTGGCGTACGGGAGCTGACGAAGTTCGCCGTCGACGTTGCGGAGTTCCTCGCGGCGCTGCAGGGGGTCGACCCGGCGGGCGGACCGGAGCCGGGGCTGCACAACTGGTACCGGGGTGGACCGCTGTCCACCTACGACGGGTGGGCGCGGAAAAGCCTGAAGACGTTGGAAGGAACGATCCGGGCCGAGGTCGCCGAGGAGATCTGGGAACGGGCCTTGCGTACGCCGTGGGACGGCCGGCCGGTCTGGTTCCACGGAGACATTGCCTCAGGCAACCTTCTCCTGAGGGACGGAGAGCTTGCGGCCGTCATCGACTTCGGCACCTGCGGAGTTGGCGACCCGGCCTGCGACCTGGCGATCGCCTGGACGATGCTCACCGGCGAGAGCCGGGCCGCGTTCCGCGATCGACTGCAGGTGGACGACGCGACCTGGCTGCGCGGCCAAGGTTGGGCGCTCTGGAAAGCACTGGTCGTCTGCGCCGGATCCGTCAGCGACGGCGAGGACCTGCCCGCGGACGCATCGCTCGTCCTGGAAGAGATCCTCGCCGCCCACGCGGACTGATCAGCCCAGCTTCTCCTCCGGAGGACGGACGTCGCGGAACTGGCGTAGCAGCAGAAGGTCGTAACAGATTTTCAGTACGCCGGCGATCACCAGCGGCCACCCGAACGTCGATTGACCCAGCATCCAGCCGGCCGCGATGGGCGGCAGCACGGACGCCAGGCTGCGCGGCACGCTCGTGACACTCGCCGCGGCCGGCCGCTCGGCCGGTGAGACCACGGCCATCACGTACGACGTACGCACGGGGACGTCCATTTGCGACAGCGCGGCGCGGGCCAGCAGCGCGGCGATCGCGAGTGGCGCGTTGGGCATGAACGCGGCCAGGATCAGGAAGCCGTTCGCTGGAAGGTGAGTGAACACCATCGTCCGCACGAGCCCGATGCGGCGGGCGATGTGGACGGCGACGAGTGACGAGAACGCCGAGAGCAGGCCGGCCCAGAAGAACACCGCGCCGCTGACGGCGATCGACAACTCGAAACGGCGTTGCAGCCACAGCACCACGAGGGCGGTGATGACGAAGCCTCCGCCGAACGAGTCCAGGGCGAAGAGAGCGGCAAGCCGGTACACGATGCCGCGGGACGGGCCCAGCGCGACGGCGGGTGTCTCGATCTTCGGCTCGATCGCCGGAGACAGCGAGCGGTAGCGCAAGAGGATCGCCACGCCCAGAGCGGCGTACCCGATGAACGTCCAGCGCAGCGCGGTCTCCTCGCTGGCGTTGACGTGGGCGGCGATCCATTCGGGCACACCGGCACACAGGGCGCCGAACGCGGCGACGAGCGAGCCGATCAGTGTGTAGCGGGCGAACAGGGCTGTCCGCTCGGTGTCGGGCGCGGTCCCCGGCAGCAAGGCTTGCTCGGTCGGGAGAAACACGCTGACGTCGCCGCTCGAGGGGTTGAGCGTGCCGAGGAAGGCGACGACGAGCAGCACCCAGAAGCCGTTCGCCGCGGCGAAGCCGAGGCCGGTCAGGATCATGGCCACGGACACGAGTTGCAGCAGACGGCGCCGGCCGACTTGATGTCCGCGAAGCCCGACGCCGAGCGTCAGCGCCGCCGAGCCGAGCAGCGTCGCGGCGATGACGACACCGATGCGGGCCTCGGAGAGACCAAGCGTTGCGAGGTACCCGGCGAGCACCACGCTGACGACTCCGTCGCCGAACGCCCGGATCCCGCGGGTCTGCAACAAGACGGCAGCGTCATGACCAGCGCCCGGCGGGAGGATGCGCACTCGTGCATCTTCTCCCTGACCCGGGGCCCGGTGCGCGTGAAAAACAGTGTTCTAGAAGCTGATCCAGTGTTTCATGCCGGGAGCGACCGAGGGATCAGAAGTCGATGCGGAGTACTGCGCGGCGTAGGCCTGGGTGGCTCACCTCGGTGAAGCCGGCGGCGGCGAAGGTGGCGAGGGTGCCGACCGAGCCGCCGTCTACGAAGTCCGGGTAGCCCTCCAGTGCGCGGGCGCCGCGTTCGCGTGCGAAGTCGACGGTGGCGCGGGCGAGAGCGTGGCTGACCCCTCGGCGGCGGTAGCCGGCACGGGTGACGAAGCAGGTCACGGCCCAGACGGTGAGGTCGGTCTTGTCTTCGTTGCGACCCTCCCAGGGGACTCGGTTGTTGCGCAGCAGCCTCGGATGGTCGGCCCGTGGCGCAACTGCACACCACCCGACGGGCTCGCCGTCGTAGTACGCGATCAAGCCGGTTGTCTTGTCTGCTGACCGATCTCCACAAGCGGTCTGATCACGAAGCCGGGCGGCGAGTTCTTCCGGTCCTTCGGAGGCCCAGGACTCCTTGGGCAGCATCCGGAACCGCTGACACCAGCAGCGTGAGGTGTCACCCGTCGTACCGAAGACCGCTTGCAGGTCTTCCCAGCTCGCCTCGTTGGCCGGAACGATCTTGAGTTGCTCTGTGGCGATCGGCTCGCGTGAGACTTTTGGACGGGGAGCGGACGCGCGCTCGGCCGGAGACGCGGCTGATTTGGCGCGGGCGGCGGGCGGCGGCTGCTGCTGCTCATGGCTGGGCAGCCCTTCGACCATGAGCAAGACGTCTACGACGTCACCGACATCCAGTTGTTCGGGCTTGCGCACGGCGTCCTTCAGCGGGACCAGATAGCCGCCATCCTTCGGCCACAGCGACGTCTTCCACTCGGTGTCCCCGATCCGGGCGCGGACCGGCAACATCCCCCACCCGTAACTGGCAACCGAAGCCGCCACCCGCAGCGCGTCACTCTCCCGCTCCGGCACAGCAACAAAGTAGTACGGCGCCGGCCCCCGCCACTCAAACACCTCACCACTGAACTCCTGCTCCATCCCCCGATGCTAATCCCCAACCCGGACGCCCCACTTCCGGAATCCACCGCCGGAACCCGACCGCGCAACCGCGGATCCACGGGGTTGGGGGAGGATTCTGGCCGGAACCGAGGAGGATCTTGCTACCGATCCGGGCGAAAACTCTCCTCGGTCGACCTCCGGCAGGCGACGAGCGCAACCCGGGGCGGGGGCGTATGCCGTACTGGTTGACAGAGGTATTCTGGATATCTAGTATCTAGGTTATGAAGATGAACGAGGGGGTGGAGTGGGCGGTGCACAGTTGTGTGAATTTGTGTTTTGTTCCTGGGGAGGCTGTGACTGCCAAGCGGCTGGCCGCGTTTTACGACTTGCCGACCGCGTACCTCAACAAGCAGCTTCAGGCGCTGACTCGGGCGGGGATTCTCTCGTCGACCTCCGGGCCCAAGGGTGGGTTTCAGTTGGCTAAGCCGGCTGACAAGATCAGCCTGCTCGATGTGGTGGTCGCGATCGACGGGGCCGAGGAGGCCTTCCGGTGCACCGAGATTCTCAAGGCCGGGCCGGGCGCCGATCCCAAGGCTGACTACCGGAGGATCTGCCTGGTCTCGCAGGCGATGCGGAAGGCCGAGCTCACCTATCGACGCGAGCTCGCCGGTCAGACCATCGCCGATCTGGCGGCCGAGGTCGAGGCCACCTACCCGCAGACCGCCGAGAACACCCGGCGCTGGTTCGCCAACCTGAAGTCCTGAAAATCCCCTGCAAAACAACAGCAAACACAAGATTCTGGATATTTGCTATCCACAACTAAAGGAGATAGACCATGACCGTCCTCATCCGCAGGGCCGGTGCCGAGGTGCTCGAGGCCAGTGGGGTTACGTTGCTCGCCGACACCACGGCGACCGACGGGCACCTCACCAGCCACCGCTCGATCTTCAAGCCTGGCAAGGAAGGCGCTCCCCCGCACCTGCACCGTGAAGCCTCCGAACTCTTCTACATCCTCAACGGCAGCCTCCGCGTCCTCACCGGCGACGACCTGATCACGCTCGACCAGGGCGACTTCCTCGTCGTACCGCCGAACACCGCCCACGCCTTCGAAGCAGCCGGTACGACGGACGCCGAAGTACTCTTCGTCCTCACCCACGCCAAGCCGCGGTTCGACTACTACCGCTTGCTGGAAGGCGTGTACCGCGGCGACACCGACCCGTCCGTGCTCGCCACCACCAGCGACCTCTACGACAACCACTACGTCAACAGCCCCACCTGGACCAGCCGCCAAAGCCAGTAGGCCCCAGCAGGACCAGGTAGGGCAGAGTCCTCAGCCGATTCTCATCGCGCTCTCAGCGGCGCCGGTCATCATGGGGAGAACGCCGAAGGAGGCTCCCCGTGACCGCGTTGCTGATCTCACCGAGTGTCCGCGCTGACCGCGATGACCCGGGCACCACCAAACTGCACTATCCGGCCGACTCGATCGTCGTCCTCGCCGGCATCCCCGGCGCCGGCAAGAGCACCTTGCTCCGGCGGCTCTTCACCGAGCCTAGCGACGACGACGTACGGATCCTCGACTCAGCACACCTCCGCGACCGCTGGAAGCCAGTACTGCGTGCCGTCCCGTACGCTGTCTGGCGCCCAGCACTCCACCTGGCCTACTACGCGCTCGTACTCCGCGAGATCCGCACCCCCGGCCCGCTGGTGATCCACGACTGCGCGACCAAACCCCTGGTCAGGCAACTGATCGGCCGAGCAGCCCGACTCGCACAACGGCCGGTCCACCTGATCATGCTCGACGTACCGGCGGACGTCGCCCGGCTCGGTCAGCAAGCACGAGCCCGGGTCGTCCGGGAAGGCAGCATGGCCACCCACAGCCGCAGGTGGCCAGTACTACGAGATCTGGCGAAAACCACCCCGGGCCGAGTGGTTCCCGGTGCCGCCTCGGCGGTGATCCTGACCCGCGACCAAGCGAACCAGTTGGCCAAGATCACCTTCGGCCCGAGAGCCAGAAGAACTCAGAAGAACTAGACGGAGCGCGTGACCACCAGGTCACAAAGGGATTCGAGGGCCGAGCGGCCGGGCCCCTGCGGGAGGTCCTCGAGGAGTTTGCGGGCGTCGTTGGCGCGGCGGCGGACGTCGTCCTCGGCCTGTTGCAGCGACGGGTGGGCGCGCAGCAAGCCGAGGGCCTCGGCCAGCCGGGCGTCATCGCTCAGGTCGGAGTCGAGCAGCTCGAGCAGCCGCGCGTCCGCCTCCTGTGACGGATCGGCCTGAGCGCGGAAGATCAGCACGGGCAGGGTCGGGACCCCTTCGCGCAGATCCGTCCCGGGCGTCTTGCCCGACTCCTCGGACATCACGTCGAGGATGTCGTCGGCCAGCTGGAACGCCTGGCCGATCTCCTCACCGAAGGCCCGGACCGTCTCCTGTACTTCGGCCGACGCACCGGCGAACCGGGCACCGAACAGCGCCGAGGTGGCGATCAGCGAGCCGGTCTTGTCCGCGACCACCGACAGGTAGTGCGCGAGCGGGTCATCGCCCTCGGTCACGCCGAGGGTCTCCCGGATCTGTCCCTCGACCAGCCGGCCGAAGGTGCGCGACTGGATCCGGACCGCTTCCGGGCCGAGTGACGCGACCAGGTCGGACGCGCGGGCGAACAGCCAGTCGCCGGTCAGGATGGCGACCGAGTTGTCCCAGCGGGCGTTCGCACTGTCCGCGCCGCGACGCAACGCGGCCTCGTCCATCACGTCGTCGTGGTACAGCGTGGCCAGGTGGGTCAGCTCGACCACCACGGCCGAATCGACCACCTCGGGCGCTCCCGCGTCCGGGCCGAGCTCAGCGGCGAGCAGGGTCAGCAACGGCCGGAAGCGCTTGCCGCCGGCAACCATCACGTGCTGGGCCGCCTCGGTGACGAACGGGGCCTCGGACTGCGCGGAGTCCCGCAGCGCCTGTTCGACCCTTTCCAGCCCAGCACGAACCCGGGACTCGAGCGCCTCGTCGGCGAACGCGAATCCCAGGCTCTCGGCCGGCAGCGGTGAGGGAGTCACCGGATGAACTCACCCGCGCGGGCAGCCAGGTCGAGCACCGGTCCGGGAACCAGACCGAGCACGACCGTGGCGGCCAGACCCAGGGCGACGGCGGTCGTGGTCTGCCAACCCGGCAGGGCCACGTCCGGCGCGTCAGCCGGCAGGTCGGAGAAGAACATCAGCACGATCACGCGGACGTAGAAGAACGCGGCGACCAGGCTGCACAGCACCGCCACCACGACCAGCGGCCACGCGCCACCGGTCCAGGCCGCGGTGAACACCGCCCACTTGCCGGTGAAGCCCGACGTCAGGGGGATGCCCGCGAAGGCCAGCAGGAAGAAGGCGAAGATGCCGGCCAGCAGCGGCGACTTCTTGCCCAGTCCGGCCCAGCGGGACAGGTGTGTCGCCTCGCCGCCCGCGTCGCGGACCAGCGTGACGAGCGCGAAGGCACCGATGGTCGCGAACCCGTAGGAGACCAGGTAGAACAGCACCGCCTGCGTCGAGGTGATGCTGCCGCTGCGAACCCCGCTGCCGGCCTGCGCGAGACCGACGAACGCGGTCAGCAGGAAGCCGGCGTGCGCGATCGACGAGTAGGCGAGCATCCGCTTCACGTCGGTCTGGGTGATGGCGACGATCGAGCCGACCACCATGGTCAGGATGGCGACCACCCACATCATCGGCGCCCAGTCCCAGCGGCTGCCGCCGAGCGCGACGTAGAAGACGCGCATCAGCCCGATGAACGCGGCGATCTTGGTGCAGGCCGCCATGAACCCGGTGACCGGCGTCGGCGCACCCTGGTACACGTCCGGCGTCCACGAGTGGAACGGGACCGCGCCGACCTTGAACAGCAGGCCGACCGCGATCAGGCCGGTACCGGCGAGCAGGATCGCGTCGCCACCGGTCTTGGTGGCCAGCGCGTCGGAGATGCCGCCGAGCGACATCGTCCCGGCGTACCCGTAGAGCAGCGCGATGCCGTAGAGCAGGAAGGCCGAGGCGAAGGCGCCGAGCAGGAAGTACTTCATCGCGGCTTCCTGCGAGATCAGCCGGCGACGGCGCGCCAGCCCACAGAGCAGGTACAGCGGCAGTGAGAAGACCTCGAGCGCGACGAACAGGATCAGCAGGTCGTTGGCCGAGGCGAACAGCATCATGCCGCCGACCGCGAACATCGTCAGCGGGAAGACCTCGGTGTGCTCGACCTTGGCCGCGGTGCCGTCCCGCTCGGCCTGACTGCCCGGTACTGCGGCAGCCTGGCCGGCGAACGCGGACAGCCCGCCGTCGACCGAGCGCTCGGCGAACAGCAGCACGCTGATCAGCGTCAGCGCCAGCAGCGTGATCCAGGTGAACAGCGCCGGGCCGTCCACCGAGATGGCGCCCTGGGCCGCGATCAGTTCCTTCTTCTCCGTCATCAGTTGCACGGTCCACACACCGGCACCGAGCAGCGCGACCAGCACGATGCCCAGCTGGACCATGTGCCGCAGCGCGCGCGGCAGGAACGCCTCGACGAGGACGCCGACACAGGCCGCGCCGAAGACGACGAGCAGTGGTGCGAGCTCGTTGTACTCGATCTTCGGGGCGACGAAGTCTGCCAGCGGCAGCACCTGCGCCATCAGCACTGCACTCACTTCTGTCCCTCCGTCACGGGAACCTGCGGAGCCGGGTCGGTGACGCCCACACGCTGCATCGTCGACTCAACGGCCGGCTTGATGATGTCGACCACCGGCTTGGGGTAGATGCCCAGGCCGATGATCAGCACGACCAGCGGTGCGATCGCGAACACCTCACGGAAGTTCAGGTCCTTGAGCTTCTCGACCCCGTCGCGGACCGGCCCTGTCATCAGGCGTTGGTACATGATCAGGATGTAGAGCGCGGCCAGCACGATGCCGAGGACCGCGATCACCGCGATCACCTTGTGCCGGCTGAACGTCCCGGCCAGCACCATGAACTCGGAGATGAACGGCGACAGCCCCGGCAGCGCCAGGCTGGACAGACCGGCGAACAGGAACGTGCCGGCCAGTACCGGAGCCACCTTCTCCACCCCGCCGTAGTCCGCGATCCGGGCCGAACCGCGGCGCGAGATCAGGTACCCGGCGACCAGGAACAGGGCCGCGGTGGAGAGTCCGTGGTTGAACATGTACAGCGTCGATCCGGTCAGGCCCTGCGAGGTGAGCGCGAAGATGCCCATCACGATGAAGCCGAAGTGCGAGATCGAGGTGTAGGCGATCAGCCGCTTGATGTCGGTCTGGCCGATCGCCACCAGCGCGCCGTACAGGACGCTGATCAGGGCGAGCACCAGGACCACCGGGGTGGCCCACTCGGACGCGTTCGGGAACAGGCCCAGGCAGAACCGGATCATCCCGAAGGTGCCGATCTTGTCCAGGATGCCGACCAGCAGCACCGACGTACCGGGGGTCGCCTCGGCGGCGGCGTCCGGCAGCCAGGTGTGGAACGGCACCATCGGCGCCTTCACCGCGAAGGCGAAGAAGAAGCCGAGGAACAGCCAGCGTTCGGTGTTCTGGCTCAGGTCGAGCTTGACCAGGTCGGCCAGCAGGTACGACGGCTCGCCGCTCTTGGCCGAGATGACGTACAGGCCGACCACGGAGGCCAGCATCAGCAGACCGCCGAGCAGCGAGTAGAGCAGGAACTTCACCGCCGCGTACGACCGCTGCGCGCCACCGAACCCGCCGATCAGGAAGTACATCGGGATCAGCGTGGCCTCGAACAGCACGTAGAAGAGGAACACGTCGGTGGCGGCGAAGACGCCGAGCGACAGCGCCTCCAGCGCCAGGATCCAGGCGAAGAAGGACTTCTCGCTCCAGCGACCGGTCTTCGCGTCGTTCCAGGAGGCGATCAGCACGATCGGTGTCAGCAGTGCGGTGAGCACCACCAAGACGATGCCGACGCCGTCCAGGCCGAGCGCGTAGTGCGCACCGAAGGCCTTGATCCAGGTGTAGTTCTCCTCGTAGTCGGCAGCACCGTTCTGGTGGTAGCCGACCGCGATCACGACCGTCAGTGCGAGCGTGACGAGGGAGAACGCCAGTGCCACCTGCTTGGACAGCAGTGCCTTGGCTTTCGGCACCGCCATCGTCACCAGGGCGCCTGCGAACGGCAGGAGCAGGAGCAGTGTCAGCCAACCGATTTTCACGACAACCTCACCGCGAGGAGGGCGACGACCACGAATGCGGCGCCGAAGACCATGCTGAGTGCGTAGGAACGGACGAAGCCCGTCTGGTACCGGCGCATCCGGCCGGACAGCCCGCCGAAGAGCGCGGCCAGGCCGTTGACCAGACCGTCAACTCCACGGTTGTCCAGCCAGACCAGCGTCCGGGTGAGGTACTGGCCCGGGCGCATCAGGACCGCCTCGTTCAGCGCGTCGCCGTACAGGTCACGGCGGGCGAAGGTGGTGGCCGGCGAGACCCGGACGGGCGCCTCGCGCGGGATGTCGCGGCGGTACCGGAGCACCGCGATGACGATGCCGATGGCAACCACTGTCAGGGTGATCGCGATCAGCGCCCACACCGCGATCGGCGGGTGGTGCTCCTCGTGCCCGACCACCGGGTCGAGCCAGTGGCCGATCCAGTCGCCGGCGAAGTAGAGCGCGCCACCGGCCAGTGACAGCGCGGCCAGGATGATCAACGGCACGGTCATCACGGCCGGGGACTCGTGCGGGTGCACGTCCTCGGCCCAGCGCTTCTTGCCGAAGAACGTCATCAGCATCAGCCGGGTCATGTAGAACGCGGTGATCCCGGCGACCAGCAGCGCGCAGAGCCCGACCACGAGGTTCTCCGAGAACGCCGCCTCGATGATCTTGTCCTTGCTGAAGAACCCGGAGAACGGTGGTACGCCGAGGATGGCCAGGTAGCCGAAGGCGAAGGTGGCGAAGGTGATCTTCATCGACGTCCGCAGCGCGCCGTAGTGGCGCATGTTCACGTCGTCGTTCATGCCGTGCATCACCGAGCCGGCGCCGAGGAACATGTTGGCCTTGAAGAAGCCGTGGGTGAGCAGGTGGAAGATCGCGAACGCGTAGCCGGCCGGGCCGAGACCGGCGGCCAGCATCATGTACCCGATCTGGCTCATCGTGGAGCCGGCCAGCACCTTCTTGATGTCGTCCTTGGCGCAACCGATGATCGCACCGGCCAGCGCGGTCACGGTACCGACGATGACGACCGCGGTGGAGGCCACCTCGGTGTGCTCGAAGATCGCGCTCGACCGGACCACCAGGTAGACGCCGGCGGTGACCATGGTGGCCGCGTGGATCAGGGCCGAGACCGGGGTCGGGCCCTCCATCGCGTCCAGCAGCCAGGACTGCAGCGGCACCTGCGCGGACTTACCGCAGGCCGCCAGCAGCAGCATCAGGCCGACCAGCGTCGCCCAGGTGCTCGACATCCCCTCGGCACCGGCGTTCACCGTGGTGAAGGCCGACGAGCCGAACAGCGCCCACATGCTCATCACCGCGAGCGACAGGCCGATGTCACCGACCCGGTTCACCACGAACGCCTTCTTCGCGGCGGTCGCGGCCGAGTGCTTGTGCTGCCAGAACCCGATCAGCAGGTACGACGCCAGGCCGACGCCTTCCCAGCCGACGAAGACCAGCAGGTAGTCGGCGGCCAGCACCAGCAGCAGCATCGAGGCGATGAACAGGTTCAGGTACCCGAAGAAGCGCCGGCGCCGGGGGTCGTGGGCCATGTAGCCGATCGAGTAGATGTGGATCAGCGACCCGACACCCGTGATCAGCAGCACGAACAGGATGGACAGCTGGTCGACCAGCAACGTCACGTCCACGTGCACGCTGCCGACCGAGAACCACTCGAACAGCTTGATCGTCTCGGACCGCTCTTCGTCGTGCAGCCCCTGCATCTGGAAGAAGAGCAGGACCCCGCAGACGAACGAGGCCAGCGACGCCGCGGTCCCCAGCAGGTGACCCCACGCGTTGGTGGCCTTGCCACCAAGCAGCAGGATCGCCGCGGAGACCGCCGGGATCGCGACCAGCAGCCACGTCAGCTCATGACTCATCGGTGATCGACCTCAGTACTTGAGCAGGTTGGCGTCGTCGACCGAGGCCGAACGACGGGTGCGGAAGATGGCCATGATGATCGCCAGGCCGATCACGACCTCGGCCGCGGCCACCACCATCACGAAGAAGGCGGCGATCTGGCCGTCGAGGTTGCCGTGCTGGCGGGCGAAGCTGACGAACGCGAGGTTGGTCGCGTTCAGCATCAGTTCCACACACATGAAGACGACGATCGCGTTGCGCCGTACCAGCACGCCGAGCGCGCCGATACTGAACAAGATCGCCGAAAGGACGATGTAAGGCTCCGTCGTCACTTCTGGTCTCCTTCGGCGAATCCGGTCAGGTCCGTGCCGGTGGGCTCCGGCGGGACCTCGTCGCCCGCGTCGCCGTCACTGATCTCGCGGACCAGGTCGACGTCGGCGCGCTCCTCGGTCTCGGGGAACACCGTGCCACGTGCCTGCAGCACCCGCGAAACCGAGGTCGGTGCGATCGAGCCGTCGGGCAGCAGCGCCGGCGTGTCGACGGCGTTGTGCCGGGCCAGCACACCGGGGGTCGGCAGCGGACCGGGGTGCACGCCACCTTCGGCGTACTTGCGGATCCGCTCCTCGGCGTGGTCGCGCTGGGTCAGCTTCTTGGTCAGCCGCTCGCGGTGGGCCAGCATCATCGCGCCCATCGCGGCGGTGATCAGCAGCGCCGAGGTGACCTCGAAGGCGAACACGTACTTGCCGAACAGCAGCTGCGCGATCCCCTTCGGGTTCCCGTCCGGCTGCGCCTGGCCGAGCCCGATCGGGTCGCCGTACTTCGCGTTGCCGACGGCAAAGACCAGCAGGACGGCGATTCCGAGGAAGGCGAGCCCGGCCAGCGCCCGCTGACCGCGGATCGTCTCCACCAGCGAGTCGGACGCATCGACGCCGACCAGCATCAGGACGAACAGGAACAGCATCAGGATCGCGCCGGTGTAGACGATGATCTGGACCGCGAACAGGAACGGCGCGTCCTGCGCGGCGTACTGGATCGCGAGGCAGATCATCACGGTGGCGAGCAGCAGTGCCGAGTGCACGGCCTTGCGGACCAGGATCATCGCGATCGCGGCCAGCACCATGACCGGGGCCAGCATCCAGAACGCGACCTGGCCGCCGGTGACGAGACCGATCACTGGTCAGCACCACCCTTGAGCGAGCTCTCCGGGTGGACCGAAGCGCTCTCCGGTACGACGGCCGCGCCGGTCAGCCCCAGGTAGTAGTCGGTCTGGGACTTGCCGAGCTGCATCTCGTGCGGCGGCTCCTGCATGCCCGGCAGCAGCGGTGCCAGCAGGTCCTTCTTCTCGTAGATGAGGGACTCGCGGCTGCGGTCGGCCAGCTCGTACTCGTTCGTCATCGTCAGCGCCCGGGTCGGGCACGCCTCGATGCAGAGTCCGCACAGGATGCACCGCAGGTAGTTGATCTGGTAGACGCGGCCGTAGCGCTCACCCGGCGAGAACCGGGCGGAGCCGTCGTCCGCGCCGTCGTTGTTGTCGGCACCTTCGACGTAGATCGCGTCCGCCGGGCAGGCCCAGGCGCACAGCTCGCAGCCGATGCACTTCTCCAGGCCGTCGGGCCAGCGGTTCAGCTGGTGCCGGCCGTGGAACCGCGGCGCGGTCGGCTTCTTGTCGAACGGGTACTGCTCGGTGAACACCTTGCGGAACATCGTCCGGAAGGTGACCCCGAACCCGGCGACCGGATCCCAGAGGGACTCTTTGACGCTAGCCACGGCTTCCTTCCTTGCTGCGAACATCGGTTTCGCTTCGGCTGGTGGTATCGACCAGGGGTGGCGGCACCGGGAAGCCCCCGGCGAACGCGTCGAAGTCCTCGTCGGCCACCGGCTCGTCGGAGTCGGTCTTCTTCTGCGGCAGGAACATCGTGATCACCGCGATCAGCGCGATCACCCCGGCCGCGATCAGCAGGTAGTTGCGCTGGACGTCGACCTCGCGGCCGATCGCACGCACGGTGGCGACCAGCAGGATCCAGCCCAGCGAGACCGGGATCAGGATCTTCCAGCCCAGCTTCATGAACTGGTCGTAGCGCAGTCGCGGCAGCGTTCCGCGCAGCCAGATGTAGAAGAAGATGAAGCCCATCATCTTCGTGACGAACCACAGCACCGGCCAGTAGCCCTCGTTCGCGCCGTCCCAGACCGAGATCGGCCAGGGCGCCCGCCAGCCGCCCAGGAACAAGGTGGTGGCCAGCGCGGACACCGTCGCCATGTTGATGTACTCGGCCAGGAAGAACATCGCGTACTTCATCGACGAGTACTCGGTCAGGAAGCCGGCCACCAGCTCGCCCTCGGCCTCCGGCAGGTCGAACGGCGCCCGGTTGGTCTCGCCGATCATCGAGATCACGTAGATGACGAACGACGGGAACAGGAGGACGGCGTACCAGCCCGGGATCGGGATGTCGGCGCCGAACAGGCTGAGCGTCTGGTGCGAGCCCTGCGCGGCGACGATCTCCGAGGTGGACATCGAGCCGGCGAACAGGAACACGGTCACCAGGGCCAGGCCCATCGCGACCTCGTAGGAGATCATCTGCGCGCTCGAGCGCAGACCGCCGAGCAGCGAGTACGTCGAGTTCGAGGACCAGCCGCCGAGCACGATGCCGTAGATGCCGATCGACGCGATCGCCATCACGTACAGCACCGAGACCGGCAGGTCGGTGATCTGCAGCCGGGTGTAGGTGTCGGTGAACGGGATCTTCACCGTCGGCCCGAACGGGATCACCGCGAAGGTCAGGAAGGCCGGGATCGACACGATCACCGGCGCCGCGACGTAGACGAACTTGTCCACGCCCTTCGGCATCAGGTCTTCCTTGAACATCAGCTTCATACCGTCGGCCAGCGACTGGAGCAGACCGAACGGGCCGTGCACGTTCGGGCCGATCCGGTGCTGCATCCGGGCCACCACGCGGCGTTCCAGCCAGATGTTGAACAGGGTCAGCACGACCAGGAAGACGAAGACCAGCAGCACCTTGAGGCCGACCACCCACCAGGGGTCGTTGCCGACCCCGGCGTCCGGCGGCGGTGCCATCGGCACAGCGAGCGAGATCATGCGTTCCCTCCGGCGATCGTCACGATCGAGCCGTGATCTGCGTGCAGCGAGCGTCTGACGTGCGAGTCGGCCGAGTTGGTCGGCAGCCACACGACGTTGTCGGACATCGCGGTGACGACCACCGGCAGCCGGATCGAACCGGCGTCGGTGCTGACCACCAGCTCGTCACCGTCGTTCACGCCGACCCGGTGGGCCGTGGTCTGCGAGATCCGCGCCACCGGCCGGCGGGCGGTCGCGACCAGGTGCGGCTCACCGTCGTTGCCCCGGCTGTCGTCGATCAGCATCCGCCAGGTCGCCAGCCGGGTCGAGTCGAACGCGCCAAGCGCAGGACCAGGCTGGTACGTCGGTTCGCCGGCCCGGTCGCCGTCCCAGCGGCCGAGCTCGTCGAACTCCTTCTTCGCCCCGGCCGGAGTGCTGAAGCCGAGCGAGGAGTCCATCTGCTGTGCCAGCGCGGCCAGTGCCCGGACGTCGGGCATCGCGGTCGGCACCTTGAGCACGACCGGGAACGGCCGCTCCCGACCTTCCCAGTTCACGAAGGTGCCGCTCTTCTCCGCCGGCGGAACGACCGGGAAGACGACGTCGGCGTGCTCGGTCACCTGCGAGTTGCGAACCTCGAAGCTGACCACGAACGGCGCGGCTTCCAGTGCGGCCAGTGCGGCCGTCGGGTCCGGCAGGTCGTCGATCTCGACACCCGCGACAACCAGTGCCTGCAGCGTTCCGGCCGCGGCGAGGATCTCGCTCGCGTCCTTGCCGACTGTGCTGGGCAGGTTCTCGACGCCCCAAGCGGCCTGCAGGTCGACCCGCGCGGCCGGGTCCGTCACCAGGCGACCGCCCGGCAGCAGACCGGGCAGACAACCGGCCTCGAGCGCACCGCGGTCACCCGCGCGACGCGGGATCCAGACCAGCTGTGCACCGGTGTCCAGCGCAAGCCGCAGCGCGGCGGAGTACGCGCCCTGGACGGAAGCGAGCCGCTCACCGACGACGATGATCGAGTCGGCACCGAGCGCGTCCAGCGCAGCAGCGCCGGCCTCACCCGCACCACGAAGATCGTTCAGTACTGCGGCCTCGGTGCCCGGGCTGCTGTGGACGACGACGCCCGACAGCTTCTCCACTCCGCGCGACGCGAACGGCGCGACGGTGAACACCTTGGTGCCGTTGGAACGGACGCCCTTGCGCAGCCGCAGGAAGACCGACGGCGACTCCTCTTCGGGCTCGAAGCCCACCAGCAGGACCGAACCGGCCTTCTCCAGGTCGCCGAACGTCGTGCCGAGACCAGTACCGGCCACCGCGGCGGCCAGGAAGTCGGCCTCCTCCGGCGAGTGCGGCCGGGCCCGGAAGTCGATGTCGTTCGTGCCGAGGGCGACCCGCGCGAACTTCGAATACGCGTACGCGTCCTCCAGCGTGAGCCGGCCACCGGTCAGTACGGCGGCGTTGCCCCGCGCGGCGGACAGCTTCTTCGCCGCGAAGTCCAGCGCCTCCGGCCAGGAAGCCGCCCGCAGCTCGCCGTCCTCGCGGATCAGCGGGTGGGTCAGCCGGTCACCGGTGTTCGCGTAGTTGAACGCGAACCGGTCACGGTCGGAGATCCACTCCTCGTTGACCTCGGGGTCGTCACCGGCCAGCCGGCGCATCACCTTGCCGCGCCGGTAGTCGACCCGGATCGCCGCACCGGACGCGTCGTGCTCGGCCACCGACGGCACCGAGACGAGGTCGAACGGCCGGGACCGGAACCGGTACGCCGCGCTGGTCAGCGCGCCGACCGGGCAGATCTGGATCGTGTTGCCGGAGAAGTAGCTCTCGAACGGCTCCTTCTCGTAGATGCCGACCTGCTGCAACGCGCCCCGCTCGAGCAGCTCGATGAACGGGTCACCGGCGATCTGCATCGAGAACCGGGTGCAGCGGGCGCAGAGCACACAGCGCTCGCGGTCCAGCAGCACCTGGTCGGAGATGTTGATCGGCTTGGGGTAGGTCCGCTTCACCTCGTGGAAGCGGCTCTCGCCCCGGCCGTTCGTCATCGCCTGGTTCTGCAGCGGGCACTCGCCACCCTTGTCGCAGACCGGGCAGTCCAGCGGGTGGTTGATCAGCAGGAACTCCATCTGTCCCTGCTGGGCCTTGTCGGCCACCGGCGAGGAGATCTGGGTCCGGATGACCATGCCGTCGGCAACGGTCAGCGAGCACGAGGTCTGCGGCTTCGGCATCCCCCGGCCGTTGCCCGCGTCAACGACCTCGACGAGGCACTGACGGCAGGCGGCGACCGGGTCGAGCAGTGGGTGGTCGCAGAACCGCGGGATCTGGACGCCGATCTGCTCGGCGGCCCGGATCGCCAGGCTGTTCTTCGGGACCTTCACCTCGACGTCGTCGATGGTGACCGTCACCAGGTCGACCTTCTCCACCTCGGAGCCGGCCGGCGGGTTCGCTTGGATCGTCATGCATTTGCTCCAGCGGTGGCGAAGACGGTGGACAACATCGGGTCGAACGGGCAGCCGCCGTTCGTGAAGTGCGCGAGGTAGTCGTCCTTGAAGTGCTGGATCGAGCTGGTGATCGGCGCGGTGGCACCGTCGGCCAGCGCGCAGAACGACCGGCCGGTGATGTTGTCGCTCAGGTCCAGCAGCGTCTCGAGGTCCGACTCGTCGCCCTGACCGGCCTCCAGCCGCTCCAGGATCTGCACCAGCCACCAGGTGCCCTCACGGCACGGGGTGCACTTGCCGCAGGACTCGTGCTTGTAGAACTCGGTCCAGCGCAGCGTGGCCCGGACCGGGCAGGTCGTCTCGTCGAAGATCTGCAGCGCCTTGGTCCCGAGCAGCGATCCGGCCCCCGCAACGCCTTCGTAGTCCAGCGGTACGTCGAGGTGCTCGGCGGTCAGCAGCGGCGTCGAGGACCCGCCCGGCGTCCAGAACTTCAGCTCGTGACCCTCGCGGATCCCGCCGGCCAGCTCGAGCAGCTGCCGCAGCGTGATCCCCATCGGCGCTTCGTACTGACCGGGCCGGGTGACGTGGCCGGACAGCGAGTAGATCGTCGGGCCCTTGGACTTCTCGGTCCCCATCGAGCCGAACCAGTCGGCGCCGTTGTTGATGATCGAGGGAACAGACGCGATCGACTCGACGTTGTTGATGACAGTGGGGCAGCCGTACAGGCCGGCCACCGCGGGGAACGGAGGACGCAGCCGGGGTTGACCGCGACGACCTTCCAGCGAGTCGAGCAGTGCCGTCTCTTCACCACAGATGTAGGCACCGGCGCCGGCGTGCACGATGACGTCGATGTCGTAACCGGAACCGAGGATGTTGGTGCCGATCAGGCCGGCTTCCCTGGCCTCGGCAACTGCCTGCTGGAGCCGGCGGATGACGTGCAGCACCTCACCGCGGACGTAGATGAACGCGGTGTTCGCGTTGATCGCGTACGCCGAGATGATGACGCCCTCGACCAGGGTGTGCGGCGAGGCGAGCATCAGCGGGATGTCCTTGCAGGTGCCCGGCTCGGACTCGTCGGCGTTCACCACCAGGTACTTCGGCTTCGGGTTGTCCTGCGGGATGAAGGACCACTTCATCCCGGTCGGGAAGCCCGCGCCACCCCGGCCGCGCAGGCCGGAGTCCTTGACCGCGGTGACCACGTCGGCCGGCTGCATCCGCAGCGCGGTGCGCAGCGCGTCGTACCCGCCGGAGCGCTGGTACGAGGCCAGCTGCCAGGAGCGGATCTGATCCCAGTTGTCGGACAGCACGGGAGTGAGCACGGTCAGTCCTCCTTGCGGCTGTCGTCGGTGTGCACGGTCTGGGATTCCTTGCCGGGCTGGTCTTCCGGACGCGGTCCGGCAGCGGCCTCGGCGGAAACGGTCTGCTCCGCGGCGGCGCCGTTGCTGCTCCGCGAGTGGGTGCCTTCCGGCGCGGTCCAGTTGCGCTCGCGAGCCAGCCGCAGACCGGCCAGCGTCGCCTTGCCACCGGTCGGGCCCTCGTCGGCGCGGCCGTCCGGGAAGCCGGCCAGCACGCGCTCGGCTTCCTTCCAGGTGCAGATCGTGGCGCCTCGCGGCGACTTCACCTCGGTGCCGTCGCGCAGGTCGTCGACCAGCTGGGTCGCCGACTCCGGCGTCATGTCGTCGAAGAACTCCCAGTTGACCATCATCACCGGCGCGTAGTCGCAGGCGGCGTTGCACTCGAGGTGCTCGAGGGTGATCTTGCCGTCCTCGGTGGTCTCGTCGTTGCCGACATCCAGGTGCTGCTTGAGCCGCTCGAAGATCAGGTCGCCGCCCATGATCGCGCACAGCGTGTTGGTGCAGACCCCGACGTGGTAGTCGCCGACCGGGCGGCGCTTGTACATCGTGTAGAAGGTCGCCACCGCCGACACCTCGGCGCCGGTCAGGCCGAGCACCTGCGCGCAGGCCTCGATGCCCTCAGGGGTGATCCGGCCCTCGACCGACTGCACCAGGTGCAGCATCGGCAGCAGGGCCGAGCGGCCGACCGGGTACCGGGCGGCCAGCTCGCGCATCTCGGCGATCGTGGTCTCACCGATCAGCGAGTCGCCTGTGCTGTAGGGAACGGTTGTGTCAGCCATCTATCGGTCCACTCCACCCATCACCGGGTCAAGGCTGGCGACGGCGACGATCACGTCGGCGACCTGTGAGCCCTCGCACAGGATCGGCATCGCCTGCAGGTTTGCGAACGACGGGTCGCGGAAGTGCGCCCGGTACGGCTTGGTGCCGCCGTCGGAGACCAGGTGGCAGCCCAGTTCGCCGCGCGGCGACTCGATCGCCACGTAGGCCTGGCCGGCCGGTACCCGGAAGCCCTCGGTGACCAGCTTGAAGTGATGGATCAGTGCCTCCATCGACTCACCCATGATGTGCTTGATGTGGTCGAGGGAGTTGCCCATCCCGTCATTGCCGACGGCCAGCTGGCTCGGCCAGCCGATCTTCTTGTCCGCCACCATCACCGGCTCGCCCTCCATCTTGGCCAGGCGGTCGGCGCACTGCTCGACGATCTTCAGCGACTCGTGCATCTCCTGCAACCGGATCCGGAACCGGCCGTACGAGTCAGCGGTGTCCCAGGTCGGTACGTCGAAGTCGTAGGTCTCGTACCCGCAGTACGGCTGGGTCTTGCGCAGGTCCAGGCCGTAGCCGGTGGCGCGCAGCGGCGGGCCGGAGATGCCCAGCGCCATGCAGCCGGTCAGGTCCAGGTAGCCGACGTCCTGCAGGCGGGCCTTGAAGATCGGGTTCGCGTTGCACAGTTCGGCGTACTCGGGCAGGTGCTTGTTCATCCAGGTGATGTAGTCCCGGATCTTGTCCAGCGCGCCCGGCGGCAGGTCCTGGGCGACGCCGCCCGGCCGGATGAACGCGTGGTTCATCCGCAGGCCGGTGATCAGCTCGAACAGGTCCAGCGTCATCTCCCGCTCGCGGAAGCCGATCGTCATCACGGTGAGCGCGCCGATCTCCATCCCACCGGTGGCGATGCAGACCAGGTGGCTGCTGATCCGGTTGAGCTCCATCAGGAGCACCCGCATCACGTTGGCCTTCTCCGGGATCTGGTCCTCGATGCCGAGCAGCCGCTCGATCGCGAGGCAGTACGCCGTCTCGTTGTAGAACGGCGACAGGTAGTCCATCCGGGTGCAGAACGTGACGCCCTGCGTCCAGGAGCGGAACTCCATGTTCTTCTCGATCCCGGTGTGCAGGTAGCCGATGCCGCAGCGGGCCTCGGTCACCGTCTCGCCCTCGATCTCGAGGATCAGCCGGAGCACGCCGTGGGTGGACGGGTGCTGCGGGCCCATGTTGACGACGATGCGCTCTTCGGGCTCGTCGCCCAGGCCGGACACGACCGAGTCCCAGTCCTGACCGGTGACGGTGAAGACCTTGCCTTCGGTGGTGTCGCGAGTGGTCGCGTACGGGTCTGTCGTGGTCATCAGTTGTAAGACCTCCGCGTGTCGGGCGGCGGGATGACGGCGCCCTTGTACTCGACGTCGATGCCGCCGAGCGGGTAGTCCTTGCGTTGCGGGTGGCCGGGCCAGTCGTCCGGCATCTGGATCCGGGTCAGCGCCGGGTGTCCGTCGAAGATGATGCCGAAGAAGTCCCAGGTCTCGCGCTCGTGCCAGTCGTTGGCCGGGTACACCGACACGATCGACGGGATGTGCGGGTCGGTGTCCGGGCAGGACACCTCCAGCCGGATCCGCCGGTTGTGGGTGATCGAGAGCAGGTGGTAGACGGCGTGCAGTTCGCGGCCGGTCTCGTTCGGGTAGTGCACGCCCGACACACCGGAGCAGAACTCGAACCGCAGGTCGGCGTCGTCGCGGATGTGCTGGGCGACCTCGACCAGCCGCTCGCGGGCGACGTGCAGGGTCAGCTCGCCGTACGCGACGACGACCTTCTCGAGCGCGCCGTCGCCGACCAGGCTCTCCAGCTTCTCGGTGGCGGCGTCGAACCAGCCGCCGTACGGCTTGGCCGACCCGCCCGGCAGCGCGACCTGGCGGCGCAGGCCGCCGAAGCCGGAGGTGTCACCGGTGCCGCGGACGCCGAACATGCCCTCGCGCTGGTCGACGACCTCGGCCGCCGGCGTCTGAGCGTCGCCACCGGGCGCGGTCGCGGGGAGGTTTTCAGGCTGGTGATCGCTCACCGGAGCAGCCCCTTCATCTCGAGAGTCGGGGACGCGGTCAGCGCCGCGGCCTCCTGCTCGGCCTGCAGTTCCCGCTTGTGCGCGCCGAGCTTGCCCTGCTGGATGTCCTCGTGCAGCTTGAGGAACGCGTCCAGCAGCATCTCCGGCCGCGGCGGGCAGCCGGGCAGGTACATGTCCACCGGTACGACGTGGTCGACGCCCTGCACGATCGCGTAGTTGTTGAACATGCCGCCCGACGAGGCGCAGACACCCATCGCCAGCACCCACTTCGGGTTCGGCATCTGGTCGTAGATCTGGCGCAGGACCGGGGCCATCTTCTGGCTCACCCGGCCGGCCACGATCATCAGGTCGGCCTGCCGCGGCGAGGCGCGGAAGACCTCCATGCCGAACCGGGCCGCGTCGTAGCGCGGGGCACCGGTCGTCATCATCTCGATCGCGCAGCAGGCCAGCCCGAAGGTTGCCGGCCACAACGACGCCTTGCGCATGTAGCCGAACAGGCCCTCGACGGTCGTCAGCAAGACGCCGGCCGGAAGTTGTTCCTCAGCACCCATAGGTCAGTCCCACTCCAGTCCGCCGCGGCGCCACACGTAGGCGTACGCGACGAAGACGGTAACGATGAAGATGACCATCTCGATCAGCCCGAACAGCGCCATCTGGTCGAAGGCGACGGCCCAGGGGTAGAGGAAGATGATCTCGATGTCGAAGATGATGAAGAGCATCGCGGTGATGTAGTACTTCACCGGGAAACGCCCACCACCGACCGGCTGCGGCGTCGGCTCGATGCCGCACTCGTACGAGTCGAGCTTGGCCCGGTTGTAGCGCCGCGGGCCGACGATCGCGCTCGTCACCAAGGTGCCCGCCACGAAGATCGTCGCGAGCACACCGAGGATGAGGATCGGTACGTAAGGGTGCATCTTGGCGCTGCTCCCTCCTTACTTGCTTCCGGTACTGCGTGGGTCGGTCGCCTGGCTGGTGTTGCTGGTACTGCCTGTTGCGGTGCAGCACTGTGTTACCAGTCCCGCTGTGTCTCAGCTCACTCGCCCCACCGATCAGGCGGCCGGAGCGACCTTGGTGAGACCGTTGATGATCTTGTCCATCACGTCGCCGTCGCGCGGGTCGGTGAGGTTGGCCAGCAGTTTCAGGGTGAACTTCATCAAGGTGGTGCGCGGCAGGCCGTACTTCGTGCACAGCCGCATCACCTCCGGGTTGCCGATCAGCTTCACGAAGACGCGGCCGAGCGTGTAGTACCCGCCGTACTCCTGCTTCAACGCCTTCGGGTACGCCGACAGCGCGCGCTCCCGCTGGTTCGGCTGCCGGCGGAGCGCCTGGGCGGCCACCTCGGCGGCGAACGAGCCGGACTCCATCGCGTACGGGATGCCCTCGCCGTTGAACGGGTTCACCATCCCGCCCGCGTCGCCGAGCAGCATCAGGCCGCGGGTGTAGTGCGGCTGCCGGTTGAAGCCCATCGGCAGCGCCGCCCCGCGGATCGGGATGGTCTGGAACTCGTCGCGGAACTGCCACTCCTCCGGCGTGTTCTTCAGCCACTGCTTGAGCAGGTCGGCGTAGTCGACCTTGCCGAAGGCGTCGGAGGTGTTCAGGATGCCGAGGCCGACGTTGACGGTGCCGTCGCCCATCCCGAAGATCCAGCCGTAGCCCGGCAGCAGGCTGCGCTGACCCGGGTTCTTCGGGTCGTCGGTCCACAGTTCCAGCCACGACTCGAGGTAGTCGTCGTCGTGGCGCGGGCTGGTGAAGTAGGTGCGCACGGCGACGCCCATCGGGCGGTCGTCGCGCTTGTGCAGGCCCATCGAGACGCTCAGCCGCGACGAGTTGCCGTCGGCGGCCATCACCAGCGGCGCGCGGAACTCGAGGTCGTCGCCGGCCCGGCGGCCGTTGTCGTCGACCGGCTTGGCGGTGACACCGACGATGAAGCCCTTGTCGTCCAGGATCGGCGCGGTCACGTTGGTCCGCTCGCGCAGCTGGGCGCCGGCCTTGACGGCCTGGCGGGCCAGCATGTCGTCGAAGTCCATCCGGTTGCGGGTCAGCCCGTAGTTCGGGTGGCTGGCCAGGTCGGGCCAGTCGAGCTGCAACTGGTGCCCGGCCCCCTGGATCCGCAGACCGTAGTTCTTGATCCAGCCGGCCTCGGGCGAGATGTCGATGCCCATGTTGATCAGCTGCTTGGTACCGCGCGGGGTGAGGCCGTCGCCACACACCTTCTCGCGCGGAAAGGCGGTCTTCTCCAGCAGCAGTACGTCGAGACCGGCGTTCGCCAGATGGTAGGCGGCCGCCGAGCCTGCGGGTCCGGCACCGACAACGATCACATCAGCGGTCTCGGCCTGCTGCCTGAACGGCTCGCTCTGGCTCATCTCATCCCGGCCTGGAGGTTGGCTGCGTCACTCGTGAAGGGATTCACGAGGCCTGGTCACCCGACAGTCTAGGACTGCCTGACTTGGACACGAAACCGGCCCGGAACCCCTTGCCTGCAACCGATTTATGCGCACTTTTCCTTGCGTAATTAACGTGGCTTCACGCCGCGGTGGATCGCTACCAGACCGCCGGTCAGGTTGCGCCATTGGACCTGGGTCCAGCCGGCCGCCTCGATCGTGTTCGCCAGCGGGATCTGGGCCGGCCACGCGCGGACCGATTCGGCCAGGTACTCGTAGGCGTCGGGGTTCGTCGAGACCGCCTTCGCGACCACCGGGACGGCCCGCATCATGTACTCGAGGTAGGCGATCCGGAACGGCTTCCAGGTCGGGTGCGAGTTCTCCAGCACCACCAGCCGGCCGCCCGGTTTGGTCACCCGGAGCATCTCGGTCAGCGCGACGGTGACGTCGACCACGTTGCGCAGCGCCCAGGAGATGGTGACCACGTCGAACGTCTCGTCGGCGAACGGCAGCCGCAGCGCGTCACCGGCCACCAGGTCCAGCTCGGGGTACCGGCGCTTGCCGACCCGGAGCATGCCGACCGAGAAGTCGCACGACACCACCTCGGCCCCGGCCTCGCGCAGTTTCACACTGGACGCGCCGGTTCCGGCGGCCAGGTCGAGGATTTTCATCCCCCGTCGCGGCGCGATCGCCGCCAGTGTCTGCGGTCGCCAGTAGGCCTTCTCCAGCCCCATCGTGGCGACCGCGTTGGTCCGGTCGTAGCCCTCAGCCACGTTGTCGAACATCGCGGCCACTTGCTCGGGTTGTTTGCTCAAGTCCGCCCTGGTCACCTGTCTAGTTGATCACGGCTGCGGTGGGCTCCGAAATTCGCTGGACATTCGGGCGGCCTACGCTTGCATCTCGTGAGCGAATCTCCAATGAGCCGGCCGGCCATCGAGACCCGGGGCCGGGAAGCGAGCGAGGAGTGTTGCCGTGAGCTTGTCTGACCCGGTCCGACCCGGCCTGGCGCCCGGCGCCGTGCCGGCGCCGCAGCTGGTGGTTCGCAGCCAGCGGGTCGAGGGCGTCGCCGCCGCCCTGATGGACCACCTGCCGCCGACCGGCGGGCTGGCCTGGGTACGCCGGGGCGACGGGCACGTCGGCTGGGGTGTCGCCGCCCGGCTGGATGTTGCCGGTAGCAACCGGTTTGCCGAGGCGCAGCGCTGGTGGAAGGAACTCACCGCGAGCGCCGTGGTGCGCGACGAGATCGGCGTACCAGGCTCTGGACTGGTCTGCTTCGGGTCGTTCGGGTTCACCGACGCCGACGCCAGTGAACTGGTGGTACCGGAGGTGATCGTCGGCCGGCGCGGTGGCATCACCTGGGTGACCACGATCTCCGGTGCGAGCTCGCTGGCCGGGCCGCCTGAGCTGACGACGTACGAGCCGGACCCGGTCGGTGCGGTCGCCTTCGCCGACGGTGCGCGGTCCGGTACCGAGTGGGCGGGCATCGTCGCCGACGCGGTCAAGCGGATCACCAGTGGCGAGCTGGAGAAGGTGGTGCTCGCGCGCGACCTGATCGCGATCTCACCCAACCCGATCGACCTGCGCTGGCCGCTGCGCCGGCTGGCGGCGGCGTACCCGAACTGCTGGACCTTCTCGGTCGACGGACTGATCGGCGCCACCCCGGAACTGCTGGTACGCCGCGAGAAGGGTCTGATCACCTCGCGTGTGCTGGCCGGCACGATCCGTCGTACCGGGGACGACGCGCACGACCTCGCGCTGGCCGCCTCGCTGGCGCGGTCGAGCAAGGATCTCGAGGAGCACGAGTTCGCGGTCCGCTCGGTGGCCGACGCACTGAAGCCGCACTGCAAGTCGATGAACGTGCCCGAGACCCCGTTCGTGCTGCACCTGCCGAACGTGATGCACCTCGCCTCCGATGTCGCCGGCGTCGCGGCCAACGGCGCCTCCGCCCTTGGTCTCGCCGCCGCGCTGCACCCGTCCGCGGCGGTCTGCGGTACGCCGACCGACGTCGCCCGGGACGTGATCGGCGAGATCGAGGGCATGCCCCGCGGCCGGTTCAGCGGGCCGGTCGGCTGGATGGACGCGGCCGGCGATGGCGAGTGGTGCATCGCGCTGCGCTGTGGCCAGGCCGATCCCGAGGACCCGACCCGGATGCGGCTGTTCGCCGGCGCCGGCATCGTCGCGGGTTCCGACCCGGAAGCCGAACTGGCCGAGACGAACGCCAAGCTGGTTCCGATGAGAGACGCGTTGGGAGACTGACTGTGAAGCTCACGAAGTACTCGCATGCCTGCGTCAAGCTGGAGAAGGACGGCAAGGTCCTGCTGGTCGATCCGGGCAACTTCGCCGAGGACGCGGCCTTCGAGGGCATCGACGCGATCCTGGTCACGCACGAGCACCCGGACCACTTCGACGTCGACCGGCTGAAGACCGTGAACGTCCCGATCTGGACCAACGCCGGGGTCGCCGCGCAGGCCGGTGAGCTCGCCGAGCGGGTCCAGGTAGTTGCCGATGGCGACGTTTTCGAGGCAGCCGGTTTCGCGGTCCGTGCCTACGGCAAGGATCATGCGGTGATCCTTCCGGAGCTGGGTGTTCCATGTCAGAACGTCGGCTACCTGATCGAGGATGCGGTCTACCATCCGGGCGACTCCTTCACCCGGCCGGACCGGAAGGTGCACACCAACCTGGTGCCGATCGGCGGTCCGTGGTTCTCGCTGCCGCCGGCGGTCGAGTATGCGCGCGCCGTCGAGGCCGAGCAGACCCTCGGCATCCACGAGGCGCCGCTGAGCCCGGTCGGCCACGGCCAGATGAAGCGCTTCCTCGACGGCCAGGGCGACCGGCCGTTCCTGCTCGTCACCCCGGGCGACTCGGTCGAGGTCAACTGACATTTGTCACCACTACCGGTGACAGCTGCACGCCTCGGTACGCCGCCCGGCCACCAAGCTGGTTCGTATGGACGAATCAGCGATCATCCAGGTCGACCGGCTCACCCGCCGGTACGGCGGCAGACCGGGGTACGACGCCGTCCGGGGTATCGACTTCTCGGTCCGGCGGGGTGAGCTCTTCGCGCTGCTCGGCACCAACGGCGCAGGCAAGACCTCGACGCTCGAGGTGCTCGAGGGACTTGCCCGGCCGACCTCCGGCACGGTCCGGGTGTTCGGCCACGACCCGTACCGCGAACGGCGAGTCGTCCGGCCGCGGACCGGAATCATGTTGCAGGACAGGGGTTTCGCTGCCGACCTGACCGTCGCCGAGACCGTCAGGATGTGGACCGGCACGCTGAGCAATCCACGCCCGGCGGAGGAGATCCTGGAGCTCGTCGAGCTGACCCGCACTGCAAGAGTCCGGGTCCGCCAACTGTCCGGCGGGGAGCGCCAACGGCTCAGCCTCGGTCTGGCAATCGCCGGCCACCCTGACCTCTTGTTCCTCGACGAACCAACCGCGGGACTCGACCCGGAGCACCGGCAACATACCTGGCAGTTGATGTCGCACCTGCTGGACTCCGGTACGACGATCCTGCTCACCACCCACTACCTCGCAGAAGCCGCCGAACTGGCCGACCGCCTGGCGATCCTGCACCACGGCCGCATAGTCGCCCTAGGCACACCAACCGAAATAGCCGCCATCCGCCCAGCTCGCATCACCTTCCATCTACCCGCCGACGCAACCCTCCCACCCCTCCCCGAAGTAGTTGCCACAATCAACGGAACCCACGTGGCCCTCGACACCGAGACCCTCCAGCCCACCCTCACAGCACTACTCACCTGGGCAGCCCGCAACGACCTAAGCCTGGAAGAACTAACCGCCCGCCCAGCCTCACTAGAAGAAGCCTTCCTAGCCATCGCCGAATCCGACCAAGGAGTTTTGGTATGAGTTCGCTGGCTTGGTCGGAAGCGCTGTTGCTTCGACGGAATCCTTTGGCCTTGCTGATTGCTGTTGGGTTGCCGATTGGGGTTGTGCTGGGGCTGCGGTCGTCGGCGGAGTTGATGTCGGCTATTGCGGCCGACCCTGGGGTGGCGATCGTCGTCACCGTGAGTGCGGTGGCTCTGAACCTCTTCGTCTACTACCACCTCGTCACCGCGCTGGTCGCCCGTCGCGAGGAGCTTGTGCTCAAGCGGCTGCGCACAGGCGAGGCGACAGACCTGCACATCCTGGCCGGTACTGCGACACCCGCGGTGGCGATCGCCTGGGGGCAAGCGGTCCTGGCTGCGGTCACCAGCGCCGTACTGTTCGGCCTCCCGCTGCCGGTGAACCCTCTGCTCGTCGTCCTCGCCCTGGTGCTCGGTTCACTCGTGTTCGTCCTCCTGGCGACTGCAACAACCGCAGTGACCAGCAGCGTGGAGATGGCTCAGCTGACGACAACGCCGTTGCTGGTCATCCCCCTGACCTTCAGCGGCCTCTACTTTCCGCTCACCGATCTCTCGGAGCCTCTGGAGCAACTGGCCAGGCTGCTGCCGCTCACACCGGTAGTGGAACTCCTGCGACTCGGGCTATCGGGCACAACTGCCGACGGGAGCACCGTGGACCTCGCCGGGTCGTTCGGGCCCGCAGTACGGCCTGTGCTTGTCCTGTTGGCTTGGGTGATCGTGGGCGGTCTGGCGACGCGCCGCTGGTTCCGGTGGGAACCGCGCCGATGACTGACGTGACAGGCTGACCACCATGGTGCCCGTCCCGCGGTGGTGGCTGCAGCGCAGCAGAGCCGAGCGCTTCGACATCAGCCTGCGCTGGCCGCTGTACGGACTGTGCTGTGCTGGGTTCTTCGTCGCAGTACTGATCACCTTCGCCGAGCGGGAGCTGCGGCCCGCAGGTGTTGCGCTCTTCTGGCTCGTCGCTGCCGCGCACACCACGGCCAACCTGTTCCTGCTCCGCGCGAGTATCCGCCGGTATTTGGGCGGGCCGCGGGTCAGTCGCCGGCTGGTAAGCATCGCGACCGCCTTGGCCGTCGCGGCAGTCGGCGCGGCGGCACTGGCCTTCCCGAGGTTCTCGCAGTCCGGCGCGGACCTGGATCTCCGTACTGCGGTGGTCTTGCTGATGGGCGCCGGCCTGACCTTCGCCATGACCCCGATGTTGCGGGGCACGACCCTGTTGGCGGTCATCGCCGCCGGAGGCGTCGTGACAGGCCTACTGGCCTTCAACGCAGGCGCATTGGTCGCCTACATCTACCCAGCCGTCACGCTCGTCTTCACCTGCCGCGCCACGGTCTGGACGCTCCGGCTCGGTTGGGAGATCGACGAGTCGCGAGCGGTCGCCGCGCAACTGGCGATCGCCGAGGAGCGGTTGCGGTTCGGGCGCGACCTGCACGACACGCTCGGCCGCAACCTGTCGCTGGTCGCAGTACAGAGTGAGCTGGCCGCTGCCCTCGCCAACCGTGGTGACCCCAAAGCCGCCGAGCAGATGCTGGACGTACGCCGGATCGCCCACGACTCACTCCGCGAGATGCGAGCCGTGGTCGGTGGCTACCGCGCCACGGACCTCACCACCGAGCTGGCCGGCGCCCAGTCGGTACTCCGGTCCGCTGGCGTCAACTGCCGGGTGATCGGTGACGCCTCGACCCTGCCGCCCGCCACGCAAGCGGCGCTGGGCTGGGTCGTCCGGGAGGGCACCACGAACGTCATCCGGCACAGCAACGCGACCACCTGCAAGATCGAGCTGGATCACAGCCCTGCCGGGACCGGGCTCCGGATGGAGAATGACGGCGTGAGTTCCAGCACCTCCAACGGCGACGGCATGGGGATCACCGGACTGCGCGAGCGACTCAGTGAGCTCGGCGGGACGCTGACGGTCGAGAGTCCGCCGGGGCGGTTCGTCCTAGTCGCGCGGCTGCCGGTGGTCGCGTGATCCGGCTGCTGCTCGCCGACGACGAGAACCTGATCAGGACCGCGCTCGCCGCCCTGCTGTCGCTGGAGGACGACCTGGAGGTGGTCGGCCAGGCGGCGTCCGCCGACGAGGCAGTGGCGATGGCGCGGTTGCACCGGCCGGACGTCGCAGTACTGGATCTTCAGATGCCCGGTCTCGCTGCGCCGTCGGCGATGGGTGGGATCGGTGTGGTCGAGGCGCTGCGCAAAGAACTGCCGGAGTGCACCTGCGTGATCGTCACCGGCCACGGCCGCCCGGGCTATCTGAAGCAGGCACTGGCGGCCGGCGCTCGCGGGTTCCTCCCGAAGACGGTGTCGGCGCACGTCTTCGCCGACGTCATCCGCACGATCCACGCCGGCGGCCGGTACGTCGATCCGGAACTCGCCGCGGAGGCCATCAGCGCCGGTGACAACCCACTGACTCCCCGCGAAGCCGAGGTCCTGGAACACGCCGCCGACGGCGCCCCGATCGAACAGATCGCCCAGCGCGCATCCCTTTCCCCCGGCACCGTCCGCAACTACCTCTCGTCCGCAGCCGGCAAGCTCGGCACCACCAACCGCCACGAATCAGTCCAACTCGCCCGCACCCACGGCTGGATCTAGTCGGTAGACCACCAAGTCGACCAGCGGCCGGTAGCCGATGGCGGCGTAGATCTTGTTGGCCGTGGGGTTGGCGAGGTCGGTGTGCAGGCACACCTGGGAACCGGCATCCAGCAGCTGCCGGGTGACGTGGGCGGTGAGTGCGCCCGCATAGCCGCGACCGCGGTCGCGCGGCGGGGTGTAGACCGGACCGACCCTGGTCGCACGGAAGAGCGTCGCCTGATGCCCGACCAGACTCACCACCCGGCCTTCGTTCTCCCAGACCCACAGCCTGCCCGCCTCGATCCTGGCGCGCACCCAGCCCTCTTCCTCGGCGGCCGGCAGTCCATGCCCGACGTCGGCTCGGTAGCCGGGCATCAGAGCCGCGATGACCTCGACGTCCGCCGCAACAGCTCGCCGGGGAGCACCGTCGGCCTTGAGCGCTACGAACTGGTCGAGCTTGTGCAGCCGAATTCCCTGTGTCTGCCGGGGAGTCTTGCCGTTGCGCGCGGCAAGCAACTCCGCCAGCTGACGCGCGGCGCTCGCAGTACCGGCGATCTCGTCGGGGTTCGGTGCCAGCTCGGCGCAGACGTCGACGATCTCCGGGACCAAGGAGTCGGGGAGAGCGCCGAGCTGGATGCCTCGGGATGCGCCGCAGAAGGCTGCCCCGATGACTGCGTCGCTGATGTCATGGACGGACAGGAAGACCGGCGGCGCTGGGTCGTGCATCAGGCCGTTGACCCGGTCCTCGACGTTGCTGAGCAGGGACGTGTGGAGGATCGGATCGGCTTGCAGGAAAGGGAAAACTGTTGCCTTGAACTCGGCGGGGTTGCTGGTGGCCCGAATTCTCATGAGCTGAAGGTGAGGTCGATGGCGTCGGCGACGGGGGTGTAGCCGATCCGGGCGTAGAGCTGGTTGGAGGTGGGGTTGGCCAGGTCGGTGTAGAGGCAAGCCTGGTTGCCCTGAGCAAGGATCTGCGCGGTGACGTGCGCGGTCAGCGCGCCGGCGTAGCCGTTGCGGCGGTGTTCGGGTGGCGTGTAGACCGGGCCGACCCGGCAGACCCCGAACAACGGCAGGTGGTACGACGCCATGCTCACCGGCACTCCGTCGACCTGCCAGAACCACATCGCGCCCGACTCGAACTGACGCCTGGCCCAGACCAGGTCCGGCGTCGGCGACTCGCCGGCGAAACCGTCGGTGTTCCACTCGGCGGCGCGCTGGACGTCGGACTCCGTCATCCGCCGCGGCTCGCCTTCGGCCTCGAGCTGGTGCAGCTCGATCAGTTTGTGCAGCCGGACACCACGAGTCTCTGTCCAGGTGGTGCCGCGCAGCTCGCCCCAGCGTCTGGCGAAGGGCAGTGCCGCCGCGCGATCACCGGCGACCCCAGGAGCATCGGGGAGCAGTTCGGCGTACGCGTCGGCCGCTTCGACCGCGAGGTCCTCGCGCAGGGCTCCGAGATGGATCGGACGGCCGGGGGTGCGCATCGTGGCGCCGACCACCTCACCGGAGTCGGCGTGCACCGAGACGTAGTACGAGGGCTCTGCCTCGGCGGGGTAGCTGCCGGAGGCACGTTCCGCGACGTTGGTCATCACGATGGTGTGCAGCACCGGGTCGCGCTCCAGGAAAGCGAAGGTGGTCGCCTGGAACTCGGCTGGGTCGTTCGTCACCCGTACGCTCATGCACGGCAACACTACGGCCGGGGTGGCTTGAATTTACACTCAATTTCATGTCCACCACACGGTTGCTCCTGCTCGGGGTCGTCCGGATCTTCCAGCCCGCCTACGGCTATCAGCTGCGGCGCGAGCTGATGACCTGGAAGGTGGACCAGTGGGCGAACATCAACCCCGGCTCGATCTACACCGGCCTGCGCACACTGGCCAAGCACGGCTACCTGGTGGAGCTGGAGGAAGAGGTTGGCGACAAGCCCGGCCGGACGTCGTACAAGCTGACGGCGGACGGGGAGATGGAGTACATCACGCTGCTGCGGGCCGCGCTGTGGAACGTCGACAGCTTCCAGCCGGGCCTGATGCAGGCCGCCCTCAGCTTCATGTGGTCGCTGCGCCGCGACGAGGTGGTGGCCGCCCTGGAGTCCCGGATCGTCCAGCTGGAGCAGCTCGCCAAGCTCGAGCCGTTCAAGGAACGCCAGATCCTGGAGGACCCCGCCACACCGGACCACGTGATCGAGATGTTCCGGGTCTCGATGGCGCGCGACCGGGGCGAGCTGGAGTGGACCAAGGAGTTCCGGCAGCGGATCGCCGACGGCGAGTACGCGTTCGCGGGCGAGCCGCCGTCCTTCCGGCCACCACCGGGCACGACCACGCACTGGGGCGTCATCCCGGAGCCACCGGACTGAAGTCAGACCGGATTTCGCCGATTTAGTCAATGTTGACTATTCAAGGTTGACTGGTTGAGACTGGTCGGCATGATGATCGAAGCTCGCGGACTCGTCCGCACCTTCAAGACCAAGCGCGGGCCGGTGCAGGCCGTGCAGGGGGTAGACCTGGATGTCGCCGACTGGGAGATCGTCGGCTTCCTCGGCCCGAACGGGGCCGGCAAGACCACCACCATGCGGATGCTCGCCACCCTGATCACGCCGACCAGCGGCACCGCGACCGTGGCCGGTTGCGACCTGGCGAAGGACCCGGTCGGCGTCCGCCGGCGGATCGGGTACGTCCCGCAGAGCGGCTCGACCCTGCCCGAGGCGATCGCGGGCGACGAGGTGGTCGACCACGCCCGGCTGTACGGCGTGGACAAGAAGAAGGCCGCCGCCGACGGCCAGGCGCTGTTCGAGCAGCTCGACCTGCCCGGCCTGTGGCGGCGCCAGTGCAAGACCCTGTCGGGCGGCCAGCGGCGCCGGCTCGACATCGTGATGGGGCTGATCCACGACCCCAAGCTGATCTTCCTGGACGAGCCGACCACCGGCCTCGACCCGCAGGCACGGGCGAACCTGTGGGAGCACATCCGCGGACTGCGCGAGCGCGGCGCGACGATCTTCCTGACCACCCACTACCTGGACGAGGCGGACGCGCTCTGCGACCGGATCCTGGTCATCGACCACGGCAAGATCGTTGCCGCCGGCAAGCCTGACGAGCTCAAGCAGCAGGTCTCCGGCGACGCCGTCCGGCTCAGCCTGGTCGACGAGACGCAGGCCACCGGAGTGACCAAGATCGTGGCCGAACTGCCCGGCGCGGTCGCGATCGAGATCGACGGTGACGTGGTCGCCTTCCGGATCCCCAAGGGCGGTTCGGTGCTGCCCTCCCTGCTCCGCTCGATCGATGCCCAGGGCATCGAGTTGAACGGCGTCGAGGTGCACCGCCCGACGCTGGACGACGTCTTCCTGACCATGACCGGCCGCTCCCTGCGCGACGAGGACTCCCCCGCTACCGAGGTCAAGGAGGTCGCCGCATGATTCTGCGCGAAACCTGGATCGTCTTCAACCGTGCGATGCGGCTGTCGCTGCGCAATCCGATGTGGTCCATCCTGATGCTCAGCCAGCCGTTGATGTACCTGTTCCTGTTCGGCCCGCTGCTGAAGCCGATCACCTCGACGATCAGCGAGGGCGCGACCACCAACGCCTACCAGGTGTTCATTCCCGGCCTGATCGTCCAGCTCGGCATGTTCGGCGCGATGTTCGTCGGCTTCGGCCTGATCGCGGAGTACCGGGCCGGCGTGATCGAGGCCGACCGGGTCACCCCGGCCTCCCGGATCGCGCTGATGGCAGGCCGCGTACTACGCGACGTCGTGGTGCTCGTCGCGCAGACAGTGCTGTTGCTGCTTGCTGCCCTGCCACTGGGCTTGCGCGCACCGTGGGGTGGCGTCTTGCTGTCCCTGGTAATCGTCGCCCTCCTCGGTGCAACCTTCGCCTCGCTCTCGTACTCCGTCGCGCTCATCACCAAGAGCGAGGACGCCCTGGCACCGCTGCTGAACGGCATCGCGATGCCGCTCCTGCTGCTGTCCGGCATCCTGCTGCCGATGCAGATCGGCCCGACCTGGCTGCAGCGGCTGTCCGACATCAGCCCGCTGAAGCACGTGGTGACGGGCGTCCGCTCGCTCTTCCGCGGCGACATCGCCAGCAGTTCGTCCCTGTGGGGTCTCTTCTGGGTCATCCTTCTCACCGTCATCGGTCTGGCAGTTGGCGCCCGTACCTTCCGGAAGGAATCTGCCTAGCGTTCATCGGTGGGCCGCTTTGCCGAACTAGCGTCGGCGGCATGCGGGTGCCGTCGGCGTTTTTTCGTGGGCTGGTCGGGTCAGGCATCGTGGCCGTTGCCTCCCTGGTGACCTCGGTAGTGCCGGAGTCCTCATGGGTGGCGTCGCTGCCGATCGCCAGTGACCTACGGGCCACCTTGGCCGGCCGGATGACCGGCCTGACGTTCATGGTCGCCGGACTCGGCCTACTCGTGTGGGCCTGGCTCTCGGTCGGCCGAGAGGTCCTCGCGGGCGTACGGGTCCGGTTGTTGCCGATGGTCGTGTGCTGGAGCGCGCCATTGCTCCTGATCCCACCACTGTTCAGCAGGGACGCCTGGAGCTACGCCGCTCAAGGGGCGCTGGTCGCCAACGGCTACGACCCCTACAGCGTCGGCCCCGGCGTCCTGTCGGGCCCGGTCATCGAGGCGGTCGACCCGATGTGGATGGCGACCCCGGCGCCGTACGGGCCGTTGCCGCTCGCGTACGGCGGGCTCGCAGCGCGGCTGACCCTCGACCCGTACGTCCTGATGCTGGCGCACCGCTTGCTGGCAGTGCTCGGGTTCGTGCTGATCGCCTGGGCCGTACCGCGGCTCGCCACCGCCTGCCGTGTGGACCCGACTGTCGCCACCTGGCTGGTCGTTGCCAACCCAGTGCTGATCACCCATGGCCTGGGGGCGGCGCACAACGACGTACTGATGCTGGGACTGGCTTGCTCTGCGTTTGCTCTGGCGCTGACAGGTCATTGGGGCACGGCTGCTGTCCTGGCTGGCACTGCGGCTGCAGTGAAGTTGCCCGGCGGGCTGGTGGTCATCGCGATAGCCGCAGTGATGAGTCCCCTGGCTGGTCGTGCACGGTTGCGGCTGGCCAGCCTGGCTATCGCCGGTGGTGTGTCGGTCCTGACCTTGGTGACTATCGGTGAGTTGACCGGCGTCGGGTCGGGCTGGCTGAGCGCACTCGACGTACCGGGGCTCGTACGGTCACCGCTGTCCATCGCCAACCTGATCGGGCTGGGCGCGTCCGGAGTACTGTCCTGGCTCGGTGAGGACTCAGCTGCCCAGCAGGCTCTGCAGATCGTGCGATTGCTCGGGATGATCGCAGCCGTTGGGTTGATCGCGCTGCTGGGCCTGCGGTCACACATCCACAACGCCGCGCGAGCAGTGGGAATCGCCTTGCTGGCAGTCGTTCTCCTAGGCCCCACTGCTCATGACTGGTACTTCGTCTGGTGCTTGCCGTTCCTGGCAGTCGCCCGGCCCGGCCGCAAGCTCACCACTGCGCTGATCGGGGTCAGCACCATCCTCACCATCGCCGCCCCACTCAACTCGTCCCTGCGCGGCGCAGTCATCCCCATCCTCGTCACGACCTCGCTGGTCCTCGTGGTGCTCGGCTGCCTCCTAGGCCGCCTCCGCACCCTCCAGCCGGCCGTCGTGGCTACAACTGGCTGACGGCAGCCCGCAGCTCGGCCTGCAGGTCGCGGTGCGTGGACCGGTCGACCCGTACTTCGATGATGTCGATGCCGGCGACTGTTTGGGCTAGGGCGTCTCTTAGTGCGTCTGTTGTCTCGACCAGCTTGTAGGGGGTGCTGGTGGCGGCGGCGAGTGCGGAGAGGTCGACGTTGTGCGGGGTGCCGAAGACGCGCTCGAAGTGGGTGGCGTGGTCGGTGCCGCCTTGTTCGAGGGTGCTGAAGATGCCGCCGCCGTTGTCGTTGACGACCACTATGCGCAGGTCGGGGCGCGGTTCGGCTGGGCCGATCACCAAGCCGTTGGCGTCGTGCAGGAAGGCGAGGTCACCGACCAGCGCGTAGGTTGGGCCGGCGTTGGCGAGGGCGGCGCCGACGGCGGTGGAGAGGGTGCCGTCGATGCCTGCGAGGCCGCGGTTGGCCACTGTCCGGATCGGTACGACGGGCGCCAGGTCGAGGTCGCGCACTGGGTTGGAGGAGGCGACGACGAGCATGCCGTCGGCGCCGATCACCTCGCCCATCAGGGCTGCGACGGCTGGGCCGCTGAGGCTGCCTGCCAGGACCTTGTCGATCGCCGGGCGGGCCTGCTGGTCGGCTTGCAGCCAGCGGTCCAGCCAGTCGGTGGTGTCCGTGCCGATCACTTCGAGACCGGTGACGACGGCCGCGGCCCGGCGTCCGGCGTCGGGCCACAGACCGGTCGGCGACACGACGATGACCTCGACCTCGGGGCGCGCGAGGAGCTTGGTGACCGGCCGCGAGAGGGTCGGGTGCCCGAACACCAGCACCCGCTCGATCTCATCGTTGAGAGAGGTTGCTGCTAGCAACAATCGGTAGGCCGAGATGACGGCGGGGCCGGTTCTGGCTCGGCTGGACGGTTCGGCGAACAGCGGCCAGTTGCCTGCCTCGGCCGCGAGCCGCGCCGCCTGCGAGGCGCCGTCGCCCGCCACCACCACGGTCTTGGGTCCGGGCGCGACTGCCGAGGGCTGGGCGGCGGTGGCGTGCACGCTGGTCCATGGGCCGGTGCTGCGCCCGTCGAGCGGTTCTGGCCAGTCACCGTCGTCTGTGGGCACCAGGGGTTCTACCAGCGGGCAGTTGAGTTGCACCGGGCCGGGGTCGGCTGTGCGGGCGCCCACTGCTGTAGACACGGCGCGGGCGATCTGTGAGCGCCAGTACGCGACCTGGCCCAGCTGCTTGGTCGGCGTCCCGAGCTCGTGGAAGAGGTGGACGGCGTCGCCGAACACCTTCAGCTGGTCGGTGGTCTGGTTGGCACCGGTCCCCCGCAGCTCCGGCGGGCGGTCGGCGCTCAGCACGATCAGCGGCAGGCCGCTGTGGGATGCCTCCAGGACAGCCGGGTAGAGGTTGGCGACCGCAGTACCGGACGTTGTTACCACCGGCACCGGCAGCCCCGTGCCACGGATGAGTCCGAGAGCCAGGAAACCCGCCGTACGCTCGTCGATCCGCACGTGGAGGCGCAGGCGCCCGTCTCGGTCGGCAGCGGCGAGAGCCAAGGCCAGCGGGGTGCTGCGCGAGCCGGGAGCCAGCACCGCCTCGCGGACGCCGGACCTGATCAGCTCGTCGACCACCACTGTCGCGAACGCCGTGGACGGGTTCATCTGCTTCCTCTCAATGCATCTACCCTCGCGAACCGCGCTTCCCACTTGGCAGTGGTCGCTCGGTCGGCAGTTGGCAAGTCTTGCGCCGGTACCAGGCGCTTCACCGGCAAGAACCCATCGACGGGCAGCAGCGGCTCGTCGACGACCTCCGCTGTGAACATGGAGACAGTGGCCAGGCCGCACGCGTACGGGAGCTCCGGCAGCGCCGCCGCGAGAGCTACACCGGCAGCGATGCCGATCGAGGTCTCCAGCGCAGAGGAGACGACGACCGGCAGGCCGATCTGCTCAGCGATGTCCAGACAGGCCCGCACACCACCGATCGGCTGCACCTTCAGCACTGCAATGTCGGCCGCCTCAAGCTTCCGCACCAGCAAGGGATCCTCGGCCCGCCGGATCGACTCATCGGCAGCGACCAGCACGTCGGTACGGCGCCGTACCGACGCCAGGTCTTCCACTGCGGCGCAGGGCTGCTCGACATACTCCAAGTCGAAGCGGCGCAGTTCCTTCAACGCCCGCAGGGCTTCCTCGACAGACCAGCCACCGTTGGCATCGATGCGCACCTGCCCACGACCGATCGCATCCCTGACCGCCTCAACCCGCTCCAAGTCATCCTTCAGGGTCTGCCCCGGCTCAGCCACCTTCACCTTGGCCGTTGCGCACCCCGACGTCCGCACAATCGCGGCAGCCTTCTCCGGCCCCACCGCCGGCACTGTGCAGTTCACCGGTACGACGTCCCGTACCGGTTGCGGCCAGCCGTCGAAGGCCGCCTCCCGAGCAGCCCGCAGCCACGACACGCAAGTCGCGTCGTCATAGTCCAGGAACGGCGACCACTCCGCCCACCCTGCCGGCCCTTCGAACAATATCCCCTCGCGCGCCGTGATCCCGCGGAACTTGTTCTTCAACCCGAGCGCAAAGGTGATCACCGCACACCGTCCAGCAGCAACTGCCGATCAACCTTGCCCGAAGCAAGCATCGGCAGGCTGTCCAGCCGCACGAGCTCCCGCGGCGCCCAGGTCCGCGGCAGGACCTCACCGACGAAGTCCCTGAGTTCGTTCAGCGCCACGTCACCCACCACGAACACGACCACTCGCGAACCCCATTCGGCATCAGGAACCCCGAGCACCACGGCGTCCTTGACCTCCGGGTGTTCCAGGACCCGCGCCTGCACAGCGGTCAGCGTCACGTTGACCCCACCAGAGATCACCACGTCGTCAACCCGCCCGGTCACCCGCAACTTGCCGTCGACGACCTCCCCCCGATCCTGAGTCCGGAACCACCCATCCCGCAGTACTTCAGCGGTCAGCTCCGGCCGCAACCGGTAGCCACTGAACAGCGTCGGTCCTTTGATGCAGATTCTGTGGTCTTCCAGCCGCAGCGAGGTGCCTTTCAGTGGCTCGCCGGCGTAGACGCACCCACTGCCGGTCTCCGTCATGCCATAGGAGGGGATTGCTGTGACGCCCGCAGCGGCTGCCTTCGCCTTCAGCTCGGCGGGCATCGCGGCGCCGCCGATGATGATCGCGTCGAAGCTCAGCAGCGCCTCCAGCTCCGTCTCCAGATAGCGAGCGAGCTGCGTCGGCACCATCGCCGTGTAGCGCCTCTCCCCTGTCATCGCTTTCGCCGCGGCAGTGAAGGTCGGGTGATCCCCCGCGACGACCGGCGCCTGACCAGCCAGTACCGAGCGGGTGAGGACCTGCAGGCCGCCGACGAAGTACGGCTGCATTGGTAGCAACCACTGGCCCGGTCCACCCAGCCGCTCGTGGGTGGCAGTGGCGGACGCGACCAGCGCGCTGGTGGAGAGCATCACGCCCTTGGGCTCGCCCGACGAGCCGGACGTGGTCAGTACGACCCCACAGTCCTCCGACTCGAGCGGCTCGTCCGGGACCACCGCCTGCCGCACCCGCTCCGCCGAGGCGGGATCACCCGGCAACGGAGCGAACGCAGTACCGGTGCCTTTGAGTAGGGCGCTCAGTGCAGACAGCACGGCATCCGGGGTGCCAGGGACTAGCCGCAACGTAGACATGTCACTCCGAGCGTACGGCGCGGCCCGGCGGAGCCCGCAGCCTGTGCCGCCTGCAAGCCCTTGCCCAGCGGCTGACAGAATCGGTTGCCATGGCCACCCCTGCCCAGTGGATCGAAGGCGCCCGCCCTCGCACCCTGCCCGCCGCGATCGCCCCTGTGCTCGTCGGCACGGGTGCAGCCGCCTACGTCGACGGCTTCGTCTGGTGGAAGGCCCTGCTGGCGCTGGGCGTCGCTCTGGCGCTCCAGATCGGCGTCAACTACGCCAATGACTACAGCGACGGCATCCGCGGCACGGACGAGAACCGGGTCGGCCCACTGCGCCTGGTGGGCTCCAAGGTGGCCAGCCCGCGGCAAGTGAAGACCGTGGCGTTCATCTGCTTCGGCCTCGGCGCAGCACTCGGCCTGGTGCTCACCGCAACGACGACTTGGTGGATGCTCGTCCCAGGAGCCGCCTCGATCCTCGGAGCCTGGTTCTACACGGGCGGCAAGAAGCCTTACGGCTACCGAGCGCTCGGTGAGGTCAGCGTCTTCGTGTTCTTCGGCCTGGTCGCAGTACTCGGTACTACGTACGTCCAAGCCGAGAAGCTGCACTGGACGGCAGTAGCCGGTGCAGTGGCCATCGGGAGCATCGCCTGCGCTCTCCTGGTCGCCAACAACCTCCGCGACATCCCCACCGACTCGGTGACCGGCAAGCGGACGCTGGCCGTAGTACTGGGTGCTGCCCGCTCCCGCCGCCTGTACGCCGGGCTGGTCGCGCTGGCCTTCATCCTGGCGGCCCTGTCAGCCCTGGCGACCCCCTGGGCCCTGCTGGCCCTCATCGCGCTGCCGCTGGCCGCCAAGTCGATCAAGGTCGTCGTCAGCGACGCAGTCGGCCCTGCACTCATCCCAGTACTCAAGGGAACCGGCCTCACCGAGCTGGTCTACGCCGCCGGACTCACGGCCGGCCTGTTCCTCGGGCGCTAATGGCAAGCCATTCAGCTCCGGTCTAATTGTCCAGCAAACGCTTGGCTGAATATCCAGATAGTAACTGCGCATTTACCTCTTGCAGTTGAAAAACACTGAGGCCATTCCGAGTTCCCTGATGGTCTACGAGCTATGACCACAACCTCACTCAGTTGTTTCACCGACGAGTTGTTCCGGCGATTACCCAGAGCCGACCAGCGGCGGTGGGCCGAGGTCTATGTGCGGGGACTGCTCACCACTCCGGGCAAGAAGACCGTCCGGCGGATGGCAGCCGCGGTCACCGAATCCGGTACCGCAGCCGAGGCCCTTCATCAGTTCGTCAATGTCAGTCCCTGGGACTGGGAGCCCGTCCAGGCCGGCCTCATGCGCTGGGTCGAGCAGCAAACCCGGCCCCGGTCCTGGGTCGTCGCCGCGGCGGTGATCCCCAAGCGCGGCGAGCAGTCCTGTGGAGTGCATCGCCGCTTCCTTCCCCGGGCCGGACGGACCGTCAACTGCCAGATCGGGATCGGCGCCTTTCTCTCGTCGGCCACCGGGGAGCTGCCGGTCGCCTGGACCATGCTGCTGCCCGCGGAATGGTCCGATGCCACCCGGCGCCGGCGCGCTCGCATTCCGGGTCCCGCGGTACCTCCGGCCGGGAGCGTCCTGGACCTGCTCGACAGCCTGACCCCGCCTGGAGCCACACCGACAATGCCAGCGGGTTCCTTGCCCGTGGTGGCCGACCTGATCGGATATCTGGACACCCGCGCGCTGATCCATGGGCTCGTCGAGCGTGGTCATGACTTCGTCCTCGCCGTACCGGACAACCTGCCACTGCAGCCCGATCTGAAGCGCACCTACCGCCTGTTCGACCAGCGCCGGGCGGGCCGGCCCTGGCACGATGGCCGGTGGCTCACGAATCTGACGAACCGGCCGTTCGGCGAACTCCTCGCACTGATCGACGGGTCGACCGGTTCGGCTACCGCTATCGCCCGGATGGAACAAGAGTTCGGTCTGCGAGACTTCGAGGGTCGTTCGTACCCGGGCTGGCACCACCACATGACGCTGGCCTCCGCGGCCTACGCCTATCAACAGGTCGCGACGTACCAGGCGCCACAAGTGGACCGCTATGCCGCCTGACTCAGGCTTGGCCGTCCTTGGGAGTGGTGCGGAATAGCTGCCCGTAGTCGCTGATGCCCTCAGCAACGTCTGCGGCGTCGGCCAGGTGCAGGGCGTGCCACAAAATCACCTGGTTCGCGGTGACCACGTGGAAGCCCAGCTCTTCCTCGAGGGACTTGATGGTCCCCACCGCACGGATGCCGTTGCCTGCGACCAGTACTGCGTCGGGCCGGTGGGCGGCGACCGTACCGCGGATCCAGGCGGACAGGTTGGCGGGCGTGATCGCCTTCTGGTTCGACGGCAGCCCACACGGGCCGTGATGCACGACGTCGAAACCGAACTCGCCGAAGTAGTCCGCGCCCTGCGTCGAGAGCACGTCGTCGAACCACGGCGGGTTCACGATGGCGATCTTCTCCGCACCCAGCGCGTGGAAGGCAGCGCGGGCCGCCTTGGTCGTGCCCGTGATCGGCAGACCGCGGGTGACCGGCGCGAGTCGTTCGTAGAGCTCCGCTTCCCCCTTGGCCTTCAACACATAACTGGACGAGGTGAAGCCGAGCGCGAGGGCGTGCAGCGGACTCGCGGCCACCAGTTCCACCGCCTGGTCCAGGAACGGGGGCTCGACGAACGCCCTGACCGGGTCGTGCGGAATCTTCTCGTCCATCTCGCCGCCGGCCCGCATGGCGGCGAAGTGGATCCGCGATCCGTGAATGGACACCGACGCCGGAGCCATCGCCTGCAGCTCGGCCTCCGGACCGACATCGGCATGCGGTACGACGACGCCGATCCGGGTACCGGCATCCCAGCCGTCGACGGGTGCTGTGGTGGTCATCGGCCTGCCGCCTCCTTCGCGAGGGAGCCACCGCTGACGGTTCCCGAGCCGGAGTCGTCGAGGAACTTGGGGTGCTTGGCCCGCATGGTGGCGATGACGTAGTCGTACGGGACATCGTCGAAGGCTCCGTGGTCGACCAGGAACTCCATCGATCCTCCCTCGCTGTGCGGGTGGTACAGGCTGTCGGCCGTGCCGTCGAACTCGAGGGCCTGCATGCGGTACAGCTTGCAGAGCATCTTGTTGAACACCGGCGTGGCCTTGACCCACCGGCCATTCAGGTAGAGCTGGGTGAGGCCGTGGAAGAACACGTCCGCGCCGATGTGCTCGATGAGCCGCGGCGACGCAAGGTGGTTGCGCACGTCGCCGTACACGAGGCGGGAAGGGATGCCGAGAGCACGGACCACCGCTGCGTAGAGGGCGGCCTTGTGCAGGCAGAACCCGGACTTGGCCCGTACCGTGCTCGATGCCTTCAGCCCTTCGGCGGACAGGTCCGCGCCGTAGACCTCGTAGAAGATGTCGTCGCGGACGGCGTAGTACAGCTCGATCGCGGTGGTGGTCCGGTCTGCCGAGCGGTCCTTGACGGCGTGGTCGATGAAAGCCTGGACCTCCTCGGTCTCGTAGTCGAGGAACTCGGTCGGGCGGGTGAGGTCGGTCAGGTCGATGGTCATGGCAGTCCTGTCCTGGTCAGAGGCCGATGAGAGTGGCGATGCGGTTGCGCTGGATCTCGGAGCTGCCGGAGTAGATCGTCCCGGCGATGGAGTTGCGCAGTTCGCGCTCCATCCCGAACTCGGTCAGCACCCCGCGGCCACCGTGGATCTGGACGGCGTCCAGCGCGGTCCGCACGTTCGCTTCGGAGACGATCGTCTTGGTGGCGGCGAGATCGAAGGCGGCGTCCTGCCCGGCCTCGACCTTGGCTCCCGTGTCGGTCAGCCACTTGCGGGCGGTCTCCACCCGCATCGCCATGTCGGCGAGCTTGTGCGAGATGGCCTGGTACTTGCCGATCGGCTGCCCGAACTGCGTGCGGGACCTGGCGAACGCGACCGTCTCCTCCAGCCGACGGGTCATCTCGCCGAGAGTGAGGGAGAAGCCGAACAGCACCTCCCGCTTCATCACGTAGTCCAGCACGAGGAATCCCGCGCCCTCGGCACCGATCCGATGGGTGACGGGAATCCGCAGCTCCTCGAAGGAGAGAGTGCCGATCGGGCTGGTCCGCAGCCCGATCTTGTCCATCACGGGGCCGACTGTCAGGCCGGGTGTGCCGGCCTCGACCAGCAGCGTGGTCAGGCCGAACGGGCCAGGCTTGCCGGTCCGCACGTACAGGAGGAACAGATCAGCGATGGGCGCATTGGTGATGAACATCTTGCTGCCGTCGACCTCGTAGTGGTCACCGTCGCGCCGGGCCATGGTCGACAGGTTCATCGCATCGGACCCGCCGGTGTCCTCGGTGATCGCGTGCGCGGTGACCAGGTCACCGGCCATGATGCCGGGCAGGTAGCGGTCCTTAAGCTCCGGTGATGCGAACCGCTGCATCGGGACACCGACGGACACGATCTGGGTGGAGGTGGAGAAGGACAGCCCTGCGTCCCGCGAGGTGTACCCGAGGCCTTCCAGGACACGCATCGTCTCGGTCAGGCTGCGGCCGTTGCCACCGAACTCGGGGTCGAAGGGCGTCCGCAGGATGCCGGAGTCCTGGATGGCCTTCCATTTGTCGTGCGGGAAGACACCGGCGGCATCCGACTCCCGCAGGCCGGCGTTGAACTGATCCGCCCACGGGGTGGCGAGGTGGAAAAGATCGTCGTTCACAAGATGTCCTCAGCTGTCTCGGCGGGCGGGGAAGCGGTGGGGCCGCGGGCAGCGGCCCCACCGCGCTGCGTCAGTACTGCGAGAAGCCGTCGGCGGACAGCGTGTGCTTCTCGTCACCGTTGATCGGTGGGTTGAACACGGAGATCAGGTGCAGGTCCTCGTCGTCGGACGCGATCAGGTAGTGCGCGTCGTGCTCGTTGAGCGCGTAGATGGTCCCTGGCACGATCTTGTGCCGGGTACCGTCCGTCTCCACCACCTCGCCCGAGCCGCCCACACAGAAGCAGGCCTCGAGGTGGTCGCGATACTGCAGCGCGCTGGTCGTGCCGCGCCGGACGAGGGTGTCGCAGATGGCAAAGCCCATGCCGTCGGCCTGGGTGAGAACGCGGTAGCTGAGGCCGTTGCCCCACTCGACGGGGGCGAGGGTCTCGATGCTGCGCACGATCATGTCTTCCTGCTCCTTGCTACTCGGTCGGGAGTTTGCTCAGGCCGCGCCGGCCGTGGAGTGGTCGGTGATCAGGTCGACGATCGCGTCCAGGCTGCGGAAGTTGTCCGGGCCGAGTTCGAGGTCGTCGAAGGAGACTGCGTAGGTTTCGGTGAGGTGCGAGATGAGCCGGATCAGCCCGAGGCTGTCGATGACGCCGGACTCGATCAGGCCGTAGTCACCGGTCAGGTCGGAGCTGTCCTCGCCGGCCAGGAACTGCTCGACGACATAGGTCCGGATCTCGGCGGCGACGTCTGTGCTGTTCACGGATGGATCTCCTTCAGGCGGTTGCTCTTGATCAGGTTTCGGTCGGGCTTGCCGGTGGAGGTACGGGGCAGCGGGGTGTCGGTGATGTGCACGGAGGTGGGAATGGCGTGCCGCGGCAGGTTCTGGCCGGCGTGCGTCCGCAGCCGAAGACCCGTCAGGGCGCTGCTAGGACGCCGGCTGACGTGGGCGTGCAGCCGGACTCCGGCCTGTTCGTCGGGCAGCGGGACGACGACTGCCTCGACCACGTCCGGATGGGCGGCAATCACCCGCTCCACTTCCTGCAGGTTGGTGCGCACACCGCGGACCTTCACCTGCCAGTCCGCGCGGCCCTGCAGGCTGTACAAGCCGGACTCGTCGCGGGTGACGAGATCGCCGGTGCGGTAGAAGGTGCGGCCGTCGATCACCGTGAACGCTTCGGCGTTCAGCGCGGCATCGAGGTAGCCGTCGGTCTGGAACGGGGTGGCCACCAGCAGTTCCCCGGCCCCGGCGGACCGCACAATCGCGCCGTCCGGGTCGCTGATGAGTGCGTCGGTTCCGGCGATGGGCCGGCCGATCGGCATCTTGCCGGTCTGGGTGGCGGGATCCACCTCGTGGATGAACGAGTCGTTGGTCTCCGTGCAGCCGAACACATTGTGGAACCGGGCCCGCGGGAAGGCCGCACTCACCAGCGCCAGCAGCGAGTCCGGCACGCTGTCCCCGGTGAAGATCACCTGACGGACCGCCGGGTTGGCCGAGCCGTCGTCGACCAGCAGCCGGTACAGCATCGGCACGCCCTGGACGAAGGTGACGGCGTGCTTCGTGACCAGCCCCTGGACGTACGGTCCGTCCGTGGCTCTGCCCTGATCCACCAGGACGACCTGCGCCCCCAACCGCAGGAAGGTCCAGATGTCCAGCAGGGCAAGGTCGAAGTTGAGCGGCGCGTAGGACAGCGCGACATCACCGGAGCTGAGGGCGAACTCGTCCGTGGCCCAACTCGCGAAGGCTTCGAAGCCGGCGGCCGCGATCGGCACGATCTTCGGGGTGCCGGTGGAGCCGGACGTGGTGAGGAGGAGGCACGAGCGTCCGGGATCCGCTGCCGCGAACCCGGCCGCCTCCTGCTCGTCGGCGGACACTGGTTCCGCCCTCAGGGCATCGGACGCGGTGAGAACCTGAGTGGCGCGGGCCTGCTGCGACAGGCGTTCCAAGGCGGCTGGACCCAGGTCCGGTGTGGGAGACAGCGCGACGAGACCCTCGTGGAACACAGCCAGCAGCAGCGCGATGGTCTCCGGGGTCTTGTGCGCCGGGACGCAGACCGTACTTCCAGCCGGCAGCCGCAACTCGAGCAGGTGGTGCCGAAAGTTCTGGGTGAGGTCGCTCAGTTCGCCGTACGTGACGGCGCGGTCATCGTGGATCAGGGCGGTTTCGTGAGGTCGTAGGTGGCCGTGAACGGCGACGGCATCGGCCAGGCGGGGCGAGGGCACGGGCGGTTTCCTCACGGTCGGGAGAATCCGGGCGTGCACACCAATCGGTCGCTGTTCCGACCCGTGGCGGCGGTCCTGAAGGTATCCCGAGAAGTAGATGCTTGGTCAAGCATCTACTTGGCGAAGTAGCTGTGAGCAAGATCATCATGCTTGACTGTGCAACGAAAAAATCCCGCTGCACCGACGGGCGCAGCGGGGTTTGTGCGGCGGCTCGGCGAGGCCGCCGGAAGTCAGCCTTGCGGGGTCCGGAGAGCCTGGACCGTGGGTCCGAGCTCAGGGTCGGCGGCGAAGACGTTCAGTGCGGAGGAGAGGACCTCCGCGTAGGTCGCGCGCGCCAGCTGGTAGCGCTCGCGCCCCTGGTCCGTGATGACCGCATAGACGCCGCGCTTGTCGGACGGACACAGGTCCTTGTAGGCGAAACCGGCCTTTTCCAAGCGCGCAACCAGCCTGGTGATCGACGACTGCCCCAGACCGACCTTGTCGGCGAGCTCCTGCATCCGCAGCTCATTGGTCTCGGAATGGGCCAGGTGCTCGAGGGAGCGGTACTCCGACAGGCCGATCCCGTGCCGGCCATGCAGGGCCAGGGACAACTCGCGTTCCACCCGCGCATGCAGCATCAGGACGCGATCCCACGCGCTGCGGTCGGAGGTGCGCGGGGGCGCAAGGTGCGAAGTCGTCATGGTCGGCCTCCTTCGGCTGATACTTGATCACAGTACATGCTCGCGCAACCTCCTCATGGCCTCCTGGACCGCTGCATTGACGTACAGTGACTTCTGATGCTTGCATGTACATGCATCTTCGTGAGCTGTTTCGGCCCCCAGGAAAGGACACCTGATGCACTGGCTCTACCTCGGCGTCGCCGTCGTCTTCGAGATCGTCGTCGCGATCGCGGCGGGCAAGGCGGAAGGTTTCACCAACCGCAAGTGGACGATCGTGACGCTGGTCAGCGGCGCCTTCGGCACGTACTTCCTCAGCCGGGCGCTGCTGACCTTCAACGTCGGAGTCGGCTACGCCATCTGGACCTCGGTCTCCGGCGTCGGCATCACGGTGCTCGGCGTGTTGCTGTTCGGCCAGCGCCTCAGCTGGCGCAAGGGGCTGGGCATCGCGGCGATCATCGCCGGAGTCGTCGGCCTCCAGCTCAGCGGCGCCGCGTAGTACCGGCCTGTCAACGCCCACTCACCACGAAAGGAAATCCTGATGTCCTCGACGACTCCCTCCGCCGCTCGCTCCTGGCTCATGCTGCTGCTGGCCGGCGTGTTCGAAATCGGCTACGCGCTCTCGGTCGGCGGTAGCCACGGCTTCACCCGGTTGACCTGGTCGCTGGTCGCCGTCGTGTTCTTCCTGCTGACCCTGTGGGCACTGAGCGTCGCGCTGCGCACCATCGAGGTCAGCATCGGCTATGCGGTCTGGGCAGGGATCGGGGCTGCCGGAGCGGCGGTACTGGGCCCCGTCTTCTTCAACGAGCGCCTCACCTTCGTCCAGTCCCTGTGGCTCTGCCTCATCATCGCCGGCGTCGTCTGGCTCAAGCTCGCCGACCGCATGGACGGCGCAAAGCAGCCCGTCGAGCAGCCGCAGGAAGCCGAGAGCGCCGGCGTCTGAAGATCTTGCCGCCCCGGAGCGGCACCAGGTCCGTTGCCGGCCGCTCCGGTTGTGCTGCCAGAACCGTCCCTACCTCCCCAAGGACCCGTCATGCCAACTGACCTCCTCGACCACCTGACTCCTCACCTGGAAGAAGCCGTCCGGATCAGCCGGGATCACGTCGCGGACGGCGGCATCCCCTTCTCCGGCGTGGTCGTCCGCGACGGCCAGGTTCTGGGCACTGGCTTCAACCGGGTGCTCGAGGACGACGACCCGACCGCGCACGCCGAAGTCGTCGCGCTGCGCGCCGCCGCGAAGAAGTACGGCCGGCTGAGCGTCGCGGGAGCGACGTTGATCGCCTCCGGCGAGCCCTGCGCCCTCTGCTACCTGGCCGCGCTCTACTTCCACGTCGACCACATCGTGTACGCCGCCGATCGCGAGACCGCCGGCATCTACGGCTTCGACTACGGCAGCTCCTACTCCATCTTCGCCAGCGACCCCACCAGCTGGCCGATCACGGTGACCCACCTCCCGATCGACGGACACGAAGTGCCGTTCGAGGAGTTCTCCACCGGCAGGAAGGGCGCGAAGCGATGACCGGCACCGTCAAGATCACCGTCTTCTCCGATTACGTCTGCCCCTTCTGCATGCTCGCCGAGGGCCCGCTCGAAGAGGCGACGAAGGACCTGGACGTCGAGATCGAGTGGAAGCCGTTCGAGCTGCGGGCCTTTCCGGCACCCACCCTCCGCCCCGAGGACGAGTACCTGCCCGCCATCTGGGCCCGGGCCGTCTACCCGATGGCCCGCCGCCTGGGGGTCGACATCACCCTGCCGACCGTCTCCCCGCAGCCGTACACCCACCTCGCCTTCGAGGGCTACCAGTTCGCCGCCGAGCACGGCCTGGGAAACGAGTACACCCACCGCATGTTCCGGGCATTCTTCCAGGAGGACCTGGACCTCGGAGAGCCCGACATCCTGCAGGCCCTGGCCGCGGAGATCGGCCTGGATCGCGCTGGCTTCCGCGCGGCCCTGGACAACCGCACGTACCGCGACAAGCACCAGGAGGCCCTCCGGGAGGCGCAGGCCTACCAGGTTCGGTCCGTACCGACCATCCTGGTCGGCGACACCCGGATCGAGGGCGTGCCGAGCCCCGTCCAGCTACGCAAGGCAGTCCTCGACACCCAGGCTCAGCAACTAGTGGCTTTCGGTGGCGCCTGCAGTGTGGATGGCGGCTGCTAGCGGACCGGCTCGCGCCAGCGGCCTGACTGGGCGAAGCCCTCCAGGGTCTCGGTGTACGGCGCCAGGTCGATCCCGTTGCGCTTCAGCCAGTCGTCGTCGTAGTACGTGTCGCTGTAGCGGTCGCCGCTGTCGCACAGCAGCGTCACGATGCTGCCCTCCACGCCGGTACGCCGCATCTCGGCCGCCAGCCGCAGCGAACCCCACAGGTTCGTCCCGGTCGAGCCGCCGACCAGCTTGCCGGTCACCTTCGAACAGAACCGCATCGCCGCGATCGAGGCGGCATCCGGTACGGCGATCATCCGGTCGACCACGCCGAGCACGAACGACGGCTCCACCCGGGGCCGGCCGATCCCCTCGATCCGGGACGGCCGGCCGGTGGCGAAGTCGCCGTCACCGGACTCGAAGGCCGGGAAGAAGGCCGAGTTCTCCGGGTCGACCACGGCGACCGAGGTGTCGTGCCGCCGGTAGCGGACGTACCGGCCGATCGTCGCCGACGTCCCGCCGGTGCCGGCGCCGACCACGATCCAGGTCGGCACCGGGTGCTGCTCCAGGCTCAGCTGGCTGAAGATCGACTCGGCGATGTTGTTGTTGCCCCGCCAGTCGGTGGCGCGCTCGGCGTAGGTGAACTGGTCCATGTAGTGGCCGCCGGTCTCCTCGGCGAGCCGCTTGGCCTCGCCGTAGATCTGGCCGGACCGCTCGACGAAGTGGCAGCGGCCGCCGTAGAACTCGATCAGGGCGATCTTCTCCGGGCTGGTCGAGGCCGGCATCACCGCGACGAACGGCAGCCCGAGCAGCCGGGCGAAGTACGCCTCGCTGACCGCGGTGGAGCCGCTGGACGCCTCGATCACCGTGGTGCCTTCGCAGATCCAGCCGTTGCAGAGCGCGTAGAGGAACAGCGACCTGGCCAGCCGGTGCTTGAGCGAGCCGGTCGGGTGCACCGACTCGTCCTTCAGGTACAGATCGACTCCGGTCGCGGGCGGCATCGGGAACACGTGCAGATGCGTGTCCGCGCTGCGGTTCGCGTCGGCCTCGACCAACCGGATCGCCTCCGACACCCACGCCCGCGCCTTGTCGTCGCGCCGATCGACTTCCCGCGACGGCACCGGCCGTCCCTTCACCCCGCTGGCCTCACTCATGGCCACAGGCTAGGACAGAGACCTTGTGTTCGGGTATTCCTACTCTCCGCAACCGGACCCCAGGACCGGCTAGGTTGGGGTGATATACGCCGACCCGTGGGGGAACGATGACCGAGAACGAAGAGCGGCCGACCCGGCCGCGGGCGACTCTGACCGACATCAGCTCGCGGGCCTGGGAGCACCCGGCCGACCGCGGGGCGCTGGTCGCGCTGCGGCAGCTCAAGGGCTTCGACTTCATCCTGCGGAAGATGTCCGGGCTGATCAACGAGCGCGCCTTCCGGCTCGAGTTCCTCGGCTCGGCGATCCGGGTCGACGAGCGGCAGTTCCCGAAGATCCACCGGCTCTACACCGAGGCGGCGACGACGCTCGACGTCCGTCAGCTGCCCGAGCTGTACATCACCAACAGCCCGGTCTGGAACGCGGTCACGATCGGCATGGACAAGCCGTTCATCGTGCTGAACAGCGCGCTGGTCCAGGGGCTCGACGACGAGGAGACCCGGTTCATCCTCGGCCACGAACTCGGTCACGCGCAGAGCGGGCACGCGCTGTACCAGTCGCTGCTGCTCTGGCTGATGCGCCTCACCGGTGCGGTCAACTGGGTGCCGATCGGCGCGCTCGGCCTCCGCGCGATCATCGCCGCCCTGCACGAGTGGTCGCGCAAGGCCGAGCTGTCGAGCGACCGGGCCGGCCTGCTCGCAGTACAGGACCCGGCGACCGCGCTGCGCGTGCAGATGAAGCTCGCCAGTGGTGGGCAGCTGGACCAGCTGGACACGACCGCGTTCCTTGCCCAGGGCACGGAGTACGAGAGTGCCGGCGACCTGCGCGACAGCGTGCTGAAGTTGCTGCTGCTCGAGGCGCAGACCCACCCGCTGGCCGTCATCCGCGCCCACGAACTGCGCCGCTGGGTCGACGAGGGCGAGTACACCCAGATCGTCTCGGGCAACTACCCGAAGCGCCAGGACGACGGCGACGCCTCGATGACGCAGGAGGCGAAGAACGCCGCCAAGTCGTACTCCGAAGCCTTCGCCCGCTCCCAGGACCCGCTGGCCAAACTCATCCGAGACATGGGCGACGGCCTCGGCGGCGTCCGCGACTGGGTCTCCTCCAAGTTCCCACCCCGCTGACAGTGGGTCCCCACACCAGACATGTTTTCCACCCTGCTCAGGTTTCTCGGCCGGACCGTGCTCGTGATGGTGTCCATCGCCGGCCTCATCGTCTGGGTGGGGACCGGTGCCTGGGGCTGGTGGTGGGCTGTCGTGCTCGGACTGGCCGGATGTGGGTTCCTCGCCCGGCGCCTTCGGCCGCCTGAGCCATTCGCCCCGGAGTACCCGAGCTACCGCAATACCGACAGCGTGCTGGTCGACGGAGTACGCGTCACCGACACCACCCAACTGATGGCGCCGTACGAGGAGATCGCCCGCAAGCTTGCCCACCTGGTCAGGACCGCGGAGGTGCAGTTTCCGGCCCTCACCAAGGAGCAACAGCGGGTCCTGCTCGACCGGTTCCAGCTCGAGCGGCAGCTCAGAGACGGGGTCGCCCCGGAGCTCTGGGTGCGGGATTCGGTCGAGATCCGCTCACTCGGCCACGAACTGAACGCCTCCGGTGGCTTCGGGTTGATGCTCCGCGTCTTCCAGCGAGCCGCCGAACTGAGCGACAGGCCGGAGGTGACATCGGTATGGATCGACCGGACCTGGGCCGGGATCGGCGAGTGGAGCTGAGAAACTGGCCGGGTGATCGAAATCCGCGAACTGACGTCCGACGACTGGAAGACCTGGCGGGAGCTCCGGTTGGCGGCGCTCGCGGAGGCGCCGTACGCGTTCGGCTCGCGGTTGGCCGACTGGGCCGACGCTGAGGAAGACCGGTGGCGGGCGCGGTTGGAGCTGGCCGGCTCCAGCAACTTCGTCGCCGTTCTGGACGGTACGCCGGTGGGCATGGCGAGCGGGGTGCCCACCGATGAGGACGGCGTCGTGGAGCTGATCTCGATGTGGGTCGCTCCCGCGGGGCGCGGTCGCCGGGTCGGCGACTTGCTGATGGCGCGGGTGGAGCAGTGGGCGCGCGAGGTTGAAGCTCACACGGTGCAACTGTCTGTTGCTGATGGCAATGACAAGGCCCACGATCTCTACCTACGCAGCGGTTTCGCTGCCACCGACATCCCCGGCGATCTGATGCCCGACGGCATTCATCGTGAGATCGTGATGCGCAAGGCGCTGTAGTTTCGAGGATTGTCGAAAGCTCTGGCTGAGGCCCAAGGCATCAGGTAGACACGGTCGCATGCCGGGTGAGGTCGACGGGTTTGCGGTGTTGCTGTTTGCCGAGCAGGAGCGGTTGCTGACGGTCTTTGAGGGGTACGACGGTGGCGGGCTGTTCGAGCGTCGGCCGTGGCGGCGGGAGGGGCTTGGGCACGGGGTTGTCGGCATTCTTGAAGGCGGGGCGGTCTTCGAGAGAGCTGCGGTGAATGTGTCGGACGTCAGCGGCAAGCAGGTGCCCGAAGCGATCACGGCGACCCGTCCGCAGTTGGCCGGCCAGCCGTTCCGGGCGACCGGCATCTCCCTCGTCATGCACCCGCTGAACCCGTATGCCCCGTCCTTCCACGCCAACTTCCGGTACTTCGAAGCCGGCGACGACTGGTGGTTCGGCGGCGGGCTCGACCTCACCCCGATGTACGGCTTCACCGAGGATGGCCGGCACTTCCACCGCAGCCTGCACGACTGGTGCGCCAACCACCCGCTCGCCGACTACAAGAGCTGGAAGGCGAGCTGTGACGAGTACTTCCGGATCCCCCACCGGCAGGAGATGCGCGGCTTGGGCGGCATCTTCTTCGACCGGCTGACCGACGACTTCACCGCCTGTCGCCAATTGGTTGCCGATGGCATCAAGACCGTGCTGCCGGCGTACCGGCCGATCCTGGACCGCCGACGGCACCTCCCGTACGGCGACCGCGAGCGCGCCTGGCAGCTGCACCGGCGCGGCCGGTACGTCGAGTTCAACCTGACCTACGACCGGGGCACCCGCTTCGGCCTGCAGACCAAGGGAAACATCGAGGCGATCCTGATCTCGCTGCCACCGATGGCCGCCTGGTCCTACGACTTCACCCCCGAGCCTGGTTCACCGGAGGAAGCCACCCTCGCCCTGCTGCAACCCAGGGACTGGCTCAGCATCCAGACATGACGAAGGGCCGCCTCCCCCTCCGGAAAGCGGCCCTTCGAGTCTTCAGGTGGTCAGCCCATGTGGACCGGCTGGTCGCCGCCGGCCAGGTCCTTGTGCTTGACCGACAGTCCGACCAGGGTGATCACCGCGGCACCGACGAACATGATCGCCGACACCATGAACGCGATGGTGAACCCGTGGGTGGTCGCGATCGCCGTGGCCTGGCCCTCGAGCTGCTTGGCCTGCTCCGGCGCCGCCTGCGCTGCCTGCTGCAGGCCCGGACCGAGCTCGGCGAACTTGTCCTTGATCGCGTTGGTGGAGACCGTGCCGAGCAGGGCCAGGCCGATCGCACCACCGATCTGCTGGACCGTGTTCAGCACCGCCGACCCGACCCCCGAGTCCTCGTTGGCGACTCCGCTGACCGCGGTCAGCGTGAGCGGTACGAAGATCAGGCCCATGCCGAAGGACAGCAGCAGGATGTACGGCAGCAGCCCGGAGAAGTAGCCGGAGTCGACCTCCAGCGTGGTGAAGCCGAACATGCCGGCCGCGGCGATCGCGGCACCGGCACCGGAGATCCAGCGCGGGTCCATCCGGGCGATCAGGACCGAGGCGATCTGGGCCGCGATCACGATGCCGAAGCTGAACGGCAGGAAGGCGAAACCGGTCTCCAGCGCGCTGTAGCCGAGCACGTTCTGGATGAAGATGCCGAGGAAGTAGAACATCGAGAACAGCGCCGCGCCGACGATCAGCATCACGAAGAAGCTGATCCCGCGGGTCCGGTTCGCGAGGATCCGGAACGGCATCAGCGCGTGCCGCGAACGGGCCTCGATGAACAGGAACAGCCCGATCAGGACCACGCCACCCGAGATGAAGGACACGGTGACGCTGTCGCCCCAGCCACTCTCGGCGGCGTGGGTCAGACCGTAGACCAGCGCGGTCAGACCGACCGTCCCGGTGATGGCACCCGGCAGGTCGAACTTGCCGGTCTGGCGGGCCGACTCACCCAGGTAGCGGATCGCCAGCACGGCCACGATCAGGCCGATCGGGGTGTTGATGAAGAAGGTCCAGCGCCAGGACGCCTCGGTCAGCAGACCACCGAGGATCAGGCCGACGGCGGCACCCGCACCCGACATCGCGGCGTACACGGCCATCGCGCGGTTGCGCTCCTTGCCGGCCGGGAAGGTGGTGGTGATCAGGGCGAGCGCATTCGGCGAGGCCGCGGCGGCCGCGACTCCCTGCAGGATCCGGCTGGCCAGCAGCACGGTCTCGTTCTGCGCGATACCGCCGATGAAGGAGGCGACGCCGAACAGCACGACACCGAACATGAACACCTTGCGGCGGCCGAGGATGTCCCCGATCCGGCCGCCGAGCAGCAGCAGACCACCGAAGGCCAGCGCGTAGGCGTTGACCACCCACGGCAGCGAGGCGTTGGTGAAGCCGAGGTCGCTCTGGATGTGCGGCAGGGCGATGTTGACGATGGTGCCGTCGAGCACCACCATCAGCTGCGCCATGCTGATCAGCGCGAGCGCGATGCCGAGATTGCGGTGACCGTGGGCGGCCGGTTCGGCCACCGAGTCCACCGGCCGGCCCTCTGGTGGGCCTGCCTGGATGACGTCTTCAGACATGCTGGAATTTCCCCTCTTGGGTGTTACTGGCTTGTTGGTCGCCGGCCGGCCCCTCACCGGCTCAGCTCGCCTGCGACCCCCGCGCCGCAGGCAGGATGACGTTGTCGATCACTCGCAGGATCAGTTCGTCGGTGGGCGGGATGCCCAGGACGAAGGCATGGTGGACGATGATGGCGGGCAGGGTGACGGACAGCAGCTGGACGTCGACGTCGGCGGCGATCTCACCGCGCTCGACAGCGCGCTCGTAGATCCTGGTCGTCACCCCGATCCGGGGCGCCAGGAAGTGCTCGTCGAAAGCCTTCTTGAGGTCTTCGTCGCGGTGCAGCGCGGTCAGCAGACCGGCCATCACCGACATCAGCTTGTCGGAGGTGAAGCCGCCCTCGCCGCACGACATGGCGATCAGGTCGCCACGCAGGCTGCCCATGTCGACCTCCTCCGGCACCGGGCACCCCTTGGCGCGGGTGATCGCGTCGACCACGAGCTCCGCCTTGGTCGACCACCGGCGGTACAGCGTCGCCTTGCTGGCCTTGGCGGCCGTCGCCACCGCGTCCATCGTCAGCCGGTCGTAGCCGAGCTCGGCGAGCACCTCGACGGTCGCGTCGAGAATCTCCTCCTCGCGCCCGCCCTCGACCCGAGGCCGCTGCCGCGGCGCTGCATCGGCGACATCTGTCATGGTCTGCACATCACCCTGGGTAGTCGATCGATCGCTGATAGAACGAAACGGTTTCGTTTCATCCACCACCGTACGACTCATGTGAAGGAATGCACAAACGAATTTCCGGAAAACTCGGCAGTGTCCTACGTCACTCTGCGTACCAGTGAGCTGCTGGTATCACTCGGTCGCCGGCGCCGCGGCCCCACCGGCTCGTAGAGTTTTCGGCGGGAGGCGAAACGTGGGGATCTGGCGGATCGACGCGGACCTGCTCGCGAAGAGCTCCTTCGGGCTGTCCGAGATGGCCGAGACCGTGGCCGCGCTGAAGTTGCTCACGGACGCGACGCCCCAGCCCTGGCAGCAGGAGTGGCGTACTACGCATCGACCCGCCTTCCGGGAGATGCTGGCCGGCAGGCCCGTAGTACGGGCTCTCGTCGAGCACTCCTTCGCGCCCAGTTGGACCGTCCAGTTCCTCACCCGCGCGCCGCGGCGACTCGGGTTGCCGTTCGAGGCCGAGCTGGAGATCTTCGGCGCGTACACAGACGACCAGATCCGCGAGCAGCTGTACGAGGTACGTCCCGGCCGCCTGCCCTCGATCCTGACCGCCTCCGGGCCGGACGACAGGGTCCTCGCGGATGCCGCCGCGGAGCTGGTCAGCTGGGTGTGGACGGAAACCGTCCAGCCGGAATGGGACCGCCGCCGGCGCGTACTCCGGGCCGACGTGGTCGCCCGTACTGCGCGACTCGCGACCGGCGGCTGGTCCGCGGTCATCGACGACATGCGTCCTGGCATGCGCTGGCTGGGCGGCGGCGAGCTGCAGATCAACACCTTCGGCTACCCACCTCGCGATCTGCGCGCGGCGAAGGCCCTCTACTTCATCCCGACCCACTGCACCGGCCGGGGCTGGTCGATGTGGGACGAGGAGAACCGCTTCGGCCTCGTCTACCCGGTCACCGGTGTCTTCGCCGAAGACCTCGTCCCGGCGTCCAACGCGCTGGCCAACCTCCTGGGGCGCGGCCGGGCCGATGTGCTCACCCGCCTGGATTCCCCGATGAGCACCACCCAGCTGGTGGCCATCACCGGCCTGTCCCTGGGCACCATCGGCGACCACCTCAAGATCCTGCGCGAGGCCGGCGCCATCCAGCGTCGCCGCTCCGGCCGGGAAGTCCTCTACTGGCGAACCAAGCTGGGCAACCTGCTGCTGACCGAATCCCAGCAGACCCAGTCCCAACAGACCGGGTCCCAGCCGACCGACTGACACCGGTCCGCCGGGCGGCCCGGCATGTCAGATCTGGTGTCAGGCGCGTGTCAGGAGCATGGCGGCGCACGCCGCGATGGTCTTCACATGACAACAACAGCGATCACAGCCTCAGGGCTGCGGAAGGCCTTCGGGGACAAGGTGGTCCTCGACGGCATCGACCTGGAGGTCGGCCAAGGAACGGTCTTCTCCCTGCTCGGCCCGAACGGGGCCGGCAAGACGACGACCGTGAACGTGCTGACCACCCTGATGACGGCCGACAGCGGAACGGCCACCGTCGCCGGCCACGACGTGACGACCGGGACCAAGGCGGTCCGTGCGGCCATCGGCGTCACCGGCCAGTTCGCGGCCGTCGACGAACTGCTGACCGGCCAGGAGAACCTGCAGCTGATGGCCGACCTCAAAGGCCTCAGCTCGAGCGACAGCAAGCGGATCATCGCCGACCTGCTGGAGCGGTTCGACCTCACCGAGTCGGCGCAGAAGCAGGCTTCGACGTACTCCGGTGGGATGCGCCGCAAGCTGGACCTGGCGATGACCCTGGTCGGCAGCCCGAAGATCATCTTCCTGGACGAGCCGACGACGGGCCTCGACCCGCGCAGCCGGCGCACGATGTGGGAGATCGTCCGCGGCCTGGTGGCCGACGGCGTCACCATCTTCCTCACCACCCAGTACCTCGAGGAAGCCGACCAGCTCGCCGACCGGATCGCCGTCCTGGACCACGGCCGGTTGGTTGCCCAGGGCACCCCTGAGGAGCTCAAGCGGCAGCTTCCCGGCAGCCACGTCCGGCTCCGTTTCGCCGACGTCACCGCCTTCGAGGCAGCGGCGCTGGCCCTTCCCGACGCCACCCGCAACGACGAGGACCTGGTACTGCGGGTCCCCGGCGACGGCGGCGCCAAATCGGTCCGGGCTCTGCTGAACGAGCTCGACGACAAGTCCATCGACGTGGAGGAGTTCTCGGTGCACACGCCCGACCTCGACGACGTCTTCCTGGCCCTGACCGGCCGCACCAGCACGGAGGCAGCGAAATGAGCACCCAGTCCCACTCGGCCATCATGTTGCGGCGCAACTTCCGGCACATCGCCCGCAACCCCACCACAGTGTTCAGCGCGGTCCTGATGCCGGTCGTGATCATGCTGATGTTCGTCTACGTCTTCGGCGACGCGTTCAACGTCGGGGTCGACTACATCGACTACGCGACACCGGGCCTGATGCTGCTGGCCGTCTGTTACGGGCTGGGGGCAACGGCCGTGGCGGTGAACTCCGACATGACCAAGGGCATCATCAACCGGTTCAAGGTGATGGACGTGTCCCGCGGTGCGGTACTGACCGGACACGTGGTGGCCAGCGTGCTCACCAACCTGGTGGCCATCGCGGCCCTCATCGGAGTGGCCTTCGCACTGGGCTTCAGCCCGGAGGCGAGCCTGCTCGACTGGCTCGGCGTGTTCGGCCTCGTCGTCCTGCTCGGGTTCGCGACCGGCTGGCTCACCGTTGCCCTGGGGCTGGTGTCGAAGTCTCCGGAGACGGCCGGTCTGGCCGCCGTACCGCTGGTGATGCTGCCGTTCTTCAGCAGCGCGATCGTGCCGGCGGAGCAGATGGGTCCGGGCGTCCGTCAGTTCGCGGAGTACCAGCCCTTCACCCCGATCATCGAAACCCTGCGCGGCCTGCTCAACGGCGCGCCGTCGTCCGGTGATGCGATCGCCGCCGTCGCCTGGTGCGCCGGTATCGCCCTGGTCGGCTACCTCTGGGCCCGTTCCACCTTCAAGAAGCGAGCGTGATCTCGATGCGTACTTTCACCACTCCCACCCCAATCGCCGCCACCGTGCAGGTCGCTGGTGCCCGAGTCCAGGTAATCGCGACCGACCGGACCGACACCGTCGTCCAGGTCGAGCCGATCGACAAGGCGAGCAAGTCGGATCTCAAGGTGGCGGCCAAGACCAAGGTCGAGTTCGCCGGCGGGCGGTTGTCGGTCAAGACCACCGCCTCCGGGGACAAGAACGGTTCGGTCGTCATCACGATCGGCCTGCCGGCCGGCTCCAGCCTGGTCACCTACCTCGCCCACTCGACGGTCCAGGCGGACGGCTCGTACGGCGACTGCGAGCTGCATCTGGCCTCGGGCAAGGTCCAACTGGATCGCGTCGACGCCCTCCAGGTGAACATGTCGGCCGGTGACATCACGGTCGGCCACATCGCCGGCCGGGCCACCATCGACGGTTCGAGCGGGCAGATCCGGATCGGCCACGCCGCCGGCGAGGTCGAGCTCAGCAGTAGCAGCGCGCAGGTCGACATCGACCGGACCGACGGTCACGTCACCGCCACGACGGCGAGTGGCGCCATCCGGATCGGCCTGATGACGCAGGGCCAGGCGAAGCTTGTCAACGGCAACGGAAACATCGAGGTCGGCATCAGCGAGGGCACCGCCGCCTCGGTCGACGTCGCCAGCGACCGCGGCGCCGTGCACAACTTCGTCACCATGGGCACGGAGCCGGGCCCGTCGGATCGCCGGGTGTCGGTCCACGCCCGGACCCGGCACGGCGACATCCTCGTCCAACGCGCCGGCAGCGCAGCCAGCACGGCCAGCGCGGTCAGCGCGGTCAGGGCGAGCGCGGCGAGCTGACGCTCAGGATGCGAGGGTCTCCTCCGCCAGTTCGGTCCAGCTCGCCCGCGTCCCTTCCTCCGTCACCTCGGCGAAGCGTGCTTCGCCGAGGTGACGTCGTACGTCCTGCTCGATCCTGACCAGCTCCGGGTGCGAGCGGTCCGGCAGCCCGCGCAGACTGATACTTGCCGCTAGCAACCGTCCCGCCTGCTCGTACTGGTCCCGGCGCAACGCCAGCTCGGCGATCCCGACGAGGGCCTGGGCGATCAGCATCGGCGCTCCGGTCGCGGACGCCGCCCGCCAGGCAGCCACGCGATGGGCCCGCGACTCCCCCGGATCCTCGGCCAGGTAGCCGAGCAGGTCCTCGATCCAGGCCTGTATGTTCTCCTGCTCCGCGGCGTCGCCCAGGTGAGTGGTCACCAGATCGAGCTGCCGCCGAGCCTCCTCCGAGTCACCGTCGCGGCGCGCGAGTTCCGCCTTCGCCAGAGCCAGATTCGCCAAGGCGTACGGCCAAGTCACGCCTTCGGCATCCCGCTCGGCCTCCGCAATGGCCGCGGCACTCGCCTCACGATCACCGCCGAGCCAGTACAGCTGAGCCTGATGAGCCCGTACTTCGATGACGTCCTCCACCGCTCCGATCTCGTCGAGCACCACCAGGGCCTGTTCGTAGTACGCGCAAGCACCGGCGAAGTCACCCCGGAGGGCGACCTGACGCGCCAGCTCGGACAGGGCCAGTGAGATCCCGAACCGCTCGCCGAGCGTCCGGAACTCCGCGAGGGCCTGCTCCAGCCGGGTTTCGATCTCTTCGCCGGCCTGACCGACGAGGCCCCGCATCTTGGCGCCCTGCCACCGAGCCATCGCGCGCACCCAGGGATCGGCGCTGTCCAGCAACGAGTCGAACACCGTCGCCGCTTCCTCCGGCGCCTGCAGCAGCCGTTCCAGCGGGGTCGAGAACGCCAGCAGGGGGTTGTCGCTGCCGCTCCGCTCGCTGAACTCATGCGCCTTGTGGATCCACTCCGCGCCCAGGTGTTCGTCACCGCGGCCGGAGGTCACATAGAGCACCACCAGCGCGTACGTCATCGCCCGGACGTCATCGGTCGCCTCACCGGGCAGGTTGGCGGCTGCGAGCAGCAACTCGAGGCCCTCGGCCCGGCGCCCACCGAGCCACCAGTACCAACCGGTCGCCGCCGCGAGGTGCATCGACGCCTGCGCATCACCTGCCGCGATCGCGCCTCGCAAGGCCGCACTCAGGTTGTCGTGATCGGCTTCGAGCGTCGCCAGCCACTCCAGTTGCTCGGCCCGGCGCAGGTGAGGCTCCGCGGTCTCGGCGAGTCCGATGAAGTAGTCGAGATGCGCCTGCCGGGCCAGGTCCGCCTCGCCCGCTTCGGCCAGCCGCTCCCCGGCGTACTCCCTGATCGTGGTGAGCATCCGGTACCGCGGGTCGCCGTCGCGCCCACTGACCAGCAACGACTTCTCGGCCAGCGACGTGAGCAACTCCAGTACTTCGTACTGCTCGACCCCGTCGCCGATGCAGACCCGCTCGGCCGCCTCCAGGCTAGCCCCACCCGAAAAGACCGCCAGCCGGCGTAGTACCAGCCGCTCGGCGTCGGAGAGCAACTCCCAGCTCCAGTCGACCACCGCGCGCAGTGTCTTGTGGCGCGGCAGGGCGGTCCGGCTGCCGCTGGTCAGCAGCCGGAACCGGTCGTCGAGCCGGTTGGCGAGCTGATCGACGGACATCGTGCGCAGCCTCGCGGCGGCCAGTTCGATCGCCAGGGGCATCCCGTCCAGCGCCCGGCAGATGCGTGCCATCGTCGCCAGGGTCTGCGCGTCGCTGCCGAGGTCCTTGCGCACCGCACCCGCCCGGTCGCGCAGCAGGCGGACGGCCGGCGAGTCCTCCGGGTCGGCATCGGTCGGCAGGGCCAGCGGCTCGACCAGCCACAGCGCCTCACCGGTGATACCGAACGGTTCCCGGCTCGTCGCCAGGATCCGTAGCCGGCGGCACTCCCCCAGCACCCGATCGGCGAACTTCGCCGCGGCCTCGATCACGTGCTCGCAGTTGTCCAGGATCAGCAACGCCTCGCGGTCGCGGATCGCGGCGATGAGCCCGTCCACCGGGTCCGCGTCCGGTGCCGCGCCGAGCAGCGCGTCCCGGAGCCCGAGCGCGCTGAGCGTCGTCTGCGCGATATCGCCATCCGTGCTGATGGCGGCGAGCTCGACCAGCCAGACCCCGTCCGGCTGGGACATCGTGCGCGCGGTTTCCGTCGCCAGCCGGGTCTTGCCCGAACCACCCGGTCCGATCAGCGTGGTCAGCCGGTGCTCCGCGACGAGCTCACGGACCAAGGCCACATCGGCATCTCTGCCCACGAAGCTGGTGAGCTCGGCGCGGACGTTCGTCTTGCGGTTGTCCTCCCGCTGCTGCCCGACCTCGTCCCGCAACAGCGCGACGTGCAGCGCCGACAGTTCCGGCGAGGGGTCGACGCCGAGAGCATCGGCCAGAGCTTGCCTGGTCTTTTCGTACGCGAGCAGCGCCTCCGTTTTGCGCCCGGCCGCGACGAGGGCCCGCATCAATGCGCCGGCCAGCCGTTCCCGTACCGGGTAGGCAGCCACCAGGTCGGTCAGCTCGGGGACGACCTCCGCGCCGTTGCCGACGCTGACCTCCGCCTCGAACCGATCTTCCAACGCCTCCAGCCGGAGCCGCTCGAGCCGGGTCACCACCGCGTCGAACGCCTCGCTGCCCTCCAGACCGACGTCTTGCAAGGCCGCACCGCGCCACAAACCAAGTGCCTCACGCAACAAAGGCACTCGCAGCGAATCGTCCTGGTCACGAGCCTGCCCAACGAGCCGCTCGAACCGCAGAGCATCAACCGCGTCGGGCTCGACCATCAACCGGTAGCCGCCCGGCGATCCCTCGACCACACCGGCGGGCAATACCTTCCGCAGCCGGGAAGCCAAGCGCTGCAAGGCATTCGCCGCCTCAGCCGGCGGATGCTCGCCCCAAATCCAGTCGACCAGTGACGCCTTCGACACAACGCGTCCCGGCTCGAGCGCCAACGCGACCAGCAAGCCCCGCAACCGCGCCCCCGGTACGTCGGCCAGGACACCGTCGCCGGTACGAACCTCGAACGCTCCAAGCAGCCTGATCTGCACCGGCTGATTCTCACATGCGGGACACCAGGTCTCGTCTCAGGTCTGCTCGGTGCCGGACTGACTGAGCAGTTCATGGCGATCGCGCCACGCGCGTTCCCACTGCCGGGTCATGGCCGGGTAGACGATCAGATGGCGGAACGGGGCGATCGCGGCCATGTAGGCACGCCCGAAGCTGCCGTTGGTCTTGACCAGCACCGCCATCCGCAGTTCGTAGTCGCCGTTCTCGGTCGCCACCCAGCTGTGGTGAGCTACGCCGTGCACGGTTTTGTTCGCCAGCTCCATCGCCCGCTCGTCGGGCAGGGTGTACAGATAGGTGAACGGCATACCCGGCATGGAGGTGCCCGAGATGGGTTGCCGCAGATCATCGGGCAGTCGCTCGCAGAGCGGGGTGACGCGCCCTCCCGCCGCCAGGCCCTCCTGGGGATCGTCCCAGCCCAGCAGGGCGCCGAGTTTCCAGCGCACGGCGAACAGGAACCGGACCACCAGCGGCTCGTGTTCCTCGGCCGCCTGGATCGCGGCCATCATCACCGGAAAGTCCTCAGGCCCGGAGCCGGGCGCGCGAAACGCCCAGACATCGAGCACCTGGAAGTCGGCCGCAATCTCATGGATCCGCCACGGCCGCCCGGTGTGCTCAGTGATGGGAAGCCCTCTGCCCTGACTCATCGTGATCACCTTTCCCCGACCTTCGCCGGCGCGCGCACTTCATGCTCAGGAGTGAGCCGTCCTGACTTGCGTGCTGCCAGCCCGAAGGCCACACACGCCACGCTGAAGAACACGATGGGCGGCGGCGGCTCGAGCCATGCGCTGAGGGCGAGCGCGGCGGCCGACATCGCCAGGCCGAGGGTGGCGGCAGAACGCAGGCCTTCGCGTGGGGTGAGCTTGTGAATGTGGAGCAGCAGCACTCCCACGAACACCATGCACAGGCCCATCGACAGGCTGAATCCCATCGTCAGCTCGTAGTACCTGCGGTGCAGGCCGAACAGCTCGAACGGGTGCGCCCGCATGGCGGCATCGATGGAGTCGTCGGCGGTCGACGGGAAGATGCGCGTGTAAATGTCGCCGAGGGTGTGGCCGGTACCGGTGACGATCCAGCACCAGGCGCCGACGCGGAAACTTTGCATGCCCTCCACGATCGTGGGCCAGGCGCGTTCGCACCTCAGCCCGCGGTCGCGACCTGCTCATCCCTCAGGATGAAGGGCGGTCAGCGGCGTGGTCCGACCAGGCCGGTCTCGTAGGCCAGTACGACGGCCTGGACGCGGTCGCGCAATCCGAGTTTGGCGAGCACGTGCCCGACGTGGGTTTTGACGGTCGCTTCGGACAGGTGCAACCGCTCGGCGATCTCGCGATTGGTGTCGCCGGTGGCGATCTCCAGCAGGGTGCCGAACTCGCGCGGCGTCAAGGCGGCCCGGACCTCGGCGGCGCGGGCCGCATCGGGGTGGGGTGCGGATGCCAGATGCTGGATGAGACGACGGGTGGTGGGCGGCGCTATCACGCCGTGGCCGGCGTGCACCGTGCGGATGGCGCCGATGATCTCCTCACCGCGCGCGTCCTTGAGCAGGAAGCCGCTGGCGCCGGCCCGGAGGGCCCGGAACGCGTAGTCGTCCAGGTCGAACGTGGTCAAGGCGATCACCCGGCAGTCCGGCTGCTCGGCGGTGATCGTCGCGGTCGCCTGGATACCGTCGAGCCTGGGCATCCGCAGGTCCATCAGCACCACGTCGACCCGGTGCGACCGCACCAGCGCCAGCGCGTCGAGTCCGTCGGCCGCCTCCCCGACCCAGGCGAGATCGTCCTGGCTTTCGACCGTCATGCGCAACGCCGAGCGCATCAGTTCCTGGTCGTCGACCACTGCCACTCGGATCTGGTCAGGTTCGCTCACGATGGCACCCTGACACTGACCCGCCAGCCACCGTCAGCCGGGCCGGACTCGAGTGTTCCACCGACCGTGTCGACCCGCTCTCGCATGCCTGCCAGCCCGCGTCCGGAGCCTGCGGTCGCGGGCACGGTTCCGGTGTTCGTGATCAGTACGTCGATGCCGTCCGCTGTCTGCTCAACCGTCACCCGGGCGGTCGGTCGTCGTCCCGCGTGCCGGGTCACGTTGGTGAGCGCCTCCTGCACGACGCGATAGATGGTGAGCGCGACTGCGGGCGGCACCTGGAGGTCGTCGTCCGTCGAGAACTCGACCTCGACACCTGCCGCACGCACCCGCTCGACCAGCGCGGGTAGATCGGCCAGCCCGGGCTGGGGTTCGGTCGGCAGGTCGTCGTCCCGCAGTACGCCGAGCAGCCCCCGCATCTCGGTCAGCGCTTCTCGGCCGGTATCGGCGATGGTGGTGAGAATCTCGGCCGCGCGCTCGGGCTTCCCCGGGACGACCAGCCGCCCGCCCTCGGCCTGACTGACCATCACCGCGAGCGAATGCGCCACCACATCGTGCATCTCGCGGGCGATCCGACGGCGTTCGTCGGCGGCGGCCCGGTCGGCCAGCTGGGCGGTCCAGGCGGCTCGGGTGACTCGGTAGCGCCCCAGCGACCAGGCAGCGAGCGTTCCGCCGAACGCGGTCGCGCCAATCAGCAACCACCAGGCCCAGCTGTCGATCGGGGTGCCGGTGAACCCCCACAGCCGCGCCAAGGTCAGGCAGCTGCCGACCAGACCAACGGCGAGCCCAAGATTCGGCCACGGCGCCCGGCTGTGCGCACTGACGGCGTACAACAGAACAAAGAAACACAAAGTACTGGGCAACAAGATCGGACTGTACTCACTCGACTCGACAAAGTCGGTGACACCGTCGACCTCGGGCGCGACCAGCAGCACCGCGCAGGCCCCCGAGCCGACGCCGAACGACCAGCTCGGCCACCGCCGAGCCGTTGCCACACACACGTGCACCGCGAAGAGCGCGGCCGCGATCACAACGACCCACCCGGCAGGCACCCCGCCGACGTGAGCTGATTTCAGCCCTGCCGGCAACAGCACCGCAGCCATCAGCACCGCCAGCACCAACTGCCCAGCGCTACCAAGCCACCGAGGCCCAGCCCCAGAAGTCGACACGCTCGGAACCTACCAGCGTTCGTTCTACTTCTAGGTCAGTCGTCGTCCTCGGCCTTGCGGGACGCTTCGATGCGGGCGGCCATGCGGTCGGCGCGGGACTCGATCTTGCCGGCCAGGCGTTCGCGGGCGGAGCGGAGGACGAACAGGGACAGGATCGAGGTGATGACCAGGGCGAGCAGGGCCAGTGGCCAGATCGTCAGCCAGTTGTGGAAGGCGACCCAGAGGATGCCGAAGCTGACCACGAACAGGGCCAGCCGCAGGCCGGTGTAGATGGCGAATTCCTTCATCGGTCAGACCCCGGCGTACGAGTGCAGGCCGGAGACCAGCAGGTTCACCCCGACGAAGTTGAAGATGAAGACGAACCAGCCCACGATCGCGATCGTCGCGGCCCGGCGGCCACGCCAGCCGGCCGTCGCCCGGGCGTGCAGGTACGCCGCGTAGACGACCCACGTGACCAGCGACCAGACCTCCTTGGGGTCCCAGCCCCAGTACCGGCCCCAGGCATACTCGGCCCAGATCGGGCCGGCCACCAGGACGCCGAAGGTCCACAGCGGGAAGGCGAACGCGAGCACCTTGTACGCCGTACCGTCCATCGCCTCGGCGCTCGGCATCCGCTTCAGCGATGCCGACATCGTCCCGCCGGCCAGCACTCGCCGCTCGGCGCGCGCCTTGACCAGGTACAGGATCGAGACCAGCCCGCCGATCGTGAACGCGCCACCGGAGATCGCCGCGGCCGACACGTGGATCACGAGCCAGTAGGAGTGCAGGGCCGGCACCAGCGGGCCGGCCGGGGTGTAGAGCGCCAGTGTCGCCAGGCCGAGCACGGCTGCTACGACCAGCGTGACGCCGAGGCCCAGCCACTGCAGCTTGTAGCGGTGCACGAAGACCAGGTAGACCGCCGCCACCGCCAGCGAGGCAGTGATGGAGAACTCGTACATGTTGCCCCACGGCACCCGCCCGGCCGCGAAGCCACGGGTCACCACACCGGTGAGGTGCAGCAGGAACGCGAGCCAGGTCAGCATGACCCCGATCCGGCTGGCCGCCTCGACCCGCGCGGACCGCGTCCGGGTGTCGGCATCATCAGCATCGCCGTGGCCGGCAGCCTGTACTTCGCCGCCACCAGCACCGACCAGTACTTCGGCAGGCTTCTCGGCGACGACGACGGCGCGGCCCATCGCCCACTCCATCGCGTGCGACATCATCGCGATCGCGTAGATCACGGTCGCCGTCGGGATGACCAGGTTGGAGATCTGTGCGAACGTCTCCGGGCTCATGGCTGCTCCTGCTCAGGTTTCACTGGCTGCTCTGCTGGGTTTCGAGGCTGGTTTCGAAGCTGGGTTCAGCGCGTCGGCGATGGCCTGGATCTCGTCCCCGAGGCCTCGCTCGGGTCCCCGGTCCAGGCCGGCGACCTCGACCACGGTACGCCCGTCCTGAGTGCGGACCCGCACCCAGGTACGGCGCGGGTGGATGAACAGCGAACCCATCAGCCCGAGAATGGCCAGCGAGATCCCGACCAGCGCGAGGTCGAGCCCCGGGGTGTGGCTGACCTGCAGCTTCACCCAGCGCTGGTACGAGTCGAAGGTGATCGAGCCGCGCCCGTCCGGCAGCACCTTGGTCTGGCCGGGCGCGAGCTGGAACCGCAGCTTGTCGCCCTTGCCGTCACCGAACTGGGTCAGCTTGGTCTTGTCCAGCTGGTACACCGACTGCGGCTTGCCGGTCTCCTGCGCCGGCCGGCCGTAGTACGCCGTCATCGCCAGCACCGGGTTGACCGCATCGGGGAAGACCGAGACCGGGCCGCGCTGGTCGATCACCGCGGTCGGCAGGAAGAAGCCTTCGAAACCGAGCTGCTCGGGTCGCGCGTCCGGGGCCTTGATCACGCCGAACGAGGAGAAGTTGCCGTCCTGCGGCAGGAACGGCGCCGGTCCGGAGAAGGCGATGTCGCCCTTGCCGTCGCGGACCGTCACCTTCGGCGCGTAGCCGTGGCCGAGCAGGTGCACGCTGGTGCCCTCGACCTTGAGCGGGTGGTTGACCCGCAGGTCGTAGGACCTCTCCGGTGAGTCCGGCGTCTCCTGGTACGTGATCGGCGCGTTGAACTCACGCGCCGCACCCCGCTGCGGGCCGGTGGTCTCGAACTTCACCGAGAAGCTGTTCACCTTCAGCGAGAACGGCGGCAGGTCGTCCGGGGTGAACACCCGGCCCGGGCTGAAATCGTCGTACTGCGCCACCGAGTTCGAGAACTCGTTGCCCACGACAACCAGTACGGTGCCGCGGTAGCCGAACAGCGCACCCCAGGCCGCGCCGACCAGGGCCAGGATCAGGGAGAAGTGGAAGAGCAGGTTGCCCGCTTCGCGCAGGTACCCGCGCTCGGCGGCGACCGCGCCGTCGTACAGCTCGACCCGGAAGCGGCGCCGGCGCAGCTCGGTCGCGGCCAGCTCCAGCACGTCGCCGTCGGAGGCGGTGGGCTCGAACGACTGGTACCCGGGCAGGCGGTTGAGGTTGCGTGGCGGCTTCGGCGGGCGGGCCCGCAACGCCTTCAGGTAGACCTGCAGCCGGGGCACCACGCAACCGATCAGCGAGATGAACAGCAGCAGGTAGATGGCCGAGAACCAGGCCGACTTGTAGACGTCGAAGAGGCCGAGCTTGTCGTAGAACGGCCCGAGCTTGGGGTGCTGCTCGAAGAAGTCCGCCACCTTGACCGGGTCGATCGCGGTCTGCGGGATCAGCGATCCGGGCACCGCGCCGAGCGCGAGCAGGAAGAGCAGCACGAGGGCGGTCTTCATCGAGGTCAGCTGCCGCCAGGTCCAGCGCAGCCAGCCGACGAGGCCGAGCTTCGGCAGGTCCGGCGGGGTCGGCGTCTCGACCCGGTCCTTGACGTCCGTCACGTCACACCGCCGATCCGAAGTTCGCGACCCATTGCCTGAGATCCGCGGTCATCGAGTCCCACACCCCTGTCAGCAGCAGTAGCCCCACGGCGATCATCAGCACGCCGCCGATCCGGATCACCAGCACCTGGTGCTTGCGAACCCAGGCGACCGCACCGAGCATCCGGCGGAAGGCCAGCGCCGCGACGATGAACGGAATGCCCAGCCCGAGGCTGAACACCAGCGCCAGGGTCGCACCTCGTCCGGTACTGCCCTCGGTCGCCGCCAGGTTCATCACCGTACCGAGCGTCGGCCCGATACACGGCGTCCAGCCGAACCCGAACAGTACGCCGAGCAACGGCGCCGCCGCGATCCCGACGGCCGGCACCCGGTGCACCCGGACATCGCGCTGCAGAAAACCGAAGCCACCCAGGAAGATCAGGCCCAGTACGACGGTCACACCGCCGAGCACCTTGGTGATCACGGCCTGGTGGTCGAGCAGAGCGTTGCCAACGGCACCGAACACCACACCGGTCAGGATGAAGACGGCGGAGAACCCGGCCACGAACAAACTCGTGCCGGCCAGCATCCGGCCGCGTCGCTCAGACCCGAGCTCGGCCGCGGACAGCCCGGTCACATAGGACAGATAGCCGGGTAGCAACGGAACCACGCAGGGTGAGAAGAACGAGATCGCACCGGCCAGCACCGCGATCGGCAGTGCCACCAGCATCGAGCCCGTCATCGACTGGGCGAACCACTCACCCACAGTGCCGGATTCCTAGGTCAACCCGCGGCAGCATCATTCACCATGCCGAGCAGCGTCTGCTTGGTGACCTCGCCAATGACGCGCGATGCCACCTTGCCCTGCTTGTCGATCACCAGCGTCGCCGGAATCGAGACGGCCGAGATCTTCTGGCCTCGGAACAGCAGCAACTGCTTGCCGGCCGGGTCGTAGATGCTCGGGTAGGGGATCTCGAACGCCTCGACGAACTTCTTCGCCGGCGCCGGATCGAGGTCCCGGGTGTTCAGTCCGATGAACTGGACGTTCGGGCCGAGCTCCTTCGCCGCGGCCGCGAAGTCCGGTGCCTCCTTGCGGCAGGGCGGACACCACGATCCCCAGACGTTCAGGACGACGACCTTGCCGGCCTGGTCTGAGAAATTCCACTGCTTGCCGTCGAGCGTCGTGCCCTTGAAATCGGGCGCCTTCACCCGGTCGGCCGGCGCGAAACTCGACACCCGGCCGGTACCGCTGACAAAGCCCGTCTGGCCCTGCCGGCTGTCCTTCGCTTCCTGGCCCGAAGTACAGGCTGTTGCGGCGAGCAGCACCGCGGCGATGGCGAGCACCTGGCCGCGACGGCGGCGTGGCGGCAGCGGGTGCGTAGTACGGGGGGAACGCATCAGGCGCCGCCCACGAACTTCTTGGGGTCCTTGACCGGGAGCAGGTCCTTGGCCGGTTCGGCATAGCCGACCGAGACGATCGAGTCGCCGTGGAAGGTGAACGAGGTCAGACTGGCCAGGCTGCACTGCCGCTTGCGCGGGTCGTGCATCAGCCGACGGCCCTCGATCGCCGATCGGACGATCCAGATCGGCAGCTGGTGGGAGACGATCAGCGCCTCGTGCCCAGCGGCCTTCTGCCGGGCGGTCTCGATCGCGTCGCGCATCCGGCGGACCAGTTGCTGGTACGGCTCGCCCCAGGACGGCTTCATCGGGTTGCGCAGCAGCCACCAGGCACTCGGGTTGCGCAGCGCGCCGTCGCCGACACCGAACTTCTTGCCCTCGAACAGGTTCGCCGCCTCGATCACCCGCTCGTCGATGTCCGGCGTCAGCCCGAACGTCTTGGCGATCGGCTCCATCGTCTCCTGGGCCCGCTCCAACGGCGAGCTGACCAGGTGCACGATGTCCCGGCCGGCCACGTGCTCGGCGACCCGGTCGGCCATCTTGCGGCCGAGCTCGGACAGATGGAAGTCGGGGATCCGGCCGTAGAGCACGCCGGTCGGGTTGTGCACCTCGCCGTGACGCATCAGGTGCACGACCGTCGTTTCGGTCACCGAGCCTTCTCCTTCAGTTCTGTACTGCGGCAGCGGCGCGCGCGGCCACCACGGCTGCCTTCTCGATGGTGGCCAGGGCGTCGTCGTCGATGGCGGCGCTCACGAACCAGGCCTCGAAGGCGCTCGGCGGCAGGTAGACGCCGTTGTCCAGCATGGCATGGAAGAACGCGGCATACCTGGGCAGCACCTGGGCTCCCGCCCCGGCGAAGTCCCTGATCGGTCGCGTCACCTCGTCCGAAGACTCCACGAAGAAGAAGCTGAAGAGGTTCCCGGCGTTCTGTGTGCGGTGGGGCACACCGTGCCGGCTCAGCGCCGAGATGACAATCCGCGTGATGGTCTCAGCGGTCTGGTCGAGCTTGGCGTAGACCTCGTCGGTCGCCAGCCGCAGCGTGGCCAGCCCAGCCGCGGTGGCGACCGGGTTCCCCGACAGGGTGCCGGCCTGGTAGACCGAGCCCTCCGGCGCGAGATGCGCCATCACGTCGGCCCGGCCGCCGAAGGCCGCCGCCGGGAAGCCACCGCCCATCACCTTGCCGAACGTCATCAGGTCCGGTGCCAGAGTGTCGATGCCCATCCCGTGGAAACCGGACCTGGTGATCCGGAAGCCGGTCATCACCTCGTCGGAGATGAACAGCGCACCGTTGTCCCGGCAGGTCCTGGCAAGGAAGTCGTTGAAGTTGTCGACCGGCGGGACGACGCCCATGTTGCCCGGCGAGGCCTCGGTGATCACCGCGGCGATCTGGTCGCCGTACTGCGCGAAGGCCTCGGCGACGGCTGCCTGGTCGTTGTAGGGCAGCACGATCGTGTCGGCCGTGGTCGCCTCGGTGACTCCCGGCGTACCGGGGATGCCGAGGGTGATGACACCGGAGCCCGCCTGGGCCAGCAGCGCGTCGACGTGACCGTGGTAGCAGCCGGCGAACTTGACGATCTTGTCCCGCCCGGTGAACCCGCGGGCCAGCCGCAGCGCCGACATCGTCGCCTCGGTGCCCGACGAGACCAGCCGGACCTTGTCGACCGGGGTCCGCCCGACGATCTCCTCGGCCAGCAGCACCTCGTTCTCGGTCGGCGTCCCGTACGACGTCCCGCGGCTGACCGCCGCCTGGACGGCCGCCGTCACCTCGGGATGGGCGTGGCCGAGCAGCATCGGGCCCCAGGAGCAGACCAGGTCGACGTAGGTGTTGCCGTCGACATCGGTGATGTGACATCCGTCACCGGAGGCCATGAAACGCGGTACGCCGCCGACGGCACGGAAGGCGCGGACGGGAGAGTTCACCCCGCCCGGTGTGACGGCGGAGGCTCGGTCGAACAGGTCGGCGGAAAGCTTGGTGTGGTCGGGCACGGCCGCCATTCTCCCCGACCGGCCGGTACGCCGGATGGGCGGGGACCGCGCGCTCCGGACGGTTCCGGCAGGCCGGTCGCGCCCGGGGGCTTCACTTGTGCGTTGTTACGCGCCAGTATGGGTACCCGAGTGACCGGTCGTGCACTGTCTGCGTCTGCCACGTAACCCACGCGCGGGACGGGCGTTAGACCAAACAGACGAACGGTGGCCGGAGACAGGATCAGCAGATTTGTCCGCGGCGTGAGGCGGGGCAAGTCGATGAGTCACGGAGGGGATCATCGATGGCGATGGGCAAGCGTGCCCTGGGCGGAGGCGGCTGGCGTCAGGTGGCGCCGCTGATTCCGCTGGCGCTGTTCGCGAGCGCGTTCACCGTCAGTGCGACCGATGACCCTGCCATCGCGACGGCAGGACTGGAGCAGGGATCGGCCAGGAACACGCCGGTCGTCGTGCCGAAGACGCCGATCGGCGACCCGGCCAACATCGCCGTGCCCGGTGTCGTCGGCAACGGTGTCGATCCCGGTGAGCAGCCGACCCAGGTGGTCTCGGGCCTGTCCCGCAACGGCATCCCCAACGCCGCACTGAAGGCCTACTCGCGGGCCCAGCAGGTGATGGCCCAGGCTGACCCCGGCTGCCAGCTGCCGTGGACCCTGGTGGCCGCGATCGGCCGGGTCGAGTCGAACCACGGACGCTTCGGTGGCAACTCGCTGATGACGAACGGTGTGGTCACGCCCGGCATTCTCGGGCCCCGGCTGGACGGGACGAGCACGGCGCGGATCACCGACAGCGACGGCGGCAAGCTGGACGGCGACGCCGCCTACGACCGGGCCGTCGGGCCGATGCAGTTCATCCCGCAGACCTGGCAGCTGATGGGCGTCGACGGTGACGGCGACGGCCTGAAGAACCCGCAGGACATCGACGACGCGGCGATGTCGACCGCCGTCTACCTGTGCTCCGGCAGCGGCAACCTGTCCAAGGCCTCCGACCTGAACGCGGCCGTCCTGCGCTACAACCACTCCCAGCAATACGCCGACCTGGTGATCAGCATCGCCAAGGCCTACGCGGGGGGCAGCTGGATCGCGGTCGGCAACGGCACCGAGAGCGACGACCAGGGTGTCGACCGGGCCAGTGACCGGGTCGGCGACCCGGAGGTCGACGCGCCGGCCGACGACAACCTGCCGCAGGCCGTCGACCTGCCGACGTACCCGGCCGGGACGAAGCCGACCTCGCAGCCGACCATGGTCCAGGAGGGTGACGGCAAGCCGACGCCCACCCCGACCAAGCGTCCGCCGACGACGACCGCCCCGAGCAAGCCCGGGACGACGAAGCCGCCGACGAGCGAGCCGAGCACCCCGCCGACCAGCAAGCCCCCGACGTCCAAGCCGCCGGCGCCGCCGCTGGTGGCGAAGCTGCAGACGTCGGTCGGCCTGATCGTCGGCTCGGTCGGCACGACTCTGACCGAGCTGACCACAGCGACCACCTACTGCCAGTCCGAGATGGCGAAGGTGACCATCACCCGCCCGACCCAGGACCAGCTGCAGAAGTGCGTGACCGCGTACCAGACCGGCGGCACCAAGGCCGTCGACCAGGTGATCCGCAATCTGCTCTCCGTACTCGGCCTGCTCGGCGTTCTCGGAGGAGGCGTTCTCGGGAACTGAGCCACCCTGAACCGGCGCGCCTGCCCCCACCCCTCCCTGGGCGCGCCCCCGGCGACGCCACGGAGCTACTCCCCCCGGCTTCCGTGGCGTCGCCCTTTTCTGGTCAAGCGCTTACTTGAGAATCTTTCACTTTGTCACCCAGGCCTTCTCGATCGTCTGCCGAACGCTGTTGCCGATCAGGTCGCGCGACGTCACCCGGAGCGTCAGTTCTCCCTTGGTCGCCGGGAGCTGCACCGTGCCGCGATCAAGCCCGCGCGGTACGACGGTCAGCCGGCGCCAGGTCTTGCCCGCGTCGTACGAGACCTCCGCCGTGGTGCGGAAGATGCCGAGACCCCGTACGCCGGGTTGGTAGCCGGCCTTCAGCTCGAGAGTGTTACCGGTACGCCGGTAGTCGACCTGCACCAATGGCAGCACGGCACGCGACTTCGTCGGGGCTGACAGGAAATGCCAACTGGTGTGGGTCGCTGTGGACGTCTTGGCCCAACTGTCCTCGGCTCGCCGCACCACCAGCGTCAGGTCGTACCAGGCCGTCCTTGCCGGGACCGGGAACTGTGCCACCGACCAGTCCTTGCTGCCGAGCACCTTGCCGTTGCTGCTGAGCGTGAGCGACGTACTGTCACCCCGGCTGTCGACCCAGCCGTAGATGCTGCGGTCCCCGTTCACGTACTGCGGAATCGCCACCCGCAACGCGTTCTCGAACCGGGCCGCGGGGAGCCCGTCCGCCTCGCTGCCCGTCCCGTCCGGGACCGCCGGGCGAGCAAGCGGCGACCACCACTCACGGGTGACCTTCTCGTTCGGCCGGTAGCTCCGCGGGAGGCTGTACTCGAAACCGGACTCGTTCCACTCCCCCGCCGCGGTCTTCTCGTCCCAGGTCACGCCCGGGACCTCACTGGCCAGGTAGTCCGTCCTGGTGACGGGGCCGGTCACCAGGCGCTTGGCGGTCAGCGCGGTCGCCAACCCAGGGAAGTGAGCCGCCCGCTGATCCACGTGCAGGAACCAGGCGTCGTTACTCCCGTACTTCGTCGTCACCGCGGCCGGCCGCATCTTGGCGAAGTCGTAGGTGAGCGGGCCATTGACCACTTGCGGACCCACCGCGAGGTCATAGCGGTAGGTGCTGTCGAGCAGGCCGCTCAGTTGGAGAACAACTTCGCGCTGCTTGAGCAGACTGATCAGCTTCTGACCTTCCGGCTGGCGAAGCAGATAGACCGGCAGGCCGACCTCGGCGCCGTCACCCCAGAAGCCGGGCTGCTCGTTGTAGAGGAAGACGGCCTTGGCACCCGCGTCCTTGGCCGCCTGGACCTGAGCATTCGTCTGGTCGTAGTCGCGCCAGCGAATCAGTGCGACCTTGCCCTTGGCACCGGCCAGCTCGGCCGGGCTGCCGTCACCGCCATTGAAGAGCGGCAGCTTCTCGTTGCCGACGTACTGGTTCTCGTAGGCTCCGTCGTCGGGCGTCGGCAACCTGAATCCGCCAGGACCGGTGACGTCGACGGTCAGCTTCGGCTGGGCGAGATCCCAGCGCTGCACCACCTGGAAGAGGCCGTCGGCCACCTTGCCGAAGTTCTGCACGTAGATGCCGTTGGCAACATCTTTGCCGAAACCCCAGCCGGAGACGGCATCCCGCTCACCGGTCTTGCGCCGCCAGGCGATGCCGACACTCTGGGCATCCGCTCGTTGCGGCGTCCGGACGGTGACCTTGTTCGCCTTGCGGGCGTCGAAGACGAAGGTCCGGTCACCGGTGATCCGGACATCGGGATCGCCCAGCAGGATGATCGAGTTCGTCCAGCCGGCCTCGTCACCGCCCATCACGAAGGACATCACGCTGTACCGGCCGGTCGGCACCTCGAGCGTTTGGGCGCCGGTGTGGTCGAAGGCGATCGCGGTCACGTCGCCGGTGTGGTAGTTCCACAACTGCACACCGCTCGCGCTGACCGGCACGACCGGCTTGCCGTCGCGGCCGAGCGCCTTCACCGTCACCTGGTGCAGCCGCCCGCCCGCCGCGAACCCGAGCCCGGTCCGGTACGACGAACCGCCGCCGCGCGCGACCAGTTCACCGGAGTACTTCGCGGCCTGGGTCTTCGCCAGGTCGACCGTCACGGTCGCCGATGCGGTCCCTCCCGGCGCGATCGTCAGCCTGGCCGGGCTGACCCCGACCGCCGCGCGCACGCCGCCCGGGGAGGTCGCGGCCACGCTGAGGTCCAGCGTCACGGGCTTGGCCGAGTTGTTGCTATAGGCAATCTTCCGGGACACCGGAGCCGGCGCGGTCCCCGACCAGGACAGATCGCCGAAGAAGAGATTGGCCTGGTCAGGCAGAACCTTGGGATCGAGCGCCTTCGGGATGTCGATCCGCCCGAGCCCCTGCTGCACGGGCGTCGCGCCCTTGCTCGGTACGGCGGTGGTCGCCAGTGCTGCCTTGAGCTGTTCACCGGTCCACTCGGGGTGCCGTTGCGCCAGGATCGCGGCGGCACCCGCGACGTGCGGAGTCGCCATCGACGTACCGCTCATGGCGGTGTAGTACTGGTCGAGGTGGTGGCCGCCGTCGGAACCGGCTGCCCGCGCGGCGGCGATCTCCACGCCCGGAGCGGTCACCTCGGGCTTCATCGCTCCGTCACCGAGCCGCGGACCGCGGCTGGAGAAGGAGGCGAGTTTGTCGTCGCGATCCACCGCACCGACCGTCAGCGCGGCCGCGGCGGCACCGGGAGAACCAACGGTTTCCTCGGCTCCCGCGTTGCCGGCGGCGATGACGAAGAGCGCGTCGCTGGAGGCGGACAGACGGTCGACGGCCTCGCTCATCGGGTCGGTGCCGTCGGAGGGCAGACCGCCGAGGCTCAGGTTGATCACCTTGGCGCCCTGCTGGACGGCCCACTCCATCCCGGCGATCGCCTCGGAGTCCAGGCCCGTGCCGTTGTCGTCGAGCACCTTGCCGATCAGCAGCTGCGCGCCGGGTGCTACGCCCTTGCGCTTGCCGGCGGACGCAGTACCGAGGCCTGCGACGACCGATGCGGTGTGGGTGCCGTGACCGTGGCGGTCGTGGACCGGCTGGTCGGGGATGAAGCTCTGCGAGCCGATGACCTGCTTGCGCAGATCAGGGTGCTGGGCGTCGTACCCGGTGTCGAGTACGGCGACCTTGACGCCCTTGCCGTCGTACCCGGACTGCCAGGCGGTGGGGGTACCGATCTGTTTCGTCGAGCGGTCGAGGGTGGCGCGGGTACGGCCGTCGAGCCAGATCTTTCCGACACCGCCGCTGCCGCCGCGCAGCTTGTTGTCCTTGATGCCGGTCCAGAAGTTCTTGGCCTGGTCCTTGCGGACCGTCACGGCGGTGGTGCCGACGCTCGCCAGCGTGAGCCGCTTGGTCGCGGCCACCGGCGCTTCGGGTGCCCTCAGCGTGGTGGTGGGTGAGGTCAGCAGCAGCGGCAGGTTCGCGGTGGCCGCGTCGTCGTAGCCCTGGGCAACCAGCTTGGTCAGGTTGAAGAGACGGCTGTCCAACCGTCCTTCGGTCAGCAACGGGTACGCCGCGACCGGGACCAGGGTCAGCTCGTTGTCGAAGTCGCCGAGGTAGTAGTTGCCGCCGTCCATCAGTCGCGCGGACCGCTGCCCGCCCTGCGTGATGGTCAACTCGGCGACATCGCCGGTCACCAGGGTGATCCGGTGCGTGCTCGCGCCGGGCGTCGGGCGCGCGGCGGGGCTGGTGGCGCCGGTACCGGATCCTGCACCGGCACCACCAGCGGAGGGGCCCGCCGCCCGCGCGGTCGGGACCACCGCGCCGGCCGGGGTGACGGTCGACGCCAGTAAGGCGCCGGCCGTCACGGCGGAGGACAAGATGGCTGCAAGGCGTGACGAAGTCACAGGGGGCACCTCCCGATGCCCCGACCCTCGCGGGGCCATCCCCGCGAGCCTTACAGTTGCCTCCGGCCACGGTCCATTGATCGGCCTGGCGTACACCCGCCATGACCGGTACCGGCCAGCCCCGTCCCCCGTCCTGCCTCTCAGGGGTTAACCCCTGAGAGGCAGGGTTGCCCCACGAGTTTCCGGCTAGGCAACCCACCCTTGGAGGGGTTGACCCCTGAGAGGTCCGGGCTCAGGGGTCAGGCGAAGCGCTTGGCGACCTGCTCGATGCGGTCGACCAGGTCCAGGTCGTAGGCGACGCCAGGCACGTAGAAGATCACGTAGTCGGCACCGGCCTCGAGGGCGGCCTCCACCTTGTTCGCGATCTCGTCCTCGGTCCCGATCAGGTTGTCGTTGCTGAACTTCTCCCAGTTCATCGGCCCGAGCGCCTGGGCGGTCGCCTTCTGCGGGTCCGCACCCTTGTCGATCGGGAAGGCGTTGATCCCGGTCGACTTGATGATCTGATCGTAGTCCCGGCCGAGCTTCTCGCAGTGCCCCTTGAGGATGGCCGCCTTCTCCCGGATCACGTCCGGGTTGCCACCGCCGATGTTGGCCGCGTCGGCGTACTGGGCGACGAGTTTCAGCGTGACGTTCGGGCCGCCACCACCGATCCACAGGCTCGGGTGTGGCAAGCGCACGCCCTTCGGCTCGTTGATCGGCTTGTCGATCGAGTAGTACTTGCCGTTGAAGACCGGCTCGTCCTCGGTCCACATCTTGTAGATGATCTCGGTGGCCTCGCGGAACGCACCCATCCGGTCCTTGAGCTCCGGCCACTCGTAGCCGTAGGCCTTCCACTCGTGCTCGTACCAGCCCGCGCCCAGTCCGGCGTACAGGCGGCCGTGGCTGGCGACGTCGACGGTGGAGGCGATCTTGGCGTACAGCGCCGGGTTGCGGTACCCGTTGCAGCCGACCATCTGGCCGATGTTCACCCGCTGGGTGTCCCGGGCCAGCGCGGCGGTGGCCGTCCAGCACTCGAAGGTGCTCTCGGTGCTCGGCTCCGGCACCGTGTGGAAGTGGTCGAACAGCCAGATCGAGTCCCAGGACCCCTCGTCGGCCTTGCGCGCGACGGCGGTCATGGCCTCCCACTGGTCGACGGGGTCACTGATCCCCGCCAGGTCCATCTTCCACCCCTGCGGAACGAACAATCCAAACCGTGTAGTCATGTGCTCATCCAACCGGCCCGCCCCTGAACCGGTCCAGCACCTCAGCTACTGAATAACTGCTGAATCACCGCACTCCGTCTTCTGAATCAGCTTCTCTGAACCAGTGCGGTGCCGTGGGCGTCGTACAAGCCGACCCAGGGAGGAATCATCAGTTCGACCAAGTTCGATCAGCTTTTTGCCGAGGCTGTCCCGTTGGTTCGTGCCGGCGAGCATCAGCGGGATGTGCCGCCTGAGGTAGGTGGGCGATGGCCGGTTTCGGTCGTACTACGGCCGCCGGTCGACGGCTCGTTGAGCCTGCGGCTTGATGCGTTGACGGCGGAGGCAGCGGCGATCGCGGGTGGGCACTGGCAGACCGGGCAGGTTGGTTCGGCGCATCTCACGGTGCGGGCACTCGAGTTCTACCGGCCGGACGTCGATCCCGACGAGCCGGCGATCAAGCGGTACCGGGCGGCGATGGAACGAGCCGCGAGCACGGTCGGGCCGGCCCGGATCGAGGTCACCGGCCTGACGCTCACACCTGGCACCGTGATGGCCTCGGCGATTCCGCTCGACGATCAGGCCGACCTCTTCATGGATCGACTCAAGGACGAGTTGGGCGACGACGCCTGGCATGAACTCGACTACGGCCGGCGCGACATCTGGTACCTGAACCTTTTGCACTTCACCACCGACATCCCCGCGCCGGAGGTGCTGATCGACTGGGTGCGGGAACACCGTTCGGTTTCCTTGGATGAGGCAACCATCCGGGCGGCCGAACTGGTGCGCTTCCGGCACGCCCCGGATGGTCCCCGGCCGTTCATGCGACCTCAGCTGCTCGCGTCCGTCCCCCTCGGTTCGTAGCCCAACTGCTCGGTCAACGCCGCGGCCCAGCCGGCGATCGTGGTGGGCGTGAAGAGGTCGGTGGAGTACTCGATGTCGAGAGTGAAGTTCTCCTCGGTCAGGGTGAAGACGACATAGAGTTCCGTCCGAGCCTGCCCCGGTACTGCGACGCCGCGGACAGGGAACTCGCCAGTCGGCAGAGACAGCGTCGCGTGCGGGCCGTTGATGACCGTGAAGAGCACCGGCATCGCCGCTGGGCAGGGCAGGGTCGCTCGATCCGGCAGGGCAACCCGGATGACCTCGAGCAAGGGCAGCGTCTCGTGGTCCAGGGCGGAGTACAGCGCCTTTGCTGTCTCCGCCAGGAGGTCGGCCGCGTCGAGTTTGACTCGAACCAGGACAGCTTCACCGAGATAGCCGATGATGCCGTCGTGTTCCGGGCGGCTCCGGCGTGCGCTGGAGACGGGCAGCACGACCTCATCGTGACCGCAGAGGTCACCGAGCCACCGAGCGAAGCCGGCCGCGATCACGACGTACGGCGTGGTCCCGGCTGCGGCTGCTGTGGATCTGATCCGCTCTTGGAGATCTCGGGGCAGGTCGACGTGATGGGTGGAGCCTTGGCCGGACAAGACCTCTGGTCGCGGGTGGTCGGTCGGCAGGTTGGGCCGGAGTGATGCACCAGCGAGTGTGGTGCGCCAGAACTCCTCCAGCCTGGTCCTCGTCTCGCCAGTGAGATTGGCTCGCTCCCATCGGGCATAGTCGCTGTACTGACCGGAGGGGGCGGGGAGCTCGGCACCGGAGTACAGGGCGGAGAGTTCCTGCCAGAACAGCCGGGCGGACCAGCCGTCGTAGATGAGGTGCTGGACGGCGACCGCGAGCACCCAGCGCTGTGGCGACACCCGGCCGAGACGGACGCGCCACAGTGGCGCTTCGGTGGGGTCCAGGGCTGGGTGGGCAGCGGCAACGCACCACTCATGGATCTTCGCCTCGTCATCCGGCAACTCCGTGACCGGGAGATCGACCGGGACGGATTCCAGCACCTCCTGGCGGTCGTCGAAAACTCTGGTCCGTAAGGCGGAATGGCGCTGCACGAGCGTCTGCAGGGCGGTCCGCAGCATGAGCGGATCGAGCTCGCCGGACAAGTCGACGCGTGCGACGCCGTTGTAGATGGACGCATCGGTCCGGGTCTTGTTGATGCTCAGTCCGCGTTGTTGCAGGAAGGTCGTCGGGGCGGTGTCCTCGATCTCGACCTTGACCGGGCCGTCGATCCTCGCGGCCAGGGCGCGGATGGTCGGGGTACGGAAGAACTCGGTGAGGGTGAACTCCTCGCCGGTCGCCGCCTGGATGCGGTTGAGCAGCCGGACAGCCAGCAGGGAATGACCACCTAGTTCGAAGAACGAATCATCGACGCCGAGGTCGGTCCTTCGGAGCACCTCGCTCCACACTTCGTGCAGAAGTCGCTCTGTTGTACTGGCTGGTTGGCCGCCGTGGCGTTGCGGACCGCCGGGCGTCGGCAAGGCCGCTCGGTCGAGTTTGCCATTGGTTGTCAGCGGCAACCGATCCATCCGGACCCAACGCCGGGGGACGAAGTACTGCGGAAGTCGCGCGCTCAGCCGCTCGGTCAGCTCGGTGAAGTCCACCTGGCCGGCCACGTAGCCGACCAGCTCGCCGTCGACCGCGATCACGGCGGCATCGGACGCCTCGGGATGGTCGAGGATGGCGGCCCTGATCTCGCCTGGCTCGATCCGGACACCACGGATCTGGATCTGGTCGTCACGGCGTTGGCGGAACTCCAGGGTGCCGTCTGGGCGCCAGCGACCGAGATCGCCGGTGGCGTACCAACCGGGTGCGAAGAAGGCGGCTGCTGTTTCCGCAGGCCGGTTCAGGTAGCCGTTGGTCACGCAGGTGCCCTCGACGCAGATCTCGCCGATCGCGCCGAGCGGCACCGGCCGGCGATCCGGGTCGAGCAGCCGAATCCGGACGCCCGGGATCGGCCGGCCGATGGGCGGCATGGTTTCACCTGCCTTGACTCGGTGCTCGGCGACGCCGATGGAAGCCTCGGTCGGTCCATAACCGTTGTAGAGCAAGCAATCCGGATGCGCGGCGAGGAAGTCGTGCTCGACCGCTCCGGGGATGGTCGGCTCCCCCGCGGCGTAGATCTCTCGCAGCGACGGCAGGGACGGCCGAGTCGCCAGCAACGCATGAACAGCACTGAACGGCAGCGCGATCCGCTGTACGTCGTACCGGCGGATGGTTTCAGCCAGTACTACGAAGTCGTGGCGGGCCGCGTCTTCGATCAGGACCAGCGCCTGTCCGGCGGCCAGGGAGGTGAAGATCTCGTGGATGCTGCCGTCGAACATCGGGGATGCCCAGGACAAGCCGTCCGTTGCCGGGTGGGTGGCGACGTACTGGCGCACGTAGTTGGCGGTGCCTCGGTGCGGGACGAGCACGCCTTTCGGCGTACCGGTCGAGCCTGAGGTGTAGATGCAGTAGGCAAGGTCGTCGGGGGTGGCGGCTACTCGCGGTCGTTCGGTGTGGTTTTTGAGTTGCTCGCTGCGGATTTGTGGCTGGGCACCGAGGTCGGGCAGGTCGTCGGTGGTGATGAGTTGGACCGCGCCGGAGTCTTCGAGGATGAAGCGCAGGCGCTCTGCCGGGAGGGCGGGATCCAGGGGGAGGTAGCCGGCGCCGCTCTTGAGTACGCCGAGCACGGCGGCGATCTGGTCGGTGCCTCGCGGGAGGCAGATCGCGACTAGCTCGTTGGGTTGGATGCCTCGGGTGATCAGTTCGGCGGCGAACTGGTTGGCTCGGTGATCGAGTTCGACGTAGGTGAGTTCGCCGTACGCGCCTCTGATGGCGATCGCGGTGGGAGTTCGGTCGGCCTGCTGCTCGAACAGTTGGTGGAGGCAGTGGAGTGATTGGTTGCCTGGGGCACCTTCTAGTTCGGCCAGTCGATCGGTGTCGCGCTGAGTCAGGGGCGCCAGGTTGGCGAGCTGTTCCGTCGGGGCTGCCGTGGCCAGGTCGAGGGTCAGCTCCAGGTAGTCCAGCAGGCGGGTGATGGTCGGCTCGTCGAAGAGGTCGGTGTCGTACTCGACGACGCAGTTCAGGCCGTTGGGGTGCGCGGTCAGGTAGAGCACGAGGTCGAGCGGTGCTCGTTCGCTGGGTAGGTCCAGCAGGGCGGCTTCCACCGACGGCGGCGCGAAGGAGATCTGGTCCGTGCCGCTCTCGAACTCGACCGCAACCCCGAACAGTGGGTTGCGTCCGGCAACTCGAGGTGGGTTGACCGCGGCAACGATCTCGTCGAACGGCACCTGCCGATGGTCGACGGCATCCATCAGCGACAGACCGAGCTCCCGCGCCAAGCCGGCGAAGTCCGCGTCCTCTGGGATGGCGACTCGTAGGGGCAGGGTGTCGATGAACATGCCGATGGCGTCGCGGGCCGACTTGCCTCGCCCCGAGACGCCGGTACCGAGGATGAAGTCGCGTTGCCCGCTGAACCTGCCCAGAACTACTGCTAGGCCGGCGAGCAGGGTGCTGAAAATGGTGACACCTGTCTGGCCGGCGAAGGTGGTGATTCGCTCGGTCAACTGGGGGTCGAGGTCGCGGGTCAGTGACTTGCCTGCGCCGCTGCGGTTCTGGGGACGCGGACGGTCGGTCGGAAGCTGCAGCTCCTCGGCGTCTGTGAGTTGCCTGACCCAGAAGTTCACGTCGTCGGCCGTCGGGGTCTCCGCGGTTTCGAGACCGTCGGAGGTGGCTGGAAGGTCTGGATCGTTGGGCCAGGCTCGGTAGTAGGCGGCGAGGTCTTTGGCCAGGACTGGCGTCGAGGAGGCGTCGAAGATGATGTGATGCGCGACGAGCAGCAGGACGTGATGCTCGTCGGACAGCCGGACCAACTTTGCCCTCAGCAACAGTCCGTTGCAGAGATCCAGATCGCCCAGGCGTACGTCGTACAGGACTGTCTGGAGGTCGTTGCCCGGCTCTATTGGTAGGTCGAACCGCAGGCGGTCGCTGACGAAAGCGCGCGGCTCGCCGTCGACCTCGCGGAAGGTGGTGCGCAGTGCCGGGTGGCGGTCGATGACCTTCTGCAGCGCACCTTGGAGGGCGACGGTGTCCAGCTTGCCGCGCAGCTCGATCGCCTTCGGCTCGTGGTAGGTGTTGCCGCCGGGGTTCATTTGCTCCAGGAACCAGATCCGTCGCTCGGCTGCGGTCAGCGGTCGTCCCTGGTTCTGGGTTGGCCGGGTTGTGTACTGCGTGCGGAGGGTGTCGACGACCGTGAGGCTTTGCATCACCTGATCGGGAGTCAGGCCGAAGTCCACGAAGCAGGCGAGCTCGTCGGCGCCGGCTGCGAGGATCGAGTCGATGATGGGTGTGGACGATTCCGGCGTACCGATGAGGGCGCGCGATTCGCAGTACCGCTGATAGGCCTGGCCGAGCAGGAAGTCGACGTCGTCGGGCGCGGTCTTCTCGAGGTCGATCTGGAAGCCGAGGCTGTTGGTGACCTGGCCGAAGAGGGACAGGGACGAGCGGAGGTAGTCGCAGAACGGCTGGTACGCCTCCGCGCGGATCGACTCCAGGTCGCCGCCGACGTAGGTGTGCAGGAGCACGACGACGCGGCCCGCGTCGGGGTCGAGACCGTGCTCGGCTCGGGTCGTGCGATAGAGCGCGATGTTGGTGGCGAGATCCTCGACGGACTGCGCCATCAGGTTGGTGACCACGCCGATGTCGTTGCGCGCGGCAAGTTTGTAGGACTCCGGGTTGCCGACCACCGCGGCGAAGTACGGCGGGTGCTCCTGGATCGGTTGAGGATGCAGTCGCACCTCGGCCGGTTGGCCATCACCGGCCGTCGCGGAGATCTCCTCACCCGCCCACAACCTGCGCACGGTGTCGAGCCGGTCGTAGAGCTCCTCCCGATGCTTGCCATAGTTGCCGGGAGCAAGCACAAAGTCGCGCGCATGCCACCCGCTGGCAATACACATCCCCGCCCGCCCACCGGACAGGTTGTCCACCACCGACCACTCCTCAGCCACCCGAATCGGATTGTGCAACGGAAGCACCACCGAACCGGCATGCAACCTGATCCGCTCAGTCCGGGTAGCCAACGCCGCCGCAAGCACCGACGGATTAGGAAACAACGCCCCAAACGAATGAAAATGCCGCTCAGGCAGCCAAACCGCATGAAACCCCCGCCGATCCGCAAACTCGGTAGCCCGCAAAATCAACCCATACTTATCCCGCTGAGCCGAGTCCGGATAATCCCCGAAGAAGTACAAACTGAAGTCACACGCACCTCGCGGCTTGGTATTAGCAACCGCCGGCACCTCCACCCGCGCCGCAGGCGGACTGCTAACTGGCACCACGGCGTTCACTACAGGCTCGACAGTCACTGCGGGCTCCACGCTCGCTGCGGGCTCGATGCTGGGTGCTTCCGGTGGTGTGCCTTTGAGAAGGGCGAGTTGTTCGGACATCAGGTCCGACACGCGGTCGACCATGCGCTCGGCCAGCTGCAGTTGCCGATCGATCGTCGCCTGAAGTCCTGCCAAAGGCTGCCCACTGCGAGATGTGTCGGGTTGCTGCGCAGTCTGTGGGGGTTGAGCTGACTGCGTGGGCTGAGGTGCCTGGCGTTGCACTGCAGCCGGTGCGGGCCGAGCTGGTTGCGCGGGCTGCGGTTGCAGCGGTTGCTCGGGTGTCTGCTGTTGTGGTGTGGGGGGTGCGGGCTCTGGTGTCTGTTGTTGGAGGAGGGTGGTCAGTTTGGTGGGGGTGTTGGTGTCGGTGAAGAGGCTTCGGACTCCGATGGTTAGGCCGTAGGTGTCTTTTAGGTCGGTGACGAGTCTCATCAGGGAGAGGGAGTCGGCGCCGAGGGTTAGGAACGGGGTGTCGGGGTCTATGTCTTCGGGGGGCATTCCGAGGGAAGGGGCTAGCAGGGCGCGGACTTGGTCGAGGAGGGTGAGGGCTGGGACGACGGCTGGGGTTGGGGCGAGGGCTGAGGTTGAGGCTGGAGCGAGGGCTGAAGTTGAGGCTGGGGTTGGGGCGACGGCTGGGGTTGGGGCGAGGGCTGGGGTTGGGGTTGGAATGGGGGTGGGTTGTGGGGGTGTTTGGGGGTACGGGTTGATGGGGGTTCTTGTTAGGGGGTGGCCGGGGAGGGGGATTCGGTGGCCGGTTGTTAGGAGGGGCCAGTTGAGGGGGGTGCCGGATTGGTAGAGGGTTGCGAGGGATTCGGCGAACTGGGTTTTTGAGTTTTGGCGTTGGGTGGGGGTCCAGGTGGTGCCGGGTTGGGTTCGGCGGCCTAGGGGGGTCAGGATTGCGTCTGGGCCGATCTCCAGGAAGCGGCTGGCACCGCGTTCTGCGGCGGCTGAGATGGCTAGGTCGAAGCGGACGGGGCGGCGGGCATGGTCCTGGAGGTAGCGGCCGTCGATGCGGGACAGAGCAGAGCCGTCGACAGCGCTGAACAGGGGTTTCTGCGGTGCGCCGAAGGTTAGCTTTTCGGCGTATTCGGCTAGTGGTTCTAGTGCTGGGCTTACGAGCCAGGAGTGGAAGGCTCGGTCTACTGGTAGCCGGCGCCAGGCGATGTCTTCGCGGTCAAGGGCTGCGATCGCTCGTGCCATCGCGTCGACCGAGCCCGACAGCACCTGCCGGTCTGGGCCGTTGACTGCTGCTACTTCTACGCCGCAGGACGTTGCGATCCGTTGCGCTACAGCCAGTTCGGCGCTCACGGCCACCATCTCGCCGGGCTCCAGCGCGGTCATCAGCTCACCGCGACGAGCGGTGAGCAACGCGCCATCCGCCACGGACAACGCGCCGGCCGCGTACATCGCCGCGAACTCCCCCACGCTGTGCCCGAGAACGAAGTCAGGCACAACACCGAGCGACCGCCAAACCTCGGTCCAGGCAACCTGATGCGCGAACAGCCCGACCTGCGTCACCTCAGCCCGGCCCGAGACGACCGGCTCCCCCACCGCTCGCTCGACCTCGTCGAAGACCGCCTTGGCCGCGTCAAACGTGCGATACAACCAGTCGGACATCCCCGGATAAGCACTCCCCTGACCGGTGTAGGCAAACGCGAGCGGACCTCCAGCAACGGCCCGCGGCGTCGAGGCCAACGCAGACGCCAACTCCCCGGTATCGGATCCCGTCACCGCCCACCGATGCGGATACTGCGGCCGCCCCACCGCCATCGTCGTCGCCACATCAGCCGCCTCCAGTTCCGGATGCGCCAGCAAATGAGCCCGCAACGAAGCCGTCAACTCCACCAACGCAGCCTCCGACTTCGCCGAAACCGGCAGTACTACAGCCCCGGTACGCCGCCCACGTCGCGCGCGAACCGGCGGCTGCTCCAGCACCACATGCGCATTGGTCCCGCCAACCCCGAAGGAGCTGACACCGGCCCGCCGCGGCGACTCGTCCGACGGCCAGGCCCGCGCCACCGTGGTGAGTTCGAACGGGCTGTCCTCGATCCGCAGCTCAGGATTGGGCTGGTTCAGGTTGATCGTCGGGACCAACTGACCATGCTGGAGCATCAGCACGGTCTTGATCAGCCCGGCCATGCCCGCGCAGGAGTCCAGGTGTCCCACGTTCGCCTTGACCGACCCGAGCGCGCACTTCGCAGTACGGGGGCCGGCTTCGCGGAAGACGCGGGACAGGGCTTCGAACTCGACCGGGTCGCCGAGCGCAGTACCGGTGCCGTGGGCTTCGACGTATGAGATGGTCTCTGGGCCAACGCCCGCTCGCTGCAAGGCGCGGCGGATCACGTCGGTCTGGCCGGTGACGCTCGGCGCCGTGAAGCCGACCTTGCCGACGCCGTCGTTGTTGACCGCGCTGCCGAGGATTACTGCATGCACGGTGTCGCCGTCGGCAATGGCCCGATCGAGCCGCTTCAGCAAGACGGCTGCGACCCCGTTGCCGCCGACCGTTCCGTCAGCGCCGGCGTCGAACGGACGGCAACGCCCGGTCGGCGACAAGATCGAGCCCTCGACGTACTGATACCCAGCATCCTGCGGCAGCCGGACCGCAGCAGCACCAGCGATCGCGAGGTCAGCGTCGGAGTCGAGCAATGCCTGCACAGCAAGGTGTACCGCGACGAGCGAAGTCGAACACGCCGTCTGTACGCCGATCGCCGGCCCGGTCAGCCCGAGCCGATACGCCACCCGACTGGCCAGGAAGTCCGCGGTGTCACCAATCGTCGCCTGCATCGCGGTCGGTACGTCGGCGACGGTTCGCTGCGCCCCGGCGACGGCAGCATCCCCGAGGCGATCCTGATGCCCGTAAAGGTTCATCCCTGTGCCGGCGTAGACACCGATCCTGAGGTTCGACGAGTTGGCCGCATAGCCACCGTTCTCCAGCACCTGATGCGCCACCTCGAGGAACTGCCGATGCGCCGGATCGGTCAGCCCTGCCTCCTTCGGCGACAAGCCGAAGAACTCCGTGTCGAAGGCATCCGCATCCTCGACCACCCCACCGGCCAGGACGTGGTCCGGACCACCGCCCGCAAAGTGGGACACGCTGTCCACACTCGCCAGCAGATTGGTCCAGTACTCGTCGACCGTCCGTGCCCCGGGGAACCGCGCCGCCAGCCCGATGATCGCCACCCGTCGATCGACCGCCACCTCGTTCACCACAGCATCGACAGCAACAGAGTCCGAAGTAGCAGTGATCCAAGAACTCAAAGCCCGCACCGTCGGATGCTCGAACGGCACCGTCGCCGGTACGTCGATGCCGAACCGCTCGGCCAGCCCGGCCCGCAACCGGGCGACCTTGATCGAGGTCAGTCCGAGTTCGTAGAGCGGTACGTCGTCCCGCGCCGGCCCGTCGACGAGCTCTTGCACCAACCGACGCACCTCCCCCATCACCTCACCAGGTGAGGGCGCCACCGCAGGCGGTTCGTCGTACCGGCCGGCCTGGTAGCGCTCGCGGAGTTCGGTACGGCGTACCTTGCCGCTTGCCGTCCTGGGGAACTCACCGGCAGGCACCCGCACGACCTCCGCCGCCGTCAACCGCAGCCGCCGGAACAGCGCCGCCCGGATCGCCGATGCCACATCATCCGGCGCGCCCTCGTCTTCGAAGAAGACCACCAGATCTTCGGTGCCGGTGCGCGCATTCGGCACTCCGCAGGCGCCGACTCCGCGCAGGCTCAACCCTTCGACCCCGCCCGCGACCTCCTCGATCTCGTGGCAGAACAGGGTGTTCCCGTTCAGTACGACGCGATCGCTCTCCCGGCCGGTGATCACCACCTGCCCGGCCGCGACGAAAGCCAGGTCACCGGTCCGGAACCACTCGCCGTGCAACGCAGCCTGTGTCGCCTCTTCGTTGTTCACGTAGCCGGCCGTGATCCGCGCCGACCTGACCTCGAGACGGCCGATCCGCAACTCCGGCAGCACCTCGCCTTGCTCGTCCGTCACGCGAACCGACGCTCCAGGAGCCGGCGGGCCGACCGCGACAAACGTCGTACAGTCCTCGTCGGGCACGTCGGGGCCGGCAAGCACCAGGTCAGCCGCCAGCGACGACTTGAGCACCCGGGCCACGCCGCCCTCGGAGGTCAACTGGCCAATCGTGATCGCGGTGGCAGTCTCGGCCATCCCCCAGCACGGCCGAAAAGTCTCGCGGCCGAGTCCGGCACTCGCGGTCGCCGCGAGGAACCGTTCGACCACCGGCAAGACGATCTGCTCGCCGCCACTGACCAGCGACCTGATGCTGCTGAGATCCATTGAGAGTTCCGGTCGCGCGGCCAACTCGTCGGCCGCGAGCTGCAGTCCGAACGTCGGCGACCAGGCGTGCGCGACGCCGTACTGCGCTGCTTTCTTCAACCAGAGCAAGGGATCCGCGAGTACGTCGGCAGTCGGCAGGTGCACGTTGGTCGCACCGACGAACGCCGGCAGAACGTGATAAAGCAAGAGCGCACCACTGTGGTCGACGGGCAGCCAGTTGAGCATCGACTCCTCTGGCCGCAGGTCGAGCAAGCGTCGCGATCCGGCGGCGAACTCCATCAGGGCGCGCTGAGTGAGAGCCGCCGCCTTCGGAGCGCCGGTGCTCCCCGAAGACAACATCAGGAGCGCGATCTCTTCAGGTGCAGGCTCGTGAAGCTGCTCAGCAGGCGACAGCAGCCTCAACTCCTCGGCCAACTCAACCGAGAAGGACGCGCTCGCCAGTACGGCGGCGTTTGCCCGATCGGTGAGGATCAGCGGGCTGTCCAGCAACTGCCAGGTGTGGCGCACGCGATCGAGCACCGGCGATCCCAACGACACCGGCTCGCTGATGACGGCCGGCCGGATGCCGCCCAGCAGACAACCCCAGAACGCCGGGAAGAACTCGTCCAGCGAAAGGCCCAGCACGATCACCGAATCCCCACTGGACAGACCCGCGGCACGCAACCCGGTCAGCGTCCGCCGCGCCTGGTCGAGCAGCTCCGGATAGGCGAGCAGGCCTCCCGGCGTACGGACGCCGGCCCCGGGAAAGTCGGCCGCCGCCCGGACCAGTGCCTTGACCGCATCCGCCGGATCATCCAGGGCCGGTACCAGCCGTGGGCCGTGGCTGATCGACGCGTTCACCATCATGTGTTCTCCTCACTGAGAGCAACAGAAAGACCAGTACGCCGATCAGCGCGATGCCGTGGAACCCAGCGACCACGGGGAGCGCCGGCCAGGTCGCCAGCAACCCGGCGGCGACGACCATGCCGCCCCCGAAGGCGAAGTTCTCCACGCTGGCCGACAGCCCGAAGATCCGCGTCCGCTCCTGACCGGGCAGGGTCTGGAGGGTGGACACGTAGCCGATCTCGGTGACGCCGTCGGCCAGTCCCGCGACCAGGCAGACCGCGATCAGCCAGCCCGTGGGCAGGCCGGTAAAAGCAAGGACGAAGCAGATCGACATCACGCAGGTCGCGGCCGCGAAGACGCGATGATCGAGCGTCGCCTTGAGCCGGCCGATCACCAGCCTGCTGACGACTTGGTGGGCACACAGGCTGCCGACCGCCCAGGACGTCATGAACTGAGCCATCAGACTCGCCGGGTTGGCCGGTGCCGTAGTACTGGCGAAGATCGGGAGTGCGACGTTGTGGCCGGCCGACGCGAGTGCGTCCAGTCCGCGCACTACGACCATGCCGGCGATCAGTGGCGGCAACATTCGCCAGACGGCGCGCCGAGCGCCGCCATCGCCGGCCGCGTGTTCGGCGGTCGGTCGTGGGTCAGGCCAGGTGACGAAGGTCAGCGCAACTGCGGAGACGAGGAACGAACCGCCGTTGACCAGGAAAGCCGTGCCGTAGCCACTCAGGTCGATGATCAACCCGGCCGACCCGAACCCGAGCACGGTGGCCAACGACCGGGCCGTCACCAACCGGCCATTGGCCTTGGCCCGCTCGTCCGTCCCGACCAGCTCCGGTACGCCGCTGCGCAACGCGACCACGAGCGTGGTGTTGCCAACTCCCAGGACCACCGCGACGAGGAGCAGCACGGCCAGACTCGGAATCACGACCAGCGCGACCATGGCCGCCGCCTGCAACAGGTCCATTCCGATCAGCAAGGGCCGACGGTTGACCTTGTCCAGCACCGTGCCGACCATCAGGCCGGTGACGAACCCGGCGCCCAGGCGAATCGCCATCACCACGCCGGTGGCCCAGGCACTCCCGGTCAGGTGGTAGCTGAACAGGCCCAGCGCGATCAGGTTCAGATAGTTGCCGTACGACGACACGGCATAGCCGCTGACCACCAACCAGAACCCGCGCGGTTCCCGGGGTCCCTGCATCGACGAACCCCTCCTCTTCGGTCCCGGCGGACGTGATCCGGCAGCTTCAAGAACCAAGAGGAGGGAAGGCGATGGTTTTGATCCAAGCGTTTGCTAACCGGTCCATCGAGTGGACGCGACGCTCGGAGGGTGGACCACTCGTGGTCGATGATGGGGTCACGGGAGGTGGGGATGCGCTTCGAGGTACTGGGATCCGTGCGAGTGGTTCGGGACGGGCAGGTGGTCGGGCCGATCTCGGAGTTGCGGCGCAGACTGCTGGCCGTGTTGCTGGTGCGCTCGGGTCGTCCGGTGCCGGCGGAAGTGCTGGCTGAGGCACTGTGGGGTGCCTCGGCACCGCAGCGGCCGGGCAACAGCATGCAGGTCCACGTGCACCGGCTGCGCCAGGTCCTCGACAGTCCTGATCGACTGATCAGCGTGTCGGGCGGCTACCAACTGTGCGTTCAGCCCGACGAGGTTGATGCCGAGATCTTCGGCCGATTGCACGACGAAGGTCGCCGTACGGCGGAGTCGGGTGACCTCGACGGAGCTGCTGCCCTGTTTCGTGAGGCCCTCGAGTTGTGGCGGGGGGCGCCGTACGCCGATGTCGACGAACCCGAAGTGGTCGCGCCGGCCGCTCAACGGCTGGCCGAATCCCGGCTGGTCGCGTACGAGGAACTGTTCGAAACGGAACTGGCTCGCGGCCGGGCCCGTGAGATCGTGCCCGAGCTGAGCGAACTGGCCGCGGAGTACCCGCTGCGGGAACGACTCATCGGTCAGCAGATGCTGGCGTTGTACCGATCCGGGCGGCGGACGCGGGCGGAGGTCGCCTACCGAGCAGCACGCCAACGACTGGCCCGCGAACTCCGCGCCGAACCAGGACGAGAGCTTCGGGAACTCGGCGAAGCCATTCAGCGCGAGGATCCAAAGCTCGACCTGGTGACAGCAACGACAGAAGAGCACGTCTCCGGCACTGAAGGCTCGGAGGAGCAGCACGTGGTGGCAGTGCGGCCGGGGCAGTTGCCGCCGCCGCCCGGGGCGTTCTTCGGGCGGGAAGACGAGCTCGACGAACTCGGCGGGGCGACCGATGGCCTCGTGCTGTTGACCGGGATGGCCGGGATCGGCAAGACCGGCCTGGCGTTGCAGTACGCCCACCAAGTGGCGGACCGGTACGGCGACGGCCAGCTCTACATCGACCTGTGCGGCCACGCGTCCGGCCCGGCCCTCGATCCGTTGACGGCGCTCGGACAGCTGCTCCGCGGCCTGGGCGCCGACACCAACCGGGCCTGGGAATCCGTCGCCGACGCCACCGCGGAGTACCGGTCCGTGCTGAACGGACGCAAACTCCTGGTCCTGCTGGACAACGCCGCCTCCGCCGAACAGGTCAGACCGTTGCTACCGGCAACGTCAGGCTGCCTCACGGTCGTCACCAGCAGGAACAAACTCTCCGGCCTGATCGCCCGCGAAGGCGCCCACCGGATCGGCGTCGGCGAACTCCCCTCGGAGACCGCCCGCGACCTGCTCACCCGCCTCGTCGGCGGTGACCGGCTCGCCGCCGAGCCCGACCAGGCAACCGCTCTGATCGAAGCCTGCGCCGGCCTTCCGCTGGCCCTGCGGATCGCCGCCGCCCAACTGGCCGACGAACCCCACCGAACCCTCGCCGACTACCTGACCGAACTCGAAGAACACGGCTCGACCGCCCTCGCCCTGCACGACGACGAACACTCCGCCGTCAGCGCGGCCTTCGACCTCTCCTACCAACGCCTCGACCCCGCAACCCGCCAACTCTTCCGCCGCCTCGGCCTCGTCCCCGGCCTCGACTTCACCGTCGACGCCGTCGCGGCCCTGAGCGGTACGACGCCCGCCGTGGCTCGGGACGCGCTGCGCAGGCTGACCACGGCGCATCTGCTCGACGAGCACTCACGCGGCCGCTACCGCTTCCACGACCTGCTGCGTGACGACGCCCGGCGCCGGGCCGAAGCCGAGGACTCCGCGCAAGCGCGCCGCGACGTGCTCGACCGCCTCTTCGCCTGGTACTACCAGGGCAAGGCGGCCGCCGTCACGTTGCGCGCATCGATCCGCCGCCACCCGCCCACGCCACCGATCCCGGCCGGCATTCCTGAGCTGACGTTCGACGATCTGCGTGCGGCGATGACCTGGCTGAGGGCCGAGTTCCCGAACATCGGCGCCGCGGCCAAGGCCGCCGCGGGTCGGCCTGAGCATGCCCATTGGAGCTGGCGGCTGGCGATCGGCGTCATGCTGCCGATGGCCGAGCGGGGCTATCTGACCGATGTCACCGCGATGGCGGACAACGGGATCGGCGCGGCCAGAGCAGCCGGCGACCACCTCGCACTCGCGAACATGCTGGCGGAATCCGCGGCGACCAAGCAGCGGGACGGCCAGCGGCTCGATGGTGGTCACCTGGTCGAGGCGCTCAGCCTCGCCGAAGCGCTCGGCCACCGGCCGCTGCTCGCCTACTGCATCAACATCGCCGCGGCTGACTCGATGGCTCTCGGGGATCTCGAGGTCGCCGAGCAGCACCTGACCCGATCCTTCGAGCTGGCCCGGACGGACGGCGACGTGGCCGGACAGGGCCGTGCACTGAGCAACCTCGGCATGATCGCGTACCAGCGCGGCGAACTCCTCAGCTACGAGCGGATCTCCGAGCAACTGCTCGCGCTGAGCGGCGGAAACGACCACCGGATGGCTGCGCTGGCCCTGCCCGAGCTGGTCCGGGCGCGCACCATGCTCGGTCGCCTGGACGGCGTCGACGAGCTGATCGCGCGGGCGGAGGATGCGCTGACGCGCGTCGCCTACTGGACCAAGTCGCATGTGCTCTGCCTGTACCGCGCGATCTGGTACCGCGACACCGGGCGTCTCGCCGAGGCCGTCGAGCAGGCGTTGGCTGCGGGCCGCTCGGCGCAACAACTGGACCAGGCGCGCGCACACAGCGACGCGCAGTACCAGCTGGGCCTGTGTCAGCTCGCGCAAGGAGATCTCGAGACCGCTCGCGCGACCTTTCTGTCGGCCGCGAAATGGGCGGCCGACCCGCAGAGCCCACCGGACCCGTCGATGTGCCACACGCCCGCCCTGCGCGGGCTGGCCGAGACGGAACTCGCGGCCGGACGGCTCCTGGTCGCGGAGTCCCAGGCGATCAAGGCGGTCGAGCTGGCCAGGACCTCCGACCGGAACTCGATTCAGCGAGCCGGGGCGATCGTCACGCTCGGGAGGGTCGAGCTCGCCCTCGGTCGGGCTGCGGACGCCGTCGCGCGTGGTGAGGAAGCCATGACGACCTACCGGAAAACCGGCCACTTCCTCGGGCGGGCGCGGGCGCATCGGTTGCTGGGCGAGGCCGGCTCGGACCGCGAGCACGTCCGGGAGTCGCTGCGGATGTTCGAGGCCTATGGGTCGCCTGAGGCTGCACTGGTACGGGAGGTTCTGGATGCGCTTTGAGGTGCTGGGACCGGTACGAGTAGTCCGTGACGGGCAGGTGGTCGGGCCGATCTCGGAGCTGCGGCGCAAACTGCTGGCCGTGTTGCTGGTGCGCTCGTATCGTCCGGTGCCGACGGACCTACTGGCTGAGGCACTGTGGGGTGCCTCGGCACCGCAGCGGCCGGGCAACAGCATGCAGGTCCACGTGCACCGGCTGCGCCAGGTCCTCGACAGCCCCGATCGACTGATCAGCGTCTCGGGCGGCTACCAACTGTGCGTCCAGCCCGACGAGATTGATGCCGAGATCTTCGGCCGATTGCACGACGAGGGCCGCCGTACGGCGGAGTCGGGTGATCTCGATGCGGCTGTCGGGCTCTTTCGTGAGGCGCTGGAGTTGTGGCGGGGTGCGCCGTACGCCGATGTCGACGAGACCGAGGTGGTCGCGCCGGCGGCTCAACGGTTGGCGGAGACGCGGCTGACGGCGTACGAGGAACTGTTCGAAGCCGAACTGGCTCGTGGCCAGGCCCGCGAGATCGTGCCTGAGTTGAGCGAACTCGTCGCGGAGTATCCCCTGCGGGAACGACTGATTGGTCAGCAGATGCTGGCGCTTTATCGATCCGGGCGGCGGACGCGGGCGGAGGTCGCCTACCGGGCGGCGCGCCAACGACTGGCCCGCGAGCTCCGGGCCGAACCAGGGCGAGAGCTTCGCGAGCTGGGCGAGGCGATTCAGAGTGAGGATCCGAAGCTCGACCTGGTGGCGGCAGCCTCCCCATCGGCAACGCAGGGCTCCGCTGAAACGCAGGGCTCGGGGGCGCGGGTGGTTTCTGTGCGGCCGGGGCAGTTGCCGCCGCCGCCCGGGGCGTTCTTCGGGCGGGAGGACGAGCTGGAGGAGCTCGACGGTGGTGATGGGCTGCTGATGCTGACCGGGATGGCCGGGATCGGCAAGACCGGTTTGGCTTTGCAGTATGCGCATCAAGTCGCGGACCGGTTCGGCGATGGTCAGCTCTACATCGACCTCTGTGGGCACTCGTCCGGTCCAGCGCTCGATCCGCTGGCTGCGCTCGGCCAGCTGCTGCGCGGGCTCGGCGTGGACACCAAGCAGGCTTGGGAGTCCGTGGCCGACGCGACCGCGGAGTACCGGTCGGTCCTGCACGGACGCAAGCTCCTGGTGCTGCTCGACAACGCCGCCTCCGCCGACCAGATCAGACCGTTGCTTCCGGCAACACCTGGTTGCCTGACCATTGTCACCAGCCGCAACAAGCTCGCCGGCCTGATCGCTCGCGAAGGCGCCCATCGCATCGGCGTCGCCGAACTCCCGGCCGAGGCGGCCCGCGACCTGCTCACGCGCCTGCTCGGCAGCGACCGCCTCGCCGCCGAGCCCACCGCAGCGCACTCCCTGGTCGAAGCCTGCGCCGGCCTCCCGCTGGCGTTGCGGATCGCCGCCGCCCAACTGGCCGACGAACCACACCGCACGATCGCCGACTACCTCACCGAACTCGACGAACGCGGCTCGACCGCTCTCACCCTGCAGGACGACGAGCACTCAGCCGTCAGTGCCGCCTTCGACCTGTCCTACCAACGCCTGGATCCCGACACCCGCCAACTCTTCCGCCGGCTCGGGTTGGTACCCGGCCTCGACTTCACCGTCGACGCTGTCGCGGCCATGAGCGGTACGACGCCCTTCGCGGCCCGCAAGGCGGTGCGCAAACTCACCAGCGCACACCTCCTCCAGGAACACGCCCTCGGCCGCTACCGCTTCCACGACCTACTCCGCGACGACACCTTCCGCCGAGCCCAAGCCGAAGACTCAACGGAGACCCGCGAGGACGCGCTGGAGCGCCTCTACGCCTGGTACCACCAAGGGAAGCTGGCGGCCATCTGGCTGTTTGCCTCGACCCGGCGCCATCCGCCGGCTCCGCCCCTGCCCGACGCCATCCCGGAGATCACGTTCGACGACCCTCAGGAGGCGCTGGCCTGGATGCGGGCCGAGTTTCCCAACCTCGCGGCCGCTGTCAAAGCGGCCGCGAGCAGACCGAAGCACGCGCCGTGGACGTGGCACCTCACGGCCGGGCTGCTGAACCGGATGGCGGACCAGGGATACATCGTCGACCTCCACACGATGACGGAGAGCGGGACAGCAGCCGCCAGAGTCGCGGGTGACCAGCACGCACTCGCGAACCTGCTCGCCGAGCGCGCCGCGATGCGACACCGGTTCGATCTTCCCGTGGAGCACGAGCTCCTGGAGGAAGCGTTACGGCACGCCGAGCTGGTGAATCACCGTCCCCTGCTCGCCTACTGCCTCAACGTCGCCGCGATCGTGCGCCAGGGCCGAGGTGATCTCGAGGAGGCCGAACAGTACCTCGCCCGCATCCTCGACCTCCCCGACAACGACGAGGCGACCAGCAGGACTGCCTTGGGCAACCTCGGGCTGATCGCAACCCTGCGCGGCGACCTCGACGGCGCTGCCCAGCGGTGCGAGCAGATCCTCCGCCTGGCCGGCCCTGACGGCCACCGGGCCATTGCACTCGCGCTGCCCGAACTGATCGGGCTGCGCACGATGCTCGGCCACTTGGACGGCATCGACGAGCTGATCGCACGAGCCGAGGATGCGGTTGCCGGCTACGGCGACCAGCTCAATGCGCACAAGTTCGGCATCTACCGCGCCACTTGGTATCGCGAGACCGGACGCCGGCGCGAAGCATTCGATCAGGCGTCGGAGGCCGTCCATCGTGCCCAGGACATAGGTCAGCCGTGGATCCGCAGCGATGCTCACTACCACCTCGGTCTCAGCTGTCTCGCCCGCGGAGAGATCGAGCGGGCCCGCGACGATTTCGAGCGGGCCGTCGAGTTCGCCGATCGGGGACACGTCCTGCCGCAAAGGATTCCGGCGGTTCGTGGGCTGGCCGAGGCCGAGCTGGCCGCGGGCAATCTGGAGGGGGCGGAAGCCCATGCCGGCATGGCGGTCGAGCTGGCCAGGAGCTGGCGGTGGGGGCCGGTCCAGCGCGCTGAGGCGGTCGTCACGCTAGGGCGGGTCGAGCTGGCCCTGGGCCAGGCGGAGAAGGCGATCGAGTGTGGCGAGGAAGCCTTGTCGATCCAGCAGCGCACCGGGCACTTCCTCGGGCTCGCGCGGGCGCTGCGGCTGCTGGGTGAGGCCGGCTCCAGTCCCGAGCAGCTCCGCGAAGCGCTGAACATGTTCGAGGCCTACGGCTCGCCTGAGGCGGTGGAGGTACGGCAGTTGCTGGGCATGTAACCAGCATCTGAGAAGCCGCTTTCTGCCTGCTTTCCGGTCGCTTTCTGATCGCCCGACACCTCTACCGGGCGTCACCGGACGGCGGTTCACTTCCGTCTGTGTCCTCCAGCCAACCGCCCCCTCCCCCCGGCCCCTACGGACCACCACCAGGTCAGTACGGGCCGCCGCCCGGCGCGTATGGGCCGCCGCCTGGTGCTCACGGCCCGCCGCAGTACGGGCCTCCCGGCGGATACGGCCCACCGCCCACGCCGTACTGGCCGCAGCCGCCCGGCCCCGGTCATCGGAAGCCGAAAAAGGGCGGGCTCGTTGCGGTGGTGCTGGTGCTCGTTGTCGCACTGATCGGCGCCGCCGGCGGCGGGGTCTACTACTTCCGGAACGAACTCGGGCTGTTCGGTGATTCGCGACTCGACATCGACCGCGAGCTCCAGTACGTGCTGCAGGAGCGGTTCGCGCCGAACTACCGGCCGAAGGAAGGCAACGACCAGCTGGGTGCCCGGTGGTGGACCGAGAAGTACCTGGTTCGCGCCATGCCGGACGAGTTGGTCGCCTACGACCTCGCCACCGGCAGGACGGCGTACAAGCTGGCGATGCCGGACAACCGCTACTGCAATGCGTCGAGGCAGCTGTCCGGCAAGGGGTACGTCGCAGTCCTGCAGGGGACTCGGCGGGACGGGTGCCGGCGGGTGAGCGTGGTCGATCTCGCCAACGGCAAGGTGGTGTGGTCTAAGGCACTTGCTCCGTCCGGAGATCCGCGGCTCAAGCCGGGTCCGCTGGACTTCCCGCAGTACGACCACCATCCGGCGATTCTCGGTGACCGCCTCTATGTCCCCACCTCCAGAGGTGGCCACATCCTCAACCTGGCCAGCGGTGCGGTGATCCATCATCCGGATCCGAAGGCCGGCTGCTTCACCAGCCATTTCGACGCGATCGGGACCACCGGGCTGGCGTATCGCAACTGCTCGCGGTCGGGCGACCGGGGCCGGCAGCTGCTGGGATTCGATGCCGCCGGCAAGACCTTGTGGCAGTACAAGCTGCCCGTCCACGGCAAGCGGACGACCTTCCTGATGGGTGTGCTCTCGGTGGATCCCCTGCTCATCCGCGTCATCGGCGTCGCTGCCCAGAAGGAGATCTGGCGGGTCGACCCACGGACCGGCAAGCATCAGGTCGTCGTCAATCTCACCAGCCGCTCCGGGCTGGATCCCTGCGAGCTGGCCGGTGGCGCCGGGCTGCACGACTGTTCGCGGCATGTCGTCTCCGGGGGCACCCTGGTCCTCCCCCAGCGCAACGGCATCGCGGCGTACCACGTCGGCTCCGGCAAGCAGCTGTGGCGGTCGGAGTGGGATTCCGAGCACAAGGTCACCGAGCCGGTCGGACTGGATCCGCAAGGGCAACCACTCGTCTACCTGCTGCCGACCAAGGATGATCCCGGCGCCCTCGTGCGGGTGGATCGGGCGACCGGCGCGATGACCGCGACCGCGACGTTGCCGGAAGCAAACAAGGCACTGACCCGGCCCGGCGGCAGCGGGCTCACCCAGCATCCGGAGCCCGGCGGCGTCGACTGGCACGACGGTCACCTCGCCTTCTTCCGGACCCAGGCCGGCTCCAGAGATGCCGGTTACGCAGCCACGATCGTCCTCGCCCAGCGGGGATGAGCACACCCGCACGCTGTTCCGTCCACGAGTTGTTCCGCCCATCGAACAAGGAGTTGTGATGACCGCGAACCTGTCCCGTCGCAAGTTGCTGATCGCCGGGTCGGCCGGTGCCGCCGGCCTGATCCTGCCCGGTCGCGCGCTGGCCGCCGAACTGCCCGAGATCGAGCCGATGGCGATGGTCACCCGGAACTACCTCGGCGTGACCGGCTGCGCCCTGTACTACGAACCGACCGGCCGAGCGAGCAGCTTCACCTTCAACTCGACCTTCTACAACCAGCTGGCCGCGTGGAGGACGTACATGGACTCCAACGCGCCGGTCTCGTGGGGCGCGCCCTGGCGGATCTATTCCTACGGCGCCTACACCGACAAGCCAGGGATGCACGGTGAGGGCCGCGCCTTCGACATCGGCCGGATCTTCTACCGCAACAGCAGCACCGGCGCCGACAGCACGATCAGCATGCGGTACGACGTCTGGAAGAACTACAGCAACGCGGCGACGTACCAGCGCAGGTACTGGGCCACGGCGGCCGGCTACATGCGCTGGTTCCGGCACGTCCTCACCTACAAGGACAACAGCCAGCACCACAACCACATGCACGTCGACAACCAGGTGTACGGCGGGGGCGGCGCGACGTTCAACACGGGGTCCTCCTCGCAGATCTACATCGTCCAGGGCGCCTGCCGCTACGTCTGGGGCCTCGGCACCGGGGTCGACGGCAGCTGGGGACCGGAGACCCAGGGCGATTCCACCGCCGTACTGCGCCGGATCGGGCGGACCAGCGGCTCAATCACCAACGCGACCAACTTCGCGGCGTTCTGTACGGCGTCCCTCCGCAAGGGCCTCGGCACCCAGGCCTACTGAGTCACGCCGGCCGTGAGCCCTCTCGGGGGCTCACGGTGGGCGGCGGTGTGAGAGCGCTCTAGTTCCGGAACCGGCAGGGTCTTGACCGGGCGCTCGGGAGGGCTGAGAGTCGGGCCGATGCGAGCGTGCGGCTCGCGCCCGAACTCGAGGAGTCGCCCATGCCCAGGCCTGGATTCCGCCCGCCCAGATTCCGCCCGCCCAGCCGGCGTACGACCCTCATCACGGTGGCCGCCCTGGTGACCGGACTGCTACCGCTCGGGGCGGTCGCGCAGGCGGCCGCCGACGAGCCGGCGCCGATCGTGCTGGCCGCGTTCGAGGGAGCCGAGGCGTTCGCCTCGCCGCCCAACCCCGGCATCTTCGGCTGGGGCAGCGACGCCGACGATCCGCCCACGATGGAGTTCCAGGCGCGCGCCGACGCACCGGCCGGCGAAAAGGTGCTGCACGGCAGCTACAACATCAGCGGCTGGGGCGGTTTCAGTCACGACGTCACGTTCGACCAGAACCCGGGCAACTGGTCGACCCACAAGGGCATCCGGTTCTGGTGGTACGGGCAGAACACCGCGCCGTTGCCGCCCGGCTCCGGTAAGCGGATCTTCTTCGAGATCAAGGACGGCGGCGCGAACGCCGAGGCCTCCGAGCTGTGGAACACGAGTTTCACCGACGACTGGCAGGGCTGGCACCTGGTCGAGATCCCGTTCAGCGACCTGGTCTACCGCGGCGACTACCAGCCGGTCGGCGGGATCGACCAGATCCTCAACCTGACCCAGATGTGGGGCTACGCGTTCACCATGCCGGGCGGGGCACCTGGTGAGTTCGCCATCGACCAGGTCGAGGTCTTCGGCAAGGCCGACCCGGCCCTGAAGGCGAGTGTCGTCACCGACGCTGGGGTTTACCCGGTCAAAGAAGGCAGCACCGCCCAGGTGAAGCTCACCCTCGCGACCACCGGCGGCGTCCCGTTGGAGGAGCCCGTCACCGTCGAGTACCGCACAGGTACCGGAACGGCCGGTGCGAGCGACTACCAACCGGTCTCGGGCACCTTCACCTTCCCAGCCGGTACTGCGTCCGGCGCGTCCCAGGTCGTCCAGGTCGCCACCAAGAAGGACAAGACCGCCGAGGTCGCCGAGACCGTTCCGCTGGAACTCACGGTGACCGGCGCGAAGGCACCGACCGTCACGCCGCAGGTGGTCATCAACGCCCACGACCTGCCGTACCTGAACAGCAAGCTCCCGGTGAAGCTCCGGGTGAAGGACCTGCTCGCCCGGATGACGCTGGCCGAGAAGGTCGGCCAGATGACCCAGGCCGAGCGGAACGCGTTGCGGTCGAAGAGCGACATCGCGACGTACGCGCTCGGATCGCTGCTGTCCGGTGGCGGTTCGGTGCCGACGCCGAACACCCCGGCCGGCTGGGCCGCGATGATCGACAGCTTCCAACTGAACGCACAGGCGACCCGGTTGCAGGTGCCGCTGATCTACGGCGTCGACGCGGTGCACGGGCACAACAACGTGATCGGCGCGACGATCCTGCCGCACAACATCGGCATGGGCGCGACGCATGACCCCGACCTCTCGAGGCGGACCGGCGAGGTGACTGCGACCGAGGTTCGCGCGACCGGCGTCCCGTGGGACTTCGCACCGTGTGTCTGCGTGGTGCGCGACGACCGTTGGGGCCGCGCGTACGAGGGCTTCTCCGAGGATCCCGCGCTGGTGAAGTTGATGGCCAGTGTCGTCACCGGCATGCAGGGCAAGGCCGACGGCAGCCAGCTCGCCCAGAGCAACCACGTGCTCGCCAGCGCCAAGCACTACGTCGGCGACGGCGGTACGACGTACGGGTCCTCGACGACCGGCAGCTACAAGATCGACCAGGGCGTCACCGAGGTCACTCGGCAGCAGCTCGAGGACATTCACCTCGCGCCGTTCAAGACGACGGTCGACCTCGGCGTCGGCACCGTGATGCCGTCGTACTCGAGTGTCGACATCATCGGTGACGACCAGGGTCCGCTGAAGATGCACGGCCACGCCGAGTTGATCAACGGTGTGCTCAAGAACCGGATGGGCTTCAAGGGTTTCGTGATCAGCGACTGGCAGGCGATCGACCAGCTGCCCGGCGACTACCCGAGCGACATCCGGACCTCGATCAACGCCGGGCTCGACATGATCATGGTGCCGACCAACTACCAGGGCTTCACCCAGGGGCTGACCGACGAGGTCACCGCGGGCCGCGTCCCGCAGGCCCGGGTGGACGACGCGGTCAGCCGGATCCTGACCGAGAAGTTCAAGCTCGGCCTCTTCGAGCGCCCGTACGCCGATCCGAGCAAGCTGACCAGTGTCGGTTCGGCCGCCCACCGCGCGGTCGGCCGGGAAGCCGCGGCCAAGTCGCAGGTGCTGCTGAAGAACGACGGCAACCTGTTGCCCTTGGCCCCGACCGCGAAGATCTACGTTGCCGGCAGCAACGCCAACGACCTGGGCAACCAGATGGGTGGCTGGAGCATCACCTGGCAAGGCGCCTCCGGCAACACCACCACCGGTACGACGATCCTCGACGGGATCAAGCAGGTCGCACCGACGGCGACGTTCAGCCAGGACGCTTCGGCTCCGGTGGAGGGACACGATGTGGGTGTCGTCGTGGTCGGCGAGAAGCCGTACGCCGAAGGCATCGGTGACGTCGGCAACAACGGTCACACGCTCGGCCTGAACGCCGCCGACAAGGCTGCGGTGGACAAGGTGTGCGCGGTGATGAAGTGTGTCGTCCTGGTCGTCTCCGGGCGTCCGCAGGTGATCGCCGACCAGCTCGGCAAGATCAACGCACTGGTCGCGTCCTGGCTGCCCGGCACCGAAGGCGCCGGCGTCGCGGACGTCCTGTTCGGCAAGAAGCCCTTCACCGGTCGACTCCCGGTGACCTGGGCGAAGTCGGTCGAGCAGCAGCCGATCAACGTCGGCGACGCGGCGTACGACCCGCAGTACCCGTTCGGCTGGGGTCTGACCAGTCAGGCGGCGGCTCGCCAGCAGTTGCTCGATGCAAAGAATGCCCTGCTGCGGAAGGGCTTGCTCGATCCGAACGTGCTTGCCTCGGTCATCTATCTGGACCTGGCCTTGCGCGTGAAGGACTGGTCGGGGCCGCAGGCAACATCTGCGCTGACAGCGTTGGGTCAGGCTGGTAAGTATCTGCAGCGTTCGAAGGTCGACTCCTTCGGCGACGGCGACGCAGTTGTCGCCGCGGCGCGCTGGATTGCCCAGGACCAGATCGGCCAGAACCTCGACGAGGCGACGTCGAAGCTCACCGCCGATGCGGAGCACCTGGCTCTCAGCGGTGAGCTCAGCGCCGCGATCGCCAAGCTGACCGCGGCGTACAAACTCAAGTAGCAATGCTGAGAGGGCCGGCGAGATGGATCTCGCCGGCCCTCTGGTTGGTCAGACCGTGACGAGCTCGCGCTCACCGGTAGCAGCAGGCTGCTGGGCGGACAGCTTGTTCGGCCACCACGCCTTGCGTCCCAGCAGGACCATGATCGACGGCAGGATCACGATGCGGACCAGGGTGGCGTCGATCAGGACGGCAACCGCCAGGCCGACCCCCATCTGCTTCATCTCGATCATCCCGAGCGAGGCGAAGACCGCGAACACCGACACCATCACGGCGGCCGCGCTGGTCACCACACCGGCCGACTCGACCACACCCTTGCGGACCGCCTCCTGCGCCGACAGTCCCGCCTCGACGCCTTCACGGATCCGGCTGAGGACGAACACGTGGTAGTCCATCGACAACCCGACCAGGATGACGAACAGGAAGACCGGGATCCACGACACCACGAAGCCCGGTGAGGTGAAGTCCAGCAGCCCTTCGGCCCAGGTGTGCTGGAAGACCAGCGCCAGTACGCCGAAGCAGGCTCCGACGGAGGCCAGGTTCAGCACCGTCGTGACGAGTGCGATCGCCAGGCTGCGGAAGGTGAAGGCCATCATCAGCAGCGTCAGGATGAGCACGAAGGCGATGACGTAAGGCAACTGGTCCCGCTGGTGCTGCCCGTAGTCGACCGACTGCGCCGTCTCGCCACCGACCGCCCACGTCGTCCCGTTCAACGCCTGCGGAACCAGGTCGTTCCGCAACCGCTCCAGCGCCGCCCGCGCATCCTCACTCGTATCCGGCCGCACCGACACCACAGTCAGTACTGCGGTCCCGCCAGCTTCCCGGATCTCGCTGCCCGGCGTCACCACGAACTCCTTGCTGTCCACCGCGGCCTGCTGCAGTTTGGTGAGCCCGGCGACCGCGCCGTCGCCCTTCGCGACCACGTCGTACGCCATGCCCTGGGACGGGAAGTTCTGCTGCAGCGCGTTCATCGTGCGCACCTCGGGAATGCTCTGCGGCAACGTGCTCAACCCGCCCGGCTCCGTCTTCATCCCCAGCGCCGGTACGACGAGCGCCACCACCACGACGGCCGAGCCGACCAGCGCGACCTTCGGAAAGCGCAGTACGGGGGCCAGGATGCGGCGGCTGATGCCACCCGGGCCGATCCGCCGGTTCAAGCGCCACAGCAGCGGGACGCGCGGACGGTCGACGCGGTGACCCAGCTTGGCCAGCAGGGCCGGCAGGACGGTGAGCGAACCGAGGACCGCCACCGCGACCACCACGATCGTCGCTGTCGCCATCGACGAGAAGACCGGGTCCTTCGCGATGTACAGCCCCGCCATCGACACGATCACCGCAAGGCCGGAGACAACCACCGAGTGTCCCGAAGTGGCCGCGGCGATCTCGACGGCGTCCACCGTGCCGTGCCCACGCCGCCGTTCCTCGCGCTCACGCTTCAGATAGAACAGCGAGTAGTCGACGCCGACCGCCATCCCGATCAGCAGTACGACGTTCGCGACCGATCCGCCGTCGGGGAACAGGTACGACAGCGGCGCGTAGAAGCCGAGTGCCGCACCGACCGCGGAGAACGCCAGCAGGACCGGGATCCCGGCCGCGATCAGCGCACCGAACGCGAGCAGCATCAGCGCGAACGTCAACGGCAGGCTGATCTTCTCGGCCCTGGCCAGGTCGGAGCCGACCTGCTTCCAGATGCCCGCGTTCATCGAGGCAGTACCAGCCTGCTCGATGGTCAGCGACGGGTTGGCCTCCTGCACTTCTTTGGTTGCCGCCTGCAACTTTTCGACGTGGTCGGCGGCGTCGTCGGCGTTGCCCTTCAATGACACCGGCAGCAGCGCGGCTTTGCCGTTGGCGGCCCAGATCGGCTGACCGACCTCGGCGACGGCGTCGATCGCGGTCATCTTCTGCTGCAACTGGGTGAACGCCGCGGTGGCGGCGGCCTTGTCCAGCGGGCCGTCCGGATCGGTCAGCAGCACCGTCTCGGACGGCTTGTTCTCGAGCCCGGCCTCACGGATCAACTCGGAGGCGGTCCCGGACTGGCCGATCCAGGTGTCCTCCGCCTTGGTCTGTTGTTTCGGAACCGCGATCATCAACCCGACCGCGACAATGACGAGCATCAGCCAGAGGCCGATCGCCCGCCCTGGATGGGTTGCACTCCAGCGCGCCACGCGCACCGTCACCGATCCCCTGTTCATCCTGTTACCTCTCGCCGTCCCCGCACGGGCGCCCTGCCCGGTCGACTTCGAGCCTGACGCCAGCAGCAGGAGATCTCAGGAGTGTCAGCCCCCGGACGACAGGGGTGCTAGGTCTACCTTTCGCCGGCCCCGATTCGTCAAGCACACACGAAGTCGTGTCACGACCCAAGGTGCTGCCCCCAGGCGACTGGTGCCGGGTCTGTTGCAGTGACGCCCGGTCATCCAGGCACACACAACCCCACCCGGTGAACGCTTACCTCGGCGTGTCCCCGTACTTCGGCGGGGTTGCGCCTGCGTGGGCGTTCGCCCCGTGGGGTTGGGCCTGCGTGGGCGTTCGCCTCGTGGGGTTGAGCTGCGTGGGCGTTTGCCCGGTGGGGTTTGGGGAGGGTTTTGTCGGCGACCGGGGAGGGGCGTGGCCCGATCCGGGTACATTTTTCTCCCCGGTCGGACGGCCTGCTGAGGTAAGCGCCAGGGCGCGCAACCGCGGCAACCCAACCACCGGCAGGAGTCGCCGCAATGGACGGCCGGCGCCCGTTAGCATCCAGGCATCGCCGACGTGGCGCCCAGCGCGGCGAGGTGGTGGTGGTGGGGGTTAGCTGGCGAGGGAGCGGGCTCGGAGGCGGCGGAGCATGCGGGCGTCTTCGAAGCCGACGGCGCGGGCTGCTGCTTCGACGGTCGCGCCGTGGCCGATCAGGTGTTCGGCTCGCTCCAGCCGGAGCAGTTGCTGGTATCGCAGGGGTGTCAGACCTGTTGCCTGGGTGAAGATGCGGGTCAGCGTCCGTTCGCTGACGCCCACGTTCGCAGCGAGCTCAGCCAGCCGCAGCGGTTCGGCGTACCGGCTGTCGATGACGTCTTGGACTCGGTGCGCGAGGTCGCTGAGGTGGCCGCGGTGGCGGAGCATCACGCTGTCTTGCAGGTCGTCGCCGTTGCGGCGCGCATAGACAACCATCTGGCGCGCCACCCGAGCGGCCGCCTCGGCGCCCCGTGCCGTGGCGACCAGGTGCAGTGCCAGGTCGATCCCGCTGGCGATTCCGGCGGAGGTGATCACGCGGTCGTCGACGACGTACAGGACGTCGCGGACGATGTTCGCCTTCGGATAGCGCGCCGCGAGTTCATCGGTGAGGTCGTGGTGCGTGGTGTAGCGCCGGCCGTTCAGCAGGCCGGCGGCGCCGAGCGCATCAGCACCCGAACACACACTGGCGACCGAACCACCGCCCGCATGATGAGCCCGCAGCCGCTGCTTGGTCGCCGCCGTCATCTGCGGAGTCGGCGCCAGTCGCGGCGACCGCCAGCCCGGTACGACGATGAGGTCAGCCGGCCCGAGCTCCGGCCACTCCAGCCGCGCCCGGACCGGCACGCCCTGCGCGGTCAGGATGTCCGGGCTCTCCGCGACGTACGTCAACTCGTAGCCGTATCCGAGGTCGTTCGCGGTCGAGAACACCTGGGCCGGACCGGCGAGGTCCAGCAGGTGCAGTTTCGGCAGCAGGAAGAAGACGACTCGGGTCGGCATGATCCGGTCAGGATGCCATGACTGCGGGCGCCACCTCGTCCAGTGTCCGGATGGTGGCGAACCGGCCGGCCAGCGCGTACTCCGTGCGCTCCGTGATCGTCTCCGGCGACAATGTCCGCGGATCGGCCAGTACTTCGGCCAGCGTCGCGTCGGCAGGCATCGTCCAGTGCGGCAGCGGAGTCGTCGCGGTGGCCTCGGTGACGAACACGACGTCGTACCCGAGATCGGACGCGACGCGAGCGGTCGTCTCGCAGCACTGCTCGGTCCGGATCCCGCTGATCACGAGTTCGCGGACGCCCTGCTGGGTAAGCAACTGCTGCAGATTGGTGGTGGTGAAAGCGTTGTGCGCCGTCTTCGTCAGCACCGGTTCGCCGTCGGTGGGCTCGAGTCCGTCGATGAAGCGGACATGTCCGTTAGCGGGGTCGAAGGCGCCGCCGGTACCGGGCTCCGAGTGCAGCACCCAGACGACCAGGTCGCCGCTGGCGCGGGCAGCGTGGACAAGGCGGTTAACCCGGTCGGCGATGTCGGGGTGGTTCACGGCACTCCAGTTCTCCCGGGTGCGAAACGATTCCTGAACGTCGATCACAAGCAGAGCAGTCTGAGTCATGAGCCCATCGTCGGCGTTCCAGCAGCTCCCGGGTAAGTCCTCATCCAGGCCCACACCGGACCGATCCGGTCACAGGCACATCTCCCCATCCGTACTCGCGTCGCTGGCCGGCGCGTTGTGCCCACCCGAACCTCTGAGCGACGAGCGCACACCGGCACCGGACCCCAGTTGTCTGGCCGGGCGCCGGCAGCCTTTCGCGCCGGCTTGCGTCCCGACGGACAGGACGTAGTGCCGATTTGCTTGTTCAGTGAGCTGGCGTTGAGCGTGAGGATGCGCGGTGTCCGTGACTATGTCCTGTCGGCCGGGACACTCATCGCCTGGGGATCGGGTCGGCGGCATCGATGTGGCGGGCGACGTGGGGTGCGAGCCCACGCCACGCGACACGAGCCGACGGCTCATGCGGCTTGCACCCCCCAGAGGTTCGGGCGGGCACAACGCGCCAGCCCGGAACACACGAGTACGGGTGGGCGCAAATACTCCGGCCCGTGAGGACGGATTCCAGTTGGCGGTTGCTCGTGCGAACGCCGGCGGGGGGCCGGATAGGGTCGCCGTTATGGGTTCACAGTTGGAGATTCGCGGGGATGCGTTCGGTACTACTCCTGACGGCGTGCCGGTGGAGGTTTACACGTTCACCAACGGTCGGGTCACCATCTCGATGTTGACTTGGGGTGCCACCATCCAGCGGATCGAGACGCCGGACCGGGACGGCCAGGTCGCGAACATCAGCCTCGGGTTCGACAACCTGCCGGACTACACGGCGCTCAGCCCGTACTTCGGTGCCACCATCGGCCGGTTCGGCAACCGGATCGCCAAGGGGCAGTTCACGCTGGACGGGCAGAGCTACCAGGTTCCCGTGAACGACGGCGACAACGCTCTGCACGGTGGACCTGCCGGCTTCGACAAGGTGGTTTGGACAGCTGAGCCCGTCGAGACTTCGTCGGCAGTGGGCGTCGCCTTCAGTTATGTGAGCCCGGACGGCGAGATGGGCTTCCCGGGTGAGCTGACCAGCACGGTCACCTACACGCTGGACCTGCAGGACACCCTGCGGATCGACTACCACGCGACCGTGACCGGCAAGCCGACCGTGGTCAACCTGACGAACCACACCTACTTCAATCTGGCCGGCGAGGGCTCGGGGTCGGTCGAAGGTCACGTGCTGGAGCTGAACGCCGCGCAGTACACGCCGGTCGATGCCGGGCTGATCCCGACCGGTGAACTCGCACCAGTCGCCGGTACGCCGTTCGACTTCACCACGCCGACGCCGATCGGCGCGCGGATCCGGGACGCCCATCCTCAACTGCTGTTGGGCAGCGGCTACGACCACAACTTCGTCCTGGGCGAGGCCGGCGAGGTCGGCGAGGCCGGCGAGGCCGGCGCTGACGGCCTGCGGTTCGCCGCCCGCTTCTGGGAGCCGGAGAACGGCCGCCAGCTCACCGTCCACACCACCGAGCCCGGCGCCCAGTTCTACAGCGGCAACTTCCTCGACGGCACCTTCGCCGGCATCGGCGCCAAGACCTACCGCCAAGGCGACGCCTTCGCCTTCGAGACCCAGCACTTCCCCGACTCCCCCAACCAGCCGGCTTTCCCCAGCACCACCCTGCACCCCGGCGAGACCTTCACCTCCACCACCACCTACACGTTCAGCACCCAGTAATTGGTTGCCTACGGCAACGTCCGCCTCCAGACAGTGCCTTGGCGGTCCCGGCCGGTCCATTGCTCCAGCGCGACGACTTCGGTGGCGGCGGCGTCCAGTTCGCGTTCGAGCAGCCAGTAGGCCAGATCGATACCGGCCAGCCAGCCGCTTCCGCAGGTGACGAGGTCGCCGTCGTCGACGATTCGGGCGTCGATGACCTCGGCCCATTCGGCGAGCCGGTGATAGTCGGCTCGGTGGGTGGTAGCCGGGCGGCCGTTGATCAACCCTGCCGCTCCCAGGAGCAAAGACCCGGAGTCGATGCCGGCGAGGATCAGGTCAGCGCCGCCGGCTTCCTTCGCCTCGGCCAGTTGGCGTGGGATGACGCCGCGTTCGATCTCCTCCAGGATCCACCCGCCGGACACCGCAAGCACCCGCGCCGACGACGGATCCCACGGCTCCAGGTCCGCGAACTTCGTCCCGTAGCAACCCGTCACCTCACGAGCCCCATCCGCCGTCACCAGCCGCGGTTCCACCTCCAGCCCTCGGCTCCGGGCGTTCGCGAACACCGCATAGGTCGCCAAGGCATCGACCTCGGCAACACCGTCGAACATCAACACATCGATCCGCATGAGAACGAGCCTGCCTCCGTCGACGGAATAATCAGAGTGGCGCAAAAGACGGTGCTGGTTAGATTCAAGCCATGCGCATCGTTGCCGTGCTCGCCATCGAAGGAGCCGTCGGACTGGAGTTGGCGGGGGCTTGTCAGGTTTTCGCCGCCGCCCATGACCCGGTGAGTGGCGAGCCCCTGTACGACGTACGGGTGTGCGGTAGTTCAGCCGGTACTACGGTGCGCGCGCATCGGCTGGAGATCTTCCGTGCGCAAGCGCCGTACGGGTTCGACGACGCGTTGGAGGCCGACACGCTGATCGTGCCGGCGTCGTACGAGGCGTCGGGTGAGGTGGTCGAGCTGGTTCGGGAGGCGCATCGGCGGGGTGTGCGGATCGCTTCGGTGTGCACCGGGGCTTTCACGTTGGCGGCGGCCGGGTTGCTCGACGGGCGGCCGGCCGCGACGCACTGGGCGCACGCGGAGGAGTTGACGCGCCGCTATCCGCTGGTCGAGGTCGCCACCGACGTGCTGTACCTCGACGACGGCGACTTGCTGACGTCCGCCGGAGTCACCGCCGGCCTCGATCTCTGTCTGCATCTAGTCCGGCAGGACTACGGATCAGCCGTCGCCGCCAACGTTGCGCGCCGGCTGGTGATGGCGCCTCATCGCGACGGCGGCCAAGCGCAGTTCCTGACCGCGCCGGCCATCGCGGGCGACGGTTCGCTGGAGCCCGTGATGCGGTGGATGCAGGACCACCTGACCGAACCGCTGACGCTCGCCTCGATCGCCGCGCACGCCTCGATGAGCACGCGCACCCTGAGCAGGCAGTTCCGCGCGCAGGCAGGTAGCACGCCGCTCCAATGGCTGATCCGCCTGCGGGTCCACCGCGCCCAGGAACTCCTGGAGACCACCGACCTCACCATCGACCAGGTCGCGACGGCGAGCGGCTTCGGCAGCCCACTCCTCCTCCGCCAGCACTTCAGCAAAGCGCTCGCCACCACACCCACGGCGTACCGAAGAGCCTTTGCCCAGCAGAGCTAGAGCTAGGCGCTCTTGAGGATTCCGCCGTCGATCAGGTAGTCGGCGCCCATGATGCTGCCCGCGCGCGGTGAACAGAGTTGCACGATCAGGTCGGCGACCTCGCCGGCCTCGATCAGGCGGCCTGTCAGCATCCCGACCTGCCCGGGCAACGCCGCCAGCAACTGCTCCTGCGGTACGCCGAGCTTGCGCGCGAGCTGACCGCCATAGGCCTCCGGGTGCTCCCAAAGCGCCGTGCGCACCGGCCCTGGTGAGACCGTGTTGACGCGCACGCCCTGCGGTCCGAACTCCTCAGCCAGCGCCTTGCCGAGGGCGGTCAGCGCGGCCTTCGCGGTCGTGTAGGCCACCGGCCCGCTGGAAGGAATCCGCGCGCCGTTCGACGAGACGTTGACGATCGCGCCGCGCTGCCGAAGCAGGCTCGGCAACGCCGCCCGGGTGGCCTTCACGGTCGCGAAGAAGTTCACCCCGAAGGTCTGCTGCCACGTCTCGTCGTCGACGCCGAGGAACCCGGCCGTCGCCTCACCGTCCCCACCACCGACGTTGTTCACCAGCAGGTCGAGCTCCCCGAGTTCCCGCACGGCAGCCGCGACCAGCCGCTCCGGTCCATCCGGGTCGGTCAGGTCCACCGGTACTACGAACGCCCCCGTCTCCGTCAGCGCCGGAGTACTGGTCCGGGCCGCGGCGACGACCCGCACACCTTCCTCGACGAGCCGCTCGACCACGGCCAGGCCGATCCCACGGCTGGCTCCGGTGACGAGCGCGGTCTTGTCCTTCAACTGGAGATCCATGAGCGGAAGCCTCTCACTAGTTGCATCTGTTATGACCTCGAAACCGTACTACTTGCAACACGAATGTCGCAAGTAGCTAGAAATGAGCAACTGTGGAGTAGTCTTTGGCGCATGGTCAGCACTCGTCCTCTCCGCGCGGACGCCGAGCGCACCGTGCAGACGATCCTCGAGGCGGCCGAGCGGACCCTCGCCCGCAATCCGGCGGCCACGATGGAGGAGATCGCCGCGGCGGCCGGGGTCGCCCGGACCACCGTGCACCGGCGTTTCACCACTCGCGAGGCGCTGATCACCTCACTCGCGATCTGGGCCAGCCGGCAGCTCGAGGCCGCCGTCGACGAGGCCCGGCCCGAGACCACGCCACCCCTGGTCGCGCTCTACCAGGCGACCGCGAACGTGCTCCGGGTGAAGATCTCCTGGGGCTTCTCGGTGAGCACCACGCTTGCCAAGGGCAATGAAGTCGACGAGATCCAGGCCCGCGTGGTCGCCTCCTGCGATCGGCTCTTCCGCCGCCTGCAGGAGACCGGCGTACTGCGCGCCGACGTCGACCCGGTCTGGGCCCGCCGGGTGTACTACGCCCTCATCCACGAGGTCTGCCAGGACGCCAGTGCCGGCTGGCTGACCGAGCCCGGTGCCGACCCGATTCCCACCGACACCATCGCCACCCAACTGATCGACACCTTGCTCCGCGGCGTCGGCAGCCCAGCCGCCCAACTCTGAGCCCGGCAGCTCGGAACCCGGAAGCGCAAAGCCCGGCAGCGACGGCCGCTCGGCCGGATCGCAACGACCCGCTGGGACGGGGAGCGAAGGGTTACCTAACCCGCATAGGGTCGGGACATGACGGAGCCGGTGCTGGACATCCCGTTCGACGACGCCTTCCAGTTCGATCCCTCGCCGACGTTCGCCGAGTTGCGGGAGCAGCGGCCGGTCGCGCGGGTGCGGACGCTGGCCGGGGCCGAGGTCTGGCTGGTGACCCGGTACGACGACGTGCGGCTGGTGCTCGCCGATCCACGGTTCTCGCGGGCCGCGGTGGTGAAGCAGGGCGCGCCGCGCGTCGCGCTGGCCAAGCCGATGCCGAACAGCCTCACCACGACCGATCCGCCCGAGCACACCCGCCTGCGCAAACTGGTCTCGTCGACGTTCGCCCACCGACGGATCGAGCGGACCCGGCCGTGGGTCGCGGACCTGTCGGCCCAGCTCGCCGACGACGTCGCCAAGGCCGGTGACGGCGCGGACATCCGCGAGCTCGTCGCACTGCCGTTGCCGATCCAGGTGATCTGCCAGCTGCTCGGTGTTCCGTACGCCGATCGCGAGCAGTTCCGCGAATGGACCGAGCTCGGCTACAGCATGCGGATGGCGGAGAAGGATCGTGTCGAGCAGGCGATGACCGACCTGACGGCGTACATCGACGCGCTCGTCACCCGCAAGCTCGCCGACAGCGCCAAACCGGCCGAGGACCTGCTGGACGAACTGGTCCGGGCTCGGGAGGAAGGCGACCGGCTCAGTCACGAGGAGCTGATCTCGTTCGGCGTGAACCTGCTGGTCGCCGGCCACGAGACCTCGGCGAACCAGATCTCCAGCTGTGTCGCCACGCTGCTGCGCTGGCCGGAGAACTGGGCGCGCCTGGTCGACAACCACGAGCTGGTCCCCTCGGCGGTCGAGGAGCTGCTGCGCTTCAACCGCTTCAGCGAGGTGGGTCAGTTGCGAGTGGCGCTCGAGGACGTCGAGTTGCACGGCGTACAGATCAAGGCTGGTGAAGGGGTGATGGCCGCGCTGAACTCCGCGAACCGTGATCCGCGCCAGTTCGAGAACCCGGACGAGTTGCAGCTCGATCGCCAGGACAACAAGCAACTGTCCTTCGGCTTCGGACCACACTTCTGTCTCGGCGCGCAGCTCGCCCGCATCGAGCTGCAGGAGTCGCTGCTGGCGTTGCTGCGGCGCTTCCCGAAGATGAGCCTCGCCAAGCCCGCTGAGGAACTCAAGTGGCGCCGCGTCCTGGTCAGCGGCCTGGCCGAACTCCCGGTCAACCTGGGCTGACCACATCTGGTGGGCTCGAACACCATGTGGCGACCTTGAACACGTTATTTCCTGTTCAAGGTCGCCGTTTCGGGGGCAAACCCACCAGAAGCTGGCTGGGCTCTCAGTTCTGCGCGTTGGCGACCAGGGTGAGGTTGCCGGTGCCGTGCTCCTTGTCGTACTCCGCCAGCAGCCGCTCGGCGTCCGACTCGGACGACGCGATCGCGGACGCGAGGGTCGCCGCGGTGCGCGGACGGTCCTCGGGCCAGTCGGACAGCAGCGCCCAGGCGCGCATCCGCTTCTTGTCCAGATCGCTCCCACTGCCGTTCGACGCCTTCGGCCGCGGCGCCGGCCGGGAGGCGGCCGACGCGGCGCGCGCCGTGACCTCGCGAGCGACGACCGTCGGCTCCTCGACCTTGGGTGCCTTGACCGACTCGGTCACGACAGGCTCCGGTTTCGGTGCAGCGACGACGGGCTCCTCAACCACAGGTACCGGCGCGACGGACTGAGGCACCGCGTTGCGAACAACCGTCTTCTTCTTCGCAGCGCCCGAGCCAGTGCTGGTCGTGCTGGCAGGCTTGGAGGTGGCCGACTTCGACGTCGAGGGCTTCGGCTTGACCACGTGCTGGTCGACGGCCGGCGGCTTCTCGTCGGCCGCGTGCTGGACGAACGGCGACTCCGGACGCGGCTTGGCCACCACCGGCTGCTGAGCCGCGGCGGCCTGGGCTGCAGCCTCAGCAGCAGCGGCCTCCTCGACAACCTCGGCGTCGTGCGCCTCGTCCGTACTGCGGTCGTAGGGCAGGTAGTCGACCGCCATCAACTCACCGGTCATCGCCTCACCCCACTGCTCGTCGTCGCGCAGCGGCACGCCACCCGACGGCCGGCCCTGCTGGGCAGGCAGCTGTTGCACAGGGATGTGTTGCACCGGCGGCGGCGTCGTACCCTCGACCACCCAGACCGCGGCGCGCAGATCGGCGTGCTCCTCCTTGGCCGGCTCCGGCTCGGGCGGCGGGGAGATCGCCAGCGTCAGCTTGTTGGTGATCACCTCGTAGTTGATCCGGTCCTCGAGCATCCCGGCCAGCCGGTCCGCGTCGTACGTCGTCTCGGCGATCTTCGCCAGCCGCTCGTCCTGGTGCTCGGAACGGATGTACTCGGCAACGGTTCCGGCGATCGCGTCGCGGCGCGCGTTGTTGCGCAACTGCACGCGGGCCGCCCGGATGCTCTCGTACAGACCGAGGCCGTGCTCGAGGGCGATCGACCGGGCCAGCCAGGTGACCTTGGGCTCGCGCGCCCACTGCACCACGCCGTACACGGGTCCGGTGGTGGCCATCTGGCCGGCATTGCGCAGCGCGTCGCGGCGGCGGGCCGAGCTGTGGATCAGCCAGAGGACGTAGGCGAATGCGGACAGGCCACCGAAGCCGAAGGCCAGGAAGCGCTCCTCCGGCCGCCAGTGACCGATGACGTTGAAGACGACCGCGACGATGGCCGCGAACAGCGACATGGCCCGGTAGGCGTAGGCCTGCTCACCCTTGCGCCGGCGCAGGTCGGCCAGGGCTGCGGTGGCGACACCACCGAGCTCGATCACGGCCACCGCGGGCGCGACGAGGGCGATCTTGAGGGCCGTCGAGAACCCCTCATCCGGCCAGGGGATGTGGGTGACGCCGGCCCAGACCTGACCGACGAGGGCTGCGGTGGCAGCGGTGGCGTAGAAGGCGTAGGCGACTTTGTCAGCACCCGTGAGGGGTACGTTGGCGAGCTCGCCAGTACTGGTGCTGGTGGTGTTCTCCTGCAAGACGTGGTCTCCTGACCGGTTTGGGCTCTCCGGCAGTTCGTCGGTGGTGGTTGGTGCGATGCCTCCCCAGGTGGCTGGATGAGGCTACCGGTTCCCGGGCCCTTCAGGGGAGGCGATACCGGAAACGATTTCCTACCGCTCCCCCTACCTCCCCCTCAAGGATCGCCTTCACACCTGATAATGCGAAACCGGGCAGGCTCGGAGTACGGGAGAAGATCGCGCAGTACTGCGGGCCGGGCTGATCGATTTCGTTCGAAAACCCGGTCAGCGGCGGGACGGCGTCGCTAGCTTTCGGGCAAGCGGCGTCCTCGAGACGCCGATTCCCTGACAAGGAGCCGCCCATGCGTGTAACCGCAGGAATCGTTACCACCGGTCTGGCCACCCTCACCCTGCTCGCTCTCGCTCCGGCCGCGGCACAGGCCGCGCCGGCCACCAGCACCAGCACCTCGGTCGCGTCAGCCGTGGCGGACTGGCAGGCCATCGCGAAGTACCCGAACTACCGCCGCTGCGCCGACGCCGGACGGCAGTACGTGCGCGAAGGCTTCAACGAATGGAAGTGCACTCAGGCCGGCCCCACCGGCGAGTACTGGCTCTGGCTTCGCTGACCCCACCCCGGATTCGCTGACCCACACCCCTGATCCGGGCTGAGGGGACGCCGGGGGCGGCGCCCCCTCAGCCCGCCGGCACTACACAAGGAGCAGCTCATGCGCATCACCGCAGCATTCGCGACGACCGGCCTGGCCACCCTCGGCCTGCTGGCACTAGCCCCCGCAGCATCGGCCCAGACCGCGGGCACCGCCGCCGTCTCAGCCGTCCCCGGCTGGCAGGTGATCCACACCTACCCGAACAAGCCCCGCTGCCAGGACGCCGGCCAGCAGTACGTCCGCGAAGGCTTCAACGAGTGGAAGTGCACCCTGGCCGGCCCCAGCGGCGAATACACCCTCTGGGTCCGCTAACCCGAACCGCGGACTGGGGACCGTCGAGGACACGGCGCTCCCCAGTCCGCTCTAGCCTCTGAGAGTGTTCCCGACCCTGCGCTCGCTGCCAGACCCAGAGGCCCTCCGCGGCCGACTCGCCGAGGTCTACGGCCTTCCGTTCACCGACTGCACGTTGCTGCGCTCGCTGGTCAACGATGTCTACGAGGTGACCGCGCCCGACGCGCGCTACGTGCTCAAGCTCTATCGCGCCAACCACTGGACCGTGCAGGAGATCCGCTGGGAGACAAGGCTTTTGAGGCAGTTGGTTCGGGCAGGGCTGCAGGTGCCGGAGGTGGTGGTGCTTGCCGATGGCTCCGAAGTCGGGGTGCTCGAGGCAGCCGAAGGGGACCGGCCGTACACATTGTCGACGTACCTCGCCGGGACCAAACCGCAGCCGCCCTTCGACGACGAGCTGTACCACTCGTTCGGAGTGCTGATCGCCGCGTTTCACGATGCCACTGACGACTTCCTGCCGCGCGCCCCACGTCGTCAGCCGGCTGCGGAGGGAAACCTGCTGCGGGAGCTGGCGGGCGCAGTGCGGAATCACCTTGCGCAGTACTCCGGTGTGCTTGCCCGGGGCATCTGTCACGGGGATGTCAGCCTCGACAACGTGTTCGTCACCGCGGACGGGCTCGCCCTGTACGACTTCGACCTGTCGGGCGACGGGTACCGCGCCGCCGACTTCACCGGCGTCGCGGCGACGCCGTACTGGCCGGCCTTTCTCGCCGGCTACCAGAGCCGCCGGCCGGTCTCCGATGCCGACCTCGCCGCCATCCCTTACCTCACCGTCGCGGGGCGGCTTGCCAACCTTCACTTCCACTTGGTCGACAAGCCGTTGACCCGCGGCACCGAGTCGATCGGTGAGGGCTGGGCGGCGGCGGAGCTGGCGGCGCTTCAGGAGGCCGCCGAGCGGCTGCTCTGAAGCGAAGGCCTAGGTCAGTGCCTTCAGCGCCTGGTCGGCGAGGTTTGTTGAGCGGGTGTGGTCGGAGGCTTCGTCGGCTACCAGGGTGGCGTAGCGGAAGGTGAGGGTTTCGGCTGGGGCGAAGGGGAGTTCCTCGGAGAAGAACGGGGCTGGGCAGACCGCGGCGAAGTCTTCGGAGCGGACGAACCACTCGGGCGGATGGTTCGGGTTCTCGGCGGCGTCCACGATGATCAGTGTCGATGCGCGGTCGACGGTGTCGTGCTTGCCGGAGAAGCCCATCCAGGGCGCGCGCCGGCCGCGGAGCTCGTCGCCGCCGGCGCCTTGCGGTGCGAGCACGGTGCCGCCGGTGAAGGAGCGTGGGCCGCGCCAGAACAAGCCGCCGTAGCCCGCGTTCGGGCGGCCCGCCGTGGTCGGGCTGCCGATCTGGATCGTCTCGCCGGAGACGTTCGTCATCGCCGTCTCGTAGACCAGCACCCAGCCGTCGTCGGCCAGCCGGGTGGTCAGTGTGCGCTGCTCGTCGACGACGTGCGCGCCGGCCTGCGTGTGCCAGGACAGGTGGTGCGAGAACCGGACCTGGTCGTCGGACACGTCCAGCGCGTCGATCCGGTCGTGGTCCATCGAGCCGTTGTTGTCGAGCTGCTGGTAACCGTTCTCGAGCGAGAAGGTCGGGCCGCCCCAGAAGTTCTCGTGCCCGAAGTGCGGCAGCGACCAGGTCATGCCCTTGTGCCAGACATGGTCGTGCGGACGGAACACGGAGACCAGATCACCGCCCAGCGTCCGGATCGGGTGCAGGTACGGCCGCGGCGACTCCAGCTGCGGGTCCGTCGGGCGGTACACGTAGGTGAACAGTTCGCGGTCGTCGGCCGTGACCTGGACGGACCGGCCGACGGCGTGGTTGCAACCGAGCTGCTGCGTCATCTATCGAAGCTCCGAATCTGTTGGTTGGGTGGTCCAGGGCGCGCCGAGCTCACTGAACAGCGCCTGCCGCTCCGACGCCTGCTCGATCCACTTCTCCACGTCCCGTACGACGGGATGGCGGTCGTCGCCGGTCCCTTCCCAGCTGACCAGCTCGGCCGGGATCTCAGCGGGCCGCGGCGCGGCACGGACCGCGTCGAGCACGCGGGTGAAACCGCCGGTCCCCTCCAACGGTGCGAGCAACGGCACCCCGTCACGCCGGTGGTCGAGAAGGTTGGCCAGCAATTCATCCCGCCCGTACTGCGTTGTGGTGGTGCCGTCGGCGGTCGTGATCTCGAGTTCGTCGAGGTTGTAGCGCAGTACGGCGCGGCCCTTCGAGCCGTAGACCGTCACCAGAGGTGGCGTGGTTTCCACGGCGCACAGGGTGAAGGCGGCGAGGATGGTGGTGCCGCGGGTGGTGCGGATGCGCACGGTCGAGGTGTCGTCGGCCTCGATCGGGTTGGCGTGGAAGAGTTCGGTCTCGACCGACTCCACCTGGTCGGCACGACCGGATCCGTCCACCAGTAGAGCGGCGGCCACCGAGTGAGCGAAGGGGTTCGTCACCGCCCCGTCCACCACCGCGACGCCGTCGAGAGTCCGGCGGCCGGCCCACTTCGCGCGTTGCCAGTAAGCCTGTGTCCGCACCCAGGTGCCCGAGGCACCGATTCCTCGGACCTCACCCAAGGTGCCCTCGGCAACCATCGACGCAAGCGCTCGGACCGCTCCCGAGCCGTGCGCCTGGAACCCGATCTGGCAAATGCGCCCGGTCTCGGCAACGATCGCCGACAACCGCTCGAACTCTTCCAGCGAAGGCGTCGGCGGCTTCTCCAGCAACACGTCCGCACCCGCGCGCAGAGCCAGCTCGGCCAACGGGACATGCGTGTGGATCGGCGTACAGATGACCACTACATCGACCTGCTCAGCCGCCAGCAGCTCCGCCAGATCGGAGTACACGGCTGGAGCGGGATTGATGGCCAGCTGTTTCGACGTCGGCGGCCGGGGGTCGGCTACGGCGGTGAAGTGGCAGTGGCCGGCGGCTGCGAGCTGGGCGGCGTGGGTGACGTGCGTTGCGCCGTGCCCGTGGATGCCCACCACCGCGACCCTCGGGAGCGCGTTCACCGTCGCCTGCTCCGAACCGCCTGTCTCGTCCGACCGTACTTCCGGCACCGAATCTCTCCTGTCGTTCAGCAACCCGCCGACGGAATCCGTCGACGGGTCGCACCGAACTTCACGTTCTGCCACTGCCCTCGGCAAAGGCTATTTCAGTTCTCCGTTGACCTCGTCGATGAACGCCTTGGCCGCTTGGTCAGGTTTCTGCCGACCGAACATCACCTCGGTCGTGTACCGCTGGATGATCTTCTCCACCTGCCCACCACCGACCGGCGGCGGCGGGGACGGCTCGCCGAGCTCCTTGGCGATGCCCTGGATGAAGGCCAGCGACGCGGCGTCGGCGGGCTTCAGCTTCGGCGCGACGGCGGCGCGGATCTCGGTGTTCGGCGGTACGCCGCGCTCGGCCAGCAACACGTCACCGGCGGCGGTGCTGTTCGCCAGGTAGCTGACGAACTTCGCGGCCTCCTTGGGGTGCTTCGACCGCGACGAGATCGACCAGAACATCGAGCCCTTGTAGTACGAGCCGTTCTCGGTCGCCTTGCCGCTGACGCTGGGCAGCCGGAGCAGCTTCAGTTCCTGTCCGGAAGCCTTGCTCAGGGCGTTCAGCTGGTTGCTCCAGGCGTAGCTCATGGCCAGCTTGCCGGTCGCCATCCCGCCCTGGTCGAGCGGCGCGTTCATGTCCTGCGAGGTGAACTCCGCCGACGGCGTGGCCTTGGCGTCGCGCATCTTCAGCAGGTTGGTGTAGAAGTCGGTCACCACCCCCGGGGTGACGCCGACCTTGCCGTCCTTGGTGAACAGCGACTCACCGCGCTGGCGGGCCCACACGTTCAGGCTCGCGTCGTTGGTCCCGTACGCGCCGGTGCCCCAGCCCTTGCCGTTCAGCTTGGTGCTGATCTGCGCGGCGATCTGGGTGTACTGGTCCCAGGTCCAGGTCTTGTCGTCGGGCAACGGCACTCCAGCCGCCTTGAAGACCGCCGGGTTCGCCACGATCGTGAACGCGTTGATGCCCGCGCTCAGTCCGTACAGCCCACCGTCGAACTCACCAGCGCCCAAGGTGTCCGGCTCGAACTTGCCCGTGTCCAGGCCTTCGGCCTTCTTCAGGTCCAGCAGCGCCCCGCGCTTGGCGTACTCGCGCAGGTACTTCTCGTCCATCTGGATGACGTCCGGCGCGTCGTTGGCGGCGACCGTGGTGGCGAGCTTGTCCCAGTAGCCCGACCATTCGCCGTACTCGCCCTTGATCTTGATCTTCGGGTTTTCCTTCTGGAAGGCGTCGATCACCTCCTGGGTGATCTTGTGCCGGGTGTCGGATCCCCACCAGTTGAACCGGAGGGTGACCTCGCCGTCCGCGTTGGCGCCGCCACCGGAGTCGCCGCCACAGGCACTGGCGGCTAACAGACTGGTGGCGATCGCGACGGCAGCGACGGCGCGCAGCCGGCGTGGCCCCCTACTTGACCTCGTTCGGGTGAACGGCCTCATGACTTGTACCTTTCGCGGGGTTACTTGATGCCGGTGGTGGCGATGCCCTTGACCAGGAAGCGCTGGCCGAGCAGGAAGGCGAGGAAGACCGGGACCAGCGAGACGACGGACATCGCGAACATCGAGCCCCAGCTGGTGCTGGCGGTGGCGTCGACGAACGACCGCAGCGCGACCGGCACGGTGTACATCTTCGGATCGGTCAGGTAGATCAGCTGGCTGAAGAAGTCGTTCCAGGTCCAGATGAACGTGAAGATCGTGGTGGTGGCCAGGGCCGGCACCATCAGCGGCAGGATCACCCGCAGGAAGATGCCGGTCTTGCTGCAGCCGTCGATCCGGGCCGCCTCGTCCAGCTCGCGCGGGATGCCCCGGATGAACTGGACCATCAAGAAGATGAAGAACGCGTCGGTGGCCAGCAGCTTGGGCACCACCAGCGGGAGGAACGTGTTGATCCAGCCCGCCTGCGAGAACAAGATGTACTGCGGCACGATCACCACGTGGATCGGCAGCATGATCGTGACCAGCATGATCGCGAACCAGAACTTCTTGCCGACGAAGTCCAGCCGGGCGAACGCGTACGCCGCCATCGAGCAGGACACCAGGTTGCCCAGGATCGCCCCCAGCACCACCGCCGCGGAGTTCAGCAGGTACCGGGTGAACGGCTCGGTCAACGCGTTCCAGCCGACCCGGTAGTTGCTGATCTGCAGGTCGCGGATCAGGATCCCGGGTTCGCGGAAGATCTCGTCGCCGGGCCGCAGTGAGCTGACGATCATCCAGATCACCGGATAGAGCATCACCAGCGCGGCCGCGGCCAGCGCAACATGGACCAGGAAGGGCTTGATCCGCTTCCAGCCGAATCCCGTGCTGCGGGCGGCGGGAACGGTACGGCCGATCGTTTCAGTCGTCATAGAACACCCAGTACTTCGAGGCGACGAAGTTCGCCGCGGTGAGGACGGCGATGATGACGAGCAGGAACCACGCCATCGCCGAGGCATAGCCCATGTCGAAGTTGCCGAAGCCACGGTCGTACAGGTAGAGCGTGTAGAACATCGTGGAGTCGGACGGACCACCGGTGCCACCGGAGACCACGAAGGCCTGCGTGAACGACTGGAACGCGTGGATGATCTGCAGCACCAGGTTGAAGAAGATGATCGGGGTGAGCAGCGGCATCGTGATGGTGCGGAACCGGCGCCACGCGCCGGCCCCGTCGACGGAGGCGGCTTCGTAGTACATGGCGGGGATCTGCCGCAGGCCGGCCAGGAAGATCACCATCGGGGCACCGAAGGTCCAGACGTTCAGCGCGACCAGGGTGCCGAGCGCGGTGCTCGGGTCGGAGATCCAGCCCTTGCCCTCGATACCGACCTGCGCGAGCAACTGGTTGAGCAGTCCCTCGGTGCCGAACACCTGCTTCCACAGGATCGCGATGGCGACGCTGGAGCCGAGCAGCGACGGCAGGTAGAAGATCGACCGGTAGAAGGCCATCCCGCGGACACCGCGGTCCAGGACGACGGCCAGCAGCAGAGCCAGCGCGAGCTGCAGGGGAACCGAGACCAGGACGTAGGTGAAGGTGACGCGCAGCGAGTTGTGCAGCCGCTCGTCGGACAGCATCCGGGAGAAGTTCTCCAGGCCGATCCACTCCGGCGGCTGGATCAGGTTGTAGTCGGTGAACGCCAGGTACAGCGAGGCGATCATCGGCCCGACGGTGATCACGAACAGCCCGATCAGCCAGGGCGTCAGGAACAGATACGCAGCCAGATTGTCTTTCTTCTTGCCTGCCTTCACCGGCCGGCCCGGCGGCCGGTCAGGCTCTTGCTCAGACGGTTTTTTCCGCCTGAGCGTGCCAAGTTCACTCAGCGCGCTCATTCCTTCTTTCCTCCGGAAAGTCTCGAGGCTGGGAACCTGGTCGCGGAAAGCGTTTGCCCAGGTCGGTCAACATAGCCGGGGAACCGGTTCCAGACAAGACTTTTCCAGTAATTACCGAGGCCAGATCCGGTCACTTGCCAAGTCTTGACAAAGTCGGGCGCCGGAGGAACAGTACTGGGCATTTGGCAACCGCTTTCCCTGCCTGTGGAGGCCCTTATGCAGCGTCGGACGTTCCTGGCCGGATCCCTCGGAACCCTGGCCGCCGGTAGCCTTCCGGCCGGGTCGGCGGTGGCTGCCGCCGACGCTGATGCCGGCGTTGACGCGGAATTCCTCAACCTGCTGACGAAATTCAACGAGGCGCAGATCCCGCTCGTCCTGGACAGCTATCGCAGTACTACGGACAGCCCACGCGGGACCGCCCGGAAAGCACGCCGGCTGGTTTCCGGCTATGTCTGGGAGCGGTCCGCCCGCCACCACGACAGCAGCCTGCTCGCCCCGCTGGCATTCCTGGTCGACCGGCTCGCGACGCTGCAGCACGATGACGGCACCTACGACATCGGCAACCTGCACTCGCCGCCGGACAGCGCCTTCGCGCTGCAGGACCTCTGCATGATCCAGGAACTGCTGCAGGCCGATGACACCACCGCGACCGAACCGGTCCGCGTCGGCCTCGAACGCATCATCCGCAAGGCCGGCCCCGCGCTGGCCACCGGCGGCGTCCACACGCCGAACCACCGGTGGGAGATCTCGGCCGCACTCGCCCGGATCAACCACCTCTACCCCGACCGCCGGTACGCCGCCCGCATCGACGACTGGCTCGACGAGGGCATCGACGCGACCCCCGACGGTATCTACAGCGAACGCAGCTCCACGTACGCCTCGGAGGTGACGAACCCTTCGCTGCTGACGATCGCGTGGTTGCGCCGCAAGCCCGAACTGTTGCCCTTCATCAGCAGAAACCTCGCTGCCACCCTGTACCTGCTGGAGCCGAACGGCGAAGTGGACGCGGTCGCCTCCCGCCGGCAGGACCAGACCCGGATCCGCGAGCTCTGGTGGTACCTGACCCAGTTCCGCGAGCTCGCCCTGCACGACCGCGACGGCCGGTTCGCCACCATCGCCAAGGACATCGAGCGCCGCGGCACCGGTGAACTCGGCGACTTCCTCGCCGAGGTCCTCGAGCGTCCCGGCCTCGCCGCGAAACTCCCGGCCGCGGCACCGGTGCCGACCGACTTCGTCCAGGAGTTCCCCGCGCACGCACTGGCCCGCCTCCGCCGCGGCGCCCGGACCGCGACGATCTTCGGTGGCACCGACTTCCACGACATCCCGGTCATCGCGTCCGGGTTGTCGACGAACCCCACCTTCTTCCGGTTCCGCAGCGGGGCCGCGATCCTCGACTCCGTCCGGTTGTCACCGCAGTTCTTCAGCACCGGGCACTTCCGCAGCGACGGCCTGCGCCGCACCGGCCCCCGCAGCTTCCGGCTCGGCGACGAGGTGAAGGTCCCGTACCACCTGCCGCTGCCGAAGCGGTACCGGCGAAGCGACGGCCTCTACGCGTTGACCGACGAAGGCCGCTTCTACGCCATGATGGACTTCCCGCACCGGCCGAAGCAGTACCGGACCCTGACCACCTCGGTCACCGTGACCGAGGTGAGTAACGGGTTCGATCTCGCCATCGAGCTGGCCGACTCCGAGGTACCGTTCGCGATCGAGCTGTGCTTCCGGAACGGCGGCACGCTCAGAGGAGTCCAGCAACTCGATGCCGCTGGCAACTACCAGCTGGTCGAGGGGACCGGCAGCTACACGGTCGGCACCGACCGGATCGAGTTCGGCCCCGGCAACGGACCGGCCCGCGTGACCATGGACCCAGGCGAGCGCTACACCCACCTGAACGGCAGCCTGACCCCCGACGGTCAACGCGTCTACATCACCGGCCGCTCCCCCGCCCGCCTCACTCTCAGCCTCCGCGCAGCCTCTTAGGTGTTCAGACGGACGGTGGTCTCGAGGGTGCCGTTGTGGGGGACTCGGAGGACGTGGACTCGGCGGCGCTGGTCGCTGAGATAGGTGCGCGATGAGGTGGTGAGGGACGCCGTGCGGGGGCCGGTCCAGGTGATGGTGATTGTTGTGCGGCCGCGGCGGATGGTCAGGCCGTCCGCGGTGACTGTGCGGCTTTCGTTGTAGGGGACGGCCGTGCCGTTGGAGAAGATGACCTCGTCGCCGGGTTGGAGGACGAGTGGGATCTGTTCGGTTGCTGCTGAGGTGGCTGCGACTCGGCGAGTGACGTGCGAGGTGCCCGTGATCAGGTCGGTGACGACCGAGGAGTCCGTGGTGCGGTAATGGACCAGATCCTTCGACCTGTACTCCGCGGTCAGGTCGCCGTCCGAGTCTGGTTTGCCGGCCCGGACTGTGCCCCAGCAGCCTGTGGTCGTTTGCTGGGAGTGGATGATCGTGCCCGCCGACGGGTGCCAGAGGAAGCCGGTGCCTGCTTTGACGACAGAGCCTGGGCGCTTGCCGAAGAAGGCGCCGAGATAGAAGCCGGGACGACGGATATAGAGGTAGTCCTGGTTCTCGACCTCGTCGCGGCGGAGCTCGGTGAAGTTGTCGCGCCTGAGGTAGGGCACGCGCTCGATCGCGGCTGTCTTGGCGGCGCGGCTCGGGAGGCGTTCGCCGTACGGGGCGTGGGCGATGATGCGGGGTGAGGTGTTCTGCTTGGCCAGCACTGGCACGGGTGCTGGGTCGGCGGCCCAGGCGGCTCGGGTGGTGGCTCTGTCCTCGCGGGAGGTGAAGAATGCCGCGAGCTCGGGTACCGCGGGAACGAAGAGTGAACCGAGGTTGGTGCGATCCGGGTCGGGGACGACCTCGTCGTAGTACGCCGTGGCGGTTCGGTCGGAGACCGCGTAGTACGTGAGCCAGCCGGAGTTGTCCGGTTCGCGGAGCAGGTTGTAGCCGAACCAGTCGGTGAATCTGCGGGTCATCGTGACGAGCGCGGGATGCCTCGTCAGCAGGTGCAGCTCGGCCATCTCGGGGAGCATCACCTCGAAGTTGTAGTTGATGTCCATCCCGCGCGGGTCGTAGAAGAAACCGACTGGGCTCTGCGACCAGCGGGCGCAGTACCGGATGCGTTCTTCCAGTCGTTGCCACATCGCGCGATCTGGCAGCAAAGTAAGGGCGAGTGCGGAGCCGGCGACACCGGCGACGGCCTGGTTCGTGTACTGGAAGGGATCGTCCCAGACGACGGTGTTGGCCGGGTCGAGGTACCAGGCGACTCCCTTGCGCAAGGCAACTTCCAGCTCCGCGCGACGGGTGGGAAGAGCTTTGGCCTGGCGAAGGTTCGCGAGGGTTTTGGCGAGGTAGCCGAGGCCGAATCCGCTGGATGCCTTGCCGCGTTCGCCGGGTGCGTACTCCGGCCAGGAACCGTCGGGGTTCTGGAGTCGCAGGTAGTGCTGGAGGGCGGCGTCGAGGCGGGCCAGCAGGGCTGGGTCCCCGGAGTACGGGTTCCAGTGGCGGCGGTTGGCGTAGTACCAGCTGAGGGTGAAGACGTGTTCCTGGATGCGGGCATTGAAGGGCTGCGCGGGAGTCCGCCACCAACCGCCGGCCATGAACCCGTACGTCGGTCCGTCGGTGTCGACGATGTCGTTCGTCAGCGGCGCGAGCGTTGTGAGGTAGGGGGCGAAGCGTTGTTCGAGTGGGGCGAACAGGCGGCGGTCGGGTGCGCCCGGTGGGAGGGGCTGGAGCAGCGGGAGGGTTCCCGCGGCTCGGGCGGTTGGAGCGGCTTGCGCGGGTGGGGCGGTGAGGGCGGGGGTGAGGGCGGCGGCCGCGGTACCGGCCAGCAGCGTTCGTCGGGTCAGTGGCATGGACGGCCTCCTGGAGTGGGGTCTGGTCGAGGAGTTTTGTTTCGGTTCCGCGGTGGCGTCAAGGGGATGTCGCTGCTAATTCGTATTACCAAGGCGATCTGCTCTTGACGGTCCGGAAACAGCCGGTCTACCGTTCCGGAGCAGGTGACCGGCAATACGTATTACTCAAGGAAGGTGGCGGATGACAGAGCGGCTGACCCAGCGGGACATCGCCCGGCTGGCCCGGGTGAGTCAGACGACTGTCTCCCTGGTTCTGAACAACCGGACCGCCGCGTCGGCGCGGATCCCGGCCGAGACGCGCGACCGGGTGCTGAAGGTGATCCGGGAGACCGGGTACGTCGCCGACCCGCTGGCGCGCCGGCTGTTGCAGCAGCGCAACCAGATTCTCGGGGTGTTCACCTACGAGCCGGTGTTCCCGAGTGCGAGCGCCGATTTCTACCACCCGTTCCTGAGCGGGATCGAGCAGAGCGCGGAGGAACTCGGCTGCGACCTGCTGCTGTTCACCAGCGCACCGGTCACCGACGGGCAGCGGCTCGTCTTCCACGAGAACAACCGGCTCCGGATCGCCGACGGGTCGCTGCTGCTGGGCCGCCGGATCCCCACCGACGAACTCAGCCGCCTGGTCACCGAGAACTACCCCTTCGTCTGCGTCGGCCGCCGCGACAACCCCGCACTCCCCGACGGCACCCCAGTCACCATCCCGTACGTCGGCGCCGACTACACCACCGCAACCGCCACAGTCACCGCCCAAGCCCTTCAACTCGGCCACACCCACCTCGCCTTCGTAGGCCCAGGCGAAGGAGCAGAGTCATCAGCAGACCGCCTGGCGGGCTTCCGCCAGGTAGCCCCTCACGGCCTTCACCTCTCCCCAGCAGAGCGTGGCGCCACCCCCACCACCCCGCCCGCGGAGCGGGCGGTTGGTGAGCTCCTTGGGGAGCTGCTGGAGCGTGGCGTCACCGCGGTGTTTGTTGAGGATCTGGCTGACGCTGCCGCACTGGCGGACGCGGCTCGGCAGCGCGGGCTGGACATCCCAGCGGACTTGTCGGTGGTCGCGTTGGGTGATGCGAGTCGGCCGGTGGCTGGGGATACCGACTACTCGGGGTTTCACATTCCGCGGCAGGAGATGGGGCGGCGGGCGGTCGGGTTGCTCGACGCGATCCTGTCCGGCGAAGAGGCCGAGGCCCAGCAACTGCTGCCCTGTGAGCTCGTCGACGGAAGCACACTCAGCAAACCGAGAGGTTCCTAGATGCACACGGACGTCCTGATCATCGGTGGCGGCCTCGGCGGAGTCGCCGCGGCCTTGTCCGCCCTGCGCGCCGGCCGGTCGGTGGTGATGACCGAGGAGTACGACTGGCTCGGTGGCCAGCTGACCAGCCAGGCCGTACCACCGGACGAGCACACCTGGGTGGAGCAGTTCGGCATCACCGCCTCCTACCGCGCTCTCCGCGAAGGCATCCGCGACTACTACCGCCGCTACTACCCCCTCACCGCGGAGTCCCGGGCAGCAGCGGAGCTCAACCCCGGCGCCGGCTACGTCTCGAAGCTCTGCCACGAACCACGAGTGGCCGTGGCCGTGCTGGAGTCCATGCTCGCCCCGTACCGCGCCAGCCGCCGCCTGCAGGTGCTCCAGCCCTACAAGCCAGTTGACGCCTCGACCGACGGCGACCGCGTGACATCCGTCGTAGTACAGCACCGAGACACCGCAGAGCAGCTCACGCTCACCGCGCCGTACGTGCTGGACGCTACTGAGACCGGGGAGCTGCTGCCGCTCACAGGTACGGAGTACGTGACCGGCTTCGAGTCGCAGGCCGCTACCGGCGAACCCAGCGCACCGGATGAGGCGCAGCCGCTCAACATGCAGGCGGTGTCCTTCTGCTTCGCGGTTGACCACGTCGACGGCAACCAGGTCGGGGACAAGCCGGCCAACTACGAGTTCTGGCGGGACTACCAGCCGGCGTTCTGGGGCGACCGGATGCTGTCGTGGAACGCCCCGGATCCGCGGACCCTCGCGACCTCGCCCCGGACCTTCACCCCCAACCCGGACGACGATCCGCTGGCGGTGGTCGCCGACCAGCGGCGTACCGGCGGGGACACCAACTTGTGGACGTTCCGGCGGATCGCTGCCCGGCGGCACTTCCGGCCGGGCGCCTACGAGTCCGACATCTGCCTGGTGAACTGGCCGATGATCGACTACCTCGAAGGACCGGTGTTCGACGTACCGGATGCTGCCAAGCATCTGGAGGGCGCGAAGGAATTGTCCCAAGCGGTCTTCTACTGGCTCCAGACCGAGGCGCCCAGACCGGACGGCGGCACCGGCTTCCCGGGGCTGCGGCTTCGCGGCGACCTGCTGGGTTCAGCCGACGGTCTCGCGCAGGCTCCCTACATCCGTGAGTCGCGGCGCATCGCAGCGGAGTACACGGTGGTCGAGCAGGACCTGTCGGTCGCAGTACGCGGGTCGAAGGGCGCTGCGGAGTACGGCGACAGCGTGGGCATCGGCATGTACCGGATCGACCTGCACCCGTCGACCGGCGGCGACAACTACATCGACGTAGCGAGCAGCCCGTTCCGGATCCCGCTCGGGGCACTGATCCCGCAACGGGTCGAGAACCTGCTGCCCGCCAGTAAGAACCTCGGCACGACGCACATCACCAACGGCTGCTACCGGCTGCACCCGGTCGAGTGGAACATCGGCGAGGCCGCGGGACTGCTCGCCGCCTTCTGCCTGGACCGTGGCGTCAGCCCGCGCGCGGTCCGCAACTCCCCTGCTCTGCTCAGCGACTTCCAGGCAGTACTGGTCGCCCAGGGCGTCGAACTGAGCTGGCCAGCCATCGAAGGTTACTGAGCACTGGCTACTGATGGAGGACTGACCACCATGAAACTCCGATTCCTCACCGCGGCCGTCTCGGCTGCCGCACTACTGGCCGCGGCCGGCTGCGGCGGCGGTTCCGACGACGCGGGCTCCTCCGGCCCGATCGACCTGCGGATGACGATCTGGAGCGCGAACGCCAAGCACACCGCGCTGTTCGACCAGATCGCTGCCGCGTACAAGAAGGACCATCCGGAGATCGGCAAGATCACCTTCGAGCCGATCCCGTTCGACAGCTACACGACCGCACTGACCACCCAGATCGGTGGCGGTAACGCGCCGGATCTGGCCTGGATCCTGGAGAGTACGGCGCCGGACTTCGTCTCGTCGGGTGCGCTGGAGCCGATCGACAAGGATCCGGATCTGTTGCCGAGCGCAACCGCTACCTGGGAGCAGGACGGCAAGCTGTTCGCCTATCCGTTCTCCACCTCGCCGCTGGGAGTCTTCGTCAACACCGACCTGGTGACGGCGGCCGGACGACCGACTCCCGCGGCACAGATCGCGGCCGGCACCTGGACCTGGGAGCAGGCAGTCGCGACCGGGGCCGCAGTACAGGCGAAGACCGGCAAGGGCGGGATCGTCGTCGGCGACTTCGACTTCAAGGGCTGGGACACGCTGAACTCGATCTGGGCCGGCTGGGGCGCGCGGCCGTGGAGCGAGGACGGCAAGAGCTGCGGGTTCGACCAGCAGCCGATGATCGACGCGATGACGTTCATCCACAAGATGGTGTTCACCGACCAGGCGATGCCGGGTCCGGGCCGGACGACCGACTTCTTCGCCGGGGACGCGTCGATGGTGCTCACCCAGATCAGCCGCGCCGCGCTGCTGGAGAAGGCGAAGTTCAAGTGGGATCTGGTCCCGCTGCCGAAAGGGCCGGCCGGTGAGTACTCCGTCGTCGGGCAGGCCGGGATCGGCGTACTGAAACGCGGCAAGCATGCCGACGAGGCGAAGAAGTTCCTGGCCTACTTCACCAACCAGGAGAACACCGCCAAGCTCGCCCAGTTCTTCCCGCCGCCGCGCAAGTCGCAGCTCACCAGCGAGATCCTGGCCAAGGCGAACCCGCTGCTCAAGCCCGCGCAGCTGCAGAGCGTCGTGATCAACGGGATCGAACGCGGTGACATCAAGACCAGCCACACCGGGTACGCCGAACTGCAGCAGTCCGTTCGCGCCGCACTCGATCCGTTGTGGAAGCCGGACGCTGACGTGAAGGCTGTCCTGTCGGGTGTCTGCTCGAAGATCAATCCCCTGCTGAGCAAATGACCACCTTGTTGGAGAAGCAGGTCGTCACACAGCCGGCCGCCAAAGCTCCGCCGTACTGGACGATGCGGCGGCGGGACGAGCTGGCCGGCTGGCTGTTCGTCGCGCCGCAGCTGGCCGGGATCGTTGCCTTCGTCATCGTTCCGCTCGGGCTGGTGGTCTGGTACAGCCTGCACGAGTGGAACGTGCTGGCCGGCACCTTCGACTTCGTTGGCGGCAGCAACTACCAGGCCCTGGCCGACGATCCGCGGCTTGGACCGGCGTTGCGGGCGACCGGGATGTTCTCGGTCGGGCTGGTGGTGCTGAATCTCAGCCTGGCGCTGTTCCTGGCCGTCCTGCTGAACCAGAAGCTGCGTGGGACCGTCGTCTTCCGGACCCTGTTCTTCTCGCCGGTCGTGGTGACACTGGTCGCCTGGACGATCGTGTGGGGCTTCCTGCTGCAGGACAACGGCGGGATCAACGGCTTCCTCAACCTGGTCGGCATCGACGGTCCCAACTGGCTGCGGGGCGACACGACGGCGATGATCTCGGTGATCGTCGTGCAGCTGTTCAAGGGCGTCGGGCTGAACATGGTGCTGTTTCTCGCTGCCCTGCAAGGCGTTCCGGCCGAGCTCTACGAGGCGGCCCGGATCGACGGGGCGTCCGCGTGGGCCCGGTTCCGGCGGGTGACGGTGCCGTTGATCAGCCCGACGATCCTGCTCACCTCGATCCTGACGGTGGTCGGTTCACTGCAGGTGTTCGCGCAGATCGCAGTACTGACGCAGGGCGGTCCCGGTACGTCGACGACCGTGCTCGTCTACTACCTGTACCAGCAGGCGTTCCAGTTCCATCACTTCGGCTACGGCGCCACCATCTCGTTGCTGCTCTTCGTCATCGTGCTCGCGCTGACGGTCCTGCAGTGGCGGATGCGGCGGAGGTGGACCTTCTATGAGTCGTAAGACGAAACTTCTCCTGTACGGCGTACTGCTGGTCTGCTGCATCCCGTTCGTCTTCCCGACCTGGTGGATGGCGACCGCTTCGCTGAAGCCGGTGAACGACATCTTCGCGTTCCCGCCGTCACTCCTGCCGCGCTCGGCGACGCTGGAGGCGTACCGGCAGGTCTTCGAGTTGCAGCCGTTCGGCCGGCAGTACCTGAACAGTTGCTACATCGCCGTGATCGTCACGCTCGGGACCCTGGTGATCTCGTCGCTGGCCGGTTACGGCTTCGCCCGGATCAAGTTCCGCGGCGCGGGCGTCGTGTTCGTGATCGTGCTCGCCGGGCTGCTGGTGCCGAACGAGGTGACGATCATCCCGCTGTACCGGATGTTCGACTCGCTCGGCCTGGTGAACACGCACTGGCCGCTGATCCTGATCCCGATGCTCGGCGCGCCCAGTGTGCTGGCGACGTTCATCATGCGGCAGTTCTTCATCACGCTGCCCCGCGAGCTGGAGGAGGCCGGCCGCGTCGACGGTCTCGGCCGGCTCCGGCTGTTCTGGCAGATCGCCCTGCCGCTGTCCCGGCCGGCTCTCGGCGCGGTCGCGATCTTCACCTTCCTGCACAGCTGGAACCTGTACCTGGAACCGATCGTCTTCCTGTCCAGCAAGGACAAGTTCACCATCCCCCAGGCCCTCACCCAGTACGTCGACGCCTACGGCGGCGCGATGTGGAACGTCCAGCTCGCGGCCGCCACGATGAGCGCGCTCCCGGTCCTCATCGTCTTCGTCCTGGCCCAACGCCACTTCGTCGAAGGCCTCGCCCAAACCGGCCTCAAAGGCTGATGGCGATCCCTTGCTGGGGTCTGTCGGTGACGGGCTGTACAAAGGGAGGGTGAGTTTTCATGGGGCGGTTTTCATTGCGACCAGTCTGGACGGGTTCATCGCGCGGCCGGACGGGTCGATCGACTGGCTGACCGAGCGGGGCGAGCAGGCGGGCGACACCGGGTACGACGAGTTCATGACGGCGGTCGACACCGTCGTGCTGGGCCGCAGCACCTACGAGAAGGTGCTCACCTTCGGCTTCTGGCCTTACGAGGGCAAGCAGGTCGAGGTGCTGAGCACCACGCTGGACCCGGATGCCGACGAGCGGATCATCGTGCACCGCACCCTCGACGGGCTGGTCCAGACGCTGGAGGAGCGCGGCGCCAAACGGGTCTACGCCGACGGCGGCCGGGTGATCCAGACGTTCCTGCGAGCCGGCCTGCTGAACGAGCTGACCATCACCGTGGTCCCCGTCCTCCTCGGCCGGGGCATCCCGCTGTTCGGCGAACTCGACGCCGACATCGCCCTCACCCACAACGCCACCCGCACCCTCGGTGCCGGCCTGATCCAGTCGGACTACACCGTCAAACGCTAGAACATCACCTGAGCGGGAGCCGGCAGGACGCCGAGCGCCGCGTTGGTGGCCGCCCTCGCCGTACCAGGCTCCGAGCAAATGCGTTTGCCTGGGGGCGGGGTCGGGAGCAGAATCGATCCTTGTGCCTGGGCCGGGGAGTTTGTTCGCCGATGTGACGCCGTTGCGGGAGTCGGTGGAGTTTCGGTGGTTGTGGGCCGGGCAGTCGCTGTCGTCGATCGGCAGCATGATGACGATGGTCGCGGTCGCGATCCAGACCTACGACCTGACCGGCTCGTCGGTTGCCGTCGGCGCGATCAGTCTGGCTTCGCTGCTGCCCACGCTGGTGCTCGGGTTGTTCGGCGGGTCGATCGCCGACGCGGTCGACCGGCGGCGACTCGTGCTGCTGACCGGCAGCGGGCTGATGGCCGTCTCGCTGGTGTTCGCGCTGCAGGCGTTGCTGGACTGGCGTCAGGTCTGGCTCCTTTACTTGCTCACGGCAATTGCTTCCGCGCTGTCGGCGATCGATACGCCTGCCCGGCGTACCTTCATCCCCCGGGTGCTGCCGCTGGAACGGCTTCCCGCCGCGGCCGCGCTGTCCCAGTTGTCCTTCCAGGTCGCGATCATCGCCGCGCCGGTGCTGGCCGGAGTACTGATCGCGACGGCCGGCCTGGAAGCGGCGTACGGGCTGGACGCGTTGACCTTCGTCGCGGTGCTGGTGAGCGTACGGCGGCTGCCGCCGATGCCGCCTGAGGGCGGTGGGTCGGGCGTCGGGCTGCGGTCGGTGGTGGAAGGGCTCAAGTACGCCGCGAACCACAAGCTGATCGGGATGATCTTCCTGATCGACCTCAACGCCACCGTGCTGGCGATGCCGACCGCGCTCTTCCCCGCGCTCGCCGCGACCCACTTCGGCGGCGGCCCGCGGACGGTCGGCTACCTGTTCGCCGCGATCGGCGTCGGCGGCCTGATCGCCGCCGTCCTGTCCGGCCCGCTCGGACGCCTCCGCCACCAGGGCCGCGCGATGCTCATCTCGGTGGCGATCTGGGGCGCGGGTATCGGCGCGGTCGGTCTGACCCGCTCGATCTGGCTGGCCGTCGTCTTCCTCGCGATCGCCGGCGCGGCCGACATCGTCACCACTGTCTTCCGCGCGACGATCCTGCAGACCAAAACACCGGACGAACTCCGCGGCCGGCTCAACTCCCTCGACTTCATCATCGGCCTGGGCGGCCCCAACCTCGGCAACGTCCGGGCCGGCGCGGTGGCCGGCCTCTTCGGCCCGGTCACCAGCATCATCGCGGGTGGCGCAGCCTGCGTCCTGGGCATCATGCTCCTGACCGCCAACAGACCGTTCCGCCGGTACGACGCAAAGGCCGACGACACGAAGGCCGACGCCGGAGCGGGCTAACCGCGGCGGGCTAGCCGCGTGGGCGAACCAGACCGTGGTCGTAGGCGATGATCGTCGCCTGAACGCGGTCCCGCGCGCCGATCTTGGTGAGCAACGCGTTGACGTGGGTCTTCACCGTCCCGACCGCCACGCCGAGCTTGCCGCCGATCTCCGCATTGGTCAGCCCCGCCGCGATCAGCGTCAGGACCTCCAACTCGCGAGGCGTCAGCTTCTCCAGTACTTCGCTCGTCCCAACCGCGGGCGCTCCCTTCGCAAAGGCCTGGATCAACCGCCGGGTCACCGCAGGCGCGAGCATGCCGTCGCCGGCCGCGACCACCCGGATCGCGGTCAGCAGATCTTCAGGCCGGGCATCCTTGAGCAAGAACCCGGACGCCCCAGACCGCAACGCCTCGTAGACATACTCGTTGTGGTCAAAGGTGGTGAGCACCAGAACCCGAGGCCGTTCACCCAGCCCGGTCAGCAGCCGAGTAGCCGAAAGCCCATCCAGGCCAGGCATCCGGATGTCCATCAGTACGACGTCAGGCTCCACCGCAGCAGCCAACGAGACGGCCTCCGCCCCGTCTCCCGCCTGCCCGACAACCACCAGATCCGGCTCGGCATCCACAATCGCCGCGAATCCGGCCCGAACCACCGCCTGATCATCCACAACCAACACCCGAACACTCATCGAAACAACTCCTTCTGGACGGAATGAGGGGTGGTCGGGTGAGGGTCAGCGGGTTCCGGGGCCGTCTGTTGCGGGGTGGTGGGATGGGGAGCGAGGGGAGCTGCGGTGGCGGGGTCGTCGAGAGTTTCCAGGAGTTCGCGCATCGCGGTCAGCGCGGATCTCGCCTCGGTGGTGACGCTTTCGAGCTGTCCGGCCTCCGCAAGGGCGATCATCCGGCTCGTGCGGGTCAGGACGCTGCCGCTCAGCCCGGTGGCGATGCGCTGCCGCTCACCGTGTACTTCGGCCTCGGCCTCCCGCACCAGCTCGGCGAGCGCCCGGCCGTCGTGATCCAGCCGCCGGTTTCTTCGCCGGCGCGCGAGATCTCCGAGCGCCCAGCAAGCCGTCAGCGGACCGGCCAGAACAACGCTGACGAGGACCATAATGAAGATGGCGAAATCCGGCCCGGACAGGTCAGCCTCCTGCGGTGTGAGGAACACCAACGCACCCGCCGCCACCCCGAACCCACCCGCGGCCACAGGGACCGACGCCCACGTCGGGTACGTCCCCTGCCCGTACGCCGCGACCGCATAGACCGCTGCCATCGGTCCGCCGAGACACACCGCCACCGCGGGCGCCAGCTCGTGGGGCAGCTGGTCGAGACCGATCGCGACCGGCCAGAGCCAGGCCGCGAGGGTGGCTCCGATCAGTACCGTCCACGGACGATTCCGGCGCCCGAGCAACATCAGGGCAGGCATCAACGCCAGCAGCAACGCAAGACCGACGGCCGCCGAGTCTGCTTCCGGCACTTCTTCGGAGATCGCCGCAGCCATGCCGGCGACCGCCGCGACCGCGACCGCCAGCACCATGCTGAGCTCGGCCAACCAGTGATCGCGCCACCGCCCACCTGGCCGATGATGCGCCGACGACGGCGGTGGCGCCTCGGAGTACAGGTTTGCGTGAGACACAAGGGGCGTCGATGGCAGGGTTGCCTCGACTCGCCAGCCGCCGTCTGGGGCCGGGCCTGCGGTGAGGGTGCCGCCGAGGGTCTCGGCGCGGTCTTTCATGCCGGCGATTCCGCGCCCGCTGCCCTGGCCGGCCGACGGGATGCCGGTGGGCCGGCCGCTCTCCACCATCAGGTGGATGCGGTCACCTTCACGCGTCACGAGCACCCGTACCGCGGCGCCCGGCGCGTACCGCAGCGTGTTGGTGAGTGACTCCCGGACGATGCCGAAAACGGCTTCCGCGACCGGCCCGTACACCTCGGACCTGACGTCGACCCGGACCTGCTGTCCCAACCGGGTGAAGGCCTCGGCCAGCTCCGCGATCCGGGCGCCGAGTGGCTCGTCCTGATCGCGGTGGCCCGTCCCCAGGACCGCCACCAGACGTCGCAGGGACACCAGCGTCTCCCGGCCCGTGCGCGCGGCGTACGCCAGCGCTTCTTCGGCGAGTTCGGGCCGGCGGTCGCTCAGCCGTTCCGCGGCGCCGCCGCTGACCACGATCGACGTGAGGTGGTGGGCGCTGACGTCATGCAGCTCGCGCGCGAGCCGGCGACGCTCGACGGCCGCCGCGCTACGTCTGCGCTCCTCGGCGTCGCGCAACTCCTGGGCCGCCCGCTCGCGGACGGCCAGCCGGCGCCTGCGGTTCTGCCCGCCGCCAACGACAAGGAGGCTCAGAACCACGGTGAACACGACTTCCACAGCGAATTCCGGTCCGAGGCCGTAGAGACCCAGGGCGGTCAGACCCAGCACGGCGACAAGCGCGGCAGCGGCCCGCCAGGTGACGGCAGGGCGGCAGCGCACCGCAACGGAGTACAGGGCGATGAGTTCGGCCGGCAGCAGGCTCGATCCGTCTGGCGCACCGGCAACCTGGCCGAAGACCGCCACGACGGTCACCACGCCGAGCGTCGCGAGTGGCGTCCGGCGACGGAACCCCAGTGCGACCGCGGCCACGACCGTCGCGACGCCGGCGAGGACGAGTTCCGGCCGGCTCAGCTGCAGCTCGAGCGCGCCCGCCATGGCGGGCGTCAACGCCACCCACCCGATCCCCAGGACGGCAGGCAGCAGCCAGTTGCGAAGGTGTTCCATCAGAGCCGAAGCATAAGCGCCTCTACCCACCGCCTGAGCACCTCTACCCAGCGATAGAGGCGGTGATCGTGCTTACGACTGACGCCTTGGCGACCGTCGGCGACCATGCTCTGGGCATGACATTCGAGCAGACAGAAGTGGGGCCGATCGCTGACCCCGTCGCGGCCGCGCACGCGCCGGAACCGGTCTCGTACGAGCGACTGGCGCGGGTCACCGGCCGGCACGACTGGTGGCGCCCCTTCGTCGGGACCATCGTCCTGCTCGGACTGACAGTTGCCGCCATGGTGCCGATCTACGGAGCGGCGGACATCATCGGCGCGTTCCTCGACACTCCCAGGGATGCCGACGACTGGCCACTGTTCGGCGATATCCCCGACACCGCCTTCATGCTCCTCCTCAGTGCGGCACCGCTCCCGGCGCTCGCGCTGACCGTGCACTTGGTGCAGAAACGCCGCTGGGGCACGCTGTCCTCGGTCGTCGGGCGCCTCCGCCTGTCGTGGTTGCGGACCTGTCTCGCCCTCGCTGCCGTACCCATCGGGGTGCTGCTGGCCCTGTCCTTCGTGTTCGACCCGTTGGACGGCTCCGACTGGGTCGGCTGGGGAACGTTCCTCACCGGACTCGCCATGATTGTCTGCCTGGTCCCGTTCCAGGCCGCCGCCGAGGAGTACGTCTACCGCGGCTGGTTGCTACAGGCAACAGGTTGCTTCTTTTGCTCACCAGCCCTGGTACTGGTCCCGCAAGCACTGCTGTTCGCGACAGCTCACGGCTACGGCACGCCGTGGGGATTCGCCAGTCTGCTCATCTTCGGTCTCTGTACCGGCTGGCTGACCATCCGCACCGGCGGTCTCGAGGCAGCCCTCGGACTCCACATCACCACCAACGTCCTCGGCTTCGGCGCATCAGCCGCTTACACCGGCGGCCTGGCCTCCGACGAAACAGCCGCCGACATGCCCTGGCCGATGTTCCTGATCGACACCGCCCTCGTCATCCTCTTCACAGCCGTCACCCTCTACCTGGCCAAACGCCGCAAGTTGACCACCCGCTGGCAACCGCTCGGCTAGCCGGTCGTCAGGAGTTCTTGCAGGGCGGCGTACTGCGGCTGGGTGGCGAAGCTCGGGTTGCTCATCTGAGGTTGGCGGATGACTTCGAGGTCAGCCAGGGCTGGATGTGCAGTCAGGAGGGTGCGCGGGAGCGGCTCGGGGAGGAAGTCGAGGGTCAGCGGTACGACGTACTTCGTCGGCTCCCCCGGGCGCCAGTCGGCGGGGCCGGTGAGGTGGCCGGTGGCCCAGAGGCCGGGGGTCGGTTTCGCTCGGGCGGAGCCGCTGACCCAGAGGAGACAAGGTTGGCCGGGCTCGAAAAGCGTTGTGCGGTAGGTCTTCTGGACGCACCAGCTACCCACGCCGTGCTCGATCAACTCCGGCAGGTTGGTGACTGCCGGGTTGCACTTGAGGATCCAGGCGCCGAGGGTTTCCCGGCTGACGCGTTGCGCCGGCAAGGGGTCAGCGGTGGTCGAGCAGGCGGACCGCCTCGGCGGCCCAGTAGCTGAGGATCGTGTCCGCGCCGGCCCGGCGGATCGAGGTCAGCGTCTCCAGGATCGCGCGGTCCCGGTCGATCCAGCCGTTGGCGGCCGCCGCTTCGACCATCGCGTACTCGCCGGAGATGTTGTACGCCGCGACCGGTACGTTCACGTGGTCGCGGACCTGGCGGATGATGTCGAGATAGGCCAGGGCCGGCTTCACCATCACGATGTCGGCGCCTTCGGCGATGTCCAGGTCGACCTCGCGAATCGCCTCGTGCGCGTTCGACGGGTCCTGCTGGTAGGTCTTGCGGTCACCGGTCAGCGACGAGCCGACGGCTTCGCGGAAGGGACCGAAGAAGGCCGACGCGTACTTCACGGCGTACGCGAGAATGACCGTGTCCTGAAAACCCGCGCCATCCAAAGCTTGGCGAACGGCTCCGACCTGGCCGTCCATCATCCCCGAAGGACCGACCACGTGAGCGCCCGCGGAGGCCTGGGCAATGCCCATCTCCGCGTAGATGGCCAGCGTCGCGTCGTTGTCGACCCGGCCGGCCGCATCCAGTACGCCGCAGTGCCCGTGCGAGGTGAACTCGTCCAGGCACAGGTCCGACATCACCAGCAGGTCGTCACCCACCTCGGACACCGCGTCCCGGATCGCCACGTTGAGAATGCCGTCCGGGTCGAGCGCACCCGACCCCTCAGGGTCCTTCGTCTCCGGTACGCCGAACAGCATCACGCCGCCCAGCCCCAGTTGAGCGGCCTCGGCAACAGCCTTGCGGGCCGTGTCCCGGGTGTGCTGGTAGACGCCCGGCATCGAGCTGATCGCGATCGGCTCGCGCGCGCCTTCCCGGACGAACATCGGCAGGATCAGCTGACGAGGCTCGAGCGTGGTCTCGGCGACCAGCCTGCGCATCGCCGCGGACGACCGGAGCCGCCGCGGCCTCACACCCGGGAAACCAGCCATCGGAAAACCTAGCTCTTCCTGCGAGAACCCGAGCGGCGCTCGGACGGACGGGTGACCGGTTCACCGGCCTCCACCATGGTGTCACGCCGCTCCGCACCGAAGCGAGCAAGTGCGTCGGCCAGCTCCTCGGCCGACGGGGCCTCGGCCATCGCGTCGACCCGCAGGCCGTGCTCCTCGGCGGTCTTGAGCGTCGCCGGGCCGATCACCGCGATCACCGTCGACGCGTGCGGCTTGCCGGCGATGCCGACCAGGTTGCGCACGGTCGAGGACGAGGTGAACACGACCGCGTCGAACTTGCCCGACTTGATCGCCTCGCGGGTCGGCGCGGGCGGCGGGGCGGCCCGCACGGTCCGGTACGCCGTGACGTCGTCGACCTCCCAGCCCAGCTCGGTCAGGCCGGCCACCAGCGTCTCGGTGGCGATGTCCGCCCGCGGCAGGAAGACCCGGTTGATCGGGTCGAGCACCTCGTCGAACGGCGGCCAGTCCTCGACCAGGCCGGCGGCGGACTGCTCACCCGAGGGCAGCAGGTCCGGCCGGATGCCCCAGGCACCGATCGCCTCGGCGGTCTTCTCGCCGACCGCGGCGATCTTCAGCCCGGAGAACGCCCGTGCGTCCAGCCCGTACTCGTCGAACTTCTCCCGGACCGCCTTGACCGCGTTCACCGAGGTGAAGGCGACCCACTCGTAGCGGCCCTCGACCAGGCCACGGATGGCCTTGTCCATCTGCTGCGGGTTGCGCGGCGGCTCGACGGAGATCGTCGGCACCTCTTCCGGCATCGCGCCGTAGCGGCGCAGCCGGTCCATCAGCGGGCCGGCCTGGTCCTTGGTGCGCGGCACCAGGATCCGCCAGCCGAACAGCGGCTTGGTCTCGAACCAGGACAGCGACTCGCGCTGCTCGACCACCGAGCCGATCACGATCACCGCCTCGCCGACCAGCTTGGCCGCGCGCAGGTCGGCCACGATCGTGCCCAGCGTGCCGACCACACTGGCCTGCGAGGTCGTCGTCCCGCCGACGGTCGCGGCGACCGGCGTACCGGCGTCGAAGCCGGCCTCGATCAGCGCGGCGGTCGTCTCCTTGAGCAGGTCCACGGCGTTCAGCAGCACCAGGGTCTGCTTGGGGTGCACCCGGCTGAAGTCGAGCTTGGCCTCGGCCAGGTCGAGCACCGTGACCTCACGGTCGCTCTTCATGGTCAGCGGGATGCCCGCGTACGCCGGGACGGCGCTGACCTCGCTGACACCGGGAACCACGTTGAAGCTGATCCCGGCCTTGCGGCAGGCGGCGGCCTCCTCGGCTCCACTGGAGAACGTGAACGGGTCGCCGGTGAGCAGGCGGACCACGTTCGCCGAGGCCTTGGCGGTCTTCACCACCAGCCGCGCGCGGGCGGCGACCCGCAGCGCCCGGCTGCCCTCGGCGCCGGAGCCGTCGATGACCTCGACACCCGGCTTGCAGTACCCGAGGAAGGCATCGTGCTCCGGACCCTCGACCACCACCGCGTCGGCGTTCGCCAGCACGTCGCGGCCGGCGATCGTCAGCAGCGACGGGTCGCCCGGGCCGACGCCGACGAAGGTGACGTGCCCGAGCGGTCTGGTCTGCTTGACGGTCGTGGTGCTGGCTGCGATCTTCGCCGGCACCTTCTGGGGTGCCTTGGTGGCCGCTGTCTTCGCGCTGCTCACGTCTGCTGTCGCCTTTGCCCTTGTCCTGCTCGTCTTCGTACTCGTACTCGTATCCGTACTCGCCTGCGTCGTTCCCCGTGCCGGTGTCATGTCTGCTCCAGCAACTCGTTCGCGAGGGCCCGGCCCAGCGCCCGTGGGTCGTCCACCGGCCCGTTCGCCGACAGCCGCCGTACGCCGCCTTCCTGGCCCAGCGCTCCCCGGAGCCACAGCTCCGGACCGTCCTCACCTTCGACCACTTCGGCCAGTGCGCCGACCGGAGCCGTGCACCCCGCCTCGAGCGTGGCCAACATCTGCCTCTCGGCCGTCACCGCGGCGCGTACCGCGGGATCCTCCAGCGGGGCGAGAGCCTGCAGTACCACGGTGTCGCCGTCGCGGCACTCGATGCCCAGGGCACCTTGTCCCGGTGCCGGCAGCACCTGGATCGGATCCAGCGTCTCGGTGACCTCCGAAAGCCGGCCCAACCGGGCCAACCCTGCCCTTGCGAGCACCACCGCGTCCAATTTGCGATCGGCGACCATCGCGATACGCGTGTCGACATTGCCCCGGATCCCGGTCATTTCCAGGCCCAGTCCGAGGGCTTCCAGCTGCGCCACCCGGCGCGGCGAACCGGTCCCGACCAGCGCTCCGGTCTGCAGTTCGCCGAGGCTCAGCCCGTCCCGGGCGACCAGGACGTCGCGCGGGTCCTCGCGCTGCGGGATCGCGCCGAGGGTCAGCCCGGCCTCCGGTGTGGTCGGCAGGTCCTTCAGCGAGTGCACCGCGATGTCGATCTCGCCCGCCAGCAAGGCGTCGCGGAGCGCGCTGACGAACACGCCGGTGCCGCCGATCTGCTCCAGCGGCGCCCGGTTGGTGTCACCGGTGGTGACGATCGGAACGAGTTCGACCTCGTGGCCGAGGGCGCGCAACCGGTCCGCGACGTGGGTCGCCTGGGCTGTCGCGAGCGCTGACCTGCGGGTACCGAGCCGGATCACGCGGGGTCACCTCCATTGGTCTGCGCCGCTGTGGCGGTGGTGTCCTGAGGCGCCATCGGCGCGGTGACAGCGTCGACGGTCGCCGGGTCCAGCGCGAACAGCTCGCGCAGCGCGTCGGCGTACGTCGGTCCGCCCGGATCGGCGGCCAGTTCCTTCACCCGCACGGTCGGCGTGTGCAGCACCTTGTCGACCACGCGCCGGACGGTCCGGGCGACCTCGGCCCGCTGGGCCTCGTCGAGTCCGGGCAGTCTGCGCTCCAGCCGTGCCAGTTCGGCGTCGACCAGGCCGCTGGCCATCGCCCGCAACGCGACGACGGTCGGCGTGACTGACGCGGCGCGCCGGGTTGCCTCGAAAGCACCCGTCTCCTCGCCGACGATTCGCCGTACCTCGTCGATGTCGTGCTCGCTGCCACCCGCAGTACCGGCCAGGTCGGCCAGGGTGACCAGCTTGACGCCGGGAATCCGGGCCGCGGCCGGATCGACATCCCTGGGCAGAGCGACATCCAGTACGCCGAACTCGCGCCCGTCCGCGGCGCTCCGGATCATGTCCTCGGTCAGGACGACGCCTCGCGCACCGGTGCACGAGACGACCAGGTCGGCCTCGTGCAACGCGGACGGGACGTCGGCGAGCTTGATCGCGGTACCGCCGACCCGGTCCGTCAGCAGGACGGCCCGCTCGTAGTTGCGGTTGGCGATCGTCACGCTCGCCGCGCCACCGTTCAGCAGGGTCTGCGCGGCCAGGGATGCCATCGAGCCGGCTCCGACGACCAGCGCGCGGCGGCCTTCGAACCCGCCGACGGCTTCCAGCCCGGCGGACACGACCGAGCGGCCGGCCGAGTCGATCCCGGTCTCGGCGCGGGCCCGCTTACCGACCCGCAACGCGTGCTGGAACAGGGCGTTCAGGCCGGTACCGATGGTTTCCAGGTCCTGGCCGACGCGCAGCGACTCCTTCACCTGGCCGACGATCTGGCTCTCGCCGACGATCATCGAGTCGAGCCCGACGGCGACCTGGAACAGGTGCGCGACCGCGCCCTCCTCGAAGTGCACGTAGAGGTGCTCGGCCAGGTCGAGCAGCGGTACGCCGGTGACGTCGGCGAGGATCGCGGTGACCTCGTCCATCCCGGCGTGGAAGCGGTCGACGTTCGCATAGACCTCGGTGCGGTTGCAGGTGGCCAGCACGGCCGACTCGGAGACCGCGGGAGTGTGCTGCACGGCCAGCGCCAGTTTGGTCGCGGCATCCGGATCGAGCGCAACTCGCTCAAGTACAGAAATGTCAGCGGACCGGTGCGAGATACCAACGACCAAGTAGCTCACGCGCCGACACCCCCACCCACGCTGGGCAGATCAGTGACCACGCCGTTCATCGCTGGCAGTTCGGGCACGTCGGGGAGCGCCGCCTCTCCGGACTTTCGTTGTTCGTGGTACGCCAGGATCTGCAACTCGATCGAGAGGTCCACCTTGCGGATGTCCACACCGGCCGGCACGGACAGCACTACCGGCGCGAAGTTGAGGATGCTGGTGACACCTGCTGATACAAGCCGGTCGCAGACCTCCTGGGCCGGACCGGCCGGCGTGGTGATCACGCCGATCGAGACCCGGTCGGCGGCGACGATCTCCTCCAGCTCGGCGAAGTCGCGCACGACCATGTCGCCGATCCGCTCGCCGACCAGCTTCGGGTCGGCGTCGAGCAGGGCGACGATCCGGAAGCCGCGGGTGCCGAAACCGGAGTAGTTGGCCAGCGCGTGCCCCAGGTTTCCGATCCCGACGATGACCACGGCCCAGTCCTGGGTGACGCCGATCTCGCGGGCGATCTGGTAGCGCAGGTACTCCACGTCGTACCCGACACCGCGGGTGCCGTAGGAGCCGAGGTAGGACAGGTCCTTGCGGAGCTTGGCCGAGTTGACGCCGGCCGCGGTCGCCAGATCCTCGCTCGACGCGGTGGCGATGCCACTGTCCGACAGGGCGGTCAGGGCCCGCAGGTACACCGGCAAGCGCGCGACAGTGGCCTCGGGAATGCCGCGGTCGGTTCTCGTCGGCGCGCCGGGGCGACGGCTGCGGGCAGGCGTCACAATTCTCCTGGAAAGGGTGGTTCGCGGGTCACCGCCTCACGGCTGGCGACTACCCCACTCTAGGAGCTTGTGAACGTGAGAACAAAATCGGGAACGCCGGTCGTGACGGATGGCACTAAGTTGTCAAGGCCTTCTTCAGCCTGACCGGGTCCACTCGCCAGAAGTCGTGCTGGCGGCCATCCACGAACGTGACCGGGATCTGTTCGCCGTACTCCTTGAAGAGCTGCTCGTCCGTGGTGATGTCGATCTCGGTCCAGCCGACGCCCAGCTCGGCGCAAACGGACGCCACGATCACCCGGGCGTCGTCGCACAGATGACAGCCCGGCTTGCCGTAGAGAGTCACCCGATCGCTCATCGGTCCGCCTCGCGCAGCCGGCCCTTGGCGACCTTGCCGGTGACCGAGTGGGGCAGGTGGTCGACCACCTCGATCTCGACCGGGCACTTGAACCGCGCCAGCCGCGTCTCGGCGTACTCGCGGATCTCCGCCGGATCCGGCGCGGCCCCGGTCGCCGGTACGACGAACGCCTTGACCGCCTCACCGGTGTCCTCGGACGGTACGCCGATCACGGCCGCCTCGCGCACACCCGGAGCCTGTACCAGGACCTCCTCGACCTCGCTCGGGAACACGTTGAAGCCGGACACGATGATCAGTTCGCGGAGCCGGTCGACCAGGAACAGGTCACCATCGGAGTCCAGGAACCCGACATCGCCGGTGCGGTACCAGCCTTCGTCGTCCGGGCCGTCGACACCGTCCGGCCAGTAGCCCGAGAACAGGTTGGCGCCGCGGACCAGGATCTCGCCGGGGTCGTCGCCCTCGACGTCCTCGCCCCGCTCGTCGGCGATCCGCACCTCGACGCCGGGCAGCGGGCGGCCGACAGAACCAGGCTTCGGGTCCTGCTCGCCAAGGGTCGTGGTGACGCCGGGCGAGGCCTCGGTCAACCCGTAGCCCTGATGCACGAACAGGCCGCTGGCCTGCTCGAACCGGTCCGCGAGCCCACGATCCAGGGTCGAGGCGCCGGTCAGCACGACCTTGACGGTCTGCAGCGCGTCCTGGAGATCGGGGCGGGCGATGAACGCGTTGAGGGCCGGTGGGGCGAGCGGGAGTCGCGTCACGCCGTACCGGCGTACCAGGTCGATGGTGCCGGTCGAGTCGAAGCGGCGCTCGATGACGAGCAGGGCCCCGGTCGCGACGGCCCAGCCTAGGACCGCGTTCAGGCCGAAGGCGTGGAACATCGGCAGCACGCCCAGGACGACGTCGTCGGGGCCCATCCGGTCCTCGCCGAGGTCGACCAGGTTGCGCACGTTCGCGCCGAGTGCCCGGTGGGTGAGCATCGCGGCCCGCGGCTCACCGCTCGTCCCGGACGTGTAGAGCAGGACGGCGAGGGCTTCCGGGTCGGTCTGCGGCGTAAGCGGAGCGTCACCGGCGAGCTCGCCGGCCCGGACCACTCTGATCCCCTCGACCTTGTCCGCGAGGTCCCCGTCGGCGACCGCGAGACGGGCTCCGGAGTGCGCGATCACGGTACTGATCTCGCGCTTGGTCAGGCCGGTGTTCAGCGGCACGGCGACCAGTCCGGCGCGAAGACATCCCAGGTAGGAGGTGACGAACTCGATGCTGTTCGCCAGCAGCAGGACCACCCGGTACCCCGGCACCAGACCTGCCGCCGAGTACCCGCGGGCAGCCGCGTCCACGGCCGCGTCGAGCTGGCTCCAGGTCAGCCGCCGGTCCCCGTCGACCAGCGCCGGACGTTCGCCGTGACGTTGCGCTGTGTCACGAAGAACATCCGCGAAGTTGAAGTTCACCAGGCGAGTCTGTCACGAGCGAGCTAGGGTCCTTCCTGTGACTCGACCCACGACGCGTGATCTGCGCGCCCGGTCGGTGCTGGCCGGTGAGGCCAGTGCAGCCGCGGCCGAGCTCGAGGCGGCGCTGCAGACACCGCCGGTGACCCATGCCGCCGCGTTCTTCGACGTGGACAACACGATGTTGCGCGGCGCTTCGGTGTACCACCTGGCCAGAGGTCTGTACCGGCGCAAGTTCTTCACCAGTGCCGAGATCACCCGCAAGGCGATCGACCAGCTGCGCTTCCGGCTGCAGGGCGAGACGCCCGAGTCGGTCGCCAACGCACGTTCCTCGGCGCTCGCGTTCATCGCCGGGCACCGGGTGTCCGAAGTACAGATCCTGGTCGAGGAGATCTTCGACGAACTGATCGCCGACAAGGTCTGGCCGGGCACGAAGGCGTTCGCCCAGTCGCACCTGGACGCCGGCGAGCGGGTCTGGCTGGTGACCGCCGCGCCGGTCGAGGTGGCCCGGCTGCTGGCCCGACGGCTCGGCCTGACCGGTGCGCTGGGAACGATTGCAGAATCGCGGGACGGGATCTATACAGGCGCCCTGGTGGGCGATATTCTTCACGGCCCGGCGAAGGCGGAGGCGGTCCGCGCGCTGGCGGCGCACGAGGGGCTTCACCTGGCCGATTGTGCGGCCTACTCGGACTCGGTCAACGATCTGCCGATGCTCGAGTTGGTGGGCCACCCCTGCGCGATCAACCCCGACGCGAAGCTTCGCCGGCACGCCGAAGTGGCCGGCTGGCCGGTGCGTGATTACCGGACCGGAAGGAAGGCGGCACGCCGCGCGCTGTTGACAGCGGGTGCTTCAGGCGTAACGCTCGGTGCTGTCTCAGCCGCTGTGGCCATTCGCGGCAGTGTCAGACGTAGACGTGTCAGTTGAACGGGGAGAGAACTTGACGACGCCGGAGCCAAGCCCGGACGGGATGAGACGCGCAGAGCTCGTCGATCGCGCCCAGGCAGGGGACGTCGGTGCGTTCGGCGAGCTGTACGACGAGTACTCGCTGACCGTGTATCGCTACATCTACGCGCGAGTGTCGTCATCGGCACTCGCCGAAGACCTCACCAGCGAGACGTTCGTCCGGGCGCTGCGCGCGCTGGACTCGTTCCGCTGGCAGGGCCGGGACTTCGGCGCCTGGCTGGTGACGATCGCCCGGAACCTGATCACCGACCACTACAAGTCGGGCCGGGTCCGGCTCGAGGTGGTCACCGACGAGATCGAGACGCACGACCGGCAGACCGAGGGCCCGGAGGTCGACGTACTGGCCGCCGCCACCGCCGAAGTACTGCGGGACGCCGTGGCGGCGCTGCCCGAGGAGCAGCGCGACTGCCTGACGATGCGGTTCTTCGCCGGTCTGTCGATCGCCGAGACGGCCAAGGCGCTGGAGAAATCCGAGGGCGCCGTCAAGCAACTGCAACTGAGGGCTGTCCGGCACTTGGCGAAGGTTATCCCCAAGGACTTGAGGTGAGGAGGATGACAACGAATGTCTTTCGTAACCCGTCAGGGATATTCCTCGTTTGCCTGGTGAGGACCTTTCGGTGACCCCGATTGGCCATTGAGGAGAACGAGAACTCATGAGTGACCTACACAGGGCTCGAGCGCGCGCGGAGACCTTCGCGCACGCCGTCGATCACGGGCCCCGTCACTCTTCGCGACTGAGCGATGACCCTGAGCTGATGGAAGCTGTGGAACTGGTCGGACGGCTGAGGACCGCCGGCGCAGTGACACCGCGACCGGAGTTCAATGCCGAGCTGAGGCACCGCCTCCTCGAGCAGGCCGCGGCACGCGCCGCGACCACGACTCCGACCGTGGTACCCAGCGTTCCGGACTTCTCGGACGATCCGCCTCCGCGCGAGGACGACGACGCGTCCGTGACAGATATCCGCCATCGTCACGGCCGGCGTATCCGGCTGGTGGCCAGTACCGCCGCGCTGGTTCTGCTCGGAGGTGGCATCGGTTCTGCCGCCGCCGCTCAGCAGGCGATGCCCGGTGACGCGCTGTACGGGATGAAGCGCAGCATCGAGAACGTCTCGACCAACGTCAGCGTCGGGGACGACTCCCGGGGCCGGCGCGATCTCGAGCACGCCAACACCCGGTTGTCCGAGATCCGCAAACTGGTGGCCAATGGTGGCGACGTGGCCACCATCAACGGCACGCTGGCCGATTTCACCGCGCAGTCGCGCCAGGGGATCACCCGGCTCGTCGCGTCGTACCAGCAGACCGGTGACCCGGCTGCGATCACGGCAGTCACCGCGTTCATCACCAGCGCCCGCCAGGCCATCGGTGAGCTCGCACCCAAGCTGCCGCCGGAGTCGCTCAAACCCGCTGTCGAGGCGCTGGCCTCGCTCGAGGACATGGCGCAGCGCGCGAGCGCGGCCTGCCCGAAGTGCGAGAAGCCGAAACCGGCCAAGAACGCGGGCCCACCGCCGGCGATCAACCCGGGGACGGAGCCGACCACGCCGATCAAGGCGGCGACGGAGCCCACCTCGAAGCCGACCAAGGCGCCCTCGGGCAAGCCGGCCGACCCGGGCGCGACGGCGACCACCGAACCCACGGTGCCGCCGAAGTCGATCGACCCCACGATCGTCGAGAAGCCGACCACCACGCCGACCGACCTGAAGACGCCACCCATCCCCTCGAGCAAGCCGACCACAACGCCGTCAGGACCGGGCCCAGTAGTCCCGTCCCTGCCAACCCCCGGCACCCCGAGCTGGCCCTGGCCCTTCCCGACCGTCAGCCTCCCCCTCCCCACCCTCAACCTCCCAGGCGTAATCCAAACCCTCCTCCCACCCTGGAAGTAACCCTTCCCCAACACCCCGAAGAGCCCGCCTCCCCCAGGGAGCCGGGCTCTTCGCTTTCCACGCCCCTCCGACTTTGTGCACGACGTGATTCCTGGCCAGCGCTTTCCCGCACTCACGTCACGCACAAAGTCGCCCGTCCGGGCAGGACCAGCCCGCCACCGCAGTACGGCGGACGCCTCGCACCCTGGAGTCGACGGCCTGGGCGGGGTCGACGGCACCCGGCGGGGTCGACGGCACCCGGCGGGGTCGACGGCACCCGGCGGGTCGCGGGCACCGGCGCTCCTCGACCTACACCGCTCCCCGCTCCCCGCTCCCCCTCGCCGCTCGCCGCTCGCGGAGCCGCGCCCGCCCTCCGCGGCCGCTTCCCAGGGTCACTTGGTGCATCGCTTGAGCGTTGGGAATTGCCGGCGGTGCTCAGCCGGTGCACAAGGTCGCCGGCCGGGTGGGCGAGGCGATCGGTTTGCGGTGGGGCTGAGGGGTGGGCGGGGTGCTGAGTGGCCGGGCTGTGCCGAGGGACAGGAGGTGTGCGGTTGTCTTCTCCTGGAGTCCGCCTGGGGAGGCGTCGTGGGCGCTCGCTAGCGCCGACACATCCTGTCGGTCGGCACGCTCGGCACCCGCGCAGGCCGGGCGGTGCGGGTCAGAAGAAGACGCTGCGGCGTTGCATGAGGAGGGTGTAGAGGGTTTGCTGGATGGTTTCGCGGACCTGGTCGGTGACGTTGAAGACCAGCATGGGGTCGTCGGCGGCGCCTTCGGGGAAGTCGTCGGTGCGGATGGGTTCGCCGAACTCGATCAGCCACTTGGACGGGAGCGGGATCATGCCGAGCGGGCCCAGCCAGGGGAAGAACGGGGTGACCGGGATGTACGGGACGCCTACCAGCCGGGCCAGTGACGCCAGGTTGCCGACCAGGGGGTAGATCTCCTCGGCGCCGACGATCGAGCACGGCACGATCGGTACGCCGGTCCGCATGGCCGCGCTGACGAATCCGCCCCGGCCGAACCGCTGCAGCTTGTACCGCTCGCTGAACGGCTTGCCCAGCCCCTTGAACCCCTCCGGCCAGACACCGACCAGGTTCCCCTGGCGGAGCAGCCGCTCGGCGTCGTCGTTGCTCGCCAGCGTCGCGCCACCCTTGCGGGCCATCTCGCCGACGAACGGCGTCTTGAACACCAGGTCGGCCGCGAGCGTACGCAGCGGCCGGTTCGTGTGGTCGGCGACGACCAGTTGGGTGATCAGCCCGTCGATCGGCATCGTGCCGGAGTGGTTCGCGACGATCAGCGCGCTGCCGGTGTCGGGGATGTTCTCGATCCCGCGCACCTCGACCCGGAACCACTTCTCCGCGAGCGGGCGCAGCGCCGACAGGAACACCTGGTCGGTGAGATCCGCGTCGTACCCGAACTCGTCGACCTCATAGTCCCCCGTCAGCCGCCGCCGCAGAAACGCCAGCAGTTCGGCAACCTTCCGCTCCCCGTCAGCCCCAAGCGTCTCCCGCACAACCTTCTCGAACGCAGCAAAATCCCGCCCCGCCCCGTCCTCCCCAACCTCAACCCGAGCAGCCCCATCAGAACCCGGTACGCCGCTCAGCCCGCCGCCATCCGGTACGCCGCTCACCCCGCCGGCACCCGGCACGCCGCTCCACTCACCACCAGCCGGTACGCCGACCGGCCCGGTGAACTCGCGCGCGCCCGGCTCCCCCGACCCAGCCGCCCCGTCCCCTCCACCGTCGACCGGCCCGGAAGTCCTCTGCGTCGTTTCCTCGATGCGATCGCCGGACCCAGCGGACTGCGCGCCCTGCTTCGCCTTACGCCGACGACCACCGCCAGCCCGCTTCGCGCCATCCGCACCAGCGCCGGAGCGGCCGGGGGCAGAGGTGGTGGCGGAGCGGTCGGAGTCGGTGCTGGGCTGTCCGCCGGGAGCCTGCGCGGCGGTACGGGACGGGCGGTTTTTAGGGGTGTTGGGGCCGGCCAGGGCGCGGGCTGCGGCTGAGGGGGTGGTGCGGCGGCCGCTGCCTCGGCCCGGGCGGCCGCCGGAGCCGATCGGGATGATGTCGGCGTCAGCCACGCAAGGCTCCCAGTCCGGCGGTGAGCAGACGCGAGGCCTGCGTGACGACTCCGGTGCCGATCGTGGCGCGGAAGTCGTCGAAGGCGGCGGCGCTGGTGTACTCCGGCTCGAAACCGAACTCGGTCCGCATCCGGATGGTGTCCACCACGCGCCCATAGGTCAGGAAGGTGATCTGGTCCGGCGAGAAGTCAGCCAGTCGGGCCCGGCGAACCACTGCCGCCGTACTGGAAGCAGTGAAGGACGGCAGCCGGAGAGCGGGCTTGCCGAGTCGGCGGATCGCTTGGGAGAGCAGGAGCACGCCGTCGCCGGCCAGGTTGAAGGTGCCGGGCAGGTCGGTCATGGTCGCGTGGTGGATCGCCTCCACGCCGTCGCTCTCGTGCAGGAACTGCAGCCGGGCGTCGAAGCCGAGCACGGTCGGCACCACCGGCATGGCGAAGTACCGGGTGATCGGGGAGTCGGTGCGCGGGCCGATCCAGTTGGCCATCCGCAGCGTGGTGACGCAGACGTCGGGGCGCCGCCGGGCGAAGCCGCGGACGTAGCCCTCGACCTCGACCGCGTCCTTGCTCAACCCGGTCTGGTGGATCGCTCTCGGGGCCATCTCCTCGGTGAACATCGCCGGGTCGCGCGGCCCCGCGCCGTACACGGTGGTCGACGACTTGACCACCAGCTTGCGGACGCCAGGCGCCTTCTGGCACGCGGCGAGCAGTTGCATGGTGCCGATGACGTTGATTTCCTTCATCGACGACCGTCCCCCGGCGCTGCCAGGGGTCGCCACGACGCCCGTGTGGACGACCGTGTCGACGTCCTCACCGGCGATCACCTTCGCGATGACGGGGTTGCGAATGTCCGCCCGGACGAACCGGACCCGGCCGAGTTCGGCCCTTGGTGGCACCACATCGATGCCGATCACGGTGTCTATTCCGGGATCGGCTGCCAGGCGGCGGGCACAACGAGCACCGGCGTCCCGGGAGACGCCGGTAACCATCACTACCTGTGCCACGAGTACCCCCAGCCAGACAGCAACTCCGTCGACGCCGCCCTGCAGAACAGGACGGCGGGAACTGCTACTTGCCGAGCTTGCGGCGCTGCACCCGCGTCTTCTTCAGCAGCTTGCGGTGCTTCTTCTTCGCCATACGCTTACGGCGCTTCTTGATAACGGAACCCACAGTGGACCTTCCAAACTTAAAGAGAGCGTCGGCAAAGCCTACCTGTTGGTCACCTCCCTGACCTAAGTGAGGCGGTACCGGGCGCGGTCCCAGCGCGGATCGAGCGCAAACCCGCGGCGCCCGGGCACTGTCGGAGGCCATGGCTAGGCTGGTTTTCCGGCGACTGGGGAGGCCTCGATGACCGCTCGTTACAACGGACTGGCCGATTGGTACGACGCCCGCTTCGTGGTCGGCGCGCCTCGCCATCAACCCGGTCTGCCGGAGCTGCTCGGCCCCGGTTCGGGCCCGTGTCTCGACCTCGGCTGCGGGACGGGGCGCAACTTCGACACCATCCGGGACAGCGGCCGCACGGTGGTCGGCGTCGATCGCTCGTCCGACCAGCTCCGGCTGGCCCGGACCAGGACCGACGGCCCGCTGATCGAGGCGGACGCCGCCGTCCTGCCGTTCGCCGATGCCTCCTTCGACACGGTGATCGCGATGTGGATCTCCACCGACCTCGACGACTTCCCCGGCGCCTTGGGCGAGGCTGTTCGCGTACTGCGTCCTGGCGGGCTGCTGGTCTGCTACGGCGTGCACCCCGCTTTCAACGGTCCCCATGTCGAGTGGAACGAGGACGGCACCCGGCTGGTCCATCCGTCGTACCGGACTCCCGGCTGGCACGAGGAGGCGCCGTACTGGGCCGATGACGGCATACGCAGGCGGGTCGGTATGCGTCACCTCACGCTGTCCGAGCTGCTCAACGCGTTTCTCCGCCCGGAGCTGACGCTGGAACACGTCGAGGAACCCGACGGCACGCCCGTCCCCCACACCCTCGCGCTCAAAGCCCGGAGGAACTGACATGGTCCACCTCAGGCCTTGGTCGGCCGACGACTTCTGGCTGCTGGAGCGCTGCAACACACCCGAGATGACCGCGTACCTCGGCGGCCCCGAGACGGCGGAGCAACTGGTGGTGAGACAGAACCGGTACGCCGCCAACGAGTTCGTCGGCCGGATGTACGTGATCGTCACGGACGACGGCGATACGGCCGGGTCGATCGGCTACTGGGAGCATGAGGAGCCTGGCGAAACGGTCTGGGAGACCGGCTGGGCGGTGCTGCCGGAGCATCAAGGCAAGGGGATCGCGGCGGCGGCGCTCGCCGAGGTCGCGAAGGCGGCCGCGGCCGTGGGAACGCATCGCACGCTGCATGCCTATCCCGGCGAAGCCAATGCTGCCTCCAATGCGCTGTGCCGCAAGGCGGGGTTCACCTTCGTCGAGACGAGGGACTTCGAGTACCCGAAGGGACACTGGATGCGCTGCAACGACTGGGTCCTCACTCTGCAAAACCTCTCGGCGTAAAACCTCTCGGCGTAAAACCTCTCGGCGTAAAACCTCTCGGCGATCTCCGGAGCCTGGTCGGTCACGCGGAAGCCGGTACGGCGGGCATATCGTGCGAGGCAGAAGCTCTGGAGGTGGTTGTGCACAGCGATCCGTCGCCGCGGGAGCCGGTCGACTCCGATGTCGATCTGCGCCACCCCGTCGCCACCGCGCCGGTATGGCACGGTGAGGGAGCTGTGCTTGCTGTCATCGCGATCGGTGGGGCGATCGGTGCATCTGCGCGGTATCTGATCGGCCTGAGCTGGCCGGCGCCGCCCGGATCGTTGCCTTGGGCCACGGTCGTGATCAACGTGACCGGGTGCGCCCTGATCGGCGTGCTGATGGTGTTGGTCTCCGAGGTGTGGGTTGCGCATCGCCTGATCCGGCCGTTCGTCGGCACCGGAATCCTGGGCGGCTTCACCACCTTCTCGACGTACGCCGTCGACATCCAGCAACTGATCGCGGACGGACAACCGCTCACCGCGCTCATCAACCTGCTGATCACAGTCATCGGCGCCATCGCCGCCGTCCTCGCAGGCACCCACGCAACCCGAGCCCTCGTCCGCAACAGCAGAACCACCAGCAGGAGCAGCCAATGAGGTTTCTGTTGGTGGTTGCTGGGGCCGTTGTTGGGGCTCCGTTGCGTTACCTGACCGATCGGGCCGTTCAGGCGCGGCACGACAGCTCGTTCCCGTGGGGCACGTTTGCCGTCAATGTGGTCGGGTCCGTGATCCTCGGGTTTGTCACCGGCGCCACCCTGGCCGGCGACGCGCCGCACTGGGTCCAACTCCTCGTCGGCACCGGCTTCTGCGGCGCTCTCACCACCTACTCCACGTTCTCCTACGAGGCCCTGCGCCTGTACGAACAGAACGCCAAGCTCGCCGCCCTGGCCAACGTCACCGCCAGCGTCCTGGCCGCCGTCGGCGCCGCGACGCTGGGGGTAGCCGTCAGCCAAGCCATCTGGTCCTGACCCTCACCCGTGCAGCCGCACCGGCATCAAGATGTAACGGAAGTCGGTCAGCGGCTCGCCATCGGAGGCGACCAGCTCAGTGGTGCCCGTCAGCTCGGCCGGCTTGGTCGGCTGGGTGAAGGCAAGCTGCGCCACCGGCGTACCGATCGCGTGCAGACCGTCCAGCAGGTACGTCGGGTTGAAGCCGACCGTCACGGGCTCACCCGTGAGCTGGATCTCGATCTCCTCGGACGCGTGCGCCTCTTCACCACTGCCCGCATCGAGAGTCGCTCCCTCCGCGGTGAACGTGATCCGGATCGGTGCGTTCCGCTCGGCGACCAACGCAACGCGTTTGACCGCCTCGACGAGCATGGCTGTAGGGACCCGCACCCGAGTCTGGATCGCCGCAGCATCCGGCATCAGGTTGCGCACCTTGGGGAAGCTGCCGTCCAGCAACCGGGTCGTCGTCCACCTCTCGCCCCCGGACACCTCACCCGCGAACCCGGCCAGTCCGTCGCCCCCGGCCGCGTTCTGATCGAGCGACAGCGTGAGGGTCGAGCCGGACATCGCCTTGGCGGTCTCGGACAGCGCCCGGGCCGGGATCAGCGTCGTAGCGGTCAGCTCCGGATCGTCCGGCTCCCACTCCAGCTCGCGCACGGCAAGCCGGTACCGGTCGGTGGCGAGCAGCGTGATGGTCGACCCCTCGATCTCCACCTGCACCCCGGTGAACACCGGCATCGTGTCGTCCCGGCTCGCCGAAGCGGCCACCTGTGAGACCGCTTGAGCGAACACCTCACTGCGGATCACCCCGCTGGCCGGCGGCTGCTCGGGCAGTGCCGGATACTCCCCCACCGGAAGCGTCTGCAGCGTGAATCGCGCCGTGCCGCACACCAGCATGACCTTGGCACCGTCGACGTGGAAGTCGATCGCCTGGTGCGGCAGGCTCTTCACGATGTCCGCGACCAGCCGGCCGGAGACCAGGCAACTCCCCGGATCGGCCACCTGGGCCGGCAGCGTGACCCGGTGCGACGTCTCGTAGTCGAAGCCGGACAGCGTCAACTGCCCCTCCGTCGCCTCCATCAGCAACCCCGCCAGAATCGGCACACTCGGCCGGCTGGGCAGACTCCGACCCACCCACGCCACCGACTCCACCAGCAGATCCCGCTCCACCCGTACCTTCATGCCGACCGCCTCCCAGCTTCCTCACTGGGCTCCACTCAACCACCCGGCACCGACAGTTTTCGCGCGTCGCAAAACAGGTACCAGCGGGCCGAAAGCTTCAGGTAGCCTGAAGGTATGGACAACTTCTCGTCGCAGCAGATGATGCCCCGCTAGCCGGGGTACAGCGACGGACGCATCTTCGATCCGAGGCCCCGAGTCGGGGCCTCGTTCGTGTTCACCGGGCGGTGTCCCGGCTCTCCCTTTCAGCACAGGAGAGACCCATGGCCCGCACCTTCGTGACCACCACCATCCCGTTCGTCAACGCCCGCCCACACCTGGGCTTCGCCCTCGAACTCGTCCAGGCCGACGTCCTCGCCAGACATCGCCGGCAGCGCGGCGACGAGGTCCGCTTCCTCACCGGCACGGACGAGAACTCCCTCAAGAACGTCCTCGCGGCGGAGGCGGAGGGCATCTCGGTACAAGAACTGGTCGATCGCAATGCGAAGGCGTTCGAAGAGCTCAAAGAGCCGCTCGATCTGTCCTTCGACGACTTCATCCGGACCAGCAGCGACCCGCGGCACCGCACCGGCATCGAGCAACTCTGGCAACGCTGCGCCGCCGCGGGCGACCTGTATCTCAAGCACTACGAAGGCTTGTACTGCGTAGGTTGCGAGCAGTTCTACCAACCGGAGGACCTCGCCGACGGCCGCTGCCCCGACCACGGCACCGAACCGCAACTGGTCGCGGAGGAGAACTGGTTCTTCCGCCTCTCCCGGTACGCCGAACCGCTCCGTGAGCTGATCACCAGCGGCCGGATCCGGATCGAACCGGCCAGCCGGCGCAACGAAGTACTGGGGCTGATCGAGAGTGGGCTGCACGACTTCTCGATCTCGCGGTCGCAGCTGCGGGCACGTGGGTGGGGCATCCCGGTGCCTGGTGATCCGGACCAGGTCGTCTATGTCTGGTGGGATGCCCTAGGCAACTATGTCTCCAGTCTCGGGTACGGCACCGACAGTCCTGATCTCGCGCATTGGTGGCAGGAGTCCGATCGCCGGATTCACCTGCTGGGCAAGGGCGTTGTCCGCTTCCACGCGGTCTACTGGCCGGCGACGCTGCTCTCTGCCGGACTGGCGTTGCCGACCGAGATCCTGGTCCACGACTACCTCACCGTCGACGGCCGCAAGATCAGCAAGTCCGCCGGTACGACGATCGATCCGGCCGAGCTCGCGGCCGAAGTCGGAACCGACGCCGTCCGCTGGTGGCTGCTGCGTGACGTCCCGCGGATCGGCGACGCCGACTTCACCCGCGAGCGCCTGATCGCCCGCAGCAACGCCGATCTCGCCGGCGGCCTCGGCAACCTGGTCAACCGCGTCATCTCACTCATCCACCGGTACTGCGACGGCCGCGTCCCCACCGCAATCGAGCCCGACTCACAAGCCGCAGAACTCCAGTACGCCGTCAACCACGCGCCCGCCCGCATCGACGATGCGCTGGCAAACTACGACTTCCGCCAGGCGGCCCAAGCGCTCTGGGAAATCGTCGAGTCCGCCAACCGCTACATCGAGACCACCACACCTTGGCAGCTCGCCAGATCGCAGGATCCCTTGCTCCCAACGGTTCTGGGCAACCTGCATCACGCTTGCCTCCAGCTCGCCGCCGAGCTGGAACCCTTCCTCCCCAGCGCCGCCGCCCGCATCAGCGCGCAATGCACCCCGATCGACGGCACGCTCCCGCCCGCCACTCCACTGTTCCCGAGACTCACCTAGTGCAGCCGGACCGCCAACACTCACAAACAGTGATGATGTGGGTGTGGCTCCGCAGGGACCGTCCTGACTCGCTCTCAAACTGACTACGGGTCTTCAACAGGATCTGTCGGTCGGTCTGCTGCGGAGCCACAGCACTCACCGGACCAGGGGATCGTGACTTCATAGGAGCCTGTGCCAGCAGGCACCCATCACTGTTTTGTCCGCTTGCCTCGGCTGGTGCGTGCCGCCCTAGCCCTAGTGAGAGGACGGCTGATGTCCACCATCGCACGTGAAAACATCGAGTTCCAGTCTGCTGTGACCGGTGGTGTCGATACCCATCGCGACACTCACACCGCGGCCGTGATCGACCCTGTCGGGCGGCTCCTGGATCACCGTACGTTTCCCGCCACCGCACCGGGTTACCGCGACCTGCTGGCCTGGCTGCGGACCTTCGGCTCCGTAGCGAAAGTCGGGATCGAGGGCACCGGCGCCTACGGCCACGGTCTGGCCAACTACCTGACCAGCCACAACGTCGACATCGTCGAGGTCGATCGGCCCGACCGAAAGACCCGGCGCGCGGCCGGCAAATCCGACCCGGTCGACGCCGAAGCAGCTGCCCGCGCGGCCCTGTCCGGCACCCGGACCGCGACACCGAAAACCCGCACCGGCCCAGTCGAGGCACTCCGCAACCTGCGCGTGGCCCGCCGCAGCGCGATCAGCCAGCGCGCCGACTGCATCCGCAGAATGAAAACACTCATCATCACCGCACCCGACCCGCTCCGCGACCAACTCCGAGCCCTGACGGTGACGCAGCTGATCACCACCTGCACCGCGCTGCGCCCCGACCACAGCCACGCCGACCAGCCCGCCCAAGCCGCCAAAATCGCACTGCGCAGCCTGGCCCGACGACACAACCACCTCACCGACGAGATCACCGACCTCGACACCCTCATCCAGCCACTCGTCGAGCAGATCAACCCCCGCCTGCTCGAACTCAACGGTGTCGGCGCCGACACCGCCGGCCAACTCCTGGTCACCGCCGGCCAAAACCCCGACCGCATCCGCTCCGAAGCAGCCTTCGCGATGCTCTGCGGCGCCGCACCCATCCCCGCCTCGTCCGGCCGAACCCACCGACACCGCCTCAACCGCGGAGGCGACCGCCAAGCCAACGCAGCCCTCCACCGCATCGTCATCTGCAGACTCCGCTGGGACCCCAGAACCCGCGCCTACATGAACCGCAGAACCACCGAAGGCCTCCAAAAAAGACATCATCCGCTGCCTCAAACGACACATCGCCCGCGAGCTCTACTACGTCCTAACCACCACTTGACGATCCATAGGAGCATCCTCATCTGGCCAGTGCTGCTCAGGCGTGGACGGGAGCTGCTCGGACTGTGTGGAGCGGGTTTGTGAGTGGCGGCGGTCCGGGCCTAGGCCGCATGTAGGTGGTCCGCGGTGTTGCGCAGGGCGGTGAGGGTGGTCTGGAGATCGCCATGGAGGAGGCGGCCGTCGCGCTTGACCGGGTTGCCGGCCACCAGGACGGTGTCGACGTTGCCGGGGTGGGCTGCGGTGACGATGGTGCCGATCGGGTCGTGGCCGCCGCCGATCAGGTTGAGGTCGGTCGCGCGGACCAGGATGATGTCAGCCTGTTTGCCCTGGCGCAGTGATCCGATCTGATCCGCCATCCCGAGGGCCCGCGCGCCTTCCAGGGTGGCGATCCTGAGCACTTCGGCCGCCGTCAGCGCCTTGTGGCCTAGGGCAAGCAGTTCGCGCATCGCGCTGAACATGTCGCCCGACGCGGTGGTGACCACGTCGATACCGAGACCGGTGGTCACCCCCGCGGCCTTCAACCGGCCGGCCATCGGGGCACCCATCTCCATCCGCGCTTCGACCGCCGGCGTGACGGCGACGGCCGCGCCGCTGTCCGCGATCAGCTTCAGCTCGGAGTCGGGCAGGTTGTTCCCGTGCACGAAAAGCAGGTTCGGGCCCAGCAAACCCTCGTCGCGCAGGAGTTGCAGTGGCAGGGTCGCCACCGGCCCGCTACTGATGTGGACGACGACCGGCAGGTCGAACTCCGCCGCCAGTGCCCAGTCGGCCCGGACCACCTCGATCGGCGCGAAGGACGGCCCGATCGCGGCGACAGCGGCCGTGACCAGCCCGGACGTCCGGTCCAGCACGTGCCGCATCCCGGCCGGATCGACCGGCGTGCCGAGCAGGGGCGGCGGACCGTACCCGAAGACCGCCCGGATCCCACTCGACGTCAGCGCATCGAGGGCCGCATCGGTGTGCTCGATGCTGTACTGCACATGCGAGTAGTCCTGCACGGTCGTGATCCCCGCATCCAGGCACTCCAGCGCGCCGACAAGGTTGCTTGCAGCAACATCTTCCGGCCGGTGCCGCGAGCCGTACCCGCCGAGCACGTGCTCCAGGTACCAGCCCAGGTCCACGTCGACTGCGATCCCCCGCAACGCCGTCTCCCACAGGTGCCGATGGGTGTCCACGAACCCGGGCAGCACGATCCGGTCACTCGCGTCGATCACCTCGGCATCGGTGACGGCCAGCCCGGGCCCGACGGCAGCGATCCGGCCGTCCTCGATCAGTACGTCGGTATCTCGGTGGACGACAACACTCGGCTCGGTGTCGATCACGAGCCCACCGCGCAACAGCAGACGGTTCACGAAAGTCTCCTCACTAGAAAGCTTTTTAAAAAGCTATCACCAAAGGGACCTAGACTGTCAACCATGAGTGCGGATCGGGTCGACCAGCTGATCGAGTCCTGGCGGCAGGAGCTGCCCGGCGTGCTCTACCCGACGTCGGAGCTCACCAAGCGGGTGATGCTGCTGGCCGGCGACCTGAACGAGGTGACCCGCCGGGTCCTGCGCGAGCTCGGGCTGACCACCGCCGAGTTCGACGTCCTGGTCACGCTGCGGCGTTCCGGAGCGCCGTACCGGATGAAGCCGACGGAGCTGAGTCGCAGCCTGATGCTGTCGTCAGGAGGCACCAGCAACGTGGTCAACCAGCTGGTCAATCGCGAACTGGTGGTGCGTGAGCCTGATCCGGAGGACGGCCGGGGGACGCAGATCCGGCTGACCGCGAACGGCGTCGAGGCGGCGGAACAGGCCGTCCAGGCGAGCTCGGCGGCGCACGACGAGATGTGGGCCGGCGTGCCGGCGGAAGCGGTGCACGCTGCGGCAGAGGCGTTGCGGCCGCTGTTCGCCGAGAACCGGCCGGCCGCGCGCGCCCGGCGTACCGAGATCAGAAGCTAGTGCCAGGAGGGCAAAGGCAAGGCGAAGCGGCCGGTCCCTCGCGGGGTTTCCGGCCGCCCTCGCTTCTCGTGGTTACCCGGCCTGGTAGAACGCGCCTTTGAGGTAGTCGTGCACGGCGTCCTCGGAGACCCGGAACGACCGACCCACCCGCACCGCGGGCAGCTCTCCGGAGTGCACCAGGCGGTACACCGTCATCTTGGACACGCGCATGGCCGTGGCGACCTCCGCCACGGTCAGGAACTTCACCTCGGCGAGCGGCGACTCACCACCACCGGACTTCTTTGATGCCATAACGCACCGCACTTCCAGCACGAGTCGTGCGCCGGCTTCCCCTCCGGCACCTCCGCCCGTGCATGAACCGAGCCTAGTGGCTGTTGGTGCGAATGGGAAAGAGGGTGTCTGGTGTGACTGGATGGTCAGCCTGAAACTGGTCCGGAATCAGTACGGTCAGTACGTCGGGTCGATGCCCAGCAGCGGGAAACTGATGTCCCGGGTGGCCTTGATCGAGCGGTCGAGCCAGGTCTCGGGGTTGTACCCGGACGACCAGTCGGCGTACTCCGGAGCGCGGCCGTCGGTCATCCGCGACGGAGCGAGCCGCCCGTAGAGGATGTGCACGTCCTGACGCCAGGACTCGGGCACCGCCGCCTCCGGGTCGATCGGCTGGCCGGCGACGATCGCGAGCAGGTGCGTCCAGGCCCGCGGTACGACGTCGATGATCGCGTATCCACCGCCGCCGGTCGCGACCCATTTGCCGTCACAGAGCTCGTGCGCGAGATCGTGCAGGGCCAGGTACGCCGCACGCTGCCCGTCGACCGTCTTGGTCAGGTGGGCCAGCGGGTCATCCACATGGGAATCGCAGCCGTGTTGCGTGACGAGCACCGACGGCCGGAACGCCTTGAGCACGTCCGGCACGATCGCGTGGAACGCGCGCAGCCAGCCCGCATCCCCGGTCCCGGGCGGCAGCGGGATATTGACCGCAGTACCTTCCGCTCCCGGTCCACCGGTCTCCCCCGCCGACCCGGTCCCCGGAAACAGGGTGGTCGGCGACTCGTGCACGCTCACCGTCAGGACCCGTGGGTCGTTGTAGAACACCGCCTGTACGCCGTCGCCGTGGTGCACGTCCACGTCGACGTACGCGACTCGCTCGGCGCCGTGGTCGAGCAGCCACCGGATCGCCACGGCCGGGTCGTTGTAGACACAGAAGCCGCTGGCCATCGCCGGCATCGCGTGGTGCAGCCCACCGGAGATGTTGGCGGCGTGCAGCACGTCGCCCTCCCAGACCGCCCGGGCCGCCTCGACCGACGCACCCACCACATGCGCCGACGCCTCGTGCATCCGCGGGAAGCAGTACGTGTCGTCGGTGCCGAGCCCGTGCTCCGTATCGGGCTGATCAGGATCCTCACCGGCCCGCTTCACCGCCTCGATGTACTCAGCGGTGTGCACGGTCCGCAGGAGCGCGTCGTCTGCCACCGGCGCGGGCACCACCTTCAGCTGATCCAGTACGCCGAACGCGCGCGCCAGCCGGATGGTCAGGTCCACCCGGACCGGACTCATCGGGTGCCCGTGACCGAAGTCGTACGCCGTCAGGCCCTCGTCGAAGACCAACATCGCCTCACCGCTCATGCCCCCGACCATAGGCTATTCTGGAAACGTGAACACTGATCGTCATCTGACGCTGCAGCAGTGGTGGGCCGCTTAGGCGGACCCCGGCGTTCACACGCATCCAAAAGGCCGCCTCGCCGAGGCGGCCTTTTTGTTTGCCCGTCGGTCGGTGAGGCCCGATCGACAAGGACCGACATGACCTCGCTCTCCGGCATCACCCCGTCCGGCCGGCTGACCCTCGGCAACCACCTCGGCGCACTGCGCCGGTTCACCGACCCGGACGGCTTCTACTTCGTCGCCAACCAGCACGCGATGACGACCAAGCACGACCCCAAGCGGCTGGCCGCGCTGACCCGCGAGATGGCCACGCTGATGCTCGCGGCCGGTCTGCCACCGGGCACGGTGTTCGTCCAGTCCGACGTCCCCGCGCACGCGCAGCTCGCGTACCTGCTCGAGTGCACCTCGTACGTCGGGGAGCTGTCGCGGATGATCCAGTACAAGGAGAAGGGCCGGGGCAGACCGATGACCCGGGCCTCGCTGTTCACCTATCCGTGCCTGATGGCGGCCGACATCCTGCTCTACGGCACGGATCGCGTCCCGGTCGGCGGGGACCAGGACCAGCACGTCGAGCTGGCCCGCGACATCGCGATCCGGTTCAACCGGGAGTACGGCGAGACCTTCGTCGTACCGCAACTGCAGAAGGCCGCGCTGGCGATGCGGATCAAGGACCTGCAGAACCCGACGGCGAAGATGAGCAAGTCCGACGAGGACAACGCGGTCGGCACGATCCGGTTGCTGGACCCGCCGGACGTGATCCGCCGGCAGATCATGCGCGCGGTGACCGACTCCGACGGCGAGGTGCGCCACGACGAGGCCGCGAAACCCGGCGTCACCAATCTGCTGGAGATCCTGGCTGCCTGCACCGACGGCGATCCGGTCGAACTGGCGAAGGCGTACTCGACGTACGGGGCCTTGAAGACCGATGTCGCGGATGCGGTTCTGGCCGTGATCGAGCCGCTGCAGAAGGAGTACGCGCGGCTGGCGTCCGACCCGGCCGGACTCGACGCTGTGCTGGCCGAAGGTCGCGATCGGGCGATCGAGGCCAGCGCGCCGCGACTCCGGGCGGCGACCCGCGCGATGGGTCTGGCAGGGTCATCGGTGTGAGCTTGCTTTTGCGTGTGGCGACGTTCAACATTCGCAACTCCTCGGCGCCCGACGGCGACGACTCGTGGGTACTGCGTCGCGAGGCGGCCGCGGGCGCGATCGAGGGGCTGGCGGCCGACGTGGTCGGGTTGCAGGAGGTGCTGCCCGACCAGTTGGAGTACTTGCGCGAGACGTTTCCGCAGTACGAGATCGTCGGCGCGGGGCGGGACGACGGCGTGGCGGGCGGTGAGCACTCGGTGGTGATGATCCGGCGGGGCAAATGGCGGGTGGAGTCGCACGAGACGCGCTGGCTGTCCGATGATCCGGCGACGCCTGGGTCGGTCGGGTGGGACGCGTCTTTGACTCGGATCGCCACGCTGGTTCGGCTGAGCCATGAGGGCGGAGCGCTGGTCGGGATCGCGAACACGCACTACGACCACCTGGGCGAGGTCGCTCGGGTGGAGTCGTCCAGGTTGCTCGACCGCTGGACGGCCGGTGAGCCCGATCGGCACTGGGTTCTGGTGGGCGACCTGAACGTCGAGCCGGGTTCGGCACCGTTGACGGCGTTGCTCGATGCGGGGTGGCGGGACGCAGTACCGGCGGGGGCGGGTGGCACCTTTCACGACTTCACCGGCGCGACCGACCAGGAACGCATCGACCACATCCTGGTCGGGAAGGGCTGGCAGGTCGTGGACGCCGAGGTGTCGCACCACCGGCCGGGCGGTCGCCTTCCGAGCGACCACTGGCCGGTGGTTGCCACGTTGCGGCTCGGCGTTTAGAGCTTGTTGAAGACCTCTTCGCGCAGGCGCTCCAACGCGTCGACGCGGCGCGAACCGCTGCCCAGGAAGCCGTCCGGGACCAGGAACTCGTCGATCCCGGCCGCCGGGTAGCGGGCGACCGTGTCGAGCACGTACTCCGCCGAGCCCATGATCGTCGGCTGACCGGCAGCCAACCGCCGGTCGCGTCGCTCCTCGGCCTCGGTGTCACCCGGGACGAGGATCTCGATCATCGCCTGGGTCGAGCGGCGCACGGTCGACGGGTCGCGGCCGATCCGCTCGCAGTGCTCGCGGAAGACGTTGCCCTTGTGCTCGGCAACTTCTGGCAGCCCCCAGTGGTTCCACTCGTCCGCGTACTTCGCAACGATGCCCAAGGCAACTTTTTCGCCGGAGGCGCCGATCAGGATCGGCAGCTTGGCCGGCTTGGGCTCCAGCGGCGCGTTGCTGAGCTGGTAGTACTTGCCGTCGAAGGTGGTCCGTTCCTGGGTCAGCAACCCGGTGAACACCTGGCAGGCCTCCTCGAACCTGGCCAGCAGCTCCTTCACCGGCGGCAGCTCGATGCCGTAGGCCTGGTGCTCGTTGACCTGCCAGCCGGCGCCGATCCCGAGCACGAACCGGCCGCCGCTCATCTGGTCGAGCGTTGCCGCCTGGTTCGCCACCACCGCGGGGTGGCGGTAGGTGTTGCCGAGGACCATGGATCCGATCCGCACTCGCTCGGTGCGCACGGCGAGACCGCCTAGCAGGGCGAGACATTCGTTCATCGGCAGCGACAGGTCGTCGCCGTTCACCATGAAGTGGTCGGCCACCCAGACGCCGTACCAGCCGGTCTTCTCGGCGTACTCCGCGCCTTCGAGTACTTCTTGCCAGGTCCGGCCGGCACTCGGCCACAGGGAAAAGTCCATGGCCCCGAGCTTAGGCACTCTCCGGTACGGCGCTCTCCTGGGCCGCGAGCACGGCCTCGCCGTTGGCGGCGGCCCAGGAGGTCAGCATCCGGATCGGCTCCATCAGGCTGCCGCCGAGCTCGGTCAGCTCGTAGTCGACTCTGGGCGGTACGCCGCCGTAGTCCTTGCGGGTCACCAGGCCGTTGAGCTGCAGGCGGCGCAACGTCTGGGTGAGGACCTTCTTGGAGATCCCACCGATCAACGTGACCAGCTCACCGTGCCGCCGCGGCCCTTCGCTGAGCCCGTAGAGCACCACCACGGACCACTTGTCGGCGATCACCTCGACCGCCAGCCGCGCCGGGCAGTCCGCCAGGAAAACGTCACCGCCACCGATCCCGTCCACGGCGCCCAGTGTCCCGTAAGCGATGTGGCTTGAACGATAGCGGGGTCCAGGTGCGTGCATCGTGGTGCTTGAGCAGTGGCCTCGATGCGGAGCATCGTGGGCGCTGGGCAAGTGCCGCGAGGTGCGTGCCTGGGCGCCGCTATCGTTCAAGCCACATCGCTTACGGGACACTTAGGGTACCCAGGGGTTCCCGTTGCGCTGTCTACCGTCGGACGAAACCGCGAGGAAAGGAACCACCGTGATCCCCTTGCCGCAGAGCACTCACCGGCTCTTCGACACCGACAACCACATCGTGCTCGTCACCGTGGACGCCGACGGTTCACCGCAGGCGTCGCTGGTCTGGGCCGAGCGCGACGGCGACCAGGTGCTGATCGGGATGGAGGGCTACCAGCGCAAAGCGGGCAACCTGCGGCGCGATCCCCGGGTCACGCTCGTCATCGAGGACGACCAGCCGAGCCGGCGCGGCCTTTCGCAGTACCTGGTCATCCGTGGGCGCGCCGAGGTGATCGGGCCGGACATCGGGGTGGAGTGGACGGCGCTGATGGACAAGGAGTCACAGCGGTACCTCGGCAAGGACTACCCGTTCGAGAACCGGTACTCCGAAACCGCCGTGATCGCGAGGATCACCCCGGAGAAGATCACCGGCGAAGGCCCGTGGGCTCTGCGGGGTTAGACGCTGCGCCAGCGCACCGGGAGGCGGCGCGGGCTCAGACGAGTTGCCCGCGCAGCGGGCGGGGTTAGACGAGTTGCCAGCGCAGGAGGAAGGCGCCGACGGCCAGGACGAGATAGGACAGCACGAAGACGACACCGATGCCGGGGCGCGGGCGGGACCGGCGTACCGGGCGGGTGTCGGCGGCTTCGCGCGCGGCCTGCATCACGGCGGCCGCGTGCGCGGCCTGGCCGTGCGCGATCCCGTTGATCTCGTTCTCGTCCTTGCCGCTGGTCAGCACGACCGCGTCGTCGTCGACGATCTCGATCTCGTCGACGTCCTGCCAGGCGAGGCTGCGCACGAGCAGGCTGGTGCGCGCCTTCAGCGCGGTCTCGGTGATCTCGACGCGGTACAGCACGACCCCACCGGCGACCCGGACGACCGAGGCCCCGATCGCGGTGAACAGGCCGACCGCGAGAAAGTCCCGAGCGCCCATCCACAACCACGAGTTCAGCGCCGGCACAGCGAAGAACGGGACAACAAACAGTGCCCAGGCCCACCACGGCGCCGGATCCAACGGCACCCGCCAGGGCAGCACCTCGCCGCCCCCCGAACCGTCGGCCTGCGCAGCGTCGGCCGACGAAGGGTCTTCCGCTGGGCTGTCAGAGCGCGCGGCAGCGTCGTCGGTGCCACCCGAACGAATTCCCATGGGCGAGACGTTAGACCCATCAGCCCCAACCAGCTGACCCGACATCGACTTATCCCTTGAACAAGGCCGAAAGACTGCGGCGCCCCAGGATAACGACACCGTGTAGCGGGTCAACCCCGAGGTGTGCGAGCAGCCTGTGACTCGAGGGGCTCGAGGGTGCGGGGTTACTCGGCGGCAAGGGCTCGGGAGCGGTTGCGGGCTGCTTCTATGGCGGAGAGGAAGGCGGCTCGGACCTTGTGGTCTTCGAGTTCGCGGATCGCGGCGGCCGTCGTACCGCCTGGGGAGGTGACGCGTTCGCGCAGTACGGTCGGGTGTTCGCCGGTTTCGCGGAGCAGTTTGGCCGAGCCGACCACCGTCTGGACGACCAGCTCGGTCGCGGTCGAGCGGGGCAGGCCCATGTGCACGCCCGCCTCGATCATCGACTCCACCACGAAGAAGATGTACGCCGGACCGGAACCCGAGATCGCGGTGACCGCGTCCTGCTGCTTCTCCGGCACCCGGATGACCCGGCCGGTCGCGGCCAGCAGCCCTTCGGCGAGCACCAGGTGACTCTCGTCGCAGTGCGCTCCGCGGGAGATCGCCGCCATCCCCTCGTCGACGAGGGCCGGCGTGTTCGGCATCACCCGGACGACGGCGACGCCCTCGGGCAGCCGCGACTCGATGAAGCTGGTGGTGATCCCGGCCGCCAGCGAGACGACCGTCTGTTCCGCGCGGACCGCCGGGGCGATCTCGGCGAGCAGTTCGGGCATGTCCTGCGGCTTGACCACGAGCACCAGCGTCTCCGCCTTCGCCGCGGCCTCGACGTTGGTCAGCACGTCCACGCCGTACCGCTCGCGCAGCTCGGTCGCGCGCTCCTCGCGGCGTTCGGTGATCAGCAACTCACCCGGTTGCCGCCCGGCCCGCAGCAGCCCGGACAACAACGTCTCGCCCATCACACCCGCGCCGAGGATGGCCACCTGCCCGTTCGTACTCATGCCGTCAGGTTAGCGCTGCCGCTGTTCGACTTCGTTCGAATTCCAGGACCGGCCACTTCGTGGGATGCACGCTGATCCGGCAACCGCCCCCTTCGAGAGGATTCTTCATGCCCCGTCCCGCCCTCACCCGCATCTTCGCTGCCCTCGCCGGCACAGCGATGATCTCTCTCGGCGGCGCCACCGTCGCCGCGGCTGCCCCGGCTCCCGCGCCGGCCCCGAAGCTGGCCGGTACGCCGTCGGCCACCACCGCCCTGGCCGCCGGGCCGACCAACTGTGTCGGTATCGCCACCACCTGGGCCGCCACCTGCTACCAGTGGGACGGCGACGACCAGTGGGTACGCGACCTGGACCCGAACGGCTGGACCGCGATCGTGCACCTCGAAACCAACTACGGCAAGACCCGCGAGTGCGCGGCGCCCGCTGCCGCCGACGGTTGGAAGGAATGCGGGTTCGACCACAAGGAGAGCGAGTGCGTGCGCTTCTTCCTCTATGAGAAGAAGGGCACCAGCCTCGGCCGGTTCAGCGCCTGGTCCCCCTGGTACAGCACCTCCACCGGTAACCGCTGCATCTTCGGCTCCCCGTGACCGGCACCAAGCGCCGGGTGGTACGAAGGGCTGTCGGCGCAGCCGCGGGCGCACGGCTCGCCCGGTTAGGCGCTAGGTGAGTTCGTGGGATGCGGACAGGGCCGCGGATGCGCGGTCCTGTTCGTACCTGTCTTCGATGCGCTCGGCATCCTCCAGCGCGATCCGGTGCTGCACCATGGCCTCCGCGACCCGGCCGGCCGCGGACAGGGCATGGCCGTAGTCGTTGCGGACCTCGATGGTGAACGGCCTGCTGCCGAGACGGACGGCCAGATCGAGTGCCTGCTGGTGGTACTCGATTGCCTCGTTGACGCGGCCGGCAGCCAGGTGCAGTCGACCGAGGCAGTTCATGCTGTCGCTCTCGCCGTTGACGAAGGACAGCCGGCGCGCCAGCTGCAGCGATTGCTCGTAGCCCTGCCACGCCTCGTCCAACCGGCCGAGCGCCTCGTGCGCGGCGGCAACGTTGTTGAGGGCAAACGCCTCCTCGAACGTTTCCTGGCCAAGCTTCCGGCTGATCGCGAGACCTTCCTCGAACAGCTTCAAGGCTACTTCAGGTCGCCCTCTTCGCAGTTCGGGCCAGCCCTGTCCGGCGAGCGCCGCCGTCATCCCATTGAGGTTGCCCTCGGCATCGAACAACAGAAGAGCCTCACGCTGACAGGCGATCGCGGCATCGTAGTCGCCGAGCCGATAGTGGCCTAGCGCAACATTCGACAACCCGCTCGCTTCGCCGACCCGGTTGCCCGCCAGCCGGGCGTAGTCCAACGCATGCTGGTACGCCGCGCGACCATCTGCGTACCGGCCGAGTCGCCAGTACAGTGCGCCGAGGTTGTTGTAGGAGCGGCCGCGTTCGTAGTTGGACCGGGCGCAGCGGATCGCGGTCAGGTGCAGCACTTCGGCTCCGGTGAAGAGGCTCGCCGTACCGAGGTAGTACATCAGCATCGCCGACAACGCGGTCGCGTACTCCGGCCGGCCGTGGTCCGCGGCGTACAGGGCGGTGGCGATCAGGTTGGGCCGCTCGAGGTCGAGCCAGCCGCGCCCGTCGTCGCGGTCGGCGAACTGGCGTTCCGACTGGCCGATTTGCTGGGTCAACTCGATCCGGGCCTGGTCGTGCGGCGCGTACGCGGTCGCCGCCGTCGCGAGTGTCTTGCGGTAGTAGTCGAAGAGGCCGTCGAGGGCGGCACGGCGTACCGAGGCAGGGTCCTCGTCTCGCGATTGGTCCGAGGCCAGGAGACGTACCAGATCGTGGAGTTCGTACCGGCCGGATCCGTGCTCCTCCAGGAGATTCATCTGCACCAGGTTGGCCAGTTGCTCCTGCGCCGACTCCCGGTCCGTGCGGGCCAGCGCGGCAGCGGCGTACACGTCGAAATCCCGGCCGGGATGCAAGGCGAGCAGCCTCAGCAAGCGGCGGGACTCGATCGGCAATGCCTGGTAGGACAGGGAAAGCGAGGCCGCGACGCCGTCGTCGAGCCTCAGCCGAGCCGTGTGCTCCTGCAGCCGCTCGAGATGGTCGCCGAGCGTCCACTCGGGTTGCGCTTTGATCCGACCGGCCAGTGCCGCGAGCGCCAGCGGGAGGTGTCCGACCAGCTCGGCGATCTGTACCGCCGCTTCGGGCTCGTGGTCGACCGCGGCGCCTGCCGCCCTTCTGATCAGCACTGCCGACTCGGATGGTTCGAACACTTCGAGGTTGATCCGGTAGGCGTTTGGAGATGCAGTAAACCGCCGTCGGCTGGTGACGAGGGTGAGGGCGCTGTCCGCGAGGAGCGGCTGCACTTGATCGTCGGAGGCCGCATTGTCGAGCAGTACTACGATCCTGCGCGCAGCGACGAGTTCGTTGAACAATCCTGAGCGGGCCGACAGATCGAGCCCGTGGATCCGGCTGCCCGGAACACCGAGCCGTCGCAGGAATCCATCGAGCACGGCCCCGGGATCGGCGGGCGGACGGGCGGGGTCGTAGCCGCGCAGATTGACTGAGAACTGCAGCTCGACATCAGGCACCTGGCTCGCGACCCGACCTGCCAGGCTGGTCTTGCCCACTCCTGGCATCCCGTCGATCAGCACGAGATGGTGCGTCTCCAACGCGGCCAGCGCAGCCGCGACCGTCGACGATCGGCCGATGAAGGAGAACTCGTCGGACTCCACCCGGTCGGCAACATGCACCACCGAAGCATCGGCCGCCAACCCCGACACCACCTGATGAGCCTGCCGCCACTCAGCCGCCCGCGACTCGTTCCCGAGCACCGCCCGGGCGATGTCGACCACCAGCTCCACATCCAACCGAGTCCGCCCGGGCGACAGACACCGGTACGTCGTATTGAACGCCGGCAACTCGGCGATCCCCCGCTCCTGCCGAGACCGAACCACCCGCCGATGGACCTCCCGATACGACAGCCCCGACCAGACCTGTAGCTCCCGCAACCGCGCCCCCAGCTCACCGAGCGTACGCACCCCACCCGGCGACGGAGCCCCAGCCTCCACCCAACCCTCCCCAGATCCAGAAGTGGTCTACTTTAGGTCCGCCCCAGGTCCTACCCGAGCAATCCCCGAAAACTGCTCACTTCTAGCCGGGTACTACGCCCCACGCAGCCTCCGCTCCGGCTCCTCCGTCGCCTCCTCGTTCGCCAGCTCCCACCCACCCCCAGTTGGCGCTCCTACGTCGCGCGAATCGACCACGGTAGTGGCGCGCCAGCTGGCAGCCTGCACTCGGTGGCGTGAATCCTCGCGCGGCCGCCGACTCGTCTCGCGCGAGCTCGGGGTCTCGTTCGCGGAGTCTCTACCCAACCGACCACGCGCCGACCGCGCCGGCCGGGACGAGTCGCGCTGCGACCAACTGTCAGGGAGCTGACAACCCTCCAAGATTCACAGGCCGTTGACTATATTCAGGCCTGATACTGCAAAGTTCGCCGCCTATGGGTAGTATTGAAGTACGCAGAGGGGAATTTGCAGTGCTACTTCTCGATGTTGCAGCTCTGGCCAGCGAGCAGTGGGGGCTGGTCACCACCGCGCAGGCAGCCGAGGTTGGCGTGTCGCCGAAGATGATGGCGCGCTGGGCGAAGGACGGCTCACTGGAGCGGCTAGCTCATGGGGTCTACAAGCTGGCGGGCACCGCATACGATCCCCGCGAGGACCTCCGAGTCGCGTGGCTCACCCTTGAACCCCAGCGCACCGCCGCCGAACGGATCTCCACCGATCCCATCGACGCCGTGGTTTCCCACCGCTCGGCTGCGCGTCTCCATGAACTCGGCGACCTGGAAGCGGATCGATACCAGTTCACTGTCGAGGGGCGGAAGCAGTCGAGGCGACCCGACGTAAGGATCCGCCGGCGGAGTGAAGGTATCGACCGTGACTCGTGGACGCTGGTCGGCGGTCTACCGGTGACGACGGTAATGACCACGATCGTCGATCTGGCCGCCGACGGAACCGATGGCGGGCATCTCGCCGGTGTCGTCCGCGATGCCATCTCCACGGCCTCGGTGGACCTGGCAAAGCTGAGCGAGGCACTGCGTCCGTACGCGCATCGGTACGGAGTACAGACAGGCGATGGCCTGGCCCTACTCCGGCGATTCCTGGACGAAGCCCCGCTGCCGCAGACGACTGTTCAGGCCGCTGAGCTCATGCGGGACACGGGGCCAGCCACAGCGATGGGGCGATCCCCCCTTCCAGATCCGGCACTCCTACGGACGATCAGCGAACTCAGTACTGATCCCGAGCTTCGCCGAACGATCGAAACCATCTCCACTCAACAACTGCGGCAAAAACTCAACCAGGTCCAGGATGCCCTGGCTGCTCTCAGGAGAACGGCGCAATGAGGGACGAGCCCTACCGCAATGCCACCGCCTTCAGGGCAGGGGTCGAGACGCGACTCAAAGCAGAGGCCCGGGCCAATCCTCGACTGGCCCTCCAAGACCTCCGCCGACAGTTCGTCCTGCAGCGATTCCTCGCCCGCGTGTTCGCCGAACCGGACACCCGCTGGGTGTTGAAGGGTGGCGCCGGCCTGATCGTGAGGATTCCCGGAGCGCGGCACAGCAACGACCTCGACCTGGTGAATCCGCAGCCCAACGTCCTGCTCGACGAGGCCGTTGCCGACCTGCGCGCACTGGCGGAGTACGTACCGACCGGCGACTTCTTCCGTTTCGAGATCGCGGATCCGAGCTATGGCACCGGTCAGGACGTGGACCACGTCATCGCCCAGGTAAAGGTCATCCCCTACCTCGGCACGGCCGAGTACGCCGGACGGTTCCCGATCGATCTGTCGCTCAACCAGCGCAAAGCAGAACCAGTCGAACTGGTTCAACCACGACCGATTGTCGACCTGCCCGGAACGGAGCCGTTGCCCGCGTTTGCCCTCTACCCGCTGGCCGAGCAGGTCGCGGACAAGCTGTGCGCGATGTACGGGAGATACGGTCGAGAAAGTGACCGCTCGTCGACGCGGTACCGCGACCTGGTCGATCTCGCCCTCGTCGTGACCACCCAGGATCTCGACGCTGGCAGAACCGCCGCAGCGCTGAGCGGCGAGGCCAGTCGACGCGGTCTTGATCTCCCCCGCCGCCTCACCGTCCCGAACGACGGATGGCATGCGAACTACCCGAAGATCGCGGCCGAGACTGCCCTTCCGAGTAGTCTGCACGTTCTCGAGGCCGCGCTGGAAACTGTTGCCCTATGCATCGAACCGTTGCTCGACGAAACAGTGCTGGCCGGAAGCTGGAACCCCGGTCGCCTGCAGTGGATGCAAACCTGACCCGACTAGAGCGATGCTCCGTTGCTTGATCTCGCTGCGTACAGGTCGCGGAGTAGACAGACTTCGGCGCCGTGGTGGATTACCTCTACGTGGACGTACATGACCTTCCTTGCAAGGGGAAAGTCGGCGAATGGGGATGGCGACAGGAGGCCTTGTGGTTGGGCGAGGCCTGTGGGGCCGAGGTGGCGTACGTCTGCGATCCATGCCTCGTAAGCCTCGTCGAGCTGATGCAGCGCCTCGCGGGCCGAGCTTCCGAAGTCGACGAATGGCGGGGCGGCGGTTGTGGGTTTGAAGTGCGGGATTGTCGGTGGGCCCAGGCCCTCGATGAGGTGTGTGAGGCGCCACGCGATCGTGGTCACGGGTTCGCGGTTCTCGGCCGGCTGAGCGGAGGAGACTGGCAGCCAAAACAGCTCGTCATCCGTCAGGCCGTCGAGGCGGGGGCGGAGGCGGTCCTGCCAGTGCGAGTGCAGCTGCTCGACGACCTCGGCGTTCCAGTCGATCTCCATCCACAGACTTCACACCATGCCGAGGGTCAGTCGCCGCGAAGCGTGCGCCACGGCCAGGCCCACAAGCTACTGCGGGCGGAGGTGTTTGAGCGGGATGTCGTGTTCGGTGTGGAGGCGGTTGGCTACCAGGGAGCGGTGGCAGGCTTCTGGGTCGCGTTCTACGCAGAAGAGGGCGACTGTGGTGTTGGCCGGGAGGTCTGACACGAGGGTGTCGAGGTCGTAGGGGTTGAGGACTTCTTGGGTGTAGCGGTTGGCGTATTCGGGGGCCAGTTTGGTGCGGTTGCGTTTGCCTACGCCGTTGCGGTCGTCTTCGCGGTACTGGAGGTGGCGTAGTTCGGTTGTCGGTGCCAGGTCCTTCAGGTGCCGGTAGCCGATGCCCGCGTCGGCGAGCGACTGCTGGAGGCGGGCCGAATTCGCCCAGGAATACTCAGCGCCCCGTACGCCGCGGCGCTGGCGGAGGTCGAGGAGCAAACCAACGCCGCCGCCGGTGAGTTTCTCCAGGAAGGTTTCGGCGGTGAAGCCGTAGACGCCGATCGTGACCATTCTGAGCACGGGAACCTGGTACCCACCCGGGCGGCGGCTTCGTTGCGTCATGCGATGGCGGTGGCCTCGAGTTCGACCATCAGGACCGGGATCGCCAGCCGGCTCACCCCGAGCATCGTGGTGGGCGGGGCGACTCCGGCTGCGCCCAGCCGCGACGCCAGTACGCCGTAGTGCTGGAAGAGCAGGTCGACGTCGGTGGTGTAGACGTTGAGCCGGACGAGGTTCGCAAGGGACATGCCCGCCTCGCCGAGGACGGCCTCCAGGTTGTCGAGGCTCAGTGCGACCTGTGCGGCCATGTCACCGGCGTGCTCGGGTTTGCCGTCAGCGTTCATCGCGGTCTGGCCGGCGCAATAGAGGGTCCGGGTCTGCCCGGAGACGACCTCGCCCTGGTGGTAGCCCAGTTCGCCGGACCATGCCCACGGGTTGACCGTCGTTCGTTCGACTGCCACATCAGCTCCATTGGTGTCATCGAGGACGCCCAGCGGCTCCGGTAGCCGGCTTCGACGTCGTGATCACCAGCCTGCCAACGAATCACGACATCTTCTGTCGTGTTTCTCGGGAGAGTTTCCGCAGGCGCGCAGACCGGTCGGTTTCGCTGGTCCTGTTGCACCGCCAACGCGGTCGCCCGCCTGCCTGCCGAGACACTCGCCACGTACTGCGAACCCGTTCCTCCTGAGCCCGCGTACTACGAACCGCCGTCCTGATCGCCGGACAGCGGCGCGGGGAACGGAAGGGCCAGGCCGGTCTTGATGGTGTCGAAGACGAGCAGTGTTTCGTACCGTCTGATGTTGCTGTCCGCCTTGAAAAGAAGGTTTCCGAGCTCACTGCAGTCGCGCATGTTCCGGGCAGCCAGGACGACGACGTAGTCCCATGGTCCCGCGACCTGGTAGCACTGCTGGACCTGCGGATGCGAGCGCATCCGATCGGCGAAGGCCTTGTGGTGCTCGAACGATTCCTGATCCAGCGTCACCAGGACCGTGGCCAGCACGGTGGGACCGAAGCGGTGCGGATCGAGTACCGCGACCTGTCGCGTGATGAGGCCGTCCTTGCGATAGCGGGCGATCCGGCGCTGGACGGCGCTCGGCGAAAGCCCGACCTGTTCACCGAGGTCGTGCAGGGTCCGGCCGGCGTCGTACTGGAGCAGGTCCAGCAACAGGGCGTCGATTTCGTCCAGGCGAGGCGACGGCGATGGCGATGGCGATGGCGATCCGGGCACGCAAAATTATTGCGTCGTGGGGCAATAATTCTCAATCGCTTCGATCACGTGTTCGCTTAGCGTTGGCCGCGTTCAGGCAGCCGCTGAGAAAGGCGACGCACGTGGATCTGGATCCGGCGCGGATCGAGCGGGCCTTGCAGGTCATCGATCCGGTGTTCCTCAACACCCCGCAGTACCTCGACGAACAGCTGTGCCGGGCCTTGGGTGGCCGGGCGGTGACGGTGAAGGTCGAGACGGCCAATCCGGTCCGCAGTTTCAAGGGCCGGGGTGCCGATCTGATGTTGAGCACACTGGCCGCCGGTACTGCGGTGGTCTGCGCCAGCTCGGGCAACTTCGGCCAGGCGGTCGCCTACGCGGGACGGACTCGCGGGATGCGGGTCGAGGTGTTCGTGCCGCAGACGATCAATCCCGCCAAGCGGGAGCGGATCGAGACGTTCGGCGCCCGGGTCATCGTCGCGGGAGCTGACGGCTCGGCGGCCCGGGAGGCGGCGGCCGCGCACGTCGCGCGGCACCCCGATCGCGTCTACCTGCAAGACGGTCTGCAGCCTGCAATCGCCGAAGGCGCCGGCACCATCGCCGCCGAACTGACCCGCGGCGGGCCGAACTACGACGCCGTGGTGCTGCCGGTCGGGGACGGGGCGCTGATCAACGGGGTCGGGTGCTGGCTGAAGGAGCACGCGCCGCGGACCCGGATCGTGGGCGTGAACGCCGCAGGTGCCCCCTCGATGCGGGAAAGCCTGCGCGCCGGCCGCGCCGTTTCCATTGAACAGGTCCGCACCTTCGCCGACGGCATCGCAGTACGCACTCCGCTCGAGGCTTCCGTACGCCGGGCCCGCACGCTGGTGGACGAAATCGTCCTGGTGCCGGACGACGCCATCGCCAGGGCAATGGCGCTCGCCGCCCGCACACTCGGAATCTTCCTCGAACCGGCCGGTGCGGCAGGGCTGGCGGCGATCGCCGAAGGCGCAGTACCGGTCGACCGCCTGGCGACCGTACTGACCGGCGCCAACCCACGACCGGAACAGCTCCACCAACTGGCAACCCGCCTGGCCGCGCCCGGAACAGGTCCGGCAATCGACGACCCCTCTGGCCGCGCCCACTCAGCCATGGCGACAGAAGGAGAAGCGAGGCTGTGAAGCGCATCGGCATCATCGGGGTGGGTGAGATCGGGCGGGCCATCGTGGGCGGCCTGTACTACCAGGGCGATGGGGAAACTGAGGTGTTCCTCTCGCCCCGCGGAGCCCGTACGGCGGCGGAGCTTTCCACGCAGTACAAGCAGGTGCGCGTGTGTCCTGACAACCAAGCGGTGGTCGACCAGGCCGAGATCGTGATCATCGCCGTACGCCGTCAGGACCGGCACGAGGCGCTCGGCGGCCTGACCGTGCCCGACGACAAGATCGTGGTCAACGTGATGGCCGGCGTCAGCATCGAAGACCTGCGCAGCTCGCTGACCACCGATGCCCTCATCGTCCGGGCGATCCCGCTGCCCGCCATCCGCGAACGGCGCTCCGTCACGGTGACGTGCCCGTCCCATCCGGAGGTGGATTCCCTCTTCGAGCTGCTGGGCGGAGCCCTCCCGGCCGCGGACGAGAAGGCCTTCAATGTCTTCTCCGCGGTGACCGGGACGCTGACCATCCACTTCCAGTGCCTCGCCACTGTCACGGCGTGGGCGGCCGGCCATGGGATCGCCTCCGACGACGCGGATCGCTACGTGCGCAGCGTTTTTCGGGAGGTTGGTCGCGCACTGGGCGACGACACCCGCACCTTGCAACAGCTCGCGTCCGACCACGAAACGCCGGGGGGAAGCAACGAGCGCATTCGCACGACCTGGTTCACCTCTGACAACTCCGCGGCACTGACCCAGGCACTCGACGGCCTCCTCACCGACCTCGGCTAGAACTCGGACGGCGTCGGCTCGGATGGGTCTCAGCTCGGATGGGTCTCGGCTCGGATGGCCCTCGAAGGCCGGGCGTGTTCGATGCCCGGCTGTCAGGGGTGTGCTGGGTAGTGGAGTGCGGTCAGCAGTTCCTCGTGCAAGGCGGCGTTGGAGTAGAGACCGCCGCCTTTGTCGCCTGCGCGTCCGCCGGTTCGGTCGGTGAAACGGCCGCCGGCTTCCTCGACGAGGAGGATCCAGGGTGCGTGGTCCCAGAGGAAGTAGCGCTCGACCAGGAACCCGTCGATCTCGCCGCGGACGAGTTCGACGAGTGGGAGCGGGCTGGCCGGTCCGCGAGCCGCGCTCGCTGGGAAGCGGGCTCTGGATGCGTCGTCGAGTGCGTTGAGCCGAGCATCAGCCATCACCGAAGTGCTGCTGACTTCAAGCCTCTTTGCATCGTCATCCACCCGCGGCCAGGACGACTCGAAGGCGCCGCCTCCTCGGGTCGCCCACCAGCAACGTCCCAGCGCGGGAGCGGCGACGACCGCGATTTCGATGCTCCCGGCAACTTCCAGCGCGATGTGCACCCGCCAGTTCGGGTCGCGCCGGCTGAAGAACGCAGTACCGTCGATCGGGTCGATGATCCAGGCTCGTTCGGACGCGCCGAGCCGGCCGAGTTCCTCCCCGAGCAGCGCATCGTCCGGCCGCGCCACGGACAACGTCTCGCGAATCAACCGCTCGACCGCCCGGTCCGCGTCGGTCACCTGGGAGCCGTCAGCCTTCAGCGCGACCGCAACCCCGGCCTCGAAGTACCCGAGGGCAAGTTTCGCCGCCAGATCAGCGGTGTCCAACGCAAGCTGCAAGTCATCGCCATGGTCCACGCCCACCGACGTTACGTCAGCGGTCACCAGCTCCGGAAAGAATTTCCACTCCCGAGCGATGATTCCGCGGCAGCGCACCGGTCCTACCGGAAACCGATCCGACAGGAGGACCCCTGCGATGAACGACCTCTGGAACCTGGTCCGAGCGGAGCGCTCCGCCTTGGCCGACGACCTGACCGGGCTTACTGACGATCAGTGGAAGACCCAGTCGCTCTGCACCGATTTCACCGTCCGCGAGACCCTGGCTCACCTCACCGCAGGCGCCGGCCTGAATCCCGTCCGCTGGATGGCCGGCGTGATCCGCTGCCGCTTCGACTTCGACAAACAGGTCGCGTACCGCCTGGCCGACCACCTCGGCACCTCACCCACCGAAACCCTAGAGCGCTTCCGCCAGGTCATCCCGAGCACCACAAAACCACCGCTCCCGGTGATCGCGATGCTAGGCGAAACAATCGTCCACAGCGAAGACATCCGCCACCCGCTCAACATCCACCACGACTACCCCATCGACACAGTCACACGCGTGGCCCAGTACTACGCCACCTCCGACCTCGTCGTCCCCGCAAAGACCCGAATCCGAGGCCTCCGTCTGGTCGCCACCGACGGCCCTTTCACCACCGGCACCGGCGCCTTGATCACCGGCCCCACAATCGCCCTCATCATGGCAATGACGGGCCGCACCGCGTATTGGCCCGACCTGGACGGCCCTGGGGTCGTTCACCTCCGCGCACGCTCAAGCCAGATGTCAGTTGAGTAATGTCGAGGTGTGACCGCTGGGGGCGACGAAGCAACGGTGTGGAAGATCCACGGCGAGCGGCTGATCGACGACACTCGGCGATTGCGCTGAGCATCGCGTCCGTCGAGCTTCCCGATGGTGTTCAGTTCGAGGTCGGTGGCCGGCTCGACAGCGCCAGGGTGTCAGTCGTCAGTGCCGTGCAAGCTGCTCCACGTGCGCCTTGGCCGAGCGCATGTTCTCGGCGACATCCTTGTTGAAGGCCTTCTTGAGGATCGGTGTCAGCAAGCGCACCGGTCCGCGCGGCTTCAGCGTCCACGTGGAAAGAAGTCGCGAGCCGCTCGAGGTCGCCTCGACCTCAAGCAGCACTTCGACTACGAGCATCCACGAGCCAGACTCGGTGACCCACCGACGGGGACGGTCGAATTCGCGGTAGACAACCTCGTTTTCGGGTGCGCCAGACCACTTGGCGCGTAGCCGGGAGCCGACGTCGATCGGCTCGGGCGTCAGCAGCTCGACGGACTTGAGCTTGTCGCTCCAGCGCTGCTCGTGTCGCAGGTCACTGAGCTCGTCGAAGACAGCTTCGGGTGAGGCCTTGATGTCGATCTGGTTGTGGAAGGTGACCACGGCTACTCCTAGAGCAGTCACTAGTGTTGCCACTAGTGGTGGATCCCCTTATCGTGGGTTGGACAATGGAGAATGTCAAGGGGATCGGCACAAGCCGTCGCGACCGTGCGGCGGCCACGCGTCTTCGCATCGTGACGAGCGCGCACGAACTGTTCGTTGAGCATGGATACGCCGCGACCACCATGGAGGGAATCGCGGCCCGCGCGGGCGTGGCGGTGCAGACTGTCTACTACACGTTCCGCACCAAAGGGCTGCTCCTCCGCGAGGTCGTCGAGCACGCGGGGGCGGGCCGGACGGACGCTCCTCCGGTGGATGAACGGCCGTGGATGAGCGAAGCACTTGGCTCCGAGAGCGGCGACCGGGCGCTCGCGGTGGCGGTCGAGCACGGGGTGGACATCTACGTCCGGGCAGCGCCGCTGTGGAAGTCGTTGCACGCCGCCGCGATCAGCGACCCTGAGGTCGACACTTACGCCCAGGCCATGGCGGCCGGTCGCCGGGCTGGGATGGGCCGATTGGTCGCTCGACTCGACTCGCTCGGTTACCTGCGCGAGGGTCTCACGGCCGACCGTGCAACGGATCTGGTCTTCGCCCTCTTCAGTCACGAGACCTTCCTCGCGCTGACCCGAGACGCTCAGTGGACCACGGAGGAGTACAAGGCCTGGCTCTACTCGACGTTGCGCGAACAGCTCGCTGGGGCGTCGGATACCGGTCGCGACGCTCTTCGGTCACTGTCGTACGAGACTCACATTTCGTGACCAGCGGGACTGACAATGGGCGGCACCTACGAACTCGATGGCATCCGCGATTCCGGACCGGTCGCACTCCAGAGGCGATGTGCGACCCAGCGCCCACCCCCGCCGGTCATCGGCCTCTTGCGTCTGCGCAGCGAGACCACGCGACCGCAGCTGCTCACGCGGCAGGGTGCGCCGCACCGTGGTCGAACCGCGCGACGCAGGAGCGCATAGCCACCGGGTGGGTGGGAGCGGTCGAAGGAGCACGCGACGCAGGAGGTGGGCGTCGGAGGCCGCGTGGGGTCTACTTCTTGCTGATGAGCGAGCGGGCGAAGAACTGGAGGTTGGCGGGGCGTTCGGCGAGGCGGCGGACGAGGTAGCCGTACCAGTCTTCGCCGTAGGGGATGTAGACGCGGACCGTCTGCCCGTTGCGCGCCAGGCGGAGCTGTTCTTCGGGGCGGATGCCGTAGAGCATTTGGTACTCGTAGCTGCCAGCAGCGCGGCCGGCGCGGTCGGCGAGGGAGCCGGCGATGGCGATCAGGCGGGGGTCGTGGGAGGCGATCATCGGGTAGCCGGCGCCGTTCATCAGGACCTTCATCGCGCGGACGTACGCCTTGTCGACGGTGCGCTTGTCCTGGAAGGCGACCGACTCGGGCTCCTTGTAGGCGCCTTTGCACAGGCGGACCCGCGAGCCGGCGTACGCCAGGTCGACGCAGTCTGCTTCGGTACGCCGGAGGTAGGCCTGCAGGACGGCTCCCGTCTCGGGGAAGTCCTGGCGCAGTTCGCGCAGGATGCTCAGGGTGGAGTCGGTGGTGGTGTGGTCCTCCATGTCGAGGGTGACCGTCGTACCGGCGTTGCGGGCCGCGTGGCAGATGGAGCGCGCGTTCTCCAGGGCGATCTTCTCGCCGTCGCCGGGCAGTGCCTGGCCGACCGCGGACAGCTTGACCGAGACCTCCGCGTGGGCGGTGAGGCCGGCGGCGGCGAGCTTCTTCAACAGGTCGAGGTAGGCGTCGGCCGTCGCGGTGGCGGCGGCGACGTCGGTGACGTCCTCGCCCAGGTGGTCGAGGGTGACGTTCAGGCCGTTGCTGACCAGCTTCTCGGTGGCCAGGACGGCCTCCGGAGCGGTCTCGCCGGCCACGAACCGGGCCACGATGCCGCTGGACACCGGCAGCGCGGTGACGGCCTTCTTGATCTGGGGGCTGCGGGACACGCCCAGCAGGACTCGCCGAAGCACTTTTGCGTTCCTCCTCGTTTCCCGTCCCACCCGGCCCCGTTGTGCCGCGCGATGATTCAGGGGTGTCAGCAGGCTACGCGCCTGAACCTTTCGGCCCCTAATGGTCACGCCCACTCTGCACCGCGAGTGTGGCCAGGACCACACCAGTGGGTCAACTGGTCCTGGTATACAACCGACCCGATTCCGGTTGGCCCGCAATCCGAGGGAGGATGCGGATATGCCTTTGTTCAAGCGCCGCAAGGCCGCGACCGGTGACCCGATCGCTGAGTTCTGGGCCTGGTGGACCGCGAAAGGCGCGGACGCGGTGGCGACCGCTATCGCGAAGCAGGACCCGAACTCGACCGCCGACGTGCTGTCCCACTACGTCTCGCGGATCCACGGCAACCTCGACTGGGAGCTCGGCCCTGGTCTGCACGCCTCGCACGTCCTGGTGGTGACCGCCGCCGGCGACCCCAGTACTCGCGCCTTTGCCCGGCGCTGGCTGCGGGCGGCACCGCCGTCGGACCAGACCTGGGAGTACGCCGACATGCGTCGCCCGGCGCCGGACGTCACGATCCGGTTCGAGGGGATGCCGCCGGTGCAGATCGACGCGGCGGTCGTCACGATCGAGGCTGACACCCGGGAAGCCGCCCTGCACGTCGGGGTTCACCATCCGACGTTCGGCGACCTTCCGGAGCATCTGCAGAAGCGGGTGACCTTCCTGCTGCTCGACCTGGTGCTGGGCGAGGAGCTCGTCGAGACCTGGGTCGGCGCGATCGAGACCGCGGTGGAGCGCCCTGCGGACGCAGTACCGATCACTCAGTTGCTGCCGGCGGTGGCGGCCTTTGCCGCTGATCATGTTGCCGAGGACGGTGGGCCGAGCTGGCGGTTGATGGAGGGTACGACGGCCGACGGGCATCGGCTGGTCGCGACGGCGATGGTGCCGCTGCGGTCGGTACAGCTCCCACACCTGGACACGCATGTCGCTGTCTCGGTCCCGTACAAGGCGGCTCGCGAAGACGGCCTGCCGCTGGACGAGACGCTCAGCCACCTGCGGGACTTCGAGGATCACCTGACCAATCGGCTCGGTGACTCCGGGCGGCTGCTCGCTCACGAGACCGCCGCGGGTCACCGGATCCTGCATTACTACGTCGACGGCACTACGCCCGCCGCGGCCCAGGTCGAGGCCGCGATCGCCGGCTGGCCGGACGGTCGGGTGACAGTCAACGTGTCCACCGACGCCGGCTGGGAAGGCGTCCGCCACCTCAGCTGACCTCCGCCTCAGGATCAACCCAGCGACGACAAGGCTCAAGGTCAAGCAGAGAATGCTGATGCACAGCTGCGTCAGCTGCCAGGACGAGGTCAAGGCAGCCAGCTCGGCCTGTGCCTGATCGCTGATGCGGCCGGAGCTGACCGCCGCGGCTCGGCTGGTGTCGCCCTCGAGCTTGGACGTGAGGAAGCCGAGGAGGGAAGCACTGAAGCCGGCGATGACGAGCGCCTCGGCGGCTCCGCGCAGGGTGTTCAGAAACCCGGCCGCCGCGCCGACGGTGTCCGGCGGGACGAGGCTCATCGCCTGGCCGTCAGTGAGTCCGAAGGAAGCGCCCATACCGATACCGATCAGGAGCAGCGGTACGACGATCACCGCCACCGTGTTGCCAGGACGCAGCGCCATCAGCGACAAGTTGCCGACGACAACGAAGGCCAGCGCGAGCAGGATCAGCAAGCGAGCCGAGATCCCCTTGTTCACCAGGGATACCGTGATCATCGGCATGACCAGAACAGGCGCCGTTAGCAACAACATGGTCAGCCCCGCGACAGCCGGGCTCAACCCCGTCGCGGTCTGGAGGTAGGTCGGCAGGAACACCAGTACTCCGAGAAACCCGATCGAAGTCGTCACCGTGGCCAGGCTCCACGCCATGAACTGACGGTTCATCACCAGCGCGGGAGCGAGCACCGGGGCCTCGGTACGGCGCTGCACGATCGCGAACACCACCAGGGCGAGCAGGCCGACCAGCAAGGACACCAGGATGCGGGGAGATGTCCATCCGCGGGCGGGCGCTTCCAGGACGCCGTACATCAGGATGGACAAGGCGGCGACGAACAGGATGCTGCCCAGCCAGTCGGTCGAACCACCGGGTGAGCGAGACTCGCGCAACCGGGTCCCGCCAATCGCGACGAGCAGGCCGATGATCGCGAAGACGGCGAAGCTGCCGCGCCAGCCGGTCGCCGAGATCAGCAGGCCGCACAACGTCGGGCCGATCGCGATGCCGACACCGGCCATGGTGCCCATCAGGGCGAACGCGCGGTTGCGGGCCGGCCCGTCGTACGTCGTGGCGAGCAGCGCACCGCCTGCCGCCATCATCCCCGCCGCGCCCACACCCGAGACGATCCGCGCAATGTCGGTGATCGCGATCGACGGACTGAGCGCGGTCGCCAGGAAGCCGGCCGCGAAGATTCCCGCGGTGCCGACGAACACCCGGCGCCGGCCGACCCGGTCGGCGGTCGCCCCGGCCACCAGCGTCATGGCGGCGAAGGCCAGGTTGTAGCCCGCGACCACCCAGTTCAGCGGTGATCCGGAGGTGTCGAAGTCCTTCCCGATACTCGGCAGGGCCACCGCGGTGCCGGAGATCGACATCGCGACGAGCACCACGGCCGCCAGTACGACGGGCAGGGTGGGAGTGGCGGCTCTGGTCGCCGGCTCGGCGTACGGAGGTGACGAGGTCATGACGGGCTCACTTTCGCGGGTCCGGGGAGCTAGTGCCCCGTGTCGGATCAGCTCAGCGGCTCAACCATGGTTGAGCGCAAGTCGGTCCTCTCGAGCAACCGCCACCTCGTCGATTGACCTCAACCGTACGACGGCCGACACGACCAGCCCGGCCGTCAACACCGGCAGCAAGGACCCCGCTCAAATCCCCGGTTGACCTCAACCGTGGTTGAACTCGTAGCGTCCTGGTCACGATGGACAGCTCGGTGGATCCCAACGTTCCCCTCGCGATCGGCGAGGTGATCCGGCGTACCGGCGTCTCCGCGTCCGCGTTGCACTTCTACGAGCGCAAGGGGCTGATCTTCTCGTCCCGCGACGGCTGCAACCAGCGTCTCTACGCCCGCCACATGTTGCGCCGCATCTCGCTGATCATCGTCGCCAAGCGGCTCGGCGTACCGCTGGCGGAGTTGGCAGCCATGTTCGCCTGCCTCCCGCAGGACCACTCGCCCACCCACGAGGACTGGCAGCGGATGTCGCGCACCTGGAAGCGCCAGCTCCAGGAACGCCGCCGGGTCCTCGAAGACCTGGAACACGAGCTCACCGGCTGTATCGGCTGCGGCTGCCTGTCGATGAAAGCCTGCGCCCTGCTCAACCCCGACGACACCCTGCAGGACCAAGGCCCGGGCCCGGTCCGCCTGCAGCAACCACCACGCCGCTGACAGTTACGCCGTACGGCGCCGGAGGGTTGCCGCACCGAGGGTGAGGGCGGCAAGGATGAACGCGGTCACGATGAGCGCATCCGTCCCGGCGCCCTCACCGAACCCGTTGCCTCTAGCAACACCAGCGACGGCGTCCACGGCGTACGAGAGAGGTAGTACGTCGCTGACAGCCTGCAGTACGCCGGGAAGCTGGTCGCGTGGCAGCAGCAGGCCGCAGAGCAGCAACTGCGGAATCATCACGGCCGGCATCAGCTGGACCGCCTGGAACTCCGTCGCGGCGAACGCGCTGGCGAACAGACCGAGCGCAGTACCGAGGATGCCGTCGAGGACCGCGACCACGCCGAGTTGCCAGGCGTCACCGCGAATGTCGAGGTCGAGCGCGTAGAGGGCGATCGACACCACCACGACAGCCTGGACGACGGCGATCAACGCGAAGGCGAGCGCATAGCCGAGCAGGAAGTCGAGCTTGCCCATCGGCATCGTGAACAGCCGGGCCAGCGTCCCGGTGGACCGCTCCCGCAGCGTCGCGACCGAGGTGACGATGAACATGATGATCGCCGGGAAGACGGCGAGCAGCGGCCCGCCGACCCGGTCGAAGGTGGCCGGTGCGTCCTCGAACATCCACCACATCAGGCTGACCAGCAAGGCCGGCATCACGATCAGCATCGCCACCGTCCGGTGGTCGCGGCGCAACTGGGCGATCACCCGCGCCGTCATCGCGAACGTCACTCGGAGCGTCATCGGGCACCGGCCTTCCGGTCGATCAGGGTGAGGAAGGCGTGCTCGATGTCGGCGGTGCCGACCGAGTCGAGCAGCGCCTGCGGGGTTTCGTCGGCGAGCAGGTCGCCGTCGCGCATCAGCAGTAGCCGGTCGCAGCGGCTCGCCTCGTCCATCACGTGACTCGAGACCAGCAGGGTCGCGCCGTCGGCGGCCAGCCGGTGGAACAGGTCCCAGAGGTCGCGTCGCAGGACGGGATCAAGACCGACCGTCGGCTCGTCGAGCACGAGCAGCTCAGGGCTGCCGAGGAGCGCGGCTGCGAGCGAGGCCCGGGACCGCTGACCGCCGGAGAGCCGGTCGACGCGTTCGTCCGCGTGACTGCGGAGATCCACGGCATCGATGACCCGATCGACATCGCCGGCCGGAGCATCAAGGACCGCGGCGAAGAAGCGCAGGTTCTCCGTGACGGACAGGTCGCCGTACACACTCGGCTCCTGGGTGACATAGCCGATCCGCCCGCGCAGCTTGGCGGCGCCGGCCGGCAGGCCGAGCACCTGGACATCGCCGGTGACCTTGGCCTGCAACCCGGCGATGGCCCGGATCAGCGTGGTCTTGCCGCAGCCGGACGGGCCGAGCAGCCCGATCACCGATCCGGCCCGGAGATCGAAGCTGATGCCGTGCAGGACCTCACGGTCCCCGCGCACCACCACGACATCCCGGCAGGACACCGCTACCTCGTTTTTCATCATGTGATGAATTTAGCGCCAAGCTCGACTGCTGGCAACTGGTCGGAGAGTCAGCTGAGGAGAGGCAGCTCGGGCTCGCCGTACTGGTCGACCAGCCCGGCGAAGCGACTGGCCTTGTCCGCGCCGAAGCGCAGTACGGAGGTCTGGTACTCCGCGGCGGTGACGAACTTCGGCGGCGTGGTCTTGCTGTGGAACTTGTCGGCGTACATCACCAACTCCTCCTCAGCCGTCTCGGCCAGATAGTCGCCAGGCGGGATCGGAAGGTTCTGCCGTACGACGTCCTCGCGGCTCAGCCCCACCCCGGTGTGATGCGAGCAGAACCGGCAGAGCTCCTCCGGGAAACCCAACTCCTGCAACAGCTCATGCCCGAGTACGCCGTGCCGGAGGTATCCGGAGCCGTCGAGCTGATAGACCCCGATGTCGTGCAGGAGACTGCCCGCGCGGACCAGGTCGACATCCACCGCAAGGTTGTTGCGCGCGATCAGCTGCTCGGCCAAGTCGCAGACGATCTGGCAGTGGGTGTGGACGAGTTCGAAGGCCTCGCGGGTCGGCGCGTACTGCGCGTGCAGGTCGCGGATCTCGCTGTCGGTGGGCAGCTTCACGCCGTCAGGTAGTGCTGCAGGGTCGGGGCTATCCGGTCGATCAGGTCGGGGACGCTGGCAGAGGCCATCGGCTCGACCTCCACCACGTACCGCGCCATCGCCAATCCCATCAGCTGGCTCGCGACCAGCGTCACGCGGAACTCGGCATCCGGTACGTCGAGGGTCTTCGAGACCGGCTTGATGATCAGCCGGGTGATGCCCTCCCGCATCATTCGGGCGACCTCGTCGTGGCCGGCCATGCTGCGCAGCAGCGCCTTCATCCGCTGCTGCCCCTCCGGTGACTCCCAGACGGACAGGAAGGTGGTGACGATCCTCCGGCCGAGCTCGTCGCGCGGACCTTCCTGCACCCGCGCGGCCACCTGCCGTGGATCGATCGGCAGCCCGATCGCTTCGATGAACAGCTCGTCCTTGCCGGCGAAGTAGTGGTGCACGAGCGCCGCGTCCACCCCGGCCTCGCGGGCGACCGCGCGCATCGACGTCGCCGCGAATCCCTTGCTGGCAAAGGATTCCCGGGCCGCCCGGACGATCTCTCCACGAGTGTCCGGCCCACCAGGCCGGCGCCCAGGACTCCGCGAGCCCGCAGCGGACTTCGCCGTACTGCGGGGAGTGCGGGTCGTGCGCGCCTTGCCGGTGGCGGGTTTCGGCGTACGCCGGGAGCCGGGATCTGGTGTCGGCACGTTGCCCGCGGCGGCCGGCGTACTGGGGCTCACGTGGTCAGCTCCGACACCTCGCCGTCGCTGGTCACGGCGAAGGCTTGGCGCCGGTACGTGACGGCGTCGGCGGTGCGGGCGAAGTGCTTGCGGGTGAACTCGAGCGACTCGATCAGGTCGACCTCGCGCTCGGACCGGCTGGTCGCGCGGCGGGTGTTGATCTCGATGATGATGTGCCCGGCGAAGTCCTGGTTCGCCAGCCCCTGCAGCAGATCGCCGGCGCGCTGGGTGCCACGACCCGGTACCAGGTGCTCGTCCTTGGCCGAGCCGGTGCCGTCGGTCAGATGCACGTGCTTCAGCGTCTTGCCCATCGTCGCGGCGAGCTCGACGCAGTCCTGCTCGGCGGTCGAGGAGTGCGACAGGTCCAGCGTGGTGTGGGCGTACGACTGCTCGGTCGGGTCCCAGCTCGGCGCATACGCCTGCAACCCCTTGCCCGGCGCGCGCCACGGGTACATGTTCTCGACCGCGAAGATGATCCCGGTCTCCGCCTCCAGCCGCGCGATGCCCTCGACGAACCCGCGCGCGTAGTCGCGCTGCCACCGGAACGGCGGGTGGACGACCACCACGTCGGCACCCAGCGCGGACGCCGCCTCGGCACTGCGCTCGAGCTTGCCCCACGGGTCGGTGCCCCAGACCCGCTGAGTGATCAGCAGGCAGGGCGCGTGGATCGCGAGCACCGGCAACTGGTGGTAGTCGACCAGCCGCTGGATCGCGTCGATCTGGGTGCTCAGCGGATCGATGCCGACCATCACCTCGACGCCGTCGTACCCGAGCCGGGCGGCCAGCTCGAAGCAGCTGGCGGTCGACTCCGGGTAGACCGAAGCGTTGGACAGGCCGATCTTGGCGGTCTCGCGGGTCATTTCGTCGTGCCTTCGCGCTTGTTCATCGGGGCTGCAACTGGTCCAGACGGGACAGAATCACGCCTTCGCGCAAAGCCCACGGACAGACCTCGAGCGAGGTCAGGTCGAAAAGGTCCATCACGGCGTCGGCAACGAGTGCACCGGCGACCAGCTGGGTCGAGCGGCTCGCGGAGACACCCGGCAACTCGGCGCGCTCGGCGGCCGTCATCGCGACCAGCTTGGGCATCCACTCGGCCAGGTCGTCGCGGCTGAGCGAACGCGGTACATAAGGGCCGTCATCGGACGGAGCCGCCCCGCAGATCCTGGCCAGCGACCGGAACGTCTTGCTGGTCGCCACGGCCCGCTGCGGCTTGCCGGCCCGCAGTACGTCGCCGGCGACGGCCGCCATCTCGACCCGGATCCGCTTGCGCAGCTTCCGGACCTCGTCCTTGTCCGGCGGATCCGCGGTCAGCGACTCGCGGGTCAGCCGGCCGGCCCCCAGCGGCACGGACACCGCCACCGTCGGCTCTTCGTCGGAGCCGGCCGCGATCTCCAGCGACCCACCCCCTATGTCGAAGACCGCCAGGCGTCCGGCCGACCAGCCGAACCAGCGCCGGACTGCCAGGAACGTCAGCCGCGCCTCGTCCTCCCCGGTCAGCACCTGCAGGTTGACCTCGGTCTGCTCGCGGACCCGGTCCAGCACCTTCTCACCGTTCGGTGCCTCGCGCAGGGCGGAGGTGGCGAAGGCGAGGACGGACTCGCAGCCCTTGTCCTCGGCCAGCTCGGAGGCCTCCTTCACGAAGGAGACCAGCTCGTCGGCGCCGGACTGGGCGATCTTGCCGTCCTTGTCCAGATGTTCGGCCAGCCTCAGCTCGGTCTTGTGCGAGTACGCCGGCAACGGCGCGGCACCGCGATGTGCGTCCACCACGAGGAGGTGGACGGTGTTGGATCCCACGTCGAGTACGCCGAGCCGCATACCCTCACGCTACTGGACTCCTGGTCTCTGGCTGAGCGGGCGGCGGGAAAGACGTACTCTTTGCACGTGCCTGAGGTATCTCTTGACTTCCCCCGCGCCTATGTCGAGTTCGTCGACCCCGACGATGCCGACCAGGTCTACCGGTGTGACCTGACGTGGCTGACCTCCAACTGGACGTGCATCTTCGGTGGCGGCTGCAACGGCATCTACAAGGGCCGTCCGAACGACGGCTGCTGCACGCTCGGCGCGCACTTCTCCGACGAGGAGGACGAGGCCCGGGTCAAGGGTTACGTCAAGCAGTTGAGCAACGAGGACTGGCAGTACCGCAAGGAGGGCAAGAAGAACGGCTGGGTCGAGACCGACGACGACGGCGACCGCAAGACCCGCGTCTGGGAAGGTGCCTGCATCTTCCTGAACCGGCCGGACTTCCCCGGTGGTGGCGGCTGCGCGCTGCACGGTCTGGCGCTGAAGAAGGGCGTCCACTTCGTCGAGACCAAGCCCGACGTCTGCTGGCAGCTGCCGATCCGGCGGACCTTCCGCGAGGTCGAGCGGCCGGACGGTACGTCGTACACGGAGGTCGGGATCGGGGAGTACGACCGGCGCGGCTGGGGGCCGGGTGGGCACGACCTGGACTGGTACTGCACCGGCAACACCGAGGCGCACATCGCGGTCGAGGCGGTCTTCGAGTCGAGCAAGGTCGAGCTGCAGACGCTGATGGGGCTGAAGGCGTACGACGTACTGGCGGAGTACTGCCGGCAGCACCTCGAAGCGGGTCGTCAGCTGCTCCCGCACCCGGCGTCGAAACCGCTGTTCTCCTGACCTCTCCTTCTGGTTAGGTTTGCCTTCCTTCGACACCCCGGATCCGCGCCGTGGCCCGATAGCGGACACAATGACTGACATGCGCTTGGATCATCTTTCATATGCGGCGGGGCCCGACGGGTACCAAGCGACGGTCGAGCGGTTGTCGGCCGTGCTCGGCGCCGAGTTCGTCGACGGCGGGGTGCACCCGCGCTTCGGCACGGTGAACCATGTCCTGCCGCTGGAGAACGACCGCTACATCGAGGTCGTCGACGTGCTCGACCACCCCGCCTCCGACAAGGCGCCGTTCGGCCAGGCCGTCCGCGCCCGCAAGGAACTCGGCGGCGGCTGGCTCGGCTGGGTCGTTGCCGTCCGCGACATGCCGCGGATGGAGCAGCGGCTCGGGCGCGAGGCGGTCCCCGGCAACCGGCACCGCCCGGACGGGGTCAACATCACCTGGCGCCAGATCGGCGTCAAGGGCCTGATGTCCGACCCGCAACTGCCGTTCTTCATCCACTGGGACGACCTGACCCAGCACCCGTCGGTCGGCGGCAAGGGCGTCAAACTGACCGGTCTCGAGATCGCCGGCGACCCCACCCGAGTCACCGACTGGATCGGCCACCCGGCCGACCACCTCCTCGACGACCTCGACGTCGCCTGGGTAGGCCCCAACGGCCAACCCGGCCTGGTAGCCGCCATCTTCCAAACCCCCGACGGCATCGTCCGCCTCTGACCCGGCGTTGAGCCGCACCCAGATCCTCGCGGTCTCCGGCATCCTGACGGGCGACCGCTCGCGCACCCGCGACCTGATCTCGTACGCCGTAGCGCTGGCGGGCGTCAGCGGCCCCGCGAAGCTCTGCTTCATCCCCACCGCCGAGGGCGACAACCCGGCGGTGGTGCGCTGGTTCGAAGATGCCTTCGGTAACGACCCGGCTGTCGATCCGACTGTCCTCACGCTGTTCACCCGGCCGAACGTCGCCGATGTGCGCTCGTTCCTGCTGGAGCAGGACGTGGTGTGGGTCGGCGGCGGCAGCGTGGTGAACCTGATGGCGGTCTGGCGAGCGCACGGGCTGCCCGAGATCCTGCACGAGTGCTGGCAGAACGGCGTGGTGATGGCCGGCCAGAGCGCCGGCAGCCTGTGCTGGCACATCGGTGGACCGACCGACTCGTTCAGCGGCTCCCTCGATGCCTTCAGTAACGGACTCGGCTGGCTCCCGTGGAGCAACGGCGTCCACGACGACCTGGTCGACCAGCCACGGCGTACGACGTACCGGAAACTCGTTGCCTCGGGCGCGCTTCCGCCAGGCTATGCGACCGAGGACGGCGTGGGTCTGCACTACGTCGACGGCGCCTTCCATGAGGCCGTGTCGGTGCTGCCTGATGCGCGGGCCTGGTACGTCGAGGCGAGCGGCGAGGTGGAGATCGTGCCTCGGTATCTAGAGAAGCTCTAGCTCTGCCAGAGACGTTTCCAGGTGGGTTAGGAGGCGTTGTAGGTGGGGGACGGTGCGGCGGCAGCCTACTAAGCCGAAGTGGAGTTGGTGGGCGTAGCTGGTGACGCTGATGTTGAGGGCCTGGCCGTTGAGGACGATTGATGCGGGGTAGAGGCCTAGTAGGCGGGAGCGGTTCCAGTAGAGGGGGCTCTCGGGTGGGCCGGGGATGTTGGAGATGACCAGGTTGTATGGGGGTGGGGTGCGGCCTGCCAGGCCGGGGATGACTGCGGCTGGGCCTGCCGCGCCGACGCCGAGTGCTCCCACCATCAGGTTCTGCAGGGGACTCAACTGGGACAGGAATCCCTTGCCGTAGGCGGTGGAGTCCATGATGCGGGTGATTCGGCGGGCGGGGTCGGGTTCGTCGGTGGCCAGGTCGGCCATCAGCGTGGCCAAGGAGTTCGCGCCACCCGGAGCGGCCTTGCCGGTACTGCGGAGCGAGACCGGCACCATCGCCGTCAATGCCTTGTCCGGAAGGGCGTTCAGCTCCAGCAAGTAGTTGCGCAAGGCACCCGAACACATCGCCAGCATCACGTCGTTCAACGTCGCGCCCGTTGCCGCCCGCACCTTCTCCAGCCGTTCCATCGGCCAGGACTGCGCCGCGAACCGGCGGGCCCCGGTGATCGGCTGGTTGAAGATCGTCTGCGGCGCCTGGAACGCGACCGACGAGTGCTCGTTCCCCAGCCTCAGCATCGCACCGCGCAGCCCTACTGATGACAACCCGGCCAGATCCGCCAGCACCCGCCCCACCCCACCAACTGCGCGGCCAGCCTCACCCGGAAGCCGTCCCACCGCCGCGAAGAGCTCAGCCATCGTCGGCACTCCGCCACCGGCAACCCCGGCCTGCGCAGTCCCCGCCGCCGGCTCCGACCGGTTACTGCGAGACCGGTCGTCAAGCCCTCCGGGCTGGTCCATCGGGAGGGCGTAGGGCGCCGACATCCCGGGCTGGTGCAGCGGGAGGGCGTAGGGGGCGGGCATCCCGGTCCGCTCCGGGTCCGTGGTGAGCATCTGCTGCATCCAGCGCAGTGCGGTGACGCCGTCGACCATCGAGTGGTGGATCTTGGTGTAGATCGCGAACCGGCGCCCCTGCACGCCTTCGATCAACTGCATCTCCCACAACGGCCGGCGCCGGTCGAGCAGCGTGCCGTGCAACCTGCTGGTCAGCTCGAACAACTCCCGGTACCGCGCGGGACGGGCCAGACCGGACAACCTGACGTGGTACTGCAGGTCGATCTCCCGGTCCTGCTCCCACGACCAGTACCCCAGGTCCTGCGGCTTGTTCCGCACCCGCCGGCTGAAGACCGGGTTGATCGTCTGGCCCTGGGTGATCTCCTGGTAAAGCCGCGACACGTAGTCCCGCGTCCCATCCGGAAACACCTGGTCCCGGGCACCGTCCGGCAACTCGAAGAGCATCAGGCCGCCGACGTGCATCGGCTGCTCGCGCGTCTCGCCGAGCAGGAACATCGCGTCCAGCGGCCCCACCGCGGTCATCTGCCCTCCCCGAACGAAAGCGCCTCAGGCTGTTGTCCGTGCTGACAGCCTGAGGCGACTTTAGTTACCCGCGCAGTATCTGCAAGGTCAGGGGTCAGTCGAGCGGGCGGTAGTTCAGGCCGAGCGCCTCGATCCGAGCCAGGTGCGGACGCAGTCGGCCGAGGAACTCGTCGTACGACGTCTTCGGCGAACCCCAGGCGCGTTCAGCGAAGGCGGACAGGCGCGGGAAGAGCATGTAGCCGACCCGCTCCGGGTCCTCCATGTACTCGGTCCAGATCTGGCACTGGGTGCCGACGATCCGGGCCTCCTCCTCGGCGGACAGGCCGGGCGGGATCACCTCGAAGTCGTAGACCGTGCGCAGCGGGATGTTGCCGCCGATCGCGAGCGGCTCGGTGGCCGGGTCACCCTGGTAGTAGTCGAAGTACACCGATTCGCACGGCGCCATCACGGTCTCGTGCCCGGCCTTCACCGCGACCTCGCCGCGCTGGGCGCTCCGCCACGCCATGATGACCGCGTCCTTCGGGCAGTCGGTCTCGACCATCTCGTCCCAGCCGACGAGTCGCCGGCCGTCCTCGGTCAGCACCGCCGAGACCTGCTCGGTGAACCAGCCCTGGAGCTGCCCGGCATCGGTGAGCCCCAGCTCGGCCTGCCGCGCCTGCGCCGCTTCCGACGTACGCCACTGGACGTCCGGGCACTCGTCGCCACCTAGGTGGATGTACGGACTCGGGAAGATCTCGAGCACCTCGCGCAGTACGGTCCGGACGAACTCGACCGTCTCGTCGTTGACGTTCAGGACGTCGTCGCTGATCCCCCAGATCTGCCGGACGCCGAGCTGGCTGTCGGGGTTGTTGCCCAGCTCCGGGTACGCCGCGATCGCCGCCTGCATGTGCCCGGGCAGGTCGATCTCCGGTACGACGGTGATGCCGCGCTCGGCCGCGTAGGCGACGATCTCGCGCAGGTCGTCCTTGGTGTAGAACCCGCCGTGCCGTTGCCCGTCGTACGTGAACTCGGTCTGGCCGTGCGACATCTTGCCGACCATGGTCTCGGGCCGCCAGGCGCCGACCTCGGTCAGCTTGGGGAAGGCGTCGATCTGGACCCGCCAGCCCTGGTCGTCAGTGAGGTGCAGGTGCAGCACGTTCAGCCGGTGCAGCGCGATCGCGTCGATCACCCGCAGCACGAACTCCTTGGGCATGAAGTGCCGGGCGACGTCCAGCATCAGCCCGCGCCAGCCGAACCGCGGCGCGTCGGCGATGTGCACGGCCGGCACGGCGAGGCCGCCATCGGTCTCGGTCGCCGCGTCGAGCAGCTGGCGATAGGTCTGGTCGGCGTACCGCAGCGACTCCTCCGAGCCGGCCGACAGCCGGGCGCCGTCGGGCGTCACGTCGATCCGGTACTCCGTCTCGCCGAGGTTCTCCACGACGGTACGAACGGCCTCGGTGGCCGGGTCGGCGGCGACCCAGTGGCCCTCGCCGGTGACGAGCTCTCGGGGGGCGGGGACGATCGCGATCTGTTCGGACATCCGGACTCCAAAATGAGGGCATGGGAACTGATAAAAGAAAGCTTCCAGCGAAAAGCCGCTTGCGGTGACCCTACCCGCGCTCAGGCCTTCACGCCCAGCGTAAGTCCACGCTCTGAACTGCATAAAACAGCCAATGATGAGCACTATCGAGCAACACGAGGGGTGGAGAAACTGGCTGCCGCAGCAGCGTTCCGGGTGAGAAGGTAGGCCTGTGCCCGCCGACTCAGCCCCGCCCGAACCGAGCGTTCCGCAAGACGTCGTACCCGTGACTGCTGCTTCGTTGCAGCGGGGGACCTTGTGGGTGCTGGTGATCAGCAACGTGCTGGGCGGGGTCGCGGTCGCGAGCGGGTTCGCGGTGGCCGCGTTGCTCGCCGAGAACATCTCGGGGTCGACGTCGCTGGCAGGACTGGTCGCGACCTCCACAACGCTGGGCGCGGCGGTTCTCGCGGTGCCGCTGGCCAAGCTGGCCCGCTCGCGGGGACGGCGGATCTCGTTGACCGCCGGCTACCTGATCGCCGTCGCGGGTGCGTTGCTCAGCATCGTCGCCGCGCAGATCGACTCACTCCTGCTGCTCCTGGTGGCCGGCTGCTTGTTCGGCAGCGGCTCGGCGGCCAACCTGCAGTCCCGGTACGCCGCGACTGACGCCGCCGCTCCCGACCGCGTCGCCAGCTCCTTGTCGATGGTCGTCTGGGGAACCACCATCGGAGTCGTCGTCGGCCCCAACCTCACCGGCATCGGTGGCTCACTCGGATCGTCGCTCGGCATGCTCGCGCTGGCCGGTCCCTACATCTTCTCCGTCGCCGCCTTCACACTCGCCCTGGCGACCGTCTGGTTCGGTCTGCGCCGCCTGCAACAGGTGACGGTCCGGCCCACCACCCTCGAGCGTCAGCCGCTGAAAACCACCTTCCGCCGGGTGATGGCGATCCCGAACGCCCGGCTCGGACTGCTGGCGATCGCCACCGCGCACGCTGTGATGGTCGGCGTGATGTCCATGACGCCGGTCCACCTGCGCCACCACGGCGCCTCGCTCACCATCGTCGGGTTCGTCATCAGCGGCCATGTCGCCGGCATGTACGCCCTGTCTCCGGTGATGGGCTTCCTCGCCGACCGGATCGGCCGCATCCAGACCATCGGCATCGGCCTGACCATTCTGACCGCGGCGATGACGGTGGCGGCCCTGGCTCCGGACGACGCGCACAGCCTGACAGCGACCGCGCTGGTACTCCTCGGCCTCGGCTGGTCGGCCTGCCTGGTCGCCGGTTCGGCGCTGCTGTCCCGCTCGGTCCCGGAAGACATCCGCACCTCCGCCCAAGGCCTGTCCGACCTCACCATGGGCGTGCTGGCCTCCATCGCCGGCACCGCCGCCGGACCGGTCCTTGCCCAGCTCGGCTTCCACTGGCTCGCAGTACTGTGCGGCATGCTGCTCGTCCCGGTCGCAGTACTGGCCCTGGCAACCGCGAGAAACCAGTACTCCGGTACGCCGGCCGCGGGTGGTTAGGGTTGCGGGGTGGTGAACATCGCGGAGGGCGGGATTCCGAGCCCGAACATCTGGCATCACCCCGGTGTTTACGAGGTGGAGAACCGGGCGGTTGATCCGGACGGGGTGATCGAGCCGGCGATGCGGGCGATCCGGGACTGGGACGGTGCGACGGTTCTCGATCTGGGGTGTGGCACCGGCTATCACTTGCCCAGGTTCGCGGCGACTGCGCGTCAGGTGATCGGGGTGGAGCCGCATGGCGAGCTGGTGGGCGCTGCGCAGCGGCGTACCAGGTTGCTCTCCAACGTCGAGGTGCGGCAGGGGACGGCGCAGAAGTTGCCGGTCGCGGACGCGTCGATCGATGTGATGCACGCGCGCTGGGCGTACTTCTTCGGACCGGGCTGCGAGCCGGGTCTGGCCGAGCTGGACCGGGTGATGCGCCGGGGCGGGACCGCGTTCGTGATCGACAACGACGGCAGCCGGTCGACCTTCGGGCGCTGGTTCAGCGAGTGCTATCCGATGATCAAACCGGCCGAGGTGGAACGCTTCTGGCTGAGCCGCGGCTGGCAGCGGACCGCACTGGACATGGGCTGGCGGTTCGAGCGGCGGGCGGACCTGGAGGCGGTGATCCGGATCGAGTTCAAGCCGGCCGACGCCGAGCGGATCATCGCCTCGCACACCGGCGTCGACGTCGACTATGCGATCAATTTGTGGAGCAGAACGTACTGACGCAGAGTGCTTGAGGACGCGCGCAGGGCTGCGGAGAACCTCAGGTGCCCCTAAGGTAAGCATTCGCACCTATGTGGGAGGCGCCAAGGCGGGATGGACGGACTGCTGCTCGAAGGGCTGCCTGGGATACCCCGGCGCCTAGAGGTCATCCGTGGCGAGCAGCGAGCCCTGGTGGTCCCCGAAGCGAGTACTGCGCGGCTGCTGGCTGATGTGATCAGTGGACTCGACGAACCACCCGCAGACGCGATCATCAAGGCCAGTGGCGCCGTGCGGCTCGTCCCTGCCGAAGGCGGCCTGCTCCCCCACCTCACTGTGCTCGGCAACGTGGTGCACGGCCATACGGTCACTCACCGCGTGACCCGCCGGGCTGCGGCCGAGGAGTGTCGAGTCACCGCCAGCCGCTGCGGACTGGAAGACGTACTGGACCGCTACCCGCACGAGATCACACCAGGCCGTCGCCGCCTGGCCGGAGTAGCCCGGGCACTCCGCGCGCACCCCGCTGCCATAGTCTTGGAGGACGCTGCGGGCTTGCCCACTTGGGGATCGCTGCTGCAGTTCGACAACCCCGAGCTGTGGTTCCCTGCTCTGCTGCTGATCACTACCGACCCAGCCCGTACTACGGGGTTCCAGCATGCCGACTAGCCGCAGAGCCTTCCTCGGAGCCTCCGCCGCACTCCTGGCGGCCGGCTGCTCCGGTACTCGCGACGTACTCGGTCTCCGCCGCAGTGTGCGCATCGCAGTGAGCTGGAGCAGCCAGGAGTTGCGTGCCTTCAACTCCGTGCTCGATGGCCTCGGGGAGCTGGACTACCCGGTCGAGGTGGTTCCGCTCGGCGATGACATCTCCACCGCGTTCGGACCGCGTTCCGCCCACCGGCCCGACCTGGTGATGCTGCCGCAGCCAGGTCTCGTCCCCCAGCACAAGAAGGATCTGGAATCGATGCCGGACGACCTGGCCGCGCGGGGCCGCGCCCGGCTCTGGGACGAACTGCTGGTCATCGACGGTACGACGTACGGGCTGCCGTTCAAGACTGCTCACAAGTCCGCGGTCTGGTACCGGCCGTCGGTGCTCGAGAAGGCTGGGCTGCGGCCGCCTACGCAGTGGAGCGAGTGGCTCGAGGTGAACCGAACGCTGTCGCTGGCTGGTGTCCGGCCGCTGGCGTTGGCGGCTGGAGACGGCTGGGTGCTGACCGACTTCCTGGAGAACGTGTTGCTGGGGTCCTCGCCGTCGGCGTACCAGGCGTTGGCCAGTGCGGCTCGCCCACGGCCGTCAGAGTTGCCGCAGTTCAGTGCGGCGCTGCGACTGCTCGGCACGATGTGGTCGACTCCAGGGGCGTTGGCAGGTGGAGTGGAGCGGTCGCTGGTGCAGCAGTTCCCCGATGCGATCGTGGAGGTCTTCGGGCACCGCCGGGCCGCCATGGTGCTCGCGTCCGACTTCGCGGAGCCGGTAGTGCGCTCGTTCGCGGCCGACCCTGCTGACATCGGCATGTTCACCTTCCCGCCGATCAGTCCGGGCGCCACGGCTCCGGTCGTGGTCGGTGGCGACGTGATGGTGCTGCCGAAGCCGGCGAGTGACGATGCCCGCGACCTCGTTCGCCGGCTGGCAGCGCCTGCTGCCGTGGATCCGTGGATCGCAGCAGGTGGCTTCCTGGCCGACGGGCGAACCACTGGCTACTCCCCTGAGCTCACTCGGCTCGCCCGGCAACTGATCGCGCCAGGGAACTCCTTGCAGTTCGACCTGTCCGACCGGCTCGGACCACTGGGTGCCATGAACGGGCTGTGGCACGTACTGACCGACTTCCTGGTGCGGATCGGCAACCGCGGCAACGACGTCGTACCGGAGGCCGTCGACGTCGCGCTGGCCGAGCTGAAGAAGGTGGAGAGCTGATGGGGCTGCAGAGCAACGGCCTCTCGCTCGAGATCGTCGGACGGGAGATCAGTGGGCGCCCTGTGCCGGGCAAACCCCGGCGACCGGCAGGGCCTTATCTACTGGGTCTTCCGGCCCTCCTGCTGAGTTCCTTGCTGCTCATCCCGATCGCCGTGACGGTAGTGGCCGCCTTCAGACGCCCGGACGGCTCCTTCGGGTTCGGCAATTTCGCAGTGATGGGCGACCCGGCCGCACTGCATGCCGTTGGCAACAGTCTGGCGTGGATCGCGGTGGCGCTCGGACTGGTCTTGGTCGGCTTCCTGCTGGCGCTGGTCAGCTACCGGCTGCCCGGCCTGTCGACGTTTCTCCAACCTGCGTTGGTGATTCCGTTCGCTGTGTCCGTGCTGGTGTCCGGGGTGACGTTCCGGCTCATCTTCGACGCCACCCCGGAACGCGGCACGCTGACCGCGGTCTGGACCAAGCTGTTCGGCTCCAGTCCGGTCTGGCTCGGTCCTGGGCTGTTCTGGCTGGTACTGGTGTCCGCCTTCGGCTGGACCTGGCTCGGGTACGTCGTATCGCTGTTCCGCGCCGGTCTCGACGCCATCCCCGACGACGTGAGCCGGACAGTCGCGGCCGAAGGGGTCACCGGTTGGCGCCGACTGCTGGCCCTGGAGTTGCCGCTCCTCAGGCCGATCACCGGTGTGGTCACGCTGACTCTGGTGATTGCGGCGGTCCGGGTCTTCGACCTGGTGCTGATCGTGGTCCCAGGGCCGATGCAACGCGACGCGGACGTGCTCGGACTCAACTGGTGGCGTGCTGCCGGCACAGGCGAACCAGCAGGCCGTACTGCGGCTCTGGGCGTTGTGCTGTTCGCGATCGTGGCGGCTGTCGCAATCATCGGGGTGCGCGGGTTGCGGCGTCGACGGTGGGCGCTGCCGGTGAGTGTGGTTCGTACTGCCCCTGCACTGGGACGGTCACGGCCTAGTCGGCGGTCACGGCGGATCGGCTGGACTGTCGGGTTCGCAGTGAGCCTGTTCTGGATCCTCCCGGCCGTTGTGCTGCTGGCGACTGCGCTGCACTCGCCCCGTGAGGCCGGGCTGCGTGGGTGGTGGTCGCTTGAGGGGTTGGGGTTCGAGTCGTTTGCCGCTGCAGCTAATGCAGGCTTGTTGCGGGCATTGCTGTCGACCATGCTCATCTCCACGATTGCCACCGCAGTGTTGCTGGTCATCGCGGTGCCTACGGCGTACCTGGTGGCGTGGGGTGGGTTGCCGCAGTGGCTGGGCCGCGTGGTGACCTCATCCTTTGTGGTGCTGGCAGTGACGCCGGTGCAGATGTACGCCGCGCCGCTGCGAGACGCGATCGACGCGGCGGGGTTGACCGGGTCGCGGGTCGCGTTGGCCTTGGTGCACGCGGCTGCTGGGTTGCCGTTCGCAGTACTGCTGCTGCGGTCTGCGTTTGCTTCGGCACCACCTGTCCTGGTAGCCGAGGCGCTGCAGGGGCCGGCGCGGCAGAGCGCAGTACTGGCTACTGTGCAGCGGACCTACCGGCCTGCGCTGGTTGCTGTTGCTGTGCTGGAGTTCGCGCTGGTATGGAACGACTTCATCGTCGGCTTCCTGATCAGCGGACCCGGTACTACGCCGCTGTCGCTGGTGCTGTGGGGTGAAGCGCGGCAGTTCTCGTCGTCCAGTGGGACCGTCGCCGCAGCCGCCGTCGTGGCGTCGGTAGTGCCTGCCGTGTTGCTGCTGTCGTTCTGGCCGACTGTGGTGCGTGGGTTGACCGTCGGGAGCAAGCCGTGACGCCGGTCGAGCCGGAGAAGCCCGTCAAGCAGGAAGGGCGGCGTGGTGACGTCTTCGGCATCAGTGCGCTGGCATCTGGTCTGCTGCTGGGTCTTGCGGGCGAGAAGCTGTCGCAGAGTCTCGACCATGGTGGCTGGATCAGTGTGGTGGGGATCAGCCTCACCATCCTGTTCACCCTGATCTGGGCGATCTACAACGCGCCGGTCGGACTGCGTCGCTACCGCCGCTGGCGGGCGGGCACGCCGCGGGAGCTGACTGAGCTGCATGTCGCCGCTGAGGAAGCCGAGCAGTGGCTGGTGTCGCTGGGCTCGGACGCGGGTGGGCTGGCGGCCGCGGAGTGGTTCCAGCAGCAGGAGCCGCGGCTGCGGGAGTTGCTGTCGACAGAGAAGGCGCGGGAGGACAACGCGGACGACATCGCCAGGATCTGTGACGCCTTGGAGGCCTGGTACCTGAGACGGCAGGACGCCCGGGCCTTGCTGGAACTCAGTGAGTTCCTTGCGGCGGTGGGCGACGGCTGCGGACGGCGCGAGCTGACAGAACTCGCCGCGGCGCGGGCGGCCACGGCGTACCGGCTGATGGGTGATCTGGAGGCGGCCAGTACTCGGCTGGGGATCTCGGACAACGTGGCGACGCATGGCCGTACTGCGGCGGCGCTCACCACGCGTCGGCAGGTGGAGCGGGCGTTGCTACACCTAGCGAGGGCAGAGCAGGCGCCGGCGGGCAACGATCGCGACGAGGCTGTGCTGAACGCACGGGATCGGCTGGACGATGCACGGCTTAGCAGGCCGGGTCCGGACTTGGCTGCTGACGTGGCGATTCAGATCAACCTTGCGATCGTGCTCCTCTACCAGCAGGACCCGGAGGGCGCGCTGGACCAGCTACGGCCGGCCGCTGCCCGCGCGTCGGTCGCGGGCGATGCGAGTGCTCACGCGCATGCGCTTGAGCTGACGGGAGTGGCCGCGTGGATGCAGCGCAGCCCGCGGGAGGCCAAGCGCTGGTGGCAACAGGCGGAGCACTTGTACGCGGAGGTCGACGAGGTTGAGGGGCGGGCCCGCTGCCTACAACACCTCGGCTCGGCGGAGGTCGTCGCAGGGCGCCTCGACAACGCCCGCGCCTACCTCGAACAGAGCGCTGGCCTCCGCGGCGGCGACTCCCGCCACCCTGTTCTCGCCCGATACTTGAAGGCAGCCCGCGATTCCTCCGAAGCCCCACCGGTCCCCGACGACTCCCCTGGTCACCCCGGCACCAGCTGGCTCCGCCGCCTACTAACCCGCCTCCGCCGCTGACTCGAAGAGGGTGCACGCGATTGGCTACGTGGCCTGTGGATGGGAAACGGGGTTTGTCGGTGGGGTGAAATAGGTTGGCGGCATGGTGAAGGCAGCGGGGTCGGCGAGGAGCAAAGCGGCGGGGAAGTCGCCGTTCGCCTGTAGTGAGTGTGGGTGGACGACCGCGCGCTGGATCGGGCGCTGCGGTGAGTGCCAGGCGTGGGGCACGGTTGCCGAGGTGGGCGCGCCCAAGGCTGCCCGGATCACCGCTGGTCCCGTGTCGTCGCCCGCGATGCCGATATCGAAGGTGTCCGCGGTCGAGGCCGAGTCGCGGCCGACCGGCATCGGTGAGCTCGATCGCGTACTGGGCGGCGGCGTCGTACCGGGTGCGGTCATCCTGCTCGCTGGTGAGCCCGGCGTCGGCAAGTCGACGCTGCTGCTGGAGGTCGCGGCGCAGTCGGCCCGGCGCGGGCAGCGCACCCTCTACGTCTCGGGTGAGGAGTCGGCAGCTCAGGTCCGCCTCCGTGCGGGTCGCACCGACGCGTTGGTGGACGAGCTGTTCCTCGCCGCCGAGACCGATCTCGGTGCCGTCGTCGGGCAGGTCGATGCCGTCGACCCGACGTTCCTCGTGATCGACTCGGTGCAGACGATGGCGCATCCCGAGGTGGACGGTGCGCCGGGCGGCGTCACCCAGGTCCGCGAGGTGACCGGCGCGCTGGTCCGGCTGGCCAAGGAACGCAACATCGCCGTCGTGCTCGTCGGCCATGTGACCAAGGACGGCGCGATCGCCGGTCCCCGGATGCTCGAGCACCTGGTCGACGTGGTGCTGGCGTTCGACGGCGACCGGCACTCCGGCTTCCGGATGGTGCGCGCCACCAAGAACCGCTTCGGCCCCTCCGACGAGGTCGGCTGCTTCGACATGGTCGACACCGGGATCGTCGAGGTGAGCGACCCGACCGGGCTGTTCGTCTCCGAGCATGCCGAGCCGGTCGCGGGCACCTGCGTGACGGTGATGATGGAGGGACGCCGGCCCCTGCTGGCCGAAGTGCAGGCCCTGGTCGGGCCGTCGGCGGCACCACAGCCACGGCGTACGACGTCCGGGCTCGAGTCGTCGCGGGTCGCCATGGTGCTCGCCGTACTGGGCAACCGCGCGGGGCTGAAGCTGACCGACCAGGAGGTGTACGTCGCGACCGTGGGCGGTGTGAAGATCACCGAACCGGTCGCCGACCTGGCGGTCGCCATCTCGGTCGCGTCCTCTGTGATGGACAAGCCGATCCATCCCGGCCTGATCGCGATCGGCGAGGTCGGCCTGGCCGGCGAGGTCCGGCGCGTCGGCGGCCTGGAGAAGCGCCTGGCCGAGGCGGCCCGGCTCGGCTTCACCAAGGCGATCATCCCGGCCGACGTCCCGAACCGTTCCAAGGACTCCAAACCCCTGGACCTACAGGCGAAGTACGGCCTCCGCACCTTCGCCGCCGGCGACATCCGAGCCGCCCTGGTGGCCGCCGGCCTCGGCTGACCCACTCTGCGAGGCATTCAGTAGACAATGTCTACGCTGGCGAAGTAGCGTACGGCGGCACGCACTCCGGAGGCGCTCCGGAGATGGCCGCCGACGTCCCGGACCGGGGCGTGAGACGGCTGTCTACCGGCGAGTACGACGGAACGTATTCTGGAGGCGCCCCACCCCGGCCTTCGACCTCAGGCCGGTCCCCGACCGCAGGAGCACCTCAGATGACCGGTTCCAAAGTTGTCGCCCTCGGCCATTACCAGCCGGAGCGGGTGCTCACCAACGCCGAGCTGTCCACGATGGTCGAGACCAACGACGAGTGGATCCAGAGCCGGGTCGGGATCAAGGAGCGCCGGATCGCGGCGCCCGACGAGCAGGTCGACGAGATGGCCTGGCGGGCCGCCGAGAAGGCGATCGCGAACTCCGGGCTCGACACCGCCGAGATCGACATGGTCGTCGTCGCGACCTGTACGGCGATCGACCGCTCCCCCAGCATCGCTGCTCGGGTGGCGGCCCGGCTCGGTCTGCGCACCCCGGCCGCGCTCGACGTGAACACCGCGTGCTCGGGCTTCAGCCACGCGCTCGCGACGGCCGACCACGCGATCCGCGCCGGTGCGGCATCGAAGGCGCTGGTGATCGGCGTCGAGAAGCTCAGCGACTTCACCGACTGGACCGACCGGACCACCTGCGTACTGATCGGCGACGGCGCCGGCGCGGCCGTCCTGGTCGCCACCGACGAGCCGGAAATCGGCCCGGTCGTGTGGGGTTCGGTGCCGGAGATGTCGGACGCGGTCCGGATCGAGGGCCGCGACGGGAAGTTCGCCCAGGAGGGTCAGAGCGTCTTCCGCTGGACCACCACGCAGCTGCCGGTGATCGCGCGGCAGGTCTGCGAGAAGGGCGGCGTCACACCCGAGGAGCTCGGCGGCGTCGTCCTGCACCAGGCCAACCTGCGGATCATCGAGCCGCTGGCCAAGCGCCTCGGCGCGGTCAACGCGGTGGTCGCGCGCGACGTGATCGAGTCGGGCAACACCTCGGCGGCCAGCATCCCGATCGCGTTGTCCAAGCTGGTCGAGCGTCGCGAGATCCCGGCCGGCGCCCCAGTCCTCCTCTTCGGCTTCGGCGGCGGCCTCTCCTACGCCGGCCAAATCATCCGCTGCCCCTAGTTCCTGGCCCTGGCCTTGGTTCTGGCCCTACGCCCCCGCCGCCCGCCCGGCCACCCCGCGAGCGGGCTCGCATCGCTGCCATCTGAGGGGTCAACCCCTCACCTGGTGGGTTGCCACCCCATAACCAGAGCAGGCAACCCACCACCTCGGGGGTTGACCCCCGAAATGCCCAGCCAACCGCAACCCAAGCGGCCCCACCCCGCTGCCACCCCAGAACCAGAGCAGGCAACCCACCACCTCAGGGGTTGACCGCCGAAATGCCCAGCCGGTTCCAACGCGAGCGGCGGCAGCGGGGTGGCTAGCGCGGAAGCGGAAGCGGAAGCGGTCGGAGCGGAAGGGGAAGCGGAAGCGGTCGGAGCGGAAGGGGAAAGCCGGGGTGGGTAGGGCGACACGCGGGGGCGGGGGTGGGTGATTCGGTGTTACCGGATTAGTCATGGGGTGGGGCGGGGGGCGGCCGGGGGTGCGAATTGCGGGGTCGGATCCGGGGAAGTCACGCTCAGTCTGGGGTTGCACGGTCAGGTTGCACGATCTGATGCACGGGCGTTTGCAAACGCGACCGGATCGCCGGTGGCCGGTGGTGCCTTGATGGCCGTGGGTCGGTCACAACCCGCCTGCGCGACGCATAGACTCAGTGATCGTGGCCTCGACTTCCGACAAGAACAGCACCGATGCCCGGATGCGCGCGACCCTCGCGGCGGTGGCACCCGGGACCGAACTGCGTGAAGGCCTGGAACGGATCCTGCGGGGCCGGACCGGTGCCCTGCTGGTGCTCGGCCAGGACAAGACGGTCGACTCGATCTCCACCGGCGGGTTCGAGATCGACGTCGAGTTCACCGCCACCGGCCTGCGCGAGCTGAGCAAGATGGACGGCGCGATCATCCTCGACCGCGACATCAGCAAGATGCTGCGCGCGGCCGTGCACCTGATGCCGGACCCGTCCATCCACACCGAGGAGACCGGCACCCGGCACCGCACCGCCGACCGGGTCGCCCGGCAGACCGGCTTCCCGGTCATCTCCGTCTCGCAGTCGATGCACATCATCGCGCTGTACGTCGACGACCAGCGCTACGTGCTCGAGGACTCCGGCGCCATCCTGTCCCGGGCGAACCAGGCGCTGGCCACCCTGGAACGCTACAAGCTGCGCCTCGACGAGGTGTCCGGCACGTTGTCCGCGCTGGAGATCGAGGACCTGGTGACGGTTCGCGACGTCGCCGCCGTCGCCCAGCGGCTGGAGATGGTCCGCCGGATCGCGACCGAGATCGACGGGTACGTCGTCGAGCTCGGCACCGACGGCCGGCTGCTCACCCTGCAGCTCAACGAACTGGTCGCGGGAGTGGCGGGCGAACGCGAGCTCGTCGTCCGGGACTACCTGCCGCCGGCTGCCGGGCGCCGCCCGAAGACCGCGGACGACGTTCTGCTCGAGCTCGACGCAGTCAGCCCGACCGATCTGCTGGACATCGGCCAGGTCGCCCGCGCGCTGCAGCTCGGTGGCGCCGAGCAGCTGGACGCGGCCGTCACCCCGCGCGGGTACCGGCTGCTGGCCAAGGTGCCGAGGCTTCCCGGTGCTGTCATCGACCGGCTGATCGAGCACTTCGGCCACCTGCAGAAGCTGCTCGCGGCGAGTATCGACGACCTGCAGACCGTCGACGGCGTCGGCGAGAACCGGGCCCGAACCGTCCGCGAAGGCCTGTCCCGCCTGGCCGAGTCGAGCATCCTCGAACGCTACGTCTGACCCCGGGCCGTGCGGCTCCGGCCAGCCCGGATCGAGCGGCGTGCGCGTCGAGGGCTAGACGATCGTGAAGGCTTGCGGGGTTGAGTCGCGGCCGTCGTAGGTCGCCTTGACCACATAGGTTCCGGGCTTCGCCTTCAGCTGGCCGGGCAGGCAGCCGGGGCGGGAGCGGCGGCCGTCCCAGGCGATGATCGACGGGGATTGCTTGCCCTTGGCAAGGATCAGGGTGGCGCGCGGAATCACCTTCTCGCAGTGCTCCGTGGTCCAGATCTGGTCCTCGCCCGAGGTGATGGTCAGCGTCAGCTCACTCGGGTCAACCTCGGCCCGGCACTCGTCGCGGAGTGCGCTCAGCTGCACCACCAGGTTCAGCGAAGTGCCCGTGGTCAGCGTCCGGGTGGCCGGCAGCACCTCGACGACGACGTCGCTGCCGGTGCACTTGACGTCCTTCGGGGTTTCCTTGGTCTTGGGCGACTCCGAGGTCTTCTTACCAGCCTCCGTCGTCTTGCCGCCGGCCGTCGGAGTAGGTACGCCAGTCGGCGTGGTCGACGGGTCGGGCCCAGCCGCCGCGGAGTTCTTGGGATCGCTGCCGCCACCGCCGAGCACCCGGACCAGCACGAACACCAGTGCCACCAGGACGACGAGCAGGAGCGCCCGCCGGAACCAGTACACACTGGCGGGCAGATGCCCGACTGGTCGGAGCAGGCTGCTCATGCTCGCACCTTAATGTCAGGATTGTGCTCGACATGTCAGACTCGCCGCTCCCGCTCGCATCAGCCCTGCACGAGCCCATCCTCGACTGGTACGCCGCCAACGCCCGCTCACTGCCGTGGCGCGAGCCGGACGCGGGCGCCTGGGCCGTGATGGTCAGTGAGTTCATGCTGCAGCAGACACCAGTAGCCCGCGTGCTCCCGGCGTACGCAACCTGGATGAAGCGGTGGCCGGAGCCGGCTGACCTGGCGGCGGAGGCTCCAGGTGAGGCTGTGCGGGCTTGGGACCGGCTCGGGTACCCCCGCCGAGCGCTGCGGCTCCATGCGGCGGCTAAGGCGATAGTGGAGCACCACGGCGGCGTAGTACCGGAGGACCACGCGGCACTGCTCGCACTGCCGGGTGTCGGGACGTACACGGCGGCAGCGATCGCCTCGTTCGCGTACGGGCAGCGTCATGCGGTGGTGGACACCAACGTGCGACGGGTCTTCGCCCGGGCACTCACTGGCGCAGCCCAACCGAGCATCTCGCCCACTGCCGCCGACCTGCGCCTTGCAGCCTCAGCACTGCCCTCAGACGACTCCACGGCATCCCGCTGGGCCGTGGCGACGATGGAGTTGGGCGCACTCGTCTGTACTGCGCGCACCCCACGCTGCGCCGACTGTCCGATCCGCAGCCGCTGCAGTTGGGTCCTCGCCGGCAGTCCGCCGTACGACGGGCCGCCCCGCAAAGGCCAGACCTACGAAGGCACTGACCGTCAGGCCAGAGGCCGCCTACTCGCAGTACTACGTGCCGCGCACGGCCCGGTCAGCAAGACCGAACTGGACGCGTGCTGGCCGGAACCAGCGCAGCGTGAACGGGCCCTCGACGGTTTGGTCGCCGACGGCCTGGTGGACCCGGTGGCCGACGGTCGCTACCGCCTGCCGGCCTGATCCGCGACGAAAACATGCTGATGGCCGGCCCAGAACCGGGCCGGCCTCAGCGGGTGGTGATCAGTTCTTCTTGCTGCTGTTCGTCGCCGGCTCGTCGGCGTCGTCGGCGAGCAGGTCCAGCGGCATCGCCGGGCTGCCGGACAACGTGGCCAGCATCTGCCGGACGTTGGTCAGCTGCGCGTTGATGCTGTCGCGACGCTGGGTCGCCGCGGCGAGCTCGCGCTCGGACTCGGCGCGGATCCGCTCGGACTTGTCCTTCGCGGCCGCGACGATCTCCTGGGCCTGACGGTTCGCGTCGGCCAGCTGCTGCTGGGCCAGGCGCTCCGCCTCGGACCGGGACCGGTCGGCTTCGCGCTGCACCTGGGCCGCACGGTCGGTGACCGCCGCCAGCTGCTGCTCGGCCAGGGCCGTCCGGGCTGCGAACTCCTGCTCGACCTTGCCCCGGCGCTCGGCCAGGGTGGTCTCGAAGGCGGCCGCGGCCTGGGCGGACTTGGCCCGCTCCTGCTCGTAGAGGGCCTGGGCCTCGCTGCGGCGCGCGGTCGCGTCGCGCTCGGCCTCGTCGCGCATGTCGTCGGCCTGGGTGCGCGCTTCCTCGAGGATGCGGGCGGCTTCGGCGTCGACCTCGCTCTTCCAGTCCAGGGAGTACTGCTCGGCCTCCTTGCGGACCTTCTTGGCGTGTGCCTCGGCGTCGGCGACGATCGCCTCGGCGTCGGTCCGGGCGCGGGTGACCAGATCACGGGCCTCGTCGTCGGCCAGCGACAGGATCTTCGCGACCCGCTCACCGAACTCGGTGAAGGTGGGCGTGCGGTCCTTGTTGTCCTCCTGGGCGGTGATCACGGCCGACTCGGCCGCGTCCGTCCGGGCCTGCAGCTCCTGAACGTGGCGCTGCAGCTGCTCCGACTGCTGCTGCAGCGCGGTCAGCGAGGTGGTCAGCTCTCGAACGTGCTGGTCCACCTGGGCAGGCTCGTAGCCACGCAGAACGGTGCGGAACGGGGTTGGGGATTCACTGCTCATGTCTTCTGATGCTCACTTCGGTGGGTGGGTGGATCACACATTGTCACTGACAAGGATCTGACTGTCACGTCCTCATCCTGATTCCCCCGTGGAACCCTCGCTACCGGACATTCCACCACCTGCGCGGAACCCGGGTACAGCGAGTGCCTCGATCACACCCGAAAGCTGGGTGAGCTCCTTGGTGATCTCGTCGCGGCGCTGGTTCAGCGCGGCGACCCTCGCCTCGGCGTCGGCGAGAAGTTTCCGGGCCTGCGCACGCAGTTCGTCGGCGTGCTCGCGGGCTTGTGCCTCGAGGCCCTGGGCCTCGGCGCGGGACTTGCGGATGAGTTCGTGGGCCTGGCGCTGGGCGTCGGCGAGATCGCTGGCCGCGCGCTCGCGCAGTACCTGGGTGCTGGCCTGGGCCTCGGCCTCGCGGCGGGTGGCGCGGGCGACGATCTCCTTGGCCTCGACCTCGGCGGCGGCCTTCAACCGGTCGGCCTTGGCCTGGGCCTGCGCGGTCACCTTCTCGGCCTGCTGGGTGACGGAGCTCAGCGTCGCCTCGGCCTGTGCGTTGGCCGAGGCCAGCGTCTTCTCGGCCAGCGCCGTCAGCTCGGCGTTCTCCTTGGCGATCGCGGTCTGGGTCTCGCGCAGCCGGCTGGTCGAACGGCTGACCACGCGGCGCAGGTGCGCGCGCTTGCGGCGGGCCATTTCGGCGACGTCCATCGCGGCCCGGTCGCGGATCCCGCGCGCTTCCTGCTCGGCCGCGGCGACCAGTTCGTCGACCGTCTTCTTGCTCCAGGCGGTCTGCTTCTCGGCCTCGGCCAGCGCGGTCTCGGCCGCCTTGTTCGCTTCCTCGACGATCCGCTGCGCCTCGGCGGCCGCGGTCCGGCGGTCTGCCTCGATGCTGTCGACGACCAGCTTGGCCTGGGCGCGGGCGTCGGCCATCAACCGCTCGTTGCTCTGCTCGGCCTCGGCCTTCTGCGCGGCGATCTCCTCGAGCGCGACGGAGCGAAGTTTGTCGATCTCCAGCGAGATCGCGGCCAGCTTGGCCCGCTCGGTCTCCTCCAGCTCGGCGGTCCGGCGCTCCAGCTCGGCCCGGTTCTCCCCGCGCAGCCGCTCGATCTCGGCGTGCGCGGCGGCGATCTGGGCCCGCGACTTCTCCCGCGCGGCGTCGACCTCCCGCTCGACCGCGGTGCGCAGCTCGATCGCCTCGGACTCGGCCCGCGCGATCAGCTCGGCCTCGTTGCGGACCGCTGCCTGCGAGACGAGTGCCGCCTGCTCGCCGGCATCGGCGACCAGCTGCTGGGCCTCGCGGCTCGCGCGGTCGACTGCCAGGGCCGCGGCCTCGCGGGCCAGCTGGGCCTCTTCGAGAATCTCGTCGGCTTCTTCCTTCAGCCGGGCGGCCTCCGCCTCGGCCTCGGCGAGCCGGCGATCGGCCGCCGCCTGGGATTCCTCCCGCAGCTTGTCGGCCGCTGCTTGTGAGTCGGACTGCAGTTTCTGCGCCGTCGCCTCGACCTCACTGCGCCGCTTGGCCACCTCTGCATCGACCGTACTGCGCAGCTGCTCGGCCGCGCTCTCCGATTCGACCTTCAGCCGCTCCGCCTCGGCCGCAGCCGCACTGCAAACCTGCTCCGCTGCCGCCGTCGACTCCTCGCGCAGCTTCTCGGCAGCCGCCATGGAGTCGCTACGCAGCCTGTCCGCAGCAGCCGTCGATTCGCGCTCGAGCCGCTCCGCTTCGGCTTCAGCCTCAGAGCGCACGCGCTCCGCTTCGGCGATCGCCTCCGACCGAACCCGCTCGGCCTCCGCGGTCGACTCGTTCCGCAACTGCTCGGCGGCACGTTCGGCATCGTTGAGCAGCCGCTGGGCAGCCGAGCTCGCGTCGGCGCGCAGGTTGCGGGCTTCTTCCTCGGCCTCCGCGCGGAGCTTCCGCGACTCCTGCTCAGCCTCGGCTCGCAGCCGTGCGGCCTCGGCGCGGATCCGCTCAGCCTCGGCCAGCGCGGTGTCGTTCTCGTACTCCGCCTGCTCGCGCAAGGTGTCCGCGATCCGCTGCGCGCGCTCCAGCACACCACCCGCTTGCCGCACGCCAAAGGAACCGGCGTCGAGGACCGGTTCCTGGGTCAGCGGCAGACGCGGTGCGTCCATGCGACGAGATGATTCCATCTCCGGCCCCCTCTCCGACAGTCCGGGTCCCAAAGCGGTGGTCACGTAACTACAACGAGCGAGTGCAACTGACGGCCACTGTTGTTCTCCGGACCGTGAGCTGGACCACCGAAGGACTTTACGACGAACGCGATGGCAAGGTGTAACACTCGCGTGTCTCTCGGTCGACTCCCCGATGGCCATCCTGCTGCAGTCACCCCCGCGGGGGAAGCTGTTCAGCCGTCAGCGTGAGGCGCATCCCGCCCTGCTCGCCGCAGGGTTGAAGTGTGGGCGACAGACGCCTGGGTGCGGAGGTTGATGGTCATGCGGACAGATCAGCGGCTGGTGGGCGAGGCGACTGCTCGCACAACGCCAGTACTCGCGGTGGCGGTAGCGATCGGCTCGCTGGTGTTCGGAGCCTGGGGCCTGGCTTGGGTGCTGGGCGCCGGTGGCTATCCGTTCGGGAAGGTGCCGCCCGACGGCGATCGGTTGTCGATGCTGGCGTTCTTGCCGGAGCAGTGGGGCGCAGGACTGATCGCAGTACTGGGACTGCTCGGGGTGCCGGCTGCTGTTGGGCATGCTCGGACGGAGTGGAGTCCGGCGGCGTACCGGCCGTTGTTGTGGTTCACCGGGCTGCAGGTGGTGGTGTTCGGTCTGCTGGCGCCCAGTGTGATGGTCGTGATGACCACCGGGTACCTACTGGTGCTGGTCGGACTGCCGGTGGCGGTGGGGTTCCTGGCGGTCGGTGCATGGCGGCAGCCGGCCACCCGGATGGCGCTGCTGGCGATCGTGGTGGTGGTTGCCGCACTGGAGCTCAGTACGGGGTTGTTCGACTGGGGTGCGATCAAGAACCTCGCGGCCGCGATCGCCGAAGGACCGGAGAAGGTCGGCACCCGGCCGTTGTTCGTCCTCGCAGCCTTCCTGCTGGGCGCAGGCTGGGCTGTGCTCGGCGTACGCGGGCTCCGGAGCGCACAGGGCCGCTGCAGCCGGTGCGGGCGTCCTGGGGGCCGCTGGACCCGTCCTGAGGTTGCTGGCCGCTGGGGCTTCTGGGCAACCGTCGTGGCCGTCCTCTGCCCTCTCCCGTACGGCGTGCTGCGGATGACCTGGTTGCTGCCGAACCCAGTCGGCATCACAGCCGCTGAGCTCGAGGCGGAGCCCGGCATCAAGCTCTTCGGCCTGGGACTCGGCTTGATCGCCATCGGAGCCTCAATCGCGACACTGGGCCTGATCCGCCCCTGGGGTGAGACCTGGCCCCGCTGGATCCCGTACGCCGCGGGCAGGCCGGTCCCGGTCAAGGCAGTCGTCATCCCGGGTGCTGTGGCCGCCACCCTGTTGCTGGTCGGCAGCCCTTCTCTCGTCCAGCTCATCTGGTCGGCAGACGCCTCCATGCTCACCAACCTCGGGCATCTGCTGGTGTTCCCGTTCCCCGTGTGGGGTGCATCCGTCGGACTGGCCACGGCGGCGTACTACTACCGCCGCCGCGGCCAGTGCACGGTTTGCCGGGAGCCTCAGTTCACTTGAGGGTCGCCGGCGGGACCTGCGGCGCGTTGTTCGTCCAGCCCGAGACGAGGACAGTGCTGGCGCCGTTCTTGCCACCGGTGTGCCGGCTGCTCAGCAGCTTCCCGGTCTTCGGGTCGATGATCAACTGAAGCTCGAGCTTGTACGCCGGGAACGAGAACGCGACAGCGGTCCCCTTCCGGCCGACCACATCGCTGACGCCCTGCTTGACCGTCGCGCCCTCCAAGCTCGCGAGCAGCCGGAACGCCGCTGCCCGGACCTTGGGCGGGGCCGGGGTGTCGCTGAGCAGACCGGAGGCGATCTGGGCGATCGCCGACACGTCGGTGGCGTCAGGAGCCCGCACAGCCTTCTGCTTGAGCAGCCAAGCCCGCAGCCCCTCGGGAGTCGTCGGCAACTGCAGGACATCCTGCAAGGTGCCGTTCTCGCCCAGTTCGAAGTACCGGTCGGCCATGTCCTTCTGCTCCAGCAGGGTGCCCTTGCCCGGCTTGCTGGAGATGATCAGGTCGCGCTGGTCGACGGTGTCACTGGGCCCGGCGTTCCAGCTGGTCGGGGATCCTGCCCGCTTCCAAGCGGCCACGTCGGCAGCCGTGGCGGGCTTCGCGCCCAGCGAGCGTGTCCCCTGCCAGGCGGTGCCGCCCTTGAGGCCGGTCCATTTCTCCATCACCTTCAGCTCGTGGAGCTTGTAGCCACCGGGACCGGCCGGCGTCGACGCGCAGCACGTCACCTTGCCGTCTGCCCCGACCGTCCACTCGGCGGTGTAGACCGTGCGGACCCGGAAGTACTTGCCGGAAGTCGCTTCGGCCTTCTCCTCCTGAGCAGCAGCGACGAGCAGCACTTCACTGGCCGACAGTGCGCGCTCCGGCACAGCGGAACTCGTCACCGAGTCCGGCGGCGCAGCCACACTGGAACCAGACCCACCGGACAACACCAGCGGTACTGCGAGGGCCGCGATGGTGACGGCCGCGGCACCAGTGGTCAGGCCGATCCCGGTCAACCGGCGACGGCGTACCGCCCGCTTGGCCCGGGAGAGGTCGGCGGCGACCTCGGCGTTCGTGACGGCCGGTTCGTCACCGGCCGCCTGCTCGAAAAGGTCCTTCAGATCAGTCATCGCACATGCTCCAGGGTGTCCAGGGGATCGGCCATGAGGTCGCGCAACTTGTCCAGCCCCCGAGCGGTCTGACTCTTCACAGTCCCTTGACTGCACGTCATCAGTTCCGCGACGGCGGCCACGTCCAGGTCGCTGAAGAACCGCAGGACTACCGCGGCCCGCTGCCGTTTCGGCAGTTGCTCCAGGGCGGCCAGGACGTCCAGCCGGTCCTCGCTCCCGGAGCCCGGCTCGGTCGGCCTGCCGGGCTCGGCCGGGTCGTCGGTCAAGGTCTCCCGCTGCCGCCAGAACCGGCGCTTCTCGTCGAGAAACGAGTTCACCAGGATCTTGTCGGCGTACCGGGCGGCACCGACCTCGGGCCGGATCGCGGCCCACTTCAGGTAGAGCTTGGTCAGGGCGGTCTGGACCAGGTCCTCGGCCCAGTGCGCGTCGCCGCCGGTCAGCAGCCGAGCCAGGCGCATCATCCGCCCTCGATGGGCATGGACGTACCTGGTGAATTCCTCGTCGCGGTCGATGGCCACGCATCCTCCGGTGGTTGGGTCGGGCGCTTCCTCACCGTTTAGTACTGGGTGGCGCGAAGCCCCGGTTGCATCACCGCGATCCCCCTGCGTCGCCGCGCCCGGTCGCGTCACGGGCCCGGCAACGACAAAGAGCCCCGCGGATGTCCGCGGGGCTCTCGGCCGTGCTACCTACTGCCTGCTACCTGCTCAGCTGTCCTGGCTCAGCTGTCCTGGATGGCCGAAGGACCGCCGCCGGCGATCTCGGTCAGCTCCAGGTCAGGGTCCGGGCTCGGCGTCTTCTGGGCGCCGGTGAAGGTGAAGAACTCCGGCACCCCGTCCTCGGTGACGGCACCCTCGGGGGCGACGTCGACCAGCACGATCTGGCCGGGACGCAGTTCCCCGAACAGGATCTTCTCGGCCAGCACGTCCTCCACGTCACGCTGCAGCGCGCGACGCAGCGGGCGGGCACCCAGGATCGGGTCGAAGCCACGCTCGGCGACCAGTGCCTTCGCCGCCGGGGTGAGCTCGATGCCCATGTCCTTGTCCTTCAGCCGCTCTTCCACCTGCGCGACCATCAGGTCGACGATCTTGACGATCTCCTCCTTGCCGTGCTGGTGGAAGACCACGATCTCGTCGACGCGGTTCAGGAACTCGGGACGGAAGTGCTGCTTGAGCTCGTCCGTCACCTTCGCCTTCATCTTCTCGTACGAACCCGACACGTCGTTGACCCGCTGGAAGCCGGTGCTGACCGACTTGGCGATGTCGCGGGTACCGAGGTTCGTGGTCATGATGATGACGGTGTTCTTGAAGTCGACCACGCGGCCCTGGGCGTCGGTCAGACGGCCTTCGTCCAGGATCTGCAGCAGCGAGTTGAAGATGTCCGGGTGGGCCTTCTCGACCTCGTCGAACAGCACCACGCTGAACGGCTTGCGGCGGACCTTCTCGGTCAGCTGGCCGCCCTCTTCGTAGCCGACGTACCCGGGAGGCGAACCGAACAGCCGCGAGGCCGTGTGCTTCTCGGAGTACTCCGACATGTCGAGGCTGATCAGCGACTTCTCGTCACCGAACAGGAACTCGGTCAGCGCCTTGGACAGCTCGGTCTTACCGACCCCGGACGGGCCGGCGAAGATGAACGAGCCGCTCGGCCGGCGCGGGTCCTTCAGACCCGCACGGGTCCGCCGGATCGACCGGGACAGCGCCTTCACGGCGTCGACCTGACCGATGTAGCGCTTGGCCAGCTCCTCCTCCATCTTGAGCAGCCGCGAGGACTCCTCCTCGGTCAGCTGGAAGACGGGGATACCGGTCGCGGTGCTGAGCACCTCGGCGATCAGTTCCTCGTCGACCTCGGCGACGACGTCCATGTCGCCGGCCTTCCACTGCTTCTCCCGCTCGGCCTTCGCGTTGATCAGCTTCTTCTCGTCGTCGCGCAGAGAAGCCGCCCGCTCGAAGTCCTGGGCGTCGATCGCCGACTCCTTCTCCCGGCGCACGTTCGCGATCTTCTCGTCGAACTCGCGCAGGTCCGGCGGAGCCGTCATCCGGCGGATCCGCAACCGGGAACCGGCCTCGTCGATCAGGTCGATCGCCTTGTCCGGCAGGAACCGGTCGGAGATGTAGCGGTCGGCCATCTGCGCCGAGGCGACCAGGGCCGGGTCGGTGATGGTGACCCGGTGGTGCGCCTCGTAGCGGTCCCGCAGACCCTTGAGGATCTCGATCGTGTGCGCGATCGAGGGCTCGGCCACCTGGATCGGCTGGAACCGGCGCTCCAGCGCGGCGTCCTTCTCGACGTACTTGCGGTACTCGTCGAGGGTGGTGGCACCGATGGTCTGCAGCTCGCCCCGAGCCAACATCGGCTTCAGGATGCTGGCCGCGTCGATCGCGCCCTCGGCGGCACCCGCACCCACCAGGGTGTGGATCTCGTCGATGAACAGCACGATGTCGCCGCGGGTGCGGATCTCCTTGAGCACCTTCTTCAGGCGCTCCTCGAAGTCACCGCGGTAGCGCGACCCGGCCACCAGCGCGCCGAGGTCGAGCGTGTAGATCTGCTTGTCCTTCAGGGTCTCGGGCACGTCGCCACGCACGATCGCCTGGGCCAGGCCCTCGACGATCGCGGTCTTGCCGACGCCCGGCTCACCGATCAGGACCGGGTTGTTCTTGGTCCGCCGGGACAGCACCTGCATGACCCGCTCGATCTCCTTCTCGCGCCCGATCACCGGGTCGAGCTTGGACTCGCGGGCGGCCTGGGTGAGGTTCCGGCCGAACTGGTCGAGCACCAGGGAGCTGCTGGGAGCACCTTCGGTGGCCCCGGCACCGGCTGTCGCCGTCTCCTTGCCCTGGTACCCGGACAGCAGCTGGATGACCTGCTGCCGGACCTTGTTCAGGTCCGCTCCGAGCTTGACCAGGACCTGCGCGGCGACACCCTCACCCTCGCGGATGAGACCGAGCAGGATGTGCTCGGTGCCGATGTAGTTGTGACCCAGTTGCAGGGCCTCACGCAGGGAGAGCTCCAGTACCTTCTTGGCGCGAGGGGTGAACGGGATGTGCCCACTCGGAGCCTGCTGTCCCTGGCCGATGATTTCCTCGACCTGAGAACGGACAGCCTCCAGCGAGATACCCAGGCTCTCGAGAGCCTTGGCGGCGACACCCTCACCCTCGTGGATCAGGCCGAGCAGGATGTGCTCGGTCCCGATGTAGTTGTGGCTGAGCATCCTGGCTTCTTCTTGGGCCAGGACGACTACCCGACGGGCGCGGTCCGTAAATCGTTCAAACATCGCCAAAGCGCTCCTTGCCTCAGAGGAGTCGGACGTGCCGTGTAGGCCGACCCCCGTACCTGCATGCTAGTCCCCGGCACCGACGACCTCGCTCTCAGCGAACAAGCGACGACCTCCGGTACGGCCGCCAACTGGGGATCACAAGGGAACAACCCCGCTGGAACGCCCGGTGTTCCCGGCGCGCCCGGTGTTCGCCACCAGCGAATTCGTCCCTTTTACTGCCCGGTCAGGCACCGACTCGTCAGCCGGCCCAACCGAACCTGTCCACAGTGTGAAACGGCCGGAATGCGGACGGTCCCGGCACCTCAGGAGGCACCGGGACCGACGCTTGACCCAGGAAATTACTTGGCGTCGTTGTACGCCGCGCGCACCTCGGCCGAGATCCGGCCGCGCTCGCTCACCTCGTAGCCGTTCTCCTTGGCCCACGCGCGGATGTCCGCGGAGTCGGTCGCCGACCGGCCCCGTCCACGCGTCCGGCCGGCACCGCCGCGGCGCCCGGAGACCCGGCGCCCCGCGCCGACGTACGCGGCCAGGGCGTCACGCAGCTTGGCGGCATTCTTCTTGGACAGATCGATCTCGTACGTCGAACCGTCCAGCCCGAAGGTCACGGTCTCGTCGGCCTTACCGCCGTCGAGATCGTCCTCGAGAACCACCTGAACCCTTTGCGCCATCGATGACAGTCCTTTCCGCGCCCGCCACCGGGCACAATCCCCCTGCCGAATAACTTGTTACTGATTTGTACAGCACAAACCGGTACCGTGTCATTCAACAGGCGGAATGGCCCGTAAAGATGTGACTAAAAACTCCGGTCCGCACCGATGCCGCGAGCCCGTCGTGACGATGGGTATTCAACGCGCTCACCGACCGGATCGCATAACTTTCGGACCCGGGAATGGATTTGACCGTTGGTTGTGCTATGCAACGGCTCCCGGATCCGCCATTCAAGATACTCCGGGCGGCTACTCCGGACGCAGCAGCGGGAACAAAATCGTCTCCCGGATCCCGGCCCCGGTGAACAGCATGACCAGCCGGTCCAGACCCATCCCCATCCCACCGGCCGGCGGCATGCCGAACTCCATCGCGCGCAGGAAGTCCTCGTCCAGTTCCATCGCCTCGGGATCGCCGGCCGCGGCCAGCAACGACTGTGCCACCAGGCGATCCCGCTGGATCACCGGATCGTTCAGCTCCGAGTAGGCGACCCCGAGCTCGACCCCGTTGACGAACAGGTCCCAGGCCTCGACCAGTCCCGGAATTTCCCGGTGCGGCTTGGCCAACGGCCGCGCCGACTCCGGATAGTCACGCACAAAGGTGGGCTGGATGAGCGTGTGCTCGCACAGCTTCTCGAACAAGTCGACGGCGATCTCGCCGGCATTCCGGCCCGGCTGCAGCTCGATCTCGTGCTGTTCGGCCAACTTCAGCAGGGCGGCCAGATCAGTGGTCTGGTCGACACTCTCCCCGACCGCTTCGGACAGCAGCCCGAAAAGCGTCGCGTGCCGGAACGGCTGGGTGAAGTCGATCGCCGAACCGTCGCGCGCGGTGACCGTCGTCCGCCCGATCGCCGCACCGGCGTTCCGGATCAGCTCCTGGGTGAGTTCGGCCATCGTGTCGTAATCGCCGTAGGCCTGGTACGCCTCGATCATCGAGAATTCCGCCGCATGGGTCGAGTCCAGTCCCTCGTTGCGGAAGGTCCGGCCGATCTCGAACACCCGGTCGACGCCGCCGATCATCGCCCGCTTGAGATCGAGCTCGAGCGCGATCCGCAGCTTCATCTCCTGGTCGAAGGCGTTCAGGTGGGTGCTGAACGGCCGGGCCGCGGCGCCACCGTTGGTCAGCTGCAGGACCGGGGTCTCCACCTCGATGAAACCGTGCCCGTCGAAGGTCGCGCGCAGCGACTTCAGCACGGCCGCCTTGCTGCGGACCATCTCGCGAGCCTCGGCGCGCACGATCAGGTCGACGTACCGGAGCCGGACGCGGGCCTCCTCGTTGAGGGGCTTGTGCTCGTTCGGCAGCGGGCGGAGCGTCTTGGCCGCCATCTGCCAGCTGGTCGCCTGCACGGACAGCTCGCCGCGGCGGCTGGTCACCACCTCGCCCTGGACGGACAGCAGGTCGCCGATGTCCACCAGCGCCTTGAACCGGGCCAGCTCCTCCTCGCCGACGTCCGCCAGCGACAGCATCACCTGCAGCTCGGTCCCGTCGCCCTCCCGGAGCCGGACGAAGCAGAGCTTGCCGGTGTTGCGCAGGAAGATCACCCGGCCGGCCACCGCGACCTGCTCACCGGTCTTGGTGTCCGGCTCCAGCTCCTGCCCGTCGTACTTCGCCCGCAGGTCCTTCAGCAGGTGCGTCCGCGGCACCGAGATCGGGTAGGGCTGCACCCCCTCGGCCAGCAGCCGGTCACGCTTGTCCCGGCGCACCCGGATCTGCTCGGGCAGGTCGTCCTGCCCGCTGTCGGGGGTCGCCGGGTTCTCACGTGAGTCAGTCATACCCAAAGGCTAGTGACTCCCCGCCCGGACCAACGAATCCTTTGTCCACACCCCAGCCTGGAAGAAAGCCGAACTGTTAGGTCCACGGACGCGGTTGCGGGGGTACCTTCGATGCAAGAGGTAGTTCCGCCGGTGCAGGTGATCGCATGCAGTCCTGGCTTCTGTGGTTGAGTATCGCGGCCGTACTCGGGATCGCCGAGTTGATGACGGCCACTCTCGACCTGCTGCTGCTCGCTCTCGCGGCCACGGCGGCCGGCGGGGCCGCGGCGCTCGGGCTGGGCGTGGGGCTGCAACTGCTGGCCTTCGCGGTGACCGCGGCGGCGCTGATCGTCCTGGTCAGGCCGGTGGCCCGGCGGCACCTGACGGCGTACCCACAGCTGCGGAGCGGAGTGGCCGCGCTGGTGGGGCGTGAGGCCGTCGTCCTGAGTGTGGTCGGGCGGGAGCCCGGGCGCGTCCGGATCGGCGGCGAGGAGTGGACCGCGCGGTCCTACGATCCCGACCTGCTGATCCCGGCCGGGACCACTGTCGACGTCTTCGCGATCGAGGGCGCGACGGCCCTCGTGTATCCCCGGGAGTAGCCATGGCCGAGCTGATCGTCGGGCTGATCGTCGCCGTACTGGCCGTCGTTCTCGTACTGCGGACGGTGCGGATCGTGCCACAGGCCAGAGCCAGCAACGTGGAACGGCTCGGCCGCTACCTGCGCACCCTCGAGCCGGGCCTCAACATCGTCATCCCGTTCATCGACCGGCCCCGGCCGTTGATCGACCTGCGCGAACAGGTGGTCTCGTTCGAGCCACGGTCGGTGATCACCGAGGACAACCTGGTGGTCGACATCGACACGGTGCTCTACTTCCAGGTCACCGATCCGCGCGCGGCGGCGTACGAGATCTTCAACTACATCCAGGCGATCGAGCAGCTGACCGTCACCACCCTGCGCAACGTGATCGGCAGTATGGACCTGGAGAAGACGCTGACCTCGCGCGAACACATCAACTCCCAGCTGCGCGGCGTCCTCGACGAGGCCTCCGGCAAGTGGGGCATCCGGGTCAACCGGGTCGAGCTGAAGGCGATCGATCCGCCGCCGTCGATCAAGGAGTCGATGGAGAAGCAGATGCGCGCGGACCGGGAGAAGCGGGCCGCGATCCTGGCCGCCGAGGGTCAGCGGCAGGCGCGGATCCTGACCGCGGAGGGTGACCGGCAGGCCGCGATCCTGCGGGCCGAGGGCCAGGCCAAGGCGATCGACACCGTCTTCGAGGCGATCCACCGCAACGATCCGGACCCGAAACTGCTGGCCTACCAGTACCTGCAGATGCTGCCCGAGCTGGCCAAGGGCCCGGGCAACACGTTCTGGGTGATCCCGTCCGAGGTCACCTCGGCGTTGCAGAACGTGACGAAGGCGTTCAACGGGGCAAACCCTGAGATTCCCCCGGAATAGCTCGCGCGTCAGGTAATCGGTTGTCCCCCGGTGCCAGGATGGAGGCATGGGGGAACTGACGATGCACGCGCTGGCGATCACGATCCCGACCGGCGGCGCGGCGATCGCCGCGTACCTCTTGGTCGGTCTGGTGATCGGGATCGAGTCGATGGGCGTGCCGCTGCCCGGGGAGACGACGCTGATCGCCGCGGCGCTGCTGGCCTCGCAGGGGCAACTGAACGTGGGGTTCGTGATCGGCGCGGCCGCCGCCGGCGCGATCATCGGCGACTCGGTCGGCTACTACATCGGCCGCAAGGCCGGCCGGGGGCTGTTCGAGCGGCTCGGCCGGCGGTTCCACCACTTCTCGCCGGAGCGGATCGAGAAGGCGGAGAAGTACTTCCACAAGTACGGCGTCTGGACGGTCTTCTTCGGCCGGTTCGTCGCGTTGCTGCGGATCTTCGCCGGCCCGATGGCGGGCATGCTGCGGATGAACTATCCGCGCTTCCTGATCGCCAACGCGACCGGCGGCATCACCTGGGCGACCACGATCGGCCTCGTCGCGTACCAGATCGGCGACAACGCGGACAAGATCTTCGGCGCGTTGTCGATCTGGGCACTGGTCGCGGTCGCGGCCGGCCTGGTCACGGCGTACGTGGTCTACAAGGTCCGTAAGCGGCGCAATCCGGAGCAGGCCGCGCCGGCGGACGTAGTACCGGCCGGTGCGGTACCGGCCGGTCTGGGCACCGCCGCGGTGGAGTCAGCGGACGCTTAGCGAGAGGTTCTTGGTGACCCGGCCGAGCAGCGGCCGGCCCAGCATCGTCGCGTTGGGGATCACGAACCGGTAGACGTAGATGCCCGGCCTGGCCAGCTTGAACGCGAACGCGGCCTGGCCCTTGCGCATCGGGAGCGCCTTGACCCCGACCCACTTCCTGGCCTGCCGGTTCCACGCCTGCAGGTAGACGGTGGTGTTCATGCCCGGCTGGACCACCAGGACCGCGGTGATGTTCTCGCCGCGCTTCTTCATCGCACCGCCGACGAAACCCGTCGACACCGGTCGCACGACGGACTGCATCAGCTTCGGCCTGCTGGACGACCACACCGCGGCCGTGCCGACCTGGCTGAAGTTGGGCATCATCACCTTGTACGGACGGCTCGCACCGGCGGCGATCGGGATGTCGTAGTGCCCGCCCGCCGTGGTCTTGCCGCGCGCGGCCGGAGTCCAGCGCGCGCCCGGCGTCATCTGGGTCAGCACCACCAGCGGCAACCCGGCCGACGTCGTCCGTTGCTGGACGCAACTACCCTCGTCGGCGCAGACGACCTCCTGCAGGATCGTCCGGCCCCGGAGCCGGACCGCCGTCCCGTACTGCGCCAGGGCGGGAACCGTCGCACCGGTCGAGCTGGTCCGGGCCGAGAGCTGACCACCGATCGCCGAGGACCACTCGTTCTCGGCGCGCAGCTGGAACAGGTACGGCGGCTTCAGGCTCTTGATCACCTGCCGCGTCGACGTCGTACCCTTCCCGACCGCGCGCAGCGGCTGCCCGGGGCGGCCGACCACCGGCACGTAGACCTGGCTGGCGCCGCGCACGTCCAGCGGGTCGTTGGGGCTGAAGTCCTGCGGCTGCGGCGGCACGGTCCAGCGCACCAGCACGTCCCGCCTGCCCACCGGGGTCGCCGTCGCGCCATTGGGCCGCACGGGTCCCTCGGTGTCGAACACCGGCGAACTCGCGAGCTTGCTGGACATTCCCTCGGTCGACGTACCGACCCCGACCGAAACCTTGTACGTGCCGTCCGGCGGGAAGGCCGACGCCGGGATCTTCCAGGTGTTGGGCACGCTCGCGGGCACGAACTGCACGTACGTCGGACTGGTGCTCAGCACGCCTTCGATGGTGATCCGGTTCGGGGCGTCGGAGTCCTTCCAGCTGACCCGGACCTCCTGCCGCGTGTTGTCGGCCCAGGCGACCGTCACGTTGGTCGGCGTCGGTTCGGACGTACACGCCGTCAACACACCCGCGCCCAAGCCGGTCGCCAGAGCCGCCGACAAGACGTTGCGCAACCTCACCATCCCGCCTCACCCGAACTCTTGAAAGGACAACCGGCGTAGACGATACCCAGCGGGTCCGGCCCGGCTGGGCAGTAGGGTCACCAGCGTGCGACTCACCGAGGACGCCTGCCGCAAACGCCTCGCCGCGGCCGATCACGCCTACCTGGCCAGTATCACTCCGGGCGACGAACTCCGCCCCCATCTTGTCCCAATCGTGTTCGCCCTCACCGGTGACGAACTGACCGGTGCCGAACTGGTGATCGCGGTCGACCAGAAGCCGAAGGCAACCACCGACCTGCAGCGGCTGCGCAATCTCGCGGCCAACCCGCACGTCGCGGTCCTCTGCGACCGGTACGACGCCGACTGGCGGCAGCTGTGGTGGGTCCGGGTCGACGGCACGGCCCGGGTGAACGCGCAGAACCCGGCGGCAATCTCGTTGCTCGCGGCAAAGTATCCGCAGTACGCGCTCGATCCGCCGCGCGGCCCGGTGATCACGGTCGGCATCGAGCGCTGGACCGGCTGGTCGTTCAGCTGATCTCGACCGTTCGGCCGATCGGTGAGACGCTGCGAAGAGGAGCATCTCACCACGGGGGACACGATGGCATTCATCAGTACGCCGGCACCGGCCGGCGAGTACCTGGCCGAGAACCGCTCGGAGGCCGGCTACGTGCCGAACTTCGCCATCACCTTCAGCGCCCGGCCCGCAGTGTTCGAGGCCTGGAAGCAGCTGAACGGCGCGATCAAGGCGAACATGGACCTGCGCCGGTACGAACTGGCGACGGTGGCCGCGGCGACCGCGCTCAAGTCGAGCTACTGCAGCCTCGCCCACGGCGGCGTGCTGGCGGAGAACTTCTTCACCGACGCCGAGGTGGCAGCGTTGGTGGACAAGCCGGCCGGTGACCCCGTCGACGAGGCGGTGATGACGTTCGCCCGCAAGGTCGCGCTCGCGGCCGACACCGTCACCGCCGCGGATGTCGATCACCTGCGCGCAGTCGGCCTGTCCGACGAAGAGATCCTCGACGTCACCCTCGCAGCCGCCGCCCGCGCGTTCTTCTCCAAAACCCTGGACGCCACCGGCACCCTGCCCGACGCGATCTACAACAACCTGTCGCCCCAGCTGAAGGAGGCGCTGACGGTCGGCCGCCCGATCGACACCTGAGGGTCAGTGGTTGCGGGCGAATGCCTGGTGAAGGCCGTGCAGGGTCAGGAACGGCTCGTGGTGCTGGATCTGGCTCGACTCGCCGACCACCAGGGGTGCCAGCGCGCCCGTCGCGACCACGGTGACGTGGTCGAAGCCCTGCTCGGCGACGATGCGGGTGATCAGTCCGTCGACCAGGGCGGCGAAGCCGAAGATCGCGCCGGACTGCAGCGCCTCGACAGTGTTCTTGGCGACGACAGCCCGCGGCCGGACCAGCTCCACCCGCCGCAGCTGGGCCGCCTCCACGCCGAGCGCGTCGACGGCGGTCTCGATGCCGGGCGCGATCGCGCCACCGATGAAGGCTCCGTTCGCGTTCACGACGTCCACCGTGGTCGCAGTACCGAAGTCGGCGACGATGCAGGGTGCGCCGTACCGGTTGACCGCCGCGAGCGCGTTGGCGATCCGGTCGGTGCCCACCTCGCGGGGGTTGTCGACCAGGACCGGCAAGCCGGTTTTCACGCCCGGCTCGACGACGACGCTCGGCACGTCCTGGTAGTACCGCGCGACCACATCGCGCAGCTCGTGCAGGACATGCGGTACCGCGGAACACACCGCGATCCCCGACACCTCGGACTCCCCCGCCAGCAGTCCCTCGAGCAGGACGGCCCATTCGTCCGCAGTACGGCGTGGATCCGTCCCCACCGACCAGTGCCGCTTGACCGTGCCCTCGAAGATCAGGCCGACCAGCGTCCTGGTGTTCTCGACGGCGACGGCGAGCAGCATCAGGCCGCCTTGTGGTGGGTGTGGGGGATAGCTCGAGTGCCGGCGGCGTCCAGGTGGGTGCATCGCAAGGCGGAGGGAAGGGTGCGATGTTTTTCCATCGTGCCCTTTCCTCCAACGCAGCGAGGTGCCCGGCTGGGCGTCGCCGGTGCCGAGCTATCCCCCACACCCACCACTAGAGATCCATCGCGATGTCGAGGACGGGCGCAGAGTGGGTCAGCGCGCCGACCGCGAGGTAGTTCACACCGGTCTCGGCGACCTCGCGGGCGACATCGAGGCTGAGTCCACCGGACGCCTCGAGCCGGGCCCGGCCGGCCACCTTCTCGACCGCCTCCCGCAGCTGCGGGACCGGCATGTTGTCGAGCAGGATCAGCTCGGCGCCGGAGTCGACCGCGATCAGCGCGTCCTCGACCGAGTCCACCTCGACCTCGACCGACAGGTCCGGATAGGCCTTGCGGACCAGCCGGAACGCCTCCGCGACGCCGCCGGCGGCGATCACGTGGTTGTCCTTGATCAGGGCGGCGTCGGACAACGCCATCCGGTGGTTCTGGCCGCCACCGCAGCGGACGGCGTACTTCTCCAGCGACCTCAGCAACGGCATGGTCTTGCGGGTGTCCCGGATGACCGCGCCGGTGCCGTCGACGGCCGCGACCCAGCGGCTGGTCAGCGTCGCCACGCCGGACAGGTGACAGAGCAGGTTGAGCGCAGTGCGCTCCGCAGTCAGCAACTGCCGGGTCTTGCCGCGCACAGTCATCAGTACTGCGCCCGCCGTGACGGTGGCCCCGTCGGTGACGGAGTGCTCGATCTCGACCTCGTCCTTGCCCGTGATCAGCCGAATCACCAGTTCGGCGATCTCCAGGCCCGCGACGACCCCGTCGGCCCGGGCCACGAACTCCGCGACCGAGACGTGCTCCGCGTCGACCGTGGCCGTGGTGGTGACGTCGACGCCACCGGCCAGGTCCTCCTCGATGGTGGCCCGGACGAGGTCCTCGACCCACTGCCTGTCGAGCGTGTCATCCATTGCTAGTTCCCCTCAGGTGGTGCTTGAGCCACGAACGTCGCGGCGGGCCGTGCCGAATCATCCTCGGCCGGCAGTGTCAGGTCCAGACTGCCTGACCAGTGCTGGTCGTCGCGATCCGGGTGGTCCTCCCGCCAGTGCGACCCGCGGCTCTCCTCGCGCGTGGCCGCCGCCGCGATCAACGCGGAGGCAACCGTCGCCAGGTTCGTCGCCTCCCAGTCGGGGGTGCCGGGCTGCTCGGCCGGTTGCTCGATCAGCTTGGCGAGTCTGTCACCCGCCTCCGACAGTCCACGCTCGCTGCGGATCACACCAGCACCCACAGTCATCACCCGCTGCAACTCCGGTACTACGTCCTCGGCAACCAGCCCTGGTACGCGCTGGTCGACCGCCGGCTCACGGAGGTCCGGCAACCGCTCGGCCAGCGAAGCCGCGATGCGGCGGGCAAAGACCAGCCCCTCCAGAAGCGAGTTGGAGGCGAGCCGGTTCGCACCGTGCACTCCGGTGCAGGCGACCTCACCACACGCGTACAGACCGGGCACCGACGTCTGGCCGTGCAGGTCGGTCCAGACGCCACCCGACGAGTAGTGACAGGCCGGGGCGACCGGGATCAGCTCGTGCACCGGATCGATACCGTGCGAACGGCAGGACGCCAGAATCGTCGGGAAACGCACCCGCCACTTCTCGTCGCCGAAACCCCGGGCGTCCAGCAACATGTGATCCTTGCCTGAGGCAAGCATTTGGCGCATGATCGCCTTCGCCACCACGTCGCGCGGCGCCAGGTCGGCCAGCTCGTGCTGACCCTGCAGGAACCGTTTGCCCTCGTGGTCGACCAGGAACGCGCCCTCGCCGCGAACAGCTTCGGACACCAACGGCTGCTGGCCTTTGGCGCCCTTGCCGAGCCAGAGCACGGTCGGGTGGAACTGGACGAACTCGAGATCGCGCACCTTCGCGCCGGCCCGCAACGCGAGCGCCATCCCGTCACCGGTCGAGACGCTCGGGTTGGTCGTGGCGGCGTACAGCTGGCCGAGTCCGCCGGAGGCGAGGATGACGGCGCGGCTGCGGATCGCGCCGACACCGTCCAGTTGCCCTTCGCCCATCACGTGCAGCGTGACGCCGGCGACCGCGCCGTCATCGGCGAGCAGGAGGTCGAGCACCAGCGCGTGCTCGATGATCCTGATGTCCGGCGCCCGCTTCACCGCGGCGACCAGGGCCCGCTCGATCTCCGCGCCGGTCGCGTCGCCGCCCGCGTGCGCGATCCGGTTGCGGTGGTGGCCGCCCTCGCGGGTCAGCGACAGGTCTCCCCCGGCGCCAGTGTCGAAGACGGCTCCGAGCTCGATCAGCTCCCGTACTGCGTCCGGCCCTTCCGTCACCAGCACCCGGACGGCCTCCGGGTCCGACAGCCCGGCTCCCGCGACCAGGGTGTCGTGCAGGTGGTCCTCCGGGGAGTCCTCCGGGCTGAGCGCCGCGGCGATCCCGCCCTGGGCCCACTGGGTCGACCCGGAGGCGAGCACATCCTTCGTCACCACCAGCACCGAACCGAGCTCACGAGCCCTCAGGGCAGCCGTCAGCCCAGCGATCCCCGAGCCGACCACCACCACGTCGACCGTCTCGGTCCAACCAGGCTCAGGCGCAGCCAACCGCTGCGGTACAGCTGGAGCAGTCATTCCGCGACGGTATCAACCGTATTCATCTGAGCGTGATGGAAATGTTGTCAATGAGACGAGTGCTACCCACGCGGGCCGCGATCAGCATCCGTGCCTCGCCCGGGCCGATGACTGGCCCCAGGTCTGGCGCGCGGAGAGCCAGGTAGTCGATCTGCACCGACGGGACGGCCTCCAGCTCGGCATGTGCGGCAGCCAGTACGGCGTCCGGTCCGTTCATCCCCGCCTTCGCACCGGCCGTCAGCGCGCGGTAGAGAACCAGTGCTTCGTCACGCTCCGTCTCGTCCAGGTAGCGATTGCGTGAGGACAGCGCGAGGCCATCCGGCTCGCGCACGGTCTGGACCGGCACGATGTCCACGTCCATGTCGAGGTCGCAGACCATCTCGCGGATCAGCGTCAGCTGCTGGTAGTCCTTCTCGCCGAACAGTGCCAGATCCGGCGCGGTCAGGTGCAGCATCTTCGTCACCACCGTGAGCACCCCGGCGAAGTGCCCGGGCCGGACCATGCCCTCCAGCTCGTCGGCCAGCGGACCGGGATGCACGGTGATCGACGGCTCGTTCGGGTAGAGCTCGTCGCGGGACGGGTTGAAGACCAGGTCGACGCCCTCGTTCTTGGCGATCGCGAGGTCGCTGGCCAGCGTGCGCGGGTAGCGGTCGAAGTCCTCGGTCGGCCCGAACTGCAAGGGATTCACGAAGATCGTCAGCACCACGCTGCCTTCCGGCCCGACCCGCTCGCGCGCCTCGGCGAGCAACGCCGCATGGCCCTCGTGCAGGGCCCCCATCGTCATCACGACCGCCCGTGGCCGGATCGCCGCGGCCGCCCGCAGCTCGGCCTTCGTCTGGGTGAGTCTCACCGTGGTGCCTCCCCTGCTCGATCCTGCTCAAGCACCTCTGCTGCCAGTACTTCGTAGAACCGCTCGGCCGTACTGCGCTCCAGCCGGCCGTCCGCCGCCGCCAGGTCCACCGTCGCCCGGGCCAGCTCGGCGTACGTGCTCGCGGTGCGCCCTCGCAGTACGGCCAGATGGGCTGCCACCGTGTCGACGTCGCCGCGCGCTATCGGTCCGGTGAGCGCATCATGACCGGACCGCAGCGTGTTGTCGAGAGTTGCGGTCAGCAACGGCCGCAGTGTCGCTGCCGAGTCGCTGACACCGGCATCTCGCAGTACTGCGAACGCCTGCGCGAGCAGGGTGGTCAAGTGGTTGGCGCCATGCACCAGACCTGCGTGGTACTGCGCACGGCGGTCCTCCGCGACCCATTGCACGTCAGCCCCGAGTGCCTTCACCAGCCGCTCCACCAACGGCCTGGCGTGATCAGGAGCCGTTGCGGTGAAGGTGATGCCGCTGAGGTCCGGCCTGTCGCCGGTGAACGTCATCGGAGGGTGCAGGGCCACTGGGGTCGCGGCCGTCGGCCGTAGTACGGACAAGCCGTGGGCACCGGAGAGGTGGACGACGTACTGCTCCGCTGTCAGTGGGAGGCTGCCGGCGACCTCACCGATCGCACTGTCCGGTACTGCGACCAGCACCACGTCGGCGCGGGCTGTCACCTCGGCAGGCGACAGGATCGGGGCGTCCGGGAGCAGTCTCGCGGCGCGGTCGAGCGACGCCTGCGAGCGCGCGGTGACGCCGGTGACGGGATGCCCGGCAGACGCCAAGGCTGCTCCCAAGGCGCTCCCGGCCCGGCCGGAGCCGATGATGCCGATACGTTCCATGTCCACTCTCTACGTTCCAGTCCCCGGGCGGGGTACCAGACGATTGACGCGGTCCACCCCAGCGTAGTGCCGAACCACGCGCCCACCCCACCCCCAACCACCCCCACCAGTGTGAGAGCGAGCACCCCCGACCCCTGCACCGACTGCCCGGAGAGATTGCGGGTGTTTTTGGTTGAGTGTTGTCTCATCGGTGGGACTATGGGCCGGTGAGTGGACATGGTGATCCGTGGGCGGCCCCGACCGGGCGGACGGCGATCTTGATCGCGGTGCCGGAGTTGACGGAGTTCACCGATCGATGGCGCTCCGTCTCCTACTCGTCGGCCTGGCCGACCGCCGCGCTCAGCGAGCTGGTCCCGCCGCACGTGACCGTGCTGGTGCCGTGGCTGCGGGACCCCAAGCCGGAGGACGTGCAGCGGCTGGAGGACGCCGTCGCGGACCTCGAGCCGTTCGAGCTGACCTTCTCCACGGCCGGCCAGTTCCCGGACGGCACCACCTGGCTGCGTCCCGAGCCCTTCGACCGGGTCCGCGACCTGGTCGCGACCGTGCTCGCCGCCTTCCCCGAGTGCCCGCCGTACGACGGCGAGGTCCCTGACCCGCAGCCGCACCTGACCATCGCATCCTCGGCCCAGGGCAGCCCCGCCCTGGTCGCCGAGGCCCAGGCAGCGCTGGCGGCCGAGGAGATCCCCAGCATCCGTCTCGACGACCTGACGATCTGGCGCGAGGGCGACGACGGCGTCTGGCAACTCACCGGCGCCGTCGCCATCGGCGGCGACCCCGAACTCAGATAGCGGACTCCGTGGAGGGTGTGACATTGCGGCTGGCCTGGGAGGCGGCCCTCTATGGACCGTCCGGCTTCTACCGCCGCGAACGACCGGCGGCGCACTTCCGTACTTCGGTGCACGCCTCGCCGCTGTTCGCCACCGCCGTGGCGCGCCTGGCACAGACACTCGGGTTCACCCACGTCACCGACATCGCTGCCGGTGAAGGAGAGCTGGGCCGCGTACTGCGCCCGCTCGGGCTGGACGTCACCGACATCGAGCTGGACGACGAGTTGCCGGTCGAACTCAACGGGCTGGTGATCGCCAACGAGTGGCTCGACAACATCCCCTGCGACGTGGTCGAGCTCGACCCGCTCGGTCACCCCCGGTACGTGCTGGCCGACCAGACCCTCGGCGAAGTTGTCGAGGGCAACGACCTTGCTTGGCTCGAGAGTTGGTGGCCGCTGGCGGAGCCGGGCGATCGGGCGGAGATCGGGCTGGCCCGCGACCAGGCGTGGGCGGACGTCGTCGCTCGCCTGTCGGCCGGTCTGGCGGTTGCGATCGACTACGGGCACCTGCGAGCCGGCAGGCCGCCGTACGGGACTCTGACCGGGTTCAGGGGTGGCAGGGAGTGTGAGGTGGCGTTGGACGGCTCCTGCGACGTCACCGCGCACGTGGCGCTGGATTCACTGGCTGCTGCCGTCTCTGGTCAGCTCACGACGCAGCGGGACGCGCTGCGGGCACTGGGTATCTCGGCCGAGCGCCCTAGCCAGGAGCTGGCTAGAGCGGAGCCGCTGCGCTACTTGGCCGAGCTGTCGTCTGCAGGAGAGGCGGCCGAGCTGCTGAACCCGTCGGGGCTCGGAGGGTTCGGGTGGGTCTGGGCCGGCACCGAGTCCGCAGTACGGCGTGCCTCGCGTGCTCTGTCGGCTTGAGCCTCTACCAGCGCTGCGGCCTCTACCTGGTCGCGGTGGAGGGCGATGGCGTCGGTCGGACCCTGCGGGGTGTCTACGTGGACGTTGGCCACGCCTAGGCGGCGCTGGATCGGTCCCTGCTGCAGGCGGACCGACTGGGTCTTGTGGTGGAGCACGATCGACGTACGGCGGCTCACCCAGCCGCGGGTGGTCACCAGCACCTGGCTGTCGACGCCGTAGGCCAGGTAGCGCCAACCGACCGGCCGCAGCCACTTCACTCGCTCTGGTGCCTGGTGCATCTCGATGGCGGACAGATCGAAGCCGGGCAGCACTCTCGCGAGCACTCCCGCCACCTCCTGGCGCTCACCGACCGGAAGCAGTTGGGCTCCCTCGTTCTCGTCCTCACCATCGGCCTTGGAACCGGCCACGCCCGCGATGTCCAGGTCCACCCGGGACCAGCCCAGCAGCCGCCAGATCAACGGCTCGGTGATCAGCAGGCCCTGCACACGACCCGGCGGCACCGTCTGCCGCTGCACGTCGAACAGCCCGCGCTTGGTCCGCAGCCCTTCGTGCGTCTCCGACAGGGTGAAGCCGTGGTTGCCAACGACCTGCTTCCAGATGGGCTGCACAACACCGAGCAGCAGCGGCAGACCCGCGAACAGACCGACGTGGAACTCCAGCACTGTGGTGGCGACGATCAGCCAGATCAGGCCTGCCGCACTACCGAGCACTGTCGAGGACAACAACGTTGCACCGAGCAACCGGGTGGTCGGGACGACCAGCAGCGGCTCGGGCTCCACCTCCGACGACGGCTGGTGCTGGAGGGCATGCTCGCCCTTGGCCCTGAAGAGCAGGGTGGCCCGCAGTCTCTGCGCTTCGTCGTACGTGAAGTAGCTCAGCCTGCCGTCGCTCTTGCCGCCACCGGCGACGTCCATCCGCAGCTCGGCCATGCCGAACAGCCGGGCCACGAACGGCTGGGCCACGTCGATCGCCTGGATCCGGTCGAACCGGATGATCCTGGTCCGGCGGAACAGGAAGCCGCTGTCGACCCGGATCGCGTCCTCGGTCAGCTGCCACTTGGTGAACCACCAGGACAGCGCGCCGAGCAGGATCCCGCCGAGCAGTACGCCGAGCAGGCCGATCCCGGCGATCTTGAGGTTGCTCCGCAGCCCCTCGTTGTTGGCCATCGCGAACGCCGCGACGACGAAGTACCCCCAGCCCTTCACGAACGGCGTCAGCGGGTGCAGCCGGGCCCCGGTCACCGGCTCCTGGATCGGCGGCGGCGGTTGGTACGACGGCGGCTGTGGTTGCCCCGGTTGGGACGGCGGCTGTGGTTGCGGGTGGGGCTGGGGTGGGGACGCCTCGAAGGGCGCTGATGGCTCGGTCACAGGCCCCACGCCTGCGCCTGGCCGAGAGCCGACAGGCGGTCCCGGAGCCTGGCCGCCTCGTCGGGGTGCAGGCCGGGGATCTTCGCATCGGTGGCCGGCGTCGCCGTGTGCAGCTCGACCGTCGCCAGCCCGAACGACCGCTCCAGCGGCCCGGCGGCCACATCCACGAACTGCATCCGCCCGTACGGCACCACCACCAGCTGGCGGAACATGATGCCGTGGCTGACGAGCAGCTCGTCCTCGCGCTCGGCGTACTTCCAGGACTGCTGGTTGCGCCCGATCAGGACCCACGACCAGGCGAAGCCGAGCCCGGCGAGCAGCAGGAACAGGACGCCGTACAGCCAGTTCAGCAGCAGCCCCAGCAGCAGCAGCCCGGCGATCGCCAGCAGGCCGAACGTGATGGCGGCGTTCAGCCTGCGCACGGTCGCCAGCTTCGGCGAAACCGGCGTCCAGCTGACATCGGCAGGAGCAAAGAGGTCGTCCACGACACCAGCCTGTCACGATAGGGGTTATGAGTGTGGAACGAGTGGTGGGTATCGGGGCGGGCGCGGCTGGGTTCGACCCGGCGTTCGAGCGGGGTGGGACGGTCGCGGGGTCCGAGCTGCCCACCACCGACATGGTGCTCAACATCGGTCCACAGCACCCCGCGACACACGGCGTACTGCGGCTGCGGCTGACCCTCGACGGTGAGCGGATCGTCGGTTGCGAGCCGATCGTCGGCTACATGCACCGGGGCGCGGAGAAGCTGTTCGAGGTGCGCGACTACCGGCAGATCATCGTGCTGGCCAACCGGCACGACTGGCTGTCCGCGTTCTCCAACGAGCTCGGCGTGGTGCTCGCCGTCGAGCGGATGATGGGCCTGGAGGTGCCGGTCCGGGCGGTCTGGCTGCGCACCCTGCTGACCGAGCTGAACCGGATCCTGAACCATTTGATGTTCCTCGGCTCCTACCCGCTCGAGCTCGGCGCGATCACGCCGGTCTTCTATGCGTTCCGCGAGCGCGAGACGATCCAGGCGGTGATGGAGGAGCTGTCCGGCGGCCGGATGCACTACATGTTCAACCGGGTCGGCGGCCTGAAGGAAGACCTCCCGTACGGCTGGCTGGACCGGGCCGGTGCCGCCTCGACCGCGGTCCGGCGACGGCTGCCGGATATCGAGAACCTTGTCCTGGGCAACGAGATCTTCCGGGCCCGGACCGTCGGGGTCGGCAAGCTCTCGCCGGAACTGATCGCGGCGTACGGCGTCTCCGGCCCGATCGCCCGAGCCTCCGGCGTCGACGCCGACCTGCGCCGGGACGAGCCGTACCTGGCCTACGAGCAACTGGCCCGCGACGGCGTACTGCGCGTCGTCACCCGCACCGACGGCGACTGCTTCGCCCGCTTCTCCGTCCTGCTGGAGCAGGTGAAGGTCTCCCTCGACCTGGTCGACGCCTGCCTGAGCCACCTGCGCACACTCCCGGCCGGCCCGGTCAACGTCCGCCTCCCCAAGATCCTCAAGGTCCCCGAGGGCCAGACCTACACCTGGACCGAGAACCCGCTGGGCATCAACGGCTACTACCTCGTCTCCCGCGGCGACAAAACTCCCTGGCGCCTGAAACTCCGCTCCGCCAGCTTCAACAACATCTCGGTCCTGCCCGAGATGCTCCCCAACACCATCGTCGCCGACATGATCGCCATCCTCGGCAGCATGTTCTTCGTCGTCGGCGACATCGACAAATAGCCCGTACGCCGCCGGTCAGCCGACGGTCAGGTGACTTCGGAGGTCGTTGGCTTCCGGGCGGTTGAGGGTCGTGTAGAGGGTGTAGGCCATCTGGTAGTGGTGTTGGGCTGCGGCCGGGTCGTTCAGCGCGGTGTGGGCGTGACCTAGGCCGGCGTGGGCTCGGGCTTGCTGGTCAGGGACGCCTAGCTCGGTGGCCAGTGCGTTGGCGGCGGTGTGGTGGGTGATGGCTTCGGCTGGTCGGCCGGCGAGCAGTACCGCCTCGCCCAGGCCGTTCAGGGCCCAGGTCTCGCCGCCGCGGTCGCCTACCTCACGGCAGATGAGGAGTGCCTCCTCGTGGTGCGTCACGGCTTCCGTTGCCCGGCCGAGACTGGTGAAGAGCACGGCCAGGTTGTCGAGGGTGCCCGCTTCGCCTCCCCGGTGACCGGCCTGCCGGCACAGCACCAGGGCGAGCTCCAGATGCTCGACTGCCGACTCGGTCTGACCCAGCTTCTGCTCGACGGGAGCCAGGCTGTTCAAGGCGTGCGCCTGCCCCACCGGATCGCCTGCCTGCTGGTACAGGGCGAGCCCCTGCGCGAGGTGCTCGGCCGCGGCATCCAGATGGCCCAGTCGCTGCGCGATGTCGCCGAGGCTGATCCGTACACCCGCTTCGCCGATGAGGTCGGAGATGTCGCCGCGATACAGCTGCAGAGCCTGGTTCAAGTGGTCAGCAGCCGACTCGTACCGACCGAGCCGTTCCTCGACGCTGCCCAGGTTGGTCAGCGCCCGGGCCCGGCCGGCGTGCTCGCCGACTCGCTCGAACAGGACGCAGGCCCGTTTCAGGTGTTCGACGGCAGGCTCGTAGATCCCCAAGGTCATCTCGGTGATGGCAAGGGAGTTGAGGGCGTGGGCCTGGCCCGTCTCATCACCGGCCGACTCGGCAGCACGGAGCGCATGACTGTGGACGGTCATCGCGTCACCGGCGTGGGTGCCGTCGAGATACCGCAGTACGACTCTGGACAGCGTGATCGCGTGGGCCGGCCAGTCGTTGGCCGCGGCGTGGCCGACCACGGCGATCAAGTTCGGCCGCTCGGTGTCCAACCACTCCCTTGCCGTGCCGGACTCGATCAGCTCCGGTACCGGCGTACGGGATGGCGGGACCTCTGGCCGGCGGTACACCTGCGAGGGGTAGAGGGTGTCCATCGCTACCGCACAGGTTGCGAGGTAGTAGTCGAAGAGGCGGGTGAGCGCCGCTCGGCGGACCGGCGGCGCATCCTCGTCCAGCGCGCGCAGGCTCGCATAAGAGCGCACCAGGTCGTGGAAGGTGTACTGGCCGTGGCCGCTCAGCTGGAGCAGATGATCTCGGTGCAACCGGCGCAACTGCTCCTGGGCCTGAGGCAATTCGAGATCGCAGAGCGCGGCGACGCCGTACTGGTCGAAGTCCTGGCCGGGATGCTGGGCAGTGAGTCGCAGGAGCCGACGATACTCGTCGGGAAGGTCCCGGTACGACAGGTCCAGGGCCGACTCGACATCGTCCTCCAGCCGCCGGTCCCGACGGCGTTCGTCGAGCCGGTCCGCGTGGTCGGTAAGGGTCCAGCCCGGCTTGGTGCGGATGTAACCGGCGACCAGACCCAGTGCCAGCGGCAGGTACCCGCAGCGCAGCGCGATGCGTCCTGGAGCCTCCGGGTCCGCGCCGGCCGGCACAGCCGGTGCGGCCTGCAGCAGGAAGCCGGTGGCCTCTGCGGCGGTGAACCCGTCGACGGTGATACGGACCGTGGATTCCACAGCGTCCAGGCTCCTGCGGCTGGTGACCAGGGTGACCGCTGTGGTGGACTCCGGCAGCAAGGGCAGGACCTGCTCTTCCGAAGCGGCGTTGTCCAGCACCACCAAGGCGCGGACACCTGCGAGCCGCTCGCGATACAGAGCGACCCTGGCCTCGATGCTGTGCGGCACCCGGCTCCCAGGCACGCCCAACAGCCGCAAGAACCCGTCGAGAACAGCCGCGGGATCGGCCGGCGGCTGGGACCTGTCCGGATGGAACCCCCGCAGGTTCACGAACAGGACCTGCTCGAACGGCTCGTCCCCAGCCAGCACGTGCCCGCTCTGGACCGCGAGCTGGGTCTTGCCGATCCCAGGCATCCCGACCACGACAGCAGTCGTTCCCCCGACGGCCAACGCCGTGACCAGCTGGTCCAACTCGGCTTTACGACCACTGAAGTCAGCAAGCCGCTCCGGCAGAGCAGCCTGGACCCTGACCTGCGCCGCCGCCTGGATCTCGCCGGTGACGACCCGCAGAGCCTGGCGCCACTGGCTGACATAGCCCTCGTCGGGATGCAGCACCCGGACGATGGCCAGGACGAGTTCGCTGTTGATCCGCCGCCGGCCGGACCGGAAACAGTCCGCGACCGTCGTCCGCCGGGTCTGCTCACCGACCGCCCGCCACTGGTCGTTCACGCCCAGGGCGATGGTCTCGTACGACGGATCGCCGGCCCACACCTTCAGGGCCCGGAGCTGTTCGACCAGCCCGTCGAGGTCTTCGGCCCGTCCTGGATCGGGTAACGCCGCGCCGTACGACATCATCTGCCTCCCAACCACGCCGAGTAAGGACCAGCGTGGCCGGAGTACGGGGTCAGGAAGCGGCCAGGCCCCGGAGTTTGAGGTCCACGACGGTGGGGGCGTCGGCCTGGGAGTGCTTGTCACCGGCGGCGACGACGGTGGCCACTTCCTCGTCGATCTTGTCCAGGCGCTGGTCGATCTTGTCCAGGCGGCGCTGCATCAGGTCGACGAACTCGGCGTTCTCGACCACCCGGGCGCTGGTGATGCGGGAGTACTCCTGGGCCACCTGGGCGCGTTCGTCACTGTGCTTCAGGCGCTCGATCAGGAGCTGGTGACGGGTCAGGGCCGAGGAGCCGATCGCGACGGCGACCGCGGCCACCGCGGCGGCGCGCAGGATCCACTGGTTCTGGGAGAACAGCGAGACACTCACGGCCAGGCAGATCAGGACGAGCAGCACGTTGGCGACCACGAGAACAGTGGCCCTGGTTCGACGGCGGCTACCCCTTGACCCCATGGACCGACATGTTAGGGGGTCTCTTCGGGGTCATCGGGGATACGACACGCCCGTTCGAGCAGCAATCCGGCCGTGACGACCAGCACAGAGATCAGCGCCGCAGCACCGGCGTTGATCACACGGTTCCGCGGTCCGGTGGAACCGACCGCGCCCAGGAAGGATAACGCGAACCCTGCGTAAACGCCGGTGCACAACGCGCCGACGAACGCGCTGGCCTTTCCGATCAGCAGCAGGAACACCGCGCGGGACGGCTCGATCCGCTCGCGCCGGATCTGCACCCGCTGGTGGGTGTTGCGGGCCGCGGCGAACAGCAGCGCGGCCAGGAAGCCCCAGGCGACCAGGGTGAGCCAGGAGACCATCGGCGCGACGCCGCCGCCGGACTCGATCGCCTTGACCATGGTCCAGCCGATCGCCGCCCCGAGGACGACGATCGCGGCCAGCAGCCGTCGTGAGGTCGGCCGGACCGACCCGGGGCGCGGCGGCTCCTTGCCGGCCCCTGGTGCCCGGCCCGGACCGGTCCCGCCTGACACCACTACTGCAGCTCGATGGTGAGCTCGTCGAGCCGCTTCACGCCCTCGGTACCGACCTTGGCGAGCAGCTCCGCGACCGGGCCGACCCCGGGCAGGACCGCGTCGGGCTCGATGTCCAGCCAGGGCGCCAGCACGAAGGCGCGCTCGTGCGCCCGCGGGTGCGGCACCGTCAGCTCCTCGGACTCGATCGTCTTCTTGCCGTAGGTGATCAGGTCGACGTCGAGCGTCCGCGGCGCCCCCGGCACGCTGCGCTCCCGGCCGAACGCCTGCTCGACCGCGTGCGCGCGGTCCAGCAACGTGTCGACCGACAGGGTGGTGTCGGCGAGCAGCACGATGTTCAGGTACGGCCCGGACTCGTCCGGGCCGCCGACCGGCTCGGTCTCGTAGATCGGCGAGACGTCCACGACGACCACATCGGGGGTGTCCCGCAACGCGTCGACGCCACCTTGCAGGTTGGCTTCGCGGTCGCCGAGATTACTGCCGAGCGACAGAATCACCTGCCGGATCGGCTTGAGGCCACCACTGAGGGTGTCCGCGTCGATGACGTGGGGACTTGGGGTCTCGGTCACGAGGATTCTCCGGCTCTGCGCTGCACGGTCAGGACAACGTCGTCGAAAGGCACCGTGATCGGCGCCGAGGGTTTGTGGATGGTCACCGCGGCTCCGGTCACCCGCCGGTCGGCGAGGCACAGGTCCGCGATCCGTTGTGCCAGTGTCTCAATCAGGTCCACCGGGTCGCTCTCGATGGCCGCGTGCACCTGCTCGGCCACCAGCCCGTAGTTCACGGTGTCGGCCAGCTGGTCGGAGGCCGCCGCCGGACGGGTGTCCAGCTCGAGCCGCACGTCCACGACGAACTCCTGCCCGTCGGTCCGCTCGTGCTCGAACACGCCGTGCCGCCCGAATCCCCGGATGCCACGGATCTCGATCACGTCCGGAGGCCGTAGCTCAGGGGACAGTCCGGGACCGCTCACTCTGCCTCCTCCGGTCGACCCCCAGACGACAGTACCGGGGAGGCGTGGTGGATCCACAACCGCCAGCCGGAAGTCGTCTTGCGGAAGACGTTGGTGGCCAGCGCCTTGCCCCCGGCGAATCCCTCCTCCGGGGCGCCCTCACCCGACGACAGGACATTCTCCGTACACGTGACGTAGGCCACGTCTTCATCGACTCTTACCTGCACGTCGGTCAGGAAGAACTGGATGTACGGCGTGTTGGCGAAGATCATCGCCCACGCCCGCATCATCTCGGCGTACCCGTAGATCGCCGCGTTGCCCGGATGGATGCAGACCGGATCGGGTTCCGGCAGCCAGACCGCCGCCATCAGGTCCAGGTCGCCCGCCTCGAACGCGTTGTAGAACGCCGTGTTCGCGTTCAGCACCACGGTCTCGGCCGACGCGCCCGTCCCCCGTCGCGTTCCGCCCGGCTCTTCGGTCATACCGCTCCCCACCGGCGCGCAACCCGTACCGCGTCCGCACTCGGTGCCACCGCATGGGCCCGGACACACCAGGCGCCGGTCGCGGCGGCGAGGGCGGAAACGGCAGCGCTGGCGTCGTCTCGTCGTACGGCCGGTCTCGGCTCGCCGGACTCCTCGTCGGCGAGCAGCCTACCCAGGAACGCCTTCCGCGAGGCACCGATCAGCAACGGCCTTCCCAGTACCGCGAACTCCCGCAGCCGGCGCAGCACCTCCCAGTTGTGGTCGGCGTTCTTCGCGAACCCCAGCCCCGGGTCGAGCACGACGCGATTCAGGTCCACCCCCGCGGCGCTGATCGCCTCCAGCCGCGCGGCCAGTTCGGCGATCACCTCGGCCACCACATCCTCGTACTGCGCCCGCTGCTGCATGTCCGCGGAATGCCCCCGCCAGTGCATACACACGTACGGCGTACCGCGGTCGGCCACCAGCCCGAGCATCTCCGGGTCGGCCAGGCCGCCGGACACGTCGTTGACCATCACCGCACCGGCGTCCAGCGCGAGAGCGGCCACATCGGCGCGCATCGTGTCGATCGAGATCAGCGCGCCCTCGGCGGCCAGCGTCTCGATCACCGGCAGGACCCGGCGGATCTCCTCGGCTGGCGCCGGCCGGGCCGCGCCCGGCCGGGTCGACTCACCGCCGACGTCGAGCAGGTCGGCGCCTTCGGCCAGCAACTCGCGGCCGTGCTTGATCGCGGCCGACGGCTCGAACCACTCACCGCCGTCGGAGAAGGAGTCCGGGGTCACGTTGACGACCCCCATCACCAGACAGCGATCCGGTCCGGGCAGGCCTTCGACATGATTCGGTGGGGCAGTTCGCACCCGACCACCGTAGTGGCCGCGCCTGAACTGCCCCACCTAGGTACCGGGCCCCCATCGGCTCCGGGCTCCCGCCCGGAGCCGCTGGGGGTGTCGCCCGCTCTCCTGCAGTCGCGAGCAGGTGCTCGGTGCGGTAGCTCGGCGTGCTGGAGTGGAAGCCTCGATGCTCTTCCATCGTGGCTTTTGCTCCAGTGCGGCGAGGTGCCGTGCCGAGTGCCCCGCAGCACGCAGGAGAGCGGGCGACACCCCCTAACCCAGTACCAGCGAGGCGCCGCTAGCGGACAGCGCCTCACCGATCGGTTGCGAGTACGACTCGTTCGCCTGTCCGTGCTTGTCCAGGCACTGGCCACTGATCAGGGCCGCGCCGCTGGTGATTCCCTGCGCGTAGTCCCCGGTCATGTTGGCTCCGCCGGAGTCACCGGACTCGACACAGGCGGTGTGCTGGAAGAGACCGCGCACGACTCTGTTGTTGCCGTAGTTCACGGTCACGTTGCGGGCCACGATCTTGCCGCAGGTCCAGCCGGTGGTCTTGCCGGACTTGCACAGCTCCGCCCCGACCATCGCGTCGGCCGCGCCGCGGATCATCACGTCGGAGGCACCCCAGCGCTCGACCCGGCCCTGCTGGTCCCAGCCCTCGATCACGCTGACCGTGCCGAAGTCGTTGCCGGGGAAGCTGGAGCTGCGGGTGTTGCCGATGATGTAGCCGTTGCGGGAGAAGGACGGCTTGCCCGCCGTACAGTGCCCGGCGGTGAGGAAGATCCGGCCGCCGTCGCTGGTCTGGGCGTTGAAGCCCAGTGAGCAGGTGTAGCCGGTGTTCTTGTCGACCTGGTAGCCGCCGAGCAGCCCGAAGGCCTCGTCGGTGGTGGTGACGGTGCCCCGCGACCGGCGCAGCGTCACCTTGTCGCCGTTGGCCAGCGCCTTGCGCAGGAACCGCTGGGTGAACGGGTCCTTGGTGCCGCTCGGCGCGGTGACGACGACGGTGCCGCTGATCGGGTCGACGTACCAGGATCTGACCCGGCCGGCGCTCGAACTGGTGGCGATGTCGTCGAGCTGCGACTTGACCGCGAGCAACTGCTCGAGGGTGTAGCGGACCAGCCTGGGGATCGCGCCGGCTTCCCGGACGACGTCGGCCGTCGCTTGGTCGGACACCGAGACCACGAGGGATCCGGCGTCGTCGAGATAGCTGCCGACGGCCCGGGAGCCGAGCTTGTCCTCGAGCGCTTGTGCCTGGCCCTGGACTTGCAGCAGCTGCTGGTCGGCCGCGGGCAGCTTGGCGGTTGCGACCTCGCCGTCCGCCTGGGCGCCGTTCGCCGCGATCAGTCCGGCAGCCGTCAGAACGACGACCCCGGTGAGTGCGGCGCCGACCCGAAAACGCCCTGACATGCTTTTCCTCCTCACGCCGGCGCCCTGCATTCGAGGCAGAACGCCACTACGGACCGTAGGCGTTCGGACACGGAATGTCCATGGGCAACAGCTTCGGAAGTTCAACGAGCGCGGGCCCGCCGGGGCTACGGCGGACCGGGAAAGAGTGGAAGACCCGCAGGTCAGCCGACGATCAGGCTCATCGCCTCGGCCCGGGTGACCGGGTTGCGGAGCTGGCCGCGAACGGCCGAAGTGATCGTCTTCGCGCCCGGTTTCCGGACGCCGCGCATCGTCATGCACAGGTGCTCGCACTCGATCACCACGATCACGCCGCGCGGTTTCAGCAACTCGACCAGGGACTCGGCGACCTGGGTGGTGAGCCGCTCCTGCACCTGCGGGCGCTTGGCGTAGACGTCGACCAACCGGGCCAGCTTCGACAGCCCGGTGATCCGGCCGTCGGTGCCCGGGATGTAGCCGACGTGGGCCACCCCGGTGAACGGGACCAGATGATGCTCACAGTTGTGCGACAAGTGCCCGTTGATCAGGAAGGTCGGATGGGGCGAACATGTGAAGCTGTACACCGTGTAGGGCTTCTTACCCACCGCAGCTACGGGGCGGACGTCAAGAACCTTCACCCACTCCGACTCGATCAGATCGGTCCGATGGTCTTCGGCAGCGAAGCCGTGCTTCCGGTACCAGCTGTCGGCGACATAGAGGGCGGACTCACGGCCGGTCTTGGGAGTGAAGCGCGCTCCGATGACGACTGCGAGGTCCTCAAGGAACGGGGCGTTGTGGGAGACGATGGTCCGGGCCGTCGGCTTGATCCGGCAGCCGTCGCCGTCGACATAGCCATCGACGAAACCCTCGAACGTCGCCAGGTCCCGGAGCACCACCCGAGGGAATCTCTGCCGCAGATGATTCGCGTCCCCACCGACGTACTGCCGGAGCAGGTCAGCGAGATAGGACGACACCACCCGCACCCGGAAACCCGGCGTGTCCTTGCCGGTGAACCCCGAGGGCCGACTCACTGGCTCGACTCTCGGGATCAGCCCCGTGGCGACCTCGACGCTCCGGGCGAACTTCTTCGCAAACTCCTGGTCATTGACGACCACCGAAACTTGGTTGCCGCCAACCGTTCCGTCTGAGCAGACGGTACCGATCAGATAACCGAACTCGTAGCCGAAAGTCAGCTCCGGCCTGGTTCTGCAGAGCTTGCGCGCCGGGGTCCATTCGACGTACCGGCCGCGCAGGTCCCGTGCCTCGGACCAGCCCTCAGGTGTTGCCAGTGGATGGTCTGGCGTCACCTGGAAGGTGCCGCGCTCTGTGACCACCTCTACCAGGTCACGAGTCTGGTGCGTCTGGATCCCGGTGACCTCGGTCTGCTCAGCCTTGCCGTTGACCAGAGTCCACAAACGATCGCCGACACGGACCTCGAGAGCCTTCTTCCGTCCACCGACCGCGTTCACCGTCTGCCGACTGGGAACACACATCGACCAGACCTCGATGTCCTTCACCAGGATCAGCTCGTCGTGGCTGAGCTCGAACGTGGTGGTGAGGACGTCCTCGGCGGTCTGCCCCAGCCCGGCCGCGATCTCGGCGTACGAGCGCGCGACCCGGGCAGGGGTGTCCTTCAGACCTTCACGATCAGGGTCCTCGCCGATCGCGATCAGCAGCTCCCGGACCGCGGCTTCGGCCCGGGCGTGATCGAACTTCGGCGAGGTCACAGGTGGTCCGTGCTCACTCGGCGGGCGGGGTGGGGCCGCCGCCGTAGTTCGGGCCCTTGGCGGCCTCGTCCGGACCGACCGACCCACCGGGGATCACGTCGGACAGCGAGCCGTTCTGCTCACCGCGGCTGGGCAACGGCTTCACCGGCGGCTGCTGGGACGGCACCCGGGTCGAGGACCCGGTCCAGGCCGGCCGCAGCTCACGCTTCTGGATCGGCGTGAAGATGCGGGCGATCTCGCCCTTGTCCAGGGTCTCCTTCTCCAGCAGTTCCTCGACCAGGTGGTCCAGCACCGCGCGGTTCTCGGCCAGGATGTCGAAGGCCTCCTGGTGCGCGTTCAGGATCAGCTTGCCGACCTCCTCGTCGACCGCCGCGGCGATCTCCTCGGAGTAGTTGCGCTGGCTGCCCAGGTCGCGGCCCAGGAACGGCTCACCGGAGTCCTGGCCGAACTTGATCGCACCCAGCCGCTCGGTCATCCCGTACTGCGTGACCATCGCGCGGGCCAGTGCGGTCGCCTTCTCGATGTCGTTGCTGGCACCCGTGGTCGGGTCGTGGAACACCATCTCCTCGGCGGCCCGGCCACCGAGCATGTAGGCCAGCTTGTCGAGCATCTCCGAGCGGGTGGTCGAGTACTTGTCCTCGTCCGGCAGCACCATCGTGTAGCCCAGCGCGCGACCACGCGGCAGGATCGTCACCTTGTGCACCGGGTCGGAGTGCGGCAGGGCCGCGGCGACCAGGGCGTGCCCGCCCTCGTGGTACGCGGTCAGCACCTTCTCCTTGTCCGACATCAGCCGGGTCCGGCGCTGCGGGCCGGCGATCACGCGGTCGATCGCCTCGTCGAGGGCGTGCTTGTCGATCTGGCTCTTGTTCAGCCGGGCGGTCAGCAGGGCCGCCTCGTTCAGCACGTTGGCCAGGTCGGCACCGGTGAAGCCCGGCGTCCGGCGGGCCACCGCGGTCAGGTCGACGTCCTCGGCCATCGGCTTGCCCCGGGCGTGCACCTTCAGGATCTTGTCGCGGCCCGGCAGGTCCGGCGCGTCGACCGGGATCTGCCGGTCGAAGCGGCCCGGCCGCAGCAGGGCGGGGTCGAGCACGTCGGGACGGTTGGTCGCGGCGATCAGGATCACGCCGCCGCGGACGTCGAAGCCGTCCATCTCGACCAGCAGCTGGTTCAGCGTCTGCTCGCGCTCGTCGTGGCCACCGCCGAGCCCCGCGCCACGGTGCCGGCCGACGGCGTCGATCTCGTCGATGAAGATGATCGCGGGCGCGTTGGTCTTGGCCTGCTCGAACAGGTCGCGGACCCGGGAGGCACCGACACCGACGAACATCTCGACGAAGTCCGAACCGGAGATCGAGTAGAACGGCACGCCGGCCTCACCGGCGACCGCGCGGGCCAGCAGCGTCTTACCGGTACCGGGCTGGCCGTAGAGCAGGACGCCCTTGGGGATCTTCGCCCCGACCGCCTGGAACTTGCCCGGCTCCTGCAGGAACTCCTTGATCTCGCCGAGTTCCTCGATCGCCTCGTCGGCCCCGGCCACGTCCGCGAAGGTGGTCTTCGGGGTGTCCTTGGTGACCAGCTTGGCCTTCGACTTGGCGAAACTCATCACCCGCGAGCCGCCGCCCTGCATCGAGTTCATCAAGAAGATGAAGACGACGGCGATCAGCAGGAACGGGATCAGCGTCGAGAAGACCTGGCCGATGAAGCTCGGCTTGGGGTTCTCCACGTCGTACTTCTCGATCTTGCCGTCCTGGAACAGCTTCTGCAGGTCACCGCCCAGCGCGTTGGCCTGGCCGTCGACCCAGTGCGCCCGGACCTTGGTCCCGTCGGTCTTCTCGACCCGGATCTCCTGGTCGGGGTCGATCAGCGTGACCGCCTTGATCGACTTCTCGTTCGACGAGGTGGCCTGCGCGATCAGCTGCACCACCTTGCCGGTGGGCTCGGTCTTGTACCCGGTCGAGCCGGTCAGGAGCTGTCCGATCACCAGCACGCCCACGAAGGCCATGAGGATCCAGAAAATAGGTCCGCGGAAGAAGCGCTTCACGTCCATGATCAGGGCTGGCGCCCCGTCCCTCCTAGCTCAGCAGGCCCGGGATAACGGCCTTGTGACGGTAATACCAGTCCAAGTGTCTCGTGCCGGGCAAGCCTGCCCACCACGAGGGTCACCGAACCACGGTACGACCCTGTCTACAGCCTGACCCCAAGTCGGGGCCCGGGCAGCCGCTGCGACGTCAGGAATAGACGTGCGGGGCGAGCGTCGCCACACAGCGCAGATTGCGGTACTTCTCCGCGTAGTCCAGGCCGTAGCCGACCACGAACTCGTCCGGCAGCTCCAGCCCGACGTACTTCACCGGGACCGCCATCTTGGCCGCGTCCGGCTTGCGGAACGCGGTGCAGATCTCGACCGAGGCGGGTTTGCGGGACTGCAGGTTGCTGACCAGCCAGGTCAGCGTCAGCCCGGTGTCGATGATGTCCTCGACGATCAGCACGTGCCGGTTGGTGATGTCGGTGTCCAGGTCCTTCTGGATCCGGACCACACCGGAAGACTTCGTGCCCGAGCCGTAGGAGGAGACCGCCATCCAGTCCATCTCGACGTGCCGGCTGAACGAGCGGGCCAGGTCGGCCATCACCATCACGGCGCCGCGCAGGACGCCGACCAGCAGCAGGTCCTTGCCCTCGTAGTCCTGCTCGATCCGTCCGGCCAGCTCCCTCAGCTTCGCCTGGATCTGCTCCTCGGTGAAGTGAATCTGGGCCAGGTCCTTCTCGATGTCCGCCGCATCCACGAGCTCAGCCTGTCACATCACTACGCAAGAACAGGAATCCGCCTCGGCGGGACGCTCGAACTCCTTGAGGGAGGTCGATCCAGCGTTGTCCGCGCCAGTCGGTGACGAGGGCGTCGACGGCCGCGACGTGTCCGGCGGTGAGGTCGTTGGCCCGGCAACCGGCTTCCAGAGCCGCCTGCCGCACTACCCGCGTGCGGAGGGCAGCCGACTCCTCCTCCAGGGCTCCCACGTCGCAGACCACCTCCCCCTCGGCATGCCGTACTGCGGTCTCTGCCAGGTCAGCAGCCAGTACGTCGAGGGCGTCCGCGTCGGCGCGCAACAGCCCCGCAGTACGGGCGAGGGCTTCGGTCACGCCCGGGCCCAGTGCCTCTTCCAGCACCGGCAGTACTTCGTGCCGCACCCGGACCCGCCTGTACTTCGGGTCGACGTTGTGCGGGTCGTGCCACGGGCGCAGACCCGATGCGATGCAGGCAGAAACCGTCGTACTGCGGGGAACGTCCAGCAACGGGCGTCGGAGCAGTCCTGCGGTCGGAGCCATGCCTGCCAGCGAGCGTGCGCCCGAGCCACGGGCCAGCCCGAGCAGGACGGTCTCTGCCTGGTCGTCACGGGTGTGGGCCAGCAGGACGACATCCGCACCCAGCTGGTCAGCCGCATCCCGCAGGGCGTCGTACCGGGCTGTCCTGGCGGCTCCCTCGGGGCCGCCCTCGCTCCCGACCTCTACTGTCCGCACCTGCACCGGGTCGAGCCCCAGCCCCCGGCACTGCTCAGCCGCCGCCTCCGCAGTCTTCTCGGAGCCTGCTTGAAGCCCGTGATCCACCACCACAGCGCCAGCCGTCAGCCCCAGCTTCGGCGCCTCGAACGCAACAGCCGCTGCCAACGCCAGACTGTCCGCGCCCCCGGAGCAGGCCACCAGCACAGTGGTCCCCCGCGGCAAGTCATCAAGGGCAGCCCGCGTTGCCTCCCGCACCCTGGCAACGGCGGGATGAAGCCGCCCCCGCAGTACAGAGGCTGTTGTTTCAGCCGTGGAGTCTGGTGATCCAGGCATCGGGGTTGGCGATCTCATGCTTGGTCGGGAGCGTGTTCGGGCCGGTCCAGACGCGGTTGAAGCCCTCCATGCCGACGCGGTCCACCACTCGGCGGACGAAGGCCGCGCCGTCCTGGTACTGCTTCAGCTTTGCGTCCAACCCGAGCAGCCGCTTCAGCAACTGGTCGACCGGGTTGCCGCTGGTCCGGCGCGACGTGAACTTGGACCGGATCGTCTCGACCGTCGGGATCACACTCGGCCCGACGCCGTCCATCACGAAGTCCGCGTGCCCTTCCAGCAGCGACATCACCGCGGTCAGCCGATCCAGTACCGCGCGCTGCTCCGGCGACTGCATCAGGTCGACCAGGCTCAGCTCGGCCTCGCCCTTCACCGACCGCCCGAGCCGCTGCACCGCCTCACGGAACATCGCGGCGTACGCCGACGCGTCCAGCTCCGCATGGTCGAGGAACAACGCGATCTCCGACCGCAGGTGATCCCGCAGCCACGGTACGGCGGTGAACTGCACCCGGTGGGTCTCCTCGTGCAGGCAGACCCACAACCGGAAGTCCCGCGGTACTACGCCCAGCTCGGACTCCACGTGCATGACGTTCGGCGCCACCAGCAACAGCCGCCCGGTGAGGTCAGGTCGGGTCGGGTCGGGCACCGACGGGTAGAAGGGGTCGAACTGCCCGAGCACCCGGGAGGAGAGGAAGGCCAACAGGGCGCCGGCCTCGATCGCCGTGACCCGGGAGCCGACAGCGGACGACAGCCCGCCGGTCCGCTCCTGCTTCTCGCGCAGCTTGTCCGCCAGTGGCTTCAGCACGGTCCGGAAGCCGTCAGCGTTCGCCTGCACCCAGCCGGGCCGGTCCACGATCACCACTGGAGCAGTGGCCGACGTCGCCTGCAGCCCCGTGAACTCCCGCACGTGGTGCTCCGAGTCAGCAGCGAACTGCCTCAGCTCGGCAACCACCCGGTTCGCCTCAGCCCGGCTGACCGCCGGACCAGGCCGCAGGAGCTTCCGAGCCACACCTGTCGCCAGCTGCCAGTCGACCATGTCAGCCGCAGTGTTACCTTCCGCCGTACTCATACATCGACCCTAATGGCATGTTCCAACATGCGCCCGGTCGACAGCATCAGCAGCCGCATGCGGCGAGGCCTGCAGCGGCTCGGTCCAGGGCTGCGCGGGCATCAAGCGCCTTGGCGGGCGGGGAGCTGTCAGTGGCCACAGCGAAGACCAGGAGCGTCCCCGCCTTGGTCCGCACGTAGCCGGAGAGCGAGTGCACACTGGTGAGGGTGCCTGTCTTGGCACGGACCATCCCGGTCCCGGTAGCGGTCCCCGGTCCGGCGAAGCGCTGCTCCAGGCTTCCGTTGAACCCTGCGACGGGCAGCCCGGTCAGCAGGTGCCGCAGCTTGGGCCTGTCGGGTTCGGCCGCCACCCGGACAGCCCCGGCCAGTACGTCGAGCGGCACCAGGTTGGTGCGAGACAGTCCGCTGCCGTCCTCGAATCGCGCCTTACTGACGTCCAGCCCCAGCTTGGTGAGGGTCGTGCGCATCCCGGCGAGGCCACCGGCGTACGAGCCGCCGTTCTTGGTCGCCAGCCCCACGTGGCGCAGGAGCACCTCCGCACCGTCGTTGTCGCTGTGCAGGTTCACGTACTCGACCAGGTCGCCCAGTGACGGCGACTGGACCTGGGCGATGGCCGTCGCGCCAGCCACCGCAGCCACCGGCTTGATCCCGGTCGCAGTGATCCCCACAGCCTTCAGCTGAGCAGCAAAGGCAGTCGCGGCCGCTTGCGCCGGTGAGTCCGCCCGCTTGGCCATGCCGGGAGCAATGCGGCCCCCGTTGATCCAGAGCGCCGAGGTCCGGGCAGCGATCCCCTCGGTGAGGTACTTCGGCTCCCACTTGGCGTTCGCGGCCGGTCCGGTGAACAGGGTCGCGTCGTATCCGAGCGTGACGCTCGACACGCCCTCGGCTCGCAGCGCCTTCGCAGTACGGGCCGCCAGGTCCTGCAGGGAGGCCCGGGTCGGGAAGCCCGCCGGGTCGCTCGATTGCTTGGCAACGAGCAGTGGGTCGCCACCGCCGACCAGGATGATCGAGTTGCCGGACCGCACCACCTTCGTGGCGAACCTGTGCTCGGGGCCGAGCGTCTCCAGCACCGACACGGTGGTCAGCAGCTTCATGGTCGACGCGGGCACGAAGGCCTTCGCAGTACCGGTCGAGAACACCGGTTTCCCGCGTGAGGCGTCGTAGACGTAGGCACCGAAGTGCTTGCCGAGCGACGGGTCGCTCAGAGCAGCGACCAGGGCCTTCTGTACTCCGGCGGCGGTCGGCGCGACTCCCTCCGGCTTGGCCGGCTCCAGCACTGCGGGTGCTGCCGTAGGACCGGCGGCTGACCGGGAAGAAGTAGGTGCTGCCTGCGCACTGCTGACCAGTCCGGCCAGTACGCCGGCGGTCAGCAGCGTGACGAAGACCGCACGGGGAGGACGGGCCACCTGGCTGCTCCTGTCATTTCATCGGTCCGAACCGTGACAGTATCTGCCGTATGGAGTTCGACGTCTTCATCGAGATTCCCAAGGGCACCCGTAACAAGTACGAGCTGGACCACAAGACGAACAGGCTGCGGCTCGACCGCACCCTGTTCACGTCCACTCAGTACCCGTCCGACTACGGGTTCATCGAGGACACCCTGGGTCAGGACGGCGACCCCCTGGACGCTCTGGTCCTGCTGCCGGAGCCGACCTTCCCGGGCTGCCTGATCCGGGCCCGGGCGATCGGCATGTTCCGGATGACCGACGAGAAGGGACCGGACGACAAGGTCCTCTGCGTCCCCGCCGGTGACCCGCGGCAGGAGCACCTGCGCGACATTCATCACGTGCCGGAGTTCGACCGGCTGGAGATCCAGCACTTCTTCGAGGTCTACAAGGACCTCGAGCCGGGCAAGTCCGTCGAGGGCGCGACCTGGGTCGGCCGCGCGGACGCCGAGGCCGAGATCACCGCCTCCTTCGAGCGCCTGAAGATCGAGGGCCACTAAAACTCCGGCTGGTTGCAGTGGACCCCACTGCAACTAGCTGCAATTGGCATGCCGCTCGCCCTCTGTGCGCGGTAGGTTCCGCACCGTCAGGACCCATCCGACGGAAGGACCGCCATGCCGAGCCGGACCACCGAACGACAGCCGACCCCACGGGCAGGTCTGCGCAGGCTTACCGCGGCCGGGGCCGGTCTGCTGCTGCTCGCCGGCCTCACCTCACCCGCAGCCGCCTCCACTACTGAGACGGCGGCCGCTACTGAAACGGTGGCCGCTACGCAGGTCAGGTCGATCACCTGGACTCTGTGCGCTGAGGTGCCGACGATGTCCTGCGGCAAGATCACCCTGCCGGTGGACTGGAGCAAGCCCGGCGGAGCGACGTTCGAGCTGGCAGTGGCCAAGCGCCCGGCCGACGACCCCGCCGCCTCCAAGGGCCCGCTGTTCATCAACCCCGGCGGTCCCGGCGGCTCCGGGGTCAGCATGGCGCTGGCTGCGGACGCCCGCTTCAGCCCGGAGATCCTCCGCAACTTCGACATCATCGGCTTCGACCCGCGTGGCGTCGCCCGCAGCCACCCGGTGGTCTGCACCGCCGACGCCTTCGCCCAGCCCGGCGAGACGATCCTGCCGCGGACCAGGGCGCAGTACGACGCACTGGTGAAGTTCAACCGCCAACTGGCCGCCGACTGCCGCCAGCAGACCGGGCCGCTGTACGACCACGTCGACACCGTCTCGGTCGCCCGCGACGTCGACGCGGTCCGTGCCGCGCTCGGGGCCGAGCAGCTCAACTGGTACGGCGCGTCGTACGGGACCCTGATGGGCCAGATGTACGCCGAGCTCTTCCCGCACCGGATCCGCTCGATGGTCAACGACGGCAACATGGACCACAGCCTCGGCACCTGGCGCTTCCTGCTCAGCGAGAGCCGCTTCGCCGAGGACGCGTTCCAGCAGTTCGTCGACTGGTGCGGCAAGAGCACCAACTGCGCACTGCGCGGCCAGGACGTCTCCAAGGTGTACACCGACCTGCTGGCGAAGGCGGACGCCGGCACCCTGGTCGACCCGGCCGACGGCAGCAAGGTCAGCAACTGGTACCTGCTCGACCTCACCCAGTTCTTCTCCAGCCGCCCGCGCTGGGTCCAACTCGGCGCCTACCTCAGCTCCCTGCACACCGGTACGCCGTCAGCCGCCGTGCGCACCGTGCGCGCGGAGCTCACCGCAGCGCGGCAGCCCGCAGTACCGGCTGCGAAGCGCAGTGCGGCAGCTGCCGAGTTGGTGGAGGACGTGCGGCCGCACTTCTGCCAGGACTGGTCCCTGCCGATCCACGGCTTCAGCGAGCTGGATGCTCTCTACCGGGCCAGCGTGAAGGTCGCCCCGCGGATGCGTGCCTCCGTGCTGGCGCTGCAGTCGATGACTCAGTGCATCGGCTGGCCGGGCAAGGTCAACAACCCGCAGCACACGCTGAAGGTGAAGGGCACGCCGACCATCCTCATGCTGAACGGCCTGCACGACGTCGCCACCGGCTACTCCTGGGCCGTCAACGCCAGGCGCCAGCTGCGCAACGCAGTACTGGTCACCTATGAAGGCACCGGTCACGTCGTCTACCACCGGACCGCCTGCACCCGCGCGGCAGCCGACAACTACTTCCTCAACCTGACTGTGCCCGCCCGAGGCACCCGCTGCGCAGCCAACGACCCGGCCCTGACCACCAGAGCCGCAACGGAACCCAGCACCACAGTCCGCTGGTGAAGCAGTTGTTGCCGTCGGCTACCAGCTGATCAAGGAGTACGACATCGGGGCCGGACGGTCCGCGATCGAGTCGAGTGTGACCGCGCTGTTCGGCGGCGCACTCGGCTCGACACTTGTCACGGCCGTCGCAGCAGCGCTGGTACGCCGCCTGCCGGCCGCTCGGACCCACGTCATCGCGGCGGCGGCCATCGCCCTACCGCGCCCCGCCTTCGTCACTGTCACCGTTAACACCGACACACCGTCCTGCGCGCCGACGGGCGGACACCGGCTGGTCTAGTCGTTCACGAACTGGACTGCCTCACGCTGCATTGTCTGTACTGCACTCACCGGGCGGCACGGTTCCCACTTGGGCGGCTTTGAATCACGGCCGGCCGAAGAAGTCCGGGTCCTCCCAGTAGTAGACGCTGTCGATGGTGACCGGGCGGCCGGTCCGCGGCGCGTGCACCATCCGGCCACCGCCGAGGTACATCGCGACGTGGAAGATCGTGCCCGGGTCGCCGGGGGTCTCGGACCAGAAGATCAGGTCGCCCGGCCGCAGCTCGTCCTCGGAGATCCGCTTGGTCTGCTCGTACTGCGCGACGCTGTAGTGCGGCAGCCGCACCCCGGCCCGTCGCCACGCCTGCATCGTCAGCCCGGAGCAGTCCCACGCGTTCGGACCGGCCGCGGCCCAGACGTAGGGATCGCCGATCTGGGCCAGCGCGAAATCGATGGCGGCTCGGGCGCCGCGCGAGTTGCGCCCGGAGCCACCATCGTCCCGCTTCCCACCGGTGCCGGGCCGCTGCTTCTTCGGCGGCTGCTTCTTCACCGGCTTCTTGCTGCTGTTGTCGTTGTTGTTGTTCTTGTGCTCGCGCTCCTCGCGAGCCTTCCGGGCGGCCTCCGCTCGAGCCTCCCGAGCAGCCTCTCGGGCTGCCTCCGCCCGGGCCTCCCGAGCTGCCTCGGCACGCTCGGCCGCTTCGCGCGCGGCGATCCGCTTGCGGAGCTCCTCGGCCTTCTTCGCGGCCAGCGCCGCGGCCCGCTGCCGGGCCAGCTCCTCGAGCCCGCGCTGCCGCTGCTCGGCCACCTGCACCGAGGTGTTGCGCAGCGTGGCCAGCTGAGCGATCTGCTGCTTGCGCTGTACTGCGATCGCCGCCACCGCCGACCGCTGCTCGGCTTCGGCGGCTTCCGCGGCTGCCTTTGCCTTGGCCGCCTCTTCTGTCGCGGCCTTCACCTTGGTGACGGCCTGGTCCTTCTGCAGCTTGAACGCGTTGGTGACGACCTGGCTCGCGGTGTACCGCAGGTAGGAACCCTGCATCGCCTGCGACACCGAGCGCGCGGCACCGGCCGAGTCGAGCAGTTGCTGCGGCCCGTCAGCAGTGAACAGCGGCCCGATCTGGGCGAGATCACCACCGCCCTGGTACGTGGCGGCCGCGAAGCGACCGATCTGCTGCCGCTGAGCCGCCAGCCTCTTCTCCGCCCGGTCGGCCCGGTCCGCGGCGGACTTGGCCTCGCTCTGCGCCTGCTGCAACCGGTACATCGCGCCGTTGTAGAGCTCGCCGGCCTTGGCGGCCTGCAACCCGAGCTGCTCGAGCCGGGCGCCGGCACCGGCCAACTGCTGCTCGATGGCGGCCACCTGGGCGGCCTTCGCGGCGGCTGCCTTCCGGGCGGCGTCGACGGTGGACTGGGACGGAATGACCGGCGGCTTGGGGTCCGCCTGGGCCGGAACGGTGATCAGGGCCATGGTGCCGGCCAGTGAGACCGCGAGCACCCCGGAGAGCAGAGCTCTACCGGTCTTCCCAGTGCCCGTGTCCCGCTTGCCGGACGCGACCCGTGAGGGCGTCCGCATCGGGTGTTTCCTTCCGCCGCTCGCCGGCCCCTTCCCCAGGGCCGGCGATCTTTTGGTCCAACTGGACCTCATACGTGACACTAGTTGCCTGCAGCCCCAATGGGAACACCTTTCACACTAATACCTTTGTTTCACCTGCGTGTCGGCTTGACAAACTACAAGCTTGTAATTCCCACGCCCCGATTTTCCCGGCCGATTTCCGGGCCCTGAGCAACCACCGATCCGGGCCCAGAGCAACCGCCGTCCGGGGCCGACGGCAACCGCCGGCCCGGGTCGCTGCCGGGGGCAACGAAAACCGGCGCCCATCCCGCGGGGGGATGAGCGCCGGGCCGGCGGTGCGTAGTACGGGCTATCGCAGCAGGTAGGTGGCGACGACCGGAAGATGGTCGGAGGCGATGGTGGTGAGGACCTCGGCCGACACCGGCTCGATCTTGCTGGAGTGCAGCAGGTAGTCGATCCGGGCCGCGGGGTTGCCGGTCGGGCTCGTGTAGCCCGGGCCGGCGCCGACCTCGGCCCAGGTGTCGCGCCAGATCTTGGTGAGCGTGGTGATCTCCGGCGCGGTCGGCCGGGCATTCAGGTCGCCCACCACGAAGGTCGGCACCTTCGAGCCTGCCAGCAGCTCGGCGACCTTCTGGGCCTGCTCGAGCCGTTCCGCGTTGTTGTTGTGGGTCAGGTGGGTGTTGGCGAAGCGCAGGTCGATCCCGCGGATCTTGGTCGTCGCGACCGCCAGCCCGCGCTGCTCCCCGGTCGGGTACTTCGGCAGCAGCGTGTTCTCGAAGTGCTTGATCGGAGTCTTCGACAAGACGGCGGTGCCGTACTGCCGACGCGGCTCACCTGGGTTCAGCGGCGGCAGGTCCAGGTTGGCCGCGTAGGCGTAGTGCATCTTCAGTCGCGCCGCGAGCCAGGCCGGCTGGTTGACCCAGTTGCTCCGCTCGCTCCAGTGCCTGTCGACCTCCTGCAGTCCGATCAGGTCGGCGCCGGAGTTCTCGATCACCCGGGCGATCCGCTCGAGATCCAGGACGCCGTCGGTCCCGGCACCGTGGTGGATGTTGTAGCTCATCACCTTCAACGGACGGGCGGGCCGTTCCTGCTGCTCGCTGCCGCTCGCCGCGGCGGACGCCGCAGGCAGCACCATCAGCAAGCCCAGGACGGTGACCAGCAATTTGGTGGGAAGTTTTCGCATGACCCCATCCTGACCGTGAACCGGCGACCCCCGCACGACGTACGGGTGTCGCCGGCCTTAATTACAGGCAGCTTCGCAGCAGGATCAGTGACTGACGGTCAGCCGGGCGACCGCGCCCTTCGGGCCCGAGGCCCAGCACGCCGCCTTGAACCCGTGCCCCGCGCACTCGACGCTGTCGTAATTGCCGTCGTCGAACTGCTTCCAGCTCCGCCCACCGTCAACGCTCACGTCGCTCCCCGTCGGACCGACGGCAATGAAGGTCGCCAGCGTCCCGGGCACGTACGCCGATCCGCTGCGGTACATCTTCGGCGCCTTGTCGGCCGGCACCAGCTTCCAGCTCCGACCACCATCAGACGTGTACGACGCGGCCTTCACCGCGCCGCCCGTCGTCGCGAAGTCACCGCCGACCGCCACGCCGTGCAGCGGACCGCGGAAGGCCAGAGTGAAGATGCCGGCCGCCTCGCCGCTCGCCATCGGGGAGTCGGTCACCTTCCACGACCGCCCACCGTCGAGGGTCCTGAACACCCGCGGCCGGTCGCCGCCGCCGGTCGCGAACCAAGCCATCCGTCCCGGTCCCGCCACCAGACAGGTCCCGCTCGCCGCAAAGGCGAACTCGCCCGGCAGCGCCGCGGGCATGCCCTTGGTCGACTGGATCCGCCACGACTTGCCGCCGTCGGAGGTTTCCGCGATCCGGAACTTCCCGTCCACCGGGTCACTCAACGCGAGGCCGTGCAACTTGTTGTTGAAGTCCAGGCAGTCGTAGAACGCCACCGGGTCGGTGTTGCGGAACGACTCCGCCCAGGTCTTGCCGCCGTCCGCGGTCCGGTAGATCCGGGAGGCGTCGCCGGTGCCGATCGCGAGCACCACCGCGGTGTCGGCGTCGAACGCCTCGACGTCACGGAACAGGAGCGTCTGACCGGGCGGGCTGACGTTCTCCCACTTCTTACCGCCGTCGACAGTCCGCAGGACCTGGCCCTGGCTACCCGCCACCCACGCGACGTCCGCACTGACCGCGGCCAGCCCCCGGAACTGCGATGCACTGCCGGTCGGCTTCAGGTCCCACTCGTACTTCGGTCCGTGGCGACCGGCCGCCTGGGCCGGGACGAGCTGTGAGATGGTCAGCAGAACTCCAGCCGCGAGGGCGGCCATGCGCAGGGTCTTGTTCATGCCCGGCAAGGTAATACAGACGGCTAGGTCTTGCCGAGGCCTTCGGCCACTGTCACTCTAAGCATCCGTCATTCCCCGGGTACTCAAAGAAGGAGCCGCAGTGAACGACTCCGTGCTCACGTCGGTCATGCTGCCGATCGCGCTGGCGATCATCATGCTCGGCCTCGGCCTGACCCTCACGGTCGCCGACTTCACCCGGGTACTGCGGATGCCGCGCGCCGTACTGGTTGCACTGGGCACGCAGGTTCTGTTGCTCCCGGCAATCTGCTTCGGCCTGGTCAAGCTCTTCGACCTGGCTCCCGCACTGGCCGTCGGGATGATGCTGCTGGCCGCCTCCCCCGGCGGCACCACCGCCAACCTGTTCAGCCACCTGGCCGGTGGCGACGTGGCGCTCAACGTCACGCTGACCGCGGTCAACTCGGTGCTCGCCGTGATCACCCTGCCGATCGTGGTCAACCTGTCCCTCGCCCACTTCATGGGCGACGGCGAGATCGGGCTGCAACCGGCGAAGATGCTGCAGGTGTTCGCGATCGTGCTGGTCCCGGTCGCACTGGGCATGCTCATTCGCAGCAAGAAACCGGGCTTTGCCGCCCAGATGACCCGGCCGGTCAAGATCGGCTCGATCGTCGTCCTGGCCCTGGTGATCTTCGCCGCGATCTACACCGAGCGCGACAACGTGCTCGACTACATCGCCGCCGTCGGCGCGGTCGCGCTCCTGCTCAACGTCCTGAGCCTCGCCTTCGGGTACGCCGTACCGAAGCTGGCCAAGTTGGGCGAGCGCCAGTCCATCGCCTGCTCGATGGAGATCGGCATCCACAACGCCACCCTGGCCCTCACCATCGCTCTCAGCCCGTCCCTCCTCAACAACAGCGAGATGTCCATCCCGGTCGCCGTCTACGGCATCGTGATGTTCTTCCCCACCGCAGCCTTCGCCTTCTACCTCAGCCGCCGAGCCCGAACCCGAACGGCCGCGGAGGCGAGTTAGCGTTCAGCTTTCCGCACCTAGCAGTCGCTGGCTGCCGAGGACGGAGAGGAGCTCCAGGCGCTCGGCGCTCACGCTGCCCGGCGCGGCGGTGAAAACCAGCAGCGTCTGCTGCTGCTCCTGGTCGTCGAGGAGCTGGCAGTGCAGCTCGAGCTCGCCCACTGCCGGGTGCAGGAACCGCTTGGTCCCGACGTGCCTGATCCCGACCTCGTGCGCGTCCCAGAGACGGCCGAACTCCGCGCTGCCGTCCAGCAGCGCCCGCACGATCGTCGCCGCCCGCGACTTGCTCCCGTCGGTGGCGAAGACGGATCGCAGCCCCGACACCAGGACGCGGCTGTGGTTGGCACGCAACTCCTCGTCGGCATAGCGCTCTCGCTCGCCGCCGACCATGAACCACCGGTAGATGTTGCTGCGCTCCAGCCCTTCGAAGTTCGTCAGCTCGCCTTCGAAGGCCACATCCGCCGACGTCTGCACCAAGGTCTCGCCGAGCCGGTTGAACACCTGGGCGGGGGTGTCGACGAGGCGATCCATGATCCGCAACAACCCCGGATTCACGTGGTCACCACCGGACGCCCGGGCCGGGATCCCATGCCCTGCCAGCAGATAGAGGTGATCCCGCTCGTCCAGCGTCAGCCGCAGTGCGCGCGCAATGGCCGCGAGTATCTCGGTCGACGGCTGCGGACCACGTCCGCCTTCGAGACGGCTGTAGTAGTCGGTCGACATCACGGCGAGCGAAGCGACCTCCTCGCGCCGCAGGCCCGGAGTACGGCGTCGGCGGCCGCGGGGCAGGCCGATGTCCTCGGGCTGTAAGGCCTCGCGGCGTTTGCGCAGGAAGTGCGACAGTTCCCCGTAGTCCATGAGCCCATTGTTCAGCAGTACCGGGCGTTAACCACTGCTTGTCGAGCAGTGGCTGAACCGGCCCTGGTTGCCGGCCGCGGACCGGCCGACGCTGGAGCCATGAAAACGACAGGCAACACGATCTTCATCACCGGCGGTACTTCGGGTCTCGGGCTGGGGCTGGCGTTGCGCTGGCGTGAGCTCGGCAACACGGTGATCATCGGCGGCCGGCGCAAGGAGTTGCTGGACCAGATCGCGACCGACTACCCCGGCATCGGCACCGTGGAACTCGACGTCGCCGATCCCGCCTCGATCGACACCGCCTTCGAGGACGTGACGAGCCGGTACCCCGAGCTGAACGCGATCGTCACGATGGCCGGCATCATGCACCCGGAGAACCTGCTCGACCCGGCCCACCTGGCCACGGCGGAGGCGATCGTCACCACCAACCTGCTCGGCACGATCCGGACGCTGACCCGCTTCACGCCGTACCTGGCGACGAAGCAGGACCCGACAATCCTGACCGTCTCGTCCGGGCTGGCCTTCGTACCGCTCGTGATCACCCCGACGTACAACGCCACCAAGGCCGCCGTCCACAGCTACACCCAAAGCCTGCGCCTCCAGCTCGCCGGCACCCCGATCCAGGTCATCGAGATCATCCCGCCGGCCGTCCAGACCGCCCTGATGGGCCAGGAGAACGACGAGCGCGCGATGCCCCTCGACGACTACCTCACCGAGACGATGGCCATCCTCCGCGACCACCCCGAAGCCGAGGAAGTCGCCGTCGAGCGAGTCAACTTCCTCCGCAACGCCGAGCGCGAGAACCGCTACGCGGAAACCCTCAAGGCCCTCAACTCCCACTAAGAGAGGGCTTGCTCGATCCGCTCCACCTTGGCAGTCAGTTGCCCGGTGTACCCGGGGCGGATGTCGGCCTTCAGGACCAGGCCGACGCGGGGCGAGACGGCGGCTACTGCTTCGACCGCCTGTTTGACCACGGCCATCACCTCGTCCCACTCCCCTTCGATGTTCGTGAACATCGCGTTGGTTTCGTTCGGGAGGCCGGAGGCGCGGACGATGCGGACCGCTTCGGCGACCGCTTCGCTCACGCCTCCGGTTTCGTCCCCGGCGGCCGGGCTGATGCTGAATGCAACGATCATGCGTCCAGTTTGTCAGCTGCTTCCTCGTGGGCTCGGCGTTCGGCGCCGGTGGTGGTGAGGAGGGGCTTCTCCTTGATGAAGAGGACGGCGATCAGAGCCAGTACTGCGAACGGTACGGACATCATGAACAGGTCGGCCGTTGCTGCGCCGTACGCGTTCTCGACCACCACTCGCGCCTCCGGTGGGAGCTCGGCGATGTTCGGCACCGTGTTGCTGCCGGATGCAGCGCCGCCCGGGTTCAGTGTCTCGGTGACCTTGTTGGCCAGGATCGCGCCGAGGACGCTGACGCCGATGGTGCCGCCCATGCTGCGGAAGAAACTCACCGCCGAGGTGGCCGCACCGAGCTCACGCGCCGGTACGTCGTTCTGTGCGGCGAGCACCAGGTTCTGCATCACCAGTCCGATGCCGACGCCGAGCACCACCATGAAGCCCCACAGCGTCAGCGAGCTGGTGTGCGCGTCGATCGTGCCGAACAGCGCCAGCCCGACCGGCAGCAGCACACTGCCCACCACCAGGTAGATCTTCCACTTCCCGTACTTCGTGATCAGCCCACCCGCGATCGTGGAGGCGACCATCATGCCGAGGATCAGCGGCAGGCTCATCAGCCCGGCCTTGGTCGGCGAGTAGCCCTGCGCGATCTGGAAGTACTGCGCCAGGAACACCGAGCCACCGAACATCGCGACCCCGACCAGCGCGCTGGCGACGATCGACAGGGTCACCGTGCGGTTGCGGAACAGGTCCATCGGGATGATCGGCTCCGGGTGCCGGCGCTCGACCAGGACGGCCGCGACCAGCGCCACCAGCGCGGCACCGACCAGCAGGAAACTCCAGCCGGACGCCCAGTCGAACTTGTTCCCGGCGAACGACGACCAGACCAGCAAGGTGCTCACTCCGGCGGTGATCAGGAACGCGCCCCACCAGTCGATCTTCACCTCGCGGCGCACGGTCGGCAGCTTCAGCGTCCGCTGCAGCAGCACGATCGCAGCGAGCACGAACGGCACACCGACCAGGAAGCAGGCCCGCCAGCCCAGCGGCGAGTCGACCAGGAAACCGCCGAGCAGCGGTCCCCCGACGGTCGCCGAGGCGAAGATCGCGCCGAAGATGCCGGAGTAGCGGCCGAGTTCGCGCGGCGGGATGATCGCCGCCATCACGATCTGGACCAGCGCGGTCAGGCCGCCGGCACCCAGACCCTGCAGGACCCGGCTGCCCAGCAGTACCTCGATGTTCGGGGCGAGGCCGGCGACGATCGAACCGATCACGAAGAACCCGAGCGAGAGCTGGACGAGCAGCTTGTTGTTGTAGAGGTCGGCCAGCTTGCCCCACAGCGGCACGGTGGCCGTCATCGCGAGGAGCTCGAGAGTGACCACCCAGGTGTACGACGACTGGCTGGCTTCGAGGTCATGGATGATTCGCGGCAGCGCGGTCGACACGACGGTGCCGGCCAGGATGGCGACGAACATCCCCATCATCAGGCCGGAGATGGCCTGCACGGTCTGTCGCGGGGTGAGTTGGGCAACCGGTTCGGCCACCGCGTCGGTGGTGGTCATCAAAAGCCTTTCTGTCCGTCCGGATCCGGCGCGAATGCCGGATCGATGCCTTGGGCAAGTAGTTGGAAGGCGCGGTCGAGGACGTCGCCGACCGGGCGGTCCGGAGCCTGCTTGTGCAGTTCCATCGCCACCCGGCAGGCGGCGCCGGCCGTGCTGACGATCAGCATCGCCCGGAGTGGATCGCCGATCCGCTCCGCCAGCGCCGCCGACAACTGCCGTTCGTCGTCGAAGCTCGACAGCATCAGGTGGTAGAGCAGGTTCGGACTGCCCATGATCAGCTCACCGCGCCGCGACAACTCGCCTTCGCTGATCAGGTCCCGCAGCACGTCGTGGACGATCAGCCACATCACGGTGAGTGGCGACTGCTCGGCCGGCGCGGACCGGAACCGCTCCAGCGCACTGGCGAGATGCTCGGGATTGCGGGCGAGGATGGCGTGTTCCTTGTGCGAGAAGTAGTTGAAGAAGGTGCGCACCGAGACATCGGCGGCCTCGCTGATCTCCTCGACCGTGACGTTGTCCGGTCCCTTCTCCAGCGCCAGCCGGAGCGCCGCGGCGGTCAGCGCCGCCCGGGTCTCCCGCTTCTTGCGCTCCCGGCGGCCCGGAGGCGCGGCGTCGTCCTCGATCTCCATCACATCTCCACGGTCGGACAAACTTGCAGTGTGTGCAACTTATTATTCCTGCAACTTTGCACACCTGCACAAAACCGCCGGGCCGGAGCCTGGCGATGTGACGCTGGCCACAGAGACTGCTACTCCCTGCGTTCGACCTACTACGGTGCGCCAATGCGCCTTTCCGAGACTGACCCGTCCGTTATGTCCCGCCGCCGATTCGCCGGCCTGACCGCGTTCACCTCCGCGGCCGCCCTCGGCCTCACCCAGATCAGCACCGCCCGCGCCACCACCGCCGGCCGGCGTGACTTCGTCCCCGCCGTCGTGATCGGTAGCGGCTACGGCTCCGCCGTCACCGCGCTGCGGCTCGGCGAGGCCGGCATCAGAACGACCATGCTGGAGATGGGCCGGCTCTGGAACAAGCCCGGCAAGGACGGCAAGATCTTCTGCTCGACCCTGAACCCGGACTCCCGCTCGATGTGGTTCAACCGCCGCACCAAGGCCCCACTCGACACGTTCCTGTGGCTCGACGTCGTCAACCGCGACATCGGTACGCCGTACGCCGGTGTGCTCGACCGGATCGACTATCCGAACATGGGCGTGTACGTCGGTCGCGGCGTCGGCGGCGGGTCGCTGGTCAACGGCGGGATGGCGCCGACGCCGCGCCGCTCGTACTTCGAGCAGGTGCTGCCGCGGGTCGACGCGGACCAGATGTACAAGCGGTACTTCCCACTGGCCAATCGGATGCTCGGCGTCAACACGATCGACCCGCGCTACCTGGAGAGGACACCTGCGTACCGCTACGCCCGGGTGTCCCGCCGGCACGCACACCTGGCCGGCTTCAAGACGACTGTGATCCCGAACGTCTACGATTTCCGTTACCTGCAACGCGAAGAGCGCCGGGAGGTACCCCGGTCCGCACTGGCCGGCGAGGTGATCTACGGCAACAACCACGGTAAGCAGAGCCTCGACAAGACCTACCTGGCCGATGCGGTCGGCACCGGTAAGGTGACGATCCGCACCCTCACCCGGGTCACCGCAATCCGCCAGGACCGCTCCGGCTACGTTCTGACGCTCGAACAGATCGATGCCACCGGCAAGCTTCTCCAGAGGAGCGAACTAGGTTGCCGGTACCTCTTCCTCGGCGCCGGCAGCATCGGTACCACCGAATTGTTGCTCAGGGCTCGCGAAACCGATGCCCTCCCCAACCTCTCCGGTGCGATCGGCACCAACTGGGGACCGAACGGCAACGTGATGACGTCTCGCGCCAACAACCTGTGGGACCCGACCGGCCTGCTCCAGTCGACCATCCCGACGCTTGCCATCGACAACTGGAACGACCCGATCCAGCCCGCCTTCGCCGAGATCGCCCCACTGCCGATCGGACTGGAGACCTGGGCGAGCCTGTACCTGGCGATCACGGCCAGCCCTCAACGCGGCCGGTTCAGCTACAACGCCCGGACCGACCGGGCCGACCTGCGGTGGACCTCGACACAGAGCAACCCGTCGATCGCCTCCGCCCGCGCCCTGTTCGACCGGATCAACCGCGCCACCGGTACGACGTACCGGCGGGATCTGTTCGGTGGGAACCGGGAGTTCGCGGCCGACTTCTGTTATCACCCGCTCGGTGGTTGCGTGCTGGGCCAGGCGACCGACGACTACGGCCGGGTGCGCGGCTACCGCAATCTCTACGTGACGGACGGCTCCCTCATCCCCGGCTCGATCGGCGTCAACCCGTTCGTCACCATCACGGCCCTTGCCGAGCGCAACATCGCCCGCGTCATCGCCACCGATCTTCGGAGCTGACCGGGGTTATACCCTCGGGCCTCATGACGTCTCTCTCCGCGAACCTGGCCCCGACCGGTGTACTGCGGGCCTCCATCAACTTGGGCAATCCGGTGCTGGCCCAGGGGACGCCCGAGCAGCCGGCCGGGATCACGGTCGACCTGGCCCGGGAGATCGCGGCGCGGCTCGGCGTACCGGTGGAGTTCTTGTGTTTCGACGCGGCGCGGAAGTCGTTCGAGGCGATGACGTCCGGCGCGGCCGACCTCTGCTTCCTGGCCATCGACCCGGCGCGGGAGGCGGAGGTCGCGTTCACCGCGCCGTACGTCGTCATCGAAGGCGTGTACGCCGTGCCGACGGACTCGCCCCTCACCACGGTCGGCGAGGTGGACAGCCCGGGAGTGCGGATCGGGGTGAAGCAGGGTTCGGCGTACGACCTGTTCCTGACCCGCACTCTGCGGAACGCGACGGTCGTGCGCGGCACGGAAGGGACGGACATCTTCCGCGCCGAAGGTCTCGAGGCAGCAGCCGGGATTCGCCAGCCGATCACCAAATTTGTTGCTGAAAACAACGACGTCCGCTTGATCGACGAGCGCTTCATGCAGATCCAGCAGGCCGTCGGTACGACCAAGGACCGGCAGCCAGAAACCGTCCAGTTCCTGCGCGACACGGTCGACGAGTTGAAGGCGAACGGCTTCGTGGCCGGCGCTCTGCACCGCGCCGGCCAGTCCGACGCTACCGTCGCACCCTAGGAATCCAGGCCGGCACGGACTTGCAGTACTCGTCGTACTGCGAGCCGTAGCGACGCCGCAGTACGGGCTCTTCGTACCACCGCACGAAGGACGCCATCACCGCCCAGGCCACGACCGCGTAGCCGAGGAGCCAGGCGTCGAGGAACAGCAGCGCCTGACCGAGGACGGCCGCCACCACCCCGACATACATGGGATTGCGGACGAACCGGTAGTCGCCGCCGATCACCAGTCGTTCGGTCGGCGCGATCGGCGCCGGGGTGCCGCGGCCTTCGCGGACGAAGCGGACGAACGCGCGCAGCAGGATCACCACTCCACCGAGGATCAGCAGCCAGGCAGGCCAGAACCTCACGTCGGACCAGCCGTTGATCCACCACGGGATCACGCCCGCGACCACGCAGGGCGCGGCGAAGAAGAAAGCCGTACTACCGAGCACCGCCTTAAGCATTGGAGAGCCTGGCCAGCACTCGGTCGGACAGTTCACAGAAGGTGTTGAGCTCGGCCGGAGTGAGGTCACCGAACCAGTCGGCGACGGCCGCGTGATCGCCCTCGTCGCGCTCGCGCCAGAAGGAAGCGTTGTGGTTTGTTGCTGCCAGCAACTTCCGGCGTTTGTCGGCGGGATCCGGCTCGACCCGGAGCAGATCCTTGCGGACCAGCGCGGCGACGATCTGCGCGACGTTCTGATGGGTGCTACCCAACGCCGCGGCCGCTTCGGCCAGCGACGGTTTGCCGGCCGCGACGACGACGGTGATCAGCGCGGCCTGCTGCGTGGTCAGGCCGTCCTCGCGCAGTCGCTCGTCCATCGCGTGCCGCAGCTTCTGGGCCAGGGTGAGCGTGGTCCGGAACGCCCGGATCGACGGCTCCAGCCCCGAGTCCGGCCCGATCCCCAGCAGCTCTGCGGTCTTGCTCTCCGACGACATAGGCAATATATTACCTATTATCGCCGAAGGGGGCAAGATCGTGATCTGCTTACTGCCACACTGCGCCTACCTGTCCGAGACCTCGCGGATGCTGGAGCTCCATCGCGCCCTGATCGAGCTCGGCCTCCCGGTCCGCGTCGCCACCCACGGCGGCCCGCACGAACGGCTCCTGGCCGGCCTCCAGTACGACGTACTGGGTCCTGGCCTGTCCCCGGCCAGAGCAGCGCGTTTCGTCGGTTCGGCCGTCGGGTTGGGTGACCCGCGGCAGAGCATGTACGACGATGACGAGATCCGGTCCTATGCGCAGACGGAAGCGGAGTACTTCAGAGCGCACGGGATCACGGTCGCGGTGACGGGCTTCACGATCACCACTCTGCTGTCCTCACGGCTGGCCGGAGTCCGGCTGATCACGGAACACGCAGGCAGCTTCGTACCGCCGGTCTTCGAGAAGCGGTTGCTCCCGGCCCCGACCCACCCGGTCGACCCACGTCTCAAGCGCGCCCCGCAATGGCTCAGCCGGTTCCTGATCAATCGCACCGTCAACCGCACGACGTCGTACTGCGGAGGCTTCAACCGGGTCGCCGAATCGCTAGGTGTGGAAGGCGTTCCCAGCCTGTCAGCCCTCTTGCTCGGCGACCTCTCGCTGGTGCCGGAAATCCCCGAGGTGCTGGGAGTCTCAGCTGCCGAGCTGGCCGCTTGGACCCCCGAAGGCCGAGTCGGCTACCGCCCGAGCTCGCGCCTCACCGGAGTCGGCCCACTCTTCGCCCACCTCGACCTCCCACTGCCGGATCGGGTGCAGAAGTTCCTCGACCGCCCAGGCCCGACCATCTACCTGGCCATGACGTCGACCGCGCCGGCCCAGGTCCACGCAGCGATCACGTCGCTCGCCACCCTCGACGTTCGCCTCCTCGTCGCCGGCACCATCCACGACCTCGGCGACCTCGCCATCGACCGCATCATGATCGAAGGCACCCTGCCCAGCCACCTCGTCATGCCCCAGGTCGACCTCGCCATCACCACCGCCGGCCAAGGCAGTACCCAAACAGCCATGGCCAGCGGGACCCCACTCCTCGGCATCCCCCTGCACCCCGAACAAGACCTCAACATCGCCCTCCTCGAACGCCTCGGCGCCGCCCGCCACGCAACCCCCGCCACCAACCTCGCCACCCTCGCCGCGGAAATGCTCGACACCCCGACCCACCGTGATGCAGCGGTACAAATCCAAAAGCTCTACGCCGCCGTCGACGGCCCAGCGCAAGCCGCCCAGGCCATCGCCTCAGCAGCAACCAGCCGCGCCTGAGTGGTCTACTCCACCGCTATATATCGATTTCCACCGAAGCAGGCAGCATCTAGTCTGCTGAGGTATGACGAGAGCTGACTGGCCAGGTCTGCGGTCCTACACCGGCGACAAGTTGCGACGGATCGCCCTTCCACTGGGCGGCATCGGGACCGGCACGGTCAGCCTCGGCGGCCGGGGCAACCTCCGTGACTGGGAGATCGTCAACCGGCCGTCCAAAGGATTCCACCCCGGTACTGCGTTCTTCGCTGTCCGCACCGAGACGCCCGACGGCGCCGTCACCACTCGAGCCGCCGAAGGCCCGCTGGACCTCAGTGAGTACGAAGGAGCCCACGGCAGCGCGGCCCAGAACCACGGCCTCCCCCGCTTCCGGCAGGCCGCGTTCGAGGCGGCGTACCCGTTCGGGCAAGTGATCCTCACCGATCCCGAGGTGCCGGTCGGTGTCCAGTTGCAAGGGTTCACGCCGTTCGTACCGACCGATGTCGCCGCAAGCTCGTGGCCCGTCGCGGTCCTGCGTTTCGAGCTCACCAACCGGACCAACGAGCCGCTCGTCGTCGCGGTCGCCGGCGCCTGGCAGAACTTCATCGGCCGCGACGGCACCACAGATGTGGCTGCTGGCAACGACAACACGCCGGTCGACAACGACAGCCTGGCGGGAGTGCTGCTGCGCTCGAACGGAGTCGACCCGCAAGCGGAGCAATGGGGCTCCATCGCCCTGGCCGTTGCTGACGGCACCGACGTCACGCGTCGTACCGGCTGGGCGGATCGCTCCTGGGGTGACAGCCTGCTCGACTTCTGGGACGACTTCAGCGTCGACGGCCGACTGGACGAGCGATCCAGTACGTCGGAAACGCCGGTCGCCTCCATTGCCGATCGGCGGACGATCCCGGCCGGCGCCACCGAGTCCATCACCTTCCTGCTCGGCTGGCACTTCCCGAATCGCCGCGCCTGGGAGAAGGACGATGTCGTCGGCAACCACTACACCGGCCTGTACTCCGACGCCTGGGACGCCCTGGTCAGGTTCGCTCCGCAGCTGTCCGAGCTGGAGTCCCGATCACTTGCCTTCGTCAACGATTTCCTGAGCAGCAACCTCCCCGAGCCGGTCAAGGAAGCAGCCCTCTTCAACCTCAGCACGCTCCGAAGCCAGACCGTGTTCCGTACGCCGGACGGCCGGTTCTTCGGCTGGGAAGGCTGCTCCGACCACGTCGGCAGCTGTTTCGGCAGTTGCACCCACGTGTGGAACTACGAGCAGGCCACGCCCTACCTGTTCGGTTCGCTGGCCCGGTCGCTGCGGGAAGTCGAGTTCGCTCACGCGACCGACGAGCAAGGTCTGATGAGCTTCCGCGTCGGCCTCCCGCTGGAGACAGCCGCCCAAGATTGGCGTGTGGCCGCAGCCGACGGGCAGCTCGGCTGCTTGGTGAAGCTTCACCGCGACTGGCGACTCAGCGGCGACGACGAGTTCCTCCGCTCACTGTGGCCCGCGGCTCGTCGGGCGCTGGAGTTCTGCTGGATCCCCGGCGGCTGGGACGCCGATCGCGACGGCGTGATGGAGGGTTGCCAGCACAACACGATGGATGTCGAGTACTACGGCCCCAACCCGCAGATGCAGTCGTGGTACCTGGCGGCCCTGCGTGCCGGTGAGGAGATGGCCCGCTTCGTCGGTGACGAGGAGCTGGCCAAAGAGTGCCGGCGGATGTTCGAGCACGGCAGCGCCTGGACGGACGAGCACCTGTTCAACGGCGAGTACTACCGCCACGAGATCCGTCCGCCCGCGTCCGCCGACGACGTGGCGCCCGGTCTGCGCGAGAGGATGGGCGCGGCCGACCCGACCAAGCCGGAGCTCCAGCTCGGCGACGGCTGCCTGATCGACCAACTGGTCGGCCAGCACGTCGGCTACTTCGCCCAGCTCGGACCGCTGCTCAACCCTTCGCATGTGACGACCACGCTGCGCAGCATCCTCGAGCACAACGGCCGGACCGACTTCCACGACCACTTCAACCACATGCGCAGCTACGTCCTGGGTGACGAGTCCGCCGTCCTGATGTGCAGCTATCCCCGCGGCAATCGCCCCGAACGGCCCTTCCCGTACTTCGCCGAGGTGATGACCGGCTTCGAGCACATCCTCGCGGTCGGCCTGATCTCCGAGGGCCTGGTCGACGAGGGCCTCCAGGTCATCACCAACATCAGAGCCCGGTACGACGGCGCGCGCCGCAACCCCTTCGACGAGGCGGAGTGTGGTCACCACTACGCCCGCGCGATGGCGAGTTGGGGAGCGGTCGTCGCCCTCACCGGCTTCGACTACGACGGCCGCAACGGCGTGATGCGCTTCGCGCCGCAGTACGGCGAGGCGCAGGCCGGCCATCGCCAGGCGGGCTCCTCAGCTCAGCACTTCTGGTCGACCGGAGATGCCTTCGGCACCCTGCGGCTCGAGGCCGACGCGGTGGTGCTGACCGTGCGCGAAGGCAGCGTGCGTCTCACCGAGCTACGCCTGCCCGATCGGCCGGCGATCGAGCTGGACGGCTCGCTGCTGGTCGGCGGCACCACCCTGCGACTGTAACGACGCGCCATACCAAACGGTATGGTACGGTCGACAGCATGGTGACGAAGGAGGACTGGCTCGACGCCGGCCTGAAGGTGCTGGCCGGGGAGGGCTCACCCGCCCTGACGATCGAGCGGCTGACCACCGAGCTGGGCCTGAGCAAGGGCTCGTACTACCACCACTTCAAAGGCACCGGCGGCTTCCGGACCGCCCTGCTCGAGCACTTCGAGAGCCAGTTCACCACCCGGCTGATCGACACCGTCGAGCGGCGGCCCGAGGCTGACGCTGCTACCAAACTGACCAAGCTGCTGGATCTGGTTCTGGCCGACTCCGACAGCGTCCAGCTCGAGATCGCAGTACGGGCTTGGTCCTTGCAGGATCCCGAGGCGCGGCTGGCGCAGGAGCGCGTCGACCGGACCAGGACCGCTTATCTGCAAGAGCTCTGCCGTGGCATCAGCTCGGTGAAGGAACCTGATCAGCTGGCCCGGCTGCTCTATCTGATCCTGATCGGCGCTGAGCAAGTCGTGCCGCCGATGAAGGGCGCCGAACTGCGCGCGCTCTACGCCACCACGCTAACGCTGGCGACCGGCGAACCGTTCCTCACCTGACCAGGAGCCATCGATGCCGACCCGAACAGATCTCCCTGAGCTGGCCGACCTACTGCCGACGTCCGATGTCGTCGATGTGAAGACCGTGTCCGGGCCGGTCACGTTGCGCGAGTTCGTGGCCGGTGCCCTGGGCAATGAAACCGCCGTGAGCCGGGCGCTGTTCGCCATCCGGGTGCCCTTCGCCCGGTTGCTGCGGCTGGACATGACCGGGATGCCGGCCAGGACGAGGTTGCGCCCCGAGGACGTCACCTTCACCCCGGGCGAACCGCTCTCGTTCTTCACGGTGGAGCGCGGCGAGGAAGAGCACTACCTCCTGCTCAAAGTCGTCGACAACCACTTGGTCGCCTACCTGGCGATCATCGTCGACGACTCCGGACCTGTGCGCGAGTTCAAGGTCGTCACCCTGGTGCGCTACTTACGCCCGGTAGGACGCCTGTACTTCGGACTGATCCGGCCGTTCCACCACGTCATCGTCTACTTCATGTGCCGCTCCGGCGTCCGCACTACTCACGGCCGCCCAGCAGCGTGATCGGCCGAGGTCTGGTCGCGGCCCAGGCGGTGGCCGCCGCTGTCGATCCCACGACGACGAGCGAGCCGCCGAGGATGAGGGCGAGCAGTCGCCAGGGGATCGCGAGAACGACGACACCGTAGGTGTTCGCAGTACCGGTGGCGACGCCGGCCAGGGCCGCGGCTGCCACGACACAGCCGAGTAGTACACCGATCAGCACGACGGTCAGCGACTCGATGAGCGCCACGGCGATCACCTGGGCTCTGGTCAGGCCGGCCATCCGGGCCAGCGCGAACTCGCGTCTCCGGTCGGCCGACGCCATCACGATCGCGTTCACCACGGCGACCGCGGCGTACACGCCGGCCAGGCCCATCAGCACTGCGAAAATCCCCGTGTTGCCGCGTTGCTGCGCCTTGCCGCGATCCTCCGCCCAGTCGGCGATCGGCTGTGCGTCTCCCAGCCGCTGCGCGACCATGGCCGGGTCGACGCCGTCAGCAACCTTCACCAGCGTCTCGGTGCGCCCGCTAGGCGTGAGTGCGCGCGGGACGAAGAAGTTGTCGCCGACATCGAGCGTCTCCGGCAGGATCGCGACCACCTTGAGTTTGACCGGCCGCTTGTCGATAGTTGCCGACAGCACCGAGCCGAGCTTGTAGCCCTCGGCACTCATGCCCGGACCGACCGCAATGGTTGCTCCTGTCAACTGGTCGAGGGATCCCTTGCGTGGGCGCAGTTTGTGGGTCTGCTGCCACGCCTTGGGGTCGATGCCGATCGCTTCGGCGTACACGGTGCGGCCTTTGCGACGTACCGTGAACGGGACGGCGGCCTGCGGCGAGACGACTGCCAGGTCGGCGGCTGGAGTGACCAGACCGTCGGCCACCAGGTCGGCGGTGACGAGTTGGCGCTGCTCCTCACCGACGGCTTTGGCGAGGGTGCCGAAGGTTCCCCATAGACCGACCAAGAGCCCGACCAACACGATCAACGGAGCCGCGGTGGCAGCGCTCCGCCGTACTGCGTGCAGGACGTTGGCGCGGGCGAGGTCGGCGACCAGGTTGCCGCGCAGGACGAGGGCGGGAAGGCGGCCGGCCCACGGTACGGCGATCGGGCTGAGCTGGCTCAACGCGACCGAGCCGGTGACCATCACCAGCAACGCGATCATCAGACCGGCGACGAGGTCTCCCGCCGCTTGGGCCGCGATGACGAGCAAAGCGGTGAACGCCGCGGCCGACAGTCCCCAGAACCAGCGCCAGCCGGTCATCACGGGTTGATTGCCGGGCAGATCCGACAACGCCTCCAGCGCGGTGATGCGGGACGCCCGCCAGGCAGCAGCCAGTACGCCGGTCAGCGCGGTGCTGACGCCGACGATCGCGGCGGCGTACAGGGCACCGGGATCCCACGGTGCATGGAACCACGGTGGCAGCAAGTCCAACGAAACAAGGAGTTTCGACTGCGCATAGGTGCCGAGGACACCAACCGGTACGCCGACCGCGGTCCCCAGTACGCCGAGCAGCAGCGCCTCGCCGAGCAGCATCACCCGCAAGCTACCGCGTTGCGCACCGACCAGCCGGAGCAGCGCCAGTTCGCGTCGCCGCTGCACCACGGTGAAGCCGAACGTCGTACTGACGATGAAGACGGTCAGGAAGACGGCAAGCATCACCGTCATACCCAGCAAGGTGGCGGCGCCCGCATACCCCTCCCGGATGCGCGCCCGCTCGATCCCCGAAAGGCCTGCCGGCAACACCACCCGATCCGCGGCAGCCATCACCTGCAACCCGGACTGCACCAGCCCGACCCCGAGGGCCACCGCCACCACAGCCCCCGCGAACAACTGCCACCGATCCCGCAGCGCACCCACCGACAACCTCAGCATGCCTCCAACCCAACCGGCTGAGCCGTCCGAGCACCCTCCCCCCAACGCCCCACCGAGGTAGCGCGGGCGCTACCAATTCACCGGAGATGGGTGAGGAGGGCGGTGAAGTCGTCGTGGCTGTACGGACGGGCTCCGATGAGGGACTGGAGCAGGATGCCGTCGAGGGTGGCGACCAGGAGGCTGGCCTTCTGCGGGTCGGTGGTGAAGTTCCGGGCGATCTGGGTGAGCGGCTCGAGCCAGGCGGCGGCCGCCGGACGCAGAGCCGGACGTCGCGCTGCCATCAGGCACAGCTCGTACTCCGCCAGCGTGCGACCTCGGCGGTACACCAGACAGTGCTCGACCAGCCGCGCCAGCTCGTCGGCCGGGCGGGCGCCCATCTCGTTGACCCGCTCGTGCAGCTCGGCCGCGAGATCCTCGGCCGCCCAGGTCAGCGCCGCCACCAGCAGGTCGTCCAGGCTCGCGAAGTGATAGGTCGTCGACGCCACCGAGACCCCGGCTTCGGCCGCCACGGCCCGATGACTGACCCCGGCCACCCCGTCCCGCTCGATCACCGCCAACGCCGCCGTCAGCAGCTCCACCCGCCGCAACCGCCCCCGCACCCGCCGCCCGTCCGCCACAACCCCACCCCACTCCCCACCTCGCCCAGCTCACCTCGCCAGCCCGCCTCGCCGAGCTCACCTCGCCCAGTCGCCAGCTCGCCCGTCCGGCCCTGCCGCCATCTCGGGGGTCAACACCCGAGAGTGTGGGTTGCCACCCCGGGTTCCGGGGTGGCAACCCACCATTTCAGGGGTCAACCCCTCAAATGGCGGGCCCGAGGTGAGACAGTATCAGGACAGACGTACTGATTGTTTTTGGTGCTCGGAATCGGCTGGATCCGGTCCGGAGGCCGCCTACGCTTCTAGGCGTGACTGCTCCTGAACAGCCCTCCGCCACTCCCCCGAAGGCCTCGATCAGCACCGCCATGCGGCGTGCGCTGAAGCGGGCCGACGACGGCAAGACACTCGACCCGGCGGAGGTCGAAGTACTGCTGTCCGCCTCCGGTGACGCGCTCGACCAGCTGATGTCGACCGCCGCCCGGGTCCGCGACCAGGGACTGGCCGACGCCGGTCGGAGCGGGATCATCACCTACTCCAAGAAGGTGTTCATTCCGCTGACCCGGTTGTGCCGGGATCGCTGTCACTACTGCACGTTCGCGACCACGCCCGGCCGCGTGCACTCGCCGTACCTGAGCCCTGACGAGGTGCTGGAGATCGCCCGGCAGGGTGCGGCACTCGGCTGCAAGGAGGCTCTCTTCACGCTCGGCGATGCTCCCGAGGATCGCTGGGACGCGGCCAAGACGTGGCTCGAGGAGGCCGGCTACGACAGCACGCTGGACTACGTGCGGGCGATGTCGATCCGCGTGCTCGAAGAGACCGGGCTGCTGCCGCATCTGAATCCCGGCGTGATGTCCTGGCAGGACCTGCAGCGGTTGAAGCCGGTCGCGCCGAGCATGGGCATGATGCTGGAGACGACGTCGCGGCGGTTGTTCGAGGAGAAGGGCCAGCCGCATTTCGGTTCGCCCGACAAGGACCCGGCGATCCGGTTGCGGGTGCTGGAGGACGCGGGCCGTTCGAACGTGCCGTTCACCACCGGGCTGCTGATCGGCATCGGGGAGAACCTCGAGGAGCGGGCCGACTCGATCTTCGCGCTGCGCCGGATCGCCCGTCAGTACGGCGGAATCCAGGAAGTCATCATCCAGGGCTTCCGGGTGAAGCCGGACACCGCGATGCGCAACGACGCCGACGTACCGCTGGACGAGTGGCTGGCCGCGATCGCCGCCACCCGGATCGTGCTCGGCCCGCGGATGCGCGTCCAGGCCCCGCCGAACCTGGTCGACCTGACCGAGGCGCGGCTGCTGCTCGATGCCGGTGTGGACGACTTCGGTGGCGTCTCGCCGCTGACCCCGGACCACGTGAACCCCGAGCGCCCGTGGCCGCAGATCGACGACCTGGCCAAGGTGACCTCGGACGCGGGATTCACCTTGCGCGAAAGGCTGACAGCACACCCGGAGTACCTGCGTGAGCCCTGGCTCGACCCACGCCTGATCTCGCACATCGAGGCCCTCGTCGACCCCGAAACCGGCCTCGCCAACGAAGACGCCTTCCCGAAGGGCCTCCCCTGGCAGGAGCCCGACGGCGGCTGGGACAGCGTCGGCCGCACCGACCTCCACACCGCCATCGACACCGAAGGCCGCCGCACCGAAACCCGCTCAGACTTCGACGCGGCGTACGGCGACTGGGACGTCCTCCGCGAGGACGTCGCGGCCCGCAGGGCCGCGGAGGCCGCGGCGAGCGCCGGAGGCGCAGCCGGCAGCGCCATCACCAGCAATGCGGGCATTGGAGCGCACTCCGCAGTTGATGCGAACCGCGCCGCCCTCGGCGGCGCGGCAGCTGCGGGCGCGGGAGCGCCGGAGCGGATTGCTGCTGAGGTGAAAGCTGCATTGGCTGCAGCTGAGCGGGATCCGGCGGGGCTTTCTGATGCTCAGGCTTTGACGTTGATGACGGTGACCGGGCCGGCGCTGGATCAGTTGGCGCGGATTGCGGATGACTTGCGGAAGGCGACCGTCGGGGACGACGTCACCTACGTGGTCAACCGGAACATCAACTTCACCAACGTCTGTTACACCGGCTGCCGGTTCTGCGCGTTCGCTCAGCGGCGGACCGACGCCGACGCCTACTCGCTGTCGATGGACGAGGTCGCCCAGCGGGCCGAGGAAGCCTGGGTGATCGGCGCGACCGAGGTCTGCATGCAGGGCGGCATTCACCCCGACCTGCCCGGTACTGCGTACGCCGACCTCGTCCGGGCCGTCCGCGACCGGGTCCCGGAGATGCACGTTCACGCCTACTCGCCGATGGAGATCGTCAACGGCTCGGTCCGCACCGGGCTGTCGATCGAGGACTTCCTGATCTCGGTCAAGGAGGCCGGCCTGGGCAGCATCCCCGGCACCGCCGCGGAGATCCTCGACGACGACGTCCGCTGGATCCTCACCAAGGGAAAGTTGCCGACGGCAAGCTGGATCGAGGTGATCACGACGGCGCACAAGGTCGGCCTGCCGTCCAGCTCGACGATGATGTACGGCCACGTCGACGCGCCGCACCACTGGGTCCAGCACCTGCGCACGATCGCGGCGGTGCAGGACCAGACCGGCGGCTTCACCGAGTTCGTGCTGCTGCCGTTCATCCACACCAACTCGCCGATCTACCTGGCCGGCGTGGCCCGCCCCGGCCCGACGTACGACGAGAACCGCGCCGTGCACGCGATGTCGCGGATCATGTTGCACGGCCGGATCGACAACATCCAGTGCTCCTGGGTGAAGCTCGGCACCGACGGCTGCGTGGCGGTCCTCAACGGCGGCGTCAACGACATCGGCGGCACCCTGATGGAGGAGACGATCAGCCGGATGGCCGGCTCCAAGCACGGCTCCCGCAAGTCGATCGAGGAGCTCACCCAGATGGCCACCGCCGCGGGCCGGCCGGCCCGGCAACGCACCACGACGTACGGCGATGTCCCTCAAACCTCGCACACGGCGCTCGAACTCGCTTGACCAAGCAGAAGCCCGAAGTACTGGTCCCCAGTTGCACAACCAGTACTTCGGGCATAAAGAGACGCCGACCGTGTCAGGTGTCGGTCACCACCTCACTGGCGACCGGCACCCCGGCGACACGGCCGGCGTTCTGCTTTGCCCCGAGAGGGCGTTCGGCCCGAAGGAGGGCGGAGCCGCTGACTCATTCCGTGACCGGCAGGGGAGGAACAGTCCGGTCGCGGACGGGAGTGCCGCGGTACCGCCTGGAGCCTGTGTCCGCGACCCGTCCGTCGCTGACAACTGAACGTTGTCACGGCGTGGCTCTGCGCCGCCATGAGGCGGCTCAAACATTTGCATTGATCTAGGACAAAGCGACGCTGTGTATACCAAGCGTCGCTTTCCGTACTCGCCAGTAGACAAGTTGCCTCCCGCAACAACAATCCAACGCTCAACCAGTTGCCTTCGGCCACCAGTCGGCCACCGAGTCGGCTAGCCGGCGGTCCGGACCAGACCGGATTCGTAGGCCGCGATCACCAGCTGCGCCCGGTCGCGGGCGTCCAGCTTGGTCAGCAACCGGCTCACATAAGTCTTCGCGGTCAGCGGGCTGATCACCAGTTGATCGGCGAGTTCGCCGTTGCTCAGCCCGCGGCCGATCAGCGTCAGCACCTCGCGTTCCCGCCTGGTCAGCGCGGCCAGCGCGCCGGGCGCCGGCCCGACCGGCTCCGGTTGGCTCAGCACCTTGGCGATCAGCGCCTGGGTCGCGCCGGGCGACAACAGCGCTTCGCCGGCGGCCACCGTACGGATGGCGGCCAGCAACTGCGCGGGTTTCGTGTCCTTGACCAGGAATCCGCTCGCCCCCGCACGCAACGCCGCCAGCACGTTGTCGTCGCTCTCGAACGTGGTCAGGACCAGCACCCGGACACCGCTCAGATCCTCGTCGGCCGCGATCGCGCCGGTCGCCGTGATCCCGTCCGTCCCCGGCATCCGGATGTCCATCACGACGACGTCGGCCCGGGTCGACCGGACCAGCTCGACCGCTTCGTCGCCGTCGCCCGCCTCACCGACGACCTCCATGTCCGGTGCAGAACGGACGAGCATCGCGAAGGCGCTCCGGACCAGCTCCTGGTCGTCGGCCAGCACCACCCTGATCATCGCGCTCCCGGAGTAGGTATGGACACCGCGACCCGGAACCCGCCGGACGGGCCGTCACCGACGACCAGCTGACCACCGACGGATTGCGCCCGCTCGTTCATCCCCACGATGCCGTAGCCCGCCGCGGTGCCGCTGTCGGCCCGCCCGTGTCCGTCATCGGTCACCTCGAGCCGGACCTCCTCCGCGTCGTACTCGAGTTCTACTCGAGCCCGTTGGGCGTGCGCGTGCTTCACCACGTTGGTCAGGGCCTCCTGTGCGATCCGGTAAAGGGTGATCTCGACGGCGGCCGGCAGCGGCCGGGTGGTGCCGAGGACACACAGCTCGACCTGTACTCCGACCGCTGTGGTGACCGCTGCCAGCCGGGCCAAACCGTCGAGGTCCGGTGTGGGGTGCCGATCCCCGTCGACCTCGTTGCCGCGCAGTACGTCGAGGGTGGTTCTCAGCTCGGCCAGTACGCCGCTGCTCGCGTCCGCCACCGTGTGCAGCGACTGCGAGATCGGCGCGAGGGTCGGATCGTCGGTGCGCTCGTCGAGCAGATGAGCGGCCACGCCGGCATGGGAGTTGATCACGACGATGTGGTGCGCCAGGACGTCGTGCAGGTCCCGGGCGATCCGCAGCCGTTCCTCGGCGACCCGGCGCTCGGTCGTCTCCGCGAGCAGGGCGCGGTGCAGGCGCATCGCCTGGCCACCCACCGCGGCGACCGCGAACCAGCCGAGGGGGCTGATCACCTCCGCGCCGATCGATTCGTTCTGCGGGACGCTCGCGCTCACCAGGACTCCGGCGACGCTGATTCCGACCATCGCCAGCGTCGAGACGCGGGAGGTGGTCAGGGAGACCGTGTAGATGAGGACCACCGCGACCGGCAGCATGATGTCGTGCGTGAAGTTCAAGGCGTGGTAGACCATTTGGACGGCTAGACAGAAGAGCAGCGCCTGGATCGGGTAGCGGCGTCTGACGAGAACCGGAACGGTCGCCAGGACGAGCAGGGTGATCCCGAGAGCGTCGAGTGGCCTGTCGTCGAGCCAGTGCCGCGGCAGGGCGAGGACGGCGGCCACCGGCAGGACCAGCAGCGCCGCGGTCAGCAGCAGGTCGCCCCTGCCGATCCCCCACCGGCTCGCTCCCACCGAGACCACCGTCCCCATCCTCAGCTCCGTCCGTCGCCGACCTGCATTGTCCCCATGCTCAGCTCCGTCCGTCGCCGACCAGCACCGACTCGTCCGCCGGCCCGTCCCCGCCGTCCTCCCCGTCCTCCCCGTCCTCCCCGTCCCCGCCGTCGTTGCCTTCGTTGCGGTCCTTGCCCTCAGTCCCGGCAGCCGGCCGCGGGTCGTCCGCGGGACGGCTCGGCCACCAGATCCAGCGGCGCAGGCCCACCATCATCGGCGCCAGCAACGCGGGCGCTACCAGCAGAGTCTGCAGCAGAACCCCGACGGCGACCACCACACCCATCTCCACCATCGGCACGAACGGCAACGACGCCAGCACCGCGAAGGTTGCCGCCAGCACCAATCCGGCCGACGCGATCACCGGCGCGGTGGCCCGCACCGCCCGCCGGGTGGCGACCGTAGTACCGAGTTCCTTGCGGTCCTCGGCGATCCGGGCGACCAGGAAGATCGCATAGTCGACGCCGAACGCCACCAGGAACACGAACACCAGCACCGGCAGCGTCGGCTCCACGCCGCCGAACCCCAGCACGTGCTCGAACACCAGAGAACCAAGTCCCAGTGCCGCGAGATACGAGAGCACTACCGCGGCCACGACGAGCAGCGAGGCGACCAAGGACCGGAGCAGCAGGAACAGCACCAGCAACACCACGCCGAGTACGAGGGGAATCACCAGTTTGGTGTCGGCGGCGCTCGCCTCCTGGACGTCGACCCGCTCCGCCCCTTCGCCACCGACCAGCGCCGCGGGCGGCAGATCGGCCCGCAGTCGCTTGATCACGGCCGCTTCGTCATCGCTGTCCGGCTGAGCCGCCGGTACGACGTCGACCAGCGACCAGCCGTTTCCCTCCCGCTCGGTTTCCGCTGACACCACCTTGTCCGTCGCACGTGCCACAGCGAGCACCTGTGCCACCTGATCGGTAGGAGTCGCAACGGTGAAGGGCCGGCCACCCTCGCCCGGGTAGGCCCGATCGAGCGTCACGAACCCCGTCACCGACTCCGGGGTGTTGGTGAACGAGTCGGCCTGCCGCAGGTCCGTCGAGAGGCCGAGCACCCCGAGTCCAAGCAGGCCGAGTACTAGCGCGGAAGCCCCAGCCGAAAGCAACGGCCGGGCGAAGACCCACCGCCACCAGTCGCGGCCGGCGGGCGCAGTACTGGTCAGTGCTGGGACACGCGGCCAGAAAACCCCGCGGCCAAGTGCCGTCAGTACTGCGGGGAACAGCGTCAGCATGGTGACCAGAGTCGCCAGGATGCCCAGCGCGCCGATCACCCCGATCCCCGAGATGTCGTTCATGTCGGCCACGACCAGACACCCCAGGCCGAGAGCGACCGTCGAGCCGGACGCGAGGATCGCCGGTCCCACCCCTCTCAGAGCGGCGCGCATGGCGGCGTGGACATCGCTGTGGTGACGCAGTTGCTCGCGGTACCGCGCGACGATCAGCAACGCGTAGTCCGTCCCGGCGCCGAACACCATCACGATCATGATCGACGAACTCTGGGTGCTGACCGTCAGGTCGAGCGCCCCGGCGACGACCCGGACCAGCGCCATCGACAGGTACGCCGCGGCCCCGACGGTCAGCAGCGGCACCAGCCAGAGGAACGGGCTGCGGTAGGTGATGATCAGCAGGATCGCGACGACGATGACGGTGACGAGCATCAGCGTCGTGTCGATTCCCTCGAACACCGCGTCGATGTCCGCATCGATCGCGGCCGGGCCGGTCACCTCGGCCCGCAGACCACTCGGCCGGTCGGCGGTGACAGCTCGGACCCGCTCGACGAACTTGGCGATGCCCGCGTCGTTCCCACTCGCCGGCTGGCCGACGGCGTACATCAGAGCCGTGCCGTCCTCGGAGGGGACGGGCGGCATGTCGATCTTGAACTCCCGCGCCAGGGTGGCGTGCTGCCGCGCCACCGCCTGCTTGTCCCCGTCGGCGAGACCGCCGTCCCGGTGATAGACGACGATCAGCTCGTCATCCTCGGAGCCTGGGATGCGGTCTTCGACCTGGTGCACGAGAGTCGACTCCGCACCGCCGGGCAACTGATCGGTGACGTCGTCGCTCTGCACGTCGCTGAGGCCCGCTGCCAACGGAAACACCGCCACCAGCAACAGCACCCAGACCCCGACCACACCCCACTTACCTCGCCGCCCAGTCGGCAACGTGAACATGAAAACCTCCCCTGTCGGTGGACCTCAAACAGTGGTCCAGCAGGGTGAGGTGAAGCGTCCGCCCGGGGTGGACAGTCGGGAGTACTCCCGTGGTTGACACGCCCCCGGAGGGATCAGTACGGGTAGGTGTCGTCCCGGCGGGTCGGGTCGAGGTCCCAGAGGGAGAACTCGACCACCTTGTGCGACTCCTCGCCGCCGGCCGGGGTGAGGCCGACGGTGTCGTAGTCCTTGGAGCCGAGACCGTCCAGGTAGCCGAGCAGCTCGAAGGCCGACCGGGCGTCCTCGATGTCGTCGATCACCTCGTCGTTCTGCGCCTCGTCCGCGCGGCTGCGGACATAGGCGACGAACGCCTCCGGGTCCGTCACGACGAAGTCGTACCGCGCCTGGTAGCTGAGCCGGATCCCGTTCTCCGGGACCAGCGGCTCGTCCAGGTCGTCCAGCTCACCGCGCTCGACCATCTCGCGGTAGTCGTCGGGGTCGTCGAAGTCGTCCGGTCCGAGCGGCAGGTCGTCCAGCTCGTCGGGGTCGTAGGAGTCGATCCCGAGGAAGATGTCTCCCCAGCCGCGCTCGTGCACGGCGTCGGCGAGCACCCGGGCCTGGACCCGGACGTTCTCGATCGCCGTGGTGGCCCGCAGGTCGTGCAGGTCCAGGGCGTCGGCTTGCTCCAGCAACACCTTCGCCAGTTCGCGGGCGGCCTCGGCGGCCGACGCGGGCTCAATCGGCTCACTCATGCTGCGACGGTACAACCATGGGCACATCGACTGCCGCGCCCGGTACTCCGAAAGCGTCCACCAACTCCCCGGCGTACGGCCGGACGGTGGCGCAGAGCTCGTTCACCAGCGCGATGATCGCCTTCGACCGGCCGGTCGACAACCGCCCGTGCTCGAGGTACCAGGCCCGCTCCGCCTCGATCGTGGCGAGCGCGTGCAGATCGTAGAGATCCTTCAGCCGCCGGCTCGCGTTACCTTCCGGCGCAGCCTGTACTGCGGCCGCGAACGCCTCCAGCACCACCCGCTCGACGTGCGCCCGGCCCGCCGCGATGACGTGGTCCTGGCAGCGGTTGAACACCTCGAACGGCTCGACGCCGTCGTCGATCCCGCGCTTCAGACGCCGCGCCACCGCGGCCAGCATGTGCTCCTCGCGGAACCGGAGCAGACCGGAGTGGTACGCGTCGTCCCGCAACCCGGCATCGGGATCGGTGGTGTCGTTGCGGTTCGGTACGGCGTCGCGCAGCCGCTCGATCAAGATCCGCAACGCGGTCTTCTCGACCGCGACCTCGACCGCCTGCGCCGCGATGAACCGGGCCGTCCCGAGCGGGTCGAGCTTGCCGAACGACTCCCGGTAGTTGGTCAGCAACCCCTTGGCGACGAGCTGCAGCAACACCGTGTTGTCACCCTCGAAGGTGGTGAACACGTCGGTGTCGGCCTTCAGGGTCGACAGCCGGTTCTCCGCGAGATACCCGGCGCCGCCGCACGCCTCGCGGCACATCTGGATGGTCTCGGTCGCGTGCCAGGTGCCCAGCGCCTTCGTGCCGGCCGCCTGCGCCTCCAACGCGCGCTGGTCGTGCTCTTCGTCGGCCACTTCTTCGCTACCGAAGATCCGGACGAATTCATCGACCAGCTCGGCCTGGGCGAAGTGCAGCGCGTAGGTCCGGGCCAGCAGCGGCAACAGGCGCCGCTGGTGCATCCGGTAGTCCAGCAGCAACGCCTCGTCCGCGCTGCCGGGGGCACCGAACTGGCGGCGGCGATCGGCGTACCGGATCGCGATCGTCAGGGCCACCTTGCTGGCGTTGATCGCCGCGCCGCCGACCGACACGCGGCCCTGGACGAGGGTGCCGAGCATCGTGAAGAAGCGCCGGTCCGGGTTCTCGATCTCGCTGCTGTAGTTGCCTTCCGCATCGACCTGGGCGTAGCGGTCGAGCAGCGCGGTCCGGGGTACGCGGACGTTGTCGAAGACGATCCGGCCGTTGTCGACACCGTTGAGGCCGAGCTTGGCGCCGCAGTCGGACAGCGTCACGCCGGGCATCGGCTCGCCGTCCGCAGTACGGATCGGGACGAGCAGGCAGTGCACGCCATGGGTCTCGCCGCCGACCACGAGTTGCGCGAAGACGGCGGCCATCCGGCCGTGCCGGGCCGCGTTGCCGATGTAGTCCTTGCGCGCGGCCGCGGTCGGCGTGTGGATGACGAACTCCTCGGTCGCCGGGTCGTACGTCGCCGTCGTACCGAGCGCCTGGACGTTGGAGCCGTGACCGGTCTCGGTCATCGCGAAGCAGCCGAGCAGCCGGCCCTCGATCGCGTCGGTCAGGTACTCGTCGTGGTGCCGGCTGGTGCCCAGGTGCAGGATCGCGCCGGCGAACAGGCCGAACTGCACACCCGCCTTGACCATCAGCGACAGGTCGCCGAACGCCAGCGTCTCGAAGCCGGCGATGAACCCGCCCAGGTCGCCCTGGCCGCCGAACTCCTTCGGGAAGCCGCGACCGGTGTGCCCCTGGGCGGTGATCTGCTGCATCACCTCGAGCACCTTGTCCCGGTACTCCGCCCGGCTCAGTTCCTGTCCGGCGTCGAGCAGCCCGGCGTTCGTCGCCAGCCCGTCCCGGACCAGATCCCGTGCCGCCTTGTGCGGACCGTCCAGATACTCACGCAGCCCCGTCGTACTCATGGACCAAACCTATGCCGCTCCTGGCGGATGGGCCGTAACGACGCTCACGTTGGGGACGGGTAAGCAGCCGTGAGCTGTCGCGGACGCAATTGCGGCGATAAACTGCCGTTCGTGCCGAATTTGCGGATCAGTGAGGCGGCCGCGTTGCTCGGGGTCAGCGATGACACCGTGCGCCGCTGGGTCGAGCAGGGGCGGTTGCCCGCAGTACAGGAGGGCGGCCGGATGGCGGTCGAGGGCGCCGAGCTGGCCGCCTTCGCGCAACGGTTGGCCGAGTCACCCGAGCCGGGCACCACGACGGCCGCGTCGGCGCGCAACCGGCTGCGCGGGATCGTCACGCGGGTGGTCAAGGACGGGGTAATGGCTCAGGTGGAGCTGCAGGCCGGGCCGTTCCGGGTCGTCTCGCTGATGAGTCGCGAGGCTGCCGATGAGCTCGGGCTCGAACCGGGCGTGATCGCCGTCGCGTCGATCAAGTCCACCCACGTCGTCGTCGAGATCCCGGAGTCGTGATGTTCCGCCGTACCGTCGCCGCCGCACTGGCCGCCTTCGCTTTGGTGAGCTGCAGTGCGTCTGCGGATTCCGGTACTGCGGGCCTCTCGGGGACTGTCAACGTCTTCGCGGCAGCCTCGCTGACGGGGACCTTCACCCAGCTCGGCAAGGACTTCGAGGCCGCGCATCCCGGCGTGAAGGTAGTGTTCAACTTCGCCGGTAGTTCGGCCCTGGCGCAGCAGATCAACCAGGGCGCGCCCGCCGACGTTTTCGCCTCTGCGTCCCCGAAAAACCTGGACCAGGTAAAGGACAAGGGCACCCCGAAGACCTTCGCCCGGAACAAGCTGGAAATCGCCGTACCGAAGGGAAATCCGGCCGGTATCAAAGGCTTGGCGGACTTCACCGACAAGAACCGCAAACTCGCCTTGTGCGCCGAGCAGGTCCCGTGCGGTGCCGCCGCCAAGAAGGTCTTCGAAGCCGCCAAGCTCACCCCGGAACCCGACAGCCTCGAACAAGACGTGAAGGCCGCGCTCACCAAAGTCACTCTCGGCGAGGTCGACGCCGCGCTCGTCTACAAAACCGACATCCTGGCGGCCAAGGCCAAAGTCGACGGAATCCCTTTCCCAGAAGCCGATCAGGCCGTCACCGACTACCCCATCGCAGCCCTCACCACCAGCAAGAACCCCACCACCGCCGCCGCCTTCGTCACCTACGTCCTCTCCCCGGCGGCCCAGAAAGTCCTCACCACCGCAGGCTTCGAAACCCCATGACTGCGGTAAGAAGGCGGCGCATCGGTGGGCGGCTGCCGGTGGTCTTGCTGTTGGCCGCATTGCTAGGGCTCGGGTTTTTGCTGATCCCGTTGGCCGGGTTGTTGATTCAGGCGCCGTGGGCAACCTTGCCGGAGCGGTTGTTCAGTGCTGAGGTCGGGCAGGCGCTCAGGTTGTCGCTGCTGTGCGCGAGCGCGGCGACCGTGCTCTGCCTGTTGCTCGGTATCCCGCTCGCCTGGTTGCTCGCTCGGGCGGAGCTTCCCGGCCGAGGTGTGATCCGCGCGCTGGTGACCGTGCCGTTGGTGTTGCCGCCCGTGGTCGGTGGAGTAGCGCTGCTGCTGGTGCTCGGGCGGCGGGGACTCATCGGCGAGCGGCTCGATCTGTGGTTCGGGTTTTCGTTGCCGTTTACAACGGCCGGGGTAGTCGTCGCGGAGGCGTTCGTGGCGATGCCGTTCCTGGTGATCTCGGTGGAGGGTGCCCTGCGCGCCGCCGACCCGCGGTACGAGGAAGCCGCCGCGACGCTGGGGGCCGGGCGCTGGCTCACGTTCCGGCGCGTCACCCTCCCGTCGATCGCGCCGGGGATCGTGGCCGGCGCAGTACTGTGCTGGGCTCGTGCGCTCGGTGAGTTCGGCGCGACGATCACCTTCGCGGGCAACCTGCCGGGACGCACGACCACCATGCCGCTGGCGGTCTACCTGGCCTTGGAGACCGACCCGGACGTCGCCGTAGTACTGAGTGTCGTCCTGCTGGCCGTGTCCGTCATCGTGCTCGCCTGCCTGCGCGAACGCTGGATCAGTGGTCTGCGATGACCCTGTACGCCGACCTGCGGGTGACCCGCGAGACCTTCCGCCTCGACCTCGAGCTGACCGTCGAGCCAGGTGAGGTCGTCGCCTTGCTCGGTCCCAACGGCGCGGGCAAGACCACCGCGCTGCGGGCGATCGCCGGCCTGCTCCCTCTTGATGACGGCCAGATCCGGCTTGGCGACGACCTCTGGGACGCCCCACCACGCGTCTTCCGATCGGCCGATCGCCGCCCGATCGGGGTCGTGTTCCAGGACTACCTGCTCTTCAACCATCTGAGTGCTCTGGAGAACGTCGCGTTCGGTCTGCGTGCCCGCGGTACCGACAAACACACGGCACGCACCGAGGCGGCTCGCTGGCTCGAGACGGTCGGCTTGTCGGAGTACGCGAAAACCCGCCCGCGCAAACTCTCCGGCGGCCAGGCCCAACGCGTCGCTCTCGTCCGTGCGCTCGCCACCGCCCCCGAGCTGCTGCTGCTCGACGAACCACTGGCCGCCCTGGACGCCGGCACCACGCTGCACGTCCGCGCCGAGCTCGGCCAGCACCTGCAGCGGTACGACGGCCGCACACTCCTCGTCACCCACGACCCGCTCGACGCGATGGTCCTCGCCGACCGCCTCGTGATCGTGGAGAACGGCCAGATCGTCCAGGAGGGCTCGCCCACCGAGATCGCCCGCCGCCCTCGGACGGAGTACGTCGCCCAGTTGGTCGGCCTCAACCTCTACCGCGGCACCGCCAACGGCACCACGGTCACCCTCCCCACCGGCGGCACGATCACAGTCGCTTCCCCCGCCACCGGAACGGTGCACGTCGCCTTCCCACCATCAGCAGTCAGCCTGTACGCCGAACCGCCCGCCGGCAGCCCCCGCAACACCTGGCCGGCCGTGGTCGCGGGAATCGAGCAGCACGCCCACACCGTCCGGGTCCGCCTGACCGCCTCGCCGGCCGGCCCCGCAACCCTCCTCGCCGAAATCACCCCAGCCGCGGTGGCCGAACTTCGCCTGACCCCAGGCCAGCACCTTCACACCACCCTGAAGGCCACCGAAATCCAGACCTACCCGGCCTGAGGACTAGACCCGCCCGAGGTCCAGCCCGGTCGAGGTCCAGCCCGGTCGAGGTCTAGACCCGCCTGAGTTCCAGCCCGGCCTGAGGTCTAGACGCGCCAGCGGTCGGTCAGCTCGTCGGCGCCGGGCGGCGGGCCGGGGAGCTCCGGCTCGCCGCCCGGTTGCTCACCGGTACGGCGCATCGCCTCCAGGACCAGCGTCAGATACCGATGGCGCAGCCGGTTGGTCCGCGCCTCGTCACCGAGCTTGATCGAGGTGATCTGCTCCAGGATCATCGCGAAGTCCTCCACCACGATGCCGGGGCGCAGGTACTCCTTGGTCCGCTCGTAGATGGCCACATTCAGCTCGCCCGCCCGCCCGGCCGCCTCGAACAGCTCGGGGGTCGGCGTGAAGGTGCCCGCCAGCCGCTGAGTGAGCGAGTTGGTGTCGGCGTCGACAAGAGCATGCAAGAGCGCCTCGAAGGCGGTCCACGGGTCCCGGTCGTCGGCCAGCGCCTTCTCCGACTCCTCGATGTAGCGGGCGAGGCCGTCGGCACACAGCTTGCGGAGCAGCTCCTCCTTGCTCGCGTACCGGCGGTACAGGGCACTGATCCCGACCCCGGCCCGCTCGGCCACCGCCGCGATCGGCGCACCGGGATCGGCGATGAAGACCGCCCGGGCGGCGGCCAGGATCACTTCGTCGTTCCGGGCCGCCTGTGCCTGGCGGCCACTCAAAGTTTTGGTCATGTCACCCAGATTAGCACTTGAACGGAATGATCCGTTCCGTTACAGTTTGGAACAGAACAGTTCGTTCCGTTCGAACCTGGAGCCGTAGATGACCGCAGTCGCAGTACTCCCCCGCACCGAGACCGTCGCCGCCGCCCCGCCGCGCCTCCGCAAGCGCTGGCTCGCCTTCGCCGCCGTGATGACCGCGGCCGTCATGGACCTGCTCGACTCGACCGTGATGAACGTCGCGGCACCGGCCATCCGGGGCGACCTCGGCGGCTCCTACGCCAGCCTGCAGTGGATGGCCGCCGGGTACACGATGGCGCTGGCCGTCCTGCTCCTGGTCGGTGGCCGGCTCGGCGACCTGGTCGGCCGCAAGCGTGCGCTGCTGATCGGAGTCGCCGGTTTCACCGTGACGTCGCTGTTCTGCGGTCTGGCGGTGTCACCGGAGATGCTGATCGCCTCCCGGGTCGCGCAAGGAGCATTCGCCGCGGTGATGCTGCCGCAGGGATTCGGTCTGGTCCGGGATCTGTTCGAGCCCGACGAGCGAGCCAAGGCCTTCGGGTTCTTCGGCCCGATCATGGGACTGGCCGCGGTTCTCGGCCCGATCGTCGGCGGTAGCGTCCTCGACGCGGACCTGTTCGGCACCGGCTGGCGCGCGATTTTCCTGATCAACCTCCCGATCGGCCTGTTCACCTTCCTGGTCGCCGCCAAGCACCTCCCGAACACCAAGCCCGCCGAGCGCCGCGTCTCGCTGGACGTCCCCGGCCTGCTGATCGCGAGCGCCGGCCTGTTCGCCCTGGTCTACCCGCTGGTGCAGGGTCACGAGCTCGGCTGGCCGGTGTGGTCGAAGCTGCTGCTGGTCGCGTCACTGCCCGTCCTGATCGGCTTCGGCCTCCACCAGTCCCGCCGCAGCCGCAACGGCGCCACCCCGCTGATCGAGCCCCGCCTGCTGAAGAGCCGCTCGTACGTCTCCGGCGTCTTCTTCGCGGTCGTCTTCTTCGGTGCGATGGCCGGCACCTTCGTCCTCGGCATGTTCCTCCAGGTCGGCCTCGGCTACAGCCCGATCCGGGCCAGCCTGGCACTGGCCCCCTGGGCCCTCGGCGCGCTGGTCGGCTCGGCGATCTCCGGCATGACGATGCAGAAGTACGGCCGCCGGCTGCTGCACATCGGTCTGGCCCTGATGGCGGTCGGCCTGGCCGGGACGTACGCCGTACTGGCTCTGGCCGGCGTGAGCGTCGGCAGCTGGGACATCGCGGGGCCGACCCTGCTCGGCGGAATCGGGATGGGCATGGTCTTCGTGCCGCTGTTCGACATCGTCCTGAGCGGCGTCCGGGACACCGAGGTCGGCTCCGCGAGCGGAATGCTGGGCTCGTTCGAGCAGGTCGGGATCGCACTGGGCATCGCGGTCATCGGAACGATCTTCATGGGCAAGGTCTCCCACGCCGCCCCGGCCACCCGCTCCCTGGCCGCCCTCGACGGCACCCAGACCGCACTCCTGGCAACGATCGGAGCGATCGCCCTCGCCTTCGCCGCCGGCTTCCTGATGCCGAAGACCGCCCGAGGCAACATCGAACACTGAGTGTTTACACCCACCCGTACTCACATCGCTGGCTAGACCGTCGTGCCCACCCGAACCACCGGGGTGGGCACGCGCTGGCGTCTCGGACCCGCGTTGCCTGGTCGTGCCGGGGATTTGCGCCCACCCGTACTCACCTCGCTGGCTAGAGCGTCGTGCCCGCCCGAGCCTACGGGGGGAACCTCGCAAGCGGCTCCGACCCACATCGCTGTGGCCGATGGGTGCGCCGCGCGGCCCCAGCGGTGCCAGCCTGGTGATGCCCAAGGGAGCGGACCGCCGGAGTTGTGTTCCGGCGGTCGCTCACGAAATCACTCCAGCACCAGTTCCGGTTGCTGGAGGTACCCGTCAGCTGTTTCTCTGGAAGAGGCGTTCGGCCTCGTCGAGCAGTGTGTGCGCGCTTCGTACCGCCTCCTTGGCTTCCTTCGCACCGACGTAGACCGCGCCGTAGTGTGCGCCGTCTTTGATGTCGAGCAGACGCTTTAGTGCGCGGCCGAGCCGCTGGCCGTCGCTGCCCACTTGGGAGACGAGTTGGATCGCCTGGCGGTGGTCTTGGCCCCGAGATCTTTCACCGAGGGTCAGGCAACACGCCGCGTCGGCCGCGGCAATGCCGGCGAGTACGGCGAGCGCGGCCGCGACGTTGTCGTTGGCCAGTTCGTCGTCGACGTCGCCGACGAGGTCGGCGACCTCAAGGAATGCGCGGGCGTGGGTGAGGCGTATGGCGGCCTGTGGCCGGTTGCAGTCCTCGGTCCGGCCGGTCGGGCGGCTCACGCGCTCTCCTGGTGGGTTAGTCGGTGGATGAAGGTTCGGATTTCTGGGCCGTGGATCCTGACGGCGTCGCTCTTCCAGTCGTTGACGATCGGTTCGCCAGCCTCTAGATGTGCGAGCAGCCCGGCACGGCTGATGTCGTAGATCTGGAGGTAGTTGCCGCTCCAGCGGCGGGTCTGGTCGCCGAGGTCTCCGAGCTGATCGGTCCACGCCGCCGGCGGGTCGTCGAATCCGTGCACGAGCAACAGGTCGATATCGCTATCGAGGTCGCCGTCGCCGCGGGCCGTCGACCCGAAGATGCTGGCATGGTCCGGCTGCACGTCCCACGCGTTGATCGTTTCTCGGAATCGGTCGAACAGCAGCGGTCGCAGCTCGGTGAGCTGCAGGACCGCTGCGGCGGCCACGTGGTCGCGGTTCAGCGTGAACTGGATGGATGCTCCGACCCGGGCCGCGTCGACCAGCCCGGTCCCCGCCAGGCGGTGCAGCACGTTCAAAACCCCTCGCTCGCTCCCGGTGCGGGCGAGCTGGTGAATCCGGCGACCGGTCAGCGGCGCAGTTGTCCCGGCGAGTACGGCGAGCACGGGACCATCGAGCGTCTGCACGACGGTGCTCATCGGGCTGGACATGTCCATATCCGCACTCTACTACCCCTATCAGCAATCTACTACGGATAGGCGCAATAAGATGCGGATGTGAACTGGTCGTTAGCTGGGCCGAGGCCAGGACGGATGCCTTGAGCCACTCCACCACGGGCGACGTGCCGTCGACCGGCCCCACGAGACGGACGGTCACCGCCCGCGCATCGCCGTCCATCGAGAGCCCGCCATCGAGCGCCGGCTCGTGCTCCACCAGTTCAGCGATCCTGCCGACCTGCTGCTGGAAGTCCCACATGCCGGTGATGTCGAGCGGCACCGGATCCTCGTTCGGAGCAACACCCTTGGTCCTCGCGGCCTCGTAGCGCCCCGGGTACGGCGCGATGTTGAGATCCCCCGAGTCCGCAGGCCGCCAGTGCGGGATCGCCTTGCCACGGCGGCTCGACGACTTCCACGCAGGCGTCTCGGAACCGCAAGCGTGCCCCCCTCGCCCTGGCTCACCTCCTGGGCCGACATCTCGCCCTTGTGCGGTTGCCTCGCGCAACCAATGGTCGGGCGGATACTGGGGGGGTCCGCTGGACCCCGCTGATGGGAGTTGTCGTGGCTGAGCCGAGTACTGGGTGGCGTGAGGTGGTTCGTCCCGATGAAGCTGAGCGGCATGAGCGGCAGGCGGCTGCGTTTGCTGAGATGCAAACGGAGAAGGACGAGAAGTACGGGATCGGGAGGGCGTTGCATCGCAAGCAAGTGGCGGCTCTTCGGGCCACTCTCGTCGTTCCGGGTGAGCTTCCGGATCATGCCAAGCAGGGGATCTTTGCGATCCCGGCGACGTACGACGTGTGGGTTCGGCTCTCCAACGGTGGTTTCAACCGGGCGCCTGATCGCGTTCCGGACATCCGTGGGTTCTCGCTGAAGGTGTTGGGCGTCAGCGGCCGGGCGGCGCTCGGCGGTGAGGCGGTTTCGCAGGATTTCGCGTTGATCAATCATGAGCGGTTCAGTTCCGCGACCAGTGCCGACTTCACCGACATCGTCACCACCGGCGCCAGTACGCCCGGCAAGATTCTGCTTCGCCTGCTCAAGAAGCCGCGGATGCTCTCGCAGCTCAAGACCGTCCAGGCAGCGCTCAAAGAGCCGTTCACCGGCTTCGCCACCCAGGACTTCTTCAGTGCCGCCCCGATCGCCTTCGGCCCGTACGCCGTCCGCGTGAAGCTGGCTGCCGCCTCGGACGAGGTGATCGAGAGCGAGCGGGTGGACTGGACGGCCGACATCTACCAGCGCCTCGAGAACGGCCCGTTGAGCTTCGACTTCCAGGTCCAGTTCTTCACCGACGAGCAGCACACCCCGATCGAGGACGCCTCGGTCAACTGGGACGCGCCGTACCTGACCGTCGGCCGGCTCACCATCCCGCGCCAGCACGCCGACGGCGCCTTCGACGACGAGGTCGAGGCGGCCAAGTTCGATCCCTGGAACGCACTCGTCGAGCACCGGCCGTTGGGCGAGGTGATGCGGGCCCGCAAGGTCGCGTACTTCGCCAGCCAGCAGCACCGCTCGGCCAAGTGATCCGCCACCTCTTGTGGGTTCGGCCCCGCACCGGCGACCTCGGACAGGAAATAACGTGTTCAAGGTCGCCCTTTGGGGCTCAAAGGCATCACACGAGGCAGATCCGGTGAAGTTACGCCCTGTTACGCCACCGCCACTAATTGACATGGTGTAACAGCGATTTCACCGCTCAAAGTGACCGTGATGTAACAAAGAGTGGTTACTTACCCATCCGTAGGCCATGAGTTCTTCACGGTCTAGTGGTGACGTCCTGCACTACGCGAGCCCTCCTCCCATTGCCCAAGATGTGCCGGGCACACCGATGAGAGAGGGGGACGAACCGCCATGGAAAGCTACGAGCTGTACTGCCTCGCCGACCGGCGATTCTACGAGTCCCCCACCAACCGGGGTGCCGAGCATCCGGACTTCGCCCTCTGTGCGCGACCGGTCCCGGCCGGCTGGAGCCACGTGCCCGGCGAGACCTGGATGCACTACGCGCCGGACGGTCTCGAGCTGCCGGCCCAGGGCTGGAAGATCCACGTCTCCTCCGGGCTCGAGGACGCCGAGCGGACGCTCGCCGCGGTGTGGGACTACTGCGTTCCCCGCGGCATCGCGTTCAAGTTCCTGCGCAACGAGCCCGTGATGGTGATGGTCAACTCGAAGTCCGCCCCGCGCGGTTCGAGCGGCAAGCTGGTCACGATCTACCCGGTCGACGAAGCGCAGCTGGAGCTCGTGCTCAAGGACCTCGACGACCTCCTGCAAGGTGTCCGCGGCCCGTACATCCTGAGCGATCTCCGGTACGCCGAAGGCCCGCTGTTCGTCCGGTACGGCGCGTTCGTCAGCCGCTACTGCCTGAACGAGGGCGGCGAGCGCGTGCTCGCCCTGGAGGACGACCGCGGCCGGCTGGTCCCGGACCATCGCGGCCCGACCTTCGCCATGCCGCCGTGGGTGAGCCTGCCGCCGTTCCTGCACTCCCACCTGGACGCGCGCAACGCGGTCACCACCAACGAGCTGGCGTACACGATCGACGGCGTCATCCAGTTCTCCAACGGCGGCGGCGTCTACCTCGGCCACCACAACGAGACCGGCGCGAAGGTCGTCCTCAAGGAGGGCCGGCCGCTGGCCGGGCTGGACATGAGCGGCCGCGACGCGGTCGCCCGGGTCGGCCACGAGCGCGACATCCTGCGGCGCCTCGAAGGACTCGACGTGGTCCCGAAGGTGCACGACTACTTCGAGCTGGGCGAGCACCACTTCCTGGTCCAGGAGTTCGTCGACGCGAACCCGCTGCAACGCGAACTGGTCCGCCGCTACCCGCTCACCCATCCCGACGCGACCGACGCCGAACTGGCGGAGTACGCCGACTGGGCCGCCGGCATCGTCACGGACGTCCAAAAAGCCGTCGCCCAGTTGCACGACCGCGGAGTCGTCTTCTGCGACCTCCACCCGGACAACGTCCTGCTAGCCAGCAGTGCCATTGCCGACCCCCACCCCACCGCCCCGGTCGGGGACCGCATGGTCCTCATCGACTTCGAGGTCGCAACGCTGGTCGAGGATCAGGCCAGGTCGGCTCTCGCACACCCCGGGTACGCCGCTCCCGGCGATCGCCAGGGTCCGGATGTCGACCTTTACGCCCTCGCCTGCATCACGCTCGGCCTGTTCGCGCCACAGACGACGATGTTGCTGAATCTCCAGCCAGGCAAGGCTTTCCAGCTCGCCGACATGATCGCCGAGACCTTCCCGGTCCCGCGCGAGACCCTCGACGCGGCGGTTCGCACGATCGTCGGCCCGGACGTGACCAGCGCACCCGACCTGGTCCTGCCCGGTCGGGCGGAGTGGGCCGAGGTCCGCGCAGCACTGACGACGGCAATCGTTGCCAGTGCCACTCCCGATCGCTACGACCGTCTGTTCCCTGGCGACATCGCGCAGTTCCAGCCCGGCGGCGGCACCAACCTCGCCACCGGCGCGGCAGGAGTCCTCTACGCGCTCACCAAGACGGGCGCCGGCCGCTTCCCGGAGTACGAGGACTGGCTGCGCAAGCACGCGCTGACCAGCGAGATCGGCCCCGGCCTGTACGACGGACTGCACGGCATCGCGCATGTCCTCAACGAACTCGGTCACGAGCAGGACGCCCTCGATCTGGTCGAGCGCACTCTCGCCGACCAGCTCGAGACCCGCGAGCTCGGACTGCACAGCGGCCTGGCCGGGATCGGCCTCAACCTGCTGCACTTCACCGGCGAACCCACACTCCGGGCCAAGGCGATCCACGTGGTCGACCTGGTCGCGGACCGGCTGGGCGACGTCACCGGCGTACCGGAGCTGAGTGGCGACGGGAAGCCGCGAGCCGGGTTGATGTACGGCTCGTCCGGGCCCGCGCTGCTCTTCCTCGAAGCCTACGAGCTGACCGGCGACACCGGGCTGCTGGACCTCGCCGAGATCGCCATCAGGCAAGACCTCCGGCGCTGCGTCCGGACTCCCGACGGGACGCTCCAGGTCAACCAGGGCTGGCGCACGCTGCCTTATCTGGAAGAGGGCTCGATCGGTATCGCCGTCGTCCTGCAGCGCTTCCTGCAGCGCCGGCCGGAGTCCGACCTGGCGGCGGAGCTCGAAGCCCTGCGGCGGGTTGCCCGCTGCTCCTACTACGTCCAGCCAGGCCTGTTCATGGGTCGTGCCGGTCTCCTCCTGGCCGCTCCGGCGCTGGGTGTCGAGACCGACGACCTGGTCCGCGGCCTGGGCTGGCACGCGATGCCGTTCGAAGGCGGCCTGGCGTATCCCGGCAACCAGTTGCTCCGTCTCTCGATGGACCTGGCGACCGGATCGGCCGGCGTCCTGCTGGCCCTGGGTGCCGCGCTGCACGAGCAGCCGGTCACCCTCCCGTTCCTCGGATCTCCCCAGTGGTCCGAGTCCCCATCCCTTCTATTTCCTCCCGAGGAGGTGTAAACAAATGGCACTTCTCGACCTTCAGGGTCTGGAGACCCCCGGCTACGGCGGCGGACACCACCACGGTGGCTCGACGCTCACCGTGCTCGGCTGTGGTTCCCAGCGTCCGAGCAACCTGAGCCTTCTGCTCTGCCACTGATCGGACGCTGTGGCACCGAGTCACCGATCTGTGAGTGATGGATCGTGGACGCCGAGGCCGTCAGGTTCCGGGGGCCCTGGGTGGGCAGTATTCCCACCCAGGGCCGAACCTGTTTCCCCCGACGGGAGGATCCGTGCACCACCTCGACCTGAGCTACCCCGACGCCGAGCGGCTGCCGCTCGTCGATCAGCTGCACGGGCACGAGATCCCCGACCCGTACCGCTGGCTGGAAGACCCCACCACCCCGCAGACGCGGCAGTGGCAGGCGACCCAGGACCAACTCTGGCTGAACCACGCGACCACGCTCCCCGGCCGGTACCAGTTCCGCACCCGGGTCCGAGCACTGTCCAGCGTCGGTTCGGTCTCTACTCCGGTCTGGCGCGGCGACCGCTGTTTCGTCCTCCGCCGCGCGGCCGGGCAAGAACACCCGATCCTGTACGTCGACGACGCGGTGCTGCTCGATCCGCACCAGCTCGACCCGACCGGCCGGACCACGCTCGACAGCTGGCAGCCCTCCCCCGACGGGACCCTGCTGGCGTACCAGATCTCGCAGGGCGGGACCGAGCAGTCCATCCTGCACGTTCTCGACATCGCCACCGGCCAACTCGTCGACGGCCCGATCGACGGCTGCCGCTACTCCCCCGTCGCCTGGCTCCCCGACGGGAAATCCTTCTTCTACGTGCGCTGCCGGCGGGTGATGCGCCGCGAACTCGGCCGGCCCGCCGACGAGCCGGTGCTCACCGACGAAGCGGCGTACGGGCTGGATCTCAGTGTGGACGGCCGCTGGCTGACCATCTCGGCAGCGCGTGGAGCGGCGAACGATCTCTGGCTCGCGGATCTCCAGCGCGGTGGCCGGCCGACCATCGTGCAACGTGGCATCGATGCGATCACCGTGATGACGGTCAGCCGCGAAGGCCGCCTGTACGTCGTGACGACCCGCGACGCCCCGACCGGCAAGATCTGCGTCGGCGATCCCGAGAAGCCGCTGGTCTGGCACGACTATGTCCCGGCCGATCCCGACGCGCCGCTGAGTGGTCTGGCGATCCTCGACAAGGTCGTCCTGGTCGGCCGGACCAGGAACGCGGTCGGCGAGATCGCGATCCACGACCTGAGCACCGGCCGCCAACTCGGCGAGGTCCCGCTACCAGGCGTCGGCTCGGTCGGCTCGCTGGCCACCCGTCCGGAGGGCGACAACCAGGTCTGGTTCTCCTACACGGACAGCGTCACGCCCACCGCCGTCTACCAGTACGACGCCACCTCGGCCCGTACGACGCTGTGGGCGTCACCACCCGGCGCGATCGGTACTGCGGACGCCGAGTCGCGGCAAGTCGACTACACCTCGGCAGACGGCACCGCGTTGCAGATGCTCGTCGTCGCCAAGCCCGGCATCCCCGGACCGCGACCCACGATCCTCTACGGCTACGGGGGTTTCGGGCAGTCGCTGACCCCGACCTACTCCGCCTTCACCCTCGCCTGGGTCGCGGCCGGTGGCGTCTTCGTCACCGCCACCTTGCGGGGTGGCGGCGAGCGCGGCAACGACTGGCACAAGGCCGGCATGCTCGACCAGAAGCAGAACGTCTTCGACGACTACTTCGCGGCCGCCGAAACACTGATCGCCGAAGGCTGGACGACACCGGAGCAGCTCGCCCTGTGCGGTGAGTCCAACGGTGGTCTCCTGGTCGGCGCGGCGATCACCCAACGACCGGAGCTGTTCACGGCCGCGGTGTGCTCGGCGCCGCTGCTCGACATGGTTCGCTACGAGCAGTTCGGACTCGGCCCGAGTTGGGTGCCGGAGTTCGGCTCGGCCTCCGACCCCGCGCAACTGGCGACCTTGCTGTCGTACTCGCCGTACCACCGCGTGCGCGATGGTGAGAACTATCCGGCGGTGCTGTTCACCGTCTTCGGTGGAGACACTCGCGTAGATCCCTTGCACGCAAGGAAGATGTGCGCCGCGCTGCAACACGCGACCAGCAGCGAGCGCCCCATCCTGCTGCGCTACGAGCCGGACACCGGCCACGCCGGCGGCTCCACCAGCAAGGGCATCGGCCTGGCCGCCGACATGCTCGCCTTCCTAGCCCACCACACCGGCCTCACCCGATGACCACCGCCGCGCACCCCACCGGGCTGACCCGATGACCACCGCCCCCGGCCCGGCCTACCGGTCCGCACCCACCACCTTCGGTGCGGTGGCCCGGCATGGCCGGGCATGGTTGCCGGTCATCGGGTTGACCGCTCTCGCCAGCAGCGCCGTGTCTCTCGCCCTGCCCTCCGTCCTCGGGCATTCGGTCGACGCGATCGTGGCCGGCTCCGGCTACGGCCGGTGGTTCACGATCGCGGCCGTCCTGATCGGGGTCGGCGTGCTCTGCAGCCTGATCGATGCCTTCGCCGGCACGGCTTGCGTCGCCGGGACAACTGCCTGGCTGCGGCATGGGCTCGTCAGCCAGGTCGTCCGAGGCGGCGCCGAGGGCAGTCGGGAGTTCGACAGCGGCGACCTCGTCAGCCGCGTCTCCGGAAACGCCTCCGACGCCGCACAAGCAGGCCCCGCAGCAGTCACCACCGTCGCCGCCACGGCCCCACCAATCGGCAGCCTCGTCCTGCTCGCCCTCATCGACCCCTGGCTCGCCGTAGCCTTCTTCGGCGGCGTGATCCTGGTCGTCGGCGTCCTGTTCGTCTTCGCCCGCCGGACCGCCGAGATCAGCTTGTCCTACCAGCAGACCCAGGGCCGGATCTCCGCACTGCTGACCGAAGCGGTCACCGGTCTTCGCACCATCGCCTCGGCCGGCACCACAACCCGCGAAGAACGCCGCATCCTCGGCTTCCTCCCCGAGCTGCACCGGCACGGCCTGGAAACCTGGAAGGTGCTGGCCCGCTCAGGCGCTCAGGCCGCGATCGTCGGCCCGCTGGTCCTGGTGGCCGTCCTGGCCGTCGGAGGCCTCCAGCTCGTCGACGGCAGGATCACGCCGGGCGAACTGTTCGCCGCCAGCCAGTACGCCGTACTGGGGGCCGGCCTCGGCAGTCTCACCGGCGTGATCGGCGAGATCGCGCGAGCCCGGGCCGGCATCCAGCGAGCAGCGGAAGTGTTCGCCATCGACAAGGTCGCGCATGGCCTTCTGCCCCTCCCGCCCGGACCGGGCCGGCTCACCTTCGACGGCGTGACGGTCGTCGCGGACGACGCAGTACTGCTCGAAAACATTCACCTCGAGCTTCCCGGCGGCGCCACGATCGCCGTGGTCGGTCCGAGTGGCGCCGGCAAGTCCGTGCTGGCCTCGCTCGCCGCGCGGCTGCGCGATCCGTCGATCGGCCAGGTGCTGCTCGACGGCGTACCGCTGCCCGCCCTCAATCACCACGCTCTGCGGACCGCGGTCGGTTGTGCCTTCGAACGCCCGACCCTGGTCGGCACGACGGTCGGCGACGCGATCTCGCACGACGCGATCGGGCCGGTCCGGACACTGGCCGCCGCACGCGCGACCCATGCCCACGACTTCGTCCGCCGGCTGCCCGACGGGTACTTCACACCGTTGCCTAAGGCCCCTATGTCCGGCGGTGAGCGGCAACGGCTCGGCCTGGCCCGGGCCTGGCCCGCGAGTCGCCTGCTGGTGCTCGACGACGCCACCTCCAGTCTCGACACCGCGACCGAGCTGCAGATCAGCAAGACGCTCACCGAGGACCGGTACCGGCGTACCAGGTTGATCGTCACGCACCGGACCGCGACCGCCGCCCGCGCCGACCTCGTCGTCTGGCTGGACGGCGGCCGGGTGCGCGGCGTGGGTTCGCATCAGGACCTTTGGCAGGACGCTTCGTACCGCGAGGTGTTCGGATGAGACGCGAACTGCGCTACGGCGCAACGGCCCTGCGGAAGCGGTCCACGCTGAAGCTGGCGCTGTGGTCGATCCCCGACATCCTGCCGACCGCCGTCTACGGCGTGGCCGTCGCCCACGCGACCGACAACTTCCTGGCCGGCCGCGCCTGGCAAGGCATCGCATGGCTCGGCGGGCTGATCGCCGCCGCGTGCCTCGGCGCTGCCGGTTCCCACCAGGTCTACGGCCGCCTCGGCCACTTGGTCGAGCCCTTGCGAGACGACCTCGTACGCCGCGTCGTGGGCGGCGCGCTGCGAACCGGTGACGACGCCGCGGTGGCTCGCTTGAACCGTCAGGTCGAGATCGTCCGCGACACCTTTGCCGGGCTGGTGCTGGTGATCCGCAACTTCGTGGTCACGCTGCTCGGAGTGGTGGTCGGGCTGCTGTCGCTGGCTCCGCTGGTGGCGCTGTTCGTCGTACCGCCGTTCCTTCTGGGGTTCGCGTTGTCGCTGGCGGTGCTTGGGATGGCGGCCGATCGGGTGCGGGCGTCGTTGCAGGCCGACGAGGAGTTAGCGACCGCAGCCGGGATGGTTTTCGGTGGTGTCCGTGACGTCGCGGCGACCGGTGCCGAGGAGTTCGCCCAGAAGCTGGTCGGGCGACCGATCGAGGCGCAAGCCGCCGCGGAACGGTCACTGGCCAAGGTGGCGGCACTGCGGACGTTGTGCTTCGCCGTGGGTGGCTGGGCTCCACTTCTGATCTTGCTGGCGGCCGGGCCGTGGCTGGTCGGGCGCGGCATCAGTACCGGAACGCTGCTCGGCGGGCTGACCTACGTGCTGATCGGTCTGCAACCCGCGCTGAACACGGTGATGAGTGCGCTCGGCGACAGCGGCCTGCGCTACGTCATCACCCTCGGCCGGATCCTCGACTCAGCCGCGCCGGTGCCTGCGCCGCGTCCGGTGACTGAGGTGAACGGGTACCAGTTGCGGCTGCGCGGCCTCACGTTCGCCTACGGGCCGTCCGCGGATCCCGTGCTTGAAGACCTGGACCTCACCATCGCCGAAGGCGAGCACCTGGCTGTGGTCGGGCCCAGTGGCATCGGCAAGTCGACTCTCGCCGGACTCGTCTGCGGGATGCTCGCGCCCACGAGTGGCCGGGTGCTGCTCGGCGGCGTACCGCCCAGCGAAGTACCGGTGGAGCGGCTGGCGGAGACGCGAGTGCTGATTCCGCAGGAGGCGTACGTGTTCAGCGGGCCGCTGATGGAGAACCTCACCTACCTGCTGCCGGATGCCACGATCTCCGAGGTGCAGGAGGCCGTCGACGCGGTCGGCGCGGCGCGCCTGGTCGAGCGACTCGGCGGTTTCGGAGCGCGCGTGCGACCCCAGGAGTTGTCGGCCGGTGAGCGTCAGTTGATCGCGCTGGCCCGGGCCTACCTGTCGCCCGCGTCTCTGGTCGTCCTCGACGAGGCGACCTGCTTCCTCGATCCCGAGGCCGAGCGGCGGGCCGAGGAGGCCTTCGCCGCGCGTGGCGGCACGCTGATCGTGATCGCGCACCGGATCAGCTCCGCGCTGCGGGCCCGTCGCATCCTCGTGCTCGACGGCAACAAGGCCGCGATCGGCAACCACCCGACGCTGCTGCGGAAGTCACCGCTGTACCGCGAACTGCTCGGGCACTGGCAGCCTGACGCTCAGCAGCTCCGAGGTCAGCAGCTCGGGGGTCAGCAGCTCGGGGGTCAGCAGCTCGGGCGGGATCAGATCCAGCCCGCGTCCTGAGCCTTCCGGATCGCCTCGATCCGGCTGCGCGCACCCGTCTTGGACAGGATCCGGGACAGGTAGTTGCGCACCGTGCCGGCGCTCAGACTGAGCGTCCGGGCGATCTCCTGCGCGGTCGCACCGGTGGTCACCTGCCGCAGTACTTCGCATTCGCGATCGGTGAGCGGATTGTCACCCGCCTTGAGCGCCGCGACCGCGAGCCGCACGTCGACCACCGGCAGGCCCTTGGCGACGTCGCGCACCGCCTCGACCAGCTGGTCGGTCGACGAGTCGGTCGCGATCAGCCCGATCCGGGGCGCCTGTTTGACCAGGGCCAGGCTGGTGGCCGCGATCGCCTCGTGGTCGATCAGCACCAGCACGCCACGGCCGGTCAGTCGGCGGCACAGGTCCTCGATCCCGACCTTGCCCGGCAGCTGAGGATCGAGCAGCACGACATCCGGCCGCCGGTTGATCACCGCCAGGACGTCGTCCGAGCGATCCACCTCGGCCACCACGTCCAGGTCGTTCTCTCGTGCCAGCACCGCGGCCAGTGCGCCTCGCACCATAGCGCCGCGGTGCCCGAGGACCACTCGGATCACCGCTTGCCCCCATCACGTCGATTGCCTCAGCCCGGACGGCCACCCCCGGTGACCAGCCCGTTGCCTGCTCAACGAGCGAACGGCGCCGATGGCACGCACGAATCCGGTCCGGTGCCTGAAGCAAGCGCTTGTCCAGCGGGTGGGACGGCAGGCGGGAAACCGCGCGGTTCCGGCCTGGAAACCGTTCTGTTGTTGACTTTCGGGACCTTCGAAATCTGCGAAATCTCGTGCAGATGCACACATGCCTCTTGCGTTCCGGCGATCCGTCGAGCACGATGGGCCGGTCACGTCGTTACCGAGGCGTGACCATTCGGACGCTGTCTCGTGACCTGCCCGGATGCTCGTCCCCTGCACCCCCGAAGGGAGTGGTACCTCACCCAGACTGCGGAGCCCGGTACGGCCACCGAACCCGATGGCCGGCGATCCGAGCCGACGCACCCAGGTGACGTCCACCTTCACCTCACCCCGGCCGCACTTGCGCGGGCTTGAGGTTCTCGGGGCAAGTGCGCACGCGGCTGAATCATCCGGGCCGAAGAAATTCACCATGCCCACAGCTCATGAGGAGCAGAACTCTGATGTCCAAAGCTCGACATGCCCGTCCCCGGCGAAGTACCCGCCGGGTAGTCCGGACCCTGTCCATTGCCGGCCTCGGTGCCGGTATCACGGCCGCGGGCGCCAGTGGCGCTTTCGCCGCCGACTACAAGGTCAAGGCGGGTGACACCCTCTCCGAGATCGCCCAGGCCAACGGCGCCGACTGGCGCCAGCTGGCGAAGCTGAACGGCCTGGACAACCCGGACCTGATCCTGATCGGTCAGACCCTCAAGCTCGACGGCGTGACTCCTGCCGCCGTTCCCCGGACCGAGAAGCGGGCCGACCAGAAGGCCCGCACGGTCAAGAAGAAGACGGTTCGCAAGACCGAGCGCAAGGTGGTCCGCAAGGACCGCAGCAGCCGCTCCGACGACCGCCCCTCCAGCGGCAAGGCGAACCTCAGCGGCGCCTGGGCCAAGGTCGCCAACTGTGAGTCCAGCGGCAACCCGCGGGCCGTCAGCTCGAACGGCAAGTACCACGGCCTGTTCCAGTTCGACCACCAGACCTGGCGCAGCGTCGGCGGCTCCGGCAGCCCGTCCAAGGCGTCGGCAGCCGAGCAGCTCATGCGGGCGAAGAAGCTCTACTCCCAGCGTGGCGCACAGCCGTGGCCGGTGTGCGGCCGCTACCTGCGCTGACCCCTCATTGCGGCCCGCGGGCGGAATCCCCCCACCGCCCGCGGCCGTACCCTTCAGCAGTTCAAAACGTCAGCGATTGAGGACGAGCATCTCGTTCGCGCCGACCTGGAACTCGTACGGCACCTTGCGGATCTCGGATCGCACCGGCCGCAGGTCATCCAGCAACTCCTGCAGGTACGGCACCGGCTTGCCCGCCCCTTGCTCCACGAGCGGGAAGATCCGTACTTCGGACCGGCTGACCCGGACGAGTTCCTCCAGCGCCGCCAGGTGCCAGTCACGGTCGTACTTGTCGGCCCAGGTGAAGAGCAGGTGCGAGCACAGCACCAGGTCGAAACGCCCGTCCTCGAACGGCAACTCCGGCAGACTGCCCGCGACGTACCGCTCGGGTGCCGTCGAAACGTCCTGCAGGAAGCGATCCGCGGCCTCGATCCGCAACTCGTCCTTCCGCGACGGATCGCCGTACCAGTTCCAGGTGAAGCTGGTCGCGTGCTGGTCGACGATCTGCGCGCCGGCCGGCAGGCTTCGCCGTACCGTGTCGAGCAGTTCGGGCGTCGGCAGCTCGTAGGCCTGGTCGACCGCGACGGCGTCGACGCCCCGGGCGGCCGCCTCGGCGGTGAAGCTCGAGCCGCCGGCGCAGCAGTCGAGCACGGAATCGGGGAGCTCGGTCAGGTCGAACATCGCCTCGTACTCCGGGTACGAGCGAGACGTCACCAACACGATGGGCACTACCTCTCGACGGTTTGTCTACCGATGCGGCGGTCGAGAAGGGTGGCCCCGGCTGCCAGAGCCAGGAACAGTAGCGCGACGAGCAGACAGTTCAGCAAGGCCCTGCCGTAGCCGAGCTCGCCGACATCGACGAACGGGTAGGGATAGAAGCCCGTCCCCTCGCCGCGGATCAGCGTGAACGCCAGCCACAGCAGCGGAAACGCGAGCGACCAGGCGACGATCTGCCCACTGGTACACCGTCGCGGCCCGAACAGCAACCACCCCAGTACGCCGAGCAGTGGGGTGGCCGTGTGGATGATGAGATTTGCGAACGCGGCCCACCCGGACAGCTCGTCGGTACCGGCCAGCACCAGGTGGTAGACGATTCCGGTCACCGCGATGCATAGCACGCCGTTGAGCCGCAGCGTCTTGAACCACGTGCTTTCCCGTGCGCCGGCGCCGAGCGCGAGCAGCAGACACGTCGCGCCGAGCAACAGGTTGGACTGGATCGTGAAGTAGGCGAAGACGTTGAGCACCCGCTCGGGATTCTCCTTGTAGAAGCCCTCGCCACCGGTGGACGTCCCCGTCACCAGGCACTGCACCACGATGCCGAGCACCACCACTGCTGCCGTGACGCCGAACCAGACCCGCCCTGCCGCCGATGTCATGACGGAAATCTACGGCGTACAGGCGGGTCTGGCTGGGATGTCAGGCGGCTTGCCTTGCCTCGAGCTTGTGGTCGTGATCCTCATCGTCCTTGACGTCCCCGCTGTAGCTGAACGAGACGATCCCGTCGATCACGAGGGCCACGGTCCAGCCTGCCGCCGGGCCGAGCAGGGCGTCGTACCCCTGGCCGGACAGCAGACCCAGCGCGATCATCACGCCGACGCCCACGCAGTACGCGAGCAGGTGCCGGTACCAGCCCTGACGCTCGCGGCGCGCCTTCTCCCGCGTGCCCTTCTTCGGCTTCCGCGGCCGCGGCCCACCGGCGAACCGGTACGCCGCCCAGCCGTCGGCCCACTTCAGGCTCTGGTGGCCGAAGCCGACGCTGACGCCGATGAAGATCGCGGCCAGCGAGTGCTTGAACGACGGCTCGCCGCCGGACCGGATGTCGATCACGCTGGCGACCAGCATCACGACGTCGACCAGCGGAACCATCGCGAGCAGCACCAGGCCGGCGCGCGGCGCGCGCAGTACGTACCGGGTCAGCATTCCCGCGGCGAGCAGGACCCAGAACCCGATCTCACATCCGGCGATCACAGCCAGCAGCACGGGGATTCACCTCTCCATTTATTCAATACGACCGTGTCAATACGAAGACTCTAACACGCTCGTGCTAAAAAGGACACATGCCAAAGATCGTCGACCACGACACCCGCCGCGAAGAGATCGCCCAGGCGCTGTGGCGGGTGGTCCGCCGCGACGGCATCCGGGCCGCCTCGGTCCGGACCGTCGCCGCCGAGGCGGGCTGGTCCGCCGGCGCCGTTCGCTACTACTTCCCCGACCAGCAGGGCCTGATCGCGTTCGCGATGGACCTGGTCTCCCGCCGGGTCCGGGACCGGATCACCGCGATCGAGCCGACCGGTACGCCGACCGAGATCGCCCTGCGCTACCTGGAGGAGGTGATCCCGCTCGACACCGAACGGCAGGCCGAGTTCGACATCTGGCTGTCCTTCACCGCCCAGGCCCAGGCCGAGTCGGGCGCCGGCGGCCTGCGCGACCTGCTCACCCCGGTCAACCAGGGACTGCGCGACCTGTGCGAAAAGCTGCTGCGGAGCCTGGCCGAGAACGGCGCGCTGCGTCCCGAGCTGAAGCTCGATCTGGAGACCGACCGCCTGCACGCCCTGATCGACGGCCTCTCGCTCCATGCCACAGTGCTGCCAACGGCGAGCACTCCGGACCGCGTCCGCGAAATCCTGCACGCGCATCTGCAAGAGCTAGAGCGTTGAACCTCTTGTCCAGCAACGAAGAACAACACGCGAGGCCTGACTAAAAGCCTGTTCCGCGTGACACCATCCCCTACATGGAGACCGAGGGGGTGATCGTCGTCAGCGGGATCATGGCGGCCGGCAAATCCACCGTCTCCCAACTGCTCGCCGAGCGCTTCCAGTACGGCGTCCATCTGCGCGGTGACGTGTTCCGCCGGATGATCGTCAGCGGCCAGGCCTCGTCGACGGTCGAGGACGGCGAGGAAGCGCAGAGACAGCTCAAGCTGCGGTACCGGCTGGCCTGTCAGGCTGCCGACGGGTACGCCCAAGGTGGCTTCACCGTCGTCCTGGAAGACGTCGTGATCGGCGAACTGCTGCGCGAGTTCCTCGACGGTATCCAGACCCGCCCGCGGTACCTGGTCGTGCTCACTCCCCGGCCGGAGGTGATCCACAACCGGCTCGGCTACGGCCATCCGCACTCGGTCGACGAGCTCGACTACGAGCTGCACGCCTTCAGTCCACGCCGCGGCCTGTGGCTCGACAACTCCGACCTGTCCCCCGGCGAGACCGTCGATGCCATCCTCGGCCGCCTCGACGAGGCACGGTTCGAGTAGTCGCGCTGACTACTCCGGAGTAGTTTGGCTGGATGGCGACCGTACGGCGTACCGCGTGCAACCTGTGTGAGGCCATCTGCGGAGTTCTGGTGACCGTCGAGGGCGGACGGGTCACCGACATCCGTGGTGACGAAGCGGATCCGTTGTCCCGTGGACACATCTGCCCGAAAGCAGTCGCCCTCCGCGACCTCCAGGAAGACCCGGACCGCCTCACCCAACCAGTACGGCGTACTGCCACCGGCTGGCAGGAGCTTGGTTGGGAGGAGGCGTATGCCTACGTCGCCGAGAAACTGCAAGCGGTGCAGAAGACGCACGGGCGGAACTCGATCGGCGTCTACCTCGGCAATCCCAACGTGCACAGCGTCGGCGCGATGACGCATATGCCGACCGTGGTCCGACTGCTGAAGACGCGCAATCGATTCAGCGCGACGTCGGTCGACCAACTGCCGCACATGCTGGCGGTGCATCTGCTCTACGGTCACCAGCTGATGGTTCCGGTGGCCGACATCGACCGGACGTCGTACCTGCTGATGCTGGGCGCGAACCCGCTCGCCTCCAACGGCAGCATGATGACCGCGCCCGGCTTCGGTCGGCGGTTGAAGGAAGTGCAGAAGCGTGGTGGCCGGGTGGTGGTGATCGATCCGCGGCGGACCGAGACGGCCGCGGTCGCGGACGAGCACCACTTCGTGCGGCCGGGGACCGATGCCGCGTTCCTGCTTGCGTTGATCCAGCAGATCATCGCCGACGGTCACGCGAAGCCGGCGGCGTACGTGGACGGTTTCGACCAGGTTGTCTCGGTGACACGGTCGTGGACGCCGGAGCGCGCGGCTCGAGTGACGGGGATCGATGCGGAGACGATCCGGCGGATCGCGCGGGAGTTCGCGGGCGCTGAGACGGCCGCTTGTTATGGACGACTCGGGGTGTCGACGCAGCAGTTCGGCGCGTTGTGCCAGTGGGCCGTGCAGGTGCTGAACATCATCACCGGCAATCTCGACCGGCCGGGTGGCTCGATGTTCCCGCGGCCGGCGGTCGACACGTTGCGCGGGATCGGGCGGGGGCACATCGGGGTGTGGAAGAGCCGGGTGCGGTCGTTGCCCGAGTTCGGCGGCGAGCTGCCGGCGTCCGCGATGGCCGAGGAGATCGAGACGCCGGGCGAAGGCCAGATCCGCGCGATGGTGACGATCGCCGGCAACCCGGTGCTGTCCACGCCGAACGGCCGGCGGCTGGACGAGGCGCTGGAAACGCTGGACTTCATGGTCTGCGTCGATCCCTACATCAACGAGACGACCCGGCATGCCGATGTGATCCTGCCGCCGACGCCTCCACTGGAACGCGAGCACTACGACCTGGCTTTCCACCAACTCGCAGTACGGAACACCGCTCGGTGGAACGACGCAGTACTGCCTCGGCCTTCGGAGGCCCGGCACGATTGGGAGATCTTCCGAGGGCTCGGGCTGGCGTTGTTGCGCAGTACGCCGCGCAGTCGCCGGCGGGCCATTGCGTCGTTGCGGCTGCGGTTGTCGCCGCGGCGCATTGTCGATCTCGGGCTGCGGATCGGGCCCTATCGGCTCTCGGTGCGCAAGCTGCGGAAGTCGGTCGGCGGAGTGGACCTTGGGCCGCTGCAGCCCGCGTTGCCCGACGCTCTGCACACGAAGTCGAAGCGGATCGATCTCGCGCCGGCGCTCATCTTGGACGATCTGCCGCGCGCCGCCGAGGTACTGCTCGCTGATCGTGGCGCCGATGACGGGCTGTTGCTGATCGGGCGGCGGCACCTGCGCAGCAACAACTCCTGGATGCACAACTCGGCCCGCCTGGTGAAGGGCAAGCCACGGCACCAGTTGCTGATGAACCCGGACGACCTGAAGTCGCGCGAGCTCGCGGACGGGCAACTGGTCGAGATCAGCTCGGCGGCCGGCAGCGTCTCGGTAGAAGTTGCCGCAAGCAACGACATGATGCCCGGCGTGGTCAGCCTCCCGCACGGCTTCGGCCACGGCCGCCCCGGCGCCCACCTCTCGGTCGCCAACCAGGTCGCAGGCGCCAGCGCCAACGACATCACCGACCCAACCCTCACCGATCCCATAGCCGGCACCGCCGCCCTCAACGGCGTACCGGTCAAGGTCACCGCGGCCCCGCGCGGCTAGCCGCGGACCGCCCCCACTCACAAACCTCGCCTGGCCGATGCGGGTCAGGCGTGGCGACCGCGCCGTGGGCCGTCCGGAGCAGGTTTGTGAGTGGCGGCGGTCCGGGCCATCACGAGTCAGGCGGGTGGCGGACCCGAGCTGCCTCGGACTACCAGGGCGGGGGTGGAGCAGAGGTGCGCCTCCGGGAGCGCGCCCTCCAGCAGGTCGAACAATCGGTGCGCGACCTCCGCGCCGTAGGTGACGATGTTGTGGCTCATCGCCGTCAGCGTCGGGTGGGTCAACCGGCACAGCGTCGAGTCGTCCCAGGCGACCAGCGTGACATCGTCGGGTGACTTCAGCCCCAGACCGTTCACCACCGACAGTCCGGCCACGGCCATCAGGTCGTTGTCATAGATGATCGCCGTCGGCCTCCCCTCCGCTGTCATCAGTTCTCGGGTAGCAACGGCACCTTCCTCACCGGAGAAGTCGGTGTGCACCACCCGCGCATCCAGCCCCAACCGCCGACTGGCCCCCGCGAACGCCTGATCCCGGATCCAGACATGACCGTGCTCAGGCGGCCCGGCCACCCGGGCGATCGCCCGATGACCGAGCGACGCGACATGCTCCACCGCCGCGTTCATCGCCGTCGTACCGTCGGTCCACACGCACGCCAGCCCGTTCGCGAGCGCCGGATCCCCGACCAGTACCGCGGGCAACTCCAACTTGCGCAGCAACGGGATCCGCGGATCGTCGACCCGCAGGTCGACCACCAGCACGCCGTCCACCCGGCGCTCCGCTGCCCATTTCCGGTACGTCGCCATCTCGTCCTCCAGGTCCGGTACGACCTGCAGGGCGAGCGCGTACGACCGCTCACTCAGCACGGACTCGACGCCACCGACGAAGCCCATGTAAAACGGTTCCTCACTCAGGGTCTTGGCCGTCCTGGCCAGGACCAGACCGAAGGTCTCACTGCGCGCGGCCGACAGTTGCCGCGCCGCCCGATTGGGCACCCACTCCAGTTCCTCGGCAACCTTGAGCACGCGAGCCCGGGTGGCCTCGGAGACCCCCGGCTGGTTGTTCAGCGCGTACGAGACCGCGCCTTTGGAGACGCCGGCCCGTCGGGCAATCTCCTTGATCGTGACACGGGGCACGATGGCCTCCTTCGAACGGGCGGTCCGAACCGTGACGGGCGGTCCGGTTACCCCTCATTCTGCGGCCCTTGTGTACTCCGCGTCTCTAGGTAATCGCTCTCCACCACTCACAGCAACCAGTCATCGCGCCGCCAGCGGTCCGGACACGCAAAGTAGTTGCCCCTGGCGCCACTTTCTACGGGCCATGGGCAAGCGCTTGCCTTCAGGCTTTGGAGGCGGCTCACGTGGTGATTAGGGGGTGGTCTGGGGCGGATGGCTGGGATAGGCTGCCGCGAGTTACTTAACCGGTTCGGCTAGTCCAGTCCGGGGCTTCCTTGGGCAGCGGGTGCCCCGAAGACGAGGAGAGAAAAAATGGTCGCAGTGGACAATCTGTCCCTACAGCTCTACACGGTCCGGTACAAGCTGGAGGAGGACTTCGACGCCACGCTGGCCCGCATCGCCGAGATCGGGTACCGCAAGGTCGAGCCCTTCGGCGTGGTCGGCCTGGCCGACCAGCTGGCCGAGGCGCTGCCCAAGTACGGCCTGTCGGCTCCCACCACCCACGCCGGGCTGCTCAAAGAGGACAGCGGCCCGATCTTCGAGGTGGCCAAGAAGCTCGGCATCAGCACCGTGATCGACCCGTTCGTCGACCCGGCGCGCTGGCAGTCCGCCGACGACATCAAGGCGACCGCCGAGGCGCTGAACAAGGCGGCGGCCGAGGCGGCCGAGCACGGCATCACGGTCGGGTACCACAACCACCACTTCGAGCTGGAGTCGGTGATCGACGGTGTGCACGGCCTGGAGATCCTGGCCGACAACCTGTCCGACGAGGTCATCCTCGAGGTCGACACCTACTGGGCCGCGGTCGGCGGCGCCGACGTACCGGCGCTGCTCGGCCGGCTCGGTGACCGGGTGAAGGCGCTGCACGTCAAGGACGGCGACGGCACGCTCAACAACAAGGCGCAGGTCGCGGTCGGCGCCGGCTCGATCGCCGTCAACGACATCCTCGCCGCGTCGCCCGGCACCCTGCGGGTGGTCGAGCTCGACGACTTCGAGGGCGACATCTTCGACGCGGTCGCGGGCAGCTTCGCCTACCTCACCGGGGAGGACGTTGCATGAGCGAGCGTAGCGAGCGAACGACTAGCACAGCCGCCTCTGCGCTCATGCTGGAACCGAGCGCCAGCGAGGTGCAAGCATGAGCGCTGTTGGCGTAGGTGTGATCGGCGCCGGAGTCATCTCCGACGCGTACATCAAGAGCATGCAGAGTTTCCCCGACCTCAAGGTGGTTGCCATCGGCGACCTTCGTCCGGAGGCGGCGGCCGCGAAGGCGGCGGAGTACGGGATCGAGAACCACGGTGGACCCGAGGCCGTGCTCGGCAACGCGGACGTCGAGATCGTGGTCAACCTGACCATCCCGATCGCGCACGTCGAGGTCGCCCTGGCAGCCGTTGCCGCAGGCAAGCATGTGTGGAGCGAGAAGCCGTTCTCGCTCGACCAGGACAGCGGTCTCAAGCTGCTCGCGACCGCCCAGGACGCGGCTCTGCGGCTGGGGTGCGCGCCGGACACCATCCTCGGCCCGGGTCTGCAGGAGTCCCGGCGGATCATCGAGAAGGGTGACATCGGCGAGCCGCTCACCGCGCTCACCCTGATGCAGTCGCCCGGCCCGGAGTCCTGGCACCCGAACCCGGCCTTCCTGTTCCAAGAGGGCGCCGGACCGCTGTGGGACATCGGCCCGTACTACCTGACCTCGCTGGTGCAGCTGTTCGGCCCGGTCGCGGCGGTCGCCGGGATCGGCTCGAAGTCGCGAGCCAAGCGCACGATCGGCTCCGGCCCGTTGCAGGGCACGGACTTCGACGTGACCGTGCCGACCCACGTCAGCGCGATCGCGCGGTTCGAGTCGGGGCAGTCGTCGCAGAGCATCTTCAGCTTCGACTCGCCGCTGCCGCGGCACGGTTTCGTGGAGATCACCGGCTCGGAGGCCACGCTGGCCCTTCCGGACCCGAACGGGTTCGACGGCGACATCAAGATCCGTCGCCGCGACTCCGACGACTGGGAAACGGTGGCCAGCACGAAGGCGACGGCCCAGCGCGGTACCGGCGTACTGGAGATGGCGCGGGCGATTCGCGAGGACCGGCCGCACCGGGCCACCGGCGCGCTGGCCTTCCACATCGTCGACGTGATGGCCTCGATCACCGAGTCCATCGACACCGGCAACTTCGTCGACGTCTCCAGCACCGTCGAGGTCCCGCCCGTCCTGCCGGACGACTGGGACGTCAGCGCGTCCACGATCTGATGAGCTCAGCCCTCCTGGATCCCCGGCGAACCATCGTGTTCGCCGGGGACTCCGTCACCGACTGCGGCCGCCGGAGCGATGCGGCCGGCCTCGGCGACGGCTACGTGAAGAACCTGTACGACGCCCTCGGCCCGGACCGGCCGCGGATCGTCAACGTCGGCATCTCCGGAAACCGCGCGAAGGATCTCCAAGCGCGCTGGCAGACCGATGTCCTCGCGCACGAGCCGGACCTCGTCTCGGTCCTGATCGGCATCAACGACACCTGGCGCCGCTACGACAAGAACGACCCGACCTCGACCGAGTCCTTCGAGCGGTCGTACCGGGCGTTGCTCGACGGCATCCAGGCCCAGCTTGTCCTGGTCGAGCCGTTTCTCCTTGCGGTGAAGGAGGAGCAGCACGACTGGCGAGAGGACCTGGACCCGAAGATCGAGGTGGTCCGGCGCCTCGCAGCGGAGTACGGCGCGCTGCTGGTGCCGGCCGACGTCGAGCTCAACCACCAAGCAGCCACCGTCGGCGCCGTCACCCTGGCCGACGACGGCGTCCACCCCAGCAAGGCAGGCCACCAAGCCCTCGCCAACCTCTGGCACCAAACGGTGCTCGCGTCCTAGAACGGGTGCTCGCGCCCTAGGACGTGCGCACCCTAGAAACCTGCACCTGCCGAAGATGATGCCGAGGCAGCGCAGGCTCGCTGGGTGGTCTGGTTCGCAGCGGGGGCGGGCAGTCAGAGCGGGTTGGGACATCTGCCCTTGGTCTCAGGTCGCGAGCGCAGTACCTCTGAGTTTGAGCGTGGTCGGCGAGCACGTGGTGGTGGGTCAGTGAGGCTGCAGGACGGCGCCTGTTGGGTTGAGCGCGCCGGCCGGCAGTCCACCGGTCCCCACCGCCCGACCGACCGGCGCCTTGCTTGAACCGGGATCGCCGGCGCCACCCAATTCAGCTACTGCAAACGCCCGGCCGTTTCTTATAGATTTACTTAACCGGTCCAGTACATCGTTTGAAGGAGAGTTGCTTGTGACCTCGTCGCTCAGGATCGTGTCGTTGACTACCGAGGGCGGGGTCGTTTGGAGTTTGCGGGCGGTGGATGGGCCGGTGCCGGATGGCAACAGTGCGTTGCTGGTTGCGCCGGTGGTGGCGACTGTTCCTGGTGAGGTGCACACGGACCTGCTGGCGGCCGGGGTGATTCCCGATCCGTTCGACGGGGACAACGAGAGCAAGCTGGCGTGGATCGGCAAGACGAGTTGGAGTTACCGGACGGTCTTCGACTGGGCGCCCGACGAGCACGCCGTGCAGGAGCTTGTTGCCGACGGGCTCGACACGGCCGCGCGAGTCACCCTCAACGGCACCCAGCTCGGCGAGACGTGCAACCAGCACCGGTCGTACCGGTTCCTGGTCAGCGGTTTGTTGGTTGCTGGACGCAACGAACTGGTCGTCGAGTTCGCCTCTCCGGTCGGTACGGCGAACCGGCTGCGCGACGAGTCCGGGCTCTGGCCGCACACGAATCATCATCCGTACAACGCGATCCGCAAGATGGCCAGCAACTTCGGCTGGGACTGGGGACCGGATGTCGCCACGGCCGGGATCTGGCGGCCGATCCGGATCGAGTCCTGGACCGGCGTACGGATCGCCTCGGTCCGGCCGCTCGCCGGGCTCGACCGCGACCGCGGCGTACTGGACAGCCGGGTCTCCCTCGCGTGGTCCGGTGATGCCACTGGAGACGCCACCATCACCGTCGAGGTCGGTGGGACCAGCACGCAGATGACCGTTGCCGCCGGCACCGAAGAGGTCGGCGTCACCTCGACGATCGACGCGGTCGAGCGATGGTGGCCGCGCGGATACGGCGACCAGGCCCTGTACGACGTCAGCATCTCCGTGACCGCCGGCGACCACAACGACGACTGGCAGGGCCGGGTCGGCTTCCGCACCGTCACGATGGACGTTACCCCCGACAAGTACGGCGGCCCGTTCGTCCTGTCCGTCAACGACAAGCCGGTCTACGTCCGCGGCGCCAACTGGATCCCCGACGACGCCTTCGTCACGCGGCTCGACCGTGCGACGTACGAGCGCAGCATCCGCGACGCCGTCGACGCGAACATGAACCTGCTCCGCGTCTGGGGCGGCGGTCTCTACGAGAGCGACGACTTCTACGACATCTGCGACGAGCTGGGAGTGCTCGTCTGGCAGGACTTCCTGTTCGCCTGCGCGGCGTACTCCGAGGACGAACCGCTGTGGAGCGAGGTTGAGGCGGAGGCCCGCGAGGCCGTCACCCGGCTGAGCTCACACGCCAGCCTCGCGCTCTGGAACGGCAACAACGAGAACATCTGGGGGTACGTCGAATGGGGCTGGCGCGAGCCGCTGGCCGGCCGGGCCTGGGGTGAGGGTTACTACCTCGACCTGCTCCCCCGCATCGTCGCCGAGCTCGACCCCCGTACGCCGTACTCGGCCGGCAGCCCGTTCTCGTACGACCGCTACATCCACCCGAACGACGAACGCAACGGCACCATGCACATCTGGGACGTGTGGAACCAGGTCGACTACTCGACCTACCGCAAGTACCAGCCGCGTTTCGTCTCCGAGTTCGGTTTCCAGGGCCCGCCCGCCTGGTCGACGCTGACCTCGGTCGTGCACGACGAACCGCTCGACCCGTACGGCGACCAGATGCTGGTGCACCAGAAGGCTTTCGAGGGCAATCTCAAGCTGGAGCGCGGCCTCGGCGACCACCTGCCCAAGTGGAAGACGATGGACGACTGGCACTGGACGACCCAACTCAACCAGGCCCGGGCGATTGCCTACGGCATCGAACACTTCCGCAGCCTGTACCCGTTGAACACCGGCGCGATCGTCTGGCAACTCAACGACAACTGGCCGGTCGTCTCCTGGGCCGCCGTCGACGGGCATGGCATCCGGAAGCCCTTGTGGCACGCGCTGCAACGCGTGTACGCCGACCGCCTGCTGACCGTCCAGCCGCGCGAAGGCGGCCCAGTGGTTGCCGCCCACAACGACACTGACGTTGCCTGGAGCACCGAACTGACAGTGACCCGACGCAGTACAACCAAGGGCGGCGAGGTGTTCGCAAGCGAGACGTTCGCCCTGGAAGTCCCGGCTCGCGGCGCCGTCCTCAACTCGCTACCCGAGTCGGTCGCAACACCAGCCGACCCCACAACCGAGTACGTCGAGGTGCGCGGCACCGACGGCAATACGGCGTACTGGTACTTCGTAGAAGACACCTCACTGCACCTCGAGGCCGACGCCTACACAGCCGACCTCACCCCAACCACCACCGGCTACGACGTAACCGTGACAGCCACCGCCCTCACCAAGGACCTAGCCCTCTTCCCAGACCGCCTGGACCCCAGCGCCCGAGTAGACACCTGCCTGATCACCCTCCCCGCCGGCAACTCCCACACCTTCCACGTCACGGGCACCCCCACCCCACCAACTCAAATCACCAAGCCAGTACTCCGCTCAGCGAACGATCTGCTGACCAACCCCGGGGTTCGTCATCTGGGTGGCTAACCGCCGAGGGTGCGGACGGCTGCGCGCGCACAACCCGGCATCGATGCCCCGACACGCCGGGGGAAGCGTTTGCTGGGCGCAGATAGGTGTGCGCAGGCGGCCGGTACCCCAGCAATGGGCCCGGCCGCCGTCCAGGCGAAGGCGCGTCAGAAGCGGTCGTCCCGATCGAGTAGTTCCAGGCTGTCGACGGTCTCCGGGAGGCGGACCCGTGGGGTCGCCGTTCGGTGGGCCGCTCGCACGGGACTCGTCGGATGAACAAACCGCGCACCGTCGCGAAGTGTCTCAAGGTGGGCGTGCAGGAGGCGGAGTAGGCGTTTGTGGGGGAAGGTTCGGGGGGCGAAGAGGGCTTGTACTACTAGGCCGTGGGTGAAGGCGGCCAAGGAGGCGGTCAGGTCGTCGGGGTTGCCTGGGGGGAGGTCGCCTTCTTGTTGGGATTGTTCTACGAGGGGTTTCAGGCGGGCTCGCCAGCGTTGGTAGCGGGCCTTTTCCAAGGTGCGTAGGGACGGGTCGGCTAGGGCCACGTCCCAGGAGCTGACCCAGACTCGGTTGATTTCAGTCGTCTCTGGGGTCAGGGGTAGGACGCCGGCTAGCGCTTGTTCGAGGGCTGCTAGTCCTTGGAGGCCTTCGAGCGATGGGGTCAGTTCTCGGGTGCGGGTTTCTGCGAGTTCCAGGGCGTGGACGATCAGGGCTTGCTTGGAGGGGAAGTAGTGCGTGACCAGACCGGTGGTCGCGCCCAGTTCGGTCGCGACCGCGCGCATGGTCAGGCCGCCGAAACCCTCCGCGGCCAGGACGCGCCACACCGCGGCGGAGACATCTCGTCGTCGGGCCTCGTGATCCACCTTTGCCGGCATCGTTCTATAGTAGATACCTAACACTTGTTATGTACCGCGCGGGGAGGCAACGATGTTGTTCGGGACCAAGCTCACCGAGAACGCCGAGCTGAGGCCGTTGGAACCCTGGCAGGCGGCCGAGTTCCTGGCGCACGTCGACCGGGCCCGGGCCAACATCGAGGCCTACATCCCGTGGGCCGGGATCGTCGTCGATGAGGACAGCGCGCGAAACTTCCTGCAGCGGTACGCCGATCGCCAGGCGGCGGACGGCGGCCGGATCTACGGCATCTGGCTGGACGGCCGGCTCGTCGGCGGGCTTCTGTTTCGCACCTTCGAGGCACAGTGGGGCAGCTGCGAGCTCGGCGTCTGGCTGACCGCCGAGGCCGAGGGGCGCGGCCTCATCACCCGAGCGGCCCAACTGCTGATCGACTGGGCGATCGGCGCCCGCGGCCTGAACCGGGTCGAGTGGCGCTGCGTACCGGCCAACACCCGCAGTGCAGCGGTGGCGAAGCGACTGGGGATGTCGCACGAGGGCACGCTGCGGCAGGCGTTCCCGTACCGCGGCGAGCTCCACGACATCCAGGTCTGGGCGATCGTGCGCGACGAGTGGGAACAGCGCGCCTGGGCCTGACGACCCTTCGCGCCGGGCATACTCGGGGCCCGTGACTGCTCACTGGGGGATCAGGATCGCCGCGCTCGCCGCGACCGCGTCCGTAGTACTGGCCGGCTGCGGAGACACGGAGGCACCGGTAGGCACAGCGGCCGGTACGCCGACGCTGAGCGGACCAGCCAGTACGCCGAGCCCGACGGTGCCGGAGGCAACCACACCGACGCCAACCCCAAAGGCGCCCACCAGTAAGACCCCACGGCCGGGCGAGTCGCAGCAGACCAACCTGATGCCGGTCGTCCAGCACGGCCCGCGGGACAAGAAGCGGGTGGCGTTGACCTTCGACGCGGACCTCACCGCGGCGATGCGGAAGCGTCTCCAGCACGGCAAGGTCAAGTCGTACTACAACGACGCCCTGATCGCCGAGCTCCGCAAGCAGCGGGTACCGGCCACCCTGTTCCTCACCGGCATGTGGATGGAGCAGTACCCGGAGCGCACCCGCGAGCTGGCCGCCGACCCGCTGTTCGAGCTAGCCACCCACTCTTACGACCACAAGGCCTTCACCAAACGCTGCTACACCCTTGGATCCGTCCCCAAGAAAGACATGCTCGACGACGTACGCAAAGCAGTCACCCTGCTCGACCAGCTCGACGACAACGCCACCAGGTGGTTCCGCTTCCCAGGCGGCTGCTACGACGGCACCGCCCTGCACGAGCTCGCCCCAGCCGGTGTCACCGCCGTCGGACTCGACGTACCGGGAGCAGACGGCTTCGCCAAGTCGCCGGAGCGCATCGTCAACCAGGTGCTCTCGAAGGTCCAGAGCGGCTCGATCGTCGTCCTCCACATGCACGGTGGCGACAACGCGCCGTACACCGACGAGGCGATCACCCCGATCGTCACCGGCCTGCGCTCCCGCGGCTTCGAGCTCGTGACGGTGACAGAACTGATGAGCGGCTGACGGCGGGCGCCTGCCGGACAGCGAACCGCCCAGGTGGCACCCTGGGGGGACGATGACAACGACAGCTGATTCGCGGTCCCGTGGGCGCAACCTGCGGCGGGACGCGCTGGGCCTGGGCACGTCCACCGCGATCGGGATCTCCTCCTCCGCACCGGCGTACTCGCTGGCTGTGGCGGTCGGGTTGCTCGTCGTGTACGTCGGCGCCGCCACTCCCCTGGTACTCGCGCTCAGCGCGGTGCCGGTCATCCTGGTCACGCTCTGCTTCCGGGAGCTCAACCGAGCCGAGCCGGACTGCGGTACGACGTTCCCGTGGACGGAGAAGGCGTTCGGGCTGGGGATCGGCCGCATGGTCGGCTGGACCACGGTGATGGCCTGTGTGCTCGTCATGAGCAACCTCGCCCAGGTCGCTGCCGTCTACACCTACGTGCTGTTCGGCCTGGACGGCGCCGCCGACTCCCGCGTGGCACAGGCGGCTCTGGGCTCGATCTTCATCATCGGGATGGCACTGCTCGCCTACCGCGGCATCCGGATCGCCGCCTGGACGCAGGCGATCCTGCTGACGGTGGAGGTCGTCGCACTCGGCTGGTTCGCGATCAGCGCCTTCCTGGACGCCGGCAGCTTCAGCATCCCGGTGTTCTCCTCAACTGGCCAGGGCGCCTGGGCGACCGGCGTACTGATCGCAGTGTTCCTCTACTGGGGCTGGGACTCGTCGTTCAGCGTCAACGAGGAGACCCGCAACCCACGGCGTACTCCGGCCATCGCGGCCCTCATCGCCAACGGCTTCCTCGTCGTCCTGTACTCCGTGGTCGCGTGGTCCGCCATCGCCTACGCCGGCAACGAGCCGCTGGGCGCCATCGCGGACGACGACTTCTTCGCCGTCCTCAGCAACGACCTGCTCGGTACTGCGGGCGGCAAGCTCCTCGTCGGCGCAGTACTGGTGTCCGCACTGGCCTCGACGCAGACGACCATCCTGCCGACGGCCCGGACGATGCTGTCGATGGCCCGGCGGGATGCGTTCCCGGGACAGTTCGCACGGATCTCCACTCGCTTCCACACCCCGAGCGTCTCCACCTGGGTGTTCGCCGGCGCCAGTCTGCTCATCTACGTGACGCTGGTGCTCATCTCGGACTCAGTGCTGGCTGACGCCGTCGGTGCCGTCTCGATCCTGGTGTCGATCTACTACCTCGCCACCGCGGTCGCAGTACCGGTGTACTTCAGTGGGGAGATCAGGGGACGAGTGCTGCAGCGGGCGGTCGTCCCCCTGCTCGCGGCAAGCTCCTTCGTCGTAGTACTGGTCCTGGCTGTCTCGGACGTGGGTACAGGCCCCCTGGTTGTCGTGGGTGTCACGATGGTGGTGGGCGCGCTGATCATGTTCTCGATGAAGCCGCCCGCCGAGGGGGAGGGCAGGAGATGACTCAATCAGCACGCCGGCGGATGCGCAGTGTGGGCATCACGCTCGGTCTGACCGCACTGGTCGCCGCATCGCTGACCGGGTGCAGCAGCAGCGACGACGACCAGGCGGACTACGCGGCGATCTGTGTCGACCCGGAGACCCAGGAGCGCACCGACGACGACAACTGCAAGGACGAGCGCGAGTACCACGGGTCCGGGTCGGGCTTCTTCTGGTTCTACATGGCCACTCGCGGCGGAGCGTTCGTCCCGCCGGTCGGGGGCCGCTACAACGCCGCGGACGGCACCTACCGCGCGTCCGGCCTGCGCAACGCCTCTGGCGGTACTGCGACGATCCAGCGCGGCGGCCTGTCCACCAAGGGCGGCAACATCGGCACCATCGCGCGCGGCGGCTTCGGCAAGGCCGGCAAGGGGAGCTCTGGCGGTTGATGTGGCGGCACTCGATCAAACCCCGCCCAGGCTGGAAGGACAAGGTCATCGAGCAGGGGCTGGTCTTCCCGATGACGGACCTGCCCGACGGGAGCCAGACGCCGTACTGGAACGAGAGCGCCTGGTACGAGGTGACCATGGACGAGGTGCTGCACCTCGAACGCGTCACCGAGGAGCTGTACGAAATGTGCAAGCATGCCGCCTCGGTGATGGCGTCCGGTGACCGCTTCAGCGACTCGCAGCTGGGACTGGCCTCCGGGACGCTGCCGCTGGTCCGCGAGTCGCTGAAACGCGACGACCCGTCGGTGTACGCGCGGTTCGACCTGGTCTGGAACGGGGTCGAGCCGAAGATGCTGGAGATCAACGGCGACACCCCGACCGGGCTGGTGGAGTCGGCGGTGATCCAGTGGAACTGGCTGGAGGACGTCTTCCCCGACGCCGACCAGTGGAACTCCGTGCACGACCGGCTGGTCAAGTGGTGGAGCGAGCAGCTCGCGGCCGGGCGGTTCCCGGGCAACGAGGCGCACTTCTTCAACTCGGCCGCCGAGACCACCGGCGAAGAGGCGATGACGGTGGCCTACCTGCGCGACACGGCCGCGATGGCCGGGCTGGCGACGTACGGGCACGAGATCGAGGACCTCGGCTGGGAGTCGGAGCAGCGGGCGTTCGTGGACTGGGGCGGGCGGAAGATCCGGACCGCGTTCAAGCTCTACCCGTGGGAGGACATGCTCGACGACCAGTTCGGCCGGTACATCCTGTCCGGGCTGGAGCGCGAGCCAGTGCAGTGGATCGAGCCGATCTGGAAGACGATGCTGTCCACCAAGGCGATCCTGCCGGTGCTGTGGGAGCTCTACCCCGACCACCCGAACCTGCTTCCGGCGTACTTCGGATCGCCGGGTGACCTGCTCGAGTGGGTGGCCAAGCCGCTGCACGGGCGGGAGGGCAGCAACATCCGCATCCACACCATCTCCTCCACCGAGGACGACGTCCACGACGGCCCGTACGACACGGACACGATGGTCTACCAGGAGTGGAGCCCGCTGCCGTCGTACGAGGGCAACCGGGCGGTGATCGGCAGCTGGATCGTGGACGGGGTGGCGGCCGGCATGATGGTCCGCGAGTCCGACGGCCCGGTCACCGACTACTACGCCCGCTTCGTCCCCCACGCGATCGGCACCGAGGCCCGCCCAGACCCGGAGACCATCCAGAAGTGGCTCCAGGAGTAGCCCACTGGGAACTGATCGCCGTCTGCGGACATAAACCTCCTGACGGGACGGGCGACAGAGGTGGGCGACGATGCGGACCAAACTGCTGGGCAGGCTGACGGTCGATCTCGGACTTCTGATGGTGACCTGTGCCGTCCTGCTGTCCGTCCTGGTGGTGCCCGCCGGACGAGGTGAGCGAAGCGGGCCTGGCCGGTCGGCTGAAGCGCCGGTTTCCGTGGCGTCCGACAGCGGGATCGGCGGTGGTTACGGCTCAGGTCAACTGAGTCCGTGGCGGCAGCAGAGCAGGAGCATCTCGCCGGACGAGCAGGTCCGGCGGGTCCGCCGCGAGGACGGGATCGTGATGTTCGGGGACAGCATCTCCGTTCAGGACGGCAAGTCGCTGGCGGCACTGCTGGCGCGCAGGACCGGGGACAGTCTCGCGGTGCACAACTGGTCCGGCCAACCGACGGCGCCCGCGATCGACGCGCTCCAGCACTGGGCCGACCGCTTCGGTCTCCCCCGCCGGATCTTGCTCAGTCTCGGTTCTAATGACATCTTCGACCCCGCGCGTTTCGCAGCGCAGGTCGACCGGGCGATGCGGATCGCCGGGCCGGACCGGACGGTGTTCTGGGTGAACGTCCAGGTCGCCCGCAGCAAGCAGACCGCGGCCGCGCGGCTCGCGGATCAACGCAACAGCCAGTGGATCAACCTCCAACTGGCGGCCGCCCGGCAGCGGCACCCGAACCTGCGCATCGTGCCCTGGGCCGAGTTCCTAGCCTCGGGACCACAACGGCTCACCACTCACCTGCGGGACGGCGTCCACACCTCCGTCCCGCTCGGTCAGCGGGCCCGCAACACCCTCATCGTCGACGCCGTCCGGGCCGGTTGAGCAGGCTCAGTCGACGGCCACGGCGACGTACTTGACCTCCAGGTACTCGTCGATGCCGACCGTGCCGCCCTCGCGACCGAGGCCGGACTGTTTGACGCCGCCGAACGGCGCGGCCGGGTTGGAGACGATGCCCTGGTTGAGGCCGACCATGCCGGTCTCGAGCTGCTCGGTGACCCGGAGCGCGCGGCTGATGTCACGCGTGAACAGGTAGGCGACCAGCCCGAAGTCGGTGTCGTTCGCCATCGCGACGGCCTCGGCCTCGTCGTCGAACGCGGTCAGCGGCGCGACCGGGCCGAAGATCTCCTCCTTCTGCAACCGGGCCGACTTCGGTACGCCGGTCAGCACGGTCGGCGGATAGAAGTATCCGTTGCCTTCAGCAACCTTCCCGCCGGTCCGTACTTCGGCGCCCTGCGCCACGGCGTCGTCGACCAGGTCCTTCACCTTGTCCCGCTGCTTGGCGTCGATCAGCGGACCGAGGTCGACACCGTCCTCGGTACCGCGACCCACTTTCAGCGCCGCCATCCGCTCGGTCAGCTTCGCCGCGAACTCCTCGATCACCGACGAGTGCACGTAGATCCGGTTGGCCGCGGTACAGGCCTCGCCGCCGTTGCGCATCTTGGCCAGCATCGCGCCGTCGACCGCCTTGTCCAGGTCGGCGTCGTCGAAGACCAGGAACGGCGCGTTGCCGCCCAGCTCCATACTCGTCCGCAGCACCTTCTCGGCCGCCTGCTCGATCAGCTTCACGCCGACCGGGGTCGAGCCGGTGAAGGACAGCTTGCGGGCGCGGCCGTCGCGGATCAGCGGCTCCATCACGCCACCGGAGTCGTGGGTGGTGACGACGTTCAGGACGCCGGGTGGCAGTCCGGCATCCGTCATCAGCTCGGCCAGCTTCAGCATCGACAGCGGCGTCTGCGCGGCCGGCTTGATCACCATCGTGCAGCCGGCGGCGACGGCCGGGCCGATCTTGCGGGCGCCCATCGCGGCCGGGAAGTTCCACGGGGTGATCAGCAGGCACGGCCCGACCGGCTGCCGCATCACCAGCACCCGTCCCTTGCCGTTGGGCGGCACCTGGTAGCCACCCTCGATCCGGACCGCCTCCTCGGCGAACCACCGGAAGAACTCCGCGGCGTACGCGATCTCGCCCTTCGACTCCGCGACCGGTTTGCCCATCTCCAGCGTCATCAGCAGGGCCAGCTCGTCGGCCCGCTCGGTCATCAGCTCGTAGGTGCGCCGGAGGATCTCACCGCGTTCCCGGGGAACGGTCGCCGCCCAGTCGGCCTGCGCCGCGACTGCAGCGTCCAGCGCCGCCAGCCCGTCCGCGGGACTCGCGTCCGCCACGTCGCACAGCGTCGTACCGGTGGCCGGGTCTTCCACAGCCAGGGTCTTGCCGCCCTCCGCCGGTCGCCACTTGCCTGCGATGAAGAGCTCGGTCGGACAACCCTTGACGACTTCCTGCTCCCGCGACATCAGCTCCGCCTTTCGATAGACACCCCTACCACCTTAGGCCGGTGGTGCGACGGGTCTAGGCGGTGGCGACGAAGTGGGGGGCGTGGCGGGGGACGCTGCGGATCGCTCGGGTCAGGCCGGCCGCGACCGTGCGGAGGATTGCTGCCCGGACCAGGCCGTCGAAGGCCAGCGGCACCAGCATGACCTCGTCCGCTCCAGTGCTGGCCGCCACCGACGCCAGGCCGGCTGCTACTCCGGCCCGGGTGCCGACGACGTAGCCGGGCTCGTCCACCAGCCGCTCTGCCTTGTTGCGCTCGCGACTCGTGAGCGGTGGCTCCAGCAGCTCCATGAGCTCGGCAGGCGTCGCCCTGTTGGCAGCGGTCTTCAGACGCGACTTCAGCCGCACGTACTCCGCCAGCCGGGCCACTGCCTCCTCTTCGGTGCTGGCGGCAACTACACCCACCGTCACACCGACGTACGGCTTCCCCGTCGGCCCTGTCGCCTTGAAACTGTCCCGGTACGCCGACACCGACGCGACCGTGCACGTCGGCGCAGCGTGGTGAGTCAGGAAGACAGGGAGTCCCCGTACTGCGGCCACCTGCGCGCCAGTCGGGTTGTCGGTCATCACGAAGACAGGTGGAGGCATCCCCGCCAGCGCGAGCCGAACGTCGCCAACAGGCGCGCGTCCGGGCAACCCGTCGCGCAGGAAGCGGCAGAGCTCATCCAGTCGCTGGGGGAAGCTGTCCTTGTCGGTCACGCCGAGCGCGGCCGCAGTACTGGGCGGGACAGCCGGCGCCCTGCCGACCCCGAGGTCGATCCGGCTCGGGTACGCCGCCGCCAGCGCCGCGAACTGTTCCGCGACCACCAGCGACCTGTGGTTGGTCAGCTGCACACTGCCCGAGCCCATCCGGATCCGGTCGGTCCTGGCGGCGAGTACTGCGGCCACAACCGCGGGGCTCGCCCCACCAACTCCGCGGACACCGTGTTGCTCGCCGATCCAGAACCGCCGGTAACCGAGGTCGTCAGCAGCCTGAGCAACCTCGACCGTCTCCCGGAGCGCGGCCGCGGCAGACTGACCCGGCACCTGTGGCACCACGTCGAGCACCGAGTGCGCTGAGACCGGGAGTCCGGGAGCGGATGTGCTGTACACCTGCCCACCGTCGCAGCCGGCACCGGATTGCGCATGGGGGTTCAGCCCCCATGTTCTGCTTGGTCCGCACCTACGCTTGCGAGCAGCCGCAGAGAGCGGAAATTGGGTAGCCGCGGCTCTTGCTGCCAGCTCTCCCAGTCAGGCATCGTTCACGGCACCGGAAGCTCGGCAAACGCCCTGCACCTGGATTCCCGCACCGTACGGCCTTCCACCAGAGGCCGTCCGGCGTGGGCGATGCTGGACCGCGGGGTGCTGTACTCCCCAGTCGACGCCCCGCGGTACAGCACCAGGAACCCACCGCCCGCACGCCGGTCACCGGTTCTGGAAGGAATATGGGGGCTCCGTACCCATGGCAACACCCATGTCGCGATGTCAGCCTGGGCCCGTGCTCAACTCCGCAACCGCCGGGACCTCCCGAAGCCACCAGCCGAACGCCTGGTGGTCCGCCGGGATGGGTCCGCACGAGCAGGGCTCGCCGATGCCCGCCTGGGCGGAGTACGTCGAGCGCAGTACGGCTGGAGCTGTCGTCTCCGCGCCGGTGACAGACGACTGGCAGCAGGCGCTGGTCCGGTGCCTGGAGCCGTTGCTGGCCACTGCGCGGCAGGACCTGAGTGCCGCGGGACATGACGGAATACTGGCCGAGCAGTTCATCCAACGGCTGGGTCTTCGCCTGGTACGGCTGGCGTCCCGCACGCTGGTGCTCGAACTCGCCCGGGCTCGCGGCCGGGGCGAGCTGGCCGGTGACACACCGGCGGAGCGATTTCTCGACTTCACCCACCGGCTCGTCGGAGGGAGCGAGCTGGCGGAATTCCTGGCCGCATACCCAGTGCTGGCCCGGGTCCTGGGCGAGGCGTGCCGGCAGGCCGTCGGGGGGCACCTCGAACTGCTGGACCGCCTCGCCGAGGACCGCGAGCAACTGGTCGCGACCCTGCTGGCAGGCACCGACCCCGGCCCTCTGCTGAGCATCGCCCCCGGCGGAGACCCGCACCGAGGCGGCCGCTCCACAGCCACCCTCACCTTCACCGACGGCCGCCAACTCATCTACAAACCAAGACCCCTCGACCTCCACACCCACTTCAACGACATCATCCACTGGCTGAACACCAAGACAGGTTTGGGCCTACGCACAGTCGAAATACTCCGCCGGCCCGGCTACGGCTGGCTCGACTACATCGACCACACGCCCTGCCTCAACCTCGCCGAAGTCCGCCACTTCTACCACCGCCAAGGCGCCCTGCTGGCTCTGCTGTACGTCCTGGACGGCACGGACATGCACCACGAGAACCTGATCGCCCACGGCGACCAGCCGGTTCTGGTGGATGTCGAAACGCTCTTCCACCCAGATCACGTCCTCAGCGGCCTCCCCGGCCAGGACCCTGCTCATGCGGCCATGCAGGGCTCGGTCTACCGCACCGCACTGCTGCCCTTGTTGTTCACCGGCGAGCACGGAACCGTGGACATTTCCGGCCTGGGTGGCGACTCCGACGAAGTAGGCCCGATCAGCAAGGTCGACTGGGCCGACGCCGGCCTCGACACCATGCACCTGGTACGACGGCCGGCCAAGACGCTGGGCAGCCGGAACCGCCCGATCCTCGACGGTCGGGTGATGGAGCCACGCGACCACGAACTCGCTCTGCTGGCCGGATTCCAGACCGCGTATGAGGCGATTGTCTGGAACCGCGCTGAGTTGATCGGCCCCACCGGCCTGCTCGCCGCGTGCGCGGATGACGAGGTCCGTTACGTACCGCGGGCGACCCAGACCTACGCGTTGCTGCTCGACGAGTCGACACATCCCGACGCCATGCGTGCCGCCTCCGGACGGAGCGAACTGCTCGACCTGCTCTGGGATGCCGATCCGGAGTTGCACCGGCTGATCCCGGCCGAGCTATCGGATCTGTGGGCGGGCGACATCCCTTTGTTTGCAACGCGTCCGGGCAGCCGCGATGTGTGGGCCTCTGACGGCACCCGGGTGGCACAGTTCTTCGCTGCCGAAGGACTGGCAAACGTCGAGGCCAAGATCGTCCACCTCAGCGAGATCGACCAGCACCGGCAGCAATGGATCGTCTCGGCCACACTGGCCACCCGCCCGGAACCTGTCGTGCACGCCAGCAGCACGACGCGCAGCACGCTGGAGACGGTAGAGGCGGACCCGGGACAACTGCTCGCCGCTGCCACCGACATCGCCGACGAGATCATGGCCCGAACCGTCGACGGCGACGACGGACGCGCGAACTGGCTTGGCCTCGAACTACTCGACGACCATCACTGGTCGGTGATGCCGATGGGTGCCGGCCTGCCGACCGGTTACACCGGCGTCGCCCTCTTCCTCGCTCAGATCGGCGCCCTCACCGGCGCCGACAAGTACCGGGAACTGGCCAAGGACGCGATCCGTCCCCTCCCGCAACTCCTGCAGACCTTGGCCATGTCGTCCGAAACCGCGCAGCTCGTGGGTCCTGGCTTCTACGGGCTGGGCGGTATCAGCTACGGCCTGAGCCGGCTCGCGTCGCTCCTTCACGACCCGGACCTCGACGACTGGCTCTCGACCTCGCTCGAGATCACTGCCCGAATCACTCCGGACGCCGACCAGTTTCCGAGCTATACCGAAGGCGCCGCCGGCGGGCTCGCCGCCATGCAAGCGGTCAATCACCCGATCGCGGCACAACTGGCCGAGCGCTACGCCGAGGAACTGGTCGCGGCGGTCGAACTCGGCGTACGCCGGAGCGGGTCTGCACCGGCGACCGGCTTCGCCCGTGGCTATCAGGGCATCGCCTGGGCCCTCGGCCAGTTCGGCGTACCAGGTGACAAGTACCGCGAGGCGGCCCTGGTTGCCGCCGATCTGGACCGGTCGGCCCAGACCGCCAACCCTGGTTGGTGCTCCGGCGACGCAGGTACCGCGCTGGCCAGGTTCAGTGCGGGCGCACCGGCGGACCTCGACGCCTATCTGAAGTCCGCCATCGAACGTCCGGTGCTCGCCGACATGAGTCTGTGTCACGGCGAGCTCGGCGCGGTCGAGCCACTCCTGTGGCTCACCGAACGCGATCATCCAGCCATTGAGGCGGTCCGGCGTCGCCGGGCCGGGCTGGTGCTCGCCGCAGTACAGCAGTACGGACCACAGTGCGGTACTCCCAGGGGGGTGCCTTCGCCCGGCCTTCTGACCGGCCTGGCAGGCATCGGCTACGGACTACTCCGCCTGGGCTTCGGGAGCCGCGTTCCATCCGTCCTGCTGCTCGAACCGAGTACCGACGCCCAGCGCCCATCACAGCGCTGACCATCGGCCGAACACCATCGACAGGGGAGAAACCATGACCACCAAAAAGCCGCACGACGACCAGCTCGACCCGCAACCGGAAGAACAGGTCGGCACCGATCCACTCGGTCCCGTCAAGATGCCCATCCGCAGCAGGATCGGGGCCAGGGCCTTCGCCCTGGTCGGAGCTGCAAGTGTCCTCTCCATCGGGATGATCGAGACCACCGACGTTTACGGAGTAGCCTTCACGCCTACGATCAGCGTCGACTGACCCACGGCGAGGCCAACGCCGCCGGCCGGACTGAGAGCAAACGTTCGATCCTGCTCTGGGTCGGCGGCGACCGGCCGACCCTACTGCGGTCGCGCCGCGGCATGGCTAGAGTTTGCCAACATGCAGACCCGTGCGCCCAGGGTGGTCGGCAGGGACAGGGAGATCGAGCACCTCGACCGGCTACTCACCGAAGCTCGTGACGGGCATGGGGGTGCGGTTTTCCTGGTCGGCGAGCCCGGTATCGGGAAGAGCCGGCTGGGGGTGGTAGCCACTGCCATGGCACTCGGTCATGGCATGATGACTCTGCGCGGCCGGGTGGGGACGATGGGTACGCTGGTCGCTTTCCGGCCTTTCACCGAAGCGTTCCTGTCACTGATCCGGCGCGGCGAGATGCCCGACCCCGGTGCCCTCGGCCCCTACCGCCAGGTGCTGGGCCGACTGGTTCCCGACTGGAACGACGGCGACTCGCACGAGGCCGGCATCTCCGCGGTGGTGCTCGGTGAGGCGATTCTGCGGCTCCTCGGGCTGCTCGCCGCGGACCGGGGAGTGCTGCTGGTACTGGAGGATCTGCACGGCTCCGACCCGGAGACGCTCGCCGTGATCGAGTACCTGCTCGACAATCTCGAAGACCAGCCGGTCATCCTGGTGGCCACGCTGCGCCCGGAACAGGGTTCCGGGCTCGACCTGGCCCGGCTGGCAGACCAGCGGGGGACCGCCCGACTGGTGGAACTACGGCCGCTCGACCGGCAGGAAGTTCGCGAGCTCGCGGCCGGATGCCTGGAGGTCAGTGCCGACGGAGTGCCCGACCCACTGGCCGAACGACTCTGGACGGACAGTGCCGGAATCCCTTTCATCGTTGAGGAACTCCTGCAGGAAGCCGACCGAACCGGGCAGTTGCTGGCCGGCACCGACGGCACCGTTCAGGTCGTGGACGACCTGCGCACCGGGGTCCCGGCAGCGGTCGTCCGCAGCATCAACAGCCGGACCCAGCAACTCAGCTCGCAGTCCCGCGAACTCCTGCTGCTGGCGGCGGTGATCGGGCATCGATTTCCGCTCAGCGTGGTCCGGGCCGCCAGCGGCGTCGACGAACGGTTGCTGTTGGCAACATTGCGGGCCGGTCTCGCCGCCCAGTTGGTCGGGCCCGACGAGCCGGTGCCCGACTGGTACGCCTTCCGGCACCCGTTGACCGCGGACGCTCTACTGGCGGGGCTGACTCCCGCCGAGCGGTCGGCGCTGGCCATGCGGTGTGCCGACGCGATCGAGGAGCTCCACCCTGGCCTGCCCGGCGAGTGGTGTCCGATGGTGGCTGAACTCGCCCACAGCGGTGGTGACCGCGCCCGCGCCGGCCGGCTGTTCGCACAGGCCGGCCGCCGGTCGTTCGACGAGGGCTCGATGGCCTCCGCGGTGCATCTGCTGGACCGCGCCCACACCTTGCTCGCCGGTGACCCGGACATCACCTACCGGGCCGACGTCCTCGGGTCCCTTTTGCTGGCCGCAGGCGAGAACGGGCAGTTCGATCACCCGGCCGCGAAGCCTGAGGTGATCGAGCACCTGGACCACCAGAACCTTGCTCCCCCCTCTGTGGCCGCCCTGTATGTGCAGCTCGCCGGTGTCGAGTATCTGGCCGGGCGCTGGTCCTCGGCCTCCACCCATGTGGCCCTCGCGCGAGCGCTGCTCGGCGACCAGCCCGCTGACGCGGACCTGGCTCCGGTGGATGCCACGGCCGCGCGGCTGGAGATGGCGACGACCAGCCCAGGGCGGTTGCGGTCCGCGGCGAAGCTGGCCACCCGAGCAGCGGCCGCAGCCGAGCGGGCCAATCTCCCCAGCGTCGCCGTCGACGCCTGGCAGCTCCTCGGCCAGCTCTCCCGGGAGCACGACCTTGACCGGTCGATCGCCTACTTTCGGCGTGCCCGGCAGGTGGCCACCGAAAACCACCTTGCGCTCAAACGGGTGACTTCTCACCTGTCGGAGGCCGGCACCATGTGCCTGGCCGAAGGCGACGTCACCGAGCTCGAGCATGCGCGGGACCAGGCCTTGCGGATCGGGGCGATCCCGGCCGCCTACGAGATCGACGCGGCGCTCGGGCTGCAGGCTGTGTTGCGGGCGGAGTACGTCAGGGCGCGGGAGATGATCGAGGCGTGTCTGGAGGTGACGCAGCGGCTCAAGCTCAGCCGCGGCGCGCCGTACGAGCTGGTGACGATGGCGGTGCTGGCCGCACATCAGGGCAAGCGCGCCGAGATGGAGGCGACGCTCGGTGAGCTGGCCACGTGGGGTGAGCGGGCTTCTCACGAGCTGACGCTGTCCTACGGACTCGCCCGGACCTTCTGCTCGCTGCTGGAAGAGAACCGTGAGCTTGCCGAGTTCGACCTGGCGCAGGCGCTCGCCTACGACGCCCAGAATCCCACCGCATTCCACCTGGCCGGGAAGAACGGGCTGGGGCTGTTGCTCGGCGTACTGGCCCGCAGGAACAGCTGGCCGCATTTCGAGGCGGTGTCGGCGACGGCCGGCAGCAAGATGCGATGGAACCGGCAGTTCGTACAGCTGGCGCACGCGGTATTGCTCGGCCAGGACGGGAAGGCCGCGGAGGCGGCTGACCTGGTCGCGCAGTTCTTGGAGTCTTCCGAGCTCTACCCGATGGCGCGCCACCTCGGGCTCAGGCTGGTGGCTGAGGCCGCTGCGGCTGATGGGTGGGGGGAGCCGGTGGCTTGGTTGCGGCAGGCTGAGGATTATTTTCATAATGCTGAGGTGCCGGCCGTGGCCAGTGCTTGCCGGAGTATGTTGCGGCAACTGGGGGCGACCGTTTCGCAGCGGCGGACCGGGTCGGACCAGGTGCCGGCGCATTTGCGGCAACTGGGGATCACGACGCGGGAGTTCGAGGTCGTGCAGTTGCTGGTGGACCGGATCGGGAACAAGTCGATCGCGTCCCGGTTGCACATCTCGCCGCGGACGGTGGAGAAGCATGTCGCCAGCCTGATGACCAAGACCCAGCAGCCGGACCGGGAGGCGCTCAGCAGCTTCGCCCGGACGGTGTTGCAGGACTGATCCCGGATCCCGCGCGTGTGCTGGGCGGCAGGACGGCCTGTGAGTGATAGTTGTCGACTCACGGATTTTCCGGGCGACCGCCAGCCCCTCCGAGATCCGGCGGCACGCACGCAACTGGCCGGGTTCATTTATGAACGCTCGCTTTATATATAGGATGGGCGAGTGGCAGGCAAGGGGTCGGACATGAGCAAGGGAACGGTCGGCGGCGGCGGTACGACGATGCTGCGACGGATCAACGTCGCCGCGGTGCTGGACGCGGTCCGCCGCTCGGCACCGGCGCCGTTGCGCGTCGCCGAACTGGTCGAACGCACCGGACTGGCCAGGCCGACCGTGGCCCAGGCGGTCGACGAGTTGCTGGACGCCGGCTGGCTGCAGCAGCACGGACCCGATTCCGCCGACCGCTCGCTGGGCCGCCCGGCCATCCGGGTCTCCCTGCGCGGGCGCGCGGCCCCGGTCCTCGGGCTGGACGTCGGCCCGCACCGCGTCACCGTCGGCGTCTCCGACCTGGCCGGCCGCAAGCTCGCCCTGGTACGCCGGTCCGGCCCCGGCTGGACCGCCCAGGAGTTGCTCGGGGTCATCAGTGAGGTGATCACCGAGGCGCTCGCCGAGGCGGAGGTTCCGGCCGAGGACATCGCGGCAGCCGTCGCGGCCAGCCCCGGCATCGTGGACGAGCACACCGGCCGGGTCCAGCTGGTCCCGAGCGTTCCGGGCTGGTCCGCGGTCGACCTGACCAAGCACGTCCGCAGCCTGCTCGACTGCCCGGTCATGCTGGACAACGACGCGAACCTGGCCGCGCTGGCCATCGCCGCGGCGCGCGGCGGGACGGGCACGCTGCTGGCCGTCCAGTGGGGTGAGCGGCTGGGTGCCGGCATCGTGATCGACGGCCGGCTCCACCGCGGTACGGGCGCGGCCGGCGAGATCGGCTTCATCGCCACCGCACCGGACGACGTGATCAACCCCGAGGACAGCCGCGGCCCCCTGGAGCGTGCGGTCGGCTCCGAGGCCATCGCCGAGCTCGGCCGTCAGGCCGCGCTCGCCAACCCCGACTCCCGCCTTGCCGAGCTCGGCCGCGACCAACTCGACACCGCCGACGTCTTCGCGGCCGCCGCCGAGCGCGACCCGGTTGCCCAGGCCGTGGTGCAGCAGGTCGCCCGCGACTTCGCCCGCGCACTGGCGCCCGCAGTACTGGTGCTGGACCCGACTGCCGTTGTCATCGGCGGTGGTGTCGCCCGGGCCGGCGCAGTGCTGCTGGATGCCATCTCCGACCAGCTCCGGCTGCTCACCCTCAACCACCCGAAGCTGGAGCTGTCAGCGCTGGCCGAGGACGCAGTCGTCACCGGCGCCATGCGGATGGCCCTCGACGAGGTCTGGCAGCGCAAGCTCCCGACCCCCGCCCTCACCACCTCAGCCTGACCTCACCAACAGGCCTGGTGAGCAGGGCTCCTACCTGACTCACAATCCTGCCTCGACCGGGCCGCGGATCGTCTTGCTCCCCGGCCGACCGCACCAGCAGGTGTAGGTGAGGTGATGGACCACCCGGCCGTCGTCGTCGACGGTCCGGGTCATGCCGTTGACCATCGTCAACGGCAGCAACTGCCGCTTGCCGCAGTGGACACAGGTGATGACGATCATCGCCGGACCGCCCACGGGTGCAGGCGGTCCAGCTCGCGCTGCCACAGCCTGCAGGCCGTTCGCAGCCGCTCCCGAGCATCGTCGGCGCGCCAACTCCAGCGCAGCCGGCGGCTGACCAGCGTCTCCAGTTCGTTCATACGCCCCACCTAGACCACTCTGAGTTACTGACACGAGTGTTTCAGTACTTCGAGCATAGAACTCCCCGCCACCAACCGGCAAGGCCTTTCAAGCGAGGTGGGCGACGGCTTTCGCGATGGCGTCGGGGCGGTCCAGGTGGACCAGGTGCGCCGAGTCGGGAAGCACCTCGACCGTCGCGCCCAGCTGGGCGGCCAGCGCACGCTGACCAGCGAGCCAACTCTTGGCGGTGAAGCGCGAGCTGCCTCCCGTCGCCACCAGAACGACGGCAGGCGGTAGGAACTCCGGCGGAGACTCCAACAGCTTGGCAACCTCGGCCGCGAGCGCCCAGCTACCGGTCAGCTCGTCCCAGAACAACAACCACGAGTCGTCGGCGGCGAACCGCGCCCGGACAGTTGCCTTAGGCATCGGACTGCTCTTCCGGATGCTGCCCACCCCAACGAACGTCCGCCACACCAGCGTCCCCAGCACCCGCGGTACGCCGACGCGCCCCAGCGTCCGTAGTACCGAGCGAACCCACCGGTCACCCCGCGTGCCCGGATAGAGCCAGCGCCAGCCCGTCTCCGACGTAAGACTGGAGTCGACCAGAACGAGCCGGTCGATCTCGCCGGGATGGGTGAGCGTCCAGCGCAGTGCCGCGAGTCCACCGATCGAGTTGCCGATCAAGCCGATCGGAAGCGCCAACCCGGCGCGCAGTTCCTCGACCGGCGCCGTGATCGGCGTACGCCAGGCGTCGACCACGTGCAGGTCGTTGCCTGGAAGCAACGAAACGACCTCAGCGAACTCCTCGGGCGCCTCAGCGAGACCCGGCAACACCACCCAACTGGTACTCATCGGGTGAAAGCCTGCCTCAGACCGGGCAGCAATGTCGCCAGCATTAAACAGACCAGCCCCACCGACACCCGTTGCAGGATGCCCGGCGGATGCAGGTCGCCACCGGTCAGGACTTCCAACCCTGTCTCGATTCCGAGCCACGTCTGGGTCACCGCTACCCCGGCCGCCAGCGCCGCGACGACCTTGCCCCACAGACCGCCCCAGCCCGAGCGTCGCAGTACCAGGACCGCGAAGATGCCGACGGCAACACTTCCGATCCCCGCGATCGTGGAGGTGATCTCGTGCAGGATGAGCGCGCTGCCGGTCTGACCGCCGTGTTCGGCATCCCGGCAGGCCTGGCTCACCGACGGCGCGCAGCTCATCGGGTACACCGCGTCGAACAGCGTCCCGGCGCCGAACACGGCCGCGCTGATCAGCAGCCCGGCGATGTCACGGTGCATCCGGGCGGCGGGCCGGCCGAGAATTGCCGCCAGCAACAACAGGACACCCGAGCCCAGATCCAGCGCCCGGGCATAAGGACTCGTCTGCTGATCGAGCGCCCCCAACTCGCTCAGGAACGAGTCGTGAACGTTGAGCGGATAGCCGGCCACCAGCTCGAGCAGGAGGCTGCAGTAGAGCACTCCCGCGGCGATCAGGACACCCCGCATCAGCCGGTAGGGAAAGCGGGCGGGGACGGCCATCATGCGGGCCAGAGTTACATACGAGACCAAAGTCGAGATCTGGGGATGGGATGATCGCTGGGTGTCGTCGGAACAAGTCATCCCGAAGTGGAAGCAGCGCGCGGCTGTCTGGGTCGGCCGGGTCGTCGTCTTCGCGTCGGTCTGGTCGTTCCTGGCGATCCCGTTGCACCTGGTCGTACCGGAGTACGTGAAACGGGTCGACCAGGCCTTCGACTTCTTCGGCATCCCCGCCGGTCACACCTTCTTCTCGGCCGTCTACCTCGCCGTCGTCGGCAGCGCGCTGCTGCGCGGCAAGCGGGCCGCGCTGCTGTGGGTGCTCTGGGTCTTCGAGGTGCTCTGGTTGCTCAGCGCGGTGGCCGCCGTCGGACTGAACAGCGTCCGGCTGGCCAATCCACGCGACCAGGACCTGATCGCGGAGTTCGGCGAGGTCAGGCCGCAGGACCTGGAGATCGCCATCGCCCAGGTGCTCGTGATCGGCGCGCTGATCGTGCTGCTGTGGAAGATTCGGGCCGCCTTCCCGGCCCGGCTGGCGCCCGGTACCCGCCGGCAGGCAGTCGCCGCACTGGTCGGCGGGCTGATGATCTCGATCGCCGTCAGCATCTCGCTGACCCAGATCTTCCCGAAGACCCTGGAGGGTCAGAAGGAGAAGATCGGCTGGGCCGTGATCGCCGCGCTCGGCCAGAGCCGCAGCAAGATGGGCGCCGGGCACGAGGGCCACGGCTGGGTCGGCCTGACCGTCGGCGCGATCTCCGCGGCCTGCCTGGTGATCGCCTTCGCGATCTTCCTGCGCTCGGTCCGCCGGGTCCGCTACCTGAGCCAGCCCGAGGAACTGCAGCTGCGCCGGCTGCTGCTCGAGTACGGCGAACGCGACTCGCTCGGCTACTTCGCCACCCGGCGCGACAAGGCGGTGATGTTTGCCCCCGACAACGAGGCGGCGATCGCCTACCGGGTGGTCAACGGCGTCAGCCTGGCCAGTGGCGATCCGATCGGCGATCCGGCCGCCTGGCCCGGCGCGATCCAGCGCTGGCTGGCCGAGGCCCGCACCTACGGCTGGTCCCCCGCCGTCCTGTCGGCCAGCGAGGAGGCCGCGCACGCGTACGTCGATGCGGGCCTGCGAGCGCTCGCGATGGGCGACGAGGCGATCATCGACGTCGCCGACTTCACCCTCGAAGGCCGGACCATGCGCCCGGTCCGGCAGGCCGTCACGCGGGTCCAGCGCGCCGGGTACCACGCGGAGGTGGTCCGGCACGGCGACCTGTCGCCCGAGGCACTGGCGGAGTACGTGCAGCTCGCCGAGAAGTGGCGTGGCGCGCAGACCGAGCGGGGCTTCTCGATGGCGCTCGGCCGGCTCGGCGACCCGGCCGACGCGCGCTGCGTGATGGTCATCGCGCGCGACTCCGACGGCGTCGTACGGGGTCTGCTCTCGTTCGTTCCGTGGGGTGTGCGCGGGGTCTCGCTGGACCTGATGCGGCGCGATCCGGAGTCCGTGAACGGCCTGATGGAGTTCATGGTCAACGGGCTCGTGGAAGCCAGTGGCGACCTCGGCCTGCACCACATCTCGCTCAACTTCGCCATGTTCCGGGAGATCTTCAGCGACGCCGAGCGCGTCGGCGCCGGGCCGGTACTGCGGCTCACCAACGCGCTGCTGACCACCGCGTCGAGGTTCTGGCAGCTGGAGAGTCTCTACCAGTCCAACGAGAAGTACCTGCCACGTTGGTCACCCCGGCTGATCTGCTACTCCCGCGGCGCCTCGCTGGCCCAAGTGCTGCTGGCCGCCGGTACTGCGGAAGGCTTCCTCCCCGCGCCTCGCCCGTGGACTCGGGTAGACAGCCTGCAGACGGCCGAGCGGCACGCGATCATGGCGGCCGACGGCGGTCAGTTCGCCGAGGCAGTCCGGCAGCAGGAGCAGGAACTGCTGCGGCCGGTACTGCCGGATCGCAAACTCACCGAGCAGGAACAGATCCGGCGGACCAAGCTCGCCGAACTCGTTGCCGAGGGCATCGAGCCGTACCCGGTCACGGTGCCGCGCACGGAGACGCTGGAACGGATCCGCGCGCTGTACCAGAACCTCGCACCCGATCACCACACCGGCCAGGAGGTCTCGATCGCCGGCCGGGTGATGCGCATGCGCAACCACGGCGGGCTCTCCTTCGCGCATCTGCAAGACGGTCCGGCCGTTCTGCAGGTGATGCTGTCCACCGAGACCTGTGGCGCCGAAGCCGTGCAGAACTGGCGGCGCCTGGTCGACATCGGCGACCACGTCAGCGTCACCGGCGAGGTGGTCACCAGCCGTCGCGGCGAACTGTCGATCGCGGGGACCGAGTGGCTGATGGCGGCCAAGTGCCTGCACCCGTTGCCGGACAAGCGGAAGGGTTTCACCGATCCGGAGGCACGGGTCCGTCAGCGGCATCTCGACCTGGTGATGAACCCCGACTCGCTGCAGATGATGCACCATCGCAGTACCGCGGTGCGGGCGTTGCGGAACGGGTTCGAGTCCCGGGGCTTCATCGAGGTCGAGACGCCGATGCTGCAGGCGGTGCACGGTGGCGCGAACGCGCGGCCCTTCGTCACCCACATCAACGCCTATGACACCGACCTGTTCCTGCGGATCGCGCCCGAGCTGTTCCTCAAGCGGCTCAGCGTCGGCGGGCTGGGCAAGGTCTTCGAGCTGAACCGCAACTTCCGCAACGAGGGCGCGGACGCGACGCACAATCCGGAGTTCACCTCGGTCGAGGCCTACCAGCCGTACGCCGACTACACGGTGATGCGCGAACTCACCCGCGAACTGCTGATCGAGGCCGCCACCGCGGTCTTCGGCAAGCCGGTGGTGCAGCGCCCGGACGGTGAGATCGACATCTCGGGCGACTGGCCGGTGATCACCGTGCACGACGCGGTCGGCCGCGCGGCCGGCGTACCGATCGACTCCGGGACCCCGATCGAGACGTTGCGCGAACTGTGCGCCAAGCACGGCGTCCACGCCGGGTTCGGCCTGTCGGCGGGCGAACTGGTGCTCGAGCTGTACGACGAACTGGTCGAGCCGGCCACCACCCTGCCGACCTTCTACACCGACTTCCCGCTCGAGACGTCACCGCTGACCCGGACCCACCGGACCGACCCGCGACTGGCCGAGCGCTGGGACCTGGTCGCCTTCGGCGCGGAGATCGGTACGGCGTACTCGGAGCTGGTCGATCCCGTCGAGCAACGGCGACGGCTCACCGAGCAGTCGCTCAAGGCGGCGGCCGGCGACCCCGAGGCGATGTCGCTGGACGAGGACTTCCTCAGCGCGCTGGAGTACGCGATGCCCCCGACGGGTGGGCTCGGCATCGGTGTCGACCGGGTGATGATGATGCTGACCGGGCAGAACATCCGCGCCACCTTGGCGTTTCCCTTCGTACGACCGGCTCCGCGCAACTGACACCGGCTTGTTGTCAGCAGGACGGAACCGGGAGGGGCGGCTTCCCGTCTGACACGATGCGGTCATTGGGGGTGCTGGAAAGCCCTTTGCCGCATAGGGTTTGCTGTCCAGGGGAATTTCTAGGCAGTGTCCCCTGAGCGAGAGAGCTTGAACGATGGAGGGGTCCAGGTGCGTGCATCGCGGTGCTTGAGGAGTGTCCTCGATGCGCAGCATCGTGGATGCTCGTCAAGTGCCGCGAGGTGCGTGCATGGGCGCCTCCAGCGTCAAGCTATCTCGCTCAGGGGACACTAAGGGGGCATTTCATGCGCAGAGCTCTGTCCATCACGACCGGTGTCGCCGTGCTGGCGCTGCTGGCCGGCTGCGGCGGTTCGGACGACAAGCAAACGTTGACAGGTGAGGACCCGGCGACCAGTACGCCGACGACCGCACCCACCAGCGCACCGACTTCGGAACCGGCTTCGGTGCCCACCTCGGCGCCGACCACCACAACCCCGTCGGCACCGGCCGGGCCGCTGACGCAGGCGCAGTACCAGACGGCGTTGATCCGGCTCGACCAGCGACTGGCGGGTGACATCAACGCGCTGGCGACGGTGAAGACCGAGAGCAGCCTGAGCGCCGCGATGGAGAACCTGACCCAGACGCTGAACGCGGAGTCGCTCGCGCTGGGATCGATCAAGCCACCGGCCCGCGCAGTAGCCGCCAACCGGGTGCTGCAGCTGCGCTTGAAGACCGCCGCGACCGCCCTGTCGGCCGGTGACACCAGCGACGTCGGCTGCGGCGGACTCGCGTACGTCTCCCAGTCGCTGCAGCGCCAGCTCACCACCACGATGTCCACCGCTGTCGCCCAGCTGCGGACCCTCGGCCTGATCTTCGGCCGGACCCTGCCGGACCTCGGCCCCGAGCCGACCGACACCCGGCCCGCCAACGGCGACGTCATCATCCGCAGCGGCGCCGGCGGAAACGGTGCGCTCCGGGTGAAGAACGGCTCGGCCACCGACGTCGCGGTCTCGATCGTCAGCCCCGGAAAGCCGCCGAGCAAGCCGCACATCATGTTGTACGTCCAGGCGAAGAAGACCGCGACCGTCTACCGGATCGGCGGCGCGTACCACCTGTACGTGAAGAGCGGCAAGGACTGGAACCCGAAACGCCGCCAGTTCAGCTCCGACTGCTCCTTCAAGCGCTTCGACCAGGGCTTCACCAAGAACCAGGGCTGGGAAGTCCAGCTGAAGCCCTCGGTCCTCGGCAACGCCAGCTCGAGCAGCGTCGACCCGTACTGACCTTCCCTCAAAGGGTGCTCAGCGGCGGAGTTTGCCGAGGAGCACCAGGAGGGTGTCTGCCAGGGTGGGCGGCTTGGGCTGGTCCGGCGGCCCACTCGGCGTCGCGGTGGGCGTGACGGTCGGCGGCGGCGGGTTCGGCGTACCAGGTGTGCTGGGCGGCTGACCCGGATCGGTCGGTTCGGTGGCCGGCGGCGCGGGCGGGGTTTTAGTTGCCGGAGGCATCGAAGGGTTGCGGCGCTCGGCTACTCCCGGCGTCGGTTCCGGCGTCGGCGGCTCGGAAGGTAGCGGAGTGGCCTCCGACGGACGCCCGTCGCCCGGTCCACTCGTCGCCGGAGGCTGTCCCGGCTGGCCGTTCTCGTCCAGCGGCCCGGTGGACTGCGGCGGCGACGAGGGCGTCGGCGTCACCTGCTGAGGAATCGCCGGCAACGTCTCGCCCGCCGCTCCAGGCGGAGGCGGCCCAGTCACCGGCTTGGCTGCCTCCACCCCAGCACCACCACCCGGCAGCGGAATCACCGGCGCCCGCGGCCCACCCATCAAGGCGACCACCAGCAAAACGGCATACACCCCCACCGGCACGACGAAGGCGACAGCAACACGGCGGGACATCCTCACAAGACCCGAACCGTACCGTTCAATGACCTGTTTGAAACACCCCTTTGGCGCATCTTTCTCGCCAGCACCACCGATTTCTGGCACCCTGACCGCCATGTCATCTCTGGTGTTGCTGCACGGGCTCGGCGGGACCGGGCGGGTCTGGGACGGGTGGGCTCAGCCTCGGGTGGCGCCGGACCTGCCGGGGCATGGGCGGGCCGGGGCGTTGTCGCGGTACACGTTCGAGTCGATGGCGGCTGCGGTTGCCGAGTTTCTGCCGGTACGCCGGGAGCTGGTTGTCGTCGGACACTCGTTGGGTGGAGTGATCGCGCTCGAGCTGGCCAGCGGCCGGTACGGCGTACAGGTGGATCGGGTGATCGCCCTCGGGGTGAAGGTCTCGTGGTCGGCCGACGAGCTCGCCAAGGCGGCTGCTCTGGCACAGAAGCCGATCGCGTGGTTCGACACCAGGGACGAAGCGGCTGCGCGGTATCTCAAAGTCTCAGGGCTGCAAGGGCTGGTCGATCCCGCGAGTGAGGCCGTGGACAGCGGGCTGCTGGAGGTCGGCGGACGCTGGCGAATCGCGATGGATCCGGCCACCTTCGGCGTCGGTGCGCCGAAGATGGCCGAGCTGATCGCGGCCAGCCAGGCGGACGTCGTACTGGCGCGGGGCGAGCTCGACCCGATGAACACCGACGCCGAGCTGGCCGCGCTGCACGATCAGGTCGTCACGCTGCCCGGCCTCGGCCACAGCGCGCACGTACAGGATCCGTCAGCACTCGATCACGTTCACGGCCAGGCCGCCTCGTGACGTCTCCTTGTACTTGATCTTCATGTCCGCGCCGGTCTCGCGCATCGTCTTGATCACCTTGTCCAGCGAGACGACGTGTACGCCGTCGCCGTGCATCGCCATCCGGGCCGCGTTGATCGCCTTCATCGACGCCATCGCGTTGCGCTCGATACAGGGGATCTGAACCAGTCCGCCGACCGGGTCGCAGGTCAGCCCGAGGTTGTGCTCCATCGCGATCTCGGCCGCGTTCTCGACCTGCTCCGGCGTCCCACCCAGGACTTCGCACAGGCCGGCGGCGGCCATCGAGCAGGCCGAGCCGACCTCGCCCTGGCAGCCGACCTCGGCGCCGGAGATGGACGCGTTCTCCTTGTACAGAACGCCGATCGCGGCAGCCGCGAGCAGGAACCGGACCACTCCGTCTTCTGTTGCCCCCGGCACGAATCGCCGGTAGTACAGCAGCACCGCGGGAATGATGCCGGCGGCACCGTTCGTCGGCGCGGTGACGATCCGGCCACCCGACGCGTTCTGTTCGTTGACCGCGAGCGCGAACAGGTTGACCCAGTCCATCACCTTCAGCGGATCGACCGACCACTTGTCGCTGCTCAGCTTCTGGTGCAACGCGTGCGCGCGCCGCGGGACCTTCAGCCCACCCGGCAGCGTCCCCTCGGTCTCGCAGCCCTCCTCGACGCAATCCTGCATCACCTGCCAGATGTGCAGCAGGCCCTCGCGGATCTCGGCCTCGGTCCGCCAGGCCAGCTCGTTGGCGAGCATCACCTCGCTGATCGGCAGCCCCGACTCGCGGCATCGATCGAGCAGCTCGTTGCCGGACAGGAACGGGTACTTGAGCGGCGTCCGGTCCGCGACGATCCGGTCGCCGGCCGCCGCGTTCTCGTCCACGACGAAGCCGCCGCCGACGGAGTAGTAGGTGCGCTCCCGCAGTACGGCGCCGTCGGCCATGCGGGCCAGGAAAGTCATCCCGTTCGGGTGGTAGGGCAACGCCTTGCGGCGGTGCATGACGAGCTGGCTGTTCTCGTCGAACGGGATCTCCCGCTGCCCGGCGAGCCGCAGCACGCCGGCCGCGCGGATCGCGGCGACCCGGCTCTCGACCGAGCGGGTGTCGACGGTCTCGGGGTCTTCACCCTCCAGACCGAGGATGACCGCCTTGTTGCTGCCGTGCCCGTGGCCGGTCGCCCCGAGCGAACCGAACAGTTGCGACTCGACGGCCGCCGTACGGTCGAGCAGTCCGTCCTCGGCCAGGCCGAGAGCGAACGTCCGGGCGGCCCGCATCGGTCCCACGGTGTGGGAGCTCGACGGACCGATCCCGATACTGAACAGGTCGAACACGCTGATCGCCATGCTGGAGGCCTCCTGGTCGCCATTGACCGATTGGTATGCCTCCCCGCTCTGTCAGGCAGGTCTGCCTTCCAGAGGTGCCTCGCCCGCACGGTGAAGGTGCCTGAGAGATTCTTGGGGAGAGTTGCTCCTACGGCGCCCGGGTCGAGCCCGGGTCTCTCCCGCACGGGTTCATGCGGCTGTTTTCTTGCTCGCCGCGACGGTACGGCGCGCCGGCGGCGCGCGTCAATCCGGCGCGGGCTTTAAGACAACCGGCCGGTGCGCTTGGCCCAGATCTCGAAGAACCAGGTGAACAGCGGCGGGATGCTCGCGGCGAGCGCCGCCAGCGTGACCGGGATGCTCCACCGCAGCCGGCCGCGGACGGCGACGACGGTGATCACGTAGGCGATGAAGATCCCGCCGTGGATCGGGCCGAAGATCTTCACGCCGATCTCGTTGTCGGACAGCACGTACTTGAACAGCATCCCGATCAGCAGGCCGGTCCAGGAGATCGCCTCGGCGATCGCCACGGCGCGGAAAACGGTTGCGTGCTTCGATCCGGCCGAAGCTTGCGTCGTCGCGCCCGTCGGGTCAGTCGTCGTCTCAGTCATCAGGCCTGTGACCCTAACAAGTCCCCCAAGCGGGCCGGGGGTTCGGTCAAGGGTCACCCCCGATGTGTTTCGGAAGGCGGTTGCCGAGGATCGGGGGATGAAGCTCAGAACCCCCACCTGGGGTGTGATCACAGGCTTGGTGTTCGCCGGTGTGGTCGCCCTGCCAGCAACCGCCAGTGCAACCGTCACCGCAACCGCCACAGCACCCGATGTCCTGCAATGGACCGACTGCGAGGTGAAACCCAAGGAGGACCCGCTGCTCGTGGCGGGCTCGAAGTGCGCCACTCTGCAGCTGCCGGTGGACTGGAACCGGCCGAACGGACCCACGTTCGGCCTGGCCATCGCCCGCCGTACTGCGAAGGACCCCGCCGCTCGCGTCGGCACCCTCTTCTTCGGTCCGGGCGGTCCCGGCGACTCCGGCGTCGACCGGATCCGGACCGGGATGGATCGCTTCAGCGACACCATTCAGAACCGGTTCGACATCGTCAGCATCGACCCGCGCGGGATCGCGCGCAGCAACCCGATCGTCTGCTCGGCCCCACTGCTGATGAAGCAGCCCTCGCCGCTGATCACCAGCCGGGCGGAGTTCGCGGAGACGATCCGCTACAACCGCAAACTCGCGAAGGACTGCCGGACTCACACCGGCCCCTTGTACGACCACGTCGACACGCTGCAGACCGTGCGGGACGTCGACGCGATCCGCGCGGCGCTGAGTGAGTCGAAGCTGACCTTCCACGGCAGTTCGTACGGCACGCTGCTGGGTCAGCAGTACGCCGAGCGCTACCCGCATCGCCTGCGCGCCCTCGTCCTGGAGAGCGTCTTCGACCACGGCGACACCACGACCGGTGACTGGCTCGACAAGCAGGCCGCGACGGTTCAGGACTCGTTCACCGAGTTCGTGAAGTGGTGCAACGAGACGACCACCTGCTCGCTGCACGGGCGGGATCTCCACGCGCTGTGGGCCGATCTCGTCGCCCGGGCCGGTCGCGGTGAGCTACCGGATCCGCGCCAGCCGAAGCTGAAGGCAACACCGTTCACCCTGACGTTCGGCGCGTTCCGGATGCTGTACGGCCCGAGGTGGCCGGAGCTCGCCGACATGCTGAAGCAGCTCGAAGTGAGCGAGCCGCCGACCGCTGAACCGCCGGTACCGACCGGGCTCGCCCAGAACCCGCTGGTCCCGTTCTGCCGTGACTTCAGCCTGCCGGTCCGCTCGTACGACGAGTACGCCGCTCACCTGCGCCGGATTGCCCGGAACACCGAGGACGTGAAGATCCCGCCGACGTTGATCGCCGTGACAAACTGTCTGGGCCTGCCGAAGGCGCCCAACCCGCAGCAGGACGTGCGGGTGCACCTGAAGACACCGGCGCTGCTCCTGAACTCCCTGCACGACCCCGCCACCGGCTACAGCTCGGCCCAGAGCGTGGCCCGCCAGCTCGGCCGGCACGGCGTACTGGTCACTTACGAGGGCTGGGGTCACGGCAGCTACGACGCGAGCCCCTGCACGCTGCAGACCGTCGACAACTATCTGGTCGCGCTGAAGGTTCCTGCCCGCGGCACCACTTGCGCCGCAGTACCGCCGACTGGCTGAGCTGGTCAGACGGAGACGAGGTTGGCTTCCTGGACGCGTTTCAGGGAGCCGCCTCGGTAGGCCTCGGCGGAGAGCTCGGGCAGTCGCGCGCAGGCGAGCTCGAGGGCTTCGGCCTGGGTCTGGCAGCCGTCGACGAACCAGTAGGGATCGTCGGGCTGCGGATCTTCCGCATCGTCGATGTCGGCATACCAGTAGCGGCCCCCGGCGCACGCGCAGCGCACCACCCGCACTCGCAGGTTCATCGGAAAATCCCCCCGTGCTGTTGTTCCCCTGGGACCCCCGGGTTCCCAGTCGGGGCCAGCTCGGCCGGTGCGCAGCCGCGGCCCCCCACTACCGCGCACCGGGCCGAGATTGACCCTCCCCCGCTCGTTACATCGTGCTGGGCGGACGAATGTTACTGCTTGTGACCAGGTTATTTTAAGTGATTACTTGACTACTCTAAGTTGTTGTTTGGAAGTCTCTTCAGCTCGGGAGCTGGGCGCGGGTCCAGGCCTCGAGGCCGTCGGTGGTGATCGGCAGCGCCTCGGTGAGGATCTCCAGCCGGTCGGAGTGCACCACGACGTTGTCCTCGATCCGGATGCCGATCCCGCGCAGCTCCGGCGGGACCGTCTCGTCGTGGGGGTGGAAGTACAGGCCCGGCTCGACAGCCAGCGCCATCCCAGCTTCCAAGTCCCCAGCGAGATACCGCTCCGGACGCGCTGCGTCGCAGTCATGGACGTCGAGCCCGATGTAGTGGCCGAGCCCGCAGACGACGTACCGGCGGTGCTGCTGCCCGTCCGGCCCGAGCGCCTCGTCCAGCGACACGTCCAGCACACCCCAGTCCCGCAGCCCCTCGATCAGGACCCGCATCGCCTCGTACTGGAAGGCCCGGTACGGCGCGCCGGCGCGGACCTCCGCGAGCGCGGCGACCTGAGCCTTGTGCACCAGGTCGTGCACCTGCCGCTGCGCCGGGGTGTACTCGCCCGTCACCGGGAAGGTCCTGGTCACGTCGGCGGTGTAGAGCGTGCGGGTCTCCACACCGGCGTCGAGCAGGATGACGTCGCCCTCTCGCACGGCGCCGTCGTTGCGAACCCAGTGCAGCACCGGTCCATGGTTGCCAGCAGCAACGATTGAGGCGTACCCCGGCCCGTTGCCCGCAGTACGGGCGCGTCGGTCGAAGGTGCCCTCCAGCCAGCGCTCGCCGCCACCGCGGACGGCCTCGGGAAGCTCGCGCGCCACGTCGGCGAAGGCGAGCACGCTGCCGGCGACTGCTTCGCGCAACTGGTCGAGCTCCCAGTCGTCCTTGATCCGGCGGAGCTCGGACAGGACCTGTCGCAGCTCCTGGGTGTTCGACGGGCTGCCACCTACCAGCGCGTCCAGCAACGGCTCCACGCCGTACGTCGTCATCATCGCCGGTACTGCGCCGCGCACGGCGGCCGGCAGCTCCTCGATCGGGCGGCACGGCAACTGCAGCGCCTCGGACCAGTCCTTCAGTCCGGGGACCGGCCCGATCCACAGCTCACCGTCCCGCGCGTTCGCGAAGAAGTCGGCTTCGCCGGGACCGGCGGTCTCGCGCAGGTAGAGCGTCGCGTCGCCGTCGCCCGAGATGACCAGGACCGAGCCCTCGGCCTGACAACCGGTGAGCCAGACGAAGTCGCTGTCCGCGCGGAACCGGTAGTCGGTGTCGTTCGACCGGACCGGCGCACGTCCGGCGGCGACCGCGATCCGGCGGCCGGGCAGGCTGGCGCTCAGCTTGGCCCGGTGCTCCGCGGCGGCCTCGGCCAGCCCTTCCGGCAGCACCACGGACCGATCGACCGGCCCCCAGTCACGGGCGATCGACGCACGGAACCCGGCCGCATCGATCGGCCGGTAGGACTTCCGCTGCTCTTCGGTCCGGTCTTCAGACATCTGCTCCCCCTCAGGGCTGGCGATAGACGGCATCCGGCACGTCCGTCACGAACATGCGCCCGGGGGCATGGGTGATCGCGAACGGGGGCCGTGAGTGTCCTGCGGGCACTGGATCCATCAACGCAGCTTGGGGTGTTACTCCGCAAGCCCAATAAACCGGAACATCGCCGGGCTCGGCCTCCACCGGGTCACCGAAGTCGGGTCGCGCCGGGTCCGCGATGCCGAGCGTCTCCGGCGACCCCACGTGCACGGGCGCTCCGTGAACCCTCGGCATCCGGGCTGTCACCTGTACCGCGGTCGCCACCAGCGCCGCCGGGATCGGCCGCATCGACACCACCAACGGGCCGCTCAGCCGGCCCGCCGGACGGCATTCGCGATTCGTCCGGTACATCGACACGTTCCGGTTCTGCTCGATGTTGCGGACCGGGACACCGGCATCGAGCAAGGCCTGCTCGAAGCTGAAGCTGCAGCCGATCAGGAAACTGACCAGATCGTCCCGCCACAGATCCACTACGTCGGCCGGCTCGTCGACCAGCTCCCCGTCCCGCCAGACCCGGTACTGCGGAAGGTCGGTCCGCAGATCGGCGCCCGGCGCCAGCGCAGTACTGGTTGAGCCTGCGTCGGTCACGTCGAGCAGCGGCACCGGTTGTGGGTTGCGCTGGCCGAACAGCAGCATGTCGTAGGCCCAGTCGCGGGGCAGGACGACCAGGTTCGCCTGGGTGAAACCAGGGGCGTGGCCCGAGGTGGGGGCGACCATCCCAGCTCGGTACTGCGCTCGCGCGTCGGCTGGGGTCAGCATGGGTTACCTCGCTTTGAAGGCGTTCAGGAGGCCTTGCTCGGAGTCGATCAGGTAAATCTGGAGCTGATCGGCGGCCCGCTCGTACTGGCGCTGCCGGAGCAGTTCGTAGATGCCGCGGTTGCGGGCGATGTACGGCTCGTACAGCTCTTGCGGGGTCGCTATGACATGGAAGAGCAGGCGGAGCTCGGCGAGCAGCCGGCCGGTGATGTCGTCCAGGCGTTCGCTGTCGGCGAGGCCGATCAGGTGGCGATGGAACTGCATGTTCGCCGTACCGGCCGCTTCCCAGCGGCCGGTGAGGGCGGCTGCCTCCGCGTCCTCGACGTCGATCCGGAGCGGTTCGAGCCGCTGCTCCGGCAGCTCGGGGTCACGGTCGGCCAGGCCGCGGACCACGTCGACCTCGAGCACCCGGCGAAGGCGGTAGAGGTCTACTACATCCCGCTCGGTCAGCTCGGGCACGAACACGCCGCGGTGCAGCTTGTAGACCAGCAGCCCTTCGTGGGTGAGCAGCCGGAAGGCCTCACGCAGCGTGTTCCGGCTGACGTCGAGGACCTCGGTGAGCTCGATCTCGGACAGCTGCGCGCCGGGCCTCAGTGCACCCTCCGTGATGCTGCGGCGGAGGATGTCGGCCGCGCGCTCGGCCGAGCTGCTGCGGTCCTGCCGGGCGACATCCGCGGCAACACCTCGCAGCCAGGCCTGCCGGGCCTCGTCGTCGCTGCGCTGACTGGTGGACATCTTCGCATCATCGCTCACTCCCGCCTCCGGTGGGAAATTTCGATGAACAAGAGTCTTGCAGGATTGTTGAACAATCTCTACTCTCGAAGTCACTCAAGGCGTTCAGACACCTACCGACCGTCTGCAGGAGACCACCCGAAAGCTTTCTGAAGACCCAGGAGCACCGCCATGTCGAAGCCACCCACCCGCCCGACGACCAAGCCGACGCGCCGCCCCGCGAGCCGCAGTACCGGATCGGCGGGCAAGCAGTTGCCGCCCGCGGCGGGCCGGAAGACGCCCGAGACCGCGATGAAGGCGAGCACCAAGTCGACGCTGCTCGGGGCGATGTTCCTGATGGCGACCTCGGCCATCGGGCCCGGGTTCATCACCCAGACGACCACCTTCACGGTCAGCCTCGGCGCCGCCTTCGCGTTCGCGATCGCTGCCTCGATCCTGGTCGACATCGCGTTGCAACTGAACGTCTGGCGGGTGATCGGCGTCTCCGGCCGGCGCGCCCAGGAGCTCGGCAACCTGGTCTTCCCCGGTCTCGGCTACGTGATGGCAGCCCTGCTGCTGGTCGGCGGCCTGGTCTTCAACATCGGCAACGTCTCCGGCACCGGCCTCGGCCTGGACGCGATGCTCGGCCTGGATCCCAAGCTGGGCGGCGCACTCTCCGCACTGGTTGCCATCGGCATCTTCTTGTCCAAGCGGGCCGGCCTGGCGATGGACCGGGTGGTGCTCGTGCTCGGCGCCGTGATGATCCTGCTCACCACCTATATCGCGATCACCTCCGGCCCACCGGTCGGTACGGCGCTGAAGAACGTGGTGCTGCCCGAGCAGGTCGAGTTCCTCGCCATCACCACCCTGATCGGCGGCACCATCGGCGGCTACATCGTGTACGCCGGTGCGCACCGGCTGCTCGACTCGGGCGTCTCCGGACCGCAGCACATCCGCGACATCACCCGAGGCTCGGTCACCGGCATCCTGATCACCGGCGTGATGCGGATCGTGCTCTTCCTGGCGGTCCTCGGCGTGGTCGCGGGTGGTCAGGCGCTCGACCCGAAGAACCCGGCGGCCTCGGCCTTCCAGCACGCGGCCGGCGAGTTCGGCCTGCGCGCCTTCGGGGTGGTGCTCTGGGCGGCCGCGATCACTAGCGTGATCGGTGCGTCGTACACGACCGTCACCTTCGTGACGTCGCGGACCAAGACGTCGGACCGGACCCGGACCATCCTGGTGGTCGCCTTCATCGTCGTCAGTACGGTGATCTTCCTGTCCATCGGCACTGCTCCCACGCAGCTGCTGGTGTTCGCCGGCGCCTTCAACGGGCTGCTGCTGCCGGTCGGGATCGGTGTGCTTCTCTGGGTGGCATGGCAGCGCAAGGACCTGCTGCGCGGGTACCAGTACCCCAAGTGGTTGCTGCTGCTCGGCGGGGCGGCGTGGCTGCTGACCATCTACCTGGCCGTCCGTTCGGTCAAGCCCGTGTTCGAGCTCTTCGGTTAGTCAGTTAGTCGGTTAGGAGCGGTCTGATGGATCTCAACGCCGATCTCGGTGAGGGCTTCGGCTCGTGGACGATGGGCGACGACACCGCGTTGCTCGATGTCGTCACCAGCGCCAACGTCGCCTGCGGGTTCCACGCCGGTGACCCCTCGATCATGCGCCGGGTCACCAGCCAGGCGGTCGAGCGCGGCGTCGCGATCGGCGCGCACGTCGGGTACGACGACAAGCCCGGTTTCGGCCGCCGCTTCCTCGACGTCGAACCCGCCGTACTGCGCGACGAGGTCGTCTACCAGCTCGGTGCGCTGGACGCGTTCGCCCGGATCGCGGGCGACCGCGTCCGGTACGTGAAACCGCACGGCGCGCTCTACAACACGATCGGCACCCACGAGGAGCAAGCGGCGGCCGTGGTCGGCGCGATCGTCGACTACGACGCCGGCTTGCCGGTGCTCGGTCTGCCAGGCTCGGCCTGGCTCCGGCTCGCCGCCGAAGCCGGGCTGACCGTCGTGCACGAAGCCTTCGCCGACCGCGCCTACACGCCTTCGGGAACCCTGGTGTCGAGGCGAGAGGCCGGCTCGGTGCTGCACGACGGCGCGGAGATCGCGGCCCGCTGTACTGCGATGGCGACCGGCGGGGCGATCCAGGACAGCTCGGGTGGCTCGCTACAGCTGGCGCCGGACTCGATCTGCGTCCACGGCGACACCCCAGGTGCTGTCGAGATCGCGCAACAGGTTCGCAAGGCACTGGAGGGAGCGGGCGTCACACTGACCCCGTTCGCCCGCTGATGCGCATCCTGCCCGCCGGCGACCACGCCGTACTGGTGGAACTCGAGGATCTCGAGGAGGTCCTCGGGTACTACGCCGCGCTGTCCGCGTCACCACCCGCCGGTGTCGTCGACATCGTCCCGGCAGCACGGACCGTCCTGGTCACGACTGACTCCGACCTGGATGCGCTGACCCGGGCGTTGCGCGCAGTACAGCCGGTCGACCGTCAGCAGGCGGGCGGCGAGCTGGTCGAGATCCCGGTCGTCTACGACGGCGAGGACCTGAGCGACGTCGCCGAACTCCTCGGCTGCAGCGTCTCCGAACTGATCAAGCGCCACACCTGCGAGGACTGGACGGTCGCCTTCTGCGGCTTCGCCCCCGGCTTCGGCTACCTCACCGGCGCAGGCCACTGGGACATCCCCCGCCGAAAGACTCCCCGCACCAAGGTCCCCGCCGGCGCGGTAGCCCTGGCCGGCGAGTTCAGCGGCATCTACCCCCGAGAATCCCCCGGCGGCTGGCAACTCCTGGGCCACACACCCCTCCAAATCTTCGATCAAAACCGCGACCCCGCAGCCCTCCTCCAACCCGGCCGACACGTCCGCTTCGTGAGCAGTCAATGACGGAACTGACAGTGCTGGAGACGGGGCCGTTGGCGACTGTTCAGGATCGGGGGCGGGTTGGGCAGGCGGCGCTTGGGGTGCCGCGGTCTGGGGCTTGTGACCAGCGGTCGTACGAGTTGGCGAATCGGCTGGTGGGGAACGCGTCTGGGGCGGCCGCCATCGAGGTGACGTTCGGCGGGTTGGTTCTGCGGGCCGAGGCGGACGTGGTGGTTGCCGTGACCGGCGCGCCGTGTTCGGGTGTGCCGCTCAACGCGCCGTCCACGGTACGAGCGGGCGGCGTACTGCGGCTCGGTCCGCCGCGAAGCGGGTTGCGGACGTACGTCGCAGTACGGGGTGGTTTTGCTGTTCCGCCAGTGCTCGGCTCGCGGTCGACCGATCTGTTGTCCGGGCTCGGTCCAGCGCCGTTGAAAGCCGATGATGTGTTGCCGGTCGGCTGCGAGCACGGGCCGATGCCAGGCGTCGACCTCGCTCCCGTGGCCGACCCGGCAGCGGGCGAGGTCGTAGTACGGGTGACTCCTGGGCCGCGGCAGGACTGGTTCCCTGGAGGCGCACTGCTCGGCCAGACCTACACCGTCAGCAGCAACAGCAACCGAATCGGCGTACGCCTCGAAGGCGCACCCCTGCAACGCCTCCGCGAAGGCGAACTCCCCAGCGAAGGCATGGCCCTCGGCGCCCTCCAGATCCCGCCTTCCGGCCTCCCCGTGCTGTTTCTCACCGACCACCCCGTCACCGGCGGCTACCCCGTCATCGCCTACGTAACCGCGGCAGACCTACCGCTTTGCGCCCAACTCCGCCCCGGCCAAACACTGCGGTTCGCGAACTAACAGCAAAGCTCGTGACCCCTAGGCACCAAACGCCCCGGACCGCCCCCACTCACAAACCCCACCAAGCCCACTCGCTTCCACCGCGAGCGAACCGGCCCAGGCACGAAAACAACCCGTTTGTGAGTGGCGCCGGTCCGGGCCTCCGCCCATCCGACCGCAGCCAAGTCCGGCCGCTGCCTGCCCGGACTCAGCAGTTGGCGAAGTGGCTTCTGTAGTTGGGTTTGTGTGCCGAGCGACAGGATGTGGTTGCTGGAGATCAGTGCACCTGAGCGTGTGCCGCGAGCTCGTGTACGGCGTCTCGGGTGTGCACTATCTGTCGTTCGGGACGCCGTCTCCGCTAGAGCACGAAGCCGGTTGGGAAAGGGTCGCTTGGGTCGAGGAGGTATTGGCCCATTCCGGTGATCCACGCGCGACCGGTGACAGTCGGTACTACGGCCGTGCGGTCGCCGACCGTGGTTTGCTCGAGGAGGCGGCCGGTGAAGCGGGTGCCGATGAAGGACTCGTTGACGAAGTCCTCGTTGAGGCCGAGTTCGCCGCGCGCGTGCAACTGCGCCATCCGCGCGCAGGTCCCCGTCCCACAAGGCGAACGATCGAACCAGCCGGGATGGATCGCCATCGCATTGCGCGAGTGCGCCCCACCCTCGCCAGGTGCCGTGAACTGGACGTGCTTGCACTCGTTGATCGACGGATCCAGCGGGTGGATCGGCCGGTCGGTGGCATTGATCGCATCCATGATGTCGAGGCCCGCCCGCAGGATCCGGTCCTTCTCCGACCGGTCGAACGGGATCCCGAGCTGTTCCAGCGGCAGGATCGCGTAGAAGTTGCCGCCGTACGCCAGGTCGTAGGTGACCTCGCCCAACCCGTCCACCTTCACCGTCGCATCCAGCGCATGCGCGTACGCCGGTACGTTGCGGATCGTCACGTGCTCGGCCCGGCCGTTGCTGACGGCAACATCTGCCACGACCAGGCCGGCCGGGGTGTCCAGCCGGACCTGGGTGAGCGGCTCGGTCACCGTGACCATGCCCGACTCGACCAGCACGGTGGCGACCCCGATCGTGCCGTGCCCGCACATCGGCAGACAGCCGGAGACCTCGATGTAGAGCACACCCCAGTCGGCGTCCGGCCGGGTCGGCGGCTGCAGGATCGCGCCGCTCATCGCCGAGTGACCGCGCGGCTCGTTCATCAGGAACAGCCGCAGGTCGTCGTCGTTGGCCAGGAAGTACTCCCGCCGCTCGGCCATCGTCGCGCCGGGGATGACGCCGACCCCACCGGTGATCACCCGGGTCGGCATCCCCTCGGTGTGCGAGTCGATCGCGCTCAGGGTCCGGATCGACCTCATCGCAACGACTCCACTGCCTTCTTCATGTCCTGCTCCAGCTGGGCCAGGTGCTCGGGCACGAGCGGTCCGCGCGGCGGGCGGCACGGGCCGCCGTACCGGCCGACGTAGTCCATGCCGTACTTGATCGCCTGCACGAACTCGACCCGCGAGTCCCACCGGAACGACGCGACCAGCGGCTCGTACAACGCGCGTGCCTCCTGCACCTTGCCTTCGAGGGCGAGGTTGTAGAGCCGGACCGACTCGGCCGGGAAGACGTTCGGGAAGCCGGCGAACCAGCCGGTCGCGCCCATCAGCAGCGCTTCCAGGGTGAGGTCGTCGGCGCCGGCCACGACGGTCAGGTTCGGTGCCAGCTCGCGGATCTCCAGGATGCGCCGGACGTCACCGGTGAACTCCTTGACCGCGACGATGTTGTCGATCCCCGCGATCTCGGCGAGCAGATCGGGCGTCAGGTCGACCTTGGTGTCGTGCGGGTTGTTGTAGACCATCACCGGCAGCCCGACCTTGGCGACCTCGGTGAAGTGGTGGATCACCTCGCCGCGGTTGGCGCGGTACATGGTCGGCGGCAGGCACAGTATTCCGTGCGCTCCGTCCTCCGCCGCCTTCTCCGCCCAGGACCGCGCCTGGTGCGCACCGGCGCCGTGCACGCCGACCACCACGATCCCATCGTTGCCGACAGCCTCGATCGCCGTCCGCGCGACCTGACGCCGCTCGTCATCGGTAAGCGAGGAGTACTCGCCCAGCGACCCGTTCGGCCCGACCCCGCGGCAACCGTTCTCGATCAGCCAGCGGCAGTGCTCGGCGTACCGGTCGTAGTCAGGCCGCAGCCCCGCCGGCGCAGCCGCATCCTCGGCATACGGCAGCGCGGTCGCCACGATCACACCATCAAGCTTCTCAGTCACAAGTCCTCCAGAATTTCCGCTGCGGCCAAATCCATCAAACGCACAGGCTGCGCAACCGGCCGCCCGTACTCACTACGCACTCCACTGATCGCGGCCACAGTCCGGCCACAAACCCGCCCCTGACACATCCCCAACCCAGCCCGGCAACTCAACTTCAAACTCCGACTCCCACCCACATCCCGGGCCCCAACCGCCTCCTCCACTTCCCCCTTGGAAACCCCCTCACACCGACACACCTCAGTGCCCCCGTCACTCCACCCCACCCACCCGTCCTTCACCGGATAAGCAGCCGCCAACACACCGGCAAACCGCTTGCCCTTAGCAACAACCCGTCGTACTGAAACGGGTGCGGGCGACGAGGCGGCGGCGGTGCCGGCTAGGTGGCCTTCGGCGGCGGCCAGGGCTGCTCCGCCTATGCCGGTTAGTTCGCCGGCGGCGTAGATGCCGGGGGTGGTGGTCTGTTGGTTGTCGTCTACTTGTACTGCGGGGCCTCCGTCCGGGCCCTCAGTGAGGGTGCAGCGGGCGGAGACGGCTAGTTCCAGGTTGGCGGTGAAGCCGAAGCCGAGGCAGACGGCGTCTACCTCGATCCGCTCCTCCGTACCGGGGATCGGCTTCCAGTCGCGGTCGAGGCGGGCGATGGTGACAGCTTCAACTCGGTCGGTTCCGTGGGCGGCGACCACCGTGCGGCCGTGCTTGAGCGGGATCCGACGGCGTGCCAGCAACCGCGCATAGCTGACGGCCTCCGAGAACTTCCCGGCGCCGGCCAAGGGATCAGACAACAACCCCTTCGCCACGGTCGCCGGGTGGCTCGCCTCGAGCAACGCGACCACTTCAGCCCCGACGCCGACGAGCGACTCCGCCACCGGCAACAGGAACGGCCCGGTACCCGCGACCACAACCCGCTTGCCGACGGAGATCCGCTGACCCTTCGCCAACGCCTGTGCGGCGCCCGCGCTGTAAACGCCCGGCAGATCCCACCCAGGGAAAGGCAGCACCCGGTCATACGCTCCGGTCGCGAGCACAAGCGCTGAAGTCTCCACCGCCGACACCTGCCGCCCCGCCGCATCGGCCGCGCCCTGCTGCAACCAGAGCCGCGTCCGCGTCGCACCATCCGAAGACGCGGGCCGCTCAAGCGCCCAAACGCTAGTGCCAGTCAGATGCGTGATCGAAGGGTCAGTCGCAATCCGGTCCCGGAGTCGCGCAAAGGCCTTCCAGTCGTGCTGAAGCTTCTCCGGCCGGCCAGCCCGGAACTCCTCAGGCAACTGCCGATTGAACTGCCCACCAACCCGCTCAGCAGCATCAACCAGCAGCACAGCCTTCCCGGCATCAGCCGCCGCCACCGCCGCACTCATCCCAGCAGGCCCAGCCCCCACCACCACAACAGGCACGACCCGTACGCCGCCGCCCGCGCCCGCCACCCGCGCGCCAACGCCTCCAGGCAGCTCAGCACCAGACAACTCACCGCGAGGCAGCTCAGCACCAACCTGCGTAGTGACCTCATCACCATCCCGAACCACCCGCTGACAAGCCCGCACGTCCGGCAGCCCGTTGACCACCACCAGGCAGTCGAAGCAAGATCCGATCCCGCAGAACACACCCCGCGCACGCGCACCACCGCGCGTAGTACGCCAGGAATCCCGCCCACTCGCCATCAGCGCCGCCGCAACGCTCTGCCCCGGCAACGCCTCCACCGACTCACCGTCAACAGTGATCGCGATGCCGTCACCAAGACGCGGCTCAGCCGGATCCCCCTCAACCGGCCGCAAGTACGGGCTCATGCCACACCCTCCGCACCCAGCAGCGCAGGCCGATCGACCCGAAACGGTGTCGGATCAACATGCGGTTCAAGTCCAACAAAGAGCTCAGTGATCAACCGACCGGTCGAGGCAGCCAGCCCGATCCCAGCGCCTTCATGCCCAGTCGCATGCCACAGTCCCTCCACCCGCGGATCGGCCCCGATCACCGGCAGATGATCCGGCGCATACGGCCGGAACCCGCCGTAAGCCCGCATCACCGGCACCTCACCCAGAAACGGGAACAGCCCAACCGCCTTGCGCGCCAACTCCCGCAGCACCTTCACCCGGACCGCGTCGTCGAACCCGATCCGCTCCCGGCTCGACCCGATCAGGACCGTGCCGGCCCGCGTCGACTCCACCACCGTCGACGTCTGCAGCTCCGCATCGCCACTGCCCACAGCACCAACGTAATCCGCGTCGTAAACCTTGTGCCGAACGCATTCCGGCAGCGGCGCGGTGACCAGGATCATCCCCCGTCGCGGCAGGATCTGGATCGGCGCACCCGCCAGCGAACTGAACGCCCCCGCCCACGGCCCACACGCGTTGACCACGGCCCCACAAGCAACAACCCCAGCGTCCGTCTCCACCCCCGCCACCCGCCCGCCGGCGGTTCGCAGTACGGACAAAGCAGTAACACCACCGCGAACCGAACCACCACGGGCCCGTACTGCGGCTAGCAAAGCCGTTGCCGCGAGCACTGGTTGGAGCTGGGCGTCATCCGGGTAGTGCACGGCAACAGTCACGTTGCGAGTCAGCGATGGCTCCAACTCAAAGGCATCCGCAGGCTTGATCACCCGGGCATCGACCCCAGCACCTCGTTGCGCCGCGGCGAAATCCTCCAGCGGTCCAGGCTCGCCGGTCGCAACGACCAGCCCGCCCTTCGGCTCCCACTCCACGTCAGCGACGCGCTCCGGCAGCCGATCCAGTACTGCGAGCCACTCCGCGCGCGACGCGATCGCCAGGTCGAGCTCGGGCCCGGGCCCCTTGTCGGAGACGAGGATGTTGCCCTCACCGGCCGCCGTGGTCCCGCTCGCCGGGGCGCCGCGATCCAGCACCAGCACCCGGACGCCGGCCGCCGACAGGGCCTCGGCGCACGCGGCACCGACGATCCCCGCCCCGACCACCACCACCACGTCGACCTCAGCCATCCGGACCTCTCACTGGACCGTTCAGTAAAATGAACGATTCGAGCGTACGTCCGTCAACCGCCCAGGTCAACGCCGGGTCTCAGCTGAGGTGGAGCCCGTCGATCGGCGCAGGCTGGACGTCCGGCGGATACTCCAGCAGCAGCACCGACCGGACCAGCCCGCCGAGCGCCTCGTACTCGTGCGCACTGTTCGCCCGGAAGGCCAGGTAGTCGCCGGCGTTCAGCTCGAACTGCTGCCCTTGCGCCCCGACCCGCAACCGCCCGGCCAGTACTACGTGATGCTCGGTCCCCGGGTGCCCGGCGGAGTGCTGCACCGCTCCCGGACGGATCTGCTGGTCGTAGATCTCCAGCAACGACCCCGGCTGCTCGAGGCGCCGCAGCATCCGCAGATCCACTGCGTCACCAGCCAGTACTTCGACATCCGCCGACCGCACGTGGACCAGGTCCGAAGCCGGCGGTTCGTTCAGCAGCGACGAGACCGGGACGCCCAGAGCGTTCGACAAGCTGAACACCGTCTCGAGCGTCGGATTGCCCGCCCCCGACTCCAGCTGCGACAGCGTGCCCTTGGCGATCCCCGACCGCCGGGCCAGCTCGGACAGCGAGATCGACTGCTCGTCCCGCCGCAATCGCAGGTTGGACGCCAGCACGCGCCCCGCACTCTGACCTGACCCCTGACCTGATCCCTGAGCCGACACAGCCCGGAGCATGCCACACCGCGGACCGATCAGGGGATGACGCGTTCGCGGCGCAGCGTCTCGAAGATGCCGATGAACATCGTTTCCGTGTCGACGTACTCGTGGAAACCGGCCCGCCGCGCCTTCGATCCGTCCGCGAAGAAGTCGTAGTCCCAGCCGAACACGAAATCGGCGAACGGCCACGACGAGACCTCGGCGTACGACGTGGCGGTGAGGCCGTGGGTCGCCTGGAGCTGCTTCCAGAGTGGTTCCTTGTCGGCCATCACCGTCTGCAGCGACATCTGCAACGGCGGCGCGACCTCCAGCCCGAACCACGCGGCCAGCTTCGGCCAGAGCTCGTTCCAGCGGAACAGGTCACCGTTCGTGATGTTGAACGCCTGGTTCGCCGCGGCCGGCGAGGTCGCCGCCCAGACGGTTGCCTTCGCCAACAATCCCGCATCGGTCATTTCGAGCAGGCTGTTGTAAGCACCCGGCTTGCCAGGGAAGCGCAGCGGGACACCCGCGGCCTTCGAGATCGACGCGTAGACAGCGATTCCGACCGCCAGATTCATCGTGTTGCCCAGGGCAACTCCACCGACGACGGACGGCCGCAGCGCCGACCAATCCCACGAAGCGCCCGCCGCGCGGTCCTCCAGGAACCGCTGCTGGTCGACGTTGAACTCCGGCGGCAGGTGTGGCGGGTCGTCCTCGCGAGCGGGCGTCTTGAACGGCCCGAGATGCGCGCCGTACACCTTGTAGCCCTGCATCAGGCTGACGTGGCGCAGCCCGCGGGCAACCGGCTCGATCGCGTCGACGACGTTCACCAGCATGGCGAGGTTGGGCGGGACGAGCTCGGCCCAGGTCGGGCGATCCTGGTAGGCGACGTAGAAGACGTGCGTCACGTCCGTCAGCCCGGTCAACTTGGCGCGGGTGTCGTCGGGGTCGAGCAGATCGACTCCGACGTGCCGCACCTTGGCGCTGTCCACCCCGCCTCGCCGGGACAGGCCGATCACCCGCCAGTCCGGCAGCGACTCCAGGTACCCGACCAGATTGGTCCCGATCACTCCGCGCGCGCCGACAACCAGCGCGACCTTCGTCTGTTCCATACCCACAGCCTGTGGGTTGTTCTGTGGATAAGTCCAAGACATCCTTTTCACTCTTCCCATAAGCTGCGTTCATGACGACGCTGCGACAGCTCGAGTATCTGGTCGCCGTCGTCGACCTGGGCTCGTTCACCAAGGCGGCCGAGCTCCTGCACGTCACCCAGCCGGCCCTCTCCCACCAGATCCGCGCGCTCGAGCGATCCGCGGGCAGCCCACTGCTGGAGCGCCTCCCGCGCGCGGTACGACTGACCCCGACCGGCCGCGCGATGCTTCCGCACGCTCGGGCCGCGCTCGCCGACGCCGAACGGGCCAACTGCGCCGCGCGCCAGGCGGCCGGGCTGGAGGTGGGTGAGCTGCAGATCGCGACGCTGTACTCGATCAGCCTCGGCATCCTCCCGACCGCCCTGAAGGCGTGGCGCCGGAGTCACCCTGAGGTCGGCATCCGGCTCTTCGAGCACCGGCACACCGACGAGCTGGCCGACGCCATGCGCGCAGGCCAGGCCGATCTAGCAGTTGGCCCAGCGCCCGTGAACTGGTCGGGCACCACCCAGGTCCTGGGCGAGGAGGAGCTGGTCGTGGTCGTCGCCACCGACGATCCCGCAGCGAAAGGTACGAGCGTCCGGCTCAGCGACTTGGCCGACCGCAGCTGGGTGCACTACACCCCGGGCCACGGCCTGGCCGACGTGCTGAACCAAGCCTGTGCGAAGGCCGGCTTCGAGCCGCGAGCCGCGGTCCACATCGAGCAGACGGCCGCCGCCCCGGCCCTGGCCGCCGCCGGACTCGGTCCAGCCCTGGTCCCCGCCAACATCCTCCCGCCCGCCTTCGACGGCCACGTACTACGAACCGATCCACCCACCACTCGCCCGCTCACCGCCTACACCCGCGGCACCCCCGACCCCCTCGCCACCGCGTTCATCGAAGTACTGACCAACGTCTGGCCGAAGGTGCCCTGACAGCCTGTGGAAAACCGGCGGCCCGACGACCCCGAGCTCGACCAGGCCGGCTCTCCGTGCCTTCGCGACCACGACGGGCTGCTCGCGCTCTGGACGCTCGACGGCCGGATCGCCGTCATCGACCCGGCGGGCCCGCAAGTCCTGGCGAACTTCCGGACCCGCCACTGACCGGTCGCCACTGATCGGTCTGGCGCTGCCTGACCGATCGCCGCGGGATCAGTACCGCCGGGGTGGTTCGTCGCCGCTCTTGCGGTGGACGGTCACCGAGGTGTCGCCGTCGATCTTCGACGGAGCCACCACCGTGTAGAGGGTCCCGCCGCCCGGGAAGGCGAACTTCGCCACCGGTCCCTTCCGGCCGTCGGAGGCACTGACCGAGCTGAGCCCGGTCACATCCGGGTCCTTGGTCAGGTAGCTGACGATCAGCTCCAGAGTGGGGGCGTGGGCACCGAACGGGTTCGTCTCGTCAGGCCCACGCGAGTCCACCATCGCGCTGTCGCCGCCGAGCTGGTCCGCGGGGGAGACCGAAAGGTCGTAGGAGGGGTTCTCCGGTATCCGGGCGAAGGTGTATCCGTTCTTGGCGGGGTAGGCGTAGAGGGTTGTCTGCCGGAGCATTCCGGTGCAGTCGAAGTACGACCGGTCGTCGACCAGCACCGGAGTACCGGTTGCCGGGATGTCCGTGACCTGGGCCGTGCCGGGATCAAACGGCAGTGGCTTGCCCGTGTACTTGCCAAGGGCAACCGGATCCGTGGACGGTCTCCCGCCGGCACCGGAGCAAACGGTCCGGGCGCCGACTCGCCATCGATCGCCGGTCCTGGTCAGCTCGGTCCGGGAGATGCGCCGGCCGGACGCGTCGCCGTAGTCCAGTACGCCGGTCTTTTCGCTGAGGGTGAAGTGAAAGCGAGGGACCTCCCGCTCGATCGCTTCCTGCGGTGCCTTGCGAGGATCGAAGAAGGCCCCCGGTACGGGCTGGATCGTGGTCCGGTACTGACAGGCCCAATCGGCGACCGGTCGATCGACCGGGCCGGCCGGTTCGTCCGGGCTGACCGGAGCCGTGCTGGTGTCCTTCGTGGCAGCGGGCGGGTTCTGACCCGCGGGCGCCGGTTGGTGATCGCCATCGTTGACGACGGCAACGGTCACCATCACGGCAGCGACCGAGGCCGCGGCCAGGTACGGCGTGAGCCGGTGCCGCCGGCGCCGGGCGGCCGGGGCCTCGCTGTCGGCCGTCTTGGTCCGCTCCTGGACCACTGACCACATGCGGTCGAGATCGACGTCCACGGCGGCGGCCTCACGGTTCAGCTCGTCGGTCAGGCGGGTTTCCGTCTCGTTCATCGGTGCTCCTCGAGTTCCTGTCCGAGCCGGGCGACCCCACGGCTGACGAGTGACTTGACGGTGCCGAGCCGCACTTCCATGGCGACGGCGATCTCGGCGAGAGGCAGGTCGAGCCAGTACCGCAGTACCAGCGCCTCCCGCTGTCGTGGCGGCAGGTCGCGGAGCGCGCGGACCAGCTCGTGGATGGACTCGTTGCGCTCGATCTGCTCGTTGGCGGGTGGCGCGGTGACCAGGTGCAGCCGTTTCCGGTCGGCGAGCTTGGTCCTTCGTTGCCGGGTCCGGACCTCGTTGACCACCATCCGGTTCAGGTAGCCGACCAGGTTGTCGACCCGGCCGTCGCGGTACACGACGAAGAACCGGCAGAACGCCTCCTGGACGACGTCCTCCGGATCGTCGGCCCCGAGCAGGTGCGCCAGCCGGGCCAGGCGGCCGGCCTGGATCCGGAAGATCTCCTCGAACGACGGGTCGCCCGGTGCCGCGCCCGCCGTCATACGTTCTCCTGTCATCAGGTTCACAACAGAATGACGACGGAGCAGGCCAAAGGTTGAGTCCCGGTATCAGACCTTCGCGGCGACGGGCAGTGCGAGTTTGGCCAGGGCGTCGACGAGCGGAGCCAGCTCTGGGTACTCAGCGGCCTTCTGCAGGGCAGCAGTCAGTACTTCGTCGTGCGTGGGCTCGGCCTCGGCTAGCAGGGCGCGGCCGGCCTCGGTGACCTCGGTGTAGATGCCTCGGCGGTCCGTGGGGCAGAGGTAGCGCTCCAGGAGTTTGCGGTCTTCCAGGCGGTTGACCAGGCGGGTTGTTGCCGACTGGCTGAGGACCACTGCGTTCGAGAGCTGGTTCATCCGCAGGTGGTGCTCGTCCTGGCGGGCCAGTACGTCGAGCACGGAGTACTCGCTGACCGACAGCCCGTGCTGCTTCTGCAGCGCGCGCTCCAACTCGTCCTCGATCCGGGCGTGCAGGGCGGCCAACGTCCGCCAGCCCTGGGCGCGCGCCTCGGCCGCGTCATCCGGTAGCCCCACAGCTCCTCCTCAGCTCCTGGGTTGAAGAATATTTTTGCATGAGGCAGTATGAAGCTCATGCAATAGCCCGCGTCTGCAACTATCGCGGGCGCCGGTAACAGTCACAAGACTACATTCGAGGAGAAACCCAGTCATGCCTGCCGCGTTGTTGGCACTGGCCATCGGTGCGTTCGGAATCGGTACCACCGAGTTCGTCATCATGGGCCTGTTGCCGGAGGTCGCCACCGACTTCGGGGTCAGCATCCCGTCGGCCGGTCTGCTCATCTCCGGCTACGCCCTCGGCGTCGTGGTCGGCGCTCCCCTGCTGACCGCGATCGGGTCCAAGATCTCCCGCAAGACCGTGCTCGTCGCGCTGATGGGCGTGTTCATCGTGGGCAACCTGATCTCCGCGCTCGCGCCGACGTACGGCGTCCTGATGACCGGGCGGATCGTGGCGGCGCTGTCGCACGGAGCGTTCTTCGGCGTCGGCTCCGTCGTCGCCGCGTCGTTGGTGCCGAAGGCCAAGCAGGCCAGCGCGATCGCGCTGATGTTCACCGGCCTGACGGTGGCCAACGTCTTCGGAGTACCAGGTGGTACTGCGCTCGGTCAGCAGTTCGGCTGGCGATCCACCTTCTGGGCGGTGACCGTGCTCGGGGTGATCGGATTGCTCGGCATCGTGTTCCTGGTTCCCCGGCAGAGCGTGAGCGAAGGGCCTGGGCTGCGCAGCGAACTGGCGGTCTTCCGCAACCTGCAGGTCTGGCTCGCGCTGGCGATGACCGCGCTCGGGTTCGCCGGAGTGTTCGCGTCCTTCACCTACATCGCGCCGATGATGACCGAGGTGGCCGGCTTCTCCTCCGGTGCTGTCACCTGGTTGCTGGTGCTGTTCGGCGGCGGCCTGGTGGTCGGCAACTTGCTCGGCGGCAAGGCAGCCGATCGCTCGCTGATGCCCAGCCTGTACGCGATCCTGGCGTTGCTCGCCGTCGTACTGCTGGCCTTCGTCTTCACCGCGCACGGGCGGGTGTCGTCGGCGCTGACGATCGCACTGTTCGGCGCGGCCGGCTTCGCGACCGTGGCACCGCTGCAGAAACGCGTGATGGACAAGGCGGCCGGCGCACCGGCGCTCGCGTCCGCGGCGAACATCGCCGCTTTCAACCTCGGCAACGCGGTCGGCGCCTACCTCGGCGGCCTCACCATCAACCACGGCCTCGGCTACACCGCCCCCAACTGGGTCGGCGCCGCCCTCGCCACAGCCGGCCTGGCCGTAGCCATCACCTCCGGCCTACTAGACCGCCGCCGACGGACGGAAAGCACCCCCGAATCCATCCAACTTCAGCAGGTTGCGTAGAAGCGGCTGACTGTGTGGAAGGACTTCTTCGGCTCCCAGCGGTACTTCGAGGCTGGGTCCGAGGAGGTCTGCCGGATCACCTTGCAGAGGCTGAAGGCGGCGATGTCCTCGTCGTACCGGCGGTGCTTGCGGTGTGGCGCGTCGGGCGAGATGAACGTGTACGGCGAAGCGCCGAGGAAACCCTCCTCGGTGAAGACCTCGAGCATGCGGCGGAGGTGGTCGGCCTGCTCCTGCTCGTCGCGGAAGTAGCCAGGCTTGATCTCCGGCGGATTCTTCTCGTAGTCGACGATCTCCCAGCCCATCCCGCCCAGCTCCGGTGCGCCGGTGAAGGTGCAGCAGCCGAACTCCAGGATCATGATCGGCTTGTTCCACCGCCGGAACGGTGCCAGCTCCTTCGCGTGCCCAGCGCGATCGGCGTGGTAGGAGTAGTAGTCCAGGCCGACGATGTCGAACAGCGACCAGTCGATCCGCTCCAGATCCGCCGCGGCGCCGTACGTGATCCGGCCCTTGAAGTTGCCGCGGGCAACCTTGACCGCCTTGGCGATGTAGATCCTGAGCTTCCGCTGCAGCTCGGCCATGTCGAACTCGCCCTTGGTCAGGTACTCGACCCGCTCGAAGAAGTTCGCCCCCGGCACGATGCCCGGCGTGAACAACATGAACTCGCAGCCGATCACCAGAATCACTTCAGGCTGGTACTTCGCGCGCAACCGCTCCGCCTCGACCGCGGTCTGCCGCAGTTGCTCCAACGCATCCTCCTGCGGCTGATCGAACGCCCGCGGCTGCAGCGAAACCGCCAACCCGATCCTGAGCGCCTCCTCAGCCGTCTCCCGCAACCGCCCGACTTCACTCCCGTACACACTCACCCAGTTGGCCCCCAACTGCTCCTTGATCGCCCGAACCTCCCCCCGCATCAACCCCCGCCCCCACCGCACCCGACTGTCATCCCCGATAAAACCAGTCCCCACGTCATAAGCCACCCCCTTGAACTCGAGGCCCTGCAAACCAGCACCCGAAGCTGCCCGGCCGGCGCCGCCGGCTCCCCCGGTCAAGGCGTTGTTGCCGGGAGCCCCCGCGTAGACCCCGCGCCCGCGGCGGAGCCCGGTGCGCCTGCGGCGGAGCCCGCAGTTCCGGGGGCGCCTGCTCCTCCCGCCCCCGCCGCCGCCGCGCCAGCGGCGGCGGCGGACGTAGTACCGGCTGCTGTCATGAGGGCTAGGGCGGCGGCTCGGGTCAGGAACTGGGCTCGGTTGATTTCCGTCATGGCAGTTGAGTTTTCGCCGTCAGGGCGGGGGTTTCGTCGGTCCGAGGTCTCTGGGTGGTCGACTTAAGTCGGTGACACAGGACTGCAGCGTCACCGATGTGCCCAACCAATCGCTTGCGCTACGCACCGTGTCCGGACAACTCTTCTCCGCAGACGGCCGCCCCGCCCAACCGCGGCCCGAGATGAATCTGGAGTGTGAGGCATGACCGGAAAGCTCAAGTTCCGCGCGGTACTCGCCGCTGCTGTTGTCGCCGTTGCTTCCGCCGGCGCGCTCGCGCCGGCCGAGGCCCGGACGGCCCCGCCCGGCACCAACATCGTCGGCGGCACCACCGCGGGCACCGCCCAGGTTCCCTGGATGATTGCCCTGAACAACAGCCGCTCGTCGTCCCCGGTCGACCAGTACTGCGGCGCCACCCTGGTCAAGGCGAACAAGATCGTCACCGCCGCGCACTGCATGAACCAGCCGATGAGCACCTACACCGCGATCCAGGGCCGCGACAACCTGAACTCGACCACCGGCGGCAAGACCTCGAAGATCTCCAAGATCTGGAAGGACCCGCTGTACGGCCAGGCGGCCGGCCACGACGTCGCCGTCCTGACCCTGGCCACGCCGTTCACCGGTGTTCCGACCCTCCCGCTGGAAACCAGCCGCGCCGCCGACGCCGTCGGCGCTCAGCCGGTCGTCTACGGGTACGGCGAGACTGAGGGCACCGGCCCGGCGAACCGCCTGCAGAAGGTCACCGTCCCGGTCCTCGGCGACGCGTACTGCGGCAACGTGTACTCCCGCTACGGCTACGTCGCGAACGGCGAGATCTGCGCCGGCTACAAGGCCGGTGGCAAGGACTCCTGCCAGGGTGACTCCGGTGGCCCGCTGGTCCTCAACGGCCGCCTCTTCGGTGTCGTCTCCTGGGGCATCGGCTGCGCCGACGCCAACAACCCGGGCGTGTACGCCGAGGTCGCGTCCTACGCCTCAGCCCTGACCACCCAGATCAACAACTAGCCGCACTCAGCGCCGATGGCCGGTCCCCCTCCCGGGCCGGCCATTGGCTTGCCCGGACCGCCCCCACTCACAAACCTGCCCGGCGCGGGGCAAGGCGGGTCTGCCTACGCCTGGCCATGACCGGCCAGGTGGGGTTTGTGAGTGGGGGCGGTCCGGCGGATCTTGCCGGGGGCAAGTTCAGGAGACTGGCTTGGCGATGACGACGGCGTTGCTCAGGTACTTCGTGCCGTCCCAGTCCTCGCAGGTGACCAGGACCAGCCGGCCGGCCACGCCTTGGTCGAACAACCGCGCGGCCTGCTTGGCCAGCGTGCCTTTGCGATACACCGCAACGCCCACGACGGAGTATCGAATCGTGCCCTTGGCGGTCGTCACGGAGACCGCGTCACCGGCGCGCAGCTCCTCCAAATCGTCGAAGGCGCCGCCACCGTTGTGGACGGTGTGGCCGGTGATGATCGCCGAACCCTTCGCCGCGCCGGGGCGAGCGCCGTCGGACCACCAGCCGACGAGTCGCGGGTTGGACGGCGGAATCAACGCGCCACCACGGGCGCGGATGCCGAGCACCCGGGCGGAGACACCGAGACTCGGGACGGAAACGCGGACCGGCGTACCCGACTTCGGCCGGGTAGCCGGGGTTGTCGTGGTCGTCGTAGTGGTTGCCGACGGCGCCGGTTTGGTGGAAGTCTTCGTCGGCGCGCTACTGGCTGTTGCCGACGGCTTGACCGTGGGAGTCGGCCGGGCGGCCGTACTCCGGGAACTGCTGGCGCCCGGACTCTGCTGAGTCGGGCCACCCGTCTTGGTCGGACCCTGCTCGGCGGACGAAGGATCACCCCTGAACTGCAAGTATCCGCCGAACAGGGCCAACGCGGCGCCGACCGCCAGGATCGCTGCCGTCCACTTGCGTGAACGGGAGCGAGCCTGGAGCCGGCGCTCAGCGGGGTTGTCAGGCGGCGTGGACACCGCGACGCTTCAGGGACTTCAGCACACCTGCGGCGAGCAGGATCGCGCCGAAGGCCAGCAGGAGTCCGCCCCAGATGCCCTGGTTGCTACCGGACTCGGCGGAGGTGTTCGACACTGCCGGGCCGGACAGACCAGCGTCGACCTCGGTAGGCACGACCACCGGGGCGCTGGGCGTACCGGTCGGCGCCGTCGTCGGCGTACCGGTCGGCGTCGTCGAAGGCGTCTCGCTCGGCGGCGGAGTGTCGGTCGGCGTGTCCGTCGGGGTCGGCGTGTCCGTCGGGGTCGGCGTGTCGGACACCGTCGGCGTGGGAGTCGGGGTCGGCGTCGGCGTCGGCGTCGGGGTGTCGGACACCGTCGGAGTCGGCGTCGGGGTCGGGGTCGGGGTCGGGGTCGGCGTCGGGGTGTCCGTCGGCGTGGGGGTCGGCGTGGGAGTCGGCGTCGGCGTCGGCGTGGTCGCCTTGGCGACGCAGAACTTGACGTGGCTCAGGCCGTAGAACCTCAGGTTCTTGTTGTTCGGGTTCACCGGCGTGTGCAGCGAAGAACCGAGCAGGACGCCGTCCGGCCGGTAGTCGTAGAAGTTCGCGACCGGACCGCCCTTGACGATCGCGCCGAGCACAGTGCCACCGGCGGCGACGAAGTCGATGACGGTGCTGCCGGTCTGGTTACCCTCGTGCGCCGGGTCGTCGACGAGCAGCGTGCGGACGGTCATCGTGACCGTGACACCGTTCTTGGTGATCGCGCCGGCGTTCGGCGGGTCGAACTTGATCTGCGTGGAGCCCGGCACCAGCGTGGCGCAGGTCGGGTTGCCGGGCTTCTCGATCCCGTCGGCCGAGGCGCCGGGCGCGAAGGCCACGGTCAGGCCGCCGATGGCCAGCGCCAGCGCGCCGGCGCCGCCGAGCAGCGCTCCGCCGCGTGCGCTCAAGGCCTTGAGCGCGCCGGGGCGCTCCGACTTCACTTGCTCATTCACGAGTCTGTTCCCCATTTGTCCTGCCGGTCCAACCGGACGGGCGCTGTCGATGATCGACCACCGGAGTGATTCTCCGAACCGGACAGGAAGGCCCGCCCCAGGTTCGGGCCGGAATCCGGCGGTGTGTCGTCGCGCGCCCAGCCGACCCGGCCGATTTCGCACCGGACCATCCCCGAAGGACACGCCCTCGGCATTCTGGTGGGCGGGCCATAGCAGATGCAAGCCATCGGGCCGCGGCACGCCGGGCCCCTTACATAACGAAACGCTTTCCATGCCTCCGAGAGCGCTGAGTAGCCGGAAAACGGGGAATCAAGCAACTGATCTGGCGGTGACTACCAGATGACCGAGGCAACTAACACGCCGTATTTCGCGCTGGAACGCCGTATCAGTAGGATTCCGCGAATGGCACGCGAAGCGGATGAGAAGACAGTGCTCGGATCGGTCTGGTTGCGGACCGAGCCGGGTGAGACGCGTGCGCCGCTCAGCCGCGACGACATCGTCGAGGTCGCGATCAAGCTGCTCGACCGCGATGGGCTGGAGAAACTGTCCATGCGGCGGATGGCCGCCGAGCTCGGGACGGCGGCGACTTCCGCGCTCTACTGGCGGGTGGCGAACAAGAACGACCTGCTGGAGCTCGCGGTCGACACCGTGCTGGCCGAGGCGCTGGTGCAGGCCGACGAAGGCGACTGGCGGGACCAACTGACGGTGCTGGCGCGCGCGGCGTACGCAGTACTGGCTGAGCATCCGTGGGCGGCGCAGCTGATGGCGAGTCATGCGGGGCTCGGGCCGCACTACCAGGCGTATGCCGAGCGGATCCAGACGATCCTCAACGCGGCGGGTTTCAAGGGCGTGCATCTCGACGCGGCGGTGTCGGCGGTCTTCCACTACGTCGTCGGGGCGGCGGTGACCGACGCGGCGTGGATGGCGACCGTACGCCGGAGTGGGCTGGCCGAGCGCGAATGGGCTTCCGCGGCGGGCGACCAACTGGGAATCGGAGCCGCCACGCTGTCGGCCTACCTCAGCCGCGACGACCTGGCCGGTCCCGAAGCACGCTTCCAGACCGGCCTCCGCGCGATTCTCATCGGCCTCCGCCCTCGCCAGCTGTCCTGAACCTCTGACCTGGCCAAGTCAGGGTCGGCCAGGTCAGAGGTCGGCAAGGTCAGACGTCGGCGAGGATCGAGGCAGGCGACTCGAAGGCGTCGGCGACGAAGCGGAGGAAGCCCGCCGCGGTGCCGCCGTCGCAGACGCGGTGGTCGAAGACGAGCGACAGCTGGGTCAGTTTGCGGACCGCCAGCTGACCGTCGACGACCCACGGACGGTCGATGATCCGGCCGACGCCGAGGATCGCGACCTGCGGGTGGTTGATGATCGCCGCACTGCCGTCGACGCCGAAACTGCCGTAGTTGTTCAACGTGAACGACCCACAAGCCAACTCGCGCGCGGTCAGCCGTCCGTCCCGGGCTGAGGCGGTCAGGCGGCGGATCTCCGCGTCGAGCCCGCGCGCGGTCAGCAGGTGCGCGTCGGCAATCGCCGGTACGACGAGACCGCGCTCGGTCTGAGCCGCCAGTCCGAGGTTGACGCCGTCGTACTGCACCAGCTCCTCGCGCTCGGTGTCGACGAACCCGTTCAGCTCGGGGTATTTCTTCAACCCGGCAACAACAAAGCGCGCCATCAAAGCAAGGAGCCCAGGGCCGGGGTCAGTTGCCGTCCGCAACGACTCCCGCAGGTCGAGGAGGGCGGTCGCATCCACGTCCACCCAGGTCGTCGCCTCCGGAATCTCCCGCCGACTCCGGCTCAAAGTCGCCGCCACAGCCTTCCGGAACCCGCTCACCGGAACCCGCCGCAACTCCCCCAACCCGGTCCGCACATCCACCAGCAGCTCACCCACCGAAGGCGTCGAAGGCGTCGAAGGCGTCGAACTAGCTGCAATAGCCTGCTCGACGTCACGCCGGACAATCAACCCACCCGCACCAGACCCCTCAACCTCCCGCAGATCCACCCCCGCATCCTTAGCCATCCGCCGAACCAACGGCGAAACCACCAACGGCACAGCGCGCGCCTTCGGCGCGGACGAGGAACCAGCATGAGCGGCGGCTGCCGATGGCGCTGGCTGGGAGGAGCGCACAGGCGTGCCCTCGGCCGGCGCAGCCGGACGAGGAGCTGCCGCGGTGGAGCGCTGGGCGCCCGCGACGTCCTTCGCAGTAGCCACCGTGGGCAGCTGCTGCAGCGCCGGCGCCCCTGGAGTCGGGCGTGCGCTAGCCGGCGTAGTACTGCGGGGGCGTCGGCGGCGGCCGGATCCGGCGGATTCTGGGGTGCCGTAGCCGATGAGGACGTTGCCGGAGCCGGCTTTTTCTTCCTGGCGGTAGGTTTCGGCGGCTTGGTCGAGGGTGCCGATGGTGATGAGTGGCTTGCCGACGTCGATGGTGGCGCCTTCGGAGCCGTGCAGCTCGGCCACCACCCCGGCGTACGGCGACGGGACCTCGACGATCGACTTGGCCGTCTCGAGCTCGGCGACCGGTGCGTCGACCGCGACCACGTCACCCACCTCGACCAGCCAGCGAACGATCTCCGCCTCGGTCAGCCCTTCACCGAGATCCGGCAGCAGGAACGTCCGGGTGCCGCTCACGAGTCCTCCCACTGCAGACTGTCGACGGCGTCGAGGATCCGGTCCACACCGGGCAGTTGGTGCCGCTCCAGCTTCGGCGGCGGGTACGGAATGTCGAACCCGGTCACCCGCCGGATCGGCGCCGCCAGCGAGTGGAAGCACCGTTCGGTGACCCGGGCAACAATCTCCGACGAGACACTCGCAAACCCACTGGCTTCCGCTACCACGACAGCCCGCCCGGTACTACGAACCGCCGCGCACACCGTCTCGTCGTCGAACGGCACCAGCGACCGCAGATCCACCACCTGCAACTGACGCCCCTCGGCGGCAGCCGCCTCGGCCGCCTCCATCGCGATCGGCACCGACGGCCCGTACGCGATCAGCGTCGCGTCCGCACCTTCCCGCCGTACGACGGCCGTCCCGATCCCCGGTCCTTCGACGCTCAGGTCGACCTCTTCCTTGGCCCAGTACAGCTTCTTGGGCTCCATGAAGATCACCGGGTCCGGGAACTCGATTGCCTTGCGCAACAAGGTGTAGGCGTCCGAAACGGTGGCCGGGGCAACGACCGTCAGGCCCGGCGTGTGCGCGTAGTACGACTCGGAGGAGTCACAGTGGTGCTCGACGCCGCCGATGCCGCCGGCGTACGGCATCCGGATCACCAGCGGCAACGTGATCTTGCCGCGGGTCCGGTTCCGCATCTTCGCCACGTGGCTGACCACCTGCTCGAAGGCCGGGTAGCCGAACGCGTCGAACTGCATCTCGACGACCGGCCGCATCCCGTTCATCGCCAGCCCGACCGCCATCCCGACGATGCCGGACTCGGCCAACGGGGTGTCGAAGCAACGATCCTCGCCGAACTCCGCGGTCAGCCCGTCGGTGATCCGGAACACCCCGCCGAGCGCGCCGACGTCCTCGCCGAACATCAGCACCGTGTCGTCGGCCCGCATCGCGTCCCGCAGCGCCTGGTTCAGCGCCTGGGCCATGGAGAGTTTCTCGTGCGCCATGGTCAGGCCTCCTCTCGCGACAACTCGTCCTGCAGGAACGCGGCCTGCTCCTTCAACTGCGGCGTCGGCGTCGTGTACAGATGCGCGAACAGCTCCGCCGGATCGGTCGACGGCTCCTGCATCAGCCCGACCCGCAACTCCTCCGCGACCTTGTCGGCCGCGGCAGCCGCCTCGCTTCGCCGACCATCGTCGAGCAGACCCTCACCTGTCAGGTAGGCGTCCAGCCGCTTCAGTGGATCGCGTTCCAGCCAAGGAGCGACCTCGGCGTCGTTGCGGTAGCGCGTCGCGTCGTCGGCGTTGGTGTGCGCCTGGACGCGATACGTGTGCGCCTCGACGAGCTGCGGCCCTTCACCAGCGCGCGCCTTGCCGACCGCGGACCCCAGTACTGCGAGCAGGCCGGCCAGATCGTTGCCATCGACCCGCTCCCCCGGTACGCCGTACCCGATGCCCTTGTGGGCAAGGGATGGCGCGACGGTCTGGCGGGCGAGCGGCACGGAGATCGCGTACTCGTTGTTCTGGATGAAGAACACCACCGGCGCCTTGAACACGGCCGCGAAGTTCAGCGCCTCGTGGAAGTCACCCTCGCTGGTCGCGCCGTCGCCGCAGAGCGCCATCACGACGGTGTCCTCGCCCTTGAGCCGCGCGGCGTGCGCGACCCCGACGGCGTGGATCAGCTGCGTCGCCAGTGGCGTCGACTGCGGGGCCACCTTCCGGTCGTACGGGTCGTAGCCGGAGTGCCAGTCGCCACGCAGCAGCGTCAGCGTCTCGATCGGGTCCACGCCGCGGCTGACGATCGACACGGTGTCCCGGTACGTCGGGAAGAGCCAGTCCTGCTCGCCGAGCACCATCGTGGCGGCAACCTGGCACGCCTCCTGGCCGTGCGACGACGGGTAGACGGCGAGCCGGCCCTGCCGGACGAGCGCACTGGCCTGGTCGTTGATCCTGCGGCCCACGACCAACTGTGCGTAACCGTCGACCAGAGCTTCAGGCGACGGCATCCCGTACTGCGGGTTGTCGTGCCGCGTGCCGTTCTGGTCGACCAGCTGAACTGGCTGAGCGGAGGGGAGCAACTGCTCCTCGACGAACCTCATCGACGTCCTCGCTTCGCTCCGGGCGCCGATGAGGCACGAGGCAGGCTCTGCTTGATGATGAACTCGCTTCGCTCGTTCATGAACCCTCCTGCGCAAGAAGACGTACGGATGTCTCATCGTCATACTTCTAGCCATTCGGATCCATAGCTGGGAGAATCCTGGGACGTTCGGTTACATCCGACCATCCTGAGGAGCAGAATGTCCGAGGACGTAGCGGTCGGCACGGCCGAACCTGGACAGATGGCCGCCGCCCCGGCGCTCGACGAGCTGGACCGGCAGATCGTGGCCGCGCTCAGCCGCGACGGCCGGCTCTCCATCCGGGCCCTGGCCGACCAGGTGCACATCTCCCGCGCGAACGCCTACGCCCGGGTCGAGCGCCTCACCACGACGGGCGTGATCACCGGTTTCACCGCCACCGTCGACCCGCTGAAACTCGGGCTGGCCACCTCGGCGTACGTCACCCTGAGTCTCCGCCAGAGCTCCTGGCGAGCCCTGCGCGAACAACTCCAGGCGATCCCCGAGGTCAAGCACATGGCCCTGGTCGGCGGCGACTTCGACGCCATCCTCCTGGTCCGCGCCGCCGACAACGAGGGCCTCCGCCGCGTCGTACTGGAAAAGCTCCAAGCCATCCCCGAAGTCCTCGCCACCCGAACAGCCCTCATCTTCGAAGACCTCGGCACCCTCTGACCTCTCGCCCAAGCCCCTCGCCGCACCTATCCTGACGCGATGACCGGGGGGATCCGAAGTCTGGCGCTGTTGCTCGCCACCATCACCTGCACCACCACGATGCTGACCGCCTGTGGCCCGTACGACGCCAACGCGCAGGTCGGCATCACCGTCGACGAGACCGGGAGCCCCGTGCTCGTGCTGCAGGACTGCGACGGGGAGATCGACGAGGTGACTGTCGGCCTGCCGAAAACCCTCGGCCCGGTCCGGACTGATCACCCTCGAACAATCACGTTGACCAGGAAGAAGCCGGCCAAGGGCATCACCCGGATCCCGCTGTACGCCGGAGGCAACGGCTGGGCACCGCTCGAGCCCGCCACGCCCTTCAAGGCGGTCGGTGACTACCACGTCTCCACGAGCGGAAGCAATCCGGAATCCCGTGGCGGCGGAGTCATTTTCAGCCTCGCCGACCTGAAGACGCTGAAGCCGGGTCAGGTCCGTCATCACATTCCTGCGCCGCCGGGCGTCACCTATGCCACCGCTCGTTTCGTCAGCAGCGACTACTACTGGGTCAGCCCCGGAGACGACTTCGCACCAGAAGCCTGTCGGTAAGCGGACTACGGATCTACGCTGGGTAGATGGGGCGGCGTCAGTGGACGGCTTTGGTTGGGGCTGCTGCCTGGGTGGCGGTGGTGGGGGCGGGGTGTGAGCCGCGGACCTCCGAGGCTGCTGTGGGGATGTCTGTCGACCGAGCGGGGAATCCGGTCATCGTGTTGCAGAACTGTCGTGCCGACATCACTCAACTGGTGCTCTACGACAAGACCAAGCCGTCGGCGAAGATCTCCTACGAGAACGAGCAGCCGGTCCAGGAGGTCGTCGAGATTCCGTTGCTGACCGGCACGGACGGGTGGCGGCCGGACGGGACGGTGCCGAAACCGCACCCGGCCGGCAAGTTCGTGGTCGAAGCCTGGAGCGACGGACGAAAGTGGCTGGGGCGTGGAACCGAGTTCACCCTCGCCGACCTGAAAACCCTCAAACCCGGCCAGGTCCGGCACGACTGGCTCCGCCGCGACGAGCTCCCGTCGTACGGCGCGTCACCCGCCACCCCGCAGTACAGGATCACCTCCCTCGACGAGTTCATCACCGACAACTGCCCCTGACCACGCCCTACCCTCTGACAGATGAGGTGGGGGAAGGTCGCGTCGGTCGGCGTCGTGGGTTGTCTGGTGGTGTCGCTGGCCGGTTGTGGGCCGCGGCGGTCGCCTGCTTCGGTGGGCGTGACGGTGGATGACGCCGGCAAGCCTGTGCTCGTACTGCGGGACTGCGACGCCCACATCACGAGAATCAAGGTCTCGCACCGACCGCCCAACCTGCCCAGGACTGTCGTGCCGCCGTCCGTCAAGTACAACGCCTCCGACCCGGCCGAGGGAGTCGTCCAGTTCTCGTTGCTGACCGGCGGCAGCGGCTGGCAACTGTCAGGCGAACTGCCGCAAGCAGCAGGCGAGTACTCCGTACAACTCTGGGGCGACAACTGGGCCGCCAGAGGCACCGAGTTCACCTTCTCCGACCTCAAACTCCTGAAGCCCGGCCTCATCAGACACCAAGCAGCCACTGCCGGCACCGCGGTAGAGCCCGGCCCCGACGACAAAATCTCAACAACCGAACAGTTCTCCACCCCCGCCTGCGACTGAGGGGGAAGGACCTCGCGCCACCTACTCTGGCGAGATGAGGCGGGGGAAGGTCGCGTGGGTCGGCGTCATCGGTTGTCTGGTGATGTCACTGGCCGGCTGCGGGCCGCGCTGGTCGAAGGCCACGGTGGGCATAACGGTGGACGACACCGGCAAGCCTGTCCTCGTACTGCGGGACTGCGACGCTGACGTCTTGAGAGTCAGCGTCACCCACCGGGCGCCCGAGCCGCCCACCACCGCCGACCCCGCGTCCGTGGACTACATCGCCTCGCCCCCGGTGAAAGGAACGGCCCAGTTCTCCCTGCTGACCGGCAGCAGCAGCTGGAGGATGGCAGGCCAGATGCCGCAAGGTGTCGGTGAGTACACGGCGTACCTTGCGGTCGAGGAGGATCGGAGGTCTTGGGGAACGGTTCGGTTCACCCTCTCCGACCTCGAGTTGCTGAAGCCTGGTCAGGTCTGGCACCAGTCGGCGGCCGCCGGTACTACGATCACGCCCGGAACGAGCGAGAAGGTCTCGACGATCGAGCAGTTCTTCGAACCCGTTTGCGGCTGACCTCCAGCTGCAGGGCCAGGGCTCGGACTGTCCGGTGGTCAGGCGCCGCGGCGGCGGTGGCGGTCGGCGTAGGAGCGGAGGGCGCGGAGGAAGTCGACCTCGCGGAAGGCCGGCCAGTACGCCTCGCAGAAGTAGAGCTCGGAGTACGCGCTCTGCCAGAGCAGGAAGTTCGACATCCGCTGCTCGCCGCTGGTCCGGATGATCAGGTCGGGGTCCGGCTGGCCGACGTTGTAGAGGTGCTTGGTGATGTCGTCGGCCGAGATCGTCTCGGCCAGGCTTCTGAGATCGTTGCCCGCTTCCGCCTCTGACTCCATCAGCGAGCGGACCGCCTCGACGACTTCCTGCCGGCCGCCGTACCCGATTGCCAGCGTGATGTGGTTGCCGGTGGTGCAGTCCTTGGTCGCGTCGACCGCGTTCTTCAGGGCGTGCGCCGTGCTGTCCGGCAACAGGTCGAGCAGGCCGGCGATGTGCACCTGCCAGCGTCCGCCGGGTTGCGCGAGGCGGCCGGCGACGATCTCCTCGACGACCTCCATCAGGTAGGCGACCTCGGCGTCGTCGCGCTTGGCGAGGTTCTCCGTCGAGCACAAGAAGACGGTGACGTGCGGTACGCCGGCGGTCTCGCACCAGCCGAGCAGGTTCTCGACGTGCTCGGCCCCGCGCCGGTGGCCGACGCTCGGATTGCTGTGGCCTTGGCCGCGCGCCCAGCGCCGATTTCCGTCCGTCACCACCCCGATGTGCTCGGGCAGTTCCCGGCCGGCAAGCTGAGACCGAAGGCGGCGGACGTACAACGCATACAGCGGACCGAGAGCGGGCATGCCGAGTAACCTACTCGTCTCAGGGCGTAACAAGAAAGCCCTCCGCCCATCCTCTGAAACTCCGCCTGCCCCCTCAGCAAACCCCGTTGCAGACCAGCGATCCGGCCGCCGTCTACTCGGTTCCCTGAGCTGAACGTTGTCCTTCAGCAAGTCGGCGCCGGCGGTCAGGCTTCTTCAGTCCAGTCGGTGGTGGGTTGGCCGGGGATGTGGGTGCCGAAGGTCCATTCGAAACCTTCTGGGTCGGCGACTCGACAGCGGTAGTTGCCCCACTCGGTGTTGTCCGGCGTCCACACGGTCTCGGCGCCGTGCTTGGTGGCGCTGGCGTACACCTCGTCCACCTCGGCCTGCGAGCCGAGCGCGAGGTACAGCCCGTGCCCGACGCTGTCACCCTTGCGCGGCAGCTTCTCGTAACCCTCCTCGTCGGTGAAGAGGGTGATCGCCGCATCCCCACGCCGCAGCTCGGCGTGCATGATGCCGCCCTTGTCGTCGGGGTACTGCATGGTCGTCTCGAACCCGAATGCGTCCTCCAGCCACCGCAACGCGGCGACCGCGTCCCGGTATCCGAAGTACGCGTGCAAACTGGCAGCTCTGTTCTCCGTCATGCGCAGCACTCTGCCGGGAGTAGCGGCCAGCTCGCGTCCTCTACTCGAACTCTTGGGTCGGCCCGGTTACGCCGCCGGTCGGCGGAATAGGGTTGGGAGACCCTCGACCCTTGGGAGTTGCGATGTCACGTCCGACCGTTCTGCTGCCCGGACCGATGAACGAGACCGTCCTGGCCGGGACCGCGGAACACTTCGACGTGATCCGGCTGTGGGAGTCGGACGATCCGGACGCAGTACTGGCCGAGCGGGCTCAGGACATCGCTGCGGTCGCGACCGGCGGTACGACGATCGACGGCGCGTTCCTCGACCGGTTGCCCTCGTTGCGACTGGTGGCGAGCTTCGGTGTCGGCTACGACAAGATCGATGCGCAAGCGGCCGCCGAACGGGGAGTCATCGTCACGAACACTCCCGGCGTACTGGACGACGAGGTCGCCGACACCGCTCTCGGGCTGCTGCTCATGACGGCTCGCGAACTCCCCCAAGCCGAGCGCCATCTGCGGGCCGGCGCGTGGACCGAGCGCGCCTACCCGTTGACGAAGGCAACACTGAACGGCCGCACGATGGGCATCCTCGGCCTGGGCCGGATCGGCGAGGCGATCGCGAAGCGGGCGGAGGCGTTCGGCATCTCGGTTGCCTACCACAACCGCCACCGCAAAGACGTTGCCTACCGCTACTACCCGACGCTGCCCGAGCTGGCCGCCGCCGTCGACATCCTGATGATCGTGATCCCCGGCGGCGACGAAACCCGGCACCTGGTCGACGCCGAGGTCCTCAAAGCGCTCGGCGCCGACGGCATCCTCATCAACGTCGCCCGCGGCACCGTCGTCGACGAGGAGGCCCTGGTCGAAGCCCTCCGCTCACGAACAATCCTGAGCGCCGGCCTGGACGTCTTCGAAAACGAACCCGAAGTCCACCCCGGCCTGCTCGAGCTGGACAACGCAGTCCTGCTCCCCCACGTCGGCTCCGCCACCATCCCCACCCGCAACGCCATGGGCCAACTAGTAGTAGACAACCTCACCCACTACTTCACCCACGGCACACCCCTCACCCCGGTCCACGAGTCCGCAGACCTGGTCCGCAACCTTCCTGCCTGAACGGACGCCCGTACGCCGCGGGCAGCGCGGGGGCCGACGCCGGACCTGGGCGGGCCCGGCGGGCGTAGTACCGGGTGGGGGTCAGCTTTCGGGTTGGGTGATGTTGATCATCCAGGAGACGCCGAACTGGTCGGTGACCATGCCGAACTCGTCGCCCCACATTTGTTTCTCCAGGGGCATCGTGACTGTGCCGGACTCGGACAGTTTGGTGTAGGCCTCGCGGAGGGATTCGTCGTCGCCGCTCAGGCTGACCGACATGTTGGTGCCGGGCTGGAACTCGCCCTGGCTCGGTGTGTCCGAACCCATCAACGTGTAGCCCTGCGGCGTCTCGAGCATCGCGTGCATGATCTTGTCGCCGTCCTCGGCGTCCGGCGCGCCGAACTCGCCGAACGTGTTCACAGCCAGCTCCCCGCCGAACACCTGCTGGTAGAACTCGAAGGCCTGCCGCGCGTTCCCGTCGAAGCCGATGTACGGGTTGAGTCTCGATCCCATCACTTGCTCCTCTCCCCAACTACCCCTGATGCTTCGCACCCTAGACCCGCCCCCGGACACTTTCGAGACCTCGCCACCCCCGCAAAATTCGGCGGCGCCACGGGAACGACCCGGTCTAGATTGACCGGCATGATCCTCAGGCACGTGACGCTGGACTGCGCCCACCCGTACGAGCTGGCGACCTTCTGGAGCAAGGTCACCGGCTGGCCCGTCTCCGCCGAGGACGAGCCCGGCGACAACGAAGTACTGGTGGAGGCGCCGGCTCCCCTGCCCGGTCTGCTCTTCATCGGGGTGCCCGAAGGCAAGACCGTCAAGAACCGCATCCACTTCGACCTGCAACCGACCGAGCGCACCCGCGACGAAGAACTTCCGCGGCTGCTCGCGCTGGGCGCCACCGTGCACGAGGACCATCGCAAACCGAACGGCCGCGGCTGGGTCACGCTCCAGGATCCCGAAGGCAACGAGTTCTGTCTGGAGATGAGCCCAGCCGAGGTCTGACCGACCGGTTACGCGACGCGGTACACCGCGCCGCCGGCGCTGATACCGAAGGAGACCTTCTTGCCGCCGACCACCATGTCGATGATGTACGTCGTCCCGGACCAGCGGCCCTTGTAGTGCACGGATCCGGTGGCGTGGACGGGTGCGACCACGGACAGGATCGACGCGCTGTAGCCCGATCGCGCGAACAACAGCGTGGGCGCAGAGTTCCGGCGGAAGATGGTCGGGTAGTGCCAGCCCTGGATCGGGTTGGTCTGCGCCTGCTTGAGCAGGATCGCGCCCCGCGGCAGCACCTGGCGGAACGGGATCTGGAAGAGGATCGTCCGGCTCGTGTCGCCGGCCTTCATCCCGATCGCCGCAGTACGCGAGTACACCGTCGCCTTCTGATCCGACGGCAGGTGCCACAGGGTCTGGAACTGGTGCGCCTTCGTGGAGCTCCCACTGTCCAGAGTGACGAGGAGATCAGGATCCTTCAGCACCAGTACTGCGCGCTTGCGGCTGATCCCGGCTCCCGGCACATCCGCGAACTCGTAGAACTCCGAGGTCGGGTAGACCCCCGACCTGACCAGCTTGGTGACCGGATAGGTCTCGGCAGCCAACGGAGTCGTCATCGCATTGGCGGCGAACTGCCCCTTGGCCCATGTCCGCCAGGCGTCGTTCTGGTAGCCCGCGTGACCGCCGGTGATCAGGATGTCGCGGCCGCGAGACGTGTAGGTGGTGCCCGTGTGGTCGCTGTGACCGTGCACGGCTCGCGCTGGGCCGTACCGGATGCTGTACGTCGACTCCTGCGCGAAGGACCGCGTCTGGCCCCACCCAGTGCGGCCGAAGACATAGCCCGCCGAGTAGACGCCGATGCGGCTCGGCGGGGCCACTCCGTTGACACCGCGCGAGCCGGCGTACTCGAGAGGCGTGCCGGCGATCGGCGCGGTCGCGACGACCTCGGAGTCACCGAGCTGGTGCAGTTTGCCGAGCGAGTTCGTGGCCAGGCTGAGCCACTTGGCGAGCAGCGCCCGCCGCGAGGTGATCGTCGTACCGGGGTCGGCTCCACACTGCTGCAGTACGGCGGCAGCGCGTCCCCAGAGCGCGTAGTTGAACTGGGCGTAGGCGGTCGACTGCTCGTTGGTCGCACCCTGCGCGTCGATCGACGTGGTGATCCCCGCGGCCAACCGGTTCTGTGCGGTGGTCTTGTAGGCGGACCGATTCAGAGTGCACCCGACACCGAAGAGCGCGATGCTCTCGTCCGTGCCGTGGTTCCAGGCGCCGCTCCAGTACGCGGTCAGGAACGCCGCGTGGTTGACGAGCGCGGTGTCGATCCAGCTGTACTGCGCCGGCAACTGGGTGACGGCGAGTCCCGAGAGGACCGCCTGGCGGAGGCAGATCAGCACGTTCGCCCGGTGCTTCGTGGCCTCGTCCGCACCGATGTTGGCCTTCCACGAGTACGGGTTGTCGGCCACCCAGTCCTTGGTGATCGCCGAGACCCGGACCATCGCGGTCGTGTTGCCCTTCCCGGCCGCCATGATTCCTTGCCCTAGCCAACGAAGCGAGTGGAACCACATGTACCAGCTGGGATTGTTGTACGGGTTGAGCCGCCAGTTGATGTTTCCGCTGCCGTTGCCGACCTTGTACGCCGCGTACGGCCCCCAGGCGAAGAGATCGCTCTGAAGCATCGCCACCGTCGTCGCGTCGTCCACCGTGCTGAAACCGGGGCACGAGTAGGTCCCGGCAGCCGTCGCGCCTTCCGCCAACGTCCTCGGAGCAGCGCTTTGCACATCGGTCGCGGCAGCCTTCGTCGCCGGTACTACGTTGCTCTTGCCCGGATCGAATTGCGCGAACCCAGGCTCGGGCAGATCGGGCAGCACCGTGATCCCCGGACCCGGTGGCGCGGCAACCGCCACCGGTCCGGCAACCAGCCCACCCATCGCGAGCGCGAATCCCACCGCCGCGCCCACACCTCTCCGACTGTTCACGATCTCCCCCCTCGTTTGCTCCTCCCCCTACACGGAGCACGATGAGGAAACTCAGGAGAAAGTTGCGTTGGGCACTTTTTCGTCCGCCGCGACGCGAGCTTGCCGGGCCCGGAGTACGAAGGGCAGGGCCACGAGTTGGATGCCCGCACTGATCAGGTACGCCGTTCCGTAACTCCATGCGTCGGCTGCTTTACCCAGCGTCGGCTGGATGGCCGCGCCACCAACCGATGCAAGCAGGTTGTCCGACGAGAGCACCGTCGCTCGCTGGGCCGAAGGGATGAGCCGGTTGAGGAGCGCCTGCCGGACCGGTTCGGCGGTCGAGAACATGATGGCCCAGACAGCCAGCAGGATCATGGCCAGCCAGAAGTTCGTCACCAGGCCGATCAGCACCAACATGACTGCTGTGACGATCGCGGTGAGGAGCAGCACCGAAGTACCGTGCCGGAACGCTTTGCTCACGGTCGTTGCGGACAGTCCGCCGATGATCTGGGCGACTGCGACGAGCGAGGCGGAGATCCCTGCAATAGCGTACGAATCGGTGGTGCCGTAGAGCTCGAGCAGGTACGGCTGCACCGCATAGAAGCCGTAGATGCTGACGCCCATCGTGATAGGTGCCGAGAGCATCAACCAGCGCACCGGCGGATTGCGCAGCCCGTGGTCGAGCGACGCCCGCACAATAAAGCGCATCTCCCCGAGGACCGAGACTCGCGGCTTCGGCGCGAACCCGATGTCGTGCATCGCCCGCCACGCCACCACGAAGGTCAGGACGAGCAACGCGGCCCGGACCAGGTACGGCGTCCCGAGGTTGGTCAGTTGAGCCAGTACTCCGCCGGCAACCGTGCCGCCGACCATCGCGACACCGCTCGCGACCTGGCCGTTGGCGAACGCCGACTCCAGCGAGCCTTCGTACCCGCTGGCTGCCAGTCCGTCGACCAGCCACGCCTCGGTGGCACCGCTGAAGAAGGTGAACCCGAGCCCGAGCAGCGCGGAGGCCAGTGCCCAGGCCAGGAACCCTGCCTCGATCTGCCAGAGCAGCACATAGAGCAGCGTCGACACCGTCAGCGTCGCCGCCCCCAGCAGGTACGACGCCCGCCGGCCGACCGTGTCGGCGATGACCCCGGTCGGTACCTCGAAGAGCACCTGCCCCACGGTGAAGAACGCGTTGGCCGCGAACGCCTGGGCCACGCTCAGCCCGGCGTCCAGCAGGAACAACGTGTTGATCCCCCAGATCATCGACGAAGCGCCCGTCGCGACGACCATGAGCGTCAAGTAGGTCCGCAGCAGACGATCGGCTGTCGAGCGCATCAGAGTCCCCTTCCGTGGGTGATGGTCACCTGGTACGTCGGAGCGGGCCTCACCGTCCTCGACACGTCCCGTCAGCGCGCGGAATATGGCACGATCGGTCCCATGGGGAGCAGGACGGACAGCGAGCAGCACCTGCGCGACCTGGCGCTGCTGCGGCGGGTCCGCGACCGGATCGACCGGGAGTACGCGCAGCCGCTCGACGTCGAGGCGCTCGCCCGGGGCGTGAACATGTCCGGCGGTCACCTGAGCCGCCAGTTCCGCATCGCTTACGGAGAGTCACCATACTCATATCTGATGACGCGGCGGATCGAGCGGGCGATGTCCCTGCTGCGCCGCGGCGACCTGAGCGTCACCGAGGTGTGTTTCGAGGTCGGCTGCTCCTCACTGGGCACGTTCAGCACCCGCTTCACCGAGCTGGTCGGCGTACCGCCGAGTGTCTACCGGGTGGATGCGGCGGGCGCGCTGGCCGGGATGCCGTCGTACTTCTCGAAACAGGTGAGCAGACCGATCAGGAATCGAGAAGCACCGGCCGCCGCCTCGCAGTTAGCGTGATCGCTATGGACATCACGATCAACGCCAGCTTCCTGCCCCACAACGACGCGGACGCCGCGCTCGCCTTCTACCGCGACGCGCTCGGCTTCGAACTGCGCAACGACGTCGGCTACGACGGGATGCGCTGGCTCACGGTCGGACCGCCCGGCCAGCCGGACACCAGCATCGTGCTGCACCCGCCGGCGGCCGATCCCGGCGTCACCGAGGAGGAGCGCAAGGTGATCGCCGAGATGATGGCCAAGGGCACGTACGGCGGCATCCTGCTGGCCACACCGGACGTCGACGCCGCCTTCGCGAAGCTGCAAGCCCGTGACATCGAGATCGTCCAGGAGCCGATCGACCAGCCGTACGGCGTCCGCGACTGCGCCTTCCGCGATCCGGCCGGCAACATGGTCCGGCTCCAGGAAGTGCGCTGACCGGTCCGCCTTCCCCTGCCAGGTGACGCCCGGACGGCGCGCGCCCGATGAGATGGAGAATTGATGAGCAAGCGCACCACGACCCGTACGCCGTCGACCGGATCCCACGCTGCCGACAGCCACGAGCTGATCCGGGTCCAGGGCGCGCGGGTGAACAACCTGAAGGACATCAGCATCGAGATCCCGAAACGCCGGCTGACGGTGTTCACCGGCGTCTCCGGGTCGGGCAAGAGCTCGCTGGTGTTCGGCACGATCGCGGCCGAGTCGCAGCGGATGATCAACGAGACGTACAGCACCTTCGTCCAGGGCTTCATGCCGACATTCGCGCGGCCCGACGTCGACGTACTGGAAGGCCTGACCACGGCGATCATCGTCGACCAGGAGCGGATGGGCTCCGATCCACGCTCGACCGTCGGGACGGCGACCGACGCCAACGCGATGCTGCGGATCCTGTTCAGCCGGCTCGGCAAGCCGCACATCGGCTCGGCCCAGGCGTTCTCCTTCAACGTCGCCTCGATCAGCGGCGCCGGCGCGGTCACCTTGTCGAAGGGCGGCCAGCAGACCAAGGAGCGCCGCGAGTTCAGCATCACCGGCGGTATGTGCCCGCGCTGTGAAGGACGCGGATCGGTCACCGACTTCGACCTGACCGCCCTGTACGACGAGAGCTTGACGATCAACGAGGGCGCGCTCACCATCCCCGGCTACAGCATGGACGGCTGGCAGGGCCGGATCCTGCGCGGCTGCGGGTTCTTCAACTGCGACAAGCCGATCAGCAAGTTCACCAAGAAGGAACTGCAGGCGCTGCTCTACAAGGAGCCGACCAAGATCAAGGTCGAGGGCATCAACCTGACCTACCAGGGCCTGATCCCGCAGATCCAGAAGTCGTTCCTGGCCAAGGATGTCGAGGCGATGCAGCCGCACATTCGGGCCTTCGTGGAGCGGGCTATCACCTTTGCCACCTGCCCCGAGTGCGACGGGACCCGGCTGAACGAGGGAGCCCGGTCGTCGAAGATCGACGGCATCAGCATCGCCGACGCCTGCAAGATGCAGATCAGCGACCTGGCCGAGTGGGTGCGCGGGGTGGACGACAAGTCCGTCGCCCCGCTGCTGGACAAGCTGGAGCACACGCTCGACTCGTTCGTCGAGATCGGCCTGGGCTACCTGTCACTCGACCGGCCGGCCGGCACGCTGTCCGGTGGTGAGGCGCAGCGGGTCAAGATGATCCGCCACCTCGGCTCCTCGCTCACCGACGTCACCTACGTCTTCGACGAGCCGACCATCGGGCTGCACCCGCACGACATCCAGCGGATGAACGAACTGCTGCTGCGGCTGCGCGACAAGGGCAACACGGTGCTGGTGGTCGAGCACAAGCCGGAGGCGATCGCGATCGCCGACCACGTCGTCGACCTCGGTCCCGGCGCGGGCACCGCGGGCGGCACGATCTGCTACGAGGGCACCATCAAGGGCCTCCGTGACAGCGACACGCTCACCGGCCGGCACCTCGACGACCGGGCGTCGCTGAAGTCGGAGCTGCGTTCCGCGAACGGCCAGCTGGAGATCCGCGGTGCTTCCACGCACAACCTGCAGAACGTCGACGTGGACATCCCGCTCGGTGTGCTGACCGTCATCACGGGTGTTGCGGGTTCGGGGAAGAGCTCGTTGATCCACGGTTCGCTGCCGCCCTCGGCCGACGTCGTGTCGATCGACCAGACCGGGATCCGGGGATCGCGGCGCAGCAACCCCGCGACGTACACGGGTCTGCTCGAGCCGATCCGCAAGGCGTTCGCGAAGGCCAACGGGGTGAAGCCGGCTTTGTTCAGCGCGAACTCGGAAGGTGCTTGCCCGAACTGCAACGGCGCGGGCGTCATCTTCACCGACCTGGCGATGATGGCGGGCGTCGCGACCCCGTGCGAGGTGTGCGAGGGGAAGCGGTTCAAGGAAGAGGTGCTGGACTACCACTTCGGCGGGCGCGACATCAGCGAAGTACTGGCGATGTCGGTGTCGGAGGCAACGGAGTTCTTCGCCGACGGGGACGCCAAGACGCCGACCGCGCACAAGATCCTGTCGCACCTGGCCGACGTCGGGCTGGGCTACCTGAGCCTCGGCCAGCCGCTCACCACGCTGTCCGGTGGCGAGCGGCAGCGCCTCAAGCTGGCAACGCACATGGGTGAGAAGGGCGGCATCTACGTCCTCGACGAACCCACCACCGGCCTCCACCTCGCCGACGTCGAACAACTCCTCGCCCTCCTCGACCGCCTGGTCGACGCCGGCAAGTCGGTCATCGTGATCGAACACCACCAGGCCGTGATGGCCCACGCCGACTGGATCATCGACCTCGGCCCAGGCGCCGGCCACGACGGCGGCCAAATCGTCTTCGAAGGCACCCCCGCCGACCTGGTAGCCAAACAACCCACCCTCACCGGCAAACACCTCGCGGCGTACGTCGCGAAGTAGCACCCCTTCGAGGCGCGGGATGCGTGAGTCCCGCGCCTCGAGGGGCCAGCTCTCGGGGGTTTGTCGGAGGGGTCTGGGATCGTGGTTTGTATGGCGATTCCGAGGGCTGTGGCTGTGGTTGTTGATGGTGGTCGGGCGCTGGTGATCAAGCGGTATCTGCGGCTTGACGCCGCTGCCGAGTGCGCCATGTGTAGAGGTGGCGACCTGGCTGGTCCGGAGTGTCCTGGGCACGACTACGCCGTCCTGCCGGGTGGGCACGTTGAGGAAGGCGAGAGCGCCGAAGTGGCCGCAGTACGGGAGTTGACCGAGGAGACCACGCTCACGGCTGGTGTCGACCGCCTGCTGTGGACCAGCACCCACAACGGCCGGCCCGCGTCGTACTTCCTGATGACCGACGTCGCCGGTACGCCGAACCTGGCCGGTGACGAGGCAGAAGCCCACAACCCCAACAACAGCTTCGAACTCCGCTGGGCTGCCCCAGGCGAGTTCGCCGAGCTCGGGCTCTATCCCGCCGACGTCAGATCGCGATTGGCCGAACACCTCGGCGCGTGAGGTCAGCGCAATGGATGTTCTTCGGCGGTGGGCGGGCGGACGTGCGCGACATGCCGTTCCGAGCAAGCTCCGAACTTCGCGAAGTTGAGGCGGGCCTGGGTCAGGCTGAGCGGACCGTTGGGGCCGCCGCGGACAACGTCGGCATCGTGGGCGTCCTGGCCGTCGTCCTCCCAGAAGCACACATCGCAGATCTCGAACCCGCCCCGCTCCCCCAGGGTCAGGTAGCCGCAGCAAGGACAGCCGTACGGACCGCCGCCGGCCGGTTTGAAGACGTTGACGAAGGAGCTCATCCACTACTCAGTCGAGGCAGAATTCGTTGCCTTCGACATCTTTCATGACGAGGCAGGACTCGTTGAAACCGTCGGCGACGAGGAGTTCGTAGCGTTCCGCGCCGAGTGCGACCAGCCGGGCGCACTCGGCCTCGAGTACTGCGAGACGCTCCTCACCCACGAGCCCGGTGCCGACCCGTACGTCGAGGTGCACCCGGTTCTTGACGACCTTGCCCTCGGGAACGCGCTGGAAGAACAGCCGCGGACCAACACCCTCGGGGTCAACACACGCGAAGGCGGAGTCCTGCCGCTCAGCGGGGAGGGACTCGTTGAACTCTTCCCAGCTGGCGAAGCCGGGCGGCGGCGGAGGTACGACGTACCCCAGCACCTCACACCAGAACCGAGCAACCCGCTCCGGATTCGCACAGTCGAACGTGACCTGAAACTGCTTGACCGACGCCATTTCCCCACCCTAACGGTGGACCTTTCGTCCCCTCCACCCACTTTCGGCCGTCATTCCGGGGATGAGACGCCAAGGCGTGACCCCTCGTCGAGCCCGTTCCTCTGTCCGTCGGCGAGCTGCGGACCTACACTCCGGCCATGCGCAGCGGACGGGCACTCGCGATCCTCGGAACAGCTGTAGCTCTGATTGCTGCCGGCGCGTGTACATCGTCCCCCGCCGCGGTGTCGTCCCCATCCGCGTCCCCTGCCCCGCCGCTGCGGCTTATGACGTCGCACACAGAGAGCCGGAGTGGCATGGAGGCCGCTCGCAGCGGCACCTTGTTCGTCGATTCGACCGGGTGCGTTCGGATGACTGCGGGCCCGTCCGAGGTGAACGTCGTGTGGCCCAAGGGCTACACCGTCCGCGGCGACGCCAAGTCCTTCGAGATCCTCGACGGCACCCAGAAGGTCGTGGCGCGCTCAGGAACCTCCTTCACCATGGGCGGCGGAGGCGTGGACCGCTTCCTGGACACCTGGACCGGCCGCGATTGCCTCAACGGCACCTCCCTCTGGATGGTCGGCAGCGTCCCCGCGAGCTGACACCAGCCTGCGATAGAGTTCCTAATAGGAACTTACTACGTCGAGGGGTGCTGCGATGACTGCGGTCAGCAGGGTGGTCGGGCGGGAGATTGTGGACAGTCGGGGGAATCCGACGGTTGAGGTGGATGTCGAGCTGGCCGATGGGAGCTTGGGGCGGGCTGCTGTGCCGTCGGGGGCTTCGACGGGGGCTCGGGAGGCGGTGGAGCTGCGGGATGGGGATCCGGCTCGGTTCCACGGCAAGGGGGTTCAGGGTGCCATCGCGGCCGTTTCGACCGAGATTGCCGCGGCGATCCAGGGGCTCGATGCCGAGGATCAGGCCGGGGTCGACGAAGTGTTGATCCGGTTGGACGGTACGCCGAACAAGGCGCGGCTGGGCGCGAACGCAGTACTGGGTGTCTCGCTGGCAACGGCGAAGGCTGCGGCCGCCGCTCATCGGTTGCCGCTTTATCGGTATGTGGGTGGCGCAAATGCGCGAACACTGCCGGTCCCGATGATGAACATCATCAACGGTGGCGCGCACGCCGACAATCCGCTGGACTTCCAGGAGTTCATGATCGCGCCGATCAGCGCCGCGACGTTCGCCGAGGCGGTCCGGATGGGCTCGGAGATCTTCCACACCCTGCGCCGCGATTTGATTGCCGCCGGCCACAACACCGGCGTGGGCGACGAGGGCGGGTTCGCCCCGCAGCTCCGGACCGCGGACGAGGCGCTCGAGTTCGTCCTCAAGGCGATCGAGCGGACGGGGTACAAGCCGGGCACCGATGTCACGCTGGTGATGGATCCGGCCGCATCGGAGTTCCACCGCGACGGCGTCTACGACTACAAGGGCGAGGGCGTACGTCGTACCGTCGCCGAGCAGGTCGACTACCTCACCGGACTCGTTGCCCGGTACCCGATCGCCTCGATCGAGGACCCAATGGGTGAAGCAGATCTGGAAGGGTGGCGATCGCTGACCACCAAGCTCGGCCACCGCATCCAGCTCACCGGCGACGACGTCTTCTGCACCAACCAGACATTGCTTCGCGACGGCATCAGCGAGGGCATCGCCAACTCCATCCTGGTCAAGGTCAACCAGATCGGCACGTTGACCGAAACCCTCGACACCATCACCACTGCCTACCAAGCCGGCTACACCGTCGTCATGTCGCACCGCTCCGGCGAAACCGAGGACACCACCATCGCCGACCTCGCCGTCGCCACGGGCTGCGGTCAGATCAAGACCGGCTCGCTGTCCCGCTCGGACCGCACCGCGAAGTACAACCAACTGATCCGCATCGAGGAAGAGCTCGGAAGCTCAGCCCGGTACGCCGGTGCGGCCGCGCTCGGACTGCGTAGCTGACCCGGTCGCTCGCGACCCGGCCGTTGGTACTGTGCGGTGATGAACTGGCTGGCGCTCCTCGGATTCGGCCTCGCCGTCCTGCCGATCTGCCTGACGCCAGGAGTCAGCCTCACCCTCGTGACCGAGCGGGTGCTCGGCACCGGCCTTCGTGCCGGTGCCGGGGTGATCGCCGGTACGTCGTTCGGCTTGCTGACCCACGCATTGCTCGCCGGCGCCGGCCTGTCCGCCTTGGTCATGAAGTCGTCGACCGCCTTCACGGTCGTGAAGCTGCTTGGCGCGGCGTACCTCATCGCGATCGGAGTCCAGGCAATCTGGGCATCCCGCTCGGCCGCCGACCGCAGCGCGTCCCCAAAGCCTCGCTCCCTGCCCTGGAACGGTCGCAGCGACATCGTCCAGGGATACCTGGGCAACGTCCTCAATCCGAAGGCCGCCGCGGTCTACCTGACCATCGCGCCCCAGTTCCTCGATCGCGACCACCCGTTGCTGCCGCAGATCATGCTCCTGTGCGCGATCCACGTGATGGTGGCGGCCGGCTGGCTGTTCATCTGGGCCGGCACGGTGCACGTCTCGCGGCGCGCTTTCCAAACACCAACCCTCCGTACTGCGATGTCCCGAATCTCCGGCGCCGTCCTGATCGCCCTCGGCGTACGAACCGCCCTCGCCACCAGGTGACTGGTTGCCATCAGCAACCAATAGCAAGACTTCGGCACAAAGGCATGACTTAGACGTAGACCGATGGTGATTGACGGGTCTGCCGGACGAGAGGAACGATGCCTACACCGCGCGGCACCTGAGGTTCCCAATACTTCTAGCACGGAGGTCCATGGTGAATCGATCCGCTCGTAGGCTGTCCCGCGTCGCAGGTCACGCAGCCGTCGCGATTGCCCTAGGTCTTGGCGCCGCGATCGCCGCAACCGCCCCTGCCCAGGCCGCCACCACCGTTCAGGTGGTGGACAACGCTCCCACCAAGGACGACTGCTACCGGCTGATGAACAACATCGTCGCCGACGCCAAGAACTGCTATCCCGACCCCAAGCTCTCCTACCGCTGGGACGGCTACGCGACCTGGTACTGAGTGGCCTGTAGAACCAGAGCTGCAACAGTCCACGAGCGCCAGGCGCTCGTGGACTGTTCCTCAACGGTGTGTCAGTCCGGGTACGTGACTCACCACGAGTTGCCCGTACTCCGCCTGTGCGGCGAAGAAGTCCGGATGACAAACCGGACCTTCCCGTGGCACAGCCCCTCCGACTCCGGAACGTCCAGCTGGATTCGGATCAGGACTTGATGTCGACCCAGCCCTTGGCGAGTGGGAGCTGGCCGGCGTGGTGGGCGGTGCGCTGGGTGGTCAGCCAGTGCTCCAGGGCGTCGACGGACTGGGCGATGGGTTTTTCCGTGGTGTCGAGCAGGTGGGTGGTCCAGCGGGGGTCTTGCTTGGTCCATTCCGACCAGCGGTCCCAGGCCATGGCCGGCCAGCTGCCGTTGATGATCACCTCGGGCCGGTACCGAGGGTCTTCAGCGTGCCCGCGGTGCCAAGTGCTCCAGCCGATGAAGGACTCCAGGAGTGCTGCTGACCACCGACCATCGTCACGCCGATTGAGACGCCGCCGTCGCTCCTCATCGGCGACGTGCACGAGACACACCGCGATGCCATCGAGCCGAGGCGCCGAGGGCGACGCCAGAATCTCACCAAGCGGCGACTGCCCGGTCAGGAGAACATCCAGCCCGCAGTCCTGATACTCCAGGGCTCGGCGGATCCATTCTTCCGTCGTACGGTTTCGCCACTGGGTGTCCGCATCCTCCGGTACGCCGACCTCGTCGTGGTCGTGGACGGTAACACCCGGCACCCGCTCACCCAACGCGCGAGCCAACGTCGTCTTCCCAGAGCAACTCGAACCAGTCAGAACCAGCAACATCCGACCAACCTGACAGCCGGAGCCAGCCCGAGCCACCGATTTAGCCCCCACGCGGGTCGCCGGGGTGGAGCGACTGGTTGCGCGGCGACGAAGACCTTGGCACTCTGTCCGCTCTCCGAAGATGCTGGAGGTCGGGCTGGTGGGAGCGTTCATTCCCGGGCTGGAACTGAGCCGTCTGTACTACGCCGAGGCGGTCCGGCCCGTCCTCGACGCCGCGTTCCCGGGCCTGCCGCACAGCGCGGCGCTTCTCGGGCGTGGGTCCGAAGCCCTCGGATTCGACGACGAGATGTCGACCGACCACGACTGGCAGGCGCGGGTGCTGCTCTTCCTCGCGGAGGACGACGAGCAGGTCAGCGAGGTACTGCGACGCGAACTCCCGTCGACCTACCGCGGCCATCCGACCGACGTCAGCGTGCACACGATCCGCGCCTACGTCCGTGAGCACCTCGAATTCGACATCGCGGGCGAGATCGAAGTACCCGACTGGCTGACGTTCACCGAACAGAACTTGCTGGCGCTCACCGCGGGTGCTGTTCACCACGACGATCTCGGTCTCCAGACCGTTCGCGATCGGTTCGCGTACTACCCGCGCGACGTCTGGCTCTACCTGCTGGTGGCCGGCTGGTGGCGGGTCCATCCGGAGATGAACCTGGCCGGCCGGGCCGGCTCCGTCGGCGACGAACTCGGCTCGGCGCTGATCGGCTCGCGCCTCGTCACCGATCTGATGCAGCTGTGCTTCCTGATGGAGCGGCAGTACGCGCCGTACCCGAAGTGGTTCGGCACCGCGTTCTCCCGCCTGGCGTGCGGCCCGACCCTCACCCCGATCCTCTCGGACGTGGTGAAGGCCGACAGTTGGCAAACACGCGAGGCCGCCCTGCTGACCGCGTACGAAGAACTAGCAAAGATGCACAACGCGTTGCACCTGACTGACCCGGTCACCACCGAGATCGAACGAATGTGGGACCGCCCCTTCAAGGTCGCCTGGGCAGACTTCCCCGGCCTCCTGACACCCCAAATCCAGGACCCCACCGTCCAGCAGATTGCCACCCGGTGGCCCTTCGGCCCAATAGACCGCTTCCGAGACCTCCTCTGGCCCCGAAACACCCGCCCCCGCCTCCGACGCCTCTTCGACTAACAGCCAACCCGGTACTGCGCTCGCCTGGGGCCGCGCATGCGTGCCCGCGCGTACTGGCTTGTCAGCGTAGTTCCGCGACGCCAGCGGGGCCGTCCACCTGAGCCACGAGAGCGGGTTGAGGCGCTTGGCGGACCTCAACGTCGGCGCCCAGCGCAGCCAATGCGGTCTGAATCTCGCTTGGGCGGGGATGTTCCACCCACAGCGAGCGCAAAGTGAGGCCGGATGGCGCGTCGACCGCTGGGTGGCGGGTGTCTCCCCAGTCGATCAGGAACGGAATCACGCCGGCGACCTGAGCATTGGCGGTCAGCCGCCAGCGCAGAAGCCTGCCCGCTGGGTCCTTCCGGTGCCCGTCGATCACAGGGCCGGGGTCGAATCCGTGCGAGCGCGCGTACGCGCGTGCCGCCTCGATGTCTTCGACCGCAACGGCCCATCCGACCAGACCACCCTGGGTGATGCCCTCGACCCCGTACGACCGCGGCGCCGCCGGCTCCGGCTGGCCGGGGTCCGGGGCGACGACCTCCAAGTAGGTCCGCGACCCCAACCCCAGCAGCTTGTTGTGCGTACCCCGGCCCGGGTGACTACCACCCCCGCCGGCCTCGACCCCGAAGCGGCGACGGATCACGTCCACCGCGGTGTCGAGGTCAGGATGGGCATAGATGAGGTGATCGATCAGCATGCGCACTCCCCAGCCAGCAGCGCGAGTAGGACAAACCCAGCATCCTCGCCGGCGCACACGCTGTCATCGGCAGCTCTCTGAGGCATAGATAGACGGTTCACACCGGATGCGTCGTTAGCGAGCCGGGCCGATGCGTGACCCCGTGACATGCCTTGCAAGGCATATGCCTATGCGAGTATATTCGCGAGTGTGGACCCGTTGACTGCGATGGCCGAGCCCACTCGCCGCCAGCTGCTGGGCCTGATCGGCACCCGTGAGGCGACCGTCACCCAACTGGTGGTGGCAGCGGTGCCAGCCAGCCGACGGTGTCCAAGCACCTACGGGTGCTGCGCGAGGCCGGGCTTATCACCGCGCGTGTTGACGACCGCAGCGGTGGTACCGCGTCGAGGCGGAACCGCTGCGTGCTGTGGCCGACTGGTTGGCGCCATTCAGGCCGCTGTGGACCGAGCGCGTGGACGGCCTGCAGTCGTACCTCGACGCCCACCCCTACCCTCCCGAAGGAGACAGACCGTGAACGACGGCATCCTGATCCACACACCGACCGGCCGCGCCCTGACCTTCACCCGCGACCTCGACCACTCGGCCGACCGGGTGTGGGCGGCACTCGCCGACCCAGCCGAACGCGCGGTCTGGTTCTTCGCCGGCACCCTCGAGCTCGAGGCGGGCGGAACCGTCGACCTGCACGACTCCGAGCACGGCATCACAGGGACGGTGACCGCCATCGAACCCGCAAGACTGTTGGAATTCACCTGGACCAGCTTCGACGCGCCAACCAGCACGGCACGATTCGAGCTAGAGCACCGCCCGCCGGGTTGCCGGCTCACCTTCACCCACGAGATCGACGACACCTGCCGCCCGGAGAATCTGATGCCAGGGTGGCACTGCATTTTCGAGGATCTGTCCTACGTGCTCGGCGGCCGGCCGCTGCCGTCGAACCCAGGCCGCTTCAGGGCGCACCGCAACCGCTACCTGCAGGCGATCGGCCACTGACACACGAGTTGTGGTCAAGGCCGTCGAGGTAACTCGCCTCCTACGATCGGGCAGGGAGGCTGTCACACAGCGACGCCAGGGAACATCCTCAACTCGGCAGATCCGTGCGTTCGCCGGGTCCTTCAGGTGGTCGCCAGGCTTCTAGGCTGTTGCGGATCTCATTGCCGCGGACCAGGATGTTGCGGATCTGTTGGCGGATCACACTACGCAGAGCCGGGCGGACGTGACATAGCCCGACCGGCGATGGTCACCGATCGGCTGCGTGCTGGGGTTGGCTTCGGATCGCTAGGCGGATCTCCTTTCTTCGGGGGTTGCCTTCTCGCCAAGGCAGGTGGGGTGGAACGGCCAGGGTGACGGGCCAGGGGAAGGACTCACCGCCACCCTGACCGGCTCGGTTAGTCGCGCGGGTCCGACGAAACCGCCGAGCCCGCACATGTGGTCCGGTTCGGTGCCCAGCTCGACTACAAGGGCATCGTGGCCGACGACGACAACGGCAAGCGCTCCAAGGTCGGCAAGGCGATCGGCTACCTCACCAAGTACCTCGGCAAACCATCGCGGAAACCTACGGCGACGACCCCGAACAGCTCCACCCCGCCCAACTCGACCACATGATCCGCCTGCACGACCAGGTCAAGATCCTGCCCTGCTCGCACACCTGCGCCAACTGGCTGCTCTACGGGATCACCCCGAAAAGATGCCGACGGCAACACCGTCGCCGGTGCCTGCGACTCCAAAGCACACGACCGGCAGCACCTCGGCGTCGGTGGCCGGCGTGTGCTCGTCTCTCGCCAATGGACGGGCAAGACCGGTGACGAAGACGTACCGACGCACAAGGAAGTCATGGCCTACGCCATCACCAAACGCATCCGCTGGCGCACCGAGTACGAGCACGCCAAACAACGCGCCCGCGACGGCACCTCACCACCCGGCAACACCAATTCGGCAACTGACATCGCCGCGTCTGCGGCCTGAGCACGAGGGAACATCATGCAAGACATCAAGCTTCTGTACCGCGTTCCTGGGGTCGCCGAAGCACTTGGCGTCAGCAGGGCGAAGGTCTATCAGCTCATCCAGTCCGGCACGCTCAAGTCGGTCAAGATCGACAGCTCGCGGCTGATCCGTTCCACCGATCTCATGGAGTTCGTCGCCGATCTGGACCGGGCGCCTGATGGGCAAGCTCAAAGACGGCGTGATGAAGCGTGGCAACACATGGTCTTACGTCATTCGGGTGGTTGACCCTCCACAGACAAGCCGACATCACGAAACCCCGGGTCATGTGTGCTCTGACCTGGGGTTTCTTGGTGCCGCTGCGTGGAGCCGCCTGTCGGAATCGAACCGACGACCTTCTCATTACGAGTGAGACGCTCTGCCGACTGAGCTAAGGCGGCGTGGCCCGAGGGCCGATGCAAGAGTGTAGCGGGAGGGCGGGCTGATTCCGAATCGGATACCGCATCGGGCTCTGGAATCGGAGGCCGGAGCCGGGTTTCGAGCGCCGCGGCGGGTCAGGGGTGGAGGAGGCCGGTGGCTTGGAGGTGGGTGAAGATGAGGTGGTCGACGGGGGCGATGCGGGCTGTGTCGGTGGCTGAGAGCCAGACTATTTCCGCGATCTCGCTGGCGGGGGCGAGGGTGCCGGAGTACTGGGCTGTGTAGCAGGTCATACGGACGGTGACGCCGGGCGGGTGGCCGTGGGCCTGGGCCTCGAAGGTGCCGAGGTGTACTGCGGTCGCCGGGTCGAGTTGGACGGACAGTTCTTCGGAGATCTCACGGACCAGCGTCTCGACGTCGGACTCGCCGGGTTCGCGTTTGCCGCCGGGGAGGTAGTACGTGTCCTTGCCCTTGGATCTCGTGCTGAGCACACGGCCGTCGGCTCGTTCGATCCAGGCCACCTTGTCGATCATTCCGCCATCTTCGCACCGGGCGGAAAGGGCGGAACCGGTGGGCCGGCGGCGCGCGTCGTACCGGCGTACGCGGGCGGCGGAAATGCCGGGGAATAGAAGTTTCGAGAAATGCATTGACTTAGGGAACGTCGGCGGGTGAAACTAATGCCCGCAAGGACCAACAGACTAGGAGAGCACCGTGACCGGCAAGCAAGAGTTCGGGATGGCGTGGCGCGAAGAGCGCATCGCCGCGCCTGCTTGCCTGCGATCCGTGCACCTGTACGCCGATCTGCAGCAATTCGCGGCGAGCCTCGGCCCGGCGTACGGCGGTCCCTCTGACTGATCATCCAGATCAGAAGGAGCCGCCAGAGCCGGGAGAGCCCGGATCAGGCGGCTCTTTTGTTTTTCACCACCGAGTCGGTGCGCAATGGTTGCGAGCCGGATTCCAAACCCGTGTTCCGAGGGTTCGATTCCTTCCACCGATGCTTTTTGCTGTCCACGGACCGCAATTCGAAGAATTGACAACTGGATATGCCATTGCAATACCCGGCGCCCGGACAGTGGGCGCCGGGGGAACGAGCTGTGGGCCAGCGGCCAGGCCACCTCATTTGGGATGAGGGGAACGGGAGTTCGAATCTCCCCAGCTCGACCAGGCGCACGCAGGATGCTCTGCTACCGGCCGAGCGAGCGCCAAAACCAGGTCGGCGGCAGGCGGGTCAGGTGAGGATCTGGCCCCAGCCGCTGCCGGCCACGTTCGTGCCCTGCGCCGGAAATCCGCAGTCGATCCGGCGCAGGGCCGGCGAACGCCCGTGGCTCAACTGGAGAGAGTGCCTGTCTACGAAGCAGGAGGGTGCAGGTTCGAATCCTGCCGGGCGTACGCAGTACCCGCGGCTCTAGCCCAATTGGGAGAGGCGTCTGGCTTAGGACCAGAAGGTTCAGGGTTCGAGTCCCTGGAGCCGCACCGGAAAAGCCGACCCGGCAACTACCTGTCGGGCACACTGGAAGGAGAGGAGGTACCACGCATGAGCGGTGTCATCGTGCTCAACGCCTCATATGAGCAGCTACACGTCGTGTCGGTGCAGCACGCCATCCGGATGCTCGTCCGGGAGGTCGCTGTCGTCGAGGAGGCACATGACGGCGCCAGCATCGGTCCCTTCCCCTTCCCCCGCGTACTCCGCCTGGTCCGGTACGTCGTGACCAAGTGGCGCTACGCGTCCGGGCGGCTTCAGTACACGCGCGTCGGCGTACTGAAGCGTGACAAGTACCGCTGTGCGTACTGCGGTCAAACGGGCGCCACCACGATGGACCACGTCGTACCCCGGTCCCGTGGCGGGCGCGGCGAGTGGCTGAACGCCGTCGCCGCCCACGCGTCCTGCAACGAGAAGAAGGGCTGCCGCACGCCCGAGGAAGCCGGGATGCCACTGCTGTGGCAGCCGTGGATCCCCTCGCGTGCCGAGCTAGCACTCTGACGTCGTACCCACCGGTGCCGCGTCGGAGCGGTGCCAGGTGGGTGTCGGAATCCCACCCTCGGTTCTGACCCGAGGTCCCGCAGGTTCGAGTCCTGCCCTGGCAGCTGGGGTACTGCGTTCACAGCGCAGTACGCCGGTACTGCGGGCGCCCACCGCAGTTCGGGGATCGCGTCGGCACGCGAGTGACCCTTGCAAGGTCGCTTCACCGGGTTCGACACCCGGGATCTCCACGCACAGCCAGGCAGAGTAAGCCGAGTTTCGGCCTATCGGCAGCCGTCTCGAAAACGGTCTGTCCCTCAACGGGGTGTGGAGGTTCGAGACCTCCCTCTGCCGCCGACAAACGACAGGAGGAGTGGGGAGATGAACGTTCAGTACCCCGTCGAGCTGAGTGGGGCCAAGAGCTCCACTCTGATGTGGGCTCAGGAGCATGAGGTGGGAGCGCCGGCGCTACAGCAGCTGCGGAACATCGCGGCGCTGCCGTGGGTGTACGGCGTCCGGGTGATGCCGGATGTGCACCTGGGCAAGGGCGCGACCGTCGGTTCGGTGATCGCCATGTACCAGGCGGTGTCGCCGGCCGCGGTCGGCGTCGACATCGGGTGTGGCATGGAGGGCGTGCTCACGTCGCTGACGGCCTCGGACCTGCCGGACGACCTGGCGGGGATCCGGTCGCGGATCGAGGCCGCGGTACCGGTCGGTTTCCGGGCACACGAGTATCCGGTCAGTGTGCGGAAGCTCGGGCTGGATCGTGGGTGGGACCGGTTCTGGGGTTCGTTCACCAGCCTGCACGACGGCGTACAGGACCGTGAGAAGAAGGCGCACCAGCAGATGGGTTCGCTGGGTGGCGGCAACCACTTCATCGAGGTCTGCCTCGATGACGAGGACCGGGTCTGGCTGATGCTGCACTCCGGTTCGCGCAACATCGGCAAGGAGCTGGCGGAGCGGCACATGCGGATCGCCAAGGCGCTGCCGCACAACGCCGACCTACCGGATCGCGACCTCGCGGTCTTCCTGGCCGGTACGCCGGAAATGGACGCGTATCGCCAGGACCTCACCTGGGCGCAGGAGTACGCCTCGCGGAACCGCGCGGTCATGCTCGCCCTGGTGATGCAGGCGGTCCGGGAGTCGTTCGACCAGCCGATCACCTTCGAGAAGCCGATCTCGTGCCACCACAACTACGTGGCCGAGGAGACCATCGACGGCCTCGACCTGCTGGTCACCCGCAAGGGCGCGATCCGGGCGGGCGCCGGTGACCTCGGGCTGATCCCGGGATCGATGGGGACCGGCTCGTACGTCGTCCGCGGGCTCGGCTCGGAGCAGTCCTTCTACTCGGCCTCACACGGGGCAGGCCGGCGGATGAGCCGCAACGAGGCGAAGCGCCGCTACACGGTCGACGACCTGATCGCCCAGACCGCCGGGGTCGAGTCCCGCAAGGACGCCGGCGTCCTGGACGAACTGCCGGCGGCGTACAAGGACATCGACTCGGTCATCGCCGCCCAGTCCGACCTGGTCGAGGTAGTCGCCCACCTCAAGCAGGTCATCTGCGTCAAGGGTTGACGCACGTACGGCGTACTGCCGCGCTCAGGGGACGCGACAGTACGCCGGAAACCTGCCGCCGGAGTCGCCGGGGGCAATGGAGAGCCTGGCCGTCGTGGGGGCACGGCGGCCGGGCCGGGGTGAGGTCCGCCTGATGGCAGGGGCAGCGGTTTGCTACACCGTCGATCGGCCGCTGGCTGGTCCGCGAGTTCGAATCTCGCCCTCACCGCTGAAAGCGTAGTCAGATCCGGCTGAGGAGTTCTGCCTTCTTCTTCTCGAACTCTTCGTCTGTGAGCACGCCTGCGTTCCTGAGGTCGCCCAACTTGGCTAGTTGCTCGTAGACGTCCGGCTGGGCGTCGCTGGCTGGTGAAGTTGGTGGGTGCTCGGGAGCAGCCTCGGGCGGCGAATCCTGCGAGAGTCTGGCGCGTACGGCGTCCGTGATCGCTTTGCCGTCTGCCTTCTGGACGTTGAGAATCTCAGCCTTGTTGCCCGAGGCAAAGACAATGATCTTGCCGAGCAGCATCCCACTGGACCACTGCACGGAGCTGATCTTGCCCAGCGGAAAGTCTTCCGACGTTTTGGACATGACGCCGTCTTTGAGGAAGAACAGTCGCCGGTCGGTCAGGACGACGATACCGGTGCCAGCGCCGTAGGTGCCGCTGGTGATCATGTCTACGCGTTCACCCTCCCAAAGGTACTCAGGGAGTTTCTTGATTTCGCGCCTACTGCCAACCTTGGAGCTCATCTTGGACACGGCAGCCTGAATGTCCGCTCTCAGCTCATCGCCCATACCAGCCGAGCGTAGACCCAGATCCCTGCGGCAGCTACAGCCCAAGCATCGCCTGTCTGATCGAATGATCCACCGGGAACGATCCTCGGCGAACAGGCTGCACCTAACCTGATTCTACCGGTTAGTAGCCATAGGCAAGCCAGCTAGTGCTGGCGTCCTACGCGCTGGTGGGTTCGAAGCTGGCTAGCATTTCTTCCAGGGCGCGTTGGTCGGGGCCGATGAATGGGTCGGAGGTGGGGGCCGTGGCGAGCATGTCCAGGAACTCTGCGAGTTGGCCGGCAGCCGGTGGGAGGTGGGTGCTGAGGATGACATCCGGGTCCATGGCACGGATGGGTTCGGCGGTGCCTAGGAACTTCGTCTGGTCCACGTTGTGTACCCACGGGCTGTCCAGGGTTGCCCAGAGCAACTGACCGGCGCGGAGTGCGTCGCGCGGTACGTCTCTGACCTCGTTGCCGCCGGCAAGTTCGCTGGTCGGCATCGGGGCGCCGAAGCAGTCGGAGCTGAAGCAGACCTTCGATCGGTCGTCGTAGAAGCCGACGGTCGCGGGACTGTCGTACAGCGGCGGGCGGAAGCCGGTGAGTGTGCGGTCGCCGACGTCCAGTGACTGGCCGGGGTTGAGCAGGTAGACCCGGTCCAACGGCAACGGTCGCTGGGTCGAGAGGATGCCGGCGCCGACGTACGTCGTGATCACCCGCGCCTGTGGAGCGGCCTCGAGCAGGTCGAAGAGCCCGCCGGTGTGGTCGCGGTCCGGGTGCGTCAGCCAGATCCAGCGCACGTCGGCCGGATCGATGACGGATCCGAGCGTTTCCACGAAGTTCCGGTCCGGGAGGCTCAACCCGGTGTCGACGACCACCGGCTCGGTCGCCTTCAGGACATAGGCGTTGACCGCCAGAAAGCCGATTCCCGGCACCTCGAGCTGGTCGTTCAGAACAACTGCGTCGCGTCCGATCCGATGGATTTCCATGATTCTCCCCCTTCTTTCGGATGGTGTGCCTGCCTAGGGCAACGAGTCAAGCCCCGGGAGATCTCAACCACCGAACGTGTCCGGAGGCCTACGGTGCGCCGGATCGCACACAGCACCCAACAAGCCCCGTTGGTCTAGTGGGTAGGACGCCCGGTTCTCAGCCGGGAGGTCGCCGGTTCGAATCCGGTACGGGGTTACGCAGTCCAGAGGCGCAGTGGACGAATGGGAAGAGTCGCCGCGCTTTCACCGCGGGTCGTTTGCGGGTTCGAGTCCCGCCTGCGCTGCAAGACCATCGAGCAGGAGCGCCATCGTGGGAGAGGTGGGGCGGGTTGTAACCCCGTTGCTTTGCGCTGAGCAGGTTCGAATCCTGTCTCCTGCACTTCATCCACGTCAGCCAGTGAGAGGAGGACCGGCCATGGCCGATCTCAGAAACAAGCGGAAGAAGGTTCCTGGCGGTAGGACCGGTGCTCCGGTCCGGCAGGGGCATGCCCTGCGGCGGGTGCGGCTTGCCTGTGGGCAGGTGCAGCGGGATCGGATCGCTCGTGCGGGCGATCGCGTCTGGTGTGAAGGCGACTGCTCCGACTGGGTGCAGGTCGTCTCAGTCGAGGAGTAAGAACCCTTCCGGGTACGCCGAGCCGGCGGGCGTACCCGGAAAGCTCTCTGGTGACGGATGCACGCCCGGCCCTCCGAAGGCCGGGTCCCTGGTTCGACTCCAGGCAGGGAGACGGTCAGCCCAACAGAGTCAGGCCGGGCAGAGTCAGGCCGGGCCCGAGCTCAATCGGCATTGGGGAGGAGGACCTTCCCCGGGTTGAGGAGGTTGGTTGGGTCGAAGACTTGTTTGAGCTTTCGGTGGAGGTCGAGGCTGACGGGGCCGAGTTCTCGTTCGAGCCAGCGGGCTTTCAACGTTCCGATGCCGTGTTCGCCGGTGATGGTGCCGCCGAGGGCCAGGCCTAGTTCCATCACTGCGCCGAAGGCCTCCAGGGCGCGGGCTTCGGCGGCTGGGTCGTCGCGGTCGAAGACGACTGTCGGGTGCATGTTGCCGTCACCTACATGCCCAGGGCAACAGATCAGGACGTCGTACTTCGCGCCGATCTCGGCAACCCCGTCGAGCAACGCGACCAGCTTGCTGCGCGGTACTGCGACGTCGTCCACGAGCGTCACGCCCAGCGGCTCCAGCGCGGCGTTCACCAGACGCCGGGCCTCCAGCAGCATCCGGGACTCCTCCGCATCGGAGGCCACGGCCACCTCGGCAGCGCCGAACTCCGTGCAGATACGGGCGATCTCAGCCACGTCCTCAGCAGCCCGCGGACCGCGATCGGACTGCGCGATCAGCAGCGAGCCAACATCCGCGGGCAGTCCCATGTCGCGGTAGTTCTGGATCGCCCGAGCGGTCGGACCGTCGAGAAACTCCAGCAGCGAAGGCCGCAGTCCGGAGGCCATTACCGCGGCCGCAGCGGCGATCCCGGCTTCGATGGAAAGGAACGTCGCAGCCGCGGTCAGGGCGGCCTCAGGAGTAGGTCGCAGCGCGAGTGTCGCCTCGGTGACGATGCCCAGCGTGCCCTCCGAGCCGACCATCAACCGCGTCAGGTCGTACCCCGCGACGCCCTTCACCGACCGTCGCCCGGTCCGCACGACCTGACCGGACGCGAGCACCACTTCGAGCCCGCGCACGAAGTCAGCCGTCACGCCGTACTTCACGCAACACAACCCGCCCGCATTGGTGGCGATGTTCCCGCCGATCGTGGACATCTCCCACGACGACGGATCCGGCGGATAGAACAACCCTTGCTCCAGCACGGCCCGCGACAGGTCGGAGTTCACCACACCCGGCTGGACGACCGCGACCTGGTCCTCCGCCGAGATCTCGAGGATCCGGTTCAGCCGGGAGGTCGACAACAGCAGACACCCATCGATCGCGTTGGCGGCACCGGACAACCCGGTCCGCGCGCCCTGAGTCACCACCGGTACGCCGTACTCCCCTGCCGCGCGCACCACCTCCTGCACCTCGGCGGTGGACGACGGACGCACCAGCACGAGCGGTACTCCGGCCACGCAGAAGCTCGCGTGGTCATTGCGATGGCTGTCCAGTACGTCGGGATCGGTGACAACCGCCTTCTCCCCCAGCGAGGCACGCAACCGGTCGATCAGCAAAGCACTCATGAATCGTCCTGCTCAGCCAGCAGGCGCAGGATCAGCTCGGCCCGGCGGACCCGCTCACGCCCGAGCGCCTCGGCCGTCGCGGCCAGGTGTTCGCCGGCCGGATAGATGTTCGGCGCGTTCCGCAGCCCCATCTTCAGATAGACCGGCGCCGCCACCCGCACCACGTCCGGTACGTCGTAGAACCGCACGTGCCCGCCCTGATCATCCGGTACCTCGATGTACATGTCGATCGGGACACTCGTCACCGAACGGATCTCGGCCAGAACGCTGATCGGGAGATCGGTCGACACGTTCAGACTCGTTGCGCCGAGCCGCTCATAGAGCGCGGCAGTCGATGCATTGGGCAACGGCATCAGGACGGACGTCTTCAGCACCAGATCAGCAGGCAGCTCGCCTTCCTTCTTCAACAGCCCGAGCAACTCCAGTACGCCGAGGTCGCCGACCAGCAGACTGCGAACGCCGAGCTCCACCGCACGGTACGCATCACACAGCGACGCGGCAACCATGTCGTTACCGCGAGCAACTCCACCGACAGCCGCCGAAACCTTCGCCTGACCACCCGTGTCCCAAGCGCCGCGCGGACCGAGGAAGAGACAAACCTCGACGTCATGAGTGGCCCCGAGAGTGAGCATCTCGTCGATCTCGTCGTCGGTCAGCATCATCACGCCACTGCCCTGCGAGACCCGGTGAATCGTGACCCCGCGAGCCGTCGCCTCGTCGAGCACGGTCCGCATCACCGCGGGCCCCTCGCAACTCGGGATCTCCACCTTGTACTGCGCTCCGTCGCCGAACCGCCGCGTCGAGGTGAAGTCCTGGGCCGGTGTGACCAGGCCGCGATCGGCCAGCAGTGCGTGGGCTTCCCGCAGGTTCATCCTTCTCCCCAGCCAGTCAGCGATCCGGTCGCGTCGATCAGGTCCCGCGCGGTCCCGGTGATCTCCAGGTCGAACCGTTCGGCCACCTCGTCCAGCAGGGCGGGCGACACCAGCAGCTCGTTCGGCGACAACGTATCGGCGATCCGCGCCAGCCGCAGCTCACTCCAGTCCCGTCGCCCACTCATCGTCACCGCGGCCAGTACTGCGGCCGCGTCGTCCTCCAGCACCATCGGCAGCCGCGACCTCCGCGCTCCCCCGGCGCCCGAGGTCAGCGCGTTCACATAGCTGGTCTTCAGGTCGATCTGGTCAAGCATCGAGGCCGGGATCACGTCGGCAAGCCCGAGCCCAGACGCGTTGCCGTGCGACGCCGCCGACAACCGGTGCACGCTGATCGCCGCGATCGACGGCGACTCGAACTCGGGGATGCCGTGCACCCAGCACCGCCCGATCACGTTCGTGTCCATCCCGGTGCCCGACTTGTCCTTGCCCATCTCGTCCACCACGAGCACGTCGAGCGAGTCGAACGGCAACCGTGCCATCAGACTTCCGGCCAGTTGCAAGAGCGCGTGCTCCGCCGGACCGGCGATGCCGTCGGCAACCACCAGCTCGACCGATGCTGTTTGCTCGTAGGCGTTCTCGATGATCGCGAGTCCGCCGAGGATCTTGCCGGTGGCAACCACCAGGTGAGCCGCCGACTCGATCGCGGACCCGAGCGCCGGGATTCCGCCCGCATGCAGGGCGGCCGCGCCCTGATGGTTGCCCAGGCCGATCGCCAGGATCTTGCCCAGCCCACTCTCGACCGGACCGTGGAAGTCCGTGTGCGGCTTCACCCGATTGATCAGCAACACGCCATCCGCCGCGGCCGCCAGCGCGTCGTGGTGAACCGGAGTCCCGTCCTCCAATCGGCCCAGGACGACCGTTTCCATCGTCGCCTCGATCGGGCAGCCGACGGTCTCGGGCGTCACCCCGAGACCCGCCAGCATCTCGCGCTGCCCGTCCGCGGTCGCGCCGCCGTGCGAGCCCATCGCCGGTACGACGAACGGCTCGGCGCCGGCCGCACGCAACCAGTCGACCGCGGCCCGGACGACCGTCACCAAGTCGTGGATACCCCGGCTCCCCGCGGTCACCGCGATCCGGGCTCGCGGCCTGATCGACCCCGCCAACGGAGCCAGCGCGGCCTGCGCAGCGGAGTACGGGTCGGCTTCGGTGGGGACGTCGGGAAGTAGGCGGCGGACCGGCGTGAGCTGCGGGAGTACGCCGGCCGGCCGCAGGCCGCGGATCGCCTCGAACGGGCCCCAGGACATCAGTGGCTCTGGCGGGCTACGGCCGAGCCGGTGCGACCGACGAGGAAGTCGAGGTCGCACCCGAGGTTGGCCTGGGTGACGTGGTCGACGTACAGGCGGGCCCAGCCGCGATCGGTCGGTGCGGGTGGCGGCTGCCAGTCCGCGCGGCGCTTGGCCAACTCCTCCTCGGGGACGTCCAGGTGCAAGGTGCGCGCCGGGACGTCCAACTCGATCCAGTCGCCGGTCCGGACGAGTGCGAGTGGTCCGCCGACGGCCGCCTCGGGAGCGACGTGCAGGACCACGGTCCCGTACGCCGTACCGCTCATGCGGGCGTCCGAGATGCGAACCATGTCCTCGACGCCTTGCTCGGCGAGCTTGCGCGGGATCGTCATGTTGCCGACCTCGGGCATGCCCGGATAGCCGCGCGGGCCGGCGTTCTGGAGGACGAGCACGGTGTCGGCGTCGACCTCGAGATCCGGGTCGTCGACGGCCAGGTCGTACTCCTCGATGCTGCTGAAGACCAGTGCCTTACCGCGATGCTGCAACAATCTCTCGGACGCCGCGGATTGCTTGACCACGGCACCGTCTGGGGCGAGATTCCCTTTCAGTACTGCGGTTCCGGCGCCGCTGCCGAGCGGGTTGCCGACGGCACGGATCACGTCGGTGTCGACAGTTCGCTCGGTGTTGGCGACGTTCTCACCGATCGTCTTGCCGGTCACGGTGATCGCGTCGGCCTTCAGGAGCGGGAGGATCTCGCGCATCACCGCGGGCAGGCCGCCGGCGTAGTAGAAATCCTCCATCAGGTATTTGCCCGACGGCTGCAGGTCGACCAGCCACGGTACGCCGCGGGCCCACTCATCCATGTCGTCCAGCGTCAGGTCGACGCCAACCCGGCCGGCGATCGCGAGCAGGTGGATGACGGCGTTGGTGGAGCCGCCGATCGCGGCGTTCGCCCGTACTGCGTTCGCGAACGCGTCGCGGGTCAGGATGTCGCTCGGCTTGAGGTCTTCCTCGACCATCTGGACGATGCGCTGGCCGGCCTGCTGGGCGATGGCGTAGCGACGGGAGTCGACGGCGGGGATCGCGGCCGAGCCGGTCAGCTGGAGGCCGAGCGCTTCGGCCATGCAGGCCATCGTGGACGCCGTACCCATCGTCATGCAGTGGCCGTTGCTGCGGGACATGCCCGACTCGGCGGCGGCGTAGTCCTCCTGCGTCATCCGGCCGGCGTTGACGTCCTGGGTGAACCGCCAGACCGCAGTACCGGAGCCGATGTCGCAGCCGCGGAACTTGCCGTTCAGCATCGGGCCGCCGGTGACGACGAGCGTCGGGAGGTCGACACTCGCCGCACCCATGATCGATCCCGGAGTGGTCTTGTCGCAGCCGGTCAGCAGGATGGTGCCGTCGATCGGGTTGCCACGGAGGGACTCCTCGACGTCCATGCTGAGCAGGTTGCGGAAGAGCATTGCGGTCGGGCGCAGCATCGTCTCGCCGAGCGACATCACCGGGAACTCCAACGGGAACCCGCCGGCCTGCCAGACACCCCGCTTGACCGACTCGGCCAGGCGGCGCAGGTGCGCGTTGCACGGCGTCAACTCGGACCAGGTGTTGCAGATCCCGATCACGGGACGGCCGTCGAACACCTCGTCGGAGAACCCCTGAGCCCGCATCCACGACCGGTGGATGAACCCGTTCCGATCCTTCTCCCCGAACCAGTGGTCGAAACTCCGCCGACCTGTTTTACCGCCGGCGGTACTCGGTGGAGAATCTGCCGGGCGGCCGGTCTTCTCCGGCGTCGGCTCACCACCAGCGTCACCCGAAACTGCTGGGGTGGTCGGCGTGGGGTCGTCGGGGTCGGCTACTGCGGGGAAGTCGGGGTCGTTCGGTTTGTCGGTCATCGAGGAGCCTCCGCGGTGGTGTGGGCCGGCGGGGTGGTCATTGGGGGACGTCGGTGGTGGTGACGGTTCCGTTGATGCGGCGGGGGATGCCGGCTGGGTTGGCGTTGCGGAGTACCTCGGGGAGAACGGTGTCCGGGAGGTCTTGGTACGCGACCGGGCGCTGGAAGCGGCGGGCCGCGGTGACGCCGACGCTGGTGTGGATCGAGCCGACCGTCGACGGGAACGGGCCGCCGTGGTGCTGGGCCCAGGAGACGGCGACACCGGTCGGCCAGCCGTTCCACAGGACCCGGCCGGCGCGCTCGGTCAGCTTGGGGAGGAGCGTGCGGGCAAGCTCGGTGTCCACCGACTCCTCGCCGTGCAGCGTGGCCGTGAGGTTGCCCTCGAACGCCTCGACCGCCGCCGTCAGCTCCTCGATCGACGAGTACTCGACGACGATCGACACCGGGCCGAAGCACTCCTCCAGGATCTCCTCGCGACGCTCCAGCAACTCGGCGACCGTCGTACTGAGCAGCGTCGCGCCGCCGTCACTGATCACCCGCAGACCGTCGACCTTGCGGAGCCGGTCGAGGCCGGACGAGAAGCCCGACGCGATCCGGTCGTTCAGCATCGGCGCCTGGGCGACCTGACCGGTTGCCTCCGCCAACTTCTCCTCGAGCCCGTGTCCGGCCGGCAGGAAGAGCAGACCCGGCTTGGTGCAGAACTGGCCGACACCGAGCGTGAACGACCCGACATAACCGGTCGCGAGCTCATCGCCCCGCGCATGGACAGCCGCCTGGGTGACGAAGACCGGGTTGAGGCTGCCGAGCTCACCGTAGAACGGGATCGGCTCCGGGCGCGTCACCGCGATCTCGTGCAATGCCTTCCCGGCCGGTACCGACCCGGTGAACCCGGCCGCAGTGATCCGCGGGTCCTTCAACGCGGTCACGCCGACGTCGTAGCCCTGGATCAGGCCGAGCGTGCCAGCAGGCGCACCAGCGGCTCGCAGCGCCTCGATCATCACCTCAGCGGTCCGCACCGACAGCTCCGGGTGACCCGGGTGGGCCTTGACGACCACCGGGCAGCCCGCCGCGAGCGCGGACGCGGTGTCGCCGCCGCAGACACTGAACGCGAACGGGAAGTTGCTGGCAGCAAACACCAGCACCGGCCCGAGCGGGACTAGCACGCGACGGAGATCCGGCCGCGGTACCGGCTTGGCCTGCGGGTCCGCGGTGTCGATGATGATGTCGAGCAGCGACCCCTCGGCAAGCGCGTCGGCGAACAGCCGCAGCTGACCGCTGCTGCGGGCAACCTCTCCGCGCAACCGGGCCTCGGGCAACGACGACTCACGCATCGCGATCGGTACCAGCTCGTCGGCAGCGGCATCCAGCGCATCGGCCACCGCACGGATCCACCCGGCCCGTACTGCGGGCTCGGAGGCGGCGAGCGGCTTGGCGGCCTCCGCCGCGTCGCTGAGAGCCTGCTCGAGCTCGGCGGGAGTGGTATCGGGGGTCATCGGATCTCCTCCAGGTTCTGTGCTGCCAGGAAGGCGAAAGGTTCCCGGCCTACTGCCACCGTATTCGTCAGCGTTCCGACCTCGCTGATCGAGATCGCCACCTCGTCGCCGGCGCGTAACGCGAAGTCCAGTTCGGGCACGATCCCGGTGCCGGTCGCGAGCACGACACCGTCGGGGAAGTCGTTGCCCGCGAACAGCACGTCGATCAGGTCCTGCAACTCACGGATCAGCTGCTTGGTCGACGTCGTACCGGTGAACACGTCCGCACCGTCACGCCGGATCGTGAGGTCGATGGTGAGGTTCTTGGGGTCCGCGACCTCCCAGGCGGGGCGGATCCCGGTCGCCAGCGCGCAACCGCCGGCGAACACCTTGGCCTGCGGGATGTAGAGCGGGTTCTCGCCCTCGATCGAGCGGGAGCTGACGTCGTTGCAGATGGTGAAGCCGACGATCTCGCCGCGGCTGTTCGCGACGATGGCGAGCTCGGGTTCCGGTACGTCGTGGCCGGAGTCCTCGCGGATGCCGATCTGCTCGCCGTCGGTGACGAGCCGCCACGCGGGCGACTTGGGGAACAGCTCAGGACGCGGCGCGGAGTACACGCGGTCGTAGACGGACTGCTCGGTGCTCTCCTCCATCCGCGCGCCACGCGACCGCTCGTACGTGACGCCGGCGCACCACACCTCACCACGCCCGTCGAGCGGCGGCAGCAGGGTCACCTCAGCCACCGGTACGCCGTCCCCGCGTCGGGCGGTCGCCTTGCGTAACTCCTCCGCGCTCAGGCGCAGGAGCTCCGCCATGGTGGCGACCTCGCTGACCGGTGCCACCGTGTCACCGGTTCGGACACCGACCTGGGGTCGCTGTCCCGGGAGTAGGTACCGGACCAAGTGCATGTGGTTCCACCTTTCGAGAGACGTCACATCGAGGTGCCGAGCAGACCGCGGGTAATCTGGAAGCCGACGTTGCCGGACGCAACTGCTTTCGGAACCAGCTGTCTGCTCGCCACTGCCGCAATGGTTTCCAGGGCGACCGTTGCCTGCTCCTGTGCGTTGCCTGAGGCAACCGCATCGAGATCGTCGCCGTACTGCGCGACTGTCTCGGGATCGGTGCTGAACTCGACGACCGGGACGAAGCGCTGAGCCGACAAGGTGCCGCCGGCAACGTGTGCGAGTACTTGCTGGACGCCGCCGGCGCCGAAGCCGGTGACGGTCTCCATCCAGTCGGTGCCGGGCATGCGCATGACGTGCCAGCCGTTGGCGGTGAACCGCTGGCCGTGGGCGATGGTCGGCTCCACCGCGGCGGGAGAGCCGAAGGCGGCGTACCGGAAGTTCTCGTCGGCGAGGAGGGCGCCGCGGGAGGAGAGGACTGCTGAGCCACCGGCGGCGACGATCTCGCGGCCGACGAGAGCCATCGCCTCGGCTGTTGCAGGGTTGAGCGGGCCGCGGGCTTCGAGCGCGATGGTCAGCGAGCCGAGGCTGCCGGGGACTTCTTCGGGGGCGGGAAGGTCGAAGCTGTTGAACCAATCACGGACGCGTCCGGTGACCGCGTCGATGCCGCCATCTGCCTGGATGCTGGCCCACCCGAACCGCGACGGGTCCGCACCGGCCTCAACCAGCCGGGAGCGGAAGTAGTCGTTATGCGTTTTCTCGCAACCGTGCTCGAGCAGCAGCGCCATCCGGGTATTCGGATGCAGCAAATAGCCAAGCATCGTCCGAGCAAACGTCTCCTCAGACGCCCCACCACTAGACCCACACCCCTCGGTATGAGGCAACGCCACCATCCGCGTCACCGCCTCGCCCGCCCATCGCTCCAGTTCCCCCTGAGCAGCAAGCCGCAAAGCAATCTGCCCAGAACACAAGCTGGTCGGCAAAATGAGCCCAACAGCTTCGGGGACCAGCCGGTCATCAACCCGCAGAAGACGAAGCGCGCCTCCCGGCACGCTGGCAGCTGCAGCTGCGCCGGAGGCGGGCACGGGAGACCCGGCTGCGCGGGTGGTGGCGGCGGAGCCAGCCGCTTCGGGGGCGAGGGCTCCTTCTCCCCCACCCACCTGGGAGCCGGCGTAGCCGGCGAGTGGGAGGGGGGTGCCGGGGAGGGGGGCGTCTCGGTCTTCTTCGGGGAGGTCTGTGAGGTTGCGGGTTTGGCGGCCGTTGGGGGTTATGGAGATGCCTGGGCGGGGGGCGGTTTGGCGCCAGTTGCGCCAGATGGAGACTTGGCTGTGGCCCGCCCGTTCGCCGGCGGTGGGTTCGCCGGAGGCTACTCGGACGGTGAGGTCCAGGGTCTCGGCGGTTAGGTCGTCCATGGGAGTGCCGGTTAGGTAGCGGCCGGCGTCTACGTCCATCTCGGCCTGTAGGAGCTCGTACCGGGTCGTCGTCGTGACGAACTTGATTGTCGGTACGAACGGGAAGTTGGTGATCGAGCCGTTCCCGGTGGTGAAGAAGATCAGGTTGCAGCCGCTCGCGACCTGGCCGGCGACGGACTCGAGGTCGTTGCCGGGGCTGTCCATGAAGACGAACCCATGGCCGGGCATCCGCTCCGCGTAGTCGATGACGTGGTCGAGCCGTACGTCGCGATCCAGCTTCCGCGCCGCACCGACCGACTTGAGCACGATGTTGTAGAGACCGCGATATACATTGCCACCGGACGGATTGCCCTCGGCCGTGTGCCCATGCCAGCCAACACGTTCCTTGAACGACTGCACGGTCCGCAGGAATCGTTTCGCCGTCGGCAAGTCCCGCACGTTCTTCAGAACGTAGCCTTCAGCACCGATCAGCTCATCCGTCTCAGCCAGTACTGCGATCCCGCCATGCCGGATCACCTCCCGCCCGACCGCGCCCGCCAATGGATTCGCACTGACCCCAGAGAACGCGTCCGATCCCCCACACTGCAACCCGATCCAGAGATCCGCGAGCGGCACCTCCTGCCGTTCCTGCGCAGCGACCACCGGCAACCACGGCTCCACCAACCGGCCCGCCGCAGTGAGGTCAGTCTCGAAGCCCGCGCTACGAGTGAAGTACGCATGCGGCACCCGGATCGGCGGATAGCCGTGCTCGGCCATGAAGTCCTTGATCGCCTGCCCGGACACCAGCTCACCCTCGGTGTCGACGATCAGGACGGCGCCGACGTTCGGATTCAGAGCGAACCCCGCCAAGGTCGCCAGCAGGAAGTGCAGGTTGTTCGGCGTACCGTCCTCGCCGCCCTCGGTGTGTGCGACCGGTACGACGCCGTCGAACCCCGCCGCATCGTCAAACCGCCGAGCGAGTTCGGTCACGAACCCGGAGCTGCGCGAACTCGTCGCCATCAGTACGACGTGGTTGCGGGTGCCCGCGGGTCCTTGCTCACGCGGGTAGCCGAGAAACGTCCCAGGCTGCTCCACCGACGTGACCTGGTGGCCGAAGTTGAGCGCCGACTCGTCGAGTTCGTATGGGTCCAGAGGTTCGTTCTCGGCGCTCGGCTCGGCCGGGAGTCCCTCGACACCTCGGGCCGACACGGCGGCCAGGCTGGTCGGCGTACAGACGTAGTCGCCGATCTCGAGGTCACGCAGAGCGCGGGCGAACGGAGTGTTCCAGGACAGCAGCGGATCGCCCGTCGCGATCGGGCTGGCGACGAAGCGGTGACCTTCGAGCACGGTGTGAGGCAGCGTCACCGGCGTACCGGCGAAGTCGATCACGGTGCCGGCCGGCAGGCGGCGCGAGGAGATGGCGACATTGTCCCCGGGCTCGGGCAGGACGCCGACCTCGTCGAACCTCAGCATCGTGATTTCCGCCTCCGGGTGGCTGGTTCGGGTGGAATCGTGCATGATGCATGATTACCGATGCCACCCTGCCGAACTGCGCGGGCTGGGTCAAGGGCACGACCAGTCCCTGGAGAAGGGGGCCCGATGACAGTGGAGCCGCAGGACCGGCGGCTGCTGCGCCGGCAGATGCTCGCCGACGACGTGTACGAGGCGATCAAGACGATGCTGATGGACCACGCGATCGTGCCGGGCGCGCGGATCTCCATCGACGGGCTGGCGCGCGACTTCCAGGTCTCGTCCACACCGGTCCGGGAGGCGCTGGCCCGGCTCGAGTCGGAGGGGCTGGCGGACAAGGAGCCGCTCAAGGGCTACCGGGCGACTCCGCTGCTGAGCCGCGAGGAGTTCGACGACCTGTACCGGTTCCGGCTGCTGTTGGAGCCCTGGGCGGCGCGGCGGGCCGCCGAACTCGTCGACGACATCGGCCGCGACCGCCTCCGCGCGGAACTCGCGACCGCGGTGGAGCCGACGTCGGCGGACTACGCCGGCTACAAGTCGCTGACGGCGCACGACAACCGGTTCCACACGCTGATCGCCGGCCTGTCCGGCAGCGAGCAGGTGCGGCTGGCCTTCCAGCGCACCCACTGCCACCTGCACATCTTCCGCCTCCACTACGACCGGGACACGGGACCCGAGGTCCTGGTCGAACACCGACAGATCGTCGAGGCGATCGCATCCGGCGACCCTGCCGCAGCCGAGGCCGCCATGACCAAACACCTGGACAACTCGATGTCCCTGCGGCTGCGGAAGGTCTACGAACAGCACTGACCAATCCGCCGCACCGAGCACTCCCCAGCTCCGGTCCTCGGCATTTCGGCGGTCAACCCCCGACCGGGTGGGTTGCGACCCCGGGTTCAGGGTTGGCAACCCACAACTTCGGGGGGTGACCGCCGAGAATTGCGGGAAGGGGGCGAGTCGGCGAGCTCGAGGACGGCGATTCCGGGTACCTGGGTCAGCGAGGTGATCCCAGGGCCCCTTCGGTGAGCGGGGAGGTTTTCACCGGCGACCGGGGCGAGTTTTGGCCGCCCACAAGGCCAAAGACCTCCCCGGTTCCGTCCGCCGTGATCCTCTGAGGGGCTGACCCCTCAGGGGGTAGGTTGCCCAGCCTGCTGCTGAGCAGGCAACCCACACTCCGCCGGGTTAACCCCTCAGAGGGCAGTTGCCGGGAGACGAAGGGCCGCCGGTACTACGCGGGCGCGTCGCCGTGGTCCGGGATTTCCAGCTGGACGCCACCTTGCAGGGCGGACTGGTGGGCGTAGATGCCGGGCAGGGTGTAGCGGGCGGAGACCCAGGCGTTGATCGGCGGGAGGGTCTTGTCGGCCACCGCACGGACGAAGTCGTCGGCCAGGAAATGGTGCGAGCCCTCGTGCCCGTTGTGCAGGCCTGCGAACTCGGCCGGCAGTCGCCCGCGGTCGTGAACCGGCGAGAGGCCGGAGCGGAACGCGTCGCGCAGCGCCGGGTCGACGTTCGCCAGATCGTCGTCGTCCAGTGAGCTGCTCGGCTTGGTTTCCATCAGGTGGCTGACGTCCTCGACGCCTTCCTTGGTCTGCCAGACCGTGGTCGTCGCGAGCTGCTCGAAGCTGCCCTCGGTCCCGAACACGCGCAGCCGCGACTCGCGCAGGTGCGACGGGTAGCCGACGCGGCGCATCTCGTTGGTCCGCATGATGCCGCCGTCGGCGAGCTTGAACAGCGCCGTCGCGTTGCTGAAGTCGTTGTCGAAGGCACTGATCTCCTTGTCGAAGACGCCGTCGCCGCGGTCGTCCTGAACCCCGATGCAGGAGACGTGGGTGGCGTGCTGGCCGGTCACCGACAAGACGTTGCCGACGGCATGCGTCGGGTAGAGCATGGGTGGGAACGAGGCGGTCTTCTTCCAGTCCTCGCCACCGCTGTACTGGTACGCCGCGTAGAACCCGAGATCCATGTCGTGGACGTAGTCGCCCTCGCTGTAGAAGACGCGGCCGAAGTCACCGGCGGCAAGGCGCTGGCGGCAGTAGACCGAGGACGGGTAGTAGAAGCTGGTCTCGCCCATCATGTAGGTCAGGCCGGTGGCCTTGACCAGCTCGATGATGCGGGCGATCTGGTCGGCCTCGATCGCCATCGGGACGGTGGAGTAGACGTGCTTGCCGGCTTCGAGGGCCTGGATCGCCATCTCGCCGTGCAGCCAGCGCTGGGTGAAGATCGCCACCGCGTCGACGTCGGAGGCGAGCATCTCCTCGAACGACTGGTAGGTGATCGAGACACCCTGCTTGGCGGCCATCTCGGCCAGCCGGTCGGGCAGGACGTCGGTCAGCCGGACGTCGGTGACGTCGGGATGGGCGGACCACAACCGCAGGAACGAGGGGGCGAACTGGCCGGCTCCGACCACGCCGATGCTGATGCTCATGTGTCCAGGCAATCACACATTCTCCGGCCATGTAAGAACAATTTTGAACACTGAGATAGGCGAGGTCAGCGGCGGGAAACGGGCAGGTGGTCGGGGTGGTCTGTGGTGATGCCGTCCACCCCCAAAGCCACCGCGTGGGCGTAGGCGGTGGGGTCTGGGACCGGCCAGGCGGTGACGCGGAGGTTGTGGGTGTGGAGGGTGGCTACCGCGTCCGCGGTCAGGTCGGTGATGCCGCAGAGGGCCCAGGTGGCGGCGGCTGACTTCGTGCGGGTGAGGATGTCGGCGACCGGAGGGGTGCGGGCGATGATCAGGCCCGTTTCCACCGAAGGGAGAAGGTCGCGGATGGCCAGCAGGACGTCTGGCGATGAGGACGTGACCAGGGTGCGGTCCGCCAGCGCGCTGTCCTTCAGCGACTCGGCCAGCAGCGGAATGGCCTCGACCGCTTTGACCTCAGCTTGGAAGCCGACTGAGATCGCCTCGACGGTTTCCGCCCAGGTCGGGACGACTTCGCCATGACCCGCGTCCAGCGAACGGAGTACGGAGAAAGGCAGGTCGGCGACTGCGCCGGTGCCGTTCGTGGTGCGGTCGACGGTGGCGTCGTGGAGGACGACGAGTTCGCCGTCGGCGGTGACGCGGAGGTCCAGCTCGATCTCGTCGCAGCCGTCGGCGACGGCTCGGTGGAAGGACCGCAGGGTGTTCTCCGGTTCGGAGCCGAGCGCCCCGCGATGGCCGGTGATGATCACCGCACTCTCGCTGTAACCAGTCCCAGAGGGTCCTGGCCGGACAGGTAGGCGGTGACGGCTTCGGCGGCGATTGCGGCGGCTCGATGGGCGGTTTGTTTGGTGGCGCCCGCCAGGTGAGGGGTCATGACTACGTTGGGGGCCGTCAGCAACCGTGAGTCTGCTGGCACCGGCTCGACCGGGAAGACGTCAAAGGCGGCGGCGCCCAGCTGGCCTGATTCAAGCGCGTCTACTGCCGCGTCGTAATCGAGCAGGCCGCCTCGGGCAGTGTTGACCAGTACTGCGCCTCGTCGCATCGCCGCGATTTCGGGAGCGCCGATCATGTTGCGGGTCTGGTCGGTGAGGCGGGCATGGAGGCTGACCACGTCTGACTGGCGCAGCAACTCGTCCAGCTCGACGACCTCGGTGCCGTCCGGCGGGGAGGCCGGGTCGACCGCTGGGTCCACCACTAGGACGCGGGCGCCGAAGGCGCTCATCACGCGGGCGACTCGGCGGCCGATCGCGCCGTAGCCGACCAGGCCGACTGTTGCGCCGTCGAGTTCCGCCCCACAGTCGTCGTACGCGTAGAGATCACTGCGCCACTGGCCCTGCTCAAGGGTCTTCTGCAGTTGGGGAAGCTTGCGCAGGGCACCCAACATCAAGGTGACGGCGTGCTCTGCTGCTGCACCGGCGTTGCGGCCCGGGGTCGAGGAGACGATGACGCCGCGTTTGGTTGCCGCGGGCACGTTCACGTTGACCGGACCGCCGCGGCAGCAGACCAGGAAGCGGAGGTCCGGTGCAGAGTCCAGTACACGCTCGGTGAACGGCCCCATCTGCGTGATCGCCAACTCGATCCCGGGCAGTGCGGCGATCAACTGGTCCTCGGCGTCGCTGGCTTCGTCGACCTCGGCGACCCGGCCGAACGGTGTCAGCGGCCAGGGCAGCGTGACCCGCTCGAAGTCGAAGGCGACGTCCGGCAACGCCGATGTCAGCGCCGCCTCGAGCAGGTCGTTGCCGACGAAGTGGTCACCGGCGAGCAGGGTGCGGACGGTTCTCATCAAGCTCCAGAAGGTCGGGCGGTCGGGGCCGGGTCGGCCCAACGGGGACGGGCCGCTTCGCTGCGGCGCAGGTAGTGGGCGAAACCCTCGTCGTAGAAGGCGGCGCGGGACGGATCGGGATCGATCTGCCGGGTCTCGGCGATCCACTCCGGACCGGCCGCCTGCCCGGCGGCGAGCCGCGCGCCGATCACCGCCCCGCGAGCGGCCACCTGGGACGCCTCGGTCGTGTGCAGTGGGCTGTTCAGCACGTCCGCGAGGATCTGCGTCCACTCGCGGCTGTTGGCGCCACCGCCGCAGACAGTCACCTTGCCGGTCCAGCCTGCCGCTTCGAGGCAGTGTCGGGCGGCGTACGCGATGCCTTCGCAGGTCGCCCGCACCAGATCCGCCTGGGTCGTCGCCAACGAGATCCCGTCAAAAGTGCCCCGAGCTCCTGTGTCCACAAAGGGCGCCCGCTCGCCGGCTTCCGACAGATAAGGCAGCACCGTCACCCCGTTGGCACCGGCCGGGCTTTCGGCCAGCAACGTCGGCAACTGCGCGACGCTCACACCGATCAGCGAGAGCACTCGATCGAGAGCGGCCGTGCCGACCATGGCGGGCATCGCACGAAGCCACACCCCAGGCGTCCAGGTACCGAGGAACAACCCCGCCGGCTCCTCGTCGACCGGCAGTTCCCGGGTCACCACCTGACAGGCCAACGTCGTACCGACGGTCAGAAGCGCATCGCCGACCTCGCTCACGCCCGCGCCCAATGCGGCGGCCGGGAGGTCGTAAGGTCCCGCGGACACACGAGTCCCGAGCGGAAGCCCGAGCGAAGGGTCGCGAAGCTCGCCAACCGGACCATCCGGGGCGACCGGCGCCAGCAAGTGCTGCCAATCGGTCAGCCCACACGCCTCCAAGGCCTTGCCGTCATAAGTGTTTGTGCGCGGGTCGAGGAACGGCGCGGACCCGTCAGAGACATCGGTCGCCCGTACGCCGGTGAGCCGCTGCATCACCACGTCTTTGCAGTACGCCGCGGTCGCCGCGTGACGCAGTACGCCAGGCTCTTCCGCCAGTACTGCGGCCAGCAGCGGCCCCGAGGCGCCCGGGAACATCCGGTTGCCGGAGCGCCGGAACACCTGCTCGGCAACGCCGTCCACGGTCCAGCGCTCGAGGATTTCGTTGCTTCGAGCATCGAGCCACGAGATCGCCGGCCGGACCGGGCGACCGTCGACATCCACGAGCCACAGACCATCCCCCTGGGCCGTGATAGCCACCAGGTCGGCCTGCGGCAAAGCCAGCTCAGCGACCACCTCGTTGACTGAGGCAACAATCTCGTCGGTGTCGTGCTCGAAACGGCCGGGACCCGGACGGACCAGGCGGGTCGGTCGCGAGGTTTCCGCCACCTGGCGACCGGCCTCGTCGAAGGCCACCGCCTTCGTGACGGTGGTGCCGACGTCCACTCCCACATCCATCCCGGACTCCCTCACTGAGTCTGATGCTTGCTAAAGCGGCGCGACCTCAACAGTGCTGCCGTGGTCGCGAAGCGCCGCGATCAGGTCGGCCGGCGTCTTCTCGTCCACCACGACCACGTCGAAACCGGTCAGCGGCGCCAACCGATGCAACGCGGTCCGCTGCAGCTTGCCGTGGTCGACCAGCAGCACCTTGGTGCGGGCGGACCGCATCATGGCCTGCTTGACCAGCACGATCTCTTCCTCCTGGTGGAACGCGTGCGTCGCCGACACCGCGGACACGCTGCAGAACAGCAGGTCGGTGTGCAGCGCCTCGACGGCCTGCGCGCACGGCATGCCGCCGAACGAATCGTGCGTCGACGAGTAGATCCCGCCCAGCGCCAGCAGCGTGACGTCGCGCAGTTGGGTCAGCCGGGTGATGGCAGGCAGGAAGTTCGTTGCCACGGTCAACGGAGTGATGTCCTCGAAGAGGTCGACCAGGGCGAGCGCGCTGGTCGAGTCGTCGAGCATCACCGACATCCCGGGCTCGATCATCGCGCGGGCGTGCCGGGCCAGCGCGGCCTTCTCGGCCTGCGCGGTGTTCAGCCGGTAGGCCACGTTGCTCTCGAACACACTGGTCGGCTGGGCCGTCACGCCACCGCGGTACTTGCGGACGACGCCCTGCCGCTCCAGCTCGTCCAGGTCGCGATGCACCGTCATCACGCTGACCCCGAAGGCCTCGACCAGATCGTTCGCCGAGACCGAGCCGTGCTCGACGACGTACGCCGCGATCTCGGCCTGGCGCCGGGCGGGCCGGCTCAGCTCGGAGGTGTCGGCCGTGTCAGAACTCATCCCGGGATCTCCATTCGCACAGCGGGGGTGTTGAACGCTTCGAGTCCCACTGTGCCGTCCTGCCAGCGCAAACGCACCAACGCCGCGGGACCGAGGGCCGGGAGCAGTCTGCGGTACTCCTTGAGTTCCAGGCCGAGCACCCGGCAGACGAGCAATCGGATCAGCGTGTTGTGCGCGACCACGAGCACCTTGCGGCCCGGATACTCGCGACCGATCTGGTGGAAGGCTTCCTCGACCCGGTCCGCCGCCAGCGCCGGATGCTCGCCGCCCGGGAAGTGCGAACCGACTGGGTCGAGCTCGAACGCCTTGGCCACAGCCGGCGGCAGTTCACTGAGGCTGAGCCCTTCGGCCGAGCCGAAGTCGACCTCACGCAGCCGATCGTCGACCACCGGCGTCAGCCCGAGCGCCTGAGCCGCTGGCATCATGGTCTGCCGCGCTCGCAGCATCGGCGAACACCACAGCGCATCGGGGCTGAAGTCCACGGCCCATTCCTTCAGGTACTGCGCCTGCACGTGGCCGACCCCGTCGATCGGCAGGTCCGTCGACCCGGTGTACCTGTTGCCGTGGTGCCACTCGGTCCGCCCGTGCCGGGCCAGCACGATGATCGTCTTCATCCGCGATACCCCCGCCGGTGCAGTTCCGCCACGAATTCGCCGTACAGGGTGGTCAGCCGTTCCTGCGGTCGCGGTTCGAGGACGCGCTCGACCCGGACCATCCGCGCCGCCGTATCGGTCACCGACGCCTCGGCGGACGCCGCAAGCACAGCCATCCCGTACGCCGGGTCCGCGGCCGCGGGCAGCTCGACCGGTACGCCGAGGACGTCGGCGCGGAGCTGGTTCCAGTAGCCGCTACGAGTCGCGCCACCAGTGAGCGAGACCGAGCGGACCGGCTCTGCGCCGAGGCTTTCCAGGTGCTCGAAGGCGAGTCGCTCGATGAAGGCGACGCCTTGCAGGACACCGCAGTACCGGTGCAGGTCGTCGGGGAGATTGCCGAGTTCGAAGGGCTCCGCGTTCGGCGCGACGAAGGGGAAGCGCTCGCCTCGTCCGGTGATCGGGTAGATGGCCGCGTCGATCGTGCCGAGCGCGCGGGCTGCCTGGTCGAGCGCGTCGAGGTCGGCGCCGGGCAGCATCGCGGTGAGTGCGCCGGCGCCCGTGTTGGAGGCGCCACCGGGTAGCCAGCCGCCGTCGGGATGGCGGTGGCTGTAGACAGCTCCGGTCGGGTCGTCGAGCAGGTCTTTGCTGACGCCCTTGAGGACGAGAGTCGTGCCGAGGACCGAGTTCCAGGCTCCTGGTGAGAGTGCCCCGGCGGCGATCTGGGCTGCACAGCCGTCGGTCATGCCCGCGTAGACCGGAGTACCGGCAGGGACCCCGGTGACCTGGGCTTTTGCTGTGTAGACGCGGCCGAGCTCGGTGCCGGGGAGGACGACTTCGGGGAGAAGTTCGGCCGGGAGACCGAGGCGGTCGAAGGCTTGGACCGGCCAGCCGTCGGCTTCCAGGTCATAGCCGGTTTTGAGCGCGTGACTGGTATCGGTGGCGGCCGGGCCGCCGATCAGGTGAGCGGCCACCACGTCGGCACTGTGCGCGATCCGGCCGGCCTCGGGATGCCGGTCGATCAACCACAGAATCTTGGGCAGAGCCCAGGTCGGCTGCATCGCGGTCGACCACCGCTCGGGGTCTGCCCGGACGATCTGGTCGAGATACTCGGCGGCGCGCGCGTCGTCGTACATGAGCGCGGGGGTGATCGGCGCACCGGCGTCATCGGTGAGCAGGACCGTTCCGGAGGTCGAGCAGATGGCGACACCTTGTACTGCGGGCGTTGCGACCTCGGCGAGGGTGGCGTCGACCGCTTCCAGCCATTCGCGCGGGTCCTGCTCATGGTGGGCGCCGTCGCGGCTGCTGATCAGGGGGCGGGAGGAACGGGCCAGAACGTCACCGTTCGCGCTGACCAGGACGGAGCGGACGCTCTGCGTCCCGAGATCGACTCCGATCCAAGCAGGCTCAGGCACAACCGCACACCCCTAGCGACGACGCTGATGTTAGCTACGCTGATAACATAACATCAGATCGCGGTAAGAGCGCAGATTCAGTTCTGCGGCAGTGCGTTCAGTTCTGCCCGGTGGGTTCAGTTCTGCATCAGGAGGAGCGAGCGGTCCGCGGTGGCGAGTTCGAGCCGGCCGGCATCGACCGCGCCGTACGCGCCGATCGGTCCACTGGCCTTGCGGCCGTGCCGGTTGAGCCAGAAACCCCAGCCTGCTGGAGCATCCGGCCACTCGGGGTCGGGCTCCCAGCCGATCGGCGGCCGCCAGGTGGCGGTCGGCGGCTCGGGCCAGCTGGGCGGTGGGTTGAATCGGTGCACGGGCAGCCTTTCCCCAGAGATTCGGTGACGTCTCCAGGAGATCCGAGAGTGGTCAACAAGTTGTCTGACAGATCAACGACCGGCTGATATGAACGTCACGCCTAAATCTTGGTAAAGATTATTGGCTCCGGTACCACCGTGGCTACCGCCGTGACCCTTGACATCTCCCCCGGACTGACGGACGTTGAAGGCAGTCGATCGGCGTCGTGGGGGGAACCATGGATTCTGATCTTTGGAGCAAGTCCTGCACGCCGCGCGAAGTCGCGACGGAGGACTTCCGGAGATTGAGCGCGCAGGGGCTGATCCGCGTCCGGCTGGAGCTGGCGGGGATCGCCGGCGATCCGGCCAGGCTGCGCGAGCTCCTGGTCGCAGTACAGACGCTCCGGCGGATCGGCATCCTGGTCGAGTACGAGTTGGACCTGTTCGACGGGTCGCCGCGGTTCGCGACCGTCCGGGACAACGTGGCGCTGCTGCGCGCGATCGTCGCCGACGGGACGACGCCGGCCACCTTCACTGTCAGCCCGGGGACCGGGGTCAGCTCACCCTGGCTCGACGACTACCGCGAACGGGTCGCCGCCGCGGTCCAGCCCTGGCTGACCGGATTGTCCGTCCAGCTCGCGGATGCTTGGTCCGAGCTGATGCTGGGTGAGCGGCTCAAGCGCCGGCAGGACGGCGTCGCGGCGTACCGGATCGCGTTGCAACGGCTGACGCTGCGCAGCAACACCGAGCTGCTGAATCTGGTCGCCGACAGCGCCCGCGAGTACGAGCTGACCGGCGACACCCGGCTGCTCGAGCACGACCTGGTCGCACCACGGGCCGGCTTGCTGACCGAGACATTGCTTGCCTTGAGCAACAAGTTCCGGCTGAGCAACCTCACGGGAGGCGCCACTCAGGCGGCCAAGCCGCTCTCGCTCAAGCGGGTCGGGTAGGCGCCGGCCGCGATCGCCTGGTCGAGCGCGGCCAACTGGGTGCAGGCGGCGGACAGCGCCTCGGCCTGCGTGCGGCAGCCGTCGACGTACCAGAACGGGTCGTCGGGCTGGCGGTCGTCGGCGTCGTCGATATCGGCGTACCAGCAGTCCACGCCGCCGCGGCAGTAGTAGTGCACCACGCGAACCTTGAGCTTCATGCGGGCTAGGACGTTGCCCATACCTCTGATGGTTCCCCCTCAAGGCGGCACCGCGCGGTGGAAGATGACCAACTATTCGATTCTGGTGTGAACTGTTTACGGACGAGGTTCCATCGTTGTAAACAGACTCATGAGATCCATCCGCCCCGCTGTGCTCACGCTGGCCGCTCTCGCCGCCGCCGTGCTGATGACTGGACTGCCGACCGCCTCCGCGCCGGCGCCGGAGAAGCCCGTGTCCAACGCGGTCCTTGCCCAGACCTTCCGCAACCCCGTCAACCCGGGCGCCGACCCGTCGCTGTTCTACTACGGCGGCCGGTACCACGTGGCGACCACGACCGGCGACCACATCGGCATCTGGTCGTCCCCGAGCCTGGCGACGCTGCTGGTCGCGCCGGAGAAGGTGGTCTGGCGCGACAGCGATCCGAGCCGGAACACCCAGATGTGGGCGCCGGCGTTCCGGCACGTCGGCAACCGCTGGTACATCTACTACACCGCGTCCGACGGAGTGGACGCGAACCACAGGATGTACGTCCTCGAGTCGGCCGGGGACGACCCGACCGGGCCGTACAGCTTCAAGGCGAAGATCGCCGACTTCGGGCAGTACGCCATCGACGGCGAGCCGATCACGCACAACGGCCAGCAGTACTTCGTCTGGAGCGGACCCGGCCGCGGTCAGGGTGGACCGGCGCAGCTCTACATCGTGCGGATGAGCAACCCGTGGACGGCGACCGGCTCCCGGGTCGCGATCCCGGCCAGCGGGGGTTGCACCGAAGTACGGGAAGGGCCGACGCCGCTGTATCGCAACGGGCGGACGTTCCTCACCTACTCCACCTGCGACACCGGCAAGCCGGACTACCAGGTGTGGATGAAGAGCATCGCGAACGGCGCCGACCCGATGGTCGCCTCGAACTGGGTCCAGCATCCCGGCCCGATCTTCTCCCGCAACAACACGAACGGCGTCTGGGGCCCGGGGCACCACTCCTTCTTCCAGTCCCCGGACGGGACGCAGGACTGGATCGCCTACCACGGCAAGAACACCAGCGCCTACACCTACGCCTTCCGCACCTCCCGGGTCCAGAAGATCGGCTGGAACGCCGACGGTACGCCGAACCTCGGCAGCCCGCTGGCCGCCGGAGCCACCCAAACTCTGCCCTCCGGCGACCCCGGCGCCACCACGGCGGTCATCAACGACACCGACGTCGGCACGGGCCAGAACCAGATCGAGTACGCCGGTGCGTGGTCGTCCGGCTCAGGCTGCGGCAACCAGTGCTTCTGGGGCAACGACCACTGGAGCAACCAACCCAACGCCTCCGCCACCATCCGCTTCACCGGCACCAAAGTCGCCCTCCTCAGCGTCCTCGACACCGGTAACGGCAGAGCCGCCATCTCCATCGACGGCGGCCCCGAACAATACGTCGACTACTACAGCTCGATCCGCGTCGGCGAACAACTCACCTACATCAGCCCAACCCTCCCCGCCGGCCCCCACACCCTCAAGGTGCGCGTCACAGGCACCAAGAACCCGGCATCATCCAACACAGTCATCAGCCTCGACCGCATCGAGGTCTACTAGGCGGCCCGGACCGCCCCCACTCACAAAGGTCGCTCGCCGCTGCGCGCTGCCGCTCAGAACGACCGCGAAGCCGACCGTTAGCAGAGGTTTGTGAGTGGGGGCGGTCCGGGGCTGTGGACAACCGCCGACGGGCGGCGCCGGATTTCTGCACCATTGGGTGGGTGGCGGAGGTTGGGGAGGTGCTGGCGCAGCGCGGCGGGAGTGCGCGGTTCGCGGACCTGCGAGTTGTGGTGTCCGCCCGCAGCATCCGCAACGCGCTGCAAACCGGGCAGATCCGTCGGGTGGCGAAGGGTGTCTACGCTCTCCCGGAGGCTCCGGATGCGTTGACTGCGGCTCGCAGCCAGCGCGGGGTCGTTTCCCACCTCAGCGCCGCTCAGCACTGGGGGATGCAGCTGATCACTCCACCACCGCTGCCGCATGTCACGGTGCCGCGCGGACAGGTCCAGGTGGCTACCGGACAGAAGTGTGTCCTCCACTGGTCGACAGCGCCCTCCCTTGACGACGTCACCACTCCTGTCCGTACCGTTCTCGACTGCATCAGAAGCCTGCCCCTGGCGGAGGCTCTCGCCATCGCCGACTCCGCCCTGCACCACCGGATCGTCGACGCCGACGACTTGTTCGCCGCCGCTGCGGCGTTGCGCGGGCCGCACCGGCTACGGATCCGGAACGTGGTGGCGTTGGCCGACGGCCGGGCCGAGTCCGTGCTGGAGTCGGCTTTGCGAGCGATTCTGATCGAGGCTGACATCGAGGGATTCGAACCGCAGTATGCCGTCCGCGACCGTGACTTCTCAGCGCGTCTCGACCTCGGTCATCCGGCGCTGAAGATTGCGCTCGAGGCTGAGGGGTTCGAGTTCCATGGCACCCGGCAGTCGCTCGTCAAGGACTGCCGCCGGCACGTGAACCTCAGCATCCGCGGCTGGACTCTGCTTCGGTTCAGCTGGGAGGACGTCATGTACGACAGGGAGTGGGTGGCGGAGGTTGTTGCGAAGGCGACCGGACTTCCCCCACTCACAAAGCCACTCCGGCTGGCCGCCTGACGGCTGCGCTGAGCGTGCCGACGTCCCTGGAACAACCCTTTGTGAGTGGGGGCGGTCCGGCATCCTCAGCTGCCGTACATCTCCAGCTCCACGATTCGGGAGTAGGTCAGGCCCTCGTTGCTGGCGAGGGTCAGGACTCTTATTGCCGAAGCAGTCACCGGAGGGAAGGTGGAGCTGACTAGAGGGGCTGTGTTGTTGCGGACTTGGGTGATGGGTTGCCAGGTGCCGTTGACCAAGGCCTGGATGTCCCAGTCCTTCAGGCCGTACTTCGCGGACGGGTACTGCTTGGAGTTGAGGGTGTAGAGGTCCACTCGGCCTACGGTTTGGGGCTGGTCGAAGGTGACTTGGAACCAGTCGGGGAAGTGGCCTCTGGTGGAGTCGTTCCAGCCGGTGGTCTTGCCCCAGTGTTCTGAGTCGCGGTCGCCGTCGACTGCGCCGCAGGCTGGGTAGTTGGGTAGGTGTTCGGTGGATGCGCTCACTGGGACGTAGCGAGCGAGGTTGCCAGTCGTGTCGACTGGTGCTTCGCCGACGTCGACCGGGAGGGTCAGCGTCTGGTCTCCGGCCTTCACGGTGATCGAGTACCTGCCCGGCGCTGTTCCGCGCGGAGCGTTGACGGCGATCGGGACCTTGAGGGTGTAGCCGGGTGGCAGGTAGCTCGACACCAGGCGGCGCGACAGCGTCAGTGGTGCCGGCGCGTCGAGGAACGCGTCGGCGTACACGGCGGTCTTGCCGGTGTTGCCGAAGCGGAGCTCAAAGCCTTGTTTGGCGCACGGCACCGCGGTGACGGCGACCTGGGCGACATCGGCGGACAGGGTCAGACCTCGTTGCACAGCACGTTCCGCGACAGCCGGGCCGGTGGTGGCGATCCCGGCGACCACGGCGACGATCAGGGCGAGGGTGCGGGCTCTCATAGCTCCTCCAGACCGGGGTTGCCGGCTTCCACCACGAACGAGCGGACGGTCGAGACGGGCGCTCCGGGTTTGTCGACGTAGGGCACCATCCGGCAATCGACGCGCAGCTGCGAGTTGTCGAACCGGAGTACGGAGTAGCCGCGGCGTTCGTCGACGAACTTGAGGTGCGGGTTGCCGGCCAGGAACTTCTGCCCGTTGGCCGACACCGGTACGCCGTTCCCGCCGCTGCTGAACGAGGTCGGCACGATCTCCACGCCATAGGTCTGCGAGTCGGGATCGGCGAAGTCTCGCTTCAGCTCCATCGCGTACGAGCTGTGCACGTCGCCGGTCAGCACCACCGGGTTGCGGTGGCGGTTGGCGGCGAGCCCGTCGAGCATCACCTTCTGCTCGGCGCCGTACCCGTCCCAGGCGTCCATGTTGTAGAGGTCCGCCGGCGTCGGGTCGAGGTCCATCCGGCTCATGATCACCTGGTTGGCCAGCACGTTCCAGGTGGTCCGGGAGCGGTTGAGGCCTTGCAGGAACCACTGTGTCTGCTGCTGACCGGCCAATACTCGGGCCGGGTCGCGACGGGCCTCCGAGTCGACCTTCCAGCCGTCACCGGCCGCCTGGTCCGACCTGTACTGCCGGGTGTCGAGCACGCTCAGCTGCGCCACCCGCCCGAAGGTGAAACGCCGGTAGAGCAGGTAGTTAGGCCCTTGCGGGGCCGGTCCGCGCAGAGGCAGGTTCTCCCAGTACGCGCGGTACGCGTTGGCCCGGCGTACCAGGAAGTCTTCTACTGGAGCATTGGATTTGGAGATCGGGCCGGCGTAGTTGTCCTGTACTTCGTGGTCGTCCCAGGTCGTGATCCAGGGCGCACTCTGGTGGGCCGCCTGGAGATCGGGGTCTGACTTGTAGAGCGCGTACTGGAGCCGGTAGCGATCCAACGTGTCCGCCTCTGTACGGAACTGGCTGGGGACCGGTGTGGTCACGTTGCGGAGCCCACCAGCGGCGGAGATGCCGTACTCGTAGATGTAGTCGCCGAGGAACACCACTGCGTCGACATCCTCGTTGGCCAGATGCCGTTGGGCCGTGTAGTAGCCGTCGGTCCATGCCTGACACGAGCTCACGCCCACCGTGAACTGAACGCCTCGCTGGCCGGGCGCGGGCGCAGTACGGGTCCTGCCTGTCGGGCTGAGGTAGCGGTCGACCTTGAAGCGGTACCAGTAGTGGCGACCAGCTTCCAGACCCCGTACGTCGACGTGCACGCTGTGGCCGAACTCTGGTCGCGCAGTGGCTCGTCCGGACCGCACCACCCGCCGGAAGTGCTCGTCACTGGCCACCTGCCAGTCGACACCAACCTCCTTGTACGGCGCGCCGCCGAGCGGTTCGTAAGGCTGTGGCGCAAGGCGGGTCCAGATGACCACTGCATCCGGCAGCGGGTCACCGGAGGCGACGCCGAGGGTGAACGGGTTGCCGGTGAGCCCACCGGCGTTCCCACTGCCGAGCGCGGTGCCCGGCAGGTTGGTCCCGAACGCCACCGCGGTGGCGGCGCCGGTGAGGGTGAGGAACCGGCGCCGGGCCAGCCTCACCGCTGGGCGGAGATCTTCGGTCACGTGATCAACCCTTCAGTCCACTGGAGAAACCGCGGATGACGTAGCGCTGGAGGACCAGGAAGACGAGCAGGATGGGCAACGCGGCCAGTACCAGGCCCGCGGCGACCAGGCCGTAGTCGGAGGTGTACTCGTTGACGAAGGCAAAGACCCGGACCGGGACCGTCTCCCGGCCGGAGCCGCCCAGGTAGAGCAGCGGGGTGAAGAAGTCGTTCCAGATGTGCACCGCGTTGAGGATCAGCACGGTGCCGGTGATCGGCCGGAGCAGCGGGAAGATCACGTGCACGAAGGCCTGCAGGTGCGAGGCGCCGTCGATCAGCGCCGCGTTGGTGTAGTCGCCGGGCAGCGACCGGATGAAGCCGGTGTAGAGGAACACCGTGAACGGCAACTGGATCCCGGTGTAGAAGAGGATCATGCCCTGGTACGTGCCGAGCAGGCCGAGGTCGTTGACCAGCTGGTACAGCGGAATCATGCCGAGCTGGAACGGCAGGATGATGCCGACCAGGAACAGGATGTAGAGGCTGTAGCTCAGCCGCCCCGCCTGCCTGGCCAGGAAATACGCCGCCAGCGAGCCGAGCACGATCAGCAGCAGCACGCTGGAGACGGTGATCAACGTGCTGTTGAGCAAGGCCGATCCGAGTGAGGCCGACTGCCACGCAGTACCGAAGCTCTCGGTCGAGGGCGGGTTGGGTGGGGACAGCGGCTTGTTGGCGATCTGGCCCGGGTCTTTGAAGGCCAGCGTCACCAGCGCGTAGACCGGGAAGAGGAAGGCGACGGCGGTCGCGATCATGACGACTTCGAGGACGAAGGTGCGGGGCCGGTAGGCGGTTCTCATGCTGTCGTCTCCCGGGATCGCAGGTAGGCGATCTGGATGAAGGAGACGGCCGCGACGAAGATCGCCAGCACCAGGGCGACCGCGGTGCTGTAGCCGAACTTCCCGAACACGAAGGCCTGTTTGTAGAGCACCGTCGACAAGGTGTCGGTCGCGTACCCCGGGCCGCCGTTCGTCATCGCGATGATCTGGGTGAACAGGGTCAGGCCGCCGACGGTCGAGAGCATCACGTTGATCGTGACGGCCGGGGCCAGCAGCGGCCAGGTGATGTGCCGGAACCGCGCGACGGTGCCCGCCCCGTCGACCATCGCCGACTCGTGCAACTCCTTCGGTACGCCTTCCAGTCCGGCCAGGAAGATCACCATCGAGTACCCGGCGCACTGCCAGATCACGGTGAAGGCGACCGACCAGATGGCCAGCGACGGATTGCCGAGCCAGTCCTGCCGGAGCGAGCCCAGCCCGATCGCGTTGAGCGCCGCATTGAGGCCCGCGTCCGGCGCCGGGTTGTAGACGTACTTCCAGAGGAACGACACCATCACCGGGCTGACCACGACCGGCGCGAAGAAGATCACCCGGAGGGCCATCCGGCTCTTGATGGTCGTGTGCACCCCGAGCGCCAGCAACAGCCCGAGGCCGTTCTGGACCACCACGATCGCCAGCGTCAGCAGCAACGTGTTGCGGAGTGCACCGAGTGCCTGGTCGTCGTGGATCAGCTGCTGGAAGTTGTCGAGGCCGACGAAGGAGCGCTGCTCCCCCACCCCCGACCAGTCCGTGAAGGCCGACCCCGCGCCGATGATGCTCGGGTAGAGCATCACCAGCGCGTAGACGACCAGCGCGGGCGCCGCGAACAGCCAGGGCGGCGCGACGCCACTCCGGCGGCCCGGTCGTCGTTGCACCGGTGGCCGGTGCTTGGCGGCCGGCGGCGTGATGACTGCCGTCATGCGCTCTTCCGGTAGGCCGCGTCCATCTTCTTGAGCGCCCCGTCGACCGTGGTCTTCCCGCCCAGCAGCTCCTGTACTACGGCGAAGTGCGTCGGCTGGACCTCCGCGTTCGGCCAGCGCTGGTCCATGAACGGGACCGCCTTGTCGCCGGACAGGAACGGCAGGAACGGTTTGAGCACGGGGTCGACCTTCGGTTCGCCCTCGGAGTACAGGGGCACGCAGGCGACGGCTTCGGCCCAGGCGTTGACCATCGCGGGCTGGCCGCAGTACTCGAGGAACTTGCGGGCCTCCTCGGCCTTCTTGCTCTTCGCGCTGACGGCGAGGCCGACCACGATGCCGCCGGGGATCCAGTTGTCGGCGACGGTGTCGGTGGCCGGCAGCGGGAACATGCCGAGGTCGTCCGGTGACGGCGCGGCCGCGCGATAGGCCTGCAGGACGGCGGAGACCTGGACGGCCATCGCGGCCTTGCCGGTGCCGACCATCGAGGTCGCCTGCTCGTACGTCGTCCCGTTCGGGTTGTCGTTGAAGAAGCCGCGCTTCTGCAGTTCGAGGTACTTGTTCATCGCGTCGGCCCAGCCGGACTCGGCGAAGGTGGCGGAACCGGCGGCCATCTTGTCGTCGAAGTCGGGCTGCTTGGCGTAGACCGTGCCCGGTACGAGGGCGTAGTTGATCAGCTGGGTGACCCACGGCGTCTGGGCACCGAGGGCGAGCGGGACGATGCCCTTCTTCTTCAGGGTTTCGCACACGGTGAGCAGCTCGCTCCAGGTGGTGGGAATCTCCACCCCGGCCTTGGCAAATGCCTTCTTGTTGTAGATCGCGCCGAGCACGCTGGTGCCCGGCGAGAAGATGAAGGTCTTGCCGTCCTGCTGGTACGCGCCCTTGAAGCCGGTCGGGATCTTCTGGGTCCAGGCCTGCTCGCTGAGGTCCGCGAGCAGATTCGCCTTGCTGAGCTGGACCATCGACATCGCGCTGCCGTTGCCGGGATAGACGGCGTGCAGGTCGGGTGCGTTGCCCGCCGCGAGCTGGGCGCGCAGTGAGGTCTGCAACTGGTCAGCCGGCGAGAAGGACAGGTTGAACTCGAAGGAGCCGTTCTGCTTCTTGTACTCCTCCAGCGCCTTGCGCAGGCCGGCCTCCTGGCTGCCGGCGCCGATCACCTTCAGAGCGCCACCACCGCTACCGCCGGAGCCGCCACCGCCACAGCTCGCGAGGGCGCCCGCTGCCGCGGCGCCGCCCAGCAGTTGCAGGAGTCGCCGCCGGCTGACCGGCGTACGGATGATCTCGGATGCCACGGTTCCTCCTGAGCCCGGGGCGCCGAAGCCCCGCGGGAAATATCACCGCTGAATGTGAACAGAACGTGAAGAAGTGTTATATTCCCCACTCGGCGTAAGCTACGAAGACCTGCGAGGGCCTGTCAAGGGTTCGGCGGAGACCGCTTGAAAGGATTCAGTAGGGCCCGCCTGGCAGTTGCCTGAGAAGATGGCCGCGTGCCCGAGACCACCCGTGCCCTGCTGACCGCGCAGGCAGCCGCCTGGCAGCGGATCCTGGACCACCCGTTCGTCTCCCGGACCTCCGCCGGTTCGTTGCCCAAGGCCACCTTCGATCGCTGGATCGCCGAGGACTACTTCTTCGTCCGCTCGTTCCAGCGCTATCTCGAAGCGCTGTCCGAGGTGGCGCCCGACGACGAGGCGAGGAAGGTGCTCGCGGGCGGTCTGGCGGCGTTGGTGCCGGAGCTCGCGCTGTTCGAGCTGGCAGCCACGCAGCGTGGTGTCGACCTCACCGTCGAGCCCTCGCTGCTCAACCTGGGCTACTCGTCGTACCTGTTCACCTCGGTGGACGAGGGCTGGCCTGTTGGCATCACCGTGCTCTACGGCGTCGAGAAGGCGTACTACGACGCATGGGCCTCCGTGCGCGACCGGACCGACCCGGAGACGCAGTACGCCGGTTTCATCGCGAACTGGTCGTCGCCGGAGTTCGCGGCGTACGTCGACCGGCTGGCCGGCCTGGTCGACCGGGAGCCGCTGACGCCGGCGATGACGCTGGCCTTCGACCGGGTGGTCCGCTTCGAACTCGCCTTCTGGGACCTGGTGCACGCGTGAAGACCCCGGTCCTGGTCATCGGCATCACCCTGCTCGCCATCGCCGGCGCCGCCGCCGGGTACTACGGCGGCGAGCTGGCCGACCCCGGTCCGACTCCGTACGGCGTCTCGGCCGGTCCGCTGCCGGGTGTCAAGGTCGCCCCGTCCACCCCACCCATCACGCTGTCGCGCAAGACGCCGAAGCCGAGCAAGGTGCCGCCGCTGCTGCCCGGTGAGCTGGAGTTCAAGACCCGCAACTTCAGCGTCGAGAGCACGGCCGGCGAGCAGGTCCGGCTGTCGGTCCGGACGCCGTCCAGCTGGAAGCTGACCGACAACCCGAAGGCGCCCACCGAGGTCAAGTTCGTCGGGGCGCAGGGCGAACGCGCGATCCGGATCGAGTCGGGGTTCCCGCCCGACAAGTCGGTGGTGCAGTCCCGCGACGAGATCGTCAAGGGCCTCGCGGAGAGCCAGCCGTTCCAGAACGACGTCCAGATCAAGTCGCAGAGCGAGAGCCGGGTGGAGGGTGACGACGGCAGCCTGCGGACGGTCTCGACGCTGGTCTACACCTACATCCCCGACGAGGTCGTCCGGTACGTGATCGTCCGGTGGGTGGCGACCGGCCCCGACGACACCGCGACCGTCGAGATGAGCATCGCCGGACTTCCGCAGGACGTGAAGGCCTTGAACGAGATACTGGACCAGGCGACCAGATCGGTGAAGTTCCGGGACTGACCCGAACCAGAACACGGTTTACGGTGTCCAAGACGTAGCGGGCGGACCAGAAGGAGGGGTGGGCGTGGCCGGCAGGAGACTCGGGCGCGCGCTGCTCGGCTCCGGCCTGCTCGGAGTGACCCTGCTGGGGGGAGCAGGGGGCTACGGGCTGGGGCTGCTGACGACGGGCGAGCAGGCTTCGGCGGGGACCGCGGCGACACCGCTGACCGGAACGTCCGCTGCTCCGACGACGCCGCCCACCGCCGCACCCAAACCGATCGTGCCCGACAACAGCAAACCGCTGCGGGCCAAGGACATCGAGTACAAGATCCGCAGCTTCACCGTGCGGGATGCCCTGGAGTCCGCGGTCAGCGTGCGCGTTCCGGGCGACTGGCAGCTCAGCGTCCCCCCGGACACCGAGAAGTACATGCGTTACAACGAGCCGGCCCGCAAGCGCTGGATCCGGATCGAAGCGGGTTTCACCGTCCAGCGGTCGCCGGCGCTGTCGATGGCCGCCAGGATCGACTTGCTGCAGGACCTACCGGCCACCCAGAGGCTCACCATCATGACGCACTCCGTCGATCCGAAGACGCAGGACGCGACGCTGCTCTACAGCTACGTACCGGACCGGACCCTCCGGTACGTGATCGTCCGCTGGGTGGCCGACCCGGCCGGCCTGTGCCACTTCGAGATCGCGGTCACCGGGCTTCCGCAGGACCAGCCGGCACTCGAGGTCATCCTCGACCACGCCGCCAAGTCGGCCACCCGCTCCGACTCGCCGCTCAACTGATTCCGTCAGGCCGAGCGGGGCCAGATGGTGCGGAAGATGACCGAGCGCAGGCGGTAGAACCGGCGACGGCTCGACTGGACCAGAGCGGGGGACGGACGGAGCCGTTCGGCGACAACTCTCACGGGGATCCTTCAGCTGGAAAAGGTGACCGTATTCGCCACCTCAAGGGCCTTGTCACTCTCGGATCCAGGCACCTGGACCTGGATCAGCATCGACTCACCAGCCCCCGTGCTGGCTACTCGCTGCAGCAGCGTAGTGCCATTTCTGCAATTATTCGAAATCTGGGTTCCCTCGGTCGGCGGCAGGATCTCCGTGCAGCCGTACAGCTTCGGGTCGGGCATGGCTCTGGCCGGGGTTGCGTTGGGGCCGAGCAGACCGACGAAGACGCCTGGGGTGTCGCTGCCGGGCTCGGCCCAGCGGTTGTCCTTGCTGACCCGCAGCGCCGGCTGCTCCGTCGTCGCGCCGGGCGGACGCCAGTTGGTGGTGGCGACCACCGCGGCCCACTCGTGCGGCAGTTTCACGGAGAACTTGCCCTCGGTGACCTTGATGAACTGCGTCGCCTGCAGGTACCGCTGCACGCCGAACCCGCCGCCTGCTCCCAGCACCAACGCAAGCACAGCAGCCAGCACCCAGCGCCCACGCCGCCGCCTCGGCTGAGCAGCTGGTACTGCGCCCGTGGCCGCCGCCGCGCTCCCCGCTACCTGTCCCGCGCTCGCCGCACCAGCCTGGCCGGTGCCCGCTGCCCCAACCTGCCCCTGGCCCGCTGCCAGCCCCTGGCCAGCCGCCGTCTGGGCCGCACCCACCTCGCCCGCCTGGGCCGCGCTCGCGGCCTGCGCCTCGCCCGATGCCGCCACCGGTCCCTGGCCAGCCGCACCCGCCTGGCCCGCTGCCAGTGCCTGTCCCTGGCCCTCGCCCGCTCCGGCGCCGGCATCGGCGTCCACGGTCGTAGTGCCGGTCTTGACGACTGTCGGGGCGTTCGACTCGCTCAGAGCGGTCTTCTCGCCGACTTCCGTCTCCTCGGCCTGCGGCTTCGCGGCGGTCGAGGCCGCTGCGAGCGTCAGTGGCGCGGTGAGCGGGACCGGAGTACCGGAGCCGACCAGGAAGCTCTGGGTGGTTTCGTCGAGGCCGCCGACCAGCTCGCGGGTGAAGGACTCGATATCGGGCCAGCGCTTCTCGCGGTCCGGGTCGAGCGCGCGGACGATCGCCGCATCGACCCGCTCCGGGATCTCGAAGCCCAGCGAGCTGGGCGGCGGCGCTGCCTTGACCCGCCCGGCGGCGCCCAGACCGTCCACCTGATGCGGCGACCGGCCGGTCAACGCTGCGTAGGCGACCGCACCCAGTGAGTACTGGTCGGCGCGCTGGTCGAGCCGCTCCCCCAACGCCTGCTCAGGAGCCACGTACGACGGAGTCCCGCCGGGCATGGTGATTCTCGACACCTCGTCGAGCGACTTGCCCAGGCCCAGGTCGGACAGCACGGCCCTCTCGCCGTCCTCGTCGGTACTGCGGAACAGCACGTTGGCAGGCTTCACGTCCCGGTGCAGCAGCCCGCGCCGGTGCAGCGCCTGCAGGCCGCGCCCGACCTGGACGATCACGCCGATGGCGGGCTCCAACGACAGCGGGTCCTTCTTCAGCCGATCAGCGAGCGTGCCGCGGTCGGCGTACGTGAGCACCAGGAACGGCCTGCCGTCCTCCAGCTCGCCCACGTCGTGGACCTGGACGACGTGCTCGGACTCGACCCGGCGCAGGAACCGCCCCTCCTCGAGGAAGCGGCGCCGGACCGAGTCGTCGTGGGCCCAGTTGTCGGCCAGCACCTTGACCGCGACCTCGGCGTCGAGCTGTTCGTCGTACGCCAGCCACACCGTCGCGAAACCGCCTGAGCCCAGGCGGCGGCGCACGACGTACCGGCCTAGTCTGATAGGGACCCCCATACAGGGCATTATGGTGCACGCGGAGTCCTCCGCCCTGGGGACCGATACAACGAAGGCGCAGATGAGCGACAGCAGCAGTCCGACCGACGACCTGGCCGTCCTGGCCGAGCGTGCCGCCGGTGGTGACAAGAACGCGATGGACGACCTGCTCCGGCTGGTCCACCCCCGCGTCCTGCGGATCTGCCGCAGCGTGCTGCCGTACTCCGCCGACGCCGAGGACGCCGCCCAGGAAGCACTGCTCAACATCGCCACCAAGATCCACACGTACTCCGGCCGGAGCAGCTTCTCCACCTGGGTGCACTCGGTCGCGGCGAACTCGGCCCGCTCGACGTACCGCAAGCTGAAGCGGACCGCGCAGGCGGCGCACAACCCCGAGCAGATGGACAAGCCCGACCCGCGCACCACCAGCGTCATCGCCGGCACCCGGCTGGACCTGCTGGAAGCCCTGGAGACGCTGGAACGCGACCGGCCGCAGATGGTGACGCCGCTGGTCCTGCGCGACGTCTACGGGCTGTCGTACGAGGAGATCGCCGCCGAGGTCGGGGCACCGCTGGGCACCATCAAGTCCCGCATCCACGACGCCCGCGAGGTGGTCCGGCCGCTGCTGCGCCCGAAGGACTGAGAGTTTGGGGGCTCCCGCGGGGGCTCGGGGTGTGCTCAGATGGGGGCATGAAGAAGCTCATCAACGCCCCTGCCGATGTTGTGAGTGAAGCGCTGGCCGGGATGGCGGCGGCGCATCCGGATCGCCTGCGGGTGGATCTGGAGAATCGGATCGTCTATCGCAAGGACGCGCCCCGGGCCGGGAAGGTCGGGCTGATCTCCGGCGGCGGGTCCGGGCACGAGCCGCTGCACGGCGGGTTCGTCGGGCTGGGGATGCTCGACGCCGCCTGCGCGGGTGAGGTGTTCACCTCGCCGGTGCCGGACCAGATGATGGCCGCGACCAAGGCCGTCGACGCGGGTGCGGGCGTCCTGCACATCGTGAAGAACTACACCGGCGACGTGATGAACTTCGAGATGGCCGCCGAACTGGCCGCCGCCGACGCCGGCACCGAAGTACTGTCCGTCGTCACCGACGACGACGTCGCGGTCCAGGACAGCCTCTACACGGCCGGCCGGCGAGGAGTCGGCGTCACCGTGCTGCTGGAGAAGATCGTCGGCGCCGCCGCGGAGGAGGGCCGGCCGCTGCAGGAGGTCGCCGACCTGGCCAAGCGGGTGAACGACAACGGCCGCAGCATGGGGATGGCGCTGACGTCGTGCACGGTACCGGCCGCGGGCAAGCCGACCTTCGAGCTGGCCGAGAACGAGATGGAGGTCGGCATCGGCATCCACGGCGAGCCCGGCCGGAAGCGGTTGCCAATGGCATCGGCCAAGGAGATCGCCGCATTGCTGGTCGATCCGGTTCTCGGTGATCTGCCTTATCAGCAAGGCGACTCGGTGATTGCCTTCGTCAACGGAATGGGCGGTACGCCGCTGCTCGAGCTGTACCTGATGTACAACGAGGTGCAGCAACTGCTCGACCGCGCGGGCATCACCGTCGCTCGCTCGCTGGTCGGCAACTACATCACCTCGCTGGAGATGGCCGGCTGCTCGGTCACCCTGCTGAAGGTGGACGACGAACTGGTACGTCTCTGGGACGCCCCGGTGAATACCCCCGGCCTACGCTGGGGCGCGTGAGCATGGGAGTGGAGAACTTCGGCGAGTGGTTGCGGGATGCGGCTCGGACGTTTCATGAGAACGCGGCGTACCTGACCGAGCTCGACTCGGCGATCGGGGATGCGGACCACGGCAGCAACATGGACCGTGGGTTCGCGGCTGTCGTGGCCGTGCTCGATGAGAGCTCCTTCGAATCGGTTGACGAGCTGCTGAAAAAGGCCGGGATGACGCTGGTCAGCAAGGTCGGCGGGGCGAGCGGGCCGCTGTACGGGACGTTCTTCCTGCGCTTCGGCACGGCGCTGGCGGGTGCTGAGATCACGCCCGCGACGGTTGGCGAGGCGTTGAAGGCGGGCGTCGGCGGGATCCTCGCGCGCGGCAAGGCCGAGCTTGGTGACAAGACCATGTACGACGCTTGGGCACCGGCTCTCGACGCGTACGACGCTGCTGTGGCGGGCGGGTCCGATCTCGGTGCGGCTCTCACGGCGGCGGCTGAGGCGGCGGCCAAGGGGCGGGATGCGACAACGCCGCTGGTGGCACGCAAGGGCCGGGCCAGCTATCTCGGTGAGCGCAGCGCGGGCCATCTGGATCCAGGAGCAACCAGCACAACGCTGTTGCTGGAATCGGCCGCACGCACGCTGGCATGACAACAAGCTGCTCGCTGCGGCCCGCTAGCCGCAGGCTCAGCGCGGCGACGGGCTGGACGCTGCGGCTGGCTCGCCGCGAGCTCGCGGCGGTGCCGACGTGATCGGGATTGTGGTTGTTTCGCACAGTCGGGCGTTGGCGGAGGCTGCGGTTGGGTTGGCTTCCGAGATGGTTGCCGAGGGCGACCGGCCGGTGATCGCGGTTGCGGCAGGGCTGGACGAGACGACGTTCGGGACGGACGCGGCTGCGGTGGCGGAGGCCATCGGGGTTGCGGACAGTCCTGATGGGGTGTTGGTGCTGCTTGATCTGGGTAGCGCGGTGCTGAGCGCGGAAATGGCGCTGGAGTTCGTCGATCCGGAGCTGGCCGAGCGGGTGAAGTTGTCCAGCGCGCCGTTCGTGGAAGGGCTCGTCGCGGCCGTGGTCACCGCGTCCACCGGGGCCGGGCTGGACGCAGTACTGGCGGAGGCTTCGCGGGGGTTGGCGGGGAAGCAGGATCACCTCGGCGACGCGGTTGTTGCCGAGTCACCGCTTGATGTTGCTCCGGACCACTTCGTTGAGGTTGCTGTCAGCAACGAACATGGATTGCACGCACGGCCGGCGGCGAAGGTGGTCGGGTTGGCGCAGCGGTTCGACGCGAGGGTGACGCTGACCAATCTGACCACCGGGAAAGGCCCGGTCGAGGCGGGCAGTCTGAGCATGGTGGCGACGCTCAATGCCCAGCAGGGGCACCGATTGCGGGTCGGCGCGAGTGGCCCGGAGGCCGCCGAGGCGTTGGCTGCTCTCGGCGCGCTCGCTGATCGCGGGTTCGACGACTTACCGGCGTCGGCTCCTCCCACGGCAGTCGTCGGCAAAAGCGGGTCAGGGCTGGACGTGGCGGTCGGGGCGGCGATTCTGGCTGACCAAGAGGTTGACCTGAGCAACTACCAAGCCGGAGATGTCGACGCCGAGCGGCAGCGGGCGCATGACGCGCGCGCGGTCGCCGAAGCTCAGTTGACAGCGCTGCGGGACGAGACGGCCAGGACGGTCGGTGTCGCGGAGGCTTCGATCTTCGATGCCCAACTGGCTTTGCTGGGTGACGTCCTGGTGCTCGACGCGGTCTTCCGGGCCATCACCCAGGGCGCGGACAAGAGTGCGCCGGAGGCTTGGAAGGCGGCGCTGGATGCTGTCGCGGCGAGCTTCGAGGCGTTGGACGATCCTTATCAGCGGGAGCGCGCTCAGGACGTCCGCAGCGTGCGCGATCGCGTACTGCGCGCCCTGGTTGGCCGAGACGAGACGGCAGCGGCTGGGCCGGAGCTTGCTGCAGGCGGCAGCGGTGCGGGCGGGTCTGGGCCCGCGGTCGGTGGAGTGCTTGTTGTGCGGGAGCTTGATGCGGCGACTGCCGCAGGGGTTGATGCCGAGCGGATCGCCGGAATTGCGGTCCGGGCCGCCGGCACGACGGGACACGGGGTCATCGTGGCGCGGTCGCGCGGGATTCCGGTGATCACCGGGATCGGGGACGTTGAAGTACCGACCGGTGCGTTGGTGGGGTTCGATGCGCGGGCACACGAGTTCGTCGTCGAGCCGGCGGATGGTGGTGAGCGGTTGCGGGCCGTCGTACGGGAGCGTGCTGGTGAGCGCGAGGCGGCGTTGGCGGAGGCCGAGCGGCCGGCGGTGACTGTGGACGGCCGGACGATCGCAGTACTGGCGAATGTCGGGTCGGTGCAGGATGCGCTGGATGCGCGCGGGGCTGACGGGTCCGGGCTGGTGCGGACGGAGGTGTTGTTCGGTGAGCGGCGGGTGGCGCCGACCGTCGAGGAGCAGGTGGAGGCGTTCCGTGCGATTGCGGCAGCGTTGGGCGGGAAGCCGATCACGATTCGGACCTGGGACATCGGGGGTGACAAGCCGCTAGCGTTCCTGGCTCAGGAGCGGGAGGCGAACCCGTTCCTGGGTGAGCGTGGGATCAGGGTGTTCCGGCGTCGGCCGGAGTTGCTGCGGGATCAGTTGACGGCGATCTGCCGAGTTGCGGTGGAGACGCCGGTGCACGTGATGTTCCCGATGGTCACGACGGCCGAGGAAGTCGCGTGGGCGCTGGAAGAGTTGGCGGCGATCGGGCGACCCGCTGAACTCAAGGTGGGCATCATGGTCGAGGTGCCGGCCGCGGCGTTGCGGATCAGCACGCTCGCCGCCGGGCTGGACTTCGTGAGTATCGGGACCAACGACCTCACGCAGTACACGACAGCCTCTGACCGCGGGAACAGCGCGGTCGCAGGCTTGGCGGATGGGCTCGACCCGGCAGTGCTCCAGCTGATCGACTGCGTGGTGCGCGAGGTACCACCCGGCGTCGAGGTAGCAGTCTGCGGCGACCTGGCCAGCGACCCGGACGCCGCAGTCCTACTGGCCGGACTCGGCGTCCACGAACTGAGCGCGGTGGGCCCTCAAGTCCCCACCGTCAAAGCCCGGCTGCGCCGAACAGACCTGACTCAGGTGGCCGCAAGCAAGGCGCTCACGATGCCGAGCGCCGCGGCCGTCCGGCAGTGGCTACAAGAGATTCAGGCGTAGTAGCGGAGTTCTACGAGGTTGAAGCCGTTGGTTTGGGTGTCCTTGGCTGGGAGGTCGTAGGACTCGCCTGGCTCGAGGTACGTGACGTCTGGGGTGTTCAGGTCGAGGTCTGCGATCAGGGTGGGGTGCTCGCCGGCGATCCAGGTGTAGCTTTCGCCTGGTTCGGGGGTGAGGTGGATGACCTGGACGTCTGGGTCGTCGATGATCACCTTGGCCGGGACCTCGCCGATGCTGGCGAAGCTGCCCTCGCCCATGGCGGTGTTGGTGTAGGGCTCGCCGGAGGCTTCCTCGCCCAGGTCGAGGAGCTCGATCAGGCGGTTCAGGTACGGCGAGTCGCCGTCGTTGGTGAGCATGTGCACCGGGGAGACCGGGCGGTAGACCGAGCCGCCGATGGTCTCGCTCAGCTGGCGGGCTGGGCTGCCGTCCAGCCAGTCCATGTGGCAGGGCGAGGTCGCCAGGCACAGGACGACGTACGGGTTGTGGTGGAGGTGCCAGCCCTGCGCCTCGCCCGGTGCGAGGGAGACCTCCCAGACGCGGACGCGGGAGTTCTCCAGCAGCACCCGGGTGCCGATCTCGCCGAGCACGACCTCGGTCCCGTCGGGTGCCTGGACGGTGGTGCCTGCGGTCATCGTTGGTCTCCGTTCTGATCGACTGCGCGTTCCATCGCGACCGCGCCCAGGACGACGCCGTCGGGCATCGTCAGCTCGGCGGTCTCGACCTCGGCGAAGCCGAAGGACTTGTACAGCGGTACGCCGGGCAGGGTCGCCATCAGCGCCAGCCTGGTGAACCCTTCCGCGCGGGCGGCGTCCACGCAAGCGGTCAGGATGGCCCGCCCGAGCCCGCGCCGGGTCCAGTCGCCGCGGACGAACATCGCGCGGATCCTGGCCGGTTCGGTAGCCGGGTCGAGCAACCGCTCGTCGGCCCCCGCGACCGACGCGTTGAAGAGCTTGTTGCGCCGGCTCCACCCACCGCAGGCCACGACCTCGCCGTCGACCTCGTGCACGTAGTACGTGCCGTCCTCGATCAGGGCGAGGTCCAGTACGGCGATGTGGCGCGCGGCGCTCGCGGTCTGCGCCTGGTCGTAGTACGCCGGGAAGAGGCTGAGCACGGAGGACTGCATCAGCTCAGCGATGGCAGACGCGTCAGCGGGTACGGCGAGACGCAGCAAGGGATCCACGCCCTCAGGCTAATTCAGCCGCCGGAAGACCCGCCTGGCCACCCATGCCGAGAACCGGTTGAGAAACCGCGACCGAGGCTTTACAGCCGGGGCGGCCACCACTCTTTCGCTCTCCTCCACTGGCTGCTGCGCCATGTTCTGGAGCCGGGAGCTGACACCGAGCAACTTCTGACGGCTGGCCGCAGTCAGCCCGTACGTCGGCCTGCCGGAGTCCTGCGACCTTCTGACCACCAGCGAGTCCCAGATGAGCCGGTCCAGCACCCGCCCAGCCACATGCTCGGTAACACTCACCTCTGCCGCCACCCGGTCGCGCGTCAGCCTGCCTGCGAGCAATGCAGCCAGCACGGCGTGCCGCAGCTCAGCGTCATCCCCGGGCGCAACCGCAGTCGGAACAGACGGCGCCGCGGGCCAGGGATAGCCGGCCTCACGAGTCCGCCGCTTGGTACGCCGCTCAGCGCGCCGCTTGGTACGCCCTGCCGGTGGCGGGTAGGTCATGGGCTCGTTCACCACGAGACTCCTGATCCACGTCATCCGGTCCAGTTCCGGGTCCAGCCGGTGCCAGTTGGTGGACCGCATCATCCGGTACCTGCCGGCGTCCGTCAGCCCGTACTGCGGCCTACCGCTCGACCGCGGCACCTTGCCCACAAGGGAGTCCCGCATCAGGCCGCTCAGGAGCGTGCCGACCAAATGCTCCGGGATGCCCGTCATCGACGCCACCTCGTCACGGCTCGACGGTCCGCCGGACAGCACCCGAAGGACTGCCCACTGCTCTGTGGTCACCGGCCGTTGGCCGGGCGGCGCTGGGGCTTCACGGTGTCAGGCTAATTCAGCCGCGTGGCGCGTACATGATCAGGCCTACGCCGGCTAGGCAGACCAGGGCGCCGGCCAGGTCCCAGCGGTCGGGGCGGAAGCCGTCTAGGAGGACTCCCCAGGCGAGGGAGCCGGCGACGAAGATTCCGCCGTACGCGGCCAGGATGCGGCCGAAGTTGGGGTCGGGCTGGAGGGTGGCGACGAAGCCATAGGCGCCCAGGGCAACGATTCCGCCGAGGATCCAGAGCAGTCCGCGGTGCTCGCGGACGCCCTGCCAGACAAGCCAGGCGCCGCCGATCTCAGCCACCGCCGCCACCCCGAACAACCCGATCGAACGCAGTACGGTCATACCGGCAGGCTAAACGCTCACCCCACCGTCACCTGCGTCGCCGGTCGAGGGCGCGGCGCACGGTCGGGTAGGCCACGGCGACCGCGGCGGCGACGAACGCGAGACCGCCGAGAAACTCCCCCGCCTCCGATGCCCCGATCATGATCCCGACCCCGGCCAGCAGGAACGGGAGGCAGAACAGGAGACGCAGGATGATGCCGATCGTGCTCCATGGAACCGGGGACGGGGCAGCCCGGTGCTCGCCGTACAGGGGTGGCATCGCAGACCGTCGAAGACCTCGATGAGTTGCCCGTGCGTGACCGCCGCGTTCAGCAGGGCGCGCCGCTTGAGCAGCTCGCTCCAGTCGAACCTGCTCTGCTCGTGCTGCCAGGTCAGCATGGCCGAGCAGTAAGACCGCTCGCGTTCCGTCAACGGCATGTCGGCCATCCGCTCGCGGGTCGCGGCGATCCCGGCCTGGTGCTTCGCCATCGACAACGCGTTCGTGTAGTCGCCGAGACCGACCGGACCGTCCTTCACCAGCCCTCGCATCATCGTCCGCTGACCGACCCCGTTAGGGCTCAATCTGTACTCCGTCCGCCCGGCCTGCCAGTACGCCGTCACGCGTCCGTCGCCGGCCATCGTCTGGATCAGCCGCTGGACTGTCGTGGCGCGCAGTCCGGCGCTCTCGGCCAGCTCCGGCACGGAGTACGACGTCGTCTCCGACAGCGCGTTGAGCAGCCGGTACTCGAACTCGGACATCCCGGACATCTCGGCCATGCGTCCCCCAGGCTCTGCCGCCGGTCCACCCCAGACCGGCGTACCGGGTCAGTTTTCCAGCTCGGACGGTCATCGAGTCGATGGACGGAACTGCAGGTTGCTGCAATGTGGGCGGGGTGAAATGGGTGGGCGGGGTGCCGGACATGTGTTGGGTATGACGCAGACACCGACGAGGGCCCGGCCGGGGCCAGTGAGCGAGGCGGGCGTGGGCGACGGGCCGCGGGACCGCCGGCGGGAGAGGTTCGAGCAGCTCTTCGCGGCCAACCGCGAGGCAGTGCTCGGCTACCTGCTCCGCCGGACCGGGAACCGGCACGACGCCGCCGACCTGCTCGCCGACACGTTCCTGGTCGCCTGGCGCCGGCTCGACGACGTACCGGCCGGGGACGAGACCAGACCCTGGCTGTACGGCGTGGCACGGCGAGTGCTCGCCAACCACCAGCGCGGGGAGGGTCGCCGGCACGCGCTGGCCGACCGGCTCCGCAACGAGCTGGCCGAGACCGACGACCCACCCCAGACCTTGACCGACAACTCCCCCGCCGCGATCGCCTTCCGGTGCTTGCCCGAGCAGGACCGCGAACTCCTGTCGCTGGTGGCCTGGGAAGAGCTCGACACCGCCCAGATCGCGATCACCCTGGGCATCACCCGCAACGCAGTACGGATCAGGTTGCACCGGGCCCGGAAACGGTTCGCCAAGCTGCTGACCGCTCCGCTGGCCAATCGATCCCTGATACCTCTGAACCCTGAGAGAGGGGTTTCCCATGAAGACGCCTGACATCGACGCGGTGACCCGCGGCCTCAACCCCTCCCCCCGCACCGACGCCAGCGAGTCCGCCTGGGCCGATCTGTCCGCGGGCATCACCGCTGTGGACACAGCTGACGACACCACCCGAGTCACGCAACTGGCACCCCGCCGTACGCCGGCCCGCCCGCGGCGCCTGGTGCTCGCCGCCGCCTGCACCCTCCTGATCGCCGGCGTGGTCGCGGCATCGGTGGTGAACCGTCCAGGGCAGGACCTGCCGCAGGCGCTGTCCGTCACGGATCTGGGCGACTCGCTGATCGTCCGGGTGGTCGACGAGAACGCCGACCCGGCGGCGTACAACCAGCAGTTCAAGAAGCTCGGGCTGAACATCAAGGTGAAGATGGTGCCGGTCGCACCCTCGGCCGTCGGCAACTACGCCTCCTTCCTGTACTACGCCGGCAGCGACGGCACGAAGCTCAGCCTCCTGGAGCCCGGTGAGAACTGCCCGCCGACCCTGAACGCGACCGACCCGGGTTGCCAGTACGGCGTCGAGGTGGGCAAGTCGTTCAAGGGCGAGGCCGAGATCGAGTTCGGGCGGGAAGGCAAGCCCGGCGAGCTGTTCCGGTACATGCCCAAGGAGGCCAACGCTCCGGGCGAGGTCCTGGCGGGGATGAAGTATCGCAACAAGCGGGTGGCCGAGGTGCAGAAGCTGATCGCCGCCCGCGGTGTCACCATCGACCACTACCTCAACTCGAAGACCGAGAAGGTCAACGGCGTCACCACTGCCAGGGACGTCGACCCGGCACCGGGTGACTGGTACGTCCACGAGGTCTGGCCGCACTCCGCGGGCAAGGTCCAGGTGTGGATCGGCGCCGAGCCGGAGAAGTAGCCGGCAGGACTCCCGCCGGGCCTCAGGTCCGGCGGGACTTGCGCGCCGGCGCCTTGGCCCAGCGCCACGCCACGGCGACCCAGGCAAGCGCGGGCAGGGCGAAGATGGCGGCGGCGATCTCGCGGCCGAAGACCAGGAAGACCAAGCCGGTCAGAAAGAACGGCAGCGCCATCCAGACCGCGCCGACGAACGCGGCCCAGCGCCAGCGGCCGGCCGGGCGCGGTTTGGGAGCGTAGAAGGCAGGCGCTGGAAGCCCGACGAAAGCGGCCTGCAGCTGTCCGTGCGTGACGGCCTCGTTGACGATGTCAACCCGGCGATGCAGCTCGTCCTCGTCCAGGCGGCCGATCGCGAACTGCTCGGACAACTCGTCGATACTCAGCCGGCGATCCTCGTCGGTGAGCCGGACCGGCTGCATCCGGCGCCGCGCGGCGACCACCCGGGCCTCCTGGCTCGCGGCGGCGGCATAGCCCGCCAGCTTGGCCAGGTCAGCTTTCGGCCGGTCGTTGTACCGATCGGTCATCCTCACACCCCACTCCCTGTCCCGAGTGTGCCAGCCCCGAGGGCAACACCCAACCGGCTCAGTTCGTCAGGCGAGCCCGCAACCGGTCCAACTGCTCGAAGGTGAGGCCGCTGTTGGTGAGATACCCGGCCACGTCGGTCGATCCGAGAAACGCGACCATCGCCAGACACGCATCCGCACAGTGCTCCTCGAGCGCCGCCCCGCTGAGCGCCGCCCCTCTGAGCGCCGGCTCGCCCGCATCAGGGTGCTCCTCGTAGTACGCGTTCATGCTCCGGACGGCCAACTCGTAGTCATCCAAAATGTCCGCCACCGGCGTGCCAACCAGAGACAGCAGCATCGCGATGATCATGCCGGTCCGGTCCCGGCCGGCCTTGCAGTGCACGAGTACGCCGCCCGGCGACGCGTCCGCGATCCGCGCGAACACCGAGGTGATCAGCCCGGGCCAACGACGGAGAGCCTCCCCGTAGTACGCCGGACTGTCGAGCCGCTCACCCCACTCAGCCATGAACTCGGCATCCTGCTGATCCTCGACGGGATGGTGGTGCACAACATCAAGCACCCGTACTTCGAGCCGCTCGTAGTCGTTCCGCAGATCGATGACCGTGCTGACCCCAGCCTCGGCCAACTGCTCCCACCCGGCGTCGGTCAGCAGATCAGGCCGAGCCGACCGATAGACCCGCCCCGGCTGGATCGTCCCCGATCCAGCCAGCAACCCACCCAGGTCCCGCGCGTTCACCGCGCCGTCCCAGTCCAGCTCACGACTCATCTCAGCCGAGGGCGTTGGGGAGGGTGGCGGTCCAGGTGGTGTGGAGTTCGGTGAGGGGGATTTCGAACTGGTCCTGGACGTCGAGGGACTCGCCGGTGACGACGCCGATCTTGGTGTGCGGGAAGCGGCGGGCGGTGCACATGTCGGTGAAGCGGACCTCTTCGGTGCGCGGAACGGCGACCACGGCGCGGCCGGCCGACTCGGCGAAGAGGAACAGGAACGGGTCGAGGCCGTCCGGTGCCCAGACCCGGGCGCCGGTGCCGCCGCGCAGCGTGGACTCGACCAGGACCTGGGCGACACCGCCGTCGCTGACATCGTGGGCGGCGTCGATCAGGCCGTCGCGGGAGGCGTTGATCAGGATGTCCGCGAGCTGCGCCTCGACCGCCAGGTCGACCGCGGGCGGACGGCCGCCGAGGTGACCGTGGATCACGTGGGCCCACTCCGAACCCGACAGCTCCTCCTCGGTCTCGCCGAGCAGGTAGAGCTGGTGACCCTCCATCTCGGCGGTGAAACCGATCGGGGTCCGCCGGGTCACGTCGTCGATCACGCCCAGTACGCCGACCACGGGCGTCGGCAGGATCGGCGTCTCGCCGGTCTGGTTGTAGAACGACACGTTGCCACCGGTGACCGGAATACCCAGCTCGATGCAGCCGTCCACCAGGCCGCGGATGGCCTCGCTGAACTGCCACATCACGCCCGGGTCCTCGGGCGAACCGAAGTTCAGGCAGTCGGTCACCGCGGCCGGCCGGGCGCCGGTGGTGGCGACGTTGCGGTACGACTCGGCCAGCGCGAGCTTGGCGCCGGTGTACGGGTCGAGCTTCGCGAAGCGGCCGTTGCAGTCGGTGGAGACCGCGACACCGAGGCCGCTGGTCTCGTCGACCCGGATCATCCCGCTGTCCTCGGGCTGCGAGAGCACCGAGTTGCCGAGTACGTACCGGTCGTACTGGTTCGTCACCCACGACTTGTCACACAGGTTGGGCGATGCGATCAGCTTGAGCAGCGTGTCCCGCAGCTCCTCGCCAGTGGTTGCCCGAGGCAACCTCTCGGCGCCGTCGGCCTGCAGCTCGTCCTGCCAGGCCGGCCGTGCGATCGGGCGCTCGTAGACCGGTCCGTCGTGCGCGACGGTCCGCGGCGGTACGTCGACGACGCGCTCGCCGTGCCAGTCGATCTGCAGCAGCCCGGTGTCGGTGACTTCACCGATCACGTCGGCCTGCACGTCCCACTTCTCGCAGATCTTCAGGAAGCGATCGACGTTGGCCGGTGTGACGACCGCCATCATCCGCTCCTGCGACTCGCTCATCAGAATCTCTTCCGGAGCAAGCGAAGCGTCCCGCAGCGGCACTTTGTCGAGCGACACGTACATGCCACCGTCACCGGCGCTGGCCAGCTCGGAGGTCGCGCACGACAGCCCCGCGCCACCGAGGTCCTGGATGCCCTCGACGACGCCGGCCGCGAACAGCTCGAGCGTGCACTCGATCAGCAGCTTCTCCATGAACGGGTCACCGACCTGGACCGCGGGCCGCTTGGTCGGGCCACCGTCGGCGAACGTCTCGCTGGCGAGCACGGAGACGCCGCCGATGCCGTCGCCACCGGTCTTCGCGCCGTACAGGATGATCTGGTTGCCGACGCCGGTCGCGTTCGCCAGGTGCAGGTCCTCGTGCCGCATGACGCCGATGCAGAGCGCGTTGACCAGCGGGTTGCCCAGGTACGTCGCGTCGAAGACGACCTCGCCGCCGATGTTCGGCAGCCCGAGGCTGTTGCCGTAGCCGCCGACGCCGGACACGATGCCGGGCAGCACGCGCTTGGTGTCGGGCGCGTCCAGTGGGCCGAACCGCAGCGGGTCCATCACCGCGACCGGGCGGGCACCCATCGCCAGGATGTCGCGGACGATGCCGCCGACTCCGGTCGCCGCGCCCTGGTAGGGCTCGACGTACGACGGGTGGTTGTGCGACTCGACCTTGAAGGTGACCGCGTAGCCCTCGCCGATGTCGATCACGCCGGCGTTCTCGCCGATGCCGGCGAGCATCTTGCCGGCCGGGGTCTCCTGCGGGATGTCACCGAACTTCTTCAGGTGCACCTTGGAGGACTTGTACGAGCAGTGCTCGCTCCACATCACCGAGTACATCGCCAGCTCGCAGCTGGTCGGCCGCCGCTTCAGGATGTCCCGGATCCGCTGGTACTCGTCCGGCTTCAGCCCGAGCTCCGCCCACGGCTGCTCCACGTCCGGCGTACTGGTCGCGTTACTGACGGTGTCGGTCGACACTTGATGACTCCTGAACTAGGTGGGACTCGGGAAGAACGTTAGCGGCCAGCAGGTGGGCCACCAGCAGGGGAAGGGCGAAGCCGGTCATGATCGCGGGCAGGGCGACCCCGGCGTCGTTCAGCAGCATGCCGACCAGACCGCAGATCGACAGGGCGAGCAGCGTCGGCCGGACCATCGGCCGGCTGACGTAGAAGCGGCGGTAGGCCTCGAAGGGCACCTTGTCCGGCCAGACGGTCGCGATCATCGCCAATACGACACCGACGAGCATGAACCAGCCGGCCGGCGTCTGGAAGAAGCCCAGCGACATCTGCAGCTTCCGGATCAGCACATCGGCCACATCACCGTCGAGCACCGTCTGCACGAAGGTGCCGAAGTGGCTGCGCTGGTCTGGCGGCCGCAGGTAGTCCAGCACGGCGACAGCGGTGACCGCGAGCACTCCTGCCAGCCCGATGCCGACCAGTGCCTTCAGCGAGATGCTGCCTCGCCAGGTCAGCCAGGCCATCAGCAGTACTGCGGGCGTCAGCGCGATGATGCCGCCGAAGTCGGTCCCCCAGCCGGGCTTGCCGTCCACGATGATCGCGAGCCCGCCGATAGCCAGTACTGCGAGCGCCGCCTTCACCCGGCTCTGGTCCAGCAGCCGCTGCGCGACCCAGCCGGCCGTGACAAGCGCTGCAACCGCCAGTGTGGCGAAGGTGGAGTTGCCGAAGCCGTAGAACCGCCCACCGATCACAGGACCGTCAGTGAACATGCTGCCGAACTGCAGCGGCGTCCCCAGCACTCCGTCGACCAACAGGATCAGGTACGCCGCCAGCAGGATGCCCAGCCCGGCCCATTGCTTCAGCACCGCTCTGGTCAGCCCGGCAAAGGCCGCGCTGATCGCCAGCACCACGCAGTACAGGGAGAAGCCTGGGTACGGCCAGCACCACCAGACAGTCGCAGTGGACAGGAAGACGGCGATGAAGAAGCCGCCCTGGGCCAGCATGGTGAACTCACTCGTACTCCGCGCCCGCCGGCTCCGGGTCTTGAGGAACCAGCCGAGGGCGGCCAACTGCGCCACCAGCAAGGTCATCGCGACGGCGATCAGCGTGCCACGCGGGTGCAGGAACCGCTCGTCGGTGTCGAGCCGGTCCTCGATCACAGCGGCCGCGTTCGTGTGCAGGTCACCGGTGAAGTGGATCTCATTGCCGCCGAGCGGGCCGGCCTTTTCCGCGCCGGCCGGGTCCAGGGGTTCGGCCTCGCCGCGGAGGACGGTCGCGGTGACGTCGGTCAGCTGGATGAGCCCAGGACGGCGGGTGGAGTCGCTGGTCAGCCAGCGCGGGCCGTTGTCCGGCGGGAGCTGCATCGCGACCAGGAGCTCTTTGTGGGCGTTGGAAGTCAGTTGGCTGATACCGACGAGCAGGACCCAGCCGTCGGCGGCACGGACCTGTGCGACCAGGTCGGCGACCTTCTTGCGAGCCTCGTCGCGACCTTCACGCAGCGGTAGGGCGCCTGCGTCGATGATCGCGTCGCTGCAGGCAGGACTCGCCAGCTTCGCCAAGTCGAGCTGGTGCTGCCAGTTCACGACCGTGCCGTTGGGACGGGCCACTGCGAGCGCAGCGCCGGGGCCGAAGCCGCAGAGTGGCTTTTGGCGGTGGCTGTCGCCCAGGCGGCCGAGTGGTGCGCCGGTGTGGTGCGCGGCCTGGCGGTCGACGTACGTCTGCCAGCCCTGCACCTTTCCGTCGACTACGCCGGGCAGCTCACCACACTCCTCGTCTGGGACGCTGCCCCAGGCACGAGTACCGGCGCTGATGGTCAGCCAGCCGTCGATCGGACAGGTGTGCGGTCCGGCGGTCTTCACGGTGATAGAGCCGACATGCGACTCGTTCACCAGCGCGGTCAGCTCGGGCGACGACTTCACGTCGTACCAGCTCAGCCCGGGCACGCCGATCACCACAACCTTCGCCAGCAGGCCCTGCGGCTCCTGCGGCAACGCGGCCGCCGCAGTACCGGCTGAAACGGTGCTGGCTGCTACGAGGGCGACGGCTGACAACAGCAGCCGCCGCACCCCTCTCGACGTCATCAGGAGGAGACGACGGCCTTCAGGACCGAGGTGAAGAAGCCGAGGCCGTCCGTGCTCGGGCCGGTCAGGGTCTCGACGCAGTGCTCCGGATGCGGCATCAGGCCGACCACGTTGCCGCGCTCGTTGGTGATGCCGGCGATGTCGCGGTAGGAACCGTTCGGGTTGTCGTCCAGGTAGCGGGCGACCACCAGCCCCTCACCCTCGAGCCGGTCGAGGGTCGCCTCGTCGGCGACGTACGAGCCGTCCTGGTTCTTCAGCACGATGGTGATCTCGTGGTTCGCGTCGTAGTCGCTGGTCCACGCGGTGCGGTTGTTCTCGATCCGCAGCGGCTGGTCCTTGCAGATGAACTTGCGGTGGTGGTTCTTGATCAGCGCGCCCGGCAGCAGGTGCGACTCGCAGAGCACCTGGAAGCCGTTGCAGATCCCGAGCACCGGCAGGCCCTGGCCGGCCTTCTTGATGATCGTGTCCATCACCGGCGCGAACCGGGAGATGGCACCGGCGCGCAGGTAGTCGCCGTAGGAGAAGCCGCCCGGCAGGACGACCGCGTCGACCCCGTGCAGGTCGGCGTCGCCGTGCCAAAGCGCGACCGCCTCGGCGCCCGCGACCGCGGCGGCCCGGCGGGCGTCGACGTCGTCGAGCGAGCCCGGGAAGGTGACGACGCCGATCTTCACTGGTCGCCCTCGACGTGCAGGGTGTAGTCCTCGATCACCGGGTTGGCCAGCAGCGTGTCGGCCGCCTTGCGGATCTCGGCGACCCGTTCCTCGGTCGCCTCACCGTCCAGGGTGATCTCGAAGCGCTTGCCCTGACGCACATCGGCCACGCCGTCGAAGCCGAGCCGGCCGAACGCGCCGTGCACCGCCTTGCCCTGCGGGTCGAGGATCTCGGGCTTGAGCATGACGTCGACGACAACGCGAGCCACTGAAACTCCTGGTTCGGACCGGGGATGACGCTTGAATCCTACCGACCACCACCCCGACTCCTCGCATCGCTCGACTATTCACTCAGTACATACATCGTGTGTATAGTCCTGGTCATGGCAACTGCTGAGCTCGTTCTGGGCCTGCTGCACCGCGGCCCGGCCCACGGGTACGACGTGAAACGCGGCCACGACGCGTGGTTCCCCGACAGTCGCCCGCTGGCGTTCGGGCAGGTGTACACGACGCTGTCCAGGCTGGAACGCGACGGACTCGTCGAGGTGGTGGAGCGGGGCTCGGAGGGCGGGCCGGAGCGGACCGTCTACGGGCTCACCCCGAAGGGCCGCGAGCACCTGGCCGGCTGGCTGGCCGAGCCGATCGAGCCCGCGGTGGGAGCCGTGGACGAGATGGTCCGCAAGGTGATCGCAACCCTGCACACCGGCGAGGACGCGACCGAGTTCCTGGCCCGGCAGCGGGCCAGCCACCTCCGCCGGATCCGCGAACTTCGCAGTACGCCGCCCGGCCCGGAGGACGACACCCCGGCCCGGCTGGCGCGGGACTTCGTGGCCATCCACCTGGATGCCGACCTGCGCTGGCTCGACAGCGCACTGGACCGGCTGAACGAACTGAAGGAGACCCGTCGATGACCGACCTCGCCCTGGAACTGCTCCGGGTGGAGTACTCCTACCGTCGCGACACCGCACTGCGGGGCGTCTCGCTCAGCGTCAAGCCTGGCGAGGTCGTCGCGATCACCGGACCCAGCGGCTGCGGCAAGTCCACCCTGCTGCACGTGGCGGCCGGGATCCTGCGGCCGCAGGCCGGCGCGATCAAGCTAATGGGCCGCAACCTCGCGGAGCTGCCCGAGGCCGACCGGACCAGGCTGCGGCGGACGCAGGCGGGCGTAGTACTGCAGTTCGGACAGCTGGTTCCTGACCTCACACTGCTCGACAACGTCGCCTTGCCGCTGCTGCTGGAAGGCCACGACCGGGCCAGTGCTCGCCGTGCGGCGCAGGAGTGGCTGGAGCGAGTCGGTGTCGCAGCAGACGCCGACGCGGTGCCCGGCGAGCTGTCGGGCGGACAGAACCAGCGCGCAGCCGTGGCCCGTGCTCTGGTGACGGGACCGGCGATCGTGTTCGCCGACGAACCCACCGGCAGCCTGGACAGCCACGCAGGCGAGCAGATGATGGAGCTACTGCTCAGCTCGGTGCGCACCGGCGGCAGCGCGCTCGTACTCGTCACCCACGACAACCTGATCGCCTCGTACGCCGACCGCGAGGTCCGCCTGCGCGACGGGGTCATCCAGCACGAGGTGGCCCTGTCATGAACCTCGCCACTCAGCTCCAACTGATCCGCCCCCGCTCAGCCACCGACCGCAGCCGCTTCCGGTTGCTGGTGCTGACCACTGTGCTGGCCGGCGCGTTCCTGCTGGCCGCATGGCGCATCAAGCGGCTCGGCTTCGACGGCGAGTTCCGCTCGCAGCAGTACAGCAACTTCATCCGGGAGGACGGGATTCGCAGCGGTGTCGCCCTAGCGGCCCTCCTGCTGGCCGTCGCCTCCTGCCTGCTCGCCTACCAAGCCCTGAGACTCGGTACTGCGGCCCGCGACCGTCGACTGGCCGCCTTCCGATTGGCCGGAGCTACTCCCCGTCAGGTGCGCGGGCTCGGAGCAGTCGAGGCAGGCGTGGCCGGTCTGGCTGGTGGCATCCTGGCCGGCCCGCTGTATCTCGTGCTCGTGCTGGCTATCCAGCTGCTTCCCCGGACCGCACGTATGCTCCCGCCACCCAACGCGGTGGACCTGGCGACCTGGCCGATCGTGACCGTAGTACTGGCTGCTGCTGCGACCCTTGTCGGCGGGCTGCTCGGGCGCGGTGTCGTGTCGGACTCCCAGGTGAAGCAGCCGCCGAGGCCGGCTCGTGCGACGGTGATCGTGGTGGTCGCGGCGGGGAGCTGGCTGGTGGGGAGCCTTCTCGACAGCCAGGGCGCCTCGTACTTCGCCTTCTTCGTGCTGCCGGCCATCAGCATGCTCATCATCTGCCTCGCGCTGCCCACCGCCGTGCTGGCGTGGCAGGGCCGACGGCTGGCCGGGTCGGCGAATCCGCTGAAGGTCCTGGCCGGCGGGCGACTCCTTCGGACGGTCCAGCCGCTCGGCCGGATGCTCGGCTTGCTGGTCTTCTGCGGTGTGGCCCTCGGCTTCGTGGCCGGCATGGCGGTCGAGGGCTTCCAAGCCGACATCTACAACGAGCCCAGCACGTTCCAGTTGACCGGCCTCGCCTTCGCAGCGGGAGCCGCGCTGTTCGTCGCGCTGATCGCGGGCGTGGCACTGCTGGCCGGGACAGCCGACGACCTGCTGGACCAGCGGCGTCAGCTGGCCGCCCTGAACGTCCTCGGCGTCGGAGAGGCCGAGCTCCGCGCCTCCGTCCGGTACCAGCTGACCTCCTGCATCACCCCGGCGGTGACCGGAGGACTGGTCGTCGGTGCCTTCTTCACCTTCGACCGCACGTCGCGACAGTTCTACGCCGCCGACCGGTCAAGCACCTTGCCGATGCTGATCGCCGCAGTCGCAGTCGGCGCTGGAATCACCTGGCTGGTCGCGAACGCGGCGGCATACCTGCTGCGTCGGCAGGTGCACGAGGCGGTGGCCGCGGAGAACCTGCGGTCCACCTAGGGGTAGGGCTGGCTTCCCCCGGAAGTGGTGCTGGCCTCCCTGAATTGTCAGGGATCGCCGCATAGCCTCTAGAGCATGTGGGCGTGGGAGCTGGTGCTGGCGGTGGGATTCGGGATCGGGTCCGCCGTCATCCCGGTGCTGAACGCCGAGGTCTATGTGCTCGGCGTCGGCGCGTCCGGCGCGCTCGACCCGGTGGTGGCGGCGATCGGGGTGTCGGTCGGGCAGACCATCGGCAAGGTGGCCATGTTCCTGGCGGTCCGCTACCGCCCCGGGTACGCCGCCAGGAAGGACAAAGAGCCCAAGGCAGTCAACCTGGACACCAGGCGCGGCCGCTTTATCCAGTGGAACCGCGACGTCAGCAAGCGCCTGCTCGATGCCCTCAGCGACCGCCGCTGGGGCATCCCGGTCACCCTGCTGAGCTCCTCGGTCGGCATCCCACCCCTGTACGGCGTCGCCCTGATCGCGGGCGCGAGCCGGATGGGCATCCTCACCTTCTCGCTGTCCGTCCTGGCCGGCCGCCTGGCCCGCTTCATCACCCTCGCCCTGGGCGTGAGTCTCTTCTGAGAGCCCGGACCGCCCCCACTCACTAACCTGCTCCGCGCGGCCCGAGCCACGCTCGCACACGCCTGGCCGGGACCGGCCGGCCGAAGTTTGTGAGTGGCGGCGGTCCGGGGCCGGAGTTCAGCTGGTGAAGGTCTGGCCGGTGAGGCTTTCGTAGGCGTCGATGTACGCCGCGCGGGTCCGCTCGACCACCTCGACCGACATCGCGGGCGGGGCGTCGCCGGAGTGGCGGTCCCAGCCGGACTCGAACTGCAGCCAGTCGCGCACGATCTGCTTGTCGTACGACGGCTGCTGCTTGCCCGGCGACCATTCGCCGGCCGGCCAGAAGCGGCTCGAGTCGGGGGTGAGCACCTCGTCGGCGAGCACGAGCGTGCCGTCCGGGCGGCGGCCGAACTCGAACTTGGTGTCGGCCAGGATGATGCCGTGCTGCTCGGCGAGCGCGTGCGCCCGCGCGTAGATGTCCAGCGTCAGGGTCCGCAGCGCCTCGGCCGTCTCCGCGCCGACGGTCGCCACCACAGCGTCGTACGAGACGTTCTCGTCGTGCTCGCCGAGGTCGGCTTTGGTCGCGGGGGTGAAGATCGGCTCGTCCAGCCGGGAGCCCTCGACCAGTCCGGGGCGCAGTGGGATGCCGCAGACCTCGCCGGTTGCGTTGTAGTCCACCAGGCCGCTGCCGCTCAGGTAGCCGCGCGCGACGCACTCGACCGGCAGCATCTCGAGCCGCTCGCAAACGACCGCGCGCCCGGCCAGCTCGGCCGGTACGTCGGTGGAGATGATGTGGTTCGGTACGTCGAGCTGCTCGAACCACCACAGGCTCATCGCGGTCAGCACCTTGCCCTTGTCCGGGATCGGCGGCTCGAGAATCCAGTCGAACGCGCTCATCCGGTCGCTGGCGACCATCAGCAGCTCGCCCGACTCCAGCTCGTACAGGTCCCGGACCTTGCCGGAGTGGAGATGCTTCGCACCAGGGATCTCGGCAGCCTGCGGAGGTGTGATCACACGCGTGATTGTTCCACCCGGCGCCTCCGGGCGAGCAATCCGGCCGCTTTGCCACCCAACCCGAGCAGGCCGTCACGCGCTGTGCAGAGGACCGGGTTGTCCAGCTGGCCCATCACGCCGATCGCTCTGGACCGCTTGACCAGCTTGGTCGTCGCGGGCCGGCGCTCGGCGTCGTACGCGGCGAGGTCGCGGGATTCCCGTAGTACGCGGGCGAGCGCACCGGCGTCCTCGATCGCCGAGCAGGCACCGCGACCCATGTTGGGCGTCATCGCGTGGGCGGCATCGCCGAGCAGGACGACGCGGCCTTGCACGAACGGGACCAGCGGCGTGCGCAGGTCGTAGATGTCGTTCTGCAGTACTCCGGACGTCGCCGCGAGCAGTGCGGGGATCGGCTCGTGCCAGCCGGCGAACCGCTCCCGGACGTCGTACTCCGGATTGCCCTCAGGGCTGTCCGCGGGGCGATTGGCGGTCGCGTACCAGTAGTAGCGGCCGTCGATCAGCTTCGCGAATCCGAATCGTTGCCCTCGGCCCCAAGTTTCGCCACCGCCGTCGGTCAGCTCCGCCTCGGCGATCCCCCGGTACGCCGTATAGCCGGAGTACCGCGGTCCGTCGTACTCCGGGTAGAGCACTCCGCGGATGACACTGCGGAGTCCGTCAGCGGCGACCACCAGGTCCGCGCGGTACTCCTGATCGCCCGCCTGCACGGTGACACCGTCGGCGTCCTGCGTGAGGCCGGTGACAGTTGTGCCGGTGCGGATGGTCGCCGACGGACCGAGACGGTCGGTGATCAGCGCATGCAGCTGCGCGCGGTGGATCATCACCGGCAACTCGACACCGAGGTCGGCCGCCTCCACGATCCAGCGGCCGTCCCATCGCCGCATCCCGGCGGACTCTCCGGCTCGCGCGACTTGCTCGACGCCCTTGATCCCGAGTTCTTCCAGGACGGCGACGGCACCCGGCCAGACCGAGATGCCCGCACCGATCTCGCCCAGTTCCGGTGCTCGCTCCAGCACCGTGACCTGCCGGCCGCACTGCTCCAGCGCGACGGCCGCCGTCACCCCACCGATCCCCGCCCCCACCACGATCGCCGTTCTCATGCTTCGGACTCTACGCCTGTAGAGTCCCGGTGGGTAGAGTAGGCGCTGTGACGAAAAAGGCCCGGTCGGCACCGGCGGCACAGCGGTCGGCGGCGCCGCTCGGCGAGGACCGCCGGGCCGCCATCGCCGACGCGGCCATCCACCTGGTGGCGACTCGCGGCCTGCGTGGGCTCACCCATCGCGCGGTCGACGAACAAGCTGGGCTGCCACCGGGCTCCACGTCGTACTACCTGCGGACCCGTGACGCTCTGCTGAGCGCGTGCGTCAACCGCATGCTCGAGCGAGACCTCGCCCGCGGCTCCGCAGGCACCGGACCACCGCCCGGCCTCGATCTGGAGGAGTTCCTGGTCGGCATGATGCTGCAACTGGTCCGCGAGCGCCCGGACGACCTGGTCGCCCGCTACGAACTGTCCCTGGAGGCGAGCCGCCGGCCCGACCTTCACACCGCGATCATCGAGGGCGGCCGCAGGCTCCGCGAAACCCTCGCAACTGTTCTTGCTGCTTTGGGCGTTCCCGATCCGGAGAAAACCGCTTGGCCGGTCGCCGCGATGATGGACGGCCTCATGTACGACCGGGTTGCCGGCGCGGGGAGCTCGCTGTCGGACGACGCGTTCGAAAACGCAGTACGGACGAGCCTTTCGGCGTTGCTGACCGGTTTGCGACAGGCGAAGTACAGCGAGTGAGTCGCTGGCCACTTAGAGTTGAGCCTCACTGTCGATGCAGCCTGGGGGGCCGCGGATGACCGAGTCAGTTGCCCAAAGCTATGCCCGCATCTGTACTGCGGAGCGCCCGGCCGGCACCAAGATCCTGATGGGGCGCGCCATCGTGCTCGGCGCGAGCATGGCCGGTCTGCTGGCCGCTCGGGTGCTCAGCGACCATGCCGACGAGGTGCTCGTGGTCGAGCGGGACCCGACCGGCGAATCGGCCTCGCCGCGGCCCGGCGTACCGCAGGGCACTCAGGTGCACGCACTGCTGCCGGGCGGGCAGGCGCAACTCGACCGCTGGTTCCCTGGTTTCACGGCCGAGGCGATCGCCGCGGGAGCGCTGGATCCGCTGCCGGAGGAGATCGACAACGCCGTGAACGGCGTACTGCGGCCGAAGGTCTCGCGGGAGTTGTTCGGCCCTTCGCTGGTGAGCACGCGGCCTTTCCTGGAGTCCCACGTCCGGCGGCGGACTCTGGAGCGCGCGAACCTCACGCTCGTTCCCGGCCGGGTCGACGGGATCGAGTTCACCGGCGATCGGATCAGCGCGGTCCGGTACCAGCCGGCCGATGCGGACGACCTCGTGGTCGAACCGGCCGAGCTGGTGGTGGATGCGATGGGACGGTCGAGCCGGCTCAGCGACTGGCTCGGGACCGCCGGCTGGCCGCAGCCGCCGCTGCGCCGGATGCCGATCAAGCTCAACTACGCGACCGCCCTGTTCCGGCGCGACCCGAAGGTCAGCAACGTCCAGGTCTCGGTCGTCCAGCAGCAGCCCGGCCGCGGGGAGAAACCCCGGATGGGCGGCGTCCTGGCCGTCGAGGACGACCGCTGGCTGGTGCTGGTCGCCGGCTACGGCGACGACCGGCCGAGTCGCGACATCGAAGACTTCCGCCGGCGTTGCCGGGAGGACTTCCCGCCCGTGTTCGGGCAGGTCGCCGAGCGGGCCGAGCTGATCGGTGACGTCCTCACGTACCACCAGGCGGACAGCCGGCGACGCGACTTCGACGAACTGGAACGATTCCCGGCCGGTCTGGTCGTGACGGGTGACGCGGTGGCGTCGTTCAACCCGATCTACGGCCAGGGCATGACGTCTGCCGCGCTGCACGCCTCGTGCCTGTCGGCGTACCTGCGCTCCGGCGCTTCTCTCGAGGAGCCGGCTCGCGCGTACTTCGAGCAGGTGCGGGTGGTCGTCGACGCGGCCTGGCAGGTCTCGACCTTCGCCGACCTCGAACTCCCACACGTCAACGGGCCGTTCCCGCGCGGGTATCGGCTGGTGAAGTGGTTCTCCGGACTGATCTTCCAGGGCGCGGCGGTGGACTCCCAGCTCAACGACCAGTTCAACCGGGTGACGACGATGCTCGCGCATCCCAACTCACTGGCCCGGCCGCGGACCGTACTGCGCGCGCTGCGCTGCAGGTTGCTGCCTTCCTCCTAAGGATCAGAGGCGGTCGGTGAAGGTGACGTAGGTGAAGTAGGCGACGCCGACGACCATGCCAACATGCCCGAGCAAGGAGAGCCCGGCACCGGAGCCCCACGCGTCGGTCGCCTTGTCCTTGGCATGTTTGCTCGCACTCGGCAACCAACGGGCCAGCAGCAACAATCCGACGGCCGACAGCAACCACCAGCCAGTCAACGCACCCAACGCGACCTCCCGCCGACCGGTGACAAGGGCAACCACCCACGCGACCAACGTCACAACACCGACAGTCGTATGAACCCGCACCAACGAGCCCGAAAAGCTAGCCACACCACTAGCCCGCCGCGTCTCAGCCTTGTCCCCACCCAGCCGAACATGCGTCAGCAACACCACAACCGCGCCCAGCGCGGTCAAGAACCAGGTGACGTCAGACCAGTCCACGCCCAGTCCATACCCACCAACTCCCCACCCCGAACCCCGTGTAGTCCATCTCTCACCACCAGCACCCCACCCCTCCACCCCAGGCTGCCTGGCTCCAACGGTTTACTACGAAGGACTTCTAAGCCCACCCCGGGATGACAGGTGGACCACACCAGCACTCCCCCACCTACAGCTCAGGCGGTCTGGCTCCAACGGTTACGGCGAAGGACTTCCACAGCCTCGCGCCGTGCCGGCCAGCCGAGCGCACCCACCAGCACTCCACCCCTGCGGCTCAGGCCGCCTGCCTCCAGCGGCTGCCCACGCCGACCCCCGCGAAGCGCAGTACCCGAGCCGCCAGAGCCGTTCGTGGATCGGCGATCGAAGGCCGGCCGAACTCATCGCGCACCACGCACTGCACGTCCGAGAAGCCGGTCCCTAAAGTTGCTCTGAGCAACAGATTGTAGCCCCGCGAGATCGCCTCCCGCTTCGGCCGCCGAACCACCCGGCAAGGACCTCCGCCTCGCTATTGTCCAGGGACGCGCGCAGCAGTTCCCTGGGAGTCAGTCCTTCGCGGTACGACGCAGCCAGAGCAGGCCGAGAACGGGCAGCACCAAGGGGACATAGCCATAGCCCTGGCCGAAGTGGGACCAGACCGTCGCGTCGGGAAAGTCCTCGGGCGCCGTGTAGCTGAAGGCGCCGATGGCGAGGACGCCGACGAGTTCGACGACGATCGCCACCGTCGCCACCCGCCGGGAGAAGATCGTTGCCTTCGCCAACGCGAAGGTCGCCGCGCAGTAGATGACCGCGGCAACGGCCGACAACACATAGGCGATCGGCGCGACCGAGAACTGCGTAGCGATCTGTACTGCGGCCCGCGCGGTCGCCGCGAGCGCGAAGACCCCGTAGACGGCGATCAGGATGCGCCCCGGCCCGTGCTTGGTGGCGGACGCGTCGGCCATCTCAGGCGACCCAGAGAGTGTGCAGCCGCAGCTCGACGACCGGGATCACGACACACGCGATCGCCAGCGCGCCCGCACCCCACCGGCTGCTGTCGGCGAGTGCCCACAGCGCACCGATCGGCAACACCAGCAGTGCCCCGATCAGGTAGCCGATGAAGAAAGGCCCGGAGACGTCACGCTCGGTCCCGGCGAGCTGCACGATGCCGACCACCAACTGGGCCACCAGCGCGACCTCGACCACGCCGATCAGCCCGAGCAACCACCAGTTGATCCGGCGGTCCAGCCCTGCCAGGACCAGCGCGAAGACGGTTGCAGCCAGCGAAAGGGCGACCAGGGCCCAGGTCAGCGGTTCGAACACGAGCTAGAGAATGTCACCCGGCGTGTAGGCGGCGGCCTCGGGGTAGCGCTTGGCCAGCTGCTCGATCTCCGCGACCACCGAGCTCACCTGCGCGACGGCCGCTCCGGTGAACGACAGCGGCTCGCCGACGATGCCGACGATCTGCTCCTCGGTCAGCCCGAGCCGGCCGTCCGTGCCGAGCCGGCGGAACAGGTCGTTCTCCGTCGTGCCCTTGCGCAGGTCGAGCGCCATCGCGACCGCGTGCTCCTTGATCACCTCGTGCGCGGTCTCCCGGCCGACCCCGTTCTTGACCGCGGCCATCAGCACCTTGGTGGTGGTCAGGAACGGCAGGTACCGCTCCAGCTCGCGGGCCACCACCGCCGGGTACACGCCGAACTCGTCCAGCACGGTCAGGAACGTCTCGAACAACCCGTCCAGCGCGAAGAACGCGTCCGGCAGGGCAACCCGGCGTACGACGGAACAGAAGACGTCGCCCTCGTTCCACTGGTTGCCGGCCAGCTCGCCGGTCATCGACGCGTAGCCGCGCAGGATGACGGCGAGCCCGTTGACCCGCTCGCAGGACCGGGTGTTCATCTTGTGCGGCATCGCCGACGAGCCGACCTGGCCCTCCTTGAAGCCCTCGGTAACCAGCTCGTGCCCGGCCATCAGGCGGATCGTCGTGGCCAGGCTGGACGGCCCGGCCGCGAGCTGGACCAGCGCCGAAACGACGTCGTAGTCGAGCGAGCGGGGGTACACCTGCCCGACGCTGGTCAGCACCCGCCGGAAGCCCAGGTGCTGCGCGACCTCCGACTCCAGCCCGGCCAGTAGCCGCTCCTGGCCGCCGAACAGGTCGAGCATGTCCTGCGAAGTACCGACCGGGCCCTTGATGCCGCGCAGCGGGTACCGCTCGATCAGGTCTTCCAGCCGGGCGATCGCGACCAGCAGCTCGTCGGCTGCCGAGGCGAACCGCTTGCCGAGCGTGGTCGCCTGGGCCGCGACGTTGTGCGAACGGCCGGTCATCACCAGGGCGGCGTGGTCGGCCGCCTTCTGCCCGAGCTGGACGACGGTCGCCACCGCACGATCGCGGACCAGCTCCAGACCGGCCCGGATCTGGAGCTGCTCGACGTTCTCGGTCAGGTCGCGGCTCGTCATGCCCTTGTGCACGTGCTCGTGCCCGGCGAGCGCGTTGAACTCCTCGATCCGCGCCTTCACGTCGTGCCGGGTGACCCGCTCCCGCGCCGCGATCGACTCCAGGTCGACCTGGTCGATCACTGCGCGGTAGTCCTCGATCACCCCGTCCGGGACGTCGACGCCGAAGTCCTTCTGCGCCCCCAGGACAGCAAGCCAGAGCTGCCGCTCGAGCACGATCTTGTACTCCGGCGACCACAGCTGCGCCATCGACGGGCTGGCGTAGCGGGCGGCGAGAACGTTCGGGATCCGGGGCTTGCTGGGAGTCGGCACGTACCCCATTCTCTCCCAGCCTCAGCGAGCCACGGTCAGCAGGGCACAAGCCTTGGGGCGGGCGTTATCCGTGCAGAGCAGATAGGTGCCGTCCGCGGCTGTATCCGGTACGACAACCCGGGCAGGGCCGTAGACACCGATGTCGGTGACAGCGCGGGGACCGTTCGGATCGGTCGCGCTCGACCAGGTCGGCTTCTCGCCTTTGCGCGCGGAGATCAGGTAGTACTGCACACTTCCGCCGACCGGGTCGCCGATGGTGAAACCGACACCTCGCAAGTACTCCTCGGGGAAGCTGAGTTCGATCTCCTTCCCGGGCGCGGCCGTGGCAGGCGTGATCGTCATCGTGCCCTGGTACTTCGGGTCCAGGGTCGGCTTCGGCGTCGGTGTCGGTGTCGCGACCGGCACCTCGGCATCGTTCTGCCAGGGCGAGAGCGTGGCGATCGCTCCCACAGCCAGTACTGCGCACGCAACGGCCGAGATGCCCGCGACGCGACGGCGGCCGCGGGTGGTCGCAGTACGGAGGACGGTGTCGAAGTCGCCGCCGGCCTGGTTCGCGTGCCGGTCGGCGATGGTCTGCAGGTCGTTTTTCAGGTCATTCATGGTCGGCGCCTCTGAGAGTCGGTGACTGGGACAGTGCCGTCCTGGCCCCGGACAGCCGCGACTTGACGGTGCCCTCGGCGATCCCGAGCGTGCGCGCGATCTCGGGCACGGGCAGGTCGCAGACGTAGTACAGGACGGCGGCTTGGCGGGCGGGCATCGGCAGTTGCGCGAGCGCCCGCTCGAGGTCGACCTCCTGCCCCTCGGCCGGATCCCGGACGTCGGACGCCGGCACCCTGCGCAGGAGCGAGGCGAAGCGGGTCGCGTTGCGGTGCCGGTTGCCCGCCAGCCGGATCGCGACCAGGCGCAGCCAGCCCTCGGGCGACTCGTACCGGGAGACTTTCGCCCACCGCGGCACCAGCCGGACGAAGGCCTCCTGAACGATGTCCTCGGCCTCGGCCCGGGATCCGGTCAGCAGCGCCACCACGCCGACGAGCCGCGGTTGCTGTGCCGAGTAGAACTCGCGCAGCGCCGCCTCGTCCGCTTCAGTCAGCCTCATACCGACCTACACCCCCGACTCGTCCCTGCGGTTCCCTCACCGCGAGAACCACTGAAACTACAGGCCTGCCTCAGGAGACGGTGACCGCGAGCTTGCCGCTGATCAGGCCGGCTTCCAGGTCGCACAGTGCCTGCTGGACCTTCTCCAGCGGTACGACGCTATCGATGCTCGGCGTCACCTTGCCCGCTTCGACCAGCTCCCTCAGGACCTCCAGGTCGGCGGCCTTCTCCTGCGAGAGCAGGCCGGTCAGCCGCTGCCCGATGAACGGTGACAGCAGTTGCGCCCGAAGCTGTCGATCGATCCCGCCTGCTATTGCGCCGCCGCCTTCGCCACCCGCGATGACCGCCGTACCGGTCTTGGTGAGGGCACGACGCAGGCGGGAGATCGACGGATTGCCCGCGAGATCAATGATCAGGTCGTACTGCGTGCCGTCCGCGAAATCGTCCCGGGTGTAGTCGATGACATGGTCGGCACCGAGGCGCTGCACCAGCGCGAGTTTCGCAGTACTGGCGGTGCCGGTGACTTCGGCGCCGAACGCTTTGGCGAGTTGCACCGCGAAGCTGCCGACGCCACCTGATGCACCGGTGATCAGAACCTTCTGACCAGCCTGGATCCGGCCTGCGTCGCGGACCGCTTGCAGAGCCGTGAGGCCGGAGATGCCCAGCACGGCCGCCTCGGTGAAGCCAAGGCCGGCCGGTTTGAGGGCGAGCTTGTCCGCCCGCGCGACGGCGTACTCCGCGAAGCTGCCCTCGCCGATCCCGAAAACCTCGTCGCCTTCGACGAACCCGGTCACTCCGGGTCCGACGCCGACGACGCGGCCGGCGAGGTCGCTGCCGAGCACGGGGTTGCGCGGTCGCCGAAGTCCGAAGACCAGGCGGAGCAGGTAGGGCTTGCCCGTCATCAGGTGCCAGACGCCGCGATCGAGCCCTGCCGCCTCGACCTGGATCAGGACCTTGCCTTCACCCGGTGTGGGCCGCTCGATCTCCGCCATCCGCACCCCATCGGCCGAGCCGTAGCTGTCCCGTACGACCGCACGCATCTTGCCGTCCACCGCAATCCCCTCCCTGGCCGGCGGGGCGAGGGGCCCGCCGTACTAAGTACGAACGGTACCGTACTTAGTACGAAACTGCTATCGTCCGAGCGATGCCACGATCAGCGAAAGCTCCGGACCGGACCCAGCTCAGCCGCGAAGCCGTACTGCGGGCCGCCGTCGCGGTGGCTGACGGCGGCGGCCTGGGCGGGCTGACGATCCGGTCGCTGGCGGTCCAGCTGGACGTCAAGCCGATGTCGGTCTACCACTACGTCGCGAACAAGAACGAGATCCTCGACGGCATCGTCGACCTGGTCTTCGCCGAGATCGACCTGCCGTCACCGGACGGCGAGTGGCGCGCGGAGATCACCAAGCGCGCCCACTCGGCGCGGGCGGTGCTGCGGCGGCATCCGTGGGCGATCGCGTTGATGGAGTCACGGACCAGCCCGGGGATGGCGACGTTGCGGCATCACGACGCGAACATCGGGACCCTGCGCGGGGCCGGCTTCTCGGTGGCGATGACCGCGCACGCGTATGCGCTGATCGACGCGTATGTCTATGGCTTCGCGCTGCAGGAGACGTCGCTGCCGTTCGAAGGCACCGACGGCGCGGCCGAGGTGGCCGGGGGGATGATGGAGCAGTTCACGTCGGGGCAGTACCCGCACCTGACCGAACTGGCGACCGAGCACGTCCTCCAGCCCGGGTACAACTTCGGCAACGAGTTCGACTTCGGCCTCGGCCTGATCCTGGACGGACTCGCCCGATCCCTGCCGACCAGCTGATCCGCTGACCGGCTCGAACGGACCGGGCTAGCTGCTTCAGGTAGCTGATCGGCTGGAGGTCGGCCGCCGAATGTCGGCCGGCTGGCTTTCGGTCAGCCGACCGGCAGCAGCTCGATCTCGCCGCGGGCTGCCTTGAGGGCGATGTCGGTGCGGTGCTGCGAGCCCTTGATGCGGATCTGCCCGACGCCGGCATAGGCGCGCTGGCGGGCCTCGTCGAGATCCTTGCCGGTGGCACTGACCGCGAGCACCCGGCCGCCGGCCGTGACGACCTCGCCGTCCTCGATCGTCGTACCGGCGTGGAAGACGCGGACTCCGCCGGCCTCGGCCTGGTCGATCCCGGTGATGACGTCACCGCTGCGCGGCTTGGCCGGGTACTTCTTCGCGGCGACCACGACGGCGACGGACGCGCCCGACTTCCAGCTGAGCGGCTGCACATCGGCGAGCTTGCCCGTCGCGGCGGCGTACAGGAGACCGCCGAGTGGGGTCTTCAGCAACGGCAGCAGGGCCTGGGTCTCGGGGTCACCGAAGCGGCAGTTGAACTCGATCACCCGGACGCCGCGGGACGTCAGCGCCAGTCCGGCGTACAGGAGGCCGGTGAACGGGATGCCGCGCCGGCGCATCTCGTCGACGGTCGGCTGGAGCACCTTCTCGGTGATCTCCTCGACCAGATTTTCCGGGGCCCAGGGCAACGGAGTGTAGGCGCCCATGCCGCCGGTGTTCGGGCCTTCGTCGTTGTCCGCAAGGCGTTTGAAGTCCTGGGCCGGCTGCATCGGCAGCACGGTGACGCCGTCGGTGATCGCGAACAGCGAGACCTCGGGGCCGTCCAGGAACTCCTCGATCAGCACCTGCTCGCAGCCCGCCGCGTGCTCGAGCGCCTCGACACGATCGGAGGTGACCACCACGCCTTTGCCTGCGGCGAGACCGTCGTCCTTGACCACGTAAGGAGGGCCGAACGCGTCGATCGCCTCGGCGGCTTCCTCCGGCGTCGTACAGACATAGGCCCGGCCGGTCGGCACGCTCGCGGCGGCCATCACGTCCTTGGCGAAGGCCTTCGACCCCTCGAGCTGGGCCGCGTCCTTCGACGGCCCGAAGACCGCGATCCCGGCCGCACGCAGCGGATCGGCCAGCCCGGCGACCAGCGGCGCCTCGGGCCCGACCACGACCAGGTCGGCACCCAACTCGGTGGCCAGCGCGACAACCGCGTCATGGTCCGAGACATCCACGTCCCGACAAACGACCGTTTGCCCGTCGTACGCCGGCTGCAGCGCGGCGATCCCCGGATTCCCCGGCGCCGCGACAACCTGCTCGACCTCAGGATCCCGGCTCAACGCCCAGACCAGTGCGTGCTCACGACCGCCGGTACCAATGACTAAAACCTTCACGAGCCACGAGCCTAGTGCACCGTCGTCCCCCACGCGCCCCTGCACTTCCGCTCCGCCGGAGCCCACCCGTGGCGCCCGCGGAGTTCCAGGCCATCAATGCGGCGCTCGGTGTGATCGGTTCAGCGTGGGAACTGGAGGGCAGCGGGAGCCATTGATGGGCTGGGGCTCCAGCCTGCCCGACGCCCCGGGGCGAGCTGCGTCGCTCAGTAATGCCAGTAGTAGCGGGCGTTGGCGTTCCAGGTGATGGGGAACGTTGTGTGGTTGGTGAAAGCCATGCCTAGGCCGCGGGCTAGTTCGACGGTGCGGGAGAGTTGGAGGGCGTACGGATGCTTGTTGTCGTCCCACCATTGTTCGGTCTGGGTGATGCAGGTTTGGTTGGTGAAGTACGGGTTGGCGCAGGGGTGGGGTGGGGTCCATTTCTGGAGGTGGCGGAAGTTGACTGTGGTCGTGTCGGTGGGTGGTTTGAGGGTGCCGGTGGCTTCCAGGCAGTAGCCGGTGGTGGGGATGGTCCACTTCACGTAGTGCTGGCGGTCGCCCGCGGACGGGAGGGGTTGCATGCCGGTGCAGGTGGCGCTGCCGATCTTTTCTGAGGTGACTCGCTGGATCTGGGTGAGTGGGCGGCCGGCGCCGTCGTTGTAGCCGTCCAGGAGGATCCAGTCGCCGTCACGGATGAAGCGCTCCGCCGACTTCGGCGGCCAGGTCTTCGGGTCGCCCCAGGAGATGTCCGACTCGGTGTCGCTCAGTGGGGTCCACGCCCATTGGCCCGCCGCCACGCCACCCGCCCAGTACTGGCCGGCTGACTTTTCGAACATCAGCGAGTACTGCCCGTAGTTCTCCGTCGGCGCTGCCACGGCGGGCTGACCCACGGTGAGCAGAACCGCGGCGACCAGTACTGCGATTTTCTTCCGCATGAACACTGAGAGTAGTGCTGTCCAGTAGGCCCTGGTCCGGTTTAAGGTCCAGAAAAAGGCTGATCCTAGGGAGCGCACCATGCCGGAACCTGTCACCCACACCCTGGACGTCCCTGGTGCCGTCCTGACCTACGACGTCCGTGGTGAGCTGAGCAATCAGCCGGTGCTGCTGATGATCGGGTCGCCGATGGGTGCCAGCGGCTTCCCCACGCTGGCGTCGCACTTCGAAGACCGGACCGTGGTGACCTATGACCCGCGCGGCGTCGAGCGCAGCAATCGGACTGACGGCACCGGTGAGCTGACGCCCGACGACCACGCCGCCGACCTGGCCGCCCTGATCGAGGCTCTCGACGCCGGCCCGGTTGACCTGTTCGCCAGCAGCGGCGGTGCGGTGAACGCCCTGGCCCTCGTCGCCCAGCGGCCCGAGCTGGTCAAGACGCTGGTCGCGCATGAGCCGCCGCTGGCCGCGCTCGTCCCCGACAGCGAGGCTGCCCTCAAAGCCTGCGAGGACATCTACGAGACCTACCAGCGCGACGGGCAGGGCGCGGGGATGGCCAAGTTCATCGCGATCGTCAGCTACGAGGGCGAGATCCCGGCCGACTACACCGACCAGCCGGCGCCGGATCCGGCGATGTTCGGGCTGCCGACCGAGGACGACGGTTCGCGCGACGACGCGTTGCTCGGGCAGAACCTGCGCGGCTGTACGTCGTACCGGCCGGACATCGATGCGCTGGCCAAGTCGACTGACAAGGTGGTCGTCGGCGTCGGCGAGGAGTCGGCCAACCAGCTCGCCGCCCGGGGTGGGAAGGCGATTGCCGAGCTGCTCGGGCTGACGCCGGAGGTGTTCCCGAGCAACCACGGCGGGTTCCTCGGCGACGAGTACGGGATGCCCGGCAAGCCGGCCGAGTTCGCGGTGAAACTGCGCGACGTGCTGGCCCGCTGATCGTCGCGACGCTCCGTGAGGTGCTCGCGAACGAGTGAACGTGCGCCACTCACAAACCATCGCCAGGGCGCGGGCGGCACGCTCGCGGCCTGGCGCCCGGAGGGCCCGAACGGGGGTTGGTGAGTGCCGGCCGTCCGCCGATCTGGTTAGCTGGAGACATGACTGACAAGCCTGAGATCGACTTTCCGGATGGCCCGCCGCCGGCGGATCTGGAGATCACCGACATCACCGAGGGCGACGGCGCCGAGGCCAAGGCCGGCTCGCGGGTGAACGTCCACTACGTGGGCGTCGCGCACTCCACCGGCGAGGAGTTCGACGCCTCCTACAACCGTGGCACGCCGCTGGCCTTCCAGCTCGGCGTCGGCCAGGTCATCCAGGGCTGGGACACCGGCGTCCAGGGCATGAAGGTCGGCGGCCGGCGCAAGCTGGTCATCCCGCCGCACCTGGGCTACGGCGACCGGGGCGCCGGCGGCGCGATCAAGCCGGGCGAGACGCTCATCTTCGTCGTCGACCTGCTCAGCGTCAGCTGACCTCCCTCCAACCAATGGGCACCGGCCCCCGGTTGCGTCACAATGACGCGACCGGGGGCTTTTCCGTAGTACTACGCATCCGCGCCGCCGCCCCAGCGGGTTGACTTGGGAGCATGACGACGATGGTGACGACCACCCCGGTGGCGAGCCGGACCGGCTGGACGAAGTACGCCGCCCTGCTGGCGAAGGTCGCGCTGTTCGTGTTGTTGCTGACGGCATTCATCTGGCCGGACCTGAGCGGTATCAAGGGCAAGGCGTCGACCGCGCGGCTGGTCGTCTATCCGATCGGCGCGATGGTCCTGCCGCTGTGGTGGTTCGCCTACGGACGCGCGAAAAGCAAGCTGCACAAGACGTTCCCGTGGCATGCCGACCTGTTGCTGACGTTGCCGTGGCTGGGCGACCTGATCGGCAACCGGCTCAACCTGTTCGACACCATCACCTGGTGGGACGACGCGATGCACTTCGTCCTGTGGGGCTTCCTCACCGCCGGCGCACTGACCGCGTTCCTCCCCCGCGGGCTCAGCCGCGGCCTGACCGCGTTCGTTGCCCTCGGCTTCGGCGTGACCGCCGCGGTGATCTGGGAACTCGGCGAGTACGTCGCCTTCGTCCGCCACTCCGCCGAACTCCAAACCGCCTATACCGACACCCTCGGCGACCTGGCTCTCGGCACCCTCGGCGCCCTCCTGGCCGGCCTGATCGTCCACCGGGTACGCCGAGAAGCCTCAACCGTCGCGTAACCCTTCGTCGAGTTGCCGGCTCAGCACCCCGCGGCGGGACGCGGCGAACTTGCCCGCAGGCAACCGTTGAACGATGCCCCGGACAGCAGGCGGCGCGTGCGAGATCGCCCAGCGGATCTCGTCGTCGCCGATCTGGGTGTCACCACCCGCCGCCAGCTCGCGGGCCTGGGCCGCGGCGACGGCCGGACCGAACACGTGGTTCACCTGATGGGGTGACTCCAGGGAATGGATGTACGCCGTTCCGGCCACGTACAAGGCTGCGCGGGCAACCAGCACCGCCACCGGGTCACTGGTCTCACGAGCAGCCGAGTTGGCCGCCCAGGCGGCGGTGCGGATCTGCTTCGTCCGCTCACCGCCGTTGCCGAAGCTGCGGACAGACTCGAGCGCCTCGCGCGGACGGCTGTCCCCGGCAACCGCTGACTCGAAGAGAGGCAGCACTCGCTCGACACAATCGGCGGCCCACAGCCCGAGCTGACGCCGGTCGTTCATGGTGATCAGTTCATCGCTCACGAGGTTCAACCGTATCGTTGAACCACTTCGTTGAGACTTTGGTCAGCGGTCAGTGGGGCGGCAAATGCCCTGCGCCGCGGCCGATGCGGCGAGCGCCTTGGTGACCGGGCTTTCCGCGGCCGGGGTCACCGTGTCGGTGCGGGTGGTGTGGCGGCCGATCGGGACCACCATCGGCGTGCCGGCGACCGGGTCGGGGATGACCTTGACCGCCAGCCCGAAGACGTCCTGGACGACCTCCTCGGTGATCACCTGCCGAGGGTTGCCCTCGGCAACGATCGCGCCGTCCTTCATCGCGATCAGGTGGTCGCCGAACCGGCAGGCCTGGTTGAGATCGTGCAGCACCAGCACGATCGTCCGCTGGTCGCGCTTGTTCAGGTCGACCAGCAGGTCCAGTACTTCGAACTGGTGGGTGAGATCCAGGAACGTGGTCGGCTCGTCGAGCAGCAGGATGTCGGTCTCCTGCGCGAGCGCCATCGCGATCCAGACTCGTTGCCGCTGGCCACCGGACAGCTCGTCGATCGGCCGGTCGGCGATCTCCAGCACGTCGGTGGAGATCATCGCGTCGGCGATCGCCTCGTCGTCGCCCTTGGTCCATTGCCGGATCCAGCCCTGCCGCGGGTAGCGGCCGCGGCCGACCAGGTCGGCGACCGTGATCCCCTCGGGCGCGGTCGGTGACTGCGGCAACAATCCGAGCTTGGTCGCGACCGCGCGGGTCGGGATCGACTGGATGCTCTTGCCGTCCAGCAGCACCGTCCCGCGGCTCGGCTTGAGCAGCCGGGCCAGTGTCTTGAGCAGCGTCGACTTGCCGCACGCGTTCGCCCCCACGATCACCGTGATCCGGCCGGTCGGGATCCGCACCGACAGGTCGTGGATGATCTCGCGCTGGTCGTAGCCGACGGCAAGCTTCTCGGCCGACAGACTGTGGTCCACTTCCGCCTCCCTTTGCAACTCCACTGTCAGCCACCACTTCCGACCCGGTTGGTCCGGGCCAAGAGGAACATCAGGTACGGCGCGCCGATCACGCCGGTGACGACACCGACCGGCAGTTGCGTGTCACCCAACGCGTGCTGCGCGACCAGGTCGGACAGCGCCACCACGAGCGCGCCGATCAGGGCCGACACGACCATCGCCGGCCCGGGTGAACGAGTGAGCCGTCGCGCGATCGGCGGCGCGACGAATGCCACGAACCCGATCGGCCCGGCCGCCGCCGTCGCGACCGCGGCGAGCAGCACGCCGACCACGATCAGCCCGAGCCGCGAGCTCTCCACCCGCAACCCCAGCCCGTACGCCGTTTCGTCGCCGAGCTGCAGCACGCGCAACCGGTGCACGAGTAGCACCGACACCGGGATGAGCACCACCAGCATCACCGCCATCGAGCGGACGTGTGTCCAGTCGCGCCCGTTCAGACTGCCGGTCAGCCAGATCAGCGCCTGTTGAGCCACCTCGACCCGCGCCTTGGTCAGCAGGTATGACGTGAGGCTGGTCGCGATGGCACCGATCCCGATGCCGACCAGGATCAGCCGGTAGCTGGAGACGCCGCGACGCCAGGCCAGCAAGTACATGGTGAAAGCAGTGAGCAGGGCACCCGCGATGGCCATCGCGGACACCGCAGTACCGGTCAGGCCGAGGGTGATGATCGCGAGGACGGCGAATGCGCTCGCGCCGTACGTGACGCCGATGATGTCCGGGCTGGCGAGCGGGTTGCGGGCGACGCTCTGGAAGATCGCGCCGGACATGCCGAGCGCGACGCCGACCAGGATGCCGGTCAGGGCGCGGGGCAGCCGAAGCCGGTTGACGATGAACTCGGTCGCCTTGTCGCCCCCGCCGAACAGCGTCTTCACCACGTCGAGGACCGGGATCTTGAAGTCACCGAGCGACAGCGAGACGCAGAAGACGGCGAACACGATCACGGCCAGGACGGCGGCGACCGCCACGTTGCGCGCTTGCCGGACGGTGCGGGCGCGGGCGATCAGCTGGGCGGGCGAGTGCTCCGCGACGAGACCGGCCATCACAGATCCGCCAGCTTCCGGCGGCGTACCAGCGCGATGAAGAACGGCGCGCCGATCACCGCGGTGACGATACCGACCTGGAGCTCACCGGGCTGGGCCACGACCCGGCCGATCACGTCCGAGCCGAGCAGCAGGATCGGCGCCAGCAGCATCGAGTACGGCAGGATCCAGCGGTAGTCCGGACCGGTCACCAGCCGGGCGACGTGCGGGATGGTGAGGCCGATGAATCCGATCGGTCCCGCGGCCGCGGTGGCGGCGCCGCAGAGCAGTACGACGGTCACCGCGGTGAAGATCCGGGCTGTGCCGACCCGCTGACCGAGGGAGCGGGCTACGTCGTCGCCGAGCGACAGCGCGTTCAGGACCCGGCCGGAGATCAGCGCGAGCACGATGCCGACGGCAATGAACGGTGCGACCTGGGTGGCGATGTCCGAGCCACGGCCGGCCAGCGAGCCGACCGCCCAGAACCGGAACGAGTCGAAGGTGTCCACGTCACCGATCAGCAGCGCGGTGGTCAGCGAGCCGAGCATCGCCGTCATCGCCGCGCCGGCCAGCGCGAGTTTCACCGGGGTCGCGCCGTCACGGCCGAGCGAACCGAGCAGGTAGACAGCCACGGAGGCCGCGGCCGCACCGGCGAAGGCCAGCCAGACGTACGCCGTCAGCGAGGTCAGCCCGAACCAGTAGATGCCCGCGACGACGAAGAGCGCGGCACCGCCGTTGACTCCGAGGATGCCCGGGTCGGCGAGCGGGTTGCGGGTGACGCCCTGCATCAACGCGCCCGACAGGCCGAGAGCCGCGCCGACCAGCAGACCGATCACCGTCCGGGGCACCCGCAGGGAGCGGACGATCACGTGGTCGGTGTTCGCCTCGTCGTAGTGGCGCAGCGCGTCGAGCACCGTGGACAGCGGGATCTGCTTCGAGCCGATCGCGACACTGAGCAACGACACGCCCACCAGCAGCGCGACGCAGACGACCAGCCCCACGACCAACGTCGTACGCCGGGTCCGCGGGCGCCGCTGGTCGCGGGCGGAGCCAGGTGCCGCACGGCCGGCGGGAACCGTGTCGGTGACGGAGGGCGGTGGCATTGGACTTTAGGATCCTCTTAGGTAAGGCTAACCTCTAGGTGCTTCACCATAACCCGCTCGCGCGGCGGGCTGCACCTGAACCCCTGCTTTGTCACTACTTTCCCCTGACGGAGACACTGGCATGACGACAGTGCTCGAGCGCCCGATCGACTTCGCCGCGGTGCACGCCACCGTGGCGGCGGTCGACGACCTCAGCCCGCACCTGCGCCGGGTGACCTTTGTGGCCCCGCGGATCGCCGACGTGGTCACGGCCGGCCCCGACCAGCGCATCAAGGTGCTGCTCTCCCCGCCCGACGGCAGCGAGCTCCGCCTGCCCGCGGGCGACGACTGGTACGCCACCTGGTGCGCCGAGCCCGTCGAGCAGCGGTTCATCATGCGGACCTACACCGTTCGCGCGCTGCGGCCCGAGGTCTCCGAGCTCGACATCGAGTTCGTCCTGCACGGCGTCGACGGACCGGCCTCGGCCTGGGTCAGCGACGTCCAGCTGGGCGCGGAGATCGGGCTCATCCTGCCGTTCGCCGTGGACACCACGAGCACCAAGGGCCTGCTGATGTCCGGCGTGGATTACGTGCCTCCGGCAACGAGCGTGAGCCGGGTGCTGGTCGCCGACGAGACCGCGTTGCCCGCGCTCGCCGGGATCCTGGAGCAGCTGCCGGCCGCAGTACGGGCCACTGTTTTCGTCGAGGTACCGGACATCCGCGACATCCGCGCGCTGCCGAGCGAGGGCCGGGTGGACATCACCTGGATCCCGCACACCGGCGGTCCCACGGACGGCCCGAAGTCGTTGCTCGAGGCCCTCAAAGCGGCGAAGCTGCCCTTCGACGTGGACTACGCCTGGGTCGCCGGCGAGTCCAGCATGATCAAGCACGTCCGCCGCCACCTCGTGAACGCCGTCTGCCTCCCCAAGCCCGCCATCTCCTTCCAGGGCTACTGGAAACGCGGCGAACCCCAGGCCTGAGCCGGTACTCCGAAGAACCGGCCCGTACTCCGAAGAGCCGGCCGAGGCTCTCCGGAGTACTGCTGGTCAGCTCGGGTTCTCTGCGTGGGTGAGGGTTTCCCAGGCTACGAAGAGGTTGTTGGTACCGGCTGGGCGGCGGGATTCGGTGAGGGCTTGGGTGTTGGTCATCGAGATGCCCTGGCGGGTGTGCAGGGCGTTGTAGCCGACTTCGGTGATCGGGCCCAGACCGCGCTTGAGGGTGCCCTTGCAGAGCCAGGACGGGACCGGCTCCAGGTTGCGTTCCCAGCGGGACTGGAAGCCCAGGGCGTGACGGAGGCGCTCGCCGAACTCGGGGTACAGGTCGACGCCCTGGATCCGGGACGTCTCGAGGACGTGGCTGATCGCCGAGATGCCGTAGCCGGTGTGGACGAAGTCGCGGCAGGTCTCCTGGGTCAGGCCGTTGACGAAGGTGCTCTGGCCTTGCCAGTAGGCGACGATCTTCTCGCGGGTATTGAGGTTCTGGCTCGGCTTGGTCTTCGGCAGCGGACCATCGGACTCCAGGTAGACGAAGGCGGGCACCCGGACCCGGTACAGCGCGATCGCCTTGTCGTAGACCGCCGGGTCGTCGAGGAACACGCCGATGCCCTGGATCGCCTCGGTCATGCTCAACTCCCAGTTGCCGTTGGAGTTCGAGCCGTTGATGATCTCGGGCAGGTAGACGTTGCGCAGCATGGTGCCGAACCGGCCCGAGTTCGGCCAGTTGCCGTAGACATGCCTGATGATCTCGGCGGCTTTCGGCCATGACGATCCGGCCCAAGCGGTCTGCAGCGGCGCGTTGCTGTTGGTGTGGTCGCGGATCGTCGCGGACCAGGCATCCATCAGCTGGATCGCCTTCTGCGCATAGCGATCGTCGCGGGTGATGTACCAGAGCACCGCATCCGTGTACGCCGCGATCGCATCGCCACGCTCGTCCCGGCAGCCGTAGTCGGGGTTGGAGTACGAGCCGCACTCGACCACCGCGCGGGGTTTCGGCGTACGACTCAAAGATCCGTAGGTGCTGTTCTTGGCCTGGTTGAACGCGGTCGTCCAGGGCTGCGCACCGGCCTGCACCTTGGCGCGAACGAAGTCCAACTGAGCGCGACTCACCCCGACACCAGGGTGCGTGAACGTCGAAGGCGCCTGCACTGCGGCCTCAACTTTCGTCATGGCGACTGCCGGACTGGTCAGCGGTGCGGCCAGCAGGGCTGCACACGCGACGGCGAGCGCGGGTAGAACTGCTTTCTTCCTCATGGGCGGAGTCCTTGCGTGCGGGGGCGGTGGACCCGGCAGCTCCCCGATTACTGCAGAGTCTTTTCGGAAGTTTGACGACGCAGCGTGAAGGCGTCAACAGCTCGACACCATTAAATTCACGCTGGAACAAAACTCCGATTTGTCCCATCCCCGCACCCAGAAGACGCACCCGAGCTAGCGAGCTTGAGCGGCCAACTCCGGCGCACGCACGCCGGCGGCGTCAAGAAGAGCTTCAGCCATCCGGATGCCCACACCGTTGAGCGGTTGGGCCCGCACGACGGCCCGGGCGCTCGCGCCGTCGAAGGCCATCGTGAGCTGGACGGCCACCAGGTCGGGGTCGCCGACTCCGGCCGCAATCAGCTCGCCCAGGAAGAAGTCGGTCAGCCGCTGCTTGAAGTGCCGCGCGACCACGCTGCCCGGGTGCTCGGGGTTCTTCAGCTCGAACGCGGTGCTGACGAACGGGCAGCCGAAGAACTCACCACCACCGGAAAGCCGGTCCAGCTTCACGAAGACCGCCAGGATCCGCTCGCGCGGGGTAGAGCCGTCGTCGATCCCCGGCTCCAGCGCCTGCTGGTACCCCGGGCCCACACTGGCGAGGCTCTCGGCGATCAACTCGTCCTTGGAGCGGAACAGCTGGTACATCGACTTCTTCGAGACGCCGGCCGCCTTGCAGAGGGCGTCCACGCCGATGTTGACGCCGTCTCGGTAGAACAGTTCGCCCGCCGCGTCCAGCAGCCGCTCGCGGGGTGTCGCCTGGGTGGTCATGAGTTCGAGCGTACCGGCTCGGCTTGCTTCTGGAAACCGATCGGTTTAAGCTGTGGAAACAGATCGGTTTCCACCCCACCTCTTCACCCAGGAGTCAGCAGAAATGACCACCCTCGAAGGCGCCGTCGTCCTCGTCACCGGCGGCAACCGCGGTATCGGCAAGGCGATCGTCGACGACCTGCTCACCCGCGGCGTCCGCAAGATCTACGCCACCGCCCGTACTCCGCAGCCGAGCACCGACCCCCGCGTCGTCACGCTGCCGCTCGAGGTCACCGACCCGGCCTCGATCGAGGCTCTCGTCGCCGCGGCACCCGACGTCACCGTGCTGATCAACAACGCCGGCAGCGTCTCGCCGGACACCTACCTGGACGTGCCGCTGGAGGCGATCCGGGAGGTCTTCGAGATCAACTTCTTCGGCCCGCTGAACCTGACCCGCGCGTTCGTCCCGGTGATCGAGCGCAACGGCGGCGGCCACATCCTCAACGCGCACTCCGCCCTCACCTGGGTCTCCTGGCACGGCGCGTACGCCGCCACCAAGGCCGCGCTCTGGTCGCAGAGCAACGCGCTGCGGGTCGAGCTGCTGGACCGCGGTATCGGCGTGACCGGCCTGCACATGGGCTACGTCGACACCGACATGGTCCGCGCGGTCGAGGCAGCCAAGGAGAACCCGGCCAGCATCGCCAAGGCGGCGCTCGACGGCATCGAGGCCGGCGCGTACGAAGTACTGGCTGATGACACGGCGAAGTGGGCGAAGGCCGCGGTGGCCGGCGACCTGAGCGCCGTCTACCCGCAGCTCCAAAGCTGAAGGGTCAGCGGCGGTAGACGTCTCGCACGCGGGCGTACTCCATCGCCGCCGCGATGCCGTCGGCAACCTCGGCGGTGAGTTCCCGCTCGACGATGTGCAGGGCGAGGTCGATGCCGGCGGTGATTCCGCCGGCCGTCACCAGGTTGCCGTCGTCAACGACGCGGTTGTGCTTGACCTCGGCACCGAAGGTCTCCAGTTCGTCCCAGGCGCCACGGTTCGTGGTGGCCGGCCGGCCCTTCACCAGGCCGGCCTCGGCCAGCAACATCGAGCCCGTGCAGACCGACCCGACCCACTGAGTGTGCTGCGCGACCTCGGCGATCCGGGCCGGCAGGACACCGCGTCGTGCCTCTGCCCAGGCGCCGCGTTCGGCCCGGTTCATCCAGCCGCCGCCGGGCACGAACAGGCCGTCCGGCGTACCGAGGCCTTCGGGTGCCTTGAACTGCAGGCCGTGCATGCCGGTCACCTCCACCGGACCGTCGAGCCCGACCAGTGCCAGCTCGAACTCCGGCCGCCGGGACGCGTGGCTCCAGACCTCGAACGGGCCCATCACGTCCATTTCGTCCACACCGTCGAAGACCAGGATCTCGATTCGCATGGCACCACTCTCATCGCTCACGGCCGGGCGCAGGAGTGGCTCGATAGACGTTGTTGGCTAGATTCCGGCCACCAGCCGACGGCCGGGCCGGGATTAGAGTGAGGCAACAACCGCTGGGCGCAGGGTTCTGACCGCTGGGCGCAGAGAGGTCGCACGAAGGGTGATCGACCCGCTACCCATGGTTGAGACATCCCGCCCTCCGGAGGTCCGCCATGCCTCGACGTGTCAACGCCGGCTCGATCGTCACCATCGCCACCACGTTGATCGCCACCGCCGCGACCCTGCAGGCAGTAGTGGAACCGGCTACCGCGACCTCCTCCGGACAGACCCTCTCGACCAGCTGTGACTCCGCGTCCGCGGGCTTCACGCCGGTCCTTCAGCTCGACCTGCCCGACAAGGCCGACTATCTGAACGAGACCCCGCCGTACAGCCTCGACCGGACCGCCGAGGTCGGGCCGAACTTCGACCGGGTCGGCTACTGCCTGGAGCTGAATGGGCCCGACGGGCCGCAGTGGGTGTGGACGGCGATGGAGCCCTTCACTAACGACGCAAGGCGAATCGGCCTGCCGACCCGGCCCGGTGAGATCGTCCGGCAACGGGTCGGCGATCTGGAGGTGCGGTCGAACGTCTCCGGCGTGACGACTGGCCCCGGCCAGACCGGCTACCTCGAGATGTGGCCGAACCAGTACCAGGAGAGGGCATCGAGCCAGGTCGCGAACGCCTCGCCGATCACGTTCGACGCCGACGACAGTCCGACCGCGCCGCTCGGGTACGGCTCGTTCCAGGTCGCCCAGATCGGCGCGGCCCGACCGTCGACCCTGGCCGCCAAGCAGGTCTTCGCGATCAACACGTTCACCGAGACCGAGACCAGCACGCTGTCACTCGGGATCGGTACGAACCTCAGCGGCCAGCCCGACTGGACCTTCGCCAACAACGCGAGCCGCTACTCCCAACGCCGATTCACCGCCTACGTCCGTACTGCGGTCATCGCGCTGACCGAGTCGCCCCAGGACCGGCAACTGTTCCCCCGGGACGCGTCGGGCGGCTCCACGGTGCCGGTGGCCGGGCGGATCACCGACAACCGGGTACGCCGGGTGCAGTTGCGGGTGAGCAGCAACGGGAAGACCGACACGTACACGTCGTCACCGCGGTCCTTCCGCTTCACCCCGCGGATCAAGGCCGGGCTGCAGGAGTACACGTTCGAGCTGCGGGCCAGAGGGCTCGGTTTCGATCGAGTAGTGGCGTCGTGGGACGGAGTCGTCTCCGGGGACGTCTATGTCGTCCAGGGGCAGTCCAACGCGGAGGCTGCGAAGTACAACGGTGCTGCTAGCGGGGAGGAGTCGCCGTACTTGCGCAGCTTCGGCTCTCCGAACCCCAACGGCGCCATCTCCGGGGCCGACCGGGTCTGGCACTACGCCACCGGTGACGTCACCAGTCAGTCCGGCTCTGTCGGGCAGTGGGCGATCCGGATGGGCCGGCGGATCGTGGAGACCCACAAGGTGCCGGTGGCCCTCTTCAACGGAGCGCACGGCGGCCGGGCGATCAGCTTTTTCCAGCGCAACGACACGAACCCGGACGACCTCGAGACCAACTACGGGCGGCTTCGGCAGCGCCTGACGGCCGCCGGCGTGATCAGCCAGGTTCGGGGCGTGCTCTGGTACCAAGGCGAGTCCGACAACGACAACGCCCCCGTACACATCGCCGGCTTCACCTCGTTGCTGCAGGACTGGCGATCCGACTTCGGTCGCGACATCCCGGGTGGAAGCCGGTACTACGTCTTCCAGATCCGTACGGCGCCCTGTGGCAACACGACTGCCATGAGTCTGCGGGAGGCCCAGCGTCAGCTCGGTGACTCGGCAGGCGTCACGCTGCTCTCCACCACTGGGCTGTCCGGTCATGACGGCTGCCACTACGGCTACCTGGGTGGCTATCGCGACATGGGCGACCAGGCGTTCGCAGTACTGGCTCGAGACCTGTACGGCGGGCCGTCGGCCGGTGTGGCTCCGCCTAACCCGGACAGTGTGAGCGCTAGTGGGTCGCAGCTCGTAGTACAGCTGCGGTCGGCTGATGCGCTGACTGTTGATGCTGGGGCTGCTGCCGACTTCCGGGTGGAGGGTGCGGCGGTGACGGTGTCGTCTGTGGCCTACCAGGCAGGCGGCAGGCTCGTGCTGACTCTGTCTGGTCCTGCAACGGGTGCGACCGCCCTGACGTACCACGGGCACCTCGGTGCAGGGCCCTGGATCACCAATGCCACCGGCACGGGTCTGCTGGCTTTCACCGTGCCGATCAGTCCTCCGGCCACCTAGGTACCAGGCGCGGCCGGCGCCCACCGCCCCGAGGCACCGGCCGCGCCCGACTGACCTTCACTTGAGCACGTCGGTCGCTACGTGGTCCCGGCCGACGCCGCCGACCAGCATCGCGACGCCGTCGGAGTTGTCCGTCCGCAACGGCAGGATCTTCTGGTACTCCGGGGAGGCGTACCAGCCGCGGGCGTGCTCGTAACTGGGGAACTCGATCACGATCAGGGTGCCGTCCCACTCCCCCTCGACGAACTCCGGTACGCCGCCGTGCACGATGAAGTGGCCGTCGAAGGGTGCCAGCGTCGCGTCGATCCGCTCGAGGTACTCGACGATGCCGGCGTTCAGGCGGACGTTGCGCAGGTTGGCGATCGCGTAGTGCGTCATGGTGGGAGCCTCTCGTTCCTTGGGATGAGCCAAGCTTGCGATGGAACGTGCGGAAGAACGATTACGTCCGAGGTCATGGGAAAGGACTCGGGTCGAGGCTCCGCGGGTGGGCTGGTCCCGACGTACGGTGGATGCCATGTCAGCAACAGGGGGACGACCTACGGCACCGACCGAGGTGCTGGAGGAGCGGGTCGGGCCGTACCGGTTGATCCGGCGGCTCGGGCAGGGTGGCATGGGCGTCGTGTACCTGGCCGAAGGGCCCGAGCACAAAGAGGTAGCGCTCAAGGTACTGCGGCCGCACGTGGCCCACGATCCGACGGCCCGCGCCCGGTTGCAGCGCGAGGCGACGACGTTGCAGAAGGTGAACCACCCTGGTGTGGCAGGCATCCTCGACCACGACCTGCACAGCGACCGGCCGTACCTGGTCACCCGGTTCGTCCCGGGGCGGCCGCTGGACGAGCAGGTGGACGAGCGCGGGCCGCTGACGCCGCAGCGCTGGCTGCCGATGGCCGGCTGCCTGGCGGAGTCGCTGCAGGCGATCCACCAGGCGGGTGTGGTGCACCGCGACCTGAAGCCCGGCAACGTGATGATGCTCAACGGCAAGCCGGTACTGATCGACTTCGGCATCGCCCAGGCAGCTGACGACCTCCGCCTCACCCAGACCGGCCTGGTGATCGGTACGCCGGGCTACCTCGCGCCGGAACTCATCGAAGGCGAGATGGTCTCCGAGTCGGCCGACTGGTGGGGCTGGGCGGCGACGGTGGCGTATGCGGCGACTGGACGACGCCCGTTCGGCAAGGGGCCGTTCGAGGTCGTGCTTCATCGGGTGCACACCGGGCAGGCGGACCTGGAAGGCCTGGACCCGCGGTTGAAGCCGCTGCTCGCGGCAGCGCTCTCCCCTGACCGGCGGGACCGCCCGACGCAGGTAGAGATCATGGCCGGCCTCAACCGCTACGCGGAAGGCCGCGACGCTCTCATCCCCAACCCACAGACGTCACCCGAGGAGGAGCACCCGCAAACAGCTCTCCTCAACCCACCCACCGCGGTGATGACCCGCGTCATGCCGGAGGACAAACCAGTAGCCGCCGCTGCTGACGCGCATGACCCTGCAGAGGTCGCACAGCTGGTTCCGCCGGTGATCCCACCGCTGTCCGCCTTCGCTCCGGTCCGCGACAAACTCCGCGACGTAGCAGCCCAACAGAAGGCGAAGAAGGCGGTCGCAGTGCATCCGGCGACCTACAGTCCTGTGCCTAGTGCGGCTGCGCCGGCTGCTATGCCGTTGAACTATCAGGGGTATCAGCAAGGCGGGTATCAGCCGCAGTACCCGGTGCCGATGCAGCAGCCGCAGTACCAGCCCGAGCCTCAGTACCAGCCGCAGTACCAACCTCAGTTCCAGCCGCAGCCGCAGTACCAGCAGCAGCCTGGGCAAGAGGTGGCGCGGCGACAGAGTCATGAGCCGGTGGCTCGGGCGAACACAGCGCCCTCGGCTGACCAGCAGGCGGCGCGTTCGTTCCTTGTGGTCGGGCTGCTGGCCGCACTGGCTGGTCTGATGGCATACACGCCCGGCGTGGGCATGCTCGTCGCCGCACTGCTGATCGTCCTCGCCCGCACGGTCGACCGCGGCAGTACGGCGATCATGCGCCGCCGTCAGGTCCGCGGCGGCCGCGGCAAGTCCGATGGGCTGGTAGCGGTGGCTGCGAGCCCGATGCACCTGATCGCCGCCAGCCTGATCACGCTGTTCTGCCTGATCCTGCCGGTCATCGTCGGCTTCGTCGTCGGCGGATTCGTCAGCATCGGCGCCGCCAACGCCAACGGCCTCGACTGGCCGCCGCTGTCCGCGATCGGCTTCGGAGTCGGCGGTGCCGTCGGCCTCTTCGTCGCCTGGTGGGGTCCCGGCGGCACTTCCTTGCGCCGCGGCACCAAGATCACCCTGCGCAACATCTTCCGGCCGTCCTGGCTGAGCCTGCTGGTCGCGGCACTCCTGCTGACAGCCGCCGCCCTCGCCTTCTACAGCGCGGCGAACGGCGGCGGCGCCGACTGGGCCCGCGAACCGATCAGCAAGCCCGAACTGCCGAACCGCCCCGGCCTCGGGGACATCCGGCACTGGCCGATCATCAGCGAACTGCCCATCATCGGCAGCAACTGAACCGGCAGTAACCGAGCCGGCGGCAACCGAAGCAGCCGCCGGCGAGTCAGCAGCCGGTGGATCGGCAGCTCAGGCTTCGGGGCTGGTCAGAAGCGGTTGTCCAGGATGACCATCTGGGAGCGCTCCGGACCGACGCCGACCGCGGAGATCGGCGCGCCGCTGAGCGCCTCGACCGCCTTCACATAGGTCTGCGCGTTCTTCGGCAGATCCTCGAAGGTGCGGCAGCCGGTGATGTCGTCGCTCCAGCCGTCGAACTCCTCGTAGACCGGCAACGCATGGTGGAAGTCGGTCTGCGTCATCGGCATCTCGTCGTGCCGGACGCCGTTCACCTCGTACGCGACGCAGACCGGGATCTTCTCCCGGCCGGTGAGCGTGTCCAGCTTGGTCAGCACGAAGTCGGTGACGCCGTTGATCCGCGCGGCGTACCGGGCGATCACCGCGTCGTACCAGCCGCAGCGCCGCGGCCGACCGGTCGTCGTACCGAACTCGAAACCCTGCTGGCGCAGCCACTCGCCGTCGGCATCGAGCAGCTCGGTCGGGAACGGGCCCTCACCCACGCGGGTCGTGTAGGCCTTCACGACCGCCATCACCCGGTCGATCCGGGTCGGCGGGATACCGGAGCCCGTGCAGGCGCCGGCCGAGATCGCGTTGGAGGAGGTGACGAAGGGGTAGGTGCCGTGGTCGACGTCCAGCAGCGTCGCCTGGCCGGCCTCCATCAGGACCGTCTTGCCCTCGTCCAGGGCACGGCCGAGCAGCAGCGGGGTGTCGGCAACCATCGGGCGCAGGCGTTCGGCGTACCCGAGCAGCTCGTCCATCACCTCGGCGATCTCCACCGCGCGCCGGTTGTAGACCTTCACCAGCAGCTGGTTCTTCTGCTCCAGCGCGCCGCTGACCTTCTGCTCCAGGATCTTCTCGTCGTACAGGTCCTGGACCCGGATCCCGATCCGGTTCATCTTGTCCGCGTACGTCGGGCCGATGCCTCGTCCCGTCGTGCCGATCTTCCGGCTGCCGAGGAAGCGCTCGGCGACCCGGTCCAGGGTCCGGTTGTACGGCGGGATCAGGTGCGCGTTCGCGCTGACCACCAGCCGGGACGTGTCCACCCCGCGGGTCTGCAGCGCGTCCAGCTCCTCGAACAGGACGCTGAGGTCGACCACCACCCCGTTGCCGATCACCGGAGTGACGCCCGGGGTCAGGATGCCGCTGGGGAGCAGGTGCAGGGCGTACTTCTCGTCCCCGATCACGACCGTGTGACCGGCGTTGTTGCCGCCGTTGAACTTCACCACGTAGTCGATCTCGGCCCCGGTGTTGCCGAGCAGATCGGTGGCCTTGCCTTTGCCCTCATCGCCCCACTGGGCGCCGACGAGCACGATTGCGGGCATCTCAGCCCTCCTCTTCACGCGTCGGCTGGACGCACCCACGATCCGTGCGCAGCCGGCCGCTGGAAACGGTGAAGCCCGGCAACCATTCACCGAACATTCATCCGGCGACCGCTGCTGGGCTCTTGCGGCCAAAGCCTACCGGAACTGCGCGTTAACATGCTGGTGATGCCCATCGCAGGCAGCAGGTGACACCGAGCGCGCAATTCATCACCACGGGTTGCCAATTTCGGTGATCACGTGCACACTCTTAGTCAGCGGCCCGCCGAAACTGCCGCAGGGGACGGTTCCGGCGGGCCGCTTCCTTATGCCCTGAAGGCGCGCGGACCGGCGCCTGAGGGCTTGTGGCCAAGGGCAACTGGCCTAGGCGTCGAGGCCTTCCGGGTTGCCGGCCAGCCACTCCTTGACCCGGCGGTCGGCCTCCTCCCGGGAGACGTCCTCGACCTTGGTCAGGATCGCCCAGCGGTGCCCGAACGGGTCGATCACCGTGCCGTACCGGTCACCGGTCATGAACGTGCTGACCGGCTCGACCTGCCGCGCGCCCGCCTCGATCGCCTTCGCGAAGGTCGCGTCCACGTCCGGGACGTAGTGCACCAGCGAGGAGTGCACCCACTCGCCGTTCGGTGCCCGCAGCCCGATCTGCGGCATCTCGTCACTCAGCTGCAGCATCGAGTTGCCGAAGCGCAGCTCGGCCTGCCCGAGCCGCCCGTCCGGCATGTCCTGCCGGCTGACCACTTCGGCCCCGAACACGCTCGTGTAGAACTCGATCGCCTTCGGTCCGTCGGACACGGCCAGGTACGGGGTGAGCGAGTGATAACCGTCGGGGATGGGCTTTACAGTGTTTTGCGCCGTGTTCGTCGTCATACGCCCAGTCTTCGGTACCCCGTACCGACCGGTCTTGTAAGAAAGCGACAGCCCCCTTGACTCACCCGTCGGACAGCGAAAAGGGCATCCTGCACCCGCGGGAACAAGCCCGGCATCGCACCCTGAGCCGGCTCGCCGCCGGACCGGAGATCGGCCGCTTCGTGGAGTGGTACTGGATCGTCGAGTGGGATCTGCGCGAGCCGTACGTCGCCGAGGTGCTGCCCTATCCGAGCGTCAACGTCACCTTCGAGCAGCCCGGCGGCGCCTTCGTGAACGGCGTCTACACCCGCAAGTTCCGGCGGGAGCTGACCGGCCGCGGCCGGGTCTTCGGGGTGAAGTTCTGGGCCGGCGGGTTCGGCGCGGTGACCGGGCTGGACGTGGCGTCCTTCCGCGACGAGGTGCGGCCGCTGGGTGAGTTCTTCACCGACGCCGATCGGCTCGCGGACCTGATCTTCGCCGAGGAGTCCGACGTACGCCGCCGGGCCGTCTTCGAGGCGTTCCTCGCCGATCACCTGGTGGCGGCGGACCCGCAGTACGAGCTGGTCCGGGAGATCATCGAGGCGATGGCGGAGGACCGTTCGGTGACCCGGGTGGATCAGGTCACCGAGCGGTTCGGCATCCCCGTCCGTACCCTGCAGCGCCTGTTCCGGCGCTACGTCGGCGTCGGCCCCAAGTGGGTACTGCGCCGCTACCGCCTGCACGACGGCGCCGACCTGCTGGCGCGCGGAGAGGTCAGCGAACTCGCCAACCTCTCCGCGGCTCTCGGCTACTTCGATCAGGCCCACTTCTCCCACGAGTTCAAGGAGCAGATCGGGCTCACACCGGCCGAGTACGCCGCCCGCGCGGCCGCCGAGGCCCAGGTCACTCTTCGGTAGACCTCCCGGCGTAGACGATGCTCGGCGGCGCGGGGTCGGCCATGTCCTGCCCGATGAAGTAGCTCACGTGCGGCGGCTGGTTGTACGCCGTGTTCTGCCACGCGACGCCCAGCCGGTAGACCGGGTCGTGCATCAGAGTGGGCAGCCGCCGGTCGGTCGGGTAGGGCGTGCTGTAGATGCGCAGCTCCGAGCTGTCCGCACTGCGCCACGCGATCTCCTCCCGCCAGTCGCCGAACAGGTCGGCCTGGATCGCCGGGTTGCCCTTGGTGCTGTTGTTCGAGCGCGCGTCGGGGTCTGAGAGCAGGACGCCGACCGTGTTCGTCTCCCAGTTCCACTTGCCGATCGTCGGCGTGCCGGTCGAGGTCGTCGGGTTCCAGTCGTGGTCGACGATCTCGCGCAGCGGATCACCGTCCCACCAGGCCAGGAAGTTGGCCGCCGGGATGGTCGTGGACACGAGCTCGCCGGTGGACGACTTCAGTTGGCCGACCCGCGAGTTCCAGGCGGCGTCCCCACCGACGGCCCAGCCCTCGGCGCCGGGGTGCCGCGGATCGATGTCGCCGGCCGCGGCCCGGCCGGTGTCCCGGGTGGCCGGGATGTCCCACAGGATCTCGCCGGTGCGGGCGTCGCGCATCGTCGCGCCGCGGTTGCCGCTGCTGCTCATGGTTTCGTGGGCGGCGAACACCTCCAGCCCCGGACGGGCCGGGACCAGATCACTCACGTGCAGCGCGTCCCCGTGCCCGAGGCCGGTGCTGTAGAGCAGCGAACCGTCGTCGTCGACGGTCATCGACCCGAAGACGATCTCATCCTTGCCATCGGCATCGACATCGGCGACCGACAGGTTGTGGTTGCCCATCCCGTAGCCACCGGCGCTGGCCTTGTCGTTGGAGTCGAAAACCCAACGCTGCTTGAGCTTTCCGTCCACCAGGTCGTAGGCGGCGATGACGGCCCGGGTGTAGTAGCCGCGACTGAACACGACGCTCGGTCGCTCGCCGTCCAGGTAGGCCACGCCGGCCAGGAAGCGATCCACCCGGTTGCCGTAGGTGTCGCCCCAGGCGCCGACGTCACCACGCGGTGGCGTGTAGTCGACGGTGTCGAGGATCTTGCCCGTCGCTCCCTCGAAGACGGTGAGGAACTCGGGCCCGGTCAGCACGTAGCCAGAGCTGTTGCGGTGGTCGGCGTTCGGGTCGCCGATCACCTTGCCCGCGGCATCCGTCGTACCGTCGGCGGTCTTGAGGGTCACCTCGGCCCGGCCGTCGCCGTCCAGGTCGAACACCTGTACTTGGGTGTAGTGCGCGCCGGCCCTGATGTTCGGTCCCAGGTTGATCCGCCAGAGCTTGGTCCCGTCGAGCTTGTAGGCGTCGATGTACACCGTCCCGGTGTAGCCACCCTGGGAGTTGTCCTTGCTGTTGGACGGTGACCACAGCTGAACGATCTCGTAGGTTCCGTCACCGTCCAGGTCGCCGACACTCGCGTCGCCCGCGCTGTAGCTGTAGGGCTGCCCGTCCTTCGTGTAGTCGTCCGCCGGCTTGTCGAGGCGCACGGAGAAGTAGCTCTTGTCCCATGTCCCGAAGTTGCCGGTGACCCGGTTCTCCTGCCGCTTGAGGACCGACGTCACGTAGTACTTCGAAGTGCTGGTCCCGTCGGCGTCCAGGAAGCTGGTCGTCTTGTCCAGCAACTGGGTGTTGAGCTTCTTGCCGTCCCGATAGACGTTGAAGCGGATCTCCTTGGGGTCTGTGCCCAGCAGCCGCCAGCTGACCAGCACCTTGCCGTCAGCGGTCGGTACTGCGGACGGCGACCGGTCCAGGTACTCCGCCTGGCGCTTCAGCACCGTGACCGCCGGAGTGACCAGCGTCGGAGTCTGCGCCGAGATGCCGCCCGCGTTCACGGCAGCCACTCGGTAGTAGTACTTGATCGTGGTGAGCACGTCGGTGTCCTTGAACATCGTCGCGGCAACCTGACCGACCACCTCGTAAGGCCCGTTCTCGGTCTCGGCCCGGCTGATCAGGTAGACGGCAGCCGTCCTGCTCCTCTTCCACTGCAAGGTCAGGTCGGACTTGTTGATGCCGCGCAGCCTGAGCCTCGTCGGCGCTGCCGGTACTGCCACAGCCGGGTCCACGATTGCCACGGTGACAGGGTCGGACGGCACCGACTCGAGCCCGGTGTTGTCCACCGCGGTGACGGAGTACGTGTAGGAGAGGCCTGCGGTCACAGTGGTGTCGGTGAAGGCAGGTGTAGCGGGTTCGGCCACCTTGACCGGCTTCGTGTCACCCGGACCCTGCCGATAGACGCGGTAGCCCACGGCGTCCTCCGTCGTGGCCCAGGTGGCAGCAGCGGCTGCAGGGCTCGTCTGCGCCTGGATCGCCAGACCGCTCGGCGCCACCAGCAAGGGCGTCACCTCGATGCCGTTCAGCCGCGCCCCGGCGCCGCTGACGACAATGTTCAGCTGCCCGTCGAGTACCGAGATCGGACCATGGAGCCGCTCGGTCACCGAGGCCCTGCCTGCGTTGCCACTGCCTGCGCTCTTGCCCTCGATGGCGAAGTTGGTCCGGCTGGTGCCGATCCAGTCACCGCTGTAGGTCTTCACCATGTAGGAGCCGTTCGGAACGTCCAGCTTGAACTCGAACGGCGTACCCGAGAGCACGAAGTCGCGCTGCAGGTCGTTCGGCACTCCGGCAGTACTGCCGCGGTCCCGGTCGGCCAGTGCCTCCGGTGCCTGGGTGAAGCCGAAGCCACGCTCCTGCGTGTAGGTCATGGTGCGATTGACTTCGGTGTAGCCGGCGGCAACAGGTGCACCGACCGGCTGGAAGTCGAACTTGTACTTCGCTCGCTTGGTGGTGAACGTCGTCGCGGCCGAGGGCTCCGACTCGCCACGCCCGTTGACCGCGCCGATCCGGTAGGAGTACGTCTCCCCCTCGGCCAGTCCTTGCACGACCGAGGTGGTGGCGGTCGTAGTACCGACCAACGCGTACGACGTGTCGGGGGCTGACGCGAGCTTGCGGTAGACCCGGTAGATGTCCGCGCCCGGAGACGCGGCCCAGCGCAGTACGGCACCGGCGTTGGAGACGCTGCTCGCCAGCAACCCGGTGGGTGCGGCCGGGACTGCAGCAGGCGGCTGCACCTCGATTACCTCGGCTGCAAGCGGCACCTGGAGCTTGGCCACCTCTGTAGCGACGAGCCGGGCCATCTGGATCGCGCCGTACTCCTGGAAGTGGGTGTCATCCACTGTCCCGTTCGGCCGGCCCGGGTAAACGCCTGGATCCACATGGAGGAAGACCGCCTTGGCTGCCTCCGGTCCGATCGTGTCGAGGTAGGACCGGCTGGCCGCAGACAGGTCGACCAGAGCAACGTTCTCCTCCGTCGCCAGCTCGATCATCTTGGCGACGTACTCCGGGAAGCTCACGTTGAACTTGCCAGTGGCCGCGTCGAAGCTCCGCCGCGAGACCGGTGTCACCAGGACCGGTACTGCGCCGCGCTGCCGCGTCCCCTGGACGTAGGTGCGCAGGTACTCCTTGTAGTCGGCCGGAGAGGCGTACCGGTCGTCGACCCCTTGGGTGGCGTCGTTGTGGCCGAACTGGATGAACAGGTAGTCGGCCGGCCGGATCGCCCGGAGGATCTCGTCGAGCCGTCCCTGTGTGATGAAGTTCTTCGAGCTGCGCCCGCCGATCGCCTTGTTGGCGACCAGGACGTCGTCGGTGAGGAACCGGCCGAGCATCTGCCCCCAGCCGGCCTGCGGGGCGAAGCCGGGGTCATAGGTCTGCACGGTCGAGTCGCCGGCCAGGAAGGCGGTCGGCTTGGCTCCCGCGGTCCGGCCGGGTTGCCGGGTGATCACGAACGAGTTGAGCTTGGCCGCGGCACCACCGAAATCGAGGTTCAGCTGACCGTCGACGAGCGAGATGGGGAACGTCATCGCCAGGTACTCACCGGCGGGCTTGGCGGTCACCTGGACCTTGGCCATCTTCTCGGCGGTGATCGCGATCTCGCTGGCCTCGGCGGCATCGCCGGCCACCAGCGACACGGTGTAGTCGCCGTTGGGCAGGTCGACGACGAACGAAGTACCGGCGATTGCGACGAAGTCACCGCGCAACGCGTCGCCGGTAGCCCGGTCCACCTCCGTCACCTTCGACGGATCGGCGAAGCCGTAGCCGCGCTCGGCGCTGTAGCCGACCGCGCCGACCGCCGTGTAGCCCTCGGCGACCGGACTACTGCCCGTCCCGAAGTCGAACCGGTACGGCGAGTCCGCGGCGGGCGCGGCCTGCGCGGTGCCGGGTTGCACCAGCGCACCGGCCAATATCAGCGGTGTTAGCGCGGCTACTAGTGAACTTCGGACGCAGGGCACTAGCTTGCGGGGTCGGCGCGGGACGAGTGAGGTCATCGGCGAGCTCCTGGGACGGGCTGTGGACTCGGTCTCGCCACCCGCTGGAAAGCGCTTCCCATTCGATGGCGAGACTGAGTATCACGGCACCCCTGCCGTCAGGCAACGGTTCGGTGGCCCTCCGGTCCTGGCCACAATCGGACACCCGCGCGACTAGCGCCGCCTGACAACGACGGCCATCGCCGTAGCCATCAGAGTCGCGGCGATGGCCAGCGCGAACCCCAACTGCGGGCCCTGGGCATCTACTGCTCGCCCAGCCACGGCAGCACCCATCGCGATGCCGGCAGCACTCCCCGAGTTCAACCAGGTGAAGGCCTGAGTCAGTACTGCGGGCTCAACCTCTGACTCGGCCAGGACCGACGACAGCACCTGGATCGGGGCAAGGGCCAGGCCCGGAGCAGCTAACGCCAGCGCAAGAGCCAGTGGCGTGTTCACGGCCAGCAGTGGAAGGGTGCTGACGAACAGGACGGCCATGGCGATGACGAACTGCTTTCTGGCCGGCGTACGCCAACGCCTTGCTCCGTAGGCGATTCCGGCGACCAGGCTGATCAAGCTGGTGATGCTGTAGAGCGGTCCGGCCAGTGAAGCCGAGTCGCGGCCGACAGCAAAGGCTGTGACCGACACCTGCATGCTGCCGAAGAACAGGCCCACTCCAACGTTGGTGCCGATCAGTGCGAGGAACCCCTTACGCAGTAGGCGATCTGAGCCTTCCGGCCGCACACCTGCGGTAGGAGGCGGCGCAGTACGGCGTTGTGCTGCTAGGGAGAGGCCTCCTGCAAGCACGAATGTTGTTGCCAGCAAGGAGCCTGCTACTGGTGAGACCAGGGCGCTGACAGAGCCAACCAGGGCCGGGCCGACCAGGAAGGACAGGCCGGTGCTGAGTGACTCCAGCGCGAAGGCCGATGAGAGGACTGGGTCCCCTCGCAACGCGTAGGACCAGCGGGCCGCAGTCTGTGCACCGATCTGTGGGAGGGAACCGCCAGCCAGTACGCCGGCGAGCACCAGCATCCAGAGCGAGGCCGATGAGAGGGTCAGTGCGATCAGCAGGCCCATCGCTGCCGCATGCAGCAGCAAGGTGATCGGCAGCATGCGTGGTTGCCCGAAGCGATCGATCAGCCGGGCGACCTGGGGTCCACCGACTGCCTCGGCGACGGCGAAACCACCGGTCACCGCACCGGCGACGGCGTACGAGCCGGTCGATCCGTGCACCAGCCAGACGATGCCGAGGCCGGTCATGGCGATGCCGATCCGGGCCGGTGCCGCGGCCAGGTAGAACCTCAGCGCTCCCGGTGTGCGCAGAGCCAGGCGGTAGCCGCTGGGGGCTTGCTGCCGCAGTTGGCGTCGCCGGTCTCGCGGGCGTTGCTGGTCTTGCGGGTGGTGCTGGTCTCGCGGGTTATGGGGATTTTGGGGCGTGCGGATCCGTCCGGTGAGTGCCGGCACGGTAGTACCTTCCGCTGCCCGGCGGGGCGGTGACCTGACCGTGGGCGTCCTGCTTCGCCGGTCCGTCTGTGCCGCCTACAACCGTCCATTTTCGGTAGGAACCGGGGACGCACGCCGCCTACCGGCTCTATCACCGGGCAGAACCTCTGGGGTTTCGATGACTGGGTCAGTCTACAGCCTTGAAAGCGCCGCCCTGCAGCACAGGCACTACCGCACTGCCGTCGACCTCCGCCGCCACCGCCACATCCTGCGGGAAGCCGTACTGCGTCAACTCGCGGCCGCCGGCGCAGTCGTGCAGCAGCTCAGGCAGTTGGTGAGCCACCGCGCTGTACGCCGCGGCTGCCGCCCAGGCCTCCGGGGACAGCGGGCCGACTCCGTGGTCTGCCAGTGCAGCCAGGAAGCCACCGGCACCCCACAGGTCCTCGACAGCCGGGCGTAGTGAGCCGTCAGGCCACCTCTCCCCCGCAGCGATCGCCACCACTGTGAGTGAGGGGTCATCGGTCAGCTTGCTCGCTGCCCAGCCCGCAGCGGCTGACCGGTTGCGCAGGGACACGGCCATGACTGTCGAGCCGCTGTCGCTGAGCAGCTGCGAGATGGTGGAGCCGTTGGGCGACGGGAGCACCAGACGCTTGATGTCCTGCGCCTGCCGGATCGAGGCCGGCGAGAGGGTGACGCCCTCCTGCGAGCGACCTACCGCCAGGGTCGCGCCCAGCTGTTCGGCGTACGCGACTGCTGTCTCGTCGCGCCAGTGGTAGGGGTACACATCGATGCCGCGGTCGACGGCCACAGTGACGGCTGTGGTGAAGGACAGTACGTCCACCACCGCCACCAGGCTGCCGGGAACGGCAGTCGCGCCGACCGGCCCCCAGTCGAAGCCGACGCGAAATCCTTGCTGTGCATAGGGGCTGGTCACCGACGGATCATGCCCCGCCGGTGCCGACCCCTACAACCAGCTTTCCGGCCTGGGCGGAGCCCAGGCCGAGTCGTCCTAGGCCAGGACGTCAGCGGCGGTCGCCGACGAGTCGCGCAGGAACGTCTTGCAGCGCTCGGCCTCGTCCTTCTCCTCGATGATCGCGGCGGCCTTGCCCAGAACGGCCAGGCAGCGCAGGAAGCCGCGGTTGGGCTCGTGCTCCCACGGGACCGGCCCGTGGCCCTTCCAGCCGTTGCGGCGGAGCAGGTCCAGACCGCGGTGGTAGCCGGTCCGGGCGTAGGCGTAGGCCTCGATCGTGTGGCCGTCGGCCAGCGCCCCCTCGGCGAGCACCGACCAGGCCAGCGAGGAGGTCGGGTACCTGGCCGCGATGTCGACCGCGGCGGCCCCGGCGGCGAGTTCCGCCGCGGCCGGGTCGACGGGGAGTAGTGTCTCGGGTGGACCTGACAGCAGATTGTTCAATTCCATAAAGCACATCTTCGCTGATCAAGCGCCCGGGCCGGCACGTGCCCGGTAGGCGAAATCCATTGACCGTTCACCGGACGGCCACGGATGCTTGAGACCCTGCGTCGAGACCGCCGTGGTTCCCAGCTACGGCCGGAGAGGAGGCACCCGATGAGCGTGATCGTCCTGAACGCGTCCTACGAGCCGCTGCACACCGTGTCGATCCAGCACGCCATCCGGATGCTGGTCCGCGAGGTGGCGGTGGTCGAGGAAGCGCACGGAGAGCGGACCATCGGCCCCTTTCCGGTGCCCCGCGTACTGCGACTGGTCCGCTACGTCGTGACTCACTGGCGCTACGCGGCCGGCCGGATGAAGTACAGCAAACACGGCGTACTGCGGCGGGACAGGTTCCACTGCGCCTATTGCGGGCTGCCGAACGCCGACACGATGGATCACGTCCAACCGAGATCCCGGGGCGGCCGGACGGAATGGCTGAACGCGGTCGCCGCCCATGCCTCGTGCAACGAGCGCAAAGGCAACCGGACGCCGTCCGAGGCCAACATGCCGCTCCTGTGGCAACCCTGGGTACCAACCCGCGCCGAGCTCGTCATACAGACATGACGGGCTTTTTTCATGCCTTCTGACTGTTCTGCTGAGGCCTGGCTGTCCACAGCTTTGAACTGACCGCCGATCCGGTCGGGCGATCGGTGCATCTTCTGTGGTGTGAACCCACAACTCAGCGTGATGAACCAGATCCGCGGCGGGGTGTTCACGCGGGCCGATGCGCGCGCGTGTGGCTACCCCGACCCTGACATCGACTCCCTGCTGGACACCGGCGGCTGGCGCCGGATCCGGCCGGGCACCTATGCCCCACACCAGACCCTCACCGTGGTCGACGACGAAATGCTCCACCTCCGACGCCTCTTCCACGTACTACGCCGCGGTGAGCCCGGCCTGATCGCCAGCCACCAGTCGGCGGCCGCCCTGCATGCGTTGCCGCTATGGGGGTTGGATCTCACCAACCTGCACGTGACGACTCGGAGTGGCCGGGCCGGCCTGCATGCCGGCGGAATCCATCGGCACGTCCGCGATCCGGTTGGTCCTGGAGTGACGGTGTGGAACAAGCTGCGCCTGGTCACCCCAGCACGCGCCGTCGCGGAAGTCGCCGCTACTGCATCGACTGCCCCAGCCTTGGTCCTCGCCGAAGCCGCCTTGTACTCCGGGCTGGTGACTTCGTCTGACCTGAAACGTGCCGTGAACCAGCTGGCTGGTGGCCGCGCTCGGGCGCAGCAGGTCCTCGCGCTGGTCACCGGACAGGCCGCCTCGGTAGCGGAAGCACGGCTGCGATTGATCCTGACCGAGGCAGCTCTGCCTGTACCGGCTTCAGTGCCTCCGCCGTCAACGCCTGAGTCGGTCGACAGCTCGGAGGGTTGCTTGTGGTTCCCCGATCAACGAACCGTGGTGGAGTTCGAACCCCGCGGCGCCTTCTGGACCGAAGATCTCGAGGGCTATCTGGAAGAAGTGGAGCGGGCTTTCGCGGGTCCGCCGGCCGGCGCACCGGACGCACCGGAGCCTTTGGAGTACTGCTGGATCTCCTGGGCCGACCTCGACGATCCCACCGAGGTGGTCGCGGAGCTTCGCCGGGCCTTCACCCGAGCGGACCGGCGTACCGGCGTCCGCCCCTTCAACCTCCACCGCCGAAAACGCAACTGACCTCCTACCGAAAGGAGCCATCGGCAACCATCGCGCGGATGTCCGCCAGCCGGAGCTTGTCAGGATCGGTCTCAGTCAGACACCAGGTCGCGCCCGCCCGCACGAACGCGCCCGGATCCGTCCCCGGCTCCAAAGCAACCGCCACGTCGTAATCCTCTGCTGCAGCTTCTTCCAGCTCTGCGGCGCGGAGAGTGGTGACGGCGTCGACGGCTTCGGCCAGTTCGTCGGGGTGGGTGATGTTGACCGGGAAGAAGCCTTCGTGCCGAGCCGCGCGGCGACGGGGCCGGATCTTCCCGGGGAAGCCCGCGATCCAGATCGGGATGCCACGCGGGTCCACGGGCCGAGGCAGGAACTCGACCTGGTCGACCGTGTAGTGGATGCCGTTGATCCACGGTCTCACCGGACCAGGCGGCGCGCAGTACGGCGAGAGCCTCATCGGTCATCTCGGCCCGCTTGCGATCATCGACCTCATCCCCGAACCGCGAGAACTCCTCCCCGAACCGATCACTACCAATCCCCACCCCAAGCGTCAGCCGTCCTCCGCTGAGCCGATCGAGCGTGACGACCTGCCGCGCCACCATCGCAGGCCGCCGCCGAGCCAACGGCGTCACCATCGGCCCCAACTGCAACCGCTCAGTCGCCATCGCAGCGGCCGCCAGCGTCACCCACGGATCAGCAACACCCCGCACCGGCGCCTGCCACCGAACGTGATCCCACACCAACAACCCATCCCACCCAGCCTCCTCAGCAAGCGCAGCCACCCCAGCCACCACCAGCGCCTCAGCCAACTCATCAAACAACGGCAGCCACAAGGCAGCACGAAACGTCGTCATCCCCCGACCCTAAACACCCCACCACTCCACAAAAAGCAACCAACTCCGATCACTCCCATCGCCCCCACCGATGATCCCCACCGCCCGAACGCCCACCCGGCACCGTCGCCAACCGAAGCGCATCCAAACCACCAGTCTCCCCAACCCCCGCCGATTACAAGCCCACCACGGCGTCCACCCCAACCCACGCCGGAGTGCCACCAGCCCTGGGTCCATCCATCCACCCACCCACCACACGTCCGGAGCGCCTGCCTTCGCGGTTCCCCACACGGCCAGCGCCCCCGCAACAAACCTGTGCCTTGGTTCCCACACCAGATGCCGCCCTTGCGACGACCCACTACCAACCCGCGACCGGAGGACCTTCGCCCAACCACCCCTGCTCACACTCAAAGGGGCGACGTAGGACCCGCGCCGAGTGAGCGACGAAGGAGCGAGCGGAGGCGCCAGCGTGGCGAGTCCCCGGGCCATCCACCGCACCCCTCAACGGCCATCTGCAGTCGCCCACCATCGGGGCCAACCTCGCCAACCACGTCGTGCACCCACGGCTAACCCGCGATCGGGCGACCTTCGCCCACTCCCCTGCTCTCACTCAAGCGGGCGACGGAGGAGCCCGCGCCCCAGGGCGGGTGGGAGCCAGCGCCGTGTGAGCGACGAAGGAGCGAGCGGAGGCGCCAGCGCGGGCGAGGAGCCCGCGATCGGGCGATCCCTTCGCCAACTACCCCGCTTTCACCCAAGCGGGCGACGGAGGAGCCCGCGCCCCAGGGCGGGCGGGAGCCAGCGCCGTGTGAGCGACGGAGGAGCGAGCGGAGGCGCCGGCGTGGGGGACGTAGTACGCGAGCACCCCGGCGCATGCTGCGACCGGGGTGCTCGGAATGCTGTGGTGCTTGTGGTTGGTGCTTGGGTCAGGCGAGGAGGGAGGTGCCGGTGGAGCGCAGGTTTTCGCACGCCTCGGCTACACGCTGGGCCATGCCGGCTTCGGCGGCCTTGCCCCAGGCGCGGGGGTCGTACGCCTTCTTGTTGCCGACCTCCCCGTCCACCTTCAGCACACCGTCGTAGTTGCTGAACATGTGCGCCGCCACCGGCCGCGAGAACGCGTACTGCGTGTCGGTGTCGACGTTCATCTTGATGACGCCGTGGTCGACCGCCGCGCGGATCTCCTCGAGCGTGGAGCCCGAGCCGCCGTGGAAGACCAGGTCGAACGGGCGCTCCTTGCCGACCTTGGCGCCGACCGCGTCCTGGATCTCCTTCAGGATCTCCGGGCGCAGCTTGACCGAGCCCGGCTTGTACACGCCGTGCACGTTGCCGAAGGTGAGCGCGGTCAGGTAGCGGCCGTGCTCGCCGGTGCCGAGTGCCTCGACCGTGGCCAGGCCGTCCTCGACAGTGGTGTAGAGCTTGTCGTTGATCTCGTTGGCGACGCCGTCCTCCTCACCGCCGACGACCCCCACCTCGATCTCCAGCACGATCTTCGCCGCCGCGGCCTTGGCCAGCAGCTCCTTGGCGATCTCGAGGTTCTCGTCCAGCGGCACCGCGGAACCGTCCCACATGTGCGACTGGAACAGCGGGTTCTCGCCGCGCGCGACCCGCTCGGCGGAGATCTCCAGCAGCGGCCGGACGAAACCGTCCAGCTTGTCCTTGGGGCAGTGGTCGGTGTGCAGCGCGATGTTCACGTTGTAGTTCTTCGCGACCTCGTGCGCGTACGCCGCCAGCGCGACCGATCCGGTGACCATGTCCTTCACGGTCGAGCCGGACAGGTACTCCGCGCCGCCGGTGGAGACCTGGACGATGCCGTCCGAGCCCGCCTCGGCGAAACCACGGATCGCGGCGATCAGCGTCTGCGAGGAGCTGACGTTGATGGCCGGGTAGGCGAAGGCGTTCTGCTTCGCCTTGTCCAGCATCTCGGCGTAGACCTCAGGGGTGGCAATAGGCATGTCTCGCGGTACTCCTCACAGCAAAGTTCCATGGGGTTCGAGCTCCAGTATCGCCGCCGGGCACTTCGTCGTACCCGGCGGCCCGCCTGCTGAGCCGGCCAGGTGACCGGGGAGCGAACAGCAGGAGAACAGACCAGTTGATGAACAGGACCGATCCAGTTTGTTTCCGGGACCGGCCGGTCAAGCGGCTGAGTCGGGTCGGCTACTTCAAGCCGAACCCGAGCGCGGCCCCCGGGGTGTCAGGGCCATGTGCAGGCGATAGCGGTCGGCGCGGTAGGCCGACCAGGACAGTTCGACCACCTTGCGGCCGGCGAAGGTGGTGCGCTCGAGGACCAGCAGGGGTGCCCGCCGGGCCACGCCGAGCACCCGGGCGACATGACCGTCGGCGTTGTCCGCCCGGACAGTCTGCTCACCCGAGGTGACGACGACGTCGTACTCGCTGGCGAAGACGTCGTACAGGGTGCCGAGCTCGCGGCCGAGCAGGCCGGGGAACAGCGCGGACGGGTAGTAGCCGACCTCGTACGCCATCGGTGAGGCGTCGGCGGTGCGCAGCCGCTCGACCCGGATGACCTTGGTGCCCTTCGGCACCCGCAGGCCCTTCGCGGTCTCGTCGGACGCCTCGATCTCAGTCGCCGACAAAACGACCGTGCCGGGCTCCAGGCCGCGGGCCCGCATCTCCCGGGAGAAGGACGTCAGGTGCAACTGGGAGTCGACCTGCGGACCGGTGACAAAGGTCCCCTTGCCGTGCACGCGTTCCAGCGCGCCCGACTCGACCAGGTCGCTGATCGCCTGCCGGACGGTCACCCGGGACACGTTCAGTTTGTCCACCAGTGCGCGTTCCGACGGGATCGGATCACCCGGGTGCAGCTCGACGTCGATCAGCCGTTCCAGTACCGATCGGACCTGGGCCCGTTTGGTCGCCACCATCGAATCTCGATCCTCCAGACCTGGGCGGGAACGCGGGGGTGCCCCGGTACGCCGCTCACTGCTATCGTGCGCAGCATACCTGTTAAGACCAGATAGGACCAGTGATCGTCGTGGTGTCAACGCCCGTCCCCGCTCCCACCACCCAGATGGCCCGCGAGATCGCCGAACAGCCGGCAGCGCTGGCCGCGACCTTCGAGCACGTGCTCCCGCTGCGCCACGAGATCACCCGGCTGGCGGCCGGCCGGCGGCACGTGATCTTCGTCGCCCGCGGTTCCTCCGACAACGCCGGCGTCTACGGCCGCTACCTGACCGAGATCCACGCCGGCCGTCAGGCATCGCTGGCCGCACCCTCCGTCGCCACCCTGTACGGCGCCAACCTCGACCTGTCGAACTCGCTGGTCGTGGCGGTCAGCCAGTCGGGCGCGACCCAGGAGATCGTCGACACCGCCGAGTGGGCCAAGCGCAACGGCGCCGCGGTCGTCGGCATCACCAACGACGGCAACAGCCCGCTGGCCTCGACCGCCGACGTCGCGCTGATCACCCAGGCCGGCAAGGAGCTGGCCGTCCCGGCGACCAAGACCTACACGACCCAGCTGGCCGCGATCACGGTCGCCGTCGACGCGCTGGCCCAGAAGCCGGGCACGCTCGACGCCGACATCGCCCGCGTCCCGGATGCCGCCTCGAAGATGCTGGAAGGCTCGGTCGACGCCGCCGCGGAACTGCTGGCCGGCGCCCACGACGTGCTGTCCAGCGGCCGAGGCCTCACCTTCGGTACGACGCTGGAGGTCGCCCTCAAACTCGAGGAAACCTGCCTCCAGCCGGTCCGCGGCCTCTCGTACGCCGACCTGAAGCACGGCCCGATCGCGGTCGTCGACGCGGATCTGGTCACCATCCTGGTCGCCGCCGCCGACGGACCCGCGCTGCCGGGGATGACCGAGCTCGCCTCGATCGTCCGCGAGAAGGGCAGCAAGATCCTCGGCATCGGCGGCGACGCGAAGTTCGCCGCCCTCTGCGACGTCAACCTGGCCGGTCCGGACCTGCCCGAGACGCTCGCCCCGCTGGCCCTAGTCATCCCGGCCCAGCGCGCGATCGAGGCGCTGGCCCGCAAGCTCGGCCTCGACCCCGACGCCCCGCGCGGCCTGCGCAAGGTCACCCAGACGGACTGACCCGTCCGACGGAGTCCCCGCTGCTCGTAGTACCGGAGCGGCGGGGACTTCTTGCGTTCAGGAGTTGGCGCGGGCCTGGTCGTAAGCCTGCTGAGCTTCGACGATGCCGGGCATGCTGCTGTTCAGGTAGCCGATCAGCTCAAGCAGCTTCGCGGCCACTACCTCGCCGGGCGGGGTCAGGCTGTACTCGACCTTCAGTGGGAAGGTCGACTGGACCACCCGATTCACCAGGCCATCGCGTTCGAGTGCCTGCAGCGACTGGGCCAGCATCTTCTGGCTGACGCCGTCGACGTGCCGGCGCAGTTCGTTGAAACGCAGCGGCCCGCCGCCGAGCGATCCGAGCACCAGCGCGCCCCATCGCCCGGTCACGTCCTCCAGCACGTGCCGGGCCGGGCACGCGGCGGAGAAGACATCGTAGTCATCCTGCTCACTCACGTCCCTCAGTGTAGCCACTTTGGATACCGGTCACTTGGAGGTCTCAGTATCCTGTAGTAAGCAGTATCCAGAAGTGACTACAGCGACCGAAGGATGACACGATGATTGACCGACGTTCTCTGATCCGGAGTGGCAGCGCAGCCGGCTTCGGCGCCCTCGCGCTGGCCGCGGTGAACAGCGGCACCGAGCTGGCCTACGGCTCGACCACGGACGGACCCACCAGCGGTTTCGGCAGCGGGCAGCCGGGTTATCCGGCGAACCTCTCACCGCAAGAGCGTCGGCAGCTGCGGATCTTCGACGAGCTGGACTTCGAGGTGTTCACCGGTCAGAAGTGGGACCGGCTCGGCGAGAGCCACGCGCGCAACATCCGGGTGCACCATCCGGACGGGCACTTCACCGACGGCATCGACAAGCACATCGAGGACCTGGCCTGGTTCTTCCTCTGGGCGCCCGACACCCGGATCCTGGAGCACCCGCTGCGGGTCGCGACCAATCAGCTGACCGCCGTCACCAGCGTCATGAAGGGCACCTTCACAAAGCCGATGCCCAACGGCAAGGGCGGCTTCATCAAGCCGACCGGCAAGGCGTACGAGATCCTGATGGCCACGGTCGGCATCTGGAACCGCCACAACACGATGGACGAGGAGTACCTCTTCTGGGACAACCAGTCCTTCAATGCCCAGATCGGTCTCGACTAGGAGCCCAAGCCTCAGCCAGTAGCGAGGATCAGCCAACTATGCGGAGGCAGTAGCAGCGGATCCTCCGGCAGCTGACCAGGATCCGACTGCGCTGCGATGACGAGGCCTGCCACTTCCACCGGGAAGCGGTAGGCCTCGTCGCCTATGTTCAGCAGCAGGAGTAGCTGGCCCTGCGCGTCGCCGGAGCGCAGGGCGAGCGCCTGGTTGGTCAGGTGGGCGACCTTGGTGCGCGCCCGCGTCAGCCACGCGTTGCGACGCCGTACGCCGATCAACTGCTGGTGCAGCCGGTACGTCGCCCAGTCTGCGTCGGCCAGTTCGCTCGGCTTGTCCGGGAACTCCGGCCGGACGGCATCGTCGCCGCCGACCCTGTCCTCCTTGATGCCCCGCATGGCCTGCTCGTCACCGGCATAGATGCTCGGCACCCCGGCCACCGCGAACAGCACCGCCAGCGCGTGGCCCAGATGCCGTGAATCGTCCAGTTTGCTGGCGATCCGGGTGACGTCGTGGTTGCCGACGAACGTCTGCGGCACCAACGGATCGACGAACTGCTGATGCCGCTCCAGCGCGTAGGCCAGCTCGAAGAAGTTGCGATCGTTCAGCGAGCTCCAGATCGCCTTCCACAGCTCGTACTGCGTCACCGAGTCGAGCGTGCTCGTCGCGGCATAACCGGCGTAGTCGCCGTGAATCAGCTCGCCGACGAACCAGGCCTCCGGGAACCGCTCGCGAACCTGCGACAACACCGCATGCCAGAACTCGGGCGCCACCGCGTACGCCGCGTCGAGCCGCCACCCGTCGACACCCCGGTCGAGCCAGTGGCACATCACCTCGACGACGTACTCGCGGACGGCCGGCTCGTCGTGGTTGAGCACGACCAGATGGTCGTGGCCCTCGAAGGTGTCGAGGGATCCGTCCGGCCGGCGCTTGAACCACTCCGGCGGGGCGGCGAAACTCCGCGCGACGTGGTTGAAAACCCCGTCGAGCACGACCCGCAACCCACGCTGCTTCGCCGCGGCGACCAGCGAGTCGAAATCCTCGTAATCGCCCAGCCGCGCGTCGATCCTGAAGTGGTCGACCGTGTCGTACCCGTGCGTCTCCGACTCGAAAACCGGGCCCAGCAACAGCCCCGAGCAACCCAGCTCGATCGCGTAGTCGAGCCAGTTCTCCAACCGCCCGATCCTGCGGGTCCGGAACCCGGCCGGGAGCGCGGCAGCCTCAGCCCCGACAAACCCCAACGGATACACGTGCCACCAAATCGCGTGGTCGGCCCACGGCACCATCAGAACTCCTCCCGGACGACGGCACCACAGTAGTGCCCCGCGCCGGAACGAAAGCGGAGGTCAGCTTGCCTCGCCGATCACACCTGGGAGCTCACGCCCAACCTCGTGGACCAGGGCTACTACCTCGGCTGTTTCGGCTTCCAACAACTTGAGCAGCGCCTGGCGGGACTCGTCGTTGCGGGCTTCTACCGCTGCCGTGGAGATCGCGTGCACGGTGGCTACCTCGTGGATGAGGACGCCCCAGATTTCTTCCAGCTGCTGCTGGGCGTCAACAGGCCTGACTGCCGGTACCTGTGCGACCTCATCGAGATCCACAGTCCGCCGGACGTGCAGATTCGCACTCATGGTGTCCCCCAATGCCGTACCTGAACCCCGAACAGCGCATGCCGAAGCAAGCGCAGTCCCCCTCCGAGTTGGGACTGACTCCTGTTCCAACGCCCCTCGCCACCCCGGGGTTACGGCCCCTGAGGCAACAACTTTCCCGGCAACATCTCCCGGCAACTTCCGGGCCGACCGCCAAGTGAGGACTAGGGCTTCTGGTGGAAGGTGTGGCGGCGGATCCAGGCGTGCATGGCGATGGCCGCCGCCGCGCTGGCGTTGATCGAGCGGGTGGAGCCGAACTGGGCGATCGACAGTACGTCGGTACAGATGGCGTGCGCTGCCTCGGTCAGGCCCGGGCCTTCCTGGCCGAACAGCAGAATGCAGTCGGTCGGGAGTTCGTAGGTCTCCAGCGGTACCGAACCGGGCAGGTTGTCGATGCCGATCACCGCGAGTGCGTGTTCTTCGGCGTACGCCGCGAGGTCGGCGAGCTGGGGATGGTGGCGGACATGTTGGTAGCGGTCCGTCACCATCGCGCCGCGGCGGTTCCATTTGCGGTTGCCGACGATGTGCACCTCGCGGGCCAGGAAGGCGTTCGCGGTCCGGACCACCGAGCCGATGTTCAGATCGTGCTGCCAGTTCTCGATCGCGACGTGGAACGGGTTCCGGCGGGTGTCGAGGTCCTCGACGATCGCCTCCAGCCGCCAGTAGCGGTACCGGTCCACCACGTTGCGGCGGTCACCGGCCGCCAGCAGCTCGGGGTCGAGCCGTGGATCCGTGGGCGGTTCCCCCGGCCACGGACCGACCCCGACCTCGGCCGGGCCGACCAGATCGGCTCCGATCAGGTCCGCGGCCGTTCCGGAGTCACGCTCTCGATTGGCTTCCTGCATGGGTCGGGACGCTACCCTGTCGCGGTGATCTCGATGATGGCGATGCTGATGCCGAACTGGATGGACCCCGAATACCTGCTGAACTGGTTGGGTGACTGGTCACTGTGGGGCACGGCCGCCGTCATTTTCGTCGAATGCGGGCTGCTGTTCCCGATTCTGCCCGGTGACTCGCTGTTGTTCGCGGTCGGCCTGTTCATCGCGCACGGCACGATCGACGTCCCGCTCTGGCTGGCCTGCGTGGTGCTGACCATCTCCGCGTTCCTGGGCAACGTGTCCGGCTACTACATCGGCCGCGGGCTCGGCACGACGCTGTTCACCAACCCGAACGCCCGGTTCCTGAAACCGAAGTACATCGAGCAGACCCACGAGTTCTTCGAGCGGTACGGCCCGCGCGCGCTGGTGCTGGCCCGGTTCGTCCCGATCGTGCGCACCTTCATCACGGTGGTGGCCGGCGCCGGCAAGATGGACCCGCGCAAGTTCTTCGTCTGGACCGGGATCGGTGCCGTCCTGTGGGCCACCGGTGTCACCCTGCTGGGCCACGCGCTCGGCCGGATCAAGTTCATCCACGACCACCTCGAGTCGGCCCTGCTGCTGCTGGTCCTGGTCTCGCTGGTGCCGATGGTGGTCGAGTTCGTCCTGGCCAGGCGCCGCGGCCACGGCAAGGTCATCGAGGGCCTGGAGGCCCAGCTCGAGGAGAGCACCACCGCTCCCGACCCGCGGTAGACCCTCAGTGCCCGAACGGGAAGTGCGGGTCTGACCAGACGTAGTCGGTGCTGAGGTCGGCCAGGGCGGCAGTAGCCACCTGGCCGCGTGGCAATGGGCCGACCACCTGGCCGGAGCCGAGTGAGCAAGCCACCCGGACCCGGTCCGCCGCCTGGTACCAGACCAGCGCCCCCCGTGGCGCCTCACCCTCGTGCAGCAAGGCGTGGTGGTCGAGCCATTGCAACGCGTCGGCGGGATCGTGCCAGCCGCTGTCCTGGGCGTAGCCGAAGGCCATCCGCTGGAACTTCAGCGACCAGTCCTGCCAGGCGGTCGATCCCACCCGTTCCAGTTGCCAGCCCAGTGCGGCCTCGGTGTCGCGTGGGTTCGCGGCCCACTCACGCTCCGCCGCCGGTGTCTGGCGCTCCACAACAATCTCCCCCATGGCCGTGCTTCCCCCATCCTCCGGCCCCTGCCGTGGTGCCACGATCTTCGTCCGGCCGCATACACGCGCCGTACATTGCCAGGATCAACTACACAGGGCGACGAAACCCCTTGCTCTGAAGGGCAATCAGCCCACGGCGAGATCACTCGTCACGGCCGCCAGCGCGGACCGGGCCTCGCTGACCTTGGTGTCGTTGGCGACGAGCTGCCACACCCGGGCGGCCCGATCCAGGTACCGGCGGGCGAAGTCCACGTTCCCGGTGCTCGCATAGAGCTGCCCGAGGTCGTACGCCGCCTGCCCCTCGACGCTGCGATCCCCCAGCCGCTGACCGATGGTGATCGCGTCCAGCAACATCCGCCGCGCGGCCGCCACGTCGCCGACGGCGATCAACGCGCGCCCGAGCTCAGCCCGCCCGTACGCCGCGCAGTGGTCGTCACCCAGGCTGGTGAAGATCGCCAGCGACGCCCGCAACTGGCGAACCGCCTGGTCGGTACGGCCCTGTTGCATCCGCAACGCGGCGATCCGGCGCCGGACCTTCGCCTCCCGATGCGAGTCGCCGAGCCGCACACCAAGCAGGAACGCCTCGGCCAGATAGCGCCCGGCGGTGATCGTGTCGTTGCGGCTCAGCATGATCGAGGCGGCCGCGCTCCGGGCCACCGCTTCCCCGTTCTTGTCGCCCACCTCGACCAGCGCCCCCACGGCACGCTCGTACTGCGCCAGCGCGTCGTCGGGCCGGCCACGTTCGCGCAGCCAGGTCCCGAGGCCGACAGCGGCGATGCCGGCGCCCTGTTTGTGCCCGGCCTCCTCGAAGATGGCGGCCGCCTCGGTCAGGTGATGCCAGGCCGCGTCCCAGTTGTCCTGGTAGAGCGCGAGCTGACCCAGGTTCCGATGCAGGATCGCCTCGCCCTGCCGGTCCCCGCAGGCGATCGCGCTGGTCAGGCCGGGTTGGTGCGACTCGTTCCAGTCGTCGAAGTACGCCCGCATGTCCAGGTACGGCCCCCAGGCTGCGGCGATCCGCCAGGCATAGTCGTGCAGGCCGTTCTGCGCGGCCGCCCGGATCGCGGGGGCGAAGGTGGACCGCTCGGCGTCGAACCAGGCGATCGCATCCGACGGGGTGAACGGCTGCGGATCCGGGGTGAGCAGCGGACCGGTGTGTTCCAGGACGCCGAAGTACTCGAACGGCAGCGCTGCACTTGCCCGGCGCACCTTGTGCAGCAGGGATTCGAAGACGATCCGCAGATCCTTGACCGCCTGCGCCTTCTGCGCGTCGTCGCCGACTCCGATCGCGTGCAACCGGAGCAGGTCGTGCACCCGGTACCGCGCGGTGCCGTTCGCGTCGACCGAGTTGATCTGGACGAGGTTGACCTCGATCAACCGGTCCATGCTGCGCCGGACCGAGGCCGGCGTGGAGATCGACTCGAGGATCCGGGCGGAGAACTCGCCGACCGCGAAGCGCCCGATCAACCGGTAGAGCCGGGCCTCCTCGGCGCTCAGCGCGTCGTAGCTGAGATCCGCGCTGGTCCGGACGGCCAGCTCGCCGATGCTCAGCTCGTCCAGCCGGTGGGTCTCGTCGCGCAGCCGCCGGGCCAGTTCGGTGGGGCTGAGGTCCGGGCGCTGAGCCAGCCGGCTGGCGACGATCCGGATCGCGAGCGGCAGGTTTCCACAGGCGGCGAGGATCTCGTTGGCAGCGGGTGAGCTCGTGTCGACCCGGCCGACTCCGGCGATCCGGCGCAGCAGCTCGGCGGCCTCGCCGTCGTTGAAGGTGTCGAGCGGCGTACTGTCCGCACCGGCCAGGTCCATCAACCGGTTCCGGCTGGTGATCACGACGGCCGACGCACCGGTGCCCGGCATCAGCGGCGCGATCTGGCTGGCGGAGGCAACGTCATCGAGGATGATCAGGACCCGCCGGCTGGCGAGTTCGGATCGCAGCGCCGCCGACCGCCGCTCAGGATCTGCCGGTACTGCGGAGTCCGACATGTTGAGGCTCAGCAACAGATCGGTCAGCGCCGCTGCCGGATCGCGGGGGTCGGTGGCGCCCCGCATGTCCAGGTAGATCTGGCCGTCCGGGAACGAGTCCCGAACAAGGTGCCCCAGCCGGACTGCCAGCGACGTCTTGCCCGTACCGGGAGCGCCGGAGATCACCGCGATCGGCGGCCGGATCGGGTCGCGGCCGCACACCAGGTCGCGCAACTGCTCCAATTGGTGCTGCCGGCCACTGAAGTCGGACAGGTCGAGTGGGAGCTGGCTGGGCGGCCGGTGCGGCTCGGTGAGTACCGGCGACGTCATCGGGCCGGTGGGCTCCGGCTCCGCGCGTACCGGCGTACTGGTTGCTGCGGGGATGCCTGGGTCGGGCCAGTTGGCTGAGCGGCCGTTCTCTGCGCGAGCACCGGCTGCTTGGAGCTCCGGGCCGGGCTTGACGTCCAGCTCGTCGGCAAGAGTCCGCACGGCCTTCTGGTACGCCGCTCTGGCCTCACCCACCCGCCCGGCGGCCAGCAGGGCGTCAACGAGTCGCCGCCACAGCTGTTCGTCGTACGGGTCCTCGGTGAGGCGTCCACTGAGCAGTACTGCAGCACCGCTGGCGTCGCCGTACTCGAGTCGCAGGTCGAGCAGTGTGTCGACCAGTCCCCGGTACTGCGCGTCGAGGCGGGCGATCGAGCCTTCCCAGGCGGACGGGATGGTCAGGTCCTCGAGCGGGTGCCCACGCCAGAGCGAGTAGGCCCGGGACAGGACACGCATCGCCTCCCGCTTGTCCCCCGCATCGCGCAGGTGGCCGCCTTCGGCGAGCAGGGACTCGAACAGGCTCGCGTCGAGCTCGTCGACGCCCACCCCGATGCTGTAGCCCGCTGCCGAGGTGTCGATCGGCGCGGCTAGGCCGGCCTCCTGCAGGACGCCGCGCAGAGCCCGGACGTAGGTGCGGATGTTGGCCGTCGCCGAGCGGGGCGGGTTGCCCTCCCAGAGCGCATCGGCGATCAGGTCCGTGGACACGAACCGGTTGGGGTGCAGGAGCAGAGTGGCGAGCAGCTGCCGCGGTTTACTGGCCCGGAGCGGCTGGCCGGGGACCTGAGCGAGGCGCAGAGGTCCGAGGATCTCGTACCTCAGACTGTCCACTTGCCTGCCCTCTCAACTGTTGGCCCGCCCCATGGTGGCATCCCTCCCCGCCCGCCGGGAAGGTTCGGACGCTGCGATGTACCTCGCGATGTACGCGCGATGTATCCGCGCCAGGCAGGGTGGTCCGCGGTACCGGGGGGAGGGCAGGCCCGGGAGTGACGAGTGACCATCGTCGCGCCCGGGCCTGAATTTGGGACTTTAGGGCACTGAGCAACGGCGGTGGGGGCACTGGCCGGGGGGAGCTCAGTGCCCTACTGACCACTGGCTGTTACCTAGTGCGCCGTGTCGCAAGTTCCGTCGCGCTACCAGCGCCCAGGCACGCACCTCGCGGCAGCGGAGAAACGGCAATGATGGAAAAGCATCGAGGCCGCTCCTCCGCCACCGCGATGCACGCACCTGGACACCGCTATCGCTGACGCAACTCCCGACACGGCGCACTAGCCGGTGAAGGGCGGCTGACCGTCCTGCGGACCGGGGGCTCCCGCAGGCGGTCCGCCGACGGGGGGCTGGCCACCGGTCGGCGGGAACTGCTGCTGCGGCTGGTACTGCGGCTGCTGGGAGTAGCCGCCCTGCTGCTGGCCCGGCATCTGCGGCTGGATCTGGCCCGACGACTGGATGCCCGGCTGCATCTGCGGCTGCGGCTGCTCGCCCTCGACCGAGCCGATGGTGCCGAACGACACCTGCGGGACCGAGCGGACCTCCTCGTCCTTGACCTCGAAGTAGCCGGCCTTCTCGAACTTGAAGCTGTTCGCGATCAGGTTCGACGGGAACGCCTCGATCCGGGTGTTGTAGTCGCCGACATTGGCGTTGTAGAAGCGCCGGCCGGCCGCGATCCGGTCCTCGGTGTCGGTCAGCTCGCGCTGCAGGTTGAGGAAGTTCTGGTTCGACTGCAGCTGCGGGTACGCCTCGACCGAGATCATCATCTGGCGCAGCGCGCCGGACAGCTGACCCTCGGCCGCGGCCCGCTGCTCCGGGGTCGCGCCCTGCACGTTCACCGCCTGGGTGCGCAGCCGGGCAACCTCCTCGAACACGTGCCGCTCGTGCGCGGCGTAGGCCCGCACGGTCTCGACCAGGTTCGGGATCAGGTCGTAGCGGCGGTGCAGCTCGACGTCGATCTGCCGCCAGGACTCCTGGATCAGGTTCCGCTGCTTGACGAACCGGTTGTACGAGACCATCAACGCGATGGCCAGAATCACGACGATCGCGACGATGATGACGATGACGAGGGTCATTTCCCTGCTCCCGAGTGTTGGGTAAGGCTCGCCCCGACTCTAACGGTGCCCAGGTCCGCCGCGGGGTCAGCCGAGCCTGGGGTCGCGTCCGTAGTCGGTGAAGACGAACGGCGGGATCAGGCCGGCGACCTCACTGAGCACCGCGATCCTCCGCAGCACGTTCCCCAGCTCCAGCGGCCCCTCGGCCCAGCCGATCAGGTCCGCTCCGTCGATCCGCCAAGGGACCTCGCCCCGCTGCAGCAGCAGTTCCATCATCCTCGGGTGCACCACCGCGTGCGCGAACCGCGGATCGTCGGCCAGCACCCGGAACGACTCGTTGAACCACTCGCTCTCCAGCTCGATCGCCTGCGGCCGGAGCGCCCCGGTCAGCACGTCGAGGCCCGACGCCGCCCAGTCCACCGCAAGCCGGGGCAGTGCCGCCGACAACCGGACCACGACCACACTGAACCGGTAGGTCCCCTGCTTGTACACCGTGAACTGGTACTCGAAGGCAACGACCTGACGATCCCCGTACCGGCCGGTCAGCACGTTGAAAGCCAGGCCCTCCTCGCCGCCGAGGAACGGGGTACCGGACCACCGCCTGGCCGGCGCATGGTTGGCGGTGGCGAAGTGGAGACCGTACTGCGCGGCCAAGACGGCCAGTCCATGGTTTCGCTGCGTCGACAGCCCGCGCTGCCGGGTTGCGGCGATGCCGACGGCCACAACCACGGCGATCGTCAGGAGCACCCCCACGGTGAGGACGCTGAGCATCTAGTCGGCCTTTCGCGGCTCCGCGTACTTGTCCCAGACGTCGCGGGGGATCTCCTCGATCAGGGTAGCCAGGAAGTCGAGGCGGCTGCGCAGGTCCTCGTCGGTGTGGTGGCCGCGGCGCCAGGCGATCAGGTCGCGGCCGGACAGCCGCCAGTCGAGGTCACCGCGCTCCATCATCAGGTTCATCATCCGCGGGTGGATCACGGCCCGGGCGTACCACGTGTCGTCGGAGGTGATCCGGAACAGCCGGTTGAACTCCTCGCTCTCGAACGGGATGTCCTGCTCGCCCGACAGTGCGTTGGCGACCTGCTCGCCCAGCAGGTTCTCGTGCTGCGCCTGCAGGGGTGGCAGGCTTGCGGGGAGTTGCATCACGACCACCCCGAACTGGTTGACGAACCCGGCACCCTTGGCCTGCGGGAACAGCCCCTGCCGGATCTCGTAGCTGTAGTCGAACGCGATGAACTTCCGCCCTCCCCAGCTGCCGCGGATCACGTTGGTGACATCGCGGTGCACGCCCCGGCCGAACGGGTCACCCGGCCAGCGGCCGGCCAGCGCGGGCTCGGCGTCGAAGTACCGCCAGCCGCCCTCCGTAGCGAGCGTGCTGACCGTCCGCACCCGGTCGTCGGTCCGTCGTTTGCCGTAGAGGTTCCTGGCGATCGTCACCGCGACCATGAGGAGCAGGGGCAGCAGGGCTGTGAAGTCCACCCGCGAAGCTTCTCAGCCACCTGGTGTCAGCACCAATCAGCCGCTGACGCGAGGGTCGATCCCGGCGTAGTCGCGCCACACGTACGGCGGGATGTGGTCGCTGACCAGTTGCAGGAGTTGGAGCCGGTTCATCACCTCGACGGGTGAGTGCGCGCCGGAGTCCCAGCCGATCAGCGAGTTGCCCTCGAACCGCCAGCCGATCTCGCCGCGGCTGAGCAGCATCTCCATCATCTGCGGATGGATCACTGCGTGCCCGAAGCGCTGGTCGTCGGCCTCCACCCGGAAGGTCCGGTTGAACTGCTCGCTCTCGAACTGCAGGTCGGCGAAACCCAGCGCGTTCATCACCGCGCCACCGAAAATCCCCTCATGGGTGACCTCGAGCCGCGGCAGCGCACCCGGCAGTTGCATCACGACGACGCCGAACTTGTGCGTCGTGGTCCGCCGGCCGCCTCTCCCGTTGCTCGACTGGGTCTGGTAGCTGTAGTCGAAGGCAACGATCTGCCGGCCCTGATAGGCGCCGGCCAGCACGTTGCGGACCCGCCGGTTGTTACCGGTGCCGAACGGCGTGCCGGCCCACTGACCGGCCAGCAGGTGGTTCTGCGGCTGATAGCTGAAGCCGAGCTGGGCGGCGAAGGCCGCGAACTCCTCGCGCCGCTTCTTCGCCAGCACGTGGCTGAGATAGGAAACCACGCCGACGACCAGCAGGCCGACGACGATCATCACCGCCATGCTCGAGGTCATGAATCGAGGCCAAGCTCCTCGAGGCCGAACACCGAGCGGTACTCCAGCCCCTCCGACTCGACCTTCTCCTGCGCGCCGGTGGCCCGGTCGACGATCACCGCGACGGCGACCACCTCGGCCCCGGCCTCACGCAACGCCTCGACGGCGGTCAGCACCGAACCGCCGGTGGTCGAGGTGTCCTCGACCGCGAGCACCCGGCGGCCCTTCACGTCCGGACCCTCGATCCGGCGCTGCAGCCCGTGCGTCTTCTCGGCCTTGCGGACGACGAACGCGTCCAGCTTGCGGCCCTGCTGAGCGGCCGCGTGCAACATCGACAGCGCCACCGGGTCGGCCCCGAGGGTCAGCCCGCCGACGGCGTCGTACTCGAGATCCGCGGTCAGCTCCAGCAGCGCGGGCCCGATCAGCGGCGCCGCCTCGGCGTCCAGCGTGATCCGGCGCAGGTCGACGTAGTAGTCGGCTTCCTTGCCCGAGGCCAGCGTCACCCGCCCCCGCACGATCGCCTTGGTCTTGACCTGGTCCAGCAGCGCAGCGCGATCAGAGCTCATGAGCCCTCACTCTAAGGGACAGCTAGTTCTTCTTCTCCGCCCTGACCAGGTGACCGAAGGCGACCGAGCGGTCCGGGGAGTGGAACAGGTCCTGACAAGTGGTGAGCGTGATGATCGATCTGGTCGGCGCCTCGCGCGGCTTGCCCGGTACCGGTTCGAGGACCCAGTTGTCGGCCGGTTTGACGGTCAGGTCGCGGGGCGAGCCATCCAGCTCGTAGGTGTAGACGGTGTCGGCGGTCTCCACGATCACCTGGTCGCCCTTGGTCAGCTCGAGCAGTTTGCGAAACGGCGAGCCATGCGTGACCCGGTGCCCGGCAACCGCGAAATTGCCCGGCTCCCCGGGAAGCTGCGTCTGCGGGTAGTGCCCGATCCCGCGGCTCAGCTCGCTCTTGCCGACGCCTTCCACGACAGGCTTCTCCCAGTCCTTGCCGAACTTCGGGATCCGCAGCAGCACGATCGGCGTACCGGCTTCAGCTTTGGCGGTGGGCTTCTTGGCTGGTTGCCAGTTGTCGTGCAGGTCGCGCTTGAGGTCGTCCATCGCGTGGTTCGAGGTGATCCCGGTACCGAAGTACTGCCACCCCACCCACCCGAGCAACCCGAGCCCGGCCACCAGCAGGACGACTCCCAAACCCCGTACGACGCCCCGTGCCATGGGCACAGGGTATGTCGCCCGGTCCCACGCCGTAGCGAGCAGGTGCTCGGTGCGGTAGCTCGGCGTGCTGGGGTGAAGGCCTCGATGTTTTCCATCGTGGCCTTCACCCCAGTGCGTCGAGATGCCGTGCCGAGTGCCGCGCAGTAGGCGTGGGATCGGGTGACATGCCCTTGGTATGCAGAGGATCTGCAAAGGCTGTGTACGACGTGTCGATGGACGGACGTGGCAACCGGGGATAACGATGTGAACGGCAAGGAAATCTAGGAGGTCGCGGGTGAAGGCGCTGGTCAAGGCCGAGAGCAGGCCAGGACTGTGGTTGCAGGACGTTCCTGAGCCCCAGATCGAGGCGGACGAAGTACTGATCAAGGTACTGCGCACCGGTCTGTGCGGCACCGATCTGCACATCCAGAACTGGGACCCGTGGGCCCAGAAGAACGTGCCGGTCCCGATGGTCACCGGGCACGAGTTCTGCGGCGAGGTCGTGGAGATCGGCGCCGGTGTCCGCGATGTCGCGGTCGGTGACGTGGTCAGCGGCGAGGGACACCTGGTCTGCGGCCGTTGCCGCAACTGCCGGGCCGGCCGCCGCCACCTCTGCATCAAGACGCGCGGCCTCGGCGTCCACGTGGCGGGCGCGTTCGCGGAGTACGTGAAGCTGCCGGCCACGAACGTCTGGGTGCACCGCGATCCGGTCGACCTCGACGTGGCCGCGATCTTCGACCCGTTCGGCAACGCCGTACACACCGCGTTGTCGTTCCCGGTCGTCGGCGAGGACGTGCTGATCACCGGCGCCGGCCCGATCGGCATCATGGCCGCGGCCGTCGCGCTGCACGCCGGCGCGCGCAACGTGGTGATCACCGATCTGTCCGACTACCGGCTCGACCTGGCCCGCAAGATCGGCGTGACGCACGCGGTGAATGTCCGCGAACAGAGCATCGCCGACGCCCAGCACGGCCTGGGCATGCGGGAGGGGTTCGACGTCGGGATGGAGATGTCCGGTCAGCCGGCCGCGCTGCGCGACATGCTCGCGAACATGAACCACGGCGGCAAGATCGCGATGCTCGGCCTGCCCGCCGACGAGATCGCGATCGACTGGGGCACGGTGGTGCTCAACATGCTGACCATCAAGGGCATCTACGGCCGGGAGATGTTCGAGACCTGGTACTCGATGTCGGTGATGCTGGAACGCGGCCTGGACCTCGGCCCGGTGATCACCCACCGGTTCGGCTACGCCGACTTCGAACAGGCCTTCGACGTCGCCCGGCAGGGCGACTGCGGCAAAGTGATCCTGGACTGGACCAACCTGGAGGAGAAGCACTGATGTTCGGCCGGATGCGCGACGACCTGACCACCACGATCGGCGAGATCCGCGCCGCCGGGCTGTACAAGTCCGAGCGGGTGATCAGCTCACCGCAGAACGCCGCCATCTCGGTTGCCTCCGGCAAGGAGGTGCTGAACTTCTGCGCCAACAACTACCTCGGCCTGGCCGACCACCCCGAGGTGATCTCGGCGGCCCGGGACGCCTTGGACCGTTGGGGTTTCGGGATGGCCTCGGTCCGGTTCATCTGCGGCACGCAGGAGATCCACAAGGACCTGGAAGATGCCCTGAGCAACTTCCTCGGCCAGGAGGACACCATCCTCTACAGCTCCTGCTTCGACGCGAACGGCGGATTGTTCGAGACGCTGCTCGGTGCCGAGGACGCGGTCATCTCCGACGAGCTGAACCACGCCAGCATCATCGACGGCATCCGGCTGTCGAAGGCCAAGCGGTACCGTTACAAGAACCGCGACATGGCCGACCTCGAGGCCCAGCTGAAGGACGCGGCGGACGCCCGGTACCGGCTGATCGCCACCGACGGCGTCTTCTCGATGGACGGGTACGTCGCGCCGCTGGACGAGATCTGCGACCTGGCCGAGCGGTACGACGCGCTGGTGATGGTGGACGACTCGCACGCGGTCGGTTTCGTCGGCCCGGACGGCGCCGGTACGCCGTCCCTGTTCGGCGTCCAGGACCGGATCGACGTCCTGACCGGCACGCTCGGCAAGGCCCTCGGCGGCGCGTCGGGCGGTTACGTGTCGGCGCGGCGCGAGATCGTCGAGGTACTGCGCCAGCGCTCCCGCCCGTACCTGTTCTCCAACTCGCTGGCCCCGTCCGTCACCGCGGCGTCGTTGAAGGCGTTGCAGCTGATCGGCGGCTCGTCCGACCTGCGCGACAAACTGACCGCGAACACGAAGCTCTTCCGCACCAAGATGACCGAGGCAGGCTTCGACATCCTCCCCGGCGACCACCCGATCGCCCCGGTGATGATCGGCGACGCCGCCGAGGCCGGCCGGCTGGCCGAGAAGCTGCTCGAGCTCGGCGTCTACGTGATCGGCTTCTCCTACCCGGTCGTCCCCCACGGCAAGGCCCGGATCCGCACCCAGCTCTCGGCCGCCCACTCCACCGAGGACGTCGAACGCGCCGTCGCCGCCTTCATCGAAGCCCGCGCCGCCCTGAGCTGAGCACTAGGGTGAGCCGGTCCGTTCGAGTGAGGGAGAGTCATGCGCGGAGTACTGGCCGTTGCCGGGGTTGTCGGGCTGTTGGGTGTTGCTGGATGTGGTGATGGCGGAAACCAGCCAGTTGCGGCTACGAGCTCGAGTACTTCGGCTGCTGCGCCGAGCGCGACGCCAACCGCAGCAGCGCGTAGTACGCCGGCTGCGACCGCTCGACCGACGCCTGTCCGCCTGACAAAAGCTCAGGCGGGCAAGCGATACCTGGCGGTGACGCGGCCGTACAACGTCGCGCTGGAGCGGTTCGAGAAAGCAGCGAACAGCGGAGCCTCGATACAGACCCTTCGCACCCGGGCCAGGTCCGTCGCCGCGTCGAACCTGGCCGAATCGAAACTGCTGACGTCGATCCCCTGGCCGACCACTGTCGCCGCCCAGATTCGGGAACTCGCCAAGGCCGACGCGGCTGCCAGGCCACACTGGCTGAAGGTCGCGGCCTCGGACAGCCTCAGCGAGATGGCGGCCCACATCCGCCGTGCCTCCGCAGCCGGCGGCAACACTCCTGCCGCGGAGATCCGAAGACTGCTCGACCTCCCCAAGTACAACGAGGCCGACTACACCTGATCCGGCTTCGGCGGTAGTTCGTCGTACTCCGGATCGGTGTGCCGGCGGACGGCATCCAGGTAGACGCGATCAGCGCGCTCCTGGACCCGTTCGTCGGCCTCGATCTGGAGCCGCACCCGCTCGGTCAGCTCGCGTTCCCGGACCATCTCGAGTTCCCGCGCGCGCTGCCGGTTCTGGGTGATCCCGTAGACGATCCAGCCACCACAGCTCAGGCCGATGACGAAGAGGATGCCGAGAATCGTCTGGATGAGCTCCATCAGGCGGCCTCCGTCGCTCTCCGTTGCCGCCAGACTACGCCCCAGCGCAACAGCGCGACGACCACAACGGCCTCCGCGGCCAGCACACCGACCGCCGCCAGAGCACCCCAGAGGTCAGCCAGGGTGAGATACCAGGAGCGGACCAGCAGCACGATCGCCGGGCCGAGGATCGCCGAGGCCACCAGCGCGTAGCCGGTGTAGATCACCCGCGCCCGCCGAGAGTAGCCGGCGATCCCGGCGGGTCCACGCCGCAGGAACGCCCCGGCGTAGCGGGCCGATTCACCTTGCAGGTTCATCGTCGAGGTGGCGCTCTCGAGCATGTGGTAGCCGTCCAGCTTCAGGACCGGCACGAGGTTCGCCAGCGCGGCGGTGACTCCGAACAGGAGCAGCGCGGCCGCCAGGCCGTGCCACCAACCGGACTGTGGACCCCACCACCACAGCGCCGCGAACGGGATCAGCGCGATCAGGTTGACGTAGATCCCGGCGAACGCGGTCACCACCCGCTGGTGGGGTCTGGCGAACGTGACGACGTCGTCGACCTTGCAGTACGGCGCGATCATCGGGAACCGCCACATCACCCCGATCTCGGTCGGCCGGCCGCCGTACCGGACGCAGGCGATGCCGTGGAAGAACTCGTGGGCAGCGATCACGATCCACCCGACGAGCAGGCCTACCGCGGCGGCCGACCACCGGGACGGCGACTCGATGATCGCGGCCCACAAGGTGTTCCAGTTGGCCACCGCGAAGACCGACAGCGCGATCCCGATCAGCGCGAGTGGCACCGCAACGATCGGGTTGAGCAACCACCCGACCCGGCGAGCCAGCGGTACGACGAGCTCGGCCGCACCCGGAACAGGTCTGCGCCACAGCAACGGCGATCGACCCAGCGCACGGCGGGCGTCCTCGGCCTTGTCCCGTACTTCGGCCAGGCGCTCGGGGTCCGCCGGCATGACCAGCCCGTGCGTGGAGAGCAAGGTGAGCAACTGCTGCCAGTGGGTCGCTCCGAGCCGCTTGCCGAACCGCTCGGCATACCCGGTGCCGATGTCGGCGAGGGTCCGGGTGCCGTCGAGCTGCGCCATCAGGAACGCCTCCCGCGGTCCAACGCGCAGGAACGCCCCCGTCTCGCGGTCACCGATGACGTGCACGACGGCAGTGCCCTTCACCAGGCCTGGCCCCACGTGCACCTCTTCTCGCAGGGCCGGCTTGGCGACCGCTAGCCAGTCGTCGGCGGTTGGTCTCTCTACCGTTGTCATGCCGGTCCCGCTGCAGCCGGCTCCAGCTCTACCTCGGCGATCGGCGCGGCGGAGGTCTCCGGGTCCAGAGCCTTCTCGATCAGGTACGACAGGTAGATCTCGTCCAGGATCGCCACCCCGAACCGGTTGTTCGTCATGTGGATGTACGAGCTGAGCAGCACCGTCGCCAGCCCTTCGGCATCGGTGATCGGCTCCCGCTCCCCAGTGGTCCGGCTGGGGAACACCAGCTCCTCGGCAGCGGCCGCCGTCAGCACGCGCTCCTGCAGCTCCCGGCAGTGGGCCAGCCAGGTCCGCTCGATCCCTGACAGCGCCTGGCCGGGCTCCCCCGTCGTGATGGTGCGGATCCGATCGATCCGCTCCAGCAGGGTCGTCTTGGTCAGCGCGAAGCTCTTGTCGAAGGAGTCGTGGTAGTCGTCCGACGGCTCCTGGTACGACGTCTCCCAGAAGCCGCGGTAGCGCTGGAAGAACCGGCGTACGGCTTCGTCGCTGCCCAGGAAGGTGTACGCGGTCAGCAGCGACAGCTGGGTCGCCAGCCCGAGCAGCACCGGCCGGACGTGCGTGTTGGAGGTGGCCAGCAGCTTGGCGACCAGGTCACTCGACGCTTGGAAGTGCCACTCACCGAGCGCCATCCCGGCGGGACCGCCGTACCGGTCGAACTCCCGCTCGTACGGCATCTCGGCCACGCTGTTGTTCGGGCGGAACGGCATCTGCCCGTCAGCGCCGTACTCCTCGACGTAACGCTCCTCGCCGTACTCGGCGAGGTACATCTTCTTGTAGATGTCCCCGAGCCCGTCGATGTCGGTGTCGTACAGGGCCGGACGCCGGTCCAGGAACGCCTGCAACGCGGCAGTCGCCCGGGCCAGTACTGCGGCCCGCAGCTCCGGCCGCGTGGGCCGGAACCGGACCCGCAGGTGCGGTCCCTCCATCCAGTACTTGATGAAGAACCAGCGGTCGATCAGCTCTTCCCGACGCAGCTCCTCGACCAGCGGCCGGACCGCCTCGACCAGGATCGGGTTGGAGTCGCTGGCGTAGAAGACGTGCAATGCCACCCAGTCATCGGACATGGGAGTCCCTTCCGGTGTCGTAGAGCTCCAGCAGCAGTTCGGTCACGTGCGGCCGGCCGGCCTCGTCCCGCAGCCAGAGCTCGTCCACGTCCGGGCTCGCCTCGGTCAGGACGATCCGGGCCGACGCGCCGAGGGCCAGCTGTTCCAGCAGGTGCAGGGACATCCAGCTGTCGAAGTCGACCGGCAGCGGCTTGCGCCCCGCCTTGCGCTCGCCGTCCGGCCCGGGGACGTCGGCGACCGGCTCGGCATCGTCCGCGACCGCCGACTTCGCGGCGTTGTCGATCTGGGCGAACAACCGCCGCGGCAGCCCGTGCTGCAGACGCCACCGGTGCAGTCGCAGGAGGTGCTCCGCATCGGAGTGCCGCGGGTCGCGGAACGGGAAGACGGTCGTGTCCAGCTTCCACATCCGCCGCTGCAGCACCAGGTCTCCCAGAGTCAGCCGCGGGTACGACGTGATGCCCTCGACCGGGACCGGGTCACCCGTGCCGGCCCACAGATCGATCTGAGCCATCCCGCTCGGCGAGAAGCACAGCAGCGCCTGCTGGATCTCCGGCAGGGCCATCGGCATCAGGAAGCCCAGGTAGATCGGCACCACCTCACGCCCGAGGCTGGTCGACATCAGCCGGATCCGGTCCGCCTCCACGTCATGGACCAGACACAGGTCGCCCAGCGCGATCTGCTCGTCCTGGGGCCGGTTGCTGGCATCGCCGGGACAGACGATCTCGTAGTCCGTCACCACCGGATGCACGTTGAGGTTGGTCGTCTCGTACCCGCCGCGCAGCTCGGCCAGTACTGCGCCGTCGGGCGAGTACTCCCGCAGGATCTGCCGGATCAGTTCGGTGGCACCGGAGCCGTCCGCGTCCAGGCTGTGGGCGAAGCGCGAGAACATCAGCGTCAGCCCGGCGTACGCCTGGTTGAGGATCAGCCGCCCAGGCGACCGGTCTCCCGCCCCAGCGGCCAGTTGCAGGAAGAACGACCACGGCTGAGCCAGCTGCGGCCCGGGCGGCAGCTCACGCCGTACTGCGTCGACGAAGTCGGGGCCGAGCCGGATTTCCTCGACCGAGTCCAGGTCCGCCGGGCGGCAGCCGGCCAGGTGCAGGGAGGCCGCCTCCCGGGCCCGATCGACCGCGGTGATGTCGTCGAGCTTGAACCAGTTCTCCTGCGGTACGAACGCGTTGCCCTCGTCGAACTGGCGCCGGCTCATCGACCGCCGGGTGAACGGCCCGAAGAAGTCGCGCTGGAACTCGTGACAGAACCGGACCACGTCCTCGCACTCACCGCCCACTCCGTAGCGGGCCTTGAAGAATCCCTTGGCGGTGAGCCGTCGCGCCACGTTCAGGTCGAACGCCGGCAGGATCTCGGCCAGGGCGGCCAGATCCGGGAGCAAGGTGCGCTCCCAGTGCCCTCGGTCCACCTCCATCCCCTTGCTGGTGATGGTGGTGTCCTCGTAGATCAGCGTCCGCGGAACCAGCTGGTCGGAGGCACCGAGTACCTCGAAGCAGGACCGGACGTGCCGGCCGAGCTCGGCGAGCAGAGCCGCCCGGGCGCGGGCCGGCGTACTGGGGTAGGCCTCGGTCACTACGAGGGCGGCTCGCAGGGAGGCTGCGATCTGCTGCAGGAGTGGCTGGTCCTGTGCTTCCAGTGCGGCTGCGAATGCCGCGGTGGGCTCGGCGCAGCGCAGGTCGATCTGCAGGTCCGGCGCGAGCAGGAATCCCAACCGGAGCAGGTGTCCGAGCAACTGGTCGGCCTCGGCGACTGACCGGGACGGGACCGCGGCAGCGACCTGCCGGGCGAGTTCGTCGAGTGCGGGCCGGTCGTCACGGGTCAGCCGCGCCACGTCGTCCAGCGCACGACCGCTGGGCAGGAAGAACAGGTCCTCATGCACGTTGTCGATCGCAACGACCGCGTCCGGGTCGGTGCCGGCCGACGTCCGGCGGCGTACGTAGCGCATCGTCTCGCCGTCCGAACTGGCACCCGGCGCTAGGGTCACGCGGATGGTCGAGCGCAGTACGGGATCGGCGAGGATCACCGCCGACAGCCGGGCCAGCACCGCGACGTTCAGCCGTGCCGTGGATCGCTGCTGGAGCGAGACGGGTTCGGGGCGCGGACGGGTGGCGTCGTCACTGAAGCGACCCATCCCGACCGAGGTCAGGGTGCTGAACGGGCTGGTCTTGAGTGCCGCCCGGTAGAGCAGCTCCAGCAGGGTCCGCTCGATCTGGCGGCTGTGCTTGTCCAGCTTGCGCGACGGGTCGAGATAGCGATCCATGAACTTCTCGAGCACCTCGGACTGCAGCAGGACCGCGCTCCGAAGGTTGTCATCGGCAAGCAATACGCGCGCCCTCGCGCGGGCCGCGGTGAGATCGTTGCCCAGGACAGCGATCCCGCCGTCGAGCAGTTCTCGCACTCGCTCGATGGTGGCGATCCAGCGAGCGACGGAGGCCGCGAGTTCGCTGTCCAGCAAGGGTTCGGCCCGAGTAAGGGTGGTCGGCCTCGGACGACGGGCGTTGAAGACATCGCGCCGCAGGTTGATCAGAGCGACCCGGCCCTGGTCGTCGGACCCGAGCTTGGCGACGGCCGTCTCCAGCGACTCCCGTAGTACCTGCCCGGCGGTGTCGCGAACGGCTTCGGCGGCGAGGACGTGCTCGACCCAGGCGGCCGCTTCCGTCGTACGCAGCGCGGCGACCGCCTCGGCAGGCTGTCCGGCGACGCGCAGCAGGAAGCCCGACCCGAGTCGCCAACCCGGCGCCGTACCAGCCCCCGCAGCAGCAGCATCGGCATCGGCATCGGCGAGGTAGGGGTTGGAGAGGACGTCTGTCATCGGTTGTCTCCTTGCAGCGCAACAGGGGTGGACCGGTACAGCCCGTGGTCGTAGCCGGCCAGCCCAGCGCGTTCGTGGCCGAGCAGGATGAAGAGCATGCTGCGTTCGTCCGTGCCGTCGACGCCGAGGAATCCGTCCACCGCGAGGTTGTCGATGCCCAGTACCGCACCGACGCCGAGACCGCGCGCGGTGGCGGACAGATAGGTGGTCTGGGCCGCCTGGCCCACCTCGACGCTCAGCATCCGGTAGCCGCGGGCGCCGTAGGTGGCGACCAGTGCGTCGAGCCGGCCGGTGATCACCAGGACCGCGGCCACCTCGCGGATGTTGTAGTTCGTCAGCGCGTAGTGCCGTTGCACCTCACCGAAGTCGAACGCCGCTCCACCGAGCAGCCGGTGCCCGGCGGCGTCGTAGGCGTAGGCACGATCGGTCAGTCCCTCGACGGTGTTGGGCAGCACCCAGAGCCTGGTCCACGGCTCCGCACGCGGTGCCGGCGAGACATCGGTCCCGGCGCGGCCGATGCCCGCGGTCGAGGCGAGCACCGAGCCGAGGTCTTCCACCGACAGCGCCGGATGCGCGGAGAAGAGACCGAAGCTCGACCGCCGGGTCCGCAGGCAGTCGGCGAGCTCAACCGCCGAAGGTCCGGCCGCAGGCAACTGGATGACGTCAGCGAACTCCAAGGCAGGCAACGCGTCGCTGGTCTCGTTGGCAGGCCTGGGAGCGCTACCGACCAGGGCAGCGGCGTGCACGCGGTCGACCAGTTCGAAATCGCGGACCCGATGCGATTTCTCCCATACTCGTAAGGGTTCTGCGTCCGTGCCTCCCAGCCGCTGTCGCGAGGTGGCCGGAACTGTCGGGCCTAGCGGGATCACCACAAACGGTGCCTCCGTCCGACCGTCCACACCGACCGCTGTGCTCACCGGGCCCTCGTCGAACCACAGCACCGGCTCGACCGCGAGCCCCGACGCGGCCAGCACCAGCCGCCACGAGGCAAGCAGCGCACCCACGTCCTGCGTCACCACGTGATAGCTGAAGGAGTTGTACTTGAAGGCGTTCTTCCAGAAGGCCAACGTGGCGACGAGATAGAGCCCGGCCTCTACCCCGGTCGCCTCAGCCAGGTCCCAGCACCTGTTGGCGGCCGAGAGCCGGTCGAGGCTGTGGTGCGCGGTGTCGTAGTGGTAGACGCCCGTACGCACCGAGGCCCCGGCACCAGCAACCAGGTAGCTCTCGGCGGGGTACATGCCGCCACCGGAGGCGGTCGGACGCGACCACACCGGCGCATTCGCCTTGAGCTTGCCGGAGCTGTCCTCGTTCCAGTTCAGGTGCGTCCGGCGACCGACGATCCCGTAGCAGCCGAGCACCGAGGAGAGCACGTCCAGGCTCGGCATCACTGCGGTCGCGTTGCCGGTGGCGGCGGCGACTGCGGCGTCCACTCCGAGCGTCGGCAGGTTCGCGAACGGCGGTGGCAGCGGCAGCTTCGGTGCGTCCAGGTACAGCTTGTGCCGGGAGGGCTGGTCGCTCCAGTCCACCGCGAACCCCATCGGCGGCAGAGCCACCCGCTGGCGTTCGAACATCCGGCGCGTGTAGTCCAGCGCGACCGCCGGGCTGCCGGCCCGGGCGGCGCCATCGATCTCGGTGGTCACCTGCACTCAACTCCTCTGCTCTACGACGGGATCGTGCGGAACGTGCGGGTTGCTAGGGGAACGGGTGCGGCACGCGGTGCAGCTGGTCGGCCGACAACGGCTGCGTCGCCCGCCCTCCCTGGTACGCCGCCCACAGCGTGCGCGGCATGGTCAGGACGCGTTGCCGCTGCCAGCCGAAGTCGATCGGGATCAGGCCCGGCACGATCGTGGCCACGGTGTGCAGCTCCATCGCGAGCTGCTCCGGCGTCGTCTGGTCCACCACGACGGTGTCCATCCCCCGGGCCGCGAACAGCGCGACGATCTCCTCCACTGGTTCGCGCAGGTCAGTGGCAGGCGCCCGCCCGGTGGTCCAGTCGGCGTACACGTCGGCCAGTGGCGTCACCTCGGTCTGCCGGAGCCAGTGGTCGGCGTACTGCGCCATCGCCGGCATCCCGAACAGCAGCGCGTGGTGCGCCAGTTCGGTGACGTTGCCGTAGTCCTCGACCATCCGCTGGACCTCGCCGAGCGTGTCGGTGACCCGGTCCGCGAACCCGGTGACGTACGACGCCACCTCACAGACAGCAGCCCGTACTGCGTCCGCCGGGTCGAGTGATGCGCCACCGGCGAAGCAGAGTGTGCCGATCCCGCCGTCACGTCGTACCGCGACAGCGCCCACGGCCGGTACCGGCAGGTCGACCCGGATGTCGAAGCAGCGCAGGTCGTAGCCGAGCAGGTCGACGTGCGCCCGCATCTGCCGTACCAGTGGGCTGTCGACCGTGTCGAGGTCGATCTCGGTCGGCGTGAGACCGCTGTACCAGCTGATCAGGAAGGCATCGCGCTCGATCAGCTCAAGCTGTCCGTGCAGCACCGCCTCGGTCACGGAGCTCCCGGAGGCGCAGCCGTTCGAGCACTCCTGCACGGTGTTGCGGTGATCCTCGCGGTGATCCAGGTAGTACGCGATCTGCTCCGGGACCAGCAACGGGCGGTGGTCCCGGACGGACCAGCCCCAGACCCACGGCACGCTCGGATTACTTGCCCAGGGCACGTACTTCGCCTCGTGCTGGACGTAGAAGTCAGGCGGGTAGAGGCCGCACTGCTCCATCTCCACGTACGGCGCGGTCAGCTCGGTGACGCTGGCCCGCAGAGCCGGGGTGACGCGCCGGGGCCGCTGGCCCGCGTCGCGCTCGAGCCCTTCCATCGCACCCAGCAGCTCACTGCGCTGGTAGCTCTCAGCATGACCGCTCCACCACATCTCGTGCAGGCCGTACTTGCTGCGTACCTCGAAGTGGCCGCTCGCCGGCGCTGTCGCGGTGGCGTGGTACGCGCGCATCGCCGGGCCGCCGAGCATTCCGCAGACCGGGTTGGCCAGGGCGTCCATCGGCAGGTTCAGGTCCTCCGGCCGGCGGGAGCGGCCGCTGCCGGGGCTGGACGCCAAGGTGGACCGCAGGCGGATCCGCGCACCCTCGGCCGTATCTGCCGGCGGAGCCGCGCAGTCGCAGGAGGAGTCGCGGATCAAGGCGAAACGCTCGACCCGCGCCGTCCGGGCGTCGAGCTCCCAGACCGGGTAGGCGGGACCTTCCGGGGCCGACTCGACCGCGGCGATGCAGAGGGCGGCGGCGACGCTCAGCGCGTGCGGTCCAGGCAGGCTGGGGACAGTACTGAGTACGCCGTGCGGGTTGTCGAGGATGCGGCGCTCGATCGTCGGGCGGCACACCACCCAGCGACGGTCCAGACACTGCGGACAGGGACCGGCCCCAGTGGGTGTCGCGGCGATCACCACGGTGGCGGCGTACAGGCGGATGGTGACTGTGGGCGGGAGTGCGCCGAAGGCGGTCCGGTGCTCCTGGCCGGGCAGTCCGAGCACGGCGACGTCCAGTCCGGCAACCACGCCGGGCGGCAGCAGCGCGGTCAGGCGGTCGCCGACCAGCGCGACCAGCGCGCCGGAATCGGGCACCGCCTCGGTCGAGTGGTGTTCCTCCAACGTCGTCACTGGATGCAGCTCCTTCTGGTTCTCGGACCGGCGGCCTGCCGGCGTACGGCGACATGCTGCGGACCAGGGCCCTTGGCCCGCAGCACCTACTTCACAGACGCGTCGGTCAGCCGCAGCTGGACGTGCTGGTGCTGGACGAGCAGCAGCTGGAGGTGCTGCAGGAGCAGCAGCTGGAACAGCTGCAGGACGAGCTGGTCGCAGCCAGGTCCAGCGACGGATCGGTGATCTCGTCCACCTCGAACGTGACGGCCTCGAGATCGAGCAGCTCGAGGCCAAGGGTCTGAGTGGTCATGAAGGTCGTTCCTTCCTGTTGTCTTGCGCGGCTGATCAGCCGCGACTGGTGGAACAGGTGGTGCTGCGGGTGTCGGTCAGCCGCAGCTGGACGTGCTGGTGCTGGTCGAGCAGCAGCTGGAGGTGCTGCAGGAGCAGCAGCTGGAGCAGCTGCAGGACGAGCTGGTCGCAGCCAGGTCCAGCGACGGATCGGTGATCTCGTCCACCTCGAACGTGACGGCCTCGAGATCGAGCAGGTCGAGGCCAAGGGTCTGAGTAGTCATGGAAAGACGTTCCTTCCTGTTGCTCTGCGCGGCCGGCCGGCCGCGACTGGACGGACTGGTGCCACCGGGACGGCAGCGGCGGTCAGCCGCCGCCGCATCCGGTGCTGGTGCTGCAGGAGCAACAGCTGGACGTGCTGCAGGACGAGCAACTGGAACAGGAGCAGCTCGAGCTGCACCAACCGGCCGCGTCCTGGCCGAGGTCGACAAGATCCTCGATCTCGAACGTCGCCGTCTCCAGGACGAGCAACTCCTCACGAAGCGCCATGGTGGTTCACCCCCTTTCGTGGGCGGTGGGGGTCGTCGCCGGGTCCGGCGACGAGTTCGTGGGAGGCGTGACCCGGAGGTCGTCCGGGCCGCCTCGCGAGGTGGATCAGCTCGTACTGCTGCAGCTGCAGCTGGAACAGCCGCAGCAACTGGAGGTGCTGCAGGACGAACAGCTCGACGTACTGGTGCTGGAGCTGCACCAGCCCGCGGCGTCCTTGCCCACGTCCGCGATCTCCTCCACCTCGAAGGTGACGGACTCCAGGGACAGCAACTCGCCGGCCAGATCGGTGGCCAGGTTGGTGGTGGTCATCGCGACTCCTTCGGATCGGGGTGGACGGAGCTGAACAGCAAGACACGGGCGACAGTGGTGACGCCGGCGAGATCGGGTGGGGTGAGGTCCACCACTGCGGCCCGGCGGCCGCTCGCGGTGAGGGCGGCGACGATCTGCTGGTCGTCGACGATGTCGGTCAGCTCGGGTTCGCCTGCCTCGGGGCCGGCCACCAGCGCGCCGGTGAGGTCGGTGTCCAGTCGCACGCGCTGGTCCACCCGGGCGAACGCAGTACCGGCCAGTTGGCGTTCGCCGACCGCGGTCAGCAGCGCGGTCTCCACCGCCTGCACCCAGGACGCACCGGACCTTGCGATGACTTGCTGTCGCAAGCCGTTGCTGATGGCAACAACTCCGACGGGGACGACGCCACGGCCGAGATGGAAGGTGAGCTGAGATCCTTCGGCCACCAGCTCCTGGGCGAGGATCATCAGCCGGCGGTGTTGCTGCGGATCGAGCGCCGCGGCGATCGTGGCGTCGGGGACGCGGACGATGGGGAGTTCTCCACGGGCCACGGCTGCGACCGCCGCTGCGCCTACCGCGCTGATCAGCGCCCGCGAGGCCGCCTCGGCCGCCCTCGGACCGGCCGCCAAGCCGGACAGCTCCGGCTCGTACTCCGCCGCGTTCCAGTCCAGTGGACCGGTCAGCGCCGCGCCACGAGGAACTGCCAGCGGTGCCTGGTCGGCCAGATCGCTCGCCGCAGCCTGCCGCCCATCTGTCCGCGTTACACCCAGCCAGGTCTCCAACTGCTCCGGTACGACGCTCTCGGCGTCGGGCGCGGGTTCGGTGAGCAGGGAGCACCGGCGATGCAAGTTCAACGCATAGCGGGCAGCGGCTGTCTCCAGCGCCACGAGCCGCGCCTCGAGCACCGTCTCCACTCCGAAGCTGATGATCGGCTCCGCCGCTGCGGCCGGCGCCCGCAGTACGGCCGTCTTGACCGGGATCTGCGGTACGGCGTCGTCGTCGAACCGCCGCATCGCCCCGACCGAGTCGGCCACCACCCGGTCGAACCGGCGGTAGGCCCACTCGCCCTCGCTTTCGTTGCCTTCAGCAACTGGCTCCAGGTCGGCATCATCGTGTGGCACCGCGGGGTGCGCCAGGACCCGCTCGGTCCGGACGGTCAGGCGGTCCGGATCCACCAGCACCACGGAGCCGTCGATGTCGGCCGCGATGCAGCCGGTCAGCTTCTTGAACACCTCGAAGCCCGCCATGCTAATCAGCAGCGTCGACGCGCCATTGGCCAGCGCCAGTTGGGCCGGCGCGGCCGCTGCACCTACGACTCCCGCCTGCCACAGGTCCGTCGTACCTGGCAGGCCGTTGTCGCTCATGCGCAGTAGCGCGGAGTGGATCGACACCGAGCCTTGCCACGGCCCGGCTGCCAGCAGGTCGCCGACGCGGTAGAGCGGGAGATAGGCGGTGGCGGCGCGGCGGGCTTGGTCGGCCAGGGTGAAGAGCTGGGGTGACGGGCCATCCAGGGCGAGCAGACAGATCAGGTCGGCATCGGCCGGGTCAGGGTGGGTGTCGAAGCGGACGAACCCCTGCTCCGCGCTGCCGACTCCATTGACCAGCAGGGCTTCCACCAGAGTGGCAGCTGCCTGTTGGTCGGCACTGGTGACGATCACCCGGGCAGCGGCAGCGCGGGCGAACCCGGTGCCGTCGTCGCCGTGGTGTTCGAGCAGCGCCAACTGACTTGCGTACTTGGTGCGGGTGTCGTCGTCCAGCAAGGCCCGCGAGTCAGCCCCGTCCAGTACGACGCCGCGCGCTGCCAGGGTTCCGAGCAGAGAGCGGACCGCGCCCTCGTGCGCGCTGGGCAGACCGGCCACGATGTCGGTCATCGCGGTGTTGCCGTCGAGGTGCGGCAGCAGGGCGGACAGGTACCGGTAGGCGCCGGCACCGCGGATCACGAAGGCGCCGTCGGTACCGCGGACGTAGACGCCGTCCAGCGTCTCCAGGAACGCCACGTCCTGACGCATGCGCGGGCGGACTAGTTCAGCGGGTGGGTTGGTCACGGACGCTCCTCAGGCGGTGGGCGGTAAGGCGGTCGTAGGTGGCCGGGTCAGGTGACGTCGCGGCGCCGGATCAGGAGTGCTGCCGCAGTGGTGGTCAAGGCCAGGTAGGCCAGCAGCACCAAGCAGGCGGCGGGCGCGCTCAGGTAGTCGACGACGCCAGGCGTTCCCCCGTCGCCCTGCGTCGGTGCGCCCAGGCTGGCGACCAGCGAACCGCTGGCCGAGCCGAGCAGGACGTTGCGGACCGGCTCGATGGCCGGGATCACGCCGGCCAGGCCGGACAGCGCGTTCTCCAGCCCCAGCGTCCACAGCAAGCCGACCGCGAGCGCGGCACTCGTACCCCGGAACAGCACGCCGAGGGCAGCCCCGACGCTCATCCAGGTGATCGAGATCAGCACGGCCGCACCCAGTGAGCCGGCCAGGTTCGACAGCGGCGGCCAGTCGACCGGCTGAGACTCGACAACAGCGATCAGCGCCGAGGCCAGGGCGGCGGCTGCGGCGGCGACGAGGGCGATCACGGCGACGGCGCCCGCGCCCACCACAAGCTTGGCGAGCAGGACCTGGGTCCGGCTGGGCCCCTGGGTGAAGCGGGCCGTCCAAGTCCCCCAGCGGTACTCCGAGCCGGTGACCAGAACGCCGAGGATGAGCATGATGGCGCCCCCGAACAGCGGGTAGCTGCTGAGCGAGGTGGAACCGACCTCGCCGGGCATCAGGATCGCGAGGAGCTCTGCCCGGCCCGCGTCGGCCGGGTCGAGCACGCTGTAGACGATGTACGGGACGGCGAAGGCGAAGCCGACCACCATCAGCACCCAGGTGGCGCCGACGATCACCGGAGCCAGTCGTTTGCGCATCAACAGCGCCTCAGCGGCGACCGCGGTGATCACGACGCCTCCTGCCCGTCATGCGCGGTGAGCGCGAAGAACACACCTTCGAGCGTCTGCCGCTCACGCCGAACCTCATGAACATCAATGCCCGCGGCCACCAGCGCCCGGACCAGGCCGGGAACATCGTCGGGCGCCCCACTCAACCGCCAATGCCGATCCCCCACCTCCCCCACCTCGGCCAGCACCGGCTCCCCCGCGACTCCACCAGCCGCTCCGCCCGCGACTGCTTCGGTGGTTCGGGCGCCTGTTCGGGTGGCGAGGATCTGGCCGGCTTCGGCCAGCGGGGTGGCCCACAGCTCCAGGGCGGTGGAGCCGGGGCGGTCGCGGATCGCGGCGACGGTGTCATCGGCGATGACCAGACCGCGGTCGATCACCACCACCCGGTCGCAGATCTGCTGCACCTCACCGAGCTGGTGCGACGACAGCAGCACCGTCGTACCGGCCGCGCCGAGGTCGCGGATCAGCGTGCGCATCGAGGCGACGCCCTCGGGGTCGAGTCCGTTGGTCGGTTCGTCCAGGATCAGCAGTGTCGGCTCGCCGAGCAGCGCCGCCGCCACCCCGAGCCGTTGCCCCATCCCGAGCGAGTAGCCGCCGAAGCGGTCGCCGGCCCGATGACTGAGCTCGACCACGTCGAGCACCCGATCCACCTCGGTGTCCGGCTGCCCGCCGGCCCGTGCCAGCACCTGCAGGTTGGTCCGGCCGGACAAATGCGGCACGAAGGCGGGCGACTCGATCAACGCACCCACCCGCCGGAGCGCCTCGGAGGCCCCGGGCCGCCGGCCCAGCACGGTCACCGACCCACGGTCGGCCCGCACCAGCCCGAGCAGGATGCGCAGCAGCGTCGTCTTCCCGGCCCCGTTGGGCCCGAGCACCCCGTAGACCTGGCCGGGCGCGACCTCGAGGCTGACTCCGCGCAGCGCTTGAACGGCGCCGAAGGACTTGTGCACGTCGGTGACCTGGACGGCGGCTGACAACGTCGGTGCGCCGGCTGTGCCGGGTCTTGCCGGGGCGGTCCGGGTTTCCACGCTGCCTGCTCTCGGGTCGGCTCGACGATCTGTACGGCGACAGACATCCACCGGACCGGTGCAGGACGGATCGGCGCCACCAACAGGCGGCATCGAGCGTCATGAAAATCGACGAATTTCGACTCCTCGTAGCCAGCGCCCCGAGGTTAACAGACAATTCCCGGAGCAGCGAGAGGCAATATCCTTGAATTGCACATGAACAATTTATGACTCACTGTCAGTGAAATTCGGAGCCGGGCCGCGCGCCCAGACCCCCACCAGCACAGGGATTCCTACTCGTTACCGAGAAATGTATTTCGCACCCATCGACTGCTTGAAACGCTCGACTGAAATAGACCAATCAATTGTCCGAACCGGGGCCTGAGGCAACTAAGTTTCGCGGAAAATGAAACCTTTTCGGCTCTCTCCCGAAACCGCCGGATCAAGCGTATTGTCGGCCTATGCTGACTGCGCGACGCGGCCTTGCGACCGGGATCGACTACGCCACCCTGGCCCTACCGCTCGGCCTGCTGGCCGGGATCGTGGCGCTGCGCCGGAGCCGATCGACGGCCGCGGATAGACCACCGTTGTCATCGGCCCGGGTCCGGTTGATCGTCGCCGCCGGGGCGACGCTGCCGCTCAGTTGCTCGCTCGCGGCCGCGGAAGCCTCGGGTGGTTCGCCAGGAAAGCGGCTCCTCGGCTTCACCGTCAGTGACGACACGACCGACGAAGCCCCGACGTACCCGCAGGCCCTGGCGCGTACCTTGCTCAAGACCGCACTGCCGTGGGAGCTGGGACATCAGGCCGTCTGGGAATTCCGGGCGGACCACACGCGGCGCGGCGCCGTCCTGGCGGCGGGTGCCTATGCGGCGATCGGTTGGCAGGCCGTCGCCATCGCCCGGGGAGCGCGGCAGACGTACCCCGACCGCGTCGCCGGCACCCGGGTGCGCAAAAGCTAGCGCCTCGTCCAGCAACGTTGGGGAGGTAGTCAGGTCGGCTGGTGTCTGCTGGAGGTCAGGTCCTGCGGCTGGGTGGAGGGGTGGCAGCTCGCCCTGGACTGGTTCGGGGAGGATTTTCGCCGGACTTGGGGAGGATCGTGCTACCGGTGTGGGGAGAAGATCCTCCCCGGATCGGTGGGAGCGGGCAGTCGACGGTTCGGGGAGGGGTCGGGCCTGGCCGGGTCCGGCCCTATGCCGGCTTTGTGCACGGGCTGAGCGTCCGGAGCACGGTGGAACGCTCAGGTCACGCACAAGGTCGCCGGCAGGCCCGCCCCGGGGGGTGGGCAGAACGGAGCTTCAGGCCATCAATCTGGATTGCTCGCGAGACTCGCCACGTTCAGCGGTGGGTCGTCCAGGGCGGCATTGATGCGGTGGGGATCCGTGGGTTTCGGGGAGCCCGGGCGGTTCACGACGGCGTCGTCGCCGGTTGACCGGCTCGCTGCTCGCGGGCCGGCAGCGTGGCCGGGTCGGGGGCCCTGGCTGCGGATCCAGCTGCTGTCGTACCCACCCGCAAGACCTGTCGTCCAGACGCCCTCAGCACACGATTACCTTCCCAACGTTGCTAGACCCAGCACTGGCGCCGTGGAGCGCAGGATGCTGGAAGTGTCGGGGTGAGCGGGAAGAATGCGCGGCATGAGCATCTTGAGCCCGCGGGCGATCAACCGGGCGACCTTGGCCCGGCAGTTGCTGCTGGAGCGCAGTGACCTGTCCGTCACGGAGGCCGTCGGGCAACTGGTGGGGATGCAGGGGCAGGAGCCGAAGCATCCGTTCGTCGGGTTGTGGTCCCGGCTGGCCTGGTTCAGCGAGGGTGATCTGATCGCGGCGATCGAGGAGCGCAAGGTCGTCCGGGCCACGCTCTTCCGGGGCACCCTGCATCTGGTCACCGCCGACGACTACCTGCGCTTCCGTACGACGCTCAGCCCGGTTCTCGAGGCCGGCCTGAAACTGCTCGGAGACCGGGCCGCAGGGCTGGAGCCCGACAAGGTCGCCGCCGCGGCGCGGCAGCTCCTCGCCGTGGAGCCGCTGACGTTCACCGAGGTCCGGGGCGCCTTGCAGCAGCAGTTCCCCGACGTCAACGACCGGGCGCTCGGATTCTGCACCCGGATGCTCGTGCCGCTGGTCATCGCACCGTCTGAGACCCGCTGGGGCTGGACCGCGAACGCACGGTTCACCCCGGCCGAACAGTGGATCGGCGGCAAGGTGCGGCGGTCCGCAGTACCGAAGGAGCTGGCCGTCCGGTATCTGGAGGCGTTCGGGCCGGCCACCCCGGCGGACTTCCAGACCTGGTCCGGGTTGCCGAAGGCGAAGGCGTTGTTCGACTCGATGGAGCTCGAGGTCTTCACCGACGAGCACGGCAAGAACCTGTACGACGTACCGGGCGGGCCGCGACCCGATCCGGACAGCGAGGCGCCGGTCAGGTTCCTGCCGGAGTTCGACAACCTGCTGCTCGCCCACGCGAAACGTGAGCGGATCATCGCCGGCGAACACCGGCAGGCCGTCTTCACCAAGAACCTGCGGGTGAAGTCGACGTACCTGGTCGACGGGCTGGTCGCCGGATTGTGGACAGCGGAGAAGAAACGAGGTGTGGCAACTCTCACCCTGACTCCGTTCGGCCGGACGACGAAGCAGACGGCGGCCGCGCTGGAGCGCGAAGGTGAGGCGCTGCTGCGCTTCCTGGAGCCCGATGCGAAGACCTGTGAAGTGGTTACGGGTAGTTGATGAGGTTGTTGTCACACATCAGATGACTGGGCCTGAGGCCGTCGGCCCAGTGGAATAGACAGATGAGCACAGTCCCCATGATCACTCTGGACAACGGCGTCGAGATCCCACAGCTCGGCCTGGGGGTGTGGCAGGTCGAGGACGAGATCGTCACCGGTGTCGTCGAGGCGGCGTTCGAGGCCGGCTACCGGCACGTCGACACCGCCGCCATCTACGGCAACGAGGCGGGGGTCGGCCGCGCCATCGCCGCCTCCGGCCTGCCCCGCGACGAACTGTTCATCACCACCAAGCTGTGGAACAGCGACCAGGGCTACGACTCGACCCTGAAGGCCTTCGACGCCAGCCTCGACCGGCTGGGCCTGGAGTCCGTGGACCTCTACCTGATCCACTGGCAGGCACTGAAGAAGGACAAGTACGTCGAGACCTGGAAGGCGTTCGAGCAGCTGTACGCCGACAAGCGGGTGCGCGCGATCGGCGTCTCGAACTTTCACATCCCGGCGCTGCGGCGGCTGTTCGAGGAGACCGACCTGCGGCCGGCGGTGAACCAGATCGAGCTGCACCCGGAGCTGCCGCAGGACGAGCTGCGCGCGTTCAACGCGGAGAACGACATCGTCACCCAGGCGTGGAGCCCGCTGGCTTCGGGTGGGCTGGTGGACAACCCGACGCTGAAGGCGATCGGCGCGAAGTACGGCAAGACGCCCGCGCAGGTGGCGATCCGCTGGCACCTGCAGCTGGGCAACGTGGTGCTGCCGAAGTCGAAGACGCCGAGCCGGATCGCGGAGAACATCGCCGTGTTCGACTTCGCGCTGGACAACGACGACATGGCCGCGATCGCCGATCTGGAGACCGGCGTCCGCACCGGTGGGGACCCGGACACCTTCGGCTAGAGCACCTCGAGGAAGCGTCGTAGTACCGGCGAGTTGTTGTCCGGTGACCAGGCCACGCAGAGGTCCCATGGTGGTAGGTCGTCGGACAACTCGCGGTAGACGACCTTGTCCGGATCGATCGGCGGTGTCGGGGCGATCAGCAACGAGACCCCGAGCCCGGCCGCGACCAGCGACACGATCGTCTGTACGTCGGCGCCCTCCTGCACGATCCGTGGCGTGAACCCGGCGTCCTGGCAGTTGCCGACGATCGCGTCGTGCACCGACGGTCCGGACGCGCGGGTGTAGAGCACGAAGTCGTCGTCAGCCAGGTCGGCCAGGCGGATCCTGCGGCGCCCGGCCAGTGGGTGCTTCGCGGACAGCGCGGCGACCAACGGATCTGCCGAGATCACCCGGGTGGCCAGACCGTCCACGGTCGTGGTCAGCGGCCGGAACAGACCGACATCGATCCGCCCGTCCAGCAAGGCCTTGGTCTGGTTGATCGTGGTCATCGTCTCCAGATCGAGTACGACGTCCGGCTGGGCCTCTCTGAAGGCACCGAGAAGCCGCGGCAGCGCCTCGAAGGTCGCGGACTGGACGAACCGCAGCCGCAGCGTACCGAGCTCACCGCGATGGACCCGCTGAGCATCGCGAACCGCCAGGTCGGCCTGCTTGAGCAGCGCTCTCGAGTCGGCCAGAAAGCTCTCCCCCGCTGCCGTCAGCACGAAGCGCTTCTTCACCCGGGCGAACAACTCGACCCCGAGCTCCCGCTCCAGCGACGCGATCTGCCGGCTCAGCGACGGCTGGGTCAGGTGCAGTCGCACCGCCGCCCGCCCGACGTTCAGCTCCTCGGCGACCACGACAAACGACTCCAGCAGGCGCAGCTCCATGGACCCATCATGCACCAGGCGCATCAACTGAGCACAGAACTTTCATTGGACGTATCAACTGCCGCTGCCTAGTTTCGAAGCATGTACTACAACTTCACTCCCGCCATCGAGAAGGTCGCCAAAGAATCCCGCTCCGGTATGGCCGACGCCCCCGTCGTACCGGACAAGCCCCGCCGCCGCTGGCGCCGTCGCCCGACGGCCCTGTGGGAAGCTGAGCCTCGTGATCGAAGTACGCCGGTTGCGGGTCCTGCGAGCGCTTGCTGACCACGGCACCGTGACGGCGGCCGCCGAGGTCCTGCACCTGACCCCGTCGGCCGTCTCCCAGCAACTCGCGGCCCTCGAATCCGAGGTCGGCCAAGAACTCCTGGAACGTCGCGGCCGCCGAGTAGCCATCACCTCGGCCGGCCGCCTCCTGCTCGACCACACCGACGCCATCCTCACCGAAGTAGAACGCGCCGAAGAAGCCATGCGCCTGCACGCCGAAGGCGCCACCGGCGAAATCCGGGTAGCCGCCTTCGCCACCGCCATCAGCCTCCTCGTCGCCCCGTCCCTCGCCGCCTTGCGGACCACCACACCTGGCCTCCACCTCGCGGTCCGAGACGCCGAAGGTCATCAAGCGATCACCCAGCTCCTCGACGGCGAGGTCGAACTGGCCATCGCCGTAGAGCACCGCGGCTCCCCCAGCCCCGACGACCAACGCCTGACCCGAATCCCCTTGTACGCCGAGCCTTTCGCCGCCATCCTGCCCGCCGACCACCCGGCCGCGACCGCGGCCCAGATCGACCTCACCACCCTCGCCACCGACGACTGGATCATGACGTCGACCGGCAACCCGATCCGCGACGTAGTCCTCCTAGCCTGCGAACAAGCAGGCTTCGCCCCTCGCATCGCCCACCACTCCGACGACTACACAGCCGTAGCAGCCCTGGTCGCCGCGGGCGCCGGCGTCTCCCTGGTCCCCCAACTAGCCCTCCCCAACCCCGGCACCGCCGTACTCCGCCCGCTCACACCCCCCACCCCCACCCGCCGCGTCTACGCCGCCATCCGCACCGGCCAAACCAACAACCCATTGCTAAAAGCAACCACCGAAACCCTCCGCAAAACCGCAGCAGCGTTACCCCTGACCCCGTAACAACCCCCGCACCTCACCAGCACGCGGATCGGCTAGCGGGCCTTGTCGTACTGGTCGCGGGCCTGCATCACGTCGGGGACTTTGGACTCCACCCAGTGGGCCAGGGAGTTGACCTTGGCTGCTACCTCCTGGCCGAGGGGGGTCAGTGAGTAGTCGACGCGGGGTGGGATGACGGGCTTGGCGTCGCGGAGTACGAAGCCGTCGCGTTCCAGGGCCTGCAGGGTTTGGGCGAGCATCTTCTCGCTCACTCCGCCGACGTGGCGGCGCAGTTCGCTGAAGCGGTACGACCGGTCGAGCAGGGCGGCCAGCACGAGGACGCCCCAGCGGCTGGTGACGTGTTCGAGGATGATCCGGGACGGGCAATCCACCCGATTGACGTCCGGCGCGAAGGTCTCGGGCATGGCGGCACTCTCCTAGGCTTACTTCGAGAGTAGTACCTTACTTCAAAGTGGGTACTGTTGTGAAGATAGTACCCACCCTAGAGTTAGTGGCACTCCACGAACTCTACGGAAAGCGAACCTCTTCAGATGAGCATCGTCATCACCGGCGCCACCGGGCAGCTTGGTCGTCTTGTCATTGCCGATCTGCTGGCCGCGGGCGTGCCCGCCGACGGCATCACGGCTGTTGCCCGGAGCAAGGAAAAGGCCGCTGACCTCGCGGCCCAGGGCGTCAAGGTCGCCATCGCGGACTACGACGAACCGGCGACGCTCGACGAGATCTTCAGCGCCGGCGACCGGGTCCTGCTGGTGTCCGGTACCGACTTCGGCCGCCGGGTCGGTCAGCACGCCGCCGTCATCGACGCGACGAAGAAGGCGGGCGTCTCGCAGCTCGCCTACACCAGCGTCTTCGGTGCTCCGGACAACGCGATGCTGCTCGCCGCCGACCACAAGGCGACCGAACAGCTCATCCTCGACTCCGGCGTCCCGCACACTCTCCTGCGCAACAACTGGTACTCCGAGATGGGCGTCTTCGACCTGCCCGCCACCGTCGAGAGCGGCGCGATCGTGAACGGCGTCAGCCCGGACGGCCGGCTGGCCACGGCGAGCCGACAGGACTTCGCGGCCGCGGCGTCCGCAGTACTGCGCACCGACGGCCACCTCAACCAGGCTTACGAGTTGAGCGGTGACGGGGCCTGGACCTTCGGCGAGTACGCCGCCGAGGTAACCCGCCAGACCGGCAAGCCCGTAGTGCACCGCTCCCTGTCCCACGACGAGAACCTGGCCGGCCTGACCGCCGCCGGCATCCCCGAGGCCTTCGCCACCGTCCTGGCCGACGTCGACACCCAAATCAGCACCGGCACCCTCAGCGGCACCCCCGGCACCCTCGCCCAGCTGATCGGCCGCCCGACCACCCCGATCGCCACGACAATCGCCGACCAATTGGGCTAGTCCGTCGATGGGAGGACATCGAGGAGTTCCTGCACCTCATCGGCCGCCGGGTCGGCGAACTGCTGGTACAGGACGACGGCTCGCTGCCAGTGCATGCGAGCCTCCTCGGGCCGGCCGAGCGCAAGCAGGGTCCGGCCGAGACGATCCAGGGTGCGGCCCTCCTGGTTCTCAGCGGGAAATCGGATTGCTATCTCCAGCGCCTGTTCGAAGTACTCGCGAGCCTGCTGGTGATCGCCGCGCAGCGACCAGCCTTTCCCGAAGTCAGTCAGCAGGTCGAACTCGATCATCGCAAGCCCGTCGGCACGGGCCCGTTCGAGCGCCTCGGCCAGCATTGGCCAGCCCGCGTCGTACTGGCCGCTCTCCACCAGCGACATGCCCATCTGCTCCTGATGAAGCAAGGCCGTCCGGCCTCTTCCCCGTTCGCGATGAACGGCGATCACGCGATCAAAGGCTGCCCGCTGCCCGGCCAGATCACCCAGCGCGCCCGCGGCAGAACCGGCGACCAGCCGCACGGCCGCCTCGAGATGCATCCAGTCCTCCGGCGGCAAGGCCAGAACTTCGTCGACCGCTGCCTTCGCTTCGGCCGGTTCACCGATCCGCACCAAGACATAGGCGAGTTCGATCAAACAGTTCACCACCTGGTCGAGATCGCCCCGGGCGCGGGCCAGCCGTAGCGCGATCCGGATGCAGTCGGCCGCCGACCGCGGCTGGTCGAGCGCCGTGTACAGCCGTCCCAGCGAGAGCCACAGCCAGTCGTCGAGCTCGTCGTCCGGTTCATCGAGAATGCCCGTGACGGCGGCCAATGCGTCCCGCGACTCGGCGAACCGCAACCGCACTCGCGCGAACTGAAACATCCCCAGCCCGGTCCGCGCGGCGGTCAGCCGGTCCTCCCGGCCTCCGGTCGCCGCCTTGGCGATGAGCCGGAGCACGTTGCCGACCTCGGCCTCCAGCCAGCGTGCCACCTCATCGCGGTCGCCGAGGTCTTCGGCGCCGGCCGACCAGTCCTCGGCGCCCTTCGGATGCGGCAACTCGTGGAGCTCGCTGAGTCGCCACAGGACGCCCAAGTAGCAACGCAGTTCCCGGCGCGAGGCCTCCGCCCGCTCGGCACTGGTCATCGTGCCGGCCGCCAACTCCTGTCCGACATCACGGACGAGATCGTGCATTCGGTACTGCTGAGGCGCGGGCGTCTCCAGCAAGTGAACGTCCACCAGCCGTTCGAGGAGATCTTCCGTCACGTCCAGCGGCAGCTCCAGCACCTTCGCCGCGGTCCGGAGCGGGAAATGGTCCCCCTCCGACAAGGCCAGCAGTGGGAACATCTCGCTACACTTCCGGTCCCCGGGACGGTCTGTCGCGGCCAGCGAACGGAGCGACGACACGATAGTCGCCCGGATCCCGCCGCCTGCACCGCCGCCACTCAACGCATCGAGCCTGCTGCCGTCATCGGCCAGGAGACCGACCAGAGCTGCCAGCCCTCCGGCAGCCTGAATGGACGGATGACCGCCAGCGATCCGTACCGCCAATGGCAGCAATCCACAGTGCCGGACCAACTGCAGCGCGGCCTCCGGCTCAGCCGCTACCCGATCCCTCCCAGCGACCTCGCCGAGCAGGCTCAGACCATCTTCCTCGGTGAGCACCTGCAGGCCGAGATACCTTACGCCGGGAAGTGCAGTCAGTTGCTTGCGACTCGTGATGACGACTGCCGACCCGCGGGTTCCGGGTATCAACGGCAGCACCTGATCCACGCCGTCCGCGTCGTCCAGCAACAACAGGACTCGCCGATGCGCGAGCGCCGTACGGTACCTGCCGACTGCCTGCTCGACGTCGCGAGGATCGTCCGCTGGTGGGACACCCAGACTTCGCAGTACGGCGGCCAGCGCGCCCGCCGTACTGACCGGCTCCTGACTCCCACCGCCCAGGTTGAGGTAGATCTGGCCGTCCGGGTAGTCGGGAGCCACCAAGTGCCCGGCCTGGATGGCGAGTGCGGTCTTGCCCACCCCGCCCATGCCACCGACCGCGGAGATGACCACAGCCCGACTGTCCACGCGCAGGTCAGTTGTCCGTAGGAGCCGGACCAAGTCGTTCAGCTCCCGATCACGCCCGGTGAAGTCGTCCGGGGCGGGCGGTAGCTGCTCCGGAAGCGCACGACTCTGGCGCGGGGGATCGGCCGCGTCCGTCAACTGACGTTGTTCAGGCAGTGAAAGTCTGAGCGCGAGGGCAAGTTGATCGATCGTCGCTGCGCGAGGGGAGCGGCGACGGCCGCCTTCCAGTGCGCGGATCCCCTCGACGCTCAAGCCGGCACGAGCAGCCAGTCCTTCCTGGGTGAGGCCTGCGCGCAGGCGGAATTGCTTCAGCAGGTGGGCGACACCGGATGGCGGGGCGGTGGATCCTGGGATCCGCATGCAGCCAGGCTAAGGGATCGCCGCCGTCGATGACCCTCAGGTGAGGTGGGCTGCGGCTGCTCGGGTGATGCGGTCGAAGGTGGGGGGTTTGATGCCGGGGCCCATTTCGCGGAAGGCTAGGACGCTGACGATCTTGCCCTTCAGGGTGATGGCGTACGGGAAGCCGCCGTCCTCGCTGCCGGGGTCGTTCGGCAGTGGGTAGTCGTACCAGCGGAGGATGCGGGTCGTGTCGCCGACGGCCAAGGTGCGGTCCTCGGTCAGCTTGCGGGCGTGGGTCGGCGCGGGGACGGCGGACTTGCAGGACTTCACCGTCTTGATGATCTTGTCGTACGCCGCCCGCGCGGCCTTCGCGTCGGAGTACCGGGTGAGCCACTGGCCACCGGAGGCGTCGAGGTCGGTGGTGAAGTTGCGGCTCAGGCTGCCCAGCGGGTTGGCACCGCGGGTCGAGCCGCGGCCGCAGATCGGCGTACTGGCGGAGCCGGTGGTGGAGACCCAGCCGCGCTTCGGGTCGGCCTTGGCGAGTTCGGCGCCGGTGAGCAGCATCGCGGTGGTCAGCTTGACCGGCTTGCCGGGCGCGGGAGTCGGCGTGGGCGTGGGCGTGATGCTCGGAGTCGGCGTGGGCTTGCCACTCGGCGTCGCACTCGGTTTGCCAGAAGCGCTTGGCCCGCTCGACGTGCTTGGCGTAGTCGGTACGCCAGTGGTGGGCGCAGGCGTGGTGGCCGCGGCCGTCGGCGTACCGGCTGGTGCGGCGTTGCCAGACGGCTTCGTGTCGTTGCCGCAAGCCACTAACAGCAGGCCCAGCGTCGCCATCCCAGCGGCGGCCAGGTGGGCGTGCTTCCATCCCCGTGCGGTCATCTCCGGCCAACCTTCTCGCGATGTGACGTCCTGCTGGGGTGGACGCTAGCGAGAAGCGATTGGTTGCCGGGGGATTTGCCCGGTCAGGCGCGGCGGCGGCCGTCCAGGCCAACCGTGGACAGCCGGGCGATCAGGGTGCGCGGGGTGTAGCGGGCCGCCGCGACGACGAGTTTGTAACGCATCGACGGGATCGAGATCGCCTTGCCGCGCATCAGGTCGGTCCAGGCGGCGTCGACCAGGTCGGTGGCGTCGAGCCACAGGAACGACGGGATGATCGTCTTGTCCATCCCCATCCGGCTGTGGAACTCGGTGTGCACGAAACCGGGGCAGAGCGCCATCACCGCGACGCCCTTGGAGTGCAGCTCGATCGCCAGGCCCGCCGAGAAGTTCGTCACCCAGGACTTGTGCGCGCTGTAGCTGCCGCGCTGCAGGAAGCCCGCCACCGACGAGACGTTGACCACCGCGCCCGAGCCGCGCTCGATCATCGGCAGAACGGCGGCGTGGGTGAGCCGCAGTACGACGCGCACCAGCAGGTCGAACTGCTTCTCCTCGACCTCGATCGGGTTGGCCCAGAACGGCTTCTTCTCGCCGAAGCCGGCGTTGTTCACCAGTACTTCGATCGGCCCGGTCCGGAACCGCTCTTCGACGGTGGCCAGCTGCTCCGGCACGGTCAGATCCGCCGCGAGCACCTCACTGGCGACCCCGTGCAACCGGGTGATCTCGGTCGCGACCTCCTTGAGCCGCGCCTCATCCCGCGCCACCAGCACGAGGTCGTAGCCCTCGACCGCCAACTTGTCCGCGAACGCCCGCCCGATTCCCGCGGTGGGCCCAGTGATGAGTGCCGTCGCCACAGCTCAGTCCTCCCGTAGATGACGTCGCCCAGTCTGTCACTACTCTGGACTGATGCTGTGTCATAAGACCCCACCCCACCGCCCCGGTCTGGCCGATGTCGACACCTGGGTGCTGGATCTGGACGACACGTTGTATCCGCCCAGCAACGGCCTCGCCGCGCAACTGACAGCGGGAATCCGCGGCTACCTCATCGAGTACTTCGGAACCGACGAGGCGGGCGCCCGCCGGATCCAGGCCGAGCTGGTCGCCTCCCATGGCACCACCCTGCGCGGGTTGATGACCACCGAGGGCGTCCAGGCGGACGACTACCTCCGCTTCGAGAGGCGCCTCGACTACTCCGTACTACGCCCTGACACGGTCCTGGCCGAGGCGATCAAGGCGCTCCCGGGCCGCAAGTTCGTGTTCACCAACGGATCGGCGTACCACGTGGAGCAGGCACTCCCCCGGCTCGGGCTGGCCGGGCTGTTCGACGGGCACTTCGACATCGTGACCGGTGGGTTGACGCCGAAGCCGTACCGGGAGAGCTACGACCGGTTCGTCGAGCGGTTCGCGATCGAGCCGGCCACGACCGCGTTCTTCGATGACCGGGCGGTCAACCTGACCGTGCCGGAGGAGTTGGGGATGGCGACGGTTCTCGTCGGTGGCGAAGCCGAGCCCGGCACCGCGCAGTACCAGGTGCTGGCACCGCGACGGTGGCGGGTGTGGGATCTACCAGCTTTCCTTCACTCCTTGACGGCGCCGGCCGTGAGACCTTCGACGATGTAGCGGCTGGCGAAGGCGAACAGCACCATCGTGGGGATGATCGAGAGCACAGCCGCGGCTGACATCGAACCCCAGTCGATGTTGTAGCTGCTGATGAAACCGTTCAGCGCGGCCGGGATGGTCCGGTTGCTGTCGCTGTTCATCAACGTGACCGACAGGAACAGCTCGTTCCAGCAGTTCACGAAGTTGAAGATGTACGACGCCGCGATGCCCGGAGTCATCACCGGAACCAGCACCCGGAACAGCGCCGTGAACCGCGAGCAGCCGTCCACCATCGCCGCCTCCTCGAGCGAGGCCGGCACGTTCTCGAAGAAGCCGCGCAGCATCACCGTGCAGAGCGGGATCGAGACCGCGACGTACACCAGCACCAGGCCCCACCGGTTGTCGACCAGGTAGAGCCTCGTCATCAGGATGTAGAGCGAGCCGAGCGCGATGAAACCGGGAATCATCTGGGTGACCAGGAAGGCACCCATCACCGCGCCCTTGGAGACGAACTCGAACCGCGCGAGCACGTACGCCGCGAGCAGCGCGATCACCGTCGCGAAGGCGGCCGCGACCGTCGAGACGATCAGGCTGTTGACCAGGAAGACCGCGAAGTTCGACTGCTCGAACAGCCCCTGGTAATTGGCCAGCGACCAGTCGGAAGGCCAGTATTTCAAGGGATAGGCGAAGATCGTGCCCGGCTCCTTGAACGACGTGACCAGGATCCAGTAGAGCGGGAAGATCGTGATCAGCAGGCACAGGCCGAGCCCGACGAAGCGCGCGATCTTGCCGCCGGTGCTGTAGTCGCGAATCATCTCATCGCCTTCTTCGGCCGGATCGACAACAAGTAGAAGATCGCGAACAACATCAGGACGAAGACCACCATCACGCCCATCGCCGACGCGCGTCCGTAGTCACCCTCCTGGGTCACCTGGATCATGTACGACGTCACGATGTGCGTCTCGTTGGCCGGTCCACCACCGGTCATCCCGAAGATCAGCTCGGGTGAGTTGAAGATCCAGATCACCCGCAGCAGCACGGTCAGCGCGAGTGTCGTCCGGATCGACGGGATGGTGATGCTGAACAGCGTCCGGACCTTGCCCGCGCCGTCGATCGCCGAGGCCTCGTAGAGTTCCTCGGGCACCGACTGCAGCGCGGCCAGGATCATGATCGCGAAGAACGTCACGCCGTACCAGACGTTCGCGACGATGACGGCGAACATCGCGTACTTCGCGTCGGCCAGCCACGGCACCGGGGTGTCGATCAGGTGCGTCTTCATCAGCAGGTCGTTGACCACCCCGAACTCGCCGTTGAACATCCAGCGGAACAGGATGCCGATCAGGAAGCCCGACACCGCCCAGGGGAAGAACACCAGCGCCTGGTAGGTACCACGGAAACGGAACTTCCGCCGCAGCCACAACGCCATCGTGAAGCCGATCAGGAACTGCGGGACCAGCGACCCGACCACCCAGACGACCGAGTTCTTCACCGTGCCGCGGAACATCTCGTCGTGCAGCAGCGTGCTGAAGTTCTTCAGCCCGACCCAGGAGGTGTCCGACAGGTCGTTCAGGTTGTAGTTGCGGAAGGCCATCGAGATGCCGTTGGCCAGCGGGTAGTAGGTGAACATGCCGACGAACGCGATCGCCGGCAGCATGAACAGGAACAAGGTGAGCGCCGTCCGCCCGGTGAACTGGCGTCGCCGGGTGACCGGCCGCCGCGGCACCGGCTCCAGCTTGGTGCCGCGGCGTTCGGTGTCGGTCAGAGCCATCGGCTCAGTTCCCCGCCCACTTCTTGGTCCAGTACTCGTCCCAGCTCTTCAGGATCTCCGCCGGTTGCGCCTTGCCGGTGATCAGCTTCTGGACGTCGGCGTCGGACTTGTTGCCCCACTCGGTCGACCACGGCACACCACGCGGCTGGGTCACCACGACGTAGGTGTCCGGCGAGGAGTTCATCGCGACGTACGACGCCCACGGGCCGTCCTTGAAGTACGGGTCCTCGGCGGCGCTCTTCAGGATCGGCACCAGGCTGTTCTCCTTGGAGAACGTCATCGCGGACTCACCAGACGTCAGGAACTTCACCAGTTCCACCGCCTCCTTTTTGTGGGTGCTGCCCTCGGCGACACCCCAGCCGGCGTTGGCCAGCGGCTGGGCCGCCTTGCCGGTCGGGCCGACCGGGAGCGGCGCCGTACCCCACTGGTCTTCCTTGATGGTCTTCGACTCCTTGACCGTCGCGATCACCTCGGGGTCCTGGAGCAGGAAGCCCGTCGTACCGGAGGTGAAGCCCTGCACCATCTCGGGATAGCCCCAGCTCACCGACGAGGGCGGCGAGGCGTTCTTGAACAGGTCGACGTACAGGTTGAGCGCCTCCACCGCCTTCGGCGAGGAGAAGATCGTCTTGCCGCTGGTCAGCTTGAACGCGTTGTCCTTGTTGATCTCGTCGATCACGTACCCCGAGATGATCGCGACCGCGTTGCCCCCGGCCCCGAGTCCGCCGCGGAACGAGTAGCCGTACCGGTTCTTGCTCGGGTCGTTGATCTTCTTGGCCTGCTCGACCAGCTCGGCCCAGCTCTTCGGCGGCCCGCTGAAGCCGGCCTGCTGGACCAGGTCCTTGCGGTAGAACAGCGAGAGGCCGTAGAAGCCGTACGGCACCATGTACGACTTGCCGCCCTGCTGGGTGACCTTCAGGGCGTTCTCGGTCAGCGCGTTCAGGCCGTCCCAGCCCTTGAGGTCGGGGGCCATGTCGTAGATCCACTTGTTGGTGGAGAACGGGCCGACGGTGGTGTCGCGGACCTCCAGCACGTCGACGCCCTTGCCGGACTGCAGCATCTGCTGGATCTTCTGGTCCGCCGAGTTGGTCGGCGGGGAGATGAGCTGGACCTTGATGTTGGAGTTCTTCGCCTCGAAGTCGGCGATCAGCTTCTTCAGCAGAGTGGTCCGGGTCGGGTTGGTCAGGCTCTCGACCATCTGCAGCTTCACCTCGCCGCCCTTGCCCTCACCCTGGGCCTTCTCGGCCGGGCCCGGACCGCAGGCGGCCGCGGCGACGACGAGGGCGAACGCGGTCAGAGGTGCGAACATCTGTCGGTAGCGCATTCGGCACTTCTCCTCAGGGGATGTGAGCCAGGGACAATTTTGCTCTGACATCAGATGACTCTTGGAGCGATCTGAGCACACTAGCCAGTCTTACGCTGAATCGACAAGGACTTACCGAGGACGTGACCACAAGTGGTCTGAGGACTTACGCTCTGAGAGGTTTGGTCAACCGGAGCTTCCCGAACCCCGGGGAGCCCGAAGGGGAGGTGCTGATGGCGGCGACGGACAAGGCGCTGGCCGGCCTGCGGAAGATGATCGCGTCCGGCGAACTCGGACCGGGCGAGAAGTTCCCACCGGAGCCGGAGCTGTGCGACCACCTCGGGGTGTCCCGCAGCTCCCTGCGCGAGGCGGCCCGCTCACTGGCCGCGCTGGGCGTGATCGAGTCACGGCACGGCTCGGGCACCTACGTCTCGGCCCTGGACCCGGCCGAGATCATCAGCAGGTTCTCCCTCTCGGTCGAGCTGATCCCGCTCGAAGGGCTCCTGCAACTGCTCGAAGTACGCCGGGTGCTCGAAGCGCACGCGACCGCGGCGGCCGCGGCCCGGCAGGATCCCGCGCTGGCCGAGCAGTTGGGCGACATCCTCGACCGCCTCGAGGCGACCACCGACGCCACCGAGATCCAGCTCCTGGACGCCGAGTTCCACGGCGCGATCTGTACTGCGGGCGGGAACCCGACCGTCACGGCACTGACCGGGGTGATCCGGGGGCGCGGCGGGCACTACCGGATCTTCGAGCCGGGCGACGACTTCGACGCGATCAAGCAGACGAGCGATCGCGGTCATCGCGCGATCCTCGCCGCCATCACCCAGCGCGACCCGGCAGCGGCTGCTACCGCGGCGTCCGCTCACATTGCGCAGACCGAGCTCTGGCTCCGCGCTCTCCGGCCACAACCCCAGGTGGTCCTGGACTGACCTTTCCCCGGCCCGACGCGTATTGCGTGGAAATTTCTTTCCTCTGTCGAGATCTTGCAGAGAAAGGTCGGCCTGCGTAGTCTCCGGCTCACTACGGCACGCCTGCGGGGCGGCTGTTGAGTCCGAGGGGATGTCTGCCCGTGTCCCAATCCGTGTCCCAGTCTGTCTTTCGTCGCCGCACAGTGGTGATCGGCGCCGTTGTCGGCGCTCTACTCGCAGTACCAGGCCTGTCGGCCGTCGCCTCACCTCAGATGGCGACCGCAGCAGAGCCGGTAGTGACTCGGGCAGGCCTTGATCCCGCCTTGGTGCAGGGGCGCGGGGCGACTGTGCCGTTCATCGAGCAGGAGGCGGAGAACGCGGCCACCACCGGCGAGAAGATCGGTCCCAGTCGCGAGGCCTACACCTTGCCCGCCGAGGCTTCGGGGCGCAGCGCAGTACGGCTGACTCAGGCAGGTCAGTACGTCGAGTTCACGCTGTCCAAGCCCGCCAACGCGTTGACCCTGCGCTACAGCATTCCCGACTCCGCGACCGGCGGCGGGTTGCGGTCGCCGCTCGACGTACTGGTGAACGGTAAGCGTGCGAAGACGATGACGCTGACGTCGGAGTACGCGTGGCTCTACGGCATGTATCCGTTCTCCAACGACCCGAACGTCGACCCGAAGCCGGGCTGGTGGAAGCCGGAGCCGGACCCGGTGGCGAAACCGTTCCGGCCGAACCACTTCTACGACGAGCAGCGACTGATGCTCGGCAAGACCTACCGCGCCGGCGACAAGGTGCGCTTCCAGCTCCCGGCCGGTACGACGGTGGCGTGGACGGTGCTAGACGTCGCCGACTTCGAGCTCGTTGCGCAACCGCTGCGGCAGCCCGCGAAGTCCTTGTCGGTAAGGCTTTTCGGTGCCGACCCGACCGGCCGACGCGATGCGGCGCCCGCGATCGAGCGCACGATCGCGATGGCCAAGCGGATCGGGTGGTCGGTGTTCATCCCGCCGGGCACTTATCAGGTCAACCGGCACATCGTCGTCGACCAGGTCACTGTCCGCGGCGCCGGCAACTGGTGGACCATCATCAAGGGCAAGGTGCTGCCGCTCGCGCAGCCTGCGCCGGACAAATCTGTGCACAGCGCCCCTGGGTTCTACGGCCGGTACGCCGCCGACGGGGGCAGCACGAAGGTGCACCTGTCCGACTTCGCGATCGAGAGTGATGTTCGGGAGCGGATCGACACCGACCAGGTGAACGGCATCGGCGGCGCGATCGGCGGCGGCTCGACAATCCGGAACCTGTACCTGCACCGCACCAAGGTCGGGATCTGGCTGGACGGGCCGATGAGCGGCCTGCTGATCGAGAACAACGTCATCACCGACGCGATCGCGGACGGGATGAACCTGCACCTCGGCGTCTCGCACGTGCGGGCGACCAACAACTTCGTCCGCAACACCGGTGACGACGGCCTGGCGATGTGGTCGGAGGCCAACCCGGACGGGCTGGTCAACCACAACAACGTCTACGACCACAACACCGTCCAGACGCCGACGCTGGCCAACAACATCGCGATCTACGGCGGACGCGACAATGCGGTCACCGACAACCTGGTGGCCGACCCGATCCGCGAGGGCAGCACGTTGCACGCCGGGTCGCGGTTCAACTCGACACCGTTCGAGGGGACGCTGTCGTTCGCCCGCAACACCACCGTCCGCGGTGGGCCGCGGGACCTGAACTGGAATCTCGGGCTGGGCGCGATCTGGCTGTACGCGCTGCAGTCGACGATGTCAGGCCGGATCGAGGTGACCGACAGTGCGTTCCTGGACTCGACGTACAACGCGTTCCTGTTCGTCGTCGACTGGCCGGTGAAGGACGACTACCGGATCGAGAACGTCGCCTTCCGCAACATCAAGGTCGACGGCACCGGCACGAACGTGGTCAACGCCCGGGTCGGCGGCTGGGCCACCTTCGAGAACGTCGACGCCCGCAACGTCGGCGCCCCCTTCGTCAACAACTGCGGCACCTTCCATTTCACCGGCACCCCAGAGTTCGACGTACGCCTCCTGGGCACCAGCAACGACGGCAACTGGACCGCAGACAACACCCCTCCCGGCCACTGCGAAGACCGCCCTGCTGTGGTGCCGCCACCACCGCCTACGCCCTGGTCCTGATTATTGTTGGGGGTCCGCCACTGGACCTCCAACTTTTCAGGCCAAGGCGATGGCGACGATGCCGGCCAGGACGATCGCACTGCCCACCAGGCGGCGTGGCGCGCCGGCCTCGCCTAGTAGGAGCCACGCCGCCAGGCCGCTGAGGACGATGCTGAACTCGCGGGCTGGCGCGACCAGGCTTACCGGCGCGAGGCGCATGGCGAACAGCACCAGCAGGTACGCCGCCGGGGACAACAGGGCGACGATCCAGATCTCCCGGCGGCTCTCCGCCCAGAGCAGCCGCACCTGTTCGCGGTGGCGGAGCGCGTGTGGGGTGAGGAGCAGGCTCTGCAACAAGGAGGCTGCGCCGAAGTAGATCAGCGGAGGGATGCCGAGCCTCGCCACGGAGTACGCGTCCCCCAGGGTGTACGCCGCGATCAGCGCGCCGGTTGCCACGCCGTACCCGATCCCGGCGCGGATGCTCCGCCTGCGCGCGACTCGGCCCGTACTGATGGTCAGCACCCCGATGATGATCAGCGCGGCACCGGCAAGCCCGATGGGTCCCGGACGCTCATCGAGCAGTAGGACCGCCAGTACGACCGCCAGCAAAGGGCCGGTGCCGCGCGCCAGCGGGTACACGAGCGAGAGGTCGCCTACGTCGTACCCGCGCTGCAGCACCACGCCGTACCCGATGTGCAGCACAGCAGTCACGCAGATCGCGGCCAGCCAGCTCCACTGCGGTTGTGCCTCGGTGGTGGCCAGTGCGATGACGAGCGCCGGCAGCATGAGCACACCGGCCGCCGTGTAGTACGACCACACGAACAGCGGCCCGCCCTGCCGCACCCGCTTCGCCGCGAAGTTCCAGCCGGCATGCAGAACGGCGGCCACCAGCACGAGGGAAAGTGCGGTGACGTCCACTGAAGACCCTCACTGACCGACGACCTGGCGGCTTGTCCACGAACCCTAACCCGCCCGACGGCGGCGCGGGTTAGGGTCGGAGGCATGCGTGAACATGCTCGGCGGTTGCAGGGGCTCGGTACGACGATCTTCGCGGAGATGTCCGCGCTGGCGGTACGGACCGGGTCGGTGAACCTCGGTCAGGGGTTCCCCGACACCGATGGACCGGACTCGCTGCTCGAGGACGCCGTCGCCGCCATCCGCGCCGGCGCGAACCAGTACCCGCCCGGCCGCGGCATCCCCGCCTTGCGGCAGGCCATCGTCGACCACCAGCAGCGCTTCTACGGGTTGACGTACGACCCCGACACGCAGGTGCTCGTCACCACAGGCGCCACCGAGGCGATCGCCGCCGCCCTGCTCGCGTACGTCGAACCAGGCGACGAGGTGATCGCCCTCGAGCCGTACTACGACTCGTACGCCGCCTGCATCGCGATGGCCGGCGGACACCGCGTGCCGGTCACGTTGCGCGCTCCCGACTTCCGGCTCGACCTGGACGAACTCCGCGCCGCCGTGACGCCCCGCACCAAGGTGCTGCTGATCAACTCCCCGCACAACCCGACCGGCACCGTACTCGACGACGCCGAATTGCGCGGGATCGCGGCGATCGCCGTCGAACACGACTTGGTGGTCATCACCGACGAGGTCTACGAGCACCTGATCTTCGACGGCCTGCGGCACCTGCCGTTGACGTCGTACGAGGGAATGGCCGAGCGGACGGTCTCGATCGGCAGCGCGGGCAAGACCTTCTCGGTCACCGGCTGGAAGATCGGCTGGGTCACGGGCACCCCTGAGGTAGTCACCGCGGTGAACACCGCCAAGCAGTTCCTCACCTACGTCTCCGGCGCCCCCTTCCAGCCGGCCGTGGCCGGAGCCCTTGCCCTAGGCAATGACTACTTCGACTCGTTGACCACCACCATGCAAGCCAAACGAGACCTCCTCTGCGACGGTCTGGAGGCCCTGGGCTTCGGCGTCCACCGCCCCCAAGGCACCTACTTCGTCACCACCGACATCCGCCCCCTTGGCCACACCGACGGCATCGAGTTCTGCCGCATGCTCCCCGAACGCACCGGCGTCGTAGCCATCCCCCACCAAGTCTTCTACGACAACACCGAATCCGGCCGCCCCCTGGTCCGCTGGGCCTTCTGCAAAAAACCAGAAGTCCTCCAAGAAGCCCTAACCCGCCTAACCAAACTCTGATCTGCCCCGAACTGCCCCGAGACAATCGATCCAGTCGTGTGCAAGACTCAGAACAGCTCGCCACGGGCTCCTTGGTGAGAAGTGAAGCTGGGACTCCCTCCGGACGGTGGGACCCAGCTTTCGCGCTTTCTATCGCACGCTGACGTGATGGATGTGGACACACTCGGACAGCGTGAGCAGCCACCTCGGCTCTCCCAACTGCGCGGCCGTCACCGCACCAGCCACCGCATCCGGCAACCAAAGCATGGGTTCCTGGACCGGCAGGGCAAAGTCAACCGCCAGCCGCCCTGAGAGCAGTCCTGTGCGTCGAGCGCTGTCGACCAAGCTCCGATCGCGCCCATCCAGCAGCGCCGGATCGGCGACCACCGAGGCGAGGGTGTAAGCACCCGGATGTTGATTGCCTCCGACAATGATGGATTCGTCGATCCAGGCGGAGAGGGCAAAAGCGGGAGGGCGCGCAGCAGGCATCCGAGGATCATGCAAGTGTTTCGGCGGCACGGCGGGGAGCCACTCGGGGTGTGGGCCGGGGCAGCTTGGGGCAGATTGTCTGGAGGCATATGCCCCGGAGTGCCTTGTGTGCAAGGCTTTTCACTAGCTCCAAGGGGCTCCTTGTGGAGAAGTGAAGCTGGGATTCCCTCCGGACGGTGGGCCCCAGCCTTCGCGCTTCTAGTGCTGGGTCTAGCAACGTTGGGAAGGTGGTCGTGTGCTGAGGGCGGCTGGACGACAGGTCTTGCGGGTGGGTACGACAGCAGCTGGATCCGCAGCCAGGGCCGCCGACCGTGCCAGGCGCGCTGCCGGGCCCGCGAGCAGCGAGCCGGTCAACCGGCGACGACGCCGTCGTGAACCGGCCGCGGCCCCCGAAACCCACGGATCCCCACCGCATCAATCCCGCCCTGGACGACCCACCGCTGAACGTGGCGAGTCTCGCGAGCGATCCAGATTGATGGACTGAAGCTCCGTTCTACCCACGCCCCCCGGGGCGGGCCTGCCGGCGACCTTGTGCGTGACCTTGTGCGTGACCTGAGCGTTCCACCGTGCTCCGGACGCTCAGCCCGTGCACAAAGCCGGCAGAGGCCGGACCCGGCCAGGCCGACCCCTCCCCGAACCGTCGACTGCCCGCTCCCACCGCGGGGAGGATCTTCTCCCCACACCGGTAGCACAACCCTCCCCAAGTCCGCCGAAAATCCTCCCCGAACCAGTTCAGGGCCAACTGCTGCCCTCCACCCAGCCGCAGGACCTGACCTCCAGCACACACCAGCCGACCTGACTACCTCCCCAACCTTGCTAGACGAGGCACTAGCGCACGCAGTGCGTCAAACGCTGTCGACCAAGCTCCGATCGCGCCCGCCCAGCGGCGCCACACGCGACTCGAACCCTGGGGTGACACAAAGTCTTCCAACTCATACAGAAGACGTTCCAGGGGTCTCGGCCGTACTGCGGGAGCCACTCGGAGTGTGGGTGGGGCAGCTTGGGGCAGAATGTTTTCAGGCGTATGCCCCAGGATGCCTTGTGTGCAAGGCTTTTAGTAGCTCCCAGGGGCTCCTTGTGGAGAAGTGAGGCTGGGATTCCCTCCGGATGGAGGGGCCCAGTCCTCGCGCTTCCGCCGGTCTGGAGTTAGCTGGCTGGGGGGCGGATTATGTGTTGTTCTATGGCGCGGGCTACGGCGGCGGCTCGGGTTTCTACTTTGAGTTTGGTGTAGATGTGGGAGAGGTGGGACTTCACCGTTGCCTCGCTGACGAAGAGGCGTTTGGCTAGTTCTCGGTTGGATTGGCCGGTGGCCAGGAGGTTGAGGATTTCTACCTCGCGTTCGGTGAGGACCGGGCCTGGGGAGCCGGCTCGTTTCACTAGGCGGGCGGTGACTGCTGGGGCCAGGACCACCTCGCCGCGGGCGGTGCCACGGATGGCGCGGAACAGGTCTTCCGGGGGTGCGTCTTTCAGCAAATACCCCGAGGCGCCGGCGTCGATTGCGCTCAGGATGTCTGCTTCGGTGTCGTAGGTGGTGAGCACGAGTACCTGCGGTGGCTCGGGTAGCGCGCGCAGGCGCGCGGTGACCTCGACGCCGCCGGGACCACGACCGAGGTTCAGATCCATCAGTACGACGTCCGGTCGCACCGCCGCGACGAGTTGCTCGGCGCTGTGTGCGTCGGATGCTTCGCCCACCACCGTCAGGTCGTCCTGCCCGTCAACCAGCGCCCGCATCCCGGCGCGGACCACCGGATGGTCGTCCACCAGCGCCACCCGGATCACGGTCGCTCCAACGGAACGGAAGCAGCCAGCGCAGTACCTTCGCCCGGCTCGCTCTCCAGCACCAGCGTGCCGCCGAGCTCCTGCAACCGACTGCGGATCCCGGCCAGTCCCCTGCCGCGATCCGGCGCAGTCGATCGCGGGTGCTCAGGCAGACCGCGCCCGTCGTCTCGGACGTCGAGCGTGACAGCGTCCGGTTGATAGGTGAGCGTGACCACCGCCGTGCTCGCGGCGGCATGCTCGAGCACGTTCGCCAGAGCTCCCCGCGCAGTGCGCAGTAGAGCCGTCTCGATCTCCGGCCCGAGGCGTACCGGCGTACCGTGGACCTGCACGCGGACCTCCACTTCGCTGTGCGTGGCGAGCCTCTCGCAAGTCTGCCGGAGCGCGGCCGGCAACGCCGAACCACCTGGTTCCGTGGCGAGTTCCGCTGGCGCCAGGTCGCGCACCACCCGGCGTACCTCATCCAACCCGTCACGGGCGGTTGCCGCCGCCTGGGCCACGTGCTCGCGAGCCGCGGCAGGCCGGCTCTCCCACTCGCTATCGGATGCCTGCAGCAACAGATTGATGCTCGACAGCCCCTGGGCGACGCTGTCGTGGATCTCCCGCGACAACCGCGCCCGCTCAGCCAGTACGCCGGCCCGGTGCTGGGCGTCGGCCAGGTCACCCTGCGCCGCGCGCAGCTCGTCCAGCAGCGACTGCCGGGCGAGCGCATCCCGCTCCAGCACCCGGTACGCGCCAACCGCCAGCACAGCAACGCACACCGGCCCGAGCACGATCGTCGGGTCCAGCCGGTCCGACATCCGGGTCCACGTGACCACAGTGGTCACCACCATCGCAGCGACCACCACACAGGCCGGCCGGAACGGCAGCACCCGGAGCGCCACGAAGGACAGCGGTACGGCGCACCAGGCGAACGAGGGAGCCAGCAGCACCAGCCCGAACCAGCCAGCGACGAGCAGGGCGAGCCATACCCGGCCGGGCAGCACCCGGCGGGCGGCGTACGTGACCAACAGTGCCATCGCCCCGGCGAGCACCCAAGGGGCCTGGTCGCCGAAGCCGTGCCCGGACAGGTACCGAACGGCAGACGCCGCCACGAGTACGACGAACGTCGCGTGCGAGGCGGTCGCCAGCCCGTCGGCACGGCCGAGGATCCCGGCGGCCCAAGCGGGGGTGATCGGACGCGACTGTGCGGTGGTCATCTCGAGCCGATGGTAAGCCTGCCGGCACGCGAACCGAATCATCCGATCGGCTACTTCATCGTCCCCGAACGCCGGTCGTGTGCGGGCCGTCCGCCGAGCACGCTTGACCTTGTCGACCGTTCCAGCACACTTGATGCGAGGTATTCATGTCTGTTCGCTCCCTGTCCGCGACCCTGGCGCTGTCCGCCGTCCTGCTCGGCGCCGGGATGCCGGCCGCGTCCGCCCGGTCCGCCGACTACGAACTGCCCGGCGACCCGGTGGTGAACGGTGCCGGCGGATCGAAGTACGAGGGAATCGGGTACGACGGGCGCACTCAGCGGTTCTACGTCTCGGAGACGACCGGGGGCGAGATCCACCGCGGGTCGTTGCGTTCCAGCGCCGCCACCGAGTGGCTGGCCGGTGACGGCACGGACGGCCGGTGGACCGCGCGTGGCGTCACCGTCGACGCGCACGGGCGGGTGTACGTCGCCGGCGGGCCGAACGGCATCGACCACCCGGGCGCGCCCGACCTGTGGGTCTACGACCGGTCTGGCCAGTTGTTGGCGGCGCTGCGGACCGGCGTACCGAACGCGTTCTTGAACGACATCGCCATCGGCCCGGACGGCGCGGCGTACTTCACCAACTCGAACGCGCCACAGGTGTTCCGGGTCGCCGAGCACGACGGCCGCTGGACGGTCCGCACCTGGGCCGACGCGACCGGGACGATCCCGACGCAGACCGGCTTCAACCTCGGCGGCATCGTGCTCTCCGCGGACCACCGCGCGCTGGTCGTTGCCCAGGGCAACGTCGGCAAGCTCTGGCGATTCGACCTGCGGAGCGGCGCCGTTTCGCAGGTCGCGACCGGTGGCGCCGACCTGGTGAACGCCGACGGCCTGGTGCGAAGCGGCGACCTGCTGTGGGTGGTACGCAACTTCTCACGCGTCCTGACCACGCTGCGGCTTTCGGCTGACGGCAGCACGGCGACTTTGGTGGCGGCGACGCCCACCGACCCCAGCCGCGTATTCACCACCGCGAAACTGGCGCAGGGGCGTCTGCTGCTTGTCGACAGCAAATTCGACGAGCCGGTCGGACTTCCGCCGTACCAGGTCGTCGCCCTGACCCCGCCGGGCCGATGACCAGTACTACGACTGCCGTGGCCGCTGCCATCCTGGTGATGGCGGCGGGCGCCGCCTGCGCACCCCAGCAAGCAGCACAGCCCGCCGTAACGGCTACAGCCTCATCCACGCCAACGCCGGCCACCCCGACCAGCCCGGCTGGACCGACGGTCGTGCCGAGCACCAGCCCAGCCAAACCGACGCCACCAACTGCGAGGATTACGTCCGTGCCGACTGCCGACGCGCTCGACCGGCAACTGATTGCCGCTGCTTGGAAGAACGACGTACCGGCGGCTCGGCGGCTGATCGCGGCTGGGGCCGACGTCAACGCGGTCGACGACACGGTGCAGAGCGCCTTCCTGATTGCCTCGAGCGAGGGCTACCTCGACCTGCTCGAGCTGACCCTGCAGCACGGCGCCGACGTCCGCAGTCTCGACAGCTATCGCGGGACCGCGCTGATTCGCGCCGCCGAGCGCGGCCACGCCAGTGTGGTCGGCCGGTTGCTGCGCGCCGGTACTGCGGTCGACCACGTCAACCGCCTCGGCTGGACCGCGCTGCATGAGGCCGTCCTGCTCGGCGACGGCAGCCCGCGGTACGTCGACACCGTGCGCCTCCTGATCGCCGCCGGAGCAGACCGCAACCGCCCCGCCGAGCGTGACGGCACCACGCCGTTGCAGGGCGCCCGAACTCACAAACAAGCGGCCGTGGTCGCCACCTTGACCACCGAGCTCCCGAGCCGTGCAGACGCCCCATCGGCTCTGCTGTCAGCAGCCGAGGCAGGCAACGCCGACCGAGTCGCGGCGGCTATCGCAGCAGGCGCGCCGTTGGAACACAAAGACAGCCAAGGCCGAACCGCACTGCTGCTGGCGTCGCTGCACGACCGGGTCGACGCGGCGCGGCTGCTGGTCGGGCTGGGCGCGGACCCCGACGCGCAGGACAAGCGGCAAGACTCAGCCTGGCTGGTGACCGGAGTGACCGGCAGCGTCGCAATGCTCGAGACGCTGCTACCCGCGAACCCCGACCTCAAGCTCCGCAACCGCTACGGCGGCATCTCGGTGATCCCGGCAAGCGAACGCGGACACGTCGACTACGTCCGTCGCGTGGTGAAGACAGGCATCGACGTGAACCACGTCAACAACCTCGGCTGGACCGCGCTCCTGGAGGCAGTAATCCTCGGCAAGGGCACCGAACCCTGGCAGCAAATCGTCCGCATCCTGCTAGCCGCCGGCGCCAACCCCTCCCTACCCGACCGAGACGGCATCACCCCACTCCGCCACGCAACCAACCACGGCCACGACCAGATAGCCACCATCCTCCGCACAGCCGGCGCCCGCTGACGACACGTCCAGCCCGCCTGGATGTCCGCCAACTGTTGAGTCAGTTGGTGAGGAGGCGGGTGAGGGTTTCGGGGTCTCGGGCGATGGCTGTTGTGCCGTCGTCGGTGGTGAGGATGGGGCGTTGGATGAGGATCGGGTTGGTGACCATCGCCTCGATCCAGTCGGCGCGGTGGGCCGGGTCCTTGGGGAGGGACTTCAGTGGGGCGGCTGCGGATTCGTTCATGCGGACGATGTGCCAGGGGTCGAGGTTGAGGCGGGTCAGGACTGCTTCGAGTTCCTCGGCCGTGGGTGGGTCGTCCAGGTAGCGGCGGACCGTGTAGGTGACGCCTGCTTCGTCGAGCGCTGCGGTGGCGGCTCGGCACTTGGAGCAGGCCGGGTTGATCCAGATCTCCATCAGCGCGGCCCCTGGAACCAGCGTTTGGTGGGCTCCTGCAGCATCAGGTAGAGCAGCGTTCCGTGGAGCGCCAGGCCGAGGATCGAGGCGGGCAGGGCGGTGATGCCGCCGGCGATGCCCAGCGCGGCGACGACGATCAGCATCGTGCGGGCCCAGCGGCGGCGTTTGCGGAGGAAGATCGCCGGGAGGATGTACGCAACGCTGGTGATGAGGATGACCGCGACAACCATTCCCTTGGCGGACGGATCGCCGGTGAGCACGTTGGCGATCTCTGAGCCGGCCGAGGTGAGGGTGAACAGGCCGAGCAGTACGCAGAGGGCACCGAGAGCCAGCGAGATCGTCGAGGCGATCTTCACCTGCTGAGGTGCCGCGGCGGGGCCGGGCAGCGAGGAGTACGGGTTCTCCCCGAAGGCACCGCCGTACGGCCCGGGCTGTCCGCCGTACGGCGTCTGCTGTGGTGGCGGTTGCTGACCGGACGAACCGTAGGAGCCCTGATAGGGCCCCGGCCGCTCGTCGGCAGACCCGCCACCGTACTGGTCGCTCATCTCCTACACAGTTCCTTCCACCAGTCGCTACCCCGATCCTCCCAGACCACAACAAAACAACCACGCACTGCGCGGTGGCGATGGCAGGCCCCGACCCCGGAGAGGGCCGGGCCCGGCGCCAGCTCAGATGATCCGGCGCCGGGGCGGTGCCTGTTAGGGGGTGGTTACGTCTAGGGCGTCTTTGGCTTCGTTGAGGTGGACTTGGACTGTGTCGCCGTCTCGGATGGTGCCGGCCAGGAGGCCTCGGGCTAGTTCGTCGCCGATGGCTGACTGGACCAGGCGGCGGAGGGGGCGGGCGCCGTAGACCGGGTCGTAGCCGGTGAGGGCTAGCCATTCCATCGCGTCTTCGCCTACGTCCAGGGTGATTCGGCGGTCGGTTAGGCGCTTCTGCAGGGCGGTGATCTGGAGGCCGACGATCTTGGTCAGCTCCTCGCTGCCGAGCGCGTCGAACAGGACGATCTCGTCCAGCCGGTTGATGAACTCCGGCTTGAACGCCTGCCGCACCACGCTCATCACCTGGTCGCGTTTGGCGATGTCGTCGATCGACATGTCCGCCAGGTACGCCGAGCCCAGGTTGCTGGTCAGCACCAGGATGACGTTGCGGAAGTCGACCGTCCGGCCCTGACCGTCCGTCAGCCGCCCGTCGTCGAGCACCTGCAGCAGGATGTCGAAGACCTCGGGATGCGCCTTCTCCACCTCGTCCAGCAGGATCACCGAGTAGGGCCGGCGGCGGACCGCCTCGGTCAGCTGACCGCCCTCCTCGTAACCGACGTAGCCGGGTGGCGCACCGACCAGCCGCGAGACGCTGTGCTTCTCCCCGTACTCCGACATGTCGATCCGCACCATCGCGCGTTCGTCGTCGAACAGGAAGTCCGCGAGCGCCTTGGCCAGCTCGGTCTTACCCACACCCGTCGGGCCCAGGAACAGGAACGAACCGGTCGGCCGGTCCGGGTCGGAGATGCCCGCGCGGGCCCGCCGGACCGCGTCGCTGACGGCCTTGACCGCCTCGCGCTGCCCGATCAGCCGGCGACCCAGCTCGTCCTCCATCCGGAGCAGCTTGCCGGTCTCGCCCTCGAGCAGCCGGCCGGTCGGGATGCCGGTCCACATCGCGATCACCTCGGCGATCTCGGTCGGCCCGACCTCCTCGTTCACCATCGCGTCCGGTCCGTCGGTGACCTCGGGCTCGGCGGCCGCGGCCTCGAGCTCCTTGGTCAGCTCGGGAATCTCGCCGTACAGGATCCTGGCCGCGGTTTCCAGGTCGCCGTCGCGCTGGGCGCGCTCGGCCTGGCCGCGCAGCTCGTCGATCCGCTCCTTGACCTCACCGACCCGGTTCAGGCCGGACTTCTCCTTCTCCCAGCGGGCTTCGAGCGCGCGCAGCTCCTCCTCGCGGTCGGCCAGATCGGCCCGCAACCGGGCCAGCCGGTCCTGCGACGAGGCGTCCTCCTCGCGGGACAGCGCAAGCTCCTCCATCTTCAGCCGGTCGACCGTCCGGCGCAGCGAGTCGATCTCGACCGGCGAGGAGTCGATCTCCATCCGCAGCCGGGAGGCGGCCTCGTCGACCAGGTCGATCGCCTTGTCGGGCAGCTGCCGGCCGCTGATGTAGCGGTTGGACAGTGTCGCGGCCGCGACCAGCGCGCTGTCGGAGATGGCGACCTTGTGGTGCGCCTCATAACGCTCCTTCAGCCCGCGCAGGATCGCGATCGAGTCCTCGACCGACGGCTCGCCGACGAACACCTGCTGGAACCGTCGCTCCAGCGCCGGGTCCTTCTCGATGCGCGTCCGGTACTCGTCCAGGGTCGTCGCGCCGATCATCCGCAGCTCACCGCGGGCCAGCATCGGCTTGAGCATGTTGCCGGCGTCCATCGCGCCCTCACCGGACGCACCCGCGCCGACGACCGTGTGCAGCTCGTCGATGAAGGTGATGATCTGGCCGTCGGACTCCTTGATCTCGGTCAGCACCGCCTTCAGCCGCTCCTCGAACTCACCCCGGTACTTCGCGCCGGCGACCATCGCGCCGAGGTCGAGGCTGATCAGCCGGCGGCCGCGCAGGGACTCCGGCACGTCGCCGGCCACGATCCGCTGGGCCAGCCCTTCGACGACGGCGGTCTTGCCGACGCCGGGCTCACCGATCAGGACGGGGTTGTTCTTGGTCCGCCGGGACAGCACCTGGACGACGCGACGGATCTCGGAGTCCCGGCCGATCACCGGGTCGAGCTTGCCGTCGCGGGCCCGCTCGGTCAGGTCGACGCCGTACTTCTCCAGCGTCTTGGTCGTTCCCTCGGCCTCGGGAGAGGTGATCCGCCGGTTCCCCCGCATCGAGTCGAACGCCTGCAGCAGAGCGTCCGCGGTCACTCCCAGCGCGGTCTGCGCGACACCCTCGACGGTGGCCAGCGAGATCAGCAGGTGCTCGGTGGAGACGAACTCGTCCCCCAGCCCCAGCGCGCGCTGCTCGGCTTGGTTCAGCACGTCACTCGTCCGCTGCGACAGGCTGGGCGCCTGCACGCTGCCGCCGCTCGCCTTGGGCAACCGGGCCAGTTGCTCCGCCGTCCGGCGGCGTACCGCGTCGAGGTCACCGCCGGCCGCCTCCAGGAGACCGACGGTGGTCCCCTCGGGCTGCGCGAGCAGTGCCGACAACAGGTGAATCGGTTCCACGGTCGGGTTGCCCGCCGCGGAGGTCTGACGGATCGCGACCGACAGGGTTTCCCGGGCCAGCGTCGTCAACCGCTGAACATCCATCTGGTTCCAGCCTCTCAAGCTCAATGACAAGTCCTACTACTAACAACTTATCCAGACTTGAGTCCATTCCACTCAACTCTGTCGAAACCTGGGGATAACTCAGGGATTCCCCGAGCCGGCGATGACAGCGAGCAACCAACGACTACGGACTGTGCCAGACAGCGCCGACATTTTCCGGAACGACGAAAATCCGAACCTTCCGCACCCCGAATCGCGTCTCCCGCACACACGCCCTTGTGCCCCTTGGAGGACCGCCTTGCCCAGCCATCGCTGGATCCCGCCCTTGCTGGCCACCGCCCTGGCCCTCGCCCTGACCCCACCGGCCCAAGCCGCCTCTCCGACCCACCCGGCGAACCCCACCAGCGCACCCAAAACATCCAAAGCAACGACAAGCCGGCTCACCCTGATCACCGGCGACCGAGTCCGGATCACCACAACCCCGGGCCGCCCCGACCAGGTCAGCTTCGAGCCGGTCCCCGGCAGCCGCTCCGACTCGGCCGTCACCAGCTACTCCGGCGGCCACACGTACGTCGTACCGTCCGCCGCCTCGGCCGATGTCCTGGCCGGCCGGCTCGACCGCACCCTCTTCGACGTCACCACCCTGATCGCCGAGGGCCGCGACGACGCGAGCAGCAAGACACTCCCGGTCATCATCCGGTACTCCGGAACCGCCGCCGGCGCACTCGCCCAGGCCAAGCAGACCCCGGTCCCGGGCGCGACCAAGACCCGCGTGCTCACCAGCCTCGGAGCCAAGTCCGCCGCCCTCACCAAGACCACCGACTTCTGGCGCTCCCTGACCCCCCGCAACAAAACCACCATCCAGCGCATCTCCCTGGACCGTAAGGTCAAGGTGCAACTCGACCGGAGCGTCCCCCAGATCGGCGCGCCGGCCGCCTGGCAGCGCGGCCTGACCGGCAAGGGCGTGAAGGTCGCCGTCCTCGACACCGGCATCGACCCGACGCACCCCGACGTCGCGGGCCGGATCGGCGCGGCCGAGAACTTCACCCCCACCGAAGACGCGGTCGACCACAACGGTCACGGCACCCACGTCGCGAGCATCACGGCAGGCACCGGCGCCGCGTCGGGCGGCAGGTACAAAGGTGTCGCCCCCGAAGCGACCCTGCTGAACGCCAAGGTCCTCGACGACGACGGCAACGGCGAGTTCTCCGGCATCATCGCCGGGATGGAGTGGGCCGCGGCCCAGGGCGCCTCGGTCATCAACATGAGCCTCGGCGGCGGCCCCAGCGACGGCACCGACGACCTCTCACAGGCCGTCAACCGCCTCAGCCGCTCCTCCGGCGCCCTGTTCGTCATTGCCGCAGGCAACTGTTTCAGCTCGGCCCAGTTCCAGGTCAGCACACCGGCCGCGGCAGACGACGCGCTGGCCGTCGGCAACCTCGAGCGGGACGGTTCGCTCAACCGGTCGTCCTGCCGTGGACCCCGCAAGGGCGACGGCGCACTCAAGCCGGAGATCTCCGCGCCAGGCACCGACATCGTCGCCGCCCGCGCCGCCGGAACCAACGGCGGCGAACCGGTCGGCGACAACTACACAACCCTCAGCGGCACCTCGATGGCAAGCCCTCACGTCGCCGGTGCCGCAGCCTTGGTCGCCCAGGCCAACCCAGCCTGGAAGGCCGCACAACTCAAGGCCCGCCTCATCTCGACAGCTGACCCGCAACAAGGCAGCCGGGTCGACGAACAAGGCGCCGGACGCGTCGACGCCGACCAAGCCAGCGACGCGACAGTCACGGTCGACACCGGCGAGCTGGAGCTCGGCATCCTCCGTTGGCCCTACCCGGCAACAGACCTGGTGAGCCGCGAACTGACCTACCACAACCCCACCAGTACGCCGGTCGCGCTCAGCCTCGCCACAACGATGGAGCCGGCTCCGAGGCTCAGCGCGACCCAACTCGTAGTACCGGCCAACAGTGAAGCGAAGGTGACGGTCACGGCTGATCGTGCCGCCGCCGGCCCGGGCACCTTCTCCGGCCGGATCACCGCGACCGCGGCCGGCTCCGACCCGATCGTGACCACCATCGGCTGGTACGCCGAGGCCGAGCTGTACGACCTGACCATCGACGGCATCGAGCACGACGGCAGTCCCGCCGGCGGCGACGTGATCATCAGCCGTCTCGACGGCGAGCCGCTCGACCTCGGCCCGTTCGGCCTGCCGATGCGGAACGGGAAGGCGACCGTTCGGGTGCCACCGGGCAAGTACGAGGCGAACATGATCATGTTCGGCGCGGCGACCGACTCCACGCCCCAACGGTTCGACCTGGTCAGCAGCCCGGAGACGACGGTGGCCAAGGACACCACGATCACGCTCGACGGCCGCAAGACCGTTCCGGTCACGACGACGGCCCAGGGCCGCCCCGACCTGCGACCTCGGTCGGTCGGCATCTCCTACCTGCGCACCGGCTCCGACGGTTTGCTTGCCGGAGGCAACGGGATCTCGCTCAGCGGCGCACCCCGCACACTCGCGGCCAGCCCGACCGCGAAGGCGACGATCGGCACCAGCGAGTTCTCCACCGGCGGCCGGCTGGAAGTTCCGCCGTACCAGGCGACGGTGGTCGGCGGCCAGCCGATCGACGCGACGGACTTCGTCTTCGGGCCGAGGTTCACCGGCACCAAAACCCTGCAGCTGTACGACGCCGGCGCGGCGAACCCGGGTGAGCTCGACGGAGCCCGGGGCAAGCTCGCCCTGATCCGGCACAGCGACGCGGATCCCCGCTACAACGGGCAAATGGTGAAGCTCGCCGAGGACGCCGGCGCGGCCGCCGCACTGCTCTACAACCCGGACATCCCCGGCAACAGCGGCGTCTTCTCGTTCTGGGCGTACGGCGAACCGCCGGAGGCCAAGATCCCGGCCTTCCGTACTTCGCGCAAACACGCGCTGGCCATGATCGAGCAACTGAAGACCGGGCCGGTCTCGGTCAAGCTGACCGGCACTGCCTCGACTCCGGTCGTCTACGACTACGCACAGCCCTGGGCGAACCACATTCCGGCCGGCGTACACCTCGTCCTCAAACCGGCCCAGCTGGCCCGCGTGGACGAAATCATCGGCGCCCATACCAAGGGCACCCTGGTCTCCGAGGCACGAGCGGCAACCACCCCGATGGGAAGCTATTTCGGCACCTGGCTCCCTCCGGTTCTGCCCACCCCACTACGCCGTACTTCGTACGTGCTGGCCAACGGCATCCGGTGGACCAGCTCGCTCGTGCTGGACAACGGCGGCTTCAACGCCAACACGCTCACGCCCGACAAGACCTATCGAGCGGGCACCCGGACCACCGAGCGCTGGATCGCACCGGTGGAGAACAGCGGTCTGCCGGCCACTCCGACCCAGTCCGCCTTCGTCAGTCGGGAAGAGAGCGGTCTGGTGGTCATGCTCAGCCCGTTCCGGCGCGGTCCGGCCGAGTTCGCCGATCCCTTCTCGGGAGTGGGCGAGTTCGCTCTTTCGGTTGAGCGCAACGGAGAGGAGATCGCCTCGGCGAGCGAGCCCGCGGTGTTCGTGGACACGCCCGCCGACGCCGCGCAGTACCGGGTGATCCTGGACGCGCGGCGGGAGAACGCCTTCTGGAAGTACTCGACCGAGGTGAAGTCGGTCTGGTCGTTCAAGTCCAGCGGTGCCACGACAGAGGTGATGCCGCTGGTGCTGGCCGATCTCGACGTGCCGCAGGCCGACGACCTCAACCAGGTGAAGACCGGCAAGCCGACGGTCATCACCTTCGGCCTGCGCCATCAGGCAGGCTCGAGCAGCAAGGCCAAGTTCACCTCAGCCAAGCTGGAGCTGTCGTACGACGGTACGCAGTGGACAGCGTTGCCGCTCAGAAAAGTTGCTGACGGCAAATACATCACCACCGTCACGTACCCGGCGAGCCAGGTCGGCAACGCACCGTCACTCCGGCTGACCGCCACCGATGAGGACGGTGGCAAGCTCGAACAGCAGGTGACCAAGGCCTACGGGCTGAAGTGAACGAAAGGGGGTGGAGCCCAGCAAGCTCCACCCCCGCAAGGCTCAGGACTGATACGCGCCGGCGTCCCAACGGTCCACGCCGGCAAGAGACTTGCCGGCCAGGTCGTAGGCGAACCCGGCGTTCTCACCGCGCCCGATGGCCGGGCTGCCGGCCTTCGGGCGCAGGTCTGTCCCGCTGGTGAAGAGCGGGTCGGCCTTCACCGAGTTCGGACCAAGGGTGAACTGGTACTGACTACCCGAGTACACGCCACGATTCTCGTCGGCGCTGTCGGCCGGATCGCCACTGTCGAAGGCATCCTCGTAGCCGACCTTCTTGCCGACCTTGATGATGTTGCTGCGGAGTTTGAGGATGTCCGCGCCGCAGCCGGCATCACAACTGAAGCCATCGCCGTTCGGCAGGTAGACGGAGTTGTTCACCGCGACCGTGCCGCGCACCGGCCCGACGTTGCTGCCGGCGCCGCGGGTGACCAGGAAGCCGGCCTGCGCCTTGGTCGAGGTGACGCTGTTGTAGCCGAACACGTTGCCGTCGGCCGTCTTGCCCGTGCCGTTGCGGCCGAGCTCGGTGAAGGTCTCGTTGTCCGACGTCGTGTTGTACTCGATCCGGTTCCGGTTGCCGTTGAAGATCTCGACCGCGGCGCCGTCGAAACCGTAGTCGTAGCTGAACGCGTAATGGCCGCTGATCACGTTACGGCTGATCACGTTGTCGTTGCCGTGCACCAGGAACCCGAAGGCGCCGGAGTCGTCGTCGGGATGCACGTCCTTCGGTGTCAGCACGCTCATCTTGGTGTTGTTCTTGATCGTGCTCCAGCGAATCGTGTTGCGGTCCGAACCGTCGACGATCGAGACTCCGGTGACGTTGGCATCGGCCTGGATGGTGTCCATCACGATGTTGTCGCCGAACAGTTCGAACCCGGCCCAGTTGCACCCGCTGGCGCGCAGATCGCCGATGAACCAGTACGAGCCGGTGACCTGGACGCAGTTGGTGACGGGCCCGCCGACGACCGGCAGGTTGCCGGTGCCGTAGGCCTGGACCACGATCGGGTTGCTCGCAGTACCGGAGCGCGACAGCGTGAGCGTGCCGGTCCAGGAACCACCTCGTTTGAAGCTGATCCGGTCTCCGGGCTGGAAGGCGAATCCGTTTACCTTGGCGAGACTGCGCCAGGCGGTCGCGCTACTGGTACCGGCCGCGGAGTCGTTGCCGGCGGAAGAGTCGAGGTAATAGGTGGCGGCGGCCGTCGTGGCGTGCGCGGCGGCCGGTGCTGTCAGGAGGGCGGCGGACAGGACGAGTACAGGTACTGCGGCTAGCTTCGTCATGCGTTCCTCGTTCTCACGGGGCGCTGGCTGCAGCGGCGTCGCAGGTATCCTTCCGGTGCTTCCCGTCGGCCGTCAATGGTTGACGATCAGCGCTGGCCCGCGGTCACCAGCCCCGCGTCGTACGCCAGGATCACCGCCTGGACCCGGTCGCGCAGTCCGGTCTTGGCGAGCATCCGGCTGACATGCGTCTTCACCGTGTGGTCGGTCAGGTGCAGCTCGGCCGCGATCTCCGCGTTGGAGTTGCCCTTGGCGACCAGGACGAGCACCTCCCGTTCGCGCGCGGTCAGCACATCGAGCTGGGCAGCCACCGCCGGGTCGAGGCGGCTGTCGGCGAACCGGTCGATCAGCCGCCGCGTCACCGGTGGTGCGAGCAACGCGTCGCCGGCCGCGATCACCCGGACCGCGTTGATCAGCTCGTCCCGCGACGACCGCTTCAGCAGGAAGCCACTCGCACCGGCCCGCAACGCGTCGTACACGTACTCGTCGAGATCGAAAGTGGTCAGGATCAGCACCCGCGGCGCGTTCGGCCCGGCGGCCAGTCGCCGGGTCGCCTCGATCCCGTCCATCACCGGCATCCGCACGTCCATCAGCACCACCGCGAGATCCAGTACCGCGGCCGCCTGCCGGATCGCGGCCGCACCGTCGACGGCCTGCGCCACCACCTCGATATCCGGCTGCCCGTCCAGAATCATCGCAATCCCGTCCCGAACCAGATCCTGGTCGTCCACCACCATCACCTTGATCGGCCCGCCCGAGGCCCCGGCAGGCACAATCGCCTCGCTACCGGCGCTCACTGGACACCCTTGCCGGTAACGCCTGCCGGAGTACCGACGGGGATGCGCGCGGCGACCGTCGTGCCCTCACCCGGCGCCGTCCTGATCTCGAACTCACCGGAGTGGATCCGCACCCGCTCGCGCATCCCGGCCAGCCCGTGCCGGCCGGCACTGCCCGCCGCGTCCAGATCGAACCCCTCGCCGTCGTCCGTCACCCGCACCACGATCCCCGCTCCGTCGACCTTCACCAGCACCGTCACTCTCGTCGCCTTGGCATGCCGCGCCACATTCGTCAACGCCTCCTGCACCACCCGGTACGCCGTCAGCTGGTGCCCGGCCGGCGGCCGATCGGGATCACCGAGCAGCTCCAGCTCGACCGTCAGGCGATCGTGCGACACGACCTCCACCAGTTGCCGCAACTCCGCGAGCCCTGGCTGGGGCGTCAACTGGGGATCCGGAACCCCGTCAGCATCGCGCAGTGCCGACAACAACCGGTCCAACTCGCCGAGCGCGCGCCGGCCGGCATCACCGATCCGCTGGAACCCGTCGAGCACCTCGCGATCGTCGCGGAGCAAGAGGTCCGGCCCGGTCTCGGCCTGGATCACCATCAGGTTCACCGCGTGCGCGACGATGTCGTGCAGATCCCGCGCGACGTGTGACCGCTCGGTCAGCACCGCCTTCGCGGCGTCCTGCTCCGCGGCGAGCTGCTCCAGCGCAGCTTCCCGGGCAGCAGCCTTGCGATAGCGCGAGTAGACCCGGACGAGAACGCCGACACACACCGGCAACGCCAGGATCAGCGACAACGTCGCCGGCCACTGCCGGTCCACGACGTGTTCGTAGGCAACGTTGTGGAAGCCATCGGTCACCGGCTGGCGGGCCAGCTCGGGGAAGAGCCAGATCATCTGCTGGTACCGGGCCAGCTCGGCCAGCACCGGCAGGACGACCAGCGGAATGGATGCCACCGGCAACGAGATCTTCAGCGGGCGGTGCACCGCGAGGCTGTAGAGCGCGATCGAGAACGCCGCGAGCACACTCCAGCTGGTCGAGGTCTGCCAGTACGTCACCAGCGAAGTGAGGGCGAGCACACCCACCACGAGGGACGGCAGGCGCCGGCGCAGTACGAGGACGAAACCCGTGCAGGCGATCGCGTACGGCATCCAGTCCGGCGCGGACCACCAGTTGCCCCAGTACCGGTCGCGCCAGAGCTCCAGGAAGATCGCCTGGGTGGCGGTAAAGGCCAGCAGCACGTTGAGCGCCCGGGAGTGCTCGCTGGCAACCAGGAAGCGGGGCAGCTCGTCCAGTCGCCACCACCTGTCCCGGCGTGCTCTCGGCCGCCGATGCTGCAGCGAGACGGCGATGGCAACCAGGCCGACCAGTAGCAGCGCCAGCGACTGCCACCATGGCCAGCCCCCGAGCAGCAACCGCTCGAACCGGTTCGCAGTGATCCCACGAAGCACTACGTCGAAGATGTCCCGGCGGATGTCCTGATCGACGTAGAGCTGTTGCAGAAAGGCAGCCCATGCCGTGTTCGTCAGCAGCGGCAGACCCGCGACGGCGGCGAGAGTCGCCAGCACAGTGACCGGGTGGCAGCGTCTCGGCAACGCCCACACCGCAAGTGCGGCACCGGCTAGCAGGACCCAGTTGGTCGGTCCGAGCAGGAGCGACAAGTAGGCACCGGCAACCAGCCCGAGTGCGGCCAGCACCGGAGTGACCCGGCGGAAGGCGATCAGGGCCGGTGCGAGTGCAACCGCGGCGACCATGACGACCGGAGCGTTCGGCCACGCGGCCGGCTGGAAGTAGATCCAGACCTGGGTGACGACCAGACCGATGACGGCCAGCACCACGTCCGTCGTCCGGCTCGCGAGGAGCTTGCGCAGCAGGGCGCTCATGCCTTGGCCTTCGCTTCGGAGTGCGGGAGGAGGGCGGTGATCGTTGTGCCGGTTCCTGGGTGGGAGGTGATGGTGAGGGTGCCGTCGTGGACCCGGACGCGTTCGCGCATGCCGGTCAGGCCGTGTCTGCCGTCGGGTGGGCTGTCGGGGTCGAAGCCTCGCCCGTTGTCGGTGATGCACACTTCGAGGCCGTCGCCGCCACCATCGACCATCACCTGTACTGCGTCCGCTCGCGCGTGCTTGACCACATTGGTCAACGCCTCCTGCACCAACCGGTACGCCGTGAGCTGCACCCCGTCGGGGATCTGCTCGAGGTCGCCGGTCACCTCCAGCGAGACCGGCAGGCCCTGATCGGACAGGCCTTCCGTCAAAGGCCGCAGGTCTGCCAGCCCCGGTTGCGGGGTCAGCGACGGATCGGGTACGCCGTGCGCGTCGCGGAGAGCCGACAGCATCCGGTCCAGCTCACCCAGGGCCTTACGTCCGGCATCGCCGATCCGCTGGAACCCTTGCAGGACGTCCTGTTCGTCCCGCTGAACCAGGTCGGGCCCGGTCTCGGCCTGGATCACAATGAGGTTCACGTGGTGGGCGACCACGTCGTGGAGGTCGCGCGCAATCTGTGACCGGCCTTCGAGAAGTACCTGGACCTGCTCGCGTTCCTGGTTCTGTTTGACCAGGTCAGCCTCGCGGGCCGCCGCCAGCCGGTTCTCCCGCGCCAGCCGGACCAGCAGGCCCACCGACCAGGCTGCCAGCATGAGGGCCGACAACCAGACCGGCCAGGACCGCCCGACCAGCGCATCTCGCTGCAGGTCGCTCAGCTCGGTCCAACCGTTGGTCATCAGCAGCCGTACGACCGGTTTGCCTTGGATGGCCCAGCTGAGCACCGGGAGTGCCACCAGACCTCCCGCCGCCACTAGAACCGACTGCAGCCACGGACGCCACACAGCGAGCGAGTAGAGCGCTACGGCGAGAGCGGGCGTCAGGACCCAGTGGGTCTGCGTCAGCGGGTACGCCAGGAGCCCGGCGAGACCCAACGCCACCGCTGGGATCTCTGGGATTGCCCGGCGTACGGTGAGCGACGCCGGTACGGCGCAGGCGAGCAGCACCACCCAGCCCTTGACTCCCTCCCAGTCGCCTGCCCGCTGGTTAGAGAGGTCATAGACCATCGCGGCGACGAAGGCAGCAGCCAGAACGCCGTCCAGCCACAGCTGGTTGGCAGGGTTGGTGACGAAGTCCTTGACCGGCCGCAGCATCGCCGGGAGGCCAGGCAGGCGCTTCCAGGCCAGGCCGAGCAGCCAGGCCCCGATCAGCAGCGGGTAGAGCCACTCCGCGGAGGACCACGCGAATGGATCCTCGTACAGCGGCTCACGGTTCTGGGAGTACCCGAGGAACCACCAGCCCGGCCCTTCGATCCCCGGCAGCAGGCCGACCAGGTCGGAGATCCGCGACCAGTTGACCAAGGCAACGGTTGGTGGGATGAGGAGAGCCAGCGCGGCCACCGCACCGGCGTACAGGGGTGGGCGGTCGATGGCCAGCAGGAACAGGGCGATCGCCAGGCAGGCGATCAGGATCCAGGCACGCTCGACGACCGGGTAGGCGAGGACGCACGCCAGCGCGATCGCGGGGGCCGGCAGGAGCGGCCAGCGGCGGTGGACAGCCAGTGTGGCCGGGGCGAGGCCGACGAGGAGCACGGCCCAGCGGTCGGCGCTCCACCACTGATCGTTGCCGCCGACCACGAGCAGGTCGATGGCACAGAGGAGTGTGGCGAGCAGGCCGAGGACCCCGTCCACCAGCCGTGGCTTGTCGCCGAGGCGACGCAGGCTGGCGCTCGGGGCAGTGCTCAGTCCACTCACCCGTTCATTCTGCGACTCCGGAGGGGTCCCGGCCGTCACTCTTTGGAGTGACACCTGGGCGTGGCGGCTCATCCGTTCCGCTGACCGAGGCTGGCTCGTCCTGGCGATGTGCCGGGCCGGGCCGGGCGGCGAGGGTCGAGAGCATGACCATCAGCCCTGTCCGAGCCGCCTCAGAAGGCCGGCTCTCAACCACCAGGATCACCCGTCGCCCGGTGCTGCTTCTCGCCGCCGCGGCCGCCCTCTTCCTGGCCTTCTGTGTGTGGAACTGGCCGCCGAACGCCTTGCAGTACGACCTGCGCGTGTACGTCGTGGCCGCGCGGGCCTTCCTGCACGGTGAGGACATCTACACCGCGCACCACGCGTTCCCGGACGACATGGCACTCGGGTTCACCTACCCGCCGTTCGCGGCGCTCGTGTTCGCTCCGATCGCGCTGCTCGGTACCGGGGCCGGCCGGGTGGTGATGTCCCTGGTGTCGGCGAGCTGCCTGCTGATCATCGGGTTGGTGACCGTGCGTGCCATCCGGCCCAGTTGGCCTTGGCAACGGACGGCGGCCGTCGGGCTGGCCGTCGGTATGGCGGGAATCGCTCTGGAGCCGGTGCGGTCGTCCTTCGACCTCGGCCAGATCAACCTCATCCTGCTGGCTCTGCTGCTGGTCGATCTGCTGGGTCACCTGCCGTACCGGTTCCGCGGAGTACTGGTCGGCGTGGCCACCGGGATCAAGCTGACCCCGGGCATCTTCATCATCTACCTGCTGGTGACGCGCCGGTTCCGGGAAGCGGCTGTCGCCTCGGCCGCGACGGTCGGGACGATGGTGGCCGGTGCTGTCGCGATGCCGGACGGCTCCAGGCAATTCTGGGGTCACTACATCTTCGATCCGAGCCGGCCCGGCGCCACCCACTTCATCAGCAACCAGGCTTGGCGTGGGGTGTTCGCGCGGCTGGCCGGCGGCATCGACGGGATCGCACCCATGTGGTTGCTCACGGTCGCCCTGACCTGCACCATCGGCTTCCTGGCAGCCCGGCGGGCGTACGAGAGCGGCTACCGGCTCGAGTCGATCATCCTGGCGGCTCTGACCGGCGTACTCGTCTCACCGATCTCCTGGACCGGCCACTGGGTCTGGGCAGTTCCGATCTGCATCCTGCTCTGGTTCCGCGTCGTCGAGGCCGCCGGTCACCGGCGACGGGTGCTGGCCGGGTTGGCGACACTCTGGATGGTTACCACCGCCTTCGGATTGCCCTGGCACTCGCCCTACCTGGGGGACAGGGAGTACACGCACCGCGGGTTCGACCTGTTCCTTGGCAACTCGTACGCCGTCTGCGCGGTCGTCTCCCTGCTGCTGGCGGCCTATGCGTTCCGTCGACGGGTACGCCGATGACCCGGCGGTTCGTAGTACCGGTTGCTGCCCTGCTGGCGCTGACGCCGTTCCTGTACGTCGTCTACGCGGGCTCGCTGGACCTCAAGGTCTACCGGACCGGCGGCTACGCGTGGCTGCACGGGATCAGCCTGTACTCCGAGCACTTCGCCGACTTGGTCCCTGGCATCCGGTTGCCGTTCACCTATCCCCCGCTGGCCGCGATCCTGTTCGTCGGTCTCGAGGTGCTGCCGCTCACGGTCGCCGAAATCCTCATGAACCTGGCCAGCGTGGCAGGACTGACGGCAACAGCTCTGGTTGTCTCATGGCGGCTCGCAGGCTGGAACCAGCGCGCACTGCTTGCCGGGCTGGTGGTGTCGGCCGGGGCGATGGTGCTCGAGCCGGTGCGCTCCACGATCGGCTTCGGCCAGGTGAACCTGATCCTGATGGGTCTGGTCGCCCTGGACTGCCTGCTGCCGAAGACCCGTTGGCCCCGCGGACTCCTGCTGGGCCTGGCGATCGCGATCAAGCTGACCCCGGCCGTCTTCATCCTGTTCTTCCTGGTACGCCGCCAGTTCCGCCCGGCCCTGGTCGCGTCCGCCTCCTTCGCCGGGTTCAGCCTGACCGCGGGGGCACTCGCGCCGGCCGACTCGGCGAAGTACTGGTTCGGGGTGTTGTTCGACCCGGCTCGGATCGGTGGGGCGACCTATGCGTTCAACCAGTGCTACCAGGCGATCCTGCACCGAGTGATGGCGGACGGGCCGGGCCGGTCTCTGCTGTGGCTCGCGTTGGTCGCGGCGACCGGCGTGCTGGCCACAGTTGCGGCTCGCCGCGCGAGGACCGAGGGGGATGATGTTCGCGCGCTACTGGCGATCGCGGTCTGGGGTCTGCTCGCGTCACCGGTCAGCTGGTCGCACCACTGGGTGTGGATTCTTCCCGCGACGCTCTACCTGTGGCAGCGGAGCAGTTGGATGCTGTTGGCAACCATTCCGTTCGTGATCGGGCCGCACACGTTGCTCGATCCCGAAGGCCGGCACTGGTCGTTGCCCGAGCATCTGATCGGTTCGAGCTACGTGCTGCTGGGACTGGCCTTCCTGGTGTTCGCCGCTACGCGAAGAGGCCCCCGGACCGGGCCTGAATATGCAGGGACCGGCCGGGGGCTCGGTGCCGGAGGCGCCTCGGGGGTAGCTGCCTCCGGGCCGGAGACTCCGAGGGGGTGAGAGTCTCCGGGGAAAGCCGGAAGCCGCTGGGGAACGGCCTCCGGCAAGAACTCAACGCGGTCCCAGCTCCAGCGGCTGGGTCCGGATCCAGCGGGCAGCGGCCTGCTGCCGGCCCATCGCGATCACGTCGCCGGCCGGCCCCGCCGAGAAGACCCGGCTGCGCTGGGTGTGCTGCCGGGAGACGCCGACGCCGCGCTGGACCTCGGCGAGCAACTGGTTCACCCGGCGGCGCAGATCCTCGACCTCCGACTGGAGCTCGAGAATGTGCCGGATCCCCGCCAGGTTCACCCCCTCCTCCTGCGACAAGTGCTGCACGTACCGCAGTTTGGCCACGTCGTACGCCGAGTAGCGCCGCCCGCGCCCGCTCGCCCGGCTCGGCGTCACCAGCCCGAGCCGGTCGTACTGCCGCAGAGTCTGCGGGTGCATGCCGGCCAGCTGGGCCGCCACCGAGATCACGTAGATCGGGGTCCGGTCGTCCCAGGTCGGCACCTGGCTGAACGGGATGCCCATCAGGAACTCCCGAACAACCCGGCACGCAGATCGGGCTGAGCCGACGCGGTACTGAACTCCTGCAGCTTCGTACGCTGCTCGTCGGTCAGCTCGTGCGGCACCTGGACCTCGATGGTGAGCAGCAGATCGCCCTTCGACCCGTCCCGCCGGACCGAGCCCTTGCCGCGAACGCGCAACTTGCTGCCGTTCGCGGTACCGGCCGGGATCCGGACCGTGACGGGCAGGCCGTCGAGCGTCGGGACCTTGATCTCGGCACCCAGCGCGGCCTCGGTGAAGCTCACCGGCACCGCCAGGGTCAGGTGCTCACCCTGCCGGCCGAAGATCCGGTGCGGCTTGACGTGCACGCTGACGTAGAGGTCACCCGCGGGGCCACCTCGTTCGCCGGCCGCACCCTTGCCCTTCAGCCGGATCCGCTGACCGTCCTGCACGCCCGCGGGGATGCGGACCTGCATGGTCTTGCTCGACTGACCGCGGCCGGAGCCGTGGCAGGTCTCGCACGGCTCGTCGACGACCAGACCGCGCCCCCGGCACTCGGTGCACGGCTCGGTCATCGCGAAGACGCCACCCTGGACGGAGGTCTGCATGCCCGTGCCTTCGCACTTCAGGCAGACCTTCGGCACGGTCCCGTACTTCGCCCCGGTGCCGCGGCACGTCTTACAGGGCTCGTCGCTGGTCATCCGGAGTGCGACGGTGACGCCGTTGACGGCCTCGGCGAACTCGATCGTCGCCTCGGTCTCGATGTCGGCACCCCGGCGCGGACGGGCCGTCGACGTGGTGGTCGTGCGACCACCGCCGCCGCCGAACATCCCGCCCAGGATGTCGCCGAGACCTCCGCCGCCGGTCGAGCCGGACCGGTTGAACAGGTCGCCGACGTCGAAGCCGAATCCCTGTCCACCTGCCTGACCGGCCCCACCGGGCATCCGGAAGCCGCCGCTGCCGAACAGCCGGCGGGCCTCGTCGTACTCCTTGCGCTTCTTGGCGTCCCCGACCACGTCGTACGCCTCGGAGACCTCCTTGAACCTGGCCTCGGCCGACGCGTCCCCGGAGTTGGAGTCCGGGTGGTACTTGCGTGCCAGCTTGCGGTAGGCCTTCTTGATCTCGTCCGGCTCAGCCGTCTTGGAGACGCCGAGAACCTTGTAGAAGTCCTTCTCCAACCAGTCTTTCGTACTCATCGACGCCTCACCTCCTCGGGAAGAATGCCCTACTCCGCTGGCTTCTCGGCCTCGCCGGACCCGGCCTGGTCGGCGGGAGCCTGATCGGCCGGCGCCTGATCGGCGGGGAGCTGCTCGGTCGGTTCCGAGACGGCGACCCGGGCCGCGCGCAGGACCCGCTCGCCGAGGCGGTACCCCGGCTGCATGACCAGCGTCGCGGTCGGACCGTCGACCTCGTCGGAATAGTTGTGCAGCAGTGCCTCGTGGATCCGCGGGTCGAAGGGGTCCCCGACCTCGCCGTACTTCACCAGGCCCAGCTTCTCCGTGACGCGTTCCACCGACTCGGCGACGGCCTTGAAGGCGCCTTCGAGCTCACCGGCCTCGCGGGCCCGGCCGATGTCGTCCAACGTCTGCAGCAGTTCGGTCAGCACCGTCCCGATGACGACCTCGCGGTTCGCCTCCCGGTCCCGGTCGACCCGCCGCTTGTAGTTCACGTATTCCGCCTGCAGTCGCTGCAGGTCGGCCGTACGCTCGGCCAGCGCCTCGGTCAACAGGGCCTCCTGGGCTGACGGCCCGGTCAGGTCGGACGGCTCGCGCGGCGGCTGGGCGCCCGGCGTACCGGGCATGCCTGCCGCCACGCCCCCTGCGGGGTCCGCCGAGTGTTCAGCGGGCTCCCGAAGGGCGCCGGTTTCCGGGTCGATCCGGCGCTTGTCCCGCACGACGGGCTCGCCGTCGCCGAACTCGCTGCCTGGGTCGCGATCGGTCACTTGTCATCCTCGGGCTTCTTGTCCTGCGGGCGCTCCTCGTCGACGATCTCGGCGTCGACAACACCGTCGTCGTCGCTGTTCGCGTTGTCGTCGGAGGAGGGGCTCTCGTCCGACGTACCGGCCGCCTGGGCGTTCGCGTACATCGCGGCACCCATCTTCTGGCTGGACTGGGCGAGCTTCTCCGACGCCGCCTTGATCGCGTCGGCGTCCTCACCCTCGAGCGCCTTCTTCAGCTCCGCGACGCCGTCCTTGACCTCGGTCTTGACGTCGTCGGGGACCTTGTCCTCGTTCTCCTGCAGGAACTTCTCGGTCTGGTAGACCAGGCCCTCGGCCTGGTTCCGGGACTCGACGGCCTCGCGGCGCTTGCGGTCCTCCTCGGCGTACTGCTCGGCGTCGCGGACCATCTTGTCGATGTCGGTCTTCGGCAGCGCCGAGCCACCGGTCACGGTCATCCGCTGCTCCTTGCCGGTGGCAAGGTCCTTGGCGTTGACGTGCACGATGCCGTTGGCGTCGATGTCGAAGGTGACCTCGATCTGGGGCACGTTGCGCGGCGCCGGCGGCAGGCCGGTCAGCTCGAAGTTGCCGAGCGACTTGTTGTCGCGGGCCATCTCGCGCTCGCCCTGGTAGACCTGGATCATCACCGACGGCTGGTTGTCCTCGGCGGTGGTGAAGATCTCCGAACCCTTGGTCGGGATCGTGGTGTTGCGCTCGATGATCTTGGTGAACACGCCACCCTTGGTCTCGATGCCCAGGCTCAGCGGGGTCACGTCGAGCAGCAGGACGTCCTTGACCTCACCCTTCAGCACACCGGCCTGCAGCGAGGCGCCGACGGCGACGACCTCGTCCGGGTTCACACCCTTGTTCGGGTCCTTGCCACCGGTCAGCTCCTTGACCAGCTCGGCGACCGCGGGCATCCGGGTCGAACCGCCGACCAGGATGACGTGGTCGATCTTCGACACGTCGACGCCGGCGTCCTTGATGACGGCCTTGAACGGGGCGCGGGCGCGCTCCAGCAGGTCGTTGGTGAGCTTCTGGAACTCGGCCCGGGAGAGCTTCTCCTCCAGGTGCAGCGGGCCGGAGTCGGTCAGGCTCAGGTACGGCAGGTGGATCGAGGTCTCGGCAGCGCTGGACAGCTCGATCTTGGCCTTCTCGGCGGCTTCCTGCAGCCGCTGCATGGCCATCTTGTCGCCGGACAGGTCGGTGCCGTTCTTGTTCTTGAACTGGGTCACCAGCCACTGCACGATCCGCTGGTCCCAGTCGTCACCACCGAGGTGGTTGTCTCCGGAGGTGGCCTTCACCTCGAAGACACCGTCACCGATCTCCAGCAGCGACACGTCGAAGGTGCCGCCGCCGAGGTCGAAGACCAGGATGGTCTGCTCGGTGCCCTTGTCCAGGCCGTACGCCAGCGCGGCCGCGGTGGGCTCGTTGACGATCCGGTGCACGTTCAGCCCGGCGATCTCGCCGGCTTCCTTGGTCGCCTGGCGCTGCGCGTCGGAGAAGTAGGCCGGCACGGTGATGACCGCGTCGGTGACCTGCTCCCCGAGGTACGCCTCGGCGTCCCGCTTCAGCTTCTGCAGCACGAACGCGCTGATCTGCTGCGGGGTGAACTTCTTGCCGTCGATCGAGACGTTCCAGTCCTCGCCCATGTGGCGCTTGACCGAACGGATCGTGCGGTCGACGTTCGTGGTGGCCTGGCGCTTGGCCACCTCGCCGACCAGGACCTCGCCGTTCTTGGCGAAGGCCACCACCGAGGGCGTCGTACGGGCTCCCTCGGCGTTGGGGATGACGGTGGGCTCGCCACCTTCCAGTACGGCGATGACGGAGTTCGTCGTACCGAGATCGATACCGACCGCGCGGGCCATGTGCGTTACCTCCACGAAGTTGAGTGATGCAGACTCAAGTTTGCCGATCCTGGGGCCCGGATTCAAATCGGACCGCGGTCAGGATCCGCAGACTTGAGTTCACCTGGCTCAACATTGCCCTACCCCTGGGTCATTCCCAACCCTGAGCCCCGGTTTTCCGGGTTCAGGCGGGTCAAGCCCTGACCAGACCCCTGCCGCGGAAGGTGTCCCCCGTGGGAAGGTGTGCCTGTGAAACTCCGCCCCCTGACGTCAGCCGACGAACCGGCCGTGCTCGCCCTGAACGCCGCCGCCGTCGAGCAGACGGACCCGCTGGGCCCGGACCGGCTGGACTGGCTCCGGCTGATCGCCGCCCACGCCGCCGTGGTGGAGATCGAGGGCGAGCTCGCCGCCTTCGTCCTCACCTTCGCGCCCGGCTCCGCCCATGACTCGCTCGACTACGAGTGGTTCGTCAACACCTACGCCGACCGCTTCCTGCACCTGGACCGGATCGTGGTCGCCGAGGCGTACCGCCGCCAGGGCGTCGCCACGGCGGTCTACCGCGCCATCGAACGCGCCGCCAAACCGTTCGACCGCCTGGTCTGCCGGGTCCAGTCCGACCCACCGGACCACCCGTCCCTCGCCTTCCACGCCGCCCGCGGCTTCGTCGAGGTAGGCAAACTCCGCCGCCCCAACGGCACCACCAGCGCCATGCTCTCCAAGGAACTGGCGGACTGAAGCCGGCTGACGGGCTAGATGTGATGTCCAGGGACGTTGGTCAGTCGGCTGACTGGTGGCCTGCCGCCGATTGCGGAGTGGGCTCGGTGATGATTGTAGAAGTATTGTAGAAGTGGAGCCAGCCGGGCAGGGCTGTGTTGCGTTGGTCGGTTGAGGTGTAGAACCGGGCGTAGGCCCAGCCGTCGGCCAGGGTGCGGTGGAAGCGTTCGATCTTGCCGTTGGTTTGTGGCCGGTAGGGCCGGGTCCGTTTCGGGGTGATGCCGAGTGCTGCGCAGGTGTCGCGCCAGGCGAATGAGCGGTAGCAGGACCCGTTGTCGGACAGGACGCGTTCGACGGTGACGCCGTGGTCGGCGTACCAGGCGACGGCCCGCTGGAGTACTCCGGCGGCGGTGTCGGCTTTCTCGTCGGTGTGGATCTCGGCGTAGGCGACGCGGGAGTGGTCGTCGATGACGGTGTGCAGGAAGGCTTTGCCGGTGCGGGGTTTGTAGTCCTTGCCCTTGGGCAGGCCGGGTGTGGCGAGCTGATTTTGGTAGCCCTGCTGGCGGCCGACGAAGCGGTGGCCTCCGCCGTCGGGGATGTTGGCGAACTTGGTGACATCGACGTGTATCAGCGAGCCGGGGTGGTCGTGTTCGTAGCGGCGCAGCGGTTCGCCGGTGACCCGGTCGACGCGGGACAGGCGGTTGACCCGGCAGCGGACCAGTACGGCGTGCACGGTCGAGGCCGCGACGCCGAGCCGGCCGGCGATCTGGACCGGGCCGAGCCGGTGGCGCCAGCGCAGTCGCACGATCCGGCGTACCAGATGCGGCGGTGTCTTGGCGGGGCTGTGGTGTGGGCGGGAGCTGCGGTCAGCCATCCCAGCGGCCCCTTCGGCCCGGTACCGCTCGGCCCACTTGCGCGCCGTCTTGGCGGCAACCATGAACATTTTCGCCGCCGCGGCGTAGGTCCAGCCCTGATCGACGATCAGACGCGCCAGCCGTAGCCGGGTGCGTGGGGTCAGAGTCGCGTTAACGTGGGACACGAAGGCCTCCGGTTTGGTGAAGCGGTTCCTTAGACAGCTCCACTTCACAACCGGAGGCCTTCACCTGTCACACCGACTCACCGCCACAAGGCGGGCCAACCTCCCTGGACATCACAGCTAGAGCGTCCATACGGCGGGCAACGTCATGGGCGGCGGAGCCCCACCCCATCAATGGCCCGCTCAACCCCACACTCCGCGCTGGGACGCCGACGCTCGCCGACCCATTGATGGGATGGGGGTCCGTACGCCGGAGCGCCGGGGCCCCGCCCCATCAATGGCGCACCCAGCCCGCACGTTCCGCGCTGCGGCATCGACGCTCGGGAGCCCATTGATGGGATGGGGGCTCGTGCCTGTGGACAACGCCCGACGGGTCACCGCGAGATCGGCGACCATCGTGGAGTGACGGACGTCGTCGAGTTGCTGCGGCGAAGAGCGGGATCCACCACTTTCGCCCAACTCCGGACCGGGGCGTCCGGTCGGGCGATCCGGAAGGCACTGGCGAGCGGCTCGATCCAGCGCATCGCCCGCGGCGTGTACGCGCTGCCGCCGGCCGCAGACCCGCTCGCCGCCGCCCGCGCTCAGGGTGGTGTCGTGTCGCATCTCAGCGCGGCCGTCCTGCACGGGTTCGAGGTGCTCGACCTGCCGGCCGTCGCCCAGGTGACGGTCCCACGCGGGCAACACCAGCGGGCGAGCACCATCGACTGCAAGCTGCACTGGGCCGACGACGTACCGGCTCTGGACGGCCGGACCACGAAGCTGCGGACCGTCCTCGACTGCGCCCGCACCCTGCCGTTCGCAGCCGGTCTCTGCGTGGCGGACTCCGCGCTCCGCAAGGGTGGAATCCAACGTGACCAACTGCTCGCCGCGGCGGCCGGCCTCCTTGGCCCAGGGAGTGGCCGGGCAAGACGGGTGGCCGCAGCAGCCGACGGCCGGGCGGAGTCACCGCTGGAGTCCGTACTGCGCGCCGTGCTGCTCGAGGCAGGAATCGACGGCTTCGTCCCCCAGTGGGTGATCCAGGACGAAACCTTCTCGGCCAGGGTCGATCTCGCGGACCCGGTCCTCGAGCTCGCGCTGGAAGCCGACAGCTTCGCGCATCACGGGACCCGGGCAGCCCTGGCCCGCGACTGCCGCCGGCACACCCAACTCACCGTCCGGGGCTGGCGCCTGCTCCGCTTCTCCTGGGAGGACGTGATGCTCGATCCGGGGTGGGTGGTGGACGCCGTCAGAAGAGCAAGCGAACCCCCAGCCCATCAAACCACCTCCGTCCCCGCTGGTGTGTCAGCCGGACGCCGCCTGAGCGGGCGAGAAAGGCAGCCTGCAGGCGTTTGATTGATGGGCTGGGAATTCGCGGCGTTCAGGCACTAGGCCTGCCGTCCCGCGATGAAGGTATGTGTCACCAGTGGCACGCCGGGGCGGTAGGCCAGGTGCAGGTACGACGGCGCGTCCAGGACCGCCAAGTCGGCCCGCGCACCGGGCTCGATCCGGCCGACGTCATCACGCCGGAGCGAGCGAGCCCCGCCGGCGGTCGCCGACCAGAGCGCCTCGGCCGGAGTCATCCGCATCTCCCGCACGGCCAGCGCGATGCACAGCGGCATCGACGACGAGTAGCCCGAGCCCGGATTGCAGTCGGTCGCCAACGCCACCGTCACCCCGGCATCGATCAGCCGCCGCGCATCCGGGTACGGCGACCGTGTGGAGAACTCGACAGCCGGCAGCAACCCCGCAACCACCCCGGAGGCCGCCAGCGCATCCACATCAGCATCGGACAGATGCGTGCAATGGTCAGCCGCCGCGGCTCCCAGCTCACAAGCCAGCTGTACGCCGGGCCCTTCGCCGAGCTGGTTCGCGTGGACCCGCAGCCCGAGCCCTTTCGCGGCGCCGGCCAGCAGGATCGCCCGGGCCTGATCCGCGTCGAACGCACCTCGCTCGACAAAAACATCCACCCACTTGGCGTGCTGAGCAGCCGCCGCCAGCATCGGCCCGGTCACCAGCTCGACATACCCAGCAGGGTCCTCAGCGAACTCGGCCGGTACGACGTGGGCCCCCAGGTACGTCGTGTCGTCGGTGAAGGCCGACGCGATCGCCAGTGCCCGCGACTCGTCCAACGTGGTGAGCCCGTACCCCGACTTGATCTCGACCGTGGTGGTGCCCTGCCGACGCATCTCGGTCACCAACCGGGCCACGTTGGCGGTCAGCTGATCGTCGGAGGCCGTCCGGGTCGCGGCCACCGTCGTACGGATGCCGCCCGCGCTGTACGGCGTACCAGTCATCCGGGCCGCGAACTCCTGGGCCCGGTCGCCCGCGAAGACCAGGTGTGAATGTGAGTCCACGAAGCCGGGGATCACCGCGCGGCCGCCGACGTCCAGCGCACTGTCCGCCGCCGGCGCGTCCCGGCGCGACCCGACCCAGGCGAACCGCGACCCCTCGATCACGACGGCCGCGTCCTGAATCTCTCCCAACGCGGCCCCGTCGACCGAGCCGTGACTCGGATCGTTCGTGACCAGCGAGCTGATCCCGGTCAGCACCAACGAGGTCACGTCACCGCTCCGATCGAGGCGGCCAGCTCGGCCGCCACATCAAGTTTCCCGTGCTCCCCCGAGCTCACCAGATGGTTGCCCGAGGCCACTACATCCCGCACATCCGCCGCACTGGCAGCGAAAACGACCGTCTCGACCGACGCGCCGGTGCCCGCGGTACGAACGCTGTCCGACCGTACGGCGACCAGGTCCGCCCACGCGCCGACCTCGATCCGGCCCGCATCGTCGAAGCCGAGCGAGCGGTGCCCGACAACGGTGCCGGCAGCAAGCAACTCCGGCGCCGACCAGTGCCCGCGCTCCTGCGAGGCGAGGCGCTCGTTCAGTTCCACCGCGCGCATTTCCTCGAACAGGTCGATCACGGCATGGCTGTCGGACCCCAGCGTCAGCGGCGAACCAGCCTCCCGCAGAGCGACCGACGGGCCGATCCCGTCGGCCAGATCGCGTTCGGTGGTCGGACAGAAACACGAATACGTCCCCGAGCTCCCCAACAGCCCGACATCCACCGGCGTCAAATGGGTGGCATGCACCGCACTCGTCCGCCCGCTGAGGAATCCTGCCTCGTCGAGCACCTGAGAAGGCGTGCGGCCATACGCCTGCAAACAGGCCTCGTTCTCCGCGACCTGCTCGGACAGGTGGATGTGCAGCGGCGCGTTAGGCAGTGCGGCAGCCACTGCGCTCAGCTGATCCTGCGGCACACCCCGGACCGAGTGGGCGGCCGCGCCGATCACCACGTCGTCCGCAGCGCGCAGGTCGAGCACCCGCGCCGCCCAGGCGGCCGCGTCGCCATCGCTGAACCGCTGCTGCACCTCATTCAGCGGCTGGTCGATCCCGCCTGCCACGTAACAGGTGTCGAGTAGCGCGATCCGGAGGCCGGCATCCCGCGCCGCCGCGATCAACGCCTCACCCATCGCGTTCCGGTTGTCATAGCGCCGACCGCCCGGTGCGTGATGCAGGTAGTGGAACTCGCCGACCGCGGTGATCCCGGCCAGCAGCATCTCGCCGTACACGGCCCGCGCGAGCTGGTAGTAACTGTCCGGCGTGAGCACGGAGGCGACGGCGTACATCTGCTCGCGCCAGGTCCAGAAGGTCCCACGCTCGGTCTGGGTACGCCCTCGCAACGCGCGATGAAACGCGTGACTGTGGCAGTTCGCCAAGCCAGGCAGCACAATCCCGCTGAGCCGCACCGCGTCGCCAGGCGCTGCATCCACCTCGACCGAGGCGAATCGCCCGTCCACAACGGTTACCAGCACGCCCGAGGCCAACCCGGACGGCAGCAACGCCTGCTCACACCAGTAGGCCGTCACCGCGTCAGATCCTTCAGTACTGCGGCCAGCGCCTCGACCCCCGCCAGACAGTCGTCCATCTCGGCGTGTTCGGCCGGCGAGTGCGAAACCCCGGTCGGATTCCGCACGAACAGCATCGCCGTCGGAATCCCCGCATCGGAGAACACCCCGGCATCATGCCCGGCCCCGGTCGGCAACACCGGCGCATCATCCAGTACTGCGCTCAGCCGGTCCCGCAACCCCGGTTGGAAGTCCACTATCGGCGACACGGACTCCGGCACCATCTCGACCGTCGTACCGTCCCGCTCGGCCCGCTCGGTCGCCTGCCGAGTGATTGCCGCAAGCAACGACTCCAGAACGTCGGCCGACGCGGCCCGCGCATCGAGCCAAGCGGTCACCTGAGACGGTACGGCGTTGGTCCCGTTCGGCTCGACCGAGAGCCTGCCGAAGGTGGCTCGTGCGCCGGCCAGCCGGGCCTGCTTGTTCGCGGCGAGAGCCGTCATCGCGTACGTCAGCATCGGGTCGTGCCGGTCTTCCATCAGCGTGGTGCCGGCGTGGTTCGCCTCACCGCGGAAGGTGAACCGGAACCGCCCGTGTGGCCAGATCGAACTCGCGACTCCCACCGGCGCGGTCAGCGCGCGCCCCTGCTCGACGTGCAACTCGACGAAGGTGGCCATCCGCGAGAGCAGCGAGGAGGGCCCGACCCGGTCCGGATCGGTGCCGGCCCGCGCCAGCGCGTCGTACAGGGAAACGCCTTCGCGATCCTGCAGGGCCAGGGCCTTCTCCGGCGGGAGCACACCGGTGGCGATCCGCGAACCGAGACAGGGCATCCCGAAGCGTGAGCCCTCCTCCTCGACGAACGCGCCGATCCCGATCGGTACCGACGGCACGAAGCCCTCGGCCCGCAGCCGGTCCACCGCCGACAACGCGGAGACCACGCCGAGCGGGCCGTCGAAGGCGCCGCCGTCGATCACCGAGTCGAGATGGCTCCCGGTCACGATGCCCGGCGTGCCCTCGGACTGCGCCGTCGGCTCCCACCAGGCGACCAGGTTGCCGATCCCGTCCGACTCGACGGTCAGCCCGCGGGCCGCGCACTGGTCGGTGAACCAGTGCGTGGCCTCGCGTTCCGACGGCGTCCAGCCACCGCGGCGGTATCCCCCGGTCGAGGGATCCTTGCCGAGGGCGGCCAGCTCCGCCCAGAGCTGCTCGAACGACTCAGACAAGGCTGTTCTTCGTCAGCCACTCCTTGGCGACCGCCTCGGACCGCTCCTTACCCACCTCGACGCGCTTGACCAGGTCGGTCAGCTCCTCGGTGGTGAGCTTGGCGGAGACCGCGTTCAGAGCGTCGGTGACCGTCGCGTCCTTGTGGTCGCTCCGGACCAGCGGTACGACGTTGTTCGGCGGCAGGATGTTCTTCGGGTCCTCCAGCATGACCAGGTTGTTCTCCTTGATCACCGACTGGGTGGTGAAGAAGTTGCTCACCTGGATCTGGTCGCTCTTCAGCGCCTGCAGGCTCAGCGGGCCGCCGGAGTCGAGCGTCTTGAACTCCTTGAAGTCGACGTCGTACTCCTCCTTCATGCCGGCCAGGCCGGACCGGCGGATCTTGAACTCGGCACCGCCACCTGCGATCAGGTTCTTGCCCTTCAGGTCGGCGATCGACTTGATACCGAGCTTGTCCGCGGTCGCCTTGGTCACCACGATGGTGTCCTCGTCGGCGGCCGGCGACTTCTCCAGCACCTCCAGGCCTTCCGGCAGCGCCTGCTTCAGGGACTCGTACGTCGCGTTCTCGTCGCCGGTCTCGGCACCCTTCTTGAAGTACTCCAGCGCGGCGCCGGTGTATTCGGGCAGGACATCGACGGAGCCGTCCTTGATGGCCGCGATGTAGGCCTCGCGCTGGCCGATGTTGAGTTGCTTCTTCACGGTCAGCCCCTTGGCCTGCAGGGCCTGGGCGTACATCTCGGCGAGCAGTTCGCTCTCACCGAACTTGGCCGAGCCGACGGTGATGCTGGTGACCTTGTCCGGGGCCTTCGTCTCCCCGCCGGCGCCGCTGTCGAGCGGATCGCCACCGCCGCCGCATGCGGCGAGCAGCAGAAGCCCCAGGCCGGCGACGGCGGTGCGGGTGGCTACACGGTGAAACACGGGATCCTCCAAGGGGTCCGTCAGGTACCGGCCGGAGCCGGGGTGGGCTGGGAGAGGGCTTTGCTGACCCGTCCGGTCAGACCGTCGGAGACGGTCAACCTGGCGAGCAGGGCGAACAGGAGGTCGAGGCCGACCGCGAGCAGCGCGACCAGGACGGCGCCACTCAGCATCTGCGGGAAGTCCCGCAGCGACAATCCGTCGACGACGTACCGGCCCAGGCCGCCCAACGCGACGAGCGCCGCGATGGTGGCGGTGGAGACGATCTGCAGGGTCGCGCTGCGCAGGCCGGAGATGATCAACGGCAGCGCGATCGGCAGTTCGACCTTGCGCAGGATCTCGCCGCCGGTCATCCCCATCCCCCGGGCCGCGTCGACAGTGGCCGGGTCGACGTTCGCGATGCCCGCGTAGGTCGCGGTGAGGATCGGCGGGATGCCCAGTACGACCAGCGCGATCAGGACCGGAAGCAGGCCGATCCGGCCCATCAGCAGCACGACCAGCGTGAGCAGACCGAGGGTCGGCAGGGCCCGGGCGGCGTTGCCCAGGTTGATCGCGAGGAAGGCGCCGCGCCGGGTGTGGCCGATCAGCACCCCGACCGGGAAGGCCACGAGCGCGGCCAGCCCGAGGGACAGGAAGGTGTACCAGACGTGCTGCAGGATCCGGTTGTCGATGCCTTCGGTCCCGGACCAGTTGACCGGGTCGGTGAGGAAGTCCAGCATTCCCTGGAGCATCAGGCCGCCTCTCTCCCGGTTGACACGCGGGCCCACGGAGTAAGAATGCGCTGTAGTCCGACGATAGCCAGGTCGGCCACCAGCGCGAGCGCCAGGGACAGCACGATGCCGACCACGATCGGGGTGAGGAAGTTCTTCTGGAAGCCGTCGGTGAACAGCTCCCCGAGGCCGCCGATGCCGATGATGGCGCCCACGCTGACCATCGAGATGTTGGCCACCGTCACCACCCGCAAACCGGCGAAGATCACCGGTACGGCGATCGGCAGGTCGACCGCGATCACCCGCCGGTAGGTGCTGTAACCGACCGAGATCGCCGCCTGCCGGACTTCCGGCGGCACCGACCGCAGCCCGTCGATCACGTTCCGGATCAGCAGCGAGACCGTGTAGACCGTCAGCGCGATGATGATGTTGACGGGCGACAGCACCTTCGTGCCCAGCACGGCCGGCAACACGATGAACAGAGCGAGCGAGGGCAGGGAGTAGAGCACGCCACCGAGCGCGATCAGCGGGTTCGCCAGCCAGCCGTACCGGGTGGCGACGTAGCCGAGCGGGACCGCGATCAGCAGCCCGATCAGCACCGGTAGCACCGACAGATAGAGGTGCTCCCGCAGCGCTGCCCAGATCACGTCCAGGTTGTCGCCGATCCAGGTCATGGGGCCTCCCGGCCTGGACTGAGGAATGGAGGGAGCGAAGCGACCGGAGTGACGAGGGAAGGCCGGGAGTTCAGCCCCATGACCCGCCGAGCCGGAGGCGAGGCAAACAGTAGAGTCATGGGAGACGCAGCGTTTCGGCGAGCAGGGTTTGGTCGACGACGCCGATGGCTTTGCCTGACTCGTCGACGCAGACTCCTTGACCGGTGGGTGACGTCAGTACTGCGTCCAGTGCCGCCCGCACCGAGTCGGTGCGGTCGAAGGTGGAACCGATCGGCAGCAGCTCGCCCGAGCCCTTGCGCCAGCCGGCCGGCTTCCCCGCGTCGTCCAGCACGAGTTCACTGGGCAGCGGCGCGAGCTTGAGGTCGTCGATCCGCAGGAAGGTCAGGGCGCGATAGCCGCGGTCCTTGCCCACGAAGCTTTCGACGAACTCGTCGGCCGGGTGAGCCAGCAACTCGGCCGGTGGCGCGAACTGGGCGAGCTTGCCGCCGACGCGCAGTACGGCGACGTTGTCACCGAGTTTGATCGCCTCGTCGATGTCGTGCGTGACGAACACGATGGTCTTGCCGATATCGCGTTGCAGGCGGAGCAGTTCCTCCTGCAGCTGGTTGCGCACGATCGGGTCGACGGCACTGAACGGCTCGTCCATCAACATGATCTTCGGGTCGGCCGCCAGCGCCCGGGCGACGCCGACTCGTTGCTGCTGGCCACCGGACAGCTGGGCCGGGTACCGCTCGGCCAGCTTGAGATCCAGGCCGACCCGCTCGAGCAGCTCCATCGCGGTGGCGCGGGTCTTCTTCTTGTCCCAGCCGAGCAGCTTCGGCACGGTGGCGACGTTGTCGACCACGGTCTTGTGCGGGAACAGCCCGGCGTGCTGGATCACGTAGCCGATCCCGCGCCGCAGGGTGACCGGGTCGCCGGCGTTGATGTCCTCGCCGTCGATCGAGATCCGGCCGCTGCTGCGCTCGATCGTCCGGTTGATCATCCGCAGCGAGGTCGTCTTGCCGCAGCCGGAAGGTCCGACGAACACGGTGATCTCGTTGCTGGGAATCCGCAGGCTCAGCGTGTCGACGGCGACCGTGCCGTCGGGATACTGCTTGGTGACGTCTTCGAACTCGATCATGGCGCCCCTTCGCGCTCGTCGGAGATCGCCCGAACGATCCTAGGGGACCGGACCCCCAAGAACACGGGATTAGCGGGGATCTCGGTCCGTAAGAAAGTGCACCTTAGCGCTGTGGATTGCCTCGGTCGCACTGTGCAGCGGTCAGCTCTCCCGCATCGGGATCCTGATACCTCGCTCGGCGGCTGTTTCGTCTGCTCTTTCGTAGCCGGCGTCCACGTGCCGGATGACACCCATCGCCGGATCGTTGCTCAGCACCCGTTCCAGTTTCTGCCGGGCGAGATCGGTGCCATCGGCAACCGATACCTGACCGGCGTGGATCGACCGCCCCATTCCGACGCCGCCACCGTGGTGGATCGACACCCAGGAAGCACCGCTGGAGACGTTGACCATCGCGTTCAGCAACGGCCAGTCCGCGATCGCGTCCGAACCGTCGAGCATTCCCTCGGTCTCCCGGTACGGCGAGGCGACGCTGCCGGTGTCGAGGTGGTCGCGCCCGATCACGATCGGCGCCTCCAGCTCACCCGAGGCGACCATGTCGTTGAACCGCAGGCCGGCCTTGTCCCGCTCACCCTGGCCGAGCCAGCAGATCCGGGCCGGCAACCCCTGGAAGGCAACGCGTTCGCCGGCCATCTTGATCCACCGGGTCAGGTGCTCGTTGTCCGGGAACAGGTCGAGGATCGCCTGGTCGGTCTTCGCGATGTCGGCCGGGTTGCCCGACAGCGCGGCCCACCGGAACGGGCCCTTCCCCTCACAGAACAACGGCCGGATGTACGCCGGTACGAAGCCGGGGAAGTCGAAGGCCCGGTGGTACCCGGCCTTGCGTGCCTCGTCGCGGATCGAGTTGCCGTAGTCGAACACCTCGGCACCCGCGTCCTGGAAGCCCACCATCGCCTCGACGTGGCGAGCCATCGACTCCTGCGCGCGCTCGGTGAAGCCGGCCGGGTCCTTCTGCCGGGCGGTGGTCCAGTCGTCGAAGTCGACACCGACCGGCAGGTACATCAGCGGGTCGTGGGCCGACGTCTGGTCGGTCACGATGTCGATCGGCGCGCCCTTGGCGAGCAGCTCCGGCACCATCACCGCGGCATTGCCCAGTACGCCGATCGACAGCGGCCGGCGAGCCTGCTTGGCCTCCTCGGCCAGCCGGACCGCCTCGTCGAGCGAGTTCGCCCGGACGTCGAGGTACCGGTGCTCGATCCGGCGGTCGATCCGGCTGGAGTCGACGTCGATGCAGATCGCCACGCCGTCGTTCATCGTCACGGCCAGCGGCTGCGCGCCACCCATACCGCCGAGTCCCGCGGTCAGCGTGATCGTTCCGGCCAGCGAGCCGCCGAACTTCTTGGTGGCGACCGCGGCGAACGTCTCGTAGGTGCCCTGCAGGATGCCCTGGGTGCCGATGTAGATCCACGAGCCGGCCGTCATCTGGCCGTACATGGTCAGGCCCATCGCCTCGAGCTTGCGGAACTCCTCCCAGGTGGCCCAGTCGCCGACCAGGTTGGAGTTCGCGATCAGCACCCGCGGCGCCCACTCGTGCGTCTGCATCACGCCGACCGGCTTACCGGACTGCACCAGCATGGTCTCGTCGTTCTTCAACGTGGTCAGGGTTCTGACCATCGCGTCGAACGAGTTCCAGTCCCGCGCCGCCTTGCCCGAACCGCCGTAGACCACCAGCTCGTCGGGGTGCTCGGCGACCTCCGGGTCGAGGTTGTTCTGCAGCATCCGCAGCGCGGCTTCCTGCTGCCAGCCCTGGGCGGTGAGGGTGGTGCCGCGGGGTGCGCGGACGGGTCGGGGTCCGGACATGTGTGATCCAGCCTCTCAGTTCAGTGGGCCTGTGACGGCCTGGACAGCGGACAAGTAGGTGCCGTCAGCAACAAGCCTGACAGAGTGCGCGATTTCGGGAGCGAGGTGCCGGTCGGTGCCCGGACCCTCGACGTGCGCCCGCAGTTCTCGCAGTACTGCGGCGGTGGCGGGCGAGGGCTCGAGCGGTGCCCGTAGGTCGAGCGCCCGGGCCGCGGTGAGAATCTCGACGGCCAGCACCTGCTCCAGGCCGTCGATCGCCTTGCGCAGCTTGCGTGCGGCCGACCAGCCCATCGAGACGTGGTCCTCCTGCATCGCGCTGCTCGGGATCGAGTCGACACTGGCCGGTACGGCGAGCCGCTTCAGCTCGGACACGATCGCGGCCTGCGTGTACTGCGCGATCATGTGGCCGGAGTCGACACCGGGATCGTCGGCCAGGAAGGCGTTCAGCCCATGGTTGCGGGCGACATCGAGGAACCGGTCGGTCCGTCGCTCGCTGATGCTGGCCACGTCCGCGACAGCGATCGCCAGGAAGTCCAGCACGTAGCCGACGGGGGCGCCGTGGAAGTTGCCGTTGGACTCGACGCGTCCGTCGGGGAGTACCACCGGGTTGTCGATCGCGGCGGCCAGCTCACGCCCGGCAACAGTTGCGGCATGACTCGCGGTGTCGCGGGCAGCCCCGTGAACCTGCGGCGAGCAGCGTAGGGAGTACGCATCCTGTACGCGGTTGCAGTCAGGTCCGCGATGACTCGCGACAATCCCGCTGTCATTCAGTACTGCGCGCAGGTTGGCGGCGGCCGCGCCCTGCCCGGGGTGCGGGCGGAGTGCCTGGAGGTCCTCGGCGAAGACCCGGTCGGTGCCGAGCTGACCCTCGACGCTCATCGCGGCGGCGATGTCGGCGGTCTTGAGCAGCCGGTCCAGGTCGGCGAGGGCGAGCACCAGCATGCCGAGCATGCCGTCGGTGCCGTTGATCAGCGCCAGGCCTTCCTTCTCGGCGAGGACGACCGGTTCGAGCCCGTGCTGGGCGAGCGCGTCGCCCGCGGCGAGCAGGTTGCCGTCGGCGTCACGGACGTGGCCTTCGCCCATCACGGCGAGCGCGACATGGGCCAGCGGCGCGAGGTCACCGGAGCAGCCGAGGCTGCCGTACTCGTGCACGACCGGGGTCAGCTGGGCATTGAGCAGCCCGGCGTACGCCTGAGCTGTCGCGACCTTCACTCCGGTCCGGCCGGTCGCGAGGGTCGACAGGCGAAGCAGCGCCAGCGCCCGGACCACCTCGGCCTCGACCTCGGGGCCGGAGCCGGCCGCGTGCGACCGGACCAGACTGCGTTGCAGCTGGGCCCGCAGCTCGGGAGCGATGTGCCGGGTCGCGAGCGCGCCGAATCCGGTGGAGACGCCGTAGTGCGGGGTCTCCGCATGGGCCAGCGCCTCGATGGCCGTCCGCGACTTCGCGATCTCCTCGAGGGCCTGGTCGTCGATCCGCACCGGCGCCCGGTAGCGCGCCACCGCGACGACGTCAGCCGGGCTGAGCGGCCCGACGCCGACTGTCACTGCCTGGGATGTTTGGCTGTTCACCTGCCCATTGCACCGCGCCCACCCCACCGATCACAGCACCGCCACCCCTCCACCGTCTCAAATCCGAGACATCTCCCACCGCCTCCACCCCGCGCCCGCCCCCTGAAACGCCGACTTTGTGCACCGTCCAAGCAGGTGGGAGCGCTCCCGAGTGGCTGGGCCGTGCACAAAGTGCGTGGCGCGTGGCACGGGCGGGTTGGGGTTGGCGACCCCGCGGGGGAATTAGGGTTCTGGGATGGGGTTCGGGATTCGGGCGGCGACGCCCGCTGACGCGGTGGGAATCGCCGGGGTGTGGGCAGCGGCGATGCCTCAGCTGGTGAAAACCGCTCGCGGCATCGAGGCGGAGCTCCGCAAGACCACCACGCGGGTGGTGCTGATCGCGGTCGAGGACGACGCGGTGGTCGGCTACGGGAACATCTACCGGCCCGCGCCGGACGAGGTGGCTCCGCGCGTGCGCATCACTGTGCAAGTGCCCCCGTCACACCGGCGACGCGGCATCGGCAGCGCGCTCACCGACCAGGTCACCGCGGTGGCCGCCGATGCGGGCGCTCACAGCCTCCTGGTCGTCGTCGAGGATGACGACGCCTCCAAGGAGTTCGCCACTCATCGCGGTTACGAGATCGGCCGGCAGATGAGCCACTCCTGCGCCGAACTCAGCGCGGTGCCTGAGCCGGCTCCCGTGCCGGCTGACCTGCGGCTGGTCGACTTCACCGAGCTCGATCCCCGTCGCTTGTGGGAGGCCAACGTGGCCGTCGCCGGTGACGACCCGAGCGGGCTGTCGCACATCTCGCCGTACGACGACTGGCTGAAGCACGACTGGGACCACCCGGACGTTCGCCTCGACCTGAGCATCGCGTTGCTGGCCGGCGAGGAGGTCGTGTCGTTCGTGACGACGACGGCCGACCCGGACCGGCGGGTGATCTGGTCGAATCTGACCGGGACCGTGCCGGCGTACCGGGGGCGGGGGCTGGCCAAGGTGGTGAAGTCGGCGGCGCTGACGCGCAGCCGGGAGGCCGGGTTCGAGCGGGCGTTCACCGGGAACGACGCGGGCAACGCGCCGATGCTCGCGGTGAACGAGTGGCTCGGCTATCGACTGACAGCCGCGGCCTGGACCGCGGAGAAGGTGCTCTGACCTGTGAACCGGTTCTTCCTCTCGGTCGCGCTCTTCGCGGCCCTGGCCGTCGGCGTCGGCTTCCTGACGTCGGGCACCGAGTACTTCGACTGGCAGATCGCCGCCGGTCTCTTCGCGCTGGCACTGGCCGGCGAGGGGTTGCGGCTGTGGATCCGGCGCGGGCGGACCAAAGCCCGTCAATCGTCCGAAATCTGAGACAGGCCCGCTAGTCTCACTGTTGTGAGCGGCAACGTTCCCGCCTCGACCCGCACGCTGCGGGTGCTGACGTTCCTGGCCACCCAGCCCGGACCGGTACCGATGGAGCGCATCGCCTCCGCGGTGGGACTGCCACGCTCGTCGACGTACCACTTGCTGAAGGCAATGATCAGCGAGGGCTTCGTGGTGCACCTGCCGGAGGAGAAGCGCTACGGGCTCGGGGTGGCCGCCTTCGAGATCGGTTCGGCGTACCTGCGGCACGATCCGCTCGAGCGGCTGGCCCGGCCGTTGCTCGCCCAGCTGGTCGCCGAGGTCGGCCAGACGGCGCATCTCGGCGTACTGCACGGACGCGAACTCGTCTATCTGCTGAAGGAACAGCCACCGCGGCCGGTCACCCTCGTCACCGATGTCGGTGTCCGGCTGCCCGCGACGCTGACCGCCTCCGGCCGGGCGCTGCTGGCCGAGCTGCCACCGGCTCAGGTCCGCGCACTGTTCCCCTCCCCGGAAACCTTCGTACGCCGTACCGACCAGGGGCCCCAGACGCTCAGCCAGCTGCGTCGCATCCTCTCCGACGAGAAGCGGCAGGGCTATGCGGTCGAGGACTCCCATGTGACCGCGGGCGTTGCCTCCGTCGCCAGCGCGGCCGTCGACCACGCCGGCCATCCGGTCGCCGCCATCAGCATCACCTTCCGCACCGACGCCGTCCCCGCCAGCGAACGCTTCCTGCTGGCTCGCCGGACCCGCCAAGCCGCCGACGCGCTCACCCGCCGCCTTCGCGGTTAGTGGTGTTTTCTCCCCTTTCGACGGGGTCCTGACCCCAGTGCCGTGACGGGCCCAGCCTTCCAGGATTGAGCTTCAACGATCCGCTCATCTGGAAGGCTCATGGATGTCGCTCTCCGCGAAGACCCGCACTGCCGTTGCCGGCCTGGCCGCCTTCACCGCTCTTTCCGCCACCGCCGCTCTTGCCTTGGCCGCTACCGCGGTCGCCGCCCCTGCGGCTTCCAACGATCCTCATCTCGTGGTCCGCACCGATCGGGGCGCTGTCCGCGGCCTGGCGGAGCAGGACACGCGAACCTTCCGTGGCGTCCCGTACGCGGCGCCACCCACCGGGGACTGGCGATGGCGATCACCGCGTCCCGCCGATCGCTGGTCCGGGGTGCGCGACGCCACGCAGTACGCCGGCAGCTGTGCGCAGGGGGAGCATCCCGTCGGGGTGGCGAGCACCAGCGAGGACTGTCTGTATCTGGACGTGACAACGCCCACCAGCGCACGGGGACTCCCAGTGGTGGTGTGGATTCACGGTGGCAGCTTCACGAACGGGGCCACTCGCAACTACGGACCCAGTCGACTGGCCAAGCAGGGCAACGCGGTCGTCGTACAGGTTCAGTACCGGCTCGGCGCCTTCGGCTTCCTGGCGAGCCCGCTGCTCGGCAAGGGTTCCGGGAACTTCGGGTTGGAGGATCAGCAGGCCGCGCTGCGATGGGTGCAGCGCAATGCCGTGTCCTTCGGTGGGAATCCTCGCAACGTCACGATCATGGGCGAATCGGCCGGCGCCTACAGCGTCTGCGACCAACTGGCCTCGCCGACCGCGGCCGGGCTGTTCCACCGCGCGATCATCCAGAGCGGGCCTTGCACGCAGGAGTACTCCTCATCCAACTACGCGGCTCCCCGCCCGCGCGCGGTCGCAGTCGACTACAGCCAAAGGCTCGCCAACTCATTCGGCTGTACTACGGCCGCCTGCCTGCGCGACGTCTCGACCGAGGATCTCCTGGCCGCAACCGCTGACGACCACTTCGGCCCTGTACTGGGTGGGCCGGTCCTGCCGCTGCACCCTTCGGAGGCATTGGCAACCGGGCGCGTCAACCGTGTACCGGTGCTCCACGGCATCAATCACGACGAAGAGCACGGCCGTATCGGCGCGCAGGAAGTAGCGACTGGCACTCCGACCACGGATGCCGACTACCGAGAGCAGCTCGAGAAGACCTTCGGTGCTGACGCAGAGAAGATCCGTGCCGCCTACTCCGACATCAAGCCGGCCGGACTCGCGCTCTCGACAGTCCTCACCGACTCCAGCTGGGCCGTCGCGGCGGCAAAGACGAACCGCCTGCTCTCCTCGAGAATGCCGACCTACACCTTCGAGTTCGCCGGCAAAGCCCCTTGGTACGCCGGCCTGCCCGAGCCGGCCTGGCCTGTGGGCTCTCACCACCTGAGCGAGGTCGCCTACTTCTTCGACTTGAGCGTCTTCGCCCGGCTCAGTCCCGCGCAGGCAGCGTTCTCGACCGAGCTGATCGCTCGGTGGAGCGCATTTGCTCGCACTGGTGACCCGAATGTCGCCGGAGCCGTCGCCTGGCCGCGGGCGAAGCCGTCCGATCGTGAGGTCCAGTCGCTGAACCCCGCCGGCACCGTCCGGACGGACTTCTTCAGCGGTCACCGTCTCGCCGTCTGGCAGTAACGGGGGAAATGCTAAGGGCCACCCCGATTGGGGGTGGCCCTTAACAGTGTGAATGTCCGGCGACGTCCTACTCTCCCACGACCTCCCGGTCGCAGTACCATCGGCGCTGAAGGGCTTAACTTCCAGGTTCGGAATGGAGACTGGGTGTTTCCCCGACGCTATGGTCACCGTAACTCTATAGAAATATCAACCAACCACCCTGCAAGTCACCGCCCCCACACGTCTCGTGTGGGTTCGGGCTGGGGTTGACCGTATTTCAGGAACCGTATAGTGGACGCGTATATTCTTGCAGCAGTTTGTTGCCCCAACTGTGTTGGTGTTGAGACAAGCCCTCGGCCTATTAGTACCAGTCAGCTCCACACCTTGCGGCGCTTCCACTTCTGGCCTATCAACCCAGTGGTCTACTGGGGGCCTTACCCGATTAACTCGGTGGGAGACCTCATCTTGAAGCGTGCTTCCCGCTTAGATGCTTTCAGCGGTTATCACTCCCGAACGTAGCCAACCAGCCGTGCTCCTGGCGGAACAACTGGCACACCAGAGGTTCGTCCACCCCGGTCCTCTCGTACTAGGGGCAGCCCTTCTCAAGTCTCCTGCGCGCGCAGCGGATAGGGACCGAACTGTCTCACGACGTTCTAAACCCAGCTCGCGTGCCGCTTTAATGGGCGAACAGCCCAACCCTTGGGACCTACTCCAGCCCCAGGATGCGACGAGCCGACATCGAGGTGCCAAACCATCCCGTCGATATGGACTCTTGGGGAAGATCAGCCTGTTATCCCCGGGGTACCTTTTATCCGTTGAGCGACGGTGCTCCCACATGCCACCGCCGGATCACTAGTTCCGACTTTCGTCCCTGCTCGACATGTCTGTCTCACAGTCAAGCTCCCTTGTGCACTTACACTCGACACCTGATTGCCAACCAGGCTGAGGGAACCTTTGAGCGCCTCCGTTACCTTTTAGGAGGCGACCGCCCCAGTCAAACTACCCACCAGGCACTGTCCCTGATCCAGATAATGGACCGAAGTTAGACAGCCAGAACAACCAGAGTGGTATTTCAACGATGACTCCACCCGAACTGGCGTCCAGGTTTCACAGTCTCCCACCTATCCTACACAAGTTGTACCGACCACCAATACCAAGTTGTAGTAAAGGTCCCGGGGTCTTTCCGTCCTGCTGCGCGTAACGAGCATCTTTACTCGTAATGCAATTTCGCCGAGTCCATGGTTGAGACAGCGCCCAAGTCGTTACGCCATTCGTGCAGGTCGGAACTTACCCGACAAGGAATTTCGCTACCTTAGGATGGTTATAGTTACCACCGCCGTTTACTGGCGCTTAAGTTCAAAGCTTCGCCGGCCAAAGCCAGCTAACCTGTCCCCTTAACGTTCCAGCACCGGGCAGGCGTCAGTCCGTATACATCGAATTACTTCTTCGCACGGACCTGTGTTTTTAGTAAACAGTCGCTTGGGCCTGGTCTCTGCGGCCATCAACGCTTCCGAGAGCAAGTCTCGTCACGAATCAGGCCCCCCTTCTCCCGAAGTTACGGGGGCATTTTGCCGAGTTCCTTAACCATGGTTCACTCGATCGCCTTGGTATTCTCTACCTGATCACCTGTGTCGGTTTGGGGTACGGGCGGCTCTAACACTCACTACGAAGTTTTTCTCGGCAGCATGGGATCATCCACTTCCCCTGAACGGGTCCGCCTCGGTTCTCAGGCTCTGTGAGACACGGATTTGCCTATGCCTCGCCCTACCACCTTGCCCGCGGATCAGCTTGCGCCTACCATCGCCGCGGATGGACTGCCCTCCTGCGTCACTCCTTAGTGCACCTAATACCAGTTCGGGTCGAAAGATCCACTCATCAGCCCGAAGGCCTCAAAGCTTCACGTTCTTAGCATCACCGGGTTCGGTCGGGTCGTGTTAATGCCGGTACGGGAATATCAACCCGTTGTCCATCGACTACGCCTGTCGGCCTCGCCTTAGGTCCCGACTTACCCAGGGCAGATTAGCTTGACCCTGGAACCCTTGATCATTCGGCGGACGGGTTTCTCACCCGTCATTCGCTACTCATGCCTGCATTCTCACTCGTGCAGCATCCACAACTAGATCACTCTGCTGCTTCACACGCTGCACGACGCTCCCCTACCCATCCACACACCTGGACCCACAAAGTGGGCCGGGTACGAGTGTGAATGCCACAGCTTCGGCGGATTGCTTGAGCCCCGCTACATTGTCGGCGCGGAATCACTTGACCAGTGAGCTATTACGCACTCTTTCAAGGGTGGCTGCTTCTAAGCCAACCTCCTGGTTGTCTGGGCAACTCCACATCCTTTTCCACTTAGCAATCGCTTAGGGGCCTTAGCTGGTGATCTGGGCTGTTTCCCTCTCGACTACGGAGCTTATCCCCCGCAGTCTCACTGCCGCGCTCTCACTTACCGGCATTCGGAGTTTGGCTGATTTCGGTAAGCCGGTAAGCCCCCTAGACCATCCAGTGCTCTACCTCCGGTAAGAAACACGCGACGCTGCACCTATATGCATTTCGGGGAGAACCAGCTATCACGGAGTTTGATTGGCCTTTCACCCCTATCCACAGGTCATCCCCCAGGTTTTCAACCCTGGTGGGTTCGGTCCTCCACGCGGTCTTACCCGCGCTTCAACCTGCCCATGGATAGATCACTCCGCTTCGGGTCTAGAGCATGCGACTCTGGTCGCCCTATTCAGACTCGCTTTCGCTACGGCTACCCCACACGGGTTAACCTCGCCACATACCACTAACTCGCAGGCTCATTCTTCAAAAGGCACGCCGTCACACCCACACAAGGTGAGCGCTCCGACGGATTGTAGGCAACCGGTTTCAGGTACTATTTCACTCCCCTCCCGGGGTACTTTTCATCTTTCCCTCACGGTACTAGTCCGCTATCGGTCACCAAGAAGTATTTAGGCTTAGCGGGTGGTCCCGCCAGATTCACACGGGATTTCAAGAGTCCCGTGCTACTTGGGAAAACACTCGGAAGTCACTGTCTTACGCCTACGGGGCTCTTACCCACTACGGCTCAACTTTCCAGAAAATTCGACTTCAACAGTGATTTATAACTCCCTGACCCCACGGCATTAGGATCTGAATGCTCCCACAACCCCATATACGCAACGCACGCCGGCTATCACACGCACATGGTTTAGCCTCATCCGCTTTCGCTCGCCACTACTCACGGAATCACTATTGTTTTCTCTTCCTGCGGGTACTGAGATGTTTCACTTCCCCGCGTTCCCTCCAGAACCCTATGTGTTCAGGCACTGGTAACTGGCTTTAGAATGCCAGCTGGGTTTCCCCATTCGGACACCCCCGGATCACAGCTTGGTTGCCAACTCCCCGGGGCTTATCGCAGGCTCCTACGTCCTTCATCGGCTCTTGGTGCCTAGACATCCACCGATTGCCCTTAGTAGCTTGTCACAAAAACAACAAAATACTGAAGATGCTCGCGTCCACTATACAGTTCTCAAAATACGGGCAGGAACACCAACCCTTGTCCACCACTACCCTCGGACAGATCCAACGAAGGGAAAACACACCCTCGAAAAACCCATCACCAGGAGTTTGGTGAGAGCCGGCCCCAGCCACACAGCCACACCAACCCTGTGATCCGCAAAGATCCAGCAGTTGATGTAGTAGTGACCCAGAAAAACCAGTCCATCCCTTCCCGAAGGAAGATCCGGCCCGATTCCTCAGGACCCAACAGCGCGCCTCGGCCCATCCCTCCATCCTCACTCACGTTCCACGCATCAACCCGAGGGTTGCTGCAGTACTTGCTCGATCAGACGAGTTCTTGGCCTAATGGTCAATGTTCCACATTCCGAAGCACCGCTGCCTGAGAACGGATGTCCCAGAAACAGCGAATAGGCGACCACCCTTGCGGGTTGATCGCCGAATGCTCCTTAGAAAGGAGGTGATCCAGCCGCACCTTCCGGTACGGCTACCTTGTTACGACTTCGTCCTAATCGCCAGCCCCACCTTCGACGGCTCCCTCCACAAGGGTTAGGCCACCGGCTTCGGGTGTTGCCGACTTTCATGACGTGACGGGCGGTGTGTACAAGGCCCGGGAACGTATTCACCGCAGCGTTGCTGATCTGCGATTACTAGCGACTCCGACTTCATGGGGTCGAGTTGCAGACCCCAATCCGAACTGAGACCGGCTTTTTGGGATTCGCTCCACCTTGCGGTTTCGCAGCCCTTTGTACCGGCCATTGTAGCATGCGTGAAGCCCTGGACATAAGGGGCATGATGACTTGACGTCATCCCCACCTTCCTCCGAGTTGACCCCGGCAGTCTCCTATGAGTCCCCACCATAACGTGCTGGCAACATAGGACGAGGGTTGCGCTCGTTGCGGGACTTAACCCAACATCTCACGACACGAGCTGACGACAGCCATGCACCACCTGTATAGGACCCTTACGGACCCCCCATCTCTGGAGGATTTCCCTATATGTCAAACCCAGGTAAGGTTCTTCGCGTTGCATCGAATTAATCCGCATGCTCCGCCGCTTGTGCGGGCCCCCGTCAATTCCTTTGAGTTTTAGCCTTGCGGCCGTACTCCCCAGGCGGGGCGCTTAATGCGTTAGCTGCGGCACGGAGGACGTGGAATGTCCCCCACACCTAGCGCCCAACGTTTACGGCGTGGACTACCAGGGTATCTAATCCTGTTCGCTACCCACGCTTTCGCTCCTCAGCGTCAGGTAAGGCCCAGAGAGCCGCCTTCGCCACCGGTGTTCTTCCTGATATCTGCGCATTCCACCGCTACACCAGGAGTTCCGCTCTCCCCTGCCTACCTCTAGTCTGCCCGTATCGGAAGCAGGCTCGGAGTTGAGCTCCGAGTTTTCACTCCCGACGTGACGAACCGCCTACGAGCCCTTTACGCCCAATAATTCCGGACAACGCTCGGACCCTACGTATTACCGCGGCTGCTGGCACGTAGTTGGCCGGTCCTTCTTCTGCAGGTACCGTCACTCTCGCTTCGTCCCTGCTGAAAGAGGTTTACAACCCGAAGGCCGTCATCCCTCACGCGGCGTTGCTGCGTCAGACTTTCGTCCATTGCGCAATATTCCCCACTGCTGCCTCCCGTAGGAGTCTGGGCCGTGTCTCAGTCCCAGTGTGGCCGGTCGCCCTCTCAGGCCGGCTACCCGTCGACGCCTTGGTAGGCCATTACCCCACCAACAAGCTGATAGGCCGCGAGCCCATCCCCAACCGCCAGAACTTTCAACCCCAAACCATGAAGCCCGAGGTGATATCCGGTATTAGACCCCGTTTCCGAGGCTTATCCCGAAGTTGAGGGTAGGTTGCTCACGTGTTACTCACCCGTTCGCCGCTCGTGTACCCCCGAAGGGGCCTTACCGCTCGACTTGCATGTGTTAAGCACGCCGCCAGCGTTCGTCCTGAGCCAGGATCAAACTCTCCGTTGAATTCAATATGTCAACCGTCCGAAGACGGATAACAGACTACTTCGAGTGATCCTTTGATATCTCAGAAACAATCAAACTGACTTGAATCATTATTTCTCAAAGGAATCGATACACGAACAACAGACAACCCAGCACCCAAAATCCGATGAGGACCAGGGGTGGACAAGATCATCCAATGCCGTGAATCGGGTTAATGCTAAATTTCGGCATTGACTTTCGGCACGCTGTTGAGTTCTCAAGAATCGGACGCACACCGCGTCCGCAACCTTTCGGTCAGGACTCCGGGGCAACCCGCCAAACATTACTGTTCCGGCCGAAGCCAGTCAAATCGGCCTCTTCCATCCCAGTCTCCCGGCAAGACTCAGTGACCGAAACCCGCACAAGGCGTGCTTCAGCTCCTGGAACCTTCAGGGAGTTCGAAGCGACCGGCCGCTTTCGCGTCCCGCACCCGCTCCGACAAAGAGAACAATACACGCCCCGGAGAGTGCTTCTGACCAGGGGTACCCAACGACTGCCCGGCCGGGACCACCTGACCCCGGCCGGGCCGTCGTACGGGGTGGATCACCAAGACGATTTGGTGATTCCGGGTAGTTCCCCACGGTGGGCCATCGTGCGGAACCGGACTCGGGAGATGCCGGCCTTGCGGAGGAAGCCGCGCGGGCGGCCGTCGGCCACGTCGCGGTTGCGGACCCGGATCGGACTGGCGTCCCGGGGCAGCTTCTGGAGCTTGAGCTGCGCGGTCTCGCGGTCGGCGTCACTCGAGGCCGGCGCGGCGATGATCCGCTTCAGCTCCGCGCGGCGCTCGGCGTACAGGGCGACGATGCGCTTGCGCTGCTCGTTCTTCGCGATCTTGCTCGTCTTCGCCATCGGCCTACCGCTCTTCGCGGAAGTCGACGTGCTGGCGGATCTTCGGGTCGTACTTGCGCATGACCAGCCGATCGGGGTCGTTGCGGCGGTTCTTGCGGGTCACGTAGGTGAACCCGGTCCCCGCGGTACTCCGCAGCTTCACGATCGGGCGGACGTCGTTGCGCTTGGCCATCGAACCCTTCCTTCCGGGCGCCTCTCGGCGCCGTTGCTGGTGACGGGTGAACATCGGCCACCCGGGCTGACATTCCCGTAGCCGGGAGTGTACGTTGTACTGGTAATCATTTTCAATAAGGCGGGAGACCTGATGCTACCGGTGACCTTGCTGACGGGTGTCGACGAGCAGTCCCGGGCCGCGGTGGCCGGCGACCTGCTGGCTGTCGCCGGCTCCACCGTCCTGGTCGAGTACGACCTCACTGGGCTGGTCGGCGGCTCCGTACTGCGGATCGCCCGGACCGCGGGCGGAGTGATCGATCGCGAGGTGATCCGGATGGGTCATCCGTGCGTGTCCTGCGCGATGCGAGGCTCACTCGTCCCCCTGCTGGTCAGCATCGCGGCCACGGAGAAGTACGGCGCGGTGATCGTGTCGGTCCCCGGTGCCGGCGATACCCAGGCGCTCGCCGAGGAGATCGCCCGCGATGCCGGTGACGACCTCCGCGTGGACGCAGTACTGACCGTGCTCGACACTGCTACCTTCGCCGACGACGTGAGTGGCGACGACCTGATCCACGACCGTGGCATCCCCACCGCCGCGGAAGACGGCCGGGCGATCGCGGAAGTGTTGATCCGGCAGGTCGAGTACACGAACGCCGTCATCCTCAGTAACCCCGCGACCGCCGCCCCCGACGACGAGTCCACCACTCGCGCGCTGGCGCAGGCGCTGAACCCCCACGCGCTGGTCAAGACGCCCGCAACGGCGCGGGAGCTGTTCGGCGTACGGATGCATGATCCGGATACCGCCGAGACGTGGGTGGAGCCGGGGTCGATCAGTGCTCCCCTGCAGACCGACGGGCCGGTACGGACTCTCGTCTGGCAGTCGGACCGGCCGTTCCATCCCGAGCGCCTGTACGACGCCCTGGAGGAGCTGGTCGTGAAATCCGCGCGGGGCAAAGGGACGGTCTGGCTCGCGTCGCAACCTCACTCGCGCCTGGGCTGGGACAGCTTCGGCACCAACATCTCCATCGGCGTACTCGGTCCGTGGCTCGCCGACCTCCCGGTCGAGCGCTGGTCCGAGGTCGGCCAGACCCATCAGGCCAGGTCCGCCCTCGAGTGGCACCCCGAGCACGGCGACCGCGCCTCGTACCTGTCCATCACCGGAGTCGAGCTGGACGTCTGGGAATTAGAACGGCTCCTGGACGGTTGTGTCCTTCGTACGGATGAGCCGGCCGCCAAGCTGACCGATCCGTTCGCCCCTTACCTGGAAGGAAGTACCGCTGCATGAAGCAAGACATCCACCCCGACTACCGCCGGGTCGTCTTCCGGGACAAGTCCGGCAACTTCAGCTTCCTGACCGGCTCGACGCGCACCAGCACCGAGACCATCGAGTGGCACGACGGGAACACCTACCCGGTCGTCGACGTCGAGATCTCGTCCGCCAGCCACCCGTTCTACACGGGCCAGCAGCGCGTGATGGACACCCAGGGCCGCGTCGAGAAGTTCAAGAAGCGCTACGGCAAGTCCTGACCCCCAGCCGATCCTCCCAGCCCGCCGATCCCCGGATCGGCGGGCTGTTTCGTGCCCAGGCCGACCTTGTGCACCAGCTGAGCATCCCGCGCGGCTCTGGGCGCTCAGGTCGTGCACAAAGTGCGACTGTCTCGGGTTTCAGACGGTCACCAGCCGGCGGTACTTCGTGGGCAGGGTCGCAGGACTCACACTGGGCGAGTGGAGCCCGTGGAGTTGGTCGGGGCGGGGTTGTCGCCTCTGGATGCGGTCGCGCTGGGGCAGCGGCGGACAGCCGTGCGACTGGGCGACGACGCGCGTGAGCGGATGGCGCGATCCTCAGCGGCGGTGGCCGAGATCGCGTTGCACCGCCCGGTTTACGGCCGGACCACCGGAGTCGGCGCCAACCGCGATGTGCTCACCTCGGACCCGGAGCACGGTGCCCGGTTGCTCGCCTCGCACTCGACGACCGGTACGACGTCGTACCCGAAGGACGTGGTCCGGCTCGGGCTGCTGATCCGGGTCAACCAGCTCGCGGCCGGAGGGTCCGGGCTGGCCCCCGAGGTGGCCGACGCGATCGTTGCCCTGCTCAACGATGACGAGCTGCCCGAACTGCATCGCGGTGGCGCGATCGGTACCGGTGACCTCGGCGCGCTGGCCGAGCTCGGCCTGGCCCTCGGCGATGTCATCGACGGAACCAGCGCGCTCCCGCTCCTGTCGAGCAACGCGATCACGCTGGCCGAGTGCTGCCTGGCCTACGTCGAGGCCGCGACCTTGATCAACGTCGTCCCGCTCGTCGGCGCGCTGTCCCATGTCGCGCTGCGCGGCAACGCCGAGGTGTACGACGAACGCGTCCAGGCTGCTCGTCCGCAGCCCGGCCAGGTCCGGGTGGCCCGGCGCATGCGCGGACTGCTCGACGAACTGCCGATCCCGCCGGCCCGGATCCAGGATCCGTTCGGCCTGCGCGCCTTCGCCCAGGTGCTCGGCCCGGCCGTCGACCATGTCGATGCCCTGGGCAACGCACTGGCGATCGACATCAACGCCTCGGCGGAGAACCCATTGGTGGCCGGTGACACCGTGCTGCACAACGGCAACTGGCACGCGATGCCGATCGCCCTCGGACTCGACTCGCTCCGGCTCAGCCTGCACTCGGTCGCCACGCTGTCCACCTCCCGGGTGGCGAACCTGGTCGACCCCGACTTCACCGGCCTGAGCCGCTTCCTGGCCAGCGGTTCGGAGGCGAGTTCCGGCGTGATGATGATCGAGTACGTCGCCCACGACGCCCTCGCCTCGGTCCGCTCGACGGCCCAACCGGCCACTCTCGGTACGGCGACCCTGTCGCGCGGAGCCGAGCACCACGCGAGTTTCGCGCCGCAGGCCGCAGTACTGACCGGGCAGTTGCTGGATGCGTTGCGGGACGTGCTGGCCTGCGAACTGGTAACCGCCGTACGGGCCGTCCGGCTGGCCGGCCTGGAACCAGAGAAACTGGCGCCCGCCGCAGTCGGCCCGTGGCTGGCCGACGCGCTGGCCGCACTCCCCGACGTACTGACAGACCGTTCCCTCCGCGACGACCTGGAAATCGCCCGCGGCCTCCTAACCCAATGGGGCGACCGCCAGGTCGAGCACCCAGCGGAATCGGGTTAGACCTCCACCCCCGCGGTCAGTTGATCGGTAGGCGGGCGTAGGACTTGAGGGTGAGTAGGGCGTGGACTGTGAGGATGCCGCGGTATTCGAGGGTTGCGGCCTTGCTCGGGGGTTCCCAGGTGATTGCCCAGCCGCCGTCGGGCTGCTGGTCGGCGACCAGGCGGTCGAGGTGGCCTTGGAGCTGCTCATCGGTGAACAGCTCGCGCCACGGGCTGTCCGGGGTTGATGCGAACTGCAGCGGCGTCACGCCGTACGACGGATCGCTCGCGTCGGCGCGGTAGTGCGACAGCTTCGGCAACCACTCCCGCACCTTCGTCAGGTCCCGCTCGCCGCTGTGCTCGAGGAAGATCATCGACTCGTGCATCGCGTGCGCGTCGTCGGGGAAGCCCTTGGCAAGCGCGTCCAGGCACCACGCCTCGGCCTGGTCGCGCCACGGGTGCTCGACCCCCAGCGCGTAGAGGCGGCCGACCAGCCCGGCGGTCGGGTTGAGACCGGGCACGTAGGTCCACTCGGCGATGTGCTCGGCACGCGGATAGCCCTCGACCACCGGTGAGGCGAGCGAAACGGCTCCCTCGGGCGTGGCGACCGACTGCAGCCAGTCGCAGGCCCGGCGTACCAGCTCGTCGTCGCGGGCACCGGCGGCCAGCAGGATGTCGAACGCTGTCTCCACATCCAGCGCCGTACTGTCCGGGCACCGCTTGTCGGGCTCCAGCCCGTGCCCGAACCCACCGTCGGAGTTCTGGTAGCCGCGCAACGCGTCCACCACCCCGGCCGGATCGGCCCCTTCGAACACCGTCGCGAACAGCCGGCGCTCCACCACCCGCGCCTCGGCCCGGACGAACTCCCGTGCAGCCTCGAAAATCTCCATACGCCTACCCTGCCCGATCCCGCCCACCGCCGTCTTGAAGGAATCGGACATCCCGTCACGGTTCGAAGCGGTAGCCCATGCCTGGCTCGGTGAGCAGGTGGACCGGGCGGGCCGGGTCGGCTTCGAGTTTGCGGCGGAGCTGGCCCATGTAGAAGCGCAGGTTGCCGCCGGCCGTTTCGTACCCCGGTCCCCACACCTCGCCCAGCAACTGCCGCTGCGACATCAGCTTGCCGGGATGCCGGATCAGCACCTCGAGCAGGTGCCACTCGGTCGGTGTCAGGCGAACGTCCTCACCCGAGTCCAGCGTCACCCGCTTCGCCGCCAGATCGACCATCGTGCCGCCGATCGTCACGACCGGCTGGTCCGGCGCGAGGTTGCTGCGGCGCAGTACGGCGCGCATCCGGGCGAGCAGCTCGTCGATGCCGAACGGCTTGGTCACGTAGTCGTCGGCGCCGGCATCCAGCGCCTCGACCTTGTCCGTACTGTCGGTCCGGCCGGACAGCACCAGGATCGGCGCCTCGGTCCAGCCGCGCAGCCCGCGGATCACGTCGACCCCGTCGAGGTCGGGCAGTCCGAGGTCGAGAATGACCAGGTCAGGCGGGTACTGCGCCGCGACCTTGAGCGCCACCGTCCCGCTCGCCGCGACGTGCACCTCGTACCGCCGCGCCTTCAGATTGATCTGCAACGCGCGCACGATCTGCGGCTCGTCATCGACCACGAGGATTCTGGTCATGGGGCCTCCCGGCCTGGACTGAGGAATGGAGGGAGCGAAGCGACCGGAGTGACGAGGGAAGGCCGGGAGTTAAGCCCCATGACCCGCCGAGCCGGAGGCGAGGTCAAAGGTAGAGTCATGCTTGTACCTCCGGTTCGGCCGCCGACCGCTCCCGGCTACCGGGCACCGGCTTGTCGTCCGCGCTCAAGGTTGCCACGGGCAACGAGATGACCATGGTCAGGCCGCCGCCCGGGGTGTCCTCGGGGTGCAGCGAGCCGTGCATCGCCTCGGCCAGGCCGCGGGCCAGCGCGAGTCCGAGCCCGACGCCGGTGGTGTTGTCGGTGTCGCCCAGCCGCTGGAACGGCGCGAACACGCGACTCAGGTCCTCCTTCGGGATCCCCGGTCCACGATCGATCACCCGCACTTCGACGATGTCGCCGAGCGAACTGCCGGTCACCAGCGGCGGCCGCTCGGCAGGCGAGTAGCGGACCGCGTTGGCGAGCAGGTTGGCGAGCACCCGCTCCAGCAGCGCCGGATCCGCCTCGACCAGCGGCAACGTGTGCGGGATGTCCACAGTCACATCACCGTGCAGCTCGGCCAGCGCACCCGGGATGATCTCGTCGAGCGCCATCGGCCGGGGAAACACGGGCAGTACGCCGGCCTGCAGGCGACTCAGGTCGAGCAGGTTGTCCACCAGTCGCGTGAGCCGGTCCAGCGACTCGTCGGCCGTTTCGAGCAGCTCGTCGCGCTCCTCGTCGGTCCACTCGACATCCGACCCGCGCAGGCTCGTCACCGACGCCTTGGCCGATGCCAGGGGTGAACGCAAGTCGTGTCCGACGGCTCGGAGCAGCGCAGTACGGAGCTTGTCGGCTTCGGCGAGTGGTTTGGCCTCGGCGGCTGCTTCGGTCAGGCGGGCCCTGTCGACCAAGGCGGCCGCGTGGGCCGCGAAGGCACCGACCAGGCGGCGTTCGTCCGCGGCCAACGACCGGCCTTGCAGGACGAGCACGAGGCCGTCGCGACCGGGGATCTTGGCATCGCCATCCTCCGGCCGCCGGCAGGTCGGCGTACCGGCTGAGGCGAGGGGTCGCCAGGTTTCGGTCAGCTCGTCGGTGTCGATGCGTTCCATCAGGCACGCGCTCGTCATCCCGAATGCCTCGCGGACGCGCTCGAGCAAGGCGGGGAGGGCGGTTTCGCCGCGCAGTACGGAGCCTGCCAAGGTTGCCAGCGTCTCGGACTCGGCCGCCGACCGCGCCGCCTGCCTGGTACGCCGGGCCGCGCGGTCGACCACTGACGAGACCAGGGCCGCGACGCCGACGAAGATGCCGAGGGCAAGCGCGTTGTTCGGCCCGGCGATCGCGAAGGTCTTGGTCGGTGGAGTGAAGAAGTAGTTCAGCACCACGGTGCCCGCGATCGCCATCAGCAAGGCCGGCCACAGACCACCGACCAAGGCGACCACGACCACACCGAAGAGGAACGCGAGCACGTTGCTGGTCAGGTTCAGCGTGTCGCCGCCGATCCCGAGCAAAACCGCCAGGAGCGGCGGCAGCGCGACCGCCAGGGCGAACCCATAGGCGAGGCGGCGCCGGGACAGGCTGCCCTGCCCGCGCGGCAACCGGCCGCGACCCATCTCCGAGTGCGTGACCAAGTGGACGTCGATGTCACCGGAATCGCGGATCGAACGCGCGCCGATGCCGGGACCCGTCAGCAGCGCGGCCAGCCGCGAACGGCGGCTACCACCGAGCACCAGTTGGGTGGCGTTCTCGGCGCGGGCAAAGGACAGCAGCGCTTCGGGGACGTTCTCGCCGACAACCTGGTGGTAGGAACCGCCGAGGCTCTCGACCAGCCGGCGTTGCTGGGCCAGCGCACCCGGATCGGCGCCGGTCAGGCCGTCGGACCGGGTGATGTGGACGGCGAGCAAGTCCCCGCCGGACGACCGAGCCGCGATCCGGGCGGCCCGGCGGATCAGGGTCTCGCCTTCGGGCCCGCCGGTGAGCGCGACGATGACCCGTTCCCGCGCCTCCCAGGTCGAGTCGATATCGTGCTCGGCGCGGTACTGCTGCAGGCCCGCGTCGACCCGGTCGGCGAGCCAGAGCAACGCGAGTTCGCGCAGGGCGGAGAGGTTGCCGACCCGGAAGTAGTTGCCCAGGGCAGCGTCGATCTTGTCGGCCGCGTAAACGTTGCCATGGGCCATCCGGCGGCGCAGCGCCTCCGGCGTCATGTCCACGAGCTCGACCTGGTCCGCGGCCCGGACCACCCGGTCCGGCACGGTCTCCTGCTGCGGTACGCCGGTGATCTTCTCGACGACGTCGTTGATCGACTCCAGGTGCTGGATGTTGACCGCCGAGATGACGTCGATGCCCGCGGCAAGCAAAGCGTCGACGTCCTGCCAGCGCTTGGTGTTCCGGCTGCCCGGGATGTTGCTGTGGGCAAGCTCGTCGACCAGCACGACCTCCGGCCTGCGCGCCAGCACGGCGTCCACGTCCAGCTCGGTGAAGCTCGCGCCGCGGTAGTCGATGATCCGGCGCGGCACCACCTCGAGACCGTCGAGCATGGCGGCGGTGTGCTCACGACCGTGGGTTTCGACGTACCCGACCACCACGTCCGTACCGCGCGCCCGGCGCCGCTGCGCCTCGTCCAGCATCTTGTAGGTCTTACCCACGCCGGGCGCGGCACCCAGGTAGATCCGCAGGTGCCCGCGACCGCTGGTGCTCATCTGTCCATCGTCTCAGGTGGTGTAGCGACGGGATCGGCGGTGCGGGTGATCGGCGATGTCGGTCCGCTCACAGGCCGCGGCGGCGAGACGGTGTGGGACTCGACTTCGCGCTGTCGGTCGGAGTGCGCATACTTACGGCTGGCAAGGAGCAGCCCCCACCAGAGTTAGGGACGACGCAGTGACTGAAGTGGACAACCAGGAGTTCTCCGCCACCGGGGAGCAGTTCTTCTCCGAGGAGAGCCGCAAGGCGCTGGCCGAGGCGAGCCGCCTGCTGGCGGAGCGCCTGCAGGCGCACACCGAGGCCCTGCTGGCGATGACCGGCGACGAGGAGCAGAGCACGCTCTACGAGCAGAACGCCGCGCTGGAGGAGCTCGTCGAGGGCTGGAACGACGCCGTCTTCGAGCACACCGGGACCGCGCCGCTGCTGCTGGACGACGAGGTCGACGAAGACGACGAGGAAGAAGAGGAGGAGCGCGACCAGGTGATCAGCGTGGTGTCGCGGTTCGACCTGCGCGTGGTCGACCTCGAGTCGCTGCTGGAGGCCGGCCGGTCCGCCCAGGAGCGGCACCCGGCCGAGCTGGACGAGTCCGGCGAGCGGGTGCCGGTCGAGTCGGCCGAGCAGGCCATCTACGAGATCAGCCGCGAGGTCGGCGAGGCGTGGTTCGAGCTACCCGGGGTCGACCTGGTGGCGGGCGCTCGCGCGTACGTCGTACCGGAGTGGCCGTTCGAGCCGCTGGAAGCGGACGCCGAGGACGTGCTGTCCGAGCTGAGCGCTCCCAACGGCGCGATCACGCACGCGGAGACCTGGGCGTAGTTCTTCAGACCAGCAGTTCGCCGTCGAGCACGGTGACGGCGTGGCCGGTGAGGTGCACGCGATCACCGGCCAGCCGCACCTGGACGACACCGCCTCGGGCAGAAGGCTGGAACCCCACCAGCCGCTCCCGCCCGAGGCGCTCCGCCCAGTACGGCGTCAGCCCGGTGTGCGCACTCCCCGTCACCGGATCCTCGTCAATCCCATGAGCCGGCGCAAAAAACCGAGAGACGAAGTCGTACTCCGTGGCGGCGCCGGTTTCGGTGGCCGCCGGAGGCAGGCCGGGGGCGGCGGGCCCCCTCTCCCCCTCCGCCGGGGCGGTGAGGATTGCGCCTCGGAAGGCGTGCTGCTCGGTGAGTGCTGCGAGTGCTTTGGGGTCTGGGGTGGCGGTGCGGACTGCTGCTTCGTCTTGCAGGATCACCAGCAGGTCGCCGAGTGGGTCGGTGCGATAGGTGGCTTCCGGCTTCACCCGCAGCGCCTCAGCCAGTCCGGCCGGTACTGCGATCTCCGTCGGCGTGGACACCGGGAAGTCGAGCGTGATGGTCTCGCCCTCGACCGACGCGAGCAGCACCCCACTCAGGCTGTTGAACCGCACCGGCCCGTCCAGCAACCCGTCGGCCGCCAGCACGTGCGTCGTGGCGAGCGTGGCGTGCCCGCACATCTTCGCCTCGATCGTCGGGGTGAACCAGCGCAGATCCCAGTCCGCGTCCGGATCGCCGGATGCCGGACGCGCGAACGCCGTCTCCGACAAATTCACCTCCGCCGCGATCTGCTGCAGCCGGCTCTCGTCCGGCCAGGGACCGGCCGGCAGCAGGCACACTCCGGCCGGGTTCCCGGCGAACGGCTGGTCGGTGAACGCGTCGACGATTCGGATCCGCATGCCCCGACGGTAGATGCGCGGACGGTGGCCGATCCATAACCAATCCGGGGTGAGTGGCCCGCCCGCGGGGCGTAGTACGGGGGATCAGGCCGCGGCGATCGCCTCGATCTCGAGCAGCCACTCCTCGGCGTAGATGTCGCAGATGATGATCGTCAGCGCCGGCGCATGCTCGCCGAGGATCTCCTCACGGATCTTCGAGTTGAGCGCCCGGTACTGCCGGTCGGACAGATAGGTCGTCACCTTGACCAGGTTCTGTACGCCGAGGCCGGACTCGGCCAGCACGGCGAGCACGTTGCGCCACACCATCCGGCACTGCTCCTCGAACGAGTCGGGGATCTTGCCCTGGTCGTCACCCCACGGCACCTGGCCGCTGACGAACACCAGCCGCTGTGCACCGTCCACCTGGACGCCATGCGTGTAGTTGCCCGTCGCGGCCGGCAGCACCGGCGGGTTCAGCGGCTGGATCGAGAGCTCTGCCATCGGGTTCTCCCCCACGGTCGGCGGTTTTGCCCATGTCTATCGCGCCCGCCCTGAACCAGCCAGTCCATTTGCCCGTGTGAGCCCTGGCGGTTCAGCCGATGAGGTGCTTTTCGAACCAGTGGTGGGCGTAGGGCTCGGTGTTGAAGGCCGGTACTTCGGTGTAGCCCGCGGCGCGGTAGAGGGCGATGGCCTCGGTGAGATTGCGGTTCGTTTCCAGCCGCAGTACTGCGGAGCCGTGCGCGACGGCCTGCTTCTCGAGTTCGGTGAGGAGCCGGCGGCCGAGCCCGAGACCGCGGACGTCTGGTGAAACCCACATCCGTTTGACCTCGGCCGGACTGCCGTCATGGAACTTGAGGGCGCCACACCCGACCGGCGCCGAGTGCAGAGTCGCGACGAGCAGCAGGCCGTCCGGCGGGGTGAGTTCGTCCACACCGGCGGAGATGCTGCGCGCATGGTCGAATCCGCCGTCGAAGCGGTCAGCCAGCTCCTCGAAGTACGACTGCAGGCAGTACTGCGCGTCTGGGTGCCGCGGATCGACGATGCCGACGGTGACCGTCGAGGCTGTCAGCAGGCGCTCGACTTCGCCCATCGCGGTGATCAGCCGGGACCGCTGTGACTTGCTGAGTGGTTCGAGGATCGACGCCGCGAGGTCGTCGGAGCGGCGGTCCAGGACGGTCCGCTCCGCCAGCCCGCGAGCGGTGAGACGAGCCGTGCGCACCCGGCCGTCGTCACCGCTCTGCTCCACCTCCACCAGCCCGTCGCTCTCGAGCGTGCGAAGGAGGCGGCTCAGATACCCGGAGTCGAGATCGAGCCGCGACCGCAACGACCGCACGTCGCAGCCGTCCGGGCCGATCTCCCACAACACCCGGGCCTGCCCGAGCGGCCGGTCGCGCGCCATGTAGGTGTCACTGAGCGCCCCGATCCGCTGGGTCACTGTCCGGTTGAATCTCCGGACCTCGGCGATCCCCATTCCTCTGACTATAGTCAGGCAAAATCTGGCTGATCGGGTCCAACGGCCGGTAGGGCTGCCACTCGGTCAGGTACGGATGCACGAGCCAGCGGATCCGGCCGGTGTCCTCCAACCAGGTGCCCGGCGCCGGAACCCAGTCACTTACCCCAGAGCGCAGTACGCCGCCCGCCGCCTCCACCTGCGCGCGCGGAACCGACCCTTGGCTCACAAAGAACCACCACTGCCGCCGGGCCGGAGCCATCGCCGTCGGACAACTCGCCTTCAACCGATGGTTCAGCAACGCCCCGTACTCCGGCGGCAACTCCATCACGTCGAACCACTCAGCCACCAACGCGATGCCCAGTGCGCCGGGTGCCGAGGTGCGGGGGCGGCTCCAGACTTCGGCTGCCTGGTAGCCGTCGCGGATCACGTCGCCGACGAGATGCGGGTCCACGCAGCCCTTGCCACACAGGCAGATCCCGCGATCCGGTACTGCGAGCGGCGCGACCGGCCAGCCGTTGGCGGCGTACCGGACCGCGTCCTCGAAGACCTTCCGCCGGCGATGCCGATCAAACACACTGCCCCACGGCGAACAGCAGCGAGCTCGCCGGGGTCAGCTCCGGATGCCGGTCGGCCAACCGCGAGCACTCCAGCGCGGTGAGCATCGGATCCTGCCGGGTCAGCGTGTCCGGCAACTCGATCTCGGGGAAGTGCCGGTCGATCGCGACCGTCAGCCAGCCACCAGGCCCGGTCAGCCCGTGCAACGTGATGGACCGCAGGCCGACGTTGGTCAGCTCGGTCCGCAACTGACTGGTGGTGTGGTACGTCGTCTGCGCCATCCGCTCGTTGTCCGGACTGAACCCGGTCTCGAGAATCTCCGCCACCACCCGCTGCCGATCCAGCAACGTGTTCGCCAGCGTCGCGCCGATCAGATTGGCGGCCCGATTGATCGCCACCACCGCGAGAAACCCACCCGGCCGCACCACCCGGATGGCCTCCCGCAACGCCAACCGCCGATCCGCCGCCTCGGTGAGGTGATAGATCGGCCCGGCCAGCAGCGCCGCGTCGAAATGATCGTTCTCCCACGGCAACCGCCGCGCATCCCCTTGTACTGCGGTAATCCCAGCCGCCGTCGCCTGCTGGATATGCCGTTCGACAGGATCCAGCAACTCGACCGAGTACCCACGATCCTGCAGCCACCGCGCATGCACCCCCGGCCCGCCACCGATATCCGCAATATCCGCCGGCGGCTCCGGCAGATACCTGCCCAGCAGATCCTGCATCCGAGCCAACTCGAACCTTCCCCGCAAAGTCGAACTGAGCCGAGCCTTTTCGTCATGAAGAGAGGTGTAGTGAACATCGACATCAACCTGAGCCGTCATAAAACCCAACCCTGCCGACCCGATCTTCCCCACAGCAGGCCATCACCAGGGCAGATCCAGGGCAGCTCGGGGCAGCTCCGACTACCGCACTACCTTATGAACAAGGCACTTCCGGTCAGGAGCAGGCGAGACGCCGAGCTTGCTGAGACAACGCGCCTCGCAAGCAGGCACCGTCCAGGCGAACCGGCACCTCAACCAACGACCCCGCCAACCACCATCCACCGTGGCGCCGACCAACTGTTGCCGTACGCAACATCATGCCGTCGTCCACAGGACTGACCTCCTTGTGTACAACTTGGCCACTTCCTGCCAAACGCGATTTCCCTTATCTACAAGGCGGTCTGGGCACGGAAACTGTCGGTGGCGGTGTCTAGAGTTTGCTGCATGGAGACCACGCAGCTACTCCCACCGTCGAGGCTCGGTGACAGCGACCTGCTGTCCACCCTCGACGCCGTCGACGCTGCCCTCTCCACCCTGACCACCTACCGCCTGCAGCTGGTCGCCGACTTCGACCAGCGCGGCCTCGCGAGCGAACACGGCGCCCGCGACACCATCGAGTTCCTCTCCTTGCGCCACCACCGCAACCGCCGCGAGATCAAGCAAGACCTCAAAACCGCCGAGGCGCTCCCCACCTACACCGCCGTCACCGCCGCCCTGCCCGACCCAGCAGCACCCGCCGACCCGACACCCACCACCGCCGACGCACCGGCCCCGGCCCTGGTGTTGAACCCGGGCCAGGCCGCAGCCATCATCACCACCTTGAAGAAAGCCCCAGCCTCGGTCCCAGACGATTTGCTGCGGGTGGCCGAGGAGCAGATGATCGAAGCCGCTCAGCTGCTCACCCCCGACGGGCTGCTGGGGTTCGGCCGCGAGGTGCTGGCCCGGTTGGACACCGACGGCCCCGAACCCGCCGAACACGACGCCGCCGCCAAGGAAACTCTTACTCTGCACCGGGCCGACGGCGGCGTGAAGTTCACCGGCTACCTGGCCGGCGAGAACGCTGAACAGTTCCGCACCCAGATCAACCGGTTGTCCAAGCCCCACCGCACCGTCGACGGCGAGCTGGACCCGCGCCCGCACGACAAGCGCCAGGCCGACGCGTTGAGCTTGATCCTGGACCTGGCCGCGGCCAACACACCCCGCACCGACAGCGACCCCGGCACGTCGAGTGGACCGGGTGTTCCGCACATCACCATCACCATCGACCTCGACGACCTCCGCGCCGCCACCGCCCACGCCGTCGGGGAGCTCGTCTACGGCGACAACCTGTCCGCCTCCGCGATCCGGCGCCTCGCCTGCGACGCCGCGATCCTGCCCATCGTGCTCGGCTCGGACTCCCAACCGCTGGATGTCGGTACCGAGCAGCGTTTCGTGACCCGGCCGATCCGGCGGGCGCTGATGAGGCGGGACAAGGGCTGCGTGGTCTGCAAGGCGCCGCCGTGGCAGTGCCACGCCCACCACCTGATCCACTGGATCGACGGCGGCCCGACCTCGATCACGAACCTGGTGCTGCTGTGCGCCGGTCACCACCGCGCCGTGCACTCCGGCCAGTGGGCCATCACCATCACCGGCGGCGTCGTCCACGTCACCCGCCCCACCTGGACCACCCCCGGCACCACCACCGCCGCAGACCTCGCCAACCTGACCGGCCTGGCCCGCTATTCCACCCGGTCCTCCGACGGACAGGTCAGCGTCAACCCGCACCACGAACACCCCGACCGCGTCATCACCACCAACCTCACCGGACAACCCAGCACCCCGGCAGGCCCGCAGACGAACCCGCGGTACAGCTCGGAGTCCAAGGTGCAGCCAAGCACCGGTAACTTGCCCTGGCTCACTCCTGAAGCCGTCGCGCTTCTGGATCCGTGGGGCGACAACGCCACCCCCTCCGCCGGCCCGTGATACGACCGCGCCCGGCGGCGGTCCTGGCCGACGGGCGCGGTACCACCGCACCCACGGCGGCGGTTCTCGAACAGCCGCCCGAAACGCCCAGCGGCCACGAGCCGATGGGCACAAACCCACGCCCTCGCACCGCCCGCGCGCAGCCCGCACGCCAGCAACCCGCAGTACACAGGCACCAATTCAGGGACAACAGTCAGCGTCCACGGCCGAGCTCTCGACACCCGACTCCGCGGCGGCGGACAACCGGCCCCACCGAGGATGTGAGCAGCCGCTGGCGGGCTGACCTGGCTGACATCCGAAGCCGTCGCGCTTCTGGACCTAGGTTTCGCACTCCGCCATGCACCTCCCCCGCTGTACGACGGCAGCGCCAGCAGACCTGAGCGCAGTACGAGCCGGTGCGCAAGATCGAAAAGCGCTCCCTCGCCGGGTGTTGGCGAGGGAGCGCTGACGGCAGGAGGTTGGAGGCGGCCTCAGCCGGAGGAGTATCCGTTCTTGTACTTCTCTGTTCTTGTACTTGGTGAACTTGTTCTGGATTTGAACTCGTCAGTCGAGGGGGCGGAGTTCGTCGGCGTAGGAGACTGAGACTCGGCGGAGGACGCCCTCCTTGACGGAGTACTGGCCCATGCGCCAGAGCGGGGGGCTGTAGGCGTGGATGGTGACGCTGCCTTTGTCCAGGCCTACTACGCGGTGGATGTGTTCGGGGCCGAAGCCGTAGACGTCGCCGGCTTCGATTTCGGTTTCGATGGACTCGGTGCCGATGGCCAGGTTGTGTTCGACGAGTTTGCCGCGGGCCACCGCCACCGCGCCCGAGGAGACGTCGTGGTCGTGCCAGCCGGTGTCGTTGACCGGGGTCCAGCAGATCAGCCAGACGTCGACGTTGGCGTCGCGGTGCAGGGAGGCGAAGACGCGTTCCTCGTCGTTGTAGGCGACCTTGTCTTCCCACAGGTGCGGCTGGGCTGCGAGGCCGCCGGCCAGTTCGGCGAGTTCGGCCGGGGTGAGATCACGTCCCGGGAGGTTGTCGAGCGACAGACAGTCGTTGAGCTCCACGAGCCGGCTGGCCTGGCGCGCGGGTACGACGGGTGCGTCGGAAACGGGCTGAGCAGTCACTGCACTCCCCTCTCAGGAGGTGGCACCGGTCCGAACAGGAGCCGGTGCGGGTTGTCGTGGCGAATCACCGCGGTCGCGGCGTCGCCCTGCCGGAGGTCGACGGTCCCGGCGTACGGCCGGTCGGTGCCGTGCACGACCTGGTCGATGCCGAGGACCCGGGCGACCGCGTCGATGCCCTGCGGGCCGTAGCTCGAGGTGTCGACGTACAGGTTGGGGTCGATGGTGCCGAGCCGGCCGCCGCGGGCGGTCAGCCGTTCGTGGTGCACGGGCGCCAGGCCGGCCGCCGCGACGAAGCAGAGCCTTAGTCGCGGGTACGCCGTACGCCCGCCGAACGCGTGCCAGGCCCACCACGCGGCCTGCAGCTGAAGCGTGTAGTCGACCACTGGCGCCCACCAGCCGGGCAGCTCCTCACCAGGCGGCAAGGGCGTCCCCGGGTGAACCAGGATCGGCTTGTTCAACCGCTCCGCAAGCGCCAGCAAGTCAGACAGCGCAGCCCAGCCGGCCGGAGTACCGATCACCTGGGCGGGCAACTGCACTCCCAGGAACCCCCGCGACAGCAGGCGTTCCAGCCCGGCGAGATCCGGCTCCACCAGGTTGACGGCGGCCCAGGCTTTGAAAGGCGCAGGCAGCGAGGCAGTACCGGTGTGCCAGGCATCCAGCAGCGCCGTGTCGCCGAGGTGCTCGATCCCGAGCGGGCTCGACAGGGACAGCCCGACCAGCGAGGTGCCGTCGTCCAGTTCCTGCGCCACGCGTTTGCCGACCTCATGCGTCGCCGGATCCACGTCGTACGGCGCTTCGCCAGTCGTGTGCAAGGTCCAGCCGGCCAGGTACGGCGGTTCGGCGCGCGCCCGGAGCCGGTCCACGAACTCGGCCGGCCAGAGGTGCTGATGAACATCGATCACGCGGACACCTCCTTGGCCGGACTGCACTCTTTGAAGCGCTTCAAGACACTCGTAGTGAAGCGCTTCAAAGCCTGATCTGTCAAGTTCCCTCCCGGTCCCGTCCGCTCACCGGCAGGTTCTGTCCCCGCCGTGCCCTAGGGTCGATCCCATGTCCGGAACAGGCCGCAGGCCGACTCTCAAGGACATCGCAGCGGAGACCGGCCTCTCGATGGCGGCGGTCTCCTACGCTCTGCGAGGTCTGCAAGGCACCCCGGAGACGCAGCAGCGGGTGCAGGAAGCTGCCGAGCGTCTCGGGTACCAGGCCGACCCCGTGGCGCGCGCGCTCGCCTCCGGCCGGAGCGGCTCGGTCGGCGTACTGTGCGCTTCGCTCGAAGACCTCTGGCAGCAACGCCTCGCCGCCGCGCTCGGTCGTGAGCTGCTCGCTCCGGATCGCAACGCCTGGATCATCGACTCGGCCGGTGACGCCGACCGGCAACTCCAGCTCGCGCAGCACCTGGTCGACCACCGCGCCGACGCGATCGTGGTGATCCCGATCGACCCGGGCGCCAAGGGCTGGGCCGCGATCGCCCAGCAGGCGCCGGTGATCGCGATCGGCGACGCGCTCCCGGCCGCAAAGGCGAAGTCCGAGGTGCTGTTCGACAACGAGACCGGAGTCAGTACTGCGCTGCGCCGGCTGGCCGACGCCGGTCACCGCACCGTCGCCGTACTGAGCCCGTCGCGCCGGTTCGAGGTGGAGCGGCCGGCCGAGGAGATCGCTCAGCGGGTCGCGGTCGGGCTGAAGCTGAAGGTGCGGATCGTGCCGTGTCCCCACGACCTGACCGGCGCGACCGAAGTCGCCCGCGAGCTGCTGACGACAAGCAACCGGCCGACCGGCATCCTCGCGCTCGCCGACTCGATGGCGTTCGGGGTGTACGCCGCCTGCAAGGAGCTCGGCATCCGCGTCCCGGAGGACCTCTCCCTGCTCGGGTACGACGACCAGCCGATGTCCCAGCTGCTCAGTCCGCCGCTGTCCACGTTCCACTGGCCGCTCGACGACCTGGTCGCCGATGTGGTCAGCCGCGTCACCTCGGCCGTCGACACCAACCGGCGGGTCCGCCGGACCACGGTCGAGCCGACCCTGATCGAACGCGGCTCGGTCGCCGCCCCGCCCGCGAAGGCGTGACGACGACGCTGAGCCACCCACGACGGCCACCCACGACGGCCACCCGGCGAAACTAGACTAATTCACTGCACTTACATTCCACTGTCCACCATGCGAACCCGCTGACCGTCCCTCGGTGACCGGCCGAGCGAGGCGGTGCTGTCAGCGGAAGGCCTCCGCGTTGCGCGCAGCCCAGTCGGCGAAGGAGTGCGGCCGACGACCGAGCACCCGCTCGACGTCCGGGCTGAGCCGCAGCTCGGCCGCGTTGGGTTCACCGAGCACGTCCAGCGTGGTCTGCACGACCGGCTCCGGCATGAACGTGACCATCCGCGCGTGCGCCTCGGCCCGGGTCAGTTCCACGAACCGAATCGGTTCGCCGAGGGCCGCGCCGATCGCCTCGGCCTGTTGCCGGGGCGTGACGACGGCCGGCCCGGTCAACTCGTAGACCTGACCTGAGTGCTCGTCCTTGCGCAGGGCCATGGCCGCGACCTCGGCGATGTCCATCGGATCCACGACCGGCAACCCGACGTCACCAAAGGGCGCGGCGACGGTCCTCTCCGCGCGTACCGATTCCACCCAGGCGTACGCGTTGGACGCGAAGCCGCCAGGCCGCAGGATCGTCCAGGCCAGACCCGACTCACGCACCGCTTCATCGATCGCCAGCCCGACACTTCCGTGCGAGGCCGACTCAGGCCTGGTCGCCACGCCCTGCGAAGAGAGCAGCACCACGCGCTGGACCCCGGCCGCCCTGGCCAGCTCCGGAATCGCTCGCGGGTCCAGCCCCTGCCCACCCGCGCCGCCGTCATGAAGGAACAGAGCCTCGGCTCCCTCCAGGGCGAACCGCAGACTCTCCGGCGCGGCAAGGTCAGCCTTGACGTGCCTGGCTCCGCCGGGCAGATCCACCGGAGCCAGTCCTCTCGACACCGCCGTCACCTCGCCCCCGGCCGCCGCCAGGAACTGCACCAGCGGCCGTCCGACATTTCCGGTCGCACCCGTCACCACAATCACGCGAAACCCCTTTATTTGCTGTGCTTTCTGTCAACACCGAGGACGCTAGCAGCGCCGGTATAGTAGGTACCTACAGGAAAGTAACCAGCTGAAACGGGTGCACTCAGTGGCAACACAAGGAACGAGCTGGTCGGCAACCGCGACCGATCCGGAACTGGCCTGCCCGATCTCGCCGGTCGTCGACATCGTGTTCAGCCGGTGGACCACGCCGATCCTCTGGTCGCTGCACACCTTCGGCCGGCTGCGGTTCGTCGAGCTGGAGCGCCGCATCCCCGGCATCACCCCGAAGGTGCTGACCCAGCGCCTGCGCCAGCTGGAGCGCGACGGCATGGTCGTGCGCACCTACTATCCCGAGGTGCCGCCGCGAGTCGAGTACGAGATCAGCGAGCTCGGCCGCAGCCTCGCCCCGCTCTTCGCCCACCTCGCCGAGTGGGCCGGCACGAACCTCGATCACGTCGAGCAGGCCCGCCGCAGCTATGACGACGCAGGTAAGTACCTCTAGCTAGGTCAGGCGCTCCAAGCGAGCACTGACTCCGGAACGCCGGTGGTCAGCGGCAGGCAGTCGCCGATCGAGAACCTCGAAGACCTCGAGATCCTCAGCACCGGTAGGAGTCTGCGCGAACCGCCACAACAGTTCGGCATCAGCAGAGTCCAGTACTGCGCGCCGAAGCGTCGCGTCGAGCTCGTCGCGTTCGACTCGCAACGCCGGTGCGTCCGACCGCCCGAGCAGCGGACCGGAGTACAGATCCAGCGCCTTGGCCAGGTCACCGGTTCGCAGGGCGCTCTGGACGTCGGTCACGTCACCGGACACGTCGGCGACGATCCGGTACGGCTTGGTGTCGAGCACTCCTTGGCCGAGGAGGGTCCGCAGCCGGTGCATCTCCGCGCGGACCGTCGTCGGGTTCCCCTCGTCGCCGTACAGCTGCAGCATCAACTGCTCGGCGGTGAGCCCGGCGGGATGCAGTAGTAACAGTGCGAGGACTTCAGCCCGGCGCAACGTCAGCGCGATCTCGCGGCCGCCGACCACAGCGGCCGGTTGCCCGGAGCCCAGGAGTTTCAGTCGCAGCAGGGGCCGGCGTCGGAGTACCGGGCCTGGGATGCGCAGCAGGTAGCCCTCATCCAACTGCTCGACGACAGCCTCGCGGCCGTCCCCGAGCTCGATCCGGTCGGCGCCGGACGGAACATCGAGACGGTCGGGCAACCAGGCCAGTGGCTGGACCGCCAGGACCCGGCCGCTCGGGGTGAGCAGAGCACCGGGCGCGTCGCCGAGCGCGATCAGGTGGCGCATGTTGCGCGCGCGGAGCTGTTCGTCGGCCGCGGCCATCCGGACCCGGAGTTGCCCCTCGGCCAGCTGAGCCGCGGCGGTCACCAGCGCCATCATCGCCGGGTGGACCGTGCGGAGCGGACCACTCACGTCGACGGCGCCGATCAGCTTGCCGGTGTCCGGGTCGTGCACCGGCGCGGCGGCGCAGGTCCAGGCGTGGATCCGGCGGACCAGGTGTTCGGCCGAGTGGATCTGGACGGGCTGGTCGGCCGCCAGCGCGGTGCCCATGCCGTTGGTGCCGATCGCGTCCTCGGACCAGACGGCTCCTTCGGTCAACGCGATCCGGTCGGCCTGCCGGCGAACGTCGGCCGCGCCCTCGCGCCACAGGATCAGTCCCTGCGCGTCGGTGACGATCATGATGTGCGACGCCTCGTCCGCGATCGTCGTCAGCGTCTCTCGCAGGATCGGCAGTACCGCGCGCAGCGGGTGGTCCTCACGCAACGACTCGAGGACGTCGGCCGCGACGACGAGCGGCGGAGCGTCCAGCTCGGGGTCGACCCGGGCGGCCAGTGACCGCTCCCAGGAGGCTGCCACCAAAGGGCGCGGTACGCCGGGCACCCGGCCTCCACCGAGCACCTCGTCGTACAGCTCACTGAGCCGGCGCGCCTCCTGCCGTGCGTCCACGCCCCAGCCTCACCCGGAACGCAGCCGCAGACAAGGCCGTGACGCGATGCAACGTCGATGCAACGTCCTGCCACCTAGCTTCTGAGGCACGCGCTTTCAGCAGGAGTCAGCAGGAGGACCAATGACGATCTATGCGGCGCCCGGGCAGCCTGGCAGTCCGGTCGCGTTCAAGACGCGCTACGACCACTTCATCGGCGGTGAGTGGGTGCCGCCGGCCAAGGGCGGGTACTTCGAGAACCCGACGCCGGTGACCGGTCAGAACTTCACCGAGATCGCCCGCGGCACCGCCGACGACGTCGAGGCCGCCCTCGACGCCGCGCACGGAGCCGCGCCGGCCTGGGGCCGCACGTCACCGGCCGAGCGGGCGAACATCCTGAACAAGATCGCCGACCGGATCGAGGACAACCTCGAACTGCTCGCCGTGGCCGAGAGCTGGGACAACGGCAAGGCGGTCCGCGAGACGCTGGCCGCGGACCTGCCGCTGGCGGTCGACCACTTCCGGTACTTCGCCGGCGCGCTGCGCGCCCAGGAGGGCTCGATCTCGCAGCTCGACGACGAGACCGTCGCGTACCACTTCCACGAGCCGCTCGGCGTCGTCGCGCAGATCATCCCGTGGAACTTCCCGATCCTGATGGCGACCTGGAAGCTGGCACCGGCGCTGGCGGCGGGCAACGCCGTCGTCCTGAAGCCGGCCGAGCAGACGCCGGCGTCGATCCACGTGCTGATGGAGCTGATCGCGGACCTGATCCCGCCGGGCGTGCTGAACATCGTGAACGGGTTCGGCGTCGAGGCCGGCAAACCGCTTGCCTCCAGCAACAGAGTGGCCAAGGTCGCGTTCACTGGTGAGACCACGACCGGCCGCCTCATCATGCAGTACGCCTCGGAGAACATCATCCCGGTGACGCTGGAGCTCGGCGGCAAGAGCCCGAACCTGTTCTTCGGTGACGTGGCCGCCGAGCGCGACGACTTCTACGACAAGGCGCTCGAGGGCTTCACGATGTTCGCGCTGAACCAGGGCGAGGTCTGTACCTGCCCGTCCCGCGCGCTGATCCAGTCGAGCATCTACGACTCGTTCCTGGGTGACGCGCTGCAGCGCACCGAGGCGGTCCAGCAGGGCAACCCGCTGGACACCGACACGATGATGGGCGCGCAGGCCAGCAACGACCAGTACGAGAAGATCCTGTCCTACATCGACATCGGCAAGGCCGAGGGCGCCAAGGTGCTGACCGGCGGCGAGCGGGCCGACCTCGGTGGCGAACTGAGCGGCGGCTACTACATCCGGCCGACCGTCTTCGAGGGCGACAACAAGATGCGGATCTTCCAGGAGGAGATCTTCGGCCCGGTCGTCTCGGTGACCCGGTTCGACGACTACGCCGACGCGATCAAGATCGCCAACGACACCCTGTACGGGCTGGGCGCGGGTGTCTGGTCACGCGACATGAACACGGCGTACCGGGCCGGCCGGGAGATCCAGGCCGGGCGGGTCTGGACCAACTGCTACCACGCCTACCCCGCGCACGCGGCGTTCGGCGGGTACAAGAACTCCGGGATCGGGCGCGAGAACCACAAGATGATGCTCGACCACTACCAGCAGACCAAGAACCTGCTGGTCAGCTACAGCCCGAACAAGCTCGGCTTCTTCTAGGCCATGACGGACAGGGTTTCGTACACGGAGGAGGCGGCGGAGTTGCTCCGCCGGCTCACCGAGCTGCACGGCCCGCTGATGTTCCACCAGTCCGGCGGTTGCTGCGACGGCAGCTCCCCGATGTGCTACCCGGACGGCGAGTTCCGGACCGGCGCGGCCGACATCCAGCTGGGCGACCTCGCGGTCGACGGGCTGGACCGGCCGGTGCCGTTCTGGATGTCGAGGAACCAGTACGAGTACTGGAAGCACACCCACCTGACCGTCGACGTCGTCAAAGGCCGGGGCAGCGGATTCTCGGTGGAGGCCCCCGAGGGCGTCCGCTTCCTGATCCGCTCCCGCCTCTTCACCGACCAGGAGTCCGCCGACCTAGGACTCCTCTGAAGCGAGTGCCGGCCGCCCGGTGGCGTTGCCGGACGGCCGGCACTCCTCTTTCTCACACCGATCGAAAGTCAAAACTGACGGCCAGGCACAGGCGCGCCAACTCCATCCGGTCGTGCAGGTGGGTGATGATCCACTCCTGGCCGAGGTCTTGGTGTCCGAGGGCCCACAGGCAGTGGGATGTATGCCGGGCTGCCATCATCAACGGCAACTCCTGCTCAGCGTTCTCCGGCAGGTCGTGTGCTGTCCGGTAGCCGGCCAGGAACGCCGGGGCAAGCGTTGCCCAAGTGCGGGGGAAGTCGGCCAGGTTGCCCAGCACGGCGCCGAGGTCGAAGAGCCGCGGCCCATGGCCGAAGTCATCGAAGTCCAAGATCCCCAGGCTGAGCCGGCCTTCGACCGTTGTCCAGTGGCAGTTGCCCAGGATGTAGTCGGCGTGGATCAGCCCCCAATCCTGCACGCGGTCGAACACCTCGCTGGTGCGATCGGCGACCTCGTCGAACAACTCCAGATCCGCTGCCGGAAGAATCGCCCGCAACGCGGCCGGGTCGGCCCCCAGCAGACCCGGATGAGCCTCGGTGAACAAGGTGCGGGCGTTCCATTGCATGGGTGCGGTCCGGCGGGTCCAACGGTCGGTCACGGAGTGGATCGAGCCCAGACCACGGCCGAGCAACCAGGCCGACTCGGCGTCCAAACCACCGACAGGATGTGGGCGCTGGGGCATCCCCGGAATCCAGCCCAGCAAGGAGTAGCGCGCCCCATCCAGGGTGACCAGATAGTCGCCGTCCCGTGAACGACCGGGCCGCGGAACACTGAAGGGATCGGGCAACTGCTCGTCCAGGTATTCCAGCAGAGCGAGCTCGGCGCCGATCGCGTCCGCGTCTCGCCAGTCGGCGCGATGCCTCCGCAAAGCCCACGCAGGTTCCTCGACAGACCTGCCGATGCTGAAGACCGAGTTGTTCATGGTCCTCAGGTGCTGTGCCTGCCAGCCGTCTTCGGCCAACAGCCCGAAGCGCGAGAGAACCGCGGCCGGTGCGAGATCGCCATCGAGCGTTTGCGCCATGTGCGGCAAGCTAGCCGGGTATCCGCCCACCGACCAACAGTTTTCGGATCAGGGTCGAGTCGGGGTAGGTCCAGCTCCACCATCGAGCGGGGGTCTGCTGCTCCTGTGCCGGGAGGGGGAAATCTCGACGATCGACGCATGACCACGTTGACCGGGATTCCGTCCGTAGTACCGGCTCTGCCGGCCAGGCCGCGGCGATTGCACAAGCCGTTGATGATCGTCACGGTTGCGCTCGCCGTGCTGACCTTGGTTGGGATCGGCGGTGCGTTGATCGACGACCGTCAGTTGCTCGGGCATGCGATCTGGATGAAGCCGCTCAAGTTTCTGATGAGCTTCACCGTGTACTGCGCGACGCTTGCCTGGTTGCTCTCGTTGCAGACCAAGGCCCGCCGGCTCGGCTGGTGGATGGGGACCGTGGTGGCGGTCGGTATCGCGGCCGAGATGGTGCTGATCATCGGCCAGGTCGTCGTGCGCGGGCGTCAGCTGCACTTCAACCAGTCCACCCCGGCGGACGAGCTGGTGCACAACATCATGGCGTTGACGATCTACGTCATCTGGGCCGCGGTGCTGGTGATCGCGATCCAGTTGCTGTTCGACAAGCCGGGTGACCGGGCGCTGCGCTGGAGCATCCGGCTCGCCCTCGGGACGACACTCGGCGGGATGCTGCTCGGCAACCTGATGTTCCGTTCCACTCCCGCCCAGGAGGCGGCGATCGCGGCGACCGGCCGGGAGGACTTCTTCGGCGGGCACACGGTCGGCGGCGAGGACGGCGGCCCGGGAATGCCGATCACCGGCTGGAGCACCCAGGGCGGCGACCTGCGGATCGGGCACTTCCTCGGCGTCCACGCGCTGCAGCTGATCCCGTTGGTTGCCCTCGGCCTCGTTCTGCTCGCCCGCCGGTTCCCGGTACTGCGCCCCGAGGGCCCGCGGACCGCGCTGGTGGGGATCGCCGCCGCGTCGTACGGCGGACTGATCTGGCTGGTCACCTGGCAGGCCGATCGTGGCGAGTCGCTCGTCCACCCGGGAAAGAGCACGCTGGTCGCGGCCGGGTCGTTGCTGGCCGCGACGATCGTGACGTCGCTCGCAGTACTGCTCCGGGCACGAAGGACAACCCTCGCATCGGCAAATACGACTTCCCCGGGCCCGTCGGCACCCTTAGGGTCGGCTCGGACGGGTCGTTGAGGGCGGCCCGCGCGACTTTTTCTGGAGCGAAGTTGTGAGAATTTCTGGCAAGGGACGGGGGCTCCTGGCGGTCACAGCCGTCGGCGTCACCACCGTCATGGCTGTGACGGCGGGCGGTGGGGCGGTCGCCGCCACCAGCGCCGACCCCGGCCCCAAGGGACCGGCCGAAGCGACCAGCCCGATTTCGTCGAAGGAGCGCAAGGGCAACTTCGACGCCCGGACGCCGAGCAACCGGGCCACCTACGCCCGGGCCGCCAAGGCGGTCGGCAAGGAGACCGCGGCGTCGGAGAAGTTCCGCGCGTCGCTGGGCAGCCAGGGCGTGGTGGCGGTCGACCCGAACACCGGTACCCCGGAGCAGGTGACCAAGCTCAACGGCTTCCTCACCGGCAAGAGCTCGAAGAAGGCGACCGAGATCGCGCTGGCCTACGTCAAGGCGCACCCCGAGGTCTTCAAGCTGTCCGAGTCCGACCTCGGCACCCTCAAGCTGCGCAAGGACTACGTCGACGACCTCGGCACCCACCACATCTCCTGGGTCCAGGTGGTCGACGGCATCGAGGTGTTCGGCAACGGCCTGAAGGCCAACGTCACCAAGGCCGGCCAGCTGGTCTCGCTGCAGGGCGCGCCGATCGCCGGCCTCGTCTCGCAGGCTCAGCGCACCCGCGGTGCCGCCATCACCGCCGACGCGGCGCGCACCGCGGCCGCCAGGGACATCGACGCCAAGCTCCGCACCGCCAAGGCGACCAAGTCCGGCGCGGTCACCAAGTGGAGCGACGGCGGCACCGCCAAGCAGGTCTGGTTCCACACCGCCGACGGGCTGCGCAAGGGCTGGCTGACCTACGTCACCGCCGGCGGCTCGAAGAGCTACAGCCACGTCATCGACGCCCAGACCGGCGGCCTGCTGTACCGCCGCGACCTGGTCGCGCACGGCAACGGCGACGCGCTGGTGCAGGACAACTACCCGGGTGCTGCCAAGGGTGGCACGCAGCGCATCGAGAACCTGATCTACAACAAGTGGCTGCCGAAGAACGCGAAGACGCTGCTCGAGGGCACCTCGGTGTCGGCGTTCGCGGACGTCAACGACGACAACGAGCCGAACCCGGGTGAGACGGTCAAGGTGCCCGGCACCAGGACCACCGCGGAGTACAAGCTGGTCCCGTTCCAGTCCAGCTCGTCGTACTGCGCGGTCACCTTCGTCTGCACCTGGGACCCGGCCAAGCCGGACTCCTGGAAGACGAACCTGAACCAGGACGTCACCAACGGCTTCTACCTGGCCAGCAACTTCCACGACTGGCTGGCCAAGCCGCCGATCAGCTTCACCCCGGCGGCCGGCAGCTTCGACGCGGCCGGTGGCGACCCGGTCCTGCTGAACTCACTGGACGGCGCGGCCACCGGCGAGGGCGGCGGCCCGGACATCAACCACGTCAACAACGCGAACATGAACACCCCGCCGGACGGCACCTCGCCGGTCATGCAGATGTACCTGTTCCACGCACCGGGCGCTGACGACGAGCAGGACACCTACCTGCCGAGCAGCTCGAGCAACGACGCGAGCATCCTGTACCACGAGTACGTCCACGGCCTGTCGAACCGTCTGGTCGTCGACGCGACCGGCAACTCGACGCTGAACAGCATCCAGGCCGGCGCGATGGGTGAGGCGTGGAGCGACTTCTACGCGCTGGACTACCTGGTGGCCCACGGCCTCGAGAAGGACACCAAGGCTCCGGGCGAGGTCCTGATGGCCAAGTACGTCAGCCACGCCGGGTTGTTCCGCACCCAGGCGATCGACTGCCGGGTGAAGGCCGTCAGCGACACCTGCGTCGGTCTCGACGGCTCGAAGGGCGGCTACACCTACGGCGACTTCCCGGCCATCGGTGGCGCGCCCCAGGTACACGCCTCCGGTGAGGTGTGGGCCCAGACGATGTGGGACCTGCGCGAGCGCTTCGGCCGGAGCTACGCGCTGAGCCTGATCACCCGCGCGATGGAGCTGTCCGCCGCGGACCCGACGATGCTGGACATGCGGAACGCGATCGTCCAGGTCGACCTGATCGCCACCGGCGGCAAGAACGCCGGCATCCTCTGGCAGGTCTTCGCCAACCGGGGCATGGGCTGGTTCGCCGGTGCGCTCGACGGCGGCGACTCGCGTCCGGTCGAGGACTTCCACATCCCGCCGACCGGTGCCACCTCGAACATCACCGGCACCGTGACGGACAAGGACACCGGCGCTCCGGTACCGGGCGCGCTGGTCTTCATCGGCGGGCACGCCTCCGGCTACGCGGGTGACTACTCCGCCGTGACCGGCGCCGACGGCAAGTACACGATCACCAACGTCCTGCCGGGCACCTACGGCAAGTTCGTCGTCTCCGGCGCCGGCTACGAGGTGCTGGGCAAGCCCCTGACCGTCAAGGCCGGCGGCACCGTCGAGAACATCGCCTCCCGGCGCAACTGGGCCGCGGCCTCCGGCGGCGGCACGATCAACGCCTTCACCGGTCCGGACTTCTCGCCGCAGTGCGGTCCCGGTTACGCGATCGATTCCAGCCAGGGCACCGGCTGGGGCAGCACCACCGGTGACGACATCGGCACCCCGACCAACGTGATGACCCCGAAGAACCTGGACATCGCGTTGCCCGCCGCCGTGAACCTGACCAAGTTCTCGATCGACCCGTCCAACACCTGTGGCGACCCGGGCAGCTCCTCGACCGGCAAGTACCGGATCGAGACGTCGACCGACGGCACCACCTGGGCGACCGCGGCCGAGGGCGAGTTCACCGCCGCGAACCGCAACCAGTTCAACGAGGTGACGCCGACGGCCAACACCACCGGCGTGAAGTTCGTCCGGTTCGTGATGCTCAGCCCGCAGGTCCCGGACTTCGCCACGAACTGCCCCGACGGCGGCTACGGCGGCTGCCAATACACCGACCTGACCGAGATCCAGGTCTTCGGCACCAAGTAGCACCCTCTCAGTAACAGCCAAGCTCCACCCTCGAGGGCCGGCCGGGTATCCACCCGGCCGGCCCTTCGGCGTTTCCAGGCCGGTGTGGAATGGTTGTCACCCCTGGTTTGCAAGGACAAAACCGGCAGGCTATTCGAAATGGAAATGCCGCCACTGACCGGGCAACCAATCGCGCCGGACTACCCGTACCCCGCCACGCGCAAACCCCCGGAACGGCAAAAACCCCAGACCATCGGCCTGGGGCTACTGGAGCGGGTGACGAGAATCGAACTCGCACTGTCAGCTTGGGAAGCTGATGTTCTGCCATTGAACTACACCCGCGGGGCCACCGGTGAACCGGCGGACAGTGAGGATCATACCTGGTCCCCGGGGCGGTTTGCACGGGGGGTTATGGGGGAGTTTTCCACAAAGGGCGCGCCCAGGACTGGGCAGGCCGGTCATCTTCTGGCAGATTAGAACGCGTTGCCGGGGGCAACATTCGACGCAACGTGAGGATGCGGTCCTGACTGGGGCCGGACAAGATGGTTGCGGGGCAACTGAAAAAGAAGGGGTGAACGGTGGCAACTGACACTAACGACGCGCTGGAGAACCTGGAGAAGGAACTCGTCACGCTCGCTCGCCGGCTGCGCGGTCTGCAGCGGACGCTGTCGGACGAGGCACATCCGGACCTGGAGCCGGCGCAGTACGCGTTGCTGAACCATGTCGAGGAGCTCGCACCGGTGCGGATGGCCGACCTGGTCTCGGCGCTCGAGGTGGACAAGGGTCCGGTCAGCCGGGCCTGCGCGCGACTCGAAGAAGAGGGCCTGCTGAAGCGGGCCGCCGACAAGTCGGATGCACGGGCCACCCTGCTGACGCTGACCGCGAGTGGCAAGCGCAAGCTCGCCGCGGCCCGGAAGAAGCGGCACAAGGTGATCGAGGACCTGCTCAAGGACTGGTCGCCGGCCCAGGTGAAGACGTTCGCCGGTCAGGTCTCGAAGTTCAACAAGCTCGCCAACTGAGCTGTTGCCGAGGGCCCGTAGCCGCGCCGTCGGTCCGGGGAGCTGAGGGCTCCGGAACAGTGACGCGGCCAGGTCCCGATCGACCCCCGGGATGCGGGGCCCGGGGAGTATCGGCGCCAGGTGAGGCGGAGGTGCAGCACGCTGCGGTAAGTTGCGTCCGTGCTGCTCTCCGACCGTGACATCTTGGCCGAGCTCGACGCGAAGCGGGTCCAGCTGGATCCGTTCGATGCTGCGATGGTGCAGCCGTCGAGCGTCGACGTACGGCTGGACCGTTTCTTCCGGGTGTTCGAGAACCATCGCTACCCGCACATCGATCCGGCCGAGGAACAGCCGGACCTGACCCGTCAGGTCGAGCCCGAGGGCGACGAGCCGTTCATCCTGCACCCGGGCGAGTTCGTGCTCGGGTCGACGTACGAGCTGGTGACGCTGCCCGACGACGTGGCGGCGCGGCTGGAGGGCAAGTCCTCGCTGGGCCGGCTCGGTCTGCTCACCCACTCCACCGCCGGGTTCATCGATCCCGGCTTCTCCGGCCACGTGACGCTGGAGCTGTCCAACGTCGCCACCCTGCCGATCAAGCTGTGGCCGGGCATGAAGATCGGCCAGCTGTGCTTCTTCCGGCTGTCCTCCCCGGCCGAGCACCCGTACGGCGCCGCGAAGTACGGCTCCCGCTACCAGGGCCAGCGCGGCCCGACCCCGTCGCGCTCCTACCTCAACTTCCACCGCGGCGGGATCTGAAAGCTTCCGGTACGACGAAGGCCCCCGCCAGGTCTGCCGGGGGCCTTCGTCATCGGTACTGCCGTGGTCAGGCGATCGCCTTCTGGACGACCAGAATCTTCTCGCTCCCCGGCGACTTGCCCGCCGCGCCCAGCGTGTAGACGCTGCCGTACTTCGAGACGGCCTCCGGCGAGACCGGATCGCCGTAGACCAGCGACAGGTCGCCCCACGTGCCGCTCCCCGGGGCCGGGGTGCTGCCATCGGTCGGCGAGGTGCCATCGGTCGGAGTAGCGCCGTCGGTCGGCGAGGTGCCATCAGTGGGCGAGGTGCCATCGGTCGGCGTCTGGCCGGTGCTCGGTGCCGGGGTCGGCGTCGGCACGGGGACGTCCTGACCGGTTTTCGCGTCCAGTACCGCTGGCAACGTCTCGGCCTTGCCATAGATGTAGCCGTTGTAGACGGCGGTGACGGAGGGGACCACTCTGCTGCCGCTCACCGAGGTGTAGCCCCAGCTCTTCTTCCCGGTCGCGTCGTCGAAGGCCAGGATCTCGGTGATGTCCTTGCCGTCCGCCGTGCGGTCGCCGCTGCCGTTGCAGACCAGGCTGGTGACATGGTCGGAGAAGCAGGTGAAGCCGAAGGACCCGTCCTCCGTCCTCTGCAACTTGGTCTCGGTCAGGGCCCCGGAGGCGAGGTCGACGGCGTACATCGAGTGCAGGTAGTCGGTGTCGTACTTGCCGTCCTTCACCGAGCCGCTGCCGGAGAGGTAGGCATGTTTGCCGCCGGTACCCTCCACGTGGAGGTAGTTCATCGTCGGTACCGGCGTGTTCTTCCTGATCGCCCCGGTGGTGCCGTCGGCCACCACGATCGACATCGCCTTGGAGCCTTCGCCGGATTCTCCCTTGGCGCCGACCACGGTGCCGTCGAGCACGCCCGCGGCCTCGATGCCCGGGATCGCCATCCCCTTCTTGGTGGTGGGATCCGCGAAGACCGTGACGACGTCGTGCTTCTTGGCGTCGCCGTTCGCCGAGATACCGACACCGACCGCGAGTTGACCGGTCGTGGCGTCATAGGTGGTACTGGCGAGCCCCGCGGCGGTGTTGCCCGGGCTGGTCACCGGGCCGAGGTCGACCGAGACAGTGGACAGCACCTTGCCCTCGACCGGTTCGATCCACTGAAAAACCACCTGCCCGTGGGCCTTCTGAGTACCGCCCGCCTCGACGTTCTGGGTGTACGCCATCGCGATCACTTCTTTGCCGTCCAGCTGGACCGACATCGGGCGGCTGTAGGCCTCGACCTTGGTCGACGCAATCTCCTTGGCCGGTACCTGCCAGCTCGGGCCACCCTCGATCCCGATGCCGGCGAGTCCGTTGCGGTTCGCGTAGAGCGTGGTCTTGCCGACCATGCCCGCCTTCCCGCCGTCCAGCTCGGTGGGGCCGTCCGGCCTGGCCTCGGCCACCGCCGCGACAACACTGAAGGCCTTCGGCGGATCGAAGCTCTGCGGCTCCGCAACAGTCGGAGTGGGGGTCGAGGACGAGGACGCGTTGGTGCCGTCGCCTCCGGGTGGGGAGTCGGACTTCTTGTCGTCTCCCCCGCTGCACCCGGCCAGCAGCACGGCGGCAGCGGTCACGGCGACCAACGGACGCAACATCGTTTCGTTCTCCCCAAGTTCGGCCTCGACTGACGGCGAGAACGCTAGCAGCGTCAGCGGTTCGTGGCGGTGACCAGAGCCAGGCGTTGCAACAAGCTGCAAATTGCCTGACAGGGCAGCGATTTCACCGCACGACCGACAAGCCGGTACGACGGTGGCGCGGCTGCGGCTCGAGCCGGTCGGCCAGCCGCCGCAGTACGCCGGCGAGCTCGTGCCTGGCGCGGCCGTTGCGAGCCTCACCTGGCAGCGACTCGCGGAGTTCCTTGCGTTGGGCCCGTAGTTCGGCGGCCCGGATCTGCTCGGCCACCCGGTAGCGGGCGACCTCCTGCTGTTCGCTGATCATCTGCTTGCTCCCTCACTGGTATCCGTTGACGACTGCTCCCCGTTGACGACTGGCTTCCCGTTGCTTCAGTGCGTTCAGACCCGGACGACAGTGATGTCGCCGGAGACGGTGCGGGCCCGCAGCATCAGCGAGCGCTCCCCCTCGGCCGGCTTCTCACCGGGCTCGAGCGCACACCGGATTTGTCCGGTGACCGTCTTCAGGTCGAGATAGGTCGGCACACCATCCGGTACGCCGAGCTGCACGTCGCCGCGGGAAGTCTCCGCGCGGACACTGGGCCCCTCGGCGGACTGGACCCGGACATCGCCCGAACCCGAGGTCGCGACGGAGTGGTCCCGGAGCCGCTCGATGGTGATGTCCCCCGAGCCGACCTTGACCGTGGTGGGACCGCCGGCGTCACCGATCCGGACGTCGCCGGAGCCGGTGGACAACCCGACCAGCCCGATCGCTTCGCCGATGTCGATCGAGCCCGAGCCGGTCCTGGCCCGGACCGCGTTCGCGGCGGACCCGATGCGGACCTCGCCGCTGCCGGTGCTGGCCGCGAGCTCGCCCTCGATCCGCTCGGCGCGGATGTCGCCCGAGCCGGTCGACAGCCGGGCCTCACCCAGCGGCATCCGGGCCTTGATGTCTCCGGAACCGGTCTGGATCCGGGCGTCCAGGACGACCGGGGTCTCGATCCGGACCCGGATCTCCGGGCCGCGGCGCAGCTTCTTCGGGCCCTCGACGATCAGTTCGCCGTTGACCAGCTCGAACACCACGTCACCCTCGTCGCCGCTGTCGACATCCAGTGTCACCACGGTCTTCTCGCCGTCGGTGGGACGGATCTCCACCCAGCCGGAGCCGATCTCGATCCTGACCCGGTCGAGCTCGCCGGCCTCGCCGATCAGTTGGCTGCTGTAGCTCACTGCGCCCACCCCGTCATCCGCTGACCCGGGCCACGTCCACCCTGGCGTTTTCCGTGACCGCGGTCGCGGCCCCGGTCACGATCGGCCCGGTCCCGGTCACCGCGGCGGCCGTCGCCGAACACACCGTCCGGTCCGAAGGGTCCGTCGGGACCGAAGACCCCGTCCTTGCCGAAGACGCCGTCGGGACCGAGCGGTCCGTCCGGGCCGAGCGGTCCGTCGGGACCGAAGAGGCCACCCCGGGGCGCGCGCGGCGGCCGCGGCGGACGACCCGGCCCGTAGCCGCCGGTGAGCGCCGTCATCACGGTGCGCATCAGCCACGCGTTCGAGGAGATGCCCTCGGCGGTGGCGGCCTCGTCCACCTTGTTCTTCACCGACATCGGCAGCCGCAACGTGATCCGCGCGGTCGGCTCGTCGGCATCCGGCGCGAGCGCCTCGGCGGCCGGTCCGTCGTCCACCTGGTCGTCGAGGTCGTCGTCGTCCGGGCCGGTCAGCTGGCTCGGGGCCGGCGTGACGACGAACTCGGGACGGCCACCGGCCATCCGCAGTTCGACCGAGCCCGGGGACAGCTCGCGGCTGATCTCCCCGGCGGCGTCGGACAGGGCTGAGATGAGGGCCAGCCGGCCCGCGTCATCCAGCGTTGCTCCGAGGCGCTGGGCCACGGAGCGAGTTTGGTCGTCGGCCAGCGCGGTGGCGTTCTCCACGCTACGGCGGACCGACTCGAGGTAGTGGTCAAGTTCCATGACGCAATCATGACGTCATAGTGACGTCACTGTCAACCTCTCTTGATGTCATCGCGCCGCCATGATGATGTCAGGGCAGAATGTGCGGCAGTCGAGGAGAGGAAGCGTCATGTCCCGAGGAGTACTTGTCACCGGCGCATCGCGGGGCGTCGGAGCCGAGGTCGCCAAGGTGTTCGCCGCGAGCGGCGACCGGGTCGTTGTGCATTGCCGCGGCGCGGTCGACAAGGCCGAGAAGGTCCTGGCCGAGCTGCCCGGCGAAGGCCACGCGGTGGTCTCCGGCGACCTGGGCGATCCGGCCGGAATCCCTGCCCTGGTTGAGGAATCGGCCGCCAAGCTCGGCCGGATCGACGTCCTGGTGAACAACGCCGCGCTCTTCGTCGACGACCCGGCGGCGGGCTCACGCCGGATCGCGCACCCGCTGGCGGAGACGTCGTACGACGCCTGGGTGTCGGCCTGGCGACGGACCCTCGCGGTGAACCTCGAAGGCGCGGCCCACCTGACCTGGTGCGTGGCCCGGCAGATGCTCGACGTGGCTCCAGCCGACGGGGCTCGGCGAGGCGCGATCGTCAATGTGGGGTCGCGTGGCGCCTATCGCGGCGAGCCGGACGTACCGGCGTACGGGGCCAGTAAGGCGGGCTTGCACGCCTTTGGGCAGTCGATGGCGATCGCGTTGGCACCACATGACATCACGGTGACGTCAATCGCGCCCGGCTTCATCGCCACGGAGATGACCGCCGAGGGCTTGAGCGGGCCCGGCGGCGACGCGATCCGCGCCCAGAGCCCGTTCAACCGCGTGACGACCGCCGCCGAAGTCGCAGCAGCGGTCCACTGGCTGGCGTCCCCCGAAGCCACCTGGTCCACCGGCGCCGTCCTCGACTTCAACGGCGCCTCGTACCTTCGGTGAACCCGTCAGGGCTTCTCGAGGACCTTGCTCGCGGGCGGCAAGGCGATCGTGACGCCGGTGTTGTACCCGGTGGTGGTGACCTGAGTCTGTGAGCTGCCACTGCTGGACGTCTGCTTGTAGCTGAGCCGGTCGGCGCCGATCCAGGTCGACATGACCGAAGTCTTGGGCAGACCGGCCGGAACCTTCATCCCCAGCGCCCGCAGCATGACGGCGTTGGTCAAGGTGACGTCGTACCGGTCGACCTTGCGGAAGCCGATGGTGCCGCTGCTGACGAACTTCACCCGCACCACGGCCTTCCGCATCGCCTTGGTCGACTTGGCAGGGTCCAGACTCTCCAGCAGCGGGGCAAGGACCGCCGCCACCGGGTGCTTGGTCCGCTTCGGGTCGAACCTGAGGTACTTGCCGCGCAGCTTGGGATCCGGGATGTACAGGTACATGGCGCCCTTGGTCAGGATGCCGTGGCTGGCTCCGTCGAACTGTGGGCCGCTCAGGTCGATCCGTACGGCGGCCGGCTGGTAGGTCTGGGTGATCGTCGCGGTGATGACCTGGCCGCCAGTGCTGATCCGCATCACCCCGGTCCAGGACTTCACCTTGGCGTAGGCGGCGAGCGTCGCGGGTACGAAGGTGGCTGTCGTCAGCCGGGCCGGCGGGGCGGCCGCCTTCTGGGTCGCGGCGGCCGGTTTCGTAGTACCGGGGTTCGGTTCGAGGGCGGTGTCGTCTGTGCAGCCGGCGGCGCCGAGGAGCAGCGGCAGGGTGGCGGTCAGCGCCGCCACCCTGGAACGTCGCTTGATCGCGGTCAGCGCTTCTTGACGATCTTGCCGGCCGGTGGGGCGGTGATCGGCGGGACGGTGTTGTAGCCGGTCATGGTCATCTGCATGTCCATGCCCATCAGGTTGAAGGACAGCTTGTACGGCAGGTTGTCGGTGCCCATCCAGACCGTGTACGAGACCGTCTTGGGCAGCTTGACCCCGGCCGGGATTTCCTGGCCCTGCGCGCCGAGCGCGGTCTTGGTGTCCATGGTCACCAGGTAGCGGTCGACCTTGCGCACGCCGAGCGTCTCGCTCTTGACGAACTTGACCTTGAGGCCGGCCTTGTTCCAGCCCTCGAACGTCTTCGCCGGGTCGGCGCTCTCGGCCATCTTCGCCAGCGCCGCCAGTTGGGCGTCCGCGTCCTTGCCGCCGCTCACCTTCACGTACTTGCCGGCCGGGAGATCCGGGGTCGACACGTACAGGCCGGTCTTGACCGCGATCATCTTCATCGGGCCGTCCGGGGTGGTCATGTCCATCTTCATCCCGAACGACGGCTTGTTCGTGGTGGCGATCTTCATCGAGATCACCTGGCCCTGCATAGTCATCCGGGAAGTCACCTCGACCGAGGTGACCTTCTTGTTCGCCTTGTTCATCGCGGGCATGAAGCTCGCGTTGGTCAGCCGCAGCGGCGGCGCGGCCTTCAGCGGCGCAGCGGTCGGCGTGGCGGGCGCGGTCGCCGGGGCCGGCGTCGAGACGCCGCCGGTCGGAGCGCCGGCCTTCTCGTCGGTGCCGCACGCGGCGACGCCGAGAATCATCGGTAGGGCGACGGCAACAGCCGCCACCCGGGAACGCAGCCTCACAAGTTTCCCCTCCCAGTGGAACAACCAGCGAAGCTTATGGTCTGGTCCACTGAGAGGGAAGACAGTTTGCAGGAAGTTGCACCGCGGGATCAGCGCTTGACGATCAACCTGGCCGGCGGAGCCTTGATGGAGACCGGCTGGCCCCAGTCGTCGGCGGTCATCGTCATCTTGACGCCCTGCATCGCGAAGACGACCTTGCGCATCAGGTTGTCGGAGTCCATCCAGATCGAGTAGACGAGGGTCTTCGGCATCCCGGCGACCACACCCTTGCCCTGGGCCTTCAGTGCCTTGACCGTGTCCATAGTCACCGCGTAGCGGTCCAGCTCGACGCCGCCGACGGTCTCCGAGCGGACGAACTCGACGCTGATCAGCCCACCGTCGAAGGCGTCGAAGGTCTTCCGCGGATCCATCTCGTCGAGCATCGAGGCGAACGTGGCGGCCAGCGGGTCGGAGCTGTCGTCCGGGTCGACCGCGACGAACTTCCCGGCCGGGCTGACGTTCTTCATCGACACGTAGATCTTGCCGCCGGTGACGATCATCGTCGCCTTGCCGCCGAACGATGCTCCGTTCATCTCCAGTTTCATCTGGAGCGGCGTGGCCGACTGCACAGCCTTCACGGTCATCACCTGGCCGCCGGCGACCATCCGCATGGACGATCGCAGCGTGGTGTTGGTGGCGAACGCCTTCTTCATGGCCGGCAGGAAGGTGGCCGTGGTCAGGCGACCTGCCGCCGGAGCGACCTTCAGCGGGGCCGTCGTCGGCGGTGCGACCGGCGTGGGCGTGCTGACCGGCGCAGGCGTGCTCCCGGCGTCGCCCGTGGCCGTGAAGGTTGTCTTCTCGGCGCCGCAGGCGGCGAGGCCGAGGATCAGCGGAAGGGTGGCGGCGGTCGCCGCCACCCGAGAACGAAACCTCACGATGTTTCCCTCCAGTGGATCAAGACGCAGGAGCCTACGGGCCCCGGCCCTCCACTGGAAAGGGGTTACTCGCCGCGCTTGACCGAGGCGAGGAGGAGTTGGGCTACGTCGGAGACCTCTACCTCTTCGCGGGCCGAGCCGTCGGCCTGCTTGGCGGTGAGGCCGTCGGAGAGCATGACCCGGCAGAACGGGCAGCCGGTGGCGATCTTGTCGGCGCCGGTCTCGACCGCTTCGGTGGTCCGGTTCACGTTGATCCGGCTGCCGGTCTTCTCTTCCATCCACATCCGCGCGCCGCCCGCGCCGCAGCAGAACGACTTGGTCTTGTTGCGCGGCATCTCGGCGTACTCCGCGCCCGGGATGATCTCCAGCAACTCGCGCGGGGCGTCGTACACCTGGTTGTGCCGGCCCAGGTAGCACGGGTCGTGATAGGTGATCTTCTGCCCGTTGAGCGCGCTGTCGGTCGGTGCGACCGGGGTCAGCTTGCCCTCGCGGACCAGCCGGTTCAGCAGCTGGGTGTGGTGGATGACGTCCAGTTCGACGCCGAGCTGGGAGTACTCGTTCTTCAGCGTGTTGAAGCAGTGCGCGCAGGTGGAGACGACCTTCTTCACGCCGGTCTCCTTGAACACCTCGGCGTTCTGCATCGCCAACTGCTGGAACACGAACTCGTTCCCGGCCCGCCGCGCCGGATCACCGGTACAGGTCTCACCGTCACCCAGTACTGCGAAGCTCACCCCCGCGATGTTCAGCAACTCGGCGACGGCCTGCGTGGTCTTCTTCGCGCGGTCCTCGAACGCACCGGCGCAGCCGACCCAGAACAGGTACTCGACCTCGGCCAGCGTCTCCACGTCGGTGCCGACCTGCTTGACCTCGAAGGGCAGGTCCTTGGCCCAGTCCATCCGCCCGGACGGGTTCATGTTCCACGGGTTGCCCTTGTTCTCCAGGCCTTTGAACAGCCCGTTGAGCTCGGACGGGAACGACGACTCGATCAGCACCTGGTAGCGCCGCATGTCCATGATCGCGTCGACGTGCTCGATGTCGACCGGGCACTGCTGCACGCACGCGCCACACGAAGTACAGGCCCAGAGAGCCTCTTCGTCGATGACGGCGACGTCGGGTGAGCCGACCAGCGGCCGCTCCTGCTCGGCCAGCACCAGCTCGGGCAGCGACTTGCGGTCGTCGTCGGACGAGGCCAGCAGGTACGGCGCCTTCGCGTAGGCGTGCTCGCGCAGGTTCATCACCACGAGCTTCGGCGAGAGCGGCTTCTCGGTGTTCCAGGCCGGGCACTGCGACTGGCAGCGGCCGCACTCGGTACAGGTGGTGAAGTCGAGCAGGCCCTTCCAGGTGAAGTCCTCGACCTTGCCGACGCCGAGTGCGGCGTCCTCGTCGAGCTCCTCGATGTTCTCGAAGTCGATCGGCTCGCCCTTGACCATGATCGGCTGCAGCGCGCCCAGCGCCGTACCGCCGTCGGCCTTGCGCTTGAACCAGATGTTCGGCCAGGCGGTGAACCGGTGCCAGGCGACGCCCATCGTGGCGTTCAGCGAGAGGGTGATCATCCAGGCGAACGAGATCAGGATCTTGATCATCGCGATCAGGTAGACCGCGTTCTCCAGCCCTTGCTCGCTCAGGCCGCCGAACAGTGCCTCGCCGATGAAGAACGTGCCCGGGAAGTGGAACTTGCTGCCGGCGCCGAGCTCGTACTCCAGCCCGCGCAGCAGCAGGATGCAGATCAGCACGCCGAGAATCGTGTACTCGACGTAGTACGCCTGCCAGGCCCGTGACCCGAAGAACCGGCTGTACCGGGCCAGGTGTCCCTTCGGCAGGTTGAGCAGCCGGATCGCCATCAGGCCGAGGATCGAGACCAGACCGGTCCAGGTGAGGGCCTCGATGACCCACTCGAAGACGAACCAGTGGCCGATGATCGGCAGCGCGTAGTGGGCGTCGAACAGCTGCCCGAACGCGGTCACCAGACTGAGCACCAGCCCGAGGAAACCGAACGCGACGAACCAGTGCAGGATGCCGATGTGGCTCCACTGCAGCATCCGGGTGTGGCCGAGCGTCTCCTTGGCCAGCGTGACGGTGCGCTGCCCCGGGTTGTCGGTCCGGCCGGCGGCCGGCTGACCGAGCTTGATGACGGACACGATGTGCCCGATCGTCTTGCCGAACAACGCGATGCCGACAGCGGCGATCGCGAGCGAGACGACGATGGCGAGGATCTGCATACCAGCGATGTTATTGGTTGGTTACCGGTCAGTCATGTCGGTGTAGGCCTCATCACGCCCCGCGTGTTGCGTCTCACTTCCAGCGGGCCACCCAGCGGGGCACACAGCGTCGTCCGGGCGGTCGATCTTCAGGTCCGCAGCGGTAAACGGTTGCCGTAATATAGTTTCGACTGGTTGACTCCGGGGGTGAGGTTTTTCCCCTTCGCCCGGGAGTACCAGTGGACATCACCCGCCGTCGCCTGCTGTCTTTTGTTCCCGCCGCCGCCCTGTTGACCGCGGTCAACCCTGCGCCGGCCCGCGCCGTGCCGAGGCCCGAAGCCAGGTCCGACGCCTCCGAAGCTTCTGAGGCGGGGCTGTTGCTGGCCAACGCGGTCGCCGTCTTCGCCGGTACGCCGGAGTCCAATGCGCGTCCGGAGGTCAAGGCCAAGCTCACCACGATGGACCGGACCGCCCGGACCTGGCTGGCCGCGATGGACCGGGCTCAGCCCGGAGAGCTCTTCGCCGGGCTCCCCCTCGGCACGAGCGACCCCAACCTCAATGCGTCGTACCTGCATCTCTACGAGATCGCGCTGGCGTTCAAGCGTCCCGGCCCGGCGTCCGAGTTTCAGGGCAACGCCGCGGTGCGGGCGAAGGTGCTCGACAAGCTGGCCTGGTTGCACGCGAACTACTACGGCGACCAGTCGAAGGGGTACTACGGCAACTGGTTCACCTGGGAGATCGGCATCTCGGGTCACGTCGGGAAGACGCTCGCCTTGCTCGACGCGCCGGCCGACCTGATCGCGACGTACGTCGCCTCGATGGACGCCTACCTGCGTAACGGCCAGGACGGCGACGTCGACCTCGACTCGCGTTTCCACACCGGCGCGAACCTGGCCGACATCACCGCCAACCGCGTCATCCAGGGCGCGTTGCTCGACGACGACGCCCGGATCCGCAAGGCGCTGCAGGACCAGTTCACGGTGTTCGCCACGATCGATCCGTACAACCTCCAGCACGGCGTGACGGACGGGTACTACGCGGACGGCTCGTTCATCCAGCACAGCTCGGTCGCCTACACGGGGTCGTACGGCAAAGCGATGCTCACCCGCGTCGTGCAGACCGTGAAGATCCTCGACGGCACCGGCTACGCGCGCAGCGACGACCTGGTGAAGGTCGTCCAGGGCTGGGTCGAGCACGGCTTCGCGCCGCTCATCTTCGAGGGCTGGATGATGGAAGCCGTCAAGGGCCGGGCGATCTCCCGGCCCGCCACCGGGTACGACGACGTCGCGATCGTGATCGAGGCGATCGTCGACCTGGCCGACTACGCGACGGCGGAAGACGCGGCCAGGCTGCGCGGCTACGTGAAGTTCACCGCCCGGCCGACGCTGAACCCGAACGCCTTCGTCTCGCCGGTCAGCATCGCCCGCTTCGCCGATATTGTTGCTGACAGCAATATCAAGCCCGCCGACCTCAACCCGGCGTCGAGCTCGGTCGCCTTCAACGCGATGGACCGGACCGTGCACCGCCGGCCCGGTTACGCGTTCGCGCTGGCCCGCAGCTCGAACCGGATCAGCAAGTACGAGTACATGAGCGGCGAGAACCTGATGCCGTGGTTCCAGGGCGACGGCGCCTACTACCTCTACCTCAGCGGCCAGGACCAGACACAGGCGTACGGGGTCGACTACCTGACCACCGTGTCGCCGTACCGGCTCGCTGGAGTCACTACACCTTTGGAGCAGCGCAAGTCGATCCCCGAGCTCTACGGAACGGCGTACTACAACAGGCCGCCCGAGTTCACACCATCGTCGGAGCTGCAGAACAAGTACGTCTACTTCCCGGTCGGCACGAACCAGTACTCCGGGGGCGCCACGCTCGGCACCTATGGAGCAGCGGGCTGGGTCCAGTCGAGCGATCAGGCCTACGCCGACCGCGACCAGTTGCCGGACGACTTCGTGGTCTACCGCAACGCCGAGTCGACCAAGTCGTGGTTCCTGCTGGACGACGAGATCGTCGTACTGGCCGCCGGGGTCGGTGATCAGGAGGAGCGCCCGGTGACCACCTCGATCGACGCGCGAATCGCGGCGCCTACCGACACGATCCAGCTCTCCGGCGTACTGCGGAACGGCGGCGCGTGGTCCGGTCCCGGTTCGGCCGACCTCAGCTGGCTTCGCTACGCCAACACGACTGCAGGCACCTCCGTCGGCTACTACTTCCTGCAGCCGAGCCCAGTGACCGTCGGGCTGGAGCAGGTCACCCGCAGCCGGCGCGTGGTCCGCGCGTCCAACCCGGACACCGCAGTCACCAAGCAGGTCTTCAGCCTCACCCATGAGACCCGTCGGCGCAGCTCGCTCGCCTACGCCCTCGTCCCCAACGCCACGGAAGCCAGCCTGCGCTCGTACCGCTACGGCCGCCTGCTACTCCTCTCGAACACCCCACGCCTGCAGGCGATCCAGCACCCCGCCCTCAAGCTGACTGCGGCCAATACCTTCACCCCTGGCCGCCACCACCTGCTCAACTACACGATCGACGGCCCGGCGTCCTTCCTCACCCAGCACCACGCCGACCGCACCACCACCATCGCGCTGGCAGACCCGACCACGACCCGCTCCACCATCACCGTGACAGTCCAGGCCCGCTGGCTCACCAAACTCACCGGCGACCCGGGCATCACGGTGAGCCACACGCTCACCGGCACCCGCCTGACCTACCCGACCCGCCAAACCCACGGCCGGACGATCAGCGCAACCTTCCGCGGTTAGTTGCCGCCGGCGCCGACCAGCTGGCCGTCGATGGAGAGGATCCGGGGCTTGCCGGTGGGTGGGATTGTCAGGGCTACTTGGTGGAGGTAGTCCTGGTGCAGGCTCTGGGTGTACTTGACCATGCTGCTGAAGGCGGTCACCGCGCCATTGGTCCAGTACGCGTTGGAGCCGGGCTCGATGTTCTGCCGGTACTGCTCGGTGAGGGTGAGGAAAACCAGCGCCTCGCCGTTCGCCGCGATGAAGGTGAGCGGCTGGCCGGACAGCTGGAAGGTGTCCACGACGGTGGAGATGTAGGTCTCCTTGGCGTCGTCGACCTTCGCTTTCGCCCGCTTGGTGAGCAGATTGACGGTGCCGGGCGACGGCACAAAAAGCGCCGCCTGTTTGGCCTTCGCGCCACCTGACAGGTACGCCGCCAGGTTGGTGCCGGCCGTCTGCGGCAGGACCGGCAGCTTGGCCATGTCCGCCTTGACCGGCATCCGCAGGCCGGCCATCGGCGGCAGCTTCATCGCGGACGTGGGGTAGACGGAGTGGGTCAGCAACCACGGTGAGCCGGCGTCCTGCCGTTCCCAGACGCCGAGCTGGCGGCTCTGCGGGTCGGTGGAGATGCCGGACGCGACCACGAACCGCATCGGGTACGCCGAGAACTGGGGCGCGCCGATCTCCGGGTCGGTGTAGGTGAACGGCTTGGTCTTGTCCTTGCCGGCGGCATCGATCTTGCGGTCGATCTGGTACCCGGCCCGGGTCTGCGCCAGGGTCGGGTTGCCCTCGATCGTCTCGGACAGCTTCGCGTCGCGGGTCAGGTTCGCCTGGTTGTTGACCTCGTTGTACTTCTTGACCACCGCCTGACCGTCGGCCAGCGTGACGGCGGGTTTCGTGGTCACCTGGTGGTTGACGTTCCTGGTCGGCACCGCCACGCAACCCGTTGTCACAAGCAACAAAGCGGTGGCGAGCCCGGCGGACCGGCGTACCTGGGTGGACTGTTTCGGCGCGGGCGGGCTGTAGGGCATCAGCGGGGCGGTCGTCTGGACCGGCGACATCACCGGGACGGGCGGGAGCGGGCGGTTGCGGCGGCGCGCGAACATCAGCAGCAGGCCGGCGAACAGCAGCACGAGCCCGCCGCCGAGAACCAGCAGACAGGTGCCGAAGGCCCCCTTGAGCTCGATCCCGAAGGTCACCTTGGCGTCGACGCCGGGTGACCCGTCGGCGTTCATCACCACGACGTCGTACCGGCCGTCGACGATCGGCCACGTGATCGACTGCTTGCCGGTACCGGTCGCCTTGACCGTCCACCAGTCCAGCTGGCCCGGCGCGGTCAGCGGCACGGCCCGGCCGGTCATCTCCTGGCTGTCGAACCGCGCGGGCAGGTCGAACCGGACCACCCGCGTGTACTGCGCGGCGCCGAGGTAGCTGGACACGTCGATGTCCTGACCGACTCCGACGAAGACCGGCTTGCCGCTCGAGGCGGTGAGGTGCAACTTCGGGCCGTGGCGGTCGATCAGGTCGGGGGCGGTCATCACCGCCAGGCCCTTGCTCGCCAGTGACTGCTCACCGGTGTCGATGGTGTTGTCGGGACCGACCAGCCAGAACGCGGCGACGGCGCCCGCGATGGTGACCAGCAATCCGATCAGGGCCAGCAGCAAGCCACAGGCGATGCGGGCGAAACGCATGACAAAACTCCCCGTTGGAGTGACAAGTTCGGCCCAGGGCGGAGGACCGACCGGCACAGACCCTAGCGGGAGCACACCGCGGCCCCGCCGTCCACCCGTCACCAGGGAATAACTGAGCCCGCAGCAATCCGTTACGGAGTGGGGGCTCGCCTAGGGATTGTCAGACATGCCCTAGCCGCGGCGGGGGGTGTAGAGGCTACGGCGGAGGCGGAGTTCGTCGCGGATGGGCGGGGGGATCGGCAGGTTGCGCTCGGTCAGGGCGGCGGCGCAGGCCTCCAGGCTCTGCAGCAGCCGGTCGGCGCGGGGTCCGCCGACCGCGCCGATCCTGGGCGCGCCACGCTCGACCTGGTTCGCCGACCGGGCGGCATTCAGCTCGGCGAAGATGACGCCCAGCGTGATGTCGGAAGGTCTCAGCCGCAATGGTTCGGTCGGCGCCTGGACTGACGGCAGAAAGAGCGGGAACGACATCGCGATCGCCTCGTCACATCGGAGACTCCAAAGGCACGCTCGACTTTGAGGCGCCGCCGACTCCGATAGGTCTCAAGATACTCCTACGTTTGCTTTCCGGACGCTTCGTGCACCGAGCAGCGTCGCTCCGGCGAGCGCGGTGCCGACTGCGCAAGTCAGTACTGCGATCGGCGCGCCCGTCTCGGCGAGGCCTCCCAGTAAGTTCATCGACGCGATCAGCGGGAGTGTCTGAGCCAGCGACAGCAAGGACTGCAGCCTGGTCAGGTGGGACCGCGGCGTACTGGCGACGAACAGCGGAGCCAGGTGGGAGGTGAACAGGCCGACTCCTACGCCTTGCACCAGACCACAGAGCAGCGCTGCGTAGGCGTTCGACGACAGCGCGAGAGCGGCTATGCCTGCGGCTGCCACCAGACAGCCACCAGCCGCTGCCGTTCCAGGAAGGGGGAAGGTACCCAGCCGAGCGACGGCGACTGTGACGAGCAGGCTGCCGACCACAGTGGCGCCGACGACCAACCCGGCCAGCGACGCAGTCCAGCCATTGGAGCGTGCGAGGAGCGGGACACACAGAGAGGTGACCGGTAGTACGAACGCCGCTGTCAGGCCGACGGTCAGCAGCAGAGCCCGCAGTACCGGCTCGGACCAAGCGAGGCGAATGCCGTCCAGTGCCTCATTCACCACCGACTGTCCGGATGGGACGGCCGCAGTAGCCAGTGGCGGCTTGATGGCGAGCAGGATGACGAACGACACCAGGAAGGTCAGACCGTCCACCACCAGCGCTCCGACCAGCCCTGCGACCGCTACCAGTAGCCCGCCGAGAGGACCGGCCGCCAGGGTCACCACCTGTTGGGTGGACGTGCGTAGCGCCATCGCCTTGGGCAGGGTCTTGTCGTCGGCGAAGAGGCGAGGGAAGGCTCCTGCAGCGGGCAGTACAAAGGCATCGACGGTACCGATGGCTGCCGCGGTCAGGAGGAGTAGCGCGGCCGTAGTACCGACCAGGTGGAAGGCACCGGCGAGCAGGAGGGTCAGGAAGGCCAGTAGGAAGTCGCAGGTGAGCAGTACACGGCGCGGACCCCAGCGGTCGCCGAGGACGCCGCCTGCGAGGAGGAGAACTGCTCTGGGCAGGGTGTAGGCGGTCAGGACCAGGCCGGCGACCTGCGGACCGAGATCCGCCGCCGCCCACCCGAGCGCGAAGAACAGGGTGGCGTCCCCGAACGTCGAGAGGGTCGCGCCTGCCAACCAGCCGTAGTAGGCGCGGGTCACCCGTCGAGGCGGGTCGGCATCACCAGCGTGGTGAAGGTCCCCTGGTCGGCTGACCTCACTACTACCGGCCGGTCGACGGCACAGAGCTCCAGCAGGACGTCCGGGCCGACACTCACACTCAACGCGGCCGCCAGCAGCGACGCCGAGAAGCCGAGCCGCACAGCCCCCGTGCCGATCCCCGCCAGCTCACCGAGCGCCTCCCCCGAGTCCACTGCCGTCACCACGAGCTTCCCCGAGTCGATGTCGAGGGCAACGGTCTCGCCGGTGAGCAGCGCGAGCAACTGCTGCCGGTCGGCGACCACCCGGCAGGTCGGCGGAGTCAACCCCGCCAGGATGGACTGGTACGCCGGGAACTCGTCGTCCACCACCGCCAGCGGCCGGGACTCGCCGTCGACGACCAGCGCAGTACCGGCTGGTCCTGTCTCAAGCCTGACCTCGGCCGCGGGCCCGACCCAGCGGGCCAAAGCGGTCAGCTCGGACGCACGGACCAACAGGTTGCGCGGATACCCAGCGAATCCGAGCGGCTGGAGCTTGCGCACCGACAGCCGGTAACGATCGGTCGCTACCAGCGTCACCTCGTCCTCGCCGAGCTCCAGCAAGACGCAAGCGAGCGCGGGGATCTCATCGGTCGCGGCAGCCGCAGCGGCGACCTGCCGGATTGCACTGGCGAGCTCCGCGCCGCCCAAGGTGACAGCGCACTCGTAGGGCACGGCCTGGAGCGAGGCCAGGATTCTCGCCGTGGCCCGCCGCGCCGCTTCCGCCTTGCCCTCGACAGTCTTCAGGTGCGACCGGATGACGGCCACCCCGAGCGACGCGCCTTCGTCCAGGACCACCCGTACTTCGGCCAGCGGCAGGTCGATCTCGCGCAGATCGCGGAGCAACGCAGCGCGGGCCTGCTGCGACGGGGAGTAGTACCGGTAGCCGTTCTGCTCGTCGACCGAGGCCGGGCGGAGCAGGCCGCAGTCGTCGTAGAAGCGCAGCGCGCTCGGGGTCAGCCCGACCTGGCGGGCGAAGGCGCTGATCGTCAGCAGCTCGTCTGTCATGCCGCCGATCCTGGGTCTTCGACCAACTCGAAGGTCAACCTGCCGGACTGAGTGTCGCGCACCGGCCGGTTCGGTGAAAATGGGGGCGTGACGAGGTTGTTCGTGGTGGCCGGTGCGCCGGGCTCGGGCAAGTCGACCGTAGTTCCCGAGTTGCTGCGGCTGCGGCACGGCGCACTCGTGGTGATGGACATGGACGAGCTGCTCGACGACCGAGGCCGGGTGCTCGGGATCGAGATCGCCGACCCGTCCGCGGCCGCGAACTGGCCCGCGTACAACGCGTTGTGGCTACGCATCACCGAGCTCATCCGCCGTTCCGGTGCGCCGGTCCTGCTGCTCACGCCAGGCGTCCCGGCCCAGCTGCCCGAGGGCCGCTGGCTGCACCTCGACTGCCCGGACGCCGTCCGCCGTCGACGGCTGCGCGAGCGGGGCTGGCCAGAGGGCAAGATCGCGGAGGCACTCGAGGACGCCGCCGAGCTGCGCAAGCTGGTCCCCCGTTCGGTAGCCGGCGACGGGACGCCGGAGGAGTCGGCCCAGCAGATCCTTGCCTGGGTCAACGAGTAAACCAGCCATCGTCGGCCGTCGCGCAGCACCTTGGTCAAGTGATCCGCAGTGCGACCGGCGCCCTGTCGAACCCTGTCGACGCAGGCAAGGGACCGAGCCCTGGAGTGATCGAGCCGAGCACACTGCTGTGCCGCGCTCCCGTGCAGCTCGGCACAGTGCCAGCAAGTCCGTTCACGGTCAGATAGCCCAGTACTGCGAACGCGTACGCCTCCTTGGCCGCCGACGGCAATCCCAGCTCGTCAGTACTCCGTAACGGCACGCCACGAAGCTCCTCGGCCAGCATGTGCATCAGCACCGGGTTGCGGATGCCACCACCGGCCGCAATCACCTCTGTCCCGCCATGAGCGTGTACTGCGTCCGCCACAGTCCGTGCCGTCAGTGCTGTCACCGTGGCAACCAGGTCGTCCGACCCGATCAGCGGAAGCCCGGACATCGCCTCCGCAAGGTAGCCGAGGTGGAACAGCTCCTTGCCGGTGCTCTTGGGCGCCGGCCGCGCGTAGTACGGCTCCGCCAGCAAGCGCTCGAACAGCTCCGGGTGGACCTTCCCGCGACCGGCCATCACCCCCTCGGCATCGAAGGTGGACCGGCCAGCCGTGAGGTCGCGAACCACCGCATCCGCCAACGCGTTGGCCGGGCCGGTGTCGAAGGCAATCGGGTCGCCTTCCCGAGGTACGACGGTGATGTTCGCGATCCCGCCGAGGTTGAGCGCGACCGGCGTACCAGGGCGGCCGCGGAGCCAGAGGACGTCCACGATGCTGACCAGCGGCGCACCCTGGCCGCCAGCAGCCACGTCGCGGGATCGCAGGTCGGACACGATCGCAGTACCGGTCGCCTCGGCGATCCACGCGGGTTGCCCGAGTTGCAGCGTCCCATGCACCCGGCCCTCGTCGACCCAGTGGTAGACGGTCTGCCCGTGCGACACGATCAGGTCGGCGTGGCCGCCGCAGAGCTGTTCGACCGCCTGCTCCGCGACTGCCGCGAAGGCCTGCCCGATCCCGGTGTCGAGCCGGCAGACCTGTTCCAGCGTTGTAGTTGCCGGAGGCAAAGAACGGGCCAGCTCCGCCCGGAGGACATCCGGGTAGGCATGGCTCAGCATGCCGAGGGGGGTCAGCACGAGTTGGTCGTCCTCGATCCGGAGATCGGCCGCCGCCGCATCGATCGCGTCGTACGAGGTGCCGGACATCAGGCCGATGACGCGCATCAGTGCTCCGCCTCGGAGGTTGTTCGAGTGATTGCGGTGGTCAGGTGCGTGCATCGCGGTGCTGGACGAGGGTCCTCGATGCGGAGCATCGTGGATGCTTGGCCAGTGCCGCGAGATGCGTGCCTGGGCGCCGCAAGCACCGAAGAACCTCCGAGGCGGAGCACTCTAGTCCCGCAGCTCGCGCTTGTGGTCGTCGCCTCTCAGGGTCAGCAGGGCGACGACCGAGACCGCGCAGGTGACGACGACGTAGTACGCCGGGATGTCGACGTTCTTGGTCCGCTTGATCAGTTCGGTGATGATCAGGCCGGCCGAGCCGGAGAAGACCGCGTTCGAGAGCGAGTAGGCCAGGCCGAGACCGGTGTAGCGCGCTCTGGTGGGGAACATCTCCGCCAGCATGGCCGGTCCTGGCCCGGCCATCAACCCGACGACGAGTCCGGCCGCGAAGACCGCGAGCCCCTTGCCGGCGTTCGAACCTTCCTTGTCCTGCAGGAGATTCATCAGGGGGAAAGCCAGTACGACGACCAGCGCCGCGCCGGCCACCATCACCGGGCGCCGCCCGACCCGGTCGCTCAGCCAGCCGGCCGGCAGGATCGAGACGGCGAAGCCCAGGTTGGCCAGGACGGTCGCCACCAACGCCTGCTGGAAGGTCGCGTTCAACGTCGCCTGCAGGTACGACGGCATCACGACGAGGAACGTGTATCCGGCGGCCGACCAGCCCATCAACCGGCCGATGCCGAGCGCGATCGCCTTGGCCACCTCCGCCTTGTCCGCCGGTGGCGCCGCTTCCTGCTGGACCTTGGCGAAGTTCGGCGTCTCGTCCAGTCTCAGCCGCAACCACAACGCGACCAGGCCGAGCGGCAGCGCGAGCAGGAACGGTATCCGCCAGCCCCAGTCGGTCAGCGCCTCCTTGCTCAGTACGGTCGCGAGGGTCGCCGCGAGCCCCGCGCCGGCGAGCAGGCCGAGCGCTACGGTGAAGGACTGCCAGGCGCCGTACAGGCCGCGCTTCGACCTGGGCGCGAACTCGGTCATGATCGACACCGCGCCACCGAACTCGCCACCGGCCGACAGTCCCTGCAACGCGCGGACCAGGGTCAGCAGCCAGGGCGCCGCCGCACCGACGGTCGCGTACGTCGGCAGGATGCCGATCAGCGTGGTGGACACGGTCATCAGCAGCAGGACCAGGATCAGCGTCGGACGCCGGCCGATCCGGTCGCCCAGCCGGCCGAACACGGCGGCGCCGATCGGGCGGAAGAAGAACGCCAGCGCGAACGAGGCGTAGGTCTTGATCAGGCTCTCGGCGTCACTGGTCGAGGTGCTGCTGAAGAAGTTCGCCGCGATCACGGTCGCGAAGAAGCCGTAGGCGCCGAACTCGTACCATTCGACGAAGTTGCCGACCGTGCCGGCCACCAGCGACCTGCGGGTCCGCCGGACGTCGGCCGGCGCCGTACCGGGTGCAGTGCTCATCGTTCCTCTTCTCCGCCGTGCCCCCGTAACTTTCCTCCCGCGAACAGCTCCATCTTGGTCTATGAGTTCCCTCCAGCGCGAGCGCCCGTCTCAAAGCAACCTTCCCCGCCAGGCCGGTGTCATAGCGGGTAACTAGGCGCAAAGGGGGTCGAATGGTCACCCGGGGTGATGATTTCGACGATTTCGTGCGGGGAGCCTCGACGAGGCTGTTACGCACCGCAGTACTGCTCACCGGCGACCGGCAAGCCGCCGAGGACCTGGTGCAGGAGGTGTTCGAGCGGGTCTACGTCCGCTGGCGGTGGATCCGCGGCAGTCCCGAGCCCTATGCCCGCAAGACCCTGACCAACCTGGTCGCCAACCGCTGGCGGCGCCGGAGCCGCAAACCCGAGGTCACCCTCACCGGTCACCACGAGGAGGCGCAGCCCGACGGCACCGAGGGCGTCGCCACCCGCGACCAGCTGCTGACCGCGCTCCAGGAGCTGCCGCCCCGCCAGCGGGCCGTGATCGTCCTCCGGTACTACGAGGACCTCACCGAGGCGCAGACCGCCGAAGCCCTCGGCTGCTCACTGGGCACGGTGAAGAGCCAGACCTCGCGGGCGCTCGGCAAGCTCCGCCTGATCACCGAACCCGCGATCCTGGAGGGACTGCGATGACCGACACCGAACTGAAGGACCGCCTCGGCGCCACCGTCGACGGGATCGAAGCCCCTGCCGACCTGGTCCACCGGGTCCGCACCGGAGGGGCCCGACGGCTCCGGCGGCGCCGCTTCGTGTCGCTGGCCGCGACCACCCTCAGCCTGGCCGTCCTGGGCGGAGCCGGAATCGTCGGGCCCGAGCTGCTCGGCCGTTCCGACCAGGTCCAGCCGGCCAAGTCCGTCGTCACCGACCCCTACGGCTTCCTGCTGAAGGGCTCCACCCGCGGCGACCTGGCCAAGGACTCCGCCTACCTGCGCGAAGTCGTCCAGATCTGGAACAAGAGCCACGCGACCTCCGAGAACGCCGACCGGGGGATCTTCAACGACCTGCGCGGCCAGGCGAAGGTCGCGTGGGCCGGCAACACCCCCGGCGGCAAGGCCGCGATCGTCGTCCAGCAGGCCTACCTGCACCCTCACGACAACATCCAGCTCGACGGCGAAGGGATCCAGACCCTGGTGGGCTACGTGGGCCAGGATGCGGCCGGGAAGCAGACCCTGATCGCCGACAGCTATCCCGCCCCCGGCAGCGGGCTCGACCTGGCGTTCGTGACCGGCGGGAAGACGAAGGCGCTGGTCGTGATGGACCCGACCGGCGGCGAGTTCGGCTTCTCCCCCGAACGCATCTACACCGCCGGCGGCTCGACCAGGAAGTACGAGCCACTGAAGTTCAAGGACGGCGTCAGCGTCGTCGGGCTTCCCGCGGACGTGAACCTCGACAGCCTGCGGGTCAGCGCTCTGCCTGCCACGACGCCAGAGAGACGTGCCTTCGAGATTCGCGACAACCGGCCGGTCCCGACCGCGATCCCGGACTACCGGCTCTGGAAGCAGCCGGAACCCGTTTACGCGACCTGGCCGATGACAGCCGGCGCCGACGATCTGGCGAAGACCGCCAACGACGACCTCATGGAGGCGCTGGACTCCGTCACCGATCCGCACGTGAACGGCACGTCGATGTCTTTGTGGATCGGCTACGGCGTCACGGCGAACGGCTCGCGGCTCCTGCTCGGCGAGCAGGCCCTCGACGAGGACCCCACCCGCGTCTACGCCGTACTGCGCTCGCCGGACGGCAAGCAGACCGTCGTACAGGGTGGTGTCCCTGATGCGAAGGCTCCGCTGCCCGTCTCGATCAAACTGCCGGACGGACAGGGCTGGGCGGTCGCGCAGATGAAGGCCGACCTGTCCTACCGGTACGGCGACGGCGCCTGGAGCGCGTCGCGGAAGAACGCCGTTCTCGTGCCGGCCGGCCAGGACGCCGAGGTCCGGGTCACGCTGAACGCCAAGACGGAGACCGTCTCGCTGCGCTGACGCTCTGCGTGACCGAGGCTCGTCACGGTCCGCTCCGACGTCTTGACACAACGTTCCACCCGGTCGAAGATCGGTCGCTATACCGGTTTATCTAGTTCAGCTCGCAACTGCTTCAGCAGGCGGGCAGAGCCGCTTAACCGGTATAGCGATCATCCGCCCCCCGACCAGGAGTTGATCGATGAGCCCAGCATTCGTCAGCAGAAGAACGCTACTGTCCGGCCTCGCGGCGACGACCGCCGCCGTCGCGACCGGCGCGGCGCTCCCCGCCGAAGCGGCCGTCGGCCGGCGCCGCCCGGCGGCGAAGTCCGGCCCGCTCTCGGTGGTCTACATCGAGGTGAACGACCACAGCATGCTCAGCGCCGGCAAGTACACCCTGAGCAAGGGCGGCGCGCAGGTGTTCGACATCGCGGTGATCTTCGCCGCCAACATCAACTACGACGGCACGAAGGCCTACCTGCACTTCAACGAGAACGTGCAGCGCGTGCTGGACAACGCGGCGACGCAGATCCGGCCGCTGCAGCAGAAGGGCATCAAGGTCGTCCTGTCGATTCTCGGCAACCACCAGGGCGCGGGGTTCGCCAACTTCCCGTCGCAGGCCGCGGCCGAGGCCTTTGCCCAGGAGCTCGCCGACGCCGTCACGCAGTACGGGCTGGACGGCATCGACTTCGACGACGAGTACGCGGAGTACGGCGTCAACGGCACGGGTCAGCCGAACGACAGCTCGTTCGTCTACCTGGTCTCCGCGCTCCGCCGCAAGCTGCCGACCAAGCTCATCACGCTCTACGACATCGGCCCGTCGGCGGAGCGCCTGACCTACAACGGCCAGAGCATCGCCAACACCTTCAACTACGCCTGGAACCCGTACTACGGAACCTGGAGCGTCCCGCGCGGCCCGAGCGACAAGTCGAGGCTCTCCCCGGCCGCGGTGTCGTACACCGCCACCAGTTCGTCCACGGCCGCGAGCTTCGCGCAGCGCACGGTCAACGAGGGCTACGGCGTCTTCCTCACCTACAACCTCGGCGAAACCAACACCGCGAGCTACATCTCCGCCTTCACCACCAAGCTCTACGGCAGCACCGCCATCTACAAACCGTAGGAGGGCCTGGCTCACAGGGGAATCCGCTTTGCGTTCGTTACTGACGGGTATATACTTAAGTTACTCGTCAGTACAGCGGCGTTCAGAGGCCGCACCAAGAGGTAGGGGAACCCCTGTGAGCCACTACAAGTCGAATCTGCGCGACATCGAGTTCAACCTGCTCGAGGTGCTCGGCCGCGGCGAGGTGCTGGGCCAGGGCCCGTACGCCGAGATGGACGTCGACACCGCCCGCGAGGTGCTCGCGGAGATCGACCGGCTGGCCAAGAACGAGCTGGCCGAGTCCTTCGAGGACGCCGACCGCAACCCGCCGGTGTTCGACCCGGCCACCCACGAGGTGCGGATGCCGGAGTCGTTCAAGAAGAGCTATCACGCCTACATGGACGCCGAGTGGTACAAGCTCGAGCTGCCGCCGGAGCTCGGTGGCCAGCCGACCCCGCCCTCGCTGCGCTGGGCCGCGGCCGAGATGGTGCTCGGCTCCAACCCCGCCGTGCACATCTACGCCGCCGGGCCGAACTTCGCGCACGTGCTGTGGCGGAACGGCACCGACCGGGACAAGAAGATCGCCCAGCACATGATCGAGCGCGGCTGGGGCGCCACCATGGTGCTGACCGAGCCGGACGCCGGCTCCGACGTCGGCGCCGGGCGCACCAAGGCCACGCTGCAGGACGACGGCAGCTGGCACATCGAGGGCGTCAAGCGCTTCATCACCTCGGGCGAGCACGACATGACCGAGAACATCGTGCACCTGGTGCTGGCCCGCCCGCAGGGCATCGAGGGCGTCGGCGGCCCGGGCACCAAGGGGCTCAGCCTTTTCATCGTGCCGAAGTACGACTTCGACGTGGAGACCGGCGAGCTGACCGGTGAGCGCAACGGCGCCTTCGTCACCGGTGTCGAGAAGAAGATGGGCATCAAGGTCTCCACCACCTGCGAGATCACCTTCGGTGAGAACACCCCGGCGAAGGGTTACCTGCTCGGCGAGGTGCACGACGGCATCGCGCAGATGTTCCAGGTGATCGAGTACGCCCGGATGATGGTCGGCACCAAGGCGATCGCGACCCTGTCGAGCGGCTACCTGAACGCGCTGGAGTACGCCAAGGAGCGGGTCCAGGGCCCCGACCTGACCAACCCGGCCAAGGACGCCCCCCGCGTCACGATCACCCACCACCCGGACGTACGCCGCTCGCTGCTCACGCAGAAGGCGTACTCCGAGGCGCTGCGCGCGCTGGTGCTGTTCACCGCGACGTACCAGGACCGCGCCGAGCAGGCCCGGTACGCCGGGACCGAGGACGCCGAGGCCGAGCGGGTCAACGACCTGCTGCTGCCGCTGGTGAAGGGCTACGGCTCGGAGAAGTCCTGGACCCTGCTCGGCACCGAGTCGCTGCAGACCTTCGGCGGTTCCGGCTTCCTGCAGGACTACCCGATCGAGCAGTATGTCCGCGACGCCAAGATCGACACCCTGTACGAAGGCACCACCGCGATCCAGGGCCAGGACCTGTTCTTCCGCAAGATCATCAAGGACCAGGGTCTGGCGCTCGGTCACCTGTCCGAGCAGATCCAGGCGTTCGTCGCCTCCGAGGCCGGCAACGGCCGGCTGAAGGAGGAGCGCGGACTGCTCGCCAAGGGCCTGGAGGACACCCAGAAGATCCTCGGCGTGATGGGTCAGGCGCTGATGGCGAGCAACCCGCAGGCGGAGAACGGCGACCCGCGCAACATCTACAAGGTCGGCCTGAACACGTCGCGGCTGCTGTTCGTGCTCGGTGACGTGGTCTGCTCCTGGCTGATGCTGCGGCAGGCCGAGGTCGCACTGGAGAAGCTGGGCGGCGAGCTGTCCCCGGCCGACCAGGACTTCTACACCGGCAAGCTGGCCGCCGCGCAGTGGTTCGTCCGCTCGACGATGCCGACCGTCCGCGCCGAGCGGATCAAGGCCGAGCTGACCGACCTCGACGTGATGGACCTGCCAGAGTCCGCTTTCTGACCCCATCTGCCCGCCGATCTGCCCTGCCGGGGCAGGTCGGTTCACGGAAGAGTTCCGTTCGAGCGGTCCGCGACCCTGGCTTGGTCTCCCCTGTCCGAGCCAGGGCCGCGGCGCCGCGGAACCAGGCGGTCCACGATCGCGTCAGTGTGAACGTGGAATGGCCCGTAGGACTTAAGCTGAGCGCGATGTCCGCCCTCCTCAAGAGCTCGCGCAGCCGCCGCTTGGCTTTCCTGCTCGCAGTACTGGCGTTCCTGCCGTTGACGCCCGCCCAGGCCGCGCCGCCGGAGTTGCCCGACCAGATCGCCGCCGCCTGGCGTAGCGATCGCCTGTACGTCGATGCCGCGATGCGGCCGGGCTTCCCCCAGGCCGAGCTGACCCGGATCCGATCGGCGGCGAGCTCGGCGGGCTTCCCGGTGTACGTCGCGCTGATCCCGCGGACGCCGTACACGCGGCAGGAGCGGCTGGACCTGCCCACGCTGCTCCAGGCACGCGTCGGAGAGCCCGGCCTGTACCTGGTCTGGACTGCCTCGGACAGCTACTGGTCCGGTACGGCGAAGTTGGTCCGGCCCGCTGGGCTGGCGGGCCGCAACCTGACCCGTGTGCAGCTCGACGACAAGCTGGACAACAAGATCGTCAACGACCGGCCCGCCCCGAAGATCGTCCGCACGATCCAGCAGGCCGGTACGGCGTACGACGGCCGGCCGCTCCCCGAGATCCCGGTCGGCGACCTGACCCCGGAGCGGACCCGGTCCGGGCCCTCGACCCAGGACAAGGAGGACCTGTCCGCGTACGTCGGGATGGGGACCGGCGGCCTGATCAGTTTCGTCGTCGTCCTCACCCTGGTACTCCGTCGTCGGCGGCCCGGTCGCGCGGCCGGTAGCCCGAAAGCGCGGGCCTCCGTCGAGCCCCGGCTCGCCCCGGTCCGGACCCAGGCGGACCGCTGGATCCCCAAGGCCGGGCGTGCCCTGCGGTCGCTCGAGAAGCGGCGGAACCTGACCACGGAACAGCTCGACCTCCGCGACGACGCAACGGCCCGGCTGGCCGCCGCCCGGACCTTGCGCACCGGTGAAGGCGTCGACGATCGGGCCGGTGGCACAGCCGGCGACCGGACCGCTCGTGCGCCGGACCTCCTGGCGCTCACCGGAGCCTTCGTGCTGGCCCGGCAGGCCTTTCAGCTGGCCAGCGGCAACGACCTGCAGCCACCCTGCTTCTTCGACCCGACGCATCCGTCCGGCACGCAGCTCGCCGCCTGGTCGGACGACACCGAAGTACCGGCCTGCAAGACCTGTGCGGAGACCGTGCAGCGTGGCAAGACGCCGCACGGGCTGCAGGTCAAGGCGAAGACCGGCCTGTTCGGCGGTGGCCTCGTGCCGTACTGGACTCTTGATCCCGAGGAGAGCCCGATGGTCGCCACCGGCTTCGGCGCGCTCTCGGACGACCTGGCCGAGCGGGTCACCCGGGTCTACAGGGGTGTCCGGTGAGACGCCTCACGATGCTGTTGCTGGCCGCTGTCGCGCTGGTGGTCTCCGTGCCTTCGGCCGCGTCCGCCGCTGCCGTCCCGACCGATCCCCGGATCGCCGCGGCGGTGGCCGCGTGGAAGAACCGGCCGGTGTACGTCGACCCGCAGTACACCTCGGTGGCCGGCGTGGACCAGGTGGACGCGATGAGCGACCGGATCCGCTCGACCGAACTGCCCGTGTTCGTCGCGGTGGTTCCCTCCGGTAACTGGTTCCAGGAGAAGGGCGACGCCCAACTGCTGGCCGGCTGGCTCGCGCACGCCAACGGCAAGCCCGGGATCTACCTGGTGATGGACGGCGACACCACCTCCGGAGCCACACATCTGGTCCGGGCGGACGGGCCCACCTACACCTATGCCCGCCGGGAGGAATCGATGGACCAGCAACTGTCGGGCTACCTCAACACGGTCCGGGTGAACGACCGCTACGAACCCGCAGCGGCCCGGACCACACCGCACCCGCCCAGGCCCGAGCGGACGTACACGCGCGAGCCCTTCACCGTCGGCAAGGCGCTCGCCAACGGGTTCGGCGGATTCATGCTCGGGTTGCTCGGCGGCCCTCTGGTCGCCGGATGCGTGCTTTTACTGGCGGCCGTGGTCGCCCGACGTGGTGGAGGACGACTGTGAAGGCCAGATATGCGCTGACCCTCGTACTTGCGCTGGTGCTGTCGATCGCGGCGGTACCCGCGAGTGCCGCCCAGACGCCGGCCGAGCGGGCCCGCGAAATCGCGACCGCACTGGCGAAGGACCCGCTGTACGTCGACCCGGCGTACGCGAGTGGCCTGCCGGAGAAGCTGCGGGCCGACGTCCGGACGAAGGCCAAGGCGCTTCCGTACCCGGTCTACACGATCGTCCTGCCGCTGACCCCCAGCGACGTGTTCGAGGGCAAGGAGAGCAACGTCCTCACGCTGGTGATGGACGCCCTCCGCAAGCCCGGCCTGTACGTCGTGGTCGACGGCGGCCAGCGGTTCCCCTGGACCGAGGCGAAGGACGTACCCCAGCTGTCCTACGAGCTGGTGCGCAACGCGCGCGACCACGCCCTCAAGGACACCGGGTACGACGCCGGGCCGACCGAAACGATCGCCCGGATGTACGAACTGCTCGCCGGCCCGGCGCTGCCTCCGGTGGAGAGGCCGCAGAACCCAGCACGCCGGCCCGGCGACGTCGTCAAGAGCGATGGGTTCTCCGTCGTCACTGTCGTGGTTGCCGCGCTGGCGATCCTGGTGCTGCTCGGACTGATCATCGGGCTGCGGCGGCGGGGCAATGGGTCCGGCAACCGGAAGGCCTTCACCATCCCGCCGCACGTCGCGGCGACGGTTGCGGCCGAGCGGAGGCGGCGACTGACCAAGGAGACGACCGCTGAGCTGACCCAGCTCGGCTCCGACCTTGCCGCGCTGCCGACGGTGGCCGGCGAGGGTTTGCGTCATCAGCAGCTAGCACTGGACGCGCACGACGCGGCCGGCCGGGTACTGGACGCTTCCCGCGATCTGGTGGACGTGGTCGGTGCGATGGTGCTGTTGGACAAGGGGCGACGGGAGTACAACATCGCGCGGGCTCTCGCGGCTGGTCGCAAGCCCGAGGTACTACAGCCGCTGTGTGCCTTCAACCCCTTGCACGGAAGGGCTTCCGGACAGCCGACACGAGTCGAGTCCGACGGCAACACGGTGACCCTGCCGCTGTGTGCCCAGTGCAGGAAGGCGCTGAAGCACAAGAGCGCGCCCGCGTCGCTGCCTGGCGACGACGGCCCGTACTGGCACGGTGACGACCTCTGGGCCCGGACCTTCTTCGGGGCTCTGGGCGACGACCTGCCCGCTGCCGTCAGCCGGGGTGAGTACCGGTCCTGACCGGCCTTTCCCTGAGCTTGACGTGACCTGTCCCTGAGGTGGGCGTCAGGGCGGTTTCGGGGGTTCTGCCTGATCCGGCGTACCGGCGTACCGGCCTAGTGTCGAGCGACGAGCAGGTGGGGACGAGCAGAGGTGGATGGCGATGGCGACGATCGGGCAGGCAGGGGCGCTGCTGCTGGTGGCGGGGGCCGGAATGGCGTTCTGGACCTTCGGCGAGAAGGACTCCAGCGACAAGCACGAGGTGAGCGACAAGGTCTCGACCGTCCGGCTGGACTCGCCGAACGCCGACGTGACCATCAAGGTGGCCGACGTCGACAAGACGACCGTCGAGGAGAAGCGATCGTACTGGCTGGTCAAGCGCGGTGACGCGTTCGACGTCGACGGGGAGACGCTGACGCTCGACGGCGACTGCGGCTGGCAGTGCCGGGCCGACTTCGTCGTCACCGTGCCGCGCGGGACCAAGGTCACCGGGCAGAACGGCAGCGGCGACCTGGCCATCAGCGGTGCGAGTGGCGTCAACGCCAAATCGCGTTCCGGCGAGGTCACGCTGACCGACATCACCGGTGACGTGAAACTCGAGCTGACCTCGGGCGACGTCGAGATCGACCGGCTGACCGGCAAGCTGGAGCTCGAGGCGAGCTCCGGCGACATCGAGGCCAAGGGGCTCAAGGGCGGCCCGGTGCAGGTGGACATCACGTCGGGGGACCTGCGGCTCGAGCTCGACGAGGCGGTCGACGTCCGGGCGAAGGGGACCAGCAGCGATATCAAGGTGACCGCGCCGTCGGGTGACTACAAGGTCCACACCGACACCCGCAGCGGCGAGGTGGACAACCGGCTGGGCAACGATCCGGACGGTGGACACAGCATCGATGCCAGCACGGTCAGCGGCGACGTGACGCTGGCCACCCGCTGACGGGGTCTGACACGTTTACCAACGGGTACCACGGGGGTTGTACGCCGGCCGTCCGGCTATCGGGTTCTGTTCGACATGCGTCGTTCATTGTTCCGCCGGGCGGGCGGGCGTAGCGTCGAAGGTGTCCGTTGACTGCGAGGAGGGCTCGGCATGAGCATCGGTGTGGGGATCTTCCTGATGGTGGTGGGCGCGATCCTCGCGTTCGCCGTCCGCGACTCCTGGGACGCCGTCGACCTGACGGCGGTCGGGTACATCTTCATGCTCGCCGGACTCGCCGGGATCGTGCTCTCCTTCTACATCACGAACCGGCGCCGTCGCGTCCCGACCGACGCGATCGATCCCGCCGTCGAGGAGGAGTACCGGGTCGTGGAGGAGCACCACCGCGACATCAAGGAGTAGGTATCGCCTGATCGAGGCTCAGCCGACAGAAGCCCCGGACAGCACCAGCTCGAGCCGGTCGGACCCTCCCACGCCGACCCGGACCGGCACGCCCCAGTCCTGCCGGTGCATGTGACAAGCCGGGAACTCGACCTCCGCCGAGTCGTCACAAGAAGCCGCCTGTACTGCGACGTGCAGCACCCCGTCGCCCACCCGCTCGTCGATCACCAGCCGCCTGGTCAGCTCGGTGGAGTCACCCGCACCCTCCTTGAGCAGCCCGTCAGGCGTCGACGAGACCAGCAACCGGGTGGACGGCCCGTACCGGTCGTCCAGCTTCTGCCCCGGCGGCGGCTGGAACACCACCTCCAGGGTGACCTCGCCGGCCGCGATCTCCGTCGGAGGCCGCTGAGTACGAGTACTGAACTCGTCCGCTTTGGCCGAAGCTCCGAGTGGTACCCGGGTGAGCCGGTGCGCCGCGGACTCGACCACCAGGAGATCGTTGCCCACGACAACAGCACCACTGGGCTCGGCGAGACCGGTCGCCATCGTCTCGACCAGTCCGCTCGCCGGGTCGTACCGGCGTACGGCGCCGTTGTAGGTGTCGGAGATCGCGATCGAACCGTCGGGCAGAACCGTCACGCCGAGCGGGTGCTGCAGCAGCGCCTCCTCCGCCTTGCCGTCGCGCAGCCCGAAGTCGAACAGGCCAGTCCCGATCGCGGTGTGCACCTCGGTGTCGAGCCAGCGCAACGCGGAGATCTCCGAGTCGGCCAGCCAGAGCCGGTCACCGTCGACCGCGAGCCCCGACGTCTGGGCGAACCAAGCCTGCTCAGGCGCGCCGTCGCGCAGCCCTTCGTTCGTGGTGCCCGCAGCAACCTCGGTGACCTTGCTGACCGGGTCGTACGTCCACAACTGGTGAACCCCGGCCATCGCGATCCACACCTTGTCCTGCCACCAGGCAACATCCCACGGCGAACTCAGTACGCCGGTCCCGGCGCCATCCATCCACTGCTTACCCGTCCCGACCAGCGTGCTGACCTCACCGGTCCCGAGGTTGATCCCGCGAAGCGCGTGGTTGACGGTGTCGGCGACAACCACGTCGTACCCGACCTGCTCCGCAACCTCGCGCGGCAGCACGGTCAATCCATTCGGCTCAGAGAACTCTGCGCTCTCGCCGACGCCATCGCTGAATCCGCGCTTCTTGGTGCCGAACCTCCTGACCACCGTGGTCGCGTCAGCCGCCAGTTGGACGACGCTGTGGTTCCCCGCATCGGCCACCAGAAACCCGTCGCCCAAGGCAACAACCTTCGCCGGGAACCGCAACTCGGTCGGCTCAGCCACCGGCGCGACGTACGGCGACTTCCCCCGCGTCAACGTCCCCGCCTTCTCGTGCTCGGCGATCAACTCCGCCAACTGAGCATCCAGCGCATGCTCATGCCCTTCCCCGGAGTACTGCGCCACGATGTACCCATTGGGATCCACCAGCACCAACGTCGGCCAGGCCCGCGCCGTGTAGTTCTCCCAGGTCACCAACTCAGGATCATCCAGCACCGGATGCCCCACCTCATACCGCTCCACCGCAGCCTTGACCGCAGCCTCCTCCCCCTCATGCGCGAACTTCGGTGAATGCACCCCCACAATCACCAACGCATCCCCGTACTTCTCCTCCAACGGCCGCAACTCATCCAAAACATGCAAACAGTTAACACAACAAAACGTCCAAAAATCGAGCAAAACGGCCCGGCCACGGAAGTCGGAGATCGAGTAGGACCGACCACCGGTGTTGAGCCAGCCCCGACCGCGGAGCTCAGGCGCGCGGACGAGAGGACGACGAGAACCAGATGCAGAGCTTGCAGGAGTCACCCAACCATTGTCCTCATGGCCGCAAAGAAGCGATCAGGTGTCCAGTGGCCGGTCGCTCATCCAGACGATGACCAGACGCCTGCTGGGGTCGAACCTCTGTCCCCGACTACCCTGGCAGACCCGGACCTCCCGAACAGCCAGATCCAGCAAGCCCCGCCGCTCGCCGATGCTCGCCGACGACCACCGCTCCTGGAGCAACGTGGGATCCAGGAATGATCTCAGGTCGATTTCCGTTCCAGGGACTCTCTCGAGACTCTCGCGCAAGTCATCCAGTCGGCGAGTCAACGCGTGACTCAGGGGCAGATAGCGGTCACGGTCAATGATCCGCCGAACGTAGTAGTCCGCGTCCAGGACAGACAGGGCGGACTGCACGGACTCCAGGGCGGACAGGATCGACCGGCGTTTGGCCGAACCTTCGGGATCTTGCCGGGACGCCAGGCGCTCGGCGATCACTTCTCGGAGCGGATCGCCATCGTCGGCAGATGTCAGCCGATCGAACCACGCCTGCTGAACAGCGTTGTCCAGGGCCCGCAGGTAGGCGCCGCCGGGAGCGGCACACTCACGCCCAAGGCGGACCGTCTGACAACGATAGGAGTTGCCCTGTCTGCTCATCCGTTCGCCGCACCCGACGCAGCGGAGAAATCCGGTCAGCAGATATCGGCTCCCGGATTCCCCCGTTCCCGGACTCCGTCCGAACTTGGAGCCGGTGGCCCGTTGCTCGAACGCCGCCAGGATGCGCAACTGGTCCGCCGGCGAGATCAGTGGCTCCTCGCCAGGTGCCAGGATCGAAACGACGTCGCCGGTGCTTGGGTCCTGCCACGGCCGCACCTTGCCGGAGTACCGCCCGTCCACCTTCTTGATCGTCTCGGGCATTAGTCCCGCTACGGTCGGGCTACGCATCAACTGAGCGATCGTTCCGATGCCCCATCGGCCACCGCGCGGTGCAGGTACGCCGGTCGAGTTCAGCCGGCGGGCGACCACCGCGAGCGAGTCACCCGCCAGCAGGCGGTCCGCGATCTCACGCACAACAGCACCTGTCTTCGGTTCGACAAACAACTGGCCGTCCCGATTGACCAGACCGTACGGCGGCGCGCCGCCGATCCACTGTCCCCTGGCCCGAAGAAAAGCCTTCGCCGACCGAATCCGCAAGCCGAGGTTCTCGGATTCCGAGCGAGCCAGTTCGGCGAGCAGGCCCACCACCTGACGGTCCGCGGCCAGCGACGTATCGAGGTTGTCCTGAACTGACACAAGGCGGCCGCCCATCGCGCTGATCGTCTCCAGTACCTGTCCGACCTCTCCCATTCCGTGGCGAGACAGACGGTCAAGCTTCCAGATCACGAGCGTTCCAACAACACCCGAGGAGACAGCTGCGAGTGCGTTCGTGAAGCCCTGCCGTTCTACTCCGGGCCGATAGGCGGATCGGCCTCGATCGACGTGGCTCTGCCGCAGCTTCAAACCGCTGTTCCTCACCCACGCCCGGCAGTCAGCCTCCTGCCGCTCGATGGTTGTCTTTCCCGCTTTGTCGATGGAAACCCTCAGATAAAGGTCTGCGTACTGACCGCTGGCTGCCATCGAAACCCCCTCTTGCCACGGCATACCAACGGTCTATCCCAAGGCGCCGACACTTTCGCCTGCGCGCAGAATCGCTCCACAGCGAACGTAGAGCGCACAGATCCCCGCACCAGGCAGCATCCAACTCTGTCTTCTCTTAGTTTCTTTGCTTCTTTGTCTTCTCTTTCTTGTCTTACTGACCTATCTCGCTCGTCCGGCCCTGCGTTGGCTCCTACCGGGGCAGGATCAGGGTGTCTGTCAGGAGTTTGGTGGTTTTTCTGAGGGTGGGTGGGGAGGAGGAGAGTTCGGCGGCCAGGGATTGGGGGGTTAGGGGTTCGCCGGGGCCTACTAGGCGGTGGCGGTGGGCTAGGAGCCAGACGATGGCTCTTGGCCAGGTGGAGAGGCGGGCTTTGGTGAGGAGGTCGGGAGCCTCGCGGACCAAGCGGTCGGCTATGTCGAAGGCTTCGGCGGCGTAGCCGGTGCCTAGGGTTTCGCCGGCCAGGAGCCAGGCGTGGGGGGCTAGGACGGACAAGGTGGCTGCTTGGGATTTGTCCAGGCCGCGGAGGTCGGGGCGTGGGGGTGAACCCAGGCCGGCCAGCGTGCGATACGCCTCTTCCAGGTCGTCGCTGGTGTCGTCGAGGAAGACGCGTTCGCCCGCCTTCGCGCCGATCGGTTCGGACAGTGCTGCCGCTTCCAGTGCGGGCTTCCACACGTCGACGGCGTCGACCGCTTCCTCGATCGCGTCCAACTCGAGCGCAGTCCGCTCGCCCGCGAACGCCAGCCACGCCTTGATCACCAACGGCACCGCGGTGAAATAGGTGCTATCGGCAAGCACCTTGCGCGGCAGCCAGTGCGACAGGAAGAGCTCCACCAGTACTGCGCTCACCCTCAGCGGGCCGCCAACCGTCCGGTCCACCGCGTGGTCGATCCATAACCGGGCGATGTCCGACGCGTCGTCGGGCAGCCCGACGGCGTACGGCGAGTCGAGGAACTCGTCGACCAACTGGTCACGCTGACGCCCGGACAGCTGAGCTCGCACCGGCGGTCGCACGGGCCGCTCCGGGAGTTGGGTCAGCCGGTTCACCAACAACCCGGAGAAGAACTCGAAGTCCTCGGTCACCGGAGGGTCGTCGTGGTCATGTGTCTGCCCCAGCGCCTGCAGGATGATCCCCGCCGCAGTCGCGGGCCGCACCGTCCGGACAGTCACCCGCCCACCGCGCTGGTACGCCTCGACCACCCGGTCCACCGGCGGCCCGACGAACACGTCCTTCGCGATCGCGCCCAGGTTGTTGTCCACGAACACGACCACCGTGTGCGGATGTTGCTCGTCGTCGTAGTCGAGCACCACGCTCAACCCGTCGCCGGTGACGTCCTCCGACACGATCGCGCTGGTCAGCCGGAAACTCGCGATCCGCGCCACCCAGTCCGGTACGTCGTACTGCGTCCGGCCACGCGACAGGTGCGCGCGTTGCAGCGGCAACCGGCCGGCCGGGCCGACCGTGCGGGCCAGACTCGTCAACAGGACAAAGGAATCCGGGTCACGCCGCTCCCCCAGCACCCGGGCCGCGTCGGCCCAGAAGAACCGCTCGACCTCGCCGATCTCGTCGGGCTGCCCGGCCGGCCAGAGCTGGTCGGCGAGCAGCGCGGCCGAGCGCGCGACGGAGGCCTCGGCGATGACCGGATGCAGCGCCGGTGGAGCCGCCGCCAGGTCGAGCAGCAACGTCTCCTGCAAGGTGTCCAGCACGGCGACGCTCGGCGTGGTGTCGAGGTCCGTCCCCACGACACCCGCCGGCTGCTGCCCTGGGGTCGGACCCGGACTGGAGCCGACCAGCCGTAAGTGGCTGCCGCGTCCGTCCCGGCCTCGTGACTTGGTCACTCTGGCGAGATTACCGCCGACCGGCCCTGCGCCGCAGGGCGGTGCGCGCGTCCTGTGGACAACCACCCTCGACACGCCGTCACCGGACGCCTACGGGCCGTCGATCCAGTACGCCGTACCGGCCACCCCGAATCGCAGGCCATCACCCGGGCCGCAGTACAGGGTCAGCCCTTGAGTGCGCCGGCCATCAGGCCGCCGATGAACCAGCGGCCGAGCAGGATGTAGACGAGCAGGGTCGGGAACGACGTGATCAGCGCGCCGGCCATGCTCGCCGCGTAGTCGACCTTCTGGCCACCGGCCAACGCCGCCAGGCCGAGCGTGACCGGCCCGTTGTTCTGCTGGGTCAGGAACAGCGCGAACAGGAAGTCGTTCCAGACCGAGGTGAACTGCCAGATCAGCGTGACCACGAACCCGGAGATCGACACCGGCAGGATGATCCGCAGGTAGGTCTGGATCAGGCCCGCGCCGTCGACCCGGGCCGACTCGATGATCTCGGTCGGGATCACCGTGGCGTAGTAGTTGCGGAAGATCAGCGTGCAGATCGGGATGCCGTAGATGACGTGGGTGATCAGCAGTGTCGGGATGCCCCGGGTGACGTCCAGCTCCTGGTAGGTCTGCCGCAGCGGCAGCATCACGGCCTGGTACGGGATGAACATGCCGAACAGGATGAACGCGAACACCAGGTTCGCGCCGGGGAAGCGCCAGCGGGCCAGCACGAAGCCGTTGGCCGAGCCGATCAGCGACGCGATGATCGCGGCCGGTACCGCCAGGGACAGCGAGCGGACCATGTACGGCTGCAGGACCTCCCACGCCTTGCGCCACGGCTCCAGCGTCCAGGTTTCGGGCAGTGACCACTGCTCGGCGGCCGTGGTGTCGGCGGAGGTCTTGAAGCTGGTGATGATCACGACGTACACCGGCGTCAGGATGAACAGCAGGAACAACAGCAGCAGGATGTAGCGGACGGTCCGGCTCTTCCGGGTCGAGCCGTCGGCGATGGTACTGCGGCGCGGCTTCTGGCTGATCGCCGCGGCCGCCTTGCCGGTGGCGGCGGCCGCCTCGTCGACGACGGTCATTCTTCGTTCTCCTGCCGGACGGTGTAGGCGACGTACGGAATGACGAGTACCGCGACGACGGCGAGCAGCACGATCGCGATCGCTGCCGCCTTGGCCATGTCACTGCGCAGCAAGGTGTTCCACATGTAGACCGACGGCACTTCGGTCCGGAACTGGTTCGGCCCGGTGATCGCGTAGATCAGGTCGAACAGCTTCAGCGACATGTGGCCGAGGATGATCAGCGCCGACAGCGCGATCGGCGACAGTTGCGGGAACAGCACGTGCCGGTAGAGCTTGAACTCACTCGCGCCGTCCACCCGGGCCGCCTCGCGCAGCTCACCCGGGATGCCCCGGAAGCCGGCCAGGAACAGCGCCATGATGTAGCCGGACAGCTGCCAGACCGCGGGCAGCGCGATGGACGCCATCGTCGTCCACCGGTTTCCCGCGGTCCACCAGGCATTTTCCAGGAAGTTCAGGCCGACGATGTCGAACAGCCGGTTCAGGCCGCGCGCGTCGTCGCCCTGCGAAGGATTCAGCAACCAGCCCCAGACGACCCCGGAGGCGATCATCGAGATCGCCATCGGGAACAGGAACACCGATCGGAAGATGCCTTCGCCGGTGACCCCCTTCTCCAGCAGCAGGGCCCAGAGCAGGCCGAAGATCAGCGTGCCCACGATGAATGCCACCGTGAGCACGCCGAGGTTCTTCAGCGAGTTGAGGAACCGGTCCTCACCGAACAGGTTGACGTAGTTCTCGAACCCGACATGGTTCGCCGGGACCGGGCGGGCGGTGTGCTTGTCCGTCAACGAGGTGTTGAAGGTCCACGCGATCAGCCCGTAGACGAAGTACCCGAGCAACAGCACCGTGGGCAGGAGCACCAGCGCCCCTGGCCCCCAGGTGCGGATTCTTCCGTGCATACGTCAGGACTCCCGGTCGAGATCAGTCGTCAGGTTCGGTTCGGACGGCACCGGCCGATCAGCTCGGCTTCGCCGCGGCGACCAGTGCCTTCTGCAGCGTGGCCACGTCCTGACCGCTGCTGAACTGACCGATCGCCGACAGGATGCTGTCGTTCTGGCCGAGCGTGCAGGCGGCGCCGTGAGCACAGGACGGCACGATCTTGTTGGACTTCCAGTCGGCCATCGCGGCCTGCTGGTACTTCGGGTAGTCCGTCGCGACCGCGTCCGAACGGGCCGGGATCGAGCCCTTCTTGGTGTTGAACGCCTTCTGGCCCTCGGCGCTGCCGGAGACCTTCAGCCAGCACTTCGACCCCTCGGGGTTCTGGGCGCCGGTCGGCAGCGTGAACGAGTCCGCCAGGAACTGGAAGGTCCCGGCGGTGCCCGGAGCCGGCCAGTAGGTGTAGGCGGTGTCCGGCACCTTGTCGGACAGCTGCTGTGCGGCGACCCAGTCACCCATCAGCGTGTACGCCGACTGGCCCTTGTTCACGTACTGCAGTGCGTCCGGCCAGTCGACCGCCTCGCGGTCGGCGTTGCTGAACGACAGCACCTTCTTGTACTTCTCCAGCGCGGCGGTGACGTCGGCACCGGCCATGTCGGTCTTGCCGTTCCACAGCCCGCTGAACTTCTCCGGGCCGAGCTCGGCCAGCAGGATGGCCTCCATCACCATCTCCTGGGCGAAGCCCTTGGAGGTGGCCAGCGGGGCCTTCACTCCGGCCGCCTTCAGCTTCTCCATGTCGGCGATCCAGGCGTCGACCGAGGCCGGCGCCTTGGTGGCGTCGAGGTTGGCCTTCTTCAGCACCGTCGGGTTGGCCCAGACGACGTTGGCGCGGTGCACGTTGACCGGCACCGAGTAGATCTTGCCGTCGACGGTCAGGTTGTCCAGCAGGCTCTGCGGGAAAGCCTTGTCCAGGCCGAACTCCTTGTAGAGGTCGCTGACGTCGTCGACCTGGGCGTTCTTGATGTAGTCGCCCAGTTCGGCACCGGCGTGCGCCTGGAACGTCGACGGCGGCTTCTTGGCCTGCAGGTCGTTGGCCAGCACCTGCTTGGCGTTCGAGCCCGCGCCACCGGCGACGGCCGAGTTGACGAAGTTGAAGTCCTTGCACTCGTTCTTGAACACCGAGACCAGGCCGTCGAGCCCGGCTTTCTCGCCACCGTCTGCCCACCAGGTGAAGACGGTCACGTCCTTGGTCGCGGTGTTGCCCCCGCCACCGGAGTCATCGCTGTTCCCGCAGGCACTGACCGCGAGAAGACCCACGGCACCCACTGCCGCGAGGGTCTTGCTCCATCCACCACGCATCTTTTCACTCTCCGATCAGCTCGTGAGCTGTGACAACGAATGCCCCCTTGACGGCCCAACTCTGGGCACGGCGCCGGTCGGGTGTCAACGCTCCGCGCAGCCGCGTTGCGCAGACGTGATCACCTTGCGCACACCGGGTATGAGAGCGCACACATGCTGCGCCCGACGGCCTGCTGAGGAAGCTCGCGACCTCCCCGGACGGGACCGGCCCAGGCAACATAGCAGCCCTCCCAGCCCGCCCCCGGCACATCCGCCCAACACTTTCCGCTCAACTTCGGTCACCCCCGATGACCAATTGACAACGAAGTCACGCGGGGGTCATGTGACCCGGAAGACGGCGCAACGAGGAGCAGCCGCGGCGAAGTCGTCCACCGAAGGGCCGGACACCGCGCCTACCCGGACGAAGAGCGAGACGCCTTGGGGAACCTCGGTAGGAAAGGCTCTGAGCACGGCCTCGCGCTCACCGGCATCCTCGACCGCTTCCAGTACTACGCGACGAACCGTCCGTCCGGACCGCAACTGGCCCCACCCGGCCGCCAACGCGTTGCGAACCCAATCGGATTTCGGTACCGGACTGACGACGTACAGGTGGCCGTTGACGGTCAGCGGCGCGACGGGTGTAGTGCGCAGTTCGCCGGTCGAGCGGCCCGGGATCGACAGCAGGTGGACCTTGCCAGGGCGTAGGCCGACCCGATGAAGCAGCCCGATCAAGCGATTGGCGGGCTTCAGCCAACGCGGCAGGGTTCGATCGGTCATGGTCAGCCTCCGGATTATTTCGACGATCGAAACAATTTCTCTGGATGCTAAAGTATTTCGAGTGTCGAAACAATCGCGGGACGAGCTGACGGCGGCGATCGCGGCGGCGGTGATCCGGTTCCAGGACGCCACCGACCGCGTCGACGCAGCGGCTGCACAGGCGCTGGGGGTCAACCGCACGGATCTGCTGTGTATCGGCCTGCTACTGCGCGGCGGCGGGATGACCGCCGGTGAGTTGGCGACCGCCGCAGGCCTCAGCCCCGCGGCGACAACGGCCGCGATCGAAAGACTCGAGGCCGCGGGCTATGCAGGCCGCACCCGCGACGAGGTCGACCGGCGACGGGTCCTGGTCCGCCCGACCGCATCAGTCGAAAAGCGGACCAGCGAGCTCTACGACCCACTCCGTCCCGCGGGCACAGCCCGCCTCAACCGCTACAACCGGGCCGAGCTCGAACTGATCCTGGACTTCCTCGACCAGGGCGAAAAACTCCAGAACCAGCAAGCCGACCGAATCCGAGCCCTCGACGCCGACGAGTAGGCCCGCAAGTTACAGCGCCGTGTAGCGGCCGCGGCGGTGGACCAGAGGTGGGAGGTCGTCGGGGAGGAGTTCTACGTGGGCTAGTTCTAGTTGGACCTGGAGGGCCCAGCCGACTTCGGGTGGGTCGGGGGTTACCAGGCGGCAGCCGGCCCAGGTGGTTACTCCGATCGGGGCCGGGCCCCATTCGGTGTCGGTCCAGTCGAGCATGCGGAACGGGCCGCCGGGGGCCGGGGCTACGTAGCCGAAGGCGTCGGCTAGTTGCTGGTGGGGGGCGCCGAGCAGGCTGACCACGGCGACCTTTGCCTTGCGCAACGTTTCCCACAGGTCGGAGTCCGGGTCGATCAGGCCGATCACGTACCCGGGCTCACCATCCGCCACCAGCATCGACGAGACGGTCAGCCCGGCGCGCTTCCCCTCGTACTGCGTAGTCCACAACCCGACGGGCGACGGCAACCGCCCCCGCAACCGGCGTACCGGGCTGCGCTCCGACTCAGGCGGCAGGAACGGATGGTCGCCGTGGATGGTCATGCCTGAACGGTACTAACCCGCACTCGACCGGGTAGCGTGAAGCCCTCGATCGGGTGGGAGAGGCCGCTGGAGCCGCGGACCGACTCGACCTCTCCGTCCGGGCCGAAGGCGAAGCGGTAGGCCTCACCCAAAGCTCCGTAGCCCGAGCCGCCGGTGATGCGGAGGTCGTCGCCGTCCACCTCGACGATCGTCGGGTCGGCGGCCGGGTCGACCGCGGTCGGGTCGAGCACGTAGAGGCGCCCGCCGAGCAGGACCACATCCATGACACCCCACAGGTTCGCGTAGCGGCCGGTGAAGCGGCCCAGCCCGGTCGCTTCCTGCCGTGGCTTGGACTCGGCCAGGTCGGCCAGCTTGAAAGCAGCCTCGGCCAACTGCCGGGCCGGCCCGTCGATCGCGTTGGTCAGCACCGTCACCGCCAGCCGCCACTTGGCATCCACCAGCGACATCGTGATGTGCCCCGGATAGCCACCGCTGTGCCCGAACAGCTCCCGCTCGCCGAGCTTCGACACCATCAGACCCAGCCCGTACTTCGACCCGTCGTCCTCCGCCGTCTTCCACCACGCGTGCTGCATCTGCCGCTTGGACGCATCGGTCAGCAGCCGGTCGTCGCCGGGCAAATGCGCCGACCAGTAGCTGACCACATCGCGCGCGGTCCCGAAGAACCCCGTCGCCGACGCGAGCGCGCCGGTGTCGATGTGGTCGATCGGCACGCGCTGGTCGGCGTACGCGAGGGAGCTGTAGCCGGCCGCATACTCGCCGGCCCGGTTCGGGTCGAGCTCCGGGCCGAGCCCGGTCAGGCCGAGTTTGTCGACGATCGCGGTCTGCACGAAGTCGTTGTACGACGTACCGGTGACCGCTTCGATCACCAGGCCGAGCAGGCCGAAACCGATGTTGGAGTACTTGAACCGGTCGTTGTCCGCGAGCACGTCCGTGCCGGGCTGCTTGATCACCCGGAGCAGCTCGTCGCGATCCGGGAACGCCTTGCCGAGCTGCCAGAAGTCGCCTTCGTCGCTGTCGCGGCTGACCCCACCGGCGTGGCTGAGCAGATCCCGGATCGTCCGCTCGCCCAGCGGCGTACCGACGATCTCGGTGACGTGCATCGCGACCTTGTCGTCCAGCCGCAGCTTGCCCTGCTCGGCCAGTTGCAGCAGGGCCGTGGCGGTGAACGTCTTCGAGTGCGACGCGATCCGGAACAGGTGCTGCTCGGTCAGCGCTACGCCCTCTTCGACGTCGGCCTGCCCGTACGCCGCCGAGAACGCGACGGCGTCACCGGCGAACGCCTGGCCCGGGTCGTCGGGCGACGGCCGGAACAGCACCGCGGCCTGGACTCCAGGGATCCGCCGGTAGCGCTGATTGAACGCCAGCCAGCTGTCGTAGTACGCGAGTACTTCCTTCAGGTTCTCCGAATCCAGGGCGTCAGGCATGACGCCTAGACTGAATGACGCGGAAGCGGCTCGCAACGTAAGCGCCGTCCGTGTACGTCGCGTTAGCGGCCGGGTTCGCTCCGGTGCCGTGGAAATCGCTGAAAGCAGCCGATTGATTGACGAAGACCTGACCGGTCAGGTTCTCCGACAACGCCACGCCGACGTCGAGCGCCGCCTCGCGCATTTCCTCCAGCACCTGCGAGTCGGTCGAGTACACACCGGCCGTCATCGCGCCGCCCTCGGCGACCGTCCGCCGGAACAGGTCGATCGACTCGGCCGTCCCGCTGGTCCGAACCAGGAAAGAGACCGGGCCGAAGCACTCGCGCCCGTAGACGTCTTCGTTCTTCGCGTCGATGGCCACCAGCGCCGGCGTTCGAACCACCGCATCCGGGTACGCCGGGTGCTTGATCGCCCGGGACTCCAAAACAACCTGCCCGTACTCCGGGGCCAGCTCGAGCCGGTTGACCACAGCCTGGTTGACGATGCCGCCGAGCAGTTCGACCGCGCGGGCGTCGTCGCCGAGCAGCTTGCCGATCGAGTTGGCCAGACCGGCGCCGACCTCGTCGAAGGACTTGTGCCCCTCGTCGGTCTCGATGCCGTCGGCGGGGACGAAGAGGTTCTGGGTCGTGGTGCACATCTGCCCGGAGTACAGCGACAGTGTGAAGGCGAGGTTGTTGCACAGCGCCTTGAAGGAGTCGGTCGAGTCGATGATGACCGCGTTCACGCCGGCCTTCTCGGTGAAGACCTCGGCCTGGGTCGCGTTCTGCTCCAGCCACTGGCCGAACTCGCTGCCGCCGGTGAAGTCGATGAGCTTCACCTCGGGACGCAGCGCGAGCGGCTTGGCCAGGCCGTCACCGGGGTGCTCGGCGGCCAGGGTGACCAGGTTCGGGTCGTAGCCGGCCTCGGCGAGCACCTCGCGGCAGACCTCGACGGTGATCGCGAGCGGCAGCACGGCCAGCGGGTGCGGCTTGACGACGACCGCGTTGCCGGTGACCAGCGACGCGAACAGGCCGGGCCAGGAGTTCCAGGTCGGGAAGGTGTTGCAGCCGATCACCAGCGCGACGCCCCGGCCGGTGACGGTGAAGTTCTTCTCCATCCGGATCGGGTCGCCCTTGGCCGGCTTCTCCCACACGGCGGTCGCCGGGTAGCGGCCCATTTCCTCGTAGGAGTAGGCGATCGCCTCCAGCGCCCGGTCCAGGGCGTGCGCGCCGCCGGCCTGGAACGCCATCACGAACGCCTGACCGCTGGTGTGCTGCACCGCGTTGGCCAACTCGAAGACCCGCTTGTGCAGCCGGTCGAGGATCTCCAGGGTGACGCCGGTCCGGGTGTCGACCCCGGCCTTCCGCCATCCGGAAAGACCCTTCCGCGAAGCCGCCAGCAGTTCGTCCAGGCCGCTCTCCGTCAGGTGCGGGTACTGCACGTCCAGCTGGACGCCGTACGGCGACTCCTCGGAGCTGACCGTGCCGGTCGCACCCGGCGTCTCGAGCGGGTACGCCGTCCCGCGATGCGCCTCGAAGGCCGCCTTACCGTCCTCGGCCGCCGTTTCGCCGTACACCCGGGGGCTCGGCGACTCCGGGAAGGCGGAGAAGTAGCCACGGCTGCGGATGGCGGCCAGCGCGCCGTCCAGCCGGTCACGATGGGCGGCAAGCCAGTCAGTAGTCATACCCGTGATATTACAGTCCAAGATCAGATCGGGGATAGAGTGTCACAACACTCTCTCCGTTCCGGATGCCCGCTTCGAGGAGGACACGTGACTGTGCTTTTGGCCTCGCCTCCGGCTCGGCGGGTCATGGGGCTAACCTCCCGGTCTTCCCTCGTCTCTCCGGTCGCTTCGCTCCCTCCGTTCCTCAGTCCAGACCGGGAGGCCCCATGACCACGTTTGTCAGTCTTGAGCGGGAGGCGCCATGACCACGTTTGTCAGTCTTGACCGGGAGGCACCATGACTACGTTTGTCAGTCTTGAGCGGGAGATCTCATGAGCCGAGTAGCGTATTTGGTGGACGGTATCCGCACGCCGATCGGCCGGTACGGCGGCGCGCTCGCCGCGGTCCGGCCCGACGACCTCGCGGCGCACGCTCTGTCCGCGCTGCTCGCCCGGCACCCCTCGCTCGATCCGGGCACGGTCGACGACGTGTACCTCGGCTGCGCGAACCAGGCCGGCGAGGACAACCGCAACGTGGCCCGGATGGCGCTGCTGCTGGCCGGGCTGCCGGACACCGTGCCGGGCTCGACGATCAACCGGCTCTGCGGGTCCGGGCTGGACGCGGTCGCCGCGGCGGCCCGGTCGATCCTTGCCAGCGACAACGACATCGTGCTGGCCGGTGGGGTCGAGTCGATGTCGAGGGCACCTTTCGTGATGCCCAAGGCAACAACGGCTTTCGCCCGCCAGGCGGAGATCTTCGACACCACGATCGGCTGGCGGTTGGTCAATCCGGTGCTGAAGAAGCAGTACGGGATCGACTCGATGCCGGAGACCGCGGAGAACGTCGCCGCCGAGTTCTCCATCTCGCGGGAGGACCAGGACCTGTTCGCGCTGCGCAGCCAGCAGCGCGCGGCCAAGGCGATCGCGAACGGCCGGCTCGCCGAGGAGATCACCCCGGTCGAGGTGCCCGGCAAGCGCGGCGCGGTGACCGTCGTCGACACCGACGAGCACCCGCGTGAGACGACACTGGAGGCGCTGGCCGGTTTGAAGACTCCGTTCCGCGATCCGGGCACGGTCACCGCGGGCAACGCTTCGGGCGTCAACGACGGCGCGGCGGCGTTGCTGGTGATGAGCGGCGAGGCGGTCGAGCGACTCGGCGTCACGCCGCTGGCCCGGATCGTCGGGACCGCGGCCGCTGGTGTCCCACCGCGCATCATGGGCGTCGGTCCGGTCCCGGCGACGCGCAAGGTGCTCCTCCGGGCAGGTGTCGCGTTGTCCGACGTCGACGTGATCGAACTCAACGAGGCCTTCGCGGCCCAGTCCCTCGCCGTACTGCGGCAGCTCGATCTCCCCGACGACGCCGAGCACGTGAATCCGAGCGGTGGCGCGATCGCCCTGGGGCATCCCCTGGGCATGTCCGGCGCGCGACTCGCCCTCACCGCCGCCTTCGAGCTTCGCCATCGCGACGCCGAGTACGCGCTCGCCACCATGTGCATCGGAGTCGGTCAGGGGATTGCCACGTTGCTGGCCCGCCCCTGAAGCTCGTCTCATGACTGAGCGATTTCTCGGGGAAGCCTGTCCGCCCGACCTGCTGGACGACGGCGAGCGGCTGTCCGTCGACGAGCTCAAGGCGCGGCAGCTGGCCGGGCTGCAGGCGAGCGTGCGAGCGGCGTACGAGAATGTTCCGCACTATCGGGCGGCGCTGGACGGGGTCGGGTTCAAGCCCGGCGAGCTGCGGGAGCTGTCCGATCTCGGCCGGCTGCCGTTCACGGACAAGCAGGATCTGCGGGACAACTACCCGTTCGGGATGTTCGCGGTACCGCGGGAGGAAGTCGTCCGCGTGCACGCCTCCTCCGGTACGACGGGCCGCCCGACCGTCGTCGGGTACACCCGCCGCGATCTCGACAACTGGGCGGACCTGATGGCCCGGTCGATCCGTGCCGCCGGCGGCCGGGCGGGCGATGTCTGCCATATCGCTTATGGCTATGGGCTTTTCACCGGCGGGCTGGGTGCGCACTACGGAGCCGAGCGACTCGGCTGTACCGTCGTACCGGTCTCCGGCGGGATGACCGGGCGGCAGGTCGACCTGATCCGCGACTTCGGAGCCCGGATCATCATGGTGACACCGTCGTACTTCCTCGCCATCGTCGACGAGATGATTGCTAGAGGCATCGACCCCCGGGAGACCTCGCTGGAGATCGGGCTCTTCGGCGCGGAGCCGTGGACCGAGCAGATGCGCACCGAGGTGGAGAGCAAGACCGGTGTGCACGCGGTCGACATCTACGGCCTGTCCGAGGTGATGGGGCCGGGCGTCGCGCAGGAGTGCGTCGAGACCAAGGACGGCCTGCACATCTGGGAGGACCACTTCTACCCGGAAATCATCGATCCGGTCACCGGCGAGGTGCTCCCCGACGGCGAGGAGGGTGAGCTGGTCTTCACCACCCTCACCAAACAAGCCTTCCCCGTACTGCGCTATCGCACCCGCGACCTGACCCGCCTGCTCCCCGGGACGGCGCGGCCGGCGATGCGCCGGATGGAGAAGATCACCGGTCGCACCGACGACATGATGATCGTCCGCGGCGTGAACGTCTTCCCGACCCAGATCGAGGAACAACTCCTGCTGGTCGAGGGCCTCACCCCGCACTACCTCTGCATCCTCACCCGCCCGAACCGCCTCGACGAACTGACAGTCCAGGTCGAAGCCGCACCGGACCTCCCCGCGTCGTCCTACGCGTCGGCCGGTGCAACGCTCTCCGGCCGGATCAAAGAGCGGATCGGCGTGACAGCGGCCGTGGAGGTCCTCCCGCCGCACGCCCTCGAACGCTCACTGGGCAAAGCCAAACGCATCCGCGACGACCGCGAGCGATAGGCCGCGATTAGGGGACGAGGAGTTTGGGGAGGATGCGGTCGACGCCTTCGCGGAGATCCTGCAGGGCGTTGGGTTGACCGGACAGGTGGCGGAGGAGGGCTTGCTGGAAGAGGCCGTCGAACAGGGCGTAGGCGGTTGAGGCGGAGACCGTGATCGGACGGCCGCTGAGCTCGGCGTACGTGCTGACGATGCGCCAGATCATGAGTTCGAGCGTTTGGTCGATCTCCAGGACGTCCGCGCGGAACGACTCCTCGAACAGCGCCTGGTTGCGCAGGTCGTACCAGAGCCGGTGCATCGTGCCGTCTTCGTGGCAGGTGACGGCCAGCGCTTCGGCGAAGTCCGTGCGCAGTTGGTCGGCCGACCGGGCCGTCGCGACGATCTGGTCGTAGCGGGTCACGCACTCGGCCTTGTAGAGCTTCACGCAGTACGTGATCAGCTCGACCTTGTCGCGGAAGTAGTAGTGCAGGACGCCGTGCGAGAAGTCGGAGTTCTGCGCGATCTCGCGCAGGCTCGTCCGGGCGTAGCCGAGCTCCGACAGGGTCCGCAGGGCCGAGGTGGCCAGCTGGGCGCGGCGCTCGGCGAACTTGTCCACCTGGCGGCGTGAGATCCGGTCCGTCACCTCGGTCACGCTCTGCCTCCTGGGGTCTGCTGCTCCGAGTTTACCCCGGAAACAGATTTTTCTTGACAGTTGTCCAAGAAACTCTTGACGACTGTCCAGAACTTGGCGACGCTGTGCATCACCGCCCGGTCACCGCACCTCACCGGAGACCGGGCGCCAAGAGGACACAGCAGCAGCGAAGGTCCAGCAGCGCGGCCGAAGGGGAGAGTTCATGAGCGGGTACGACCTGACCGGAAGGAAAGCTCTGGTGACCGGAGCCGCTCGCGGCCTCGGGGCCGGAATGGCCGAGGCGCTGGCGAAGGCCGGTGCCGCGGTGGCGATCGCCGACATCAACGAGGACCTCGGCCGGGAGACCGCCGACGCGCTGAAGCAGACCGGCGCCATTGCCGCCTTCGTTCCGCTGGACGTGACCGAGGACGCGAGCTGGGAGGCGGCGATCACCGCCACCATCGGCGAGCTCGGCGGCCTGGACATCCTGGTGAACAACGCCGGCGTCGAACTGTCCGGCCTGGTGGTCGACCTGGATCCGAACGATGTCCGCACGATGCTTGACGTCAACGTGCTCGGCACCGCGCTGGGCCTGAAGCACGCGTTCCGGGCGATGCGGCCGGAGGGACCCGCCGGGACTGGTGGCTCGGTGGTCAACATCTCCAGCGTCGCGGCGACCATCCCGTTCCCCGGCATCGGCGGGTACTCCGCGACGAAGTCCGCGGTCGACCGGCTCACCCGGGTGGCGGCGATGGAGTCCGGCAAGCTCGGGTACGGCGTACGGGTGAACTGTGTCTATCCGGGGCTGGTGCCGACCGAGATGGGCATGAGGCTCGCGGCCGACATGGTCACGCTGGGGCTTTGGCCCTCGGCGGAAGCGGCCGTCGGCGACGTCATCGGGATGACTCCGCTGGGACGTCTCGGCGAGGTCGGGGACATGGCCGACGCGGTGGTCTTCCTGGCGTCGGACGCGGCCAAGTTCATCACCGGTGCGGGCCTGCCGGTCGACGGCGGAATGGGGATGTGAGATGACCAAACCCGTCGTCGTGTACGGCGCCTCCGGGTACACCGGCCGGCTCGTCTGCGAGTACCTGCGTGAGTTCAACGTCCCGTTCATCGCGGCCGGCCGGGACGGCAAGCGGATCCAGGAAGTGCTCGACCGGGTCCCCGGGATCGACACCGTCGACCACGAGGTGGTCGAGGTCGAGCACGAGGTGAGTGCGCTGACCGACCTCTTCCGCGGCGCGAAGGTGGTCAGCAACATGGTCGGCCCGTTCGTGAAGTACGGGCCCGAGGTCGTCGAGGCGAGTCTGGCGGCCGGCTGCCATTACCTGGACACCACTGGTGAACAGGACTGGCTGCTGGACGCGCAGAACGGGTGGGGTGACAAGTTCACCGCCGAAGGACTTCTCCTCGCGCCAGGGGTCGCACAGATGTACACGACCGGCGAGATCGCCGCGAACATCTGCCTGGAGACCCCTGGCCTCGACACCCTCGACATTCTCGTGCTGTGGAAGGGATTCCCGACCTACGCGTCGACCCAGACCATCTTCACCATCCTCAAGGCCGACTGGCACTACCTGGAGCAGAACGAGCTGGTGAAGTGGGACCCGCTCACCACCTTCGAGGTGAATGTGCCGGGTCAGCACGCTTCTGCTCTCGCGCTGCCCTGGGGCGGTACCAGCCACCCGGTCTGGTTCAAGAACGATCCGCGCGTGGCCAACGTCAAGGTCGCCGGTGGCGTCTTCGACCGGACCGTCATGCAGGGCGTGGTCGAGGCCGTGAAGATGGTCGAGTCCCAGATCAAGACCCTGCCGATCGAGCAGCAGGACGCCGCCCTCGCCGAGGTCGCCGCATCGGTCCAGGCCAGCATGCCGCCGCGCGAGAACCCGCGGATCAACACGTCGCTCGACTCGGTGCACGCCTCCGGACCGCTCGGCCGCGCGCACTGCGTGATCCATGGCAACAGCAACTACAAGCAAACCGGCGCGCTGCAGGCGTACGCCGCGTACTCGCTCCTGCAGCAGCCGCCGAAGCGCGCGGGGCTCGCCTCGGCCTGCCAGGCCTTCGGCCACCGCGAGCTGCTCGGCGTACTGCGGAGCTTCGGGCTGGTCCTCGAGCCCGTGGTGACCGTTCACCACTGAGACCAGGTGCGGGGGTGCCTCCCCAGTCACCCCCCAAATGACACCCCCGCACCTGTACCACCTGGAGTTCTCGTGAGGTTGTACGACTATCTCGACAAGGGCGTCTCGCTCGGCGCGGGCGCGCCCTGCCTGACGATGACCGGTACGTCGCTCAGCTACGGCGAGGTGCAGCAACTGTCGTGGCAGGTCGGTCGCGCCCTGCACCGATCGGCGGTGCTGCCCGGCGACAAGGTGGCGATCCTGTCGGCCAACAACCCAATCGCGTTCGCCTGTGTCTTCGGGATCGCCCGGGCCGGCGCGATCTGGTGCCCGATCAATCCGCGCAACGAGGCGGCCGAGAACCGTGAGCTGCTCGACGCCTTCGACTGCACCGCGTTGATCTTCCAGCGCGCGTTCCTGCCGTTGGTGGAGAAGATCCTGCACGACCTGCCGAAGCTGAGCACCCTCGTCTGCCTCGACGAGTCGTTGCCTGGCGCAAAGAGTCTGACGGAGTGGCTGGACGGCGTACCGGCTGAGCCGTGGTCGCTGGAGCCGCTGGACGACACCGCGATGCTGGTCGGCACCGGCGGCACCACCGGGCGGCCGAAAGGGGTGGTGCTGACCGAGCGGAACCTCGAGACGATGTCGGCGATCACCCTGATGAGCTACCCGTTCGCCGGGCGGCCGGTGTACCTCGCATTGGCACCGCTGACGCACGCGGCCGGCGTGCTGTGCTTTCCTGTCCTGACGCTCGGCGGCGAGATCGTGATCATGCCGGCGCCCGACCTGGACGAGTTCCTGCGGCTGGTCGAGCGGCATCGGGTCACCCACACGTTCCTGCCGCCGACGCTGATCTACATGCTGCTGGCGCATCCTGAGCTGGCCAGTACGGAGCTCGGCTCACTGCAGTGCTTCTGGTACGGCGCCGCGCCGATGTCCGCGGCTCGCCTGGAGGAGGCACTGACACGGATCGGGCCGGTGATGGCGCAACTGTTCGGTCAGAGCGAGGCGCCGATGATGATCTCCACGATGGCGCCGGCCGACCACTTCCACGCCGACGGAACGCCTGCGGTCGAGCGGTTCGCTTCCGCGGGACGGCCGTCGCCGCTGACCCAGGTGGCGATCATGGCCGACGACGGGCGACTGCTGGGGACCGGGGAACGCGGCGAGATCGTCGTCCGGGGGTCGCTGGTGATGGCCGGGTACTACCGCGACGCGGAGGCGACCGCGGCAGCTTCGCAGTACGGGTGGCACCACACCGGTGACATCGGGTTCCTGGACGACGACAACTACCTCTACATAGTGGATCGGGCGAAAGACATGATCATCACGGGTGGATTCAACGTGTACTCGGCGGAGGTCGAGCAGGCGCTGATGACGTATCCGGCGATCCGCGACTGCGCGGTCATCGGCCTTCCGGACGAGAAATGGGGCGAGCGGGTGACCGCGGTTCTGCAACTGCACCCTGGGCTGGCCGTGACCGAGTCGGAGGTCCGCAACTACGTGAAAAGCAAACTCGGCAGCGTCAAGGCCCCCAAACAGGTGATCGTCTGGCCGGATTTGCCCCGCTCCAAGGTCGGCAAGGTCCTGAAGAACGAGATCAAGGCCCGCCTGATCAATCAATAGGCCGCGACCCTCCCGGACCGCATGATCGGTGGTTATGGAAGCCATCCCCCGCAATCCCCGTGACGGAGATCTGGTCGAACCTGGCCCGCATCCTCGCCTCCGCCGAGATGACCGTGGACAACATCGTCCGGATCACCAGCTACCTGCGCGATCCGGCGTACGCCGATGCGAACGCGACCGCCCGGGTCAAGGCGCTCGGTGGCCGTGCGGTGCCGACCACGGCGATCGTCGCGCAGACCCTGGCCGAGGACTGGCTGGTCGAACTCGAGGTGATCGCGGTCGGCTGAGCGACTCGCCGGTTAATGGTTGGTGGGCGGGCGGCGGTGCGAGCTAGGGTCTGGGTGAGTCGAGAGGAGGTGAGCGCGATGTTTTCGTCCCTCGTGCTGCCTGCCTGTCGCGCCCGTGGCTGAGCCAGGTGGCCTGGTTTCACCTCAGGAGCTGCAATGACCGTTGTATCCCGTCCGCCGCTGACCTCTGACGAGCGGACCCAACTCATCGGCTGGCTCGACCTGCAGAGGTCGTTCGTCCGGATGAAGTGCGAAGGTCTCGACGAGGCCGACGCGCATCGCAAGGTGCTGCCCACCTCTCCCTTGATGTCGATGGCCGGGCTGGTGGCGCATCTGCGCTGGAACGAGTACTCCTGGTTCCAGCTCAGCCTGGCCGGCGTACCGGACACCGGGCAGACGCCCTGGACCGAGGACGGTCATCCGGACGCCGAGATGTTCGTCGACGACGTGCCGCTGGCCCAACTGCTGGACGAGTACGACGCCGAGTGCGCGCGGTCGAACGCGACCATCGCCGATCTCCCGCTCGACACGCTCGAGAAGGGCACCGAGGGTGACCCTGCCTCGCTGCGCTACATCCTCTGCCACATGCTCGAGGAGACCGCGCGGCACGTCGGTCACCTCGACATCATCCGCGAACTGATCGACGGCGCGACCAGCTACGACTGGCGGCAGACCTCGTGAGGCCCAGGGCGCTGCTCCGGGCCGACGAACGGACCAGCCTGGTCGGCTGGCTCGATCTGCAGCGGTCGCTGGTCCGTGGCAAATGCGAAAGCCTGAGTGAGGCCGACGCCCATCGCAAGGTCCTGCCGGGCTCGCCGCTGATGACGGTGGCGGGGCTGGTGTCTCACCTGCGCTGGGTGGAGTACTCGTGGTTCCACCAGAACCTGCTCGGTGTTCCGGACGAGGGCCAGACGCCGTGGACCGAGGACGGTCATGTCGACGCCGAGATGTTTGTCGACGACCGGCTGCTGGCCGACCTGCTCGACGAGTACGACGCCGAGTGCGCCCGCTCGAACGAGATCGTCGCCGGCGTCTCGCTGGACACCGTGGAGAAGGCGGTCTTCCGCAAGGAGGGCGCCGCCTCGACCCGGTACATCCTGTGTCACATGATCGAGGAGACGGCCCGCCACCTGGGCCATCTCGACATCATCCGAGAACTCCTCGACGGCACCCGCAGCCAGCCACCTCGCTAGTCCCGTCCGCTAACCCCATCCGCCGGCCCCGTCCGCTGGACGCGGCCCGGACTTGCGGCGCTTAGTCTGCGCAGAGACAATCTTTGCGTGGACTAGGGCATGTCTGGCGATTCCCTGCAGTCGCGAGCAGGTGCTCGGTGCGGTAGCTCGGCGTGCTGGAGCGGGAGCCTCGATGTTTTTCCATCGTTGCTTTTGCTCCAGTGCGCCGAGGTGCCGTGCCGAGTGCCGCGCAGCACGCAGGGAATTGCCAGACATGCCCGCAGCACCCGGGGAGCGACCATGGCGCCTGAAATCACCGTCGCGGAGATGGCCCGATGACCCGCCGTCCCGGCAGCCCGGCCGACAGCCCCGGCTTCCTGCTCTGGCGAGTCACCCACGACTGGCAACGCGCCGTCACGGCCGCGCTGGCCCCGCTCGACCTCACGCACGTCCAGTTCGTCCTGCTCGCCTGCGCGGGCTGGCTCACCGACCAGGGCCTCACCCCCAACCAGCAGGACCTGGCCCACGAGGCCGGCACCGACATCAAGATGACGTCGCAGGTCCTCAAAACCCTGGAGTCAAAGGGCCTACTGACCCGCGACCCGTCCCCCACCGACGCCCGAGCCAAAACCATCAAACCCACCAGAGCCGGCACCCGCCTCACCCGCCAGGCCCTCACCGCAGTACAAGCCGCAGACGAAGCCTTCTTCGCCCCCGTCTCCATCCCCCACCTCCAAAAAACCCTCACCCACCTCGCCAACCCCTAGCCGACTGGCCAGGGGTTGCCGAAGGGTCTGTCAGGGCTGGAGCCACTCGCCGAAGGCGAGGGGTTGGCGGGTGCAGAGGTAGGTGGCCCAGTGGAGGGTTACGGGGGTGCCGGTGGTGTCTCGGGTGATGCGGAGGAGTTCGCCGGTTTCGCGGCCGGAGATGGTGCGGTAGACGTCGTCGGTGACCTTCTCGAAGACCGACGGTGGCTTCCAGTCGGGGGCGCCGGGGGCGGTTGCGTGCAGGGCGCCTTCGCGGACGGAGAAGACGTAGGGCGAGCCCTCGGAGAACCACGTCCCCAGTACGCCGGTCAGCTCCGCCGGGACCGTGGTGCCGGGCGTCCACGCGGTCGGCGGCATCGGGTCGTCGGTGATGACCTTGAGCAGCAGGTCGGTCGCGAGGGCGGCCGGGTCAGGGGCCGAGGTGGTGTTCATCAGCGCGATCCCCGCCGTACCGGATGCGCGGTGCACGAAGGTGCCGGTGATGTGGCCGGGCATGCCGCCGGTGTGGCCGACCACGACGCGGTCGCCGAGCCGGAGCAGCATGAAGCCCAGGCCGAAGCCGAACTGCCAGCGCTCGTCGCCCATCACCTGCGGCTGGCACATCTCCTCGACTGTGTCCTGGGCGAGCACCTCGTCGACCGGGTTCGCGATGAACATGGCCCACTTCGCCAGGTCGGCCGCGGTACTGGCCAGCCCGCCGCACGCGTTCATCGCGCCGATGTCGAGCAGCGGCTCCTTGACCGGTACGTCGGAGAACGGTGGCACGTAGTACCCCTGTGCCGACGGCCCGCCGTCCATCCCGACCGTCGTCCGGTTCATCTCCAGCGGCTGCAGGATGCGCGCGTTGATCGAGTCGTACCAGCTGCGCCCCTCGATCCGCTCGATCACCTCGCCGAGCAGGGAGTAGACCAGGTTCGAGTAGTGGAACTTGTGGTGCGGCTTGCCGACCCGTTCGGCGTCGTTCCAGCCCGACAACAGCTCGTCGCGGCTCGGGAAGGTCATCTTGTCCCAGACGTCACCGACCGGTTCGCGCTGCATGCCGCTGATGTGGCTGAGCATCTGCCGGACGGTGATGCCGCCGTGCTTGGTCTCGGGCAGCAGCGTGTCCAGGTGGTCGTCGAGGCTGAGCTTGCCTTCGTCGCGCAACGCCATCACTGCGACGGCGGTGAAGGTCTTGCTGTGCGAGGCGATCAGGTACTGCGTATCGGCGGTCGGCGCGACGCCTGGCTGGTCCAGATCGGCGGAGCCGACGCCTTCGGACCAGGCCAGCGCGCCGTCGCGGGCGACGGCTCCGACGAGTCCGGGGACGCGGCCGTTGGCCTGGCGTTCGACGACGATCCGGCTGAGGGCGGACTGGGTCTGAGCGGAGATCTCGGTCACCGCACGACAGTAAGCCATCGGTAGGAGCGAGTGGAGATGACAGACGTCAGGGGTTCGGCAGTGCTCGTATGGGAGGCTGGTGAGGTGCGCATAGCGGTGCTCGGTCCTCTCGCGATGTGGGCGGCCGACGGATCTCCGCTGGACGTCCGCGGGGTCCGGTTGCGCGGTCTGCTGGCCAGGCTGGCGCTGAGCGCGGGCCGCCCGGTCAGCGTCGACACCTTGGTCGACGGCCTCTGGGGTACCGAGGCGCCCAGTGCGAACGCCCTGCAGTCGCTGGTCTCGCGGCTACGCGCCGGCCTGCCCGCGACCGAGTCGAGCATCTCCGTCCAGTCGGGTCCGGCCGGTTACACACTGACCATCTCGCCGGAGTTCGTCGACGCCCTGCAGTTCGAGGCGCTGGTACGCCGCGGCCGCGAACTGCTGAGCACCGACCCGGGCCAAGCCAAAGCCCTGCTCACCCAGGCCGACCGTCTCTGGCGCGGTGACGCACTGGCCGACCTGCGCGATCTGCCGTTCACCTCGCTCGAGGCCGACCGGCTCGAGGAGCTGCGACTCGGCGCCTCGGAGGACCTGGCCGAAGCGGCGGTGACCAGCGGCCACGCCCGCGAGGTGACTCCCGAACTCGAGCGCCTCAGCGCCACTCACCCACTCCGCGAACGCGTCCACGAACTCCTGATCAGAGCCCTGTACGCCGACGGTCGCCAAGCGGAGGCACTAGCGGCGTACGAGCGGGTCCGGGCGACCCTCGCCGACGAGCTCGGCGCAGACCCGGGCGCGAGACTCCGCGAGCTCCAAATGGCCGTACTGCGCGGAGACGCGATCGACCCGGTCGCCACCACCGCCGTAGTACCGGCTGCTCCGGTGGCTCCGCCGCGGAACAACCTGCGCGCCGCGATGACCAGCTTCGTCGGCCGGGCGGACGATGTCGCCGAGCTGGCCTGCCTGATCGGTGACGGCACGCGACTCGTGACGATGGTCGGCCCCGGCGGTGCGGGCAAGACCCGGCTGGCCACCGAGACCGGCCGATCGCTGGCCGAGCAGTCCGGTGACGGAGTTTGGTTCGTCGAGCTGGCCCCACTGGCCGACGCGGCCGAGGTGGCGCCGACGATCCTGACCACACTCGGCGCCAGCGAGTACGTCGACAGCCTGCAGTCCGGTCTCGCGCCGAAGAACTTCCCGACCAGCCGAGCGGCGACTCAGCGACTCGTCGAGGTGATTGCCGATCGCCGGGTGCTGCTCGTGCTCGACAACTGCGAGCACTTGGTCCAAGAGGTCGCCAACCTGGTCGACTCGCTGTTGGCGGCCTGCCCTCGCCTCCGGGTGCTGACCACCAGCCGCGAACCGCTGAGCATTCCAGGCGAGCACCTACATCCGGTCGGCCCGCTCGGCCTGCCGCCGGTCGGCAGCCTCGACGACGCCTATCCGTCGGTCCAGCTGTTCGTCGATCGGGGTCGCGCGGTCCGGCCCGACTTCGCCGTCACCGACCAGAACCGGGAGTCGATCGCCGAGATCTGCCGCCGGCTGGACGGGATGCCACTGGCGATCGAACTCGCCGCGGCCCGGCTCCGGGCGCTCAACCCGCCGCAGATCGCCGAGCGCCTCAGCGACCGTTTCCGCTTGCTGACCAGCGGATCGCGGACTGCACTCCCCCGGCACCAGACGTTGCGCGCGGTCGTGGAGTGGAGTTGGGAGCTGCTCACCGCCGAGGAGCAGGCAGTCGCCCGGCGGCTGTCCCTGTTCTCCGGCGGCGCGACTCTGGAAGCAGCCGAGCAGGTCTGTAGCGGACCAGGTCTGCCGCAGGAGGCGGTCCTCGGAGTACTGGCTTCTCTGGTCGACAAGTCGCTGGTCGAAGCAGGTGCCGACGACCGGTCGGTTCGCTACCGGATGCTGGAGACCGTGAAGGCATACGCCGCCGAGCAGCTCGCGGCGTCCGGCGAGACGGCCCAGGTCCGCAAGGCCCACACGGCGTACTTCAGTGGATTGCTGCGGCAGGCGCGCCCGAAGCTGCACACCGGCGAGCAACTGCAGTGGATCGCCCGGTTCGACACGGACAACGAGAACCTGCTGGACACCGTCCGTACTGCGGTCGACGCCGGCGACGCCCAGGTGGCACTCGATCTGGTCTCGGTGCTCGGCGAGTACTGGAACATGCGCGGCCGGCCCGCCGAGGCGGTCACCTGGTTCGAGGCGGCCCTCGCCCTGCCAGGGCCGACCGATCCAATAGCCCGGGCGTCGACGCTGATGATGTACGCGCTCGGCACGCTGTCGAACGGCGAGGATCCGTCCGGCTCGTTCTACGGCGCGATCCGCGGCCTGGCCGAGGTGCGCCTGCTGAGCCGCCGGTACGCCGTGGTGGCGGAGTCCGGAGTCGGCCGGTTCACGAACGCCGTCTGGGCGATGATCCGCCGGGACAAGGCGACCGGCTTCCGCGAGCTCGAGGCGGCGCGCGACCACGACGACGCCTGGACTCGGAACATGGCCGTGATGATGTCGGCCATGTTCCGCGAGAACGACGGCGAGGTCGAGCAGATGGCCGCCGATCTGGCCATCGCGCTCGACGGGTTCCGCACCCTCGGCGATCGCTGGGGCACTTCCTTGGCGCTGCGTGGACTGGCCAGCTACCAGATGGGCCAGGGTGATCATCAGGGTGCGCTGGCCTCACTCACCGAGGCGTTGCGGCTGATCGACGAGCTCGGGACCACCGAAGGAGTCTCGCAACTCCTGGCCCAGTGCGCGCTCAGCCGGTCCGAGCTGGCCGACTACGAGGGCGCCCGGTCCGATCTGCGCCGGTCGCTGCAGCTGTCCGAGGAACACGGAAGCCCTGGCGGGCAAGCGGTCGCGCTGGTCGGGTTCAGCATTCTCGCCCGGCGGGAGGGCCGGCTGGACGAGGCCAAGGAACTGGCCGAGCGGGGCTACTCGATGCTCGATCTTCCGTCCGAACGGCTCTCGCCCCACGGGCAGGCGGTCGTCCTCGGTCAACTGGCCCGGGTGGCCGTCGCGCGCGGCGAGCTGGAGGAAGCGCGCGGACACGCCAAGCTGGCGGTCGGTCTCGCGCTCCGCACCGACGACATGCCGGTGGTCTCCGGCGTCATCGACGCCGCGGCCGACGTGGAGCTGCTGGCCGGCGATCCCGCCCTGGCCGCCCGGACCCTCGGCATCGGCGCCGCCCTGCGCGGAATCAGGGCGGTACCGGATTCGGACGTACGCCGTACCGTCGAGCGGTTGCGCGCGGAGCTCGGTGACGACCGCTACGACGCCATGTACGACGCGGGTGCCGCTTTGCCGCGGGAGGACGCGCTGGACGAACTCCGCAAACGCTTCGACCTCGCCGACGCCGAACCGATCAACCTGTTCGGCGATCCGGGCGCGTAGTCCATCACTTCAGCATGAGGGAGACGGCGAGGTCGCGGAGGGCGCTCTGCACCTGCTGCTCCGGCGGCCGCGGCTCGGTCAGCATCCAGTCGTAGACGACGGTGTTGACCGCACCGATGAAACACAGGCCGACGAAGCGGAAGTCCTTGCGGGCCAGCTCGCCCCGCGCGACCGCCGCCTCGCCGACCCCGACGACGCTGGAGATCAGCAGCTCGCGGAAGGCGATCCGCTGCTCCTCCACCGCGGGACTCGCGCCGACCACCTCGACGAACGAGATCCGGGCCCGGCGCAGGTCGGTCATGATGGTCCGCAGATAGCCGTCGACCGCCGCCACGATCCGCTCCCGCACCGGCGCCTCGGCGGTCGCCGCGAGCGCCTCACCGGTACTGCGCAGCGCCAGCTCGATCACCTGCGCGTGCACCGCCAGCAGCACGGCTTCCTTGTTCTGGAACTCGTGGTAGAAGTGCCGGGTCGACACTTTCGCCAGCGCACACAGGCGTTCCACCGAGGTCGCGGGGTAACCATCGGTCCCGAACAATTCCAGCGCGGCTTCCAGCAGCCGCTCCCGTCGCGCCGCCTTCCACTCCTCGACCGATCGTCCGGAGTAACGGCGTACGGAGGGTTCGCTCATTGCACCTCTTGTCGATACCCCGTGCGTGAACCCTTGCCATCTTAGTCAGATCCCGGGCCGCCGTACCGCGAATATCAGGTCCGCTGCCGGTAGGCGCGGATGGCCAGCGGGGCGAAGACCGCGACCAGGCCGACCATCCAGGCCAGCGTGATCAGCAGCGGCTTCTGGACCTCGCCGCCGAGCATCAGGCCGCGCATGGTGTCGACCAGGTACTTCACCGGGTTGAGATTCACGAAGGTCTGCAGGAAGCCGGGCAGCGTGTCGGTCTGCACGAACACGTTGCTGCCGAAGGTCAGCGGGAACATCACCAGGATGGCGATGCCCTGCACCCCCTGCGCGGTCTTCAGCTTGAGTCCGAGCCAGACCCAGATCCAGCACAGCGACAGGGCGAACGCCAGCACGATCAGACAGGCCAGCAACCCGTTGCCGACGCCGTTGCCGAACCGGAATCCGAGCGCGAACCCGGTCACCATCAGGATCACGATCGACAGCGTGTACCGGACCGCGTCGCCCAGCACCGCGCCGATCAGTGGTGCGATCCGGGCGATCGGCAGACTCCGGAAGCGGTCGAAGACGCCCTTCGCGAAATCGTCGTTCAGCCCGACGCCGGTGCCCATCGTCGAGAAGACCACCGTCTGCACGAGCAGGCCGGGCAGCAGGAACGGCAGGTAGTCCTGCCAGGTTCCGCCCTGCGCGACCGCGCCGCCGAAGACGAAGAGGAACAGCACCAGGAAGATGATCGGCTGCAGTGTGACATCCGCCAGTGCTTCGGGGTTCTGCCGGATCCGGACGATGTTGCGCCAGGCAAGCGTCAGGCTCTGCTCCACCCAGGCGAACGGACGGTTGCGGCGGGCAGCGGGCGCCGCCGGGGACTCCAGGGTCGCGGTGCTCATCGGCTCGCTCCTTCCAGTACTGCGGTGTCCTGTTCTTCGGCGGCGTGCCCGGTCAGGGCGAGGAAGACCTCGTCCAGGCTGGGCAGCCGCAGGGCCAGCTCGGTGACGGCGATCCCGGCCTCGTCGAGGCGGCGGACCACTACCGGCATCGACGTACCGTCGAAGACCGGCACGCTGACCAGGGCGTTCACGACGTCGACCGTCGGCCGGGTACCGACCGCTTCGGCGACGATCGCGGCCACCCGCTCGAGGTGTCCCGGCTCGGCCGGGCGGACGTCGAGCGACTGCTTACCCGCCTGCGCCTTGAGCTCGGCCGGCCGCCCCTCGGCGACCACCTTGCCCTTGTCGAACACCATGATCGAGTCGGCCAGCGCATCGGCCTCTTCCAGGTACTGCGTGGTCAGCAGCACCGTCGTACCGTCGAGCACCAGGTTGCGGACGGTGTCCCAGACGCCGTTGCGGGCGTGCGGATCGAGCCCGGTGGTCGGCTCGTCCAGATAGAGGATGCTCGGGTAGCCGACCAGGCTCGCGGCCAGGTCGAGCCGCCGGCGCATGCCGCCGGAGTACGTCTTGGCGATCCGGTCCCCGGCGCCGGACAGCTCGAAGCGCTCCAGCAGTTCGTCGGCGCGGGACTTCGCCTGCGCTCGCGACATGCCGAGCAGCCGGCCGATCATGGCCAGGTTGCGCCGCCCGGACATGTCCTCGTCGACCGAGGCGTACTGCCCGGTCAGGCCGATGATCTCCCGAACCCGCGGCGCCTCCCGGACGACGTCGTACCCGCCGACTGTCGCGCGCCCGGCATCGGGCCGCAGCAGCGTGCCGAGGATGCGGACGGCGGTGGTCTTGCCGGCGCCGTTCGGGCCGAGGACGCCGAGCACGGTGCCGGCCGGCACGGTCAGGTCGACGCCGTCCAGCGCGGTGGTGCTGCCGTATTTCTTGACCAGTCCCTCGGCCGCGATGGCGACCTGGGTCGTTGTGGACATTGGTTCCTCCCAGCTGACTGTGTTACTGGGAACAACCTGCGCGCCGGCGCTGGCACCGCCCTGGCACCGGGCTGGCAGCCCGTGCCAGCGCCTGGCTCAGCGCTGGCGGGTCAGCGTGGGCAGGCTCAGAGTTGGCGGGCTCAGCGCTGGCGGGCGAACTCGCCGGTGTCGGCCTTGAGCGGGACGATCTGGTTGGCCCGGAGCGCTTCGTAGATCTCCGGGTTGTACCGGGCCAGCGTGGCGCGGGCCCGGCGGCGGAAGCGCAGGATCTGGATGGTCCCGATCGTCCACAGCACGTACTGGAAGGCCAGAGCCGTCTTGAAGTCACCAAGAGTCTGCGCCGCTCCGCCGGAGGAGGCGTCCAGCAGGATCCCGATCATCCCGATACAGATCAGCATCGCGATGAAGCCACCCGTGTTCACCATCCCGTTCGCCGCCCCGAACCGGGTGGTCGGATTGAAGGTCCGCGCGTAGTCCAGCCCCAACATCGAGCCAGGACCACCAGCGGCCTGTACGACGATCAGCAGGAGCAGCACCGGCATCGGAGCACGGCCCGGCCAGGCGAGCACGACCGTCCACATCAGCACCGAACCGGCGATCACGGCCAGCACGATCCAGGAGCGGTAGAAGGGGAACTTCGCGGCGTACCGGCCGACGAGTGGGCCGTAACAGAAGCCGGCCAGCACCGGCAGGACGAGCATCGCCGCGGCCGTGGTCGGCGCGACGCCCTGGCCTTGGACCAGGAACGGGTAGCCCCAGAGGAGACCGAAGGTGCCACCCGAGAAGCTGGTGGTGAAGTGGGTCCACAGGCCGAGCCGGGTGCCCGGCTCCTTCCAGGCCCGGCGGAGATTCTGACGGACCACCGACAACGGCTGCTTGGCGCGACGGGGCGGTTCGTCGTACGGGCTGTCCTTCAGCAGGAAGAGGATGGCCGCGCCGGCTGCCAGGCTGAGCACGCTCGCGGCGGCGAAGGTGGGCGTCCAGCCGAACGCGTGGAACGCTGCCGCCATCGGTACGGTCGACACGATCGCGCCGAGGCCGCCGAGCATTCCGGTCACCTGGGACATCACCGGCTGCTTGAGCGCGGGGAACCAGGACATGACGACGCGCAGCACGCTGATGAAGACGAGCGCGTCGCCGACACCGAGAATCGCCCGGGCGGCCAGGGCCGCCGGATAGGAGTCGACCAGGCTGAAGGCTGACTGGGCAACGAACAGAAGCAGCGATGCGGCGATCAGCAGTCGTTTCGAGCCGTAGCGGTCCAGCAGGACGCCGACGGGCACCTGCATCGCGGCGTACACGGTGAGCTGGACGACGGTGAAGCTGGCCAGCGCGGAGGCGGAGATGTCGAACCGCTCGGCCGCCTGCAGACCGGCAACGCTCATCGAGCCGCGGTGCAGCACGGTCACGAGGTAGGTGAAGACAGCAGTCGCCCACACCGCCCAGGCTCGCCGACCGCCCAGGGGGAACAGGAGTTCGGTCACTGCCCGCCCCGCAGATCCGTCGCGGCGACGTGGATGTGGTCGATGACGAGCTCGCGGAACCGCTTGACGCTGTTGGCGCCCAGGGCATCGATCATTCCCTGGTGCGCGGTGATGGACTTGTCCATCCTGGCCGGCTGCATCTCGATCCCGGGCACGCCCATCCGGACCTGCCGGTCGCGCAGGCTGTTGTAGAGCTTGGCCAGGATTTGGTTGCCTGCGGCACCGACAATCGCCTCGTGGAAGGCGCGGTCGGCCTCCAGGAAGCTCTTCGCGTCACCGGCCCTGCGGTGCTTGCGCATCTCCCGGACCAGCGGGACCAGCTTCTCGGCCAGCTGTTTGCGGCGCGGCCAGACCTTCGCGGCGGCGTGCGTCTCGATCAGCTCGCGCGCTTCCAGGACGTCGTTGACTTCCTGCGCGAGGACCGGGAGGACGAGTGCGCCCTTCTTCGGGTAGAGCTTGACCAGGCCGGACTCTTCCAGCCGCAGCAGGGCCTCTCGGACCGGAGTACGGGAGACTCCGACCGCGGTGGCCAGCTCCCCCTCGGTCAGCAGCTCGTTGCCGGGGTAGACCCGGTCGAGGATCGCTGCTTTCACGTACGCGTAGACGCGCTCCGCCGCCGGGATCTTCTCCACCCCGGGACCGGCGTCCGCGACGATTCGCGCGATCTCCGTCGTCTCTTCACCCAGTACCAACCCACTCGCCGGCTCTTCTCCGGCTGCCCCGCTAACCACTGCACCCCTCACGATCACGTATCTCTGTTGTATCTATCTTACACACAAGCTGGTGAGACCGAGTTATCCACAGGCTTGTGCACAGATGTGGGGAGTTGTGGATGACCAGGCCCTGAACGCAGGGTTTCCCGCGTCTTACCCACAGTCAGTCCTCTGACGGCAGGATGCGTTCTAGAGTCTGCTCAGGGTTTCCGTCCAGCCGCCCTTCCGAGGAGATCGTCTTGTCACCCAGCTCGCGTACCCGTCGACTGAGCGCCGGCCTGGCCGTCGCGGCCCTGGCCTTCGCCGGTGCCGGCAGCGTCACCGCCGCCCACGCCGTCCCCCTGTCCCCGTCCGCTTCCGCCGGCTCCGCGGCCGAGCCGGGGATCCTGATGAACTACGTCGTCAACACCAAGCCCGTGCCGATCCACGTCGACCGCGCCGAAGCGGCGATCAAGGCCGCCGGCGGCACCGTGGTCCAGTCGTACGACGACCTCGGCGTCGTCATCGCGCAGTCGACCAGCACGACGTTCCGCACCGACGTCAAGCTGGGCAAGAACGGCAAGAGCGTCCAGTCGGTCGGCGCGACCCGCACCGCCGCCGTCAAGGAAGGCCCGGTCGGCTCGGCCAAGACGGCCTCCACCGGGCTGCAGGCCGATGCGGCCAAGGGGCTGTCGGCCGTCGAGGCCGAGCCGGTGCTCGATCCCCGCGAGAACGAGCAGTGGGACATGGTCCAGATCAAGGCGGACCAGGCCCACAAGGTGACCGACGGGTCGAAGAAGGTGCTGGTCGGAATCAACGACTCCGGCGTCGACGACCTGCACCCGGACCTCGCGCCGAACTTCTCCGCTGCCGACTCGGTGAACTGCGCCAGCAACGGCGTACCGGACACGGCCGCCGGCGCCTGGCGGCCGACCACCAGCTCCCACGGCACGCACGTGGCCGGTACCGTCGCCGCCGCCCGTAACGGCGTCGGCATCGTCGGGGTCGCCCCGGGCGTCCGGATCGCCTCGGTGAAGGTCGTCAACGACGACGGCTACATCTTCCCGGAGTACGCGATCTGCGGCTTCGTCTGGGCCGCCGAGCACAAGATGGACGTGACGAACCACAGCTACTTCATCGACCCGTGGGAATTCTGGTGCAACGACAACGCTGACCAGGGTGCGGTCCAGGAATCGGTCCGCCGGGCCGTCGCCTTCGCCACCAAGAAGGGCGTGCTCTCCGTCGCGGCGGCCGGCAACTCGAACTACGACCTGGCCAACAAGACCACCGACACCGCCAGCCCGAACGACTCCACTCCGGTGACGCGGACGATCAACAACGACTGCCTGGACATGCCGACCGAGCTGCCGGGCGTCATCACGGTCGCCAGCACCACCCGCACCCAGGCACGGAGTGGCTTCTCAAACTTCGGCCTGAACAAGATCGACGTGGCGGCTCCGGGCAGCAGCATCCTCTCCACGCTGCCCAACAACCGCTACGGACTCTCGAGCGGTACGTCGATGGCCTCCCCGCACGTCGCCGGTGTGGCGGCGCTGCTCAAGTCGTCCCGTCCGTGGCTGAAGCCGGCCGAGATGGAGAAGGTCCTGCGCGGCGAGGCCGACGACCAGGCCTGCCCCGCGACGCCGGACCCGCGCTGCACCGGCACCACCGAGAACAACGCCTTCTTCGGTGAGGGTCTGGTCGACGCGCTGGACGCCATCAAGCGCTGGTGACGACGGACCGGGCCCTCGGCTGAGGGCCCGGTCGCACGGGCCGGTCGCACCGACCGGCCGCACCGACAGAGAGAGGGGATCCCCCGCCCGGGATCCCCTCTCTCCTTTTTGTTGCCTAGAACATCAGCGCGCGGGCCGGGTCCTCGAGGATGCCGGCCACGTCGGCGAGGAAGGTGGAACCCTTCTCGCCGTCGATCAGGCGGTGGTCGAAGGACAGCGCCAGAGTGGTGATCCAGCGCGGCACGATCTCGTCGTCGACCACCCACGGCTGCTTGCGCACCACACCGAAGGCGAGGATCGCGGATTCGCCGGGGTTGATGATCGGCGTACCGGCGTCGACGCCGAAGACGCCGACGTTGGTGATCGTGAACGAGCCGCCGGCCTGGTCGGCCGGGGACGTCTTGCCCTCGCGGGCGGTGGCGACCAGGTCGTTCAGGGCGCCACACAGCTCGGGCAGGGTGAGCGAGTCGGCCGACTTGATGTTCGGCACGATCAGCCCGCGCGGGGTGGCCGCGGCGATCCCGAGGTTGACCGACCCCTTGATCACGATCTCCTGGTTCGCCTCGTCCCAGGTCGCGTTGATGATCGGCGTACGCCGGGCTGCCAGCGTGACCGCCTTCGCCACGATCAGCAACGGCGAGACCCGCAGGTCCCGGAACGCCTTGTCCTTCTTCAACCGCTCGACCAGGTCCATCGTGGCGGTGACGTCGACGGTGATCCACTCGGTCACATGCGGCGCGGTGAACGCACTGCTCACCATCGCCTGCGCCATCACCTTCACCACACCCTTGATCGGAATCCGGGTGTCCCCCTGCGCACCAACCACAGGAGCAACCTGCGAGGGTACAGCCTGCGCGGGTGCAGCCTGCGCGGCCGTGTGGTTCTCCACATCAGCCCGAGTGATGATTCCACCCGGCCCGGTCGCAGTCACCTGCGCCAGATCAATCCCCAGATCCTTGGCCAACTTCCGCACCGGCGGCTTGGCCAACACATGCACACTCCCCGCCTCGTTGCCACCGGCAACCTCGACGGGAGCAGGAACAGGAACGGGAGCAGGCGCGGCCGGTTCAGCTACTGCGGGTCCAGCCTGAGCAGCAACCTCAGAACCAACTGTCTTGCGGGGGCGGCGTTTGGCTTCTGTGGCTCGGGGGCCGTAGCCGACCAGGTTGGGGGTGCGGGCCTCCTCGCCGGGGATCGACGGGACCAGGTCTTCCTTCGGGGTGCCCTCGGTGACCGGTGGGGTGAGGTCGCCGGGGGTGGCTTCGCCGGTTTGGACCGCGATGATCGGCGTACCGACGGGAACGGTCTCGCCCTCGGGGACGAGTAGCTCGGTGACGACCCCGGCGTACGGGACCGGCAGCTCGACCAGCGACTTCGCCGTCTCGATCTCGACGACCGTGTCGTTCAGCTTGACCGTGTCGCCGGGCTTGACCTTCCAGCTGACGATCTCTGCCTCGACCAGGCCTTCTCCCACGTCGGGGAGGCGGAACTGCTGGATGCCCATCAGTACCCCATCACCCGGTCGACAGCGTCGAGCACCCGGTCCAGGTCGGGCAGGTACTCCTCCTCCATCCGCGACGGCGGATAGGGAGTATCGAAACCGGTGACCCGCAGTACGGGCGCCTCGAGGTGGTAGAAGCACTCCTCGGTCACCCGCGCGGCGAGCTCCGAGCCCGGGCCGAGCGACAGCGGCGCCTCGTGCACGACGACCGCGCGCCGGGTCTTCTTGACCGACGCGAAGACCGTCTCCAGGTCCAGCGGCGAGATCGAACGCAGGTCGACGACCTCCAGGTTGCGGCCGTCCTCGAGCGCCGCCTCGGCCGCTTGCAGACAGGTCTTCACCATCGGGCCGTAACAGAACAGCGTGGCGTCGGTGCCCTCGCGGACCACCTTCGCCTTGAACAACGGGTACTGCGGTCCGGCGTCCTCGTCCAGCTCGGCCTTCTCGTGGTACCGGCGCTTGGGCTCGAAGAACACCACCGGGTCGTCGGTCGCGATCGCCTGCTGGATCATCCAGTACGCGTCGACCGGCTCGCTGCAGGCGACCACCTTGAGGCCGGCGACGTGCGCGAACAGCGTCTCCGGCGACTCCGAGTGGTGCTCGACCGCGCCGATGCCGCCGCCGAACGGGATCCGGATCACGATCGGCATCCGCAGCTTGCCCATCGACCGGTAGTGCATCTTGGCGACCTGGTTGATGATCTGGTCGTACGCCGGGAAGACGAACCCGTCGAACTGGATCTCGCAGACCGGCCGGTACCCGCGCAGCGCCAGGCCGACCGCGGTACCGATGATGCCGGACTCGGCCAGCGGGGTGTCGATCACCCGGTCCTCGCCGAAGTCCTTCTGCAGCCCCTCGGTCACCCGGAAGACGCCACCGAGCTTGCCGATGTCCTCACCCATGATGAGGACCTTGGAGTCCTTCTCCATCGCGGCCCGCAGGCCCGCGTTGATGCCCTTGCCCAGGCTGATCTTCGCCATCTCACTGCTCCCCTTCGAAGGAGGCGGCATAGGCGTTGTACTGCGCCTGCTGCTCGACCAGTTGCGGGGTCTTCTCGACGTACGCGTGCTCGAAGAAGTCCGTCATCTTCGGGTCGGGCATCGCCAGGCAGCCCGCCCGCAGGGTGGCGGCGACCTGGTCGGCCTCGGCCTCGATCTGCTCGAAGAACTCGTGCTCGACCCCGATCGCCCGGGCCAGGTAGGCCTTCACCCGCTCGATCGGGTCCTTCAGCTTCCAGTACTCCAGGTCTTCCGACAGCCGGTACTTCGTCGGGTCGTCGGAGGTGGTGTGGGCGCCCATCCGGTAGGTGTAGGCCTCGACCAGGGTCGGGCCGCTGCCCTCGCGGGCGCGCTTCAGCGCCTGCTGGGTGACGGCGTACGTGGCCAGTACGTCGTTGCCGTCGACGCGGACGCCGGGGAACCCGAAGCCGGCCGCGCGCTGGTACAGCGGGATCCGGGTCTGCCGGTCGATCGGCTCCGAGATGGCCCACTGGTTGTTCTGGCAGAAGAAGACGACCGGTGCGTTGAAGACCGAGGCGTAGATGAACGCCTCGTTCACGTCACCCTGGCTGCTGGCGCCGTCGCCGAAGTACGCGATCGTCGCCTCGCCGTTCTCGTCGCCGACCGCGTGGTCGCGCTGCTGACCCATCGCGTACCCGGTCGCGTGCAGCGTCTGAGCGCCGATCACGATCGTGTAGAGGTGGAAGTTGTTGTCGCGCGGGTCCCAGGCGCCCTGGTCGACGCCGCGGAACAGGCCGAGCAGGTTGAGCGGGTTGACGCCCTTGCACCAGGCGACGCCGTGCTCGCGGTAGGTCGGGAAGACCATGTCGTTCTCGTTCAGGGCGCGGCCGGAGCCGATCTGCGCGGCCTCCTGGCCGAGCAGGGAGGCCCACAGGCCGAGCTCTCCCTGGCGTTGCAGGGCGGTCGCCTCGGTGTCGATCCGGCGAACCATGACCATGTCCCGGTAGAAACCCTTGATCGCCTCGTCGTCGAGGTCGAACGAGTAGTCCGGGTGCTCGACGCGTTCACCTTCCGGCGTCAGCAGCTGGACGAACTCGACCTCCTCGGAGGCCTGGGTGGGACTGACCGGCGCCTCCACGGGCGCGAACACTTCCGGGGCAGGGCCCGGCTCCGACTCACTCACATGCACTCCTCGGGTTCGAGCGCGGGATCGCCGCGACCGCAACATTGCACGGGGCCCCGGCCCAGCCAGCCGGGTGAGGCTTCGCAGGCGGGACCGCGTGGATCCAGGTTGATGCACACCGCTCGGCAGTGAACCTCCTCACTGGCACCACTGCCCATCTTGCCGGACACCGTACCCAGCAGGTTGCTGATCCGCTAACTGTCTGGACGCCGACTTGTACGCCGGTACCGAAAGGCGTCTCGTGCTGAGACACCAGTCCGCCCACTGGTCACCTCGGACCCCGGCCGCACGCCTGAATCCCGTCGATGTAACACCGTCGGGGGATCCGTGCGATCTGTGTCACAACCCGGTACCGATCAGGGCTAACCGACAAGCCGTACCAGTTCGAAGCTGGTCCTCTTCGGATCGCCGTCACGCCACGTGGTCACACCGTCATGGACAGCGATCCGATCGCTCGGGTCCTCACACGAGACCAGGTCGATCCGTTCTAGGGGTGAAGGTCGGCTGGCGGGATCTCGGTGTCCGGAGGGCGGAAAGTCCCTTGTGGTTGCCTCGGCACCGCAGTTAGCGTCAGCACTGTTCATGCATTTCACCCATGACAGTTGGAGGATCCCGCGATGGCCGCCGCCCCCGCGCAAGTACTGCCCGAGGCCGGCCCACGCCCGGCGGCTTCCAGCGCGATGATCTGGTCGGCGCTCGCGGTGGTCTACCTCGTCTGGGGCTCGACCTACCTCTTCATCCGGATCGTGATCGAGGCCAAGATCCCGCCGATGCTCGGGATGGCCGCGCGCTTCCTGCTCGCCGCCACGCTGCTGGCCGCATTCCTGGCTCTGCGCTCCGGCGTCAGCAGGCTCCGCGTCACCACCCGCGAGCTGCTCGGCGCCGGCGTGGTCGGCCTCCTCCTGCTTGCCTTTGGCAACGGCGCGGTCGCGGTCGCGGAGAAGACCGTGCCGTCCGGCCTGGCCGCGCTGCTGATCGCCGCCGTACCGCTGTGGCTGATGCTCCTGCGGGTCGGCGGCGGAGAACGGCCGCGACCGCTGACCTGGCTCGGCGTACTGATCGGCTTCGGCGGGGCGGCCCTGCTCGCGCTGTCCGGCGGCGACACCAGCGCCAAGCCGATCTCGGTCGTGATCCTGATCCTCGGCACGATCAGCTGGGCGGCGGGCTCGCGCTTCTCGCCGCGACTCGGCCTGCCCAAGGACCCGCTGGTGGCGACTGTGTACGAGATGGCGATCGGCGGCTCCGCCATGGTGCTGATCGGCGTACTGGCCGGCGAACCCGCGCAGCTGCACCTCGGGGAGGTCGAACCGAAGGGCTGGATCGCGCTGGCCTACCTGGTCGTCTTCGGCTCGCTGCTTGCCTACTCGGCCTATTCCTACCTGCTCGCGAACGCGCCGATCTCGCTGATCGGCACCTATGCCTATGTGAACCCGGTGGTGGCGGTGTTCCTGGGCTGGCTGATCCTGAGCGAGCCGATCACCGGCAAGATCCTGATCGGCGGAGCGGTCGTCGTGCTGGGTGTCGCGCTGGTGGTCAGCGCCGAGCGCCGCCGCACCGTCTGACCTGCGGACCGTCTGACCTGCGCCACACCTGACCTGCGCCCGCAGCCGGCCGGCGCCCCCAAAGGGAAAGACCCGGGCTCCCATGGGGTGCCCGGGTCTCCCACCGCTGCCGATGCGCGCGGCAGCGGGTCCGAGTTGCCGGCCCAGCGCCATGCCCCGAAAAAACACGGCGCGAAACTTCGGCAATGGTGCGTGACAATCCGTTTCCTCATGGTGTTGCCATTTCGCCGACCACCGAGACAGGCGAAAATACCCCATGAAAGACGGGCAGCCGTGCTGCCCGCGATCAGACAACGACCAAACGGCTGATCGGTTACGGGTTGCCGGAAGCGAATTGTTTTCACGTCCGCTGCCCCGCCGGACCATCCTCCTGGGCGACAAGTTGCCTGGTCAGAGACAGATAGTTGCCACGGCAGCGAACTCATCACCTGCCGGCTATGGCCTACCCAGGGATTTCCGCCTGAACCAAAAATCGGCCGAAGAATTCTGTAACCCGCCCCAGCACCCGTCGTTACCCACTAAGACGAATCCGTCATACCCGAAAGGAAACCTCGCATAATGCAGGTAACACGCAAGATCGCCGCTGCAGCGGCAGTGGCGACCGTTGCCACGCTGGGCCTGGCCACCGTCGTCAGCGCGAACATGATCGACGACAGCACCAAGGCGACCGGCGGCCTGACCGACGCCAGCGCGGTGAAGGGCTACGCCAAGGGCGGCAAGCACTGGTACTTCGTCAAGGACAACGGCGGACTGGTCAGCGTTGACAACAACAACGTCGGCCCGTTCCAGGCCTGCCACAACAACGTCCCGATCAACGCGGTCGGCGGCTCCGCTGTGGTCGAGGACATCGTCGGCGTCATCGGCATCGACAACGACCGCAACACCGCCACCACGGTCAAGACCTGCGAGCAGGACTCGGAGCAGAACAACCACGGCAACAAGTGGTACCGCATCGGCGACGACGGCCTCGTGTCGGTCAGCCGGAACAACGTCGGCCCGTTCCAGGCCTGCCACAACGACGTGCCGATCAACGCCGTCGGTGGCGCCGCTGCGGTCAGCAACATCTTCGCGGTCCTCGGCCTCGGCAACGACGGCAACGTGTCGGAGGTCCTGAAGACCTGCGAGCAGGAGTCCGAGCAGAACAACTGACCCCCACTCCCTGGGTCAGTGATGCAGGACCCCGGAACGATCACCTCGGTGGGGTGATCACCCGGTAGCAACACCTCGAAGCGGCATCGGGAAGCAAGCCTCACTCCTTCCCGGTGCCGCTTCTTCGTGGGCCACGGATGGGTAGTTCAGCTCGGCAGGTTGCGGAGGTCCAGCACGGTGCCGGGTGGGTACTGCGCGGCGATGACGGCCCACAGCCCGGCCGCGGCCTCTTCCGGTGTGATCAGTCCGCCGGAACTCTTCAGCTCGCGGAATCTCTCCACCGCCGGGAAGGCCTGCTCGTCCACCGACCGGATCTCGCTCTGCATCGCCGTGTCCACCACCCCCGGTGCCACCGCGACCACTCGGCACGCCTTCACCGCACCACCACTGTCCTGCTCCGCGGCAGCCTCTTCGAGTCCCACCGTGCGAACCCAATGATCCACAGCCGCCTTGCCCGCGTTGTAGGCGGACCAGCCTGGATACGCCTTGGTCGCGGCACCTGACGACAACATCACCAGGTGCCGCTCGCAGTCGAGGCCCGCGGTCGCCCGCAGGAACGCCCGCCCGAGGACCTGCGGTGCTGCCGAGTTCAGCAGCACCGCCTTCGCGTACGCGTCCGCATCGACGGTCGCGGCCGGCCCGATCGGAACGACCGTGCCGGCGTTGTGCACGAAGATCACCCGATCCCCGTCGAAGCCGGCCAGCTCCGCGACGAAGTGTTCCTCCACCCGCCTCCAGTCCGCCGGATCCGCGAGATCCGCCGCGAAGTGCTCGACCACTCCACCCCTCCGGGACAGGTCGACCACCCGCGAGTCCGCGTACGGCGTACTGACGGCCAGGGCCGCCCCGATCCCGGACGAGGCGCCCGAGATCCAGATCAGGTTCCTCACCGGCGCCAGGCGCACGCGGTGGTCAGGAACAGGTCGTTGGCCTCCTTCTCACCGATCGTCACCCGGGCACCCTCGCCGGGGAACGGCCGGACCGAGACCCCTTCGGCCTGGAGCGCCTCGGCGAACGCCACGGTCTCGTCACCGAGCGGCATCCAGACGAAGTTGGCGTGCGTCTCGGGGACGTCCCAGCCGGCCTCCCGCAGCGCGTCGACCACCCGGGTCCGCTCGGCGACCAGCCCGTCGACGCGCTCCAGCAGTTCCTTCTCCGCGCGCAACGAGGCGATCGCGGCGGCCTGGGCAACCTCGCTGACGCCGAACGGCAGCGCGCACTTGCGGATCGCGGCGACCACCGGCGGGTGACCGATCGCGTAGCCGATCCGGAAGCCGGCCAGCCCGTAGGCCTTCGAGAATGTGCGCAGGACGACGACATTCGGCCGGTCGCGGTACAGCTCGGCGCAGTCCGGTGCCTCCGGCTCGCGGACGAACTCGCGGTAGGCCTCGTCGAGGACGACCAGCACGTTGCGCGGTACGGCGTCGAGGAACGCGACCAGCTCGTCGCGACGGACGACCGGCCCGGTCGGGTTGTTCGGCGTACAGACCAGGACGACCCGGGTCCGGTCGGTGATGGCGGCTTCCATCGCCTTCAGGTCGTGCCGCGCGTCCTCGGTCAGCGGCACCCGGACCGACGTCGCGCCGGTCAGCTGGACCGCGATCGGGTAGGCCTCGAAGGACCTCCAGGCGTAGACCACCTCGTCACCTTCACCGCAGGCGGCCTGCAGCAGGTGGTAGAGCACCGCGACCGAACCGGTCCCGACGGCCAGATCCGTGACCGGTACGTCGAACCGCTCGGACAGCGCCTCGAGCAGCGGCAACGCGCCCATGTCGGGGTACCGGTTCATGTTCGCGGCGGCCTCGGTGGCGGCGGCGAGCACGCCTGGCAGCGGCGGGTACGGGTTCTCGTTGCTGGACAGCTTGTACGTCGGGCGGCCGTCGGAGCGTGCCGGTGGCTTGCCCGGCTTGTAAGCCGCGATGTCGTCCAGGACGGAACGGAAGCGGACCTCGTGGTCAGGGGTCATGCCCGCAGGCTAGCTCCAACCCGGCCGGCTTAGAACCCCATGGAATCGCACTGGACAAATTGCTCAGCGTGCGCCGGGCGACATCGTCAGTCAGTCATCAAAATGGCCGGGCCGCCCGTCCATTCGTCCAGCAATCCAGCTGAACCGTGGGCAGGCGCCCGGCCATCGGTACGGCGTACCGGCCCGGCTTGTCAGGCGGGCAGGACGACCTCGCCACCGGCGACACTGGCGGCGGCGAGGTCGAAATCGAGCGGGTTGGTCATACAGCGCGCTGACCCACCACCCTTGTGGAACTCGGACAGGTCCAGTACTACAACGCGCAGGCCGAGCCCGGTCAGCAGCTCGCGCAACCGCGGCGAGCAGGCCGGCATGATGATCGTCTCGTCCACCACCAGCGAGTTGCCGCTGAAGGCGAACGCCTCGTCGTCGGTGAGCACGATCGGGTCGGGCACGATACCGAACAGCTCGGTCTGGCTGGCGGCGTCCAGTGCGGGCGGGTAGACCAGCGCGTGGGTGCTGTCGATCGGGCAGAACGGCAGGTCGAGGTGGTACATGCCCTCGTGCGTGATCCGCAGCCCGCGGACCCGGACGTTCCACTCCGACGCGATGTGCTCGAGCGCGCCGGCCTCGGTGCGCGGGCCGTAGCCGATCACCAGGCTGTCGCCGAAGACGAAGGCGTCACCGGACTCGAAGTGCGGACCGACGCCGTCGCTGCCGGTCCGCTTCAGCTCGAAGTCGCGCTCCATGAACCACTCGGCCGCGGTCAGCGACTCCTTGCGGCGCGGCTCGAACCGCATGTGCGAGAGCATCGCCTTGCCCTGCGCCGTACCGAAGCCCAGGTTCATCGCGTAGACCATGTCCGGGGAGTCGTCGCGCTGCTCGAGCACCTCGACCTCGCCGCCGGCGTCGATGATGGCCTGCCGCAACGAGTCCCACTGCTTGAGCGCCAGCTGCTGGTCGGGCTGGTCCTGGGTCGACATGTACGGATTGATCACGTAGTCGATCCGGAAATGGTCCGGCCGGACCATCAGATACCGGCGACCCCACCCCAGCGGCTGACCCATCTGCGCACTCCATTGAGCTCACGATCGTCGCATTGACCGATCCCCTGATTGTCCGACAATCAGTCAGTGTGCAGGTCGACCGAGGTCGCGTCAACATGAGCTTGCCGACCCTCAGGCGGACGGGCGCGTGCGGGGCGCAGTACCGGCGGGGTTGACTACTTGGTCGCGTAGATGATGTCCAGCGTGGCCGGATCCCAGCCGTTGCCGGTGATCCACAGCAGCGCCTTGTCCTTGCCGGTCGCCGTCCAGGTGACGATCCGCACCGAGATCGCCTCGGGGTTGTCCGGGTCCGACTTCGATCCTTCGTAGGTCGCCTTGAAACCGGGTCCGACGTACGGCAACTGCGCCAGGATCGGGTACTTCTGCGCGAGCCGCTGCTGGATCTCGTCGTACCGGCGGCCGGCCTCGGCCTCGGTCTCGCGCTCCTGCTCCGGATTGTTCTTGCCCCACTCGTAACCGATCGGGCCGTTGGCGTAGAGGTACATCTTCACCGAGACGGGATCGTCATCGCGCACCGTGATCGTCCGGGTGTAACTCTGGAAGCCGTCCCGGCTACCCGTCAGGGTGTGCGTCCCCGGCCGGACCTCGACCTTGCCGTTGGCGGCGATCGGCTGGCCGTCCAGGGTGAGGGTCAGGTCGTTCGGGATCGACGTGACGGTCAGCTCCGCCTTCGGATCGTGCCGCCAGATCACGAATCCTCCGATCAGCACCACCAAAACCGCGAGCACGACGACGCCGGTCACGAACGGCCGCCGGTTGTCCTCCTCCATGGTCTGCTCCTACTTCTTCAGCCGGGCGACGGCGAACCGCCCGTTGGTGGGGGTCCAGCCGCCGACGTCGTAGGCATAGCCGGCCTCGGGCACGTGGCCGCCGAGGGAGCCGGAGGCGGAGTTGTACTTACCCCACGGGCCGACGTACAGGTACGTGTGACCTGCGCCGATGAAGATGTCACCGGGCTGCAGATCGCCCATGTCGATGTTGTTGAAGACGTCGTACTTGCCCGAGGTGCGCAGATAGTTGTCCTGCACCCCGGTCGACACCATCGGGTACTCCGGGTCGGCGCCGCTCATCCGCATCACGGTCGCCACGAACCGCCCGCAGTCGCTCCACACCTCGTACCCCTGGTCGCTGTTCCACTTCGGCAGCGCCTCCTGGAACGCCGGGGTCGCATCACCCTTGTTCTTGCCGTGCCCACCGTCGGGCCAGGCCAGCGACTTCGCCACCTCGGCGATGTTGCCACTGCCGGCCGCGCACGCGGTCGACGGCCCCACCCCCGGCTTCCCCGGTGGCGCTGCTCCGCCCGAGTAGGTGTCGAAAACCTCCCGGGCGGTCTTCTTCCGCTCCTCGTACTCCGGGTGGTTGTCGTCCGTCGTGAAGATCTCGTAGTCGTGCGCGAAGACGTAGGCGGCTTCCTCGACCGTCTTGGTCGCCTTCATCTTGTCGCCGACGGCCTTGAGCGCGACCGGTCCCGTCCCGTCCAGCTGCTCCTTCAGGAACTTGAGCTGGTACTCGAGGGTCTCGATCGTCTCGTAGCTGACCCCCTTGCTGCGGGACGCGGTGATCATCTTCTTGGCCGGGTACCACTGGACGATGCCCCACGCCTTGTCCAGGCCTTCGGCCACGTTCGCCTTCGTCACCGTCGGCGGGTTGGTGCCGTTGAGCAGCGTGGGCGTCACCTGCGACTCGTGGATCATGTTGCCGACGATCCCGGCGGCCTGCTCCTTGGTGTAGCCGTTCGCGACCAGGTAGTTGAAGGCCTTCTCCTGGTTGGTGCTGCCGACCAGCGGACCGTCCGTGTTGCAGCCACAGCCGGTGCCACCCGACCCGGACGAGGCGGCCGCGAAGAGCTTGGCCGGGTCGGCCTGCTTGAGCGCCCCGCCGCTGTCGCCCTGGGCCCAGACCTCGAAGTGCAGGTGAGCGCCGCTCTTGCCCGGCGCGGTCTCGTTGCCCTCGCCGGACGTCGCGATCACCTGGCCGCGGTCGACCTTGTCGCCCTTCTTGACCGCCGTGGAGTCGAGGAACTGGTACCAGGTCTCCATCGCGTCGCCGTGGCTGATCTTGATCAGGTCGGCGGAGACCGACTTCACCTCGCCGGACTCGACGGCGTACACCTTGCTGCCCTTCGGGACGTCGAAGTCCATGCCCTTGTGCTGCTCGGGCCCCTCGTCGTCCCAGCCCTGGGCGGCCCCCTTCTTGTCGGTCGGCCAGGCCATCCCCGACGCCTCGGTCGTCGTGCTCGGCGTACAGGCGGAGGCGCTGCCCATCCCGCTCATCACTCCGACCAGCAGCGCTATCACGATCAGCAGCGGGAGGAAGAACACGAGCATGACGCCACCGACCAACGGCAGTGCCTTGCTGTCACTCACGGCATTCTCCTCGCTCTGGCAGGGGCGGCCACTGCGTCAAAGACTGCCCGAAAACCAGGTCATCATGTCGAGAGTTATCCACAGGCTGAGCGGCGGCCGCCTCGCGGGCCCGCGCCGAACGCGACAACTGAGCCTGACTGGACGAGAATCGCTGCATGTACGAACGGCTGCGGGTGGACCGCTCGACCACGGTGGACCGGGTTGTCGACGCGCTCCGCGCCGCCCTCTTCTCCGGCGACCTCGAACCCGGTACGCCGTTGCGCGAGCAACCGCTGGCCGAGGCGCTCGGCGTCGCCCGCAGTACGGTCCGCGAAGCGATGACGATGCTGGTCACCGAAGGGCTCGCGGTCCGCGAACCGAACAAGGGCGTCAGCGTCGCGATCCTGCACCCGGCCGCGGTCGCCGACATCTGCCGGGCCCGGTTCGTGCTCGAGTCGGCCGGGATCCGGGCCTGGTTCGACGCCGACGAGTCCGCCCGCGAGCGGGTCCGCGCCGCGATGCGCACGTTCGCCGCGACCGCCAAGGAAGGCGCCGACCCGGAGGCGATGACCGAGACCCACCTGGCCATCCACCGCAGCCTGGTCGCCCTCACCGGCAGCGAACGCCTGACCGCCACCGCCGACTCGATCACCGGCGAGGCAAGACTGGCCCTGGCCCGCGTCGACGCCCTCCGCCAAGACGCCAGACAACAAGTAGCCTCCCACCGCAAACTGGTCCGCCTCCTGGAGAAGGGCCAACTAGACGACTGCGTGGAGGAATTACGCCGCCACTTGGCGGGCGCCGAAGAGTCCCTCCTCGAAGCCATCGCGACCCCACCCTCCTGATCCACGCCGGCTAAGACGCACCCCGGGGCAGCCTGGCTCCAAGTACTACGAAACGCCCTCGGCGGTGATGGTGTAGGTGCGGTTGCCGACGCGGAGGTTGTGCAGGCGGGCGTTGGGATCCAGGGGCGCGACGCGGGGGTTGGCTTGGACTGTGCCGTCCAAGCCAACCTCCAGACCGAACACGCCTTCCAGCACCAGGCTCACCCAGGCGCCGGATGACGAGCAGGACCAGTCGATCAGGTACGGGTACTGCGGCGGCGACTTGCGCGCCCCTCCGGCCATCGCCGGGACCGCCTCTTCCACGAAGTGCGCCTGACCGCACGGCCCTTGGTTCGCGGTCTTCGCCAGGCCCGGCAGCCAGTCCAGCGCGACATCGCCGCGGCCCAGTGCGAACAGCGCTCGGGCGGCGTCGGCTGGCCAGGCGGGGTAGGCGCCGTTCCACTGGTGGTCGGGTCGCAGGCTGAAGGCGGCATCCGCGTCGTACGGCGACAGTGCGCGCATCCAGGTCGGGGTCTGGAGTTCGCGCTGGAAGAACTCCACCATCTCTGCCCGCTGCGTGTCCGACAGGTCGTCGGCCATCGTGGTGCCGATGAGGTTGAAGTCGTAGCAGTGCCGGACCGGGACCAGAGTGCCGTCGGGCTGGCGGGCGTGCCAGAAGCCGGCGCCCTCGACGTACAGGTCGTTGACGTGACCGGCCTGTTCGTCAGCCTCCTTGCGCAGCAGGCGCGAGCGGTCGGGCTCGCCCGCGCGCTCGGCTACCTCGGCGGCTACTCGTAGGCACCAGACGTTCGCGGCGTTGAAGCTGGCTACCTCGTGGACGTAGCTGCTCACGCATTCGAGCAGGTTGTCGATGCCGCCGTAGTCGGCGAGCGGGTGGTCTTTGCGCAACCCGCGCCAGGCCGTCGCCCAGTCGTGCAGGTGTGACGCCACCGGCTTGCGGGCGTCGTCCCGGCCGGCCGGCGTCGCCAGGAAGTCCTCGTCTCCGCTGAACCGAATGTAGTCCCGTACCAGCCGCGTCATCGCGAAGTCGTTGACCGAGTACCACTGCCCGACCGGCCCGCCGGTGAGCCATTCGGTACCGAAGTGCGCGTGGGTGTCCAGGTCGATCCAGTGCTCGATATGCCGGCGCATCGGCACCGGGTCGAGCAGTGCATGGGTCAGCGACGACAGGCTGTAGTCCCAGATGAACGTGGTGGTCTGCCAGTACCGCGGCATCAGCGTGTCGTAGGTACGCCCGATCACACTCGCCGGGTTGTCGCGGCGGAACCACACCACGCCGAGCACACCCCACCAGTAGAGCTTCCGGAGCGCCTCGTTAGAGGTCTCCAAGATCGGCAGCGAGCCACTGAACCCGTCGCTGTCCGGATCGAACGCATCCGCCAGCGCCTTGTCCCAGTGCACCTCGGCCGCCGCGATCACCGCCGGTACGTCGGCCACACAAGCGTTGTAGTGCTCGGCCGCCGACCCGACATCGCCGTCCAGAACATGTACGAACCCGAGCTGCCCGTTGCCAGAGGCATCCAACGTGACCGTTGCCTCCAGCATCGACTGCGGCCGAAGCGCCGCCGCCGCAGCAAATTCCGATGACCCAGCAGAAGAGGAGCCGATCGAGGTTGTGGTCACCGCAGCAGCCCTTGACGTCACCGCATCGAACCCCTGCAAGCTGACAGCCGACCCCGACTCACCGGTCCCGACCACCGCACCCCGGATCTCGGCTTCCCGCAAAGTGTTCGGCTCCGACGGCGGCTCGGGCCGCGACCACCCGCCGGCCGCGCGGGTCGCAGTACTGGCCAACGCCAGCCCGATCCGCACAGAGCGCCCCGCCGCACCCTCGACCTCAAGCTGCACCACAACCGCAGGCCGCCCCGGCGCGCAAGCCGTCGTACTGCGCAGCGTCAACCCGTCGATCCGCGTCGTCCGGACAACCCGATCCGGCCGCCACACCACCTCCACCTCACCGCCGTACGACCGCGCCAGCCGACCATCGACATAGAGCTGACCGGTGATCACATCGCCATGCGAGTACGGCGGGAAGTTGATACTGCGAATGGCGAACACGTCCAGGTCGACCTGTGCGGTGCCAAGGAAGTTGGTCAACCCCGGCGGATTGAACATGTCGTCATACGTATGCGTGAGCACATCGCTGGCAAGGTCCGTACTACGGGGGATCATCGCAGCCCTTCGGTGGGATCGGCCCAGTCGGTGTTCGGCAGCAGCGGGTACCACCCGGGCCTGGCCGGATCGCGGTCATAGGGATATGGACCCAGCTCGCGGAACAGTTCGGCGTACTCCGCGAGCTTGTCGCGATCCAGCTCGATCCCCAGACCGGGCCCGTCCGGTACGGCGATCGCGCCACCACGGTACGGAAGCTTGCCCCCGGCAATGATGTCGTCGCGCAGATGGTGATAGTGCGCATCGGCAGCGAACGACAGATTCGGTACGACGGCGCCGAGCTGGAGCATGGTGGCCAGCTGGATCCCCAGCTCGCCCGAGGAGTGCACGGCCACCCCGAGCTGGAAGGTCTCGCAGACCCCGGCCGCCTTGACGCAGGCCCGGATCCCACCCCAGAAGGTGGTGTCCAGCAGGATCACATCGACGGCCGGATCCCGCACGTTCGCGGCCAGTTGCTCGAAGTTGACCACCACCGTGTTGGTGGCGAGCGGGATCGAGGTGTTCTCCCGCACCCGGCGCATCCCGTTCATCCCCCAGGTGGGGTCCTCGAGATAGTCGTTGTCCAGGTCCTCGATGCCCCGGGCGAACCGGATCGCCTCCTCGACCCCGAAGGCGCCGTTGGGATCGAACCGCACTCGGTGCCCAGGGAACGCCTTGGCAAGCGCCCGGAAACACTCCCGCTCGTAGTCAGGCGGAAACACCCCGCCCTTCAGCTTGTGCACGGTGAACCCGTACTCGGCCACCAGCGACCGCGCGTGCTCGACCAACTGCTCCGCGGTCCGAATCTCCCCCGTGCCGTCGTCGGCGGCATGGCGGAAGAACAGATAGCTCGCGAACGGCACCTTGTCCCGCACCTTGCCACCGAGCAACTCGTGCACCGGTACGCCGAGCCGGCGCCCCTGCAGGTCCAAGCACGCGAACTCCACCGCCGCGAGCAACTGGGTCCGGTTGTTGTACAGACTCGCCGTCGGATTCGCCAGCATCCAGCGCAGCGCCTCGCTGCGGGCCGGGTCATGACCGACCAGGTACGGCTTCAGCGCGGCGACGGCATCCTCGGCACTCTGACCACCACCACCCATCTCGCCCAGCCCGACCAGACCGTTGTCGGCCTCGATCTCGACCACGGTCCGCACGAACCGTCCCCAGTGCGCGCCGTTGCTGTGCCGCAGCGGCGCCTCCAACGGCATCGTCACGGTGGTCGCGCGGATGTCCACGATCTTCATCGAGCGTCCTCCGGCAGTACTACGGCCAGCTGGGCGGTCAACCCACCGTCGACCTTCACGTCGGCCCCGGTCACGAACGCGGCGGCCGGCGACGCCAGGAAGTGGATCACCTGGGCCACCTCACTCGTCGCCGCCACCCGGCCGAGCGGATGGGACCGTCCCCATTCCGCGACGACCTCGTCGGTCGACCGGTCGCCACTGAACTGCGCGGCCGAGGTCCGCAACATCGGAGTGTCCACCGATCCCGGACAGACCGCGTTGACCCGGATGCCGTCGGCCGCGTGATCCACCGCCATGGCCCGGACGAGGGAGAGCAGAGCGCCTTTCCCCATCGAGTACGCCGCGACGTTGTGCTGCGAGGCGTACGCCTGCACCGACGCGACGACCACCACACTCCCGCCGCGCGGGATCAACGGCAGGAACGACTGGCAGGCGAAGAACACCCCGCCGACGTTGACGGTCATCACCTCGTCGTACGTCGAGGCAGGCGTGTCCACGACCGTTCCGTACCGCTGAACCCCCGCCGCACAAACCAGAGCGCCAAGCCCGCCACTACCGCTGCCTCTGCCGCCACCGCCGCCCCCATCGCTGCCGCCACCGCCGTCGCTGAGAGCCTCGCTCACCCGCTCGGCCGCTGCTGCCAGCGCGGTGCGATCGGCGACGTCGACGACGATGCCGGTGACCCGACCACCCAGCTCTGCCTCCAGCGCGGCAAGGGCATCCGCATCGCGGTCGAGCGCGAAGACCCGGTCGCCCGCGGCGGCGAACCGCTCGACGGCGCCACGGCCGATACCGGCCGCGCCACCGGTGACGACGACCGCACGAGGTCCTGCTGGCATATGAGATCCCTTCAGAACTGGCCGAGGGCGAGGCCCCGGGAGAAGAACCGCTGGGCGGCGAGGAACAGGACGACGGTCGGCAGCGACACCAGCAGTCCGCCGGCCAGGACGGTCGGCAGGGCAGCACCGCCGTACGTGCTCTGTAGTCCGGTGAGCGCCGGCATGATCGGCCGGACCGACTCGGACTGGCTCAATGTCAGACCGAGCAGCAGATCGTTCCAGACAAAGGTCGCCTGAAGGATGAAGATGGCCGCCAGAGCACTACCGGCCATCGGCACGTAGATGCTCCGGAAGATCCGGAACAGCCCGCCACCGTCAACGACCGCCGCCTCGAAGACGCTCCGCGCGATCCCGGTGAAGAAGTTCCGCATCACGAAAGCCGAGAACGGAACGCTGATCGCGGTGTAGACGAGGATCATCCCGACCCGGGTGTCGTACAGCCCCGAGCTCGCGTACCCGGAGAACAGCGGCATCAGCACCATCTGCAACGGGAAGATGGTGCCGCCGAAGATGAAGACGAACCAGACGAACCCGTACTTGAGCCGCAGCGCGACGATCGCGTACCCGACGGCCGCCCCGATCAGTACGGCGAGAACCGGCGCCACCACGCTGTAGAGGGTTGTCGCCAGCAGCGTGCCACCCAGCGACGCCTTGTCCCACGCGTCCTGGAAGTTCGCGAACAGCGAGAACCCCGACGGCTTCCACACCGCAGCAGGATCGTAGGCGTCGACCGCCTTGGACGCGTTCACAACCAGCAGGTAGACCGGCGCAAGCCAGATCACCCCGAGCACGACGAGGACCGCAGTACGGACCGGACCGGATGAGGTCTTGTTCATCGGGAGTCACCGTCCGCCAGCTGGTAGCGCAAATACAGCACCGACGCGGCGAACGTGACCAGGCTGAGGAACAACGCGATCGCCGCGCCCTGGCCGTAGTCGTTCAGCACGAAGGTCTCCTTGTACATGGACAGGGCCAGCGTCTCCGACGACGTACCGGGACCGCCCTGCGTCATCACCCAGACCACATCGAACGTCTTGAGGCTGCCGACGATCGACAGCCCGACCACGACCGTCGTGATCGGCCGAAGCTGCGGCCAGAGCTGGTGGAGGAACAGCTTGAAGCCCTCCGCCCCGTCCAGCCGGGCAGCCTCCAGCGGCTCGGCCGGGATGGACTGCAGCCCGATCACGAACAGCAGCGCGTTCACCCCGGCGGCCTGCCAGGAGGTCGCCACGATCATCATCAGCGTGTTGCCCGGCCCGGCCTGCAACCAGCCCGTGTGGGCACCGGGCAGACCGAGGAAGCCGAGCACCTGGCCGAGCGCGCCGTCCGGCTGGAGCACGAAGCCCCAGATGACACCCACAGCGACACCCGAGATCGCGTACGGCAGCAGGAACGGCAGCCGCAACCAGGTGCCCCACCGATGGCCATACGTCAGTACTGCGATCAGCAGGCCGAGCACGACCGGCAGGGTGACCATGCCGACCACCCACAACAGCGTGTTGGTCAGTGCGCCCACCAGATCGGGGTCGCTGAACATCGCCTTGTAGTTGGTCAGCCCCGACCACACCGGCCTACCGAGGCCGTTGAAGTCGGTGAAGCTGACGTACGTCGTCCACACGAACGGCAGGTACAGCAGCAGCGCCACGATGGCGGCGGCGGGCAGCCCGAACAGCGGCGCCACCCGCCCACCAGTCCGGGCCGAGCGCTGAGCAGAGCCCCGTACCGGGCGCTGGGCCGAGCGCTGTACCGGGCGCTCGGCCAGGCGCTGGGTGCTCCGGCTCACTTCTGCTTGGCCCAGTAGGCGTCCGCCTCGGCCTGGACCTTCTGCAGACCCGGCATCGGATCACCCGGCTTGGTGACGAATGCCCCGAAGACCTCGAGCGCCTTGTTCATCACCGGCACCGGCGTGGCCTCGAACCAGCGGTTGATCAGCCGGTAGCCGTCGCCGCCGACGTCCTTGTTCAGCGCGGCCAGCGCCGGATCCTTCACCTCGGCCTTCGGGTTGAACGACAGGTCGCCGCGAGAGTTCGCCCAGGCGGTCTGCGCCTGCGGGGTGACCCACCAGTCGGTCCACTTCTTCACCGTCGACGCGTGATCGCTCTGCGCGGCGGAACAGACCGGCCCGGTCTCGAAGATCATCGAGGTCTTCGGCAGCGACGGGTTGACGTTCGGGATGACGAAGAAGTCGTAGTCGGTGCCCGCCTTCATCTTCAGCGTGTTCAGGTTGCCGCTGAACCAGGTGCCGAAGTTGACCATCCCGACCGCACCGCTCTTCAGCTGCGCCTGCGGCTCGGTCTTCGAGCCCGGGTCGCTGAAGAGTCCGGCGTCGATCATCTTCTTCCACTCGTTCATCACGTCGACCACGCCCTGGTCGGTGTACTTCGCCTTGCCGGTGGCCAGCGCGTCGTACAGGTCCGGGTCCTTGCCGGCCAGCAGCGTCTCGAACCAGACGAAGCTGAACAGGATGTTGGTCTGGTAGAACGGCTTCACCCCGGCCGCCTTCACCTTGTCGGCGACGGCGAGCAGCTCGGCCCAGGTCTTCGGGTTCTGGGTGATCCCGGCCTTCTTGAAGACTGCCTTGTTGTAGTACATCACCCAGTAGCCGGCGTTCAGCGGCATGCAGTACTGCTTGCCGTCGTAGGTGAAGTACTGCTTCAGCTGCTCCGGGATGTTGCCGTCAGCAACCGCCTTGGTCCACTGGTCGGTGGTCTCGGCGACCAGCTTCTGGTCGACCAGCTCCTCCAGCTCCTTGCCGGTGTGCCAGGTGAACAGGTCCGCCTTCTCCTTGGTCCGGAACGAGGACCGGATGAACGCGGTGTAGGCGTTGGAGTCGGAGTAGCCGACCGGTTCCATCCCGACGCCGATGTCCTTCTTGCTGGCCGCGCCGACCTGGGTGAAGGCTTCCTTCCAGCCACCCTTGTCGTTGTAGAACTTCAGCGAGTCGACCGGCTTGTCCTCACCCTTCGCGGTGCTGGAGTCACCAGCTCCACCACCGCAGGCGGACAGGGCCAGCGCGCCGGCCACGACGAGTGCGGTCAGCGCCTTCGGTTTGTGCTGCTTGTACGGCGTACTGCGTGACATGGTGCGGTCCCTTCGGCTCTGTGAAACTTCTGCCCCACCGCACCGGTCACGGGTGCTGGGCGCTGTCGCTGACGACGGTGAGAACGCCGTCCAGGTGCTCGCGGGTGAGTCGTTCGGCCAGCTCGGTGTCGGCGGCCCGGACCGCTTCGAGGATGGCGCGGTGCTCGTCCAGGTCGGCCTGCCGGTCACCGTGGATGTGCAGGATCTCCAGCTGTTCGCGGACGTTGACGACCGTGACGGACTCGACCACCTCGGCCAGGGTGGCGTTCCCGGACGCCTGGGCCAGGCACCTGTGGAAGTCCATGTTCACCTCGGCCAGCCGCGCATGGTTGCCAGAGGCAATCAGATCGGCAGCTTCGGCAAGGCGCTCGTCCAACCGCTCCAGCGCCTCGGCCGTACGGTTCTGCGCAGCCAGGGCCGCGACCGGCGGCTCGATCAGCGCGCGAGCCTGGAGGAGCTCCACCAACCGGTCCGCCGACGGCGTCGGGGCCAGCGGGTTGGCGAGCACCAGCCGTCCGATGTGCCGGCCGACGTACACACCGGATCCGTGCCGCAACTCGACCGCGCCGGTGGCCTCCAGCCGGCGCAAGGCTTCCCGGACCGTCGGTACTGCGACCTGGAACCTCTCGGCCAGCGACCGGACCGACTCGAACTGGTCACCCGAAGCCAGCTTCCGTTCCGCGATCAGGTCCAGCATCGAGGTGGCCAGGTCGTCGAGCAGGCTGCGCCGGACGACGCCGCCCGAAGTACTCATCGCTGACCGTCCGGGGTCAGCGCGACCCGGACGAACCTGGGACGGTAGATGCTGACATCGGCGTACAGGTCGACATTGGCGTCGAGGCTGTTGACGTTGTAGCTGACGAGCAGCGAGTTGCCGCGGCGCCGGTCGGGATGCTCGTGCGAGTTGTACGTGATGATGTCCGCGTCTCCATAGCTGCCGGTGGCACCGGTCTCGGGGGTTTGGTAGAGCTCGACCGGGTTCACGAACGGACCGGTCGGGGAGCAGGCGAAGTAGCCGAGCACCCGTTTGCTGAACAGCTCGGTGGTGTCGTGCGTGACGAGCAGGTAGCCGTCCCCGAACCGGGTCACGCTGTGCTCGTTGGCAACACCCTCGAGCACTCGCACCGAGGCCGATTCGTCGGCCGACCAGCCGGTACCGGTCCAGTACTGCCAGCGCTTGGTACTCAGATCGTCGCCACGGACCCGGGCGACATGCTCGTACTTCGAGGCGCCGAGGTCCTCCACCCCGTAGACGTAGGTGTAGCCGCGGTCGCGGAGCAACCACGCGGACCACTGGATGTTGGCGCTGGACGGGAGTGGGATCAGCTTCTTCAGTTTCAGCGTCGAACTGTCGAACCGGGCCAGGTGGGTCGACGACCAGCGCCAGTCCCATTGCCCGGTGCCCGTTTTTTCGAACTGCAGCGTCGTGACGTCAAGGTTGCGGCCGGCCTTGCTGGTGCCGGCGGCGCCGAACCAGTACCAGCCGTTCGACGGCGGCGGGACCAGGGCGGTCGGCTCGGACGCGGTGCCACCGGTGACGGTCTTCAGCGACTTGCCGCGCTGGATGACGAAGGAGTTGTTGATGAACGGGGTCGTGATCGGCCGGCCGCCGTCGGCGTTGACCGGTCCGAGGAAGGTGTCGGAGAAGATCCACGCGGTCCGGCCGCCGCGGAGCTTCACCGAGTAGGTGCTGTCGCCTCCGGTCCAGCCCTGGCCGGTGTCGCTGTAGGCGTTCAGCAACGGTTCGGGAGCCGCCTGCGGTTTCGCCGCGACGGACCAGTTGGTCCGCGCCACTGCACAGTCCCGCCGACCAGACGTCACGACCGGGCCCTCCTTCGACGGGGTTGCCACGGTGAACGGCCGCGGGATCGAGCCAACCTGGGGATGGCCGGCTCGCGGATGGCCGCTCGAGGGGCGGGAGGCCTCGGGGGCCGGCTCAGGCGCCGCGAACGCCGGGACTGCCAGCGCAGTACTGAGTACTGCGGCGCCGAGCGCCCAGCTCATCCGGTTTCTCATCTTCGCCTCCTCGCGGGGAATGAAAATGATCAGATCACTTGGTCATTATCGTGTCAAGGGTGTGGCGAACCTCCGGCGCGGTGATCGCGGGGTGGATGAACCCGGGGGTGGCAGGATCGAGGCATGAAGAACTTGATCATCAAGTTGCTGGCCAACGCGGTGGCCCTGGCGGTTGCCAGCTGGGTCGTCAGCGGCATCACCCTCGAGGGTTCGACGACCGGGCGAAGGGTGCTGACGCTGCTGATCGTGGCCGCCATCTTCGGCGTGGTGAACGCGGTGGTGAAGCCGATCGCGAAGCTGGTCTCGCTGCCGTTCATCATCCTGACGCTCGGCCTGCTGATCTTCGTGATCAACGCCCTGATGCTGCTGCTCACGTCGTGGATCACCGGCAAGCTCGACGTCCAGTTCCACGTCGACGGGTTCGTGGCCGCGCTGCTCGGATCCCTGGTGATCACGCTGGTCGGCATGCTGCTCAACGTGGTGCTGCCGGACAAGGCCGAGATGCGGTGACTCCGGTGGTGAGGCGCGTCGAGGTGGTCTGTACCGGCAACATCTGCCGTTCGCCGATCGGTGAGGTGGTGCTGCGCGCGAAGCTCGCCGACGCGGGCATCGACGACGTCGTGGTGACGAGCTCCGGCACGAGCGGCTGGCACATCGGCGATCCGATGGACCACCGCGCGACAGCTGCACTGGCCCGGCGCGGGTATGACGGAAGCGCGCACCGGGCGCAGGAGTTCCGCAGCAGCTGGTTCCCCGAGCGCGACCTGGTGCTCGCGATGGATTCCGGGCACCTGTCCGCATTGCTCCGCCGCGGCGGCACGGACCTCGCAGTACCGGTCGAACTGTTCGCCGACATCGACGTACCGGATCCGTACTACGGTGACGACACCGGCTTCGACGATGTCCTCGTTCAGATCGAGAAGGCCGCGGACCTGTGGGTCGAGCGGCTCGCGGGCTCCCCACCGACTGGCCGGTGAGGAGCCCGGCCCGTACTACTTGGTCTGGCCGATGTCGCTGAGCAGCGTGGTGAACCACTCCACGCTCGGGTCGAACTCCTTGCCGCCGGCAATGCGCGGGAACTCGATGGCGCGGAGTTCGTCACCGCGCTCCTCGTCATGGCCGATCACACCGCTCTCGCCGCGCAACGCCGCGTCGACCGCGAAGTCGGTGCACTGCTTGATCAGCTCGAGGTCGGCCGGGTTGGCGGCGGCCGAGCGGCTGAAGTAGCCGCTCTTCTGGACCATCGTCTTCTCCGCGCCGATCCGCTCGGCGAACTGCTTCGCGAACCAGGCGCCCGGGTTGATCGTGTCCAGCTTGACGTGCCCGAACGGATCCCGGCCGACCTCCTCGCCGCGGGCCTCCATCTCGGCCACGATCGACGGCACACCGGCACCTTCGGACAGGAAGATGTTGACGCAGTCGTTCTCGTCCATCACCGCCTTCAGCCGCTCGGCCTCGGCGTCCAGGTCGATCGTTGCCTCAGGCACGTAAACCGCGTGCACGTCCCAGCCGCCGGCGGTCAGGCCGATGCCCGGGTTCCACTCCTGCGCGGTGACCCACTTCCGGTACTCCGCTGCGGTGGCGGCCGTCAGCCAACCGCAGTTGCGGCCCATCACCTCGTGGACGACGAGCATCCGCGGGTTCGAGCTGTGCTCGGCGATCACGTTGCGGGCGAACAGCGCGCCCTGCTCGGCCGCGGTCCAGGCGCCCAGGCTCTGCCGGATCGGGATCACGTCGTTGTCGATCGTCTTCGGCAGGCCGACCACGGTCAGGTCGTAGTCGTGCTCCTGCAGGTACGCCGCCAGGTCGGCCGCGGTCGTGTTGGTGTCGTCACCGCCGATCGTGTGCAGCACGTCGACGCCGTCGGCGACCAGCCGCTCGGCCGCGACCTGCAACGCGTTCTGGCCGTCGGAGATCAGGCCGCGCTTGATCAGATCGGCGGTGTTGGTCAGCTTCACCCGGCTGTTGCCGATCGGGCTGCCGCCGAACTTGTGCAGCAGACCGGCCTGGGCGCGGATCTCGGGGGTGACCTCGAGGTGCCGGCCACTGAGCAGACCGTGGTACCCGTTCAGGTAGGCGATGATCTCCACGTCGGGCGCCACCTCGGTGTAGCGCTCGATCAGCCCGCCGACGGCGGACGACAGGCAGGGCGCGAGCCCGCCCGCGGTGAGAAGGGCAACTCTGCGGACAGACTTGTCGGCAGCCATGGTCAGGGTCCTTCCAGAGGTCGCTGAAGTCGCCCTCAGCGTAGTGATGCAGACCACTCCGCACGCTGGTTGGGGTTCAGCCCGCGGACAGCTCAGATACCAAAGTTGCTGGTGGGAGGACTGAGACTGGAGACATGACTCTGCAGATCCGCGGGATCTCCTATCTCCCGGCCGACGGCGCCGACGCCGTACAGCGCGATCTGCGGGCCATCGCCGAAGACCTGCGCTGTACGACAGTGATGCTGATCGGCACCGACACCGCCGCGCAGATGGCTGCGGCGGAGTACGCGTTGGAGATCGGACTGGATGTGTATATCCGGCCGTACGTCGAGAGCCGGCCGCGGACCGAGTTGCTCGCTCACCTCGAGGCAACCGCTCGTGCGGCTGAGGGGTTGCGACAGCGGTACCCGGACAGGGTCACTCTGCTGATCGGCAGCGAGTTCTCGCTCACCTCGCGGGGCATGCTCCCGGGTCGCTGGATCTTCCTGCGAGTGCAGGTGCTGGTGAGGTGGCGCCGCTTCTTCGACCGACGGATCACCCGCAAGCTGAAGGCGCTGATTCCGGCGGCGCTGGCGACCGCGCGCCGGGAGTTCCACGGCCCGATCACGTACGCCGCGGGCTACTGGGAACAGGTCGACTGGTCGGGCTTCGACCTGGTCGGGGTGAACCTCTACCGGTTCGGGAACGATCCTGCCGGGTACGCGGAGCGGCTGGATGAGCTGGTCGCGTCGGGCCGGCCAGTGGTCATCACGGAGTTCGGCTGCGGCTCCTTCGTCGGGGCCGACAAGCGTGGGCCGGGCTCGTTCCTGATCGTGAACTGGTTCGCGTCGCCGCCACGGATCAAGGAGGGTTACGTCCGCGACGAGGGGACCCAGGCGGCGTACCTGGAGGACCTGATCACCCTGTACTCCGACCGCGGCGTGCACGGCTGCTTCGTCTACACCTTCTCGATGACGGAGTTCCCGCACAGCCCGGAGCCGTCGCACGACCTCGATATGGCTGGGTTCGGTGTGGTCAAGATTCCGGCCGACGATGTGGAACGCTGGGAGCCCAAGGCCGCGTTCGCCAGTGTGGCGCGGCTGTACTCGCGCTAGTTGCCAGACTCGCGCTAGTTGCCGGGCAGGGGGACGCTTCGGGGCTTGATGGGGGTGGAGACGATGAACGAGGTGGTGGTCTGGCCGTGGGTCTGGAACTTGTCCAGGATGTCTTCCAGGCCGGCGATCTCAGCGACCTGGACGCGCATCAGGAAGCAGTCGTCGCCGGAGATCCGGTGACACTCGACCACCTCGGCGATGCGCTCGGCCAGCTCGATGATGCGCGGGATCTGACCGGGTCCCGGGCGTAGCCGCACCCAGGCGCCGACCGGCAGCCCGAGCGCGCCGGGGTCGATCTCGAGGCGGTAGCCGCGGATCACGCCGGACTCCTCCAACCGCGTCACGCGTTCCCGGACGGTCGGAGCTGAGACCCCGAGGCGGCGCGCCAGCTCCGTCGTACGGAGTCGCGGGTCGGCGGACAGCTCGGTCAGCAGGCGGATGTTCAGGTCGTCCAGCACCGGCTTCTCGGTTTGAAAGCCAGCGGCCAATTCGATCTTCGTTTCGGTAACCATCAGCGGCCTCTCAGGTCCGAATCGCCATGGGAACAGGGCGAATCTGTTCCTAGGGTAGTCACGTGACAACCGCTGTGGAAACCTCCCCCAAGACCCTGCTGGTGACCGGCGCGGCCTCGGTGTCCGTGCTGCTCTGGGCCTCTTCGTTCGTGGCCATCCGCCACGCCGGCACCGAGTTCTCGGCCGGGTCGATGTCCCTCGCCCGCCTCCTGGTCGGCAGTGTGCTGCTCGGCGCCTTCCTCTTCCTCAGGCAGTCGCCCAGCAGCCTCACCTGGCCGGCCAAGCGCGACTGGCCGCCACTACTCGCCTGCGGACTGCTCTGGTTCGGTGTTTACAACGTGGCCCTCAACGCAGCCGAGCGCCGCCTGGACGCCGGTACTGCGGCCATGCTGGTCCACATCGCCCCACTGCTGATCGCACTGCTGGCGGGCCTGACGCTAGGCGAAGGCTTCCCGCGACAGTTGGTCATCGGGAGCCTGGTGGCGTTCGGCGGCGTAGTACTGATCGGCCTGTCGACCTCCACCGGCCGCGCCGAGACCTGGGGCGTCATCCTCTGCATCATCGCCGCCATCGGGTACGCCGTCGGTGTGGTGACCCAGAAGCCACTACTGACCCGCCTCCCGGCCGCACAGGTCACCTGGCTCGCCTGCATGATCGGCACGCTCGCCTGCCTCCCCTACGCACCCGCACTGACCAGCGAACTCCGTACTGCGAGCGCCAGCACCATCTGGTGGGTCGTCTACCTCGGCGCCTTCCCCACCGCACTCGGCTTCACCACCTGGGCCTTCGCCCTCCGCCGCACAACAGCCGGCCGCATGGGCGTGACCGTGTACGCCGTACCGGTGGTCGCGATCCTCCTCGCCTGGCTCTTCCTGGGCGAGACCCCCGCGCTGCTCGCACTCATCGGCGGCACCCTCTGCCTAGCCGGAGTCGCAATCTCCCGCCGTACCGGAAAGGCCTGACGCTGATGCAGTTCGGAGTGTTCTTACCCCAGGGCTGGCGAATGGACCTGGTCGAGCTGGCCGATCCTGTCGACCAGTGGGAGGCGATGACGGCTGTAGCCCGAGCTGCCGACACCGGACCCTGGGACTCGATGTGGCTGTTCGACCACTTCCACGCCGTGCCGGAGCCGGCCCGCGAGACCGTCTTCGAAGCCTGGACGGCGACAGCCGCACTGGCCCGCGACACGCAGCGCGTCAAGCTCGGCCAGATGGTCGGCTGCAACGGCTATCGCAACCCGGCGCTCTACGCCAAGATGGCCGGCACTGTCGATGTCGCCAGCCACGGCCGTCTGTACGCCGGACTGGGCGCGGGCTGGGCCGAAGACGAGTGGACGGCGTACGGCTATCCGTGGAGCAGCCTGAAGGACCGGATGGGCTCGTTCCGCGAATCGGTGGAACTGATCCATCGGCTGTGGACCGAAGAGGATGTGGTTTTCCACGGGAAGTACCACTCTGTGGACAAGCCGTACGTCGAACCGCGCCGCAAACCGCCGCTGTGGATCGGCGGAGGTGGCGAGCAGGTCACCCTCAAGCTGGTCGCCCAGTACGCCGATGCCTGCAACTTCGGCACCGGCCAGGTCGACATCATCGAGCACAAGCTGTCGGTACTGCGTAAGCACTGCGACTCCGTCGGTCGCGACTACGGCGAGATCGTGAAGTCGACCAGCCTCAACCTGTTCCCGATCTCGCGCGGCGCTGACCCGGTGAGCGCGACGGCCAAGGCGCGCGGGCGTTTCGGCGTGGAAGAGTTCCGCGAGATCGGCGCGGGCGGCGGCGTCGGGTTGGCCGACATTCTTACTCCTGGGGAGATCCGAAGCCGCCTCGAGCGCTTGGAGGAGATCGGCGTCCAGTACGTCATCTTCTACATCCCCGGTGTCGCCTACGACCACGATCCCCTGCACCTGCTGGCGACGGACGTAGTACCGGCTTTCAGCTGAGGGTCGCGGCCAGGTCGCGCAGGTGGGTGTGAATGTTGCTGTAGGCATCGGCTTTGGGAAGGTGGCGTTTGGGGACCTTGGTGACAACGCTGTAGTTGGCGTCGACCACATTGGCCAGCGGCACCTCGCTGATCTGGCTGAGGAGCTGGTAGGCGTCCAGTTTGTCGAGGCCGTAGAGCTCGCCCAGCCAGCCGACCATGTCGACCTGACCGGCTCGCCAGGCGTCCTCCAACGGACGGCTTGAGCCGACGACGGCCAGGTACGCGTCGTTCTCGATCCGTGGCCAGACCGGACCCGGCGTCTTGAGGAGTTCGACGATGAGGACGACGTTCATCGCGCCCTCGACTGCCGTACCGCAGGACTCACCCTCGCCCTGCCGGTAGTGCCCGTCGCCGACCGAGAACAGCGCGCCCTCGACGTTCACCCGCAGGAAGCAGGTCGCCCCGGCCTTCATCTCCGGCGTGTCCATGTTGCCGCCGAAGACGTCCGGGACCAGTGACGAGCGGACCTCGCCGGCCGCCGGCGCCACCCCGACCGTGCCCAGCATGGTCTCGATCGGCAGCGCGATCTCCAGGTCGCTGCCCTGCGCCTGGAACCCGACGGTCTGCCGCTCGGTGTCCACCTCGTAGATCCAGGTCCGCTCCGGCAACGGGTCCTGCAGGGTCGCAGTACGGTCCGTGCTGGTCAGACCGCCGAAGAACGGGATGGTCGCGGACGCGCCCCAGCCGCGCGCCGGGGTGAGTTCGGCGAAATGCAGCACGAGCGTGTCACCCGGCTCGGCGCCCTCGACGTAGAACGGCCCGGTCTGCGGGTTCACGAACGGCATCTGGAGGCTGGCGCTGGCCAGATCCGCCGTACTGCGCAGGCGCCCGCAGAACGCGTCCTCGGTCCACAGCCGCATCGCCGTACCGGGTCTGACCCGGCGCAGCGGCGCGACCCCGCCGAAGGTCCAGGTCAGCTGGTCGTTGTCCGGCGTGAATTCGACGATGTCCACGCGGAGAACCTACGGCGGGACCGGTGTCCTTCGCGACTGATCAGCGGGTTCTCAGCCGATTCTCAAACAGACGGCATAACCTCGACTGCACAACCTCTGATGGCGGGGCTCGGCCGAGCTCCGATCGAACTGTGGGCGAGCGGGAGCGCGAGATGCGGGTACTGGTGGTGGACGACGACCGGGCGGTCCGGGATTCGTTGCGCCGTTCGCTGGAGTTCAACGACTTCGAGGTGGTGACCGCCTCCGACGGCGCCGAGGCGCTCGCGGTGATCGGCAACGTCGACCCCGACGTGGTCGTGATGGACGTGATGATGCCCCGGCTGGACGGGCTGGAGACGACCAAGGCGTTACGGGCTGCGGGCAACAACGTGCCGATCCTGGTGCTGACCGCGCGGGACGCCGTCGCCGACCGGGTCGACGGGCTCGATGCCGGTGGCGACGACTACCTGACGAAGCCGTTCGCGCTCGAGGAGTTGCTGGCCCGGCTGCGGGCACTGCTCCGCCGCAGTACGACGCCGGGCGAGGGCGGAGCACGCGGCGAGATCCTCCAGTACGCCGATCTGGTGGTGGACGTGGACGCCCACGAGGTGCACCGCGGCAACACCCCGATCCCGCTGACCCGGACCGAGTTCTCACTGCTCGAACTGCTGATCCGCAACCCGCGCCGGGTGCTCGAACGCGCGGTGATCCTGGACGCCGTCTGGGGCTACGACTTCCCGACCACGGCGAACTCGCTCGAGGTCTACATCGGCTACCTGCGCCGCAAGACCGAGATCGACGGCCTGCCCCGCCTGATCCACACGGTCCGCGGCATCGGCTACGTCCTGAGAGACACCCCACCGTGACCACCCAACCCCCACCCGACGACTTCCCCCGCTACACCCGTCCACCGGACGAGGAAGCCCTCGAACTGGGCCCCACCCACAACCGCCCCGGCCGCCCCCACCCCGGGCGGACTCAAGCCGGGCCGACCCAACCAGGGCGGGCTCAGCCGGGGCCGGAGCGGATCGGTACAGCCCAACCCGGACCGGCCCAGCCCGGCGCTGGTCAGCCTGGCTCAGCTCACACTGGGCCGGTCAAGTCCGGTCCGGCGCAACCGGGTGCGGGACACCAGGGTCCGGGCCGGCCAGGCCCGATGCAACCAGGTTCGACCCACCTGCAGAGCCAGCCCGCCATGGGTGCCGCTCCCACCGAGCCCGGTCGCCCGCAGTCTGCCCCCGGGGGAAATGCGGGACGGGTTGCAGCGACTGCGGGGCGGACGCAGGACTGGTGGCAGGAGAAGCTGCATCAGTTGAGCCTGCATGCCCGGGTGACACTGCTTGCCGCGGTCGCCGTCGGCCTGGCCGTCGCGTTCGTCAGCATCGGCGCCTACGTCACGGTCCGCCAGCAGATGTACCGCAACCTCGACGACAGCCTGCAGGACCGCGTCATCCAGGCATCCAAGAACGGCGTCCTGACCAGGTACCGCAACCTGCAGGTCGCCTCGGCCGACGCTCTCGGACTCAGCGACATCCGGGTCGGCATCTACCTGGCAGACGGGCAGATCGTCGGCCCGGTGGACAGCGCCCTCCCACCGATGGGCGCCACCGAACTGGCTGTCGCCCGAGGTACCGCGCCGGACGGCTACAGCATTCAGACAGTCGGCGTACCGAACCACAACCACGCCCGGGTCATCGCAGTACCGGCCGAGTTCTGCCCGCGGCGGGACGAGCAACGCTGCGAGGACGACCAGACCGTTCCGGCCGCGCTGGTCGTCGCGCAGTCGCTCAAACCGATCGACCAGACACTCCACAACCTGGGGATCGTGCTGTGGGCGGTCGGCCTGCTCGGCGTGATCGGCGCGGCCCTGGCCGGGAACGCGATCGCGCAGTCCGGGCTCAGACCGCTCGCCCGGCTCACCGGTGCCGCGGAACACATCGCCAGGACCGAGGACCTGACCCCGATCCCGGTCACCGGTTCGGACGAGATCACCCGGCTCGCGCTGGCGTTCAACGCGATGCTGGCCGCGCTGGCGCGATCACAGGATCGCCAGCGACGGTTGGTCGGCGACGCGGGGCACGAGCTACGGACACCGCTGACCAGCGTCCGCACCAATCTCGATCTGCTCGCCCAGGCCGACAAGCGAGGTGGGTTGCGGCCGGAGGATCGGCAGCAACTGCTCGATGACGTCCGCGCGCAGATGGACGAACTGACCACGCTGATCGGCGACCTGACCGAGTTGGCCCGCGATACGCCGCAGGTCCGCGACGCCGAGCTGATCGAACTGTCGAACGTCGTCGAGGACGCCCTGCTCAAGGTCCGCCGACGCGCTTCGGGGATCGAGTGGGACGTTCAACTGTCGCCGTTCCCCGTCTGGGGTGACGAGCGACTGCTGGGTCGCGCCGTGACGAACCTGCTCGACAACGCGGCGAAGTACAGCGTCCCGGACGACACCGCCGGCCACCGAGCCGACGGCGAGCCACTCGGGCGGGTCACCGTGCGCCTGCTGGACGGCGTACTGACTGTCACCGACAGCGGCCCCGGCATCGCCGAGGCGGACCTTCCGCACGTCTTCGAGCGCTTCTACCGCTCCAGCGAGGCTCGCAGCCGCCCGGGTTCAGGCCTCGGCCTGGCCATCGTCAAACACGCGGCCGAGCAACACGGCGGCATGATCTACGCCCGCAACGCCCCCGGCGCCGGAGCCCAATTCACCCTCTGGCTCCCCCACGCCGCCACCCAATCCCGCTAACCCCAAGCACCCCCGACAGGGCTCGCTCGCCTACGGCTCGCCTCGCACGGCGAGGAATGCTGGTTGCCCACCGAGCCAGCGCGGCGAGGCGCGTGACGAGGCGGCGCCGCAGCGCTTCACCCGCCAACCCGGCCCAGCGGGAGAGCGGGTCAGCTTTGTTCGGTGGGGGGCTGGAGCTTGGCGTTGAGGCGGAGGGCTTCGGCCAGTTGGTCTTCGAGGATGATGATCCGGCAGGCCGCTTCGAGGGCCGTGCCGTTGTCGACCAGTTCCCGGGCGCGTGCGGCCAGGCGGAGCTGGTAGCGGGAGTAGCGGCGATGGCCGCCCTCGGACCGCTGGGGAGTGATCAACTTCGCTTCGTCCAGGCTTCGCAGGAAGCCCGGGGTGGTGCCGAGCATCTCGGCGGCGCGGCCCATCGTGTACGCGGGATAGTCCTCGTCGTCGATGGCCGGCGGATTCTTCGGTTCAGCCAACGTCTGCTCCAGGCTTGGGGTCATGCCACCTCCGTGTCGAGGGCCCCGGCGCTAAGCACCGGGGCCCTGGGTTTGGATTCACCATCTACCGGCTCTCAAGCCGGCCTCTGCTACCGCTGTCTCAGCGGGGATCGCAAACTGCGTAACCGAGAACCACCTCCGTACGACGATGGGACTGCGGTACCCACCCAGCGCACATCAGCCAGGGCGGGCGATCCGGATGATGTAATCCTCTCCTTCTCTTCGGTGTACCAACTGATACTGCGAACTGCTTGTACTGCGGTACTGCTTCTACTGCGTGAACTACAGGTACTGCGACTGCTGTTACTGCCAACTGCTGGTACTGCGTTCGTGCGTACTACCTACTGCGTTCGGTACTGCGTGGGCAGTCGTTGGCTACCCGCATCAGCTTCTGCTGTTCTCTCTTGCGTCATCAAAAATACTAGCCACCTCGGTGGCAGAAGTCTAATCCCGCCACGTTAGATTTTCGTTCAGACTCGACCGAGCTTCCCTCACTCAACAGTCTGCTGGCTACGCGAGGCAGTTAGCTGCAGCACGACCACGACCGCGAGGATCGCCGCCGAGATCCCGAGGAGCCCGTTCGCGGACGAACCTGCGGTCAGCGCGACGCCGCCCAGCCCGCTTCCGAGCGCCGCTCCGAGCGAGATCGCACTCCCGTTCAACGCCATCACGATCGCCGCCGAATCCGGCGCCAGCGATGCCAACCGGGCCTGCTGCGGTACAGCGGCCCCGCCGTTGCCGACCCCTGCCGCGAAGAACCAGACCAGACTCCAGACCGCCGCCACCACCACCGGGGCGAGCATCAACGCGACCATGCCGAGCAGCGCATTCAGGAACAGTCCGACCAGAACCACCGTGAGCACCCGGATCGCGCTGAACCGGTCGACCAGCCGTCCGGTGACCGCATTGCCGGCCATGCTCGCGACGCCGTACCCGAACAAGATCGCGATCATCGCCCACTCGGCACCGAAGTACGGGCCGAGGATCAGCGCCGCGTAGGTGAAGCAGGCATAGCTGCTGCACAGGATTCCGGTGGTGACGAGCAGGCCGGCGACCAGCCGGGGCCGGCCGAGTGGGCGCAGGCGTTCGGCGAGCGTCCCGCCCGGTAGATGCAGTCGCGGAAGCCCGAGCAGGATGCCGGCCAACGCGATCGTGCCGACCACAGCAACCATGATCATCGGGAGCCGCCAGTTGGACTGCCCGAGCACCAGACCGACCGGTACGCCGAGCGCGGTCGCGGTCATCCAGCCGCCGAGCACGAATGACAACGCCTTGCCGCGGTGCTCGACCGGAGTCAGCGCGATCACGTAGCCGGTGACGGCCGCGTTGAGCAGGCTGCCGCCGACCGCCGCCACCACCCGGCCGCCGAGCGCGACCGGGTAGTTCGTCGCGATCCCGACGACCAGGTTGCCGAGCACGAACACGCCGAGCGCGAGCACGATCGTCGTACGGCGTTCCCAGCGTGACGTGACCGTGCCGAGCACCGGACCGGCCAGCGCGGCGGTGAACGCGAAGACCGACATCAGTTGACCCGCGGCGGCCGCGCTGACCTCCAGGTCCCCGGCGATCTGCGGCAGCAGGCCGGCCAGCACGTAACCGTCGATCCCCATCGAGAAGGTCGCGACCGCCAGCCAGATGAACGGACGGTACGAGAAGCTCCGCTCCTGGGCCGCCGCGGCGGGTCGCGTCTGCGTCATCGGCCAATCTCACCCCGAGCCGGTCGCCAGGGCAACAGAAATTTGACCAGAACTGCCCAGCCGCGCCCTTTGGTGAGCACATTTGGTCAACCTGCTAGCTGTGGTCGTCTTCAGCGGATCTTCATGGAGTTCTTCGGCTGCTCTGACGGGATCTTCAGCGGGTTCTCAGGTCCGGCCGCCAAGGTTGACCCATGACCGAGAACCAGCCGCACCAGCCGCAGAACCAGCCCGGTGACGAGTCGCCGGCGCAGGGTTCGACGTACGGGAACCAGTCTGCGAACCAGCCGCCGCAGGCCGGAGCGCCGGCGTTCGGCTCGGGTTCGCCTGAGCGCACGCAACAGCTGCCGATGGGTGGCTACGGCCAGCATCACCAGCAGCAGTACGCGCCACAGGGCGGTCAGCCGCAGAGCGGGCAGCCACAGAGCGGGCAGCCACAGAGCGGGCAGCCACAGGGTGGCCAACCGCAGAGCGGTCAGCCGTTGGGCGGGCAGCCGCGGGCAGGGCAGCACCCCTCAGGTGGGGGCGCTTACCAGCAAGGCGGGCAGGGCGGGCAGTTCGGGATGTCCGGGGCGCATCAGGGGACGCCACCGGGCCCGAGCTGGCCGTTCGGCCCGCAGCCGGCCGAGCCCCAGCCCCCGAAGCCGCCGAAACGCCGCGGCCTCGCACTGGTGGCAGCCACCGCGCTGCTGGTCGGTGCAGCGGGCGGCATAGGCAGTGCAGCCGTGTACTCCGCCACCAACGACCCCACGTCGAGCTCCTCGGTGACAGCCCCACTCAACGGCGGCCAGGCAGCACCTGTCTCCGCGCCGGACGGCTCGGTACAGAACGCAGCATCGAAGGTGCTGCCGAGTGTGGTGAAGATCGGCGTCGCTACCTCGCAGGGCTCGGGGACCGGGTCGGGCATCATCATCAGCAAGGACGGCCTGATCGTCACCAACAACCACGTGGTGGCGGGTGCCGGCAACGGCGGCAAGATCCAGGTGATGCTCAACGACGGGCGGACGCTCAACGCGACGATCGTCGGTACCGACCCGTTGACTGACCTCGCGGTGATCCGCGCCGACGCCAAGGACCTGACCCCCGCCGTACTGGGCAAGAGCGGCAACCTCGGTGTCGGGCAGGGAGTCGTCGCGATCGGTTCACCGTTCGGGCTGGAGGCGACCGTGACGAGCGGCATCGTCTCGGCGCTGAACCGCCCGGTGACGTCGGGCGACGAGCAGCGCGACAGTACGACGGTTTTCCCAGCCATCCAGACAGACGCCGCCATCAACCCGGGGAACTCCGGCGGCGCACTGATCGACCTCGCCGGCCAAGTGGTCGGAATCAACAGCGCGATCAAGACCGCCGGAGGATCGGGACAATCCGAAGGCGGCAACATCGGCCTGGGCTTCGCAATCCCGATCGACCAGGCCAAGCCGATCATCGACGAGCTGGTGGCCAAGGGCAAGGCCACCCACGCAAGGCTCGGCGTACAGGTCGGCAACGCGCAGTCCTCCGACGCGTTCCAGCAGGGAGCGACGATCGGCGAGGTGACGCCGGGCGGTGCGGCGGACAAGGCCGGCCTGAAGAGCGGTGACGTGGTCACCGCGATCGACGGCAAGGCGATCGCGTCAGGGGACGCGTTGGTCGCCGCGGTCCGTTCGCACCGCCCGGACGACGAAGTGACCATCACCTTCACCCGCGACGGCAAATCCCAGCAAATCAAAGCCAAACTAGGCTCCGACAACGGCAACCCCACCGGCTGACTCCCCCCAAACTCCGTCGTCCCCCACCCCCCGGGGACGACGGAGCCCCACCAGATAGGGACTGCGACCGCCCACCGAGCGGCCGCAGTCCCGCTTTATGTCCGGTACTGCGCCCACGCGAGCTCCGACGTCCGCTCCTACGTCGCTCCCTTCTCCGCCCGCTCCCACCCACCCCGAGACGCGGGCCCCTCCGTCGCCCGCTCAGCGAGTACGAGGTACTCGCCACCGCCGAGCCGCCCGAAACCGGAGTACCGCAAACCGGGCACTCGCGGCCGCAACCAGCTCTTCTGGCCGACTGACTGGCTCGGCGACTTGCGCTGTCAACACTCGGCCAGACGGCAACGCGATGCGGCTACGGACCGTGGAGGATATTCGCCGGCGAAATCAGGTGGTCGTCGCAACGCGGTTTAGGTCGTCGAGGATGAGGCTAGCCAGCATTTCGCTGGGGGTGTGGTAGCCGAGGCGTTTGCGGGGGCGGTCGTTGAGTTCGGCTGCGATGGTGGCGAGGTCGGTGGCGGTGTGGACCGATAGGTCGGTGCCTTTGGGTAGGTATTCGCGGATGAGGCCGTTGGTGTTTTCGTTGGTGCCGCGTTGCCAGGGGTGGTAGGGGTCGGCGAAGTAGACGGTGATGCCGGTCTGGGCGGTGATGCGGGTGTGTTTGGACATTTCGGTGCCGCGGTCCCAGGTGAGGGTTTTGGTGAACCAGTCGGGCAGGGCGGTCATCTGGTCGACCACGGCGCCGGCGACCCGGTCGGCGGTGTAGCCGTGGGGTAGGTGGAGCAGGGTGAGGTAGCCGGTGGTGCGTTCGACGATGGTGCCGACGGCGGAGTTCGACGCGGCCGAGCCCTTGATCAGGTCGCCTTCGTGGTGGCCCGGGACGAGGCGGTCTTCGACTTCTTCGGGCCGGTCGTGGATGGAGACCAGGCCGGGGATCTTGCCCCGGGTCTCGGTCTGGCCGCGGCGGCGGCGGGTGGTCCGGCCGCGCCGCAGACTGGCTTTGAGTTCACGGGTCAGTTCACCGCGCGGGTAGACGTACAGGCTCTGGTAGATCGACTCGTGGCTGATCTGCATCGCCTCATTGTCGGGGTGCAGCAGCCGGAGCCGGCCGGCGACCTCGTCGGGTGAGTACCGCTTGTCCAGCATCTTTTGCACCGTGGCGCGCAGCACCGGGCACCTGGCCAGCTTGGAGGACTTGGGGCGTCGTTGCCGCTGCCAGGCCATCGCGTTGGCCCGCTCGGGCTGGTACGCCCCGGCGCGCGGGTCGCGGTTGCGTTTCAGCTCCCGGCTGATCGTCGAGGCACTACGGCCCATCCTGCGGCCGATCTCACGCAGCGACACACCGGCCTCCTGGAGCCGGGCCAGCTCGTAGCGCTCGTCACGATCCAGATAGCGATCGCTGTAGGTGGTGCCGACTGGTCGATACACCCCACCCAGGCTGTGATGCAGCCGGTAGATGTAGGACTTCGACACGCCGCTACGCCGCGCTACCTCCATCGGATTGATCCCCTGTGCCAACAGATCCAGCACCACACGACGTCGCTGCTCAGACAACTTCGGTCCCGCCACAAACACCCTCCAAACTCAGGCGTTGCGACAATCCCCTGACAGCTAGGCCCCGGATCGGTCGCAGGATCCTCCCGAGACCTGGCGAACAATCTCCCCAAACCCACGAAGGCCGCAAGGAAAGGGCCTCAAAGGGGGTCTCATCCACCCCGCGCAGGCCCGTCGGCGGGGCGCCTCATCCAGTTGATCAGGCGTAGCGAGCTGAGGTGGACCCGCCGAATGCCGGTTCGGCGATCCATCGGGCGGACACCGTTCCGGTTGTTGAGGTTTGGCTGTGGCTGGATCGGGGGCGGGTAGGGTGACGGCGGTTCCGAGGTAGACGGAGGTTGGATGATCCTCGACGCTGTTTCCCCTCAGGGGCATTACTCCAGGCCGTGCTGGTTGGCCGGGCCGGCTACTGCGACGGGGCGATGAACTGAAAGTCGAACTTCAGCGGGTGCTGGCGGAGTTGCGTGGGCTGGTGGCTGGGCGGGAGGAGTGGCGGATGCTGAACGCGCTGCCCGCTGGGGCACAGGCCGCTGCGATTGGGGACGGGTTGCCCAGGTCCTTTCGGGAGTTCCTCATGGTGGCCGACGGTGCTACCTGCGGGGACGTCACGGTCTTCGACGGCGCGACGGTCGATCAGATGCAGTTCTACGCCGACCCTGTCGCCGGCGCCGCGATCACGCTTGGCCGTGGGGAATGGTGCTGCGTCGGTGTCATCTCTGATGAGCCCTTCTTCGTCAACCGGTCGACGGGGGCGGTCTGGTACTTCCCTGATACCGGGGTTGACTGGTGGATGTCGTCCGCGTTCGAGAAGGCTGCGGACGACTTCACCACCTTCTTCCTGCAGTGGGTGGCCGGACCGGAGTACGTCCGACTCTCCGCTACCGGACCCGAGGATCAATGGGCAGAACTGCTGAGGCACGCGGGCCGACTATGAGCCGCCCAGACTGACTCGAAACCCAACACCCAGATTGCTGGTGGGGTTGGATGGGGGTGTGAAGCAGGCTGAGACGTTGGAATTGACGCGGGCGGACGGGGCCGTGTTGCGGTACTGCTTGTACGGGTCTGGGGATGGGGATCCGGTGGTTTCGCATAACGGGTCGCCTAGTAGTCGGTGGAAGTGGCCGGCGTTGGTGGAGGCGATGGAGCGGAGTGGGCTTCGGTTTTTGGTTTATGACCGGCCTGGGTATGGGGGGTCGACGCGGCGGGTCGGGCGGGCGGTGGCTGATGCGGTGGGGGACGTGCGGGCGCTTGCTGATGCGCAGGGGTGGGAGCGGTTCGCGGTTTTTGGTGGGTCGGGGGGTGGGCCGCATGCGCTTGCCTGTGCGGCGTTGTTGGCCGATCGGGTCAACTCCTGCGCTGTGCTCTCGGGTGTGAAGCCGGCGGATCCGGGTTCGCCGGTGCTTGAGGAAGGTGAGTTGCGGGCCCGGATCGCTGAGGCTTCGGCGGAGATCATGGGGCGTATCGACGACGGGGGTCCAGAGCTGCCTGCCGGGCCGGGGCCGGCGGCGCGCGATGATCCAGAGGCTATGGCGCGACTGCGGGCGACCTTCGTCGACAGCACGGACGGGTGGGTTGATGACACCTTCGCCCTCGCTCAGCCGTGGGGTTTCGACCTGGCGACGATCACTGCACCGGTAGGCCTGTGGTCGGGAACCGCTGACGCCAACGTCTCCTCAGAGCACGCCGACTACCTCCTCGAGCACATCCCCACGGCCGAAGGTCACATCTACACAGGCGGCCATCTGCCCGGCCCTGAGGTGTACGACGAGATCTACAGCTGGCTGCACGCCTCTCAACCCACAAACGGCTCTGGCCCGAAACGGCCCCACGCGACGAATGCGGCCAAGGCGAAGAAACCGAGATCGCCCACCATGTAGCTCCACTCGCGGCGCACGATGCGGACAGTGGCTGCCCCGGTCATGATCAGCATGAGACCGAGCGCAGCCCACGCCACCAGTACCGGTGCGACGTCGACGACGGCGGGCAGGATCAGCCCTATCGAAGCCAGCACCTTGACCGCGCCGAGTGCCTTGATGAACCCGGCGTCGAAGTGATCGACGTAGTGCTGGCCCGCGCTGATCGCGCGAAACCGTTCCTTGGGCATCACCAGCATGGCAATACCGCCGGCCGCGAAGCCGACCGCCAGCAGGCAAGCCACGATCCACAGTGCGACGTTCATAAGACTCTCCCTCTGCCAGACCACCCTCTCGGTGGCACCTGCGCCCGAGACGAGGCAGCAGATCGAGGTGTGACATCGCTGAGGGGTCCAGCGTGCTCGGGCCAGCGTGTCCATCAGCGCGGTGGACATCACGGGTTTCCCCGTACTGCGTGCCGATGGTCAGTCGTCGCATTTCGGCGGTGATGCCGCCGTGCAGCGCGAACCCATTGTTTGCGGCCGGTCAGCGGCTCTGGAGGGACTTGACGTTGTCGCCGAAGGTCCAGTTCTTGGAGCCGTCCCAGTTGATCGACCAGGTCATCAGGCCTTTCAGGGCTCCGTTGAAGCTGTTCCACGACTGGGCGACCAGGGATGGAGCCATGTAGCCGCCACCGGCGCCGGGCTGGGCCGGGAGACCGGGGACCTGCTTGTCGTACGGGACGCGGATCGTGACGCCCTGGATGACCAGGCCGTTGTTGAGACAGGTGGTCTGGGCGACGAAGCCCTGCACCGTGCCCGCGGAGTACGAGTCGCCGGAGCAGCCGTACATGCTGCCGTTGTAGTACTGCATGTTGAGCCACCACAGCCGGCCGTTGTCGGCGTACTTCTTGATGATGGGCAGGTAGGAGCCCCAGATCGAGCCGTAGGTGACGCTGCCGCCGGTCACGTACGCCGTTTCGGGGGCCATCGTCAGCCCGAAGTTCGACGGCATCTGGGCCAGCACGCCGTCGATGATCCGGATCAGGTTGGCCTGTGAGGTGGACAGCTGGTTGATGTTGCCGCTGCCGGTGAGGCCGGTCTCGATGTCGATGTCGATCCCGTCGAAGTTGTACTTCTTCAGCAGCGGTACGACGGTCGCGACGAACCGGTCGGCGACGACGGACGAACTGAGGTCGATCCCAGCGGTCGCGCCGCCGATCGACATCAGGATGGTCAGACCGGCCGCCTTCGCGGCGCACATCTCGGCCGGGGTGGCGACCTTCACGGTCGCGTCCATCCCGTCCTCCCACTTCACCGTGCCGTCGGAGAGGATCACCGGGAACGCCGCGTTGATCACGTTGTAGCCGTGCTGCCCGATCCGCGAGTCGGTGATCGGCGTCCAGCCGAACGGCGGATGGACGCCGTTCGAGGCACCGTCCCAGTTCTCCCAGTACCCGTGCAGCACCTTGCCGGCCGGCCGCGACTTCACCGGACAGGTCGCCGTCCCCGGCGGCGGCGTGGTCGGAGGCGTCGTCGGCGGGGTGGTCGGTGGAGTCGTCGGTGGCGTGGTGGGCGGAGTAGTCGGTGGTGTTGTGGGCGGCGTCGTGGGCGGGGTGCCGTCACAAGCGCCGAGGTCGAGCCAGAGCGAGGGGGCCGCGACCGGGTTCCAGCCGGCACCCGGGTGCGCGGTATGCGCGGCCCGCGCCTCGTACGACCGGCTCTGGTACGTCACCTTGGCCCCAACGGAGTAGCTGACCCCTTCAGCCCACGCAGGTCCAGTACAAGCCACCTGTACCGACGAATGCCCGGCCTGGGCCGCCACCAGTCCGGCCGACGCGAGGAGCAGCCCCGTTGCGATGGCACCCGCGAGCACACTGCCGACCCGACGGTTCATGGCCACTCCTCACCAAATATGCAATGACCTTTCGTTTGTTCACGGTAGGGGTCGGACCCGCACCCCGCCACGACATGTCGGAAACCCGTCAGGCAGGTGGAGGGATTTCGCCGCTACCCCGGCGTACCAGGGTCGGTTCGAGTACTACGTGCTGTGGCGGGCCGCTGTCACCGGCGAGCCGGTCGAGGAGGATGCGGCCGACCTCGGTACCGATCCGCCGGACGTCCTGCCGGATCACGGTCAGCGCAGGCTCGATCAGATCGGCCAGCGGGAAGTCGTCGAAGCCGACCAGAGCGACTTTCCGGGCAACGTCCGCTGCCCGCAGAGCGCGGACCGCGCCGATGGTGATGATGTTCCGCCCGGTGACGAACGCGGTCGGAGGGTCCGCGGTACCGAGCAGTCCGGCGATGACACGAGCCGCTTCGTCCTCGCTGCGCACGCTGTGCACGAGCAGCTCTGGGTCGAAGCCGAGGTGGGCTTTGTCGAGCGCGGCGCGGTAGCCGGCGATCCGTTCCTGCGCGGTCTCGATCTCGTGCAGGTCGCTGAGCATCGCGATGCGCTGGTGCCCGCCCGCGATCAGATGCGCGGTCGCCAGGTCCGCGCCGAGCTGGTTGTCGATGGTGACCGAGTCGCAGTCCACGCCGTGCGGCCTTCGGTCCACGAAGACCAACGGGAGCCCCGCGCGGCGTTCGCTCAGCAGGTACTCGTGCCGATGGGAGGCCGGCATCAAGACGAGGCCGTCCGCGCGACGGGCCACCAGATCGGACACGATGTCGCGCTCCCGCTCGGGTTCCTCATCGAGGCTCGCAGCGAGGACCGACAGACCGGACGGCCGCAGGGTGTCCTCGAGCGCGCGCAACAGGCCCGCCGAGAAGCTGTTGCCGACGTCCTGCAGCAGGGCACCGACGATGCCGGACCGAGCGTCCTTGCGGCGCAGGGTGCTGGCGCCGAGGTTGTGGCGGTAGTCGAGCCGCTCGGCGGCCCGCAGTACCCGCTCCCGTACTACGGCCGACGCACCGGGCTCGCCGTTCACCACCCGCGACACCGTCTTGACGCTGACGCCGGCCAGTTGAGCGACGTCCTTCATGGTCGACCGGGCGGGCCGTTCGCCGTCCGATCCGGAGTGCGTCAACGTTGTCGTCATGCGCCGCAGTATTTCCGATCGAGACCTTGACCACAAGGTTCGGAGGGTGCTCTCCTTCTTACGTCAACGTTGACGTAAGAACATTCGCTCTCCTTGGATGGGACCTGATATGCACCTCACCACTCGTAAGGCGCGGCTTGCCGTCGCCGCGTCCGCAGTGCTCGGACTACTCGCCCTGACGGCGTGCGGCGGCTCCGACGACCCGGCCGCTGCGGCGAACGAGAAGATCGGCGTCTCGCTGATCACCAAGGACTCCACCAACCCGTTCTTCGTGGCCATGCAGAAGGGCGCCAAGGAGGAGGCCACCAAGAACAACGTCGAGCTGACCGTCGCCTCCGGCAAGGCCGACGGCGACGAGCAGGGCCAGGTCCAGGCGATCGAGAACGCGATCGCGCAGGGCCAGAAGGGCATCCTGATCACCCCGAACGGTCCCGGGGTGAACAGCGCGATCAAGAAGGCCCGGGACGCGGGCCTGTACGTGATCGCCCTGGACACGCCACCGGACCCGGCCGACACCGTCGACATCACCTTCGCCACCGACAACTTCGAGGCGGGCAAGCTGATCGGCCAGTGGACGGCCAAGCAGCTCGCCGGCAAGCCGGCCACGATCGCCCTGCTCGACCTGTTCAACGACAAGGTCGTGTCGGTCGACTACAACCGGGACCAGGGATTCCTGACCGGCCTCGGGATCGACGTCAAGGACCCCAAGAAGAACGGCGACGAGGCCAAGTCGGGCACGGCCGGTTCCAGCAGCTACTCGATCGTCTGCAACGAGCCGACCCAGGGCGCCGAGGACGGTGGCCGCTCGGCGATGGAGAACTGCCTGACCAAGAACTCGAACATCAACGTCGTCTACACGATCAACGAGCCGGCCGCTGTCGGTGCCTACAACGCCCTCAAGGCAGCCGGTAAGGCCGAGGGCGTCCTGGTGGTCTCGGTCGACGGCGGCTGCGCCGGCGTGAAGTCGGTGAAGGACGGCGTGATCGGCGCGACGTCCCAGCAGTACCCGTTGAAGATGGCCGCCCTCGGCGTCGAGTCGATCGCGAAGATCGCCCGCGGCGGTGAGAAGCCCAAGAACTCCGAAGGCCTCGACTTCTACAACACCGGCGTCGCCCTGGTGACCGACAAGGCCGCCACCGGTGTCACCAGCATCGACACCGCGAAGGCATCCAGGCTGTGCTGGGGATGACGGTCCGGTTCTCGTCCGCGGAGGTGACTAGATGACAGTGCAAAGCACCACTCCCGGGGCCGCGGCCAAGGAGCTCGCCCGCCGGGAGCACACGACCAGCCAGCGGATCCAGCATCTGCTCCACAAGCATCCCGCGCTCAGCCCGGCACTCATCCTGCTGCTCACGGTGATCTGCTTCACCGCCGTGAACCCTCGATTCTCCAACCCCGCGGCACTGTCCCTGCTGGTTCAGCAGACCGCTGTCGTCGCGGCGCTCGCCGTGGGTCAGACGTTGATCATCCTGACCGCCGGGATCGACCTGTCGGTCGGCGCGATCACGATCCTGTCGACCATGGTGATGGCCACCCTGGCCGCGGAGAACGGGTGGCCGGCCCTCCCTGCCCTGGCCGCCGGGGTCATCCTGGGGCTCGCGGCCGGCGCGCTGAACGGGCTCCTGGTGACCCGCATCGGCTTACCACCGTTCATCGTCACACTCGGCACCTTGAGTATCTTCACAGCCATCGCTCTGCTTTACTCCGGTGGCCAGAGCATCCAGAACAACCGGCTTCCCGACCTGCTCAACTGGACCGGCGAAGGATTCTCGATCGGCCGGTTCACGGTCACCACCGGCGTACTGATCGTCGTCGCCCTCTACCTCGTCGTCGGGTTCGCGCTCAGCCAGACGGCCTGGGGCCGGCATGTCTACGCGGTCGGCGACGACCCGGAGGCCGCCCGGCTCAGTGGTGTCCGGTCGCGCCGGGTTCTGTTCAGCGTCTACGGTGTCGCGGGTCTGATCTACGGCATCGCGGGCTGGGCCCTGATCGGTCGCGCGGGCGCCGCCAGTCCGAACGCGATCGTCGACGCCAACCTGGACAGCATCACCGCCGTCGTCATCGGCGGCACCAGCCTGTTCGGTGGCCGTGGGGGTCTGCTGGGCACGTTGCTCGGCGCCCTGATCGTGCAGGCCTTCACCATCGGGTTGTCGCTGGCCGGCGTCGATGCGCAGTACCGGCTGCTCGCCGTCGGGATCCTGGTCATCGTTGCCGTCTCGGTCGACCAGTGGATCAGGAAGGTGCGCTCGTGACCGCCACGATCAATCCGCCGGAGGCCACCAACCTGGGCGTACCGATCCTGTCCGCCCGCGGACTGGTCAAGACCTTCGGACGGGTGATCGGCCTGGACGGCGTCGACCTCGACCTGTACGCCGGTGAGGTGCTCGCCGTCATCGGCGACAACGGCGCCGGCAAGTCCACGCTGATCAAGTGCCTCACCGGAGCCCTCATCCCCGATGCCGGGCAACTGAGGCTCGAAGACAAACTGGTCTCCTTCCGTGGTCCGCAGGATGCCCGCGCGGCGGGGATCGAGACGGTCTACCAGACGCTGGCCGTGGCGCCCGCGCTGGACATCGCGAGCAACCTCTATCTCGGCCGGGAGGAACGCCGGAAGGGCCCGCTCGGCAGCGTCTTCCGGATGCTCGACCACCGCGGAATGCGCGACCGGGCGGCGGCAGCGGTCCGGGACCTGGGGATCCAGACGATCCAGAACATCCAGCAGACCGTGGAAACCCTGTCCGGCGGCCAGCGCCAAGCGGTCGCGGTCGCCCGGGCGGCGGCCTTCGGCAGCAAGGTCGTCGTCCTCGACGAGCCGACCGCGGCCCTCGGCGTGAAGGAGTCCAACCAGGTCCTCGAAATGATCAAAGGACTGCGCGAGCGCGGGCTGCCCGTCATCCTGATCAGCCACAACATGCCGCACGTCTGGGAGGTCGCCGACCGCATCCACATCCAGCGCCTCGGCCGCTGCGCCGGCGTCATCACCCCGCAGTCGCACACCATGACCGAAGGCGTCGCCATCATGACCGGCGCCACCAGCCTCCAGGACGAATAGCTCCACCACGCGGACGGACCGGCCTCTGGGGTCGGTCCGTCCGTGGCAGTTTTAGGCGGTCATGGTCCAGAGCAGTACTTCGGCGCCAGCTGGGCCGGCCGTCGCGCACTGCCCATCAGCGCCGAGAACCCGCGCCGCATCGCCGGCTGCCAGGTCACCCACACCTTCCAGGGTTATGTTGCCTAGAGCAATGAAGAGATGCGCGTAGGGTGCTGGCGGCAGCTGGATTGACTGGCCGGGGGTGAGGCGAGCTGCCGAGAGGCCCGCGCGGTTCTGGTTGATGCGGACAGCTGTGGTCCCGGCATGTTCCGGCAAGCCCGAGGCGATCGGGACAAGCTCGCCACTGGCCAGCCGGTCGTCGACTTCTGCTTGCGCGTACGACGGGGGCAGGTCGAACTCACCAGGGCGGACCCACATCTGCACGTAGTGGACCGGCTCCTCGGTGTCGTTGCGTTCGGAGTGCTGGATCCCGCTGCCCGCACTCATCCGCTGCACCAGACCCGGATAGATGATCCCACTGTGCCCTTGGGAATCCTGGTGCAGCAGAGCTCCCCGTAGTACCCAGGTGACGATCTCCACGTCCTGATGGGGATGCGTGTCGAATCCGGTGCCTGGGGCAACCACTTCGTCGTTGTGGACCATCAGCAGGCCGAACCGGACGTTCGCCGGATCGTAGTACGGCCCGAACGAGAACGAGTGCCGCGAGTCAAGCCAGTCGGTCCGCGTCCGGAACCGGTCGTCGGCCCGCCAGATCTCCACGCTCATGCCCCCAGTGTCCCGCAACCGGCTCAGAAGAGAGCGTCCTGTCCAAGCTCACGCGGAGGCGACTCGACCCTCTCGAGCGGAACAGTCAGTACTGCGCCCGCCGCCGCGCGCCCGAGACTCCAGCCGGCCAGCACGTGGGTGTCCAGCAAGACGAGCCCGGCCGACGTTTCGACGTACAGGTCGGTCCCGATCGTGCACGCGATCCGGCCGGTGATCACGCCCTCCGGTACTGGCGTTTGGAGCACTGCGGCGGGTCGCAGCCCATCGGCAGGTAGACCGTAGGCGGCGGTGTGATCACGGACTTTGATCTCGCCGCGACTCTGCCCGTCAGGCCATGGCAAGGCGGAGATCTGGTTGGCGACGTTCAGCAGGCTGACTTCGCGGTCGGCCAGGGAGCCGGGTTGGTCTCTGGCGCGGCGCTTGCGGGACGTGCTCACGCGATCGGGCAGACCGAGGGTGGTGATCAACAGGTTCTCGACCCGGCGAGCACCGAGCAGGCTGCCGGTGGAGATGAAGGTGGAGGCCAGCGCACCCTGCTCCAACAGTCGAGCGTCGCCCCGCTCGGCGGCCGTGATCCCGACTTTGACGACGCTGCCGTGGTGAGCTAGATAGACAGAGAACGGCCGCGGATCGTCGAGCCGGGTGTCCGTCGCGATCGAGTTGGACCGCTCCATCGCGTGACAGTCAGGACACTGAGAAGTCCGCCCACCCGGCGCAAGAACAGTCTCAACCGAGCACCCGATCCGCCGCCCCGCCCGCCAGAACCCCACACACCGCCGGTCCGCCCCGAACCCGAACGCCAGCTCATCCCCAACCCGCAACAAACTCCGCCGTACTTCGCCCGAAGCCCCCAGCCACTCCAACCCAGCGACCCCGTCACCCCAACTGAGCCCGGTAACCCGCCAACCCACCACCTCACCCCCACGCCGCTCCACCGATCAAGGGTAGATGGCGGTCCGGGGCACTGGGACCGGTACAGGTCAGGGGCGTTGGTAGTGCAGCGACACCGCGCCGGAGACCGGGAAGGTGGTGGCCGAGGTGAGCCGCCAGTTCGAGGCGTGGCCGTCCGGGAGCACCCGGGTTCCAGTGCCGAGAGTCGCGGGCAACATCGTCAGGTAGAGGTCGTCGATCAGATCAGCCGCCAGCAGCGTCCGGATGATGCTGGCGCTGTTCAGCACGAGAATGCCCCGGCCCGGCTGCGCCTTGAGGTTCTTCACCTCGGCAACGGCATCGCGAGCGACCCGGGCGTTGGTCCACTCGGCCTTGTCCAGGTCGGCCTGCTCCAGAGTGGTGGAGAAGACGACCTTCTCGACCGACGCCAGCCAGTTCCCCAGGTCCCGGGTGCGGGCCGAACTGGCTGGGTCGCTGGTGATCCCCGGCCAGACCGAGGTGAAACCCTCCCAGTTCGTCCGGCCGAGGAGCGCAGTACCCACCCCTCGCCAGATTCCCTCGTAGTAGATCTCGCTCTGCTCACTCGCGATGTGTGCCATCGCCCAACTCATGTCGTCCTGCGGCCCGGTGCCGCTGTAACCGTCCATCGACACGGTCACCTCGGCGCCAACCCGACGACCGGGGGTGGTGGTTTCAGTCATCAATCTCCTCCATCCGAACGGAATGCTGGTGAAAGTAGATGACGTCCAGAGGTCACCGATCAGGGCTGCTGCCCTGGTTTCGAATTAGCTAGAAGGATCGGTCCGTGCCGCCTCTGCGGCGGTTCTGTGGGTCAAGGTGCACTGGCCGTCGACGCAGGTGCGTTCTAGGCGGCCTCTTGAGATGGTTTGGATCAGGCCGATTGTCCAGCAGGTTGGGCAGCCGCGGAGGGCTAGCAGGCCGATCGGGGCCAGGAGTAGCGAGAGGAAGCCTACGAGCGGGATCAGGGCTATCGATCCGGCGAGTGCGCCGAAGCCGATGGCGCCGCGGATGAGGTGGCGGGGCAGCGACGTACTGGCGAAGTCAGTCATGTGGCTCCTCGAGGTAGGCGTGTACTGCGGTCCGGGCGCGGTGGAGTCGGGACTTCATCGCGGCGGTGCTGAGACCGAGGGTGTCGGCTACCTCGCGACCTGGTCGGCCTTGGACATCTCGCAGTACGAGGACATGGCGCTGGTCCGGTGGGAGGGCTGCGATGGCCGCTGCGACCCGCTCGACCTCCAGGCGGTGGAGGACGTCGTCCTCGACGGAGCGAGTGGGCGGTTCGACGGTCGGTACCGGCTGGCGCAGGAGCAGGCGGGATCGGCGTACGCACTCGTTGCGGACGATCCGGAACATCCATGAAGCCAGCGCCCGGGACGCCCGCAGGGTGCCGATCTTGCGATAGAGAATGATCACCGCCTCCTGGGCGGCATCCTCAGCATCTTCCGGCGTGGCGCACAACGAACGCGCGAACCGCCGGACATGAGGGTGCGACCCGGCCACCAGCGCGCTGATCGATTCCGCGTCCCCACCCTGAGCCGCGACGACCAGCGCCTCGTCCGGCCAACGCCCCTCACCCACGCGAGCTCCTCCGCTTCCGCAGCACCGTGACAGTACACATGCAGATCAGCAGAGCCGCACCGACGGCGATGGCAGCAATAGTCATACCCAACCTCCAATTCCAGGCCCGGCCCAGTAGCCGACACCTGAATAAGAGAGCCCGACCCCACCAAAGGATTCACCCCACCCACCAACCCGCTCGCCAGACGCCGAGCTCCGTGCCGAAGAACAGGAGGTATTCCGCATTTCCGGCTCCTCGGCCAACCCGGTGAGCGTGGCCGGCCGCCCGACGACGACCCACCTCCTGTCCCTCGGCACACCCAAACCACCGGCGGCCCATCACCAGCCGGGTACGACGGCGGAGCAGCCGGTGTAGGCGGCGTGGGAGGGCCTACTTGGTTTGTTCGCTCATGGTCCAGACGTGGCGGAGGGACTGGCCGGCCAGGCCGTCGGGGTTTTGGGCGAAGCCTTCGACGTACTGGCTCATGTGTTCTTGCCAGCGGCGGTCGACCGGGTCGTTGGTGAGTTTCGCGACCGCGGCCTCGTAGTCGTCGCACTCGACCAGGTGGAACAGGTCGCGGCCGCTGCGCCAGATGCTCCAGTCGTGGATGCCGGCCCGGGTCATGACGGTGATCAGTTCGGGCCAGACCCGGGCGTGCTCGAGCTCGTAGGCCTCTTCGGTGCCGGGGATCAGCCGGCTGTGCAGTGCTAGACGGGTCACAATCGTGCAGGATACGCCGCGCAGTGACCGAACCGTTATCGGAACTCCGGGTGATCGTCTCGACGTGGCCGGTAGTCCCTGGCAGGTTAAGGGGCGGTTCTGGAGACCGCATTCCAAAGGGACACGGGAGGACCAGATGGTCGAGCAGAGCGTGCCCTGGCCGACCGGTACGCCGAACTGGGTTGACCTGGCGGCCGACGACACCGGTGCCGCCGCCGAGTTCTACACCGGCCTGTTCGGCTGGGACTGCGAGTTCCAGAGCGAGCGCGACTACTGGATCTGCAAGCTGAACGGCAGCGATGTCGGCGGCATCGGCCACAAGCAGCCCGGCACCGAGCACCTCCCGAGCCGCTGGACCACCTACCTGGCAACCGACCACCTGGACCAGACCCTCCAAGCCGTCACAGCTCACGACGGCACGCAACTGATGGAACCGCGCGAGATCGAGTTCCACGGCCGGATGGCGATCGCCGCCGACCCGACCGGCGCCGTCTTCGGGCTCTGGCAGGCCGCCGACCACATCGGTACCGAACGCACCACCGACCCCGGCACACTCGTCTGGAGCGAGGCACTGAGCGAGGACTACGAGACGGCGCGCCAGTTCTACATCTCCGTCTTCGGCTATCGCGCAGAGGAGATCGGCGGCTTCGAGACGCAGTACGCCGCCCTGTACGCCGCCGACAAGCCCGTCGCGGGCACCGGTCGCCTGCACCCCGACTTCCCGGCCGGTACGCCGCCGCACTGGCTCCCGTACTTCGCGGCTGACAGCACCGACCGGACCATCGACCAGGTCACCCGGACCGGCGGGAAACTCCTCGGCGAACCGCTGGACACCGACTTCGGCCGGCTCGCCGTCCTGGCCGACCCCGAGGGCGCCCGGTTCGCCGTGATCCAGCTCGGCTGAGCCGGCCGACGGCCGCAGCAGGAGCCGGCGTACGACGAGGGCCGCCCGGAAGGCCGATCCGCGCTGTAAATCAAGGCGATTCGCGGACGCAATCGTCGGTGACTTAGGCCTCGCACGCCAACTTCGTGGGCCGCTCCCGCGTCGTAGAGATGTCCATGGCCTGCCAGGTGAGGATTTTCCCCCTCGTGGCAGGCTGGCCACACGCCGAAGACTGTTCCTGGTGTGTACCCGTCGCCGTGCGAGAGTTGAGAACGTGAAGCGAACTGCTGCCATCGTCTGTTTGAGTGCCGTCCTGATCACCGCTGGTTGTACCGACAGCAAGTCGGGCAGCGGGGGCAAGCCAGACCCCGACAACGAGAAGCAGGCCTCCGCCGAGGTGGTGAAGAACTTCGCCGCCGCCTGGGTGAAAGCCTGGGCGCCGAACGGCAAGCCGGACGAGGCGGCCGCGCTGACCGACACCCCCGCGACCTTCGGCAAGCGGCTCGACGAGGTCGACTCCGCGCTGGTGGCGCAGAGCGTCACCGTCACGCCACAGGGCGACCCGAAGTGCTCCGACGACAACAACTGCACCCAGGAGCTCGCCGTCGAGGCCGTACTGCGCGGTATCGGCACGATGAAGTGGACGAGTACGGCGACCGCCGTGAAGACCGGTGACGCCTGGAAGGTCAAGGCGTCCGGCGACACCATCTACCCGGGTCTGGGCGAGGCGAACTACCTCAAGCGCGTTCGCGCGTTGCCGGCCCGCGCCTCGATCCTGGACCGCAACGGCAAGGCGCTGACCGCGAACCGCCCGGTCGTCATCGTCGGGGTTGCCTCCGGCAAGGTCGCGACCGCGGCGACGTACGCGGCCTTCACCAGCAAGCTCCAGGTGGACGGCGCGAAGCTGAAGGCGCGAGCAGTCGCCGCACCGGCCGGTCAGTTCGTCGATGCGATCACGATCCGCGCGGAGGAGTGGGAGGTGCTGCGGCCGACCATGAGCGCGCTGCCCGGCGTACTGACGATGGGTGGCACCCAGTCGCTCGCGGAGAGCCCGACGTTCGCCCGCTCGATCATCGGCACGATGAAGACGGCGACCGCCGACACCCTGAAGAACGCCGGCCCGAACGCGTCCGCGACCGACCAGGTCGGCACCACCGGGTTGCAGTACGCCTTCCAGCAGCAGCTCGCCGGTACGCCGGGCGGCACGGTCACGTTGCGCGACGGCAAGACCAAGCTGACGATCAAGACAGTCTTCTCCCAGAAGGGCCAAGCCGGTACGCCGGTGAAGACCAGCCTCGACCCCAACCTGCAACGCTTTGCCGAGACGGCGCTGGCCACGAGCAAGTTGCCGGCCTCGTTGGTCGCAGTACAGGCCTCGACCGGGCAGGTGCTGGCGGCCGCGAACGGACCGACCCCGACGAACTACAACCGCGCTTTCCAGGGCCGGTACGCGCCGGGCTCGACGTTCAAGATCGTCACCTCGGCCGCGTTGCTCGGTAGCGGGCTGACCGCGAGCACCCAGCTGCCGTGCACGAACACGATCAACGTGTTCGGCAAGACCTTCAAGAACTACGACGGTCTGGCGCCGTACGGCAACGGCACGATGGAGCAGGCGCTCAACCAGTCCTGCAACACGGCCTTCATCTCCCAGCACGCCCGGCTGAAGGCGGACGGGATGACGAAGGCGGCGGCGATGTTCGGTATCGGGCAGGACCTGAAGATGGCGATCTCGGCGTACGGCGGTCAGGTGCCGGCGCCGAAGGACGACGTCGAAGAGGCGGCCTCGATGATCGGCCAGGGCACCGTGACGGCCAGCCCGCTCGCGATGGCGATGGTTGCTGCGACGGTCAAGCACGGTACTGCGCTCAAGCCGGTCCTCGTCCCCGGCAAGGACCCGGCGGGCCGTGCCGCCACTCCGTTGCCCCCGGCAACCGCGTCCGCCCTGCAGGCGATGATGCGCACCACGGTCACCAACGGAACAGCCAAGGGCCTGGCCGCCAACGGAGCGGTCGCCGCGAAGACCGGTACCGCCGAGGTAGTTGCCAACGGCAAGGTCATCACCAACGGCTGGATGGTCGGCTACCGGGGTGATGTAGCCTTCGCCGTCATCGTCGAAGGCGGCGTGTCCGGCGGTAAGGCAGCCGGCCCGATCGTGGCCAACTTCCTCAGCAAGTTCCAGTAATACTGTCGGAGGAATCACCTTGCACGACGACCAAGTGGACGTGACGGCCGACGTCGTCGCGACCTTGATCGAGGAACAGTTCCCGCAGTGGAGTGGCCAGGCGATCCGGCTGGTGTCGTCGACCGGGACGGTCAACGCCATCTTCCGGATCGGGAACGATCTCTCCGCGCGCTTTCCCCTGCGTCTGATCGATGCTGCCGAGGCGCTGGCGATTCTGGAGCAGGAAGCTTCGGCGAGCGCGGAGCTGGCACAGGTGTCTCGGTTCCCCGTCCCGGAACCCGTCGCCTTGGGAAAGCCTGGAGCGGGCTACCCCATGCCGTGGTCGGTCCAGACGTGGCTGCCCGGAACGATCGCCTTCGACGCCGACGCGAGTGGGTCGAACTCGTTTGCCGAGGACCTCGCGGCCTTCATCGCAGACCTGCGGGCGGCCGATACGCGGGGTCGGCTCTTCAGCGGCGAAGGTCGTGGCGGCGTCCTCACTGACCACGACGCCTGGATGGCGGAGTGCTTCGACGAGAGCGAAGGGCTGCTCGACGTACCGCGGCTGCGCGAACTGTGGAGCCACTTCCGGGAGCTGCCCCGCACGAGTGCCGACGTGATGAGCCATGGCGACTTGATCCCCGGCAATGTCCTGGTCACCGGCGACCGCCTCAGCGGCGTCCTGGACACCGGCGGCTTCGGCCCCGCCGACCCCGCCCTCGACCTGGTCAGCGCCTGGCACCTCTTACAACCGGGCCCCCGGGAAGTACTCCGACGAGCCCTGGCCTGCGACGACCTGGAATGGGAACGCGGCAAAGCCTGGGCATTCCAACAAGCAATGGGCCTCGTCTGGTACTACCTCAACACCAACCCCACAATGAGCACCCTGGGCCGCCAAACCCTCACCCACATCCTGCAGTCAATGAAGCCGGCAACTAGAAGCTGAGGACCTCTGCGACGGCAGCTTTCACATCGGAAGCGTCGAGAGTGGTCAAGGCCTCGTCGGTGGGGATGCCTGGGGAGTTGAAGATTCTGAGGTCTCGGTGTTTGGCTGCGGTTTCGATGATGGTGCGGATGAAGCGGGCGTTGCCCAGTTCGTCGATGCGGCCGTTGGCGGTGACCTGGTCGAGTACGCCGGTGAGGGCTGTCATCGCTTCGGCGGTGAGTTGGTCGCCGTGGCTGGCGACCAGGCGCAAGGCGATCTCGCGGAGTTGGTCGGCGGTGTAGCGGGGGAAGTCGATGCGGGTGGAGAAGCGGCTGCGCAGGCCTGGGTTCGACTCCAGGAATTCCGCCATCGGCTCGGAGTAGCCTGCGACGATCACCACCAGGCGGTCGCGGTCGTCCTCCATCCGCTTCAGCAGCGTGTCGATCGCCTCGGTGCCGAAGTCGTTGCCGGTCTGCTTCTTGCGCAGCGCGTACGCCTCGTCGATGAACAGCACGCCGTCCAGCGCCGAGTCGACGACCTCGTTCGTCTTCACCGCGGTGTGCCCGATGAACTCGCCGACCAGCCCGGACCGATCGGTCTCGATCATCCGGTCGCCGGACAGCAGCCCCAGCGCGCAGTACAGGCGGGCCACAACTCGGGCGACGGTTGTCTTGCCGGTGCCAGGTGGGCCCGCGAAGATCAGGTGGCCGCCGAGTCGCGGTGCCGGCAGGCCGCGTTCGGCGCGGATCAGGCCGGCCCGGACCTGGGCGGCGACGGCGGAGACCTGACGCTTGACCTCCGCCATGCCGACGTTGCGGTCGAGCTCGTCGAGGATGCCTTGCACGGCTGTCCAGTCGGGCTGGCGGTGCAAGGACGGCTTGGCGGCGTCAGTACGACGTACTGGCGCGGCCGCCGGCTTCTTGATGGCCGGCGCCGGACGGGTTTCGAGTACGAGGTTGGGCTCGATGAGCGCTTCGGCGACCTGGCGGTGCGCGTTGTTGCGCTCGTAGACCCACTCGAACTGCCGGATCGCGTTCTCCTCGCGGCCGGTACCGCGGTAGACGAAGCCCAGGTAGTACTCCGCGTCCACCTGGACGAGGTGGTTGACCTGTTGGCCGGCCGCCCGGCGCAGCGTGTTCTCGGCCTCGCTCCACCGCTCGACCAGGGCGAGCCCTATCCCCAGCCGCAGCGTCGCCTCGGCGCCGAGATGGCCGTCCTCCGGGACCTGGCGGAGCTCGGCGATCGCCTCGTCGTACTGCGTGCGGCGCATCGCGACGGCGGACAGCAGGAAGTGTCGCGGACCGTCCTCGATGATGTGGCCGGTCGCGGTCTCGGCACCGTCCAAGTCGCTCGCGGTGATCAGCCGGAAGGCCTCGGCGTGCCAGACGTGGTCGGTGGTCTCGAGCGGGTTGGTGAACCACCAGCCGGCCTGGAAGGTCGAGCTCAGCCGCCGCTTGTCCGCGTCGCGTTCCTCGCCGAATCGGTCCATGCCGGCCACGATCCGGTCCAGCGCGGTGTCCGCGTCGCCGCCGGCCGCGTGGAAGCCGAGCCAGGCGTCCGTCATGCCCGGATCCAGCTCCAGCGCCCGGGTGAAGGTGTCCAGCGCGGCGGGTTTGTCCGGCGTACCGGCTTCTTCACCTTTCCGGGCGAATCCGAGCTGTGTGGCCCCCCGCACCCACAGACCGCGAGCCCGTCGCCGGGCCAGCAAACCCACGGACTGCTCAGCCATCGCTCTCCTCCAGCCGGGAATGACGCTCGCATCCTCTCATCGAGAGGCGTCACCCAGAATTGTCGGCGCCGGTGGTTACGGTCACGACATGGCCAGCACGGAACAGACCAGAGTGACCGTCCGCCAGTACTTCGACACGATGGCCGCGCGCGACTGGGACGCCTTCGGCGAGGTACTGGCCGAGGACGTCGTCTACGAGATGCCACAGACGGCCGAGCGCATCACCGGCCGGGAGCAGCTCGTCCAGTTCAACCGGGAGTACCCCGGCGACTGGCGGATCAGCGTCACTCGTCTGATCGCTGACGGCGAGACCGCCACGGGGACGATGAACTTCACCGTGGGTGACGAAGACCTGGTGGGACTCGTGTACTTCGAGCTCGCGGGCGGGCTGATCAGCCGGGTGACCGACTTCTGGCCGGAGCCGTACGAGCCTCCCGCGGGGCGCGAGCACCTGACCGAACGAGGAGTTTCCGGACTGGATCGGCTCAGCCGGCCGGACGGATCCTAAGAAGTCGCTGAATCCCCGGCACGATGGGCTTTTCGTCACCTAGAGTTGATCAAATGGAGACCCTGACCTGCCCCAAATGCCGCGGCTCGATGCGCACCTACGAGCGCAGCGGCGTCACTGTCGACCAGTGCACCGAGTGCCGTGGCGTCTTCCTCGACCGCGGTGAGCTGGAGAAGCTGATCGACGCCGAGATCGCCTTCAACGGACCGCAACCGGTTCACCCGCAGGCACCGGCGCCGCAGCAGCCGCGCTACGAGGAGAAGCGGTACGACGACCGGCGCTACGAGGACAAGGACAAGCGCCACTACGACGACCGCAACCGCTACCAGCAGTACCCGCAGCGCAAGAAGAAGAAGTCCTTCCTGGACGAGCTCTTCGACTGAGCTGACAAAACCAGATCAGCCGCGGACGGCGATTACCGTGCCCTGGGCGATGGCACAGAGCGTGGCCTCGCCGTCCTCGCTGACGACGAACAGTTCGCAGGTGCAGGTCGCCTGCCGGCCACCCGCGTGCACGACCTTCGCCTCGGCACGCAGTACGGAGCCCGCGGCCGGCCGCAGGTAGTTGATCGTGAACCCGCCGGTCAGCACCACCGGCCCGAGCGCGGTACCGCCGGCGAAGGTGATCGCGTTGTCCGCCGCATAGCCGAGCACTCCGCCGTGCAGGTAGCCGTTCTGCTGCAGCAAGTCGTCCCGGACGTCGAGCTCGAGCGTCGCTCCCCCGTCGCCGAAGGCCGTCACCCGGGCGCCCAGCAGCACGCTGAACGGCTGCGACGCGAGGACCTTCTCGGCCAGTTCCTGAGTCAGCTCCACCCGGCCAGACTAGCCAGCGTCAGAGCCAACCTCGCAGGTACTAGTGTCGCCGACCGTGCAGAGCGGGTTCGCGTTCTTCTTCGGTGATGCCGCCCCACACGCCGTACATCTCGCCGACTCCCAGGGCATGCTCGGCGCACTCACGCCGGACCGGGCAGGTGCCGCACAGCGACTTCGCGAGCAGCTCGCGGGCGTGTTTGCGCAGGCCGCGTTCGGACTCGGCGGCGAAGAACAGGTCGGGATTCACATCGCGGCAGGCGGCGTGGTCCTGCCATTCCCAGTTCTCGATCAGCGGGGAGGGCAGGCCTTCCGGCGCCTTCGTGACCGCCCCGGCGGGCGGTTTGCGCCTCATCGACTCACCTCGAACCGCAACTGTCGGAGTCTCTCCACCATCACAGACACCTCGTACCTGGTCGGGTCCGCGGCAGCTGTCTGCATAGCCGCCGGCACCCGACCTGGTACCCCGTCCTCAAACGCCGAGGAACTCCAACCCAGCGGACCAGCTACTTCGAGACGATGATCCGCATCGAGGTGCCCTGCTGGGTCAGCACCCGGATCTTCACGCCCACGTGCGGCAGCTTCACGCCGTACGACGGGATCTTCGACGTCCAGAACTCCTGCCGGTCGTCGAAGGTCGAGACGCCGTCCCCGCCGCGCACGTAGTTCTTCTTGCCGGCCACCGTCAGGCTGAACGAGTCGGACTTCCGCAGACCGAAGGTCGAGTCGTAGCTCTGGATCGTGCTGCGCCAGTAGGCGCCGTCGAGCCGGACCCGCGGCTGCGGGTTCGCGTCGATCGGCAGCCACTGCCCTTCGCCGGGGTGGACGGCGGTCTCGTTGTTCTTCTGCGAGGTGTCCCAGTACGAGACCAGCAGCCCGTCCTGGTACGGGAAGTGCTCGACCCAGTCCGGCCGTGGTGCGCCGACGAAGTTGTACGGGCCGTGCTCCAGGTACCTGTTGAAGAAGCTGTAGGTGTAGTTCGACGCCAGGTAGTAGTGGTCGTACTCCTTCGTCACCGAGTCGCCGACCGCCTCGAACCCGGTCGCGGTCCAGCCGTTCCCGCCGCTCTCGGCACCGTCGTCGAGCAGCGTCTTGCCGCCCGCGGTGAGCTTGATGTCGTCGGCGAAGAACCCGAGCTCGTGCGCCGCCGCGTCCGTCGCGTACCGGAACCGCAGGTCGATCGACTTCCCGGCGTACGCCGACAGGTCGAACTTCGCCGGCTGCCAGCCCTTGCTGTCCCCGTCGATACCGTTCGCCTCGGCGGACTTGGTGATGGTGCCCGCGATCGCCTTCCAGCCCGACCCGTCATTCACCTCGACGTACGCGTAGTCGCAGGCATCCGGGCCGCAGTCCTCGATCTTCCAGTTCGCCTGGAAGTCCAGTGACGCCTTGCCGGCCGGAAGGGTGACTTTGCGACTCAGCGTGTTCGTCAGCTTGTCGCCGGTGCCGCTCCACCACGACTTGGCACCGGTGACCGGCTTGACCAGTTGCGTCGTCACCTTCTTCTTCGGCAGTACGACGACCACGCCCTGCGCCCGCTTCGAGTTGTACTCGTGCGGCCCGAGGTCGATCGCCCTGGTCTGGCCGGCCTTCACCGTCTCGTAGTCGAGCCAGCCGAGTTGCAGCTTGTCCCAGGTACCGAGGTCCTGCGGCTTCTGCCCGATGCCGATGTCACCCTTCGCGCCGGCGCGGGACTGTGCCATCACACTCCACCAGTTCACCGGGTTCTGGCTGGGCTGCCCGGAGGTGTCGTAGTGGTCCGGCAGGCCGAGGTCGTGACCGTACTCGTGCACGAAGACGCCCAGGCCACCGTTCTCCGGCTGGACCGTGTAGTCGCCGATCCACAGCCCGGTGCTGCCGATCTGGGTGCCGCCGAGCTTGTTCGCCGCCGGGCCGCTGCTGTTGTTGCCGAACGCGTACCAGCGGTGCGACCAGATCGCGTCCTCACCCTGGTGCGGGTCGCCATCGGCCTGGTCGCCGCCGGAGTGCACGATCTGGAAGTGGTCGAGGTACCCGTCCGGCTCGTTGAAGTTGCCATCGGCATCGAAGTCGTAGCGGTCCCACTGGTCGTACGACGCCAGCGCGGACTTGATCTGAGCAGCCGTCTTCCCCGCCTCCTCCTGGCCCTTGACCCACTGCGCGACGGCGTCGCTGATCAGGTTCCAGGTGTTGCTGCAGGTGGTGTCGGCACACGGGAACCCGTTGCTCCGGCCGTACCGGGCCTCGTTGTAGGGCACCTTCACCCAGTCCGAGACCATCCCGTCGACGCTGTACCGGCCCGACGACTGCTTCTCGTAGTACGTCTTCACCGAGTCGCCCTTGCCGAAGTACAGCTGGCGGTAGTGCTCCGGTGAGTAGTCGGCCTGCCAGATGGTGGAGTTGTCCGTACTCCGGTCCGGCTGGGGGATCGCGTTGTGCAACGGACCGTCGAAGGTGGCCGGCCCGGGTGTCTTCGGGTCGGTGTCCTTGTCCGGGTAGTCCGGGTGCCGCTGGTTGCCGAACTCGGCGAGGATCACGAAGATCTTGTCGGTCTTCTCGCGCGCCAGCTCGACGTACTGGTCCCTGCGTTTGGCGGCGATCTTCAGCCGGCCGCGGTGGTCCCGGGCCGCCGGTACGGCGACTTCCTGGCCGACCTTGACCACCTTGCTCGTCCCGCGCTGCTCGACCTTCGCCGAGCCGTTCAGCACGTTTGCCAGAGCCTGTTCGCGCAGGTCGCGGCGCTTCTCCTCGAGAGCGTTGGGTAGTTCGTCCCGTCCGGCCTTGACCGCGGCCGGACCGCTGGGGGCGTCCCCGTCGGCCGGGGACGTGCCGGCCACCGACTGCGGTAGCTGGCCGAGCCCGGTCAGGACCGCGAGACTCAGGACTCCGATGGCCGTCGTACGTGCGGGGTCGAAGCGCACAGTTCCTCCTGGGATTCACCCGGGCTGACGGCGCAGCGGCGGCCCCGCGCCGGACAGGAGCCGGTGGCAACTATCTGGCGTGAGGCTATCGCACGCAGGGTCACCATATGGTGACGTTAAGCTTTCGTTCGGCTCTCCGACGAGGTGGGATGACGGTTTCTCGCGGGCGGTATCTTCCAGGCATGAGCAGTTCGAAGATGTCGCCGCCGGTGTCCCTGCGCCCCCTGACCCAGGCCGAGTTCGGTCCTTGGATCGCCCGGGCCGCCGAAGCGTTCGCGGCCGGGATGGGGCCGGCCCGCGGACTCGATCCCGACACCGCTCTGGAGACCGCTCACCGGGAGGTGGCCAAGCTGCTTCCCGAGGGCCGGGACACCGAGAAACACCTCCTCTGGCTGGCCATCCACGACGGCGTGCCGGTGGGCAGCCTGTGGATCAGCACCGAGAAGGCGAACCCGTTCATCTTCATGATCGAGGTGCTCGAGGAGCATCGCGGCAAGGGGTACGGCCGGTCGATCATGCTGGCGGGCGAGGAGGAGTGCCGCCACCGTGGGTACGCGTACCTCGACCTGAACGTCTTCGGCAACAACACGACCGCGATCTCGCTCTACGACTCGCTCGGCTTCAAGGTCACCGCCCAGCAAATGCGCAAGCCACTCTGACGCTGTGTGGTACCTCTGAGGGATGAGCGAGTCGCCGACCTCAGCGGGCTGGTGGCTGCTGCACGTCGACATGGACCAGTTCCTCGCCGCCGTGGAGATCCGGCGGCGCCCCGAACTGCGCGGGCTGCCGGTGGTGGTCGGCGGCTCGGGCGATCCGACCCAGGCACGGCAGGTGGTCGCCACCGCGTCGTACGAGGCTCGCGAGTTCGGGGTCCACTCGGGGATGCCGCTGCGGGCTGCTTTCAAGAAGTGTCCCGAGGCGGTTTTCCTGCCGACCGACCCGGCGACGTACGACGCTGCGTCGGCCGAGGTGATGGACACGCTGCGCGAGTTCCCCGTGGTCGTCGAGGTGTGGGGCTGGGACGAGTGCTTCGTCGGGGCGACGACGGATGATCCAGAGGCGCTGGCCAGGGAGCTGCGGGCCGCCGTACTGGAGCGGACCGGGCTGTCGTGTTCGATCGGGATCGGTGACAACAAGGTGCGGGCCAAGCTCGCCACCAGCTTCGGCAAACGCGATCTTGGCAGCGGCGAGGGTGTGTACCGGCTGACCGCGGCCAACTGGGTCGAGGTGATGCACCACCGTCCGGTCCGTGAGCTGTGGGGTATCGGCAGCCGGATGTCGCAGAACCTCAACGAACTGGGCCTGTTCACCGTGGCGGACCTGGCGGCGGCCGACCTCGAGGTGCTGAAGAAACGCTTCGGACCGAAGATGGGCACCTGGTACCTCGCGCTCGGTCGCGGGCTCGGCGATACCGAGGTCACCGACGTACCCCGCGAGCCGGTGTCGCGCAGCCACGAGGAGACGTTCCCGGCGGATCTGGCCGAACGTGCCGACATCGAACGGGAACTCCGCCGGATCGCGCTCGCGGTCACGCGGGAAGTCGTCGCCGATGGACGCAGCATCCAGCGGATCGCGGTGAAGCTGCGGTTCACCTCCTTCTACACGCCGATCAAGAGCCGCAAACTCCCGGAGATCACGCAGGACCCGGAGGTGGTCGCCGCGGCTGCGCTGGTACTGCTGGAGAAGTTCGAGCTGCGGCGACCGGTACGCCTGATCGGCGTACGGGTGGAATTCCCCCGGCCCTGAACTTCCGTGGGCGCCGAACTTCCGTGGGCGCTGCGGCGTCCAACGCTGCATGTTCACCCGCGCAACCGGTATCGGCCTGGCCGTCGCTGTGCTCGCCGCCGGCGGCCTGGCCACAGCTGCCGTCGCCCGCTCACAATCCAGTGATGAGAGGAGCCCGGTCGCCGGCCAGCCGGGCGCGAATGGGCCGAGCACAAGCATCCGACCGAAGGCGATCGACAACGTTCCCGCGCTCGAGCCGGCGCAAGTGAGCTATCAGCAGCAAAACTGGGGTGACCCGAAGACCGAGCTCGGCATCGTCATCCAGGCACCGACGGGCTGGACGAAGGTGAAGCTGTCCACCTTCGAGGCGAAGTTCACCAGCTCGAACGGACTGTGGAACCTCCGCGTGAACGGCGTACCCAAGGCCCAGCAGACCAAGACCGCCGCGGACGCCAAGTACGCGCTGATCTCGTCGTCAGCGGAAGGCTTCGAACTCGTCTCCCGCGAATCCGGTACGACCCGCGCCACCAACCCGGCCTTCGCCGGAGTCATCTTCCACCACCGGACGCTGACCTACACCTACAACGACCCGAAGCGCGGCCGTCGCCTGGTGATCGACCGTTTCGTCTCGGCCGACAACAGCCCTCACATGCTGTTCGAACTCAGCACCGGCGGCCGCCCGCAGGATGCCGCCGGCCTAGCCGCGATCACCACCAAAGCAACCGAAGACTTCATCCGCCTCCCCTGAGCCGTCAGACGAGGTTGTACACCCGGCGGGCCGTCTCGCCGAAGACTTGCTGACGCTCGGCCGGGGTGAGGCTTGCGGTGAGAGCTTCGGCTGCCTCAACCACCTCGACGTAGGAAGCAGCAAGGAGACAGACCGGCCAGTCGGAGCCGAACATGACTCGATCCGGCCCGAAGGCATCCAGTACTACGTCGGCGTACGGCTGGAGGTCGGAGACTTTCCAGTCGGTCCAGGATGCTTCGGTCACCATGCCGGAGAGTTTGCAGGACACGTTCGGCAGGGCTGCCAGCGCACGTAGGTCGGATGCCCACGGCTCCAAGTCCCCGCCGATCACCGGCTTCGAGATGTGGTCCACGACAAACGACAACTGAGATAGCGCCTGCGCCGTCTCCAACGCAGCGGGCAGATGCGGCGTCTTCGTCAACAAGTCATAAACCAGCCCAGCCTCGGCAACTGCTGCCAGTCCTGCTCGTACGTCGTCCCGACACAACCATCGCGGATCAGCCTCGTCGTGCACCTGATGCCTGATCCCCTTCAACCACTCCCCATCCGGCCGCGCCTTCAACTCGGCCAGCAGGTCGCCGACGTCTGGCGCTGTCAGATCCACCCACCCGACCACCCCAGCCACCAATTCATTGCCAGCAGCAACTTCCAGGAACTCCCCAGTCTCCGCCAGCACCCCGACGGTCTGCACCAGCACCGTCGACGTCACACCCGCCGCAGCAGCCAGCGGCGCAAGATCATCGATCGAGAAGTCCCGCCGAATCGGCGCCAACTCCTCCCCGACCATCCACGACTGCTCCCGAACACTCAGATCCCACACATGATGATGCGCATCAACCCACCCGCTCACACCCACTCCTCTCCATCAACCCAGCCGCCTTCATACGCCCGCCGGTGTTTCCGCGTGGATGAGGCGGATGACCTGTTGGCTCATCGTGTCGTAGTCGTGGGTGTTTTCTACCTCGCCGCGGACGCGGTGGTCGCGCATCACCACGACCCGGTCGGCCAGCGTGATCATCTCCGGCAGATCCGACGTGATCAGCAGGATCGCCAGTCCGTGGGCCGCCAGGTCCCAGATCAGTGTGTGGAAGGCGTCCTTGGTCCGGACGTCGATGCCGACCGTCGGCTCGTCGATGATCAGGATCTCGGTTTTCGCCGCCAGCCATTTCGCCAGCGACACCTTCTGCTGGTTGCCGCCCGACAACGTGCCGGCCAGCTGGTCCGGAGAGGCGATCCGGATCCCGAGTTGCTCAACGTACTCCGCGACCAGCGCAGACTCGGTCTTCTTCGGGACATAGGCCAACCCCGGAATCCGCCCGAGCCGCTTCAGCAACCGGTCCCAGACCGTCACGGCGATGTTGCGCCGCACCGACTGCTCCAGGAAGACGCCTTCTTCCTTCCGGTTCTCGGTGACGTAGCCGATCTTGTGGTTCTTCAGCGCGTCCCGCACGTTCCGGATCCGCACCAGCTCACCCCGCACCCGTACTTCGCCCGCGGTGATCCGGTCGAGCCCGAGCAACGCCTTCGCCAGCTCACTCCGCCCAGCGCCGACGAGCCCGTACAACCCGACGATCTCCCCCGGCCGGACCGCGAGATCGACCTCCGCGTGCCCGGAAGCAGTAGCAACGCCGGACAGCTGCAGCAGTGGGGCGGCATCCGCGACGGTCCGCGGTGGCAAGGTCAGCGCCTCGTGCACCCGCCCGACCATCAGGTCGACCACCTGATCACGCGTGAGGTCAGCCAGCGCGCCGGCCTCGAGTACCGAAGAGCCGTCCCGCAGCACGGTCACGGTGTCGCAGATCTGGAAGACCTCTTCGAGCTTATGACTCACGAACAGCACCGACCGGCCGTCGTTCTTCAGCTTCTCGACCACCCGGAAGAGTCGCTCGGCCTCGTTCGGCGTGATCGAGGCGGTCGGCTCGTCGAGCAGCAGCACGCGGCTCTCCACCGACAGCGCCTTCGCGATCTCGACCAACTGCGCCTGCGCGACGGACAGCTCCGTCACCGGCAGGTCCGGGTCGAGATCCAGATCCAGCTCGGCCAGCCACCGAGTCGCCTCCGAACGGATCCGGCCGCGATCGACCAGCCCACGAGAGGTCGGCAGCTTCTGGAGCAGGATGTTCTCCCCGACGGTGAAGCCCGGGATCAGGTTGCGCTCCTGGTGCACCACGCCGATCCCCGCCGACGCCGACTCGTGCGGTGAACCGAACTGCACCGCCTGACCGTCCAGCCGCAAGACTCCGCCGTCGGGTTTGTAGAGCCCCGTGATGACCTTGATCAACGTGGACTTGCCCGCGCCGTTCTCACCCAGCAACGCGTGCACGGAACCCGCTTCAAGCTTCAGCGTCACCCCGTCGAGCGCGCGCACCCCAGGGAACAGCTTGTCGACCTCGACCGCCTCGAACAACGTCATGACACACCCCCTGGAACCACGGCCGTATCAGGCGCTTTGACGGCCGTACGACGCTCCTGCCGGCGAGTCCGGACCTGTCCGAGCACCACCGAGCCGAGCACGACCGTGCCGACGACGAAGTTGACCCAGCTCGGTTCGAGCGAGAACTCCGCGCGGGCCGTGTCGACGAAGCGCACGATGAACGCGGCCAGCACCGTCCCGAGCACGACCGCCGATCCGCCGGTCAGCAAGGCACCACCGATGATCGGTGCGGCGAAACTCGGCAGCAGCCAGTCGCCACCGATGCTCTTGTTCACCCCCGGCGACGACGCGACGGTCAGGATCGCGGCGACGCCGAGGATCGCGCCGGACAGCGTGTGCGCGATGATCACCGAGCGGTCGTTGGAGATCCCGGAAAGCCTTGCGGCGATGGGATTCCCGCCCGAGGCGAGCAGTTGCCGGCCAGGCACCGTCCGGCGCAGCATCACCGCCAGCAGCCCGGCCACCACCAACGCGACGAGGAAGATCAACGGGAGCACCCCGAACACGGCGTACGAGCCGAAGCTCTTCAGGCCCTGGGGATACGCGTCGACGGTGCGCGTGCCGACCAGCCGGTACTGGACGCCGAGCAGCACGGTCATCGTGGCCAGCGTGACGATGAAGCCGTTGATCCGGGTGAGGACGACCAGCAGGCCGTTCGCCAGGCCGGCGAGCGAGGCGAGCAGGAAGCCGATCAGCAACGCGAGCGGCACCGGGACGCCGTGGTCGGCCATCAGCACGCCCATCGCGCACGCGGCGAATCCGCCGACGGCTCCGACGGCGAGGTTGAGTTGACCCACGGCTAAGACCACCATCTGAGCCAATCCGATCAGCACCGGCACCGCAAGGAACTGAAGCAGCACTCGCAGTGAATTCGCCTCGAGCAGGTCACCGCGCGAAGCGATCACCAGACCGATGAAGAACACCACGCCGATGACCAGCAGGGTCATCTCCGTCGTGCGGGCAAAACGCAGCGCGGACTTCATCGTTTTCGCACCCCCTGCCGGTCGGACAGCACTGTTCGGACCCGGTCGGTGGACAGCGCGACGAGCAGGATCAATCCGAGATAGATGTTCAGGCTCTCCAGCCCGACCCCCAGCAGATCAAGGCCCTTCCGGATCACCGTCGTCAGCGCGGTACCGAGCATCGTGCCCCAGACCGAGATGAACCCGCCGGCCAGCAGCGTTCCGCCGAGGATCGGCCCGAGGAACGACGGCAGCATGAACTCCTCACCGATCGTCGCCTTGATCGAACCGGTGCTGACCGCGAGCATGAAGCCGGCCAGCGCCGCCAGGCACCCCGACATCGCATGCGCGGTGATCACCCGGCGAGCGGTCGGGATCCCTGACAGTTCAGCCGCCTTCACCGACGTCCCGGTCATCAACAGCTCGCGGCCAAGCTTCGTGCGGCTGTAGATCCAGCCGACCACGACCATCGCGACAACCGCGAAGAGAGCCAGCTGCGGTACTGCGGGCGATCCGCACAGGTTGCCGATACAGACGTCACCGAGCGAGTAGTTGCGCAGTTCACGCATCCCCGGCGGCTTGGTGACGAAGGCCGCGTTGTCGGTCAACCCGGTGTAGACGAGCGGAATCAGGCCGAGTAGCAAGAAGTCGAGTGCGAGTGTGACCACGAACGAGTTCACGCCGGTCCGGGCTATCACCCACCCGGCGAGCGCGCCGATCGCAGTACCGGCGATGAGGCCGACCAGCAGACCGGCGTACAGGCTGAAGCCCCACAGGTCGTAGGAGATGCCGGTGATCATCATCGAGAACGCCGCCATCCGGCCGACGGCGAGGTTCATGTGGCCGATCGACAGCACGCACATCTGCGCGAGCCCGACGACCGTGAACATCGCGATGTCGCGCAGCAGCGGGAAGACGACGAGATCCTGGTTGAAGAACGCGGGCCGCAGGATGCCGAAGAGCGTGCCGAGGGCAATCACCAGGATCAGCAGGCCGATCCGCTGGTTCGCCCACCACGGAGTCCGGCCGCCGCGAGGCTGCTCGACCGGCGCGTCCGGCTCCTGCAGCGCGGCGGTGGCGGTCTCAGAGACAGGCGCGCTCATGACACCCGCCGGTCGTCGATCGCGTCGCGATCCCAGTCGATGCCCAGCCCCGGCTCGTCCGGCGCGACGGCGTGCCCATCGGCGATCTCCATCTCGGATTTAGTGATCGCGCGCAACTGCGGAATGTGCTCGACGTACCGGCCGTTCGGTACTGCGGCAGTCAGGCTCACGTGGAGTTCCATCAGGAAGTGCGGGCAGACCTCGAGGTTGAAGGTCTCGGCGAGATGCGCCACCTTCAGCCATGGGGTGATGCCGCCGATCCGGGCGACGTCCACCTGGATGATGCCGGCCGCCCCGGCGGCGACGTACTCGCGGAACTGCGAGATGGAGTACATCGACTCACCGACCGCGATCGGGATCGAGGTCGACTCGGCCAACCGGACATGCCCGGTCAGGTCGTCGGCCGGCAGCGGCTCCTCGAACCAGCTCAGATCGAGCGGCTCGAAGGCCCGGGCCCGACGCTTGGCCTCGGCGTACGTCATCGACTGGTTGGCATCGACCATGATGTCCAGCGCCGGACCGACGGCATCCCGTACTGCGGTGAGCCGTTCGAGGTCCTCGTGGACGCGCGGCTTGCCCACCTTGAGTTTGACTCCCGGCCAGCCGGCCTTCTGCGAGGCGAGCGCTCCGGCGACGAGCTGGTCCGTTGTCAGGTGCAACCAACCACCCTCGGTGTCGTAGAGCGGTACGCGCCGGCGGAAGCCACCCGCGAGCCGCCAGAGCGGCTCACCGACCCGCCGGCAGCGCAGGTCCCACAGGGCGGTGTCGACGGAGGCGAGCGCGAGCGAGGTGATCGCGCCGACCGTGGTCGCCCGGGTGGACGCGAACAGGTCGAACCAGATCGCTTCCACGTTCCGGGCGTCCGCGCCGATCAGCTTCGGCAACAGGTGATCCCGCAACATCGCCAGTACTGCGGTGCCGCCCGTCCCGATCGTGTAGGAGTAGCCGAGTCCGGCGTACCCGTCGGCGGTCTCGAGCTCGACGAAAACCGTTTCCTGCTTGAGGAACGACTGGACCGCGTCGTTCCGCTCGGTCTCCACCTCGAGATCGACGAGGAACGCCTCGGCACGGGTGATGGTTGTCATGGGCAAGGTCTTTGCTCCGGTCACGAGCAGCTCAGCTGAGTGGCGAATTCCTTCTGCAGCTCGGTGGTCTTGGCCTTGCGCTCGGTGTCGTAGCTGTCCACGTTCGTCTTGGTGACCACGAAGGAGCCGGAGTCGACGATCACGCCGGGCGTCTTCATCGTGCACTGCTTGGAGCCGAGCAGGGCGAGCAGCCAGCCGCCGACGTAGGCCTGGCCGACCGGGTTCTGGGTCACCGTCGCGGCGACGCCGCCGGACTTGATGCCGGCCAGGATCTTGGCGTCGTCGTCGATCGCCACCACCTTGATCGGAAGCTTGCTGCTGGCAACACCGTCGGCCGCGGCCACGGCCGGGTTGTAGGCGGTGGTGACGATGCCCTTGATCTCCTTGCCCTTCGAGGCAAGCAGGTCGGCGACCGCCTTCTGCGCGGTCTGCAGGTCCTTGTCGATATCGGTGATCTCCGGCAGCTGGGTGACCTTGCCGTTCGTCTCGGCGACCGCCTTCTTCACGCCCGCGATCCGGCGCTGGGTGTTCGAGTCGACGTTGTTGCCGGTCAGGTGGACGATCGTGCCGGTCCCGCCGATCGCCTCGATCGTTGCCTTCGCCGCCTTGTACGCCGCCGCTTCCACGTCGGTCGACAGGCAGAAGTCAGCCGAGTTCGTGTCACCGGCCGGGCAGGACGCGAGCGAACCGACCGCGAAACCCTTGGCCTTCAGGTCCTCGAAGGTGGAGTTGATGTCGGTCGGTGACACCCCGAAGATGCCGAACGCGTTGTAACCCTGCGCCGCCAGGGAGTTGATGACGTTGTTCTGCTTGCCCTGATCCCACTCGCCGGTCTCGTTGAAGGTGGCGTCACCGAGCTTGAAATCGGTCTTGTCCAGCTCGGCAGTCGTCTTCCATGGCTGGAAGTACGGGTGCGCACCGCCCGGGATGAGGGCCAGCTTCACCTTGGAACCGTCCTTGAGTTCCACCGGGCCGGTCGACGTACCGGTGGAAGCGTCGTCCTTGGCGGTTCCGGCGGTGTCGTTGGAGTCCTTGGTGCTGCAGCCGGTCGCGACGAGCGCAACGAGTGCCAGCCCCACGACGGTCTTCCGGGAAAGCGATTGCACGTTCATGGGGCTGACTCCTCAAAGATCCTATAGGATATTGCTTAGCTGATGCTGCCGCCTCACACTGGTGGCGTCAAGACTTGCCGGGGTAACGACTGAGCACCCTCGCGGAAGTCGGGCATGATGGGGCTCGGGAGGAGCGACAGTGACAGATGCGCACATAGGGCTGGCGGGGCAGCTCGCTCGCCTGCCGCAGCGGCAGGTACTGAGCGACGACGTCTACGAGACCGTCAAAGGCCTGATCATGGACAGTGTCGTCGAGCCGGGCACCCGGCTGAACATCGACGCGCTGACCCGCGAACTCGGCATCTCGCAGACGCCGATCCGTGAGTCGCTCGCCCGACTGGAGTCCGACGGCCTGGTCATCAAGGAGCCGCTGCGCGGGTACCGGGTCTCCTCCCGGCTGACCCGCGAGGAGTTCGAGGACCTCTTCGAGTACCGGTTGCTGATCGAGCCCTGGGCGGCCGGCCGCGCCGCCGAGCGGACCGCCCCGGACGACATGACCCGGCTCAAGAACGAGATGCTCAGCTACACCGACGTACCGGATCGTCCCGACTACGACAGTTACAAGGCGATGGCCGCGCACGACCAGCGGTTCCATGATCTTGTCTTGGAACTGTCCGGCAACGAGACCGCCCGGCAGTCCTTCGCGCGCACGCACTGCCACCTGCACCTGTTCCGCCTGTACTACGGCGGCGGGATCGCGACCAAGGCGCTGCGCGAACACAAGACGATCGTGGCCGCGGTCCGCAAGGGCGATCCCCAGGAGGCGGCTGCCGCGATGCACGCACACATCGAAGCGTCCCGGGCCCGGCTGCGGCCCGTGTTCGACCAACTGTGAATTCTTAGGAGAGTTCTGTGGAACTGCTGCGCCTCGGCGCGGTCGGTGAAGAGCGCCCGTACGCGCGCTCGGCCGACGGCACCGTCTATGACCTGACCTCCGTCACCGCCGACATCGACGGCGCCTTCCTCGCCTCCGACGGCATCGCCCGCGCCCGGGCCGCACTCGAAGCCGGCACCCTGCCGGTCGCCCCCACCGACGGCCTGCGCATCGGCGCCCCGATCGCCAAGCCGGCCGCCGTCGTCTGCATCGGCCAGAACTACGCGGCCCACGCCGCCGAGTCCGGCGCCGAACCGCCCGCCAACCCGATCGTCTTCTTCAAGCACCCCAACACCATCGTCGGCCCGTACGACGAGGTGCTGATCCCCCGCGGGTCGACCAAGACCGACTGGGAGGTGGAACTCGCGGTCGTGATCGGCAAGACGGCTCGCTATGTCTCCACTGATGAAGAGGCGCTGGCGTGCGTCGCGGGGTACACGGTCTCCAACGACGTGTCGGAGCGGGCTTTCCAGCTCGAGGTGTCGGGCGGCCAGTGGTCGAAGGGCAAGTGCTGCGAGACGTTCAACCCGCTCGGGCCGGCGCTGGTACCGGCCGATGAGGTGGACGACCCGCAGTCGCTCGACCTGAAGTCCTGGGTCAACGGCGAGGTGCGCCAGGCGTCGAACACCCGCGACATGATCTTCTCCGTGGCGGCGCTGATCCGCGATTTGTCGCAGTACATGACGCTGGACCCGGGAGACGTGGTGAACACAGGCACCCCGGAAGGCGTGGCACTGTCGGGCCGCTTCCCGTATTTGGCGGTCGGCGACACGATGGAATGCGAAATCCAGGGTCTGGGAAAGCAAAAGCAAACCCTCAGCAAGGCCTGATTTTCTTCGGCTCGCTGCGTGGGGTCATACAGATCCCCACGCAGCCTCCGCCCAAGCGGGGTCAGTCGTTGGCGCGGTCTTGAAGCACGCCGAGAAGCGCGGTGGCGACGAGGGCGACGGATCGGTCCTCGTCGTGGGTTAGTTGTTGAAGGGTGTCCTTCGCGACGGGCGGCGGTAGCTCGGCGAGGGCCTGGATCAGGCGGATTCTTACGGCGGAGTCGGCGGCGTGTGTGGTCAGCTCGGCGGTCAAGGCGTTCATGATCTGGTTTGCCGGGCCTGGGTCCAGCGAGAGACTGCCGAGGATTTCGGCTGCCTCGATGTCGTTTGTGCCCTCGACGATCATGGCCACGAGGGTCGGTACGGCTGCGGGCGAGCCGAGCTTTCCCATCGCCAGGGCAGCATGTCTGCGGACCGTCGGGTCCGGGTCGCCGAGGGCGTCTGCGAGCGCCGCTGTCGCGCCCGGCGCATCGGCCATTGCGGCGACGGCCAGCACTGCGCGACGTCGTACGGCGACGTCGTCTGAATAGACGCCCGCCACCACACTCGCAACCCCATCACCACCCGCCCGAGCCAAGGCCCACCGGAGCGCGCCTGCCACGTTCGGATCGGATTCCGCGAGGACCGCCGCCGCCAGCAGATCAGTCGGGACCGGTACGTCGTCCGCCGGCGCCAGGACGGCCTGTTGCCGGCGGGCGGCGCTGGGCGAGTTGAGGCTATGGAGCAGCTCGACGATGCGCAGTACGTCTTGCCAGGCGGAAGGCGTCGAGGCATCGACTGCGCGGAGGCGCTCGAGCAACTCCTGCTCCCGCTTCAGCCGGTCCTCGCTCCGGCGGATGAGGTCGGCAACCAACGCGGACGGGGTGAAGGCGGGATCCTCCAGAGCACGGCCGATCTGGCGGAGCGACAGTCCAAGCGTTCGCAGGCTTTCCACGTGGAAGATCCGGCGGATGTCCTCCTCGGAGTACTCGCGATAACCGCCCACAGTCCGGCCGGTCGGGCGCACCAGCCCGAGGGAGTCGTAGTGCCGGAGCATCCGGCTACTCACCCCCGAGCGGCGCGCCACCTCACCGATCAGCACTCAGCTACCTCGACCGGCTCCGGCCCGAGCGCGGCAATCCGCTTCGCCTCGTGAACGGCAGGGTCGAAACCGGCTTCCGGATCGCGGAGAAGGATCTCGGTTGCACGAGCATGCGCCCGCGCTTTCGGATCCTCGCTCGCCAGCGCCTTCCGCAGTACCGGCTCGATCAGATCTCCCAGTACGACGAGCGCTCGGCTGAGGCTGAGTTGCACATTCCGGTCACCACGACCGAGTTGCGTGGCCAGCTCCGCGGCCAACGCTTGCCGCTCACCAGCCGGTACGAGGATGACCGCAGCACGCCACGCACTCCGAGCGACCTCATCATCGGCATCCCGCAGCAACGACGACGTGATCGACGGCCAGACATCCCGATCGCCGATCTTGGACAACGTGTGCAACGCCTGACTCCGCGCCTGAGCCCGCTCCGACCGAAGCTCCGCGACCAGCCTCGGCACCGTGATCTCCGACGGCAGACGGGTCAACGCCCACGTCAGCATGTCCCGCACAAAGAAGTCGGACTCGACCGCACACCGCTCCACCAACGCGTCGACCAGCGCCGGGTCGGGCTCCGTCCCAACCGCCATCACGGCCCGAAGCCGCGCCGACGAGTCGCCGGTCTCCAACGCCTCGATCAACCGCGCATTCCCCTGTGGCGAGTAGATGACAACCACCTCCAACACCCACTCAAGACCTTGTCACAGTGTCAAGGTCAACCCCGGCCAACGCGCTGACGTGAAACCGGGTGGCGGCGCCGCGGGCATCTGCGGCAAGGTCGGGCCATGACCTCTGTTGTGCGGACTGTGACGTTCGATGCCAAGGACCCGTACGAGCTGGCCGGCTTCTGGCTGAAGGTACTGCGCGCCGAGCGACCGGAGGACGACGAGCCGGGTGACCCGTACGCCGCGGTGAACACGCCCGAGGTGAAGTTGCTCTTCGAACAGAACAACGACGAGAAGGCCGTCAAGAACCGCCTCCACCTCGACCTCGTGCCGGACGGCCCGCGCGACGAGGAGGTCGAGTGGCTCCTGACCCTCGGCGCCACCATCTACCAAGACCGCCGCGAACCCGACGGCGCCGGCTGGGTCGTCATGCACGACCCCGAAGGCAACGAATTCTGCGTACTCCGCAGCACAGCCGAACGCGCCGCCACCAGCTGACCCCGGGACAACCTCCCGCGCGCCGCCTCTGACTCAGCCGAAGGTCAGGGACCAGGTTCCGGTGTGGGCTGAGAGTCGGACGATGGACAGTGGGCGGACGTCGACGTGGCGGAGGGACTCGGCGGGTGCGTCGAGGACATAAAGCACGGCCGCTCGCACAACTGCCGGATGCACCACCGCGGCGACCGTACGACGCTCCGTCTGGCCCCGGGAGCCGATCGGCCCCGCGGCATCCGCTTCGCCATCCTGGCCGCGCGAGTCGGCTCGGCCCGCTTCGCCAAAGGAGCCTGCGGACTCCGACGAGTCCGCCTGGGTCAGGTCGCGTAGCCAGTCGGCTACTCGGGTGATGACGTCGTTCTCGGTTTCGCCGCCGGGTGGGGCGGTGTGTGGGCGGTCCAGCCAGGCGGCGACAGCCTCTGGCGAAGCTGCTAGCAACTCCTCCAGTTCTCGGCCGGACCATTCGCCGTACTGGCGGTCTCTCAGCGCCGGCACCACGACAGGTGTCAGCCCGAGCGCCGCGGCAGTGCGCAATGCGGCCGTTTCTGGGCCGGCGTAGACCTCGTCGGCGTCGATCTTGAGTTCGCGGGCGGCGTCGACGCCGGCGGGGTCGGGTTCGGCGTCGCCGCCGAGGACGAGTCCCCGCAGGGCGGGGGTCAGCGCGTGCGCGACCAGCGTCAGCGACGTCAAGCGGCTACCACCTCAGGTTCGACCTTCCCCGTACGACGGTCGGTCGCCGCCGCGTAGCCGAGCCCGAGGAGCAGCCAGAGTGTGGTCTGGGTGCCCAGCGAGGCCAGCCGGAACTTCCAGAGCAGCGTAGCGGGGAACGACCCCGGAACCTCGTTGATCGCGGGCAGAATCAAGTACGCGGCGACGACTGTCACGAGGAACGCGGCGGCACCGGCGCCGATCCGGATCCAGGGAGCCGACCCGAAGCGGGCCGACCAGCGCGACGCGGCGACGCCGGCCCAGACCGCGAGCAGGCCGAGCACGAGCGTCAGCAGATAGGTGACAGTCCGCTGCGTGATCGTCTCGGGGTCCCCGACGGCCGGCGGGTTCGGCGGGTACTTGAGGAACGGCACCAGCACGATCCCGACGTACCCGGCCGCGGCCAGCCCCAGAGCGGCGTACGAGTCGCCGGGTGTGCGCAGGCGTCGGCGCAGCAGGGTGTAGCCGACAGCGAAGATGCCGCCGAGCGCCACGCCGTACAAAGACGTCGCGAGGAACAGCCCGAACCGCTGGCCGTCGCGACTCACGAGAGGTTCTTCGCCCGGGTCGGCCGGGATGGCCTTGCCGTTGGCGTCATGGGTGTGCGCGGCACCGGCCGCCTCTTCGATCGCGATCGCGGAGTCGATGTGCGGTTCGCCCGTCACATACGCGAAGGTTCCGGCCAGCAGGCCGGCGAAGAGACCGACGATCAGGCCGCGCACCAGGAGGGATCCGAAGGTGCGCATGAAGGTCAGTGGCAGGGCACGCCGAGGAGGTGACGGCCGTCGTGCATCAGCTCGTGCAGGTACATCCCGGACTGCGAGATCGCACCCTGGTCGAAAGCCACCAGGTAGGCCAGCGTGAGCGCCAGGCCGGTGGTGAGCAGAGCGGTGGCGAGCAGCCGCGGCGAGACAGCCGGTACGGCGACCGAGCGGGCAGGCGTGGGTACAGACATGAAGACCTCCTAGGGAAGTGCGCGTCCCTTTCGAAAGGCTGCTGGTACCCGAGCGTCCTGACTCACGAGCAAGCTCGCTCACAGTGGCGCGGCCGTACCGGTCTCTCACCGGTTTCCCTCATGGCACCGCAGGTTGTCTCTGGCAAGGTAGCGGCCCCGTTCCACCGGGGTCAACGGACGACGAGCGCCCGATGAGATAAGTCACCCGTACTCCGGTCCGCTGGCCTACGCTGGCTGGATGCCGTCCACCCATCACCTGGTCGCGTTCGCGATCACCGCCCTCGTCATCATCGTCGTCCCCGGTCCGAGCGTGCTGTTCATCGTCGGCCGGGCCCTCGCGGTCGGCCGGCGTGAGGCAGTACTGACCATGCTGGGCAACACCGCCGGTGCCGCGGTGATGCTGCTCGCCGTCGCGTTCGGGCTCGGCGCCCTGATCGCGGCCAGCACGATGGCGCTGACGATCGTGAAACTCGTCGGCGCGGCGTACCTGGTCTATCTCGGGGTGCACGCCTTCCGCAGCCGCAAGTCGCTGGCGGAGGCGATGACGAGCGGGGTGAAGCCGGGCAGCGCTCGTCGGGCCCTGCGGCAGGGCTTCCTGGTCGGTCTGACCAACGCGAAGACGGCGGTGTTCTTCGCGGCCGTGCTGCCACAGTTCGTGGACAAGAACGCCGGCCCGGCGACGCTGCAGATCCTGCTGCTCGGCCTGGTCTTCATGCTGATCGCCCTGTGCTCGGACAGCCTGTGGGCACTGGCCGCCGGCACGGCTCGCCAGTGGTTCGCCCGCTCACCCCGCCGCCTGGAACTGGTCGGCGGCACCGGCGGCCTGATGATCATCGGCCTCGGCGCCAGCATCGCAGTCACCGGCGCCAAGGAGTAGCGGACCGCCCCCACTCACAAAGCCGGCAACTCAAGCTCCGGCCACGCTCAGCCTGGCCGGAGCACCCGGCTATTCGGAGCCTTTGTGAGTGGCAGCGGTCCGGCGACCCGCGACAACTCCGATCAAGGCCAGCAGAGCCGGCAGGCCGAAGGCGATCAGGTAGGCCGTTGTGGGCGCATGCGGCTCGATGACGGCGAAGAGTGAACCGCCGACCGCCAGCACAGTGGCAGTGGCCAGGGCGTCGCTGAGCTGTAGTGCGGAGCTGTTTGTGCCTTGCTCTTCGCGGCTGGAGTACTCCAGCACCAGCACCGACAGCGTCGGGAACACGGTTCCCATTCCGAGCCCGGCAAGGCTCCAGCCGAGGATGCCGACAACGACCGGCACGTGCGGGTTGAGCGTGAGCGCCGCGGTCACGATGCCGAGCACGATCGAGATCATCCCGGCCTGCAGGAACACCGCATGCGAGAACGGCTGCTTCGGGCGGCCCCGGTACCAGGTGGCCGCAGTCCAGGACAGCGCGCTGACCGTCAGCACCAGCCCGGCGTACGACGGCGACAGTCCCCGCTCGCGAGTCAGCATCAACGGCAGGAACACTTCAGCCCCGAATCCCGACGCCGCGACGAACCCACGCAGGGCAACAACCGAAGGCAGTCCCGAGCCCAGCCGGAACGTTCCCACCGGCAACAGCTTCGGCACGAAGCCAACCAGACCGATCAACCCGAGCACCACCAGAATCGGCTGGAGCACCCCGCTCTGCTGACCGCCGTAGCTGAGCAGACCGACCCCGACCGCCGCCGCGACCGCCCACAACGCTCGCCGATCCCACATCGACCGGTCGGCCTGCACGACGGTGCCGGCGTTCATCCGTGCCAGCCCCGGCCGCATGACCAGAACGGCCGGGACAGCGAGCACCGGTACTGCGAGGAACACGATCCGCCAGTGGGCGTGCTCGACGATCAGCCCGGCGACCGCGGGTCCGACCAGCGACGGAACGACCCAGCCGGTCGCGAAGGCAGCGAAGATCCTCGGCCGCAACTCCGGCGGGTAGAGGTGACCGACGACGACGTACAGCGCGACGGTGACCAGACCGCCGCCGAACCCCTGGATGAACCGACCGGCGACCAGCAACTCCATCGTCGGTGCGGATCCGGCAAGGATCAGGCCGACCAGGAACCACGCGGTGCCGTACCAGAGCGGCCGGGCCGGCCCCTTCAGGTCGCTCCAGGTGCCGGAAACAACCATCGCGACGACACTCGACGCGAGCGGACCGCCGAAGGCCAGCGCATACAGCGCCAGCCCGTCGAGCGCCTGCGCGGCGGTCGGCATCGCGGTCGTGACGGCCAGGGACTCGAACGCGATCAGAGTGATCAGCGCGACCATGCCGATCGTCAACGCCCGGTACTTCGGCGAGAGCACGCCGACTCGTTTCGGTGCGAGTACCGGGCCGGTCGGGACTTCAGCGGTGGTGGTCATGCCCGGTAGCTTGCGAGTTGAACCGCACTTGAAGTCAACCTTCCGAGTTCAAGCGCGGTTGAATTCCGTCAGAGGACAGCGGCGAGCACGATCGCGAGGATCGGCGGACCCGCCTGCATCGCGGCCGCCTGCACCATCCGGCGGTTCGACGCGACCAGGACAATTCCGGCGCCGGCCATGCAGGCACACGCGAACAGCGAGATCGCGTGCCCTTTGTCGCCTCCGGCAACTAGTCCGCCGAGCGCGCCGAGGGCAAGGAAGAGGTTGTAGAAGCCCTGGTTGTAGGCCCAGGGCTTCGCGATCATCGCCTCGGCCTCGTTCGGGACCCCGAAGCGCTTGTAGGTGCTCGGCTTCAGGAAGAGCAGGCTCTCCATGGCGAAGACGCCCAGGTGGAAGACACCGGCCAGGACGACGAAGATCTGAGCGATCGTGTTCACTCGCGCACCGTACCGTGCAGGACGAATGCGCGAGCAGGATTGGCCACAAACAGCTGTGTCGCTATCTCGTCGCCGAAGTACCGGACCAGCCGCGGCCGCAGTCCGGTCAGGAGATAGGGGATGCCGGGCCCTTCGCCGGTCGCCGCCCGGGCGCGCGCAGTGGTCGTGTCCCCACCGAGCAGCAGGCGGTCGGCGTACCCGGCGTCGATGAGCGCGGCCAGGCAGTCGAACAACCGCGGGTCGGTGGCGTTGTTCGCCCGCGACGGCCCGTCGAAGGCCAGGAACGATCCCCGCGCGGCGAGGTCGAGGTGGAACCGGTGATCAGGGAAACGGTTCAGATGCCCGAGGATCACGCTCTCCGGCGGAACCCCGGACTCGTCGACCAGCAGATCCAGTACTGCGTCCGCGGCCGTCCCGAGCTCGTGGTGGATCGCGATCGGCGCCCCGGTCGCGTGATGCGCCTCGGCCGCCGCGACCATCACCACCCGGGCATGCTCGTCGAGAACGTGGAAACCACCGGCGACCTTGATCAGCCCCGCGCGCACCCCGGAGTCGCCGATCCCCTCGGTCAGCTCCCGGACAAAGATGTCAGCAAGCTCCGGCCGAACCTCGTCGACCAACTCGGCCGGGTAGTGCTCCGCCCGATGCAGCCCGGTGGCGGCGACCAGGTGAACCCCAGTGTCAGCAGAGATCTTGGCAAGGTCCCCGGCCCGCCGCCCCAGCCCGTACGGCGTCCACTGCACGATCGTCCGGCCGCCGAGCTCGGCAAACGCCTGTACTTCGCGCGTCGCCGCCTCGCTGTCGTCGAGCTCCTGACCCGGCAGCAGAGCGCTACGGAAGAACAGGTGATCGTGGGAATCCGTGACACCCAACTGATCGGCCGCAAGATCGCCCAGCACAGTCCTGACCTTCATCACGCCTCCACTCGCACAGAAAAGGACCCGGTCAGACAATGCCTGACCGGGCCCTTCCCAAACCAACTGTTATCGCGTCAGCGGGCGCGGCGTGCGCCGCCGGCGCGGGTGCCGGCCGAGAAGGCTGCGGCGCCTGCCGGGCGACTGCTCGCGCCAGGAGTCGTGGTGCTGTACGTCTTGGGAGCAGACGCGCCACCGCGACCCTGCGACCGGGTCTTGGTCGCCTGGCCGCCGCCAGCGCCACGGCCGCCGCCCTGGCCACCGGAGCCTGCGCCCCGGCCGCCACCGCTTGCACCGCGGCCGCTACCGGAGCTGGCGTTGCCGCCGGTCCCGGCGCCACGGCCGCCCGCGGAGCGAGCACCGCGACCAGAGCCCTGGCCGGATCCAGCACCGGTACCAGTGCCAGCGCCACGGCGTGCACCGCGGCCGCGACCTCCGCCACCGCCAGTACGGCGTACCGAGTCGTCGTCGGCGACGACCTTGATGGTCGGCGTCACGAAGGTCCGCTCACCCGGGGCGAGCTTGGCCAGCAGCGGGTCGCCGACGCGGAGCTTGGTCACCGTCGCGGCGATGCCGGCCTTGCGGGTCAGGTCCCGGACGTCGCGGACCTGGTCGTCGGTCATCAGCGTGACGACGGTGCCCTCGGCGCCGGCGCGCGCAGTACGGCCGGACCTGTGCAGGTAGGCCTTGTGCTCGATCGGCGGGTCGGCGTGGATCACCAGCGTGACGTCGTCGACGTGGATACCCCGCGCGGCGATGTCGGTGGCGACCAGCGTCTTGGCCGAACCGTCGGAGAAGGCTTCCAGGTTTCGCGTGCGGGCACCCTGGGACAGGTTGCCGTGCAGCTCGACGGCCGGGACGCCCTGCGCGATGAGCTTCTTGGTGAGCGACTTCGCGCCGTACTTCGTCCGGGTGAAGACGAGCGTGCGGCCGGGAGCCGCGGTCAGGTCGACGAGCACGGGCAACCGGCTGTCGGCCTGGACGTGCAGCACGTGGTGGGTCATCTTCGCGACCGGCGACTGGGCCGAGTCGACGCTGTGGGTGACCGGCGACTTCATGAACCGGCGGACCAGGACGTCGACACCGGCGTCCAGGGTGGCCGAGAACAGCAGCCGCTGGGCGTTCGCCGGAGTCGCCTCGAGGATCCGCCGGACGGCGGGCAGGAAGCCGAGGTCGGCCATGTGGTCGGCCTCGTCCAGGACGGTGATCTCGACCTGGTCGAGCTTCGCGTGCCCGGTCTTGACGTGGTCCTCGAGCCGGCCCGGGCAGGCGATCACGATGTCGACACCACGCCGCAGCGCGGTGATCTGCGGACCGGCGCCGACGCCACCGAAGATGGTCATCGTGCGCAGGTCGAGCGCGTCGGTCAGCGGCGTGATCGAGGCCTGGATCTGGGTCGCCAGCTCACGGGTCGGCGCCAGGATCAGGGCGCGCGGGTGGTTCGGCCGGCGCTTGCTGGTGCTGGTGGTGAGCCGGGCGAGGACCGGCAGCACGAAGGCGTAGGTCTTGCCGGAACCGGTCCGGCCGCGGCCGAGCACGTCCTTGCCTGCCAGCGAGTCCGGCAGCGTGGCCGCCTGGATCGGGAAAGGCTTGAGGATGCCGGCCGTGGCCAGCGCCTTGACCAGGCCGGCCGGAACGCCGAGCTGCTCGAAGGTCACGTTCTCGTCGATCACCGCGGGAGCGACCTCGGCGTACGTCTCGGTCTTGCTCGCGGTCTGTTTGCGCTCAGCCGGGTTGCCCTCGGAGTTGCGCTGGGCGAGCGGTTGGGCACCGTCGGTACCGGGATTGTTGCCGTTGGCACCGGTACGGCGACGGCGGCGCGGGCGGGCCGCGGCCTCACCCGGGACGCGCGCGGGTCGTTCGGTGGAGCTGGGGGTAGAAGTGGACGTGGTCGTGCTGGGGCGGCGTGCCGCCATGAAGTACTCCAAAGATCGGGGGGTCGTCCTGCCCGGCGCAGCCTCTGGGCCGCGGCGCGTGGTGGTCGACTGCTAGCGCAGCGTATGCACTGAATCGGCCCGAGGCAGAACTGGGCGGGCCGTCACCATCAGTGTACGGCACGCCAGGACCACTGGCAGAGAGTTACCTGATCTGGGTATCTTCTGCCGGTGACAGCTGAGGAATTCCGGGTCAGCCCGCCGACCGTAGCCAGTGAGCGCGAACTCCTCCAGGGGTTCCTCGACTTCCACCGCGGGACCCTGCTGTGGAAAACCTCCGGCCTGACCGGCGAGCAGCTCACCGAGACGAAGATCGAGCCGTCCACGATGACCCTGCTCGGCCTGGTCCGGCACGCGACCGAGGTCGAGCGGTACTGGTTCCAGATCTGCCTGGACGGTCGCCCCTTCGACCTGCTGAAGACCTGGAGCCAGGAGTACCCCGACGGCGACTTCGACCTGGTCGACCCGGCCCACGCCGAGGAGGACCTGGCCGACTTCCGCGCCACCACCAAACTCTCCGACGAGATCGCGGCCGGCTACTCCCTCGACCACGTCTTCGTCCGCCCGAAGATCGGCACCGAACACTCGGTCCGCTCCCTCTACCTGCACATGATCCAGGAATACGCCCGCCACAACGGCCACGCCGACCTCTTCCGCCAACGCTTCGACGGCCTCACAGGCGAATAGTGCTCAAGAGGCTTTGATTGAGCGGATGACGCCGACCAGGTCGTTGACCACGCCGCGTACGCCGGGGATTCGGGTCAGGCGTAGGAGGCGGTCTATCAGGGGGACGGTGCTGGTGATCAGGAGGTGGGTGCGGCGGAGGTTTTCGCTGTCGTCGTGGACCCAGAAGAGGACGATGCCCATCTGGAGTAGCCAGAGGAGTTCGGGCAGCTCGGCTCGTAGGTCTGGGGGGAGTTTGATGTCCGAGCCCTCCACCACCTGGCGGAAGATCTCGATACTCGCCTCGCGGGCCGGGCGGGACTGCTCGCTGAACGGTGACAGCGGGCTCTTCGGTTCCGCCGCCGTCTTGAAGAAGGTGCCGGCGAACTCGTGGTACGGCTCCGACACCTCCAGCCAACTGCGCAGTACGCCGGTGAGCCGCTTGGTGAACGACTTCTCGTCCGCCAGGATCTCCGCGACCGCTTCGCGATGCAGCTCCTGCAGGTGGTCGTAGTACGCCTGCATCAGGTGCTCTTTGGAGCTGTAGTAGTAGTACGCGTTGCCGACCGACACGCCTGCCTCGGCGGCGATGGCTCGCATGGTCGTCTTGCCGTAGCCCTGCTCGCGGAACAACCGCAGAGCCGTCGACAGGATCAGCTCGCGAGTCTGCTCACCCTTGGCGGTCGCACTGTCCGTCACATCCGTCAGCGTAGTCACCTCTGTCCCCCTCCCGGTTCCAGCTCCGCAGGCCAGCCGCTGCCTGCACCATCGCCCGCGCCACCGGCCGCATCGCCGGACTTGCCAGCCGTACTGCGGTAGCGCGGTGCTCCCGGGTCGCCCACAGACACACGATCCAGGCCCGGTCGCCGACGTACACCGCTCCGTCGTCGGCGACCACAGTCACCTCGCGCAGTGTGGCCGCGTGGTCCAGCCCTGGGTACAGCTGCCTGGCCTCCGTCGACCCCGCCGCGACGAATCCGAGCCGCACCACCCCACCCTGCCCATTGCGGGCCGGCGCCTGCGCCGCCAGCCACTCCTTGAAGCGCCGGCAGAGCCCACACTGCGCGTCGTACAGGACCACCAGTTGTCGCATGGTCGGTCAGTAGGCGCCGACGACGACGTGGTTGTTCGGCGGAACCGGTGGCGAGGTCATCTCCTCCAGCCGGCTGCGGCGGCGGATCGGGTTGAAGATCCACACGTTCATCAGGTGCAGCACCCCGAGCACCACCATCACGATGCCGAGCTTCACGCTGAGCTGCTCGATCAACCCGCGAGCGTCGACCACCGTGCTGCCGCTGCGCAGGAACAGCGTCACGAACCCGAGGTTCACCAGGTAGAACCCGACCACCAGCAACCGGTTCACCGCATCGGCGAAGTCGTCGTTGCCGTGGAACACGTCGACCAGGAAGATCCGCCCGTTCCGGCTCAGCGTCCGCGCCACCCAGATGGTCAGCGGCACCGCGATCGACAGGTAGACCAGGTAGGTCACCACCGTCATGCTCATCACGCCCTCACTTTTTGAACACGTTCAACTCTTGGACAAGACCGAGACTAACCCTGAGTTTTGAACATGTTCAAGAACAGGCCACGGTGACCTGGGTCTCAGCGATGCCCGCCCGGGTTCGTAGTATCGGCGGGGGTGTCAGTGGATGCGGCGGCCGCGAAGCACGACTGCGGCCGGCGTTGCCAGTACTTCGGGGTGCTCGCGGGGGTCGGCGTCGTAGGTGACGAGATCGCCCCCGTCGGTCAGGCCGAGGAAGTCCCGCGCCGAGGTGCTTGCCGCCTCCAGCGCTTCGGTGACCGACAGGCCATGCCGGACCAACTGGCTCACCTCACCCGCGACGGACCCGACGACATCCGATCCGGCCAGCACGCGTACGCCGTACTGGCGGGCGAGGGGCAGCATTGCGGCGACGCGCTCCGAGCGTGCGCGGCGACGCTTGCTCTGCTCCGAAGTGTCGTTCTCCGCGCCGAACATGAGTGCGGACAGAGTCGGCGTCCAGGCGCCGCCTCGGGCGCCGAGCACTTCGAGGTCTTCTTCGGTGATGCGGTCGCCGTGCTCGACCGAGTCGACGCCGACCCGGATCAGGTCGCTGACCAGCGCAGTCGTGGTGTGAACCGCAACGCGTGCACCCCGCGCGTGTACCGCGGCGACCATCTCGGCGACGGCATCGAGCTCGTAGTTCGGCGTGGTCTCACTACCCCGGATCGGACCGTCCGGCCCGACAAGAGGGAAGTCGCCGACCAGCTTGATCCAGGTGGCGCCCGCCTCCAGCTCGGCCTCGACCGCAGTCACCAGTTCGTCGGCCGGAACCGGTTCGTACATCCCCGGAAAGTAACCGTCCTTCGACGCCACGAACCGCCCGGCGGCCAGCACGACGGGCCGGCCGCCCTGCGGATCATTGGCGAGCTTGAGCGTGACGGAACGGTCGCCACCAACATCCCGCAACGCACCCACACCAGCCCGCGCCAGATCGTCGAGCATCCGCACGGCCGAGTCCTCACCCACGAGAACCGGCCGGTGTTCACCGAACCGGAAGGTCAGATGACAATGCGAATCCACCAACCCCGGCAACCCGAACCGCCCCGGCAATCCCTCCGGCTCCCCCGCCCCCACCGCAAGACGAACCGCCTCCCCACCCGGCAGTCCAACTCCGTTAAACACCCACGTCGTCATCCCCTCATCCTCCCCGCCCACCAGACCACCCACACGGTCGGTTGCGGTAGCACTCGGGTGGGTGGGCGTCGTAGGATCGGGGCAGGCGCTCAGGGTGCCGCCGGTTCGCGGGAAGGGCTTAGCCCACCTGGATTTGAGGTTGTGTTTGTACGGCCTACCTCCTTTCTCGCCTGTCGATGCGGACAGCAGGCACGTAGAGAGGAGGTCGCTATGCCGACCCGGAACCTTCCCCACCCGCCGAATCTGGACCACCTGAAGAAGCAGGCCAAGGCACTGCTCAAGCAGGTGCGTGCCGAGGATTCTCAGGCTATGGCCTTGGCGCGTGAGTTCCACCCGATGAGCGCGCCCGCGCACGCGCAACCTGTCAACACCCTTGCGGATGCGCAACTCGTGGTTGCTCGCAGTTACGGCTTTGCCAGCTGGCCGCGACTGGTGCGTCATCTTGCGATCGTCGAGCAGTACAGCCGATCGCCGCACCGCCAGCAGGTCGGCGGTCCGCTCGATACCCCCGGTCAGCGCATCGACGAGTTTCTCCGCCTCGCCACTCTGCACTACGGCGAGGACGACCCGGCCCGCCAAGACTCCGCGCAAGACCTTGTCGATGAAGTTGCCCTAAGCAACAACTACACCCAGGTCGTGGCCGGCGAAGTCGAAGCAGTCCGTACGACGCTCGCCGCGGACCCGTCGCTGGCTCGTCGCGAAGGCGGCCCGTTCCGCTGGGAACCCTTGCTGTACTTGAGCTACTCCCGTCTCCCCGTACCCCGGGACGCCCCACTGGAGATCGCCAAACTCCTCCTCGCCCACGGCGCCGACCCCAACGCCGGCTATCTCTGGGAAGGCCTGCCGTCACCCTTCACCGCACTGACTGGCGCCTTCGGACGCGGCGAAGGCGACCAACCGCCACACCAGAACAGGCTGGAACTGGCGCGGCTCCTCCTCGAAGCCGGCGCCGACCCGAACGACAGCCAGACGATGTACAACTGCGGCCCCGGCTGCCCACCGCCGTACGACGACGACCACCTGGAACTACTCCTCGAATTCGGCCTCGGCCAAGGCGACGGCGGCCCTTGGCATCAACGCATGACCAGCGAAGGTGCGACCGGTGAGCACCCGACCCCGAGGCAGCTCCTGGAAGACGAGCTGGTCTTCGCCTCGTCGGCAGGCCTACTGCACCGAGTCGAGCTGGTGCTTGCCCAAGGCATCGATCCCGACGGCCGTGGTACCGAGCATCCGGTCTACTGCGGTCACCGCGCCTACGAATTGGCCGCCGTCCAGGGGCACACCGAGATCGCCGACCGGCTGCGCGAGGCCGGCGCGGCTCCACTCGACGACGTCCACGAGTTGTACGCCGCCGCCTTCCGCGGCGAGTCGGTCGACGCAGGGGCCGAGCTGGCAGGCCGCGCCGTAAGGCGAAACCCGCTCCTCCCGCTCCGGGCGGCCGAGCACGGCCGGACCGAGGCGCTGGAACCCTTGCAGCGGTTGGGCTTCGACCTCAACGTGCTGGCGAGGAACACGCCCTTGCACCAGGCAGCGTTCTGGGGTCACCTCGACACCGTCAAGAAGCTGATCGAACTCGGCGCTGATCCGGCGATCGAGGATCCGGCGTACCGGAGTACGCCGCGTGGCTGGGCGGAGCACAACCACCAGCAGGAGGTCGTCGACTACCTGGACAGCCTCACGGACTGACGGCGAGGAAGAGGAAGGAACTGAAAATCATCAGGTGGACCGCGCCCTGCAACAGGGTGGCCCGGCCGGTCGCCAGGGTGAGCATGCTGACCACGACGGTGAGCACGAACAGCACCAGTTCCTTGCTGCCCAGGCCGAGCACGAGCGGCCCGCTGAGCCAGATCGACGCGATGGCGATCGCCGGGATCGTCAGTCCGATGCTGGCCAGGGCCGAACCGAGCGCGAGGTTCAGGCTGGTCTGGAGACGGTTCCGCAGTGCGGCCCGTACTGCGGCAACCGTCTCCGGCAGCAGCACCAGCAGCGCGATCATCACGCCGACGACCGCGAGCGGCGCGCCGGCCGACTCGACGGCGGACTCCAGCTTCGGCGAGACCGTCTTGGCCAGGCCGACCACCGCGACCAGGCAACCGAACAGCAGCCCAAGACTCACCAGCGCGACCTTGCCGCTGGGCGCCGCGGCATGCAGCTCATCTTGCTCCTCGTCCCGCTCATCAGCGGCACGAGACTCTTCAACAGCAGGAGGCGTGGATGCAGCTTCCGCCTCCGTCGTGTCGACCACCGGGAGGAAGTAGTCGCGGTGCCGGATCGTCTGGACGAACACGAAGACGCCGTACATCACCAATGACGCGACCCCGGCGAAGGCGAGCTGCGGACCACTGAAGGTGGCCCCCGGAGTACTGGTCGTGAAGGTCGGCAGGACCAGGCTCAGCGTGACCAGCGCGGTCATCACGGCGAGCGCGCTGCCGGACGCGTGCACCCGGAACTCCTGCGTCTTGTGCCGCAGCGACCCGACCACGAGCGCAAGACCCAGGATGCCGTTGCAGGTGATCATCACCGCGGCGAACACGGTGTCGCGCGCCAGCGACGCGGCCTTGTCGCCGCCCGACGCCATCAGGGTCACGATCAGGGCGACTTCGATCACAGTCACCGCGAGCGCCAGGATCAGCGTGCCGAACGGTTCGCCGACGCGATGCGCGACGACCTCCGCGTGGTGAACGGCGGCGATCACCGCCGCACCGAGGCCGGCGCAGATGAGGATGAGCAGCACTGCACCGGGTTTGCGTCCCCAGGACAGCACCAGGACGACGAGAGCGAGCGGGGGCACGGCCAGACTCCAGCGCGGCAGCCCATGAACGACAGAGTTGGTCATCCCCTGTGATTCTATCGGTTCCATGAAAATCCGAGAGGCTGCCGCGGCAGACTGGGACGCGATCTGGCCGTTCTTCCGGGAGATCGTCACTGCCAGCGAGACGTATGCCTACGATCCCGGGCTGACCTACGAGCAGGCGCAGGCGATGTGGATGTCACCGTCCTCGTCACCACTGGCCCGGACCACGGTCGCGATCGATGCCGAGGGCAAGGTTCTGGGCAGCGCGAACATGTACCCGAACCGTCCCGGCCCGGGCGCGCACGTGGCCAGCGCGAGCTTCATGGTCGACGCCGCGGCGCGCGGACAGGGCGTCGGCCGCGCACTCTGCCAGGACATGATCGACTGGGCCGGGCGGAGCGGATTCCGCTCCATCCAGTTCAACGCGGTGGTGGAGACCAACACCACCGCGGTGAAACTCTGGCAGTCACTGGGCTTCGACATCATCGGCACAGTCCCCGAAGCCTTCCTCAGCCCGACCCACGGCTACGTCGGCCTGCACGTGATGCACCGGCCGCTCTAGAGAGTGGCCAGCTCCTCGGGGGTAAAGGCACGCAGTACGCAGAACTCGTTGCCTTCCGGGTCGGCCATCACGACCCAGGAGACAGACTCGTCCTGCCCGACCGACACGCGCTTGCCGCCGAGGCTCTCGATCCGCGCGATCTCGGCCTGCTGGTCGTCCGGACGCAGGTCCAGGTGAACGCGGTTCTTCACCGTCTTCGTCTCGTCGGCCGGCACCCGGATGAACAGGATGTCCGGGGCGACGCCGTCCTCCGGGCTGCCCTGCGGTGGCTCCAGCACCGACTCCTTCTCGACCTCGTGCGTGATCCGCCAGCCGAGCACCTCGGCCCAGAAGCGTGCCTGCGCGGCGGGGTCGATCGCGTCGTAGTTCACACACTGCACCCGAATACTCATGGCCGACACCCTCTCATCAAGAGGGGATCGATCTGCTTTGATCGGGAGCATGACCGAGTCGCGCGCCCGGCGCCTGTGGAAAGTTCTCGAGCCGTACCACGCGATCACCTACTTCGCGCCCGACACCAGGAAGGCCACGGACGCACTCGGCCTCCGCGGCGGCTGGATGAGCTACTTCGCCTGCCGCGCAGCTCCACTAGGCCCAGTGGGGCCAGGACTCGTCACGGCGGTCTTCTACAACTTCCACCCGTCCATGGTCGCCCGCGCCATCCCTGACGCCTGGAGCTTCGCCACGCCCGCACAGCTCCTCACCGCTCGCCTGGAGGCGGTCGACAGCGCAGTACGCCGCTTCCCACCCACCAGTACTCCGGTACGCCGGGCCGCCGAGCTGGCTCGCCAGGCGGCCGAGTTGGCGCCGACAGCGGGCCGGCCACTCGGTGCAGCCAACGCTGCGCTCGACTGGCCGGATGAGCCGCACCTGGTGTTGTGGCAGGCCAGCACGATCCTCAGGGAGTCGCGTGGCGACGGGCATGTCGCCGCACTGGTCGGGGCGCAGCTGTCTCCCTGCCAGGCGTGCGTGACCATCTCTGCCGCTGGCGGGCCGTCCAAGGAGGTGTTCCAGCTCAACAGGCGCTGGAGCGACGAGGAGTGGGCCGCAGCCGAGGAGGATCTCCGGGTACGCGGGCTGCTGGACGCGGACGGCGTACTGACTGAGGCAGGGCGAGCACTGCGGCAGCAGGTCGAGGACACCACCGACAGGTTGGCCGAGCAGGGCTGGTCAGCCTTTGGCGACTCCAACGCCGAGGAACTGGACCGCCTGGTCCGGCCGATCAGTGGAGCGATCATGGCCAACGGCCTGGTCCCGGCCGACAACCCGATGGCCATGCGCTGGGAGCCGGCAGACCTGCCGACGCCTACCGCTTCTGCGGACCCCGGAAAGTGACGTACAGCAGGGAGACTCCGAACGCCGCCACGAGCGGTCCGATGATCGCCCACAGGCTCTTGCCACTCATCGAACTGCCGCCGATGTAGCCGAGCCCCTGCAACGCCCAGACCACGCCGAGCACAGTCAGCAACAAACCCAGGGCAAGCGGTATCGCCTTCTTCATCTCACGACCCTAGCTGGGATGCGACCAACTGGATCGCCTTGGCCAGGTCTTCACCCTTGGGTGCCTTCGCAGGGTCGAAGAGCCACAGCGCAATCACGCCTAGCAGCAGCGCCTGATAGAACGCGCCGACCTGCTGAGTCGTCGCCGGGTCAGTGTTCTCGTCCGCGGAACCGAACAGCATCGCCACGCCCTCGCGCGCCTCGCCCTGCAGCTTCGACAGCTCCGCGAGCAGCTCCGGCAGATGCGCTCCCAGACTCAGTACTTCGTACTGCGTGACCCACAGCGCGCGCGTTGCCGGCGACGACAACGTCTCGACCGCCTGTCCCCAGGTCGCCACGAACCGCTCCCGGGCGTCCACGTTCGGCGGCAACCCGGCGCTCATGGTCTCGCCGACCTGGACACCCCACTCGTCCAGCGCCTGCCGCATCGCCTCGTTGAGCAGTGCTTCCTTGGAGCCGAAGTGGTAACCGATCGCGGCCAGGCTCACCCCGGCCGCCGTCGCGATATCCCGCGCGGTGGTCCGGCTGTACCCCTTCTCCATCAGGCAGCTCTTGGCGCCCTCGATCAGCGCTTCACGGTTTCCCATGGCACCGATCCTAGTGGACGTCTGAAACGATCGTCTTGCACATCTGTTCGAGATCAGCGTCGCCGGACGTCGGGTGTGTTCGAGGTATTAACGGGGCCGCAGGCCGGTTGCGGCTGCCTTTAGGACGGCGGCAGTCAGGGCGTCGAGCACAGCGGAGTCCAGCTTCCAGCGCTGCCAGTACAGCGGCACGTCGACGTACTTGCCCTTGGCAACTTCCACCAGGCGGCCGTCGGTCAGTTCGTCCTCGACCATCTCCTCCTCGATCATGCCCCAGCCGAGGCCGAGCCGGATCGCCCGGACGAACGGCCCTGGCGCGGGGATCGAGTGCATCGGCGGCTCGAGCCGCCGCCGGGTCACCTTGCGGACCAGCCGGTGCTGCAGCATGTCCTTGGAGTTGAAGACGATCATCGGCGCGTCCGCGAGCGCCTCCGGCAGCGGCCGCCCGGTCAGCCAGCGGTCGGCGAACTCCGGCGTCGCGATCGACAGGTACCGCATCTTGCCGAGCGGTTGCACCCGGCAACCCTGCACCGGCTGTGGATCGGCGGTGACCGCGGCCAGGACCGTCCCGTTGCGCAGCAGCTCCGCTGAATGGTCCTGATCCTCCTGCCGCAGGTCGAACGCGGTCACCAACTCCGGCGGTACGGCGAAGAGCACCGGCAGGAACCAGTTGTTGAGCGAGTCGGCGTTCACCGCGATCGGCAGCCGCAGGCCGTCCAGCTTGCCCTTCACCGCGGCGATCGCCTCGACCTCCAGCAGCGACACCTGCCGGGCGAGGCGTAGTACGGCCTCGCCTGCTTCGGTGGCGCGAGCCGGTTTGGTTCGTTGCACCAGGACGTGGCCGAGGCGACTCTCCATCGCCTTGATCCGCTGGCTGACGGCCGACGGCGTGACCTGCAACTTGCGAGCCGCGGCGTCGAAACTGCCTTCGTCGATCACCGCGGCGAAGGTGTCCAGCTGGGCCGAGTCGAGCTGCATGGGTTTCCTAGCTTAAGCGTAGCTAATGGTGGTGAAAGAACTTTAGCTGGTTTGTGGCTGGCCGGCCTTCTACGGTCGAACCATGCCCCTCCTCGCCGGCTTTGCCACCACCTTGACGCTGATCGTCGCGATCGGAGCACAGAACGCGTTCGTACTGCGCCAGGGGCTGCGCCGCGAGCACGTCTTGCCGGTGGTTCTGATCTGCGCACTCTCCGACGCACTACTCATCTCGAGCGGCATCGCCGGCCTCGGCGCCGTCCTGACCAGCAGCCAACTCGCCCTCGACCTGGCCCGCTACGGCGGCGCACTCTTCCTCTTCACGTACGCCGTGATCGCGGCGCGGCGAGCCTTCAACCCCGCGGCGATGAACCCGACCGACCACACTCCTACCGCGCTGCGGAGCGTCGTACTGACCTGTCTCGGGTTCACGTTCCTGAACCCGCACGTGTACCTGGACACGGTGATCCTGCTCGGGTCGCTGGCGAACCAGCGCGGGCCGGACGGGCGCTGGATCTACGGCCTGGGCTCGGTCGCGGCGAGCTTCGGGTGGTTCTTCTCGCTCGGCTTCTTCGCCCGCAAGCTCGGCCCGGTCTTCGCCCGCCCACGCGCCTGGCAGATCCTCGACGGCGGCATCGCCCTGATCATGACCGGCTTGGCCGTGTGGATGGTCCTGCCCGCGCACTAGGTTGTCGGCGTGGATGTGACGGTTTTGTGCGATGCGGTGGCGGTTTTTCCTGAGCCTGTCGAGACAGCCTTGCCCGGTTGGTCCAGTGAGCATCAGGAGTGGACGGCGGCTTCGATGCCCGGGAATGTTGCGGCCGATGGTGGGTGGTGGCTGCACTTCCACAGCTTCCTGGTGACGTCGTCTGCCGGAGTGACGCTGGTCGACACCGGGATCGGGCCGGCCGGGAGCGACGCGGCTGAGTGGCTGGGGACGGCTGGTCGGTTGCCTTCGCTGCTGGAGGCGGCCGGAGTACAGGTGAGTGAGGTCGACACTGTGGTGCTCACCCACATCCACTCTGATCATGCGGGCTGGAACGTGGCTGAGGAGTTGCCGCTCTTCGGCAATGCGACCTATGTGGTGCAGCAGGTAGAGGTGGAGCAAGCACGCGGCGGGGCCAACTACACGAAGCTGATCCAGCCGCTTGTCGATGCGGGGCAGTTGCGGGCTGTGGATGGGGAGACTGTGCTTGCCGACGGCCTACGGCTGCTGCCGACGCCGGGGCATACGCCTGGGCATCAGTGCGTGGTGACTGAGCGGGCTGTGCTCGGGGGCGACCTCCTGGTGCATCCGGCGCAGGCACGGTGGCCTGAGCTCACCTATGTCTACGAGCAGGACCCTGCGGTCGCGGTGACCTCGCGGCGCGACGTACTGGCGCTGGCGGCAGCGACCGGAGTACCGATTGCTGCCGCCCATCCGCAGACCGCCCTCACTGGCTCCGCCTCACCGCTGCCGGCTTTGAGCCCTGGCCGCGGCGTCTGCCCGCTTCATCGGCTCTAGCGGCAGCCAGTGGCGTCCGCCGGCTTAGCGGTAGCCGGTGGTGTCCGCGGGCTTAGCGGTAGCCGGTGGTGTCCGCTGGCTTGCCCTGGGATTCGACCTCGACGATGTAGCGCCAGGCGTCGGGCCGGCTGCCGTCCAGGTCGGTGAAGCCGTAGACCTGCGCCAGTTCGCCGCTGGACAGCGACTTGCCGTTGTAACGCGCGACGTCGGGGTCGGCCGCCAATGCCGCCACCGCGCGGCCGACGTACGACGGGCTCTCGGAGATCGCGAAGTGCGGGACCTTTTCGGTGGCGTCGCGCCAGTTCTCCTCGGTGACGCCGAAGCCTTCGAGCATCGCCTCCGAGCGGAGCCAGCCGGGGGTGAGCAGGATCGCGGTCGCTTGGTGCGACTTCAGTTCGTGGGCGAGGGCGAACGCGATCCGGCTGACCGCGCCCTTGGCGACGTCGTAGAAGAACGAGACGCGGTAGTTGGTCGCGTTGAACTCGTCGGTGCCGTCGGTCATCTCGATGACCAGGCCGCCGGGCGACTTGATCAGCAACGGCAGCGCGAAGTGGCTGGTGATCACGTGTGTGTCGACGCCGAGCCGGAACAGCTTGAGGCCCTCCTCGAGCGACGACTCCCACACCGGTTTGTCCCATTCGGGCTCGCCAGCCTGTCCCCAGATGTCGTTCACCAGGATGTGCAGCGCACCCTGCTCGGACTCGATCCGCTCGACCAGCGCCTTCACCTGCGCCGGATCGGTGTGATCGACCTGTACTGCGATGCCGCGGCCGCCCGCGGCGTCGACCAGCTCGGCGGTCTCCTCGATCGTCTCGGGACGGTTCATCTCGGACCGCTGGGCGTGCGTGGTCCGGCCTGTCACGTAGACGGTCGCGCCGGCCGCGCCGAGCTGCACCGCGATCCCCCGCCCGGCCGCCCGGGTCCCGCCGGCCACCAACGCCACCTTGCCCGCCAACGGCTGTCCGGTCATGTTCTGCCTCCCACTGTAGCCATACGCTGTATGATTTCTGTACCATACGTCGTATGGTTAATGCTGGCAAGCCGAGTCCTGGTCGAGCGGGGCGACCGCGGTCGGGCGAGGAGCGGCTCAGCCGGCAGACCATCCTCGAGGCGGCGTTGCGGATCGTCGACACCGAAGGCATCGAGGCGATGACGATGCGGCGGCTCGCCTCGACGCTCGGCGTGAACCCGATGTCGATCTACCACCACCTGCCGAACAAGGCGGCCGTCTTCGCCGGACTGGCCGAGCTCGTCTTCGCCCAACTGGAGTCCTCACCACCGGACGACAGCATCGCCTGGCAGGACGAGTTGAAAAACGCGGCCGAGGCCTACCGCGACGCACTGCGAGCCCACCCGAATCTGGCCTTGCAGGTGCTCTCCGACACCTCCGCCGTCTCGGACGTCGTCGTGGTGACCGTCGAGCCGTTCTACCGCGCCCTAGACCGAGCCGGCGCGGAGCCACGGCAGATCTTCGAGGCGGTCAACACCATCATCGACTTCATCCACGGCTTCAGCCTCGGCGAAGCGTCCGTCCGCGCCGACACCTTCGAGTTGGCCCCCGACCTACTGACCCGAGTAGCCACCCTCCCACCCGGCAAAGCCCCAACCCTCGTCCGCGTAGTCTCCGAACTCGGCACCGAGGGCCTCGCCTACGACTTCAGCGATGGCTTCACCACCGGCATCGCAGTACTGGTCGCCGGCATCGAATCCCACCTCGGCCTGTAGCGCCAGACCGCAACTCTCACCGCCGGAGGCTTCATCATGCGCGCGAAGATCTTGTACGTCAGCGATCTCACCTATCCGGCGCGTGGCCGGCGGTACTGCGACGAAGACATCTTTCTCACTCGGGAGCTGCGGGATCACTTCGATCTGGCGTTGTGTCATCCACTTGATGCGGTGGCGCTGATGGATAGCTTCGACGCTGTGGTGGTGCGCAACAGCGGGCCGGTCCTGCACTTTCAGGTCGAGTACGACGAATTCCGGGCAGCGGCGCTCGACAAGGGGACCCGCGTGTACAACCAGCTCACCGGCAAGGCCGACATGGTCGGCAAGCAGTACCTGGTGGAGCTGAGCGACGCCGGCTACCCGGTCATCCCGACGACCGACAGCGACCCGGCCGCGTTGCCCGAGTCAGCCGGGTATCTCGTCAAGCCGAAGCTGGGCTCCGACTCGATCGGACTACGCAAAGTCTCCCGTGACGAACTCACCACCCTTCCTCTCGACGGCCTGCTCGCGCAGCCCTTGATCGATTTCCGGTACGAGGTCTCCTTCTACTTCGTCGACCACGACTTCCAGTACGCGCTGTACGCCCCCGACCCCGAACTCCGCTGGGAGCTGCAGCCCTACCAGCCGACCGACGACGACCTCGCCTTCGCACAACGCTTCGTCGACTGGAACGCCATCGACCACGGCATCCAGCGCGTCGATGCGTGCCGCACGCGCGACGGCGAGCTTCTCCTGGTGGAACTCGAAGACCTCAACCCCTTCCTCTCCCTGGCATCCACCAAGGACACCCACCGAACCGCCTTCGTCACCCGCCTGGTCTCATCCGTCAACACCCTCCTCTCCGACTGAGGCTGCGTCCGCAGACGACTCCTCTTGCGGAGCCGGCGGCGGGAGGGCCGACGGGGTGATCAGCGCGGTCAGGAACAGCGGGACGGTCAGCCCTGCAACCAACGCCGGCAGCGCGAACCAGAACGAGCCCAACGCGAAGCCCGCGTAGACCGCGACGGCGAAGACCTCGGCGAACAGACCCGACACCGACGTCACCGTGGCGCGCGCCGGACCCGTGATGGCGTCCTGCAGCCGCGCTTCGGCGACGATGATGACGAGTTGCATCACGCCGTAGCCGACCGCGATCGGTACGAACCCATGAGCCGTCCCGCTCAAAGCACCCCACGCCAGCAATCCGGCCGACAACCCCAGCCCAGCCGCGAGCAGCCGACCCCGCAGCCGGTACGCCGGACCGGCAAGCGCGCCACCGATCGCCTGGGCAGCGACCGTACCGGCGATCAGCACCGGGACGAGTGTCGTCGAGGCGCCGATCTCCCTTGCCAGCAAGGGGAAATACTCGTCGAAGGCCAGGAATCCACCCAACAGAGCCACCAGCGCGACGGCCTTGCGGACGACACGACTGGTCGCGACCTCGCTCAGTCCCGAGCGCAACATCGCCACGTACCGTCCGAGTGGGCCACCTCCGGCTCCCGGCTCCACCTCCTCTGTTTCGTCGGCCGTGGCGACAGGTGGCGCCTCCGGCAAGGACAGGGCAACCGCCGCCTGGGCAAGACAGCTGCACACGCTGACGGCACCCGCCAACGGATAGCCACCAAGCTGATACAGCGGCGCTGCCAATGCGGTAGCCGCCAGATTCATGACCAGGGCGGAAGACTTCGCCCTGCCGATCAGTCCGGCGTACCGGTCGGAGGCTCCGCGCGCGGCGAGTTCGTCGTACACGAAGGCTTCGAACGTGCCGGAGATCAGCGCGGAGCTGACTCCCCACAACACGAAACCGGCGGCGAACCCGGCGTACGAGGGCAGGGCGATCCAGGCCACATAGCCCAGGCCTCCGATGAGGGCGCCGAGCACCAGCAGTTTGCGCCGGGAGAAGACATCTGCCAGGGCACCCGATGGCACCTCGAGCAGAAACGCGGTCGTCGACCAGATGATGAACAGCGTCGAGATCTGGGCCGCCGACAGTCCGTGATCCGAGAACAGCAAGCCGTACAACGGATACAACGGGATGAAGTCCTGCAGCGCCTCGTAAGCGACGATGCGAACGGACAGACTGCGCGGAACCGCGCTGGGTCGTGGTCGGTCAGAGCGTCAAAGGTGCGGGCTTGAGTACGTCATGCCTTAGAAGATATCCGCGAACTCACTACCCGAACAGGGTTTTTGTGTCGGGTGTGGACAAGTGGAGGACCTGGTAGCGCGTGCCGGGGACGATGCCTGGTTCGCCGGTCCACAAGGTGAAATGGACGAGTTCCCAGCGGGCCGGGTCCACGGCGATCGCCGAGCTGTGGACGCCGGGCATCTCGGCCGTACGACGCAACACCTCCAGCGCCTCCGCGACTGGGCCCGCCGGGTCGACGTCGGGCGGGAGCAGTTGCACGTTTTTGGTGGCGCCGGCCGCCGGCTGGTCGACGTCAGCTCCAGGGAGCACCCCGGCACCTGCCCAGTGCCGGACACTCGGACGCCCGAAGGACTTGCAGATACCCGTGAAGAACCCGCCGCCCCAGAGGAACCGGCTCATTCCGGCTGTGTCGTTCCACAGGTAGAACGGCGCGTACTGGTTCACCGCCGCGCCGTTCGCCTGGTCCTGCACGAGATAGGCCTTCACGCCCAGCCCGTCGAAGTCGTCCGTCTTCGAACCCAGCGTCTCCACCCGCCGGCGGATGATCCCCATGTCGTAGTCCGCCGGCAGATTCACCTCGTACTGCATCGCATCCATGTCGTACAGACTAGTTGGTACAGAGCGAGCCTGTGGAAAACTTCCGCCGGGTTTCGGTCCCGGAGTGGCACGATGAGCGCGTGACCGCATCAAGCCTGCTCGATCGAGCGATCTACTCCTATCCGGACGTCGATCGCCTGGTCGGCTTGCGCCCAGGCACCGCGCGCCGGTGGATCGACGGATACCGGCGCGGCGGTACGGAGTACGCGCCCGTCCTGCGCTCGACCTCGACCGGCAGCGACATCGTGACCTGGGGCGAGATGGTCGAGGCGAGGCTGCTTGCCGAGTTTCGGGATCAGCGAGTGTCCGTCCGCCGACTGCGGCCCGCCGTCGAGCGCCTTCGCGCGGAGTTTGGGCCTTACCCCCTCGCACACGCACGGACACTTCTCGAGGTCGACGGCCGGGAGCTTGTCCAGCGAGTGCAGGAGGAAGTCGGCCTGGAGCCTGAACTGCTGCTGGTCGTGGTGCGCAACGGCCAGTTGATGCTCGACCTGCCCGCTCAGCGGTTTGCCGAGGCGGTCCAGTTCACCGACGGCGTCGCCACCATGATCCGCCCGGTGACCCGCACTCCAGATGTACAGCTGGATCCCAGCCGTTCGTTCGGTCAGCCCAGCATCCGCGGCATCCGGACGGAGGTGCTCGCCGAGGAGTACCGGGCCGGCGAGAGCCGTGAGGTGCTTGCGGAGCTGTACGACCTCGACCTGGATCAGATCGATCAGGCCCTGCGCTACGAACTGATCGCCTCGACTTCGCAGACCGGCTGATCCTTGACCGAACCGAGCCGGTACTTCGCAGACGAAAATGCGATCGGACTGGCCAAGATCCTGATCCGGGATCACCACCGTCTCGATGTCATCTATTCGGCGATCGAAGAGATTCCGCGAGGTACGCCGGATCTCACCTGGATGCCGATCGTCGGTGAGCGCGGCTGGATCATCCTCACCCGCGACCGGAGGATCCGGACCAGACCCGCCGAGCAGCTCGCGTACTGGGAGCACGGTCTCCGCTCGGTCTGGATCGGCGGCAAGCAGGACCATACGTCGATGGAGCTGGCCGAAATCTTCCTCCAGCACGAGGAACGTCTGCGCCGGCTGACCATCAAGCTCGGAGGCGGTCCATGGGCGCTCACGATGAGCCGGTCAGGTATCCGCCCCCTCCGTCTCCGCCAACCGAAAAGCTAAATGAGCGGCGCCAATGGTCACAATTCGGCAGGGTGGGGGTATGGGTGATGTGGGTGAGCGGGTTTGGCGGAAGGTGCCGGAGGGGGCGCGGGAGGCGTTCGGGCATGGGTTGAGTGCGTCGGAGTTGCAGACCGCGTTGCTGGAGGTGAGTCGGGTTCGGGCGGGTGCGGTGACGCCGGCTCGGGTGGTTCGGCGGTGGCAGGAGGATCGGTTCGTGCGGCCGTCGGTGGTTGATCCGCGGGCGCTGGTCAAGACGCAGGCGATGGTGTGGGAGCGGTTGCCGGAGCGGTTCGCGGGGGTTGAGTTGTCGCCGTTGGCGCCGTTGGGGACGTGTTCGGCGGTGGCCACCGTCGATCAGAACAAGGTCGTCAGCACGATGCGCGGCAACGAGGTGGCGAGCGATCCGACCAACGTGCTGGCGATCGAGGCGGCGGTACGCCGTCGCGCCGGGCAGGAACGGGTCGACCTGGCCGCGTGCCAGCGAGTGGTGCGGGCTCAGGCGGTGGACGCGCCGGGGATGTTCGCGCATTTCCAGTTGTTCGCGCTGGTGTCGAGTGCGCGGGACACCGGGTCGGGGCGGATCGAGGCCGAGATGCTGGTGGATCATCTGCGGTTCTGGCACGACGTTCTGGGTGACGAGGCCCAGTTGACGTTCACCACCTTCGCGCCGACCGCGGTACGGGAGCGGATCGAGGACACCGTTCGGCCTGCGCTGAAGGTGCCGTTCACCGAGGATCCCGCGCGGGACAAAGGCTCGAACTACTACGCCGGTACTGCGCTCGGGGTCGGCGTCGGCGATGCGGAGTTGGGCGATGGCGGGTTCACGCGCTGGACCGCTGAGCTGCTCGGTGACGCCAAGGAGCGATGCCTGATCTCGTGTGTGTCGACCGAACGGCTGACCGCAGTACTCAGCGGAGTTTGAGCAGGGCCGCTTCGGTGGGCGAGAAGCCGCAGGCCTTCACGTAGAAGTCGGCCAGATGCGGCTCGTAGTCGACGTGCAACCACTCGCAACCCGCTGCCTTCGCCTCCGAGGCGGCTGCTCGGACCAGTCGCTTGCCGATGCCTTGCCGCCCGTACTCCGGGTGCACGGCCGTGTCGAGCACGAACGCGTGCGCGCCGCCGTCCCAGCAGACCTGGACGAAGCCGACGAGCAAGTTGTTGCTGAAGGCACCGACCCAGGTGAGCGCGTGCCGGTCCAGCCGGGCGGCCCACGGCTGCACCTCGACCCGATGGCCGAACGCGAGCGCGTGCAGGCCGGACAGCGCGATGTCGTCGACCGGGAAGCGGATTCGGTAGTCAATCACGAGGCAGCCTCCGTACTGATCAAAATGATCGTGCTGGTGGCGCTCAACGGCAACCGGTCGCGTGCCGCGCGCAGGCCGGCCAGCGTCGCGGCTCCGCTCGGGCCGGAAGAGATACCGAGCGCTGCCAGGTCGTCGACTGCGCGTAGCGCCTCGGAGTCCTCCACTGTGACCGCTGCGTCCAGCCCAGCGCGCAGTACGGGCCAGGCGAGGCTTGAGGGGGTGCCGCAGTTCAGGCCGGCCATCACTGTCTGGTCGGTGGGCACAGTGACCAGCTCTCCGGCCTGGAGGCTGGCGATGACACAGGCGGCGCTTGCTGGCTCGACACCGAGGACAGACGGTGCCACAGGACCACTGCGGTAGTGAGTGACTGCAGCCTGGGCGATAGAGCCGACACCCATCGGTACTACGACCAGGTCGGGCTCGACGTCGATCTCACGGAAGAGCGTGGAGTAGCCATCGACGATGTACTGCGGGATGACCTCGTACCCAGGCCAGGCCGAGTCCTGGACCAGCAGGCTGTTGCCGCTGGCCGCATCGGCGGCAGCAGCAGACACAGCAGCGTCGTACGACCCGTCGATGATTGTCACCAGCGCGCCCTCGGAGCGGATCGCCTCGATGGCACGCTCACTGACGACGGCCGGGATGAACACGTGGGCCTTGAGACCACGCATGCGCGCCATCCGGGCGACTGCGCGCCCATGGTTGCCGTCGGTCGCCGTGACGAGCTCTGCAGTGCGCGGGTGATCCTGCAGAGCACAGTGGATGGCCCACCAGGCTCCGAGTGCCTTGAAAGCAGGCAGGCCAAGCCGCTGCGACTCGTCCTTCACCAGAACTTGCCCGACAGCCAGCTCAGCCGCCAGCGCCGGTACTGCGGTCAGCGGGGTCGGCGCATAGCCCGGGAGGGACTGGTGGAAGGCGAGCACCTCTGCGGGCGCAGCCGTAGTACGCCAGGCTCTTGCACCTGGGTTGCTGTGCCAGAGCACTGACTAGGCGACCAGGGCGAACGCCTGAGCGGTGCCGGAGTACGCCTTCGGCGAAGAGGCCACCTGTCGCGGGGCGGACTCGGTGACGCGGATGGCCGAGGTCTGCAGGTGCACCGGCAGCGTGGCGCGGACCGCGGTGGCGAGGTCGAACTGCACCTCGGCCAGCAGGTCGGCCAGCTCCAGGTCGAGTGCCCGGCAGATCGCGGCGAGGATCTCCGAGGAGGGCTCCTTGCGGCCGCGCTCGATCTCGGAGAGGTACGGCACGGACACCTGGGCCAGCTCGGCGAGCTCGCGCAGGGTGATTCCCCGCTCGCGCCGCAGCCGGCGGAAAACGTTTCCGATCACCTGGCGTAGCAACACGTCTGGGTCCTCCCCGGGATGTCGTCCGTGGTCCTGTACCGAGTGTGCCACCCCGGCCGGGTCTGCGGTGGGCAGATCTGCCATGGGCAGATTCCCGGGACGGGCGGGCGTCCCGCGGCCACGCTGGGAGACATGACCGAGACGACCGCACCGAATGCCCTCGACAACCACATCTACCAGCGGCTGCTCTGGCAGCGCATCGTCGTGCTCGGCGAGGAGATCAAGGACGAGAACGCGAACGCGCTGTGCGCCCAGCTGATCCTGCTGAACGCCGAGGACCCGAAGGCGGACATCTCGCTGTACATCAACTCGCCCGGGGGTTCGGTCTCGGCCGGGCTGGCGATCTACGACACGATGAACTTCATCAGCAACGACGTCGCGACGTACGCGATGGGCATGGTCGCGTCGATGGGACAGGTGCTGCTGGCCTGTGGCGCGGAGGGCAAGCGGTACTCGCTGCCGCACGCCCGGATCATGATGCACCAGCCGACCGGCGGGATGGGCGGCACGGCGTCGGACATCAAGACGCAGGCGGAGCAGTCGATCCTGGCGAAGAAGGACCTGGCCCGGCTGCTGAGCCAACGGACCGGGCAGCCGGTCGAGCGGATCGAGGCAGACTCCGACCGGGACCGCTGGTTCACCCCGGAACAGGCGAAGGAGTACGGAATCATCGACAAGGTTCTGGAACACCCGGTCGCAGTGCCGGCTTGAGCTTGAGCCATCCCCCGCGAATGGCTCAGGCGCCGCCGACCTAGCTCAGGGCTTGGGCCAGGTCGGCGGTCAGGTCCTCGGAGGATTCGAGGCCGATGCTCAGGCGGAGGAGGTTGTCGTGGGGTTTGGCCTCTTCGGCAACCAGGCGGTGGGTCAGGCCTGCTGGGTGCTGGATGAGGGTGTCTACTCCGCCGAGGGAGACGGCGTGGGTGATGAGCTGGAGTGAAGCTGCCACATGGGCTGCCGCCTGGTAGCCGCCCGCTGTAGTGAAAGCCAGTACTGCGCCCGGGCCGGCCAACTGCCGCCCGACCAGGCCTAGCGGGTCGCACTCGGGCAGACCCGGGTAGTACACGTAGTCCACAGCCGGATGCGTGCTCAGCCAGTCAGCCAGCTTCTCCGCCGATGCCTGCTGCGCCCGGATGCGGACAGGGAGCGTCTGCAGTCCCCTGTGCAGCTCGTACGCCGCCAGCGGGTGCAGCAGGCCCCCGGTGAGCGCACGGACCTGCCGAAGCTTGGCGGTCCACTCGGCGTTAGCTGTGACTACCCCGCCCATCACGTCGCCATGACCGCCCAGGTACTTCGTCGCCGAGTGCAGCACCAGCGTCGCGCCGTGCTGCGCGGGCTGCTGGAGTACCGGCGTCGCGAAGGTGTTGTCCACCAGCACCGGTACGCCGTTGGCCTGTCGCACGGCCGCGGCGATGTCCACCAGCTCCACCGTCGGGTTGGCCGGGGTCTCCACGATGACGAGTCCGGTGTCGGGGCGGATCGCGTCGGCGATACCGCCGGCGGTCACCCAGGTGACCGTCGTACCCAGGAGGCCTGTGGATAACAGGTGGTCCGAGCCGCCGTAGATCGGGCGGACGGCGACCAGGTGTGGCTTGCCCGTGGCGACCGTGGCGAGCAGCGCGGCGGAGAGGGCCGCCATGCCGGAGCCGAACGCGACTGCGCCCTCGCAGTACTCGAGCTCGGCCATGGCCTCCTCGAAGCGGGCGACGTTCGGGTTCCACAGGCGCTGGTAGACGAGGCTGCCGCCGTCCGGGCCGTTGCCGAGCGCCAAGGCGTCGTACGACGCTCCGCCGCTGGACACGCCGGGCAGGGGGTAGGTCGTGGAGAGGTCGATCGGGGGGACGTGGACGCCGAGCGCGGTCAGGTCGTCGCGGCCGGCGTGCACGGAGCGGGTGTCCAGCTGGGTCATGGTCGCCTCCTCGGTGATGTGGCGAGGATGGAATCTTCTGCAGATCTAGCGCAAGAGTTCCGAAGAAAATTCGTCCACAGGCTTGTCCACACGCTGTGGATTCTGTGGATGACGCTTACAGTGGGGGTATGCCGAAGGATCGTCGGACGCCTGGACCGGCCCCGCGGCCGGTGCCCGCTGCGCTCGACGAGGTCGATCAGGAGCTGGTCCGGCTGCTGACCGCCGACGGCCGGATGCCGAACAACGCGCTCGCCGAGGCGACCGGGATCGCGCCGTCGACCTGTCTGACCCGGGTCCGGTCACTCCGCGATCGAGGGGTGATCCGCGGTTTCCACGCGGATGTGGACCTGGCGGCGCTCGGTCAGCCGCTGCAGGCGCTGGTGGCGATCCGGATCGGCGCGCACTCGCGAGACGAGATCGACCGCTTCCGGGCGGCGGCGCCGCGCCTGCCCGGCGTACTGTCGCTGTTCCATGTCAGTGGCGCGAACGACTACCTGCTCCACGTGGCCGCCGAGTCACCGGACGCCCTCCGCGATTTCGTCCTGGACCATCTGACCGCCGATCCCGCCGTCATCCACGCCGAAACCAGCCTGATCTTCGAACACGTCCGCGGCACCCCGACCTGACTCACAGCTGGTCGGAGCGGCCGGCCTCGATCCGGGACCACTGGGCGATCGGGCGGCCGTTCAGGACCTTGGGATAGCCGGGCTGCCACTCCTTCGGCCAGCCGGCCGGTGAGTCCTCCCACTGCTCCCGTCGCCCGTAGACGGTGAGATCCATCAGCGCATAGCTGTAGTCCATCGCCTCGACGCCGCGGAGAGTCGTCCAGTAGGTCTCGAAGACGCGGTCGCCGTCGCGGAGGTAGCAGACCAGGTGCATCGAGCCGACGCGTCGGCCGACCAGCAGGGTCTCGAGCGACGGCAGGGCCGAGTACCACGGCATCTCCCAGCCCATGAAGTCGCGATAGCGACTGGATTCGGAGTACGGGCCCTGGGCAAAGACCGCGTAGGTGATGTCCCGGGAGTGCAGGTAGGACAGCTCGGCGACCTGCGTCGTGCACCAGGTGCAGCCCTGGCACTGCTCAGCGGCGGGATGGCCGTGATGCCACATGAAGTAGTAGGCGATCAGTTGCTGACGGCCCTCGAAGGCGTCGAGGAGAGTGGTCGGACCCTGGGCACCGGTCAGTTCCAGCGTCGGGTCCACCTCGACCATCGGGAGCCGGCGGCGGGCCGCGGCGATCGCGTCGCCTTCCCGGGTGTGCGCCTTCTCGCGGGCACGCAGCGTCTGCAGTTCAGCTTCGAAGGCTGCCCGGTCGACGGCGGGCGGCAGACTTGCTTTTTCGTTCGTCATGCCCGACACGTCGGAGCCGGTACGACGTACTCGACATTTCGCCGGCTAGCGAGGTTTCAGGCCCCAAGCTGCGGCGAGGAGATCGAACGAGTGACGGCGTTCGGCGGGGTCGTGGATGTTGGTGGTGATGATGAGTTCGTCGGCGCCGGCCGACCGGGCTCGGCGGGCGAGGTCTTCGGCGACCTGGTCGGGGGTGCCGACGGAGACGAGGCCTGCCCATTCTTCGACGGCGGCGCGTTCGCCGTCGGACCACGGGTAGGCGGCAGCTTCGTCGGGTGACGGGAGCGGGGTGGGGCGGCCGGAGCGGAGGCGGAGCATCGAGAGTTGGTTGGCCAGACTCAGGGCCTGGGCGCGTTCCTCGGTCTCCGCGACGATCGCGGCGAGGGCGAGGATGGCGTGCGGCTCGGCCTGCTCGGGTGACGGCTGGAACTGCTCGCGATAAGAGCCGATGACGCCGACCGGGTCGAGGGTGCCGAAGTGGCCGGCGTACGCGAACCCGGCTCCCAGCGATGCGGCCGCCTGACCGCCGTACGCGCTCGAGCCGAGGATCCAGACCGGCGGGAGCGGGACGTCGGCGGGCTGCGCCGAGATGGGCGCAAAGGGGTGACCGGCCGGGAAGCCCTCGGCGTACGCGCGCAGTTCGGCGTACTGGTCGGGGAAGTCGTCGGCGGAGAGTGCCTCGCGGCTCCGGCGGAGGGCGAGGGCGGTGCGCTGGTCGGTGCCGGGTGCGCGGCCGATGCCGAGGTCGATGCGGTCGGGATACAGGCCGCCGAGGACGCGGAACGTTTCGGCGACCTTGAGCGGTGAGTGGTTCGGCAGCATGATGCCGCCGGAGCCGACGCGGATCGTTGAGGTGGCTGCGGCGACGGCCGCGATCATCACCTCGGGGCTGGTGCTGACCACGCTTGGGATGTTGTGGTGCTCAGCCAGCCAGTACCGGTGATAACCGGCGGCCTCGGTACTGCGAGCCAGCTCAAGGGTCTCGTGGAGCGCCTGGGACGGTCGGCTCCCGGACGGCACCGGCGAAAGATCAAGCACGGACAGGGGCATCGGCTCAGCAGTCACGTACAACCGCAACTACCGCTCGTCGTCGGCTATTCCGGGCTCAGCGGAATCAGAACGGGTACGGCGTGATGCTGCGGGCCTCGCGGAGAGGGTTTGCCCACCAGGCCAGCTGGGTCAGGAGGGTGGTGGCGGCCGCGGAGGTGGTGGGGTCTGTGGGGGTGCCTTCGGGGGTGAAGGGGGTGGTGTGTTGGTGGAAGCTGAGGGTTTCGCGGATGGTGACGGCGTGGAGCTCGCCGAAGACCTGGCGGAGTTGTTCCGCGGCGCGCAGGCCGCCTGAGCGACCGCCGTAGACGACGAAGGCGACCGGCTTGGCGTACCAGGGGCGCCGTACTGCGTCGATCGCCGTCTTCAGGTCGCCGGGATAGCCGTGGTTGTACTCCGGGCAGACGATCACGATCGCGTCCGCCTCGTCGATCCGGGCGGGCAGGTCGGTCAGCGGTGTCCGGGCGAGGTCGATCAGGTCGAGTTTGAAGTCGTCGCGTTGCTCGACCTCACGCCCGAACCAGTCGGCCACGACGGTGCCGAAGCGGCCCGGTTCGCGATTGCGGACGAGCAGCGCCAGGCGGAGCGGAGGATCGATCACCTCGCCGACGCTAGGACCTCAACACGACTTGAGGTCAAGCGAGAGTGGCGCACGCCTCGCCGAATTCGCGGTCACCGGGATAAACTCAGGTATTTGTGGCTGCCACCGAAAGCGCCGGAAGAATGGCGGCCGGGAACCACTGCGGTGCATTTTATCACGAGGGGTTGGAATTGCTGAATCCGGTCGAGGCCGAACAGGTTCACCTGACGACTTTCTATGCCACGCTCGATCGGGAGCGGGAGCGGACCGAGGGGCGTCGGCGCGACGAGCAGGTCGCCGGGACGCGGAACGCGCAGGCCCTGCACCAGCGTGACGGCCGGGTCCGTGACCTGAACGCCCGGTTGTCCCGGCTGAACGCGGCCGAGGAAGGGCTCGCGTTCGGGCGGCTCGACGACGAGAACGGCGAGGTCCTGCACATCGGCCGGATCGGGTTGCACGACGAGGACTACGAACCACTGCTGGTCGACTGGCGGGCCCCCGCGGCGCGCCCGTTCTACATCGCCACCGCGGTGGCGAACGAGGGCATCGTCCGCCGCCGGCACATCCAGACCCGGCTTCGCCGCGTGATCGACGTCCAGGACGAGCAGCTCGACCTCGACCGGACCGCGGCCGGCGCCTCGCAGCCCGGCACGGGTGTCGTCGGCGAGGCTGTCCTGCTCAGCGCGCTGGAAGCCCGGCGGACCGGCTCGATGGAGTCGATCGTGCGCACGATCCAGGCCGACCAGGACCGGATCATCCGCTCCGAGCTGCCCGGCGTGCTCGTCGTGCAAGGCGGACCGGGCACCGGCAAGACCGCCATCGCCCTGCATCGCGCCGCATTCCTTTTGTACACGTATCGCGCCCAGCTGGAAAAGCGCGGAATTCTGGTCGTCGGCCCCAATGCGACTTTCCTGCGATTCATCGGTCAGGTGCTGCCGTCACTCGGCGAGGACGGCGTCCGGCTCGTCACGGTCGCCGAGCTGTACCCCGGCCTGACCGCGACCAGGCCCGAACCCGCCGAGGTGGCCGAGGTCAAGGGCCGCGCGGTGATGGCCGAGGTGATCGAGACCGCGGTCGCCGACCGGCAATGGGTCCCCACCGAACCAATCGAGCTGACGGTCGACCGGACCGTACTGCGGCTGGAGCCGTCCGTCGTCGAGCAGGCTCGCGCCAGCGCTCGCGCCCGGCAGTTGACGCACAACCAGGCACAGCCCTTCTTCACCAAGGACATCATCGACCACCTGGTCGACCGGTACGCCGACATCATCGGCGCGGACCCGCTCGGCGGCGAGAACCTGCTGGACGAGTACGACCTGGCCGAACTGCGCAACGAGGTGGTGGCAGACCCCGCAGTACGGGCCTTGCTCGATCGGCTCTGGCCGGTGCTCAGCCCGCAGCAGTTGCTGATCGACCTGTACGGCGACGAGCAGCGGCTCGCATCGGCGGCTCCTCAGCTCAGTGCGCTCGACCGCGAACACCTGCTTCGGTACGGCGATGACTGGAGCCCGGCCGACGTGCCGCTGCTCGACGAGGCCGCGGAGTTGCTCGGTGACGACGGGCGCGACCTGGCTCGCGAGCGGGCCGAGCGCGCGCGGGCGATCGCGTATGCGCAGGGATCACTGGATGTGCTGTCGGGTTCGGGGTCGACGGACTTCGACGAAGACGACGAGGCGGAGGTGTTGTCGGCGAAGGACATTCTCGATGCCGAGGCGCTCGCCGCTCGCTATGAGGCCGATGATGATCGCTCGCTGGCCGAGCGGGCCTCGGTCGACCGGCGCTGGACGTACGGGCACGTGATCGTCGACGAGGCGCAGGAGTTGTCCCCGATGGCGTGGCGTGCGATCGCCCGGCGCTGTCCGTTGCGGTCGATGACGCTGGTCGGCGATGTCGCTCAGACAGGCGCTGCCGGTGGCGGCACTAGCTGGCAGCAGGCGCTGGAGCCTTCCTTCGGCGATCGCTGGCGGCTTGCGGAGCTGACGATGAACTACCGCACGCCCGCTGAGGTGATGGAGCTTGCAGCGGAGGTACTGCGCGAGGTCGACCCGACAGCGCAGGCTCCTCGCTCGGTGCGCTCCACCGGGGTCAAGCCGTGGCACGTGGACGTCCAGCCGGCGGAGCAGGCGGCGTACGTGAGCAAGGTGGCACACGAGGAAACGCAGTACGGGCAGGTCGGCGTCATCACCTCGCGGCACCGGCTCGAGCTGGTGCAGGAGGCCATTGCCGACGTACCGAACGTCAGTGTCCTGACAGTGGCCGGTGCGAAGGGTCTCGAGTTCGACTCCGTCCTGGTCGTCGACCCCGACGGCATCCTGATCGAGTCACCCCGCGGCCTCCGCGACCTGTACGTCGCCCTGACCCGCTGCACCCAACGCCTCGGCGTCATCGGCCCACTCCCCGAGGTTTTACAGAACTCCACCGCCTGGGGCGAGCGCGGCTAGTGGTCGGCGCAGCACTTGATTTGGTGTTCTAGTTCGAAGGGGATCAGTACGTCGCCGGCGGCCGGCTGGAGTTGGAGGACGGTTTGGCCGTTGCGGCGGATTGGGCGGATGTAGTTGCGGGTGTCGATCAGGGCGGTGTCGTCGACGGGGAGGCCGCCGAGTGCTTCCAGGTGGTCGATTTCGCAGTGGGTGCGGAGTTCTGCGGCCGTGAGGGTGCCACGAGCGCGCTGCTGGCCGGGGAAGACGACCAGCCGGCCCGCCGTACCGAGTGCTGCTTCTACTGCGGCCACGTAGGCGCCGCGGACCAGTTGGCTCGGTCCCGCCACGAGCGGCTCGGCTGCACCCGGGCGGATGATGGCTGAGCCGACGTCGTGGGTGAGAGCCGCTTGGTCGAAGTCCCCATCGACATGGATGGACACGGCAAGGTGGCCACCTGGCACCACATGGGTGCAGGCGACCACCGAGCCCGTGGCGGACTCCAGCAGGCCGTGGAGGAGGTGCTCGGCCTCCACGGCGTCTGCTGAGCCTGCATCGACAGCGATGATCATCGAGTCGGGAGCACCCAGATCGGGTTCGTGTAGAACCACAGGTCGGTCCACGGGTCCGCATCGCCGACCACGTCGAGCTTCGGACCGGCTGGATCGATCGCGGCACCCAGGTAACCCGGCTGGCTGCGGTTGCCGTCAGTGCCGCGCACGCGGACGTAGTACGGCGACTCCGCCTTGCCGAGCGGCAGGACAAGCTCGAAGGTGCCGCGCTTGCCGGAGGTATCCCACTGGCGGACGACCTTGGTGTCGGGCGCGGTGAAGGTGTCCCGGTCGCTGACCGCGCCGGTCACCGAGCCGCGGATCGCGTCGACGCGGTTGAGCGACGGGGTGAAGTTGGCCCAGTTCGGGACGTTCTGCGCGGTGATCCGGACGACGAGTTCGACCGCGCGGCCCCGGCGTACGTGCAACGCGCCGCCGAGCGGCTCGCCGAAGCGTTTGCCGACCTCGCGAACCTCGACCTCGACACCCTTGACGAGCGCGCCGTGGTCGACCCACATCCGTCCGTTGCGCAGGCCCTCCATCACCGAGAGGTAGTCGCGACGGGAAGCGCCGACGTGCGTGCGGCTGTAGTACCCGGGCCAGAAATCTCCCACCGTACGGTTGACCGCGTTGCTGTAGACCGGGTCCATGTAACGGCCGTCGCGATCGAACTGGGCGCGGTCCGAACCGTCGGGGCGACGGGCGGTCTCGTTCCAGTTCACGTGCGAGTCGGAGTTCGCGCTGATCCACCAAGGCTTGCCCTCGGCAAGCAAGCTGTCCCAGAGTCCGCCGACGGTCGCGGTCATCCAGTCGAACCCGCCCCAGGTCCGGTAGGACTCGGCGGGATAGCCGGGGAACGAGTTGGCGTTCGGGGAGTTGCCGTAGTATCCACGCGCCGAGCCGGCACCGATCGCCGCGGGCAAGCCGGCCGCCTGGTGACCGGGTGCTCCCTCGAAGCCGACGGCGATCCGAGGATCGGCGTCGCGCCAGTTGCGGATCTCGTGCGGGCTGTCGATGCCGTTGCGGGCCGGGTGGTTGGCGAGGAACAACGCGTCCTGGATCCGGCGCCGGTCGACCTGCTGCCCGAGCCACTGGATACCGGAGACGGCGAGCGCCTCGTTCGCCGGAGTGTTGCCCCCGGCACCCTTCACACCACCGTCGTAGTTGTTCTCGAACTGCTTCAGTACTTCGACCTCACGGTTGCCCGGCGCAACGAACACCGTGCCGTGCTCGGCGGCCGGGATGTTCCACTCCAGCCCCTGGAAGATCAGCGTGTCCTTCAGCTCCGACCGGGCCGCCTTGATCTGCGGGTTGACCAGGTCCACCCCGATCCGGGCGTGGGTGGCACCGCCGTGGTCGGTGATGACGAGCCAGTCGAGACCGTAGGCAGCCGCGTGCCGGGCCTGGTCGATCACCCGGTACATGCCGTCGGAGCTGAACTGGGTGTGAATGTGGTGATCGCCCGCGAGCCAGACGTTCGGCTGGTGCCCGGCCTTGAACACCTGCGCGCCGGGCGTGGTCGCGGCCGCGAACTCGGCCCCAGAGACAGCAAGCGCGGCCGCCCCACCGAGGATGCCTGCGGAGCGAAGCAACCCGCGCCGCGACAGCTCACTCGGCGAAAGATCACCGTCCGGAACCGACACGTCCAGCGCGACGGCGGTCGCCGCATCCAGCTCGGTATTCGGGTGGTGGTGGTCGTGATCGTGGCCATGTCCATGGCCGTGCCCATGACCGTGATCATGGCTGTGATCGTGGGTGTGTCCCATCGTGCGTCCTCTCGAAGGGCGGAATCCCGCGGAATCATCGCCTTTCCCGATGACCTGCAGATGTTCTCCGGATGAACCCCCGCCCCCACCGACGTGCCCACTGTTACGGTGAGGCCCCAGTGAAGAGGTCCTTGTGGGTGCCCTTTGTGTCTGCTGCTGTGGTCGTCGCCGGCAGCGGACTGATCGTGCTCACGACCACCGACGCCTTCGACCGGCCTCGCTCCACGTCAGGCGCTCCGATCTCGCAAGAGCCCACTCCCGGCGCTCCGGTTCCGGCGCCTGTGAAAGCGGCGAGCGCCGGCACGCAGTACGTGTTTCCCGTTGGCGGGTGTCGGGCGGATACTTCGCAGCGGCATCATGACTATCCGGCTTCGGACATCTTTGCGGGTGAAGGGTGTCGGTTTGTTTCGCCGGTTGATGGGCGGGTTGATGAGGTGACGTTGGTGGACAGTTGGAGCAAGAAGACCAACGTGGGGCGGGATCGGGGTGGGTTGTCGGTGTCTGTTGTCGGGGTGGATGGGGTTCGGTACTACGGGTCACATCTGTCGGCGGTTGGGGCGGAGATTCGGCCGGGCGTGAAGGTGCGAGCTGGGCAGCAGCTTGGGTTGATCGGGAAGACGGGGAGTGCGCAGCAGACGCCGCCCCATCTGCATTTTGGGATCAGTTGGCCTACGCCGGCTGGGCACTGGTGGGTCCGTCGGGGAGCGGTCGCGCCGCAGGTGTTTCTCAATGCCTGGCATGAGGGGCGGCAATTGTCGCCCGTCGCTGCGGTGGCGAAGGCTCGGCGGGCGTACGGCGTCGAGCGCGGCTGCCGGTCCTACTGCTGACGCAAAGCGCGGAAGAACGTGCGGATGTCTTCCACCAACAGGTCAGGTGCTTCCAGCGCGGCGAAGTGACCGCCCCGCTCATACTCCGCCCAGTGCGTGAGGTGGTGCTCGCGTTCGAGGATGTGGCGCATCGCCGGGTCGGTCGGGAACACCGCGACGCCCGTCGGCACACCACTCGGCTCACTCGGTTCGGTTGAACCTTCGTAGTACAGGTTGGCGGAAGTCGCGCTGGTGTTGGTGAACCAGTAGATGGAGACGTTCGCCAGCAGGTGATCCAGCGCGACCGCATCCTCCGGCAGATCCCGGGCCGGGTCGGTCCAGTCGTGGAACTTCTCCAGGATCCAGGCCAGCTGCCCGACCGGTGAGTCGCTCAAGGCGAACGAGACCGTCTGCGGTTTGGTCGACTGCAGTACGGCGTACCCGGTCCCGGTCGCGCGGATGTGTTCCGCGGTCGCCAGCTTGGCCTGATCCGTCGCACTGAGGTCGTCGAAGTCACCAGGTTGCGCCGCGGGGAACGCCAGCCCGCCGTTGAGGTGTACGCCGATGACCCGCTCCGGCGCCAGCCGCCCGACGAGTGGTGAGACCACCGATCCGGTGTCGCCGCCCTGAGCGCCGTACCGGCCGTAGCCGAGGCGATCCATCAACTCGATCCACGCCCGAGCAATCCGGACGTGATCCCAGCCGGGCCCTTCCAGCGGTACCGAGAAACCGTGTCCCGGCACCGACGGGGCGACAACATGGAAAGCATCAACGGCATCGCCACCATGCGTACGCGGGTCGGTGAGCGGCCCGAGTACGTCGAGGAACTCGGCGACCGACCCCGGCCATCCATGCGTCAGCACGAGCGGCATGGCCGTCGGCTCCGGCGAGCGCGCGTGCAGGAAGTGCACCGTCTGCCCATCGACGATCGTCGTGTACTGCGGTATCGCGTTGAGCCGCGTCTCCCAAGCTCGCCAGTCGAACTCCAGCCACCGCTCCACCACCCAGCGCAGATACTCGACCGGTACTCCGCGTTGCCAGTCGCCGGGCAACTCCCGTGGCCAGCGGGTCGCGCGGAGGCGGCGGTGGAGGTCGTCGATCGCCTCCCGCGGAACGTCGATCCGGAAGGGGTTCAGCACGGAGCCGTCCAAGTCGTCCAGGCAGGTCGTTGGTGGTCCAACGCAACCACACCTTCAGGCCGAGCAGCCCGCTGGACGCCGGGAGCGCTGTTGCACCAGGGCTCCCGGCGACCAAGCGACGGGCGGGCGGGGGTTACTTGTTGGCGTAGTACTCCGGCTTCATCTGGATGAGCTGGACGTAGTTGCCGTCGGGGTCGATCACGGTGGCGAAGATGCCGATGCCGCGGTCCTCGGGCTCGACCAGCCACTGGACGTTCAGCGTGCGCAGGTGGGCGGCGGCCTGCTCGATGTCGTCGACGGCGAAGTTGACGATGTGCCGGCCCGGCTCGATCGTCTTCGCGTCGACGTCGTCACGCTGCTCGACGACCAGACCGAAACCACCGAGGTCCAGGTTGCCGTAGCCGTCGGTCTCGGCCTGGAAGCCGTCGCGGTACCACGCCTTGAGACGGTCGGGGTCGGAACTGCCGAGCAGCATGCTGTTCAGGACGGGCCGGGCCATGATCTCTCCTTCTCCTCCGAGCCGGGGATCGGCTCGCTACCGGTACGTCGGAGCCGCGGCAAGGGGCTCGACATCGCGGCCGGGACAGAAAACGTCCGCACCGGCGGACCTCGCGGTCACGGTGCGGACGTGAAAATTCTTCAGGCGCTACAACTTGAGGTTCTACAGCTCAGGTGGATCGATCAGGCGCATCGAACCGAGATTGAGGGCGGCAGGCGAGGGACAGATCGTCCGCTCTCGCCTGCCGCCGATCAGTGGTTCAGCGGGGGGCTACATCCCACATGCGCTCGCCGGGCAGGGGGTCGGGGAGCCGGTCGACGGCGGGCATCGGGTCGTTGGTGACCCGGAGCCCGGCGAAACGACGGCTCATGGCGTGGGCGTACCGCTCGGCCAACGCCGGCTCGGCGTTGTAGTCGGCGATCACGTGCTCACCGAACCAGACTCGTACGCGTCGGCGCTCAGACGTCTGGGTGGCGGTGGCGGTTGTCACTTGTCCTCCATGCAGTTCCAGGGTTGGTCGGCCTTCGTACGCGGAGCGAGCGCGGTGCCGGTGCGCCGTGTGTTCACCGTCACGTCAGATCCAACGGACGACGGGAACGGAAGGTCACGCACAAAATCTGGGCAATCGTCCAGGAGCTTCAGCAGGCCCTCGAAGCCCTGTTCGATTACCTGTGCGAACCGAATTCACAGCGTTTCCTCAGGTACGACACGCCGAAGCTGTCGGAGCGCCTCCGTAGGCTGGACGAGTGACCATCGAAGACGCTGGGACCAAGGCACTGGCGGTTCCCGACCAGGTCGTCATGCCGACCGGGATCGCCACTGTCCAGACCGAACATCTGATCGGAGACATCAGCGACGCGCTCCGCCTGCTGGACGCCGTCGAACGGGTCCGCGGCCACGCGCACCCGCTCATCCTGGGGCTGCAGGACGCCGTCGGCATCAAGATGCCGGCCGCGCTGGTGCTGAGCGCGATCTCCAACGGGCGCGACAGCGCCGAGGCCGTCGCCGCGCAGGTCGGCACCACCACCGGCGAGGCCGAGCTGGCGATCGCCGAGCTCGAAGGCCTGGGGCTGGTGCGCACCTCACCGTCCCTGACCGTGACCGGCATGGGCCAGGCCCGGTTGTCCCAGCTGGACGGTCTGACCGTCCGGGTGCTCGACGTGGTCACCGGCATTCTCGGCCCGACCGACGCGGCGCACCTGATCCGTCTGCTGCACACCGTCGCCGACGGCCTCGAGTCCGCCGCGATCACCGCCAACGCCTCCGACCAGCTCCCCCAGCCGATTCTGAACTCCTAGTTGGCCGGCGGCTTGTCGTTGTACTGGCCGAGCCGCGCCTTGTAGCGAGTGCCGTTGCGATAGGGCCAGGAGTACGCCGTACAACCGTGCAGGCCGAGGGTCTGCTGCTCCATCACGGGAGCCGGCTTGCCGGGACCCGGACACAGCTCATGGCCGTGGCCGAGGCGATGACCGGTCTCGTGATTGATCATGTACTGCCGGTACGCCGTGAGGTCGGCGCCGTAGTGCGGCACTCCCTTGACCCAGCGCGCGACGTTGAGCACGACCCGATCACCGATCCGGCAACTCGTGTACTGATCGAAGCCACCACCGCAGATCGCGTCGCGGGTCGCGGGCGTGACGAGCATCAACTGGAAGGCGGCACGCTCACCAGGGCCAACCTGGCGGAACCGGTAGAGACCGCCCGCGGTCCAGCCTTGGGGTGCGCCGTAGGTCGCGCGGACGAATGCCGCGAAGGCCGCCCGATCGATGCCCGTGATGCCGCCCTCGATGACCAGCTGGTAGGTGAACAGCTTGCCCGCCCTGCCGTTCGGCTTCGGGTCGCCCGGGAGCACCGAGAACGCGCCCGTACCACGGACCGGATAGGTGATCGCCGGCTCCCCCTGCCCAGGCGCCGCATTTGATACCCGAGGCTCCGGCGCTACGCGCATTTGCGGCTCCACCCTTTGGGCGGCGGGGCCGGTCACGGCCAAGTCGGTGGTCGCCGAAACTGGTCGCTCTGGGTAGCCGTGGCGGGCGAAAGGACTGGCCGGGAGCTGGAACAAAACTCCGGCCACGACCGCCGCCACAACCCCCAGCGCGGCGATTCTCGTCTTGCGCATCACCCAGCTCCTTACCCCGTGCTCCGGCGGAGCACGTCCTCATCCAGTACTTGCCTGAAGTGGCGAACCCCCTTCTCGGTGCCGTACCCATTTCAGGCCTCCACCCACGGATGAATTCGAAGGTCTAGGCCCGCTCGGTGAGGAAGGCTTCCCACGTGCGGGTGCCGGTGGCGTGGGCGGGGGCGAGGTTGATGCCGGTGCGGAAAGTGCGGGCCGCCTTGCCGGGCAGGTGCAGGGGAACCATCGGGCGGCGGCGGCCAGTGGCTTCCAGATAGGAGCCGATGATCTCCTTCAGCGTGTAGACCTTCGGCCCGGCGATGTCGGGAACGAGGCCGGCGGGCTCGCTCTGGGTGAGCTCCACCAGGCGGGCGGCGACATCGCGGGCGTCGATCGGCTGGACCCGGAAGCCGCTCGGCACCAGGGCGATCGGCAGCTTCGTGATCGCCTTGGCCAGGGTCAGCACCAGGTCGTTGAACTGCGTCGCGCGGACCGTCGTCCACGGCAGACCGGAGTCGGCGATCACCAGCTCGGCGCCGCGCTTGAACCCGAAGTACGCGAAGGATTCCTGGTCGGCGCCGACGACGGAGATGTAGACGATGTGCGGTTGACCCGCTTTCGTCGCCGCCTTGACGAGGGTGCGGGCCTTGTCGTCGTCACCCTTGGCGTCACCGGCGAGGTGGACGATCTTGTCGACGCCGGCCACCGCGGCGCCGATGCCTTCGCCGGTGGTCAGGTCGCCGACGACGTACTCGATGCCGTCCGCGGACTCCCGGCTGCTGCGGCTGAGCACGCGCACCTTGAAGCCGGCGTCGCGCAGCAGCGGGGTGGTGAGGCGGCCGAGGGTTCCGGTGCCGCCGGTGACGAGAACGGTTGCGGTCATGATGCGCTCCTGGGTTCGTGGTTCTGCGGTTTCACTTGTCCGACTCCGCCCGGCCAGGGAATGTGACAGACCGGCTGGGCCGCAGTGCTGATTGACTGGAGCGCGACTCTCGTGACGAAGGAGAAGAGCCTTGCAGAGCACAGATTTCCCGGTGACCGACAGCGCTGAGGGCCCGTACGGCGTGGCGCTGGGTGGCCGGCCCGGCGAGGTGTGGACGACGTTGGTGCACGCCGGTGTGGTGGCTCGGCGCGACGCCGACGGGAAGGTCGAGCGCTTCGGGCTGGACGCGCCCGGGAGCCGGCCGAGCGTGATCGTGCCGGGGCCGGACGGAGCGGTGTGGTTCACCCGGAACGGTGACGACCGGATCGGACGGATCGGCGCGGACGGAGTGGTGTCCGCCGTCGAGCTGGGCGCGGGCACAGCGCCGTACGGGCTGTGCGTGGGGCCGGACGGCGCGCTGTGGACGACGTTGATGAACACCGACCAGGTCGGCCGGGTGAGCGTCGACGGTGCGGTGACCACGTTCGAGATCGGGACGACCGGTGGGTTCCCGTCGATGATCACGGCGGGCGACGACGGGCTGTGGTTCCCGCTGAACCAGGGCAACTCGATCGCGCGAATGTCGGTCGACGGCAAGGTGCAGCTCTACCCGTTGCCGACGCCCGCGGCCGGGCCGGTGGGGATCAGCGCGGCGCCGGGTGGCGCGTGGTTCACCGAGTTGATGGCCGGACAGCTGGGACGGATCGACGCGGACGGCAAGATCGAGGAGTTCCCGCTGCCCGATCGCGAGTCCAAGCCGCACGCTGTGGTGACGTCGCCTGACGGTGGCTGCTGGGTGACGTTGTGGGGATCGGCTTCGGTGATCCGGCTGGACGCGGAGGGCGCTGTGGTCGAGGAGGTCGCGTTCGGCGAGGGATCCGAGCCGCACGGGCTCGCGCTGACCCCCGACGGTGAGGTCTGGGTGGCCCTGGAGACCGGTGTTCTTGCGCACATCCACGCTGGGGAGTGAGCCGATTCACCCGTTGGAGGGACGCCGCTGGGGCGTAGCAGGAGCAGTGTGGATGACGTGACCACACTGGTGGGGCCGAGAGCAGAAGTCCGCGGGCTGGGCCGGCGGTTGCTGGATGTGGTGGCCGTCGGGCGGCCCGCGTTCTGGGTTGTTTCGGTGGTGCCGTACTACGTGGGCATCCTGCTCGCCACGCGTCGATTGGTGCCCGAGCCGGCGGATTGGCCACGGCTGGCGATCGGCGCGGTCGTGATGGGTCCGCTGCTCTGGCTGGCGGTGCTCGCGATCAACGATGCGTATGACCTGCCGGGTGACCTGCTGAATCCGCGCAAGTCGAAGTCGCCGCTGCTGGACGGACGCGTGACGCTCGAGCAGGCCAAGCGGCTTGCCGTGGTCGCGGGTCTGGCCTCGATCGCGGTCAGCCTGCTGGTCGGCACGGTGTTCACCCTCGGCGTGGTCTTCGCGCTCGTGCTCGGCTGGGCCTACAGCGTGCCGCCGGTGCGGTTGAAGACCCGCGCCGGCTTCGACGTCGCGGCCAATTCACTTGCCTTGGGCACCTTTGGTCCGCTGGCCGGGTGGGCCGCGGTCGACCCGGATCTCAGCGGCTTCCCCTGGCTGATGGCGTTGCAGGGAACGCTGGCCGCGATCGGCCTCTACCTGCCGACGACGCTCGCCGACCTGACGGCCGACCGCGCCGCCGGGTACCGGACGATCGCGGTCCGGCTCGGCGCGCGGGCGACGTACCGGCTGGGGTTCGCGTTCTGGATCGCGGCGGCCGGGCTGTCCGTCGTACTGGCCGCCCTCGACACGGTCATCCCGCGGAGCATGCTGCCCTTGGAGATCGTGATGGTGCCGGTGCTCGTCGCGGCGTACCGGCGCTTCATCGGACCGGGCATGACCTTCAAGGGCGTCGTCATCCTCGCCTCCTTGTTCCTCCTCCCCTGCGCCACCTTCGCCCTCACCTACACGGGCGTCCTCTGACTCACACACCTGGCGCCCCGGCCTCCCGGAGCGGTTCTACCCTGAGTTGCTCCCGGTCGCCCGCTTCACGACGCCGCCTGACCGCTGCCCGATGATGCCGCGCGCGGCGATGCGCTGGTGGAAGGGGCGCCGCTCGACGGCCGCAACGACTTCCTTGAGGAGTTGACCGAGCGGCACCGAGAGCTCCTCGTCCAGCTCGGCAAGCGCGGCGCTGGTTGCCTGCCACTCGGCTTCGATGACCGGGAGCAGTTCGCGGGTCTTGTCGGTGAGATGGACGATGCGCTGGCGGGCGTCGGTGCCCGGCTCGAGCGTCACGAAGCCCGCCCGGTTGAGCTGGGCAACCGTCTGGCTGGCAGCCGAATGGGTCACCCCGACCGCCGTCGCCAGCGCCCGGATCGACAACGGGCCCTCGGCAACCAGCGTCCGGACGACCGGCGAGAACCGCGGCCGGTACTCCGCCAGGCCGAGGTCCTGGTAGACCTTCGCGACATCGCCGTCGAGCAGTTCGAGCACGTGCCGTAATCGGGTACCGATCGCGCCTTCCATGGGAGTAATCTAACAGCGCTGTTAGATCTCTCGCCGACGGAGGCCGCTGGATGTATCCGGAAACTGAGCGTTATGACCATGGGTTACTCGATGTGGGTGACGGCCACCTCGTGTACTGGGAGGTTTGCGGCAACCCCGAGGGCAAGCCGGCTGTGGTGCTGCACGGTGGACCAGGCTCCGGGGCCGGGCCGTTCTGGCGGCGGTTCTTCGACCCGGCGAAGTACCGGGTGGTGCTGTTCGACCAGCGAGGGTGCGGGCGCAGTACGCCGGACGCCGCCTTGCCCGAGGCCGACCTGAGCACCAACACGACCTGGCATCTGGTCGCCGACATCGAGTTGCTGCGCGAGCACCTCGGCATCGAGAAGTGGCTCGTGCTGGGTGCATCGTGGGGTGCGACTCTCGCCTTCGCGTACGCCGAGACGCATCCGGCCGCGGTCTCCGAGATCGTGGTGTTCAGCGTGACGAGTTCGACCCCGCGCGAGGTCGAGTGGATCACCCGCGACATGGGCCGCATCTTCCCGGCGGAGTGGACGCGATTCCGGGACGTCGTACCGGTGGAGGAGCGGGACGGGAATCTCGCACTCGCCTACAGCCGTCTGCTCCACGATCCCGACCCGGCCGTGCGTGACCGGGCGGCTCGCGCTTGGTGCGAATGGGAGGACACGCACGTGGCGACGTACTCCGGTTACCGGCCCGACCCGCGCTACGAGGACCCGGTCTTCCGCCTGCGGTTCGCGCGCCTGGTGTCGCACTACTGGGCTCACTTCGGCTGGATCGAGGACGGCGCCCTACTCCGCGACGCAGACAAGCTGGCCGGCATTCCCGGCGTCCTGATCACCGGCCGCCTCGACATCAGCAGTCCCCCGGACACCGCCTGGCGAATGGCACAGGCATGGCCGGATGCCGAGCTGCACATCGTCGGAGACGCCGGCCACGGCGCAAGTAAGAGCAGCGTCTCCGACCTCGTCCTCGCCGCCACCGACCGCTTCGCCCCGACGGCGCCCTGACGGCCACGCTGCTCCGACGGCCGCGGCGCACAGCACTCAGGACAGGCGGGTGAGGCGGCCGTCCGACGCGACCCGGATGGTCGTCTTCCGGCTGCCCACGGTGAGGTCCAAGAAGAACTGCGATCCCTGGGTTCGGGTGCTGTAGGCAACGGTTTCTGCCGCGCCGACGGGTGCGACGACGGACAGGATGGAGGCGGTCCTACCGCTGCGACCGAAGGTGACCACCGGCGCGGCTTCGCGAGGGGTCCTGCCGCTGAAGTACCAGCCCTGCACCGGATCGGTCTTCCCCTTCTGCACGGTGATCGCGTCGCCGCCCTGGGAATCTTGATAGGGGACCTGGAGCACGTAGGTCTTCGAACGATCGCCCGGCTTGGCCGCGACCGCTGTGGTGGCCGACTGCACCGTCACGTTCTGGTCCGGCGGTAGGTGCCACAGGGTTTCGTAGCGCTGGTCGGTGTCCGATCGCCCGCGGTCCAAGGTGACGATGAGGTCGGGATCCTTCAGCACCAAGACGTCGCGGGTACGGTCGACGCCCTTGGCGGGCTTGTCGGCGAACTGGTAGTACTCCGACCGCGGACCGATCAGTGATCGGGTCAGCTTGGTCTCCGCCCGGACAACCTCGGCGGTCGGAATCGTCATCACGTTGTGCGCGGCCTGACTCCTGACAAAGGTCTGCCACTGGTCACGCTGGTAGCCCGAATGGCCGGGGTCGATCAGAATATCGCGTCCACGCGAGGTGTAGGTGATCGAAGTGTGGTCCTCATGGCCGTGCAACTGCCGGGCCGGACCGAACCGGATGCTGTAGGTCGACTCCTGCGTGAACGGCCGGGTCTCGCCCCAGCCGGTCCGCCCGAACACATACCCCGCATCGAACACAGCCGTCCGCCGCGCCGGCCGGGTACCACGTCGCCCGAGCGTGGCGGCGTACTCCAACGGTGTCCCGGCCACCGCCTGGGGTCGCTGCCGGATCGAGTCCCCGACCTGGGGCAACTCTCCAGCAGACGTCGTCGCCAGCGCGATCCACTCCGCCGCGGCACGTCGCCGTACCTCGATCACGGGCGCCGGGTCGAATCCGCAGCGCCGGAGAGCGGTCACTGCCCGGCCCCACATCTGGTAACTGAACATCGCGTACCCGATGGACTGCTCGTTGGTCGACCCCTGCGGGTCGATCGAGACAGTAATTGCCTCGGTCAAGCGCTTGGCGGCGTGGTTCGTCAGCTCGCTCCGACCCAGCACGCAGCCGATCCCGAGCAACGCGATGCTCTCGTCGGTACCGTGATTCCACGGTCCACTCCAGTTCTCGATCAAGAACCTGGAGTGCTCGAGCAACGACCGGTCCAGCCATTCGTACTCACTCGGGAGCCGCTGGACACCAAGACCGGACAACACCGCTTGACGGGCACAGATCAGCACGTTCGTGCGATGCATCGTCGACTCCCACGCGCCCACATCACCTTGCCACGAATACGGATGATCGCGCACCCAGTCACCGATGATGGTCATCACCCGAGTCAGCGCCTGACGGTCTCCGGTACCGGCCGCGCGGACGCCCTGCCCCAGCCAGCGCAGCGAGTGCAGCCACATGTACCAACTGGGCCTTTTGTACGGATCCGAACGCCAGTCGATGTCACCAGCCCCATTACCCACCTGGTACGGCGGATCGTCGCCCCACACATAGGTGTCACTCAACAGCATCTTGACCGGCACACGGGATTCGATTCCACTGAAGCCCGGACACGGATACGCCGCAGCCGGTGCACTCGGGCTCGTCGACAGCGGAGCCGTGGCAGCGATGTCTTGCGACGTCGAGCCCGCACCGCCTGTCAGCAGGGTGAACCCGCCGACGATGCTGGCAGCGCACACCAACGCCCACGCGACGACGACGCCAGTAGCCTTCCAGGCCGGCCGTTTCCGATGTGTCGGCACGCGCGCCTCACCTTTTCCGCCACGGGGGTTTTGGACAGAGGACAGCCCACAGCCGGCCGGGCGTTCTGGTCAGAAACTGAACTCTGGGAATCCGTGATGGTTGCGAGTCCACCTGACGTGCCGACGTTCACGGTCTCGCCTATAAGAGGGCCGTTAGGACGCAAAGAGTTGCGTCGGAGGCACAACTGATATTGCCAACTCCAAATACGCCGACTGCCGCTACGATCCGGCGGCAGCGAGGTAGCGGGTGGCCAGGTCTCGGGCGGCTTGTTTCAGTTCGGGTGGGTTGATGAACTCGACGTCGGTTTCGAACATGCCGAAGTTGGCGGCGAGGCCGGTCCAGGACCAGCCGTTCAGGGTCAGGCGGCAGCTGGTGTCGGTGACCTCTTCGACCAGGGCGTCGCGGCCGGCCCAGCGGGCGATGTCGGTGGCCTTTGCCTGAAGGATCGCCGTACCGCGGCACGGCCACTGGTTCCGGCCCTGGAAGCGGCTCGAGATGTACGTCGACACGTCGGGGGCCGGCAGCTCGCGTGGGGTGAAGCGCGGGCCGGTCGGTGTCTTGGGCAACATCCGGTCGACCCGGAAGGTGCGCCAGTCGTTGCGGTCCAGGTCCCAGCCGACCAGGTACCAGCGGCCGCCCCAGGTGACCAGGTGGTGCGGCTCGACCTTGCGCGGTGGCACCCACTCCGCATCCTCGTCGGCGCGCGGCGAGGTGTAGTCGAAGCGCAGTACCTCCCGGGCGCGCAGCGCGGTGCCGATCGCGATCAGGTGCTCCGAGTCGACCTTGATCCGGCGCGAGTCGGCGTACCGGTCGACGGTGGTGACCTGGAGTGCGTCGACGCGTTGCCGCAGGCGCGCGGGCATCACCTGCCGAACCGTGGCCAGTGCGCGCAGGGCACCCTCCTCGATACCGGTCACTGACGTGGTCGCGGTCTGCAGCGCGACGGCGACCGCGATCGCCTGGTCGTCGTCGAACAGCAGCGGAGGCAGGTCGGCGCCCGCGTCCAGGCGGTAGCCGCCGTCCGGTCCCTTGCTGGCACGCACCGGATAGCCGAGGTCGCGCAAGCGGTCCACATCGCGGCGGACCGTTCGCGGGCTCACTTCGAGCCTTTCGGCCAGCAGCGAGCCCGGCCAGTCGCGTCGCGCTTGCAGCAGGGACAGCAGCGCGAGAAGTCGAGCGGAGGTTTCGGACATGACTTCAGATTGCCATGAGTACAGGCCAGAAGTTGTCCTCTACTCCTGGAAATGTCTCCGGTGTCAGAACCAAGACCACAAGGAGACATCGTGATCAGCACCCGAGAGCTCACCAAGGACTTCGTGGTGAACCGCACCGAGACCGTGCATGCGGTCCGCGGCATCAGCCTGGACGTCGAACCGGGCGAGCTGGTCGCCGTGCTCGGCCCGAACGGGGCCGGCAAGACGACCACCCTGCGGATGCTCACCACCTTGATCGCGCCGACGTCCGGTACCGCGAAGGTCGCCGGGTACGACGTGACGGCCGACCCGAGTCTGGTCCGCCGGCAGATCGGGTACGTCGGTCAGGGCAACGGCGCGGGCCACTCGCAACGGGTCCGCGACGAGCTCGTCGGCCAGGGCGTGATCTACGGCCTCGACTCCCGCTCGGCGAAGAAACGGGCCGATGAACTGCTCGACTCGCTCGAACTCGTCGACCTGGCCAACCGCAAGGTGTCCGACCTGTCGGGTGGTCAGCGCCGCCGGCTCGACGTCGCGATGGGTCTGGTGCACGCACCCGGGTTGCTGTTCCTGGACGAGCCGTCGACCGGCCTGGACCCACAGAACCGGGCCAACCTGTGGGACCACATCCTGCGGATGCGCGAGCAGTACTCGATGACGATCATGCTCACCACGCACTACCTGGACGAGGCCGACTCGATGGCCGAGCGGGTGGTCGTGGTGGACCACGGCGAGGTGATCGCCGACGACACGGCCGACGCCCTCAAGGCCGAGCTGGCCGGCGACCAGCTGATTCTGACTGTTGCACCCGGCAACCTCGCCCGCACCGCCGAGCTCGCGAAGCAGTTGCCCGGCGCAAAGGATGTTGTTGTCGATGGCGACCAGTTGACCTTGCGCGTCGCGGATGGCCCGGCCGCGTTGCCCGAACTCATCGCGGCGAGCCAGCGTTCCGCAATACCGGTTGCCACCGCTCAGGTACGCCGGCCGACGCTCGACGACGTCTTCCTCAACCTCACCGGCCGCAGCCTGCGCGAGGCCGACTCCACCGGAAAGGCCGCAGCATGACCACCCTCACCGTTCCCGCCACCACCCGCCGGACCACCGTTCCCGCGGACCGGAACCTCTTCCGTGACATCTCGATCGTGATGCGGCGCGAGCTCAAGCCGGTACTGCGCGACCCGTTCACGTTGCTGTTCGGGATGATCCAGCCGCTGGTCTTCCTGGCACTCTTCGGCCCGCTGCTCGCGGGGTCGCTCGGCGGCTCGCTCGACGGCGGCGTCTGGCAGTGGTTCGTACCGTCCATCCTGGTGATGACGACCTTGTTCGGTACGTCGGCGACCGGGTCGAACCTGTTGATGGAGTTCCAGACGGGTGCGCACGAGCGGATGCTGGTGACGCCGCTGTCCCGGTCGTCGCTGCTGATCGGCCGTGCGCTGAAGGAGATGGTGCCGCTGTTCGGCCAGGCGGTGATCGTGATCGCGGTGATGGTCCCGTTCGGCTTCGACCTGCACCTGGGCGGCGCGATCGTCGGGCTCGCGCTGCTGGCCGTGTTCGGGATCGGGCTGGGAGCCTTCAGCTACGCACTGGCGATCGCGGTGCGCAAGCAGGACTGGATGTTCTGGGTGGTCCAGCAGACGTTCCTGTTCCCGCTGATGATCCTGTCCGGGATGCTGCTGCCGCTGGAGAGCGGTCCCGCGTGGATGCGCGCCGCGTCGAAGGTGAACCCGCTGTCCTACCTGGTCGAGGCCGAACGGACGCTGTTCGCCGGTGACGTCATGGCGACCGCTGTGCTGTGGGGCTGGGTCGCCGGCCTCATCACGGTGGCGCTCGGGCTGACGGTCGGCATCCGCACGATGCTGCGGTCGGCTGACTGACCCTACAAAGGGAACCCGAGAGGCTCTCGGGTTCCCTTTTGCGCGTCAGCGGAGCTTCGCTGCGGAGACCTCGTTGAGGTGGATGAGGACGTCGTAGCTGTGAGACAACCGGGTCGGCAGCTCCGGCCACGGATAGGCGGTGCCGATGTCGCGGGTCAGCCGCGGTACGTCGAGCCAGGCGCGGGTCGCGGCGGGCACTCGGCGCAGGTCGACGAAGTAGTTGCGGTACGGGACCTTGTCGAGGGTGTGCTCGTTGCTGCCCGGCGCGGCCGGCGGCACGGTGAAGACGCGGAGCTCGCCAGTGGAGGTGTCATGGGCGTTGAACGAGCCGTGGTCGAAGGAGAAGCCGACGGCGACGTAATCCCGCCCGAGTTGCTCCCGCAGGAACTGGCCCTGGATCTTCGGGTAGTCCTTCGGCGAGTTCGACGCGAGCGCGATGTGCCCGTTGTGCGCCGACACCATCACCTTCGCCCCCGTCGTACGAGCCCACCAGGCCGTGTTGGCCGCCATCGCCTCGTCGCGGAAGTACATCGCCTTCGGGGTCTCCTGCGGGTTCGCGACGTCGAAGGAGTAGAGCTTCGCGACCTGCCAGATCGCCCGGGCATGCTGCACCGCCCAAGTCCGCTCGGGACCAGCCGGCAACGACTCGACCAGTACGACGGCCCGCCGGGCGGCCGCCTCGATCTTGACCCGCTCGGCCAGCGGCTTCCCGAAGTACGCGTTGCTCCAGGCCTTGTACTCCGCGTCGGAACGGATTCCGGCGTACAGGATCTTGATCTCGGGGAGCTGTGCCGGGTTGGTCTTGCCGACATAGTCGATGACCCGGTCGAGCAGGGCAGGGCTGGCGTAGCCGACATCGTCGCCGACGAAGTGGAGCTTGCGGGCATGGGTGCGGTTGTAGGAACGCATCCACTCGATCAGTGCGAGGTACTCGTCGGTGTTCCAGAACTTGTACGCGTCCTGGAACTCGCGGCGCATGATCTCGCGCGGATCGCCGACGCCGCTGACGACGTACCGGTCGAGCTCGAGACCGGTGCTCCAGCTGGCTTCCAGGGCGAAGGTGGTGAAGCCCTTCTCCTGCACGAGCGAGCGGAAGAGCCGGTGCTTGAGCTTGAAGAATTCACTCGAACTGTGGGTCGCCTCGCCGACACCGACCACCTGCGCGCTACCGACCATCCTGGTCAGCGGCTTCAGGTCACGCAGACTGCCGGTCGCGTCGGTACTACGAATCGGGTGCGCCGCCCGGGTCAGCGCGGGCACCGGGTCGGTGGGCGCCGCGGTGGCCGTTGTGGTCGTCATCGACAGCGGCATCACCGCCGCGACGAGCAAGGCAGGGGCTGCCAGAAGCCGCTTCATCAAAGTCCTCCGAAGGCTGGGGATCGAATACCCCAACTCTTTCGCCGAAGACCTCGCCGCCCCATCCCGCAGCCACCCCGATCAAGGTGGCGCAGGCTCTACCCTTCGAGCTTCTGCAGGGCGGTCCGCATGCCTTCTTCGGCCTCGTCGCCGAGCTTCTTGAACTGGCTCTTGAAGAGGGGCTCGATCAGCCGGGTGACGCCCTTGAACTCGAACTCGGCGCGGTAGGTGACCTCGGTGCCCTCGCCGGTACTGCGGAAGGTCATCGTGTCGAGCGCGCTGACCGTCTTGTTCTCGCCGCGGAGCTGGAAGACCTGGTTGGCCTCCCGCTGCTGGACGACGTACTCGAGCTCGGTCTCCCGGCCGGCGAACGACGAGGTGTTCCGGTACGTCGTACCGGGGCCGCCGTCGCCTGCCACCTTGACCGTGGTGACCGTGCCGGGATCCCACTCGGTCGTCGTCTCGAAGTCGGACAGATAGCCGAAGACGCTCTCGACGGACTTGTCCACGGTGACAACGCGCTCAATGGTGATCACGCTCGCCACGCTACCGCCCACCCCCAACCGAACTTATGCAGCGCGGTTGGCGTGGAGGGACAGGGCGAAGGCGATGATCGCGAGGGTGCCGGTCACGAAGCGGATGTTGTTGGCGGGGTTCCATTTGTCGAGGTAGTTCTGCCATTCGGCGGCGCCAGCCGCTGAGGTCGGATCGATGGTGGCGAGGTGGTCGTTGAGTGGGAAGTTGACGGCGATGCTGACCACGATGACGCCGACCAGGTAGAGGGCGGAGCCGGTCAGGAGCCACCACTTGCCCTGGCTGTCGTTGACGAACGCGAGGATCGGCAGCGCCACGCAGATCAGCGTGGTGCCCAGGAAGACGAGCAGGAACAGCGGATTCTGGATGCGGACGTTGATCAGGTTCATCGCGGTCGCGCCCTGCCCGGCCGGCAATCGCTGCAGTGAGCTCATGATCGCCGTACCGAAGGTGAAGCAGACTCCGGCGACCAGCCCGCTGCCGACGAGCGCCGCGATGGTGAGGATCCGGGTGAGGTTCATGCCGACCACGCTCCGGTCTTCGCCGTCTCCCGGGCCCAGTCCGCGAAGTCACGCGGCTCCCGACCGAGCACCTGCTGGACCCCTTCGGACACGTACTCCGAACGGCGGTTGCGGATCACGGCGAAGAGATCGCGGACCGCCTCGGAGTCCTCCTGGGTCTGCCCGTACGAGACCAGCTCGGCGACGAACTGCTCGGGCTCGAGGTCGACGTACCGGATCGGCCGGCCGGTGACCGCGGACAGTTCGTCGGCGACCTCGGCCATCGTCAGCGTGCGCGGCCCGGACAGCGAGTAGGTCTCGCCGGTGTGCCGCTCGTCGAGCAGGACCTCCGTCATCACGTCGCCGATGTCGTTGGTGTCGATCCACGCCTCGGCGCCGTCACCGGCCGCCACCCGGATCTCGCCACCCATGACGTAGTCGTACAGGAAGTCCTCGCTGAAGTTCTGCGCGAACCAGGCCGGCCGGACGATGGTCCAGTCGGCACCGCTCGCCCGGACCGCGTTCTCCAGTTCGACGCTGCTCTCGTAGACCGCGAAGTCGCGGCCCGGGCTGCCGACGCCACGACCGGACAGCAGCACCACCCGGCGCAGCCCCTCGGCCGCCGCCTGCTGGATGAACTTGCCGGCCAGAGCCAGCCCGGTCGGACCGACCGGCGGTGCCAGGTACGCCGTGTCGATACCGGCGACGGCTCCGGCCCAGCTGCCCTCGTCGTACCAGTCGAAACGCTGCTCGCTCGAGCGGGAGGCCAGGCGGTAGGCGATTCCGCGGGTCTCGAGTTGTTCTGCCACCCGGCGGCCGGTCTTGCCCTTGCCGCCGATGATGAGGATCGGTGTCGTTGTCATGGCTCAAGTTCATCGCGTTCGGATGAGACAAACCATGGTTGTCTGACGCAGTTTGATGTCTGAGAGTCTCAAACCGAGGTAGGCTGCTGGCTATGGACGTGCTCGATGACCTGCTGGCCGGCACCCGCGCACGAGGCGGCGTGTTCAACCTGACCATCCTCGATCCGCCCTGGGGTCTGCACATCGTCGACGAGGCGCCGCTCGCGTTGGCGACCCTGGTGAAGGGCTCGGCCTGGATCGTCATGGACGGCCGGCAGCCGATCCGGATGGAGGAACGCGACGTCGCCATCGTGTCCGGCGGCGCCCCGTACGTCGTCGCCGATCAACCCGACACCGTGCCGAACCTGCGGATCCACCCCGGCGGTCTCTGCGAACCGTTGCCTGGAGCCCCTATCGACTACAGCGCGCGGCTCGGCGTACGGACCTATGGTGCTCGCCCGGAGGGTGAGGCGATGGCCGTCAGCGGTACGTACCAACTCGAGGGTGACGTCAGTCGCCGGCTGCTCACCGCGCTCCCGCCGGTCCTCGTGGTTCCGGCCACGGACGTCGCCGGTCATGTGATGGACATGGTGCTCGGCGAGATCCAGCGCGACGAGCCGGGTCAGCAGTCGGTGCTGGACCGGTGGCTCGATCTCGCGCTGATCACCACCTTACGCGCCTGGTTCGCCCGGCCGGAGTCGCACGCACCGGGCTGGTACCAAGCACAGAGCGATCCGGTCGTCGGCCTCGCGTTGCGCCTGCTGCACGAGGAGCCCGCGTATCCGTGGAGTGTCGTCGAGCTCGCCAACCGCACCGGCGTCTCCCGGGCCAGCCTGGCCAGGCGATTCACCAGCATCGTCGGCGAAGCGCCGATGGCCTATCTGACCGGCTGGCGGATCACGCTCGCCGCGGACTTGTTGCGCGAGACAACGGACACGGTCGAGTCGATCGCCCGCAAGGTCGGTTATGCCAACGCGTTCGCGCTGAGCGTCGCGTTCAAACGGGTCCGCGGTACCAGCCCGACCGCTCATCGGCGCGCGAGCACGGCTGCCTGACTCTCAGGCTGTGGTGACCTCGATGAACGCCAGCGCCTGCGGCCAGGACACCCGGAAGGCATCGGCGTTGACCGCTTTGTCGTGCCGCGCACGATCCGAGAAGCCGTGGTCAGCGCCCGGATAGAACAGGGTGACCGTCGCGCCGGTGTCCCGGCTCTGCAACGCCGTCTGCAGCGCTTCGAAATCAGCGACCGGTACTGCGGCGTCGGCACTCGGGTAGACCACCATGACCGGCGCGGTGATCCCGATCGAGTCCGCGATGGCGTCGTACGAGTGGTTCGCCCGGAGCTCCGACGGGACCGTGGGGTGGTACACGACCACGTTCGCGAGCCGGTGTTCCCTTGCTGCCAGCAACAATGCGAAGCGGCCGCCGAGGCACCAACCGATCACGCCCACCTTGGTGCAGCCGAGCTCACCGAACAGGTGCTCGAGCAACGCAGTCTGCTCGCCCAGGGCCGTGTCGTCGTCCAGCTTGCCGACCAGCTCACCCAGCTCGTCGCGGGTCGTGTTGTCCGTACTGCGGCCTTTGAACGGATCCCAGACCAGCGCGGTGATCCCGCGTCCGGCGAGCTCGTCGGCCCAGTCGCGGAGCTGCTCCCCGATCCCGGTGATCATCGGCAGCAACAACATGCCCGGCCCTTGAGCGGCACCCACCGGCCGGGCGAGATACGCGTCCAGCTCTCCGACCTTCACCTGACTCGCCTCGATAGTCACGCCTCGGAGGCTAGCCGACGATCAGGCCCGCCCGGCCGTCAGCATTCGCCGGCCGGCGATGTTGACCAGCACGAAGATGATCGCGGCGAAGATCAGCAGCGCGAGCTGGTCCGGCAGCAAGGCGACGCCGACACCGACCGCGAGCACCGGGAGCGCGAGTCCGGCGTACGCGATCAGGAAGAGCGCGGCCAGGATCTCGCCGCGTGAGCCGGCGTCGGCGAGTGAGGCGGCCGTCGCGACCGCACCGCGGAAGACCAGGCCGACACCGGCGCCGGCGACCACGCCGCCGAGGACGAACAGCCAGAGGTTGGGCAGCAGTCCCCCGATGGCGATGCCTGCTAGGCCGGCCGACATAAGGAACAAACCGAGCCGCAGCTGTCGCGGCCTGGTGAGCCGCACGAATATGACCTGGCTCGCCGCGCCCGCGATGAAGACCGCGAACGTGACCACGCCGGCCAGCAACCGCGAACTGTGATGCAGAGTGCCGGCCAGGAAGGTCGGGGCCAGCGACGTGAACAACCCGAAGATCGCGAAGGCAGCGAACGCGCCGATGGCCGACGCGAAGAACTGCGGTTTCGCGGCACTCGGCAACGCGACCCGCTGCGGCCGGTACGCCGGACGCTCCTCCAGCCGCTCGACCGTCTCGGGCACCAGCGCGATACCCAGCGCGCTGAGCAGCAACAGCACCAGGAACACCTCGTACGGCCGCTCCAACGGCTTCGACCCGTACTCCGCGAGCAGCCCACCGACCAGCGGCCCGAACGCGAGCCCGCCGAGATTCACCATCGAGGAGATCAACGCCGAGTGACTCGGATCCTCCACAGGCCGGGCGATGCGCCGCAGCTCGGACAGATGAGCCGTCGCTGTCGCGGTGAGAACTCCGACGCCGACCCCTGACAGGAAGCGCGCGGTGAGCAGCCCGGGCACGTCTTGCCAGAAGAGGAAGATCACCGCTGCGACCGCCTCGGTCAGTACTGCGAGCAGAGCTACCCGGCGACGGCCGAGCCAGTCACTGACGTGGCCGGCCAGGTAAAGGCTGACCATCACACCCACCGCGTAGGCGGCGAAGATGACCGTGATCAGGAAAGACGGGAAGCCGTCCCTGCGCTGGTAGATGGCGTAGAGCGGAGTCGGGACCGTCGAGAAGGCCATCGTGGTCAGGAACGCGACGGCGATCATCCAGAAGCCGGCGCCGTGCGCGAACCGGAGGGGCGTCCCGGCCTGGTCGAGCGATCGGGGGCCGGAAAGAGTTGTCATGCTTTGAGCTTCGCCCGCTGGATCTATCGAGTCCAACGAGACTTCTTGCACTGTCTTATCGTTGTTGTCGATAATTGACTGTGTGGACAGCCGGCAGCTCGAGTACTTCGTCGCGGTCGCGGAGGAGCTCAGCTTCACCCGGGCGGCGCAGCGGCTGTTCACCGTCCAGTCGACCGTCTCGGCCGCGATCCGCGCGCTGGAGACGGACCTGAAGACGACGCTCTTCGACCGCTCGACCCGGCGGGTGACGCTGTCAGATGCCGGCCAGGCGCTGTTGCCCGAGGCAAAGGCCGCCCTGGAGGCACTGGACCGGGCCCGAGCAGTCGTCGAGGAGGCGTCGACCGGGCTGCGGGGCAACGTGCGGATCGGCACGATGACGCGAGTCGGCCTGGTCGACCTGGCCTCGTTGCTCGGCGCCTTCTACGAGCGGTATCCGCTGGTGGAGGTCCAGGTGACGACCTCGCCGACCGGTTCGAGCGGCCTTGCCGATGATGTCCGGCACGGCCGGCTCGATGTCGCGCTGGTCGGATTGAGCCGCACGGACCTGGCCGGGCTGGAGCCACGCGAGTTGGCGACCGTGCCGTTCGTAGTACTGGTGCCGTCGTCTCATCGGCTGGCGGCGGCCGGCGAGGTTCGGTTGAAGGATCTGGCTGGTGAGCGGTTCGTCGACATGTTGCGCGGGTTCGGGAACCGGACGAGTGTGGATCGGGCGTTCGATCTGGAGGGGCTGCCTCGGCGGGTGCAGGTCGAAGTACCGGATCTGACGACTGTGCCGGAGTACGTGCGGGCGGGGTTGGGGGTGGCCGTCGTACCGGAGCTTGATGACGACGAACTGCCGGGGGTGACGCGGTTGCGGTTGGCTGACTCCGAGCTGACCTGGACTCTGTCCGCGATCACGCCGAGCGGGAAGCGACCGAGCCGGGCTGTGACGGCACTCCTCGATCTGATGACTTCCTCGCTTGGCTAGTTTTGGATTTGTGGAGACTTGGGAGCCCGGCGCGGCCGGGGTGTTGAGGTTGCCTTCGGGGCGGCTGGTGCGAGGGCGTGGGTTGCGAGACGGGTTGCCGGGCGGCGCCTTGCCGGAGTACGGGGTGTATTTGCTGGGCAAGGAACCGCCGACGGTCGAGTGGAGTTCTCGCTGGGTGCGGTGGCCTGACTTCCGGCTGCCGGCGGACGATCGCGCGGCACGGGACGCGTTGAGCGAGGTGCTGACTCGGGCGGGCTCGGAGCGGGTGGAGATCGCTTGCGGAGGCGGCCGCGGCCGAACCGGTACTGCGCTGGCGTGCCTGGCCGTGCTCGACGGGATCGCGGCGGGCGACGCGGTGGCGTACGTGCGGGAGAACTACCACCCCAAGGCTGTCGAGACGCCGTGGCAGAAGCGCTACGTCCGCCGCTTCAGCTGAAACTCCTTTGACGCAGCCGTGAGGTGTCGCGTTTGCTCGGCGGGGTGACCATCGAGCGCATCAATCCCCCGCAACTGCACCCGACTCCTGGCTACCACCACGTGACCAAGGTCCGCGCCGACGAGCTCGTCATGCTGGCCGGCCAGTGCCCGCTGCAACCGGCCGGCGAACTCGCCGAGGGCGGCCTGACCGGCCAGACCGAGCAGGTCATCCAGAACATCCTGACCGCCCTCGAAGCGGCCGGCGCCACCCCGGCGGACGTAGTACGAACCGTCATCTACGTAGTCAGCCCGGACCGCGACGACCTCAGCGCCGTCTGGACCCAACTCAACGCCTCACCCCTGGCCCCCGCCTTCACCACCGCCAGCACCCTGCTCGGCGTAGCCCAACTCGGCTTCCCCAACCAACTCATCGAAATAGACGTCACCGCCGCGCGGTAATCGGGTGGTTCGGGTGGAGGAGGTTGCTCGGGTCGTAGTGGGCGCGGAGGTGGGCTAGGCGGTTGTAGTCGTCGTAGGTTTCGCGGAGTTCGTCCTGGGTGAGCGGGCCGAAGGAGAAGTTGAGCGAGCGGCCTACTGCGTACTTCGACCAAGGGTCGAGGATTGCGCGGTACAGGTCGCTCTGGTCGTCACCGCCTAGTGACAGGACAGACAGCAGGTACTGCGCGTCGCGGTTGCCGACGGCGTTGTCGATGGCCGGCTTGTTGGAGAGGGCGCCGCCCAGGTGTCTGATGCCGACTATGCACATCGCTTTTGCGTTTGGTCCTGCGAGGCTGGGGATTGTGGTCAGCGTCTGGTTGTCGAGTTCGCTCAGGAGGAGGTTGCGGGAGCGGTACGCGTCGGGGCGGGCGGGCTCGTCGAAGATTTCGCCGGACTCTGTGAACGGCCGTTGTTTGACGGTGTCGATCAGCGGTTCTCCTAGGCGATCTCGGAGCGCTGTGACGCATGCTGGGCCGTCGACGTCCGGGACGATGCTGAGTTGGAGCTGGGCGATGTGCTTGCCGCGGAGGGCGGCGGGGATGGGCTCGATGTCGGGGAACGGGATGACACCGACAGCTGACGTCACCGCGTCGGGGACCGTCTGGGTCCAGGCGTGCCACGCTGCCAGGACGCCGGGGGTTGCTGCGAGGTCGTAGTACAGGCTGCCTCCGTACAGGGTGGGCACGGGGAAGAGGTCGATCTCCATCGCGGTGACGACGCCGAAGTTGCCGCCGCCACCGCGGAGGGCCCAGAAGAGATCTGGGTCGTCCTCGGCGTTGCGCAGCTCGCCGTCGGGTGTGACGACCTCGATCCGGCGGACGTGGTCGGCGGCGAATCCGTAGCGTCGCGCCATCAGGCTCAGCCCGCCGCCGAGGATGTAGGGGACGGCGGTGACGCCGGGGAAACTACCTGCCAACGGCGCGAGGCCGTGCGGTGCGGCCGCATCGATGACCTCTTGCCAGGTCGCGCCGGCCTCGATCCACGCGGTCATGCGCTCGGGGTCGATCGTCACCCGGTCGAGGCGGCTGGGTCGTGATGAGGACACCGCCGTCGAGCGGGCTGACGTGACCATGGCCGGTCGCCTTGACGGCTAGTTGGAGATGGTGCTCGCGGGCAGAGCGGACGGCTCGTTGGACGTCATCGCGAGAGGTGGCGCCGACGATGTGGGTCGGACGGTGCCGGTCGAGCCGCTGGAAGCCACGCCGCTCCTCGTCGTACCCGGGGGTGTCTTCGGTCCAGTGCATTCCGGTGATGTCTTTCATGGGTTCGACGCTAGGGATCCTTCCGGACACATCTTGTCCGCAAGGTATGCGAATCTGGTGTTGTGAGCGCACGAAAGGACCTGCCAGGACGGTTGCTCCGGCTCCTCGCCTTGCTGCAGAGCCGTCGGGAGTGGTCCGGCAGCGAGCTGGCCGAGCGCCTGGGCGTCACCGACCGGACCGTACGCCGCGACGTCGAACGCCTCCGCTCCCTCGACTACCCGGTCACCGGAACAACCGGTACTGCGGGTGGCTACCGACTCGCGTCGGGGAAGAACGTGCCGCCGCTGGTGCTCGATGATGACGAGGCGGTCGCGGTGGCAATCGGACTCGCGGGAGCCGCGGCCGGTGGTGTCGCGGGGCTGGAGGACAGCTCGATGAGCGCTTTGGCCAAGCTGGAGCGGGTTCTGCCGGCTCGGTTGAGGCCGGCTGTGGCTGCGGTCGGCGCTGCGGAGGTGGTTGGCCGGTTTGACGGTCGGTTTGACGGTCCGCAGGTGGATGCGGGGGTGCTCGCCGTACTGGCCGCATGTTGCCGCGATCTGGAGATCGTTGCCTTCGGCTACAAAAATCGTCGTGGTTCGGTGACTCAGCGGCGGGTGGAGCCGACTCGGCTGGTTTCTGTTGCTGGACAGTGGTATTTGCTGGCCTTCGACCCGGAACGCGACGACTGGCGGACGTTCCGGGTGGATCGGATCTCCGATGTCGCGCCGACCCGGCATCACTTCGCGGCTCGCGAGTTGCCCGCGGCGGACGCTGCGTCGTACCTGGCCGAATCCTTCGCCGGTGCTGAGTATCGGCATACCGTGCGGATGGTGGTTCAGTTGCCTGCCGACGTCGTCCGCCGGAGCTTCTTCCGGGTGTTGCCTGGGTCTCTCACGCCGCTTGGGGAGGACGCTTGCGAGTTCCGGTTGAGCGCTGACTCCCCCGCCCTGCTGGTTCAGTTCGTTGCGGCGATTGTTGCCCTCGGCGCCGACTACACCTTGGAGGCGTCGCCGGCGGCCGCGGAGGCGCTGCAGTCTGTGGGCAAGCGGTTGATGGTGGTTGAGGCTTAGACAGTTGGGATTTAGGCGGTGATCAAGCCGAGGCCGAGGGTGATGACGCCGGCTGCCAGGGAGAGGGCGCCCAGCCAGAGGACCCAGATGAACTGGTTCGGCTTGGTCAGGTTCTTGCCGGCCGAGGAGGCGAAGAAGCCGGCTGACATCAGGATCGCCGCGACCGGGATGCCGAGCCGACCGAGCCAGAGGAAGAAGCCGGACAGGCCGGTCGAGTCGACGTACAGCAGGCCGACCAGGCTCAGGATGACTAGTACGCCGGCGTGACCGTGACCGGCGCGGGCGAACGACTTCTGGAAGTCCGTCATCGGTACGTCGCCACGGACGATCTTGGTCATGAACCAGCCGCCGAACTGGATCGTGACGATGGTGAGCAGGATCGCGCCGGCGATGATCCGGGACGGGTCACTCAGTTCCATGTTTCTTGCGCTCCTTCAGTGGTTGACGGGAGCCGTGGGTGTCGGCTCGGTGGGGGTCGGCTGGGTGGGGGTCGGCTCGGTGGGTGTCGCTGGTGCGGCCGGTTCGGAGGGGTGGCGGCGCAGGGACGCGAGCAGGCGGCGTACCGGGGTGCTATCGGCGGAGCGGGCGGCCCAGAGGACGACACCGACGTACAGGATCTGCTCGGGGATGCGCTGCCAGAGCGGGGTGACCGGCTCGCCGTTGGCGAACGCCACGTTCTCGACCGCCGCGTAGATGTTGGCGGGAAGCATCGCCACGAACAGCGCGGCGAGCGCGTAGCCGGCCGCCCATCTCGTTGCCGTGAGCACCAATCCGAGCGCGCCGAGTAACTCGAGCACACCGGTGAGGTAGACCAGCGCGTCCGCGAACGGCAGGAACTCCGGCACCATCCGGACCATGTCGGCGTGGTTGGGCATCACGGTCACGCCGGCCGGGACGAAGTGCGCGCTGGCGGTCAGCAGCAGCATGACCGCCATCCCGTGCGCGGCACTCACCGGCCAGCGCGCGAACCGGCGTACGCCGAGCGCGCCGAGCGCCCGGAAGGTCAGCGTGGCGGCGACCAGTGCGACGAGGACGATCATAGCTCTCTCCTTGATATGGATAGTTCAGGTATCCACTTATGGATACTGATACTATCCATCACAGTCAAGGGGAGGGCAAGGCGTTATGCGGATCGCAGAGTTGAGCCGGATCTCCGGAGTACCGGTGCCGACGATCAAGTACTACCTGCGGGAGAACCTGCTGCCCCCGGGCGAGCTGACCAGCCCGAACCAGGCCAGCTACAGCGAGGCCCACCTGCGCCGGCTGCGGCTGATCCGCGCACTGGTCGACCTGGCCCAGGTCCCTGTCGCGCGGGTGAGAGAGGTCCTGGAGGGACTGGACTCGGACACGATGTCGCTGCACGAGAAGATCGGCCGCGCCCACCGCGCGATCACCCCGCAGCGCCAGCTCACCTCAACCTCAGACGCCCGCGAGGCCGCCACCGCCCAGGCCAACGCCCTACTCGAGTCCCACGGCTGGTCGGTGGAGCCGGATGCCCCCGCCCTCAACACCCTGATCGAAACGATCGCAGCCCTCCGCACCCTCCAGCAGGACCACCTAGTCAGCTTCCTCGACTCCTACGCCACAGCCGTAGAAAAGTTCACCGAACTAGAAGTAGCCGCCGTCACCTCACCCCCCGGCCACACCACCCCCGACCACATCGCCGAAAGCGTCATCCTCGGCACCATCCTCGGCGAAACCCTCATCTCCAGCCTCCGCCTCCTATCCCAGGAATCAATCTCCGCCAAAACCCTGGCGAACCACCCGACAAAAGACGGCGCGGCGGATTGATCCCGCAGTACCACGACGCAGCGGCAGATCAGCCGTCGTGGGCCATGTCCACAAAGCGGGAGTAGTGCCCCTGAAACGCAACGACGATGTCGGCAGTCGGCCCGTTACGGTGCTTGGCAACGATGAAGTCGGCTTCACCGGGCCGGGTGGATTCCCGCTCGTACGCATCCTCACGGTGCAGCAGGATGACAACGTCGGCATCCTGCTCCAGACTGTTATGGACAGCGATGCCCTCGGCAACGAAGTTGTGGGTGCCCATCACGGTGGCGTCGTAGACCTCCTCCTCGCCGAGGCTTTCGATCGAGGTGACGGTGTCCCAGAAGATGTCGTTGGTGGCGAGCAACTCTAGTACCGAATCTTCAAGGATCTCTGCGACCTGACCAATGCGGGCTCGCGTTGGCGCACCTGCAAATAGGCGAGAGCCAGCGCCCTTGTGACCCAGAGAGGCCGCAAGTTCTCGCTGTTTCATAGCCTTGTCGTGCATGGTGGTTTGCACTCGATCCCATACCTCGGATGGAACGGTGTCGAGCTTCGGTGCGGCCACCACCGACCGCAGATGCGTCCCAACCAAGCGACACGCCTCGCCGCGCTGACCGTGGACTCCGACCTCATCAATGAACCGGAGCTGATTCTCGGCGCCGTAGATATGCAAGTGGTAGGAGTCGCGGTAGCCGGTCTTCGGCGCGGTTGAGATTCGGGTGAATATGTTGAATCGGAGAAGGAGGCGAGCGAGGCCGTCAATCATTTGTCGACTGGTCGACGCGTAGTAGATCTGGCCACAGTTGACCTCAGGGCGCCAGCGCACTGAGCCGTCTGTGGCCCAGAGGTGGCGGATGAAAGCGCCGACCTGCTCCTTCGGCAGACCGAAGACCCCTTCGGGGATGAACTTCTCGTGGCTGCGCAGGCCGAAAAGACCCATCCCGTCGAGCCAGGCTGCGATCGGGTTCCGCTTGCCGCGGGCCAGCCGGTACGGCGCGGGCAGGCGCAGGGTCGTCACCCGGGCCGCGGCGTACTCGTCGCGGATCGGCGTGATCCCGAACCGTCGGCCGGCCGCCTCGGCGACAGCGGTCAGATTCGCCTCGTCGATGCTCGCGTACCGGATCGGCTGCCGCTTCACGAAGGATCCGTCACCGAGCAGGTGAGCCAGGAGGGTGACCTCATCGTCATCCCAGGGCTTCACATCCAGCGGTGCCGGCACGTGTCGCAGCGAGCCGAGCCGAGCGCCTGGAGCCAGCTCACCGAGCGGCTTCCAGCCCTCGTAGGTGAGGAACGGATGGTTCGCGGTCGCCTTGATCTCCCGGCCGGAGGCGAGCTTCAACCGGAAGACCTCCTTCACTCCACTGGGGAAGACGTGCGTCATCGTCCGCGGTACCAGTTTGAGTCGGTCATCGAGCGACCAGACCGGAATGTCCCGCGCGTCGTCCGCGAGCAACTCACCCAGCGAGATCTCCGCGCCGTTGTCGGCACGCATCAAGCGTGTGTCGGCGGTCAGGCAACCCGACTCGCGGAGGTCTGAGGCCATGGGGCGTTTGTCGGAGCGTTGTTCGGAGCCTCGGTTCAGCTGGCAGATGGCGATGACGGGGAGTTCTAGTTCCTTGGCGAGGAGCTTGATCGAGCGGGAGAACTCGGAGACCTCCAGCTGGCGGGACTCGACCTTCTTGCCCGACGTCATCAGCTGGAGGTAGTCGATCACGATCAGCTTGAGGTCGTGGCGCTGTTTGAGCCGCCGGGCCTTGGCGCGGATCTCCATCATGGTGAGGTTCGGCGAGTCGTCGATGAACAACGGCGCCTCGGACACCTCACCCATCTTGCGAGCCAGCCGGGCCCAGTCCTCGTCCGTCATCTTGCCGTTGCGCATGTGGTGCAGCGGCACCTTCGCCTCAGCCGACAACAACCGCATGGTGATCTCGTTACGGCTCATCTCCAGCGAGAACACACACGAGGTCAACCCATGCTTGATCGAAGCCGACCGAGCAAAATCCAGCCCCAGCGTGGATTTGCCCATCGCCGGCCTCGCGGCGACGATGATCATTTGGCCGGGGTGGAGGCCGTTGGTCAGTTCGTCGAGGTCGGTGAAGCCGGTGGGGACGCCGACCATGGCGTCGCCTCGGGAGTCGATGGCTTCGATCTCGTCGAGGGCGCCTTCCATGATGTCTTTCAGGGGGGCGTAGTCCTCGGTGGTGCGCTTCTCGGTGACCGAGTAGATCTCCGCCTGGGCCTGGTCGACGACGTCGTCGACCTCGCCCTCGCCGGCGTAGCCGATCTGGACGATCTTGGTGCCGGCCTCGACCAGGCGGCGCAGGATCGCCTTCTCGCGGACGATGTGCGCGTAGTAGCCGGCGTTGGCGGCCAGCGGGACCGAGGCGACCAGGGTGTGCACGTACGGCGCGCCGCCGATCCGGGCCATCTCGCCCCGCTTGGTCAGCTCGGCGGCGACGGTGATCGCGTCGGCCGGCTCACCCCGGGCGTAGAGGTCGGTGACCGCGTCGAAGACGATCTCGTGGGCCGGCCGGTAGAAGTCCGTCCCGCGCAGCGTCTCGATGACGTCGGCGATCGCGTCCTTGCTGAGCATCATCGCGCCGAGCACGCACTGCTCGGCAGCCAGGTCCTGAGGTGGGGTGCGGTCGAAGCCCATGTCGGGGTTGCGCTCTTCGTTCCCGCCGCCCGGCCCCCCGCGGAACTCCGCAACGCTCAACTCGTCCGACCTCCTCGTCCCACGCCCGACCCGCACTGACACCGTACTCAGACAACCGGCCGGATTCGAACACCTGATCGAATCCTAACCGCTGCTTCCGACAGTTTCCGCTGGCAGCATCCACAGCATGCTCACCCCGAGACTGCGGGCGGACGGTGTCAGTCCCGCGACGGTACGCCGGTTCGCCCGAACCCCGGTAGCCGGTCATCCACACCCCCTGTGGAAGACCTGTGGGAAACCCCGGCAGCAGGTGTGCACAGGTTGGGCATATCCCTGTGGATATCTGGGGACGAAGTTCCACAACCGCCCTCTGACCTGCGGTTTCTTGATCCCCACACTGTGGAGGAGAAAAACTTTCGATACCCACAGGTCCCCTGTCTTGTGCACAGGCGTGGCCAGGCACAATGAAGCCCATGCCCCTTACCGGTTGGTCGCAGGATCGGGAGATCCTCCGGCTGGCGGTACCGGCCTTCTTCGCGCTCGTCTCCGAACCGCTGATGCTGCTGGCCGACTCCGCGATCGTCGGCCACCTCGGTACGCCGCAACTCGCGGCCCTCGGCGTCGCGGGCACGATCCTCCAGACGCTGGTCGGCATCTGTGTCTTCCTCGCCTACGGCACCACCTCCGCGGTGGCCCGGCGCATCGGAGCAGGCGACCATCGCGGCGCACTCACGCAGGGCATCGACGGACTCTGGCTTGCCCTCCTACTGGGCGTTGTACTGGCTATCGCCGGATTGCTGTTCGCCCCTGCCGCGATAGCAGCCTTCGACCCGTCTCCCGATGTAGCGGACTACGCAGTGACCTACCTGCGCATCTCCTGCCTGGGCATCCCCTCGATGCTGCTGCTCCTGGCGGCCACCGGCGTACTGCGAGGTCTGCAGGACACCAAGACGCCCATGGTCGTGGCCATCTCCGCCAACCTCGTCAACATCGCTCTGAACCTCCTCCTGGTCTACGGACTCAACCTGGACATCGCCGGCTCGGCACTGGGCACAGTGCTCGCCCAAACCGCAGCGGGCGTGGCCCTGGTCTGGGTAGTGGTTCGCGGAGCCCGCCGTGACGGCGCCAAACTCCGCCCCGACCGCCCCGGCATCCTGGCCTCGGCACAAGCCGGTATCCCACTAGTGGTCCGCACACTGACGCTGCGAGCAGCCATAGTCATCGCAACCTTCGTCGCTACTGACCTCGGTACCACGTCCGTCGCGGCTCACCAGGTCGCCTTCACACTCTGGTCCTTCCTGGCCTTGGCACTCGACGCCATCGCCATCGCCGCCCAGGCATTGACCGGCCGGGCGCTCGGGGCAGGCGACGTCGCGGGTACCCGGGCGATCACCCGGCGGATGATGTGGTGGGGTCTGATCTCCGGCTTCGTCAGCGGACTCGCTCTGTGGGGCCTGCGGGATCTCTACGTCCCGTGGTTCACCTCCGATCCCGAAGTACGGCACACACTGGCGGCGATCCTGCTGATCGCGGCGCTCTGGCAGCCGGTCAACGGAGTCGTGTTCGTGCTGGACGGCGTACTGATCGGGGCCGGGGACGGGCCCTACCTGGCGATCGCGGGCGTGATCGCGTTCGTTCTCTACGTGCCGCTGGCGCTCAGTGTGCTGTGGTTCGACGGCGGCGTGGTCGCTTTGTGGTGGGCGTTCGGCGGGTTCATGCTGCTCAGGTTGCTGACCCTGCTGACCCGTGAGCGCCGCGACGACTGGCTGGTCACCGGCGCGGTCCGCTAGGCGAAGCTGCTCAGGCAACCCACGCAGGCTGGTCGGCTGACCTGTTTTTGCGGCATCGTGGGGAGCGAGCGGAAGGAGCCGCATGGCCGACACGGACGACGACGAGCAGACCATTGCGCGGAAACCCAAGGTGACGGGGCGGGACGGCGTACCGGACCAGGCGGCGACCGATGAGCGTCTCGCCGAGCGGCGCGAGGCCTGGATCGCGGCCGGCCGCTCCGCCGACGACTTCGCGGCCGAGCGGTCCGCGGACGAGCTCGCCGCCGCCGAGGCCGAGGAAGAGCAGCTGCTGGTCGAGGAGGAGCTCGAGCTGGACGCGCTCGAGGAGCGCGAACTCCGGAAGACCCGCCGCAAGCTGAACCTCGACGACGCCGAGCTGGCCGACGCCATGCGCCGTGCCGACGTGGCCGACCGCAACCACCAGCAACTGCGAGCCCGGGCGGCTGACGAACGCCTGCTGGCTCGCAGCGACTCGGCTCACGCAAGGCACCTGCGCGACGGTGCCGCCGGCCGCGACGATCCTCAAGCCGACGCCGATCTGAGGGCCGCCGACCGCGCCCAGGCGAGGTCGAACTACCGCGACCGGATCGCCAACGACGACGACCGCCGCGCCGACTGGAACTACGCGGAGGGTCGCGCCCAGCGCGCCCGGGCCGAGCAGGCTCCCGCCGCGGAGGCGGCCCGCAAGGCGCCCGCCGAGCCACCGGTCGCCCGCAAGAACATCAAACCCACCCGCAAGCTGCGGAAGAAGGACCCGAAGGCACTCCGCGACTTCGGCCTGGGCGACTGACCGCCCGTACTACGAAACCGTCCGTACTGCGAAAATAACCGCCCGTACTGCGAATCAGTGGGCCACGCCGGCAGTCAGGTCGCCGGTGCGGATGATCAACAGGTTGGCAGCGACCACCAGGACGAACACGACAGCCAGCACCGGGTGACCCAGCGTCCAGACCGCCAGCCCGGCCAGGCCGAAGAACGCGACCTTGACGATCGCCTTGACCACCGGGTTGCCGTACTTCGCGTTGGCATGCGCGGCGAAGAGCCGCCACACGACCGCGGCGATCAGCGGGAGACCGACGGCGAGGACGAGCCGGAGCGCCGTGCTGCTGCCCGCTTCCCAGCCCCACCACGCGAAGGCGGCGTAGCCGGCCAGTTCCATCGCGAAGGCCACCAGCAGGTTGCTCCAGCGCCAGATCTCGCTCATCGTCCCAGCTCCTCACTTTTGAGAGAGCACCGCTCTCTCTTATTTCTATTGTGAGGTTCACAGCCAACAAAAGCAAGAGCACTGCTCTCTAAGGTTGCCGGCGCTCTGCAGCGGCGGGACACTTGACCAATGAAGGAGACTCCGCGGCAGCGCCAGCACCGGCAGACGATGGCCGACATCCGCCGGCTCGCCCACCAGCAGCTCGCCACCGAGGGCAGTGCCGGACTGTCGCTGCGAGCGATCGCGCGCGAGCTCGGCCTGGTCTCGTCGGCGATCTACCGGTACGTGCCGAGCCGCGACGAACTCCTGACCCTGCTGATCGAGGAGTCCTACACGGCGTACGGCGACGCAGTCGAGGCTGCGGAGGCCCGCTGCCGTCGCGATGACCTGGGCCGCCGCTGGCTGACCACAGGCCGCGCCGTACGCCGCTGGGCCGTCGCCAACCCAGCCGAGTGGGCCCTGCTCTACGGCAGCCCGGTGCCCGGCTACCAGGCGCCGTCGGAGCGGACTACAGCCGCCGGGAGCCGCGTACCGATCCTCTTGCTCAATCTGCTCGCGGATGCGGGCTTGGAACCGTCACCGGATGACCCGCCGATGACAGCAGCGCTGCATCGCGAGCTGAACCGCATCCGGCCGGCGTTCCCCGGTGACCTGAAGCCAGCGGTGTTCGCCCGAGGTCTGCTGGCCTACACCTCGCTCTGCGGGCTGGTGAGCTTCGAGGTGTTCGGCCAGTTCACCAACACGGTCACCCAGTTCCCGGGCCACCTGGACCACCAGCTAGCCCGCCTGGGCGCAGTACTGGGCCTGCCCGAGGCAAGAGGCTAGATGCCGCAAAAGACTAGATACCGCGGAGGTTCGGCTGGCGCTGGTCGAAGAACAGGCCTGCAGGCGGCTCCTCCACCGGCAGCGGCGGGATCGGATAGTCGCTGTGGGCACCCCGGCAGGCCGCGAACGGCCCGTCCGGGTCGAGCAGTGCCTGCATGTGCGGGTCCGCGTGGTCGCGCCACCAGACCGACATCCCGGTCGCCGGGTCGAGCCGCAGGTGCTCCCAGGCGCGCCAGATCGAGTCGAGGCGGCTCAGCGCCTCCGCATGCCGGAACCACTCCGGGCACCACATGAACTGCTGGCCGATCCGCCGGCAGTACAGGTAGACGAGCCGATCCTCTACGAAGGCCGCGACGTGCGGATAGAAGAGTTCCTGCTCACCATCCACGACGTTGCTCCTCGCTCTGCTCCCAGACCGGCACCGGCGGACCGCTCGGCGCGGCCGGCGGAGGCGGCACGTAGCCCGTGCCGGCCGCCACCCACGCGTTCGCTCCACCCTGTGCGGGTCCGGACGATCCCGGGTCGTGGTGGGCCAGCGAGGCCTTCACCGCGGCCGCGTCGGGGCGGGCCATCCACGGCACGGTCTTGACCATCGTCGCCGGGATACCGGACGGGAAGACGACCGCACGGCCGGGCGGCATCGACGCGAGGTCGGAGACCTCCATGATGTGGTGCCGCTGGGTCTGCTTGCTCGTCCCGCGCTCCCCCTTGTTGTAGGAGACCGAGCTGGACAGGATGTCGTAGTCGCCGATCAATTTGCTGAGCCGCTCCAGGAAGTTGGCGTCGGACGCGCCACCGCCGTACACCCGGATATTCGCGGCGGACCAGAGCTTCTCCATTCCGCGCTCGCCCCAGCACTCCATCCCCTGCGCCCAGGACTGCAGGATCGTCATCAGCACGATGCCGCGGGAGCCGAAGTGGCTGTAGAGGTCCGGCAGGTTCTTCCAGCGGCAGACGTTCGCCGCCTCGTCCAGTACGCCGACCAGCGGGTTGGGCAGCCGGCCCATCGGGCAGGTCTTGGCGTAGTCCTCGGCCGCCTCGACCACGGCCACCGTCAACGCGGTGACCAGCGGGCCCGCAGTACCGGCGCCTTCCTTGGACAGGCTGTACAGCGTGCCGCCCTCGCGGACGAACTGGTGCGGGTTGAACTGCGGCCGGTTGTCGTTCGGCCCGTTCGGGATGACCCAGCGGGTGACCTTGCGGTTGATCAGGAACTGGGCGCTCTGCTGCGCGGTGCCGTAGACGCCGGCGCGCTGCTTGTCGGGTGCGTTGATGACACCGGCCAGGGCGTCCGCGGACAGCTGCAGGCCAGGGGTGCCGCGCAGGATGCGCTCCGGTTCGTCGTTGCGCTGGTCCGCGAGCCAGCTGTAGACCTGGGTGATCGGGCGCCTGGCAACGGCGGCCGCGAGCAGCAGGCCGGCCAGCAGGTCGGTACCGGCGGAGTCGAAGAAGGCGTCCGTCTGGGCGCCTTCCTTGCGCTGCGAGGCGACGAAGTGCTCCGCGAGCTCCCGCGCCTTCACCTCGTCGGTGACGTAGCTGAGCGGGTTCCACCACCAGTCCGGCGACTCACCGCAGACCTCCTGCGGGTCGAACACCCAGATGGGGCCCTTCTTCGCCCGGGGGTCCCGGGTGGCGTCCACGATGTCGCGCTTGTTCGACGTCGCGACGACGGCGCCCGGCGCGTCCAGGATCGCCGGTACTGCGCGGGAGGTGGTCTTACCGGTACGGGGACCCCAGATGTCGACGTGCATGTCTTCCCAGGACCCGAACACCTCCAGGTTGTCCCGGACGGTGCGGCCGATCATCACGCCGGGACCCGCGTGGCCCGCACCCAGCCGGTTCGCGATCTCCTGCGCGCCTTCCCGGGTGAGCTTGTAGATCTCCTTGCGCTTCGACATCAGGTGCGCCGAGCGGTCCACCCGCGAGCCGGAGTTCTTCATCTTGCCGACCAGGTAGAACCCGACGGCGACCAGCACGCCGAGCAGCACGATCTCGAGGATCAGTACGCCGGTGGCCACGCCCGACCAGCGGACCCGGCCGTTGATGATGTCGACCAGGTTGGTCATCGGGTTGCTGATCGGCCGGGTGTCGTTGATCGCGGCCGCGACCTTGGTGGCGACCCAGGTGCCGCCGACGATCAGCGCGAACAGGCCGACCCCGATGAACACCAGGACCGACTCCGCCGACAGACCACCCGGTCCGGTGGACTTCTTGCCTTGGGCCATTAGTGACCTCCATCCGGAGTCCGTGCGTTGGCTCCGGTGTTCAGGTGGGTGGATCGCAAGGCGGAGGGAGCGGGCGATGCTTTTTCCATCGTCCGTTCCCGACAACGCCGCGAGGCGCCCGCCTGGGCGCCGGAGACAATGTGCGGAGGCCGGATGGGGGTCACTATTCGTCAACTCCCGTGCGGGCTACGACTCTGGTGGTCGGGTCCGGTGGTGGCAGGGCGGTCATCGTGGGGTCGTCGAAGGTGTACTCCTCGAGGACCTCCTCGGTACCGTCCTCGGCGATCTCCACCTTCAGGGGCCGGCCGTCCTCGCCGGTCTTCCACAGCTTGTTGGTGTCGTTGATCTCGCGCTCGACCGAGGTCAGCGACACGTGCACCGGGATGCCCGGGCGGCCGCCGACCTTGACCAGGAAGTTTCCCCGGCCGGGCGGTGCGGCTTCCTCACCGGTGGCCGGGTCCCACGCGGGCGGGTCCTGCCAGCCGATCAGCATGTTCTGCTCTTCACCGGACAGCGGTACGACGGCGGTCAGGTTCTCCATCTCGGCACGCGGCAGCCCACCGCAGATGACCATCCCGGAACGCTCGACGAAACCCTTCGCCTTCATCCGGTCCTCGGAGTGCTCGAGCGCCAGCAGGTCGGACATCGTGTGCGAGATCATCGCCATCCCGACACCCCGCTGCCGGTTCAACCGGGTCAGGGCGTCGACGCGGTCGACCAGACCGCGGCCGGCCCGCAGTACCCGCCAGAGCTCGTCGAGGATGACGAAGTAGTGCCGCCGAGGCTCCAGACCGGCGTCCGCGAGCGCCTGCGAGACGGCCACCGCGCCGAACCCGTACGACCAGCAGGCCAGCAGTACGGCGGCCTGCAGGCTGGTCTCGGAGTCGTCGATGTTGGAGACGTCGAAGACGACCGGGCGGTCCAGCATCATCGGCTGGTCGGTCTGCTCGGAGAAGATCTCACCGAGCCGGCCGCCACCGACCAGACCGATCAGCGACGCTTCGAGGCCTTCGGTGATCTGCCGGTAGCGGTCCATGCTGCCGCGGTCGAGCGCGACGTCGCGGACCCGGTCCGGTGCTTCCTGGACGACCTGCAGGAGGTCACGGAGTACCGGAGTGCCCTCGTGCCGCTCGTCGAGCACCTTGAGGGCCTCGTCGAGGATGGTCTCCTCGCGGTCGGTCGGCGGTGCGGACCGCATGATCGAGATCAGCGCGGAGACCATCGTGGACCGGCGGCCGTGCGCGTCGGCCTGGATCGCCTGCCGCGCGCTGCCGGTCAGCCGCAACGCCGCCCGCCGGGACTCGCCCGGGTCGAGGACGTTCAGGTGCCCACGGCCACGACCGAGCTCGATCACCTGCCCACCGAGCGCCACGACCAGGTCCTTGTAGTCCGGCTTCAGGTCGCCGAGCACCAGCGGCATCACGCCGTAGCCGGCGAGGCCGAGCGCCATCCGCCGGGTGATCGTCGACTTGCCCAGACCGGGCTTGCCGAGCACGAACATCGACGGGTTGGAGATCAGCTTGGCCCGCATGAACCAGCTGATCGGGTCGCAGCACATGGTCGCGCCGGACAGGATGTTGCGGCCGATCGGTACGCCGACCATCGGGCTGCCGGTGCCGGCCGAGAACGGCCACATGCCGCAGACCTGGACCGTCGTACCGCGCCACTCCTGCGGGGCCTGCAAGTACGTCGAGTAGCCGCGCGCCGGGCCGGGCCAACCGCGCGGCATCGGCCGCCGGCCGCCACGGGACGGGTCGACCGGCTTCTTCTGCTTGCTCACAGTGACTCCCCCTGGGTCATAGCGATTCCCGGAGACCGGCTGGGACCGACAGGTGGCTCTGCAGAACGATGCCGAGCGGCAGGCCCGCCACGAACCCGGAGTCCTGCGACCCGTACGCCGGGCGCAGCAGCACGCGGGCGGTCGCGCCGAGGTTGTCGATCGCGGCGACCATGTCCGGGATCTGCTCGGGCGTCATCACGGTGCCGGTGACGACCATGCCGAAGTTGACCAGTCCGGCACCGCGCGCCTCTTCCTGCGCGGTCCGGTCGGCCGCCCGGGCCTCGGCCATCGACCGGGCCGACGGGCGGGACGACGTGGTCGCCCGGAAGGACGCGTTGCGCTTGTCGGCCTCGACCATCCGGGCCGCGGTCGCCGCGTCAAGAGGACGGTAGAGCAGGGTGACCCGCTTACGGTCGATGTCCGGATGCGGGCCGACCAGCTGGGACAGGACGGACGAGAAGACCTCGCCGCGCGGGGCCTGGGTCATCTGCCAGGTGACCGACCAGGCGCTGTCGTGCCGGTACTTGTCCCAGAACGCCTGGGCAGCGGCCGGGCCCACATCGGTCCACTGCAGCTCGGGGGACATGCCCTGGCTGCGGGCCTCGTCGATCAGACCGGCGGCCGCCGGGTCGTAGGCGATCCGCACGGCCTCACAGAGCTCCTGCGCGGTGACCGGACGGGCCGCACCGGCGCCGGTGGAGTTCAGGCTCTGGGTCAGCGCCGGGAGCCGGGACGCGAGCTCGCGGCCCATGTCCTCTTCCTTGCGGCGCTTGCCGTTGCGGTCGGTGCCCTTGAAGGTCAGCGCGACCCGGGCCGAGACCAGCGCGGAACCCTCCGGGTAGGTCTGTACGACCTCGGTGAGCATGGCCCGGGCGATCGCCGGGGTGCCGTCCTGCATGTTGTTGGTGACCTCGCGGCGCAACCGGATCCCGGTGTCCGGTGCGCTCTCGACCGTCACCGAGGCGGCGACGATACCCGGCTCGTGACCGAGCGAGGCGAGCCACTGACCCCAGTGCGCGACCCAGACGTCGATCTGGTCCTCGTCGACCAGGGAAGCGCCGTCCGGCTCGGCGTTGATCACCACGGTGAAGTGCCGGGTGCTCGGGTAGAACAGCAGCGCGAACGGCCGGCCGTAGGAGTCCTTGAACTCACTCAATTGGGAGGCCGCCGCGAGACCGGGCAGCTGGAACTTGCCCCACGGAGTACGTCCGAGCGGACCGGACCGGTAGATGTTGTGCTTGGCCATCTTTGCTCGCTGCCATCCAATACGGGTCGAGAGGCGTTGCAGGGCGGACTGGTTGTGCTTGTCCTTGGTCATCAGCAGCAGCAGGGCGATGCCCACGAGGAACATCACCACCAGCGCCGGGCCGAGGCCGGCCGCGGTCAGGGTGATGATGGTCAGCACCAGGCCGCCCATCATGATGCCGGTGCCCAGCGACCCCAGGCCGGCGATACCGGCCGAGGCCGGCTGGCGCCAGTTTCCGTAGGTGCGCGGGGCGGTCCGGACGTTGTCAGCCGCTGCCACTTGGTCCCTCATCCATCGCGTCGTTGTCGATCGTTTCCGAGGCGCCGGCCTGAGCCGCTTCCTTGGTCATTTCGGCGCCCTTCTTGATGGCGGCCGCGGTGGCGACCACCGCGATACCGACCGGACCGGCCGCGGCACCCGCACCGGCCGCCGCACCACCGGCCGCCGCACCACCGGCCGCGGCTCCACCGCCTGCCGCAGCGCCACCCGCGGCAGCACCACCGCCCGCAGCCGCGCCACCGCCGGCCGCACCACCGGCCGCGCCACCTCCAGCGGCGCCACCTCCAGCAGCACCACCGCCGGCGCCACCTCCAGCACCACCGCCTGCGCCGCCTCCAGCACCGCCGCCTCCTCCGCCACCGCCGCCTCCTCCGCCACCGCCGCCTCCGGGCGAACCGCCGCCGCTACCGCTGGGCTGGGATGCTCGATTCTGGGAGCCACTCGGGCCCGACGGTTGCTGACTCGACCGGCCGACGTTGCGGGCGCCACTGGGCCCGTCGCTCTCGCTCTTGGTGGCCTCGCTCGCCTTGTCGGCGATCTTGTCCGCGCCGATCATCTTGGCCGCGAGCATGCCGGCGCCGGCCGAACCGGCGGTCGCCGCGACCATCGGCGCGATGAAGCGCATCAGCGCGGGCAGCGCGAACAGGGCCAGCACCAGCATCGTCATTCCGACGACCATGTTCATCACCTGGGCGCCGACCGCCTCGCCGGTGAACTTCAGCCCGCGGCCGTTGTTGGACGCCAGCCGCAGCGCGGTCGCGTAGACCAGCGCCGCCACGGGTTTGTAGAGGACGAAGGCGAGCAGCCAGGAAATGATGCGCTTGAGCCAGCCCTTGCCCATCTCGGTGTTGGTCGCCGCCGCCGCGATCGGCAGTACGCCGAGCAGCAGGATCAGCATCCCGGTCCGGACGATCATCATCACGACCTGGATCACCGACGCGATCAGGGTCAGGATGCCGATCGTGATCAGCAGTCCGATACCGGCCCCGCCGCCCGCGGCGCTGAAGCCCATCACCGCGATCATCGCCTGACCGAAAGCGGTACCGGACTTGGGGAGATCGCCTTCCTTGGTGCAGTGCCAGCCGGACCCGTCGTTCTGCATCGCCGTGGTGACGATGCAGTTGGCGAACTGGTCACCGAACAGGATCAGCAGCTGCACCGCGCCGATGGCGAAAGCGGACACGACGGCAAAGGTGATCAGCGAGCGGAGCAGGTCCCGCAGCGGCTCGCCACGATGGCTGATCGCCATCTGGATGGCCGCCACCATCACGCCGAGGACGGCGACGGAGATGCCGATGTACTGCGTGTGGGCCCAGATCCAGCCGACCGTCTCGCTGGCCGGGGCCCCGGTGTCCTCGTTGCCCACCCCAGGGGTCTTCACGAAGACCCAGAACGTGCCGATGGTGGTGAACATGGTGCCGACTGCCTCGGCGATGATCTTCAGAATCGGTTCGAACATGAAGTCGATCAACTTTCCGGCGGCGGTTCCGAGCGCCTTCTTGACGTACTCGGTCAGGCAGTCGAGCCAGTCGCCCGAGCAGAGTGTGATCAACATCAGCTTCATGTCAGGCCGCCTTCGGCGACACGAAACGGAGCAGAGCGGGCAGTGCGACGATCCCCATCACCATCATCGTCGCCCCGGTGATCACCTTGAGAGTGCTGTCGGTCGGCGACGACATCAGCTTGATCGCGGTGGCGTAGATGAGCGCCGCCACCGGTTTGTAGATCACGAAGGCGACCAGCCAGGCGATCGACCGCTTGAACCACATCATCCCCATCTCGGTGTTCGTGGCCGAGGCGGTCAGCGGCAGGACACCGACCAGCAGGATCAGCATCCCGTAGCGGATGACCATCAGGGCGAGCTGGACCAGCCCGCTGATCACCATCAGGATGCCGACCAGGATCACCAGCGCCAGACTGAGCCCGGCGTCCTCGATCGGCCTGACCATCTTCTGGGTGAGCTGGTCGGAGAACTGCGTACCCCCGCCCAGCGCCCGGTTGATGACCCACTCGGAGAACTCGTCCGAGGCCCGGATCAGCAACGAGGCGAAGGCGGTGATCCCGGCCGACACCATCGCCATCGTGATCAGGCTCTTCATGATGTCGCGCAGCGGTTCACCGCGCTGGGAGACCGCCATCTTGATCGCACCGGCGATCACCGCGATCGACGCGGCCGCCACCAGGATGTACTGCGTGTGGCTCGTCACGAACGTGACCGTCTCGTGGTTCTCCACGTCCGGCGAGTCGATCTTGATCCACAGGAAGCCGACCGCTTTCATCACCTCGGTGACGGCCTGCACCACCAGGAACTTGATCGCATCGAGGATCAGCCCGAAGAGTCCGCCGATCCCCACCTCGACCGCCTTCTCCAGGAACCGGCTGATGCACTCGCCCCAGTTCGGCGGCCACATGCAGTTGATCAGCGGGATCATCAGGCGCCTCCGAAGCGGACGTAGCCATCCAGTGACTGCAACACGTCGGGCTCGGCCTCACCGTTGAAGCTGCCGTCGGTCTGCAGCACGCCCTTCCAGTCACCGTCCGCCCAGGCCATGGTGACCGGGAGAGAGGCCACCTTGGCGTCGTCGAGCCGGACCGCGACCGCGATGATCGCGCGATCCGGCAGATAGTCGAGCACCTTGAACCCGGTGAACTGCGCCATCTGCGGAGTCTCCGGATTCTGGGTGGGCGGCGTCGCGCGGCCTTCGGCGAGGGCCACCTTGCGCCCCTGGTTGGCGACGAACCGCTCCTGCAGCACGGTCATCGTCAGGTCCGGGTTGCGGATCTGCCCCAGTGTCACCATTGCGGCCACGACCGCGCCGGTCGGCGAGTGGGCGAAACAGGAGCGGACGCCGGCACTGCTCATCACCGCCGGTCCCGCCTCCTGCTGCAGCGGGATCAGCATGTCCGCCTCGAACTCCCACGTCACGGCCGTGGGCGTCGTCTTGGGTCTGCGCTGATCCGGGTTCTTGGTCTTGCACCCGCCCACGCCCGGCTTCGGCCTGGTGGTCGGGCGCGTGGTCGCCGTACCGGTCGGCTCGGTCGTCGGCTCCTCGGTCGGAGTCGCCGGTGGGTCGGTCGGCTCACCAGTGGGCTGCTCGGTGGGAAGGGCCGTCGCGGTCGGGTTCGGTGACGCCTGGCCGGTCGGGGTGTTGTCGCCACCGGCGAAGACCCAGACCAGGAGACACACCAGAACCGCGCCGATGACGATCGCCGAGGCGACGAACCCACGCTCCTGCCAGATGGCGGATCCGTCGCTCCCGGTGTCGGCGTCCCCGGAATCGGCGTCCGGGTCCCTGCTGAACAGTCCCACTCCCGATCAGCCTCCGGCGACCAGCTGCTGCCGGTTGGCCGGGATCACTTGAGCGCTTCCACGAGCAACGTCGACGACGCGATCACGACACATGCTGCCATCACCCAGCCCAGGCGGGCCGCGTGCTCGCCACCTTCACCACGGCGCTGGCCGACGGCCATCATGGCGCCGGCGATCAGGATGCCGAGAATGCAGACGGTGAACGCGATCCAGCGCACCCAGTCGACGATCTTGAGGAGTTTGTCCGCGCCGGGTGGCTCGGCGCCGGGACCGCCCATGATCAAGTCGGGGATCAGTTGTACCAACATCATCGCGGTGTGGCCTTTCAGTAGGGGGCGGGGTAACCCGCTTGATTCGACGCGCGAAGAGCGTAGATGGATTCAAGAACTTCGAAAACCTCGTCCGGGGTGTTGTCGGGTGTGGGATCTTCCCCCCTTCGCCACTCCTCGATCCAGGGAATGTCCCAGACCCTGGGGACGCCGCCGCCGACGATGTCGGCGAAGTCGTCCAGAACCCTGGGCAACCGGCCAGGAGCGTCGGCGATCAGCACGAGACCGAGCACCGCCACTCCCTGAACCACACCGGACGCCCACTCGATCGCGGCGCGTTGAGCCGCCCGCAGACCCGAACCGTGCGTCCTGGCGACCAGGACCACGGGGGTCGGCACCGGCGGCGGCGGGATCGGCCAGCGGTGGCCGGCAGCGCGGGTGCCGGGCAGCAGCAACGACATCGTCGTCTCGCCGGATCCGCCGTGCACGCCCACCCACCACAAGGTGTCGGCGGCGGGAATGGCGAACTTGGGCAGCCGCTGATCCTCCGCCGGTGCCGGTACGCCGTGCTGTGGCGCGACCGGCCCTCGTGGCGTCAGATCCGCGGGCTGGGGTGGGCCTTGCTGCTGCAGCGGACCCGGCTCCGGCGGTAGTTGCCGAGTCCACGGATTCTGCTGTGGTTGCGTCATGGCCCCTCCTCTCGCGGTGCGTCACAGGCTGTCGCCCACAGTATTCTCTCGCTATCCGGGTGCGCTGGCGTGACCCATCCACAGGCGAGGATGTTTCTACCCCCTTGTCGGGGTCAGACGAGCCGGTCGGCTCGTGTTCTGGCATGCCATCGGGCCGAAGCATGAGTTACGGGCCACGACATGCTAGAACGGCGTGGTCGGAGACGGACCAACGAGGGAGTTTTGTGGCTGGAATGAGAGGTCACGGTGGCTGAGAAGGGCATCCCATCCTGGCCGAAGGTGACGATCCGGCTGTACGACGACCACAACGCCGAGGTGAAGATCGCCGGGCGCAGTCACCCGGTCAACCACCACGATCCCCGGCAGGCCGCGATCCAGCTCGTCAGCGAGCGGGCGGCCCAGCTCGGCCGTGCGGTCAAGGCGACCGCAGTGGAGTCGGACGGTGCTTCCTGGCCGCTGATCATCCACCCGGACGGCCAGGTCGAGTCCGTCGAGGTGGACACCAAGAAGAACAAGCCGATCTGGCCGATCATCGTGGCGACCGTGGTGGCCGGCCTGCTGATCGCGGCGACCGTCGTCTACCTGGTCGTGCTGCGGCCGCCCGACGCCGCCCCCAAACCGACCGTCTCGCCGAAGCTGCCGGCCCTGCCCACTCCGAGTGTCGGTCCGGACCAGTTCGCCCGGCCGGCGCCGCCGGGCTGGACCGTCGACGCCAGCTGGACCGTGGACCTCAAGCGGGGCACCGATCCGGCCGTCTCGCCGGACGGCAGCGAGGTCGCGATCATCACCAAGGACGACAAGATCGCCGTCTTCGACAGCTCCGGCAAGGTGCTGTGGCAGGACAAGGTGCCGCGCAGCGCGCTGAGCCCCGTCTACACCACCATCGACTCCAAGCGGGTTGTCGCGGTCGCGGCGCCGGAAACCCTGTATTACTGGGCCGGTGACGGCGCGCAAGCCACCGAGCTGCAGCTCCCGGACTCGGCGAGAGTCAGCTTCTTCGGTACGTCGCCGCTGATCGTGCTGAGGAGCAATGCCGGCGCGAGCGTCGTCTCGGGCGGCGAGCTCAAGACGCTCCCGACCCCGCCCCGATCGGCAACTCTGCTGCTGGCCGAGGGCGAGAAGGCCCTGCTGGCGCGGTACGGCGGTCCGCTGTACTGGCAGGAGCCCGGCAAGGAGACGACAACGCTGGAGCCCAAGCGGCCCAGGGGCGCGACCGACATCCACCACATCGTTGCCGCGAGCCCCGGTCAGGCGCTGGTCGTCTGGAACACCAAGTCCCCCGAACTGGTGATCCCCACGGTGAACTCCACCGCGAACGGCGCCATCCTCGCCACCTGCCCGAACGTGAGTATGAGCCAGGTAGGTGGCTGGCGATGGGTGCCGGACGACGCTCGCAAGGTCGCGGCCTGGGGTGAGTGCACGATCAACTACACCACCAACAAAACCGTGTTCATCAAGAACTTCCAGCCCCAGTCGATCACCGGCACGACGGTCTACGGCACCCTCGCCAGCAACCCGTACGCCGGTACGCCCGCCGGCAAGTTCTACCAGCTGCCCAAGGAGACGGCCCGGCCGTGGGGTGTGGCGGGTCCGCACGCGATCGTCGTCCACAACTCGGTCCTGTACGCACTGGAAAAGAAGTGAGGACCCGCCTGCTGGCCGGCCTCCTCGGCACATTGATGCTGCTGACACCCAACGTCACAGCAGCCGCGGCCGACGATCCGACTCCGCCCGACTGGCCAGAAGTCCAAGTACCGAACAGCACCGGCGGCTCGGCGGACGACCCCACCCCAGTCGACTGGCCCGGCATCATCAAACCCAACACCGGCACAGCCAGCGACCCCAAACCCAAAGAATGGCCGGCCCCACAACAAGCCTGAACACCCCACTCGAAGGTGGTTGCCGCAGGCACCCGCACAGACGGCGGCCGGCGGCAGGTGCAGGATGGGGCGTGTAAATGCGAAGGCCCGCCTCCCTGGTTGGGGAGGCGGGCCTTCGTGGTGTTGCTTGAGGTGTGGGGCCTTAGACGGCTACTACCTCGAGGCGTACGGTGGCGGCCACGTCGGGGTGCAGCTGCACCGAGACCTGGTGCTTGCCGGTGGTCTTGATCGGGGAACCGATCGCGATCGCACGCTTCTCGACCAGCGGGCCGCCGGCGGACTTGATCGCGCCGGCGATGTCCGCCGGGGTGACCGAACCGAACAGGCGACCGGTCTCGCCGGCCTTCACGTCCAGCTTGACGCCGAGCTGCTCGAGCTGGTTCTTGACCTCGCTCGCGTGCTCCTTGCCCTGGATCGCCCGGGCGTCACGCGCCCGCTTGATCGACTGGATCTGCTTCTCCGCGCCACGGGTCCAGCCGATGGCCAGACCACGCGGTACGAGGTAGTTGCGGCCGTAACCGTCCTTGACCTCGACGATGTCGCCGGGGGCTCCGAGGCCCTCGACCTCCTGCGCCAGGATGAGCTTCATGTCTCAGACCTCCCTCAGCGAGCGGTGCTCGTGTAAGGCAGCAGAGCCACCTCGCGAGCGTTCTTGATTGCGGTGGCCACATCGCGCTGGTGCTGCACGCAGTTGCCCGTCACCCGACGCGCGCGGATCTTGCCGCGGTCGGAGATGAACTTGCGCAGCAAGCCGGTGTCCTTGTAATCGACGTACGTTGCCTTGTCCTTGCAGAAGCCGCAGACCTTCTTCTTCGGCTTCCGAATGATCTTGGCCATTGTGGTGCTCTCTTCCTACTACTAGAGCCCGGCTACTGCCGGAATGGTCACTCGGGTATTTGTGTGTTCCGACCGGATCAGAACGGCGGCTCTTCCATCGAGCCGCCACCGCTCTGGCCCGCCCAGGGGTCGTTCTGCGGAGCGGACTGGCCGCCGCCGCCGCCACCGGCCGGCGTCGCCCAGGGGTCGTTCTGCGGGGCAGCACCCTGCCCACCGCCGAAACCGCCACCCTGGTTGCCGCCACCGCCACCGCCGAAGCCGCCGCCGTCGCCGCCGGGACCGGAGCGCATCGCCTTGGTCACCTTGGCGGTGGCACTGCGCAGGCTCGGGCCCACCTCGTCGACGTCGATCTCGAAGACCGTGCGCTTGTTGCCCTCACGGTCGTCGTACGAGCGCGACTTCAGCCGGCCCTGCACGATGACGCGCATGCCGCGCTGCAGCGACTCGGCCACGTTCTCCGCGGCCTGCCGCCAGACGGAACAACTCAGGAACAGCGACTCGCCGTCCTTCCATTCACCTGACTGCCGGTCGTACGTCCGCGGGGTCGACGCGACGCGGAAGTTCGCGACGGCCGCACCGGACGGGGTGAACCGGAGTTCAGGGTCGTCGACAAGATTGCCGACCAGTGTGACGACGGTTTCGCCTGCCATTGCCGTTCCTCCTGCTTTCGGGTGTGGCTGTGTCTACAGCTATCAGTAGCGGATGGCACCGACACTGGAGCTGCTGACGACCCCAGGGATCAGTGCTGGTCCGGACGGATGACCTTGGTGCGCAGGATCGACTCGTTCAGCGTGAGCTGACGGTCGAGTTCCTTCACGACCGCCGGCGTGGCGGTCAGGTCGATGATGGCGTAAATGCCCTCGGACTTCTTCTTGACGTCGTAGGCCAGCTTGCGACGGCCCCAGATGTCGAGCTTCTCGACCGTGCCACCTTCCTTGCGGACGATGTTCAGGTACGTGTCGAGGGACGGTTCCACGGTGCGCTCTTCGAGCTCAGGGTCGAGGATCACCATGACTTCATAACGACGCATGCGCGAACTCCACCTCCTTCGGACTTTGGCGGCCACGGTCTTTCCGTGGCAGGAGGGCGATGCGTGCCCGGCGCCGACAATCGCCGTCGGCGTCGAACGGGTAGAACTTTTGGGTCAAGCAGTAAGCCCGGTCGAAGGACCGGGCCCACACCAACAGAATACCAGCGCCTGGACGTGCTCTTGACCACTATCCACAGGCCTGTTCCGGCGCCGCGAGGGCTTCGACCGGAACCGGGCCACTCGGCGCGGCCGGCCGCCGGCGCCAGGCGACCACCACGAGCAACGGAAGACCCAGTACTACGGAGACTACCGCCAGCAGCAGGAACCCACCGGCCGAGAAGAGCCAGGTCGACGCGGCCGTGGCGATGGCCGAGACCGCCCAAACCCCGGCTTCGACGCGACTCTCGAGGCGGGACCCACCGGCGAGCATGGCGCTGCCACCCAGATAGCAGAGGTTCCAGCCGTAGCCGAGCGCGAACAGGGCCAGCGTGAAGGTCGATCCACTCGGTCCGGCCACTGCCAGTGCCGAGACGATCACAGTGACGAGTCCGGCGATGACCACCGGCCGCGGCCCGGCTCGGTCGATCCACCAGCCGGTGATGGGCGCGAAGGCGAACATCCCCAGCGTGTGGACGGACAGCATCAGCCCGAGCGCTCCGAGCCCCTGCCCGTGATGATGCGCGTGGACCGGCACGGAGGTCATCATCGCGACCATCACCAGGTGCCCGATCAACATCACCCCAGCAGCCACAGCCACCGTCGCGTCCCAGCGAACTCGCACCTCCACAGCCTTCTCGCCGTCCGGCTCAGAGCACCGCGACGGCGACTCCCCGTACTGCGTCCCGGGCCGCCGCACCTCGTACTGCGGCTGCTGGGGCGGGCGGATCCGGCTGGCTGCGAGCAGTGCCGCGAAGGTGGCGGCCACAGCGAGCAGGAACGGTCCTGCCAGAGGCGGCAACCCGAGCGAGGTCGCCACCGACTGGGCCGGCTGCAAGAGGAACGGCCCGCCGACCGCGCCCGCAGTACTGGCCCAGACGACTGTGCTCATGGCTGCGGCTCGTCGCCGGGGGTCTACCGCGTCAGCGGCGGCGTACCGGGACAGCAGGCTTGCCGCGTTGCCTGCGCCGAGTAGGAACATCCCTACGAAGAGCAGCGCGACGGGTGCACCGACAGCGGCGAGCACTGTCAAGGCACCGCCCGCCACAGCCACGCCGTACCCCGCCCTGAGAGCTTGAGCCCGTCCTACACGGGCGGTCCACCTGCCGACGGCCACTGCGCCAGCCGCCGTGCCCAGTACGCCGGCAGTGTTCGGCAGTCCGCCCAGACTCGGTGACAGGTCTTCAGCGACCAGGATCGTGCTCACGGCGCTTGCGGCGACCATCGCGGCGTTCATCAGGGCGGCGGCCAGAATGACGGGAATCAGCATGTCTCAACGCTAGAAAGGCTGATCTGTCCACAGAATGCGCGAAATAAGGCATCAGGCCTTGCGGAGAAGCGATATCGAAGGTGTTCTGGGCAGATGACCTTTCAGGAGCGGAACCTGGACGCCACCGACTGGCAGATCCTGGCCGAGCTGCAGGCTGACGGGCGACTGTCGTACAACCAGCTCGGCAAGCGGGTGAACCTGTCGCCACCGGCCGTTGCCGACCGGGTACGACGGTTGGAGGAGTCCGGCGTGATCGTCGGCTACAAGGCGCAGGTCGATCCGGCTCGTGCGGGTCAGCCGCTGTCCGCCTTCGTGCAGATGCGGTGCACCACCGGGCGCTGCCTGTTGAAGACGACGCGCGCCCAGGACTTCCCCGAAGTACTGGAGATCCACAAGCTCAGCGGCAACTCCTGCACGATGCTCCGGGTCCGGGTGGCCTCCATGCGGCACCTGGAAGGGTTGTTCGAGCGGCTCGGCGAGCATGGGGAGATCAACACCCACGTGGTGCTCTCTACGGAGTTCGAAGGCCGTCCGGTCCAGCCGCCGGTGGAGGACGCCAGGCCGGTCACCCGCTCCGAGGGCTGGGGGTCGCCAGGAATTGTCGGCGGCCGGTCATAGGGTGACTGGCATGAGCTTGAAGCTAGGGGCGCACGTCGAGCAGATCGACCCGTTGGCCGAGGCCGCCGACCGGGGAGCCGAGCTGGTCCAGTTCTTCCTCGGCAACCCGCAGGACTACAAGGCGCCGAAGGTCGCGTACGCCGACGGCGCGGAGGCGCTGAAGTCTCGCGCCGAGGCCGCCGGCGTCGACCTGTACGTGCACGCGCCGTACCGGCTGAACGTGGCGACCCTGAACAACCGGATCAGGATCCCGAGCCGCAAGCTGCTGCAGCAGACGCTCGACAAGGCCGCCGAGATCGGCGCCAAGGGCGTCATCGTGCACGGCGGGCACGTCGGCGAGGACGACGACCCCGAGGCGGGCTTCGACAACTGGCGCAAGTGCATCGAGCGCGCCGACCTGCCGGTCCCGCTGCTGATCGAGAACACCGCGGGCGGCGAGAACGCGATGGCCCGCAAGCTGGACCGGATCGCCCGGCTGTGGGACGCGGTGCAGAAGTCCGGTAACGAGCACGTCGACCGGGTCGGCTTCTGCCTGGACACCTGTCACTTCCACGCGGCCGGCGAGGATCTGCCGACGGTGGTCGAGAAGGTCAAGGCGATCACCGGGCGGATCGACCTGGTGCACGCGAACGGCTCGCGCGACGCGTTCGGCTCAGGCGCCGACCGGCACAGCAACTTCGAGGAGGGCGAGATCGACCCGGCGCAGATCGTCGCGGTGGTGCAGGCCGCCGACGCTCCCGTCGTGGTCGAGACACCGAACGGCGAGCAGGGCCAGAAGGCCGACCTCGACTACCTCCGGACTCATCTTTAGGAGTCGGCCGGGGCGCGGTTCAGGTTGTGCAGCCAGTAGGTGATGCCCCACGGCAGCAGGAGTGCGAGGCCGCCGGTGTCGCGGCCGGGGATCAGGATGTCGGCGCCCACCGCGGTAACCAGGCAGATGGCCGAGAGCTGGAACAGGTTCGTCCGGCCGACCTGGGTGCCCAGCGTGACCCGGCCCAGCGCGCATGCGACGTACAGGGTGGTCAGGGCGAGGATGGCGAGCGTGGCCAGCACGACTCCGACCCAGGCCCCGGTGCCGTAACTGTCGGCCGACTTGACGACGTCGGCGACCAGGAACACGCCGACGACCACGGTGAGCGCGACGCAGGCCCACAGGAAGCGCAGTGTGGTGCGCTGGGCGCGTTCAGGATTCGGTTCGGCAGCAGCCATGCGCGGGACGCTACCGCAGACCGGCTGCGGACCCGCAGCAGGTGAGAATGACTTGATGCAGACCTGGGCGGATCGGTTTCCCGACTTGTACGCACCCGGCCACTGGCCCTGGGGTGAACTCGACGTCCAGTTCGGCACCGAGCAGCCGCCCGACGAACTGATCAGCAACGCCCACATCGTCGGCCGGACCGACGGCGGCATCGTGGTCTGCGCGAACGACCTGGGCTGGCGGTTCCTGCCCGGCGGCACCCGCGAGCCGGACGAGACGGTCGACCAGCTGGTGGAACGTGAACTCCTCGAAGAGGCCGGCGCCCGAGTGATCGGCCCGCTGATCTGGCTGGGCGGGCATCGGGCCGACCACCGCCGCCCAGCGCCGTACCGGCCGCATCTGCCGCATCCGGTCTCGTACTGGGCCAACTACGTCGTCGACGTCGTGGTCGATGCCAAGCCGACCAATCCCCCGGACGGCGAGCAGGTCACCGAGGTCCTGGTCCTCCCGCCGGACGAGGCGATCGGCTACCTCGACGCGATGGACGACAACCACGGCGTGATGGCCAACCTGGTCAGGCTGGCACAGGCGATGCGGCTCGTCTGACCGAACGCCACGGCAGCACGAAGGCGCTGACCAGGCACAACGCACCCGCGACCACCATCGCCGTACGCAGGCTGGTCAACCCGGCCAGTACGCCGCCCGCCGCCATGAACGAGGGCTGCACCGATCGCGAGGTGATCGACCACGACGTGAGCACCCGCGCCATGAACCCGTCGTCGGTCACCTCCATCCGGTACGTCGCGAAGGACGGGTTGAACGCGCCGGCGGCAACCAGCAGACACGTCTCGGCGACGATCAGCAGCACGAAGCCGTCGAGACCCGGCGTTGCCAAGGGCAACAACAGCATCCACGGCGTGCGCAGTACGCCGAAGAGGAGCAGCATCCGGTGCAGCCCCAGCCGGCGGGTGAGGCGAGGTGCGAGCCAGGCGCCGAGCACACCACCGAGACACGGCACGCCGGCCACCAAGCCGTACTGCCACGGCTGCATGTGCAGGTCGCGGAGCATGAGCACGGGGAGCAGCGGGGCGGTCATCATCAGCGGGCCGCCGAAGAGCTGGGAGTTCCAGAACAGGGCCCGCAGGCCGCGATCGCGCCAGATGTAGCGCCAGCCGGCGGTGAGGTCGCGACGGGTCTGGCGGCGTACCGGTGCAGGCTCGGGCCGGCGGATGCGGCGGACGCCCAGGGCCGACAGGAGGAACGAGCAGGCATCGATCGCCAGCGTGAGCGGCGCTCCGACCAGGGTGACCAGTGCGCCTCCGATCGGCGGACCGACGCTCAGCGTGGTCCAGGTGGTCGACTCGAACCGGCTGTTCGCCTCAGCTCGGCCCGCGGCCGGCACCAGCGCCTTCAGGTGCGCGCCGCTGGCGGCCGTGAAAGCGATCAGCGCGGCGCCCTGGACAACGCCGACGACACAGAGCTGGCTGTAGGTGAGCACGCCGAGCCATGCGGCCACCGGCACGCTCAGCAGCGCTCCGAACCGCACCAGGTCCGCCGCGATCATCACCGGCCGCTTGCGGTGCTCCTCGATGAAGTCCCCCATCGGCAGTGCCAGCACTGCGCCTGCCACCGCCGACAGGGCGGCCAGCAGCGACACCTGGAAGGTGCTGACGTCCAGGACTAATACGGCGACCAGCGGCAGGGCGCCGTACCCGATCCCGCTCCCGATCGCGCTGATCGCGTAAGCGGCCCAGAGCCGCCGGAAGTCCTGACTCAAGGCGGCCATCGCCCGATCGTAGGAGCAGCCACCGACAAACCGCCGAAGCGGGCGACCCCGTCAGCGCGTCAGGTTGAGGCCTCCGTCGAGCAGCACGACTTCACCGGTGAGGTAGGTGTGCCCGGCCATCGCGGCGATCAGGTCGGCGACATCGGACGGCTGCGCTGCCCGCCGCATCGGGCTCACGGTTTTCCACAGCTCCTGGGCGGCAGTCCAGTCAGCGGTCATCGGGGTGTCGACCAGCCCGGGAGCGACCGCATTCACCCGTACTTCGGGTCCGAGCGCCGCCGCGAGCAGCTTGGTCACGTGGTTCAGCGCCGCCTTGCTCGCGGCGTACGCGATCGAGCTGCCCTTCGGGCGGACTCCGGCATGGCTGGTGACGTTCACGATGGCGCCCCGCGACTCGCGGAGCGCCGGCAGGGCCGCAGTACAGAGCAGCCACGGTGCGATCAGGTTGACCTCGAGCAGCCGGCGCCAGTCCGCGGCGGTCAGCGCATCAAGCTCGGCGTGCGGCACCGGCCAACTGATGCCGGCGTTGTTCACCAGTACGTCGAGACGCCCGTGCGCGGCGAGCACCTGTGGCACCAGCCCGGCTGCCTCGTCCTCCTGCTCGAGATCAGCCTGCAGGTAGCTCCCACCGAGTTCAGCCGCCAGCGCCACTCCCGCCTCGCGGCTACTGCGCGAGTGCACCACCACTGTCATCCCGTCAGCGGCGAACCGCCTAGCCGTCGCCTCCCCGATCCCAGAGGTCGACCCGGTCACCAACGCCACTTTCTCCATGGCCCCACCCTAGAAAACGCGGTGCACCGGCCCGCCGCCGTCCGTACGGTGGAGCGCATGCTTCCCTACGCCGGGCTCGTCGACCAGGCTCTCTCCGCCTCCTTCCAAGGCTGGGACTTCGGATGGCTCGGCGACAGGGCGACCAGTCGCCCACTGTCCTGGTCGTACGACGAGGTGGCGCGGGGCGAGCTGCGGCAAGTTACCCGCGCCCTCGACCTGGACACCGGTGGCGGCGAGCTCCTGGCCTCGTTCGCTCCCTTGCCGGAGACAACCATCGCGACCGAGGGCCACCTCCCCAACCTGCCGATCGCGCGGGACCGGCTGGCCCCGCTCGGCGTCGACGTGCGCATGCACGCCGGCACGGAACCACTGCCGGTGGGTGACAACTCCGTCGACCTGGTCCTCAACCGCCACGGCCGACTGACCCCGCCCGAGGTAGCCCGGGTACTACGCCCCGGCGGCATCCTGCTGACCCAGCAAGTCGGCGGCGACAACGACCGCGGCATCAACGAGGCACTCGGCGCTCCGGCCAGCGCCGTCCCGCCGGGCTCCCCCGAAGCCGGTACTGCGGACGCCCTCGTGCAGGCCCTGGTCGGTCAGGGCTTCGAGACGCCCGAGGTCTGCGAGGAGTACCCGGAGTTCGCCTTCGCCGACGTCGGCGCGCTGGTGTACCACCTCAAGGCGATCCCGTGGCAGGTTCCCGATTTCGATGTGGACAAGTACGAACCGGCGCTCCGCAAGCTGGACGAGCAGATCCGCGCCACCGGGCCGTTCGTCGTACGGAACCATCGGTTCCTGATCCGCGCCCGGCTTCAGGCGCGGTAGCGCAGCCCGTCCAGGAGCAGGTCGAGCAGGCGGCCGGCCTGCTCGCGGTTGGAGCCGACGGCCAGCGCGACTCCGCTCAGGCTCGCCAGCACGTCTTCGGCGGCGAAGTCCTCGCGGATCTCGCCGGCCGCGGCAGCCGCTTCCAGCAACGGCTGGATCGCGCCGACCAGCAGCTCGAAGCTGTGCGCGTACGGGTCGGCGCCCGAGGCGATCAGCGCCCGGAGCGCGTCGGCCATGCCGATCTTGCGGGTCATGAAGTCGACGAAGCGGTCCATCCAGGCCCGGGTCGCCTCGACCGGCGGCATGGCGGTGAGCAGTTCGGGGGCGGCGGCGCAGACCGCCGCGAGCTCGTTGCGGTAGACCGCCTCGACCAGCGCTTCGCGGGTCGGGAAGTGCCGGTAGAGCGTGCCGATCCCGACGCCCGCGTTCTTGGCGATCCCCTCCAGCGTCGCCTCCAGGCCGCATTTCACGAAGGCCTTGGCCGCGGCGTCGAGCAGGAGTTCGCGATTGCGCTGGGCGTCCGCACGCAGCGGACGGTCACTCGGCGCACCCATTCGATTCCCCCTCTCCCCGCGGTAAACCACGAACTTAGCCGACCCGGCTCTCCGGCTCGGCTACGGTCTGGCGCCGCGGGCCGGTAACCTGACCGACCGTGAGTGACTTGAGCATCCGGACCATCTCGACCGAGCAGCACGCCGCCTATCTGGCGGCGCAGCCGTCGGCGAGCTTCCTGCAGACCCCGGGGTGGGCGGCGGTGAAGAGCGAGTGGAAGGCCGAGTCACTGGGCTGGTTCACACCGGGTCTTCCCGGCGAGCTGGTCGGCGTCGCCCTGGTGCTCTACCGGCAGATGCCGAAGGTCAAGCGCTATCTCGCCTACCTGCCCGAGGGCCCGGTGATCGACTGGGACGCGATCGACCTCGGCGCCTACCTGCGGCCGCTCGCGGCACACACCCAGGAGCAGGGCGCGTTCGGCCTGCGGATGGGTCCGCCGGTGGCGACCCGCCGCTGGTCGGCGAAGACGATCAAGGACGCCATCGCCGGCGGTCAGCAGCCGAAGCTCGGCGACGTCCGCCCGGACGTGATCGAGCCGTCCGGCGCGACCGTGTCGGCCCAGCTCCGCGCGCTCGGCTGGAAGCCGCCGCGGACCGGCGAGGGCTTCGCCGCGGGCCAGCCGCAGTACGTCTTCCAGGTGCCGCTGGCCGGGCGCAGCCAGGACGACCTGCTGAAGGGCATGAACCAGCTCTGGCGGCGCAACATCAAGAAGGCGGACAAACTCGGCGTCGAGGTCAGCCAGGGCACGATCGAGGACCTGAAGGCCTTCCACGCGCTGTACGTCGAGACGGCCGAGCGGGACCACTTCACCCCGCGGCCGCTGCCGTACTTCGTGAAGATGTACGAGGCGATGGCCCACCAGCCCGCCGACTGCTGTGACTTCCGGGTCTACAACGCCTACCACGAAGGCGATCTGGTCGCGTCGACGATCTGGGTCCGGGTGGGCGGTCACTCCTGGTACTCCTACGGTGCCAGCTCGACCGCCAAGCGAGACGTCCGTGGATCGAACGCGATCCAGTGGCGGATGATGTCGGATGCGCTCGCCGCGGGCGCGTCCGTGTACGACCTACGGGGCATCACCGACACCTTGGACCCGAACGACCCGCATGTCGGGTTGATCCAGTTCAAGGTCGGCACCGGCGGCGAAGCCGTCGAGTACGTCGGTGAGTGGGATCTGCCGTTGAACAAGGCGCTCTACACCGCATTCGACCTCTACATGAGACGGCGATGACAACATGCCCCTGATCCTGCACATCGATTCCGATCGATGGCGCGACCACCTCCGTTCCACGTGGAACCCCGACATCATCCCGGTCGCCAAGGGCAACGGGTACGGCGTCGGCAACACCCGGCTGCTGGCCGAGTCCCGCGCGCTCGGCGCGCGCACGGTCGCGGTCGGCACCTACACCGAGGTGCCGCCCGACTTCAAGGACGACGTCGTGGTGCTCTCGCCCTGGCGCCCGTTCCTGGAGATCCCGCAGGGCAAGAACGTCATCCACACGGTCAGCCGGCTGGCCGACCTGGTCTCGATCCCGGCCGGCAGCCGGGTCCTGATCGAGGTGCAGACCTCGATGCGCCGGCACGGCATCGGCGCCCGCGAGCTGCGGCACACGATGCTGCTGAACGCGCTGGATCGGATCAAGTTCGAAGGCTGGTCGCTGCACTTCCCGATGGGCGCGGGCGGGACGTCCGCGAACATCCGGGAGGCTCAGGAGCTCGGCCGCGCTGCCCGGGCGGTCCGCAACGGACCGCTGTGGGTGTCGCACGTGCCGGTGCAGAAGCTCGCGGACATCGGCGAGAACGTGAAGCTCCGGATGGGCACCGGTCTCTGGCTCGGTGACCGCGGCGCCTTCACCGTGCGCGCGACGGTTCTCGACGTCCACTCCGTACGCCGGGGCGAGCGCGTCGGCTACCGGCAGCGCCGGGTCGCCGGCGACGGCCACATCCTGGTGGTCTCCGGCGGTACTGCGCACGGTGTCGGCCTGGAGGCCCCCACTGCGGCGGCAACCGTCCGGCAGCGCGCGATCGCGATGGCCAAGGGCAGCCTGGACGCGGCCGGGATGGCCCTGTCGCCGTTCTCGATCGAGGGCAAGCAGCGCTGGTTCGCCGAGCCGCCGCACATGCAGGCCAGCATGCTCTTCCTGCCCTCGTCGGTGGCACCGCCGGCTGTCGGTGACGAGGTGGGTGTGGACGTCCGCTTCACCACCACGATCTTCGACAAGGTCTCGATGGACTGATGCTCGCAACGGCGGTCACTCGTGCCGGGTGACCGCCGGTCTTGACTTCAGGTGCACCTGAAGTTGCACCGTTGGTTTCATGGGTGAAACGACATTTCTGGACCGGATCGAACAGACGCCCGGTGCGCTCGCGCTGCGGGCCGAGTCGTACCGTCTGCTCCGCCTCGGACCCGGCGACACCTGCGTCGACGTGGCCTGCGGTGCCGGGCACGCGGTCGATGAGCTGAGCCGGGCGCAGGTCAAGACGATCGGCGTGGACTCCGACCCCGCCGCGATCGCCACCGCGCGGTCCCGTACGCCGGACGCGGTGTTTCACGTGGCACCTTCCGACCAGCTGCCGCTCGAGGACGAGTCGGTCGACGGCTACCGCGCCGCCCGACTCTTCCATCTGCTCCCCGACCCGCGGCCGACGATCGCGGAGGCCTGGCGCGTACTCCGGCCCGGCGGGCGGATAGTGCTCGTCGGCCAGGACTACGGCTTCCTCATGCTCGACAGCGACGACCAGGACCTGACGGACGTGATTGAGCTCGGCCTGGAGTCGCGATCGGTCGCGCCCCGGGCCGCCCGTGGCTTCCGCAACCTGCTCCTCGACGCCGGCTTCCATGACGTCGAGGTCGTCGTCCACACCGAGGTAGTCACGGAGTACCGGCAGCTGGCCAAGCAACTGGAGGGTGCGGCGTCGGCGGCGGTCTCCAAGGCGCTGATCACCCGGGAGGACGCCGACGGCTGGCTGGCCGAACAAGCCGACCGCGGCCACCGCGACCGCTTCCTCGCCGTACTCCCGATCCTGCTGGTCGCCGGCACCCGCTGACCCGCCCCGGCGCTCCTAGGTGCGCCAGCGGATGGTGGGGAGTAGGGCTGCCAGGTTCACTCGGTCCTTGTGTTCGGCGACAATGTCGAACATCGACTCGATCAGGGTCTCCGACAGCAGGTGCGGCTGCAGGCCGAGGTCGACGAGACCGGTGTGCTTGACGTTGTAGTAGTGCTCCGGCTGCTCGACGCGTGGGTTCTCCAGGTGCTCGATCTGGACCGGGCCGGGGAAGCACTCGGCGACCAGGGCGGCGATCTCGCGGACCGAGTAGCTCTCGGTCATCTGGTTGAAGACCCGGAACTCCCCCGCGGCGGCCGGGTTCTCGACGGCGAGCCGGATGCACTCGACGGTGTCGCGGATGTCGAGCAGGCCGCGGGTCTGCCCGCCGGTGCCGTAGACGGTCAGCGGCTCACCGAGCACGGCCTGGATGACGAAGCGGTTCAGCACCGTGCCGAACACCGCGTCGTAGTCCAGCCGGGTGGCCAGCCGTGGATCCCGCGCCGTCTGCGGAGTCTGCTGCCCGTAGACCACGCCCTGGTTGAGATCGGTGACGCGCAGACCCCAGACCCGGCAGCCGAACTCCAGGTTGTGCGAGTCGTGCACCTTGCTCAGATGGTAGATCGAGCCCGGCTTCTTCGGATAGAGCATCCGGTCCTTGCGGCCGTTGTGCTCGACCTCCAGCCAGCCTTCCTCGATGTCGATGTCGGGCGTGCCGTACTCGCCCATCGTGCCCAGCTTGACCAGGTGGATGTCCGGGTCGAGCTCGGCGACGGCGTACATCAGGTTGAGCGTGCCGATCACGTTGTTCTGCTGGGTGTAGACGGCGTGTGCCCGGTCTATCATCGAGTACGGCGCGGCGCGCTGCTCGGCGAAGTGCACGATCGCCTCCGGCCGGAACTCACGCAGGACACGATCGACGAACTCGGCCTCGCACAGATCACCCGTGTACGCCGTGATCCGCTGCCCGGAAACCTCTTCCCAGGCGGCCACCCGGGTGTCCAGGTCTTCGATCGGGACGAGACTGTCGACGCCGAGCTCGCGGTCGTAACCGCGCCGGGCGAAGTTGTCGAGCACTGCCGTCTGGTGCCCACGGTCGGACAGATGCAGTGCGGTCGGCCACCCCAGGTAGCCGTCACCACCTAGGACGAGAACGCGCACGGGCCAACCGCCTTCCGGACGGAAATGTTGCCGATGTCCTACCTGTGTACCCACCTGCGCTCGAAAACACCTGGGCGCCGGCTGGCAATTTGCTGTGAATCGGCGCATCCCCGCAACGGCTGGTGCCAGCGGTGCAGAATGGGCTGGATGCAACAAAACGACGGAGCCTTCAGCAACGCCACCGGCCGCAGCCTCGAGCAGGGCGGCGCCGATCAGCCGCGTTATCGCCGCTACCAAAGAGAATTGATCACCCCGTACTGCGGGCGCTCCGTGCTCGAGGTCGGCGCGGGACTCGGCGAGTTCGCGGCCGGCCTGACCGGTCTGGACCGGTTGGTCGTCACCGACGCGGATCCCGGCGCGGTTTCCCTGCTGGACAAGCGCTTCAGCGACCGCCCCGAGGTCCAGGCGAAACAGTTTGTCCTCGGCAACGAATTCACTCTGGCCGAACCGGTGGAGTCGGTGATCGCGGTCAACGTGCTGGAACACCTCGAGGACGACGCGGGAGCCCTTGCCGCGTTGGCGAAACTCGTCGTACCGGGTGGCAGCATCATTTTGTGGGTGCCCGGTTACCAGCAGCTGTACGGCGAATTCGACCGTCGCGTCGGGCATTATCGCCGCTATACCCCGGCCACCGTGAGCGACGCAGTACTGCGGGCCGGGCTGCGGGTGGAGGTGGCGAAGCCGGTCAACTTGTTGGGTGGGATCGCCTGGTGGGCAGCGGTTCGCCGTGGTGGGACCACGGCACCAAACCCCAGGCTGGTGGCGATCTACGACAGGTTCGTCGTACCGGTCACGCGGGCGGTGGAGCGTCGGGTGCGCGTTCCTTTCGGCCAAACCGTACTGTGCGTGGCACGTACTCCCGCCACCAAGTCGTGAGCATCACCCGCGCGTAGTTGGCGCCATAGACGAGTCCCGGCCCCTTCTTGCTCGTCCCGTCGCCGCGACGCCGCATGGTCATCGGCAACTCGACCACACGGGCACCACTGGCCAGTACTCCGAGCAGCAGCTCCGACGACTGGTACTGCGGCTCGCGCAGCGTCACCTCGCAGGCCAGCGCCGCCCGCATCGCGCGGAACCCGAACGACGTGTCGGTCAGCCGTCGGCGGGTCAGAATCGACGCCAAGGCGGCGAATACGCGCACCCCGAGCCACCGCAGCCTGCTGTCCGCGTCCTCTTCGCCCAGCCGGCGTGAGCCCGTGACGAAGTCCGCCTTACCGTCCAGGATCGGCTGCAACAGCACCTCGAGCTCACTGTTGTCGTACTGCCCGTCCGCATCCGTCGTGACGACGTACTCCGCTCCGCCCTGTCCCGCCAGGTGATAGCCGAGCCGAAGCGCGGCACCTTGCCCACGGTTGCGCGGGGCAACACAAACGAAGGCACCATGTTCCGCAGCGATCTCGGCCGTGTTGTCCTCGGCACCATCCGCCACGACGAGTACGTCGACCGGCAACCCAGCACACGTCTTGGGCATGTCTGCCAGCACAGCCCCGATGCCCCTGGCTTCGTTGTACGCCGCAATCACCACAACCACCGGCGCGAAAACCACGACGCCATGTCTGTCCCTGAAGTCGGCCAGAGCCTCGGAATCAGTCTGGTCCGGGTAGCTCCCCAGCGGCGGCCGCGCCTGATCCTTGCCCAGGATGGCCCGCAACCCGATCGCTCCAGCCAGCGGGAAGAGCACCAGCCCCGGCAGCTGGTAGCGCCAGGAGAACTCGAAGGCCGCAGACCCCAGCAACAAGATCACCCCTGCAGCGGCCGGCAGTAGTGCCGCTGAGCGAAGCCCCGACTGCTTTGCTCGGCCAAGTCCGGCCACTGCGGCCAGTGCGATCAGTACTGCGATCCCGAGCGCCAGGCCCGACGTGTAGCCGCCATTGAGCTGGTAGGCCCGCAGTACTGCAGCTGCGTCGTGGTTGACGTGTGGGTCCATTCCACCCCAGAGCTGCGAGGCCTTGGTCGTGTTGGGCTGGTCCAGGTTCGGGTAGGTCAGCTGGAACTGCCAGCGCTCCAGGGGTACGTCGTCCGGCGAGGTGGTCCGGCTAAGCGCGAAGCCCTTGAGGAAGTCCTTGACCACGGCCCCGGCGACATCGAACGGCTGGTGCCGGATCACCAGAGCGCTGAACTCCTGGGCGAGCTGCTGCTTGGTGGTCCCGGGTGGGAGTGGGCCCGGCCAGCTCGGGTCGCCGTAGTGGTTGTGGGCGTACTTGTCGACGCCCAGGCGCTGGCCTAGTGGCTCCTTGGGGCAGAACATCCTGGTGCCCTCGTTGAGCGGCAGCTTGGCGCAGTCGGCGACCACAGCGGTCCGGCCGTACAGGACCTGGTTCTCGGCGCCCGAGATGGCCCACTTGCCGGTTTCGCTGTGGATGTAGCCGACATAGGCGCCGAACAGCACCAGGAAGCCGGCTAGCGCGGCAGCGGTTCGCAGTACGAGCCTGGTGCGGTGATGGCGCCAGTCGGAGCCGACCACAACGAGGTAGAGGACCGCCGCGACGATCAGGGTGAGTCCGATCGTGCGTACTGCGAAGGCGGCGCCTAGGAGGAGGCCTGCCGCCAGTGCTCGCTTCCAGCCCGGCTTGCCCCAGCCGAGCAACGTCCAGAGGGCCGCGACGAGCAGTAGGTCGAAGGTGGTCTCGGCCATGATGTTCTGCTCGATCTGCACCTGGTAGGCGTCGAGCAGGATCGGTGCTGCCGCTAGAGCCGCCAGCCACCTGTAGACAGTGAGCCTGCGAGCCAGTGCGTAGATGGCGACGCCCATAGCCAGCCCTGCGAGGTGCTGGACGATCACTACGCCGGTGAGGCCGCCGAGGTCGACCAGTGGCTTGAGTACGAAGTCGTAGCCGATCGGGTTGAGCTGGTCCGGCCGCAGGTCCTCCATGTTGTTCAGGTACTGCACGGAGTCGGTGTAGATGATGGCCGGGCGGTACGCGACCGTCGCCAGCACACGCAGGACCAGGCCCGCCGCCAGGAGGATGGCGAGCAGCCAGTGGGACCGGAGGGTCCGCCTTACTGAGCCTGGAAGTACTGCCACGTCCGCGCCAGGCCGTCCTCCAGCGAAACCGTGGGCCGGTAGCCGAGTGTCTCCGCACTGGCGGACACGTCGACCACCACAGCAGGCATCTCCCCAGCCGGCGCCTCCACATGCTCAGTCGGTACTGCGGCACCCGTCACCGCACGCACTGTCTCGACCAGGTCGAGCACCGAGACCGACTCGCCCGAGCCGATGATGGCCCGGCCGTCGAAGCGCGTGTCGAGGGCCAGCAGGACGGCGGCGACCACGTCGTCGATGTACACCAGGTCCCGGCGCTGCTTGCCGTCGCCATAGACCTGGACGCCGGTGCCGGCCAGTGCGGCGCGCATCATCCGCGGCACGAAGCTGTCCTTGTGCGCCATGCCCGGGCCGTACACGTTGGTGAAGCGCAGTGCGGCCGTCCCCAGCCCGTAGCTACCGGAGTACGCCGAGAGCAGCATCTCGCCCGCGGCCTTCGTCGCGCCGTACGGCGTGAGCGGGCGCAACGGGTGGCCGGCGGTGATCGTGTCGGTGCCCACATCGCCGACCACCGCGTTGGTGGAGGCCAGCACGAAGCTGTCCACGCCGCTGCCGCGGGACAGCTCGAGCAGCACCTGGGTGATGGTGACGTTCTCGGCGAAGGTTCGCATCGGGGCGTCGACGGAGCGCAGTACCGAGGTCAGGGCGGCCAGGTGGACCACCGCGCGCGGCCGGGTCTCGAAGGCCGCGATACAGACCTCCTGCTCGGCCAGGTCACCGGTGATCGCGGTGACGCCCTCGTCCCACGACTCGGCCGGCGGCTCCCGGTCCACCGCCGTCACCGGCAGGTCCCGCGCCCGCAAGGCCGCCACCACGGCCCGTCCGATGAAGCCGGCCGCGCCGGTCACGAGCACCCTGTCCCCGAATCCGTCCATACCCAGCAACCTACCGCCGGGGCAGCGGGCGGCTCGCCAGAGACGCCGAACCAGGCGGCCGAGCGGAACGGTGTGCGACGAACTCTTGACCATCGGTGATCAGATAGGGAGGATCTCCCCGACGCGGGCTGACAACCTTGTCATCGGGGCCGCGTAAATCTTCGGCACGCGGCGACCGCCGTACGCCGGGCTCGTCGTGCAAGGAGCGTAGATGGATCTCCGCCGCCCACTCCGCCGCCCACTGGGGCTCGTCACGTCCCTCGGTCTTGTTGTGACAATGACTGCTATGTCCTCATCGACGTCAGCCAGCGCCGCCTCCGACGCAAACCCGGCCGCCGAGGCGCAGCCGGCCGTCGCCGGTTCCAGCTTCTTCACTTCCTTCGAGCCGGGCCAGCCTCAGCCCGGGTACACCGACACGGTCGAGACCGGTCCGGACGGGAAACCGCGGACCGACGGGGTCCGCGGCCCGACGCCGACCGGGATCGGCGGCAGCGAGATGGACAAGGTCGTCAAGGTGACCGCGAACGGCGAGAACACCGGTGGCGGTGAGATCGCGACCAACGCGGCCGACGGCGACAAGTTCACCAAGTGGCTGGTGTTCCAGCCGACCGGCTGGCTGGTCTACGAGACGTCGGCGCCGGTGGTGATCCGCAAGTACGCGCTCACCTCGGCCAACGACGCGCCCGGCCGCGACCCGAAGAACTGGACCGTGTCCGGCTCGAACGACGGCACCACCTGGACGACGCTGGACAGCCGGACCGGCGAGGACTTCGCCACCCGTTTCCAGACCGTGGAATACACGTTCAGCAACGACACGGCGTACAAGTTCTTCAAGTTCGACGTCACGCTGAACCATGGCGACAACATCGTCCAGCTCGCCGACTGGTACCTGTCCAACGGCGCCCCGCTGCCGCCACCCGGTGAGAACGCCGAGTCGCGCCTCGACTCCGGCCCGACCAGCGCCTACAACGCACGCGCCCGGACCGGCTTCACCGGCGTCAAGAGCTTCCGGTACGCCGGTCACCAGACCGCCGAGGGCCGCGGCTACACCTGGAACAAGATCGCCGACGTGGACCTGACGATCGGCCCGGACACCCAGCTCGGCTACAAGATCTTCCCCGAGCACGTCGAGGGCGACCTGAGCTACCCGAGCACGTTCGCGGCTGTGGATTTGGCCTTCTCCGACGGCACCTACCTGAGCGATCTGAAGGCCAAGGACCACCACGGCTTCGAGCTCAGCCCGCGCGGCCAGGGCGACGCCAAGGGTCTGTCCACGAACCAGTGGAACAACATCGAGGCCGACTTGGGCAAGATGGCGGCCGGCAAGACGGTCACCCGGATCCTGGTCGGGTACGACAAGCCGTCCGGCCCGGCCGACTTCCGCGGCTGGATCGACGACATCCGGATCAGCAAGGCGACCAGCTCCGACGCCGCCGCGCAGAAGATCGCCCGGCATCACCCGTCGGACCTGGCCATCACGACCCGCGGGACGAACTCGACCGGCGGCTTCTCCCGGGGTAACAACTTCCCGGCGACCGCCGTACCGCACGGCTTCAACTTCTGGACGCCGGTGACGAACGCCGGCTCGATCTCCTGGCTGTACGACTATGCCAAGGGCAACAACGACAAGAACAAGCCGGAGATCCAGGCGTTCTCGATCAGCCACGAGCCCAGCCCGTGGATGGGTGACCGGCAGACCTTCCAGGTGATGCCGTCCACTGCCGACACCCCGACCGCGAACCGCAAGGCGCGAGCCTGGGCGTTCAGCCACGACAACGAGATCGCCCGGCCGTACTACTACGGCGTCACCTTCGACAACGGCAACGCGGTCGAGCTGACACCGACCGACCACGCGGCGATGCTGCGATTCTCGTTCCCGGCGGGCAAGGCCTCGCTGGTGTTCGACAACACCAGCAACCTCGGTGGCCTGACTCTCGACCCGGCGACCGGTGTCGTCACCGGCTACAGCGACGTGAAGAGCGGGCTGTCCACCGGTGCCGGGCGGTTGTTCGTGTACGGCGTGGTCGACCAGAAAGTAGTTGCCAGCGGCAAGCTCGCCGACGGGGGCGGCGCCAACGTCGGCGGCTACTTCTCCTTCGACCCGAAGGTGAAGCAGGTCCAGCTGCGGATGGCGACCTCGCTGATCGGTACGGCACAGGCGAAGAAGAACCTCGAGCTCGAACTGCCCGAGGGCAGCCGGTTCGAGAAGGTCCGCAACGCGGCGCAGGAAGCGTGGGACGACAAGCTCAGCACGATCCAGGTCGAAGGCGCGACGACGGACCAGCTCACCACGCTCTACTCGAACCTGTACCGGCTGTTCCTCTACCCGAACAACGGCTCGGAGAACACCGGTACGGCGAGGAACCCGGTGATCACCTACGCGTCGCCGACCTCACCCAAGGTCGGGCCCGACACCCCCACCACGACCGGCTCGAAGATCGTGTCCGGCCAGACCTATGTGAACAACGGGTTCTGGGACACCTACCGAACCGTCTGGCCGGCGTACAGCCTGTTCTCGCAGGACACCGCTGACGACCTGGTGAACGGGTTCGTCCAGCAGTACAAGGACGGCGGCTGGATCTCGCGCTGGTCGTCGCCGGGTTATGCCAACCTGATGGTCGGTACCAGCTCGGACGTCGCGTTCGCCGATGCCTATCTCAAGGGGATCAAGGGCATCGACGTCCAGGCGACGTACGACGCGGCCCTCAAGAACGCATCGGCCCGTCCGCCCTCGGACAACGTCGGCCGCAAGGGCCTGGACCGCTCGGTGTTCAACGGCTACACCGCGAACACCACCGGTGAGGGCTTCAGCTGGTCGATGGACGGCTACATCAACGACTACGGCATCGCGAACATGTCGAAGGCGCTGTACGACGCCGCGAAGAAGAGCGACCCGCGCAGGCAGGAGTACCTCGACAACTACGACTACTACCTGAACCGCGCGCGCAACTACGTGACGCTGTTCGATCCGGCGCTGAACTTCTTCCAGGGCAAGGGGCCCGACGGCGTCTGGGGTCACTCGCCGGCCACCTTCGACCCGCGCGACTGGGGTCACGACTACACCGAGACGAACGCCTGGAACATGGCCTTCTCCACTCCGCAGGACGGCGCCGGCCTGGCTGCCCTGTACGGCGGTCGCGAAGGTCTCGCGAAGAAGCTCGACGAGTTCTTCAGTACGCCGGAGGACGCGTTGCACACCGGCGGGTACGGCGGCACGATCCACGAGATGCTCGAAGCGCGGGACGTGCGGATGGGCCAGTACGGCCACAGCAACCAGCCGTCGCACCACATCGCGTACATGTACAACTTTGTTGGCCAGCCCTCCAAGACGCAGGAGAAGGTGCGGGAGGTGCTCGACCGGCTGTACCTCGGGTCGGAGATCGGCCAGGGCTACCCGGGCGACGAGGACAACGGCGAGATGTCCGCGTGGTACCTGTTCAGCATGCTCGGGTTCTACCCGTTGCAGGTGGGCTCGCCGTCGTACGCGATCGGCGCGCCGCTGTTCACCAAGGCGACGGTGCGGCTGGGCACCGGCAGGAAGCTGACCGTCAGCGCCCCGAACAACAATGCGGCGAACAAGTACGTGAAGGGCGTCAAGGTCAACGGCAAGAAGTGGACCTCGACCGCGCTGCCACACGACCTGATTGCTTCCGGCGGCAAGATCGAGTTCGAGATGACCGACCAGCCGTCGACCTGGGGCACCGGCCGCAACGATGCTCCGCCGTCGCTCACGACTCCGGGCGAGGACCCGAAGACGTGGCGCGACTCGACCGAGGACTCCGGCGCCGTCGTCGCGGCTGGTGGGGTGGACGTCACCGCACTGACCGACAACGACTCGAAGACGCAGGTGACGCTGGCCGGCGCGAAGCCGACCGTGACGGTTCAGCTGCAGCAGGGCCGGCCGGTCACGATGTACACGCTGACCAGCGGAACGACCGGTACTGCGCCGACGGCGTGGACGCTGGAAGGGTCGAACGAAGGCACGACGTGGACCGAGGTGGACAAGCGGAGCGGCCAGACGTGGGCGTTCCCGGCGTACACGAGATCGTTCAGCGTTGCCGGGCCGAGGGCGTTTACGCAGTACCGGCTGGTGATGACTCCGGCGGCTGGGGCTGACGGGGTGACGCTGGCCGAGCTCGAGCTGCTCGGGACGCTGAAGGGCATCGAGGCGGGCATCCACCCGAGCGAGAAGCGGGTCGCCGAGACCAAGCCGAGCCCGACACCGTCCCAGTCCATCAACCGGAACTACGGCTGATCCCCGGGGCCGGTGGTGGCGTGGGCGGCCGCCGCCACCGTCCTTTGGGCAAAAAACTTCCGGCGGAACCTGCCCCTGAGAGGTTCCGCCGGACGCCCGCGCCTGTCGGCCGGGAAGTATGGAGGGGTGGCGACCCCGCCCGGCCTGCCACCCCAACACTTTTACTGACGAGCGAGACTCCGCTGAGGTTGCCTTGAGCCCAAACTGTCCACATCCCGGACAATCAGGCGGGCTGCCCTAGTACGAATGCGCCGACGCTTACTCAGGTGGCGGGTTTCAGCCGGCCCAGTGGCCGGTGAAGAAGGCGGCGGCCCAGATGGCTGCCAGGGGTATTGCCACCGCCAGGTAGAGGCGGCCCAGCCAGGGTCTTCGCTCGGCCAGCACCGCCAGGCCGATCCACAGCGGCCACCAGAGCAAGGTGGCGCGGGTCAGAGAGTAGATCCAGAACGAGGTGACGAACGCGGCGATCGTGGCCGCCACCCAGGCCGCTTCACCCCACGAATGACGCCAGAGCAACCAGACAATGAGGAGCAGGCCGACGACGAGGGCGACCAGCTCGGCCCGGAACATCCAGGTCCAGTCGCTGCGCTCACCCGAGAAGTGGCCCTCGGTCGCGGCATCGATAGTGTTGGCCAGCGAGGTCCACGGCTTGGTGAACTCACGGGCCCAGCCCTTCTCCTGCGCTTCCTGCCAGGCGAACCAGGAGCCGTGGATCTGCTTCAGGTACGCCATGAAGCCGAGCACCGGGACAGCCGGCAACGCCAGCCACGGTACGGAGTACCAGTCCCTCTTCTTCGAGGTGAGGAACTCGACCACGAGCGCGGCGGCGAGGAAGATGCCGGAGACCCGGACGGTGCACGCGAGCGCCACGAACAGCGCCGCCTTGCCCCACTTCCCCTGGCGCGCCGCGAGCCAGCCGGGGAAGGCCAGGGCGCAGAACAACGCCTCGGTGTACGGCGCGGCGAGAAACACCCCGACCGGAGCCGTGAACCAGATCAGCGCCGCCTTCGGCCCGAAGTTGGTCAGCTGCGGAAACTCGTACTGCGCCAGCCGGGCCAGGTAGACGCCTGCAACGGCACTGGCGACCAGGGAGATCACCACACCGCCCGCGATCGGGCCTATGCCGGTCCAGCCGACTACACGCATCAGGTACGGCAGTCCTGGGAAGAACGCTGCCAGCGGAGCACCAGACGGCTCACCGCGGTTGTAGCCGAACTCCGCTATCGCCTTGAAGTGCGCGACATCCCACTGCAGCCAGGCGCGCCACACATCGGGGTAGTCCTTCCCCGAGTTGAACAGCAGCGGAGCCGAAACGGACAGCAGAAAGATCCCAACCCGACTGACCAACCACCACCCAAGCGTCTCCCGCACAACCCCATCCGGCCGCCACCGAACCCCCAGCACAGCCCCACCTCTGGCCCGCCGACCCCCCTGCGACTGCTCCACCACCGCCCGCTGCTCCGGCTCGCCCCCAGCCGCCCGCTCAGCCACCACCAGACGCTCGTTCCCGCGCAGACTCCACCCACTGCACTCCGAACCACCCAGGGCCTGTCACCCCCCAATGGTGCCCCATCCCCCTCGCCCGTCGAACAGCCGTCCAGCCCTCCCGGCGCCACCGGTTCCGGAAGTTGTTGCGGCTGGCTACAAAATGACGACGGCACCCCGGTGTGGGGTGCCGTCCTCTGGAGCTATTCCTCGTTGGATTCCTCTGGTGGAGGAGTCGTGCCCGTGCTCGGTGGGCCGGTGGGAATTGTCGGGAAGGTCGGTTTGGTCGGCTTCGTCTTCGTCGGGGTGTTCGACGGCTTGGGCGGCTTCGGCGTATTCGACGACGGCGGCGGCGTGGAGGACGGTGGCGGCGAGCTCGGCGGCGGCGGGGTACTCGAAGGCGGCGGGGTCAGCGTCGGGGTCGGCGTGTAGGTCGGCGTCGGCGTCGGGCTGGCCTTGACCTCTTCCTCGTTCGGCTCGGGGAACTCCTGCTCCGGCAAGCCCTCGTGCGCCGGCTCCATGAACGCCAGCCAGGTCTTCACCGGCCAGTTACCGCCGAAGAACGCCGGATCGTCGCTGAACGGGTCGAGGTCGGACTCACCCAACTTGCCGGCCCTGTACACCACCGCGGTCGACAGCTGTGGCGTGTACCCGGCCCACCACGACGTCAGCGTGTCCTTACCGTCCAGACAGCCGTCGCACTCGGCGTTCTTCTTGCGGTGCTCGAAGGCGACACCACCGGCGGTGCCGGTCTTGCCGGCGGCCGGACGGCCCAGCTCCTTGGCGCCGTCACCGGTGCCCTCCTCGACCACGTTCTGCAGGACGTAGTTGACCATGTTCGCGACATCGGGCGGGAAGGCCTGTTTGGCCTGCGTCTTGATGATCTTGTTCTGGTCGGTCCAGGGCTTGAAGTTGGGCCCACTGACGCTCATCAGCGTGTGTACCGGTACGTACTTGCCGCTCGCGGCAAACGTCGCGTAGGCGCTGGCCATGTCGACTGCGGATGCGTACGGATCCGGGCCGAGCACCGTCGACGGGTTCTCGCGGCCGCGCTCGAGTTCCTTGGTCTTCGGGATGCCCGCGGCCTCGGCGGCGTTCACCAACTTCGCCGGGCCGTCCTCCATCTGCTTGTCGATCAGGTCGTAGAAGGCGGTGTTGATGGACTCCTCGGTCGCCTCGAGCAGGTTGACGTCGCCGTAGTCCCGGTCGAACTCGTTGTTGAGTTTCTTGCCCTGGACCTCGATCGGACTGTCACCTTGGTAGACCTCGTAGATGCCCCGCTTCTCCAGCAGAGCGGCCGCGACGGCGAACGGCTTGAAGGACGACCCCGGTCTGGCCTTCAGCGTCGCCCAGTTCAGCTGGCTCTTCAGATAGTCAGGGCCGCCGTACATCGCTACCAGCTGCCCGGTGCCCGGCCGGACCGAGGCGAGCCCGACGTGCAGGTTCGCCCGGTTCTTCTTCGGCAGCTCCTCCTGGCCGGCCTTCACGATGGCCTTCTGCAGGTCGACGTCGAAGGTGGTGACGACCCGCAGACCGCCGCCACTGATCTGGTCCTCGGGAACCAGCTTCGCCAGCTCCCGGCGAGCCATGTCGAGCAGATATCCGCTCGGGCCCTGGTACCGGCTGCTCTTCTCCTTCTTCTTCAGCGGCGGCAGCTTCGCGCTGTACTGCGCTGCTTTGGCCTCCGAGATCGTGCCGCTCTGACGCATCCCGTCGATGACGTAGCGGTACCGATCGAGGATCCGCTTGTGCGCCGACTTGTCGTCGGGATCGAAACGGGTCGGGTTGTTCAGCACGGTCGCGAGGAGGGCGGCCTCCGGGATGCTGAGGGTCTTCGGATCCGTCTTACTGAAGTACGCCTCGCCGGCCGCGGCGACGCCGTACGCGCCCTCACCGAAGTAGATGGTGTTCAGGTAGCCCTCGAGGATCTCTTTCTTGTCCTGCGTGCGGCTCAGCTTGGTGGCGATGAAGAGCTCGCTGAACTTCCGGGAGAAGGTCCGCTCCTGGGTCAGGTACATGATCTTCACGTACTGCTGGGTGATCGTCGAGCCACCCTGCAACTGCTTGCCGCGGGCAATGTTGAACGCGGCGCGCGCCATCCCGGACGGCGAGATGCCCGGGTTGGTCCAGAAGGTGCGGTCCTCGGCGGCGATCATCGCGTCCTGCACGTACTTCGGGATCTGCTCCAGCGGTACGGAGCGCCGGTTCTGGTCGTAGAACGTGCCGAGAACGGTCTTGCCGTCCGAGTAGTACACCGTGGTCGTGTTGGCCGCGAACTCCTTGTTGGGGTCCGGGATCTCGGTGGTTTGGTAGCCGATGAAGAAGGTGGCCACGGCGCCGATCACCCCGAGGAAGCAGAGTGCCAGCAGCCAGCCCATCACCCTCAGCGCCCAGTGTTTCTTGGCGCGCGCACGGGTAGGGGCCTTCCTACGAGCTTCACTCACAGTGCAATCCTCGACGATCTCGCTGAAGTCATTGCGCCCCAGCGTACGGCGGATGTGGTAACGCTCCCTATTCCGCCTGGATCGTAGCGGCCCACCGGCCACTTACGGTAAGACACTGATCACTACCCCGGATTCACCCGGTGATGTGGGGCGCCAGGAGGGTCACCGCGATCAGTGCCGCCGGGAAGCAGGCGAGGAACATGGTGAACGTGTAGCCCATGATGTCGCGGGCCTTGAGCCCGAGGATGGCCAGCGTCGGCAGCATCCAGAACGGTTGCAGCAGGTTGGCGCTGGCCTCCCCGAGGTCGTACACGACCACCATCCAGCCTGCGTCCACGTTGAGCTGGTTGGCCGCGTCCAGCACGTACGGCGCCTCGATCACCCACTTGCTGCCACCACTGGGCACGAAGATCCCCAGGATGCACGAGTAGATCGCCACCAGCGGCGGGAAGATCACCTGGTTGCTCGCCTGCACCAGCCACCCGGCCAATCGGGCGGAGATCCCGGTGTACGCGATCATGCCGAAGATGCCGCCGTACAAGGGGAACTGCAGCAGTACGCCGGCCGCCGCCGGTGCGCCGTCCCGCACCGCGCGCGCCATCCGCCAAGGACGCCAGTGCAGCAACAGGGCGAGCAGGAAGAGGATGAGGTTGACCGTGTTGAGGTCCAGTGCGCTGAAGAAGTTCTTGCCGTCGAAGTACCGGACGAGATAGATCGTGCCGAGCGCGACGATCAGCAGGCTGAACAGTGGCGAGTGCTCGAGCCAGTCACCGGGTCTGCGCTTCTCGTCCTCGGCCCCGTCAACCCGCTGCCCGTTGTAGGCAGAACCCCTGCCGAACAGCGGCCGGAGCTCGATGCCGATGTCCTCGGCCGTCCGGGAATTGCCCTCACCCGGTGCGATGAACCACGCCATCGCCACGCCCACGACGTACACAAGGAGCGTGGCGGCGATCGCCTGCCAGGTGAAGATCGTGTCGCTCAGCGGGATGACTCCACTGGGGTGGCCGCCCTCGCGGATCACCTCCTGCACCGGGGCTGGGCTACTACTCGCGCTGGCGACCTGCAGAGCTGCCGAGCCGGACAGGCCCTGCGCCCAGACTGTGCCGAGCCCGAGGAACGCCATGGCGCCCAGCGCTCGGTAGTCGGCCTTCGGAACGTTGCGGGCGACCTCACGAGCCAGGATGGCGGCGAAGATCAGGCTGAAGGCCCAGTTGAGGTACGACGCCAGCATCGCGATCGCCGCGACGAAGGCGACCGCAGTACGGGGTGACTTGGGGATGCGCGCCAGCCTGGCGATCACTCGGGCGACCGGCCGGCTGGTGGCCACGGCGTACCCGCCGATGATGATCATCGCCATCTGGAGCGTGAAGGTGATCAGGCTCCAGAAACCCAGACCCCAGGCGTCCACCAGACCGTAGCCCTTGGTCGCCGCCGGATCGTCCGGCCGCTTCAGCAGCGGCTCGCCGGTGACCAGGCCGAACAGGAGCACCACGAAGGTGCCGACCAGTACGAACCCGAACGCGTCCGGCAACCACTTCTCGGTGAAGGCGGTGAAGCGCAGAGCGGTCCGGGCCAGCGGGCCCTCGCCCTCGGCGCCGTGTTTCGCGTGCTTCCCATGGCTGTCCGCCATGACCCTCCGCTCCTGGACCACGACTCTGTGTCAGCTGATTAACGCAGATCAGCGCCTGACGTAACAGGTTTTCTGGCTGCGCGTCGTGACGAAGCTGACAAAGTCCGCCTTTGTCAGGAGTTGTCCACAGCCGATCGCGGTGCTTACAGTGGCGGAGCGATGTATCAACTCGATACATCACGTCATGACAAAGCATGACAAAATGGGTCGAGGGAGGTGGGTCATGGGAAACCGCAGCGGAGTCCTGGAACTCGCCGTACTCGGCCTGTTGCACGAAGCGCCGATGCACGGTTACGAGCTCCGCAAGCGCGTCAACGCCCAGTTCGGCTGGGGACGCGTGCTGTCGTTCGGATCGCTCTACCCGTGCCTGAAGGCGATGCTCCGCAACGGACTGATCTCCGCCGACGCCGGTACGCCGGACGCCGGGCGGAGACCGAAAATCGTCTACACGATCACGGCCGACGGCAAGGACTACTTCGCTCAGGCGATGAGTGAGGCCGGTCCGTCGGCGTGGGAGGACGACACGTTCGGCGTCCGGTTCTCGTTCTTCGGCCGGACCGATCCGGCCACCCGGTTGCGCATCCTCGAGGGCCGACGGGCCCGGATGGAGGAGCGGCTGGCCAACTTCCGGGCCGCGATGAGCCGGACCGCGGAGCGGGTCGACGCGTACACCCTCGAGCTGCAACGGCACGGCCTGGAGTCGGCCGAGCGCGAGGTCCGCTGGCTGAACGAGCTGATCGACGGCGAACGCAGCCGGCAGCGGCCCCCTGATGAGCACCAACCGCCTGTTCCACCCCCCAACTAAGGAGTTCCAGATGACTTCGATCCGCGTAGCGATCGTCGGTGTCGGCAACTGCGCCAGCTCGCTCGTGCAAGGCGTGCACTACTACCGCGACGCGAAGCCCGACGAGCGCGTCCCCGGTCTGATGCACGTCCAGTTCGGTGAGTACCACGTCCGCGACGTGGAGTTCGTGGCCGCGTTCGACGTGGACGGCAAGAAGGTCGGCCTCGACCTCGCCGACGCGATCGGTGCCAGCGAGAACAACACGATCAAGATCTGCGACGTGCCGCCGACCGGCGTCACCGTGCAGCGCGGTCACACCCTGGACGGCCTCGGCAAGTACTACCGCGAGACCATCACCGAGTCCGACGCTTCGCCGGTCGACGTCGTCGCCGCGCTGCGTGAGGCCCAGGTCGACGTCCTGGTCTGCTACCTGCCGGTCGGGTCGGAGCAGGCGGCGAAGTTCTACGCCCAGTGCGCCATCGACGCCAAGGTCGCCTTCGTGAACGCGCTGCCCGTGTTCATCGCCGGCACCAAGGAGTGGGCGGACAAGTTCACCGCGGCGGGCGTGCCGATCGTCGGCGACGACATCAAGTCGCAGATCGGCGCCACCATCACGCACCGCGTGCTGGCCAAGCTGTTCGAGGACCGCGGCGTCACCGTCGACCGGACCTACCAGCTCAACGTCGGCGGCAACATGGACTTCAAGAACATGCTGGAGCGCGAGCGGCTGGAGTCCAAGAAGATCTCCAAGACCCAGTCCGTCACCTCGCAGCTGGTCGACGACATCGACCCGCGCAACGTGCACATCGGCCCATCGGACTACGTGGCCTGGCTGGACGACCGCAAGTGGGCCTTCATCCGGCTCGAGGGCCGCAACTTCGGTGACGTCCCGCTGTCGCTGGAGTACAAGCTCGAGGTCTGGGACTCGCCGAACTCGGCCGGCATCATCATCGACGCGATCCGCGCGGTGAAGATCGCCAAGGACCGTGGCGTCGGTGGCCCGATCCTGTCCGCCTCGTCGTACTTCATGAAGTCGCCGCCGGAGCAGTACGCCGACGACGTCTGCCGCGACCTGGTGGAGAAGTTCATCAAGGGCGAGGTCGAGCGCTGACCCGCTCCCCCTGTACTCCGGGCCCCGCGACCCTCACCGGTTGCGGGGCCCTGCGTTTTGTTGTCGGTCTGCTTCGGTAACGTCCCGTCCATGCGGCTGCATGTGGGGTGCGCGATGTGGACGCACGCGCCCTGGAACGGGCGGTTCCTGCCGCATCCGCTGCCTGCCACCGAGCGGCTCGAGGCCTACGCGACCTGGTGCAACGCGGTCGAGGGCAACACCACCTTCTATGCGACACCAGCCCGATCGACCGTCGAAATGTGGGCCGCGCAAGTGCCCCCTGACTTCCGCTTCGTCCTGAAACTGCCGAAGACCATCACCCACGACCTCCGCCTCCACGACGCCGCCGACGCCGAACTGCGCACCTTCCTCAACGCCATGCAGCCCCTCGGCCCGCGCGCCCACGCTCTGTGGATCCAGCTACCGCCTTCCTTCAGCCCCTCCGAGCTCGGCTCTCTGGCATCGTTCCTGCACCGAGCACCGTCGGCCTTCCGGTACGCCGTCGAAGTCCGCCATCCGGCCTTCTTCACCGACGAGCGATCGACCCAGCAACTCGAACAAGTCCTCGGCCGCGTCGGCGCCGAGTGGGTGCCCTTCGACACGATCACCCTCTTCGAAACACCCGCTTCAAGCTACGGCGAACGCGAGGCGTGGCTGAGCAAGCCGCGGGTACCTCGGCGGACGCGAGCGCTCACGCAGTACCCGATCGTGCGCTACATCGGCCGCGATGATGTCGAAGTGACCGCGCGCGGCTGGCAGTATCTCGCCGACCAGACCGCCTCTTGGTTGTCGGAAGGGCGGTCGCCGACCGTCTTCCTGCACACGCCCGACAACGTCGAGTCGCTCGCGCTGGCGCGGCGCTTCTACGACGACGTGCGCACCCGGGTGCCTGAGCTCGACCCGCTGCCCGAGCCGATGCCGCTGCGGGCCGAGCCGCCGACGCTTTTCTGAGGGTTATCCACAGCTGGCAAATCCGCCGCTGGGATGGTGGCGAATCTCCATATGTTCTCCGGCGAGACCAACTCTCCGGGAGGACAGCCATGGAATCCACCGACGACCGCGACACCCGCACCCAACTGCTGATCGCCGACCTGCGCCGGCGCGCGGAGGCCTGCCAGGATCCACGCGAGCAGGCCAACCTGCGGCGATCCGTCGACTCCCTCGTCCGGCTGGCGACGGCGCGCCGGTCATGATCGACTCACTCGAACGCCTGCTGGAGCAGCACGCCTGGGCGGCGTTGCGCATCAGTGGCGCGGAGCAGTCCGCGTGGAACGGCCAGATCATCGAAGCCGACGACGGCGTCCTCGGTCTGGCGCACTGGGACGGGACGCTCCATCTGGACCGAGACTTCATCCTCGACCCATTGCAGGATCTCTACCGCCGCCCGGGCGAGTCACGCACCGACGCCGAGCTCACCCGGTGCCGCGACGCGTTGCTGACGTTGCTGCACGAGCAATCCCACTTCCTCGGGCCCGCCGGTGCCACCCAGGAGGCAGCCCACGCCGCCTTCAAACTCCCCGGCGGCCGCCCCCTGGAAGAAGGAGTAGCTGAAGCCTGGGCCCACGACCATCTGGACGACTACCTCCGCGAGCTAGAGATCGACAAGGTTGCCCCCGGCATCGTCGATATCCGCACCGAACCGTCGTACGCCGCCTTCGTCCCCGCCGTCCGCCTCTTCACCGCCCACCTCGACCGCCAGACCGGCGCACCACCCGGCGAAACCCTCCACCTCCTGAACCGCCAAACCGCAGAAGGCCAATGGCCAATGGCCATAGCCCTCATCTACAACTCCACCCGCCTCCCCGACCTGGTCCCCTCGACCGACGAACCTCCCATCCGCCACCACCTAGAAGAAACCCTCCGTAACTCCTTCAAATCCCTAGAACTCTACGAACCCTTCCCCCGAGGCTTCGCCGCCTCCCGCTCCCACGCCGCCACCACCAGACTCCTCACCACCCTCCACCAATCCCTAACCACCACCGAACACCACCACACCCCACCCCCACCCCGAACCCACCTCCACCTACCCCCACCCACCGTCCCCACCCCAACCAGACGCCGACTGACGACCAGGACACCCACGGCGTCCCCGGCTTCAACGACTCAGACGCCGTTGATCAGTTCAGCGGGCAGGACTCCACCCCCCACCCCCACCCCACTCCCCACCGCGTCGGCAACTAACGCCCCCCACTCCATCCCCAAACCACCCCGCGCCATACAAGCAACGCCAACCTCACCCTCAACCACAGCTATGCCACCTTCACCGCTAGGAGTAGCCACAGCCAACCCACAGCCCGACGACCTCGCCCCAGCTCTTGCCTCAACCACAGCTATGTCGCCTGCACCGCTAGGAGTAGCCACAACCGACCCCCAGCCCCACGTCCTCGGCCTTGCCCCGACCTCCCCAGCCACCGCAGCGCAGCCTGCCCCGGCCCACCACGAGCAGCGCGCCGCATCAACCCACTCACCCCAAGCCGCCGCAATCCATCACGCCTTCGCCGGCCTCACGCCACCAACCGCCCGCGCTCCAGCACCTCCGGATCCCCCACCCCAACCCGCGGCCACCAACACCGCACGGCAACTGGAGCCAGACCTCAGAACCCTCAGCTGACCGAGCTCTCGCCCCGATCCTGCGTGAGGATCCGCAACGCATCTGCCGAACTGTCGCCGATGGGTGTGTAGATCTCAAGCCGATGATCCGGACTATCCGGCTGAAGCCACACCTGATACGCAACGCTGGCCGCCCCGATCGTCGGGTGCTGCAAATGCATATCTCCCACAGTGCAATCCGCAACTTCGCCGGTCGCCCACAAGGTGGCGAACTCGTCGCTCCCCATCGCGAGTTCACCAATCAGTTCCGCCAGGCGCGCGTCGGTAGGAAATCGACCAGCAGTCAACCGGAGGTACGCGACGTGGATCCGTGCAAGCTCGGCCCAGTTCCGATGCAGATCACGAGTGAGCGGATCAAGGAAGAACATCCGCGGAATGGACGGCCGGCGCCGAGTGTCCTGCGGCGCCTCAAAATCAACATGCTCAGCAAACAGCGCGTGCCCAAGCCGATTCCAAGCCAGGACGTCTCCTCGACGCCCCAACACCAGCGCCGGCGTAGCAGCATCGAGCGACTTCAGCAGGCTGAGGACACGCGGGTGTGGTGTCTCGTGAGGTGGTTCGGAGAGTCCGGACGCGGCGGGCCGCCGCGCGAGGTTGTGCAGATGAACAGCCTCAATCTCGTCAAGCTGCAGCACCCGAGCAAGAGCATCAAGCACCTGATCAGACGCAGCATCCGCCTGCCCCTGCTCAAGTCGCGTGTAATACCCCGCACTAACACCCGCCAACTGTGCGAGCTCCTCGCGACGCAGCCCCGGTACTCGTCGCGACGTCCCATACGTCCGCAACCCGATGTCAGCCGGCGTAATCCGATCCCGCCGACTCTTCAAGAACCCTCCGAGCGTCTCCACACCCCGAGCCTAGGTCGCCCACCACTCCCGTGGGTGCACCTGCTGGGTATACCCACACCAGAAGCCTGGCTACCCCTCACGCCATGCCCGAACGTCAACACCATGTCCACCCAGCACAACCAGACCCCACCCCACCCCACCGACCAACACGCAGACCCGAACCTTCCCCCGAGCAACAGCACCAGCACCAGCACCAGCACCAGCAACAACCGCAACGGCAACCGCAACGACAGCAACCGCGGGAGCAACTCCACGGTCGGCGCCAGCGCTGCAGCTGATCGAGACGCAAACCCTCACGACCGCACCAGCCATGACGCCCGCGACCACACCCCCAACGTCCGGGACGCCGTCCACGCCGCCTCTGCCACTCGAAGACGCCGGGGTGCCAGCCGTCGCAAGGAAAACGAGTCTCGCCGCGGTGACTCCGATGTTGTCGCCCGCAGCTACAACGGCGTCATGCGTGGCGGTAACGACAGCGTCGCTCACGACAGCTCCGGCACTGTCGCCCATAGCAACGACAGCGGTGTCACGCGCGGCGGTAACGACGGTGCCGATCACGGCGGCTCCGGCACTGTCGGGTGGAGTGCCGCCGGCGGTGTCGAGCGGGGTTCGCGGGGCATTCGTGGGCGTGGGGATGCTGGTGGGTCGCGGCGGGCGTGGCTTGGGTTGTTGGTTGTGCTTGGCCCTGTGGTGTTGGTGTCCATGGACGGTTCGATCCTGTTCCTCGCGATGCCCAGGATCAGCCAGGCTCTGACACCGGGCGCGGATCAGACGCTGTGGATTCTCGATGTGTATGGCTTTGCCGTCGGGTCGCTGCTCATTGCCTTTGGCAACATCGGTGACCGGTACGGGCGCCGGCGACTGCTGATGATCGGCGCGGCAGCGTTCGGTGCTGGGTCGGTGATGGCTGCCTTCGCGCCCAACGCCGAGTTGCTCATCGCCGCCCGCGCGCTCATGGGTATCGCAGGTGCGACGCTCCTGCCATCGGCCTTGGCCGTGCTGAGTGAACTGTTCGCCGACGCCCGTCGCCGCGCGCAAGCTATCGGCATCTTCGCAGCGGTGTTCGCTGCCGGGTTCGCGATTGGTCCGATCGTCGGCGGCCTGCTCCTCGAGCGGTTCTGGTGGGGCTCAGTCTTCCTGATCAACCTGCCCGTCATCGCGCTCTTCCTGTTCTTCGCCCCGGCGCTGCTCGGCGAAGTACGCACAACCCGACCTGGACGCGTGGACCTCCTCAGCGTGGTGACCTCCGCAGCCGGCCTTCTGCTCTTCATCTACGGCCTCAAGCACATAGCCGCCGAGGGCCTCTCGTTCACGGCCGTACTGACCGGCGTGGCAGGAGTCGCGCTGCTCACCTGGTTCGGCCGTCGACAGCGAGTCTTGGAGCACCCGTTGATGGACTTCTCGCTCTTCCGCGACCGCATCTTCACTATCGCGGTCATCACCGGTCTGCTGCCTTTGGCCGCGTGGTCGGCAACGGCCTACCTGGCAGGCATCTACCTCCAGTCCGTCCTCGGCCTGCCCGTCCTGCAGACAGCACTCCTCGCCCTCCCCGGCGCCGTACTGCTGACCACCACCTGCATTGTCACCCCGATGGTGGTCGACCGGATCGGCAAGCGAGCCATCCTGATCGTCTGCCACTTCTCCATCGCAGCCGGACTACTCCTACTTCTCCCAGCAACGGTCGCCAGCGGCGTCGGCTGGTACATCGCCTCCACGGCCATCGCCGGCATCGGCTACGGCATCTCCTTCGCCGTCGTCGCCGACACCGCCGTCGGCGCAGTACCGCCAGACCGAGCCGGCTCCGCAGGCGCGATCGCCGAAACCAGCAACGAAATCGGCAACGCCCTCGGCATCGCCTTACTCGGCTCGCTCGCCGCCTTGGTCTTCAGACTCCAGGGCCCCGACGTAGCACCCACCCTCAGCGAGACCCTCCACCTCCCAGATCTATCCGCCGCAACAGCCCTAACCGCAAAGTCCGCCTTCGTAACCGGCCTCCACATCACCGCCACCGTGGCCACCCTCCTCCACCTAACCCTCGGCCTCCTCACCCTCCGCTGGCTCCCCAACCCCACGCAGAAACAGCTCATCCCGCCAGCCGATCCGGCGTAGCTGTTGCCTTGCGACAGGCACCGGGCAAGTCCCTGCGCGCTAACCGCGGCGGCGGGGGCGGGGCGGGGAGTGCCCCACGAAGTCGATCGGCAGCCGCGCAAGGCGTTCGCCTAAACAGAGCGACTTGTCGCCACCCGGTGCCAGCGGGTTCACCCAACGGGTCGGCATCGCCGTGCCGAGTCAGATTAAGAGCTGAACTGCCATCGGATGGGTCCCTTCGGATCCGGTGTCGGTCGTGATCACGTCCCGTCGCGTACAGCCGTCGTCACGGCGCGCAGTACGCGTGGCCCGCGGCAACCATGCCCGTCGAAGACACCGGCCCCCACGCGCCCGCCGTACTCGCTCCTCCGCCGCACTCGCTCCGCTGCTCCTGCTCTGGAACGTCAACTGGCATCCGGCAACAGTTCGTGACCGCCGCGGTGACGGCCTCATCGGAGACCGCCGTGGTGACGGGTGCCGGCGGTGATCACGTCCCGTCGGGTACCGCCGTCGTCACGGCGCCTCGGAGACCACCGTGGTGACGGCGGCGTCGGAGACCACCGTGGTGGCGGCGTCGGGGACCGTTGTGGTGGCGGCGTCGGAGATCGTTGTGGTGACGGCGGCGTCGGGGACCGTTGTGGTGACGGTGCCGGTTGTGCCGTTGATGGTGATGGTGGCGCCGTCGTGGATTCTCGTCGTGGCGTCCGGGATGCCGAGGATTGCGGGGATGCGGAGTTCGCGGGCGACGATTGCGGCGTGTGAGAGCACGCCTCCGGTCTCCGTGAGGACGCCGGCGGCGATGCGGAGGAGGGGCGTCCAGGCGGGGTCGGTGTACGGACAGACGAGGATGTCGCCCGGGCGGACGCGAAGGAAGTCGGCCGGGCCTCTGACGATTCGGGCGGTTCCGGCCACCAGTCCGTGGCTAGCTGGGGTCCCGGTCAGCACCGTGGGCGACGCGACCGGAGCTTCGGATGGTGCCGGTGGAGGCGTCGCGGTGATCGGCCGCGCCTGGAGAATCCAGATGTGCGAGTCGGCAATCGCCCACTCAATGTCCTGCGGCCCGCCAAGCACAGCAGCAACCCGCTGCCCGAGCAAGACAAGCCGCGCGACAGTCGCATCATCGAGAGTCGCCCGATCGCGATCAACGCCAGAAACCTCACTGACAACAAGCCCGCCACTGACCAGCCCGGGGGCGGACGACGCATCCACGGCGGCCGTGCTGGCATGGGACCGCGTGTCTCCGGTGCCGACCTGCCCGGTACCGGAGCGTGTGTCCTCGCTGCTGACTAACGCGGCGGCGGAGTGCGCATTGCCGTTGCTGGCCAGCTTGGCGGTGGAGTGTGCGGTGTGGGTCGCGGTGAGGTTGGTGGAGGGCTGGGTGCCGGTTCGGTCGAGGCGGGTTTGTTTGTGGGCGATGGTGCGGGTGATCGTGCCGTCTGGGGCGACGCGGTAGGCGTCGGGGGTGACTGTCCCTCCTACGACTGCGGGGCCGAGGCCCCAGGATGCTTCTATCTCGGTGGGGCTTTCCGGGTCGGCGGGGGTGAACATCACGCCGGAGATGTCGGCGTCTACGAGGCGCTGGATTAGGACGGCCATTGCGGGCTCGTCAGGCGGGGGGTGGTTGGTGCTGGGATCGTTTCGGTAGGCGATTGCGCGTGAGGAGTGGAGTGATTCCCAGCAGGTCCGCACCGCCGCGGCGACGTCCGGGACGCCTCGGACTGCGAGGACGCTTTCGTGCTGGCCGGCGCCCGACGCATGGACGGTGTCCTCGCTGTTGGCCGACGACCGCACCGCGACCGGTACGTCGCCGAGCCCGCCCAGCGCTTGTGCGAGCGAGTCGAGGAGCCCTCCCGCGAGCGGCCAGCTCGCGATCACCCGCCCGGCCACGTCGGATCCGGCACTGCCTCCAGTACTGCCTCCAGCACCCGCTCCGTCTCCAGCACCACCACCGGCTCCAGCACCCGCTCCGTCTCCAGCACCACCACCGGCTCCAGCACCCGCTCCGTCTCCAGCACCACCACCGGCTCCTGCACCCGTTCCGGCACCATCTCCAGCTCCCGCACCGAGTCCGCCACCCGCAACCGCACCAGGACCCGCATCGGCTCCGGCTTCCGCTCCGAGGTCGCGGACGGCGGCGAGGTAGGTGTTGAAGGGGATTACGAAGCCGTGGGGGATTGGTAGGCCGGCTCGTAGTAGGGCGCCTAGGGATGCTGCTTTGGGGCCGCAGGTGTTTGCGATCGCGTTGGTGAGGGGGATGATCACGTGGGGAGCGTATCAACAAAATGTTGACAACAAATTGTTGATGGCGGAGGATCCTCCCATGGCTCGTAAGGATGACGTCGCGAAGGTTGCGACGACCGATCACGCTCAGGCGCGACGCGAGCGGGAGGCTAGAGAGCATCTTCTTCGGCTCGGAGCTGACCAAGTTGATGCCCGGCCTTGGCGGGCTGCGCCTGTGCCGTTGTCTGCGGTTGATTTGGGTCAGTTTGCGTTGTGGCGGGCTTCTGAGTTGGAACCCGAAGGGGTTTTGAGTGCGCTGGCGTTGTTGCCGGCGGCGCGGGCTGAGGTTGACGGGCTTGAGGCTGGGCTTTTGTTTACGGCACGTAGCGCGGGGCTGACCTGGGCGCAGATTGCGGAGGCGATGGGGTTCAATTCGCCGCAGGCCTGCCAGCAGCACTACGACCGGCTTACCGCGAGGAAGAGCGGTGACTCATGACGGCCTCCTCCCCTGAACTGCTGACCCTGCATGCTGTCCGCATCAGTGGGTTTGCCGATACGTCTGTTATTGCGCGGCGTTTCGGGCTTGATCCGGCTGAGACCGTTGAGACTCTGCGCGATGCTGAGGCCTATGGGTGGGTGTCGTACTCCGCGTTCGCCGGTCTGGAGGGCTGGTCGTTGACCGAGTCGGGGCGTAAGGAGAACGAGCGCCAGCTTGCGGTCGAACTCGCTGCGACCGGTCGCGAGGATGACGTTGCCGAGATCCATCGCGACTTCTTGCCGTTGAATGGCCGCCTGCAGCGGGCCTGTACGGACTGGCAGCTCCGGTCCGTACCCGGTGACCGGCTCGCCGCCAACGATCATGCCGATCCTGCCTGGGACGGCCGCATCCTCGACGAGCTGAGCGCCATCGGCCAGGCCCTTGGCCCGCTCACTGCCCGCCTCGACGGCATACTCGCACGCTTCGCTGGCTACCACTCCCGCTTCAGTACGGCGCTGGACCGCGCCAGGGCAGGCGACAACGGATGGGTCGACCGCTCCGACGTCGATTCCTGTCACCGGGTCTGGTTCGAACTCCACGAAGACCTCATCGCAACCCTTGGCCTGGTCCGGCACTGATGACGATTAGGCATGTGCTGTTCGACGCTGACGGAGTACTGCAGGACATTCCCGGTGGGTGGTACGCCGCGATGGAGCCCTATCTCGGGGAGCGGGCGACGGAGTTCCTGCACCGGACTTGGAAGGATGAGTTGCCGGCGCTGGCTGGGCAGGAGGACTACATGCCTTTGCTGGCAGCCACGCTTGCGGAGTACGGCGTCAGTACGCCGGTTGGCGTGATCTACGAGGACGTGTGGCACCGCATCGTTCGCAACGAGGAGTCGTTTGCGATCGTCGAGAGTCTGCGGCGGAACGGGTACGGCGTGCATCTCGGCACGAACCAGGAGAAGTACCGGGGCGGGCACATGCGCACCACGCTCGGGTACGACGCCCTCTTCGACGTCAGCTGCTATTCGTACGACCTAGGTGTGGCCAAGCCCGACCCGGGCTTCTTCACCGAGGCTGCGCGGCGGATCGCGGCTGATCCGGCCGCGATCCTGTTCATCGACGACAGAGCAGTGAACGTCGAGGCGGCACGAAGCGCGGGGCTCGCGGCCGAAGTCTGGGAACTGTCCCAAGGCCACGAGACTCTGCTGGCGCTCCTCACCCGCCACGGCATCACAACGGGCTGAAGTGCGGCCGGGACATGTGGGCGGGGCGAGCGGCCACATGTCCCGGGGCACGGTTTGTCAGCCGGCGGTGACCTTGACCGAGTACGCGCCGCGGCTTCCGTAGGTGGAGTAGCCGGTGTTGAGCGGGCTGGCGTAGCCGGTGTTCTCGATGCGGAGGTAGTACCGGCCGGCCGTGACCTGGCGGTTGATGCTGGCGCTCAGGCCGGTCGGCGTGGCGGAGTTGCTCTGGCCGGCTGCCGGGTCGGCGGTGGCGAGGACCGTTCCGGCGGAGTTGAGCAGCTGGAGCTTGATGTCCAGGTTGGCACCGGATGCCGCCGCGGCGGCCGCGAACGTGAAGGTGCCTGCCGACAGGTCGACCCGGAAGGTGTCGACATCCGAGTCGTTGGCGTAGACGCCCTTGACGGCCGTGCCGAGCGTGAGGGCAGTCGCGTCGGTGGTGCCGTTGCCGTGGTCATCGCTACGCAGGGCCAGGCCGTTCTGACCGGCGACCACGAAGTCGTCTTGCTTGTTGTTCGCACCGGAGTACGCGCCCTTGCTCCACTGGCTGATCGCCTTGGAGTAGCCGACACCCATGATCGGTGCCCAGGCGCCGTGACCGGTGTAGTAGCCGACCGACGAGGTGCCGTCGTGGCTGAGTCCGAGGTTGTGACCGGCCTCGTGCGATGCGGCCTCGGCGATGTTCTTCGCGCCCGTACCGACGCCCTTCGTGAACACGAGTGCGGGTTGGTAGTACGAGTGCCGAGACGGGTCGTCGTAGACACCGACGTACGCGACACCACCGCAACCACAACCGGACTGGTACCAGCTGGTCGGGTCGATCAGGACCCGCGTGCCGTACTGCTGATCCGTCGAACCGGACCGCGTGATGGCCGACTCAGCCGGCGCCTGCGTCGTCACATCGACGTCGAACGGGGCGTAGTCCTCGGCGATCCGGGCCCACACCTCCCGTACTACGTTCTGCTCGGCGGTGCTCCAGTTGGCGGTGTTGCCGTCGGTGTCGTACGCCGTGACGTTGACCCTCGACGGCTTGCCACCCGTGTTCCAGGCGGTGCCGGTGATGGTGTGACCGTCGAAGTCCAGGTAGATGACCCGGTTCGAGCCGGGCTTGCTGTGCAGCTCGAAGGCGGGTCCGGTCGCGGCGGCGACGGCCTGAGTGGCCCACTTCGGCGACTTGGCCGTGGCCGAGGCGGACCGCTCCTTGGCGGTGGCCATCGGCTCGGCGTAGAACAGCTTGCCGTCCTTGTCCAGCCAACTGGTCTTGTCGGTGGCCAGGATCCGCTGCAACTGCTGCTCGCCCAGGCCGTTGCGCTCGGCCAGTTCGGCGAGTCGCGGCTGGACCTTGCCGAGGGCGGCTTTACCCTGGAGCGGTTGCCCGAGCAGTTTGTCGAGCGGGACCGGGTCTTGCTCGGCATTCGCCTGGTTGCCGGCCACGACGGCCAGCGCTCCGAACAGAACGGCACCGGTGCCGACGAGCGCACCGGTTCGGCGGAACCTGCTGTGCATCTGGGGGTCCTCCTCAGGGACTCCTGACGGTTCCGTGGCGATGACGCCGGCGGGGCGGAACCGTCGTTGCCTCACTTGTGGTGCGCAGCCGCGCACTCTGCGTAGAGTGCCCCATCGCTTGCCGCCCTGTATACGTTTTTCCGCGGACTTAACGTTCTCCAGAGGCTGTTCCGGGCCAATTCAGACTCACTGACACCGCAGCGGTTCACTGTGAGGTGGCTCACACCGCGGGTTGTGTCGACTGGCCCCACCGCTGCCCGACGCATCGTCGAAAGCATCAATCAGCACCGACGAAACGGAGACAACCATGAAGCTCACCCTGCACACCTTCCTCAGCATCGACGGCGTCATGCAGGGCCCCGGCGGCTTCGAGGAGGACCGCAGCGGCGGCTTCGACCGCGGCGGCTGGCTGATCCCGTACGGCGACGAGGTGATGGGCGAGATCGTCGAGGGCTGGTACGCCAAGGCGGACGCCATCCTGCTCGGCCGGACGACGTACACGATGATGCAGGAGTACTGGTCGCAGATCGACGACGGCAGCAACACCGCCACCGGGCTGAACAACCTGCCGAAGTACGTCGCGACCTCCACGCCGCTCGAGCCGGTCTGGAACAACAGCACCACACTCACGGGCGATGTCATCAAGCAGGTCGAGGAGCTGAAGGCCCAGCCCGGCGGCGAGCTCCAGATCCACGGCTCGGCCGCACTGGCCCAGTCGCTCCACAAGGCCGGCCTGATCGACGAGTACCGGCTGCTGACCTTCCCGGTCGCGGTCGGCACCGGCAAGCGGCTGTTCACCGAGGACGCGCCGGCGATCGGCTTCAAGCTGGTCGAGAGCCGGGTCACCAGCACCGGAGCGACGTACTCCGCACTGAGGCCGACGCCGTTCCAGACCGGCGAGGCCGTGATCGAGGACGGCTCCTCGACCTTCTCGGTCGACTCGTGACTACAGGACGAGCACCTGGCGGATCGCCGTACCGGCCGCAAGGGTGTCGAAGGCCTCGTTGAGGTTTTCCAGGCGGACCGTGCAGGTCAGCAAGCGGTCGACCGGCAGGCGGCCCGCCTGGTAGAGCGCGATGTACCGCGGGATGTCTCGGCTCGGGACCGCCGAGCCGAGGTACGAGCCCTTGAGCGTGCGCTCCTCGGCGACCAGGCTGACCGCCGGGATGCTCAACTGTTGCGAAGGATCCGGCAGGCCGACGGTCACCGTCGTACCGCCGCGGCTGGTCGCCGCATAGGCCTGAGCCAGTACGGCGGCGCTGCCGACGGTCTCGATCGCGTACTGCGCGCCGCCGCTGGTCGCCGCGCGTACCTGCTCGACGATATCGTTGCCTCGGGCATCGATTGCGTGGGTGGCGCCTAGTTCGCGGGCGAGGGCGAGCTTCTCGGGTACTACGTCGACGGCGACGAGCGGGTGGGCGCCGACGAGGGCCGCACCGAGGAGCGCGGACAGGCCGACGCCGCCGAGACCGAAGACGACGGCACTCTGACCGGCCTGCACGCGGGCGGTGTTGACGACCGCGCCGACGCCGGTCATCACCGCACAACCGAAGAGGGCGGCGATCTCCGGTGGGAGGTCCGGGTCGATCTTCACTGCGGATCGTGCCGAGACAACCGCATGGTCCGCAAAGCCGGACACTCCAAGATGATGATGCAGATGCTGTTCATCCACAGTGCTGAGGCGGCGGGTGCCTGAGAGGAGGGTGCCGGCGGCGTTGGCGGCTGCTCCTGGTTCGCAGAGGGCGGCGCGGCCTTCTGCGCAAGGGCCGCAGGTGCCGCAGGCAGGTACGAAAGCGAACGCCACCGTGTCGCCGACCGCGAATCCGGATGCTTCCGACTGCACCACCTCGCCGGTTGCCTCGTGGCCGAGCAGCATCGGCATCACGCGCGGTCGCGAACCGTTGATCACCGAGAGGTCCGAGTGACACAACCCGGCCGCCCGGATCCTGACCAGCAACTCGCCCGGCCCAGGTGGCGCGAGCTCGACTTCCTCGATCGCGAGCGGCCGCGATTCGGCGTACAGGCTCGGCAGCCCCATCTCCCGCAGTACTGCGCCTCGCACGATCATCCGGCGATCCCTTCCAAAGCGACGCGGATCGGGTCGGGGATCGGCACCGGCCGGCGATCGGAGCGGCCCACGAACACGTGCACGAACCGCCCGTTCGCCGCGGGCTCCGCGGAACCGCCACGGAACAAGCCGATCTCGTACGTCACGCTGGAGTTGCCCAGCTTCGCCACCCGCAGCCCCGCGTCGACCGGATCCGGAAACGCGAGCGACTGCTGGAAGGTGCACTGCGACTCCACGCACAACCCGATCACGTCGCCGCGATGGATGTCGAGCCCACCGACGCGGATCAGGAAGTCGTTGATCACGGTGTCGAAGAAGCTGTAGTACTCGACGTTGTTCACATGCCCGTAGACGTCGTTGTCCTTCCACCGCGTACTGATCGCGAGGAAATGCGGATACCCACTCCGATCCATCCACCCACCCTAGAGCGCCCAACCGCACGCCGACCGGTCCGCCGGAGCGGTCAGTCCTGCCAGAGGCCGATGCGGTTGCCGTCCGGGTCGAGGAAGACGGCCATCCGCCCGAGGCCGGGGACTTCCCACGGCGGGACTGCTGTCTTGCCGCCGAGTTGCTCCGCGTGGGCGAGGGATGCGTCCACGTCGGGCACGGAGAAGTAGGTGACGACTCCGGCCGGGTGGGTCTCGTCCTGTTGCCCGATACCGCCGGGCAAGGTGTTGTCGTCCGGGTCGATCAGCGCGTAGTTGAGCGCCTCGATGACCTGCAGGCGCCAGCCGAAGAGTTGCGTGTAGAAGGCGCGCGAGGCGGTGGCGTCGTGGGCGGTGATGTCGATCCAGGCAGGGTGTTTGTTGTCCATGCCCGTACGTCGGAGCCGCGCGCGGCGGCTCGACATGGCGGCACCAAACCTACGCTTGCGTAACTTACGGTGCCGTAGGGTGGAGGCTGACCCAAGGGGCACCGACGAAGGAGATCCCGGTGAACGAGAAGCTGGTGACCAACCTGCTGCACGAGCTGGAGCCTGTCGTCGAGGAGAACCTCGAGCGGCATCTGGCGATCACCAAGAACTGGAACCCGCACGACTACGTGCCGTGGAGCGAGGGTCGCGACTTCGCCTTCCTGGGTGGTGAGGACTGGTCACCGGAGCAGTCCCGGCTGGATCCGGTCGCCAAGGTCGCGATGATCACCAACCTGCTGACCGAGGACAACCTGCCGTCGTACCACCGCGAGATCGCCACCCAGTTCGGGCTGGACGGGCCGTGGGGCACCTGGGTCGGGCGCTGGACCGCGGAGGAGGGCCGGCACGGGATCGCGTTGCGCGACTACCTCGTCGTCACCCGCGGCGTCGACCCGGTCGAGCTCGAAGTGGCCCGGATGGCGCACATGACCGCCGGGCACCAGGTCGACAAGAACATGCTCGAGGCGATCGCCTACGTCAGCTTCCAGGAGCTGGCCACTCGCGTCTCGCACCGCAACACCGGCAAGGCCACCGGCTGCCCGATCGCCGACCAGCTGCTGGCCCGGATCGCGACCGACGAGAACCTGCACATGATCTTCTACCGCAACCTGGTCGCCGCCGCGTTCGAGTCGGCGCCGAACGAGACGATGCGCGCGGTCGTCAACGAGGTCCGCGACTTCTCGATGCCCGGCGCCACGATGGAGGGCTTCGCCCGCAACTCGGTGACGATCGCCAAGGCCGGCATCTACGACCTGCGCCTGCACCACGACGAGGTGGTCGCGCCGATCCTGCGGATGTGGAAGGTCTTCGAGCGCGAGGACCTGTCCGGCGACGGCGCCAAGGCCCGCGACGAACTGGCCGAGTTCATGGCCGCCCTCGACGCCCAGGCAACCCGCTTCGTCGAACAACGCACCCGCCTCCTGGAACGCCAAGCAGCCCGCGCCAACTAACCTCACCACGCAACACCCGCTCAGCCCGTACTGCGTACGCCGCGCCGGCGCCCGCTCGGTCCGTACTGCGGGCGCCACGTCGGAGTTCGCTCAGCTGGGTAGGTGCGCTGAGCCGTAGCGGTGGGCTGATGCGCTCTGTTGCGCCAGCCGCCGGAGGGCGAGCAGGACCGGTCCACCAAGAGCTGTGACGAGGACGGTGTTCTCCACGGTTTGCTGGCGGTCACCGGCCGGCAGCTGAGCTACTTCGGCCTCGGCGACCTGCGCCGCTGCGGACGCGTAGATCTCCAGCAGCTCGTCGTCGAGGTGATACCCGACCTTCTCCAGCGCATCGAGCGCGCCGGCCAGCAGGATGCGGTCCTGCGACTCCGAGTACACCAGCCACCCCCGGTCGGCGATCAACTCGTCGACGCGAAGCCGGGACTCGACGGTCGCGGTCAGATCGTCCGGAATCAGCGCGCTGTGCGCCGCGCCCAAGACCTCGTGAAGATCCGTGGACTCCTCGTCCACCTCGGCAAGCACGCTGCGCACCCGAGCCAGCGACAGGCCGCCGGACTCCACCAACGCCCGGATCAACCGCAACCGGCGCACGTGCGATTCGTCGTACCGGGATCTGGTCGCGCCGACCGCCTCGCCGGGCGCGAGCAGGCCTTCGCGCAGGTAGTACTTGATCGTCGCGACCGGCACCTCGGTCCGCCGGGACAGTTCAGCGATCCACATTCCTCGTCTCCCTCTTGACGTTTGGAGAGTAGCACTGTCCAATATTGGAGAGTCAAACTATCCAAGGGGAGAGCCATGATCGAGGGACGACAGACCGCGGCGTACGACCAGGAGCTGGTGGTCTTCCTGATCGGCTTCCGGGTGAACAAGCTGCGCGCGTGGCGGCACTGGCTGCCGGTGTTGAAGGCGATGGGCCCGATGCTGCGCGAGCTGAGCATGGACCCGGACAGCGGCCTGCTCGGCTTCCGCACCTTCCCGACCGTCCGCGGCGTGACGATGATCCAGTACTGGGAGTCCGCCGAGAAACTGCAGGCCTTCGCCAACGACCCCGAGCGCACTCACCGGCCGGCTTGGACCAACTTCTTCAAGTACGCCTACAAGTCCAACGCCGTCGGCATCTGGCACGAAACCTACGTCGTCCCCGCCGGCCACACCGAAACCATCTACGGCAACACGCCACTGATCGGCCTCGGCCGGGTCGCCGGCGTAGTACCGGCCAACCACCGCGGCCACACTGCCGCCGAGAGGCTGAGCCGGGGGTAGTTACAGTGCAGGCGTGCAGTTCATCCGGGATCTTGGCAGGCTGCTGCGGCGTGGGGATTTTCGCCGGCTGTTTGCTGTTCGGTTGAGCTCGCAGTTCGGGGACGGGGTTTTTCAGGTAGCGTTGGCGTCGTACGTGTTGTTCTCCCCGGAGCGGGCGCCGGATGCCGCGGCGATTGCCGGGTTGTTCGCGGTCGCGTTGTTGCCGTTCTCGGTGCTCGGGCCGTTCACCGGGGTGTTGCTGGATCGGTGGTCGCGGCGGCAGATTCTGTTCGGGGCGAACCTGACCCGGGCCGGGCTGGTGCTGGTGGTCGCCGGGATTGTTGCTCTTGGCAACGCCGGGGTGCCGTTCTATCTCGCCGTACTGCTGACGCTCGGAGTCAACCGCTTCCTGTTGTCCGGACTGTCGGCCGGTTTGCCGCACGTGGTCGAGACCGACGAGCTGGTGATGGCCAACGCGGTCACGCCCACCTCCGGTACCGCGTCGTTCCTGATCGGTGGTGGATTCGGGGCCGGGATCAAACTGGTCTCCGACTCCGACCTGGCAGTTCTCGGTACTACGTCCGCCGTGTACGTCGTCGCTGCCCTGCTCGCGTTGCGACTGCGGCGGAACCAGCTCGGCCCGGACCTGACCGGTGCGGAACCCGGTGTGGTGGAAGCGATCCGGGGCATCGTCGCCGGGTTGATCGACGGCGGCCGGCATCTCAAGGAGCGGCGGCAGGCGGCGCTCGGGCTGGCCGCGATCGGTTCGCTGCGGTTCTTCTTCGGCCTCGTCACGGTCGCGATGATCCTGCTGTACCGCAACAGGTTCTACGGTCCCGACGAGCTGGACCAGGCGTTCGGCGCCCTGGCGATCGCGACCGGGGCGATCGGCGCCGGTCTGTTCGTCGCCGCGCTGGTAACACCGTGGGCGACCCGCGTGCTGACATTGCGCCGCTGGATCACGGTGCTGTTCGTCGCGGCAGCGGTGGTCACTGCTTTTCCCGGCGGGCTCTACACGCAGCCCGCGATGCTGGTCGCCGGGTTCCTCACCGGGTTCTGCGCGCAGGGCGTGAAGATCAGCGTCGACACCCTCGTCCAGACGGGTGTCGACGATGTCTACCGCGGTCGGGTCTTCTCGCTCTACGACATGATCTTCAACGTCGGGCAGGTGTCGGCCGCCGCGCTCGGCGCCGTCATCCTGCCCGACGACGGGAAGTCGTACCCGGTCCTCGCCTTCGTGGTGCTCGGCTTCCTGCTGACCGCGTTCGTGTACTCCCGCTGGTCCTCGGAGCTCAGGTCCCCCGCAGTGCGGTGATCGGCTGGATGGCGGAAGCCTTCCACGCCGGGTAGGTGCCCGCGATCAGCCCGATCACTGCCCCGAGCAACGGAGCGCCGAAGGTCAGCTTGTTGTCGAGGATCGGGGTCCAGTCCCGCAGCAGCGAGACGCCGACCGTCAGCAGTACTCCGACGGCCGTCCCGAGCAGGCCACCCAGGAATCCGACGATCACGCTCTCCACCAGGAACTGTCCGGCCACGTGTCTTCGCGCGGCGCCGAGCGCGCGGCGAAGGCCGATCTCCGAGACGCGTTCCAGGACCGACAGGAGTGTCACGTTGGCGATCCCGAGACCGCCGACCAGGAGTGCGACCGCACCGAGCAAGAGGAACAACGCGTTCAGATCGGACTCGACACCCTTGCGTACTCCGCCTTGCTGTGGCGGGGCGTCGACCTTGATCGCGCTCGGGTTGTTCGGGTCGATCGCGACCGGCGCCTGCTTGGCGATCAGCTGCGCCGCACCGACCGCCGTACGGATCTCGACCGAATCCGGTGCGGTCAGGTCGTAGGCCTGCTTGGCCGTGCCGTTCGGCATGATCACGGCGTCGAGCAGCTCGGCCTTGCCGTTGACCGAGTCGAGGATGCCGATCACGGTGTAGGCCTGGTCGCCGAGGAAGATGGCCGGCTGCGAGTCGACCCGGTTGATGCCGAGCCGCTTCGCCGCGTTCTTGCCCAGTACGACGACCTGGTCGGCGCGCTGGTCGTGGCCGGTGTCGAAGAACCGGCCGGTCTTCAGCACCGAGCGAACGGCGTCGAAGAGGCCACCCGAGGCGGCCATGACCTGCAGTTTGTAGCCGTCCTTTTGCCCCAGCCCGGCAACGCTGCGGACCAGCTCGTCACCGACGTTGACCTCGCTGACGGTGCCGGCCGCCTCGACGCCGTTCAGCCGGGAGAGCCGCAGCGGCGCGTCCCACGGCAACTCGGTCGCTGCCTCGCCTTCCTGCCCGCCGTCGTCCGGTGAGACGACCACTCGCGTCGCGGCGGCGAGGTCGAACCGCTGGGTGATCTGCCCGGCCGCGGTCTGCCCGAGCCCGACCGTCCCCACCAGCGCCGCGATGCCGAGCACCGTGCCGAGCGTGGTCAGGATCAACCGGGTCGGCCGAGCAGCAACCCCGGCCAGCGCCTCGTCGAGGAGATCACGCAGCGCCGGCCCACCCGTCAACCGCCGAGGGCCGGCAATCCGCCGTACGACGCCCGCAACAGCGAGCCGACCCGGCTTGCGTCTCCGCCGGGAAGTGGACGGCCCGCCGGCGGGATCCGGGAGGCCTGCTTGAGGATGTGCGAACGGCTCGCCGGCCTGCCGTGTCGGCGGCCCACCGGGTTCCTGCTGCGGTGGTGTGCCTTTGCGGCGGCGCCAGGTCACCATTGGAGAGTCCCGTCGATGATGCGGACCTGGCGTTGGGCTCGTTCGCTGACGTGGCTGTCATGGGTGATGACGGCCAGCGTCATGCCTTCGTGGTGCAGTTCGTCGAAGACTTCGAGGATCGCCTCGGCGTTCGCGCTGTCCAGGTTGCCCGTGGGTTCGTCGGCCAGCAGCAAACTCGGCTCCGCCACCAGCGCCCGTGCGATCGCAACCCGTTGCCGCTCACCACCCGACAACGTGCTCGGCCCGAACTCCATCCGGTGCGCCAGCCCGACCCGCTCCAACGCCACCCGGGCCCGCGTCATCCGCTCCTTGCGCGGCACCCCGACGTACACCATCGAGAGGGCGACGTTCTCCAGCACCGTCCGGTGATCGAGCAGATGGAACGACTGGAACACGAACCCGATCCGCTCCCCTCGCAGTACTGCGCGACGACGCTCCCGCAGGCTCATCGTGTCCACACCGTCCAGCCGGTAGACCCCGCCGGTCGGGTTGTCGAGCAGCCCGAGCAGGTGCAGCAGCGTCGACTTGCCCGAGCCGGACGGCCCCACGATCGACAGGTACTCCCCCTCGCGGATTGTCAGATCGACCTCGCGGATCGCCTGCACCTCGGGCGGTCCGGGGAAGAACCGCCGGACGCCGATCATCTCCACCACGGGCGCCGGCAGCGCCACCGCCGTCGCGGTCATTTGCCGACCACCACTTGGTCGCCCTCGGTCAGCTTGCCGTCGCCGGACGCCGTCACCTGCGCATAGCCGTCGGCGGTCAGCCCGACCTTGACCGCGACCAGCTCGACCTTGCCGTTCCGCAGTACTTCGACCCGCGACCCACCGTCGGAACCAGCCGACAACGCCGCAACCGGTACGGCGAGAACCTTGCCGTTGGTGCTCTTGACCGGGATGGTGACCCGGACGTTCGCCTCGCGCAGCCGCTCGAGCTGGGCCGGCGTCAGCGCTTTCGGCGCGATCACCACGGTGTACTCGTCCCCGCTGCCGGTGATCCGGCGAACGGTGGCCTGCACGATCGTCCCGTCACCGAGATCGAAGCTGGCCGGCATCCCGACCTTGAGCCGCTCCTTGGTCGCCGCGTCGACCTTGATCGAGACGACCAGCGACGCACCGCTGGCCGACATCACCACTCCGTTGACGGTGCCGCCCCGCTCCACCTTCACCTCGTCCACCCGGCGCGGGAGCGTCTTCACGTAGACGATCTCCGACACCGGCAGCGGCGTACCGGCCTTGAACTCGGCCTCGTTCTTCGCCTCCTGGGCGTCGGCCAGGTTCTCCTCCGCGTCGTCGACCGCGCCCTGCTGGACCGAGGTGTCCCCTTTGCCCGGACCGGCCTTGGCCTGTTTGAGCGCCGCCTTCGCCTGGCGCAACGCGTTCTTTGCCGCGTCCACGCTCTTGTCCGCGCCTTCGACCGCCTGCTTGAGCTGCTCGTCCGGCTCCGGTGCGTCGTACCCGGCAGCCTCGTAGAGCTCCTCGACCGCCCGCGCAGTACTGCTGTCGTACTTCGAGTCGACGGTGCCCGGGTCGTAGCCGAGCTTCTCCAGGGTCTGCTCCAGTTGCAGCACGTCCGGGCCTTTGGAGCCCGGCGCGAGCGAGCGGTACATCGGCAGTACGCCGGGCAGCCCGATCACCGGCCGGCCCGCGATCTCCAGCAGTGCCTTGCCTGCCTCGATGGTGGAGCCGACCTTCGGCACCTTGCCCGTCACCACGGCCGGTGTCTTCAGCCCACTCGTCTCGACCCGGATGTTCACCGCGCCGTCGAACGAGGTGTCTCCCCGGCCGACGACCTTGCTGGACAACGCCTTCTTCTCCACCGGCACGGTGATCTGCGAGGCCTTCGGCGGCGCGGTCTTGGCCGCCGCGTCCTCCGGCGACATCAGCCGGCTGCCGGCCGCGACGCCCACCCCGAGCGAGAGCGTCGCGACCGCGGAGACCCCGACCAGAACCCGGCGGCGGGATTTGGGTGACGCGGTCACCGCTCCGACACCGTGTCGCGGTACTGCTCGAGCTGGGTCTTGTTCGCCTCGACGAACTCCTTCTCCAGCTCGTACTGCGCCTTCTTGAACGGCTCCTCGAACTTCTTCTTGCAGGTCTGATCCGCCTTGGCGAGCTCGATCTCCTCCTTGCGCAGATCGGCCAGCTTGGCCGCGTCGACCTTGTCGAACGACGGCGGCCCGGTCACCACCGCCGGGCCTCCCTGGCTGGGTCCGCCCTTGCTCGCACCGGTCAGCTCGTCCAGCTTCTTGCTGATCTTCTCGCGGGGGTCGTCGGGCTTCTTGAAGCCGCTGTGTCCCGCATCGGCCAGGCAGTCCGACCACGCGGCGGTCGCGTCGATCACCCGCTGGTCGGCCTCGATCCGCTTGCGCAGCGCCTCGATGTCCTTGAACAGCGAGTCGAACTTCTTGAAGTCGGCGATCTTCTCGTCGCGCTTGCCGTAGACCTCCTCGGCCGCCTTGCCGCGGCAGCCGGCGTCGGGCTTCGCGGTCGAGCTCTTGGCGTCGTCCTTCGCGATGGCCACGTTCCCCTGCCCGAACTGGCCGTTGAGCGCCTTGTCGTAGGCCTTCTGGGCGGTCGGTGACAGCGCCTTGCGGATCTTCGTGTTGGGGTTGTTGTCGTCGGCCTCCCCCGCCTTGGACCAGTCGATCGTGCTGATGCCGTAGCCGTACTGCTCGGCGAACTTGTCCGGCGGCAGCTTGAACGCCTCGTCGAACTTCGACTTACCCTGCGACTCCGGCGGCACCGCGACGTACTCGAAACCGGCCGCCTTCATACAGGCGACGGTGGCGTCCTCGACCTTGCGCTGCTTGGCCAGCTGCTCTTCGGACGACTCCTGCGGGCCGCCACCGATCCGGACGGCTCGCATCATCCCGCCGCCTCCGCTACTCATGAAACCTTCGCCCATGTACTCCGCGAGCGGGCTCTTGTCGTCGCTCTGCACCGGTTCCTTGTCCGCGGCCGGACCATTGACCGCACCACAGCCGGCGAGGGCCAGTACAGCGACCAGCGAGAGCACTTTGCGTGAGTTCTTCATGGGTTGGAGCGTGGCCGGAAGACCGTGAAGAACCTGTGAAGGACCGATCAGCACCCGATGCTCTCAGCCGATCTTCATCGAAATCTCATGAAGATCAGTCACTCTCGAACCATGCCAGCCCGGATTCTCGTCGCCGAAGACGACCGGAAGCAGGCGGAGCTGATCCGGCGCTACCTGGAGCGAGAGGGCCATCTGACGGTCGTGGTTCACGACGGGCGGGCCGCGATCGACGAGGCGCGCCGGCGCAGCCCCGACCTGCTCGTGCTCGACGTGATGATGCCGAAGGTCGACGGCCTGGACGTCTGCCGGGTACTGCGCGCCAACCAGGGCGCCGACGGCGACGTACCGATCATCATGCTGACCGCCCGATCCACCGAGGACGACCTGCTGCTCGGCCTCGATCTGGGCGCCGACGACTACCTGACCAAGCCCTACAACCCGCGCGAGCTGGTGGCCCGGGTCCGGACCGTACTGCGCCGTACGCGTGGCCGCTCCGAGGGCGAGGTGTACCGGGTCGGTGGGCTGGAGATCGATCCGGTCAGGCATGAGGTGCGGCTGGACGGCGAGCTGGTCGAGGTGACGCCGGCCGAGTTCAAGATCCTGGCCTGCCTGGCCGCCTCGCCGGGGCGCGCGTTCTCCCGGCAGCAGTTGCTGGAGCACGCGTTCGGCTTCGACCACTACGTGTTCGACCGGACCATTGACGTCCATGTGATGAACCTGCGCAAGAAGATCGAGCCGGCGCCCGCCACACCGGCGTACCTGAAAACCGTGTACGGCGTGGGCTACAAGCTGGCCGACAAGGTGGTGGCTCCTGATGCGTCGTAGCGTCCTGCTCAGATTCCTCGGTCTCTCCCTGGCGGTGGCGCTCGGCGCGGTCATCGCGACTGCGGTGATCGCCACCTACAGCACGTCGGAGAAGCTGCAGGGCGAGATCGACCAGAACACCTCCCAACTCCAGGCCGACGGGGAGATCTACGCCCGGCTGAACTCGTACGCCGCTGACCACGCCACCTGGTCGGGCGTGGACAAGCTGGTCAACGCCCTCGCGGACAGCAGCGGCCGCCGGATTGCGCTCACCGACGCCGACGGAACCGTGATCGCCGACTCGGCCCGGATGCTCGGCGCGAGCCCGGGCCTCCCCTCGGTGCCGGCGGCAACGGTCGACGCGCGCGGGGAGAGCGATGCGCTCTTCACCGGCGCGGGCGTCACCGCCCGATTGTCGACGAAGGCGACCACGGCGGTCGCGGCCGGTGGCGGTGGGCAGATCATCGGTTCGCAGATGGTGGCTTCAGCGAGCTGGGGCATGACGGAGGACGAGCGGCGGGAGCGGGCGAGGCTCGCGCAGCAGGCGGTGACGTGCATGCGGGCGCAGGGCCGGCCGGCGCAGGTGATCGATACACCGGACGGCCTGCCGTTGCTTTCGTGGGACACCGGGCGGACCGAGGGTGGCTCCGCTGTGATGGAGATACAGAAGCCGTTCGGCCTCCAGAACGACCCCTGCGTGCCACCCGGCCTGTACGCCCCCAGCGCAAAGGCGACCGCCGTCAACGCCGACGCGGTTCGCCGGTCGACCGAGTGCCTGGACGCGGCAGGCGAGCCGTACAGTCTGAGCACCAATGCGGCTGACGGCCTCCTGGTGGTCAGCCCACCCGGCAGCAAACCCACCGAGGTGTCCGCGACCTTCGCGCAGTGCCTCCGCACCGCGCGCTCCGCGGCGCTTACTCCGTACGTCGCTCCGGAGGCCAAGCTCTATCTCGGCGCGAAGAGCTCTTTCAACGTGTTCTCCGGCGAAGGCCTGGCCCGTACTGCGGCCACCGCGCTCGGCGTACTCCTCATCGCGGCACTCGTGATGGTGTTCGCCGGACGCCGGCTGGTCCGGCCGATCCTGGCTCTCACCGGGGCGGCTCAGCGGATGACGAACGGCGACCATGCGGCCCGGGTCCCGGTGACCGGGCGGGACGAGGTGGCGCGGCTCGGGCATGCGTTCAACGCGATGGCGGAGTCGATCCAGCACCACGACCACCAGCGCAAGGCGATGGTCAGCGACGTGGCGCACGAGCTGCGGACGCCATTGGCGAACATCAAGGGCTATCTGGTCGCCTCCGAGGACGGCGTCGTACCGCTCGATCGGGAGCTGGTGACCTCGCTGCTGGAGGAGGCCGGGCTGCTCGAGCGGCTGGTGGCGGACTTGCAAGACCTTGCGCTGGCCGATGCCGGCAAGCTCCGCATCCACCCGGAGCTGAAGGATCTGGCCGAGCTCGCCCAGCAAGTGGTGTCGGCGCACCGGCCCGCGGCTGAGGCGGCCGGCGTGAGCCTGGTCGCCGAGGTGACCGGACCGGCGCCTGCCATCGTGGACAACGCCCGAGTCCGGCAGGCGCTCGGCAACCTGGTCTCCAACGCGATCCGCTTCACCCCGGCCGACGGCACGGTGCTGGTCGGCGTACGCCGCGTCGGTGACGGCTACAGCCTGACGGTCACGGACAACGGAGCGGGTATCGCGGAGGAACACCTGCCGTACCTGTTCGACCGGTTCTACCGCGCCGAACACTCCCGCAGCCGTACTACGGGTGGCAGCGGACTCGGGTTGGCCATCACCAAGCATCTGGTCGAGGCGCATCGCGGCACGATCTCGGCAACCAGCCGGTTGGGGCACGGCTCGAGTTTCACCATCTACCTGCCCGCGAGGTAAATAGACTGCGGGGATGGCAGCCAAGCGAAGCCGGAAAGCCCGGGTGGCGGACGTGCACGCCGTCGCGTCGGGGATGCCGCACGTGACGGTTGAGAAGGGTGGCGGGGAGAACCCGGTCTACCAGGTCGGTGGCAAGTCGTTCGTGTTCTTCCGGACGCCCCGGCCGGACGCGTTCGATCCGGAGACGGGCGAGCGCTACGACGACGTGATCGTCTTCTGGGTGCCGACCGAGGAGGACAAGCTCGCGCTGGTGTCGGACGAAAGCAACCCGTTCTTCACCACGCCGCACTTCGACGGCCACCTCTCCGTCCTGGTCCGCGCCAGCCGCCTGGGCGAGCTGACCCTGCAGGAACTCACCGAGGTCATCCAGGACGCCTGGCTCTCCCGCGCCTCCAAACGCCGAGCCACCACCTGGCTGGAGGAGCACCGCCTCGCCTAGGCGGCCAGCAGGGCGTTGAGTAGGCGGTAGAAGGCCATGCCCAGTAGGCCGAGTGGGAACAGTAGGAGCAAGCCGGTCAGCCGGTCGCGGTTGGTTCGGGCGAGCATCATCGGGGCCAGGACCGCGAGCACGACCTCCACCAGGCCGGAGGCGTGCTTGTTCTCCACCTGCCAGAGGAAATAGATGCCCTCGGCAAGGAAAGCTCCACTCAGCAGCGCCACCGCGACGACCGGCCGGCGGAGCTGCCAGAACCGTCCTTCGTAGCGCAACGAGCTGCCACCAGTGCTCAACCAGCTCCCTGTACTCCGTACCTGGCCGGCCGCGCTCCACCAGCTGCCTGCGACCCCGAAGACGGGACCGCCCACGAGCGCGGCGAACAACCAGACCGCCATGGTCGACGCGGAACTGGTGACGTCGTCGATGAAGCGAGCCGACGCGTAGTACCCGGCCAGAGCACCCACGAGGGTGATGAAGCCGAGTACTGCGGACCAGCCCGGCGGCAGGCGTAGTACGGCGGTGACTGTGAAGGCGAAGACGACCCAGACGACGCCCGAGTTGGCCAAGGTGTTCCAGTTGCCTGGCAGGTGGGCCTGCAGGTGCTGGGTCGCGAAACCCAGCGCAAGGCCCACCACCAGGGCGACGACGAATGCCCTGACTACCCGTGAACGATCGGTCACCGGAACAGTCTGCTGCACGGCGCCGCGCACCGCAGCCTCCGGCACGCCCCGGAATGGACCGCTCGCTGTCACACTTGGGGCTGTGAGCTACCCCCCGCCGCCCGGCCCTTCGGACCCGAGGCCTCAGGATCGCCCTGGTCAGAACCCGGGCTGGCAGTCGCAGCCGTACCAGCCGCAGGGCGGGAACTGGGCAGCTCCGCAGTACGGCGGACCGCCGCGCAGGAGCCGGGCCGGGCTGATCATCGTCGTCATCATGATTCTGCTCGCTGTCATCCTGGGGATCGGCGGCCTGGTGGCATATCGCCTGACCGCCAGTGAGAGCGGCAGCGGCGGTGGCCCCGCGCCTGCGGCTCCCCCGGTCAGTTCGCCGGCGAGCACGGTGCCCCCGACGCTGCCGCAACGGTCCGTCCCGACGACGGTGCCCTCCAAGGTGCCGTCGACAGCACCTTCGAGAGTGCCGCCGACGGCGACGACCAAGCCAACCCAGCCCGCACCGACCAAGCCGGGAGGCAAGGTCACCAACGCGGCCGGCGCGGCTAGCCTGGCCGCCACCTTCGTCAGCCGGCTGAACGCCGGCAACACCGACGCGGCGGCCGCGATGGCGTGCGAGGACACCAAGGAGATCGTCCCGATCCTGATCAAGACCTGGATCAAGTCACCGACGAACCTGGTCGCCTCCGACGTGGCCGTCGGTCAGGACCCTTACCTGCTCACGATCTCCGGGACCACCAACGGGAAGAAGATGAGTGGCATGGTGATCGTCCAGAGCAGCTGCATCCGGGCCTTCAGCCTGTCACCTTCCTGAGCACCGGAGCGGTTCGTTGATCGAGCTTCGACTGCCCTCACCACTGGCCGAGCTGCGTGACGAACGGCTGGGTGACATCCGGGTGCTGCTGAAGCGTGACGATCTGATCCATCCGGAGGTCCCAGGCAACAAGTGGCGCAAGCTGAAGTACAACGTGGCTGCTGCTCGAGACCTTGGGGCTCGTACGCTGCTCACCTTTGGTGGCGCCTACTCGAACCACCTCCGCGCGACTGCTGCTGTCGGCCACTTCGGCGGCTTCGCGACGATCGGTGTGGTTCGCGGTGAGGAGCACCTGCCGCTCAATCCATCGCTGGCCTATGCGGAGCAGCACGGGATGCGGCTCACCTATCTCGACAGGACGTCGTACCGGGCGAGGAGCTCCGATGAGGTGATCAACCGACTGCGCAGGGAGTTCGGGGACTTCTACTTGATCCCTGAAGGGGGCAGCAATACGGCGGCGTTGCTCGGGTGTGCTGAGTTGCCGGCGGAGATCGCGGAGCCGTTCGACGTACTGGTCTGCGCGGTCGGCACGGGTGGGACGTTGGCCGGGGTCGCCGCTGGACTCGAGCCGCGGCAGGTGGCGATCGGCGTACCGGTGCTGAAGGCGTCGCTCGAAGCTGACGTTGCCGGGTTGCAGCGGGCGGCGTACGGGCAACGGGTTGGGAACTGGCGGCTCGAGGATGGGTATCACTTCGGTGGGTATGCGAAGCGCACGCCGGAGTTGGACGGGTTTGTGGACGACTTCGAGGCGCGGCACGGTCCCCGGCTCGACTGGGTCTACGAGGCGAAGATGATGTACGCGTTGTTCGACCAGGTACGCCGAGGAGCCTTCGCCGCCGGTACTACGGTTGTCGCGCTGATCAGTTGACGGCCAGGGCGCGTGCGGTCTCCAGCAGGTTGTCGCCGGTCGGCAGGGTGGCGAGGATCGGGGTGTCGAGGCCGTTGGCGACGTACTGGTTGATCTGCGCGCGGCAGTCGGCGGCCGAGCCGTGGACGACCAGGTCGTCGATCACGTCGAGCGGTACGGCGGCCATCGCGGCGTTGCGATCGCCCGCGGCCCAGGCGTCGCGCATCGGCTTCATCGCCTCGCCGCGGCCGAGCCAGTCGTGGAACGCGGCGTAGCCGGGCACGGTCAGGTAGGTCGCGATCAGGAACCGGCCGATGTTGCGGGCCATCTCGGCGTCCTCGGTGACACAGACGAAGATCCGCGCGGCGAGCTCCTTGCCGTCGCCCAACTCGGCCCGGACCTGGCGCACGTCGTCGGCCGACAGCCAGTTGGTGATCGCTCCGTCCGCCTCCCGGGCGGCCAGCCGCAGCATCTGCGGCCGAAGCGCGGCGAGCATGATCGCGGGCGGGACGTCCGGCGCCTTCTCCAGCCGGAACCGCTTGATCGTGAAGCTGTCGAACTCCCCGTCGACCTTCTCCCCCGCGAACGCCGACCGCAGGAAGCGCAGTACGTCGCGAGTGCGCGCGAGCGGCGGGTCGTAAGCGATCCCGTTCCAGCCGGTCACGATGGTCTCCGAAGAGGCCCCGATGCCCAGCACGAACCGTCCGGGCGCGAGGTCGGCCAACGCGGCCGCACTCATCGCCAGCGCAGCCGGTCCCCTGGTGTGAACCGGTACGACGGCGGTGCCGAGCCGGAGTCGGTCATCCCACTCCGAAGCCAGGACCAACGGCGTGAACGCGTCCGCCCCGGCGACCTCGGCCGACCAGAGATCGGTGTAGCCCAGCGAAGCCAGCTCGGTGATCAGCGGCTTGTGGTCCCGCAACGAAACCCCGGTCAGCGGAACGGTCAGACCCCAGCGCATTCAGATCATCCTCTTCAGCAGCGGCAGTGGAGCGAACTCGAGAATCCTTGCCATCGGCACCCAGGGCCAGGACGGCACGAACGCCTTGGCCTTCTCCGCCTCGATCGCGGCGACCATCGCGCGGACGCCGGGCACGGTGTCGACGATCAGCGGCGTCTTCGCCACGTGCTCGTTCAGCTCGGACCGGATGTAACCAGGGAAGATGGTGCTCACCTTGATGGGCTTGCCGAGCAGCTCCAGCCGCAGCCCCTCAGCGAGCGTCGCGACGGCGGCCTTGGTGGCGGCGTACGTGGTGACCGACTTCGGCATCCCACGCACCGCGGCCACTGACGAGATGAAGACGAGGTGACCGGTGTTTCTGGGCCGGAACAGCTCGAGGGCGGCTTCCGCTTGGGCGAGGACGGCGGTGAAATTGGTCTGGGCGGTGATCAGGTTCGCGTCGAACCGGCCAGTGCCGAGGGGCGCGCCCTTGCCGATGCCGGCGTTCACGATGATCCGGTCCAGCGGCAGCTCGGCGTCTGTCTTCTTGAAGGTCTCGAAGACCGCGGCGTGATCGTTCACGTCGAGCGGGTGGACCAGGATGGTGGCGTTGGGATGGGCTGCGGTCAGCTCGGCCTGCAGCGCCTTCAGCCGGTCCTCGCGACGGGCGGTCAGCGCGAGGTTGTGTCCTTTGGCGGCGAACTGCCGGGCCATCTCCTCGCCGAGTCCCGAGCTCGCCCCGGTGATCAGGATGTTGCGTCGCATCAGGTGGCCCTATCGGTAGGTGAGCAGTTCGGTGCCGTCGAGGTGGCCGTGGTCGTTGTAGCTGACCACGGTCAGGCCGCTGCGCCCGGAGGTGAGCTTGGTGATCGCGGTGTTGATGGTGACCGGGTTGAGCTTGAGCCAGAGGTCGTCGGACCCGGCGAGGAGCCGGCTCGCGACGGCCGCGATCGGGCCGCCGGAGGTGAAGACGAAAGCGGTCTCGCCTTTGCCGACACGGGCCGCAGTACGGCGTACTGCGTCTTCCGAGCGTTGGCAGAAGGCGGCGAAGGACTCTGGATAGCCCTCGCCCTCGACCCAGCGCTGGGTGGCGGCGCTGAACATCTCCTGGAACGCCCGCGCCGGGTGACCGGAGCGGGCGAGGTCGGCGAGCAGTACCGCGCGGCGCTTGTAGGCGGGCTTGTACGCGACGATCACCTGGTCGTGGTCGAACTCGTTGAGCCCTTCGTCGACCTCGACCGGTACGTCGAGGCCCGCTGCCCGCAGCGCGATCTCGGCCGTCTGCGCATGCCGGCGCATCGCGCCCCTGACGACGAGGGACGGCTTGAGACCGCGCTCGGCGAGCGCTTCGCCCAGTACCGCGGCCTGCTGCTCACCCTGGGGCGAGAGCCGGTCGTAGTCACTGCGGCCGAACGACGCCTGCGCGTGCCGGATGAGGTAAATGGTGGGCATTCAGCGACTCATGATCTTGCGGCAGCGCCGCTCTAGGAGGTTGACCGGCAGCCAGAGATTCCTGAACCGGGGATTGCGGGTCTGCTTGTGGTGGTAGCGGTAGTAGATCTGCTGCGCGATCACGGCGAGCCGGAACAACCCGAACACTTCGTAGAACGCCCAGTTGGACGCGTCGAGCCCGGACTTCTCGCAGTAGTAGCGAACGATCTCGTCCCGGCTGATCATCCCCGGTACGTCGGACGGTTGCATCTTGAACCGCCGGAAAGCCCAATCGTCGTCGGCCTGGACCCAATAGGCGAGCGCGCTGCCAAGATCCATCAACGGATCCCCGAGCGTCGCCAACTCCCAGTCGAGCACCCCGACGATCTTGAGCGGGTCTTCCGGGTCCAGCACCACGTTGTCGAGCCGGAAGTCGTTGTGGATCACACAGATCCTGGTATCAGCCGGCCGATTCGCCTCCAGCCAAGCCATCACCTTCTCAAAACTCGGCACGTTCCAGGTCTTCGCCTTGCGGTACCGGTTGCTCCACCCACCAACCTGCCGCTCGACGTACCCCTCCCCTTTACCGAGATCGCCGAGCCCAGCCGCCACCGGATCCACCCGATGCAGATCCAGCAACGTGTCCACCAACGTGAACCCAAGCTGTCGAGTCTGCTCAGGTGTGAGCTCAACCCCCAGCTCCGCCGGCCGCGGGATGATCCCGGCCACCCGCTCCATCACATAGAACTCAGACCCGATCACGGTGTCATCGTTGCAGTAGGCAACCATCCCCGGCAGCTGCGGAAACACCGGCTTGAGCCCTTGCTGAATCCGAAACTCCCGTCCCATGTCGTGCGCACCCTTGGCTTTGGTGCCCGTCGGCGGCCGACGCAGAATCAGATCGCGATCCGGATACCGCAGGAGGTAGGTGAGGTTGGACGCCCCACCGGAGAACTGCCGCACTTCGGGGAGGCCGTCCGAGAGCGTCGTCTGCTGCCGGAGCCAGCCGTCCACCGCGGGTACGTCGAAGGCGTCCTCTTCGCGGACTGGGCGGGCGCCTTCTACTGATGTGGCCATTTACCGGTCTCCGGGGGCTGCCTCGGATCGGGTTCGGGCTCGGGCGGCTATTTTGCGCATCTGGCGGTCGTACAGGGGGCGGGCGAAGCGTTTGGTGCGCCAGGCCATCAGGGCTGGGCGGTCGGGGATGATCAGGAACTGTTGTTTCTTGATGCCGGTCAGGACGTTGGCGGCGATCTCGTCCGCGGTGCGGGGTGACTTCTCGATCAGCTTGCGGGCGGTGGTGTTCATCTCGGTGTCGGCGCCCTGGATCGAGTCCGCGAGGTTGGTGCGGAAGAAGGACGGGCAGACGACGGACACGGTCACGCCGTACGGGTGCAGTTCGTGGGAGAGCGTCTCCGAGAGCGCGACCACGCCGGCCTTGACCGTGTTGTACGAGCTCATCATCGGCGGGTGCACCAGCCCGGCCGCGGAGGCCGTGTTGACGATGTGGCCCGAGCGTTGCCGTTTGAACAGCGGCGTGAAGGCGCGGCAGCCGCGGACGACGCCCATCAGGTTGATGTCGACGACGCGATCCCACTCGTCCAGCGACTCGACGTCGATCCGGCCGCCGGTGGCGATCCCGGCATTGTTCACCAGGATGTCGAGGCCGCCCCAGTGCTCCTCGCACCACGCGACCGCCTTGTCCCAGTCGTCCGCGTCACGCACATTCAGCTGCCGGTACTGCGCTCCGTCCGGCACCCGCGACTCGGCCGCCAAGTCGGTACAGAGCACTTGGTGGCCATCAGCAACAAACCGGGCGACGAGCGCCTCCCCCAGTCCACTCGCGCCACCGGTCACGAGAACCCTGCTCATTCGGACTCCTTGTACTTCGCCAGTTCGAGCTTCGCGATCACTCCACGATGCACCTCGTCCGGCCCGTCGGCCAGGCGCAGAGCCCGCGCACTCGTCCACGCCCCGGCCAGCGGGAAGTCGTCGGACAGCCCGCCGCCACCGTGCAACTGGATCGCCATGTCGATCACGTCCTGCGCCATCCGCGGTACGGCGACCTTGATCTGGCTGACCTCGCTCAACGCGCCGGCCAGGCCCTTCGTGTCCAGCAGGTACGCCGTCTGCAGCACGAGCAGCCGCGCCTGGTTGATCGCGATCCGCGCGTCGGCGATCCGCTCACGGTTGCCACCGAGGTTGACCAGCGGCTTGCCGAACGCAGTACGGCTGGTACCGCGCTGGAGTGCGAGCTCGAGCGACTTCTCCGCTAGCCCGATCAGCCGCATGCAGTGGTGCACGCGACCCGGGCCGAGCCGTCCCTGGGCGATCTCGAACGCACGACCGGGTCCGACCAGGATGTTGGCGACCGGCACCCGGACATCGGTGAACGAAACCTCGCCGTGGCCGTGCGGTTCGTCGTACCGGCCCATGGCGGGGAGCAGCCGCTCGACCTTCACGCCAGGGGTGTCACGCGGGACGAGCACCATCGTGTGCCGCGCGTACCGGTGGGCGTCCGGGTCGGTGAGGCCCATGAAGATGAGCAGTTCGCAGTCCGGGTGGCCGACGCCGGTGCTCCACCACTTGCGTCCGTTGAGCACGACCTCGTCGCCGTCCACGATCGCGGTGGCTGCCATGTTGGTCGCGTCGGACGAGGCCACGTCGGGCTCGGTCATGCAGAACGCGGACCGGATCGCGCCGTCCAGCAACGGCTCCAGCCACCGCTTCTTCTGCTCGTCGCTGCCGTAGCGGAGCAGAACTTCCATGTTGCCGGTGTCGGGCGCGTTGCAGTTGAACACGTACGGCGCGATGAACGACCGGCCGGTCAGCTCCGCGATCGGCGCGTAGTCGAGGTTGCTCAGCCCTTCCTCTGAACTGGCGCCGTACTGCGCGTTGCCGGGCTCGGCCGGCGGGAGGAAGAGGTTCCACAGACCCTGCTTGCGCGCCTTCGCCTGGAGTTCTTTGAAGGCGGGCTGTGGTTGCCACGGATCGGCGGCCGCCTTGGTCGCGGCGTGCAGCTCAGGCTCCACCGGCTCGATCTCGGTCCGGATGAACTCGGCGACCTGCTCGATCAACTGCTGCGCCCTCGCGGACGGTTCGAAGCCCATCACGTCTCCTCGGTCGGCTGTTCTTGACGGTAGCGCACTTACTGAGCAATGCTCAATAGCGTGAATCCCGGCAGCCCCGCGCATCCGCAGCCTGTGGACAGTCTTGTGGATAAGTCGGTGGACGGGCGGCGCCGGCGGTTGAGTGCGGAGGATCGCCGCAAGCAGCTGGTCGGCATCGGGTTGATGATGTTGCGGACCCAGCCGATCCACGACCTGTCGATCGACGCGGTCGCAGCCGAGGCGGGGATCTCGCGCGGACTGCTGTTCCACTACTTCCCGACGAAGCGCGACTTTTATGTCGAGGTGATGAGCGCGGCCGGCCGCCGACTGCTCCGGGTCACCAAGCCGGACCCTTCGTTGCCCGCGGACGAGCAGCTCCGCCAGATGCTGCTCTCCTTCGTCGCCTTCGTGACGCGACGCCGGGACTCCTACATCTCCTTCGTCCGCGGCGCCGCCGGCGGCGACAACTTCGTAGTCGAGGTCTACGCCGCCACCCGCGCCGGCCTCACCACCCGAGTGCTGGAGCTCCTCGACTCAGCAGCCGAGGCCGACCGGCCGGCCTCCCGCGACCGGATGACCGTGCACGCGTGGCTCGCGTACGTCGAGGACCTGGCCATCGAGTGGTCCGGCCTCCCCGAAGCCGACCGCCCGACCTCGGCCGAGGAACTGGTCAACCACTTCATCGCCGCCTTGCAGGCACTCCGGCAGCTCTGAGCGCCCACATGTGGTCGGCTTGAACCGGAAGTGGTGGGCTTGAACAGGAAGTGGCGAGCTTGAACAAGTTATTCCCTGTTCAGGGTCGCCGCTCTGGGGACGAACCCACCGGTTCTGGTCAGGTGCGCCAGCGCACTCCGCGCCCGCTGGTCCACACCGCGGCGCTACCCGTCGAAACTAGAGTGGGGCGATGACCCGGTTCGCGCGGCTCGGCTTGCAGCTGGGGATGACGGCTCTCTGCGTCGCGGTGTTCTGGCTGCCGCTGGACGATGGGTCCGGCTGGTCGCTGACCGTGCACTTAGCGCTGATCGCGGTGCTGACGGTCGGCATGCTGCTTCGGTCCTGGGCGCCCTCGGCCGCGTTCGCGCTGGTGGGGACTGCGACCTTTGTGGGGGCCGCGCTTCATCTCACGCAGGATCCGTTCATCGCCGCCGCCTGGACTCTGTACCCGGTCGCGATCCAGAAGAGCACCGGGCGGTTCCCGTCGATGGCCTCCGCGCTTTTCGCCGCGGTGGTCGCCGCGGTCGCCATGGTCGGAAGTCCGGAGGGGCAGGACGCTGCCCGCTATGTGACGCTGAGTTTGGTGGCGTTGGCCGGCGCCTGGGCGCTCGGTACGTCCACTGGGCGCCGACTGCTGGAGGTCGAACGCAGGGTCTCCGCCGAGAAGGACCGGGCGGTTGCGGCCGAGCGGCTTCGGGTGGCGCGCGAGGTGCATGATGTCGTCTCGCACTCGCTCGGCGCGATCTCGGTCGCCGCGGGAGTCGCGGCGCGCGTCGATGCGGATGACGCCGGGCGGCTGCGAGGCAAGTTGCAGCGGATCGAGCAGACCAGCCGGGAAGCGCTCGACGAGCTGCGGGTCGCGTTGGGTGCGATCCGGGACGGAGGCGAGACCGCTGAGCGGGAGCCGTTGCCCGGGTTGGGTCAGCTCGCCGGTCTGGTTGAGCGGGTTCGTAGTACTGGGACCGAGGTGACGTTGAGGGTGACCGCTGTGGACGACGTACCGCCGGCGATCGGACTGGCCGTCTACCGGATCACGCAGGAGTGCCTCACGAACTCCGCACGGCATGCACCAGGTTCGCGCTGCCGCGTAGCCGTCACTGGCTTGGACGGCGACGTCCTGGTCGAGATCGACGACGACGGCGCGGGCACGCAATCGGCGGAAGGCCGATCCGGGGATGCCGAAGCGCTGTCGCCCCGAGCCGGAGCGCGGTCGGCGGAAGGCCGAGCGGGCCAAGGCGCGGTGTTGTCGTCGGAAGTCGGGGCGGGGGAAGGCGGTTATGGGCTGGTTGGGTTGCGGGAGCGGGTGGAGTTGCTTGGTGGCACCTTCGCCGCCGGGCCTCGGACCGACGGTGGGTTTCTGGTGCGGGCGACGCTTCCGGTGGGGCGGCAGGAGGTGACCGGTGGCTGAACCCGTTGGGGTTTTGGTGGCGGAGGATCAGGAGCTTCTTCGTACTTCGCTGCGTGAACTGATCGACGACGATCCGCTGCTGTCCGCGGTCGGCGAGGCGGCCAACGGTCAGCTGGCCATCGATGCGGCGAACCGGTTGCGGCCCGCTGTGGTCCTGATGGACATCCGGATGCCGGTGCTGGACGGTCTGGCGGCAACCAGGTCGATCTGTGCTCGGCATCCGCGGACCAAGGTGATCATGCTGACCACCTTCGATCTCGACGAGTACGTCTACGAGGCGCTGCACGCCGGCGCTTCCGGCTTCTTGCTCAAGAACGCGCCGGCCGGCGAGATCCTCCGGGCGATCCACACCGTGCACGAAGGCAACGCGATGCTGGCGCCGGAGGTGACCCGGCGGATGATCGCCGGCTTCGCCGCCCGCCGGCCGCGACCGGATCCGTTCGCGGCGCTGACCGAGCGGGAGCGCGACGTGGTCGGCGCGATCGTGCGCGGGCTGTCGAACGAGGAGATCGCCGACGACCTGTTCCTCAGCAAGGCGACGGTGAAGACGTACCTGAGCCGGTTGTTCGTCAAGCTGGGTGTCCGGGACCGGACCCAGCTGGTCATCCTGGCCTACGAGTCGGGCTTCGCCGGCCGCTGACTGTCAACCTTTGGCCGATGCGGCGGCCGATGCCGGCACGGCATCTTGATGGCCATGATCGACATCACCACGCTGACCAAACGCCATGGCAAGAAGGTTGCCGTTGACAACATAAGTTTCACCGCCGCGGCCGGCCGGGTGACCGGGTTCCTCGGTCCCAACGGCGCCGGGAAGTCCTCCACGCTGCGGGTCCTGCTCGGGCTCGACTCTGCCGACGCCGGCACCGCCCTGATCGGCGGCCGCCCGTACCGGGAGTTGAGGAATCCGCTGCGCACCGTCGGCTCGTTGCTGGACGGCAGTGGCGCGCACCGCTCCCGGACCGCCCGGGCGCATCTGTCTTGGGTTGCCCGCAGCAACGGTATCCGCCAGTGCAGGGTCGACGAGGTGCTCGACCTGACCGGACTCTCCGACGCAGCCGGCAAGCGGGTCGGCAAGTACTCACTGGGCATGGGTCAGCGCCTCGGCATCGCGACCGCGTTGCTAGGTGAGCCCGAGGTCCTGGTGCTGGACGAGCCGGTGAACGGCCTGGATCCCGAAGGCATCCGCTGGATCCGCCGCTTCCTCACCGAGTACGCCGCGGGCGGGCGCACCGTGCTGGTCTCAAGTCACCTGATGAGCGAGATGGCGGAAACGGCCACCCACCTGGTCGTGATCACGGCCGGTCGGGTGGTCGCGGACGGATCGCTCGCCGAGGTCACGGCCGGCCACGCGTCGCTCGAGGACGCGTTCTTCGCCCTCACCGATCCACTGACTCCGGCCAAGGATGCGGGACCGGAGGCGCGGGCATGCTGAACCAGACCGCCGCGGAGCTGCGGAAGACGTTCTCGCTGCCCTCGGTCTACGTCGGCATCGCGCTCGCCACGGTGGGGACCATCGGTCTCTCGGCACTGGCAGCGAGCACGCGCCGCGCGGCGATGGACCGCGGTGACACGGACGCTTTCCGCAACTCCTCCCCGCTCGACGCCGGCTTCGAGATCGTCGGGCCCGGCGTGATCGGAATGGCGGTGCTCGCCGTCGTCATCATGAGCAGCGAGTACACGCCGAACCGAAAGGACGCCGGTGCCGGCCGGCAGATCCTGGTGAGCCTGACCAGCGTTCCGCGGCGTGGTGTCCTCCTAACAGCGAAGGCAGTCGTGGTCGCCGTCTTGACCACGCTGATCGCGATGGTCAGCATCCTTAGCGGGCTCGCGGTGACCCAAGCTGTCCTCGGCGAGCACGGCCGCTCCTTCGGCACCGTGCTGGACCAGTCCGGCTGGCGGATCGCCGGCGCGATCGCCTACTGGGTGTGCTCCGCGCTGATCGCGCTGGCGGTCACGGCCGTCACCCGCAGCGGTGTGATCCCGCTGGTCGTGCTGATCGTCAACTCGTCGATGGTGTCCGTGTCGTACCTGCTCACCAAGGTCACGCCGCTGGCGAGGTACTTGCCCGATGTCGCGGGGGCGCAGAGCTTCACCAGGCAGTATCCCGCCGACAACATGCTCGGTCCGGCCACCGGTGCGCTGGTGATGGCCGGCTGGACCGCGGTGCTGCTGGTGGCGGCCGGCTGGATCTTCGCCCGGCGGGACGCTTGAGGTGGTGACGAACGACTTCCGGGCTGTCTGCGCGGCGGAACTACTCAAGCTGCGCAGTCTTCCGGCCGTGTCCATCACGCTCGGCGTGACCCTGTTCTGCACAACCGGTCTTTCGGTCCTCCTCGCCACCAACGACGAGACACCCCTGCAAACAATCCAGTACGCCCAAGTCGGTTTCATCCTGCTGGGTGTCCTCACGGTCGGCAGCGAGTACGCCGGCAGCCAGATCCACACCACGCTGCTGAGCATGCCGAACCGGCTGGCCTTGCTGACAGGCAAAGCGGTTGCCTACGGCGTGACGGCACTAGCAGCCGCAATCCTTACCGTTACCGTGGTTTTCGTAGCGGTCCAGCTTTCCAGTGACCAGCCTGTCGGTGATTTAGCCGCCCTGCTCGGCGCGGTCGCGTACCTCGTCCTCATCGGGCTTTTCGCGGCGGCCATCGTGACCCTGACGCGCAACCTGCTCGCCGCGGTCGTCGCCATGGCCACCCTGGTACTGATCGTCTCCCCGTTACTGCGCAACATCACCACGGCCGCTTCCTACCTCCCCGACAGCGCGGGAATGCGGCTTTACCAGGGCGCGGACGACGGACTCACCGTCCTGCAGGGCTCGGCGGTCCTCGTCGGGTGGCTGGCCGTCGCACATTTGGTGTCGGCGGCAACGTTCCTCAAGCGGGATGCCTAGCCGGTCCGGTGGAGTCGCGGGTCACCAGTTCGGTGGCCAGTTCCACGTGGAGGGCTTCTACCTCGTGGTGACTCAGGAGGCGGATCAGGAGGCTGACAGCCATGCGACCCATTTCCCGGAGCGGCTGGCGAACCGTGGTCAGGCGGGGACTGGTCGCGCGGCTCACGTCGATGTCGTCGAAGCCGGCGATCGATAGGTCGTCCGGTACGGCGAGGCCGCGGTCGGCGGCGGCTTGGAGGGCTCCTACCGCGGCCTTGTCGTTGAAGGCGACGAGCGCTGTGGGGCGTTCCGGGAGGTCCAGGAGTTCGGCCGCGGCTCGGTAGCCGTGTTCGGTGGTGGGCTGGATCGGGCGGACCAGCGACGGATCAGGCAGGATCCCGGCGTCGGCGAGGGCCGCGGCGTGGCCGCCGAGACGGGCGTCGCTGGCCAGCCATTCGCTCGGACCGCCGATGACGCCGATCCGGGTGTGCCCCAGACGAACCAGGTGTGAGGTGACCTGCCGCGCGCCGGCGAAATGCGCTGCCGAGACGGCGGCGATGTCGCGCGGCAGCGGAGTACGGGGGTCGACGACGACGAACGGGAAGCGGCGGGCGCGCAGGTGGATCAGCTCGTCGCTCGACTCCGGCGGCAGAATCAGGATCCCGCCGGCCAGGTCGCGTTGCCCGGGCAGCTTGGCCAGTACTGCGTCGTGCTGGGTCGCTTCGCCCGCGTTGAGGACGAGCTGGCGGTCGTGGCGATCGAGCGTCTCCGCGATCGACGAGACGATCAGCCCGAAGTAGTCGGTCAGCAGGTACGGGCAGCGCACGTAGACGGCTCCCCCGACAGGCTTTGGTGATCCGCCGCGTGGACTCGGCGCCCGTACGCCGAGCCGTTCGACCGCGCGCTCGACCAATTCCCGCGTCTGGGGCGCGACGTTGCCCTGCTGGTTGAGCACCCGCGAGACCGTCGCGATAGAGACACCGGTCTCCGCCGCAATGTCTCGCACGGTGACTTTAGCTGGCATTTGTTACATCGCCTTGTTTCACAACTCGCACTCTAGATCACCTTGACAGCCTGGGTCCACCGGCGTTTCCTGAAGGCCGAATGTTGCGTGTTTGTTTCATTTGTTACATCGGGGTTGACCTGAGGAGAACGATGAAAAGACCAGCGATCGGTGCTGTCGTGGCCGGCTCCGCCCTCCTGCTCAGCGGCCTGTCGGCCGGCGCCCAGGCGGCCGAACGCCCCACCGCGAAGACCACCGCACGCGTCTGGGTGACCACCCCGGACCGGGCCGAGTTGTTGCACGAGCGGCCGTCCGTTGCCTTCGGCAAGGGGCAGAGCGCGCGGACGACCATCACGGTCGACCCCGGCACGCAGTACCAGACGATGGACGGCTTCGGCGCCTCGATCACCGACTCGTCGGCGAGCGTGCTCTACCGGCTGACGCCGGCCGTGCGGGAGCAGACGATGCGCTCGCTGTTCGACCGCGAGCGCGGTATCGGGGTCAGCTTCCTGCGTCAGGTGGTCGGCTCGTCGGACTTCACCGCCTCGCCGCGGCACTACACGTACGACGACGTACCGGCCGGGCAGACCGACTTCCCGCTGCGGCACTTCTCCATTGCGCACGACCAGGCACAGATCCTTCCGCTGCTGCGCCGGGCCAAGCAGCTCAACCCGTCGCTCAAGGTGATGGCCACGCCGTGGAGCCCGCCGGCCTGGATGAAGACCGGCGACTCGCTGGTCGGTGGCCGGCTCAAGGACGACCCGGCGATCTACAACGCCTACGCGCGCTACCTGGTGAAGTTCGTGAAGGCGTACGAGGCGGCCGGCGTACCGGTGGACTTCATCTCGGTGCAGAACGAGCCGCAGCACCGCAAGCCGAGCGGCTACCCTGGCACGGACATGCCGGTGCGCCAGCAGGCCGCGGTGATCTCGCAGCTCGGCCCGCTACTGCGCGCTGCCAGCCCGCGGACGAAGATCCTCGGCTACGACCACAACTGGTCGACTCACCCCGGCGACGTCGCCAACACCCCGCCCGGTGAGGACCCCGAGACCGACTACCCGTACCAACTGCTGAACAGCCCAGCCGGCAAGTGGCTGGCCGGTACGGCGTACCACTGCTACTCCGGTGACCCCAGTGCGCAGACCGCGTTGCAGCAGACCTTCCCGGACAAGGGCATCTGGTTCACCGAGTGCTCCGGATCGCACGGACCGAACGACACTCCGGCGCAGATCTTCCGTGGCACCCTCACCTGGCACGCCCGCACGCTGATGCTCGGTACTACGCGCAACTGGGCCAAGTCGGTCGTCAACTGGAACATCGCGCTGGACGACAAGGGCGGCCCGTACAACGGCGGCTGCACCACTTGCACCGGGCTCGTGACGGTCCAGCCGGACGGCAGCGTCAGCACCGACGCGGAGTACTACACGATCGGGCACCTGTCGAAGTTCGTGCGCACTGGGGCGGTGCGGATCGCCAGTACGTCGTACGGGACGACCGGGTGGAACGGACAGCTCATGTCGTCGGCCTTCCGCAACCCGGACGGCTCGACCGCACTGCTGGTGCACAACGAGAACGATGAGCCGCGGAGCTTTGCCGTTGCTGTTGGCGACCAGTCCTTCGAGTACACGCTGCCCGGTGGCGCGATCGGGACGTTCGTCTGGGAGCGCTCGCTGAAGCCGGTGCTGACACCTGTGTCGCTGGCGGGGGCGACGGCGAGCGCAGTACCAGCTGCTGATGCTGCGCTGGCGTTCGACGCTGACGGCTCCACCGTCTGGCAGTCGAAGGCAGCACAGGCTGCCGGGCAGTACGTGCAGGCTGACCTCGGTACGGCGAAGCAGTTCCGCCGAGTCGCGATCGACAGCGGCGGTAACACCGGGGACTACGCCCGCGGCTGGCAGGTATCCACCAGCTTCGACGGCACCACCTGGCGACCACTGGCCTCAGGCACGGGCACCGGCCAACTCACCAACGTAGACGTGCCGCCCACCCGCGCCCGCTACGTCCGCATCACCTCCATCAGCACCAGCGACCACTGGTGGTCCCTCGCCGACGTACGCCTCTACAACTGACCTTCGATCCATGCCGCAACAGCGCTGGCCTTCTGGTTGTCTCTGGCGATGAGCTGGAGGCCTACCGGGAGGCCGGGGGCTTTCAGGGGGATGGTGATGGCGGGGTGGCCGGTGATGTTGGGGAGGCGGACGTGGCGCATCAGGCTTGAGTGGACGGCAGAGCCGCAGCGGTAGGGCATGCCTTCGACCTCGATGATCTCTTTGACCAGTACCGGGATCCCCGCCAGTGGACCCCGGGTGGCCTGCTCGAGCAGGGCGACCGGGTCGAGCTCACTCGCCCGGACTGCGGCCGCCGTCCTCTCCAATGAGGTCACTGGTCAATCAGATCACCTCTACCGTGGAGCTGCCGCGCGCAGTCCGGGCCTGGTAGCTGGTGCTGACGCCTGCGTTGGCCTGCAGCCGGTTGACGGCTCGGTAGGCGAGCTTGGCCTCGTCCTGCGTCACCTCGAGTACGCCGTACCCGTGCTGGCGCATGTCGATCAGGTTGAGATGCGGGTTGTACTGCAGCCTCTTCTGCTCCTCGGCCTTCGCCCCGGTGACGCCCTTGGTGTCGCCGGTGTTGGTCGAGGACACGGACGGTACGACGAACTCGACGCCGGCCCGTCGCGTCCCGCCCGGGTTGCCCGCGCCCGGTGAGCCTGGCGCGAAGCCGGTGTCCCAGAGTTCGCCGGCGAACGTGTCGTGGTCGTCGCCGGTCACCATCACCAGATCGGACACCCGCTCGGCCGCGAGTGACAGCAACTCGGTGCGCTCGGCGCCGTACCCGTCCCAGGTGTCCATGAAGGCGCGCTCACCGGCCGCACCGGTGACCATGCCCATCATCATGTTCGGGTTGGCCAGCACCTTCCAGCGAGCGCCCGAGGAGCGCAGCCCGTCCTTCAGCCAGGTCTTCTGCGCCGGACCGAGCATGCTGCGGGCCGGCGCATCCGCGGCCGCGCAGACGATGCTGCCACCGTCCTCGCAGGGCTGGTCGTCCTTGTACTGACGGTTGTCGATGGCAAACAACTCGACGGTCCGGCCGAGCTTGAGCGAGCGATAGGTGCGGGTCAGGTCGCCGCCGTACCGCGGTACCGGCATCCGCTCGAACCACGCGTGCCAGGCCGCGCTCTTCTTCTCCTGGAAGAACAGCTCCGGCAGCGTCCAGTTGTCCTTGCTGTAGTTGTTGCGGAACTCGTGGTCGTCCCACAGCGGCAGGAAGGCGTGCTGCGCGTGCATCGCGCGCAGGTTCGGGTCACTGCGATACAGCGTGTACTTCGCCCGCATGCTCGACAGCACCTGTGGATAGAGGTTGAGATCGATGCCCCGTACGCCGGGCACGGTCGCTTCGTAGACGTAGTCGCCGAGGCCGACCACCAGATCGAGCTCCTCGGCGGCGAGGTGGCGATGGGTCGCGTAGTACCCCTCGGTGAAGCCCTGGCAGGTGAAGAAGCCGATCCGGACCGGCTGGTTCGAGTCGGCCGGGCGCAAGGTCTGGAACCGGCCGACCGGCGACACGGTGTCCTGCCCGCGGAACTGGTAGAAGTACTCCGCTCCGGCGGTGAGCCCGGTCGCCGGGAAGTGCACGCAGCCGTCCCACCGCTTCTCCGCGATCACGGTCGCGACGATCTCCGGCCGGCTCAGGTCGCGTTGCTGCGACACCACGACAGCCAGCTCGGCGTCCCCGTCGAAGACTCCACACGGAACTCTCGTCCACAGCGTGGCGCCGTCGGTGCGTGGAACGCCCGCCATGATCCCCTCCGGGAAGGTGGCGCCACGGACCAGCGTGGGCGAGGCGTCGGCGGCGGTGCGGAGCCTCGGAGTACCGGTGCTCCAGGCGCTGGCCGGAGCTGCTGCGGCGACACCTGCGACGCCGATCGCGCCGAGGACGGTTCTGCGGGTGAGGTCAGCCATGAAGAAAATACTGAGAGGTAATGATGAATCTGTGAAGACCTCAGCGCAACCGATCAGTGACAGTCTGTAGATCGCAGCTAGTCGGGCAGGTCGAGGACGAGGTTGTCGCCCTCTCGGTGGAAGCCGAGTTTCTTGAGGTAGTTGGCTGAGTCGCGCATGCGGGGTGGGGCGACGACCTGGTGGAAGCCGTGGTCGGTGAAGACGTCGCTGCGGCGATAGACGAACTCGCCGGGGGTGAAGTCGCGGTACTCCGGGAGGACGTAGTCGAGGTCGATCTGGGCACGGCCGGAGCCGGCGTCATGCGCCAGGACGACGCCGACGGTGCGCTCGCCGCGCTGGACCAGGAACGCGTACGGGCTGGTCGACGCCTGGCCGGCCGGTGAGGTGAAGGCCGGGTTGAACTTGGCGATGTCCTTGTGGTGCGCGGTCAGCACGTGGCGGAGGTAGGTGTCGGAGCTGTTCACCTCCAGGACGGCGTACTCGTGGTCGTCGTGCCGGTGCCGGAGCAGGCGCCACAGCTGGATGACGTTGATGACGGCCAGGACGGCGTTCATCCCGACCATCGGCCAGACCGGGATGGCGAGGTTGAAGCCGACCAGAATGACGCAGCCGATCAGGTTCAGTACGCGTAACCGGAGGATGCGGGTCTGCAGCAACGACACGACGACGAGCGCCGACCCACCCCACCCGATGATGCTCAAGAGGTCCACGTCGTGAGACTAGACCAGCAGGACGGGTGGACTGCTTGGCTCAGACTGGGCGTGTGACCCACCTCGTGCAGCTGAACGACGCACCGCTCGAGTTCGTCGATCCGGAGTTGCTCACCGCAACCAGCTACGGGCACTTCACCTCGATGCAGGTCCGGGACGGCAGGGTTCGCGGCCTCGACCTGCACCTCGAACGCCTGGACCACAGCTCCCGCGAACTCTTCGGCCACGGCGTCTCCGCCGACCGCGTCCTCGGTTACCTCCGTACTGCGCTCGCCCGGTCGGCGTCCGGCGACGTGTCGCTGCGCGTCACCGCGTTCAGCCGGGACCGGGCCTTCCTGGCCGGCACGCCCGTCGAGCCTGACCTTCTCATCACGACCACAGACCCGATCGAACCCACTGGCGAACCGCCGCGACTCCTGGCCGTCGAGCACGAACGTGCGGCGCCACACCTCAAGCACACCGGGACGTTCTCACTCACCCACGAGATCCGCCGCGCCCGCCTGGCCGGCTATGACAACGCGCTCTTCTACGACCGTCGCGGCCGGGTCTCCGAGGCGTCCATCTGGAACATCTGCTTCGCCACCGACGACCGCATCGTCTGGCCGGCCGCCGACGTGCTGCCCGGCATCACGATGCTCACACTCCAGGCGGGCCTCGACGCCATCACCGTTGCACGTGAAACTGTCGACATTTCACTCAGCGCCGTCAGCGGCTATCGCGCCGCGTACCTGACCAACTCCATCGACCCTGCCCTACCCGTCGCGTCGATCACCACACCGGCCGGCACCACGCAGTACGAGCCGGACAGCAGGTCGGCAGCGCTGATCGCCACCGCCTACGACGCGATCCCACCGCAGAAGATCTAGGAGCGGGAGTTCCACCACTCGAGGAGCTTCTCGCGGGCTGCTTCCTCGCCGAGCGGGCCCTCGTCCATCCGGAGTTCCATCAGGTACTTGTAGGCCTGGCCGACCTCGCGACCGGGCCCGATACCGAGGATCTCCATGATCTGGTTGCCGTCGAGATCGGGCCGGATCGAGTCGAGCTCCTCTTGTTCCTGCAGGTGCTCGATCCGCTTCTCCAGATCGTCGTACGCCGAGCGCAGCGCGTCGGCCTTGCGCTTGTTCCGCGTGGTGCAGTCGGCCCGGGTCAGGACGTGCAGGCGGCTGAGCAGCTCGCCGGCGTCGCGGACGTACCGGCGTACGGCGGAGTCGGTCCACTCACCGGTGCCGTAGCCGTGGAACCGCAGGTGCAGCTCGACCAGCTTGCCGACCTGCTCGATCTGCTCGTTGCTGAACCGGAGCGCCTTCATCCGCTTCTTGGCCAGTTTCGCGCCGACCACGTCGTGGTGGTGGAAGGTCACCTTGCCGTCGCCCTCGAAGCGCCGGGTCTTCGGCTTGCCGATGTCGTGGATCAGCGCGGCGAACCGGAGGACGAAGTCCGGTTCCTCGGTACCGATCCGGGACTCCAGGTCGATCGCCTGCTCGAGCACGATCAGCGAGTGCTGGTAGACGTCCTTGTGCCGGTGGTGCTCGTCGAGCTCGAGCCGCAGCGCGGGCAGTTCGGGCAGCACGTGGTCGGCCAGCCCGGTGGAGACCAGCAGGTCGAGACCGATCCGCGGGTACGGCGAGCAGACCAGCTTGATCAGCTCGTCGCGGACCCGCTCGGCCGACACGATGGTGATCCGCTCGGCCATCGCGGTCATCGCGGCGACCACGCCGGGATCCGGGGTGAAGCCGAGCTGGGCGGCGAACCGGGCGGCCCGCATCATCCGCAGCGGGTCGTCGGAGAACGAGTCCTCGGGCGACCCCGGGGTGCGGATCACCTTGTTGGCGACGTCCTCGATCCCGCCGTACGGGTCGACGAACTGGTGGGACGGGAGCAGCACGGCCATTGCGTTCATGGCGAAGTCGCGGCGGGCCAGGTCGCCCTGCAGGTTGTCGCCGTAGGCAACCTCCGGCTTGCGCGAGGTGGGATCGTAGGACTCGGACCTGTACGTGGTGATCTCGAGCACCCAGTCACCCTTCCGACAACCGATCGTGCCGAAGGCCTTGCCGATGTCCCAGACGTGGTCAGCCCAGCCGGCCAGCAGCCGCTCGACCACGTCCGGACGGGCCGAGGTGGCGAAGTCGAGATCCTTGCTCCCCCGGCCGAGCAGAATGTCCCGCACCGGGCCGCCCACCAGGGCGATCTCGTGCCCGGCGTCGGCGAACCGGCTACCGAGCTCGTCGACGACCGGAGCGATCCGCAGCAGCGACTGGACACCTTGCCGCTGGACAGCGGACAACGATCCGGCAGAGGCTGAGCGGTCGGGAGTAAGGGACACAGGGAACAAGTGTGCCGCTGAGGGGAATGCTCGAGTGACGGGGGTGTCCAGGATGGTGCATCGCAAGGCGGCGAAGCTGCCGCGATGCGGGGTTCATCGTGGCTGCTTCGCCGCCGCCGCGAGGTGCCGTCCTGGGCGCCCCCGGCGCCGAGTAGTCCCCTCAGGGGTGCACTGCGTTACGGTGACGGCGTGTTGAGACGGCGACTGAGGCTGCCTGTGGCCGCGGGTGCGAGCCTGTTGATCGCTGCGTCGGCTGCGGTGACCGCCCCGAACCCAGCGGCGGCAGCGCCCGTCGCGGACGACCCGGTGCAGGTGACGATCGACTCGTTCAGCCCGGCGGCTCCCAAGCCGGGCGACGCGGTGACGATCACCGGCAAGGTCACCAACAAGAGCTCGACCACCTTCGAGAACCCGCAGGCGATCTTCTGTATCGACAGCGAGCGCCTGACCACACCCGAGCAGCTCGCCACCGTCTCGACCGAAGAGGACGTGGCCGGCGACGACTCGTCCTGCGCCTCGCGCAGGCTCCCGGCCGAGTCGACCGCCTACCTGCCCCTCGGCGCCCCACTGGCGCCGCAGGCCTCGGCGCCCTTCAAGCTCGTCGTCAAGTGGAACGAGTGGGGACTCACCGACCAACCCGGCGTGTACGTCGTCGGCGTCGCCTTCCGCGGCAATCCCAGCGACCGCCAGAGCGAGCGGGACACCGCCGGCCAGGCCCGCACCCTGATGCCGGTGATCAGCAAGACCGCCGCGCCGCGCCGGGTGAACACCGCCTTGGCCGTGCCGTTGCGGCACCGGCCGACGCTGCTGGCCGACCATCTCTTCCTGAACGAATCGCTGGCCGAGTCGATGGCACCGACCGGCCAGCTGGGCAGGTTGCTCGCGCTCGGCAAGAAGCAGACCGTCACCTGGCTGGTCGACCCGGCGATGATCGACGAGGCCTTGACGATCACCGGCTCCGACTACAGGGTCGCCGCGGGGACCGGCCGCAGCAAGCCCGGTACCGGCCGGGCCGTGGTCAAGGCCTGGCTCGACGCCTTCAACGAGACGCGCAAGCGAAGCCCCGTCATCCTGCTCCCGTACGCCGACGCGGACATCGCCAGCCTGGTCGCGGCCGGCAAGGCGGCGGACGGGCTGGTCAACAGCGCGCGATCGATGAGCGCGCAGTACCCGCTGGGCAATCCGGTGCCGGCGAACCGGTCCGGGCTCTGGCTCGAGGGCGGTGAGGTCAGCGCGAAAACCCTGATCGGCGGGGCCGTCGGCTTCCCGGGTCTGCGCGGCGACGAGGTGAACATCCTGTCGAGCTCGGGCTGGGCTCCGAGCGAGCGGCCGAAGCTGCAGGCCGGTCCGGTGGTCAACGTGCTGACCCCGACGGGCCCGCGGAAGTCCGTCCGGGCGGTGATCGCGGACTCCGACCTGCTGGCCGGCGGACCCGACCCCGCGACGGCGACTCAGCCACTTCAGTTGCGGCAGCGGTTCGTCGCCCAGACCTCGTTGCTGGCCGGCGCCGGCAAGGGGACGGCGAGTGTCGTCGTCGTACCGCCCAGGAGCTGGGAGGACGACCCGCGGCAGATCGCTGCCGTGCAGCAGGCGATGGCCGCCGCTCCGTGGGTCACCGGGGTGGGGATCGACCAGATCAACGACCCCACACCGCGAGCGGTCGCTGCCCCGGCCGCGCCGGCCGACGTCGCCGGCCTGAGCGACGAGCAACTGGGCAAGATCAAGGAACTGAACCAGTCCGCGAAGACCTACCAGGAACTGCTCAGCACGCCGGGTGAGATCCCGCTGGGCATCAAGCAGGCCATGGTGCGGAGCTCCTCCAGGCAATGGGAGACGTCCCCCGAGGACGCGCAGCGTTTCGTCGACTACCAGCGCAAGGCCGTCTCCACCCTGCTCAAGCAGGTCCGGCTGGTCAGGAACAGCACCAAGGGTCATCAAGAGGCCATCAAGGTGAACCTGTCCGGCAGCAAAGGCAGCTTCCCGCTGACCGTCGAGAACGGGCTGGACGTGTCGATCCGGGTCAAGCTGGTGGTCACCTCCACCGGCAACCGGAACGATCTGAAGATCGAGACGCTGAGCACGAAGATCCTGCTGGCCGGCCAGAAGGGCACCTTCCAGGTCAAGGCGAGCGCGGAGCAGAACGGCCTGATCAACGCCAAGGCGCAGCTGGTGACGCCCGGTGGGAATCCGGTCGGCGATCCGCAGCCGCTGCTGATCGAGGCCGCGCAGTACGGCAGTGTGGGCTGGATCCTGGTCGGCGCCGCGGTCGCGCTGCTGTTCGGTACGTCGATCGTCCGGATCTACCGGCGGGTCCGTTCCGAGCGGCGCAACCCGACCGAGCCTGAGGCGGACGCGCTGCACCCGGAACCGCTGACGGCCGAGGACCTCACCGGTCCGGTGGGCGACGACGCTCCGGCCACCCCCGAAGTACCAGCGCCGGCTGCTTCCGAGCTGGAGAGCCTGAAAGAAGGAGTCGGTACGAAGGATGGCTGACCGCACCCTGCGCTCCGCGGCGGTGATGGCAGCCGGAACGGTTCTGTCACGCCTGCTCGGATTCGTCCGGATCGCCCTGCTCGCGGCCGCCATCGGCACCGCGCTGCGCGGCGACATCTTCACCGCCGCCAACACGATCCCGAACAGCCTGTACATCCTGCTGGCCGGCGGCATCTTCAACACCGTCCTGGTCCCGCAGCTGGTGCGCGCGATCAAGAACCACGAGGACGGCGGCCGGGACTTCACCAACCGGCTGCTGACCTTCGGCTTCGTCGTCCTCGCGGTGGTCACCGTCGGCTGCGTGCTGCTCGCGCCGCAGATCGCCGGGCTCTACCTGCCCGAGGAACTCAACGACCCGTCGAGGGCATCCGAGCGCGCGTCGATGATCATGTTCGTCCAGCTGTGCCTGCCGCAGATCTTCTTCTACGGCGCGTTCGTGCTGGTCGGCCAGGTGCTGAACGCGCGGCGGCGCTTCGGCCCGATGATGTGGGCGCCGATCGCGAACAACATCGTCGCCTGCGCCTCGATCGTCGTCTTCCTGCTGATCTACCGGACCGGCGACACCCCGCCGACGTACTCCGACAACGAGGTGCTGCTGCTCGGCCTCGGCCACACCGCCGGGATCGCGATCCAGCTCCTCGTCCTGCTGCCGTACCTGAAGGCCAGCGGTCACAGCTACGCCCCGAAGTTCGGGTTGCGCGGGACCGGCCTCGGGCAGACCGCGAAGCTCGGGATCTGGACCGTGCTGTTCGTCGCGGTGAACCAGGTGACCCTGGTCGTGGTCACCAAGCTCGCCATCGCTGGTAGCGCCTCGGATGCTCCGGGCGCGAAGGCCGGCCTGTTCGCGTACAGCACCGCGATGCTGATCATCCTGGTGCCGCACGGCATCGTCACCGTCTCCCTCGCGACGGCAGCACTGCCGCAGATGTCGTCGCTGGCGGCCGAGGGCGACGTGACCGAGGTGGCCCGGCTGTCGGCCCGGTCGATCCGGCAGACGCTGGCCATCGTCGTACCGGCGGCTGCCGCGATGATCGCGTTCGCCTATCCGATCGTGACGCTGATCGCCGGCTACGGCGCCGGTAAGAACAACCTGCAACTGATGGCCTACACGCTGATGGCGCTGGCCCTCGGGCTGGTGCCGTTCACCGTGCAGTACTTCCAGTTGCGCACCTTCTACGCCTTCGAGGACACCCGGACGCCGTTCTTCCTGCAGTGCGTGATCGCCGCGACGAACATCGCCGCCGCTGTGATCGGGGTGCGGGTCCTGCTCGACGAGGAGCACCTGCGGTTCAGCGGTGTGGTCCTCGGCGCCGCCTATGCGCTGGCGTACCTCGTCGCCGTCCTGATGTCGCGCCGGGTGCTGGCCCGCAAGGTGCCGCGGGTGGCCGGTGCGGGAATTGGTCTGCCGCTGGTCGCCATGGTGATCGCCGCCGTGGCCGGGGCGGGTCTCGCCCGGGTGGTGCTGTCGCTGATCGGCGCTGCCACCGACTGGTCCGGCCCGCTGGCCGCCGTACTGGAGCTGGCGATCGCCGGAATCGTGATGCTTCCGGTGTACGTCGGGGTGGCCCGGGTACTGCGTATTCACGAGGTCACCGACGTGGTGGCCATGGTCACATCCAAGCTGCCGGGGCGGCCCAAGAGGCCCTGATCGGCTCGCTTGTGCACTCGTGCACCCCTTGTCCGGTCAGCGGGGCATTAGCATGGGGCTGCGATCGGACCGCCAAGCCGCTCGCAACCGCTGTACCGCCGGTTCGGGCCGCCCGACCGGATCCGGAGCGGAGACGCAGGACGACCAGTGCATCGAGGAGGGCGAGAGACACCGTGTCGAACCAGACCGTCAGTCCTGGTGCCCTGCTCGCCGGCCGCTACCGGATCGCCGAGTTGCTCGCGGAGATCGACGGTGCGCGGGTCTGGCGAGCAGTGGACGAGGTGCTCAGCCGAGCCGTCGTGGTGGATGTCCTGCCGGTTGGCGACCCGCGGACCAATCTGCTCTTCGACGCCGCCCGGCGCGCGGCCGCTGCCGCTGATCCACGCTTCCTGCGAGTCCTCGACTGCGACATGCACGAAGGCGTCACGTACTGCGTCCGCGAGTGGGCCGGTGGCCGGCCGCTGGAGCGGATGCTCAGCGCTGGACCACTGACCGGCCAGCAGGCCGGGTGGCTGGCCCGCGAGGTCTCCGAAGCTCTTGAGAACCTGCACCGCACCGGCCACTCGCACGGCTCGATCAGCCCATCCACTGTCGTCGTGACCGACGCTGGGGCCATCAAGGTCGTCGGTCTCGCCACCGAAGCCGCGCTGCGCTCGGCAGGCCCTGGCTCCCCGGAGGAGGACGTCCGTGCGCTCGGGGAGCTGCTGTACGCCTCCCTGACCGGCCGCTGGCCTGGGCCGACTCCCGCCTGGGGTCTGCAGCCTGCTCCGGTGGAGCACGGCCGACTCCTGAGCCCGCGCCAGGTCCGTGCCGGAGTGCCGCGATCACTGGACGACATCACTGACCGGCTGCTCGGCGACCCGCCGCGCCACCACTCCGTACCGATCACGAGTGCCGCCGGCCTGTCCGCTGCGCTGTCCGGGGTCATCGGCAGCTCCCACGAGCCGCCGGCCCAGATGGACGAGACAGTCGCGGTGGCCCGGCAGAACGGCAGTGTCGACGACGCCACCCAGATCGCGCCGGCCATCCAGGCTCCCCCTGCGCTCGACCCGACACCCGCGATTCCGGAGTACCAGCAGAGCGCGTACGCCGAGAACAACGGTCGCGTCGCGGCACAACCGGCGTACGCGACCGCGGCGGAGACCCGGCCGGTGCCCCGGCAGCCCGCGTCCGGCCAGAACGGTCACGGCCGGCGCAAGCCGCCGCCCGACGAGCCGAAGCCGCGCGGCAGCTGGGGCGGCCGGATCCTGATCCTGCTCGCCGTCCTGGCGTTGCTGTCCGTGGTCGCGATGGCGCAGTTCCTGGTGAAGGGCGCCATCAACAAGGACCAGGGCAACGACACCAAGACCAGCGCGCCGCCCGCCACCTCGGCGCCGCCGGCGGCCACCGGCGGACCGGCGAAGATCGTGACCGGCAAGGACTTCGACCCGGAGGGCGACAAAGAGGAACGCCCCGAGGACGTCGTCAACACCTTCGACGGCAAGGCCTCGACGGGCTGGCGGACGATGTCGTACAAGAACCGTCCGGACCTCGGCGGTCTCAAGGACGGCGTCGGCATCATCTACGACCTCGGCGCGGTCACCGACGTCTCGAAGGTGACGGTCAGCCTGGTCGGCGAGGGCACCAGCCTCTCGCTGATGGTGCCCAAGTCGGATCCGAGCGCCTCGGCGCCGGAGATCAGCGGCTGGAAGGCTGCCGCCACGCTCGAGGACCAGGGTGAGCAGGCGGTGCTGACGCCCACCGCGCCGGTCAAGACCCGGTACGTGCTGGTCTGGCTCACCAAGCTGCCGAAGGCAGGCAGCGGGTACCGCGGCGAGATCTCGGAGGTCACGGTCCAGAAATGACCTCCGAAACAGATTCGACACGCGTGACCCCGGGGGCGGCCATCCCCCGGATCGGCTCGCCAGACCCGGTGGGCGGTCCGATGGCGCCACCGCCGGGGTACGACTCGATGGACGACCACGAGTTGCTCAGGCTGCACGTCTCCGGTAACCCGGACACGTTCGGCATCCTGGTCAAGCGGCACCGTGACCGGATGTGGGCCGTGGCGATCCGCACCCTCGGCGAGCCCGAGGAGGCGGCCGACGCCCTGCAGGAGGCGTTCATCTCGGCATTCCGGCGGGCCGACTCGTTCCGCGGCGACGCCAAGGTGACCACCTGGCTGCACCGGATCGTGGTGAACGCGTGCCTGGACCGGATCCGCCGCCGGCAGGTCCGCCAGGCCGATCCGCTGCCGGAGGACGAGGACCGCGCGGCCGAGCTGGCCGGGCCGGTCGAGGAGGACGCCGCCGAGGTTCGCGAGCGCCGGCTCGACGTACTGAACGCCCTGAAGCAGATCAACGTCGACCAGCGCAGCGCGCTCGTCCTGGTCGACATGGAGGGCTACTCGATCGAGGAGGCCGCGGCGATTCTCGGCTGCGCCCCCGGCACGGTGAAGAGCCGGTGCGCCCGCGGACGGGCCCGGTTGCTGCCCCTGCTCCGGCATTGGCAGACGACGCGTGGCGGATCCGGCGTACTGGACAAGACCGCGACAGGATCGGTGGGAACCGAATGAGGCGGCGGCCCGTCGAAGCGGAGTCGCCACCCTGCGACCCCGTGATCGCCGACCGGAGCATTTCACCGATGACCACTCTGCGCACCTCCCGTGAGGAGGCGAGAACCCGATGACCGAATCAGGTCTGCCGACCAGTGAGCACCTCGAGCACCTGGACACGGACACCATCGCCGACCTGATCGAGAACCTGCTGCCTGCCCCCGAGGCCCATCGGGCTCGTGAGCATGTGAAGGCGTGCCCGGACTGCCAGCAGACGTACGACGCCTTGGTCCAGCTGACCGAGGACCTCGCCGACGAGGGTCGCGCGGACATCCCGATGCCGACCCACGTCGCCGAGCACCTGGACGCCGTCCTGGTCTCCGAGTCCGTACTCCGAGCCTCCACCGTCGGTGTGCACTCGCTGGTCCAGTTGCGGGAGGAGCCGCGCCGGCACCTGCCGAAGCTGGTCCTCGCCGCCGCCGGCGTGATCGTGGTCGCGGGGATCGGCGTGGGGGTCGTGATCGCTACCGGGGACCAGGGCAAGGAAGGCGTGGCCGGGATCAATCCGACCGTGCCGACCGACTCGGTCCCGGCGCTGACCAGCGACCAGGTCGGCCCCAACGTGCAGCGCTGGCTGGAGAACGCCAACGGCCCTGTGCTGCACGCCGGCCAGGCCGAGGTCGACTGCGCCCGGAAGTTCGCCACCGATCGGTCCGGTGGTGCGCTTCGGCTGGTCCAGCAGGCCAAGGTCGACGGCAAGCGCGCGACGGTGATCGGTCTGCAGGGTGGCTCGCAACGGGACATCGAGGTCACCGTGGTGACCGGATGTAGCGGGGTGGCCGGGGTCGCGGCGCCGTTCTACGAGACCTCGGTGACTTTGCGTAAGCGATGACCCCTCGGAGTGAGGCGGGGCGTGTCCGCCCGGTGAGGCGATGGCATGCCCCGCACGGCCGATGGGTACGGTGTTGATACATTCCCACCCCACCACCCCGGTCTGGGGGAATGGTCGGCCTCTAGGATCCGTTGAGTACGACGTAATGACCGTCTCGACGACACCGAGGAACGCCTGTATGAGCGAGGCAGCAGTCCGCAACGTCATCATCATCGGCTCCGGCCCGGCCGGCTACACGGCTGCGGTCTATGCCGCCCGCGCCCAGTTGGCGCCACTCGTCTTCGAGGGCTCCGTCACGGCCGGTGGCGCGCTGATGACCACCACCGAGGTGGAGAACTACCCGGGCTTCGCCGAGGGCATCATGGGCCCGGCGCTGATGGACGAGATGCGGAGCCAGGCGGAGCGCTTCGGCGCCGAGCTGGTCGCCGACGACATCGTCGCCGTCGACCTGACCGGTGAGATCAAGGCCGTCACCGACTCCGCCGGCACCGTGCACCGCGCCAAGGCCGTCATCCTGGCGATGGGCTCCGGCTACCGCAAGCTCGGCCTGCCGGACGAGGAGCGGCTGTCCGGCCACGGCGTGTCCTGGTGTGCGACCTGCGACGGCTTCTTCTTCCGTCAGCAGGAGATCGCCGTGATCGGCGGTGGCGACACCGCGATCGAGGAGGCCACCTTCCTGACCCGGTTCGCCGACAAGGTCACCATCGTGCACCGCCGCGACGAGCTGCGGGCGTCGAAGATCATGGCCGAGCGCGCGTTCGGCAACGACAAGATCGAGTTCGCCTGGAACTCCGAGGTGGCCGAGATCAAGGGTGACGACAAGCTGACCGGGATCGTCATCCGGGACACCGTCACCGGCGAGACCCGCGAGCTGCCGATCACCGGACTGTTCATCGCGATCGGTCACGACCCGCGCTCCGAGCTGGTCAAGGGCCAGGTGCGGCTGGACGAGGAAGGCTACGTCCTGGTCCAGAACGACAGCACCCGGACCAACCTGCCCGGTGTGTTCGCCGCGGGCGACCTGGTCGACCACACCTACCGCCAGGCCATCACGGCCGCCGGCACCGGGTGTGCCGCCGCCCTGGACGCCGAGCGCTTCCTGGCCACGCTGGAGTTCGAGGCGACCGCCCTGGCCGCCGAGGCCACCGAGCCCGTCACCGTCTGAGTTCCGACCACCACCACTTCGAGCAACAACCCGTTAAGGAGATCGCCGTGGGCGAGAAGATGAACGCAGTGACCGACGCCGAGTTCGACGCGACCGTGCTGAAGAGCGACAAGCCGGTCCTGGTCGACTTCTGGGCCGAGTGGTGCGGTCCGTGCCGTCAGGTCTCGCCGATCCTGGAGGAGCTGGCCGGCGACCACAGCGACAAGCTGACGTTCCTGAAGATGAACGTGGACGAGAACCCGGTCACCCCGAGCAATTACCGCGTGGTCTCCATCCCGACCATCAACGTCTACGTGAACGGCGAGCTGGCCAAGTCCATCGTCGGCGCCAAGCCGAAGGCCGCGCTGCTGAAGGAGCTGGCCGCCTTCACCGGCTGACATCACGGGCTGAGATACTGCTTTGACGTTCCGTGAGGGACGTATTCCGCCGCACGGCAAGGAGCATTGATGGCAGCCTCCCAGGGCATCTACCGAATCGGCGACAGCGGTGAGGCCGTTGCCGAGATCATCGGAAAGCTTCAGCGGCTCGGGCTGCTGGAGCCGGGTAGTCGCTCCGTCTACGACGAAGCTACCGCCAATGCCGTGCGGGGGTTCCAGCAGCAACGCGGACTGATGATCGACGGCATCGTCGGTCCGCAGACGTACCGTGCGATCGACGACGCACGTTGGCGGCTGGGCGACCGGCTGCTGACGTACGTCGTCTCGCATCCGCTCACCGGTGACGACGTCCAGGCGCTGCAGGCGAAACTGCAGGAGCTGGGCTTTGCGGTCGCACGCGTGGACGGCATCTTCGGAGCGGACACCCAGCGCGCGGTGACCGAGTTCCAGCGCAACATGGGCCTGCCTGCCGACGGCACGTGCGGCCCGTCCACCTTCAAGGCACTGCAGCGGATCCGCCCGATGGCGACCGGTGGCCGGCCCGACGCGTTGCGGGCCTCCGAGGCTGTTCGTGCGGCCGGCCCGCGACTGTCGGGCAAGACCGTCGTGATCGACCCCGGACACGGTGGCTTCGACTACGGCTGGGAGGGCTTCGGGCTGCGCGAGTCCGACGTCGCCTACGACCTGGCTTCCCGGATCGAGGGCCGGCTGGGCGCGACCGGCGTACGGGCTTATCTGTCGCGCGGGCGGGATCAGGGGCCGGACGAGTTGGCCCGGGCTGCGTTTGCCAACGAGACGGACGCGAACCTGTGCGTTTCGTTGCACACCGACGGTTCGATGAACCCCGAGGCGCAGGGCGTCGCGACGTACTACTACGGCACCGACCTGCACGGCGCCTCGTCGAGCGTGGGCGAGCAGTTCGCCGGGCTGGTGCAGCGCGAGATCGTTGCTCGCACCGACCTGCTGAACTGCCGCACTCACCAGAAGACCTGGGACCTGCTGCGCCGTACCAAGATGCCCGCGGTACGGCTGGAAATCGGCTACGTGACGAACCCACACGACGCGTCGCGGCTGGCCGACCCGGCCTTCCGGGACGTGATCGCCGAGGCGATCGTGGTCGCGATCCAGCGCGTCTACCTACCACCGGAACAGGACGCGGCAACAGGAATGCTGCGCCTCGGGCAGCTCACGGTCTGAGCTTCGCAGCACTTGAAGGCTTAAGCGTCCGGCATCGGCGGCCAGGACGTGAACGTCACCTGGTACTACCTGTAAAGCTCTGTGGGCGGGCTGCGCATCGCAGCCCGCCCACAGAGTCTCCGCTCAGACGGACTCCCGCTCCTTCTCCGCCGGTACTGCGTCCGTCGGCTCCTCGCGCTCGAGGGCGATTGCCGGGAGCAGGCGGTCGAGCCAGCCCGGAAGCCACCAGGCGCTGGGGCCCATCAGGCGCAGTACGGCGGGCACGATCACGCAGCGGATCAGCAACGCGTCGAGCAGGACGGCGACCGCCAGGCCGAGACCGAACTGCTTCAGCATCCGGTCCGGGCTGAGCAGGAAGGCGCCGAAGACGACGATCATGATCGCGGCCGCCGCGGTGATCACGCTGCCGGTGTTCGCGAGCCCTTCCCGAACAGCTTCCCGGGCATCGCCGGTCCGTCGCCATTCCTCGTGCACCCGGGAGATCAGGAACACCTCGTAGTCCATCGACAGGCCGAAGACGATGGCGAAGATCATCACCGGGACGAACGCCTCGATCGGCCCTTCCTGCGCACCGAACCAGCCGTGCTGGAAGACCAGCGTGATGACGCCGAGCGAGGCGCCGATGCTGAGCAGGTTGAGGACGGCGGCCTTGAGCGGAATCAGTACCGACCGGAACACCGCCGTCAGCAGCAGGGCCGACAACCCGACCACGATGAGGACGAAGTACGGCAGCCGGTTGCTCACCGCACCGGCGAAGTCGTCAGCCGCCGCGGTCGACCCACCGACCAGGTACGTCGCGTTGGTCTGGCCGGCCAGTTGCGGCAGCGTCTCCTCGCGCAGTCGCTGGACCAGCTCACTCGTCGCCTCGTCCTGCGGCGCCGACTTCGGGAACACCAGCACGGTAGAAACCTTGCCGTCGGCAAGTTGTTGTGGCGGCGTCACCGCGGCGATGCCCGGATCCGTTGCCAGCTTGGCGTTCAGGGCCTGCGCCGCCGCCGGCGATCCGTCCGCGACGACGATCAGCGGACCGTTGAAGCCAGGGCCGAATCCCTTCGCCAGCAGGTCATACGCCTTGCGGCTGGTCTTGGCCGGGTCGTCCGTCCCGGCGTCCGCGAAGCCGAGCCGCAGGTCGAGCGCCGGGAGGCACAGCGCAACCAGGGCAGCGGTTCCGAGCACCAACGGGATCCACGGACCGCGCTGGACGATCGTCGCGAGCTTGCGCCAGCCGTCACCCGGGTGCCGCCGCGACTTGGCCGCGTGCTTGCGAACACTGCGCTCGATCCGCTTGCCGAACAAGGTGAGCAGCGCGGGCAACAGACTCACGGCCGCCAGCATGGTCATCAGCACCGTGACGGTCACGCCGAGCGCGAGGCCTTGCAGCGAACCAAGTCCCAGCGCCAGCAGGCCGAGCAGAGCGATCACCACGGTGCAGCCTGCGAAGAGGACCGAGCGGCCGGCTGTGTCGAGTGCGATCCGGCTTGCCTGCGGTCGTTCGGCTCCCTTGAGCAGCTCGCTGCGGTACCGCGAGAAGATCAGCAGCGCGTAGTCGATACCGACACCGAGACCGACCAGCATCATCACCGGAGCGGTGTAGTCGGGGATCGTGAAGATGTGAGAAGCCAGCACCAGCAGGCCTAGTGTGCTGCCGACGGCGAAGACGGCGGTCAGCAGCGGAAGGCTGGCGGCGAGCAGCGAGCCGAAGAGGAAGACCAGAATCACCAGCGCCGCAAGGATTCCCGCGCCTTCCGACGCGCCGCCACCGCTCTCCTGAGCCTCCCGGACCAGGTCGCCGCCCAGCTCGACCTGCAGGCCGTCCCCTGCGATCTCCTGTGCCTTGTGGATGATCGACCGGACGTCCTCGGCCGGCATGTCCGCCGCCGGCACATCGAGCTGGACCGTCGCGTACGCCGTCCTGCCGTCTGTCGACAGAGAGCCATTCGCGGTGAACGGGTCGGCGACGCCACTCACGTGCGGCAGCTTCCCGACCTCCGCCAGCATCCCGCCGATCCGGCTCTTCTCCGCCGCCAGCCCGCTCTCGTCGTGCAGCACGATCTGAACCGACTCGGTCGCACCCTGCGGCTGGTGCTCGGCAAAGGTGTCGATCACTCGCTGCGAGTCCGTGCCCGGCAGCGAGTTGTCGTTCTTGTAGGCATCGCCGACCAGCGCCGACCCCGCCGACACCGCGACCAGGGCCACCACCCACAGCGCGACCGCCAAGCCCGCCCGGCGCATCGCCCAGCCCGCCACCCGATGCAACATCTCGGATCCTTTCGTGCGCGTCTACATGTAGCGGATCTACATGTTGTCTAGCGACGGTAACACGCTTATGAGTAGACTGCCTACATGAAGGCGGATGCGCTGCGCGGGCACCTGGACCCGATGATCCTGGCGGTGGTCGAGTCGGAGCCGCTGCACGGTTACGCGATCATGGAGGCGCTGCTCGAGCGCAGCGGCGGCGAGCTGGACCTGCCGACCGGCACGCTCTACCCGGCGCTGCGGCGACTGGAGCGGGCCGGCTACCTGGCCAGCGAGTGGAGCACCGTGGGCGGCCGCAAGCGGCGTACCTACCAGCTGACGTCAGCCGGCGAGAAGATGCTCGCCACCGGCAAGTCCGAGTGGGCGACCTTCCGCGCGGTCGTCGAAGGCGTCCTGCAGCCGAGACCCAAGCAGGCTTAGGCCAGGCGGAGGCAGCGGTGGGCTGCGCGGCCGACGAGTAGTAGCGGGGCGATGACGAAGCCGACGACCGCAGCGAGTCCTGCGGCGCCGTTGCCGTCCACCGTCGCGCTGGTGGCGGCGAGCAGCAGCCCGATGAGGCTCACCGCAGCACAGCTCGCCAGGGCGAACCGCGCCGTCAGCTTGGTCGCCTGGTCGCGGACCACGGGAAGACGCAGCCCGATCCCGGTGGCGACCAGGGCAAGAACACTGCCCGCCATCGACACCATTCCGACCAGCTGCACCAGTTGATTCAGGAGGAGAACGAGCGGACTGGTCGACACCGGGTCCTGGTTCCAGCTCCAGACGCCTTCCAGCCACACGATCGGCTGCGCCAGGAGGACGGTCACCAGCAGGACCGCAGTACGGCGTCCCTGGGCGATCGCCAGCTCTGACCGGTACCCCGGTACGACCTCGTCCAGGTCGCCGAAGTCGGCCACCGCCCGCTCAGCCGCCTCGCGGGGACCGAACCCGTCGGCTTCGTAGGCCTCCGTGGCGTCGAGCAGGTGGTCCCGGGCCTCGGCCAGCAGGTCGGCCTTGCGGCGGCGCGGTCCCAGCAGGGCGCGACTCAGACCGGTCAGGTACTGCTCGACCGGGTCCTGGAGGAGGGTTCCGTGGCTGGGCACGGCTACAAGTATGGGGACTTCAGCCCGGAATCACGTCCGGGACTCCACTGAGCCTTCCCTGGTTCGCCGGCTGCGCCGACTGACGAAGTACAGGCCGATGTAGGAGATCACCAGCAGGGCGAAGCCGACGATCTCGGCCAGCCAGGTGTAGCCCTCCGGCCAGATCGTGCCGTCGAGGTAGTGGTTGATGTAGCCGCCGGCGTACGGCTCCTCGCCGCCCTTGCGCATCCAGTGCTTCTCCACGCCCGTCACCGGGCACTCGAAGTCGAGGAGGACGATCGTGATGTTCCAGAGGCCGACCGCCAGATGGGCCCAGATCACCCGCCGCCACTTCCAGGCCAGGAAGCCGCCGATCACGAAGAACAGCAGAAACGCGCCGTGCAGGATCATCATCCCGTCGGCCAGCAACCGGTAGATCATGGCAGCTCCGTCCCGCGCTTGACCGTGTCACGGACCGCGGCCGGGGCCGGCCGCGCTGGTTCGGGCCGGATCGCGCCCATCAGGCGTTCGAGCGCGGCCTCCATCTCGGTGCGCCAGGTGACGGCCGAGCGGAGATCGAGCCGCAGCCGTGGATTGCGCGGATGATCCCGTACTACGGCGAACCCCACCGCCTGCAGGAAGTCGGTCGGCCAGACGCAGCCCGGCCCGTCCCACCGGTTGTCGCCGAACGCCTCCACGGCCCGGAACCCGCGCTTGAGCACATCCTTCGCCACGGCCTGGACCAGGATCTTGCCGAGCCCCATCCCGAGGTACCGCGGCAGAATCCGCCCAGTCGCCAGTACTACGGCGTCTGGGCTGACGGGAGCGGTCGGGAAGGCCTGGATCCTGGGGAGGTACGCAGCAGGCGCGTAGAGCGCGTAGCCGGCCGGAGAGTCGTCGACGTACAGGACGACGCCTGCTGTGCCCCAGTCGAGCAGCAGCTGGGAGAGCCAGGCCTCCTTCTCCAGCGGGGTGCCGCCGTTGCGGCTCGCCTGCCGCGCCGCGACGGGATCGAGCTCCCAGAACACGCAGGAGCGGCAGGGCACCGGCAGCTCGTCGAGATTCGCGAGCGTGAGCGGTTCCAGCCGTCGTGCCATCAGAACATCCGCTGGCTCACCGGGCGGCCGGCGCCGGCGTCCGGGCGCCGGGGGTCTCGGCCGCCTCGGGGGCGACGTAGCGCTGTTGCACCTTGGCCGCGGGTTGCCGTCTGAAGAGCTCACCCGCGAACCCGGCGAGTACGCCGAGCAGTAGTCCGCCGAGCGTCCATCCGAACGCCTTGCCCACGCTCATCCGATCCTGCCTTCCGCAGCACTCCAGGTGGTGCCGAGGACCGGTGACCGTCTCAGCCACCAGTCGGCACCATGGTCGAAGCTGCCCCTATAAGGCATGGTAGTGAGAGGTTGCACCGATCCACAGCCCGGGCGCGCCCGGCTTGTTCGGCGTAGCCTTGGTGCCTTCCCCGGCATGCCCCTCGTCGCCTGTTCTTGGAGTTGCTCCGTGAGTGCTGACCTGCCCGATGTCCGGCAGACCCGTCTCGACAACTACGTCGACCGGTACGCGGCACGGACCAAGGGCATGACGGCGTCCGAGATCCGGGCGCTCTTCTCGGTGGCCAGCCGCCCCGAAGTGGTCTCACTCGCGGGCGGAATGCCCAATATTGCAGGGCTTCCGCTCGATGTGGTCGGTGGTGCCGTCCGCGACCTGGTGGTCGACCACGGCTCGGTCGCGATGCAGTACGGCTCCGGCCAGGGCGACCCGACCCTGCGCGACCAGATCTGCGACGTGATGCGGATCGAGGGGATCGACGCCCATCCGGACGACGTCGTGGTGACCGTGGGGAGCCAGCAGGCGGTCGACCTGGTCACCCGGGTGTTCTGTGATCCGGGCGACGTGGTGATCTGCGAAGCCCCGTCGTACGTGGGTGCACTGGGTGTTTTCCGGGCTTATCAGTGTGAGGTCGTTCACGTCGCGATGGACGACGACGGCGTCGTACCGGAGGCGCTGGAGCAGGCGATCGCCACCGTCCGGGCGGCCGGCAAGAAGATCAAGTTCTTCTACACGATCCCGAACTTCCACAACCCGGCCGGTGTCTCGCTGGCCGACTCGCGCCGCCGCAAGGTGCTGGAGATCTGCCAGCGGGCCGATCTGCTGATCCTCGAGGACAACCCGTACGGGCTGCTCGGGTTCGACGGCGGGCCGAAGCGCGCGCTCCGGGCCGACGATCGCGAGGGGGTCATCTACCTCGGGTCGTTCTCCAAGACGTTCGCTCCGGGGTTCCGGGTCGGCTGGGCGGTGGCGCCGCACGCAGTACGGGAGAAGCTGGTGCTGGCGCAGGAGTCGGCGACCTTGTGTCCGCCGGTGTTCAGCCAGCTCGCGATCTCGTCGTACCTGAGCCGGCACGACTGGCTCGGTCAGGTGAAGCAGTTCCAGGAGATGTACCGCGAGCGGCGGGACGCGATGCTCGCGGCGCTCGCCGACAAGATGCCCGCGGCAACGACATGGACCCGGCCCGGTGGTGGGTTCTACGTCTGGCTGACCCTGCCCGACGGGCTCGACGCGAAGGCGATGCTGCCACGAGCGGTGACCGCGCGAGTCGCTTACGTGCCCGGGACGGCGTTCTTCTCGGACGGCTTCGGCTCACAGTGCATGCGGCTGTCCTACTGTCATCCGACGCCGGAGCGGATCACCGAAGGGGTCGCCCGGCTCGCCGCGGTGATCAACGAGGAGCTCGAACTCCGGCAGACGTTCGGCCCGTTGAAGCCTGGCGCCGGCCGCGACTACGACGCTCCGGGTCCGGAGCTTAGCTAAAGGTTTACCGGGCTCCCGAGGGATCGGCCCGCGGGTAGCGGTACCGTTCAAATGGGCCTCGGGACCGGCGGCCGCCGGAGTCGCCCACGAGCGATCGGGAAGTTTCTATGAGTGATCTGGGTCGAGTGCTGGTACTGGCTGGCGGACTGTCGCACGAGCGCGACGTCTCGTTGCGCTCCGGGCGCCGCGTGGCCGACGCGCTGCGCAGCGTCGGGGTCGAGGTCGAGCAGCGTGATGTGGATGCCGGCCTGGTCGAGCGGCTGCGCAACGATCCGCCCGATGCGGTCTTCCCGGTCCTGCACGGCGTCACGGGTGAGGACGGCGCACTCCGCCAGGTCCTCGACCTGTACGGCGTGCCGTACGTCGGCGCCGATGCGGCTGCCTGCCGGACGGCCTTCGACAAGCCGGTGGCGGCGACGATGGTCGGCGCGGCCGGGCTGCACACACCGGAGTCCGTCGTACTGGGGCACGACACCTTCCGTGAACTCGGCGCCGCCGCGCTGATGGAGGCCGTGGTCGGGCAGATCGGCCTGCCGCTGGTGGTGAAGCCCGCTCGGGGTGGATCCGCGCTGGGTGCCTCGATCGTGCGCTCGGCCGACGAGCTGCCCGCGGCGATGGTGAACTCCTACGCCTATGGACCGGTCGCGCTGATCGAGCGGTACGTCGACGGTGTCGAGGTTGCCGTCACGGTGGTGGACACCGGCGATGGGCCGCGCGCTTTGCCGGCTGTGGAGATCCAGCCTGACTCTGGGTTCTACGACTACGAGGCTCGGTATACGGCGGGTGCGACGCAGTTCGTCGTACCGGCTCGGTTGGATGCTGCTGTGGCTGCCGCCTGCGCCGAGGCTGCCGTGACCGCGCATCGGGCGCTGGGGCTGCGGGATCTGTCGCGCTCGGATCTCGTCGTCGACTCGGACGGGCTGCCCTGGTTCCTCGAGGTCAACGTGGCTCCGGGGATGACCGAGACGTCGCTGGTGCCGTTGGCCGCTGAGGCCGCCGGGATCGAGCTTGGTGTGCTGTGCCGCGACCTGCTGGCCGCGGCTGCTGCTCGTTGAGGTCGTGATGCCTGACGCGCCGACTACCTCGCCCGTGCCTTCGGTGCGACCGCTGTGGCGAACTGTGCTCACGCCGCGCTGGACCGGGCTGCTGCTGCTCGCGCTGGCGATCGCTGCTGTGATGTCGGTGCTCGGCGTGTGGCAGCTGGACGTGTATCAGTCGAAGACTGCGGAGGCGACGGCGAAACGGGCCGAGGGCGAGCCGGTGCCGCTGCACAAGCTCTTCACGATCGACGAAGGACTGCCCGCGAAGGCCGTCGGGCGTCGGGTGACTGTCGAAGGCGAGTGGGGGCCGGCTGCCGACCAGTTGTTCATCACGGATCGCCGGCTGGGTGATCGGGACGGCTTCTGGGTCGTGACTCCCGTCGTACTGGACTCGACCGGCAGCGCGGATGGCTCGAAGGGCGCGGTCATGGTGGTCAGGGGCTGGGTGCCTTCGGTCTCGGATCCGGCCGCGCGACCGCCGAGTGGACGGGTCGAGCTGAGTGGGGCGATCGCGCAGTCGGAGGCTCAGGACGCCTCCGGTGACGCGGCGAAGGGACGGACGCTGCAGTCGCTGCGGATCCCGACGATCGTGCACCTGGTCGACTACCGGATCTACGACGCCTTCGTCGTACTCTCCTCCACTTCTGTTGGGGCGCCTGCCGGCGAGGCTCCCGCGATCGTGCCGGCGCCCGCGCCGCCGACCGACCACGCCGGGCTGCGCAACGTGGCCTACGCCTTCCAGTGGTGGATCTTCGCGGCGTTCACACTGTGGATGTGGGGCCGGATGGTGCTCGACGCACACCGCTCCGACCAGCTTGAAGACGACCTGGAGCCAAGCGGTACCGTTTCAGCGTGACCTCCCCCGCAGACCCCGCCACCTCCGCCGGCCCGCTCACCCCTGCGGTGAAGAGCGCCCTCACCCGGTACCGCGTGATCGCCTACATCGTCGGCGTCATGCTGCTGGTCCTGCTGTTCGTCGCGATGCCGCTCAAGTACTTCGGCGACAACCCCGCAGTCATGAACGTGGTCGGCCCGATGCACGGCTTCCTGTACGTCGTGTACCTCCTCGGCGCCTTCGACCTCGGCCGCCGCCTCCGCTGGTCGCTCCTCCGCCTCCTCCTGGTAGCCCTGGCCGGCACCATCCCCTTCGTCTCGTTCTACGCCGAGCGCAAAGTGACCCACGAACTAACCGCTTCCTGAGCCCGCACTCGCCGAGCTCCTAGAGCTCACTCTGGCTCACCCCCGGCCCGGTGGGCCAATTCCGCACGTCCGCCCTGCCTGTATCCGCTCGCGGCGAGCCTGCGAACGCGGCCAGATCTTCGCCTTCCGGCAGCCGCACGCCGATGTTTCACATGAAACATCGGCCGGGATTCATCTCTAAAGCTCTATGTCGACAAATCTCGCCGAAGTGGTTGAGGCCGATCCGGCTCTCAAAAGCGCCAAATAGTTCTGTGTACGCCATCCTGAGCGAGTTCGGTCTGAAGACTCGATCGCGGCCAGAGCATAGAAAACGCCCTGTGGCATCAAGCAGATGCCACAGGGCGGATGAAAAAGCTGCTCAACCTCAGGAGTCGCCGGCACCCGTCGCCTGGTCCGAACCCGCGGTCTCCGCGGACGCCTTCGTCGGATCCATCAACGTGACGATCCGCTCCAGGTCGTCGATCGTGGCGAACTCGACGGTGATGCGCCCCTTGGTCTTCCCGAGGTCCACCTTGACCCGAGTCTCGAACCGATCGGACAGCCGGTCCGCCAGGTCGACGAGCCGCGGAGCAACAGGCTTGTTCCGCCGCCGAGCCGGCGTCGGGTCGTCAGCAGACATGTCCCCCATCGACACGATCTCCTCGACCGTGCGCACCGACAGTCCCTCAGCAACGATCCGCTGAGCCAACCGCTCGATGGCATCCCCACTCGGCAACCCGAGCAGCGCCCGAGCATGCCCCGCCGAAAGAACCCCAGCAGCAACCCGACGCTGAACCGACGCCGGCAGCTTCAACAGCCGTAAGGTATTGGAAATCTGAGGACGCGAGCGCCCGATCCGAGTCGCCAACACCTCCTGCGTACACCCGAAGTCATCGAGCATCTGCTGGTACGCGGCCGCCTCTTCCAGCGGGTTCAACTGACTGCGATGCAGGTTCTCCAGCAGCGCGTCGCGAAGCATGACGTCGTCGGAAGTCTCCCGAACAATCGCCGGAATCGTCGTAAGCCCGGCCTCCTGCGTTGCCCGCCACCGACGCTCACCCATCACCAGCTCGTACGTCGTGTCGGTCAGCCGCCGAACCACGATCGGCTGGAGCAGGCCGATCTCCTTCACCGAGTGGACCAGCTCCGCCATCGCGTCCTCGTCGAAGACACTGCGCGGCTGCTTCGGGTTCGGCGAGATCTTGTCGACCTCGATCTCCGCGAACTCCGCCCCCGGAACCGCGGCAAGCTCAGGCCCAGCCGGCACCGGCGGCGCCCCCGGAATCGAGTTCGACTTACTCCCCAAAGCATTACCCGCGCCAGGAGCCGGCGTGCTGGGAATCAGCGCACCGAGCCCACGTCCGAGTCGCGTATTCATCGCCGCTCCCTAAAGTTCAACGTCATCAATCCACCCAACCAAGAGCCCCTAGCCCGCCGCACCCACAGCGGCACGGCACCCGAGAACCCCCAACACCAACTGCGCCACGGTAGCCGGTCCCCCACCACCCCCACATCCCAGGCCCCCCTCCCGCCGTTTCACGTGGAACACAACCCGACCCCAAACCTCCCACACCCCCACCAAACAACTCAGCCACCACCCGCATCGCGCGCGCCCGTACGGCGCCGGGCCGTACGGCGCACGGCTCCGCGAAGAGGCCCCGCCGGTCGTCAGCGGCTGGCCGCCGGAGTACGTCCGGTCCGCGATCGACCCCTCTCGGTGCGGGACACCTGAGTTGGTCGGCGACGGCTTCAACCCGTCTGCGCGGCCGGGCGGCTCCTCGACGAGTAGTAGGTCATGCGCCGTCTCCTCGGGAGAGCAGCCGCCTCTGGGCCTGGCGAAGTTGTCCCTGGGCCAGCGCCAGCAGCCCAGGTACCGCGGACCACACCGGGCGAGCCCGCTCCCCCGGATTCCACCCCAGGTCAGTCTCTGACCCATCGACCATCCGCGCCGTACCGCACGCCGCACCACCGACCCTCTCAGCCAACCTCAGCAGCCGAAGCCCCAAGCCCTCTCCGACCACCTGAGACCGCCCGACAAGCGTCGCAGTTGTAGCGCACCATCCGCAGCGAACATCCGGCGCCTCCAGCCACCGTCCCGCCACCGGCTTGCACGCCACAACACGGCAGGCGTCGGGCTCGGCGTCCCACCCGCCAGCCCCGGCGGAACTTGCAGGCCTCGGCCAGGACCCCCGCCGCCCGTGCCGCCTAAGCGCCACAACCTTGGCCCCCCGCACAGCCCCGGCCAGCCACATCCTCAAGGACGCCCGCCCAAAGCTGCCCGCCACATCGCACAGTTCCGCCCCGACGTTCCTCGTCCTAGCCGCACTGGCCGACGCCGCCGCAAACACGGCTACGCGGTGCTCACCGAAGTCGCAGGCCTCTCCGCCGGGGGGCGACCGCGCTGATCCAGATGTCAGTAAACCCCATCGCCGTCGCATCCACTCCCTGGCCCACGCACCATCGGCTGCCCCACCGATCCACGGACCCATCGGCTCGTCGTCACACGAAAGGTCCGATGACCCGCAGCCTCAGCCCCCTGGCCCTGGCTCTGGCCCTGGCTCTGGCATAGCTTCGGACGGCCCCGCGAGTTGCCGACGCCGGAGTTGTTCCAGGCGCGAAGGGGCGGGCGACGCCGTACTGCTCGTGCTCGCCGATGTCGGCCCGGTGCTTCTGGAGAAGGATCCGACCGCGGAAGACCTCCTGGTCGCGGCCGAGCTCCTCGCCATCGTCCTGGATGTTGGCCGGACCGTCGGCCTGGAGGGTGGGAGGATGGTGGCTCAGGGACAACCTGCCCGCGGCCACACGTGCATCCCTCGCCGTTTCACGTGGAACGGCGAGGTCGACCGGTCCCACTCCCACCCGACGCGGTCAGCGTCGGCGACACACGCTCGCCAGATCGCCAAACACGACCTAAGGGGAGAGCCGCCTCAGGTCGACGCACAGCATCTCGCCTCTCATGCGCCCACCCACCAACATCCGTTTCACGTGGAACGCCAGCCACTCTCGAACCTGCTACCACTCGCGACGCGGAAGCCACGATTCACGTTTCACGTGGAACCACCTCAGCCTCCGCGTTCTCTGAAGAGACCGCCCTCCGTAGCGCACTTCTTCACACGCCCGCCCTGGCTCTCGGTGGGGAACCAACTTTCTCGCCGTTGAAGCTCCGATCCACTCGGACTCCGAGACTGTCGGCGCTGCCCAGTACGCGTCCGGCAGCAAAACCTCCGCCGTTTGCCCCGAGGGCTGCGCCGTACTGACCATCCGGGCGGGTTCTTCGGGACCTCCAACGATCCCCCTCGCGTTTCTGCCACCGACCACCCGACCGTCACGCTCGCCGTGCCCTGTGCCCTCGACGTCGCCCATCGTCCAGTACGGCAGGTGCACCCACTCCGGTCTCCGGGCGCCGAGGCTGGCCGGGATCGTCGGGTCATCCGGCTGTCGCTCCCCTGCACTACGAACCACCGGGGCCGGCGCAGGCCAGCACCGGTCCGCCCCGCCGACGTCATCCAGTCCGGCCCGGCTTCACGCAAATCTCGCCACTCGCCGGATCACGCGGCCTCGGCGCCACTCGCTGACACTCAAACAGACGCAGGCCCACGGACCCTTCCCCTCCTCCTGGCCGCGGCCGAGGTTCGCCAGCCGGCATCCCCGAGTCTCCGACCCGACCCTCATCCCCTCGGTGAGACGACCGACCAACCAGCACCGGCGGCACTAGCCAGCCGCAGTACTGATACCTCTGACCGCCGCGCGTGAGGCACAAACGGCCCGGCAGAGACAGCCGACGTACAGGCCGGCCATGCGCAAGTGATCGAAGGACTTGCAGTCGGAGGCCGACATGCCTGTGGCCGCAGACAGCTGCGCGGGATTTGCCGCCCGCCGCGAGCGAGCTGTCGGCTCGGTGCTGGGATGTCCGAGGACGTTTGTCGGACTCAGACGGAGAACTCCTGCCCCGGGGCCGCGGCCGCTCCGGGGGTGCCCTCGTCTGACGATCGGCCTTGGCGGTGGCGGTGCGGATGCAGTTCGCGACCGCCGGGCCACATCGGCGCCGCTCGCCTCGGGCTGATCGAGCTGCGCTAATGGCTGGCTGTAGCGACCTGCTGGTCGACCTCCTCGGAAGTGTGCAAGTCGCCATGCTGGTTCTTAACGGACGACTGCGGAAGGTCGTCCAGTGCCGAGCGTCCGAGGAGCCCTCTGCTCATGGTCAGTCTCGGGCTGGGCTTGCAACTGATTCCGCCGAGCGCGGTGCGGCCAGCGTGCGCTCGCGTGCTGGTTTCGGAGGGACGCATATCGCCGCTCCCCTGGGTGGCGCCAGGGATCGGTGAGCGGTCTCGGCGTGCTCGGCTGGTGCTCATGCGGTCGCCACCGGCTCGGGCTCCTGGCTAGCCGACCGCATGTCGTTCCTGGGTATACGCAGAACGGCCCGCCGTTCGGCGGGCCGTTCTGGGAAGTTGGCTGGTGGGTTAGGAGGGGGTGTTGCGCATGGCGATCTCTCGGGAGGCTTCTAGGTACGAGAGGGCGCCGGCTGAGGCTGGGTCGTAGGCGAGGACTGTTTGGCCGTGGCTGGGGGCCTCGGAGATGCGGACCGAGCGGGGGACGGCGGTGCGGAGTACGGCGTCTTGGAAGTGGCCTCGGACTTCGGCTGCTACCTCGCCGGCCAGTTTGGTGCGGGCGTCGTACATGGTGAGGAGAATTGTCGATACGTCGAGAGTTGGATTCAGGTGCGACTTCACCATGTCAATGTGGCGGAGGAGCTGGGAGAGGCCTTCGAGGGCGTAGTACTCGCTTTGGATCGGGACGAGTACTTCGCGGGCCGCGGTGAGGGCGTTCACCGTGAGGAGGCCTAGCGACGGCGGGCAGTCGATGAAGACGTAGTCGTACTTCTCGCCGGCTGCTTCGGTCTCGGCCAGGTGGGCATCCAGGGCCCGCTTCAGGCGGCTCTCGCGGGCGACGATGCTGACCAGTTCGATCTCGGCGCCGGCCAGGTCGATCGTCGCCGGGACGACAACGATGCCGGGGTGCTCGGCGCAGGGGGCGAGCAGCTTGCTCAGCGGCTCTCCCTCGATGATCGCCTCGTAGACACCGGGGGTGCCTTCCGAGTGTTCGATGCCCAGTGCCGTCGACGCGTTGCCCTGGGGGTCGAGGTCGATCACCAGGATGCGTGCGCCGTACAGGGCCAGGCCCGCGGCGACGTTGACGGTGGTGGTGGTCTTGCCGACGCCGCCCTTTTGGTTGGCGACCACGAAGACCCGGGTCTCTGCGGGCAGCGGGAACTCGCGGCCCATCGTGCGTCCTTCATTCACCAGCAGGGTCCGTTCGGTGGCGGCGGCGATCGGAGTCTCGAGAAGTCGCCGCTGGAGCTCGTCCGAGGTGGCCCGCGCGGCGATCTGTGCGGCAGTCATAGCGCCCATTCCGATAGGTGCGGTACTTGGCCCGAAGAGGATGTCCGTGGGGGTCGGAGCGGGCTTGCCCCCAGGTTCATCCACAGGCGCCTGTGGATGAATTCCCGCGTGAGGCGCCGTTTCCAGGGGGTAGTCATCCACAGGCCGAGGCGATTCGGGGAACTCTTCCTCAGGCTGCTCCGCGGCGTCCGATTCCGGGGTCGCGGGCTCTTCGGTTTCACGTGAAACCGGTTCTGACGGGGTCTCGGTGGGATGGTCTCCCAGACCGATGGAGGCAGCCGCCCGAAGCGCCGACGGACCCTCCGACGAAGCATCGTTTGCCGTCGGCGCTTGGGCCGGCGAGGTGAACACTGGCGCAGCCGTCAACCCATGGCCATGCGACGAAACAGCGCGCTCGTCCGTCGCGACGGCGGTCGGCTGCCCGGTCGACGTATCCGCAGGCTGGTCGAGAGCGGCGTCCGCCGCACCGCCGGCGTGGGTGGCGTCGACGGTGTCGGCCGCATCGGCGTCGTGCATGACAGCGGCGGCGTCGGCGGGTCCGGTGTCGGCCGGGGTGGCATCGGCCCGGGTGGCATCGGCCGCATCAACGGCGTGGGTGACGTCTCCGGCGTGGGTGGCATCGACGGCGGCGGCCGGGGTGGCATCGGTGGCGTCGGCCTGGGTGTTTGCAGGGTGGTCGGGTGTGGGGGTGAAGGGCTCGGCCGGGGCGGGGGTGGCCGGGTGGGAACGTGTGGGGGCGGGGGGTGCGTCTTTGGTTACTTGGAGGGTGGCGGCGGGTTGGGCTGCCGGCCAGCCGATTCCTTGTGAAGTTCTTGGTTCACCAGTACTTTTCTCAGGCCATCCGAGGGCACGACTCACGAACCCGATCACCTCCCGCGTCTCCTGTGCTGGGATCCCCGCGCAGCACGTCCGGCCACAATACTCACGACTGTCGTCGGCTGGGCCAGTTCATCGACACCGAGCTGGTGCACATGCCATTCCTCGGCGCCGAGAGCCTCGAGTTCGGCTTCCGACGCAGCGAGTTCCTCCTCCGCGGAGGCACCCTTCATCGCCAGCATGAGGCCGCCCTCGTACGTCAGCGGCAGGCACCAGCCGGCCAGCTTGCCGAGCGGTGCCACCGCACGAGAAGCGACCACGTCGTACGGCGCCTTGCCACGCGCGGCGCCTTCCGCGGTGGACTTGCGGCCGGGGATCAAGTCTTCGGCACGGGCGCGAACCACCAAGGCATTACCAAGGCCGAGTTGTTCCACCGCCTCTTCAAGGAAGGTGGTACGCCGGAGCAGCGGCTCGACGAGCGACACCTGGAGATCGGGGCGAACGAGGGCGAGCACGATCCCCGGCAGGCCAGCACCGGTGCCGATGTCGGCGACGGTGGACTCCTCCGGGATCAAGCGCTCCAGCACCGCGCAGTTCAGCAGGTGCCGGTCCCACAGCCGCGGCACCTCGCGCGGACCGATCAGTCCGCGCAGTGTTCCTTCGGTGGCGAGCAGCTCCGCGTACTCCGCAAGCCGCTCCGCCGCCCGCGGAAAGAGTTCCTCCACGAGCGGCGGTGTTTCACGTGAAACGTGGTCCGTCACGAGCAGAACACGGCGATCACGCGGGCTGGACGACGACCCGGCGACGCGGCTCCTCGCCTTCGGACTCGCTGGTCAGACCGGCCGCGGCGACGACGTCGTGAACCACCTTGCGCTCGAACGGCGTCATCGGCGGCAGCTTCACGGCCTCGCCCGAAGCCTTCACTTCCTCGATCGCCTTCCGGCCGACCTCTTCCAGCTCGGCCTTCCGGTTCGCCCGGTAGTTCGAGACGTCCAGCATCAGCCGCGACCGCTCACCGGTCTCCCGGTAGACGGCCAGCCGGGTCAGCTCCTGCAGCGCCTCGAGCACCCTGCCGTTCTCGCCGACCAGGTTGCTCAGGTCGGCGCCCACGATCGAGACCGCCGCACGGTCGCCGTCGATGTCCATGTCGATGTCGCCGTCGAGATCGGCGATGTCCAGCAGCTCTTCCAGGTAGTCGGCCGCGATGTCGCTCTCGGCCTCCAGCGCCTTCAGGCGGTCGCCCGCCTGGTCGGCCGGCGCGGACTTCTCCGGCGCCTCGGTGTCCTGCATGCCGTCGCTCACGGCCACTCCTTCACAGTTCGAGATCCGCCCCACGGGGACCCAGGTGGTACACAGCAGAGAAAACGGGGTGCCGGATCAACCGGCGTTCCGACGGCGTGCGTCAGGAGCGGCCGGAGCCACCGCCCGGCTTCTTCTGCGCGGCTTTCTTCTGGGCGGCCTGGCGAGCGGCGCGCGACTTCGCGGCCGGCTGGCGCTTCGCACCCGAGGTCTGCTTGGCGGGAGCCTTCTTGGCCGGCTGCTGGCCGTTGCTGGACGCCTTCGGGTTGTCCTGCACCTTCGGGGTCTCCTGCACCGACGGCTCGGACGCCGTGGTCTTCCGCGTACTACGGGACTGACGCTTCGGCTGCTGCCTGTTCGCCGGGCGGCGGTCGGTCGCGACCGAACCCTCCTCGGCGTCACCCAGACCCTCGTCCGCAGGCTTGCCGGCCCGCAGGTTGTGCTCGCGCTTGCGAGCCTCCATCGCGTCGAAGGCCGGAGTACCGGGGGCCGGGTTGCGGCGGATCACGTAGAACTGCTGGCCCATCGTCCACACGTTCGAGACGAACCAGTAGATCAGCACACCGATCGGGAAGTTGAAGCCACCGATCAGGAAGAAGATCGGGAAGACGTACAACATGATCTTCTGCATCTGCGCCGCCTGGCCCTCGAGGGCCTCCTTCGGCATGTTCTTGCGCATCAGCTGCAGCTGGGTGATGAACATCGTCGCGGTCATCAGGATGATCAGGAACACCGCGACGATCTTGACGTTGGTGGAGCCGTCGCCGTTCGCGCGCAGGAAGGTCTGCGAGATCTCGGCGCCGAAGATCTTCGCGTGCCGCAGTGAGTCGACGTGCGGAGCGATGACGCTGCTGTGTGCCTCACCCTTCGAGGCGCCGTCGAGCACCCGGAACAGGGCCAGGAACACCGGCGACTGCAGCAGCAGCGGCAGGCACGAGGAGAACGGGTTGGTGCCCGTCTCCTTGTACAGCTTCATCATTTCCTGACCGAGCTTCTCCCGGTCGTGGCCGTACTTCTTCTGCAGCTCCTTCATCTTCGGCTGCAGCAACTGCATGTTCCGGCTGGAGCGGATCTGCCGCACGAAGAGCGGGATCAGCAGCGTCCGGATGACGATGGTCAGGCCGGCGATCGAGAGCGCCCAGGCCCAGCCACTGTCAGGATCGAGCACCTGCGACAGCAGCCAGTGCCACCCCACCAGCAGCGCCGAGACCGCCCAGTACAGCGGCGTCATGACGGCGTTGAAAACGTCTACGATCCCGTCCCACAAGGCGAGCTGGGGGATGGCCAGATCAATCACTCAAGGCACCTCGCTGCACAGGCCCGGCGTCGGCTGACGGCCCGGGCTGGTTGGCGGAGACGGAATCTCCGCGCTGGTCGACATCTGTGGGTGGAACGGGGTCGTAGCCGCCGGGGTTCCACGGGTGGCAGTGGGCGAGTCTCTTCGCCGCCAGCCAGCTACCGCGCACCGCGCCGTGACGTTCGACCGCTTCCAAAGCGTAGGCAGAACAACTGGGGTAGAACCGGCACACCTGCCCGTACATCGGGCTGACGAACTTCCGGTACAGCTTCAGAAATCCGATGATCCCGTACTTCACGGGCGCGATCTTCATCGCCCGTCCTTCGGCGCCGTTTGCTGAGGCCCAGTCTGCTGAGGCGCAGCCGACTGATGTGCAGTCTCCACAGCCGCGGGCGCGGACGCAGGCTTCGAAGGTGCGGTCAGCACCCGCTGCAGCGCGCCCTGCACATCGTCCGCCAGCTCCTCGTACGACGAAGAGCCCGACGGCGGCAGAGCCCGAACCACTGTCAGGCTGCCGGCCGGCAGGCCGGGGAGCTGCGCTGCCATCACGGCACGCAGGCGGCGGTGGACGCGGTTCCGCAGAACCGCATTGCCCACCGCCTTGTTCACCACGAATCCGACGCGAGCGGGCTCGGCCGAAGAGCCGGGCCCCGGCGACAGATGGTGGACCACCACGGCACGCCGACCAGCCCGCCGTCCACTTCGGACGGCGCGGCGGAAGTCGTCGGACCGGCGGAGCCGGTTCGACGCGGGAAGCACGAGGTGGTCACTGTCGCCAGCTCACCGGCGTCAGGCCGCGAGGCGCTGGCGACCCTTCGCACGACGCGTTGCGAGGATGGCGCGGCCCGCACGGGTGCGCATCCGAAGACGGAAGCCGTGCTTCTTGTGCCGACGACGGTTGTTCGGCTGGAACGTCCGCTTGCTCACTGGAATGACTCCGGTTACTCGAGATCACATTTGTCGACAAATCCACTGATAGATCTGTCCCTGGTGCAGGTCCTGCACGCCACTCGAGAAACCTTCACCGAAGGTCGGTCCCGTTGGGAGCGCAGCACGAAACGGCCGGCTCAACACCGACTGATCCACGGTACGTGGCGGCCTGTGGACAGGTCAAACCAGCCGTCCCCATAGTTTTCCACAGGTCTGTGGATGAAGCAGAGTGTCGAGAGGTCGTCACAGGCTGGTCACGATGGCTACGGACTGCGACCCACAGGCCGCCTACCAACCATGACTACGCTCCGGCGTCTACCCGACACGCCGGAGGTTGCCCCCAATTTAGGTCCCATAGCCTGTGGATGACGGCTTGAAGCGGTGTGGGCGGACTTGTTAGCGTCAGCCCCTCACACCAGAGGTCCCACACCCCGAGACCGGTAACCAAGTAGCTCCGCGCTTCGTTCACAACTGTGGACAACGATGTGGACAATGAGGAAACCGGCTGAGGAGAAAGCCACTGCTTCGTGCGGCCGACCGGCGGCGCGAGCGGGGTGCCGGGTCGAATGGTCGCGCGGCACCGGGGACCAGCCCGGGAGTGGCGGCCACCGCAGCAGAGGATTCGGGGAGCAACGCGTGGTCGAGGACCAGTCCGCCAGTGCGGAAAGCAAGGCGGAAGTGAATGATCTGGACGTTGCCTGGACCAGG